>NZ_CP060390.1:0-3032533 GCF_014280455.1 Psychrobacter sp. KCTC 72983
ATGGCGAAAATGCTAAAACCATCACCGAGGTGGCAGGGTCTATCTTCTCGCCAGCATGGTCACCTGATGGCAATCGCATTGCCTACTCGGTACAACGCGAAAAATCATATCCCGTCATCTACATTCAAAACGTCAGTGGCGGCGGCGCAAGTGTGCTAACGCCTTTTGCCGGTAGCAACATGAGTCCGTCATTCTCTCCTGATGGCAGCAAAATCCTATTTTCTAGTAGCTTTGAGGGTAGCGCCGATATCTATGAGATAAGCGCAAGCGGCGGTACGCCTAGACGCCTCACTAATTTGCCAAGCAGTGAGGTGCAGCCAAGCTACGCTCCTGATGGCAAGTCATTTGTATTTGTCAGTGACAAAACTGGATTCAATAAACCACAAGTCTATCGTTATGAGTTTGGCTCAGGACGCACCACCAAAGTATCAAATGGTGGCTATGCAACCAGTCCGCAGTTTAGCAGCGACGGTACACAAATCGCCTTTTTAAGTGGACGCTCAGCCGCGATTATGAATAGCAATGGTGCGGTGACGACCAACCTTGGTAATACGGGTATCGATGAAGCCCCAAGCTTCTCACCCAATGGCAAGCGCGTGGTCTATGCGTCAACCCAAGGCGGCAAAGGTGTACTAACGATTAAATCATTGAATGGTGGCGAGGCGTTCGGTAAATCAGGACAAGGCATCATCCGCTCACCCGTATGGTCATCAAGTCCAAAGTAATTTAGGCAACTTAGGCAGCTTAGGCAACTGAATCACAACGTTAGAATTTACTCATACAAAAAGCCTTAATCATAATGAATATGATTAAGGCTTTTTTGTGTCATAAGCTGCTATAGTCGAACCACTATTAAAGTGTTACAGCGTTAGACTCGTTTAGCCTACTACTGTAGTACTTGCACTCGTCTGCCTTGTACCACTTTTAATATTGATTGACTATAGAAGAAAAGTGATAAAACCTACTGTTAGTAAAACCTGCCCGCCGTCTTATGCACTCTTCTTATGCACTCTTCTTATGCACCCTTCATTCGAACTCATTTTTATTTTTTATTAGTAACAAACCCGTAAACCGGGTAGTACCAAAAAAAACATTGCATTAACTTTCATTTTACCTATATCCTAAATAGGTCTGACTAATTGGTCAGGTTATTTAGATATTGGCCAACAAATATAAACTATTGCTGTTGTCTATTTTAAGGTCGGGAACTTACCCCTATTATTTGAATCGATAAAAAACAGGTTAAGGATTGGATTTTAATTTTTATCTAATGATTTGTTACGTTGTCTGATATATACAGTTAATTGGGTGCTAAGCAGTTATTCTAGGAGGAAACCACCATGAGTGAAAACGTTCCAGCAAATACTGATTTATTATATAGACTGCACGACCGCCCCAACCCTATCAAAGCATTCTTAGGTGCCATACAGCACGTACTTGCTGCTTTCGTTGGTATTATTACCCCTTCATTAATCATCGGTGGCACTTTAGGTCTAGGGGAACATATTCCTTATCTTCTTAGCATGTCGTTGATCGTATCTGGGGTAGCGACTTTTATTCAAACGCGAAAAGTAGGGCCAATTGGCTCTGGCCTTATGGCACTGCAAGGCACCAGTTTTGGTTTTTTGGCGGCAGTATTGACAGCAGGATTTGTGGTCAAAAACCGTGGCGGTAGTCCTGAAGAGATTTTATCCGTTATCTTTGGTGTGTCGTTTCTCGGTGCATTTGTTGAGATATTTTTGAGTCAATTTATCACCAAACTCAAATCATTTATGAGCCCTATTGTTACTGGCTGTGTGATTGTCACGATTGGTTTGTCCCTAACAAAGGTAGGTCTCACTGATTTGGCAGGTGGGTTTGGTGCTGAGGATTTCGGTAGTATTCCAAACCTACTCTTAGGTGGTGGCGTACTTGTCAGTGTGGTGCTCATTAGCATTATTAACAATAAGGTTATTCGCTCAAGTGCTATCTTTATCGGTCTGATGTTAGGCTTGCTCGCTGCCGTATTTATGGGGCGCATTGATTTTTCATTGGTGTCTGAGGCGGCGTTTTTTACCGTGCCCGTACCGTTCAAATATGGCTTTGGTTTTGATTGGCAGGCGTTTATTCCTATTGCCTTTATGTACATCATTACCAGTATTGAAACGTCTGGCGATCTGACGGCTACCTCGATGATATCAGGGGAGCCAATCAAAGGCCCTCTCTATGAAAAACGCATCAAAGGCGGCGTATTGGGTGACGGTGTCAACTCTCTGATTGCGGCTGTATTCAACACTTTTCCTGTGACAACCTTTAGCCAAAATAACGGCGTGATTCAAATGACGGGTATTGCCAGTCGCTATGTTGGTTTTTATGTTGGCGGTATCTTGTGCCTGATGGGTCTATTTCCTATCCTCGGTGCAATTTTTACGCAGCTGCCCAAGCCTGTCGTAGGCGGGGTCACGCTACTGATGTTTGCCACTGTCGCAACTGCGGGTATTCGTATACTATCCACCGTGGATTTTACCCATCGTAATGTCTTGATTATCGCCACGTCACTAGGATTAGCAACGGGTATTGCATTCGTTCCTGACGTACTCTCACAGACGCCGCAATTTTTCCAAAACATCTTTGGCTCAGCGGTGACGATGTCCGGTATTGTGGCAATCACGCTTGATATGATCCTACCAAAAAACTACGGTGTGGAATTTGATACTGCGGAACAACATGCCGAAGATGGCTTAAAAACAGCGCAAAAAGTGGCATAAATTTGAATGTTTAGCCCTGTCTAAAAGTAAAACGAGGTGCCATAAAATTTGTTTGTGCACCTCGTCCGCTATGATCGCTTAATCACAATGACTTAACTGTATATAATCATTCAAGTCCACAGCCTCGTAAAATAAAAGGCACTAGAAAATCTGCTGCGCGTGCTTCATCTTCTGTGTCATAAGCTGTTTTGTCCATCAGGCCGACAATTTCAATCTCAAATTCAGCGTAACGCTGGGTCGTCGCCCATATCAAAATTAGTAGTTGCAAGGGATCTGTAATCGCAATCTTGCCTTGCTTATGCCACTCTTTCATGACTTGCGCTTTATCATTTACCCAATCTTTCATCGTTGTTGACATAAACTCGTGCAAGTGAGGCGCACCGCCGATGACCTCAATGGCAAACAACTTATGACGACTAGGATTGACAAAAGCTTGATGCAGTTTGGTACGGACAAACTTTTCAATGACGGTTTTTGGATCGCTGTCCACTGTCATGGTCACCAAGCCGTCATTCCATTCTTCAATAATCGAGCGTAGCACCGCCATATATAGGTTTTTTTTGTTTTTAAAATAATAGTGAACGTTGGCTTTAGGCAGTCCTGCTCGATCAGCGATGCCTTGCATCGTAGCACCGCGATAGCTTTGGAGCACGAACTCCTCTTCAGCGGCTGCCAGTATCAACGCTTGATTGTGCGCGCGCGTAACTTGTTGACTACGATGCGATGGCGCATCAGTAGTCAGGATATCCTCTTTCTGATTATCTTGAGTCATAACAATGGTATCTCACTCCAAGTGGCTGGTTCGACAAAATAGTCGCTATATTTTTGAATGTTTTTATATATCAATACACAGATTTTCGCAGCATGAACCACTGAATAAAAATATTTCTTATAAAACAGTTGACCAATTAGTCAGGTTTTAGCAGAATGGTAATTATAAATCACACGTATTACGACCAAAACTATACTGCCATGTCATTTTGCGGCTCAACTATTAGTATTTCCTCAAAAAATACGTTCTGTATCGTCAATTTATCATGATTAGAAAGCTAGCAACTTAAATACGCACTGTGAGTTTGCTTAAATAAAAATGCAAACGTCGAAAAACTAAAAAATGAACCATAAAAACATCGATTGCTATCGCTAAGTCTAAGCAAAAAACCACCATGTATAAACCTTTATTAAACAATAGTTATCCAGTACACATAACGGACTGTCATATCAACAAAAAGGATATCTCCATGAGCTTAACCTTAGCACAATTTAATGATTTGTCTCAGGAAGTAGCTATTGCTCAGCTTTTAATCTGCTGTACCAGTAGCGTTTGGGCAAATAAGCTTGCCGATGCGCGTCCTTTTGCAGATTTCGATGCGCTCTTAGCGAGTAGCGATACTATCTGGCATGACGTGCAAACCGACGAGGCCAACTTGCTAGAAGCGTTCGATGGACATCCGCAAATCGGTAATGTGGCTTCGTTAAAAGAGAAGTATCGCAACACACAAAGTAGCGCCGCACATGAGCAGTCTGGCGCTAACGATGCAGCAGACGACGTACTCGAAGCGCTCGCTAAAGGCAATCGAGACTATCTTGATAAATTTGGTTTTATTTTTATTGTCTTTGCAACCGGCAAAAGCGCGCAGCAAATGCTGGATCTGTTATTAGCGCGCCTGCCAAATGAACGCGCGACAGAACTCGCTAATGCAGCCGCTGAGCAAAATAAAATCACACGTTTACGTCTAAGCAAACTATTAGGCAATGCTTAGACGATCAACAGCTATCAAACCACATTATTACTATCAATGTTTGTCCGACGTTCTACTTATCAAATACGCTAGCATCATTACTCTATTTACGTCTTTACTAAATACAAAGGAAGCCTTATGTCTGCCACCTTATCGTCACATATCTTAGACACTCATTTGGGCACGCCTGCCGCTGATATCGCCGTCCGCCTACACCGCGTACCAGACAGCGGTGACACGATACTGCTTGCGCATGGGACGACCAATCACGATGGCCGCGTGACACCAGATGCTTGGCAGTTTGAGTCAAGCATTGATAGCACTGAGCGTCAGCTAGATACAGGGCGCTATACCGTGACGTTTGATACTCAGGCATATTTTGATGCCCAGCAGCTGACCGCATTCTATCCGCAGGTGGTCATCGACTTTGTGATAAAAGACGCAAGCCACTATCACGTGCCATTACTTCTGAGTGCGCATGGTTATAGTACCTACCGCGGATCATAACCGACCCTTATTATCAAAAAACTGTGAGCGAAAATCGTTATCCGCTCACAAATATTTTATCAAGACACTGTCATATTAAAGGACACTTACCACATGGGCGCCTATCTTCTCGAATGGTTGAGTTTATTTTTTCGCTGGTTTCATGTTATCGCAGGGGTGGCATGGATTGGTGCATCGTTTTATTTTGTGTGGCTGGATCTGAGCCTACGCAAGCCGCCACAGTGGAAAGCAGACAAAGGCATCTCAGGTGATCTTTGGGCTGTGCATGGCGGTGGGTTTTATGAGATTGCCAAATACAAACTCGAACCAGAGGAAATGCCAAAGACGCTACATTGGTTTAAGTGGGAAGCTTATACGACTTGGCTGACGGGCGCAGCGATGATGTCAATCGTCTATTATGCCAATGCAACTGCCTATCTGATCGATCCAAGCAAAGTGCCTTTTACCAGTATCGGTGCCATTGCGACAAGCTTGCTGTTTTTATTTGGTAGTTACTTTATTTACGAAGTCATTGTGCGCAGTCATTTGGGTAAAAACGCCTTTATCTTTAGCACTCTGATTTTTATCTTGTTGGTTATCGCGAGTTGGGGTTCTTATCAGCTGTTTAGTGATCGCGCCTCATTCATTCATATCGGGGCGATTTTGGGCACGGTGATGGTCGGTAACGTATTCTTCGGTATTATGCCAGCGCAGCGAGCGCTCGTAGACTGTGTGCGGCGCGGTGAAAAACCGGGCAAAGAAGTCGCTGAATTGGCACTGCAAGCCAAAAACCGCTCACTGATGAATAACTACTTTACCCTACCGCTTATTTTTACCATGATCAGCAACCACTATCCGATGATGTATGCTCATGAAAAAGGTTGGTTGGTATTGGTGTTTGTTGGCGTTATTACTGCAACGGCACGTCATTACTTTAATCAAAAACATTTAGGGCATAAAAAACCACGCTACTTGGTTATCCCAGCCATACTGACCGTATTGTTGATTATTTGGATGCGACCTGAACCAATTGATCCAGCGCCTGCAATGCCCGCTACTGCCTCCGTAACACCTACGACAACTAATAGCACCCCAACAGCTACAAGCGCGACTACTAATACTGATAACGTTAATAATAGCAGTGTTAGCAATAATGCCGCCACTGCTGCTGAAGCAGTACCAGTGAGCGCATCAGCAGATGACGCTATGATGGATGTTGTACATACGCGCTGTAGCACTTGTCATGCGGTGCAGCCCACACAGCAGGGTTTCGCCGCGCCGCCAGCCGGTATCATTTTGCAAACACCAGAAGACCTAAAAACACACAAAGCAAAAATCGTCACTGCGGTCAAAACAGGCTATATGCCACTTGGTAATATCACTCAGTTAACAGATACAGAACGTCAGCAGCTTGTAGCGTACGCATCATCCCTGTAGTTTGTTATCAATAGAAAACTTTCCTTGGCGAGCAATATTCAATTAAATATTTAAGGCTCTACGAGATATAGGAACATAAACAATGAGCAAAAAAATCATCAGTGATTTTGATCAAAATACATACCCACGCGACCTAAAAGGCTACGGTGGCAAGCCACCAAAAGCCAATTGGCCGGGCGGTGCAAGAATCGCCGTACAGTTTGTCTTGAATATCGAAGAAGGGGCAGAAAATAGCGTCATCCATGGCGATGGACAGTCCGAGCGCTTTTTGTCGGATATTTTGGGTACGCCCGAGTTTAACAACCGTCACCAGTCTATTGAGTCTGCATTTGAATACGGAAGCCGTGTTGGTGTGTGGCGGGTGTTGGATGTGTTTAAAGAGTACGGCGCTCCTATCACCACCTTTACTTGTGCTGCCGCTGCCGAAAAAACCCCGCATATTATCGAGCGCGTATTAGAAGACGGTCATGAGATTGCCAGTCACGGCCTGCGCTGGATTACTTATCAATATATGTACCGCGAGACGGAACGTGAGCACATCCGCCGTGCAACCAACATATTTGAGCGCATGCTGGGCAAGCAGCCACTCGGCTGGTATACGGGACGCGATAGCCCAAACACGCGCGAGCTGGTCGTCGAACAAGGTGGCTATCACTATGACTCTGACTCCTATGGCGATGAGCTGCCCTACTGGCTCAATGTCAAAGCCCAAGATGGTAATACAATCACACGCAAGCCGCATTTGGTCATCCCTTATAGCTTAGAGACCAATGACATGCGCTTTTCTTCTAGCCCGGGGTTTACTCACGCCGAGCCATTTTATCAATACCTCAAAGACAGCTTTGACACCCTTTATGAAGAAGGCGCAGAAACCCCCAAAATGCTGACCATCGGTTTGCATTGCCGTATTATCGGACGGGCAGGACGTATCAAGGCATTAAAGCAATTTTTGCAATACATCACCAATAAGCCTGACGTGTGGATATGCCGCCGTGATGAGATAGCGAAGCACTGGTACGACAACCATCCAGCAACACCAGACAACACAGCCAACTGGATGTAGCTTTTGCCACGACAGCCACTACCACGGCTGTCAAGTAAGCCGCAGTGTGTCGAATAAATAAAACAAGCGGCACTCGATCAATTAAACCTAATATTAAGCAAAAGGAATCATAATGAGTCAAAACACCTCAGAAGTGGGACAAATCATCTCAGCAAATAATCTGCCTGAGAGCCTGCCAGCCTTTACTAAAAAATCTAACGTGGCTGACAGTCGCTTGGGTGCCAAAGCGCTATTTGCGACCGATGATTTTTTTGCGGATAAAAGCCGTATTCTAAACCCTGATGCGCCTATCTTTATTGTAGGTAAATTCGACGATAACGGTAAATGGATGGACGGCTGGGAGACGCGCCGTAAGCGTCATTTGGGCTATGATTATTTAGTCATTCAGCTGGCGCGTCCGACCAAAATCGCAGGTCTCGATATCGATACCAGTCATTTTACGGGTAACTTCCCCTCTTCTGCCAGTGTCGATAGCTTATACGCGCCAGAGCTACTACAGCAAGATGAAACTGAGCTTACTAGTCTCAGTAAAAAAGACTGGGACAGTAAAAACTGGCAGCCCCTTGTTGGCATGACCCCACTACAGGGCAATCACCATGAGTTTATCGAAACTGATAACGAGCAAACGGTCACACATATCCGTTTGAATATTTACCCAGATGGCGGCGTGGCTCGACTGCGTGTCTATGGTGATATCCAACTTGATGCCAGCCTAAACAATCAAGGTGAAATGCTCGACTTGGCAGGCGCGTTAAATGGCGGTCGTGCAATCGCCAGTAACGACGCACATTTCGGTGAAGCTAGCAACTTACTGTTACCGACCAAAGCGCCCAATATGGGGGATGGCTGGGAGACGCGTCGCCGCCGTGAGCCAGGCAATGACTGGTGCATTATTGCCTTAGGGCAAGCAGGTATCGTGGATTCTATCGAAATCGATACCGCTCATTTTAAAGGCAACTACCCTAATAAAGTATCCATTCAAGCCGTCTACTCGCCAAATACCCCAGAGCAAACCTTGGTCACTCAAAGTATGTTTTGGGATACGTTGCTTGAGCCTCAGAAAACCAATGCGGATGATGTCCATACCTTTGGTAACGACAAGCTCCTGATAGACCAGCCTATCACGCACATTCGCGTCAATATCTTCCCCGATGGTGGTATCAGCCGCGTGCGCGTGTTTGGCAAGGTGGCAGATCAGGCGGGTACTAAATAATGAGCGTCATCCTAACGGCTCAGCCTCTGACCAAAGCCGACTTTGCCCCTTACGGCTCGGTTATCGAGCGCTATAGTGAGGAGGAGCAAACCGCTGACAACACTTACGAGATCAATAATGGCTATGCGGTTCGCCATCATGCGCTTGCTGCAAGTCAGCTTGAGGGTGGCACTGTCGGTATGAGTATCTTTCGAGCCAAAAAACGTGAGAATCCGATTGCGCTGTCCGTCATGGAGTATCATCCGTTTGGCACGCAAGCATTTGTCTCGATGGAAGGTCAGGACTATGTCGTCGTCGTTGCCAAAGCAGGCACGCCGCCGCAGTCGCCTGATGATCTGGCCGTGTTTTATGCCAAGTCGCATCAAGGCGTACAGTATGCTGCCAACGTCTGGCATCATCCCTTATTGGCGCTTGGACGCGACAGTGACTTTTTGGTGATTGATCGTATCAATGGCGAAGGTAACAACTGCCATGAGATAGACATTACGGACTGGGATGTGCTTATTGAGTTAGAAGACGTCAGTTAGAAAATGCCAGTTAGGAAAAAAGCCGCCAAGCTATCTCATAAGCACAGACAAAAAAGCACAGAACAAAAGATACAGACCAATCAAAGCCCCGTTTATGATATATAAATGGGGCTTTTTTGTGACTCATGTTTTTCGCCAGTTCATCAGGCCGTAGATTTTCGATAGCGGCTCTGACCGGCAATTATCGTCTGCTCAATCACTCTATCATCACCCAGCATCATCAGCACAAATAACTGCTCTTCAAGGGTTTTGGTCTGCGCCATACGTCGCTCTAACAGTGCTGTGGCCTTCATATCAATCACGACAAAGTCCGCTTCTTTATTGGGCATAAAGTTACCAATCTTATCATCTAATAGTAGCGACTGTGCATTGCCCAAAGTGATCTGATACAACCCTTGGTGTGCTGATAATTGATTACTTTGTAGTTGCTGGACTTTGTACGCCTCTGATAACGTCGTGAGCATCGACAAGCTCGTGCCTGCTCCAACATCAGTGGCGATACTAACACCGGTATAACTTAACGTCTTGGGTAAATCGAACAGCCCACTACCCAAAAACAGATTGGACGTTGGACAATGTGATATTTGCGTACCAGTCGCGCGTAGACGCTCGTATTCTAGTGTCTCAAGATAGATACCATGTGCCAAGGTGGTACGGCGGCCCAGTAATCCCATATCATCATAGACGTCGAGGTAGCCTTTATGATTGGGATACAGCTCCTGCACAAAAGCCACCTCATCACGGTTTTCTGCCAGATGCGTTTGCAAATACACACTGTCATGGCTGGCATACAATTCACCTGCCAGACGTAATTGTGTAGGGCTCGACGTAATCGCAAAGCGCGGGGTAATGGCCACATGCTGACGCCCGCGCTCATGCCAATTATCAATGATGTTTTGAGTGTCACGGATACTTTGCTCAGCAGGCACACATAGCGGCTCAGGCGCATTTTGGTCCATCAAGACATTACCCGTGATCATACGCGTATTGAGCCTATGGCTTTCGGCAAAAAACGCCTCGGCAGATAACGGATGACTGGTCGCAAAAACCATCGCACTGGTCGTGCCATTGGCAAGTAGTTGGTTCAAAAAAAACTGCGCGGTATCATGCGCTATTTTTGGATCACCAAAGTTGGCTTCCGTCACAAAGGTATAATTATTGAGCCAGTCGAGCAGTTGCTCACCATAAGCGGCAATCATATCTACCTGCGGATAGTGCACATGCGTATCGATAAAACCCGGCATGATGAGTTTGTCGCGATAGTCGTGCACTTTAATTGCTGGCTTGCCCTCTGCATTGGCGTACTTTGGCAGTATGGTCTCACTATGACCGTATTCGACCACGCATCTTGTCACATCATCAACCACTAATGCACCGTCAGCAATATATTCAGGATAAATGCGCACGCCTGCAATTACTGGTAATAACGTTGCATTCTGATCAATATCTAACGCTTGTGAAAGATCAGAAGTTGCACGCTCAGTACGATCGTTTTCAGTCAGATAATGTAGCAGTCGAGCTTGATAAATATGTAGGGTCATTTGGTAGTCTCACAATGGCGTAGTAGTACTGAGCGTTTTAATTATTTAATGAAAAATGACACGGTTTCATGAAGTAATTAGTCCCTTCAAAGAGCAACCTGATGATAACGTTGTAAGAGCTGCGCTACGATAGACACGGCCACCGCCATCGGCTCTTTACCACCAATTGGTAATCCGATTGGCATGGTGAGCTGATTGACTAGTTGCTCACTATAGCCACGCTGAATCAAACGGTCTCTAAAACGCTTGGCTTTGGTGGATGAGGCAATACAGCCAATATAAGGTAATGAGATATCTGAGCGCTTACTATCAGCTGAGCAGATATCAGAAACAGTATCTAATGCTGCTCGCACCAGCTCAAAATCCACACTATGGTCATGCGTCATAACCAAAATAAAACGCTGACCACCCTGCTCGATAAATGGACGCACAAAATCGACAGGATCGTCATCGATATGCGGACGGATATGCACTGGTAGCTTATAAGAGGTTGGTTGGGTTAATGCTGTTTTGTTTGATTCTAATGGTCGTGCTTCAGCATTGTTATGTGATATTGAAGTGTGGCGGTTACAGTCTGTCTGATGTGCTTTATCAGTATTTGGCTTATTACTTAAGTAACGCTCAAACATCTCTGGGCGACTGTCTACCCAATCTACCTGACATGGCAATTCAGCAAGGATGGTCATAAGTGCTGAGGCTACATGACCTGCTCCAAATACCAGTACTGACATCGGCGGCGTCACATTAAAGCATTCGAACATAACAGTGACGCTACCACCGCAGCATTGGGCCAATTTCGCACCCAACGGGTAATGCTTAGTATAAACCGCGTCTCGGCGTACTGCTTTAGAAGTAGCTGACGCGCTTGTCTCATTAGCTTCAGAAACTTTTGGTTTGACTTGTTTGGATACCGTGGTGGATATCTCGCCACTTAATAGCTGACGAGCAGTAGTAATCACATCGTGCTCTAGACCACCGCCGCCCAGCGTATCTACGATACCATCCTGCGTGATAATCATCTTTGCCTGTAGTGCACGCGGGGCCGAGCCATTCACAGCCACGACCGTTGCCAACACATGAGCCATGCCGCGCTGCTGATATCGCGCTAGACCTTCATACCAGATAACTGGTGGAACCAATGACTCACTCACTGTGCGCAGGACCTCTTGCCCCTGCAACATTTGGGTGCTCTATCGCCTCTGGCTGCTCATCGGTCTGTTTGCCGGCTACCTCTTTTGGATCGATATCTTTGGCATGACGCACATCTTGCGGCATGACTTTGTCGTTATAGAGATCGCCCTTTTCTTCTATACCTTTAATAAGGCTATCCATCGTATCCTTGTCCGCCTTGATCTCTAGATCCCAAGACGAACCTTCCATACGCATAACTGCTTTTAATACGGCTTCTGGGGTCGCAGGCATGGTCAATTCTGGATTTTTTTGATAATTACCAAGGCTAGCCACCGCGTTATTGAGAGCGCACCAGACACTAGCTGCCAACATAAACGGCGGCTCACCAACGGCTTTAGAATTATAGATAGTTTGTTCTTCGTTTTTGCGATCGTATAGTTTCACATTCCACTGCTTAGGCAAGTCATGCGCCGTTGGAATTTTATAATTGGCAGGACTATCGGATGCAAGCTTTCCTTTATCATTCCAGATCAGCTCTTCTGCTGTGAGCCAGCCCATACCTTGCACAAAACCGCCCTCAATCTGACCGATGTCAATGGCAGGATTGATCGATTGCCCTGCATCGTGCAATACATCACAGCGCAGTACCTTATATTCCCCTGTCAGTGTATCAATCTCAACCTCAGCACAAGCTGCACCTAGCGCAAAGTAGAAAAACGGACGTCCCCATGCTTTGGAGCGATCATAAAATATCTTCGGCGTTTTATAGTAGCCAGTAGACGATAGGCTGATGCGGTTTTGATACGACAGCTGAATCATTTCAGCAAAGGTTAGTGTCTCTTTATCGCCGATATAGACATGGTTTTGTTCAAAGCGTATCTCTTCTTGTGCCACCTCAAAATGCTCAGCTGCAAATTCAACAATGCGCGCTTTGATGCTTAGACAGGCATTTTGCGCCGCTTTACCGTTAATATCAGTACCTGATGACGCGGCAGTTGGTGAGGTATTAGGTACTTTATCCGTACGTGTCGCTGATACTTTTACTGTATCTAGATCCACATCGAACTCATTGGCGACAATTTGGGCGATTTTAATATATAAACCCTGCCCCATCTCCGTACCACCGTGGTTGAGATGGATGCTGCCATCGGTATAAACGTGTACCAGCGCGCCCGCCTGATTGAGCGTCTGCACCGTAAATGAAATACCAAATTTTACGGGTGTTAACGCAAGACCCAAACGCTTGTCACTACCTTCAGCGGCGGCTTTTTGATTGAATTCTATAATTTGCTGACGGCGCTTGTCGTAATCGCAATCCGCTGCCAGTTTGGTCATGATGTTTGCTAAATCGAAATGCTCAATGGTCTGACCGTAATGGGTGCTTTGACCATCTTGATATAAGTTTGCTAAGCGCACTTGCAGCGGATCTTGCCCCAAGGTATAGGCAATATGGTCCATCATATATTCAGCGGTCATTAGCCCTTGTGGACCACCAAATCCTCGATAGGCCGTATTGGATACGGTATGCGTCTTACAGCGATGACCCGCCACACGAGCCGCTGGATAGTAATAGGCATTATCACAGTGGAACATCGCTCTATCGACGATGGCATCAGATAGGTCTGGCGCATAACCGCACAGACCAGCCAATTGCATATCGACGCCCAATATACGCCCAGACTTATCTAAGCCAACCTCATAACGATTGGCAAACTCATGACGTTTACCCGTCACGACCATATCATCCTGACGATCTAGACGCATACTGACAGGAGCGTTATGGCGCTTGGCAACGATACCGCACAGACACGCCCATGCCGCGGCTTGCGTTTCTTTACCACCAAAACCACCACCCATACGGCGTACGACTGTGTTTACCGCATGGAAGGGCAAATCCGTCACTTCGGCGACGAGCTGCTGCACTTCACTTGGATGCTGCGACGACGTGTACACTTCTAGTCCGCCATCATCACAAGGCACCACATACGACACTTGCCCTTCGAGATAAAAGTGCTCTTGCCCGCGCATATGAATATGACCTTCAATACGAATCGGTGCACTCTCAAGCGCCGTTGCCGCATCACCACGCTTCATAAAATGACTCGGACGCACAAATAACTCTTGCTCTAGCGCTTTATCAATACTAAGTACCGCTGGCAATGGCTCATATTCTACTACTGCCTTGGTGGCGGCTTTTTTGGCAGCGCGATGGCTGGTCGCCACCACCACAAATAGCGTCTGACCGACATACTCTGTAATGTCATTCACCATCAGTGGCTCACCATCAAACACGGCACCGATATCTGTCTGCGCCGGTAAATCTTTAAAACTTAAAACATCAACGACCTCATCAGCCTCTCTGACAGCACTCAAATCCATACTCAATATACGTGCATGAGCATGGCTGCTTTTACCCACTGCCAGATGTAGCGTGCCTTGTGGTTTGGTAATATCATCCACATAAGTTGCCGTACCCATCACATGGGTAATCGCACTGTCGTGTTTGGCTGACGTGCCAATCTTGTTTTTTGGCGGACGCACGCGGCGGATACTATAACTGTCAAATAAAGACGAATGATGGCTCATAGCAAATCTCTTCTATTAGTACGCATTTACTGATGCGCTTTTTTATTTCTGACAAATACACTCATGACGCAGTATTGATACTCAATTACGCTGACAGTCAAGCGCTCTCAGCCTGCATCTCTGCTACTAATTGTTTACCGCACTTCACCAGTAGACGCTGCACCACATGCATGCGATATTCGCGGCTGGCTCTGACATCCGTCATTGGTGTGACATCTGCAGATAACACCTGTGCTGCTTGCTCAAAACTTGCAACATCAGTAGCTTGACCAATAAGCGCTTGCTGACAGTGCACCGCAAGCAGTGGTATCGCTGCCATGCCACCGAGCCCAAGCTTTGCATTGTCGATAATTGCACCATCTGCTGACACATCAAGCCGCGCCGCAAGCAAGCACGCTGAGATATCATCTTCGTAGCGTTTGCTAATCTTATGGATAAATAAATGCTGATGATCTTGCATCAAAGGAATATGAATAGCGACAATATAACTGCCTGCTTGCAACTTGGTCTTTTTATAATCTAAGAAAAATGCTGATAACGGTATGATTTCATCCGTATAAACCGAATCACTACTATCTAAATCTTTACCTGACTCTTCACGATTAGGCGCGCAATGACGCAAATGAATTGACGCATCTAGTGCCAATAAAATCGGTGGCAAATCACCAATCGGGGATGCGTTGGCGATATTACCGCCGATGGTGCCCATATTACGAATTTGCGGAGAGGCAATGCGCTCAAACACTTGCGCAAAGCGTGGAAAATACTGCTCAAGCACAGGGAGCATTTGCTGATAGCTCATGCCAGCACCTAGCACTAGCGACTGACTTTGAGTTTGTTCGTCAGTCGATGTGTTGCTATTTGCATCTGATAGCGCCCAAGACTTTAGCGCCTCAATACCTGAGAGCTGAATAATGATCTCGTGATCAACCAAATGCTGGGTTACACTCAATCCCAAATCCGTACCACCTGCCCAGATCGTCGCCTGCGGATTAGCTGCTAATATTTGATTAAGCTCGTCTAGTGACTTGGGTATATATAACCGTCGCCCAGCATCATTGAGTGCAGGGGCAATAGCTGTTGACTCTACATTGTCCGACTCGGCTTCAGCTGGCGCATTTGCAGATACTGCTGATTCCTTTGTACTACCCATCGCGTCTGTTGCGAGACTGATAGTCAAGTCTTTCATCACCGACTGCTCTGCCTCTCTTTTCTGACCGATATCGCTCATCAGTAGGCCTGCCTCGATAATCGGACGATAGCCTGTACAGCGACATAAATTGCCCGATATTGACGCAACCACTTCATCATAGCTCAACTGCTTAGCATCACTCTGACTTGCTGCTTCTGAACTTGTCTGCATACGATTGTTTTCGTAGACGCAAGCCAGTGACATGACAAACCCAGGGGTACAAAAACCACACTGCGATCCGTGACACTCAACCATCGCCTGCTGTGCTGGATGCAGCAAAGCACGTTCTGGATGATGCTCAGGATTGTCCGCCAAATAAGAGGCCGTCATCAGGTGATGACCGTCCATCAGCGACAATAGCGTAATACAGGAGTTAATCGTATAGAATGGAGGCGTAGCATTTTTTTCGTTGCCATTTTCATCATTAAGCGTTTGCTGGATAGTGCTAGGCAGGCGTTGAGCCATTACCGTACAAGCACCGCAATCACCACTGCCGCAGCCTTCCTTCGTATCCGTTTGGCCTTCATGCAATCGTAGATACTCAAGCACTGTCGTATTGGGGTTAAGCTGGGTTAGCTCATGGTATTTTCCATTGAGATAAAAACTAATCATAGCAAGGCTCGGCTAAAATAATGAAAGTGAGTATAAGACTGAGAAGCATTAGTGGTTTGAGTACGAAAGGTAAACGCTTAATCTATATTTTGCTGCAACCGCTCAAGTAAGTTTATCGGCAAGTACGTTTTTAGTTTTTAATATACTTACTATTTATTCTATGTCGCATTTGCAAGATGTCGATGAGTAGGATATCGCACACTCTTTTATAGCAAATAAATCGACCATAAATAGCAGTAATTATCAGGAACTTTTGCCAAGAATTAGTACTGCTATATACCTGACTATTTGGTCAGCTTTCAACATATTATCACTATTCTTATTTATAACACAACCCATTCAAACATCTGTCGATACTGCTAAATGATTGACCCTCAAGCCGCTATCTGACAACCGCTATCAATCCTAACAGCAGAGATAGTTTATAAGACTCGTCATGTTAGTCATTGATATAGCTAATAAAAACGCATAGTAGACAAGTTACGTCATGACTGAATAAATAATTTCTTTAAAAACAAAGCCAAGTCTTTGTACCTTTTTAAGGTTATATAACCGACCTGTTTTTATATATAATACCTAAAAGTAAACCGTACTTTTAACTGTCATCGCTTCTAACGATAGATAGACATACAAGATATATTATTGGGTAATATATCGTCTCTGAGATACTATTATGAAGTCACTTACCTCTATTTGTCTGCTGATAGCGTCGCTAATGCTGACTGGTTGTCAACATTTCCAATTTGTTGATAGCCCTATTCCTGTTAAGCCTGTACCGACTAATCTGGTTGCTCCATAAAATGGTTACTCCATAACATTGACATAAAAAAAGCAGACATCAATAGTGTCTGCTTTTTTACTGGAGTAGCCTGTCACCTACTGTGTTATCTAACGCTTACTATCCGCTGGCTGATGTTTAATGATGGTTTTAGCCAAATGATCACCAAACCAAATAGCGGTATCAATATCTCCTTTCCCTGGCGTTTCCTCAGGTGGTCCGTCAAGAGATTGTGTCATCAAACCTAAGAAGCTAGATAGACGGTTGAGATCGTGCGCCTCATGACCCGTCGGCATAAGCGGCAGACCAATCCAATTCATACCATGCTGCATGGCATATAGAGAAATTTGCTGCAACACGGCAAGTTTATCACCGCTCAGACCGCCTGAGTTGGCAAAAGCTGCGGCCCATTTGCCTTCCCACGTGCGGTTGTACCAACGCTTTGAGGTTTCATCCATAAAGGTTTTGAATTCAGCGGTGACGCTGCCCATATATACCGCGCTACCGAAAACCAATAGATCTGCCTGATCTAAGTAATCCCAGTCAATATCATAAATATCGACAGCTTTTGCTTGGGCCTCTGGTAATTGCTGATGCGCGCCTTGTACAATCGCTTCAGCGACACGCTTAGTATGACCATAGTTGCTATGAAAAATAACAGCAATCGATACGTTAGGCGTACTATCAGGGGATATTTTTGAGGATTCGCTAGTTGTATTCATACAGACTCTAATAATGACAAAAATGGTTAAATAAAAATAATATAGTGTACGAGTGCAAAACGACTCAGTGCACTCAATAGGTTTGTTAGTTGTGATCTGACATTTACATAGCGGCGCGGCGCACAATCACAAGCGCCATTCTTCCCGTTGCAGGCTGCTGCATATGCGTTTGACGACGATAAGAATAGTAATGCCGATCTGCATAGCTACAGCTGATAGGTTCTTTGTTATCTATCGACACGCCAGCGGCTGTTAATTGATCAGCGGCCAGTTTTGGTAAGTTTATCTTAACTTTATCCGTGTGCACTGTAGCGCAATTCGATAGTTTATCAACTGTTTTATGTAAATGCTGAGTATCGCTATGATTTTCAAGACCACTATCTGAGCGCATCACATATAAACTGTCAAAATTATCACTATCTGACGCCGTTAGTAATTGATTATCTAAGCAACCAGCCAATAATTGGTCACGAACTTGATGACCCACTTCATAATTGGCCTGACTGATACACACCCCTATCCAAGCCTGTATAGCCCCTGAATCGGTAAAGCGCTGAGCAGTCTCTCGAATCACGCCGCACGCCAATCCTTGCCAACCTGCATGAATGGCGGCGATTTTACCGCTTAAGGGTTGGTATAAGACAATCGGCACACAATCTGCCGTCATGATCGCCAGTCCACGACCACTTTGCTTGCTGATTATGGCGTCAGCCGTCATTGGTGCCATGCTCAAAGGCGTCGTATCAATATCATGGATCTGTTTACCATGAATCTGACTGACCCAATGTAAGCTGTGAATAGCAGTATGTTGCTCAGTTTGTGATGACTCACTTGCCATCTGTGTATTAATCGCAGCCAACAGACTCATACGATTATCCAATACCTTTGCCGCGTCATCCTTGACATGCAGGCCGAGGTTTAGCGCGCCATAATTTGCTTGATGGTTTGCTTGACTGTCAAGCCCTCTTTGCTGGCTTGCGGTAGCAGGTTCGTCAATATTATTCGGCGCAAAAGCAGCCGTTTGGAAAACAGCCACGTCATCCATTTGCGCGAGCATGGTCATTGGAAAATTATCTATTATCGGAAGCTTGTTTGTCATGACTGCCCCATCCATTTATCTACTGACTGTCTAAAAATTGGCATCACTAAATCACTACTATAAACTTGGCAATTGTCGTAAACACCTTTAGACAGCCGCTTTTCTCAATAGCGTTTACTCGTCATTATAACCGTCGCTTAATACGGCTATTAGCTGTTGCATGTCTTCTGGCAGTGGCGTCGTCACTTCAATATCCTCACCAGTCGTTGGATGCACAAACCCAAGAGTATAAGCATGCAATGCTTGGCGCGGGAAGTTGCTGATGGCTTGGCGCTGTGCTTCTGTCAAACCTGCTCGCAGTTGACGACGACCACCATAGACACGGTCCCCGACTAGCGGATGGGTCACATGGCTCAGATGCACGCGAATCTGGTGCGTACGGCCTGTTTCCAGTCCGACATCTAACAAACAGTAGTTGTCATTCAGTGGCGTGACATTTAATAGATGGGTTACCGCTTCACGGCCGGCAGTCATGACTGTCATTTTGGTACGCTGAGTACGATGTCGCCCTATCGGCGCATCAATACGGCGATGGCGCAGCAAGCTTGCTTGATCGCCTGCTACCACACACTGATAATGACGATAAACAGATTTGTCTTTTAGTTGCTCCATCAACGCCATCTGAGCCGGTTTGGTTTTACCGATGAGTAGTAATCCAGAGGTATCTTTGTCAATACGGTGTACCAACCCTGCACGCGGCAAGTGATGCTGCTGCGGATAATGATATAGCAAAGCATTGACCAATGTGCCTGTCTGGTTACCCGCACCTGGATGCACCACCATACCGACAGGTTTGTTGATCACCAATACATCATCATCTTCATAGACCACATCAATATCGATATTTTCTGGTTGGTCTTCACTATGCTGCTGCAACGTTGTCGATAGATGTAGCACGTCATCTGCTTTGACACGGACTTTTGGTTTTTGCACACTGCCGTTATAGAGTAAGCTACCGTCCGTGATCCAACCTTGTAATTGCACGCGCGAAAAGTCTGCAAACATTTGTGAAGCGACTTTATCGACACGTAAGCCAGACTGATCTTCTGTGACGATATGCGTTATATCGACCACTACTGGCACTGCTTGGCCAGCTACTGGCGCTTCATCGTCGTCGCCTTCATCCATGTCGCCATCGTCAAGTGCTTCATCAATATCGCTATCTTCTTCGAGCAAGTCGTCATTATCAAGAGCATCAGTGTGCTCGTCCATTATTTCCTGCTCATCCATCATTTCTTGATTGTCAGGCTCGTCATTATTTAAAACGTTATTTGGCATTGGTGACTCTTGTGCTGATGAATCAGTCTCTAGCGATTGATTCGGTGATAAATGGGTAGTCATGGCATCATTATTCATAGCGGATTGATACCTAGCAAAGTTGCTAACTATGTAAAGTTACTAACTATATTTTGTTAGGTGACTTCATTCAAAGATAAAATAATAAAAAATTGTCGTTTTTTGACTTCTAGCAAATAATAAAAGCTATGCAGGTCAAAAAAGTGGAGACAATACCGCCCTAGTGTATCATGTCACGCGTCCAAGCCCTATAAAAGTGCATACTATAGTTAGCTGAATGTAAAACTGTTATGGATTTAAACGCGCTACTGGTATAAATTTTACTTGCATGCTGCGTTCCCAGAGGCTGCGCAAAATTCATCCCAGTAGCGCTATGACATTTTTAGAGTGTATCGACTATATCTGTGAATTTTTGAGCGCTTCTGAAGTGCCATGCCTTACTGCTTAGCTCTCTAGAACATAACATTGCTGTAATTTACTGTATATTTGTTCCTGCCAGCGATATTCGGTATCGCTCGTGATAGCCGCTCATGTTACACTGCCTGTAAAATATAGATAGCGAAAAAATAGACGAAGCAAACGTTATTCTATAAAGTATAGCCATGTTTTGCTGTATGCTATGGCACTGTATTGCTATGCCATATTCAAATACAGCATAAAAATACCATTGGGTTTTATTGACAGTGTTTGCCATTTAAACCGTTTGAATATGATTAAATGCATTTGATCTATTACAGGCTTACTATAAAAGCTCTATGTATCAGACCCAATCTACCAGTACAATACGTCATAACAAAAACTGCATTCGATGAAAAACGTGTTGCTTGTGCATCGCTGAATACTCAGCATCGTTTTTTATCACTAACCTTTTATATAGCATGATAGCACTGCTGCTATTATGCGTCTTGTGTCGGAGAAGAAGTATGCAAGCTGTTGGCAATACGTTTATCAAACTGTCCTCAATAACCTTACTTGCGCTTAGCGTCAATCTAGTAGGTTGCCAGACATTCAAAAACCTCACTGGCGCCAAAGATGTCGACGCGGTAGAAACCGCGGAAAAGTCAGAGCAAGGTTACTATAACGATGCCATCGCTCAAATCGATAGAGGCCGCTATGTTCAAGGTGTTGAAGAACTGACCAATCTGCGTACCTTTTACCCAACTGGGCAATACGCTGAACAGGCATTACTTGATATGATGTACGCACAGTATCAAAGCGATAAATACGAGATGGCAGCAGCGAGTGCTGAGCAATTCATCCGTCTATATCCTTCTAATCCGCAAGTCAGCTATGCTTACTATGTACGCGGCGTTGCCAATATGGAAGGCTCGTCTGAGAGTTTAAAGCTGTTTAAATTAAACCAAGCGGAGCGTGACACTGCGTATCTACGTATTGCCTTTGCCAATTTCCAAGAGCTTATTAGCAAATACCCAAACAGCCCCTATGCACCAGATGCCGCCCAGCGTATGACATTTATCTATAACCAGTTTGCCCAAAGCGAGATGAGCGCAGCCAACTGGTATATCGAGCGTGAAGCTTATGTGGCAGCTGTCAACCGTGCCAAATGGGTCTTCCAGTACTATCCACTGAGTGAGTCAATTCCAGATGCTATCGCAGTCCTAGCCTATAGCCACGAAAAACTTGGTCTAACAGACTTAGCAAATGAGTACAAAACCCTATTGCAAATCAACTATCCAAACATGCTGACTAGTAATGGCAAAGTCAAACTGAGCACCAAACGTGATCGCACTTGGCTCAATAAGATTACCTTTGGACAGCTTGGTCGCTCAAACACAACTGACAACTCAGTGGCAACTGGCGAATATAACGGCGCGACCAAAACCCAAATGATTGGCAACGCAGCCCAGTTGAAACTAGCAGGGACAAACACAACGCCTGCCAACACTCCAGTCGCCAACAATGCGGCTGCTCGTAATGGTATCAGCGTAGGCCTAGGTCTGCCTGAAGCGTCAGCTGAGCGCGTGACCAGCCAATCAAGCACTGGCTCGACTGCACGAGAAGCCAACGTCGATCCACTAAATACCAATCCAACACGTCGCACTACGCTAAATGACGACAGTGTGAGGGATATGGATAATAATTGATTATGTGAGGTCTTTTAGCCTAGCTAACACAGTCTGTATTCATTGATAATAAGGTCAACATTACGTTGGCCTTATTTTTCTAGCAGTACCTTATTACCTCTGCCCCAACATAATCGACCTATGGTAAACTGTTTTTTGTATGAGCATTCCTAACCATATTCTTGAACAACTCAATAGCCAAGCTGACCTGATCAGCATCATTGGCAAACACACCACGCTTAAACGCGCTGGTAGTGAATATAAAGGCTGCTGCCCTTTTCACGGGGAAAAATCGCCTTCTTTTTATGTCAATCCACAAAAAAATATCTATCACTGTTTTGGCTGTAGCGTCGGTGGCAATGCCATCAGTTTTTTGCGCGATTACGAGAATCTCACCTTTATCGAAGCAGTCAATGAGCTATCTAAACAAACAGGCATTGAAGTACCAAAAGAAGAGCAACAGAACGTCAGCTATCAACGCCGTACGCCAAAACCTATTGCACCGCCGCCAGTTCACAATGTACCTAGCCCAACGATAGAGCACAGCAAAGTAAATCAAGACGGTGCAAACCAAGACGGCACAAACCAAGACAGCTATCGAAATAACTATCAAAACAACCGTCAAGCCAGTCATCAAAATAATGTTGACCAAAGCGACCAAAATCACATAGACCAGTCAAGTTATGATGACGCTCAGGGTTACGATAATTTCCCGCCGCTAGAGGCTTACGAGTCAGCATCTTATTCGATGGACTCGTATCCATCAGAGCCGTATTCTTCAAACCATGCGGACGATGGTGGCTATCTACCAGTGTGGCTGACAGATAACGATGCAAGTATGGCTAGCATTGATCAGAACGCTGATCAAGATGGCAATTTGTACGATCTGCTAGAGCAAATTCAGCAGTTCTATCAGCATAATCTACACACTCACCCTCATGCCAAGCAATACTTTTTGTCACGCGGACTCACTGAAGAGACTTTTGAGACTTTTGGTCTTGGCTATGCGCCATTTGGCTGGCAGCATCTTGAGCATCAGTTTCCACAAGATATTGAAGGACTTAAGGCACTAGGGCTCGTGCGCCAATCAGAGTCTGGCCGTGACTACGATCTGCTGCGTGATCGGGTTATTTTTCCTATTCGTGACAACCAAGGCCGCACCATTGGTTTTGGTGGTCGGGCGCTCGACGATGAGGTCAAGCCAAAATACATCAACTCCTCAGACTCGCCCGTTTTTCATAAGCAGCACGTACTCTATGGCTATTACGAATCACGGCAGCAGCGTGCTAACGACTGGCTGGTGGTCGAAGGCTATATGGATGTCATTGCTCTCTATCAAGCGGGCATCTATGGGGCGGTCGCCTCGATGGGTACGGCAATCAATGAAAGCCAAATATCGCGGCTATTGACACTCAATCCAACGCTGACTTTGAGTTTTGATGGCGACAGTGCCGGACAAAAAGCCGCTTGGCGTACGCTTGAAGTTGCTCTGCCTGTATTGGCTGATGACAAAGAGCTGCGGTTTTTGACCCTACCTAATAATCATGATCCTGATACGTTTATCAAGAGTCATGGCAGCGATGCCATGCGTGAGCAAATCAGCCAAGCCATGCCGTTATCACAGTATATTTTTGCGTACTTAAGTGAGCGCTATGACATGAGTCTGGCTGAAGGTAAAGCCAAGCTCATGTCGCAAGTACGCTCATTGACGACCGCTTTGCCAAAAGGCAGTAGCTTTCGCTATCTGCTCAACAATGATGTTTATCAAAAGCTTGGCGGCAGGCGCAGTCAAAATGTCGAGGCTAAAGATGCGCTGCTAGACTTTGATGGTGATATGACCATCAGCCAACAATTGCAGCTGTGCTTTTTGTTTCAGCCGCGCGCACTCATTGATGACCCTATCGAATCGATTTGGCAACAGTCTGGGCTGACAAGATTACAGCTGCCTGCTCACATACAAAAAAAGGCGGCAAGCGATGCATTGCGCGCAATCGCATGGGAAGACTTGCAAGATGCGGCTTTATTAAATGTTGTCACAACGATTAAGCGGTGCATAAAGTATTTGCCCACCGATGCCAATGCGGCGGCACATTTTGTATTATCAAATCTGGATCAATCCCATCAAGTGACGCTAAGCAGTAGCTGGGGCGGATTTTATCGGGCACTAACAGCAAGAAATGTATTGAGTCTCGACGACTTGATCGAGGAGCTTGTCAGCTCACTGCTTGAGCGTAATATAAAAAAGAAGATGCAAGAGCTGATAAAAAACCCTGATCATATCAAGCAAGCGATTGTACGTATGCAGGCCCAGCACTTGAGCAATTGGCTGCGCGCGCAGCATGCCGAACGCTCATCACAGATGGTCACCGTTCAGTCTTAATGTTTAATTATCAAATCATGCCCCTTTAAAATTCTAGCCACTGCCCCCACTACTAATGATTATGCCCAGTAGCATGAGTCACTCCTAAATCATTTAGCTGATGGCAAATAAACGGCAAAAAATGGTCGGTAGCTATCACTAGCTCGTGCTTGACGACTACGGTCTGTGTTAAACTGTGTCGCTGTATATTGACAGCACTGCTTGGTTAATGATTGTGAGCATGCATCTTTAAGCACAAATTTTAGGTATTATTTTACGTATCTGCTTTTAGATACTATTTTTGAGTATTAAATTTTAAGTACTATATTTTTTTAGGTACTGTATTGAAGTCTTTTTAGCTTTTCTAATTTTTAGCTGTTTTTTAGCATTGTTATTGTAGTGTTTTGAGCCTTTATTCATATCAACTCATTTTTGATATTATTGACAACCTCTACGCCATATTTTGATCAATCGATTGATAAGATCAACGCAAAGAGCGAGCGATAGCGAGTCACAATATAAAAATGTCCGATGCAAGTAAGCGAGTATTTATGAACGATAAGTCAGTTTCTAAGTCCACATCTCAACTGGCCACCTTAATCCAAATGGGCAAAGAGCAAGGGTATCTTACCTACGCTGAGGTGAATGACCAGCTGCCCGACTCTATTACCGAAAGCGATCAGATCGAAGATATTGTGCAGATGCTAACCGATGTTGGTATCAAAATCTTTGAATCAGCTCCTGATGCCGATGACATCTTGATGAACGATGATTCAAGTGATGATGACATGGCAGCAGATGAGGCAGCGGCGGTACTCGCCTCTGTTGAGACTGAGCCTGGTCGTACCACTGACCCTGTCCGTATGTATATGCGTGAGATGGGTACAGTTGATCTTCTTACCCGTGAAGGTGAGATCTCCATTGCTAAGCGTATCGAAGAAGGTATTCGTGATGTACAGCATGCCATGGCTTACTGGCCTGGCACCGTACAATTCGTCCTTGATGAATACCAAAAAGTACAAGATGGCGAAAAAAAGCTATCTGACGTCATCACTGGTTTCTTAGATCCTGAAACCGAAGAAGATAAAATCGCCGCTCAAGAAGCCAAAGTTGCGGCAAAAGAAGAGCGTGAGCGCATCAAAGAAGAAAAAGAAAACCCGCCTATCATCAAAGCTAAAGTGAATGCCAAAGCCGCAGCACTTGATGATGACGAAGATGAAGACGAAGACGACGTGGAAGAAGAAGCTGAAGAAGAAACCAGCGGTCTTGATCCAGAAGAAGTACGTTTGCGTCTAGAAGAGATCGAGCATCTATTTATCAAAGCCAAGCAAGCGCTGCTTGATTATGGTCGTGGTAGCGTGCAGGCGGATACTGCGTACGCGTTACTTGCTGAACGCTTTATGATGCTAAAGCTCAATAATCGCTTGTCAGACCAAGTCATGGCGATCATGCATGATGTCTACGACGACGTGCGTAAGCAAGAGCGTCAAATCATGCGCTTGGTGATTCGCCGTGGTCGTATGCCACGTGAAGAATTCCGTAAGACCTTCCCTAGCAATGAAACCAATGTCGATTGGCTCATTGAGCGTATCAAAGGTAAGCCTGCATTTGCGGGCACCCTAGAAAAAGTTACTGACGACGTCATTTTACTTCAGCGCCGCATTCGTGATTACGAGCAACAGCTCGACATGAAAATCCACGACATGAAAGACGTGGCACGTCGTATGGCAGTTGGTGAAGCAAAAGCTCGCCGCGCGAAAAAAGAAATGGTTGAGGCCAACTTGCGTCTGGTTATCTCTATTGCCAAAAAATACACTAACCGTGGCCTACAGTTCTTGGATCTGATCCAAGAAGGTAATATCGGTTTGATGAAAGCGGTTGATAAGTTTGAGTATCGCCGTGGTTATAAGTTCTCAACGTATGCCACATGGTGGATTCGTCAGGCAATCACGCGCTCTATCGCTGACCAAGCACGTACCATCCGTATCCCTGTGCATATGATTGAGACGATCAACAAGATCAACCGTGTCTCACGTCAGCTGCTACAAGAAATGGGCCGCGAGCCAACGCCTGAGGAATTAGGCGAACGTTTAGAGATGGACGAAGTCAAAGTCCGTAAGGTGCTCAAGATTGCCAAAGAGCCTATCTCTATGGAGACGCCTATCGGTGATGATGAAGATTCACACTTAGGTGACTTCATAGAAGATGGTACGATCTCAAGCCCTGTCGACGATGCAACGTCTGCTGGACTACAAGAAGCCACTCGTGATGTACTCGGTAATCTAACTGAGCGTGAAGCCCGTGTCCTAAAAATGCGTTTCGGTATCGACATGCCAACGGATCATACTTTAGAAGAAGTTGGTAAGCAGTTCGATGTTACCCGTGAGCGTATTCGTCAGATCGAGGCAAAAGCGTTGCGTAAACTGCGTCATCCCTCACGTTCTGAGCATTTACGTTCTTTCCTTGAAAATGACTAATATTCAATGAAGCTAAATAAAAAAAGCCGAGTTTATCTCGGCTTTTTTGTGTTTGTTAATCTATGTTATCAATGCGCGCCTAAATTTTGCTCAGCATCTGGTTTGTCATGCACACCGAAATTGTCTATCATCGTCTGGCTTGCCTCGTTCAAACCAATAAGCTCTACCTCAGTGCCTTCACGGCGAAATTTGATAATGACTTTATCAATCGCAGCGATTGCTGTTCAATAACTACTTTAGAGACAGACTCTTTAATATCAAAGGATTCAGTCATACGCTCTGCTGACGAAAAGCATAGGCGAGGATTTAACTTTTTGACCATCCCAATTACCGAGCTTAAGTGACCACCCTACTTCTTAGTTTGAATAAATTTATAGTCTTTTGGGCTTTACAGACTTAGATTCTGTATTAGAATCATACGGCACCTGCAATACTACGCTCACAGATTTCATCGCTAGGAAACTGACATGATTGTCCGGCAAACACCCCACCCGTTTAAGATATTTTTCGCCCTTCGCGGTTCAATCATTCCAAAAATCTATCCGCAGCTGCTATTGGTTACCATCCTTAGTACAGCCATTACCATTATTCAACACTGGATTCCTGACTCTTTTCCTTATTATGGTATCACCACTTTTACCTTATTGGGCATCGCATTATCGCTGTTTTTGGGATTTCGAAATAATGCCAGCTATCAGCGTTGGTGGGAAGCACGGATGCTATGGGGCCAGTTGGTATATGATGCTCGCAGCTTAACGCGCCAAGTCTTATCCTTTATAGATGATGACAACGAGCATGGTCGTGAGACTCAGCGCACCATGGTATATCTGACCATTGCTTTTGCACATGCGGTGCGCCACAGGCTGCGTGGTACGCCACCTTGGGCGGACATAGATCCCTTTGTCGCATCCATACATCATAATGGTATGCGCCAAGCAAAAAATGTCCCTGACCATATAATGCGCCTCATGGGTAAGCATCTCGGCGATATTCGGCGTCAAGGACTGGTCTCAGAGCAAGTCATCCAAAACATGGATGAGCGCCTGACCTCTATGACGATTGTCTTGGCAGCCTGCGAGCGTATTCATAACACACCGCTACCTTTTGCTTATATGCTGCTGGTACATCGTACGACCTACTTGTATTGCGTCATGCTGCCTTTTGGCTTGGTCGCCTCGCTTGGTTGGGCAACGCCCTTGGTTTGTGCCGTGATTGCTTATACGTTTTTTGGGTTAGATGCGCTGAGCGAAGAGCTAGAAGAGCCGTTTGGTTTGGCGGCTAATCAGTTACCTCTGACCGCCTTGTCACGCACGATCGAAATAAATCTGCGAGAAGCGCTGGGAGAAACCAATCTGCCGACTGATATTATGCCTATTGATGGTTATTTGCCGTAAATATTGCCGTCATCTAAGCGCCATACAATGAACGAGCGGCAAACGTAACTTGAATAATCCACCGCACGCCACTATAAATAGCAGACAAAGGTACTGTAGGTAAAATCTCTACTCTAACCAGCTGATTTATTCAAAAATATTATCTATAAAAGCGAGGCTCATATCATGAGTGATGATTCAAAAAATAATAACGACAACGTCGACAACAATGTAAATAACCCAACCAGCAATCAGCCATCAGTGAAAGTCACTGATTTGACGCCAAATAAAGGCGTTCTGAAAGGCAAAAAAACAGACATTCAAAACCCAGAGCTTTGGGAGTTCCCGATGAACTACCCACTCAGCATCATTGGTCATGAAGGTGAGCACGAGAGCCTGCTTAATGAAATCAAGCTGATCTTGGGTAGCCAATTCCCTGATTTTGATTTGGCCTCTATTGAAGTGAAACCTTCTAGAACGGGTCGCTTTCATTCAGCACGGGTCAATCTGTACCTAACAGCCGCTGATCAAGTCAATACACTTTATGCCGCGCTTGATAACGCCAAGACGGTCCGCATGGTTTTGTAAATCGTTCAGACAGGTTTAGCGCCTTTTGGTCCAAGTCGTCACTCGCTAGTAATAACATATGGGTGGCGATTTTTTGTGGTTTGATGTACAATCTGCGCCCGCATTATTGCCGCCATGGTGATGGTTATCAGGCGACAATCACTGAGAAAATAAAAAGCAAACGGCCACACTATTTTTACAAAAAATTTATGATCGACCGCATTTGCGTCTAACCCTTATCCCATCGTCCTTTGCCAAAATTTGGACTGCCTACAACCTTGTAGCAACATAGTTTTATCCTAAAATCAATATAGTATTTTCAAAATTTTCCCGCTATATTGTGCCTACCGATTAACAAACACGCTATATGTAGTACTCAGTGATTTTTGCTATCACTATGGGTAGTGGCTGCTTGTTGCCAAAAAACTACTGCTACCATCGACTACAATCGCGTCATAAAGAATGTCTGCCGCTCCTTTGGCGCGCAGCATCACTATAAGCAATCAAAATAGAGGCCAACATGACACATATTGATAAAATCCAAGTAACCAAGCGTGATGGACGTTTAGAGCCTATTAATTTAGACAAAATTCATAAGGTAATAGCGTGGGCGGCGGATGGATTGGACAACGTCTCTGTGTCGCAAGTTGAGCTAAAGTCGCACATCCAGTTTTATGAAGGCATCAAAACCCGTGATATTCACGAAACCATCATCAAATCTGCTGCCGACCTTATCTCTGAGACCACGCCTGATTATCAATATCTCGCCGCGCGCTTGGCGATCTTCCATCTACGTAAGATTGCGTATAACCAGTTTGAGCCGCCGCACCTGTATGACCATGTCAAAACGCTCACCGACGCGGGCAAATATGATAAGCATATCCTAGCGGACTATAGCCGTGCTGAATTTGACGAGTTAGAAGAATATCTGGATCATTGGCGTGATATGAACCTTGCCTATGCTGCTGTCGAGCAAATGGCAGGGAAATACCTAGTACAAGACCGTGTCACGAAGACCGTGTACGAAAGCCCGCAGTTCTTATATATGCTCGTGGGCATGTGTCTATTTGCCAATTACGACAAAGCTGAGCGCTTAAGCTACGTCAAACGCTTCTATGATGCGACCTCAGAATTCAAAATATCACTACCGACGCCGATCATGTCAGGTGTGCGTACGCCATCGCGTCAGTTCAGCTCGTGCGTACTGATCGAATGTGGTGATAGCCTAGACTCAATCAACGCGACCACCAGCGCCATCGTACGCTACGTGTCACAGCGCGCTGGTATCGGCATCAACGCAGGTCGTATCCGTGCCCTTGGTAGCCCGATCCGTGGCGGTGAAGCGCAGCATACTGGCTGTATCCCATTCTACAAACTGTTCCAAACAGCGGTGAAATGCTGCTCACAAGGTGGCGTCCGTGGCGGTGCTGCGACCCTATTTTACCCACTATGGCATTTGGAAGTTGAGTCATTACTGGTACTCAAAAACAACCGCGGCGTCGAAGACAACCGTGTCCGTCATATGGACTACGGCGTACAATTGAACAAAACGATGTACACGCGCCTCATCAAAGGTCAAGACATCTCGCTATTTTCACCAAGTGACACGCCAGGCCTATATGATGCGTTCTTTGAAGACCAAGACAAATTCGAAGAACTATATAACAAATACGAAAACGACCCTAACATCCGTAGCCGTCAAATCCCAGCTGCTGATTTGTTCAGCCTAATGATGCAAGAGCGCGCCAGCACGGGTCGTATCTATATCCAAAACGTCGATCATTGTAACACCCATAGCCCATTTGACGCGGCCATTGCGCCGATTCGCCAGTCAAACCTATGTATGGAAATCGCACTACCGACCAAACCACTGGATAATATCAATGACGAAGAAGGCGAAATCGCCCTATGTACGCTATCAGCGGTCAACTTGGGTAAAGTCGAAAACGTCAGCGATATCGAAGAGCCAGCCGAGCTAATCGTCCGTGCGCTTGACGCCCTGCTCGACTACCAAGACTATCCAGTTAAAGCCGCTCAAAACGGCAGCATGCGTCGCCGTACGCTTGGTGTGGGCGTAATCAACTATGCTTACTACTTGGCTAAGAATGGCGCACGCTACTCTGACGACAGCGCGCTTGGTCTGACCCATCAGACGTTTGAAGCACTACAGTACTATCTCCTAAAAGCGTCAAACAAATTGGCAAAAGAGCAAGGCGCGTGCCCTGCATTCAATGAGACCACGTACTCACAAGGTATCTTGCCGATTGATACGTACAAAGCCGACTTGGACAAAATCTGCCAAGAGCCGCTACATCTCGATTGGGAAACGCTACGTAGGGATATCACGGAACACGGTCTACGCAACTCTACCCTAACCGCCTTGATGCCGTCTGAGACCTCAAGCCAGATCGCTAACGCGACCAACGGTATCGAGCCACCACGTGGTCTGGTCTCTATCAAAGCGTCAAAAGACGGCATCTTAAAGCAAGTCGTGCCTGAGATTGCTACCCTAAAAGATCAGTACGAGCTACTATGGCAAATGCCAAACAATGACGGTTACCTAAAGCTGGTCGCTATCATGCAAAAATTCGTCGATCAAAGCATCTCTGCCAATACCAACTACGACCCTGTTCGTTATGCTGGTGGCCGTGTACCGATGAAAATATTGCTAAAAGACTTGCTAAACGCTTATAAGATGGGTGTGAAGACGTTGTACTACCATAACACTCGTGATGGTGCGAACGATGCGCAAGCGGATATGGAAGATGATTGTGCTGGCGGGGCGTGTAAGATTTAAGCTCTGATGGATGGCAGGTTTGGCTTTTGGGTTAAGTCCGCTATTTTTTACTTTTCTAACATTGGTTTCTACTATCATTAAATAAGGATTTTTTATGCTAGTTTCAGAATATACAGGAACGTTGAAAATTGCTGACGTTGAATTAGAATGCGCTGTCCTCAATGATGGTAGACGAATAATAAAGCATTCAGATGTTTTCAAAGCTTTAGGTAGAGAAGTAAGAGGTAATGCACGTTTACCTGATACACCTTCTTTTATGGATGCTAAAAATTTACAGCCATATATCTCTAATGAATTAAATGATGTTAAGGAGAAGATTTTATATAAGGATGAAAATGGCAAAATCTTTCAAGGTTTCGATGCCATTATTATTCCTTTAGTTTGTGAGTTATATATATTAGCCGATGAAGCAGGTGCAGTAACCTATAAAAACCAAAAAGATACTGCTATGCAAGCTTCTATTATTATTAGATCCTTAGCTAAGGTTGGTATTGTTGCATTAGTAGATGAGGCAACAGGATACCAAAATATTCGTAAAGCGGAAGCCTTACAAGAAATTCTTAATTTGTATATTACTAAGGATCTTCTTGCATGGACAAAAACATTTCCCGATGAGTTTTATGAGCAAATCTTTAGATTAAAAGGTTGGAAGTGGAGTACATTTAATAGACCTGGCGTTGTTGGAAAATATACTAACGATGTAGTTTACGATCGAATGGCAGTTGGTTTAGTTAATGAGCTAAAAACACTTAATCCAAGAGATGAAAAAGGTCTTGCTAAGCATAGAGACCATCAACATTTATCAGAAAATCAGGGAAGAAAAGCATTAGAAATGCATTTACATGCTGTGATTGGATTAATGAGAGCATCAGATAGTTGGGAAGAATTCATGTACTCTGTCAACAAAGCGTACCCTAAGAAAGGCTCTATTGAAGACTTATTCCCTGAAACTCTAAATCCTAAAAACCTTAATTAGCCATTATAGATTGAATAATGCTTGAGACACTCAGCTATTTCAAATTAATAATTTGTTAAGTGTAATTCTATAACACTAAAATATTAGACTTTGAATTAGGTCATGAATAGAACGAAAAACACTTGTGATGAGTGCGAATCATCATACTTTATAGATAGCGCAAAAATGGCAAGTTTATGCCCCGATTGCGCTCACAAAATTTATGGCTATTCAAACTGCAACCATCATTTTGTAGATGGTATTTGTATGAAATGTGGCTGGAATGGTCAAGAATCTGATTATGTAAAAGACCTATAGTCATTACGCCAGCGGCAAAGCAGATACAAGCGGTAAGCGAGATTGGCTACCGCAAATATTTAAATTTAACACAGTAACAAATAAGACCTAATTTTCGTGCTAAAATTAGCCCTATATTTAGAGCGTAATTTTAGCGGAGAATGAATCATGCAACCAATATTTGCGACACAAACAGCCAGTATCTCAGAGCTAAAAAACAATCCTTCTGCCTTAATCAAGCAGTCAGATGGTGAGTCGATTGCTATTTTAAACCACAATAAACCCGTGGCTTATCTAGTTTCGACAGACGTTTTTGAGCGCATGATGGAAGCGATGGACGATATGGCACTCAGCCAAACCGTAAACGCACGGATGAATGATGGGCAAGCGCCTATCAAGGTCACTTTAGATGACTTATAGTCTTGAGTTTCACCCGTTAGCATTAAAAGAATGGAAAAAGATAGCGCCAAGTATCCAGCAGCAGTTTAAGAAAAAATTACAGCAGCGACTATCCAACCCTCATGTGCCTGCATCAAAACTCTCTGGGCACACAGACACTTATAAAATTAAATTACGCACCATAGGGTATCGTTTGGTATATACCGTCAAAGACGATGTGGTGGTGGTTTATGTATTGGCAGTCGGTAAAAGAGAAAACAACAAGGTATATGACAGTCTGGCGACGCGTCAACCCTAACGAAAACACGTAAGCAGCAATAAAAATAACGGAGGTCATGTGCAATATACCGCAATCATCAAAGACGGTGGTTTGTTTATCCCAAACGTATTTTCAGACCTAAACGATGGTGGCTCGCATATCGTACAAGTCGAGGTTGATATTGCAGAGGTGCGTCAGCAGTTAGGTGTGGATGAAGCGCCAAAGGCAGCCGTCACCAAAAAAAGCGTGGCAAAAGCAGGCAAAAAACCTGTATCGAGAACGGCTAAAAAAGACGTAAAAACAGCAGCAGAAGCGTCTGATGTAAGTACCCTACGCAAAAGCGCACTGGATGAATTAGAAGCACTCGATGATAGTGAGCTGAGCGAGATATTCAAAGCCTATATGAACGATGGCAAAGAGCCCTCACAGATATCACTAGAGAACCTCTAAGCTAAAACGCTATAATTCAAAAACGTGTCATAACATCAAATCAAAACCCGTCAAACCCATATAAATTAATAACCGTATCAATGATAAAGGCAGTCCCATGACTTACTCGATTTTTTCGCAAACGCCAAACAATGCGCTAACAGAGCCGATGTTCTTTGGTCAGCCCGTCAACGTGGCGCGCTATGACCAACAAAAGCACCCTATCTTTGAGCAATTGATTGAAAAGCAGCTGTCATTCTTTTGGCGTCCAGAAGAAGTTGATGTGTCACGCGACCGTATCGACTTTAGCAATCTGTCCTCGCATGAGCAGCACATATTTTTGAGCAACCTCAAGTATCAGACCCTACTCGACTCTATTCAAGGTCGTAGTCCAAACGTGGTGCTACTGCCGTTAGTGTCTATCCCTGAGCTTGAGACGTGGATTGAGACATGGTCGTTTAGCGAGACGATTCACTCACGCAGCTATACTCATATCATTCGTAATATCGTCAATGACCCAAACATTATCTTTGATGACATTATGCAAAACGAGCACATCTTAGGTCGTGCCTCTGATATCGCCCAATACTATGATGAACTGTATCGCAACTCGCAGCTATATAGCTTATACGGTCCAGGTACGCATAATATCAATGGCGAGCAAGTGACCGTTGATTTGAGATCGCTGAAAAAGCAGATGTACCTGTGCATTATGGCGGTCAACGTCCTAGAGGCCATTCGTTTCTATGTGTCATTTGCCTGCTCATTTGCCTTTGCTGAGCGCAAATTGATGGAAGGCAATGCCAAAATCATCAAACTTATCGCTCGTGACGAAGCGTTGCACTTGACCGGTACGCAGCACATGCTGAACCTCATGCGTAATGGTCGTGACGATCCTGAGATGGTCGAGATTGCCGCCGAATGTTTTGATGAAAGTATTGAGATATTCCGCAAGGCAGCTGAGCAAGAAAAAGAATGGGCAGGCTATCTGTTCAAAGATGGCTCGATGATCGGTCTCAACGAAGACATTCTATGCCAATATATCGAATACATCACCAACTTACGTATGGAAACCGTCGGCTTGCCAGCGGCGTTCCCGAACTCAAAATCAAACCCAATCCCGTGGATTAATACATGGTTGTCGTCTGATAATGTGCAGGTAGCACCGCAAGAGACCGAGATTAGCTCGTACTTGGTCGGTCAGATTGACTCTGACTTATCAGACAGTGACTTTGACGACTTTGAACTATAAAGGCTCCGAATTATAAGAGCTGAGTTGTAAGAGCTTTGAGCTATAAAAATCTGAACTATAAGAGCTTTGAGCTATAAAGGTTTTAAATTATAAAGGCTTGATCTGTAATCATTTTATCGGTTAATAGTAGGGATAGTAATAGCACAGATATCCCAATAGGATGAGCGATGACTTGGGTAATGACCAGTAAAAAGCAGTTCTATCTACATGATGACGAGAGCCTGTTAGATGGATTGCTACGCACCGGACACGATGTCAACTATCAATGCCGCGAGGGCTACTGTGGTAGCTGCCGAGTCAAGCGTATTGCTAGCTCGCATACGGTCGATTATCCATTTAACCCGCTTGCCATGATTGAAGAGGATGAAATCCTGCCCTGCTGTTGCCGTGTGCGGGGTGTAATCTATATCAACCATGAGCTGATTGAAAAGCCTTAGCAAAATAGTAGGGACTAAAGACTGGCCTGAACATTAGCTTTTATGCTTTGATAAAATTTAACTCAATAAAAAAGCGCGCTCCTTATCCAAAGGAGCGCGCTTTTTTGTGTAATTTAGCAACACACTTTATTGTGCTACAGAGTCTTGCTCAAACAGTTTCATTAGCTCTTCGCGCATGCGATCACGCTCTGCTTCTGACATCATCGGTGCTTGCTGATCACCTTGGATACTGCCACCCATCCCATCCATACTCTCACCCTGTAGTACGACAGGACGCTCGATGGGCTCTTGCACTGGACGCTCTTCTAGCATTATTTTGACTTGAGCATTTTTGCCGCGGCGTAGTATCTGAGCATCCAACTCAGTGTTCGGCGGCTTACGAGCGACATATTGGATCAAGGTATTGGCATCGGTCATCTCGACACCATCGATGGTTAGGATGATATCGCCAACACGCAAACCACTCTTGGCAGCAGGACTGCCTTCGATGACGTTTAGCACTTCCACGCCCGTTGAGGTCTCAAGCTGCGTTGGGTCACGTAGCTGTGACTGGATTTCGATACCGAGCCAACCACGACTGACGCGGCCGTCTTTGATCAGCGCGTTCATCACTTGCTCGACCAATGATGTAGGAATCGCAAAGCCAATACCCATCGAGCCGCCAGAGCGCGAGAATATCACCGTATTGATACCGACTAGCTCACCACGAGCATCGACCAGCGCGCCACCTGAGTTACCTGGATTGATCGCCGCATCCGTCTGGATGAAGTCTTCGAACTTATTGACGCCCAGTCCAGTACGCCCAGTCGCTGAGATAATCCCTTGCGTCACCGTCTGACCGACCCCAAATGGATTACCAATTGCCAAAGCCAGATCCCCCACGCGAATAGGATCTTCGCGGAAACCAAGCGGCGTCAATCCTGTCATCTCAACCTTAATCACTGCTAGATCACTATCAGGGTCTGTACCGATGATTTTGGCGCGGCTCTTGCGTCCATCGTTAAATGCAACCGTGATCTCATCCGCTTTTTCGATGACATGCGCATTGGTCACGATATAGCCATCTTCTGATACGATCACACCAGAGCCTAGATTGGTATTGCCCTGCTCTTGTGATGGGCCACCATGATATTCAAAAAACCGGCGCAATACGGGATCATCCATATAAGGATGCTCTGTCATCGTTTGTGTGGTGTAGATATTGACGACCGACTGCGACGCGCGCGCAACTGCATTATGATAAGAAGAGATGGGCGCTGGTGTATCCGCAACTGGCTCTGACGCTTGCTGCTCGGCTGGCGGGGTTCTCGGCGGCTCCCACGTGGCCTCCGATGATGACTTCATACTCGTGAACAACCAGATAAACGCTACTAACACCAGCAGCAATAAGACCCAAGGCAACCATTTTAATAAAGAAACCTTGTTACGGGTGTTATTGGTGTTCTGGGATGACGACATATAGAACCTCTATAAATGTAATGCAGACGGACAGTGAGAAATAAGGTGAGAAGACTGCGATTATTCAACCATCATGGCTTGGATTATTCAACCATTATGGCTTGACTAGGTAATTGCTTGATTAGGCAATTAATAGCCAGAGCTAGGCAGACTCACATGTATAAATTATAACCGCAATGCCGTGAAATAGTAACGTATCGTGTACCATTTCAGTTATCCATCTTGTCTACTCTTTTACAGTGCCATGTTAAAATCATCGCTATCAGATATTTGCGATAGATAATGATCGATCATTTATCTTTTATGAGTCTTTGTCTTCAAACAACTTTTTTGAAGCACTATATTTGAATAATACTGCGTTACTGCAAGGCAATAACAATAAGGAAACCTAATGAGCCAAAACATGACTACTGAACCTTCGACCAACAGCATCAGCGCAGAATCATTGACGCAATTTTGTGATGAGTATCTATCTGCTAGTGCGTTCAAAGACTACGCGCCAAATGGCCTACAAGTAGATGGCGGTCGTCCAATACAACGTATCGTCACAGGGGTGACGGCGTGCGAGGCGCTGATTGATGCGGCTATCGCTGACAATGCCGATGCGATTATGGTGCATCATGGCTACTTTTGGAAAGGCGAGCCTGCGCCTATCACAGGTCTGAAAGGTCGACGTATCCGCAAATTGATGCAACATGGCATCTCTATGATTGGCTATCATTTACCGCTTGATGCGCACCCCGTGATTGGTAACAATGCCAAACTGGCGGACGTACTAGATATGACCATTACTGGCGCGCTCTACCCCAACGAATCACACCCTGTTGGTAATATCGCCACTTGTACACCGCAGAGTGCTGATAGCCTGATCGCAAAGATTACCCAAGCGCTCGGTCGTACCCCACTACATATTTCGTCTAATTATGAACATCACTCTGATAATAATGCGAAAACGACTGCCAATAGCGAGAGAGTGATCAAACGTGTCGGTATTTGTACAGGCGGTGCCCAAGATATGATCGAACAGGCTGCCATTATGGGCTGTGATGCATTTATCTCTGGCGAGATCTCTGAGCGTACCACGCATATTGCTCGTGAGCTGGGTATTGATTATTTTGCTTGTGGTCATCACGCAACAGAGCGCGGTGGTATTCAAGCGTTAGGAGAGATAGTCGCCCAAGAATATGGACTGCCAGTCACCTTTATTGATATTGAAAATCCAGCTTAGTATTGCCAATGTATCACCAATAACATAGCAATGATTAGGACAAAAGTAATGGGCTGAATAAGTAGCAGTTATAGGCGCAATTTTGGCAGTTATCGAAAGAGTCATTGATAAGTTTGTGACCAGCACGCGTATAACATGGCTAAATTTAACCGTTTATATCGCAATTGTTAAGTTTTATCGCTTTTTTCTTAACTCTACTTGAATAATGCAAGTGATATCCGCATATTACTACCTGTAAGAAAGAACGTTTTGTCATGAAACTTCCCATTATTATAGCTTCCGGTTATGGCGCTAAAATAATGCTGGCGGTTATCTGAAACTTTATCATGCTCTATGAGCAATGAAATTTTTGAACGTCGCCAGTTAAAACACGATGTATACACTCGATATTTGATTTATATCGTGTTTTTATTTTTAGTGTCGCGATGACAGTTGTGCACCACCTTTTTGATAGCATATTTTATAAGCTATCAAATATGGTTGAGCTGCTTACCCTCATTGCTGGACAATTAACTTTAGCAGCTAGCCACCTTACTACTAACCGCTCAAGGTGTCGTTAGTTATTAAAGTTAGCATTACCAAAGCAGATGAATATATTGGTATCAATGGTCAATCATTACCTTACCGCTTTGCTTGATGTCGTTGTCTCAATAACTTACTCATGACCTTACCTATGTCTGATATATAGTTGTTTGGCCATTAGCCATATTGCGTTATCGATGAAGGAATCATCTGATTTACATCCTTCGCGTAGTCGTGCGTCCAGATTTTGAAACGACTGTTTTATGCTTTTACTTTAAGCATATGAGTAACACCTCGATAGCGGGCTGACCCACAAATCCACATCGCTAACTCTTAGAGAGAGCATGCTAGTGGCGCTATAATCAAGCAGGATGACTGATACTTATTTTATTCAAAAGTATGATGTCGTCTGAAATGCTGTATTGATACATGCCAAATGATGTGCATGTATTTTTACGCGTTTTTGCGGTAAGAAGGATGGCTAAAATCAGGAGACATCCATGCAACGTATTACTTATCGTGTCAAAGGATCTGCGCAAGGTGCCAAACGTCGTATTTCTCATTTACTACGTCCATCTAAACGCCTACTTAACACCAGAAGTAACATCGTTTCATCTACCCCTACTGCGTCGGGTCGTTTTGCCAGAACCAAGAAGCTGGCACAAGTATCCAGTATCGCTCTGCTCTCTTTGCCTGCACAGAGCCTAACGACAATGAATACAAAGGTATCAGCCTATGCCAATGTCATGCTGCAAAACACTTTGACCATTGCCGCTGTCCCAGGTGATAGTACTTATTTTGCCACTGATGGCTTCCAACATGGCTTTGGTTTTGATCTCGTGCGCACCTATGCAGACGAGCTCGGTGTGGATATCAATCTAAAAGCCTATGCCAATGAAGAGGCTGCACTCAAAGCCTTGAGATCAGGTGACGCTGATATGGCGTTGACCACGGCTAGTACCAAACTAAAAAGCCAGCTCAATCTCTCATCTGTTAATGTCAGCTGTGGCTACGACTCAAGCTTGACTAAAAACGGTCTGCATCCAAAAGTCAGTTGGACGTTCAGCTCACCTAATGATCCACTGTCCAAAAAAGCCAGTTACTTCTTGTGCGATAGCATCAAGCTAAAAAACACACAGAAACTAGCGGCGTTCTACAATCAGAATTTGCTAAAAGACGCTTATAGTCAGGATCATTTCCAAAAAACACTGACAGAAAAACTGCCTGATTATCAGTCTTCGTTTGAAGAGCAAGCGCGCAATTACAATCATGATTGGGAATTGTTGGTTGCTATGGGTTATCAAGAGTCACATCTTGATGCCAATGCGGTATCTCCGACTGGCGTACGCGGCCTTATGATGCTGACCAATAACACTGCAAAGGCTATGGGCGTGTCAGATCGCGTTGATCCTTATCAAAGTATCGGCGGCGGTGCTCGTTATCTAGAGCAAATGAAAGCAGAGTTCGCGGATGTACCCAAGACTGATCGCGTCTGGTTTGCCCTTGCTGCTTACAACATGGGTCCAAATGCGGTGAAAAGCATTCAGCGTAAATTACGCGCCCAAGGCATTGACGACAAGAGCTGGGCGAACGTTTATGCGTATTTGGCGGACAACAAAGCATCAAACAGCCGTTATGGCCAAGCAATGCACTATGTTAGCAACATCAGAAGTTATCTTGAGTCTATCAAAACTCAAACTGTCTAGTTAATAGACTCCATTAGATATCGGATATCTTAAGATACCTAATTTTTACGTAAAAAAAGCTGCTCTTATATAGAGCAGCTTTTTTATGCGTTACCATTTATGTGGGCGATATTTATATATACATCATTCGATAATACGTTATTGCTTAACGATTGGGTACCGTCAGACGCTGACCACGTTGCAACATAGTATCAGCAGCGATATTATTCATCTCAGCCAATTCTTGGGTTGATACACCATATTTACGAGCTAAACCAATCAAGCTATCGCCTGAGCCAACCGTGTAGCTCACCGTCGCTTTTGGCACTTTTAGGGTTTGTCCACGCTGTAGCTGGGCATTCGTCGCCAAGTCATTGGTCGCTGCCAAATCCTCTACAGAGATACCAAACTGACGAGCTAAGGCAATCAAGCCATCGCCAGATTTGACTTTGTAATTTTCAGTATTTCCTAGCTTTTTACCGCTGCTACTACTCTGACTGCTACTGCTTTGATTACTGTTGCTTTGACTACTATTAGAAGCCGAAGAGCTTGTAGAAGCCGAAGAGCTTGCCACGCTACCGCCCGCAGGAATAGTAATAGTACGACCTAATATCAAGTTAGACGTCGTGCTCAGGTTATTTGCTGAAGCTAAATCGCTCAAGCCGATATTATAGCGTTTGGCGACACCTGTTAGCGTATCACCAGATTTTACTTTATAGCTGACGGCTTTATCATTCAGTTGGCGATCAACTAACTCTTTTGAAACCGGTACTTTAATCGTTTGCCCACGTTGCAGGCGCGCTCTTGCATCAAAGTTACTGTTTACAGCAGCGATCTCTGCTGCACTAACACCCAAGCTATTTGCAATACCGATCAAGGTATCACCTGATTTTACTTTATAACTAGTGGTCGCTACTGATCTTGTATTACTAGCACTACTAGAGCTTGTGGTGCTTGCTGCATCGAAATTAACACTAGCAGGTACTTTTAGTGTTTGACCCACATAAAGTGAGCTTGTGCTATTGATACCGTTCAGGCTAGCTAACGTGTCTGTCGATACGTTAAATTGACGCGCTAATACAATCAGACCGTCACCCGGTTTTACTTTATAGTTCTTAGTCGCAGTGCTTGATTTACTTGGTCTGGTAGATGGTGCCGCAGGTGTTGTGGCGGGCGCTTTTACCTTACCAGGTACTAGCCAGAGCTTTTGTCCTCTGAGCAGATCAGCACGGCTACTGAGGTTATTGTAGCTGGCAAGCTGTGTGACCGATAAACCAAAACGGTTGGCCGTACCAATAAGCGTGTCGCCACCTTGTACAACATAGCTTTCAGGCTGATTGGCGGCTGGGTTACTGGCAGCGCTTAGCGGCTCGATAGTTTTGGCATTGTATAGATACAACGTGCTGCCAGATAGTAAGTTGGCACTAGCATCTATTTGGTTCCACTCTGCGATATCACGCCAATTTACCCCTGCACGGCTTGCGATATTCGATAGCGTATCGCCACGTTTGACCGTATAAGTGGTACGCGTGCCTTGTGGTTTTGGTTTACTAACTGACGTTTTAGCAAAGCTCAGCTTTTTCTCTTCACCGCTTGCTTCTAAGATAGACTGCTGCGTCTGTACGGCTGATAGGTTGATATTACCATCCGCGTTAATAACGTTGGTCTCAGAGGTATTGCTACGGATTTGGTTGGCAATGAAGTCGCGCTCTTCTTTGCTAAGCGGTGGCTCTTGGACAATCGTATTATTCTGAGTAATCTGAGCTGAGGTAGTCGGTAGACTGTTGCTGCTCTTGAGCTCAGCATTGATCTTTTTGGTTTCTGCATTGGTTATTGGCGGCTCAGTACGTACTGAGGCATTACCACTATAGACAGAGCTGCTAGTCGTTTGAGCAGACGGTGAGATATAGCTCGTTGTTTGCTGAGGTACGCTTGCGCTGGCAGCATAATCAGCCAATGCGCTACTGCTGGATGGCAATGACGATGAAGTGTATGGCTTGCTATTGTAGCTTGGTGTCGTTGTAGTTGGGGTGCTTGTATTGCTAAAAGCCAATACATTGCTTGTGCCATTACCACGCAATAGACTCAGTTTGGCATCAGCGTTCAAGCTAACATCGTTAGGAATGATAACGCGCTGTGGACCAGAGGAATCCACACGACCTGAAGTCAATGCCGTGTTGAGTCGCTCTAACTCATCATAACTCACGCCTGTAAGCTGTGATACTTCAGACAAGCTCACACCGTAGTTGACCGGCACACTACGGAAATGCTGACGGTTAGCGATAGCTGGTAGATATACGCCATACTGTTCAGGCTTTGCCACGATTTCGGCTACTGCCAAAAAGCGCGGCACATAATTCATGGTTTCAGTTGGTAGTTGTAGTGACCAGTAGTCTGTTGGTAGTCCACGTGCGGCATTGGCATCAATCGCTTTTTGGATACGACCAGGTCCTGCGTTGTAGGCGGCTAGCGCCAGCTCCCAGCTACCAAACTGGTTGTGTAGCGCAGTCAAAAAGTCATAAGCGGCGCGCGTTGATTCGATAACGTCACGGCGACCATCGTAGGTACTGCTCTGATTCAGACCATAGATACGACCTGTACTTGGGATAAACTGCCATAGGCCTGCCGCTGCTGCACTACTGGTACCACTTGGATCGTACGAGCTTTCGATAACTGGTAACAACGCCAACTCTGTTGGAATGTTGCGGCGCTCAGCCTCTCGTACCGTATGGTAAATGTAGCGACTGGCACGCGCCGTCAAACGATTTAGATAATCCTGACGGCTGGTAAACCAGCTTTTTTGTCCTTCGATACGCTGATTATAAATCGGCTTACCACCGTTCATACGGTAGCCGGCACGCAAACGATTCCATAGATCACCATACTGCTGAATAGCAAGCTGGTTGCCCTCCACCATCGTCATGTCAGTGGCTTCTAATAGATCTGCCAATTCATCCAAGCTCTCTGCATCCAAAAACGCAGTTGAGTAATCTGCAGTGCTCGTAGTCGCCCCTTGATTAGCAGGACGCTTGGTAATAATAGCTGAGCTATTGGTTGCACCTTTATTTTTTACTGTTGAGGTGTTGCTACACGCACTGATGAGTAAAGTTGATACCGCAAGCGTCAATGGTAACGCAACAAACGAGCGAGATTTTGATAGCACAGTAGACATGATATTGGAAGTTTCCTAACGACAGAAAGTGATAAGACGAAGTTGAGAGATAGTATAGTATGCAACGTAAAGTAAAGACCAGCCTAATATAAAAGACACTAATAATCATTTTTATTAGTATCTAATAGATTGTATTGACCAGTATCTAGTTAATAGCTACTTGTGATACTGCACGTAATAATACAGCGTTACCAGTAGATACCGTCAGCGTTACACGAGATGTCGTAACAAATGATGTTTGCTGACCGTCTTTCGTCCAGCTCTCATTTGTCGTTACATTGGCTTTTGCCTGATCTCCTGTAATAACAATGTTATCTACAGAGATATCGTAGCGGTAATTGGACGTATCATTCCAGCTATTTTGCAGCAGCTTCAAATATGCATCTTTGTCTAAGCTGGTAGATTTACCTTTTCTAGATAATGAAATCAACGCATCGTCAGATACCAGACGCGCGACTTGATTGATACTCTGACTATTTGCAGATGATTTCATTGCTGCGGCGTAGTTTTGCACTAACGCTTCGGTCATCGTAGCGGCTTGCGCATTGATACTAATGGTGCTGGCGACTGCTAATATCGCAGTGACGCTGGCGCCCTTTACCAATAAAGCCAAAAGCCTACTTCCCAATAATTTTTTCATGATAATCCTTAGCGATATTTTTTCGTTTGCGCCGTAGTGACGATCAACGCTCTTTTATCATTTGTGTTGTTGATGTACTTATATAGTAAGTATACTCATATCATATGCCGAGCCTATCATTGAATTCTCACAGGCATGTGACACCCTGTGTAATTATTGCGAATATAAAAGCACAGGATGCTCACAAAAGCCGTTCTTTGAATCGAAGGTTATTATATCCTCTGATTTCAACAACTTTAGTCGTGATAATAGCAATAGCACTCAATCGATAACGCTAAAATTTGTTTTCGCTATTGCTATCTTCATACTGCTCATCATCACTGAGTTTCATACCCAAACGCTCTACGCGTCTGTCCATCATTTGTCGAGCCAATGCCTGCATATCTTCCACGCGATCTATTTCATCGACAATCTCAAGACCTAACAATGTCTCAAATACATCTTCTAATGTGACCAACCCTTTGACTTCACCATATTCGCCAACGGTAATTGCGATATGAATACGATTTTTTAGCATAAGCTCCAACAGATCAAACAGTTTCATTTTAGAGAATACAAACGTGATGTCTCTTTTGAACTGCGTCAAAGGCTTGTGCGTGGCATGGTTGACTTTTGCCAATAGCATGTCAGTTTTTAAAACAAAACCAGTAATGTTATCTAGATCACCATCATAAATGGGCAATCGAGAAAACGTGAGCTTTGGACGATCAACCAATAACTCAGCCACTGTTTTGTTTTCTTCAAATGCGAGCATCACTGAGCGCGGCGTCATGATGTCTTCAACTTTGATCGCGCCGAATGCTAGTAGATTGCGAATGATGCGCGACTCTAGTGGATCGATTTGACCCGATTCTTCACCGATGCTAGCAAGGGCTGCAAACTCACGACGGCTGAACGTTTGCGGTTCTTTACCGCGTACTAATAACTTCGTCAAACGCTCTGATACCCAAATAAGTGGGTATAAAATCATAATGATACCGCGGACAAAGTACGCCACCATACCACTTAGCTGACGCCAATAGACAGTGCCTAGTGTTTTTGGAATAATCTCAGACAGGAACAAAATAGCCAGTGTCATAATGGCTGAGAACAATCCAAACCATGCGCTACCAAATACAATGGTGGCTTGGGCACCCGCTCCGATAGAACCCAACGTGTGAGCAACGGTATTCAAGGTCAAGATAGCTGCCAGTGATTGATCGATATTGTCGACCTTTAGGCTCTTTAGCATATCCGCTTTTTTGGGATTGGTTTCTTGTACATCTGCAATAAACGATGGCGTCATGCTCAGCAAAACAGACTCAGCCAACGAGCAGGCAAAAGAGACACCAATAGCGAGGACAACAAAAAATATCAATAGTCCCACGTTTAGGGCAGTTGGTGCGGCTGCCACGGCGGTTGGCGATGCAGCGCCCGCCGCCCACACAGAATGCGGCAACATCAGCGCCAACGCACAAAGCACGGCAAAGAAGGTATAACCAAATCGAGAACTAGTCGTCATTCTCGGGGGAGGCTCTGCAGATGCGTCTTCACGATGAGCACGCGGACGACATAAACGAGGTACAAACATAAAAGTGGTGAACAAGTTGGGTAACCTAAAAAGAGAAAAAGGAAGATGATATAACGAGCCAATCATATACATTATCGAGGTGATATCAGATATCTACTGATCAATAGTCATAACGGCTCAATGCTGATTTAGACACCGTCTCAAAGCTAAAATAGTGCTTCGATAAATAGCATACTAAATGCATGCAGTCATTGCCATTTGATAGTAGCATTGATGATATCTTTTCACAATAAGTCACTATTTTTAAGTTTTTATTTTTTGGTGACTTTTATTGTTTGGTATTGCCTCAATATTATTTGGCTCAATGGCATATGATATTGATCATTTTGGCATCATATATTTGATATAGCAAAAATATTATCCTGCTATCCGGCGGCTTATTCTCTGCCATTACATCAACAAAAACACGCTCAGCCTATGATTAACAGTTACCAAGTCTGGGATTTTTTGTTACTATGCGTCTAATTTTATTATTATCTATGAACCACTGAGAGACATTATGAGCTTATTTATTCAAGCTGCCCATGCTGCACCAGAAGCCGCTGGTGCTGGATCGCTATTCGGTCAGATTTTACTTCCTGTTGCTTTTTTTGCCATTTTTTACTTTTTGGTCATTCGCCCGCAGTCTAAGCGTACCAAAGAGCACCGTGCCATGGTGAATGCATTGACGGTTGGCAACGAAATCATCTTTGCTGGTGGTTTGATGGGTCGTATCAAAGCGATAGAAGGCGATTATGCAGTTGTGAGCTTAAATAACAACACGGATGTCAAAGTGCAACGTGCTTCTGTTATTTCAGTATTGCCTGCTGGCACAATCGAAAGCGTTTAATCGAAAACGTTTAATTATTACTGAGCTTTATCGGTAGTAATTTAATGGTCGTATCACCACTGGGTGCAATGACCAAATAATGACCGTATATCATTTACGGTCATTTTTCGCTATTAAGGTAGTCGCTATTAAGGTAGTAAGGTACGGCTGTTATATAAGCTAGCCTAGCCTGTAGATATATTGACTTTGCCTGTTTCACCAATGATATTCTTGGTGACTCGATAAAGATACGTCTGTATTATTTGCTTTACTGTTTTATGTTTTACTATCACCGCGGATGATCGCAATGGAGCCTGATGAATAATGGAGCCTGCTAAATATAGCAGTCAGCCATTGCTGTCGCTAACTTCCCATCTGCTAACTTGTGGCTCACGTCGCCAGTCGTTTATCAACTTAAAGAAGTGATTATGCAATATCCCGCTTGGAAATACTTACTTATTGCCGTCGTGCTCATCATTGCCGGTCTATATGCTGCTCCTAACTTATACCCTGACGAACCTGCCGTGCAGATTACGAGCGCAGCAGCAGGGACTCAACTGTCTGAAGGTATCTTGACCCAGTCTCAAAGCTTACTCGAAGAGGCAGGTCTAGAGAATCATAATGGTACGTTTGAGGGCAACAGTGCACTGGTACGTCTCAACAACCCAGTCGATCAGCTAAAAGCGCAAGAAGTACTACGTCAAAACTTGGGTGAGGACTATGTGGTCGCTCTCAACTTAGCACAAACGACCCCGCAGTGGCTGCGTGATATCGGTGCCAGACCGATGAAACTTGGCCTTGATTTACGCGGTGGTGTACGTTTTGTACTAGAAGTCGATATGGACAAGGCGCTTGAACAGCGCTTGAACAGCGCCAGTCGTGTTATGCGACGCGAGTTACGTGCTGAGCGAGTGGCGATTAAAGGTATAAAAACCGAAGACCGCGGCGTTGTACTACATTTTGCTGATACAGATACCCGTAATCGTGCGCAAAACATTTTGCAAGGCTCGATGAGCAATACCTTCAACTTGCAATCTTCAATTGATAACCAAGGTCCTGCATTGGTATTGTCATATAACGACGCAACGCTTGACGAAATCAATAGTTACGCGGTCAATCAAAACTTAACAACGCTACGTAACCGTATTGCCGAGCTGGGTGTGACTGAAGCATTGGTACAATCTCAAGGCTCTAGCCGTATCGTGGTCGAGCTGCCAGGCGTACAAGACACTGCTGAAGCAAAACGTGTCCTTGGACGTACTGCCAACCTTGAGTTCCGTATGGTGGCAGAAGACGCTGATACCTACACAGGCGGTATTCCTCCAGCAGGTACTGAAGCATTCCCATTTGAGACACTCGATGGTCCACCAGTGTTGCTAGATCGCCAAGCGATCGTCACGGGCGATAAAGTGACCAATGCACAGACAGGCGTCGACGAAAACGGCTCGCCAGAAGTGAGCATCACGCTAGACAGTGCTGGTGGTAAGCTCATGCAAAACGCCACTCGCACCGCTGTCGGCAAGCAGATGGCTGTATTGTTCATTGAAAACAAGCAAAGAATCACTTACGAAGAAGATCCAGCGACTGGTGAGACAACTGAAGTACGTACGCCTTATGCTGAAACCAAGGTCATTAACCGTGCCAATATTCAAGCAGTACTGGGTTCATCATTCCGTATTACTGGTCTTGATAGCACAGCTGAGGCCGCTGAGCTTGCGCTACTACTGCGCTCAGGTGCACTTGCCGCACCAATGTACTTTGTAGAAGAACGCACCATTGGCCCATCGCTGGGTCAAGAGAACATTGATAAAGGCTTATTCTCTACGCAGGTCGGCTATTTATTAGTCTTCGTATTTATGATTATCTTCTATCGCCTATTTGGTGTGATTGCCAACGTGGCATTGGCGGTGAACGTTATTATTATTATTGCGATTATGTCAATTTTGGGTTCGTCACTGACGCTACCTGGTATTGCTGGTATCGTCTTGACCATTGGTATGGCGGTTGATGCCAACGTACTGATCTTTGAGCGGATACGAGAAGAGATTGCCAATGGGGTACGGCCAAAATCTGCCATCGTGGCAGGTTTTGATCGGGCATTTAGTAGTATTTTTGATGCCAACATCACAACCTTATTGGTCGCGTTTATCCTATTTGCGATTGGTACGGGTCCGATTAAAGGCTTTGCGGTTACGCTAGCTATTGGTATTGTCAGCTCACTGTTTACCGCTATTTTGGTGACGCGTGCACTGGTACAAATTGCTTATGGTAAGCGTAAATCCATCAAAAGTCTGAGCATCGGTTAGGAGAACATTATGGCGATCGAAAATAATAACCCTTTAGAACAGCAGAATAATCCTGATCGAAATGGCTCGAACGGTGATGCGACTACTGCAAGTACCCGCCGCCGCAAAAAACCACGCCGTGATGGCAAAGGTAGCAATACCAAAACCAATAACCCAACTACCACCAAATCTGGCAAAAGTAGTGGCCGCCGTGGTGGTAAAGGCCAAGCTGGTACAGACAATCAAGCCCTCTCTACTGCTGTTGATCCTAACCTAGCAGCAAGTGACGCGGCTGATGATGCCGCAGCCATGGCTGAGGGCGGTATCAAAGCCGTTGGTAATCAGCGCATCATTCCCTTTATGAAGATAGAAAAGCCAATGGCGCTGCTATCTTTATTTATGGTGATCGGTAGTATCATTGCTATTGCCGTCAACGGTCTGAACTTGGGTCTTGATTTTACGGGCGGTGTCTCAGCAGACGTGCGTTATGAGCAGCCTGTTGAGCAAGTTGCTGTTGTACAAGCACTGGCAGACAATGGTTTTGATGATGCTGTCGTTCAATATCTCGGTACACGTGAAGAGCTACTGGTACGACTACCGCCCCAGTCTGATAATGTGGATGGGCTGAATACTGACCTAACTCAAGCATTAGCATTGCCTAACAATACCGCTACTATCAGTAACGTCAATATCATTGGTAGCCAAGTGGGTAATGAGGTTTATCTAAACTCCGTTATGGCATTGGTGTTGGCATTGGTTTGTATGCTGGGCTATGTAGCGCTACGATTCCAGTTCAAATTGTCGCTTGGTGCTGTGCTGTCACTATTTCATGATGCAGTGGTGACCATTGGTGTATTTGCGCTATTTGGCTTCCCTTTTGACTTAACGGTATTAGCTGCTGTATTAGCGTTGATTGGTTATTCATTGAACGATACGATTGTGGTTTATGACCGTATCCGCGAAAACTTCCGCCGTGTCCGTGGTATTACCCCAGAGCAGACGATTGACTTGTCTTTGACCGAAACCCTACGCCGTACCATCATGACCATCTCAACAGTCCTATTGGTCGTATTGGCCATGTTGTTCCTAGGCGGTGAAGGGCTATACTGGTTCTCAGTCGCGCTATTTATTGGTCTACTTGCAGGTACTTACTCATCGACCTATATTGCAAGCTCGATTCCATTACGCATGGGTCTATCACGCGATGATTTTATCGTAAAAGTGAAGCCAGAGTTTGAAGAAGAGATTGTCACCTTCAATGATCCAAAAATGTTTGAGCAAGACAACGTCTAGTAAGGTATATTAGAGGACATAGTACACTTATGTAGCGTACGGTTAGCCTTTGTATTATCGCTGATGAAATAGTAATAATGTTTCGACAAGAGCACCTGACTTATGAATAATGAGTCTAGGTGCTTTTGTCTTTATAGCAATTTTGCCTCACTTATCAAATGCGTTGCACTGCTGCTTTGCCAAAACCAAATAATATATTGCCCTCTTTATCGCCTCAGTATAAACGAGCCACCAATGCCAGCCAATACCTCAGCATCCAACGTCATGCCGCCTATCGATACCAGCTATAAGCGTATCATTGCCATTGCCCTACCTGTCCTATTGGCCAATCTCGCCATGCCATTGCAAAGTGTGATCGACACAGCGATTGTCGGTAATATGAATGAGACGGCCAAACTGGCTGGCATGGGTTTGGCAATACAGCTGTTGTCCTTGTTGCTCGTTAGCTTTAACTTTTTACAATACGCCTCCTCTGGTTTATCCGCGCAAGCTTTAGGACAACTGGCCAATCATACTGATAACAATGGGCGCACTGCGACAACAGCGTCACCGTTACTGTCTATTTTACAGCGCGCGTTGTTATTAGCCTTCTTAATCGGCGCAGTTTTGCTACTGGCCAAACCGTGGCTGATCGATGTTGGGTTACAAGTGTTATCAGCCAATCCTGAAAGTGGTCGCGCTGCAAAAATCTATTTGGATGTGCGATTTTGGGGAGTGATCGCTGAGCTGATGAACTTTGCCTTTATAGGTTGGTTTGCAGGGCAAGGCAAGACACGATATATGCTGTATCAGCAGGGATTTATTGCTCTGATCAATATCGTGCTGACTTTATTTTTTGTGTTCATTATGAATATGGGCTTGGTTGGTGTGGCATTGGGTACGACCATTGCGTTTTGGTTAGGTGTGTTACTAGCGTTATCACTAAGCCGCCATCACTTAAAGGTATCATGGACAGCTTTACTCAGAGCAGATAAGCAGCATTTTACAAAAAATAAAATGCTTAGGCTATTTTCTTTAAATAAAGATATTTTTGTCCGTACTCTTATCTTAACGCTCAGTTTTGCTTGGATTACTCGGCTATCGGCTCAAAGTGGCGATGTGATATTGGCCGCCAATGCCATTTTACTACAGGTATTGAGCATCTCAGCTTTTGCACTTGATGGCGTTGCTGTCTCTGCTGAGACGTTAAGTGGGCAAGCTGCTGGTCGGCGTGACTGGCCACGTTTTTTGATGATCATAAAACGCACGGGCATTGTCAGTTATAGCCTAGCAATCCTGCTGAGCGCTATCTGGTGGCTTGCAATGCCAAGTTATCTAGATTTTATGACCAATATTGAATCGGTGTTTGCCCTCGCCTATAAGTACCACCTATATGCCGTATTGTTACCCCTCGTGGGTGTTGGAGCCTACTGGTTAGATGGTATATTTTTTGGTTTGACAGCAGGCAATGTGATTCGTAATGCTGCACTGATACTAGCTGCTATTTTCTTTCCGTTGAGCTGGCTGCTTTATCAGCAATGGGATATGACCGGTATTTGGCTGAGTGTATGGTGCTTACTGCTATTGAGGCTAATTATCTTAGGCGGATTTTTGTACCGTGCTCATCAATCAGGTAGTTATGAGAAGCTACAGCCAGAGGCTTAAACACTTTTTATTGTACAGCCATCACATACCGTTTTGACGCAATACAGTGTTTATTTTTAAGTGTAAAACAATCCGTTTATAAAAACAGTGTAAGAAAATTTAGGATGCCATGTGACCACTCATTCAAACGAACTCAGTCATCAAAAAGAACGCACTCACGATTGGACTGAGGGCTTCAAAAAAAGCTTGCCCGTTGCCATGGGATATCTGCCTGCTGGTATTGCCTTTGGTGTACTTGCACAAGTTGCTGGTATTCCTGTATGGGCAACGGTTATGCTCAGCATTGTGCTCTATGCTGGAGCGGCTCAATATGCTTGTTTGCCAATGCTAAGCGCTGGTCTGCCGATCGGTAATATCGCGACCAATATCGCCGCCATTAATTTACGCCACGTGTTTTATGGTATACCACTATTGCAATATCTACCAAAACATAAACTGGCAAAAACGTATTGCTTATTTGCCCTGACTGACGAGACCTTTTCAGTCATGACCAGTTTGCCAAACGAGGCACGACAAGCACTCATACTCCCTATTAGCTTATTTAACCAAAGCTGGTGGGTGCTCGCGAGTGCCATCGGCGTGATAATTGGAAGTACGCTTAGTGACTTAATTCCACATTTGGATTTTGCCTTGGTTTGTCTGTTTGCAATTTTGGCTTATGAGCAATTTCAAAGTATTAAACGTTATTTCCCCATTGGCATCGCTGTCATTGGCTTGATTGTCGCGTCTTTATTCACTAGCGATTGGTTATTGTTGGTGGCTATCACTATCTGTATGTTGATGATTTTGGTACGTGGATTTTGGATGCAGCGTCATGAAATAGGAGAATCTTATGACCAGTAGTTATCTTATTTTTGCGACGCTTGCGATGGCGGCAGTGACGTTCATCACTCGTGCGTTACCAGCATTAATCCCTAGAAAAGTTTTAGATACGCCTTGGCTACATCGACTGAATGAGAGCTTACCGTTGTCAGTGATGGTGCTACTTATCTTAACCAGTCTGTCATATCAGAACTTGCCAGTGGATATTGCCTTGAGTGATCCTGAGCTACATCTGTTAATGGCACAGGTTTGCGCACTTGTACTGGTACTCTTTATTTACCATATTAGCCGCCAGCTCTTGGTTAGCATGGTCGTTGGTATTGCCGCGATCAATGGTTTTGTCTGGATATTTACCAACTTTTTGACTTAACAGCAGCTAACCTTATACCAACATTCAGTATTGATTTTACTGGTATTTTTGGAAAAAAAAAGCTGGACTCTTAATAGAATCCAGCTTTTTATTTTCAAGCAATATATTTATTGCTATCTGGCTTAAAGCTCTTCAACACCCATCATATCGACTGGGGTATCAGCCACTATCTGCACGCCTTTTTTACCAGTCTTGGCCGTATCATTACGCTGCTCTTGCAGATGGTCAAGATACGCTTCATTGATCTGGCCAGTAATGTAGCAGCCATTAAATACAGCACAATCAAACCCTTCGACTCTGCTGTGCTTGGTATCTTTGACGGCATCGATCAAATCATCTAGGTCTTGGAAGATCAGACGGTCAGCACCAATGATCTCACGTACTTCCTCAACACTATTGCCTGAGGCAATCAGCTCGGTACGCACTGGCATGTCAATGCCGTATACGTTTGGAAACTTGACTGGTGGCGCGGCACTCGCAAAAAACACTTTATTAGCACCTGCATCACGCGCCATTTGAATGATCTCATGACACGTCGTACCACGAACGATTGAATCATCAACCAATAGTACGTTTTTGCCTTTAAACTCTAACGGCACCGCGCTTAGCTTTTGACGAACGGACTTTTTGCGCTGCTGTTGACCTGGCATGATAAACGTACGACCGATATAGCGGTTTTTCATAAACCCTTCACGGTACTTGACGTTCATTTTTAGCGCCAGCTCCATCGCTGAGGTACGTGAAGTATCTGGAATCGGGATGACCACGTCAATGTCATGATCTTCGCCCCACTCTGCAAGGATTTTGTCAGCCAATTTTTCACCCATACGTAGGCGTGATTTATAAACTGAGATATTATCCATAATAGAATCTGGACGGGCAAAGTACACATATTCAAAGATACAAGGCGTATATTCTTTTGGCGCTACGCATTGATACGTATGTAGCTTATGGTTCAAATCAATAAAAATAGCTTCGCCTGGTTTTACATCACGAACGATAGTGAAGCCAGAACCTGTCAATGCGACTGATTCAGAGGCGACCATATATTCGGTGCCGCCGTTTTCTGCCATGCGCTTACCAAAGATAAGCGGACGAATACCGTTTGGATCGCGGAACGCTAGTAATCCATGACCAGTAATCAAGGCCACAACGCCATAAGCCCCTTCACAGCGTCTATAAACGGCTTTTACCGCTTCAAAGATGTCATCGGCTGTTGGATGCGTCTTACCTAGATTTTGCATCTCATGTGCGAGTACGTTCAGCAGCACTTCAGAATCTGAATCGGTATTGAGGTGGCGACGATCTTCGATATACAAAGACTTTGCCAAACTCTCAGCATTGGTCAAGTTGCCATTATGCGCAAGCGTGATACCATAAGGTGAGTTAACATAAAATGGCTGGGCTTCAGCGCTACTAGAAGTACCAGCAGTTGGGTAACGAACGTGACCGATACCAAACTTACCGACCAGCTTCATCATGTGACGATTCATAAATACGTCACGTACCATACCGTTTTCTTTACGTAGGTAAAGTCGACCATCTTGCAAAGTAACAATACCTGCTGCATCTTGCCCGCGATGCTGTAGCATCGTTAAACCGTCATAAAGTATCTGATTGACTGGCTCATGAGCTGCAACTCCAATGACTCCACACATATAGCTATATCCTATTTAACTCATACATTAGTACGACAATAACGGCAAAACTGCTGACAGTATGTGGCTAAAATCACGCACTGTCGTCCACCGCTAACCTGATGATTTTGCAAGAAACTTCATGATAATTTTTGATCATCTGTTTTCGATGATCAATGACACATGTAAACGTTTAGAAGTATAAAAAGAATTAGAACAATAGAAAATTACGACTGATTGACTTGATCCCAAGCCATGCCCAACACATCTGATACCAATGCTTTCCCCATAGGTGCATAAGGTAGCAGCTCAGGGGCAAGGACTGAGGTTTGCCATTGCGGCATTTGTACTAGTAGTGGCGCAGTCACACTTAACACAACCAATACCATGAGTACATTTTTGGCAGCACCAAGCACCCCGCCCGCCATTTTATCGACCACGCCCAGACGCAGTGTCTTGAGCACACCTGAGAATACAAAAGCCACCAAGTGCATAACCGCCAATATCACAATCACCACCAGCAAAAAGGCCAGGGCCATTTGTAGTACGGGACTTTGGACAACACCAGACAACTGAGGCGACACCGATCCTGCGAGCCGAGTCGCAGCGATAAGAGCGATAAACCAGCCTACTAAGCCCACAGCTGTTTTGATCAGGCCAACTTGAAAGCCGCGCCACAAACCAATCAAGACAACAATAGCAATCACAATATCTAGAACGCTCATATTTTGTGCCTCATCAATTTATCCATGCTGCTAGCTTTCCATGGCATCATAATAGCCACCGATTGCTTGAATACAAGACTGTACTAGCCCAGGTCCTCTATATATAAGACCTGTATAGAGCTGTACCATGTCTGCACCTGCTTCGATTTTTTTGACGGCTTTGGCACCACTATCGATGCCACCCACACCTATCAAAGCAACTTTACCATCTAGCTGATCAGAGAACTGTTGTAAAATCTGGGTACTAATGTGGCTCACCGGACGACCTGACAAGCCGCCCATTTGATCACCATCACGTAAGTCTTCGACACCCACGCGGCTCAGTGTCGTATTGGTTGCAATCAAACCGTCAATTTCAAAGTCTAATAATTGCTGTGAGATATAGTCAACTTGCAATGGCTCTAGATCAGGTGCAACCTTGAGCACCAATGGCACATAAAAACCATATTCGGTGGCTAGTTGACTGTGACGGTTTTTAATTGTATCCATCAGCTGGGTCAGGGCCTCACCACTTTGCAAATCACGTAAGTTTTTGGTGTTTGGTGATGAGATATTTACCGTGATATATGAGGCATGTGGGTACACACGCTCTAAGCAATACACATAATCGTCTGCGGCTTGCTCTACCGGCGTGTCGGCATTTTTACCAATGTTGATACCGATATTGCCTTTGTATTTACAGCGTTTGACATTATCAATCAGATAATCAACGCCTTCATTGTTAAAACCCATACGGTTGATGATGGCGTCTGCTTGCTTGATTCTAAACAGTCTTGGCCTATCGTTGCCTGCTTGCGGTCTTGGCGTGACCGTACCTACTTCTATAAAACCAAAACCCAGCTCAGCCAGCGCGTCAATGTAGTCACCGTTTTTATCCAGTCCTGCTGCCAGACCCACTGGATTAGAGAACTGTAATCCCATACAGTCAGTAGGCTGCATTGACTGACCATACGCCAAACCTAAAACACGCGCTTTATGTGCTTTATCTAATAAAGATAGCGTCATCTCATGGGCGTGTTCGGGATCCATATTAAACAAAAAAGGACGAAGTAAGGCATAAGACATAGTGATGGCAAACCCTGCTCGAAAGAAATAGTGGATAAAGAATATGAATGAAATCAGGCGGAGCGATTATATCAGCTTAACAGAAACAAGCGCAAAGTTTCACACGGTAAATTTCTACATTTAACCCACCGTCAGCGCATACAAGCATTTATTAAATAGCCATAATAATTCACTGTCTTTTAAGCTCAACTGAATCAACAGCGAAAGACAACTAGTATATTATATCAAGGTACTGGGCGGCCGTCAGTGAGTGCAATCCAACCACGTATAATTCGATATAAATGCCAGATAAAGGTGAATGTCACAATCAACAGACCAAAGCCAGCCAGTAACGTCGAACCAATAGCGATATTGCCACTATCAGCTAGCATACTCACACCAAAACCACCTAAAGCAAAAGCTGTGATGACAATACCGATAATAAACCAAACGATACTGTACCAAAACGTTTTGATTTGCCAATCAAAATGCGTGGATAACCATGTATCATCAGCATCGTGGCGCTTGGCATAATTCATCACAATCGGCACGATCCACAGCAGACCAGCGGTAAAATAGCTAATCACATATAAGAAATAAGTGATGTGATTGTAAATGGTTAAAGAACGGCGCTTATCGTTGCTCATACTGTCACTCATTGGTTTGCGTTGTCCTTGCTGGTCAGTAATCTTGTCTGCTGAAAGCTATGCTCATCAGTATCGTTATGAAGAAAGTGCTTTACGCTAAATATCTATCGTTAGCAGTGGCTAATAAACATTTAATGGTGACAGATAAAAGGCTTTTCAATGACATCTAACTCAAAATGCCATTTGAAAAGCGAGTTACTAATAAATTGGATTGGAACATATCATGTTCTGTTACTCATATTCTACTATTAAGCCCATACCTGCCACTAAACAGTATCGAGTTATAAAGTGACAGTGGCTTGCACTTGGATAGATTTATTCGTTAGGTCTTGCTGCATGGATAACTGCGTGAACTGCCAACCTTGCTGCTCTAACTTGCCAAGAGCGGTACTTACGACAGCTTGACTGGGGTGGATAAAGCTTAACTGCACCGAATCACCAGCCGCAACGACCTGAGCATCTGTAATTCCTGTGGTATTTAGCAGCGCACTAATGCGATTGGCAGGCGGCATGTCAGCCTCTCCATTAGCGTTATTGCCAGCACTTAATGCATTACTATCGATATTACCTGCTTGCGCCCGCAACCAAAAATAATCAGCCACTTGTTCCTGATAATCATTTTCGCTCTCTTTTGCCGCTTGATGAATGCTATAACCACCATAACCGCCGATAAATACCAACAAAAATACGGATAATATAGCTAACGCTAGCTGATCGCGTGGCGGTAATGCTTGCCAGCGCGTTGATAGCATATTTTGGTAACTGCTCATACGCTCAGAGAATGCGTGCGTTTTAGTATTGGTTGCAGAGACAGCTGCACTGCGTTTGGTACGGCGCTGTAATCGTTTCATGTTTTGACCTTTTCTTACCAATACACTGATGAATTATGATGCTGCCGAAGTGTTCGCCGTATCGCTGTTTTCCACCACATCCACAGTGACCTGAGCACTAAATTGACCTTGATCATTACTACTCACTTGCGCAAGCTTGGCATTCAAACCTTGCGCTACTAGCGTGCTCGTGAATTGATCCAAACTGCCACGATCAGGTGCAATGAGTGTAAAACTGAGTGCAGATGGCTGCATCACTAGCGTCTGCGCACGCAGTGAAGATTGTTTGATTAAGGGTGATATCTTTGACAGCGCTGCCATGTGTGATGCAGGTGCCTGGCTGTCGCTAAGCAGTTTTGGCTGTAATTGTACTTGGAGCTTGGTTCGAGTGCTGAGGGGCTCATCAGTGAACCAAGATTGATACTGCGCTGCTATTTCAGTCTTGGTGGCAGCTGTTGCCTCATTATACTGGTACCACTGCACCCCATCGGTTGCCATCTGTAGCACTAAAGCCGATAACGCAACCATCATTGCTACCCGTAGATACGGTGATAACTGTGAGTCGGTTGATTTGATAAAGAAATTCAGCGCATGACGTTCTGGGTTGTCAATGGGCGCTGGTGTCGTGGGCAAGCTCGTTAATAACAGCTGGTGATCAGCAATCAGCGCTTTAGTTTGCGCCATAGAACTGGTAGTCGCTGATGTTGCTGGGTTATCATTGATACCCATACTATCCATTTTATTAGTGGCTAAATCACTAATAGCAAGGCTATTGGCTTCAATAGAAGTCAGCAACATCACTTCGCTTAAATGCGGAAAGCGCTCAAAGATCAACGGCAAATAGCTGACAGCCATACCTTGGCGCAATGATTGGCGCAATAGCAGAGTCTGCTCGTCTTGATATAATGTCACTTGCTGACCTGCACCTTCTTCTGGCGGTGGCAGTAATAGGAAATCTGGCAGTAGTGCCACTATATTCATACCCACGAGCTGAGCAATTTGCTGCCATGACTCAATATCGCTTTGTGCCAATGCGTAAAGCTGCGTCGTATCAGCATGGCTCAACTGACGAATAACCAATTGCTCAACTGGCGTTAGGGAGGTTTCTTCAAACAAATACTGCTTACCACTATTGCCCAGCTGCTTGAGCTGAGCAGTATTAAGCGCTGTGTCTACTTGCAATACATGACTTGAGGGAAAATATAAACAAATTGCCTTTTGGCCATTCGATTTATGATGACCATAGAGAGTTTGTAACTGTTGCCAACCATCAACCGTCTGCCATTGCTGTACATCTTCGCGCCAGACAGCTAGCGGACTATGCTGCGCTCGTAACCAAACATGTAACACTAAACGTGTCCTCGATTATTGCTGCGGTTATAAAAGTACTGTGATGAAGCAGTGCTACTATTTAGAAAGGATTGAGTCATTTTATCTGCTGAGCCAGTCGCTTAATTGGCATGATTGCCTCACTCTGAATTCACCCTATCTAAGAAATGGCTAGCCTAGTATGGTTGGTCAGGTACAAAACGATCCACTTCAGTGGCCATCCCAGTCATAACAAACTCCATTTCAAACACTCTGGCTTCTGCCAAAGAGAATGACTCAGGATAATCACCAGTCAACAAGCCTGCGATATAAGCGACGATTGACATATGACAAACAACGACCAGACAGTCTGCATCAATATTCGCAATATCAATTAAAGCCTCACGGGCATCATCAGAGGGCGTGATATTATCTTGTACTGTTGAAAGTACGTTGGGCATTCGTGACTGGAATGCAGCCAGCGTCTGCTGCGCCCTATCATAAGGACTGACGATAAAACAATCTGGATGATAGTGTGTGGTCACATACTCTGCCGTCTGTGCCGCTTGCTGTTGACCAAAGTCAGTCAGCTGACGCGCACTATCCGGACGCGTCTCATCTTCAGCTTGACCATGACGTACTAATATAATTTTCATAACCTTCCTTGGTGCGCGGAGTTAGCACTGTCTCTCAATAGTACCTTTTAATAAAATATCTTACTTATCAGCATCGCTATTTTTACTTTTGGTGTCGTCTTTGGTATTGTCTTTAGCGCTGTTACTGGAGTTTTTCATATGAGCGGTAAGCGCAGCATTGCTATGATCATGCGCCATCACAAACTCAACATCACTACGGAATCCCGCTTCCATCAAATGTAGTGCCACGCCTAATGCTGCTTTATCTTCATAAATGACCGCATAGAGCGCATGGGTGATAGGCATATAGATGCCCGCTTTAGTGGCTTTTTCGTGGACTTGCTGAATCGTATTGACCCCTTCAGCAGTTTGACCCAGTTTTTTGACGGCAGCATCAATACTCATGCCGCGACCGAGCATATTACCAATACGATAGTTGCGGCTTAACTCTGAGCTACAAGTGGCATATAAATCCCCCACTCCTGACAAACCTAAAAAGGTTAGCGGATTGGCCCCCTCTTCAACACCGAAACGACTCATTTCTGCCAAGGCACGAGTAAGGATCATTGCTTTGGTATTTTCACCCACTTCATAAGCAGCTGCCATACCCATGGCGATGGCATAGATGTTTTTGAGCGCGCCGCCAAGCTCGACACCGCGTACATCATCACTCGCGAACACTCTAAAGAATGCACTGTGTAAGGCCGCTTGTACCGCATGACGCAATGGCTCAGACTCACTTGCAATCACCGTGGCAGACGGCATGTTTTTCATGATTTCTATGGCAAGGTTTGGCCCTGACATAACACCGAAATTCACTTCAGGCAACACTTCTTTAATAATGTCGCTCATCATAGCAAAGGTATCTTTCTCCATCCCTTTGGTCAACGATACGATAGACTGCCCACTGATCAAAGGCGCAATGTTTTTTACCGTTTCGCGAAAAGCCAATCCCGGCACGGCGATAAAGATAATATCTTTGTCTTTGACGGTAGCCGCCAAATCATGACTGTATTTCAAACGGTCATCAAGCTTGTAGCCAGGCAGATATTTTTTATTAGTTTGAGTTTTTGCCATCGCTTTTACAGTACGTTTATTACGTACCCACAGCGTAGCATCGCAGCCATTACGCGCAGCCAAGTTTGCCATTGCCGTACCAAAGCTACCACCACCTAAAAACGCCAAACGCAGCTTGGTAGGGTTGCTGTGAATCTCTGCCATGTCTTTTGCGACTGCCGACTCAACTGGACTGGGCGTTGATTTTTTACGACCGATGCCTGACTTACTTGCACGCTCTAAGATACCTGCCAACATACCGTTTTGTTTTTCAGACGTATTGTTGCCCGCCTCATTGTTAGCGCTGTTGTTATTTTTATTGCTATCGTTAGGACTTGTCATGTTCTTTTATCCATGTTGACTGACTTATTCTCAATAGGAGCTACTGTTCCCAGATATCTCCGATACTCGGGCTCGCGGTCTTTTTGAGGTAATAATTTTACCAAGAGACAGCACTGAGTCAAATTACGACTCGAAGCGTACTAACGGCTCGATATCAATAGGTTTGCGTTTGGACTCATCTTTTGGACTAGTACCAGTATAAACAAAAGCGGTCACATAATCATCTGGACCCACATCAAAATAAGCTTTTACCGCAGGCTCATTACATAACAGCCCAGTACGCCAAACTGTACTAAATCCCTGAGCTTTGAGTGCCAGTATCAAATTTTGCACAGCAGCACCTGCACTTAGCATTTGCTCAAAGGGTGGCACTTTTTTATGTTCTTGCATTTGCGTCACGACCGTTATGATAACAGGTGCTCGGAACGGCATGGTATGGGTTTTTTTGATGGTTTTCTCAGACAGCTCTTCGCCCTCTTTGAGCGCTTTTTCTTTTGCTGCGGCTACCAAAGCATTACCTAACTCGTGACGTGCCTCGCCTTGCGTCACAATAAAGCGCCATGGACGCAGTTTTTTGTGATCGGGCGCTGTCGCTGCACACCCAATAGCAGACTCGATTTGATCCCGCGTTGGGGCTGGTGTATCCAAATTGCCCATGCTGCGTCTTGAATTAATCCAACCAATCAGCGCTTCACTGCTAGCTGAGACATCATTTGTGGCTACATTTTTAACGGGCAGTTTATTGTCCTGTGGCGCTTGGTTATTTTCATCTGTTGTCGTCATTGCCTGTCCTTACTTATTATTATTTATTTCTTTTCACGAACTACTTTTAAATCTGATACTTGTCATTGAAAATACTAAGCACCGAATGCTAAAAAACATTTGAGCTCTAGCAATGCCGTTTTAAAAAACATCAATTACGCAGCATCCTCGACACGGTGATCCATGCGTAGATAGTCTTCTGACTGCATCTCAAGCAAGCGCGAGCGGGTACGCTCAATCTCAAACGCTAGCTTTTCCCCTTGATACAAGTCCAAAATCGATTGCTCTGCGCGTACCAACAGTTTTACACGGCGATCATAAAACTCATCGACCAGATAAATAAAACGGCGCGTTGGATCACGCAAATCATCATCTAAAGCGGGTACTGAATCAACTAATACCGTGCTGAATTGTTTTGCAAGTTCAATAAAATCAGATGCCGAGCGCGGTGCCATGCATAGATGTCGAAAATCGCAAAACAAGATATCTTCGGTACGCGCGTTGATTGGGATCTCGCGGCCATTGATAGTAATCGGGTCATTGCTGATTTTTTGATTATTAGACAAGCTGGCAAAGCGGTTGGCGAGCCAGTGATGGTTGGCTTTGGTCATTGGTGATTTGTACAACTCTGCTTGCTGTAGCACGCGCAGACGGTAATCAATACCAGAGTCTATATTCATCACAGTCGTATGACTCTCGACCTCTGCAATGGCTGGTAAAAAACGGTCGCGGTGCAAACCATCTTTGTATAAACCAGACGGCTCAATATTTGAGGTGGCAACCAAAGTGATACCGCGATTAAACAGCATCGTAAATAAATCACCCAAAATCATCGCATCAGAGACGTTAGACACAAAAAACTCATCAAAGCAGATAATGACCGCTTCTTTATAAATAATATCGGCGACTTTTTCGAGTGGATCACTCTCGCCTTGAAGCTTATTCAACTCCTGATGAACACGCTGCATAAAATGATGGAAATGCAGACGCATTTTGCGCTCAATGGTCAATGAATCATAAAACATATCCATCATCCACGTCTTGCCGCGACCGACACCGCCCCACATATATAATCCAGTTGGCGCGGCAGGCTTAGATTTTAAAAACCCAAAGAACCCTTTCTTTTGCGGTGCGCTATTGATGAGCTGATGGTATATCTCATCAAGATAGCTCATGGCCTGAAATTGCTGCTCATCCCGAGTAAACTCATCGGTACTGACGGCTTTCTCGTAACGTTGCAATGGAGATAAACTCATAATACGACTCATCGTTGGATTAAATATCAAAATATTGGAGTGGCTAAGTGCTACCCTAAAACATGAATTATCGGTTAAGGTTAAAACTATGCGTTACTATGCGTTTCTAATAACTTCTTGAGCTCTGATAAGCGACCGTGAAAAAAGTGACCAGCACCATCGACGACGCTTACTGCAACTCCTAAGCGATCTGCAAATGCCTGCATATTTTTAGGCGCGATTACTTCGTCCGCATTACCATAAATCTCAAAGGTTTTATCGGCGGGTAGATTGATATCAGTACTGTCATTTTTTTCAACTGAGGGTGCGATAAGCGCGATTTTTGACACGTCAAAATCATCCAACCCCCATATATGCGCGGCTTCAAGCACTTGCTCAGCTACGCGGGCAGTGACATAACCACCAAAAGAAAAACCGCCCAGCCATAGCTTTCGGGCATTGGTTTGTTCAGCAATCCATTGTAGCACGGTCATTGCATCGACCACTTCACCTTCCGCATAATCATGCTCGCCTGTCGATTGACCAACGCCGCGAAAGTTAAAGCGCACCACATGCATGCCATTGTCACGGGCAAAGCGGTACATAGTCGTAACCACTTTATTGTTCATTGTCCCATCGAACAACGGATTGGGATGACACAGCAGCGCGACGGTATCTGTATTTGGGTCGTTAGGATTGTCATTTTGCCATAGTGCGTCGACCTCGAGCACACCAGCAGGAGCAGGAATCAATTGCATAGTATTACTTATTAATAAAAATGAATGGCTCAATTATCCTAGATATGATTTTTATTTCAAGTGATTTGCTGTGTACGGGTGCGACTTGTTTTATGTTAGGCCAAAGTTGATGCCCAGCAGCTGAGCATATGATTTATTTAAGCACGCTTTTTTTGTCATAAATTGGATAGGTAATACTGCTGTAATACCGCACACAATAAGCGTCTAGACAGGTAATATCTAGATGCGCTACATTCATGAAGCTTTGCCTATCGCTAAGACGTTCTGTTTATATACATTAGGAATTATTTATGAATACCTTTAACAAAACTGCCAGTTTAGGTGCAATATTGGCCGGTGCGCTCGTTTTAAGCGCTTGTCAAAGCACGCCATCATCACCAGTGATCCAGCGCGCCAACTCTATTTATGAAACCACGGGAATCGCTGATACCAAAGTCAAAGCGCAGCAAAATGCAATTGATAGTGCGCAAAAAACCTGTCGAAGCAAACAAGTCATTATCGTTGATGACAATGTCAAATATAATGGTATCTTAAATGAACGTACTGGCCGTATGGTTGGGCAAGTGGGTTCCGTGGTTGGCTCAATCTTTGGCACGGGCACGCCAGATTTGTCACGCAATGATGATTATGAGTACAAGATCAATTTTCGTTGTCAGTAACTCTCTATCAGTAACTCCCTATCAGTAACTCTCTAAATGAGCGACGCCATTTGCGTTTCTCTAGCATCACCTGACATACTGTGATTTATGAAATAGCCAACAAGCCGCGATATGGATGATATATCAATCAAAGCTTGTTGGCTTTACTTTTTGTGCGCGCCCTTTTGGGTTAAACTATCCGCTATCGTATTCAGCACATCCTCATCAGTCTTTATATTTTCATTATCTTTGGTCTTATATCATGCGCAAACCTAACCTTTCAAATATCAAACAGGCCAAAGTACTCGCACCTGCCAAAGATTTGGCCACTCTAGAGGCCGAGCTCGCTGAGCAAGAAGACCATTTAGAGGATACAGTCCTACGCCTGAGTGATTACTTATCCGCGGTTGAAATGGTCATCAAACAGACCTTTGACCATCGGGTATGGGTCAAAGCTGAAATCCGTAACCTGTCGAGCAAAGGTGGTCACTATTACTTTGAATTGGCAGAAAAAGACGATGATGGCAAAGTGGTCGCCAGCTGCCGCGGCAACCTTTGGCGCTTTAAAGCGGCTCGTGTATTAGCCAAGTTTGAGCGCGCAACGGGTATGCCGCTTGAGCGTGACTTGACCGTACTCCTTAAAGTATCGGCAGGATTCCATGCCCAGTACGGTTTTTCAATCACGATTGAGGATATCGATCCCAGCTATACCCTAGGCGACTTGGCACGGCAGTATGCAGAAATGGTTGATCGCTTAACAGGCGAAGGGCTATTACACCTCAATCAGCAGCTGCCTACCCCTTTTGATATCGAGCATGTGCTGGTCATCGCGCCTGAAAAGGCGGCTGGATTGGGTGACTTTCAAGCAGATGCGGATCGCTTAGCCAGTACAGGTGCTTGTCATTTCCACTACCATAATGCGACTTTTCAAGGCAATCATGCACCCGCTGAGATACGCCAAGCCATCGTTAGTGCTCAGCAGCAGTTTTATGAAATTTATCAGCGTTTGCCTGATTTATTGGTGATTATTCGCGGCGGCGGTGCGGTTGGTGATTTGGCTTATCTTAATGATTATGAGCTGGCAGCGTTGGTTGCTGAGCAGCCTGTGCCTGTCTGGGTGGGTATCGGTCATGAACGCGACAAAGTGATCTTAGATGAAGTGGCGCACACCAGCTTTGATACGCCCTCAAAAGTGATTGCTGCTATCCATAGCCATTTAGCCCAGCTCGTCACTCAGACGCTACAATATCAAGCGCAAATCAAACAAGCCGCTCAGCGCCAACTCAATACGGCGGAGCAACAAAGCACACGCCAGTTGAGCCAAATACAGTCGCAAACTATTGGGCAACTCACCGCTCTGCGAAAAGACAGTGATTATGCGTGGCGTAGCATTCAACAAAGCGCACAGCGTCAAGTAAAGCAAGCCGCTAGACTGACGGCTGAGCGATATACACAAACGCAAACCTTGGCACGTCAACAACTGACGAAAGCCGCGACCAATAGCAAAACTCATCAAGAATCGATTATGCAAAACGTGCAGCAGCAAGTCATACAAGCACAGCGTGATAGCGAACATCTACGTGATATTGTGCTATTACATCGCCCGTCTCGCGTGCTCAAACAAGGCTATACCATGCTCACGGATGCCAAAAACAACCAAACGCTCACGACCAGCACCCAACTGTCTCCTGAGCAAACTGTCAATATCATTTTAAAAGATGGCAATGCAAAAGCGCAGATTATCGATGTCAATATCGACAAGAAAGCGACTGAAACCTCAGACATGCCCATTTAATCATATAATAATATCTAACAACTACTTATCTACTTACCTTTAACAATTAGGAAATTTTATGACCACCCCTACTCGCAGACGCAAAAAAGCCGCCCCAAAAACCTTTAAGGCAGCTTACGATATTTTAAAAACCAATGCGGCCGAATTACAGCAACAAGACGAGCCTGATATTGATAATCTGATGACCACGGTTGAAGAATCTATTGCTGCTTATCGCGTTTGCGAAACCCGTATTAACGCGGTACAGCAAGCATTGGATGCGGCCTTCGCCGAAGAAAAACCTACTAGCAGCACGGACAGTTAGTTTATTCAGGCTCATCAACTTCAAAGACTTGGCGTAGATAGGCAAGATACGTGTCATTATTGATCATGGTCTTGCCTGGGCTATCAGAGAGCTTGGCCACTGGCTGACCATTGCACTCAACCAATTTAAGTACGATATTAATCGGTGTGATACCCATGTCATTGGTCAAATTGGTGCCAATGCCAAAGCTGGTTCTGATACGGTCTTTGAAGTATTGATGCAGCTCCCACGCTTTTTCTAAATCCAGCCCATCACTAAAGGTCAAGATTTTTGTTTTTGGGTCTATTTTTAGCTTTTCATAATGCGCCACAGCTTTATCTCCCCAGATGTAAGGGTCGCCACTATCGTGACGCAGCCCATCAAAGAGCTTGGCAAAATACAAATCAAAGTCGCGCAAGAACGCATCCATACCAACCACGTCTGTCAATGCAATACCCAAATCACCGCGATATTCATGCACCCATGCTTCAAGCGCGGCCTTTTGTGAATCGCGCAGACGTACATCCAATGCCTGAAAGGCTTGCATAAACTCATGTGCCATCGTGCCTATCGGTGTCATGCCGAGCTGTTTTGCCAGATATACATTGGATGTGCCGCCCACGATTTTTGGCGCAGCCTTGTATAATGTCTCTACCACATGCGCCTGCCAGCGTTTGCTAAAGCGGCGACGCGTCCCAAAATCAGCGACGATAAACGGCGGCGTATTACGATCTTCTTTTTTCTGCTCTGCCGCATATTGATGCAGCAATGCCACTTTTTCATCGAGGCGGCGCTGCCCTTCTACAATCACGCTATCGTCAGATAACGCATTGAAATATAGCTCATTGACGATAGCCAGCACAAATACTTCAAAGAACATTGCCTGTATCATCGGTCCTTCGATGTCGATAGACAAACGGCCTTTCTCATCGATACTGACGGTAATAAACCGGCGCTTTAGCTTAAATAGCTCAAGATAATCCACAAAGTCTGAGCGCATAAAGCGCAAACCACGTAGGTAGTCCAGCTCATCTGGCAAAAAGCGCAGTTCACACAGGCTGTCTAGTTGCTGCTCTAGATCTTTTTTGATATTGGCGAGTGGATAAGCGGTGTCTTTATTATTGCGGCAGCGAAAACGGTAGACCCCATGCGTCTGCGGAAATTGATGCAACATGGCTTGCAACATCGTAAATTTGTACAAATCATTATCAAGCAGTGAGGTAATAATAGGTGAATAAGTAGCAGTCATGCTATGGCCTTAAAAGTGCAGAAATGAGAAACAAGTGTCACCGAATCAACCAAGCGACCTTATGTCTGAATAATAAATAACATCTGGATAATAGACGCCCATAAAGTATGCGTCATCCATAAACCATCCAGTATAACGAAGTTTGGTATTGATGTCAGAGTTCGCATGAGATTGCAGCAAAATTCGTACAACCACCGAAAATGATCATCGAATATCTAATAGTTACATGAAACAAAAAAGACGCTAAGAGTGAACTTAGCATCTTTTTTATTTATCCAAAGGTGGCAATAAAACGACTATGATTTCACCAGTTTTACCAATGGTGCATAGCCCGATTGCGGCATCACATCGACTGGTATGAACTGTAGCGCCCCGCCATTGATGCAATAACGCAGCCCGCCACGGTCTTTTGGACCGTCAGGAAATACATGACCCAGATGTGAATCTGCTACGCGCGAGCGCACCTCAGTACGTACCATATTGAATGCCGTATCTTGATGCTGAGTAATCACTTGCATATCAATAGGCTTGGTAAAGCTGGGCCAGCCGCATCCTGACTGGTATTTGTCTGTCGACAAAAACAACGGCTCACCACTGACTACGTCGACATAAATACCAGGCGCAAATAAATCATCATATTCATGACTAAAGGCGCGCTCCGTCCCAGCCTCTTGCGTGATATTGTATTGCGCTTTAGTCAACGTATTCTTTAGCGCATCTTTGTCAAATTTAGCATAGCGCTTGGGATCTAACGTCTCAGCGACCGTATTAGCTGGCGCAAGTTTGGTGCGAGCTGCCCCTTCAGGCTTATCATCAGCAAGACTCAAATCAATATGACAATAACCATTTGGATTTTTTGCCAGATAATCCTGATGATACATCTCAGCCAAATAAAAATTATCTAAGGGCTCATTTTCGACCACGACTTTTTGCTCGTATTTGCTTTGTACACGCTTGAGCGCAGCATCAATCACGGCTTTGTCTTCTGTGTCGGTGTAATACACACCTGAGCGATACTGCACACCGCGATCATTACCTTGCTTGTTCAGACTCGTTGGATCAACCACTCGGAAATAGTATTTTAAGATGGTATCGAGGTCTGTTTTGTCGGCATCATAGGTAACTTTTACGGTTTCTGCATGCCCTGAGCCACGAATGACTTGCTCATAGCTTGGATTGGCTGTATCGCCATTGGCGTAACCTGATACGGCATCGATGACGCCATCAACGCGCTCCATATAAGCTTCAACACCCCAAAAACAGCCCCCTGCAAGGTAGATTGAGCGGGTGTTGATTGGTTTGCCGGTCTCATTGTAATACACGCCATCTTTTTGCTTGATGGTTTCGATTTTATGGTTATCTGATGCTTGTGCATTGGCAGGTTTAGCGTTACCTGCTTTGAGCTCAGCAAAGCCATTATCTGCATTTTCGGCAAGTGCGTAGGCTTGCTCTGCTGATATATTACCTTTTACCAAGTGTACTAGATTGCCATTTTTATCAAGGATAGCCCAGCTTGGATAAACTTGCACGCCAAGCTTATTGATAAGTTCACCTGAAGGGTCAGTCAAGACAGGCAAGTTTGGGTAGTCAGCTTGTACGCCTGCATACCAAGTACTAAACTCATCATCCGCTTTTTCATTCAGGTGACCAGGACTGGCGACAGTCATGACATTCAGCCCTGAAAATTTGGGATCCATGCGCCATGTCTCAGTCTCCTTTAACGTTCCCAAGCATAACGGGCACCAACTCGCCCAAAATTTTACCAAGGTTGGCTTATTAGGATCAATCACTGCCGCACCTGTGTCGCCTAAGCCGCTCGTTAGCTGCGACAATGCTTGCATTTGTTTGAGCATGTCGGAAGGCAACATGTCACGAGAGCTTGTGACACCAGTATTTTGACTACCTGATTTGGTACTACTGCTTGCGCTGCTTTCTGCATTACTCATCTGGCCACAGGCGACTAATATTCCTGCACTTAGCACTGTTGTCATGCTAAAGGCGCTAACATTTTTTAGCCAGCTTAGTGAGCGAGGTTTCTTAATTTCTTCATGATTACTATTTTTTTGATTGTTTTTATATGACATGACATGTCCTTGTTACGAATGGTGCGAGTTTTGGCAACCATGAGCGACTACATTGCTCAAAATTCTATTATGAGGAACTCAAGTTAAAGAGATAAGACTTTGAAAAATGGTGGAGAGACAGTGATTCTGATGGTTGAGACGCATTAGTTCATCTTAATAGTATACAACGCTACTGGAGCCTACTTTAATAGTAAGCTATCGATAGCTACACTTATTTAACAGGATAGTAAGAGTGCTGATAGAGAAGTGTCTGACACCCTCATCAGTCCCAATTAAGCTTTGGCACGCATAAACTGCTCGACATAATCATCAGCAGGATTGTGTCTTAAGTCGCTTGGTGTTCCTGTCTGTACTAAGCGTCCGCCATTTAAAATACTGATGCGCTGACCAACTTTAATAGCCTCATCGATATCATGGGTGATAAAAACGATGGTTTTGTTCAGGCGCTCTTGTAGTTCTAATAATTGATCTTGCAACTGCGCGCGAATAAGCGGATCAAGCGCAGAGAATGCCTCATCCATCAATAAGATGGGATTGTCCGTTGCTAGCGCACGAGCCAGCCCAACACGCTGCTGCATCCCACCTGATAGCTCATCAGGGTAGCTGTGCTCTAAATTGGTAAGCCCCACTTCATTGAGCCAATAACGCGCGATCTCATGACGCTCGCTCACACTCATTTTACGGACACGCAGACCATAAGCGACGTTTTGAATCACAGTCATGTGTGGAACTAAGCCGAAATGCTGAAAAACCATGCTGACCGTTTGCTGGCGGTAGTGCTGCAATTGTTTATCATTAAGTTCTAAAATATTGATAGCGTTAGATGAGCTTTCGTCTACTGGCGCAGTGTTTGCCTGAGTATTATCCTTGGCGTGCGTTTTGGTATTGACCGTCGTGTTAACCCATATCTCGCCGCTGGTTGGATCAATCAATCGATTGAGATGACGTATCAAGGTCGACTTGCCAGAGCCTGACAACCCCATAATACAATGCAGCTCCCCTGCTTTGATATCGAGATTGATATCGTAGAGCCCCACCGAGTAGCCAGTTTGTTCTTTAACTGCAACGCTATCCATACCCTCAGCCAGTAACGCCATTGCAGACTGGGCTTGCGTGCTATTGGCATTATAGATTTTACTGATATTTTTTAGCTGGATATGATTCATCGTGACTCTCGCTATTTGCTTGATTTTTTATGCTGGCTTTACTCATTGACTATTGGACAAGTTTCTACCCAATCGGACGCCTGCCTGCTTTGATCGTTTTTTGACGAGCACGCTTTCCTTGACCAAAGGCTTGAGTAATGCGGTCAATGATAATGGCAACGATAACGATCGCCGTACCCGCTTGTAAGCCTTGCCCGATATTAAGCGTTTGGATAGATTGCAATACATCTTCACCAAGGCCTGGGGCACCAATCATCGACGCCAGTACCACCATGGCAAGCGACATCATCACCGCTTGGTTAATACCAGCCATGATACTAGGCAACGCCTGTGGCAGTTTAATCCAAATGAGTAGCTGTAAATGCGTACTACCAAAAGAGCGTCCTGCCTCGACCATTTCATGATTCACTTGGGTAACACCCAACGTTGTCAGACGAATCAGTGGCGGCAACGCGTAAATAACCGTTGCAAAAAGTGCAGGCACTTTACCAATACCAAACAGCATCAGTACCGGTATGAGATACACAAAGCTTGGCATCGTCTGCATTACATCAAGTACTGGCGTCACAATCTTGCGCAGCAGCTTGCTACCCGACATGGCAATGCCGATAGGAATACCAGTCACTACTGTAACGAGCACCGATACAATAAGCAGAGCCAAGGTGTCAATCAGTGCTCCCCATAAGCCAAAAGCACCAATCAAAAATAGCCCCGCGCCGCATGCCAACGCAAACCAAATCTTGCGTACACCAAACCACGCCAATACAGCCACCAAGGCGATAATCAGCCAAGGCGGAATAATCGTTAATAATCGCTCAATGGGTAAGAGCAAGTACGTAAGTGTCACCGTGCTAATAGTGCGAAATACGTCTCCGTAGTTTTGGACGACGCTTGATAAGGCATTGTTGAGCGGGGTCTCAAGTGACCATGATGGAAAACTGGATGATAATACCGACTGATCCATAGTAGAAGCAGTATCATCAATCGAGGTGGTACCGTCCAAACTGACACCTAGCTTAGTCGCAAGATTGGTAGCAGCTTCCTCAGACAACCAACCGCGCCAAACGTCTGGGTTATCACGCAAAAACACCAACGCCTGCTCATCGCCACTACGCTTACTCTCACTCATCTCCAAGATAGCGCCGTTCAGCTCATCAGGCGTAAACTGTATCTTTTTGAAGACCTCTGCCAGCTCAGGGTTAGATTCGATAAATGGGGTAGATACGGCAATACCTAGCGGCGATACGGGAAAACCAGACACGCAATCAGATGTACCGTCAGCGAGTAATAGGTCTTGCCAGCAGGCATCTTTGTGATCTGGGAACTCCAAAGCAGCAAAATCATACTTTGCCATTAGGCCCGTAGGCTGCCAGTAGTAAAACAATAGAGGCTTGTGCTGCTCAAAAGCAGAGGCGATTTCGGCATCGAGCGCAGCGCCCGTACCAGGATGAGCATTGTTAAAAATACTATCAAGCCCCGTATTTTTTAGAAGGCGCGTATTAAAAATCTCACAGGTCCAGCCAGAAGGACAGTTCATAAAGCGAGATTTGCTCGGATCTTCAGGGTCTTTGAATAGATCAGCATATTTGGGCAAGTCTTGATAACGACGTAGCCCTGGGTTTTCTTCTAATACATATTTTGGGACATACCACCCTTGGGTTGCGCCGCCTTTGAGCGTATCGCCAATGACGGCCACTTTGTTCTGCTCGATGGCATTTTCCATGATTGGTGAGCGTCCAATCCACTGCTCACCGATGATCTGAATATCGTTTTGAGACAATGCGGTCTCAAGCGCAGGTCCTGCTCCTGGTACCTCCTCGACCGTACAGTCGTAACCCTCTTCAGCAATATATTTGAGTACCCCAGAAGTAAACTGTCCGCTCTCCCACGTCAGTGCGCCAAACTTGATCGGTGACTCACAAGCTGCTGATGCTGATAAAGGCAGCAACAACGCGCTCATACACAGTAAACTTAATGCAATCCATTGGCGCATGCTTTGTCCTATTTATTGTTTTGTACTGGCATGAAAGAAGTATCACAACCACAGAGCATCACGATGCCATATTGACTCACAACATCTATGAATCATTCATTGTTGTTTAGACTTACTACAAAGTGTAGCGACTTATAGGAGTAATAACAAATGCTTATTTGTCGATTGCTGAGATTGTTAAACCTCATGCCATGCAGATATAACGCTATCATTAATAAATCTTTTCCCAATGCTAACCTTTGATTTTTTGACAAAAAAATAGCACCTATTTTTATAGATGCTATAGATATAGGTATCGAATGAAGAGAGTTCAAAATCAATTTTTGAATAACTCCCATAGAGCAATTATTTCAAAAACAATGCCATCGCCTTTTTAAACAGTCCACCATAAGGCGGCAATAAGAAATTGAGACCATTTAGCTTGGTCTGTACAAAGATAGGTTTCATATGGCTCAAGCGCTCAAAGCCCGCTTTGCCATGGTATGCGCCTGTACCAGAGTCACCGACCCCACCAAACGGCAAGTCATGCTGGGCGACATGCATGATCACTTCATTGATACATAGACCACCAGAGACGGTATGATTGCGCACATTTTCGATATAGCTGTGGTTGTCGCTAAAGACATACAGCGCTAATGGACGTGGACGCGCGTTGACGAAAGAAATCGCATCGTCGAGTGTCTCATAATGCACCAATGGCAAAATCGGGGCAAAAATCTCATTTTGCATCAGATCGCTATCAGGCGCAGGCTCGCTCACAATCACAGGTGGCATCAAGCGCGTTTCGATATTGGGCTCAACTGCAGTAAGTGCGTGTATCTCAACACCTGTTAGCGCGTCTAGGTAACCCTTGACCCGTTTAAACTGCTCACCATTGATAATGCGTGAATAGTCTGGATTGTTTTCGATATTGGGATAGTGCTTGGCCATCCACTCTTTTGCCAAATGAATAAACTGATCATGATATTGACGCTGAATCAATACATAATCTGGAGCAATACACGTCTGACCTGCATTTAGTGTTTTACCCATCATGACACGGTTGACCACCGACTCTAGATTGGCATCATCCAATACAATCACTGGTGACTTACCGCCAAGCTCAAGCGTCACTGGGGTCAAGTTAGGCGCAGCGGCAGCCATTACCTTTTTGCCTACAGCAGTCGAACCCGTGTATAGCAAGTGGTCAAATGGTAACTCACTAAAGGCGGCCGCAATATCCACCTCACCCAGCACCACACAAATCATATCGGGCGAAAAATAACGAGAAATGGCATCAGCAAATGTCTGAGCAAACTGCGGCGCAGCTTCGCTCATTTTGACCATGATACGGTTGCCCGCGGTGATTGCATCAATCATCGGACCAATCGCCAAAAACAGCGGATAATTCCACGGCACCATGATACCGACCACCCCCAATGGCTGCGGCTGAATCTCGTTGTGAGCGGGCATATATAAGGGTGAAATAGGCGCACGATACGTTTTCATCCATTTTTTGCCGTGCTTTTTGGCATGACTGATACCCGTAAAGCTTGGAAACAACTCAGCAAACTGAGTCTCTGATTGGCTACGATAGCCAAAGTCTGCGCTGATTGCTTTTGCAAAGCTTTCTTGATTGTCGCTCAGCATCACCTCCAGATTATCTAGCTGAGTCTCACGAGTACCCCAATCATTGATCGGCTGCTTACGGCTTAGCATTTGTAAGCGCGCAAATTGCGCTTTCATCTCATCGATGGTTTTTGCGGTACTCAACGCTTCAGGCATACGCTGCAACGCAAAACCTGCATCGGTTGGTGCCTGCTCATGGGCGTGTTGGTTGCTATCTGTCATTTATCTTCCTTGTCGTGCTCATATGATGTCACATGGTCACTATGTTTATTGAATTATGGTTTATTGAATTATGGTGTTACTTTGTTAGTCAGACGCGCGCATCCGTTATATGCCCTGACCGTACATTTTATTCGGTTTTGCTTATCAAACTTTAATGTAGCGCATTGACTGCGCAATGAACAGCTTCTTTGGTTGACTAGTGCGTCTGTACTAGTGTTGTCTACCTATCAGCTAACTCAATGATATATAAATATTTTTATGGTCCTTCATGACTTTTCACCCTTAGTATTTAACTGTCTTTTAGACTGCGTGATAGCATATAATCTTTGAGCGATACCTGCCAAAACTGCTACACTAGCCATCGGCATTATATATATTTAAACCAGACAATAATAAGACAGACACGCTCATGCAAAACGACACACAACCGCTCAATGACATGCTGATCAGTAAATCTCTGTCAGCAGCCGATTATGTTCCCACTCTCGATGCCATGCTGTCACGTACTCTCGAACGTATCGATCTAAAAAAACAGCAAGGACTGCGCACGCCTGATGAGTTATGGATCGTTGATCACAACGATGTTTATACGCTTGGACAAGCAGGCAAAGAAGAGCACATATTGCAGCGCACCGACACGCCGATTATCAAGACCGACCGCGGTGGTCAGGTAACTTGGCATGGTCACGGACAGCTGGTACTTTACTGGTTGTTTGACTTAAACAGTTTGGGCTGGAGTGTGCGCCATCTGGTCTCCCATGCTGAGCAGGCGATAGAGGATGTGGTAAATGACTGTCTGCATAGCTCGCCATCTAGTCGTGACAATATCAGTGCCCACGCCCGCCGTGATGCGCCTGGTGTGTATCTGTATGCGGAGTCACCTGTAACGAATATGGCGGATGATCCAGATGGCATGCCAGCCAGTAGCGACTCTTTGGATGACAAGATTATGCTTGGGAAAATAGCGTCATTGGGCTTTAAGATTAAGCATGGTTTTAGCTATCATGGTATCGCAATTAACTTAGACTGTGATTTGTCAGCATTTAATGCTATCAATCCTTGCGGTTATGCGGGGATGCAGATGTTGCGCTTGTCTGATTTTGTGGCCATGCAGACAGATTCAGAGCAAAAAGAGTCAGAAACACAAACGACTCAACAAATCAGCGACACATTAAACTACAAGATAGTTACTCAAAAACTTATCGATAATATCGCCAAGCGTCATGCTGGACTGATTGAATTGCGAGCAATAGCGCCAAAGTGAGTTTTGAGTCCATTTTTGCATAATCTTTTTTTGCATAATATCTTGCACGCTTAGACTTAAGCATTAAGAGAAAATTTAGACCAAACTTGTTATAATCGCACCCAGTACAAATCGGGTGCGGTAAAAATTTTGCAGTATCCCTAGCTAAATCAATCATTCAAACACCTAAAACAAAAGCAAATTGGAGCATTTCATGGCAGATTTTAACAAAATTTTGGATGCAGGCGACGTAGACGGCGGCATCATCAATGTAGTAGTAGAAATCCCAACTGGTAGCAGTCATAAAATTGAGTGGAATCGCGACTTGGCCGTATTTGAGCTTGATCGTATTGATCCACAGATTTTTGCTAAGCCATGTAACTATGGTTTCATCCCGCAAACGCTTGACGAAGATGGTGATGAGCTAGATGCATTGATTTTGACTGAGCAGCCGCTACCGACTGGCATCTTTTTAAAGGCCAAAGTCATCGGTGTCATGAAGTTTGTTGATGATGGCGAAGTCGATGACAAAATCGTTGTCGTCCCTGCTGATGACCGTGATACGGGCAATGCCTACAACAGCCTAGAAGATCTGCCAAAGCAGTTGATCAACCAACTAGAGTTCCATTTCAGCCACTATAAAGACCTGAAAAAAGCGGGTACTACCGTGGTCGAATCTTGGGGTGATGTGAGCGAAGCCAAAGAAGTCATCAAAGAATCTATCCAACGCTGGAAAGATCTATAATTTATCAAAATTGGCTCAATGCTGATAAAAGATAAAGAGTAAAATACCGCGATCACACTGTGATGGCGGTATTTTTTTGCTTGAATACTCTGCGTGTAACTTGAATACTCTGTATGTAAAATGGTTATAATAAACGCGACTACTCATTCACACTCATACGCCGTAATAAGGACAGCCATGTTTAACCCCGACCCCAGCGCAAAGCCTGTCAGTACAAAGTTGCCAAAAGACATCATTATGATGGTCGAAAAAAACAACTTGGTGATGGCCATCAAAACCTTGGCGGCCGACGAAAACATCAGTATGGATGAAGCCAAAACCAGAATTGATGCCTATGAGACTGCACTCAAGGTAAAACAACAGCAAAAGCTCAATACCATCGCCAGCAAACAAGGTATCCCAAATCAGGCCATTAGTTTCGATAGAGAGCAAGAGGTCGAAGATGAGCCCGGTCCATTGGTAAAAAATCGCGTCAAAACCACCAAGCAAAGCCAAGCATTTAAGAGCTTGCAAGATGGTGTCAATGGTCAGCTGAATGACTTGGGTTATAAGAAACCTTTGCTCCCTTATTGGCTAAAACGATTACTCGTCATCGCTGTCTTGATGATGGGTATATTTTGGATATTGTGGCGAGTGTTTGGTTAAGTAAAGTACTTGAGCGCGATACTTTTTATAGAACCGTTTATCGCTGATACTGTAGCCTGCGAGTATTGTTACTCACAGGCTGGACAATAGAAAAGCCTAACAAGGTTTGTTGGTTTCGCTAGTCTGTTATAAGTGGTTCCATTATAGCAGTCTGTTTTAAATGGTCTGTTAATAGGTTTGAAGGGTTAAATGGTTGGTTCCCTTGGGGTATAGCTTTTGAAACCATTTTTCTTTATATTGTCACTTAGACAGGCTGGGCATTTGATGTATAGTGTCATTTGCATTTCACTATTTATCAATTTCTCAGCCTGTTTTTTTCCAGCCTACTTTTTGAACCACCACCCGGATATAAATGTAGCTATGAATAAAACAACTTTTAAAATATCGAAGATGGACTGCCCTTCGGAGGAAAACCTAATCCGAATGAAATTAGAGGGCCACTCGAATATTGAACATCTTGAGTTCGACATTCCTAACCGTCAATTAACTGTGTTTCATCATGACAATATAGAAGGGATAGAGACTGCTATTCATGACCTAAAATTAGGAGACACCCTACTCTCGACCGAAACCATTGACCCCTCTGATCCCAACAATAATTTTAAAATTGATGCTGACTCTAGTCACAAAAAAGATGCTGAGCAAAGAAAGCTACTATGGATAGTGCTGGTCATTAACTTTGCTTTCTTTATTATTGAAATGAGCACGGGACTGATTTCTCGTTCGATGGGGTTGGTCGCCGACAGCTTAGATATGTTAGCAGATAGCTTCGTGTACGGAATTAGCTTATTTGCGGTCGGTGGAACGGTCATTAAGAAAAAACGGATTGCTAGAATTGCCGGATATTTTCAAATTACGCTAGCGATTCTTGGTTTTTTAGAAGTACTAAGACGTTTCTTTGGCAATGAGCAGTTACCTGACTTTTCTACCATGATAGTCATATCGATTCTTGCGCTAATTGCAAACTTGATTTGCCTCTATTTACTACAAAAATCGAAAAGCAAAGAAGAAGAAGCCCATATGCAAGCCAGTATGATTTTCACTTCAAACGATGTGATTATCAATTTAGGGGTAATTGTTGCAGGGATTTTGGTTAATTGGTTACACTCTAGTACGCCTGATTTGATTATTGGTAGCATCGTATTTGCTGTAGTTATTCAGGGCGCCTTTAGAATATTGAAGTTGAGTAAGTAGCCAAGCCTAATAACTGAAGCAAATAGCTCAAGTAAGTAGCTTAATTAAACCGCTAAGTGTAAAGTAACTGGGTTTGAAGCAAATAAACATCATAAGGATATGAGACCTCAAGCAATGATTGAACAAACTTTAAATCTAGTCACCACCAAAGACCATCAGCAAGTTGCCGTTTGGCGAATAATAGATGATGAAGTCTTTGATAAGAATCTGGGAGACCTTCCTAAATTTTGTGTAAGTATTTAATCTAAACGTCAGTTACACAGAATCTGGGATGGTCTCTTCAAGTCCTCACTAGCGCACCGATCATAGATAGAATATCTATGGTAAGTACATCATGAAGTACACTGTGGCTATCTCAGCAAGTTGAAACCTTAATACCATTAGCTCACAGCCAAAGATTCAAGTCCTCACTAGGGAACCGCCCATTCTGCGCATAAAGGTGGATTATGGCAAATAAACTTTAACCGAAGTAAATTGCTAAGAACAAAAGGCTACTAACGCCTTACCTATCTATATTATAGGAACATCAATACAAATAGATAGGGTATTAAAAAAGGATACCATCGTATCCTTTTTTTTGTTTTCGTAATAATTGAGAATAAACCTATCTTAGTGATGCTCACCAGGGAGAATTCTGGCAAAGGCACGCTGAGCAAAGTTAGGCTTACTATCAGTCGTTTGCGCTGCCGTCGAACTTGGGAAGATACGATAACCAATTGATTGAATACCGACGTTAAAGGCTGGCACCAACGAGTACGTCGCTGAGGCGAATTTGCCCATATTACTGGCGATACTGTTTGGCTTATGGACAATCGCTTTTGCGACCATTAATGCGGCTTCATCAGGCATCAAAGCTGGCATATAACGGTATAGTTTGGTTGGGGCAATCATAGGGGTACGTACCAAGGGCATAAAGATATTGGTGACCTTGATATTATCGCCTTTGACTTCCGCGGCTAAGCAACGACTAAACGCATCTAACGCAGATTTTGACGCCACATACGCGGCAAAACGAGGGCTGTTGGCCAATACCCCAATCGAAGAGATATTGACGACTTGACCCGTCTGGCGGCTAATCATCGTCGGCAAGAAACCCAAAATAATTTTGACCGCGCCAAAATAATTGATTTCCATGGTGCGCTCAAAGTCATGAAAACGGTTGACCGACTCATGGACTGAACGGCGAATCGAGCGACCAGCATTATTGACCAATACATCCACATGTTTAAAATCAGCAAGAATTTGTTCGCTGATTTTTTCAATCTCATCCATATTGGTGAGGTCACATGGATAATAACTGGCCCTGCCACCCAATATTTCAATATTTTCTTTGACGGTTTTTAGTTTGTCTTCAGTACGCGCCAACAAAATAACATGCGCCCCGCACTCACTTAATAAAAAAGCCGTACGCTCGCCAATACCACTTGATGCACCCGTAATGATAATATTCTTGCCTTTTACTGCTTTTGTTATTGCTTTTTTCGAGGGATTAGCCATAAAAAGTCCTTTTTGTCTGTCCTATGCCAATGAATATTCGTTTACAGCATAGCAAAAAAATATCGCATACAGTGAACAAAACACCAATAGCTGATAGTTAACTTGACGGTTTTAGAGGTTTATAGTGATATATCATCATATAATAGTGACGATATTTAGCGCCATACTTTTTGCTAACTAATACAGAGGAGACATTATTTTGATCGGAAACCTAACCCACTATATTGACTTGATTGCCAAGATAGTCGAAGTCATTGGTGTCTTGATTATGTTCTTTGGACTCCTCTTTGCCTTTTACAAAGCATTTCGGGTATCGGGCGGCCTGAACCATAATACCTATGTAGAGAGTAGGCAGACCGTTGGCAAATCCATTCTTTTGGGACTTGAGGTACTGATTGCCGCAGACATTATGGCAACAGTGGTGACAGAGCCGACATTACGCAGCGTCTTGGTGTTGGGTATTATCGTGCTTATTCGTACGTTTTTGAGTTTATCACTACAAGTTGAGCTAGAAGGCCGATTCCCTTGGCAAAAAGAAAAGCCAACATCTGAGAAAAACTCTGATGCTATGCCTTTTAATGAAGCCACACTTGTTGATAACACATAGCTTTAATCAACAGGATTAAAAGACGTATCAGTGATTTATGCTTATGATAAGCGTGATGAAACTGTACAGATCATTACTACTCATGCGTCTGCAAAAAACGCTCAACCACGCGGAACTGCCCTGCTGTACTCTCCTCGCCATACATCGCTTGACGGAAGGCGTTGGAGTTGGGGATGCCTGTCGTATACCACGCAATATGCTTGCGGGCGATACGGCAGCCAGAGTACTCGCCGTAAAAGTCATACAGCTCTTGCAAATGCGCCAGTACAACTTCCTTAATCTCGCTCACACTTGGGGCATTAAGCACATCACCTGTGCGCAAAAAGCGCTCAATATCACGAAATATCCACGGCTGACCTTGCGCGGCTCGCCCAATCATCACTGCATCACAGCCTGTCATCTCATAAACATGCTGCGCTTTTTGCGCGCTATCGATATCGCCATTCGCAATGACAGGAATGCTAATGCTGTCTTTGACTTCGCGTATTAACTCATAACGCGCCTCGCCCGTATACATATCCTCGCGCGTACGCCCATGAATCGCAATCGCGGCAATACCTGCTTGCTCTGCCCGCTTGGCGACTCGCAGGATGTTTTCACGACCGTTTTCAAACCCCAATCGTGTCTTTAGTGTGACAGGCGCATCAACGGCATTGACTGCAGCATCAAGCAATCTTGCTACTAAATCCTCATCTTGCAGCAGCGCTGAGCCTGCCAGCTTACGGCAGACTTTTTTGGCCGGACAGCCCATATTGATATCGATAATCTGCGCGCCATTATCGATTTGATAACGAGCCGCTTCAGCCAATTTGTCTGGCTCTGCGCCTGCTATCTGTGCAGAAATAGGCGCAATCTCATTGTCGAAATTGGCACGATATAGGGATTTTTTGCGTGCATAAAGTGCCGTATCAGCGATGATCATCTCGCTGACCGCATGACCTGCGCCAAATGACTTACACAATCGGCGAAAAGGATTGTCCGTCACGCCCGCCATCGGCGCAACCATCAAACGGTTTTCAATCGTCAGGCCACCTATATTTAAGGGTTGCAACAATGGATGGTCGGACAAAGTCGAGGATGAAGGTAACACAGGAGAATCAATAGACATAGAAAAACGGCTTGATTTGTAAGGAAAACAAGCCGTTATTCTAAGGATTCTTACATTTATTGCAAGCGATTAACGTGAATAGCTTGCATAAGCATTACTCATTTTTGATACATTCTATTCATTATTTATCAAGCACACTGCCCTGCTCTAGCGTGATAGCATCATCATGCGCTTGCATACGCCACGGTAGGCTATCAGGTGACACATTCAAGAAGTGCAAATACTTCTCGAACTGATCGATGATATCATTGATCACTGATTCAGACTTATAGCCGTATAAGTCATAGGTCTGACCACCACGGCGCAGATACACCTCAGCGCGATGATGGTGCTCTTGCGGCAAGGTGTCGGCGCTGCTTTCAGTATAATAATCAGGCGCTTCATGTTCAGACAAGCGTACCTCATACCAAAACTCGACATCGTCACCACGTTGCAACTCAAGCACGGCACGGTTATTGGCTGCATCATAATTCACCTCAGTCGTCCAGCCGGTTTCTGCAAATTTAGACGACACTTCCATCATCGAAGGCATCACCACTTCTTTGATGTAGTTCAAGACCTTTTCACGCGTCGGCTTGTCGGTCATATAATCAATACGCTCACGCCATGCAGACGGTTTAAGTAAGTGCGGCGGTAGTTTGTTATTTTGATCGAGGCTTTGATTACGATGTCCCTCGATACGCAATGCGCGCCACATACCGAACATGGAGATCAGAATGATAATCGCAAATGGTAGTGCACTAACGATTGCTGCCGTTTGTAGCGCTGTGAGACCGCCTGCAATCAAAAGCACCGCGGCAACGGCCCCTTCAGTCACTACCCAAAAGCTGCGCTGCCACCATGGCGTATCACTACGCCCACCAGCCGCTAGCGAATCGATCACCAATGAGCCAGAATCCGATGACGTTACAAAAAACGTAATAATCAACAAAATAGTCAATGACGACACAAATTCGGTAAACGGTAATCGCTCTAATAACTTAAATAAAGCAATCGCTTGGTTGTTTTGTACCTCGCTAATGAGTGAGTTATAGCCATCGACCATAATCATATGTAGGGCAGTATCACCAAATACAGAAAACCAGAAGAATGTAAAGAACGTTGGCACCAACATCACACCGAGTACAAACTCACGGATGGTACGACCACGGCTAATCTTGGCAATAAACAGACCGACAAAGGGGGCCCATGCAATCGTCCATGCAAAGATAAATAAGGTCCAGCTACCGATCCAATCGCTATTCTCATACGCTTGTAAGCTAAAGGTACGCTCAACGATATTACCCAAATAACTACCCGTATTTTCCATAAAGGCATTTAGGATAAAGATCGTCGGCCCTACTACAAATACAAACACCATCAGCGCAGTTGCCAATACCATATTTAGAATAGACAAGCGTTTTACCCCTTTGTCCATCCCTGCCAATACGGACACCAGTGCTGCTGATGTCACTAATGCAATCGCCACGACCTGTATGGTAGTATTCACGGGGATAATATCAGGTAACAAGTAGTTTAGACCTGCATTGATTTGCGATACTGACAGACCAAGACTGGTAGCAATACCGAACATCGTACCCAATATCGCAAACACATCGACCGTATGACCGATAGGGCCATGAATCCTGTCACCAATAATCGGATACAGTGTCGAGCGTATTGATAATGGTAGACCATGACGAAACGCAAAATACGCCAGTGATAAACCAACAACACCATAAATCGCCCAAATATGAAAACCCCAATGGAAATACGCAATTTGCATCGCCTCTTTTGCCGCCGCAATGGTCTGAGGATCAGACATTGGCGGACTAGAAAAATGCATGACTGGCTCGGCAACCCCGTAGAATAGTAAGGCAATGCCGTAACCTGCCGAAAACAGCATGGCAAACCATTCAAGGAATCCGTATTCCGCCTCAGCATGATCAGGGCCCAGCTTGATACTGCCATAAGACGAAAACGCCAGTACAATAATAAACATCAAAAACAGCGCCACTGCCAGCATATAAAACCAGCCGAATGTCTCGGTCGTAAAGCTAAGCACATCGCTAAACAAAGCCCCTGCTGCCTCAGGATTGATGGCGGTACCGATGACCAACAGCATCATAATCACAGCTGCGGGTATAAAGACTGGTAGTAAAATGGTAGAGCGTGAACCGTTACTCATAAGCAGTGGTATCCTCAAATCCATAAAAATAAGTGATAAAGAATCCTATTCCTGATACTCATCAACATAGTAGATATCAATCTACAAACAATAGATGTCATCAATATTAAAACAGCACGTTAGCAATAATACCGACGCATTCTGTATAGATGGGAATACTATGTAACATAAACTTTAGCCAAATCCCAAGATAAACGCGTGTTTACAACAATAACTTAACGTTTATTACACAATGATTACTAGGCAATAAAAAAGGCAACTTGTTAGTTGCCCTTCAATCTTATATACCTATCATCCTAGCAATTTATACCTCGATATCAGGCAGCACTAATAGCTGTAGCAAGTCGCTGAGCAATATCTGCAAGCTCACCTTGATCCGCCTGCGTTACTGCATGACGTCCTAACTCATGAATACTCGATGGAATCAAATGCACATGATAATGAAAAACCGTTTGACCGGCTTGTGAGCCATTCAACTGCATCTGAATAACGCCTTCACGCTCAAACACTTGACGCTGTGCTTGCACAACCTTTTTAGAAGTCATCAGGACAGCAGCGGCATACTCTGGCTCAAGATCTACCAAATCTACCGCTTTTTGCTTAGGTATCACCAATACATGACCTTCGGCTTGCGGCATGATATCCATAAAAGCAAGGGTTTTGTCGTCTTCATAGACTTTATGACAAGGAATATCACCATCTAACATTTTGGCAAAGATATTATTGTCGTCATAAGCAGTCTTTTGATTTACTTCAGTCATTATTTTTTCCTTTGATTATTTGATTGTTGGATGCTTAACAGCTTTTAAAATGGTTTAGAGCGCTTGTCATATAGTGGACGAAATATAAGTTTAGTACAAGTTGCTATCATTTCCGTCGTTGATAAAATCAAGCTGTACACTCCCTAGCTTATCCCACTAATTTATTGGCGGGCCATGCCCTTAAAATGTTATATTAACCCTCTACTTTAATAACGCTATGTTTATGGATTCGTCTACTTTGCCAACTCAAACAGATATGGATAATACTGCTATAACCCTTGATAATAAGGAAGAACACTCTGATATTGAGAGTGAAAGCGGTACTAAAACTATCGATCCAAACGCTATCATCTTAGCAGAAGCTTTGACTGACAAGGCGATTAGCTGGCAGATACACAACTGTAAAATCATCAAAAAGACCGTCACGCAAGATTTGCCACTGCCTTTTCTGTATCATTATGATAGCTTAGACGATGCCGTCAAGCGGTCGCATCCGCTTACACCTGAATTACTGCTTCAATTCAATACACCTATGTCAGCTCGTGAAGCGGCTCAGTTAATTGGCATTGACGAGGAGCTGCTGACCAGTCCTTGGCATGTAAAAATTATGGGCTCATTGGTGGTATTTAGTGAGGCATTGCAGTTAGCCGTACGCCTACATTGGACCAATACGAGCAAAGAGACGCAGCAAATCTATACTAAGGATGCCGCCGACGCTATTATTGCCGCTTTTGAAGACTGGCAGTTTTTTGGTCGTGTAGACGTCCTTTATAAAAATAATAAGCAGATATTAATCAGTATTGACGAGCAAAACTCTAATACGCAAGAGCTACCTGCCGAATCGCTATTGACGATTGAGGCAAGTGGTGACTATCAACAACTACTGGCCACCCATGCGCTGGCAGTTATTATGAAGCTAGAAGCCGATAAAGCTGAACTACCTTGGTTTGAAAAAGCCATCTTAGCGCGTCTTGAATAGTCCATTTTTACCCATCTTTTATGGTTATAACTTCATTATTATTGGCACATGATTTTTTATTATTCATATCTAATGGTATGGTAATGAATTAGTATTATTCACTAGTCCTCACCCTCTATAAAAAGCACACTATCCTTATCAGAACTGAGGGTGCAGATTTTAACAACCCCGCCTATTTGTAAGGAATATCACATGGATTATCGCTCAAAAACCTCTACCGGCGGTCGTAATATGGCAGGCGCGCGCGCATTATGGCGTGCCACTGGCATGACTGACGGCGACTTTGGCAAGCCAATCATTGCGATTGCCAACTCTTTTACCCAATTCGTACCCGGCCATGTGCATCTAAAAGATCTTGGACAACTGGTCGCCCGTGAGATTGAGCAAGCAGGCGGCGTTGCAAAAGAGTTCAATACCATTGCGGTCGATGATGGTATTGCGATGGGCCATAGCGGTATGTTGTACTCGCTACCAAGCCGTGATTTGATCGCTGATTCTGTCGAGTATATGGTCAATGCCCACTGTGCAGATGCGCTGGTTTGTATTTCTAACTGTGACAAAATCACCCCCGGTATGCTGATGGCAGCAATGCGTCTTAACATACCTGTGGTATTTATTTCAGGTGGCCCAATGGAAGCGGGCAAAATCCTAGCCAGTACCGTCGGTAAGAGCCACAATACCGATAGTAATGATAACAGTGCCATTCGTAAGCTTGACCTCGTTGATGCAATGATGGACGCGGCTGATGACAGCATCAGTGATGAGGACGTGGCCACTATCGAAGCCTCAGCCTGTCCGACTTGCGGCTCGTGCTCTGGGATGTTCACAGCCAACTCGATGAACTGCTTGACCGAAGCGTTAGGCTTGGCCCTACCGGGTAATGGCTCGCTACTCGCTACTCATTCACTACGCCGTGAGCTGTTTTTGGAAGCGGGACGCACTATTGTCTCGCTTGCGAAACGTCGCTACGAGCAAGATGATGATTCAGTATTACCACGCTCAATCGCGACCAAAGCCGCTTTTGAGAACGCAATGAGCTTAGATATTGCCATGGGGGGTTCAACCAATACGATCTTGCATCTACTTGCTGCGGCCAATGAAGCTGAGATTGATTTTAAAATGGCTGATATTGACCGTTTAAGCCGCGGTGTGCCTTGCCTAGCAAAAGTAGCCCCTGCCTCACAAAAATTCCATATGGAAGACGTGCATCGTGCGGGCGGTGTTTTTGCGTTGTTGGCTGAACTTGATCGTGCGGGATTGTTGAAAACTGACGTGCCGACCATCCATAGTACGACAATGAAAGAAGCGATTGATAAGTGGGATATCATGAATCATGATAACCATGAGGCACGCGCGCGCTTCCTTGCTGCACCGGGTGGCGTTCGCACCACCGAGGCGTTTTCACAATCAAAAGAGTGGTCAAACCTTGACGTCAACCGTGAGTCAGGTTGTATCCGTAGTGCCGAACACGCCTACTCTGCAGATGGTGGATTGGCTGTACTGTATGGCAATATTGCCGAACGTGGCTGCGTGGTCAAAACCGCTGGTGTCGATGAGAGTATCTTAACCTTTACCGGTCGCGCGCGTATTTTTGAATCACAAGATGCGGCTGTCGCGGCAGTTTTAGACGACAAAATCGTTGCAGGCGATGTGGTCATCATCCGCTATGAGGGCCCTAAAGGTGGCCCTGGTATGCAAGAGATGCTCTATCCAACGACGTATCTGAAGTCAAAAGGTTTGGGTAAAGAATGCGCCCTACTCACTGATGGTCGTTTTTCTGGTGGCACATCCGGTCTATCAATCGGTCATGTCAGCCCAGAAGCTGCTGAAGGCGGTGCCATTGGTCTGGTTGAAGAAGGTGATAGCATTCACATCGACATTCCAAATCGTACTATCAACATGCAAGTCAGTGATGCAGACTTGGCCGCACGCCGAGAAGCTATGGAAGCACGCGGTCGCGACGCATGGAAACCCGTCAGTCGTGATCGTCATGTCTCGCCGGCATTACGTGCTTATGCTGCAATGACGACCAGTGCGGACACTGGCGCTGTGCGCGACGTAAGCCAAGTTGAGCGCTAAGAACGCTATCTAAACCCTTCGTTTTCATAACTTACTTATAAAAATCTATCAAGCCTGCGCCATGCAGGCTTTTTTTTTCACCAAAAAACAACGCATCTGTCGTTCTGATAACTATTTCTTTCGGTAATAATTCTTTTTTATCGTTATGATAAGTCATATTGCAGGCTAGATATTAAACATCCATACCAACCATTATCAATATCGAAAGCCAACCTCTCAAAACAAATCCTTAAAATATAACAACGTGCGAAAACCTTATGATTGAAAACTATAATTTATTTTTATTAATCTGCGGTATCGCCTTTTTGTTAGGGGCATTGTTTCCTGTTATCTTTAAACGCACCTCGATATCATTGCCTATGCTACAAGTGAGTTTCGGTCTAATGATGGGTTACTGGTGGACGTCTCTATCGTTTTTGGACCCTATCAATAATGGAATAATCATCGAAAAACTGACTGAAATTGTCATTTTAGTCTCGTTGGTTGGTGCGGGTATCAAAATTGATACTGATTTCTCTTGGCAGCTGTGGCGGCCGACGGTTAGGCTCTTACTCATTACAATGCCCATCGGTATTTTTGCGATGGCAGGGTTAGGCTATTATGCCTTTGGCTTGAGCCTTGGCGCTGCTATTTTGCTGGGTGCGGTATTAGCACCTACCGATCCTGTTCTGGCTTCTAGTATTCAGGTGGGCCCCCCTAATACAGGAAGAGAGGACACACCTCGCTTTACGTTGACTTCAGAAGCAGGGTTAAACGACGGATTGGCTTTTCCTTTTGTTTACTTGGCGATTAAAATTGCGGAAGCTTTTAGTGAAGGAAACGCTTTTACCAGTGAGATGCTGTGGTCATGGTTCACCCATGATGTTTTGTGGAAGATTGGCGCAGGGGTATTGGTTGGTGTGCTGGTTGGTAAGGCGATGGCCAAAGCAGTATTTTCTAAACACACCCGTGAGACCACGATATCGCAAGGATATGTAGTTATTGCTCTGACTTTGGTGGCATATGGTGTCGCAGAGTATGTGCACAGCTATGGTTTTATCGCTGTTTTCGTCGCTGCATTTGCATTTAGGCGTTCAGAATGTGAGCACTCCTACCATCAAAAACTACACGATTTTGCTGAGCAATCAGAAGGTTTGTTAATGTCGTTAGTACTGGTTATTTTTGGTATGTTCTTGGGTCAAGGTTTGCAAGCTGGTGTTGAGCTAACATGGCGTGTCTATATTGTGAGTTTTACCTTCCTGCTCCTCATACGTCCTATTGGCGGATTTATCGCGTTATCAGGACTTCATTTACCCCGTACTGAAAAATACGCAATTTCAGCACTAGGTATACGCGGTATTGGTACTTTGTACTATCTGTCTTATGCGCTCAACACAGATTTCTTTGCTGAGGATGATGCACTCAAACTCTGGATTGTCTGCTCGATTGTGATTCTGACCTCCATCTTCATCCATGGTCTGAGCGCAACAAGGCTACTTAAAATGACACCAAAAGAGCATCATTAACCATTCATGCTGCTATTATCATTGATAAAGTGGATTCATTTATAGAACTGCCTTTATCAGCGTACTTCATCAACCCAGCTCAAAACCACTTCTGTCAATGCAAACTGACGGATATCATTGAGCATGGTGGTGTCAAAATTATGGATAAAGGCAAATGACAGTTGACGCGTAGGATCACACCAAGCGACTGAGCCGTTATATCCCATGTGCCCAAACCCTGATAATGCTGGATCAATGCTATTATCGATAGTGTCGTTACCACTGCATATACTGAATAATCTGTGGTAGCCCAGTCGCCACTGCATAGGTGCTGGCATGACGGCATCTAGGCCTGTGACTTGTATTGCGGAGAGCTGCTTAAACGTAGCACTATCAATTAGCGTCTGCCCTTGCCAAACCCCACCATTGGCCAACATAGCATAGATAGTGGCTAGCGCATCCGCTGAAGCGACGCCATTAGCAGCGGGAATGATTGCCTGTAGTGTCTTGCGATTGTGATAATCAAGTGCTTGTTTTCCGGCAGGAATGAGCGCTGCTTTATAGTTTTTAAGATTGAGCTGACTGGTATTAAAATATAGGCTATTAATACGCGCAGTATTTAATACAGGTTGTATGTTATCAATATTTTTATCGTCCAGATCGTCGTTAAGGCTACTTTGCGTTTCAGCTGTACGCTCATCATTGAGCATTTTCTGTTGCCAGCAATAATAGCTAGGCAGACTTGCATAAGTATGTAAGGTGCTTGGTGAGTCGGATTTTAGGGTTGGTTTTTGGCGCTTGTTACGCAGTTGTACGCTATCCTCATTTGATGACTCAAAGTCTTTGGCAAGCTTTGCTACTTGATCTACTTTGCTATCTGGTACACCAAAATAGCAACTGTCTGCAATACCTAAAGGCTCGGTTAGATACTGACGTAAAGCTTCGGCTAATGACATATGCGTTACGGCTTCTATCACACCGCCAAGTACCCAACCATAGACCAACGCGCTATAAGCGCTGTCATATACAGCGGCGTCCTCAGGTGCTGTGATAGGCATTCCTTCAATATGATTCAGCATAACGCGCCAATCGAGCATCGTGTCACTATCGACATCGATACTGGTGATCGAAAACAAATCCGCCTGATGTGACATCACCTGTCGCAAGGTAATTTTGTCTTTACCTGTTGCGGCAAACTCTGGCCAATAGTGAGCAATAGGCACATCATAACCAAGCAGCTGCTGCGAAACCAATACATGCAGTAGCGTCGCTAAGATGCCTTTACCGGTAGAAAAATTGATGGCAAGCGTATCAGACTGCCATGATGCATCCAAACGCGCCATACCTGTACTTGCCTGTGCAATACACTCGCCTGCCTGATACACAACCACAGCACCACCAGCTGGCGCGTCATCTAGCTGTAAGTCTGTCAATAACTGCTGTAAGCGGCGTTGTAAATCTATGCTCATAGATGTATCGATATTTTTATCATTATTTTGCTTGTTGTCGTCCATCATTGCTACCTTGCTCCAGTATTGTGAACTGACCTCGTATTGAAATCAGTTGGGTACATGCGTTATAGAGATATTGGAGATCAGTATAAATGCATTGATAACCAATAAAAAAGGCCACCTATCGGTCGCCTTTTTATGCTTCAATTATTATGATAATTTAGCGCGGTACTAGCAAGCGATTATGGACTTCTTGTTCAAGCTTGGTCAAGCCGTGACTGCGTCCACGCTCCATAGCCGTATCCATCTTGCGACCACGCAACCAGCCTGCGCGTAGTGCAATGGCAGCCCCTACCCTGTTGCCTGAACCACAGTGTATGGCCATCTTTTTACCATGATACTGACGCAATATATTATCAAAAGCCAATATTTTAAGCTGCTTTAGCTCTTCAGCGCCATTAATAGGCAGGTGCTCATAGCTCATTCCTGCGCGCTCAACGGCAGCTGATTCATTAAAACTCAACTCATCCTCTGACTGCAAATTAATCACCAACTCAACGCCAGCTTTTGCTAGAGCGGCGACTTTTTCCTCATTTAACGCGCCGCACACAATAGTATTGGCATCCGGACGAAAATAAGGCTCAAAGACAGCGGACAAATCAACACCATTGTCAGAATCGCTATGATCATCACTTGAGATATCAGTGACAGCGTTGTCATTAGCAGCTACTGTATCAATAGTCATTGATCTGTCAGCTTGATCCGTAATTGTCGCGCTATTTTGTGAATTCATGTTTTGTGCAGTCATAATGATAAACGTGTTGGTTAAATATGGCTATTAAGATATCGGTTTGAATACGTCGTACAATGCTTGCTACTTGCTATTTAACGTCACGACACCCGCCAAATGTGGCTTACTGTTTTTGGAGCTATATAAGCCAAAATCACAGGTATCGCCGACACTTTCAAGCTGAGCGATTGGCTGCGCAATAAGCTCTACTTCTGCTGGCAAAAAGATCGGTAACTTGAAAGAAACATCAACGGTATAAGCATCAGGCAGCTCATCCATTAGAGCAAGACACTTGGCTTTTGACCACATGCCGTGTGCAATCGCTTTAGGGAAGCCAAACGCGCGTGCTGATAGTGGGTGCAAATGAATCAGGTTAAAGTCACCTGACACAAAAGCATAACGGCGACCAATATCTTCTGGCACTTCAAAAATACTGTGTACGTCTTTTTTACCTACTTCTGGCTTCACAGCAACTGGACGCGGCGTGCTTTTTTTATCTTTACTGCTGGCCGTTTTTTTGCTGCGTGATAGGTAAGTTGACGTTCCTTCCCAGATCACTTTGTCCTCTGCTTTGACCGTGGTGACAAAGTCAAATTGCTGACCTTGAGCATGGTCACGCAAGTTATCAAAAGTGACCGACATGGACACCGTTTCGCGCTCACCGATAGGACGATGCTGCGTGACGCTATTGTCTACGTGTACCAGACCCAACATCGCAAACGGAAACGGCTCTTTGACCATCATATTCATCTGTAGAGTCTGTGATAGTACTGAAAAGTACGTCGCTGGAACTTTACTATTATCAGCAAAGCCACAAATTTTACGATAGTCGTTTAGATTATCATGATCGATATGCAAATCATCGACGTAATAGGTGGCCTGTGGCAATTGATCTTTACTGACTTTGCCGCTGTTACCAATCGGTAGTAAGCTTTTGACAATATTGGCATAGGTAGTGTGCGCTTTTGGCAACGCGTCATAATGGGTGTCTGGCATAAGTAAATCCTAAATGTGGCTTGAACAAGATTTTTAACGTATCTAAAGACATTAAGCAGTCATTGACTGATACCTATTATCAATGAGTACTATATTCAATCAATTTTGCAAGTATCTTTAATAGCAAAAAATAGTTTGGCTGATGGCTCTTGTGTTTTTATCATAAAAAAGCCACCCGTGGGCAGCTTTATTACAAATTATCAGCAAATATTTCGTAAGCATATGTGAGGCAAATCAAAAACAAGGGATAATACCATCACGCTACTTTCTCCTCATTTGCCACACAGTCTCACCAACAAATCAGTATTATGCGCCAAGTAAGCTTTGACCACAAACACGAACTGTGTTGCCATTTAGGCCACCCGAAGCAGGTGAAGCCAACCATGCGATGGTCTCAGCCACGTCAACTGGTAAACCGCCTTGGCTCATTGAATTCATACGACGACCAGCTTCGCGAATAGCAAACGGAATCGCTTCCGTCATTTGTGTTTCGATAAACCCTGGTGCTACTGCATTGATGGTCATGCCTTTTGCGTTGTCTTCTAACTGCTTAGCAGTCGCATTAACCAAGCCAATAACACCCGCTTTAGAAGTGGCATAATTGGTCTGACCCATGTTGCCAGCGATACCTGAAATAGATGACACACAGACGATACGGGCGTTTTCTTTTAGCACGTCATTATCAAGCAAGTAGCGATTCAGCTTAGCAATGCTGCCCAAGTTAATATCGATGACCATATCCCACTTTTTCTCATCCATTCTGGCCAATGTCTTATCACGTGTCACGCCAGCATTATGAATGACTGAATCCAGACCACCACGCTTTTGCGCCGCATCTGCGATTTCTGCACCAGCGTCATCGCTAGTGATGTCTACTGTCAATACAGAGCCACTGATTTCGCTAGCAACTTTTTGTAGGTCAGCTTGCTGCTGCGGTACATCAAGACAGATTACATGCGCGCCCTCGCGAGCCAAGACGCGAGCAATTGCTTCGCCAATACCGCGACTTGCGCCCGTCACTAGCATCGTTTTACCGCCTAGAGGCTGATTCCAATCGACATCAACTGAGTCGCCCTTGCTCACGCGTACCACTTGTCCTGAGACATAAGCTGAACGTGCTGAAGTAAAAAAGCGTAAGGTCGAGTCTAGGTTTTGCTCAGCGCCTGTTTCTACATAGATAAGCTGAGCTGTAATGCCGCGCTTGAACTCTTTGCCTACTGATTTTACAAAGCCCTCAAGTGCCCGTTGTGCCATGGCAGTTTCGATATCAGTGATGTCCTCTGGCGTACGACCAATAACGATCACACGGCCTGATTTTTCAACGCGGCGCGCAACGCTATGAAAAAACTCGTACACTTCTTTTAGCTGATCTGCATTGCTGATATTACTTGCATCAAAAAGCAATACTTTGAACTGATCGTCACCACCTGTATTGGCTTTTGCTTCAACGCCTGCATCAGCAAGGGCGTCTTTAACATCATCACTGCTGTTTACATATACATCAGCATGCACATCTAACAAAATACGTGCAACAGATTCACTAATGCTTTTGTCCTCACCATTAGCACGGCCAACTAGTACACTGCCACGAACCAAACGCTCACCGCTTTCAAAACGATCAAGCGTCGCTGGCATTGGCAAACCTAAGTTCTTTGCGACTTTTTTACCAATAGAAGATTGAACAAAATCACCATAACGGTCTGACATAATATATTCCCTATAAATAATGAATGGTTGAAATAATAATAAACACTAAATGTAATACGCCTATTATATAGACTCATCAACATTGTAATTATTGATATTTGGTAAATCATTTTAAAACTGGCCAAACTATACACTGCCATTAAAAACATGTCCAAAAACAGACAATGTCTACAACAATCTGTAAACAAGTCAGTATACAAGCTGACGACTTTTTACCCACTTACTGACCATCATAACATGTTAAAATCTGACGTATAAGTTATGGCAAACATAATTATTGATAACAATATATTATCAAACATATCATTATGCAATGCTACTATCTGATATTCGTTGGTACTCGTCAGTCTATCAGCGCCTTAACCAGTACGCTTAAAGCTGTCATTGAACTTATACAAGCGACACATCGTTTGCTAAAGACATACATTAAACGAGCACAAAACGACTTATCATACACAGCGACACTAGGCGATAAATGATAATATTTGATTTTTGCTTAACATGACTTTGCCACTTTTTATTTTTACCCTTCAACTTTTCTGCCCATACTTTTTAAGGATAATATTATGAGTAATAAAAATAACCACCCTGATAGTCCAGTTGTCGAAAGCACTGTTGTTAAAGCCAGCGATGCAAAACCACAAGAAATTGCTGAAAACAATGAACCTGCTAAAACTGCTGACGTTAAAGCTGATACTAAGGCCAACGATACCAAGGCTGATAGCACACAAGCTGACAACACAAAAAAAGAAGCGCCAGCTACTAAAAAATCTGACGCTAAAGGAACTGATACCAACGACTCAGAGACTAAAAATACCACTAGCAAACAACCAGATGATGAAAAAGTAGAAACCACAGCAGCTAAAAAACCAGCGACTGCAACTAAAAAAGCGAGTACAACTAAACCTGCTACAAACCAGAATCGTGTGGCAATCTTAGGTGGTAACCGTATTCCATTTGCTCGCTCAAATGGCTCATACGCTGACGTCAGCAATACAGATATGTTGACTGCGGCTCTAGACGGCTTGGTTGAGCGCTACAACTTACAAGACGAAGTCATCGGCGAAGTGGTCGCTGGTGCCGTTATGAAGCTAAGCCGCGATATCAACCTGACTCGCGAAGCAACATTGAACACAGCGCTGAACCCACACACACCAGCCTATGATATCTCACAAGCGTGCGGAACTGGCCTACAAGCGACCTTTGCTTCTGCGAACAAAATCGCACTGGGTATTATCGATTCAGCCATTACAGGCGGCGTAGATACTACTTCAGATGCGCCTATCGCTATTGGTGATGGTCTGCGTAAAGTACTGATCAAGCTTGGTGCCGCCAAAGACAACAAGCAACGCCTAAAGGCATTGATGGGTCTAAATCCAAAAGACTTGATTGACTCACCGCAAAATGGCGAGCCGCGCACTGGTCTATCGATGGGCGAGCACCAAGCCATCACCACGCTTGAGTGGAACATCACTCGTGAAGCTCAAGACGAGCTTGCCTTTAACAGTCACAAAAACCTAGCACGCGCTTATGACGAAGGTTTCTTTGATGACTTGATCACCCCATACAAAGGTCTGACTCGTGATAACAACTTACGTCCAGACACCACGCTAGAGAAACTGGGTAAGCTAAAGCCAGTATTTGGCAAAAAGAACGCCAATCCAACGATGACTGCTGCTAACTCAACGCCACTGACTGATGGCGCATCTTGTGTCCTATTGGGTACTGATGAATGGGCAAAAGAGCATGGTCTAAAACCACTGGCTTATATCGTGCACCAAGAGACAGCAGCGGTAGACTTTATCGGTAAATCTGGTACTACCGAAGGCTTACTCATGGCACCCGCTTATGCGGTACCGCGTATGCTTGAGCGCGCTGGCCTCACGCTACAAGACTTTGATTTCTATGAGATTCATGAAGCGTTTGCCTCACAAGTGCTATCGACACTCGCCGCTTGGGAAGATGAGACATTCTGTGAAGAGCGCCTAGGTCTTGATGCGCCACTAGGCTCGATCGATCGCAGCAAGCTAAACGTGAATGGCTCATCGCTAGCAGCAGGCCATCCATTTGCCGCGACCGGTGGTCGTATCCTAGCCACCGCCGCAAAACTACTTGACCAAAAAGGCTCAGGCCGTGCGCTAATCTCTATCTGCGCAGCCGGTGGTCAAGGCGTGACTTGCATCTTAGAAAAATAAGTTCGGTAAGTAACGAATGAAAATGAGTACTTGATTCATCATTTTTATCAGCTCATCTATTCTCATAAAAAATGCCCTTTAAATAGTTAAAGGGCATTTTTTATTGTCTGTACTTTGCTATGATAGAACCGACCTAGATAGTAGCCTCTTAAAAAAGCTGACACGCCAAACAAAGGTAATATTTATGGGTAAGACAGAATTTCTACTTAAAAAAAAGTTTCTATTAAGAAAAATGAGACAAATCATTTTTGGCTCTGATAAATTGGTAACGACAAAACCCATTACAACCACTGACTTTCAATCACTCACCACCCAGGAGCAATTAGATCAATACAACCGAGAACAAGCCATCTTGGCTGAGCGCATCGAAAAAGACATTCTTGATGATGAGCTACGTCGAAAAATGCATCAAGACCTTATCGATACCTACGATGAAGAGCTAGAAAACGAAATAGATGACTATGCACGTGACTTTCGCTTCAATGGTCGTGAGATGAGTGAGCAAGAAAAACTGGATCGGCGTACCTATTTCCATGAGTTGGTACGATTGCAGCGAGAACTTATTAAGCTGCAAGACTGGGTGGTCGCAAATGGTGAGCGTATCGTCGTTATCTTTGAAGGGCGAGACTCTGCTGGCAAAGGTGGGGCCATTAAACGTATCACTCAGCGGCTAAATCCACGCGTGTGCCGTGTTGCCGCCTTACCTGCTCCTACTGAACGCGAGCAAACCCAGTGGTATTTTCAGCGCTATGTCGCGCATCTACCAGCCGCAGGTGAGATCGTTTTGTTTGATCGTAGTTGGTACAATCGCGGCGGTGTCGAGCGCGTCATGGGCTTTTGTACTGATGAGCAATATGAGGAATTTTTCCAGTCAGTGCCAGAGTTTGAACGCATGCTTGTGCGATCAGGCATTCGCTTGGTGAAATACTGGTTTTCTATTACTGACGATGAGCAGCATGCACGCTTTATGAGCCGAATATACGATCCGCTAAAACAGTGGAAACTCTCGCCGATGGACTTACAATCCCGTAGGCGCTGGGAGGATTATACCAAAGCAAAAGAGACCATGTTTGAGCGCACTCATATCCCTGAGGCCCCATGGTGGGTGGTTGAAGGCAACAATAAGAAGCGCGCTAGGCTCAACTGTATTGCACATCTGCTCGACCAGATTCCTTATAAAGAGATACCTCGTGAGGAAGTTGAATTGCCCAGTCGCAAACGTGATGACGAATACTACCGCGAGCCTATTCCTGATGATATGTACGTACCGTCGCGCTACTAGCACTCATGGATATATATCCTAAAAAAAGCCTTATACAGTTATAAGGCTTTTTTATTAATCATACAATATAGCCATGATGACCATCGATAAAGACGCCTAGGTTTTTGGGTTAAGTGGTATGGGCTACATGGTATAAGTGGATTGCAGGCTATCTATTTTACCAGCCAATAAACGCTCAACTTCGTTCTTGATTCGTTGTCCTGCGATATCACTACCAATTTGCACAGCAAAGCCTGCTGGTCGACCGCTCTGCGTTTTGGAGTTGATCCAAACAACCTTACCATTCATTGGCAAACGCTCACTAGAGTTGGGCAGTGTAACAGCAATAAAAACTTCATTACCCAATTGCTGCGGCTGATCAGAGGGCACAAACAAAGCGCCATTGTTCACAAAAGACAGATAGCTGGCATACAACGTTTCGATAGTCTCAATATGGCAGGTTAAAATCCCGCCGCGTCCTGGCATTGCCATAATCAGCTTCCTTTATCAATTGGGTCAAATATATTTTTATAAATGATTGTGAGATATAAACAAAAGCAATTTATATCAATAAGTTTCAATAGCTCACAAAGGCTATGTCACCACTCCTACAAGCAGGCCAATTCTTGCATTAGCTTATCATAGGCAAATTTTTCTTGCACATTTTGTTGCAGTGCAACTTTGGTTTGCTGCAAACTATCGCCGAATACTTCTAGATTGAGAGCATCGGGTTGATAAGAGGCTAATGCTTCTGATAGGTTGATATCTGTTTGTAATTCATTCAGTCCTAGGCAGATGCGCTTTATGTCTAGGAGCATCCGTTCAGACAGTTGAATAAACTCTTTAATACTCAGCTGTTTTTGCCAATAATCACTTGCCGCTACGCTACTACGTTTACCACTTCGCAGTGCCTGCCATGTGGTCAGCCACAGTGCACGTTTGCTGTACCACGGTGCCTGTGCCAATGCTACCGCAGCGAGAGGTGCGCCGTTTGCTAATTGTATCAACTGCTCAATCGCCATCTTACTGACGGCTTCACGATTGATGGTATGACCGAGCGCTTTTGTCACATAATCGATAGCAACAGCGGGCTCAATAGTCTGTAATGCCAGCTGTTGTACACGGCTCTTGATGGTCGGAAGCAGCTGAGCAGGCGTGTCACTGATTAAAAATAGATGAACTTGCGCTTGCGGCTCCTCCAAGGTTTTGAGTAACGCATTGGCAGCGGCGACGGTCATTTGCTCAGCATGATCTAACACACAGATGCGCATCCCTTGCCCGCCTTGATAAATAAAAGGCTGCAAGGCACGAATGTCATCCACTTTGATTTTAATCGCGCTGTTGCTGGTGCTCTTAGTGGCTTTTTTGTCTTTTGCGCTGCTTGATTTGTCTTGGAGGGTGTCGCTATCCGCATTGATTGGCATACTCACGATTGGCAGCACTTGCAAGCTTGGGTGAGTACCCGACTTGAGCCATTGACAACTTTCACACGTGCCGCATGCGCCTAGTGGATTCGTATCATGCTCGCGGCATAATAACCAAGCCACCAACCGCCATACAAAGGCGTGTTTACCCATTCCCTGCATACCAGCAGCGAGCAATGCATGCGGCAAGGACTGCTGAGTCAATACTCGCTGCGTCAATTGCGACCACAATGTCTGTTGCCACGGCAATAAGGGCGCAAAATAGATACTATCTGAACGCTCTTGCGCGCCTACATTTGCTGTCAGATCATTCATAACAATAGCTCTATCACGTTTTTAGATATTTAGGATGCGGCACGCTAATGATACTCTGGATAATGTGCGAGCGCTTGCTCAAACCATTATTTAGCGGGGTTTTGAAAATCAGCCAAGCGCATGGCATTTAAACGGTTTAGATCCTCTTGGGTATCGACACCAGCCGGCAGTTGACAGGCGGCCTCTGCAATGGCGATAAGCTTACCGTTTTCTAGCACTCGTAGCTGCTCCAGACTCTCGAGTAGCTCAAGTGGCGTCTGTGGCCAATGCACAAACTGCTGTAATAGACTAACGCGATAGGCGTATAAACCCAAATGACGATACGCATTTTTTGGTGGCTGCCTTTGATTGTCATCCGCCAATACGACATCACGATCAAAAGGGATTGGTGCGCGACTAAAATAAAGCGCGCGCTGCAAATTGTTCGTATGTTGGCTGACTACCTTTACCACAGAAGCTCGCTGGAACGTATCGTAATCATTGATAGGCTCACAGAGTGTCGCCATGACGCTGGCCTCATCCGCTACCAAAAGCGCCTGCACCTGCTCAAGCAGTAAGGGAGGTACAAGCGGTTCATCGCCTTGCATATTGACCACAATATCATGATCAGCCCAGCCTTTGATAGCCGCCACTTCCGCCAAGCGGTCAGTGCCTGAAGCATGCTCGCAACTTGTCATCACGACATCAAAACCGGCATCGATACAGACCTTTGCAATGCGCTCATCATCAGTTGCAATACACATATCGTCAGCAAAGGTTGCTGTCTTTGCCTTTTCAGCCACCCAAAGTATCATCGGTTTGCCATGAATGCTCAATAATGGCTTACCGGGTAACCGTGTGCTCTTAAAGCGTGCAGGAATCACAATATGGGTTTTGGCAGGTGTGGTGACAAGCGACATGGTTTATTCCTAAAAATTGTGTCAGTTTGACGTATTGAGTATTATCTATGATGGCGTTTTTGTACCAACATCAGAGTCAGCCTCAATACCCAAAGCTTTTAATTGCTGGTTTAGATGATGATAACAGTTATCGGATAATACGGCCGTCACAGGCAAAACCCACAACCTGCTAATGAGCTGTGCATACTCATCACTTGTTGCTTGCTCCGCCGTATAGTCTGACAGCAATGCTTTTATTTTTACCGCATCTTTGCTAGTAACGACGATAGGATAATCGCTGTATTGCAACAGCTCAGTCAAACTAAAGTCATAGTGATCAGGATAAGGATGCCCTATCACGTCAAAACCAAGAGACTCCAACGTATCAAAAAAACGCTGTGGATAGCCGATACCACTGACTGCGTGTACTCTACTATTGCTGGCAGGAACGACATTATCTATTTGCTTAATAGGTGATTGAGGACTCCATAGATGTTGCAATTCATCAGCTTGCAAATGCATGCTCAAGCGCTCAGAGCTCTGTGGCTTATTACTACTTTTAGCCGAGTCTGTTTTTGGCTTGTCATGATAAATCACATGAGCACCTTCTAGTCGTGACATTGGCTCACGCAAAAATCCGGTTGGCAATAATTGCTCATTACCAAACCCTCGCGCGGCATCTACCACAATCCACTCTATATCCCGCTTGAGCGCATAATGTTGCAAACCATCGTCAGCGATAATTAATTGCAAATCAGGTTCAGCATCCAACAAGGTAGTAATTGCTTGCTGACGATTGGGACATACTGCCATGGCAGCGCCTGTCATATGAACAATCAAACATGGTTCGTCGCCTACTACGTTAGGCAAACTGGTGGCATTGACCAATGCTGGCATTTGGCTCGTATCACCACCATAACCGCGACTGATGACGCCGACTTTTATGCCTCGTTTTTGCAAGTGATTGACCAAGGCGATAATTAACGGTGTTTTGCCGCTACCACCCACACTGATATTACCAATAACCATAACGGGTATAGGTGCGCGATAACTTGATAGCAGCCCAACTTTATAAGCGTGACGACGAAGCAAGGTGATCAGTCCATAAAGCCAGCTAATAGGTAGCAACAGCCATAACCAAGCGGCCTTACGTTGCCATGCATTAGTAATTATCGTTTCAATACTCATGAATAATTGCCATGTATCCTATCGATTCGCTGCTTAGGCGTTGACGCTTTATCAAATAAATCTATTCTACTCAAAGTCTCGAGCATACATTTGCGCATAATGGCCTTGCAGCTGCATCAGCTCATTGTGAGTGCCAAGCTCAACTATCTGACCACCATCCATCACAGCAATACGATCCGCAGATTCAATAGTCGTTAAGCGGTGCGCAATCACTAGCGTCGTACGGTTTTTCATGACGTTATCGAGCGCTTGCTGAATATAATACTCTGACTCATTATCAAGCGCACTGGTGGCTTCATCCAAAATCAGAATCGGCGCATCTTTTAACAACGCGCGAGCAATAGATAGTCGTTGACGCTGGCCGCCAGACAGCTGGAGCCCTTCGGCCCCAATCTCGCTTTGATAGCCGTTTGGCATTTTCATGATAAAGTCATGCGCGAAAGCCGCTTTTGCAGCCTCCTCGACCTCAGCTTGGCTCTTGTTGGCCAATCCCCCATAAGCAATGTTATTAAATACTGTGGTATTAAATAGTACAACCTGCTGATTCACCATCGCAATTTGTGCGCGCAAGCTCTCTAGCTTAATCTGGTCTATCGGCACACCATCTAAGGTAATTTGTCCTGAAGAGGTTTCTAAAGTACGCGTTAAGAGATTAACCAAGGAGGACTTGCCTGCTCCGCTTCGTCCTACCAATGCAACCGTCTCGCCTGCTTTTATATTTAACGTAAAATCACGTAGAGCAACTGTCGAATCTGGATATACCAAACTGATATTATCCAAAGACATCTGACCAGATAACGCCTTGCTGATAGTGCCTGTGTCTTCTTCTTCTGGCTCATCAAGTAATGCAAAAATCGACTCACCAGCAGCAATACCTTTTTGCAGTTTTTGATTGACATCAGTCAATGAACGGACCGGCTTACTCAGTAAACCCGCCGCTGCAATATAGGATATGAACTCTCCTGCTGAAATACCGCTAATAACTGAAGGTCTCAATGCAAGCCATACCACCACCGACATCGCTATCGCCATCAGCAGCTGCACCGCTGGGGTATTGATGCTATTGGTGACGACCACCTTCATGCCTTGACGTAAGTTCTTTTTTGAAGTCTTATCAAAGCGCTCGGCTTCATATGCTTGTCCGCCATAATTCTTTACCACCTGATAGCCACTGATGACCTCATTGGTAATATGACTGACACTACCCATCGTTTTTTGGATACCTTTAGAGAGCTTAAGATAACGCTTGGAGGCAATGCGAATGAGCCATAGTATTGGTGGCAATACGACAAATAGAATTAGAGTCAAGCGCCAGTTGCTATAAAGCAAAAACCCTATCAATGCCACAACCGTCAAACCATCACGCAGCAAGGTCTTCATTGAGTCTGTACTGGCTGCCGTGACTTGCTCAACATCAAATATCAACTTGGATGAGATCGTACCAGCAGGATTGGCCAAATAGAATGAACTTGGCAAGCGCAGTAGCTTATTAAAAACCTCGACCCGCAGCTCATAAACCAAATTACGTGAGACCAAAGCCGAGTAATAGTTACCCAAAAAACTGCCCAGACCGCGTACGAAAAATAGCGCAATGATGAGTAATGGAAATAACGCCTGTTTGCTTCGATCACTTTGGTTAATGGCATCAGTAATGTATTGCAACAGCTTGGCAATCCAAATCTCAGTCCCTGCGTTGATAGCAAAGCCCAAAACAGTCAGTAGCAAAGCCCACCAATACGGTTTTAGATATTTTAATAGACGCAGTAAAGTTTTACTTTTTGGCGGATTAGACGGGGCTGCTGAAGGTTTTTTAGCAGAAGGTTTTGTAGAGTCAGGTGTATAAGCTTGGCTCATAAAAGCCTCAATGTAGGTGTCATGACATGAATGGGCTGTGCTTGATACACAGTTTATAGTAATGATGCGGCAAATATTATTGCGGCAAAGTTTGACCAAGTGGGACAACGGTGCTGATATTTAAGTTCAAAAATCCGAGTTTACCAGCAACATCCATCACCCGTACGACAGATTGATGGGTAGCGTTGGCATCCGCTGCGATGACAAATAGCATATCGCGATTGCTTCCTGCTTCTTGCTGCAACATGCTGGTCAGTTCAGCCTCGTTACTACTAGCAAGCGTAATACCATTCACCAAATAACTGCCATCTTCTTGTACAGCTACTTCTATACTATTTTTTTGCTCTGTCTGCGCCACACCTTCTGCTTCAGGAAGGATAATATTTAAACGACTAAAATGATTAAAAGAAGTAGCCAGTAGTAAAAAGACGATTAAAAACAATAAGCAATCAATCATGGGCGTCAGATTAATTTCAAGCGGCTCAACAGTCGGTTTTCTAAAGCGCATATGAATCTCTTCTACTTACCTGCTATTACGAACGTACTTTGAGCATCAAACTCAGGATCAAAACTATGACAATTATATTGTCGCCATATTGCTTTTATCTACATCTAATCGATCAGTAGCACGCTCATCAATAGTAGTCATACTATTAGCAGGTGCCGCTACGTAAGTATTGTCGAGCAATTGGTAGTCGTATAGCTCTTGAATCATCAGCCCTGCTTGAGTCTCGAACTGTGCATTGATGTCGATGATACGCCGCTGAAAGTATCGATACGCGACAAGCGCTGGGATGGCGACGATCATACCAGCAGCCGTGGTAATTAGTGCTTGTGAGACACCAGCAGCAAGCATTGTTGGATCTTGCATCGCACCATCAGTAATCGCTAAGAATGAAGAAATAATACCTAATACCGTACCTAATAATCCAAGCAATGGCGCAATGGCACCAATTGTACCCAACATATTGATATTTTTTTCTAGCTGGTGGACTTGTACGCTAGCACGATTTTGCATATGCATGGTCATAGACTCTAGGCCGTACTGACGATAGAGCAGCCCCGTTGCCAAAATATCACCAAGCGCTGTCTTCTCTTTGACATTCATCAATTGTGTACGGCCGATATCGCCATTTTCGCGTAGGCGAGTGATGAGCTGCTCACGCAGTCTGCTAGGCACAGTCTTGCTAAATTGCAATGTATGACTACGCTCAATAATGATAACCAATGCCAATATAGAGCAGACGACAATAGGTGTCATTAGCCAGCCGCCTGCCTTTACTAACTCCCACATATTTGCTCTCTTCCATATTTTTAAAAACAGTTATTACGTAGATGGATTTATACGTAAATAGTCGTTACTAATAAATCAGTCCTACTAGCTTGCGTATTGTCTTAAGCCTGTGCTTCTATGTGTTTAATCAAAGCAGCTAACTGGTCTTGACTGTGAAAAAAGATCTCAACACTACCCTGCCCGTCTTTTTTGTGCTTAAGCTTGACTTCAGCACCCAACATATCTGTCAATCTTTGCGTGAGACGCTCTTCGTCACGAGACTGTGCTTGTTCGACACGGTTAGCCTTGGGTACAGGGTTCAAAATGGATTTGACCAGCTTTTCAGCTTCTCGCACCGTCATACCGCCATCGATGATTTTTTGTGCAATGATTGGCTGCTGCTCAGAAGACAATGCTAAAAGCGTTCGAGCGTGACCCATGTCTAGTGCGCTATTTGCCAAATGATCTTTTACCGTATCATGCAATTGATTTAGACGTAGTAAATTCGATACCGTTGTACGCGCCTTGCCTACCACTTCAGCAATCATGGCGTGACTCATACCAAACTCTGTATGAAAGCGCTGCAACGCGGCTGCCTGCTCGATCACCGATAGATCTTCACGCTGGATATTTTCAATTAAGGCCAATGCAATAGCAAGCTCATCAGATAACGCACGCTCAATCGCTGGAATAACCGACTTACCCGCCATTTTTGCCGCGCGCCAGCGACGTTCGCCAGCGATAATTTCATGAGTGACAAATACTTCACTCTTATCTTCATTGGCGAGCAATGGGCGGATAACGATGGGCTGCATCACGCCATGCTGCTCAATAGAAGATGCCAATTCTGCCAGTGCCGTTTCACTCATGTCACGGCGCGGTTGATACTTACCTGCTTGTAGACGCGTGACATCGATCTGCACGAGGCTGATTTGATCCTCTGAAGCGTTTACGTCTGTGCTATTACCACGCGTTTTGTTGATAGCCGTCTTGCTTGTCACACGTGATGAACGAGTACTATTACTGACAGTAGTGTCATTATCAGTGGATTTTGCAGCCGATTTTTTACTGGCTTTGGGCGCAGCCGCATCGACGGGGGCAGTTTTCACAGGCATGTTGGTGTCTAGCGTTTCAGCTGGCACGGCCACATCGCGTGCAGCCATATCATCTTGCAAGGCAGAGGCGGTGATTTGCTTTTCTTTCTTGATTGACCCTAATAAGGCATCTAAGCCTCGATTGGCAGCCAACCCTCTTTTCTTCGCCATGATTACCTATCCTCTAACGCTAAAATAAAAGCCAATTGATTACTGCTGCGGCTTACTAAATACAATGTTAAGTGCTTTATTGTTCGAAAGCTTTTATAGAAAAACTAGCTACTTTGCTTCATCACTTCAGCGGCCAATTTTTGATAGGCGCGCGCGCCTTTTGACCATCTCTCATAAGCAATCACTGGTAGACCATGCGCGGGTGCTTCTGCTAGGCGAATGTTTCTTGGAATATGAGTCTTATACATAATATCGCCAAAGTGCGCTTCTAATTCAGCAGACACATCACGGGCAAGCGTGTTACGCGCATCAAACAGCGTTCTCACAACACCGCGAATATATAACTTAGGGTTTAATTCAGTAAGACGCTCAATCGTCTGTGATAAATCCGCTAATCCCTCTAATGCATAATATTCACACTGCATTGGGATAATCACACTATCAGTTGCAACCAAGGCATTAATCGTCAGTAGGTTCAAACTGGGTGCACAGTCTATAATCACGTAATCGTATGGCGGCTGTTGCGAGGATGTCTGCGCATCAACCAGATTTTTCATCGCCGTTTTGAACAGCTCGTGACTGTCCGTTTTACTCATCAATGTGATGTCCATACCAGCCAAATCACGATTGGCACCGATAACATCAAACCCTGCCGGACTGGTCACAATGGCTTCCGACAGCGCGACACCATCCAGTAAAACATCGGCTATGGTAAGCGTCAGCTCGTTTTTGTCGACACCAGTACCGCTGGTTGCATTGCCCTGTGGGTCTAAGTCAATCAGTAGTACGTGCTTGCGCTTAGCAGCTAAACTGGCGGTCAAGTTTACCGCCGTCGTGGTTTTGCCCACGCCGCCTTTTTGATTCGCAATTGCTATGATTTCCATACACTCACTCAATTTTATTAAGGTCTGTTACTGACTTTTTCTTTTAATTTATTTGCCGCTCAATCTTATATGCTTATGCAGTGCTACTAAATCAGCGCTTCATGAAAGGCAGCCATTTATAAAAAAATTCTTTTATAAATTACCCAATTTTCGTTTGTATATTTTCAGTGCTTTTAAATACTATGCCATTTAGGTACAAACGTAAACTGCGTTTCACAAAAAACGACTGCTGTTTCATGACTGAGAAGTATCTACCTTTCAGGCATTTTTAGCAGACATTTCAATCAAATGACGACTATCATGCAGACGCGGCACTGTCAGCTTAATCGTCTTAATGTGCCAATCACTATCGAGCGCTTGTAGCTCTTCATCGCTCGGTGCCTTGCCTTTCATAGCACACAAATAACCGCCATCTGCCAATCTCGGCTGCGCTACTTCCACAAAATCTATCAAACTGGCAAACGCTCTAGAAGTCACCACATCATAGCTGGCTTCGTGCGCTTCGATACGCGAAGCGATCGGTTGCATATTACGTAAGCCAAGCTCACTGCTGATCTGCTTAATAAAGCGAATCTTTTTTTGATTACTATCAAGGGCTGTACACGAGCGCTCAGGCTGACAAATCGCAATAATCACTGCAGGCAACCCTGCACCTGTACCGATATCAAGCAGCGACCCTGTCGGCAAATGCGTTATAATAGACAAGCAATCAATCACATGTTTGATCAGCGCTTCTTCTGGATCGGTGATGGCGGTCAGATTATACGCTTTATTCCACAACAAAAGCTGGTCTAAGTATAGTAATAACGTGCGCTGCTGTTTCTCACTTAGTGATAGACTTAGCTCACTTACGGCTTGTGCTAAGATACTGGCCAGCTTTGGCAATTGTGAGCCAAGCTTCACAAAGCCAGTCGGATCAATATTGATTTTACCCGTGCTAGTAGACGACGAAGAGGTTTTAGCGGAAGCTGACATACAACGAGTTATCCAGTTTTGACATGTGAACCGCCTATTTTATCATGCAGTCTGCTCATTGAATAGTTGCAGATTGCGCCAATGTGGGACATCTTATACTATCTGCACCGTTCATGACGCGTTATTCTGCGTTAACAGCATAAAACGCCTTGCCTAGTTTCTTTATTTTTCGTTTATCATGATCAAGGATTCCTGTAAATATGAGACAAACTGCGTTTAATGACTTCGCTAAAATGCGACGATATCTTGTAAGATGTCACTATTAATTATAAAAAATTCAATGCGCGCATGACCAGAATAAATATATTATCCCTCATACTCTTTCAATACCTTTAAAACGATCTCTCAAAAACCTATGACCGAACGACCCTACCCCCTTATGTCTCAAATATCAAAAGACGCTAATAATATGGTACCACCTACCGCTGACTCACAAGACGATAAACCAGTAATATCTAACGCCCCAAATCCTATTTTTACTGAGGTTCAAAAAAGCTGCCGTATTTCGGCTGAGCAACTAAAACGCTATAGCGACCCTGATGAGCTGCCTACAGACACACGTACTGCGCCTGACTTAGATGTTGGCTTCGGTCAACAACGTGCGCTCAAAGCCTTGCATACAGCGCTAGACATCAATGCAAGTGGCTATCATGTGTTTGCTGCTGGCGAGAACGGCTTGGGTAAGCGTACTGTCATCAGTCGCCTGTTGGCCCGTATTGCCGCCGACGCACCAACGCCTGATGATTGGGTTTATGTGCACAATTTTACCGATCCACGTACGCCACTGGCTCTGCGTCTACCTGCAGGGCAAGCCGCCTTGCTACAACAGCAGGTCAATAACTTGTGGCAACAAGCAAAAAAGCGACTAAGCCAACGCTTTCGTAGCGACCAATACCAAAGTAAAATCGAAGCGATTAAAAATAATACGCATCAAAAAGAGAGTCATGCTTACGACGCGCTAAACGCTGAGGGCAAACAGTATGACCTCGCCTTGACGTTTCGCTCGTTTGATAACAAGGCAGTTTTCGTCCATCCCAGTCAGTTGACGACAGACAGTAGTAGCGACCCTGTAAAGGCTTCAGAATCATCTAGCAACAGTGCAAATTCGTCGCCAAGAAATGATAACGAAAAAGCCAATATATTGAGCAACGATAAGACTAACCATGATGAAGAGCAAAACAACGCTCAAAATTCTGAGTATGGTAACAGTGAGTACGAGGCTGAGTTAAATAACTTTGTCCAAAAAAACCATATGCAAAAGCGCCTCAGTCAACTAACCATTGCGTTGGAGCAGTTAGAAGACGAAGCCAACGATGCGATAGAATCACTGCATCGCAGTATCGCGCGCCGTGCACTACAGCCTTTGTTCGCGCCTGTTTATGAGCAATTTGCCACGCACCCACTTGTGGTTGACTATCTCAAAGCCATATTTGCCGATATGGTTACCCATGTAGAGCGTATCGTTAACGGCGATGATGAAGAGTTTGTGACGGCTGTATTGACCACAACACCCAGCCGTTACGCGGTCAATGTCATTGTCAGTCACGCACCAGACAGTGGCGCGCCTGTTGTCTTTGAAGACTTACCAACCCATCTAAACTTATTGGGTCATGTTGAGCAAATCACTCAATTAGGGACAGTAACGACTGATGTCAGTATGATTCGCGCAGGTGCCCTACACCGTGCCAATGGCGGCTATCTGCTGCTAGAAGCCAGCCATCTACTTGAGCATCCTTATGCATGGCAAGGTCTAAAGCGCGCGCTACAGTCACGCAAAATTAAGCTCTCAAGCCTTGAGCAAATGCTAACGCTAACAGGTAGCTTGTCTTTATCACCAGCGCCCATTGATCTTGATATCAAAGTGATCTTATTAGGTGAAGCAGACTTATATTATGAGCTGCTTGAGCTTGAGCCTGAGTTTGATGCAGTGTTTAAAGTTCGCGCGGACTTTCATGATGATGTGACGCGCACCAGCGAGCATGAATTGGCACTGGTAGCGAAAATGGCAGACATCATCGATTATGCTGATCTCTATCCATTCGATAGTAGCGCGCAAGCCACGTTGCTTGAGCATTTAAGCTTGCAAGCTGAAGAGCAGGACCGTTTAAGCCTACACAGTGATTTGTTGATTAAACTGTTGCATGAATCAAACCGTCACGCTCGTTTAAATGATGAGACAGTGGTGACAGCAGATCATGTCACTCAGGCAATTGACGACATGGATGAGCGCTCAGGATATTTGCGCGATCTATACTGGGACGAACTCAAAAACGGCCAGCAGCTGATTCAAACCCAAGGCACTGCAGTTGGGCAAGTCAACGCCCTGACCGTCGTCAGCTATGCCGATAGTGAGTTTGGCATGCCAGCGCGCCTCACTGCCGTTATTCAGCCCAATATTGGCGCAGGTGAAATCCTTGATATCGAGCGTGATGTAGACTTGGGTGGTAGCTTGCACGCTAAAGGGATGCTAATCATGACCAGTTATTTGCGTGCGTTATTTAGCCAACACCATGCACTAAACTTCAGCGCTTCGCTCGCGTTTGAACAAAGCTACGCCCATATCGATGGTGATAGTGCCACTGTCAGTGAAGGTTGTGCGCTACTATCCGCTTTAGCAAATGTCCCTATTGATCAATCCTTTGCCATTACTGGTTCTATGAATCAGCTGGGCGAAGTACAAGCAGTTGGTGGTATCAATGCCAAAATCGCCGGCTTTTTTGATGCGTGCCGTGAGCAAGAGTTGACGGGCGCTCAAGGCGTAGTCATTCCAATGGCCAATGTCAAACAACTCATGCTACGCGACGATATCATTACTGCGGTAAAAGACGGCGACTTTCATATTTATGGCGTTTATACCTTGAGTGAAGCATTGACCTTGATGACAGGCCTACCCATCGATACCATGAATAAAAAAGGTCGCTACCGCAAAGACACCTTATTTGGCAAAGTCCTAAATCGTCTGATGTTATGGGATGAGAACCAAGACGGCGATGATGAGGTAGATGATAAAAAGTCAAAAAAGAAAGAGAAGAAAAAACGCAAAGCTAAGCGCCAAAAAAAAGAGGACAAAATAGAAAAAGAAAAACGTAAAGGCGAAAATAACGATAGTGACGTCACTGATAACCATGAGCAAAGTGAAGCTTAAAGTGTCAATGACAACACACCAAAATGATAACTAGAACGTATCTAGACCATGTTTAGACGGCGCTTAGATGGCGCCTAAACGATGTCTAAATGTATACGAACGTCCCTAGACGCTTTGATACTTTTCTGAGATGATAAACAACCAGCCAAAATCTGTAGAACAATAACCTGTGACTTTATAAAGGGTATTTTTTGATGACTGTACATTCTACTAATGCCAATAACCTTCAAGCTCAATCAGATTCTGATGAGCAAGCAGTTGCAATAGAGGCGGCAGAAAATGATGTGTTAAAAGAGACCCAAGACAATCGTTACGGGGCAGCGACAACGGCTCGTCAATGGCAAGTGCTGTCACAGCTACAGCGCAATCGCTGGGTAGGTACGACGCATATTTATGAACAGCTCATGATGGCCGGTTTTGACATCAGCCTGCGTACCGTGCAACGTGATTTGAACGCATTGGCCAAACGCTTTCCTATCGAAAAAAACAACGCCAATCCACAAGGTTGGCGCTGGAAAGAGGATGCGCCGCTGCAAAGCTTGCCGCATATGAATCTATCGCAGGCAGTTGCTTTTAATATGGTTGAGGCCAATCTCACTCAGCTATTGCCGCCTGTGATTTTAGATGAGCTATTTCCGTGGTTTGATCTAGCAAGACGACAGCTCAAAAACAGTAAAGTCACGCATTCATGGATAGACCGCGTGCGTATCGAACCTGCTACCCAGCCACTTATTGCCCCAGATATAGATTTAGATAGCAAAGACAACATTTACCATGCATTGTTTTATCAGCTGCAAATCAATGCCTGCTACACTCGCAGCAATAAGTCAGAGGCCAGCGAATATACGCTAAACCCTATTGCCATTATCCAGCGTGGTGTGATTATTTACCTACTGGCGACTCGTACCGATGACCCAAAAGCCACCATTCGCACTTTTGCGCTGCATCGATTTGATAGAGTCGAGATTTTAGAAAGCGCAGCACAGACACCAGATAACTTTCAACTCGATACTTATTTGGATGAAGGCAGCATGGGCTTTAGCCATCCGTTATTTGGTGAACTGGCTGAGCGTGGTAAAAATACAGCCGTTGAGCTACAATTTACCCAAAAAGCAGGCCGAAGCCTCACTGAGAGCAAGCTGAGTGATGATCAAATCGTCACATCAAACGACGACGACACCCTAACAATAAAAGCGACTGTTAATTTGACCTCACAGCTGGTCTGGTGGTTACGTGGTTTTGGCAGTGGACTGTTAGACGCCAAGCCTGCACTCCTTTATCAAGCGGTATTGGACCAACCTGCAATGACAAACAACGAATAACACTCGAATGACACTAATCGTTAACCACTAAAAATTAAAAAAGGAATATTATGCCAACCACTGCCTCATCACCGCTGCTTTCCGACAGTTTAAGAGGACTGGGCTTGGATACGGGAACGTTATTTTTTGCGCTCAACTATGAATTTACTAAGATCGAGCCAAAAGGGTTGTTGAAGCGTTTTAAAAAGGACAAAAGCGCGGTAGATATCGATCTGGCTTGCGTTTTATATGATGACAATTGCATCATTAGTGATATTGTCTGGTTCAAACAATTACGTGACAAAGCTGAGTCCGTCAAGCACCAAGGAGACAGTCTAAACGGTAAGGATCGCGGAGAGCAAGCCATGTATTTGGCTCCGCTTGATCAAGAACAAATCAGACTAGAGCTAGAAGAAATTCCCTTACATATCACTCATATCGCTTTGATTGCCAACTCCTATCACGGGCACTCACTCTCTAGGGTCAAAAAAGGTGAGATTCATTTGAGTGATGATGAGGGTAACCGCTGTTTTGAAGTCAACCTAAAGCAGCTCCCACGTGATTGTAAGACGCTTTGGGTGGCTCATTTGCGCCGATCCGTTGATGACTGGCATTTAACCCTACAAAACTTACCACTGAGCGCTGAAGATCTATCGAATGCAGCACAAGAAGTCGCACATGAATTAGCACGGGCACTACCGATTCCTCAAGGAATATAACGTCAGTCGATTATAAAATCTACAAAGGGTACTGCGTCTTAATCACACAATACCCTTTTATTTTTCCTGCCAAACATATTCATTTCTAGAAATCTTAAGCATAAATTTCTATGATTGCCTAATAGATACTAAGCTATAAAACCTCACCGCAATGTGGGCAAAAATTCTTTTGACGCACCTCCACTTCTTTTTCTCGCCGCTCAAGCTCTTGTTCACGCAGTACTTGTAGTACGATATTTTGTGCTTGCTCTTTGTCTAATCCTAGCTCTCGGCGAATCTTATCAATCATCATCTGATTTTGTACCAAATCAAAGTCGCTATCGATCAGCTGCTCACGAAAATGCTGCTCAAGCTCTTCGCGGCGCTGCGCCAACTCATTTGCAAGACCCGTTGCCAAAATACCTGCAGGCAGTGCCGCTAGACCCACACCCAATATCGTAATAATAGCACCCAATATCTTGCCAGCATTAGTGATTGGTGTGACATCCCCATAACCCACGGTCGTGAGCGTTACCACAGCCCACCACATCGCCTTGGGTATTGACTCAAACTCTTCTGGCTGCGCATGGTTTTCGACCAAATAAATGCCACTCGAGGCGGTCACAATCATAATAATCAATATAAAAATAACCGCTTGAAACGAGCCGCGTTCTTTACTGATGACCACCAAAAGGATACGCATGGACGCAAAATAGCGGGTCAATTTGAGAATACGGAACAAACGCAAAATACGTAAGAAACGCAGATCAATATTGACGAAGAAGTTTAAGAAGGCTGGAACAATGGCTACCAAGTCAATGAGTGCGGAAGGACTTCTGATCCAATCCCAACGCTGTTTCCACGTTGTATTGTCCGGTTTGGCTTCAGCAACACTCCATAGTCTCAGCAAATATTCAATAGAAAAGACCACAATAGAGAAGTTTTCGAACCAAGTAAAATAATTTTGATAAGGGTAGTACCAGCTGTCAACTGACTCAGCAATCACAGCTGCCACATTGGTCATAATCAAAAATATGAGAAAATAATCAATATAGCGGCTAAATAAAGTGTCATGTTCATCATTTTGCAACGTATCATAAACAAAATGACGTAAGCGCCTTATAGATTGGAGTAGCATGCCGTCCCTATTCGGTGAAATACAGGTATTATATAAATAAAATAAATTAACTGCCTTGCAAGGTGTTCAAGCGCTCTATCATCAAGAGCGCACGCTTTCATCAATACGAAAATATCAACTATTTGACATGACCCAGCATGGCATTGGCTTATCGCCTGTTCATCAGCAGCCGCTATTATGTCCTATGTAGATAATAAAGATAGACTGCTATTAATAGCACCAATGCGGTGCCTACTACTGATAATCGTAAAAACTGCTCATCAGCGGGCAATTGCTGGCTGATGTCTTGAGCAGGTACTAAAAATAAATGGCACTCAGGGCAACAAGAATCTACCTGATTCAATATTTTGGTAGAACGGGCGTTCTTACAACGTAGTGGGGAGTTGCTACAATAACCAAGCATAATACGTACGCCTTTTATCAAATCATGAATATCAATTCAGTAAGCCGTCACCATTTATTTCCAATTCTACCGTTTAGACATTAGCAATAATCAATATATAGTTGATCCAATTTAAGAGTGGTACAAGGCAACCGAGTGCAGATGTATACGTCATACTACAAGCGAGGTTAACGCTGTAACGCTTTTTTAGTGGATTGACTATAATTCTTATCTACCTATTTTCAGAGTATCACAACAGGCTTATACCCTACCTCACAATAATCAATTTTTTTAAATAATCAAAATAATTATACCGTTATTGCCTTTACTATAAATAATTAAATAAAACTTAGTAAAGCACAATTAAAACCTTACAGTAATTGTGGTTTTATACTATAATGGAGTCATAATGTTACCGCTTTATCATCCATTATAACATTATGTATCAGTGTGCAATGTCATCCCTCATTAGCACTGATAACCTTTTAATATATTAAGGAACCAAATCATGAAACTACAATCCCTAGTTTTAGCCGCTGCCACTGCCCTTACCATGACCACTGCTTTTGCCGTACCTTCTGGCACTTGGTCTATTGCGGCTGGTGCACATTATGTTGACCCTAAAAGTGATAATGGCACTCTAGATAATGGTTTGTCTGTTGATGTTGACGGCGATATACAGCCAACTATTAGTGGTGAGTATTTCATTGCCAACAATGTCGGTGTTGAGCTACTCGCAGCACTTCCATTTCATCATGATTTTGATCTAAACAGTGCGGATGGCACACAAGTTTTAACAGGTAAAACCCAACATTTACCACCAACTCTTTCTGTGCAATATCACTTTGACTCTGACAACATGCCAATGAATATCAAGCCATTCGTTGGTGTTGGCGTGAACTATACGACCTTTTTTAAAGAAAGAATCTCTACTGGTGGTGATTTAGATCTTGATGATAGTGTTGGTGTGGCTGGTCATGTCGGTTTAGACATTCCTTTCGCTCCAACTGAAGCTTTCCGTATCGATGCACGCTATATGGACATCAAAACAGATGCTACTTTAGATGGCGGTGACATCGGTGAAATCGATATCAGCCCTTGGGCATATGGCATTGCATTTGTTAAACAGTTTTAATCACAAATCGTATTAAACTCGATGATCTAAGTATAAAAAGCCAGCGCTGATGCTGGCTTTTTTTTGGCTGATAGTTACTCATATCTAATACAGTACTGCTCAAAAAAAAGACCACCCTTAGGCAGTCTTTTTTTGGTTTTAGTTTTTAAAGTAGCGTATCAGCTATAGCAAAATACGGCGTGGATCAGCAAGCAATGTAGCAACATAGCGAGTGAATACCGCTGCATCCGCACCATTGATGACGCGGTGGTCATAAGACAATGATAATGGCAGCATCAAGCGCGGCTCAAAAGTTTGCTTAGCGTCATTCCAAACTGGCTGCATGGTCGCTTCTGATGCGCCCAAGATGCCTACTTGTGGCCAGTTGACCAGTGGCGTGAATGATGTACCGCCCAAGATACCTTGGCTTGATATGGTAAAGCTGGCACCTTGCATATCTTTAGTAGTGAGCTTTTTATCACGGGCTTTGCCTGCAAGCTCACCAATTTCAATCGCGATCTGCTTGATGCCTTTGTCCTGTGCATTTTTAATCACAGGAACCACTAGGCCGTCATCAGTCGCAACCGCAATACCCATGTTGACACTCTTACGTAAGATAATTTGTGTATTATCGTCGCTCAAATGACTGTTGAAACGTGGATGCTGAGTCAAGGCGTAAGCAGTTGCTTTAACAATAAAGGCCAAAATAGTCAGGCCAATACCTTGCGCCTTCATGTCACCCTTTAGCTCACCGCGTAGTTTTTCAGTTTCGGTGATATCAGACAAATCAAACTGTGTCACTTGCGGTAGATAGGTATTGTAGTTCAGCTGCGGGATTGACACTTTTTGCAAGCGGCTTAAATCTTGGGTTTCTGTTTCGCCCCAGATTTCAACATTGCTCATATCAGGTAGTTTTGGCAGACCTGAGCTAACAGCACCCTGAGCAGCTGGTGCGGCTTGTTGGGTGGTCAAACGGTTTTTAACATGCGCAAACAGATCTTCTTTTAGAATGCGATCGTTTAGTGCTGAACCCTTTACCTGTGTGATATCGACGCCAAGCTGACGAGCCAATTTACGTACAGCAGGACCTGCATATACATCAACCAACTTTTCATTGACTTCCGCTTCGCTCAATTTTTTGCCCGCAGGTGCAGCAGTTGAGGTCGGTGCAGGCGCTTGCTCTGGCTCGCCTGTTGGGGCTGGCTGTGACTTGCTTTCAGTTTTCGGTGCAGGCTTGTCCGCTTTATCTTCAGTTTTAGCAGTATCTGCTTTCGGTTTTGCCTTAGGAGTACCTGCCGCTTTAATAACGATAAAGTCTTGACCGTTGGCAACAGTGTCACCAGCATTAACCAAGATTTTTTCAACTACGCCTGCTTCTGGTGCAGGCACTTCGACTGAGGCTTTGTCTGACTCAATCAGTAGGATAGACTCATCGGCACTGACCGTGTCGCCTACACTCACCATAATCTCAGCCACTTGCGCTTCATCAACGCCTATATCTGGCAGTGCATGGGTAGTCGATGCGCCTTCGCCAGCATCATCAGTCGCTTCTTCTGCATCTGCATCATCTTCAACAGGTGCGTCTTCATTATTATCGTCTGCTTGTTCTGAATCAGTTACTTCTTCGGCAGTATCGTCATTATCATCGCTTGCGTCAGCACTCTCTACTTCGATCAATACCATGCCTTCGCTGACTTGATCGCCGATGGCGACATTGATTTTGGTGACTTTACCAGCAGCAGAGCTTGGTACTTCAACTGACGCTTTGTCAGACTCTAACAAAACGATGTTGTCATCTTTTGCGATGACATCACCCACTGCTACCATAATTTCGCTGACTTCAGCACTATCGACACCCAAATCGGGGGCTTTAATGTCCATGTTTTATCTCCTAGTCTTATGATTATTATTCTTTGACATCACCGTCATTGAGCAAGGGCGCATCTGCTTGATCTTCGGCGCGGCCTTCATTGCTGATATCTTCATCGTCTTCAGCAACGAACTCAGGCACAGGACTTGGGTTGACTTTGCCTGGTGCAGGTGCATCTGGAGAATGATCATAATAAGACTGTTGGTGCCATGCAGGTGGCTGATCCGCATCGATGCCTAAGCTTGAAATCGCATCTTTTACCAAACGCATCTCGACTTCACCCTCATCCGCTAAGCGCTTAAGCGTGGCGACAACGATATGAGCCGCATCAACGTTAAAGAAGCTGCGTAGGTTCTCGCGAGTATCAGAGCGGCCATAACCATCTGTGCCAAGCGTGGTATAAGGACGGTTGTCTGGTAACCAAGCACGAATTTGCTCTGAGTAGTTACGCATGTAGTCAGTGGCTGCAACTACGATGCCTTCGTGCGGTGCTAATTGCTCAGTAACCCATGGCACTTTTTCTTCATTCATTGGATGTAGACGGTTGTAGTCGTCACAAACCATACCATCACGAGTCAACTCGTTGAAGCTGGTGACACTCCAAACGTTTGATGTGATATTGAACTCATCTTTTAGGATCTGAGCCGCTTTTTGTACTTCACGTAGAATCACGCCTGAACCCAATAGCTGTACCTGAGTTGAGCCGTTGTCTTCAAGCAAATACATACCGCGCTTGATACCTTCCTCGCTTCCTTCTGGCATGGCAGGCTGGTCGTAGTTTTCGTTCATTAGCGTTAGGTAATAATAAACGCGCTCGCCTTCTCCGTACATCCGACGTAGGCCATCATGCATGATGACCGCCAACTCATAACCATAGCAAGGGTCATAGCTCACGCAGTTCGGTACGGTGTTAAACAAAATCTGCGAATGGCCATCTTGATGCTGCAAGCCTTCACCATTCAAAGTCGTACGACCCGCAGTAGCCCCTAATAAGAAGCCTTGTGCCTGACAGTCACCTGCTGCCCACGCCAAGTCACCTATGCGCTGGAAGCCAAACATCGAGTAATAGATGTACATCGGAATCATTGGTAGCGCGTTCACAGAGTAACTGGTTGCCAAGGCAATCCATGTACTCATCGCACCCGCTTCGTTGATACCTTCTTCTAACATATGGCCATCGATGGCTTCTTTATAGCCCATCAATGCTTCGCTATCTTCTGGCGTATATTTTTGTCCGACCGCAGAGTAAATACCCAATTGACGGAACATACCTTCTAAACCAAAGGTACGCGCTTCGTCTGGTACGATTGGTACCACGCGATCTTGGATGTCTTTGTTTTTCAGCATGGCTGATAACAGACGTACAAATACCATCGTCGTTGATTGTTCTTTGCCGTTACTACCCTTTAATACGCGATCAAATATCGACAGCTCAGGGATGTTCAGCGGAATATGGCCACTACGGCGGTTTGGCAGATGACCACCCAATGCTTCACGGCGACCTTTTAGATACTTCATCTCTGCCGAACCTTCTTCAGGACGGTAGAATGGTAGAGTCTCTAATTGCTCATCGGTAAATGGCAAATCAAAGCGATCACGGAAATACACAAGCGCCTCTTGATCAAGCTTCTTGATTTGATGCGATTTATTGACCGCTTGTGTTGTGCTTGACAAACCATAGCCTTTGACAGTTTTGACCAGTACGACCGTTGGCTGACCTTTGGTTTTCATCGCTTCGCTAAACGCAGCATAGACCTTCATTGGGTCATGACCACCACGGTTTAGGCGTGCAATGTCTTTATCAGTCAATGCATCTGCCATTTCTTTTAATTCAGGATATTTACCAAAGAATTCTTTGCGAGTAAATTCAGGCGTACGCGCTTCATATAGCTGGTATTCACCATCGACCACTTCTTCCATACGATGTTTGAGCACGCCAGTATCATCATTGGCAAGCAGGCTATCCCATTTACCACCCCAAATGACTTTAATCACACGCCAGCCAGCACCGCGAAATACCGACTCTAGCTCTTGAATAATTTTACCATTACCACGGACTGGACCATCAAGACGCTGTAGATTACAGTTAACAACCCAAATTAGATTGTCCAGCTTCTCACGACCAGCAAGAGAGATTGCGCCCAAGCTTTCTGGCTCATCCGTCTCACCATCACCTAAGAATGCCCAAATCTTACGGCCTTCTTTTTCGAGTAAGCCACGGTTTTCCATGTAACGATGCACGTGAGCATGATAGATCGACATGATCGGACCTAAGCCCATTGATACCGTTGGGAACTGCCAATAGTCAGGCATCAAATATGGATGAGGATAGCTTGATAAGCCTTTACCACCCACTTCACGGCGGAAGTTATCAAGCTGATCTTCGGTTAGACGACCTTCTAAATAAGAACGTGCATAGATACCTGGCGCTGAGTGACCTTGATAATAAATCATGTCCCCACCGAAGTGATCGCTTGCCGCACGGAAAAAATGGTTGAACCCTGTTTCATAAAGCGTGGCACTAGAGGCAAATGACGCCAAGTGACCACCCAAATCATCATCGTTTTTGTTGGCACGCATGACCATTGCCAAAGCGTTATAACGAATCAACGCACGAATTTTACGCTCCATACCAAGATCGCCTGGATACATTGGCTCGTCCTCGACTGCGATGGTATTGATATAAGCAGTATCAAGGCGGTTGAATGGTAGCCCTTCTTGAACAGCCATATTGTATAAGGCTTTTAGAAGAAACTGCGCGCGATCCTTATCTGTATGTTTGAGAACAGACTCAAAGGCTTGTAGCCACTCTCTGGTCTCGGTGCTATCAGCATCCTTGTAATAATTCATTGTTGTCGATCCTTTTATATCAGTCATACCTACCTATCTAGACGGTAGGGCTTTGTTAAATACTGGTGTGAAGTGAGATATCGGTTTACTTATGACTTCCTTGCTATGTCCAAGCATTCCCTTGTTTCATACGGTGAGGTACAGCTAGATTATACAAAATAGTGCCACTGAGAGCTGACATATGCGTCAAATGGACGAAACTACAAAACAGATCATACTGTTGTCCCTGTATATTCAGTCATGAATGATTTTGACACTCTATTATAAGCGTTTGCGAGGCAATTGTTTATGGCTGTAAAGAAATGAATAAATGACAAGTATTTTTTAAATAAATAATGATTAGTTATTAGGTAAATATTTAGTTAATCTTGTCCTTGAATTACATTTATAAAACTACTCATCGTATCATTTAACCTTTCATCTTCTTTAATGAGCTTTCCACTCATTCTTTAGTTATATTTGGTTAAATAAAATTACTAATATTTACTTTTCTTACATAGTAATATGAAAAGTCAAAAGACACTCTGAGGTAGTAAGATGAATAAACACAAGTATCTATTCTTGGAAAAATACTCCAAATTAAATAGTGTCACAAGTTCTATCGTATTCGCACTACTTACTATTGTACTGATTACAAATGATGCTCAGGCTAATTTTGCGACAAATGAAAGCTCTGCAGTTGCTGCTTGTCCTGCCAATCATAAAATGTACTATATTGGCGCAAGTCCACCTGCATCAACTACAAGCGCACCTGTCGTCAATTTACCTCTTAGTTGGACTGCCGGAAACCTTTCAAATACTTTTACATTTGCCGAATCTTCAGGTAACAAAATATTTAAGATAAACTTTTCTTCGGTTGTAGATATCAATAGTAATTATGGTGGTACGCCACCTTTTTACGGAACATTAAATGGAGTCACTACTGCAGCTTTGAATCTTGTTCATAACTCTCCCGTATCAGCGAATTCTAGAACAAACCATGTCATGGATGTGAGCATTAACCGTCCAACCAGCAAAGTAGGTTACAAGATTCAGGATGTAGACTCAGTTACTAATGGTACTTTAACTCCGTATATTGAACAGGTGGACGTGTCTGCCAATGGTGGACAATTAACGCATAACAGTACCTATCAAACTATTAATACAAATAGAAATATAGTCACTGGTAGAAGAGGCCTTAACTGTGGTACAGGTGACTGTACAATTGATGCTAATTGGAACTATACACTCGCTGATATTGCACTCAATCTAAAACACAATAACACAGTAAGTGAAACAAACAGCCCTCATGCAGTAGGCTATTCAGATTTCTATTTTTGTCTTGCACCGCCTAAAGTTATCGTGAGAAAAACGTTGAGTGGTACACGTGTTAATGCTAACGATCAATTTGAAATCGTCGTTAGTGGCGGATCAGTAGCGACTAATAGCTTTACTACTACTGGTACAGGCTCCACAATCACCAATGGAACCAGTGCAACGCTTAGCTTGGCAGAGAGTACAAGTTATACCATTACTGAGCGTGTTATGAACGGTACGACCTTGGGTAATATAGCGAACTATAACGCTACTTATACTTGCAGCAACGCTACTACAGGTAGTACAACAGTTATGCCTACGACTGCAATGAGCTATAACCCTACTACTAAAACTCGTTCATTCACCCTTAGTAATGTTACTTATGGTGATGAAATTACATGTACTATCACTAATAGTGCAAACTACGTATTCTCAGGCACCGTATTTAACGATAACGGTAACGTTGCAAGCCCAAATAAAGACGATGTATCAGATAAATATCTAAATAATGTCTTTTACTTCAACGGTAAGTACGATTCACCAACTGAATCTGGGATCCCCTTTACCACTGGTCACACCATTACTTTGAATAAATGTGCCGGTGATAGTGGGACGTTTTCACCTCAAACAGTGAATATCAATAGTGACGGTACCTACAGCTTCAATTTGACATCTGCACAAGTTGGCAGTTACACAAGACTCTGTGTCACTCAGAATGAACCTAGTAATTATACATATTCTGTAGACACGACAAGCGATGTGCGACAAATAAACATCATTAATAGTCAGTACAACTATCCTAGTAATGATTTCGGTGATGTTATCCAAGCAAATGCTGCGTTGGTATTAATCAAAAGTCAGTATGTCCATGACTGTAGTCTAAATAACCTTGCCACAATTGGTGTTAATTATGAAGGTAGTGCTAGCAGCGCGTATAGTATAAAACCAATATCTGGCATTGTGCCAGGACAATGTATCGCTTATAGAATTGAAGCTATCAATCGAGGTAATGTTTCTCTGACAGATATTGTTATCAAGGATAAGCTACAGAGTAAAAACGACTCTAATAATTCGCTAATTACCTCTACCTTAGCTAATCCAATACCTATTGGTGAAAATAGTGGCACTCCATCATTTGCAACAAACTCAGTATCTATTGGTAACAACGGTACAGTGATCACCAATACTTTTTCCTTAGGTGCTACTACAGCCACTCGCCGTCAGGCCATTCGTTTTAATACCAAATATGGCACTACAGCGAACACTCAGTAGCTATTATCTATTGCAACTCTAGATTATTACTATTTCCTTTTCTAATACAAAAAAGCCCTGTCTTCTTAGACAGGGCTTTTACCGTTTGGTCATCTTGAAATACCATTTATCATCTTTATAATTGATACTTGTATCGATTACGTTACAATAGCTTAAAAGGGAATGTGTGCTTTTTACAGACGACCCTGATAGCAAATGATAGACAGTTTCACGGCAACCCAAAGCATCAATATCCCAATGATAGTAACGGTATAAGAAAGGATTTTATATGAAACGTTTCAAGATTCTACGTAATATTCTATTAGCTACTATAGCTTCTAGCTCTTTACTAAATGTAGCACATGCTGATGATGCTCTAAAAATGGAACTAACAGCCAATCAAGTCATAAAGAATGCGGAAGGTAAAACAGTCTATAAGCCAGTACGCACCGCACCGGCAGGTACTGTGATTCAGTATAAAGCGAATTATACCAATACCATCAATAAAGATATTAACGATTTAATGGTGACGCTACCTATTCCTGCCAATATGACATTTACTGGCGATGCGATGCCTGCAAGTGCACAAGCCAGTATCGATGGTGAGAATTACGCTGATATACCACTTATGCGTAAAGTCGATGGCAAAATGGTCAAGATTCCATATTCTGAATACCGCACTCTGCGTTGGAATATTAAGTTATTGCCAGCTAAAAAGTCAGCAGCTGTTGCTCTCAATACCACCGTTAATTAATTCAATAGACATTAAACCTTCACGCTTTTAACGTTTCAATTTTTAATCTTAACTCTGGAGCATTATATGAAATCAACCACTTTTAACTATAGCCTGCTAGCTGTCGGCGTCGCCGCAGTAATGGGTGTGTCTACTGGCGCTAATGCAGCGACCCCAGCTAACGCTGTAACAGCAGGCGCTGCGCCAATTAATAACGTAGCAACTGCAAGCTACAGTATTGCTGGCGTCAGTCAGCCATCTGTAACCTCTAACACAGTAACCGTTAACGTTAGCGAAACGGCTAACTTTGCACTTACATCGACTGTTGATGATGGTAGTATTGGTGACGATACTGCTATCAATCAGACTGCTACGCCAGGTGGTACAACTACCTTTACTCATAATTTAACCAACACGGGTAACGTGACGGATACTTATACCATTAACACCACAGGTAATGACTCATCACTAGTAACGGCTACTCCAGACTACCCTTTAGGTACTGCGCCTGTTACGTTTACTATTGTACAAGCAGATGGCACTCCTCTAACTTCTGCTCAAGTCACCGCTTTAGGAACTCAAGCACAGACAGGTACCCTAACTAATGGCGGTACTATTAGACTACAGCCAGGTACTAGAGCTAACTTAAGCTACGAAGCAGCTACGCCAGACAATCGTAACGGTAATGACAAAGGTGTAGGCACATTAACAGCGACCAGTACTTTCTTTACTGCTAATAATGCACCTGGTGCGACATTGGTAAACGAAAACCAAACTATCGTGAGATTGCCTACCTTTAAAATTGTAAAAACAGCGACCAGTACTGTCGATTTGACAGTCGCTAACCCACAGATTGCTTATAGTATCGTAGTCACTAACGCGACTACTGACTATAGTGCTGCTGCGACTGATATTGTCATTCGAGATGTGCTTCCTGCAGGTTTGAGTTTGCCTAATGGCACAGCATCAGACGTGACCGTAACTGGTGCTGGTACCGCGACGATTTCCACTATCGGTGGTCGACAAGCTATTGATGTTGCCGTAGCGAACTTAGCCGTTGGCGCAAGTCGCACGATTACTTTCACGGTTAACGTCGATAAAAATCAGTTTACAGCTGCTAATAGTTCAGTAACTAACAACGCAGAAGTCTACGATAAGTTCGTCGGTCCGGTTAGCCCGCTACCTGCTACTCCTGTACTTGGTACTGACTATGATATTTTCGATAGTACAGATGGCACTGTAGGTGTTACTAGAATACCTGATGAGGCGGGTGAAGGTAACGGCGCTGGTATAGATACTCCTGGTGTGACCAACTTTACCAGACGAGCGGTTGCGGTGAGCAATCCAACGACTAGAGAAGTTCCCCCTGCCTCAGGTACTGCTAGTCAAGCGACTCATTCAACTCTCATTACTAACAGCGGTCAAGATGCTGAAGGTACCAATACTAACCCATTGACTTTCACTATTGCTGATGGTGGCAATAATGGGGCTGTCAGACCTGTTACTGGTCCTGTTAGTGCTACTTATACGCCGCCTGGCAATGGCGCTCCGGTTACTATAACGCTGCAACCTACCGTTGCTGGTGGTAATACATATACTCTTAATAGCACTACACTACCAACCGCTCAATTTCCAAATGGTATTGCACCTGGTGGCACATTAGCAATCAACTACAATGTGTCGTCGGGCAATGTAGCTGCTCCTGAAACTGTTGCTGATGCTGCAGCTGTTGGTAGCACTGAAACTTCTGTTGTAACGCTAACGCCTGCTGGTATTAATGCACCTGCTGCTACTACAGTGACTGATACGACTAACGTTAGAGGCTTAACTTTAGTGAAGTCTCAAGCATTAGATGCGACTTGTTCAGGTACGGTTGCTGCAAGTACCTTTATTCAGGATGTGGTGGAGGCGAAACCTGATCAGTGTGTTATCTATCGTATTCAGGCGACTAATACTTCTTCAGCAGCGTTAGGTTTTAATCTTAACGCTTTAACCATCTCGGATTTGTTGTCTAACTTTTCAACTGGTGCGGATTTAGTAGCTGGTTCACCTGCTACTTCTGCGACTGCCTCATCTACTGCAGGCATAGCTAGTACTACCAGTACTGCAGTTCTTGGTACTAACTATACCCTAGTTCCTCAGGGCGTTGGCACCTTGACTTTTAAAATCAAAATTAAAAACGCTCGTTAATTGATATTTAACATTTCAAAGTCTATAAGCTTCACAAGACGCTTATAGACTAACGCTCCAGCTTGACCTAATTGATTTATATGAGCCAAGCTGGAGAATTACTATCCGACCCTTTTATATTTTATTGGATAAGCGACATATGACTAAATCTTTAATGACACCGTCTAATCGTATTACGTTGCATACAGCGAAGATCTCTGCGCTGACGGCTGCAATGTTGCTTATGCAATCAAATATGGCGTTTGCTGCGCCCACCACTCTCGTACAAACTATCAACAACATCGCTAATGCTTCTTATGACGTCAATTCTATCAAACAGAATAGCATTTCAAACCAAGTTCAAGTCAAAGCCTCTGCCTTATCTGAATATGGTATTAACTTAACTCAGCAACCTGTGCGTACTGTTGCACCCAACACATTGGTGAATTGGGTTAATGTTCTTAGTAATACTAGCTATAGTGATCAGACTATTGAGCTGACGCTTGATGTATCGCCAACTCTATCTAATTTGAAAGTTTATCAAGACTTGAATAACAACGGCATTGTCGATAGTGGTGATACACAACTGATTCTTGATAACATGAGTGCCCAAATCAAGCTTGGTCAGAGTGAAAACATTCAGTTTATTGTACAAGCTCTATCAGATGCTAATGGTAAGGATGGAGATACTGCTGACATTAAGATTGGTGCGGTTGTGTTAGAAGACCCGTCAGTGACCAGCGTGAGTGCGACCGATAGTTTAGTCATTATCGAATCTGGTATCAAATTCACCACTCCTAAATTTGATGAAAGCAAAACGATTTCACAAATTAATGATGACGTTTATGTCAGTGCCAGCTATGCGCAATGTAATGTACAAACTGACAAGCCTGATCAAGTATGGGTAACCATCAAATCAGCTAACCCGCCCATTGGTAGTGGTGATAGCTATTCACTTAAAGCTATAGAAACCGGTAATAACACAGGTAAATATCAGCTATCAGCAGCCACTCAAAATAACGCTAACGCTATTGACGATAAGCTTATCCAAACGTTGAACAGCGACACATTGACTGTCAGTTTAGATGCTTGTATCGCCCCTTCGGTTGGTACTGGTGCTGATGAACTGCCGAACGCGTCTGACTTCACCGTGCGTATCAGTGACCTGAGCTCACAAATTAATATCGTCGATGACAACCCAGCTTTAGTTGTCACAAAGGAAAGTGACGTAAAAAGTGCTGAACTCGGCGATTATGTCAGCTACACCATCAATATCACGAACAATGGTAACGCTACTGCTTACGATGTACAGCTAAAAGATGCCTTACCACGTGGTTTTGACTACGTTGAGAATAGTGTACGTGTTAGTCCAACGACTGATATTGATATCAATCAAGCACAGACCACCGAGTTTAAAGCTGATGGTAAATATCAGGTATTGAACTTAGGAAACATGGAAAATGGCGAAAGTAAAAAAATTACTTATCGTGTGCTTATCGGTGCTTCATCACTAGGTGGTGATGGTATCAACCGCGCAATCGCAGTTGCTAACAATGAGCAAGGCCAAAGCTTAGTATCAAGAGAAGCACAGTGGAAAATCGACGTAGAACGCGGCGTCATGAATACTGACGGTATCATCATTGGTAAGGTCTATCACGATATCAACCGTGATGGTATTCAGCAAAAAGAAGACGGCGAGCTTGGGGTTGCTGGTGTCCGTATTTATATGGAGAACGGCAACTTCATCGTGACCGATCCTGAAGGTAAATACAACTTTTATGGGGTCAGTGCCAAAACACACGTACTAAAAGTAGATAGCACGACGATCCCTAGAGAAACAGAGCTGGTCACCCAAAGCAACCGTAATGCGGGTGATGCTGGCAGCCGTTTTGTCGATTTGAAATATGGCGAGCTACATCGTGCAGATTTTGCGATTGTGGGCGGCATGGGCGATAGTACTGAGCGTCTGAACGCCGAGTTAATCGCTCGTAGCAAATCAGTGAGTGCTAAGAATGATACGCTAGAGCAAGCGGTAAAAACAGTGCTAACATTAGAGCCAAACTACGATGCCGACACGACTGATAATGTCGATGCAAGTGGCTGCAATATCAATGGCGACCTAGACCTTGGTAACAACTGTGATTCTGCTATTGTCAACGACATGATTGGGGATGCGACCAATCGTGTAGACATGGCCGTGACAACGGTTGCACCTCCAGTAGAAAAAGAGCTCGAAGAATATCTAAAAGAAGTGGCTAACAATAATGTCACCTTCATTAACCTAAATGAAGGTCAACAGCTCAGTACTTACAAGCAGATGGTACAGGTACAAGCACCACTTGGTTCAATATTTACTCTATACGCCAATGGCAAAGCGATATCAGAGCAGCAAATCGGTAAAACTGCTGAGCAAGAAAAGCAAAATGTAATGGCTTTTGACTATTATGCGGTTGACCTAAAACGCGGACGCAATACTCTACGTGGTGTGGCAACTGACATCAATGGCAAAACTATTTCCGAGCAGACCATCACCGTATTGACACCTGATAGTCTGCAAGCGATTGATTATCGTACGCAAGCACAACTAGTCCCAGCAGATGGTATCAGCGAATATCAGGTTGTTATTAGTCTAAAAGATCGCGACAATCGCCCCTATATCGGTACTACTTCTCTTACACTTGATACTAATATCGGTCGTATCAATCTGAAAGACAGCAGCCAAGATCAAGCCGGTACCCAAGTTACTGTATCAGGGGGTGAGCTATTAATACCAGTCATCGCGCCAAGCGCACCAGGCAAAGGTGAGTTGGTCATCGATACGGGTAGTAGCAAGCAAATTATCCCACTACAGTTCACGGCTAAGCTGCGTCCACTCATTGCTGTGGGTATCGTCGAAGGTGCTATCTCTCTCAAAGACTTTGATGGCAGCAATATCACAGACGCACAAGGCGCGTTCGAGCAAGAGCTGCATGATTTTGCCGGTAACGATGACTATACCGCATCTGGTCGTGCGGCGATGTTCTTGAAAGGCAAAGTGCGCGGAGATTACTTGCTGACGCTGGCTTATGACAGTGACAAAAAAGGCGAGCGATTATTCCGTGATATCGAGCCTGGCGAATACTATCCTGTCTATGGTGACTCATCGGCTAAGGGCTTTGATGCCCAATCAACCAGTAAGCTCTATGTGCGTTTGGACAAAGGCCGCTCGTTTGCTATGTATGGCGACCTAAAAACACAAATTGACAATGATGAAGGGATTGAGCTTGGTCAATACAACCGTACATTGACTGGTCTAAAGGCGCAATTTGAAGATAATAATACTCGCGTGACTGCGTTTTTGGCAGAGACCAGTACTAGCCAGCGCGTTAATGAGACTCGCGGTTTAGGTATCTCAGGTCCCTACCCATTAGCTGAAGACTTCGATGCCGTGTTAGAGAACTCGGAAACTATCGAAGTGATCACTCGCGACCGTAATAACCCTGGCTTAATCGTCAACCGTGAGACCCTCACGCGTTTTGCTGATTATGAGATAGACCCGATTAGCCGCAGTTTATATCTAAAATCACCGATTGCGAGTCAAGATCTCGAAGGCAATCCTATCTACATTCGTGTCACAGTAGAAGTCGACGAAGGTGGTGAGGACTATTTGGTTGGTGGTATCGCTGCCAAACAGCAACTGACTAATAAAGTCTCTATCGGTGGTAGCTATATCAATAGCGACGACCCATTGAACAAAGAAGAGCTGGCTAGTGTCAATAGCGTTATCAAGATGAATAACAAGCTAAAGCTGGTCGCTGAATACGCGATGAACAAAGCTGAGAACGCTAATTTTCAGCCAAGTAATCAGATCAACACCACAGAATTAGACGATAATAATGTTGAGGGCAATGCCTTACGTGTCGAGCTTGACTTTGATAATAAGAAAGACACGCGTGCCAAGGCTTATTACAATGATGCAGATGAAGGATTTGTCACTGGTGCATCACCACTGACTGCTGGACGTACGGAGTCTGGCGTAGAAGTCATCCATACATTCAACGACAAAAAAACAGCGTTGAAATTAGAAGGTGTGCGTACCAAGGATCATACTACTGACGCGAGTCGTGAAGGCGTACAAGCCAGTATCGAGCAACGCTTGAGTGAAAATGTCGTTGGTGAAATCGGTGTGCGTTACTACAAACAAGATGCCACTGCCGCTTCACGCAACAACCAAGCAGCCACAGATGTGGTAGATGTTACTGATGACACGCTGTTCAATGATGACATTATCAACCAGTCAGCATTGAATAGCGTTAGTGATGCGGACAAAGACATCGAAGGCACAACGGTTCGTGCCCGTATCACTTCTCGTCTACCCAAGCTAAATAATAGCTTGGTGTTTGCAGAGTATGAGCAAGATATCGAAAATAGCTCACGTAACGCGACGTCCATCGGTGGTGAGATGCCAATCGGTGGCTTGGGTCGTCTGTATGCACGTCATGATTTGATCAATAGCTTGTCTGGTAGCTATGGTCTTGATGATACTGATGAGCGTCAACGTACCGTTGTTGGCTTTGACGCCAATTATATGAAAGACGGTAAAGTGTATAGCGAATACCGCATGCGTGATGCAATCAGTGCGCGTGAAGCGGAGGCCGCTATCGGTCTAAAAAACAAATGGTACGTGCAAGAAGGCTTGACCCTTAATACACTGTTTGAGCGCGTTGAGTCATTAGAAGGCGAAGATAACAACACCGCCACGGCGGCAGGTTTTGGCGTTGAGTATCTTGCCAAAGAAAACTACAAAGCATCAGGACGTGTCGAGAAACGTTGGGGCGAGACAAGCGACACCTTACTTGGTAGCGCAGGTATTGCCTATCGTTATACCGATGAGATCACCTTATTGGCCAAAGATACCTATTCGCGCATCGACTATAATGATGGTGATCGCACGATTAATCGTTTCCAACTTGGTGCCGCTTATCGTGATTACGACAGCAATCAACTAGACATGCTTGCAAAGCTTGAGTATCGTTTAGATGACAATAACACGGGTAATGATACTTATCAAAAAGACACCACTGTCTGGTCATGGAATGGTAACTACCATCCAACGCGTGCCTTAACCTTGTCTGGTCGCTATGCGGGTAAGTATACAGAATATGAAGCAGACAATATTAACAGTGACAATACTGCTCATGCCGTTTATGGTCGCGGTCTGTACGATATTAGCGAACGTTGGGATGTCGGTTTGCAAGCGGGTACTTACTGGAATAAGCAAGCAGATGATTTGTCTTATATGTTAGGTGCTGAAGTGGGCTATAGCCCAATGACCAACCTTTGGTTGTCACTTGGCTATAATTTTATGGGCTTTGAAGATGAAGACATCGCCTATGACGACAGTACTCAAGAAGGGGCTTACTTTAGATTGCGCTTTAAGTTTGATGAAAATCTATTCAAGCGTGAAGACCCACTTAAGAACAAGCGTTTAAACAGTGACTCTACGCAAGTTAATACGACTACCTTGTAAGCTAATGATAGCGTCTTAACTCCTGTCTACTGGCAATATAATAAGCGATTAGACAGGAGTCGCAGAGTCAGCCCTAATAATGGTAAATACCCACACTCATTACCTTCAGATAAGGTTTGCATCATGTTTAAAGCTGCCATTAAAACCACTGCTTATAAACAACCAGTACATACTGCACTCTCGGCACTGTTACTTTTGAGTGTCGTATCCCTTGCTTCAGCACAAGATAGCATCGCTAACAACACGTCTCAAATCGTTGATGCGAATAGTGCTGTAGACTGTCGTGATGATATTCAGGCTCAAGCCCCTTCTTATAAATATCAAAGCACGCAGCAACGTGTACTCAACTGTATGGTAGAGCAACTACAGCCCTATCAGCAAAAAGACAAAACCGCTCATCAGCAGTACCTCGCTTACAAAGCACAAGCATGGCTTACTTATGCGATCCATCAAGACAGTATGAATAACCGCTCAGCTGCGGGCGTAGTTGCGGCAGAAACGGCAGAGTCTATCTTACAATCGCTAAAGAACGATACAGCGCAAAGCATCAAACTACAGCAAGATATCCCTACTACCTCTGCTCTAATGCGACCTGATCTGTGGGCGACGCTGAGTGCGCTGAAAGAAAGTGGCGGTATAGAGTCAGCGCCACGTGAGATGGCATTTAGTGAAGTGGCGTTAATTTGGGCGGCGACCAATCAATGTAAGCGAGGGTGGCGCGAGTCAGGCATACATTTTCGTATGGCAGATCGCTGGCTTGAGCAAGCACGCGAAGCTTACGTGAATGCTCATGATTCACAGACTAACGTGGCTTTAGAGCAATCTATCGTCAGCTACTACAAGCAGTATGCGCCTTTAGATGCCAGTGATGATATCTGCCGCGGACAAGATCTAACGCCTAATAATTAAAGCGCCTTATTAAATAACAGAGGTAAAAAAGCCGACAGATTTGTCGGCTTTTTTGTGTCTAATATAGATAAAATTAGCGGTTTTTACGTGGTAGTTTTTCTGGTAGATAGCAGCGTAAGTACGCGATAAATGCGGTATTTGCTTCTTGAATATAGTCATCCGTAATGGTCTGATGACGACGATAAGACAAGGTAAATATCGCATTAACAATACTATAAGCAATCAATAGCGTGTTTTGGATATCCTCAAAATTTGGCATCTCATAACGCTCTGATAAACGCTTATAGACCAGGTCAACAATTTGATGGTCTATATCTTCGCCAAATTCATCACCTTCAAAATCAGGCGTATTGGTGTCATAAATAAGTTTGGCTTTGGTCTCATCGTTATGGAAGATCGTTACGCACTGATCAATCAGCGCGGTTAAATATCCTTGCCATCTATCGTAGTTGCCGATATCAACGGTTTCTACCATCTCTAATATTTCAATCGCATTCAAAAAGCGCAATGCTAAAAATATTGCTTCAATGTTAGGGAAGAAATGATAAGCAGAAGCTCTTGGTATGCCTGCTTCTTCACACACAGCTGCTAGAGTAATATCATTAATAGCTTGTGTTTCACTCAACTTTTTGGCACCAGCCAAAAGTTTTTGACGCCGTGCGCGGCCCTGTTGGCTGGTAAATTTAAACTTGTTTGGTACAAGTTTTTTTGCCAACTCCGAATCTACTAACACATCTTCAATTTTTTCGTCTTTGTTATCACTCATCGTAAATCTCTTAATGTTACGTCCTATTTCATAAATACAATCTTCATTGAGTAGCATTCGTCCTAAATCACTGGAGAATCAACGAGTGGCTCAAATGTAGAGCCAACGTTATCGCTACTAACCTCAATGAGGAGGCATCATAAACGCTTGTACACTATCAAGCAAGGGACATGAATGGGTTAAAAGTTAATGTATCGATTAACACTCTACTAGAGTTAACTATCTAATTTTATGAAGTTAATCATTCAGTTTAATTTTCGCTCTTATAATACCATGATCAGTCACCCTATCTGAATAATCCCACTTAAGATGGTCATTGAAATAATCAACTCTTTCAACCCGACCGAGCGAAAACTTGCTATCAGGTAAGAACTCTTCTGAAACAAATAACTGATCGATCACTTCTGGCATACCTTGATGAATATGGGTGTAAGCCACATCTTTCATCCAACCATAGCGAGCTTGAATACGAGCGGCGTCAAAAAGTGCGACATCACGCATACTTTTATCATAATTAACCTCGCCAGTCTCAGTCATCAGCTGAGTCGTTACGCTACCAGTCACATCATTCATGTCGCCAAGCAGTATCAATGGCTCACGCGTGTGATGCAAACGTTCCATGATCGACATACGAATAGATGCCGCCTCTGCAGCACGCATGCACAAACTACGAAGCTTGGCACGAATACGGATATTTGGATCATCCATGTCTTCTAATAGGTTACCATTTTCGTCACGTAAGAAAAACGCACGTTTACTTTTTAGATGCGCCGTGATGATCGTTATTGGTTGACCATATGCGTCAACACGCAATATCAAAGGTGGACGATTAAAATGCTGATGAGGCCCGATATCGGGGATATCAATCACAGCTTTTGGTGCAATCTCTTCTAATAAGGTCGTCTCTAATTGCTCAAATCGACTAATAATACCAACGGCTGGTGTATGCTGTGCGCCTCTACCTTGAGTATATGGACTTGCAGTGTCATTGCTTGCAAGCGGAATAACCACCTGCTCTGGTTTGAATCCTAGTGCGACAGCTAGTGCTTCTAGTGCATTACTATCCCATACTTCTTGTACGGCAATGATATCAGCGTGTGCTTTAGCCAGCAGATCTGTCAGACCACGTCGCTTATGCTCATAGGCTTTATTATCATAAGCTGGGGCATTCTCATAATAAATGCGATTAGGGTTAGCAAAGTTCAATAAATTAGCTGTGGCAATATAAAACTGTTTACTACCGTCATTATTAGTCATAAGTCCCCTGTTTTTCTTATATTATATTCATACATATGGATTCATAGCAAATTTTATGCCAAAAAAACTCCCAAAGGTTGACTTTGGAAGTTTTAAAATAACATACATACTGCTGGTCAAAGTCATTAATAGAACCAATCGTACAATCAATCTATTTTCAGCAACGAAATAGTAATCTATTGTCAGCTTTTTTAAGAGACAGCTCGTCTGCTAAGTTAGCTATCTATTAAAGTCATTGAGTAAACAGTAGTCATATTCATAAGTCTTTTTAACATCTGACTTTCTTGTAAAACACGTACTACGATACACGATGCCATGCGTCACGTGATGCTAGACGCGCTTCATCCCACGCCAAACGAGAATCGCCTTTCACTTCATTCCATGAACGCTCTAAGTCGGCTTCATGATCTTCAAAACGTGCATCTACTGGATAGCGAGCGCGATTTGCATAGCCTACCGCATACGCTGGGTGTAGGTCGCGATCAAACTCGTAACCTTCTTTGTAATAATCAGCATTGGCATACTCTGCGCGCCAGTAAGCTTCCTCATGGGTTGGATCAATGGCTTCAGCTGCTGCATGACCTGCGCCGCCACCAACAACTGCACCGATTGCACCACCAATGAGCGTACCTAATGGGCCTGCCATAGTACCGATGGCTGCACCTGCTGCTGCACCGCCTACACCGCCAATACCTGTACCTACTGGATGTGAGCCTGGCTCACCTGTAATAATGTCTGCATTCAAATCTTCTTTTGTCTCTTTAGACATGTTTTTTACTTCACTGCGATCGATAGCGTCATGGTTACTCATAGTATTGTCCCTAAATTATTTATTATTTGTTGAATTATTTATTTGCTAAAAGATTAGCGATATTGCTAAATCCAACTGAAGTATAGAAACTTATAGGTAGAGACAGATAGCCTGATTATGTAAACTGTGTCCGTATTGCGATTACATTGCGTTACAGCCTGTATCTTTATGACGTCTATGTACGGTGCGCTCATATTTTGGGTAATCATAAGAGATTAGCATTGATAAATTTACTATAGAAATCAACCCTATATCTGCATTAATGACCTTGCGATGGTACGTTGCCATTTATCAAGGTGTTGCTCACGAGCATCAATCGACATACTTGGCTCAAAAATACGATCTACTTGCCATGATGCTTTCATGGTTGACTCATCGTAAAGCCCAGTCTTTAAACCAGCGAGTAGTGCTGCACCCTTTGCCGTAATCTCTGTGTCTCTTGGACGTAGCACCGGAACATCTAGCAAATCTGCCTGAAACTGCATCAGCAAATCATTATTTGCCGCGCCGCCATCTACTCTCAGCTCAGTCAAGGGATGAGGGCTGTCTTTTTGCATGGCGATGAGTACATCATAAGTCTGGTAGGCAACTGCTTCCAACGCAGCACGGGCAATATGGGCTTTAGTAGTACCGCGGCTCATACCAGTGATGCTAGCACTGATATCAGAACGCCAGTAAGGCGCACCCAATCCGGTAAAAGCAGGTAATAGCACCACACCTTCGCTACTGTCTACTTGGCGAGCTAAATCTTCAACATCGCTACTTTGTTGAATCATACCCAAATTGTCACGTAGCCATTGGATGATAGCTCCTGCCATAAAAACACTACCCTCCAAGGCATAGGTAACTTCTTTTTTGGGTGGCTGTAGCATTCGCTTACCTGACTGTAAGATTTGATCAAATGATAAATTGTCTGGACGAGTTGGCGATATTTTTCGCTGCCATGCGATGGTGGTTAGCAGCTTGTGCTCGCTCAGTTTTGGCTGCTGACCAATGTTCATCAGCATAAAGCACCCTGTGCCATAAGTATTTTTGGCCATGCCAGCATCGAGACAGCCTTGCCCAAAAAGCGCGGCCTGCTGATCGCCGAGCACGGCTTGAATGGGTATTTGCTTTGCAAATAGGCCTTTTTTGGTTTTGCCAAAATCACCGTCAGATGGCAGTACCTTAGGCAATATAGTCATAGGAATGGCAAACCGATCGCAAAGCGTCTCTGACCAAGCCAATTTATGAATATCAAATAGCAAAGTACGAGAAGCATTGGTCACGTCGATGACATGCTCGCCGCCAGTTAGCTTGTAAATCAGCCAGCTATCGATGGTGCCAACTGCTATCTCACCTTTACTCGCACGTACGCTGAGTTTGGGATTATTTTCGAGCAGCCAAGCAATTTTACTGGCACTGAAGTACGGATCTAAGCGCAGACCTGTGATGCGCTGAACCTCATCGGCCATATTGGCGCTATCAGCACCCTGATGAACGCTATCATCCATACTATTGGTAGCGCTTTCAGCAGCGAGTGTCTTGCAATAGTTTGCCGTGCGCCTGTCTTGCCAAATGATAGCGGGTGCGAGCGGTTTCCCTGTTTGCTTGTCCCACATGACAATAGACTCGCGTTGATTGGTAATCGCGATACTGGTGACATCAGTAGCAAGCAACCCTGCCTGATTGATAACATCATGCGCACAGCTAATCTGAGTTTGCCAGATTTGCTGTGCGTCTTGCTCAACAAATCCCGCTTTTGGCGTTTGCAGCGTCGTTGGCTGTTGTGCCATCTTAATAGGCCGTGCATGATCATCGTATAATATCGCTCGACTCGACGTTGTCCCTTGATCTAACGCCAAAATATATCCTGCCATTACGCATATCCTCTACTGATATTGTTGGTTCTATTTGATAAAAACCAGTGGCTATTCATTATTTGCTGTTAATCAATCACTGTATATTTTATAAATGACTGGCCAAATTATTTAGGGCGTGTTGAACATTCGCAAATAGGCACTGCTGATCGCTAAAATGGTTCCAGACAAGGCACAAAGTGACGATAATGCAGATGCCTTAGCGAGATTTGTAACGCAGTATGGGGCAATTTTAGCATCAGCCCCAACGATAAAAGCAGGGGACAGGACTCTTTTTTGCCGCTTCATCGTTAAAAATAAGCGCTTAGAGTGACTAAACTTATTATTTTTAACATCGAATCGCCTAAAAAATAGTCGCTGTCAGTGCCATGGTCGAATGTTCAACACGCCCTAATGATAAAAATAACAGCACGTTAATTTAAATTGGTTAACTCTAAGACGTCTTATTCGCTATGATGTTACTTATAAACGAATATTTAAAAAACAGCTCAAACCTCTATCATACCGCTAGGGATGACACAATAGAGAGTAGCAGAATACTGAGCATTGACCCGTCACCATTGTGGCTATACAGTGTACGCCTTGTTTTGAATGATACATTTTTAGCGCTTTCGTATTAGCACGCACTTTATTAAAAAGCATTCTGATATTTCAGTACAAATACTTTATTTCAGCATCATTTATTCGCTTACTAGCAAATCGTTTATAATAGTATGACCGCTTTATATTCTGAGCGATAAAATCTATTAATGCTGTCCGTTATTTTATAATACCTTACATTCTAATTAATGGCTTATGTGACTTATGAAATTCACTTTATCAGCGCTACCGACTGCTATGATGACAGTTGCACTCATGAGCGGCCCTATAGTGACTTATGCGAGCACGGGCTCAGATAATATAGAATCATCAGATGACATGACACCGGTGACTGTGACAAAAATTGTGGATGCCGATGGTCAGATTAATAATCAGACAGCTCAGACAGCTCAGACAGCAATGGCACCTAGTCATACATTAGCAGAGACTCATGCTGAGCACAGTGCATTAAACACCCTTATCGATCCAATCACACACAAAGCCGTGGATAATAGCTATCCATTAGAAGTCTCTAGCTTTTTAAGCCTAGAACAAGCGCAAAAGCTTTTGGTTCAAGTCTCGCCCAAAATAGCGGCCAATCAAGCAGCCATCGCTGCCAGCGAATACCAAACTGAGGCCCTCAGAACCATCGACAACCCCCTCGTATTTGCGCGCGTCTCTGCCAGTGCTTACCATCTTGATGAGGATATAGATCTATCGTCTCTTAGAAACGGTATCGTCAACGGAGTAAATAATACCGTCGATAACGCGGTTCCTCCGATTGCAGACCTGCCAGATTTACCAAACTTTGGGGAGTTGGTCGGTGAGCGAATTCCAGACTCTTATAATATTAAGCGCTCAGGATCGACGACGGGCGCAGGTCTTGGTGTGGTCTGGCCTATTTATACAGCTGGACGTACGGACGCATTGACTGGCGCCTCAGATGCACGCACACAAGAAGCAGTCGCCGATAGCATCCTTGATAAAAACGAGCTTTATAATACGTTAATTGAACGGTATTTTAAGGCCCAATTGGCGATCATTGCCGCTTACTTACGTGAGGATGCTTACGATACCTTGCAGCAAACGGATCATATGGCAGAACGCTTGTTTGAAGAAGGCTTTATTTCGCGCGTCGATAGACTAGAAGCACAGTCTGCGCTTGCCGATGCCAAAAGCGAATCCGTCAATGCCAATAACGACGCGCGCTTAGCCATGATTGCGCTACAGCGATTGCTACGTACTGATTATCGTATTAAGCCGACGACGCCATTATTTGTCTCTAGCCGTCCCCTACCGGATGTTAGCTATTTTCAGGATTTGGCACTGAATAATCATCCAGGATTACAAAAGGTCGCCGCCAAACGCGCGCAGGCTCAGCAGTTGCATGCATTATCAGATACTGGCTACAAGCCGACAGTCTTGCTATATGGTTATGGTCAGCTCGAAAAAGACCCAAGCTGGGTCGCTGGTATCTCTGCCAGTTGGAAGCTATGGGGCGGACTGGATAAAACCGCGTCATTGGCATCAAGCAATGCTCAAATACGTCAGGCAGATCTTTCTGAGATTGAAGTCAGTGATAACCTGCTACTGCTGGTAGAAAAAAACTGGCACGATGTTAATAATGCTCAATCACGCTATCAAGCGCTACAAAGTAACGTTGATTTGGCTGCAGAAGTGTTAAGATTGCGCCGCTTAGGATTGCAAGAAGGCGTGAACACCACAGTCGATGTGGTACAAGCGCAAACACAATCACTCAAAGCACGTACTGAGCAAGCGCAAGCAGCAAACGACTATGTACAGTCATTGGCCGCACTCATGCAAAGCTGCGGTACGCCACTGGCTTTTAATGCGTACCTCAATGCCGCTGATATCCAGCTGCCGACTTTGTACACTGAATGATGATTGTATATGAAAGCTTATAAAGTATACGAATAAGCGCTATGTCGTCGTTTCAACTTTTAAGTGTTATAAGGCTAATGAGCGAAGATATATACCAAACCAGCATGACGCTATCAAACAATAACGCTCAATAAACCATACTATTACTATAGTGAATCACTGTTTTATGAAAAAACCAACGTCCAAATCGATAAATAATTGGCTACAAACTTTGCTACAAACGTGGCCTATTGCGAATACCACTAATGTTTGGGCACATTGCGCCAGTGTCGGATTTTTTGGTTTTTTATCCATCTTTCCAGCAATGGCGGTATTTGTGCTGATTTATGGTCTCGTATTTTCACCCGTTGAGATGCAGGAGCATATCTCCATTTTGCGTCCGTTTATACCTGATACAGTGTACGAAGTCCTCAATTCGCGCCTGAGCGAGTTGGTCTCTAATACCAAATCCACGCTGACATTTAGCCTGATCATATCGACCTTACTTGCCCTTTATGCTGGTTCCAAAGGCATCAAATCTTTAATTGCCCTTGTCAATCTCGCTTTTCATATCACCCAAGAGCGCAGCTTTATACAAGGCACGGTTCGAGCAGTGAGCCTGACCTTTGGTGCAGTAGTCGTCTTGATAATAGCGGTGTCTTCTATTGCTATTATCCCTGTAGCAGCGAATTACTTCCCCTTCCCTCAAGTGGCTGAAACGGTTGCACTGTGGGCCAGATGGCCTGTATTGGCGGGTATTATCTTTTTAAGCTTTTTAAGTCTTTATCGTCTCGCGCCAAATCGCGATGCCGTTGCACTAAAAAAACTGGTTCCAGGAGCAACGCTCGCGACCATTCTTTGGATTATATTGTCCGTACTGTTTTCGATTTATGTGCAAAACTTCAACAACTATAGTGCTGAATTTGGGGCGCTATCAGCGGCGGTGGTCATTATGCTTTGGCTATATTATTCAGCCTTTGTCGTCGCTTTTGGTGCGATTTTTAATTCTGAAGCCATAGACAATGCCAAACCTTATGCTGTTCGAGTGTACTAATCATAAATCCTTTGTTCTCAACTTTGCTGCTTTAGGAATCACACCGTCATGACTGAATTTCCAAACGAATCAGACAACTCAAATAAATCAGTTGATTCAAACGAGTCAGTGACCTCTCAAGATACAAAAGCCTCCGTCGATCCAATAGAAAATGTATCTAGTGGGTCTGACGTTCCAGAGCAATCTGTACCCGCTTATAGTCGGGGCAACGCAAAAGCTGATAAATCTGCTCGTATGAAAAAGATATTGCTCGTACTGTTTGTATTAGGTGTTCTTGGCGCAATTGCATACGGTTTATATAAAAGCAATCAGCATAATGAACCAGAAGTCATTACCCTCCAAGGGCAAATGCAAATGCAGCAAACCTCTATCGCTGCAAAGGTAGCAGGCCGCATTGCTAACATTATGGTGACAGAAGGTGATACGGTTACGGTGGGTCAACAACTCATTGAGATGGATTCGCCTGAGATTAACGCTAAGATCAACCAAGCACGTGCTGGTAAGCAAATCGCACAAAGTCAATTGGACAAAGCAGAAAACGGGGCACGCCCGCAAGAGATCGCTCAAGCCAAAGCCGCTTGGCAAGCCAATAAAGCCGCGTCTGATTTGGCAGAAAACACCTATCAGCGTGTCAATCGTCTGTATGAAGAAGGATTGATGGCACGGCAAAAACGCGATGAGGCTTATGCCCAATACCTAGCCACTCAAGACCAAACTGAAGCCGCACGTTTGCAATATGATTTGGCATTAGAAGGTGCTCGCAGTGAAGACAAATCAGCGGCTACCGCTCAAGTCGCACAAGTTGATGCCCAGCTAGATGAAGCACTGGCAGCAAAAGAAGAGGCCAATCTAAAGAGCCCTATCGCTGGTGTTGTGGACAATGTCATCGTTAGTGCTGGAGAAGTCATCGGTCAAGGCGTTCCTTTGCTGACGTTGGTGGATACCAATGACCAATGGGTAGTGCTCAATGTCACTGAGTCGTATTTAAACCAGTTCGCTATCGGTCAGACATTTACAGGTACTATTCCCGCATTATCATCAGCAGATAAGCCTTATAGCAAGCAGTTTACTGTTTATGCGACATCGACCTTATCTGATTTTGCCACTTGGCGACCGACCAACAATGATGATGGTTTTGATGTGCGTACCTTTGAGGTCAAAGCACGACCATCCACGCCTGATACTCGCATTCGCTCAGGAATGAGTGTGGTTGTGCATATTAATCCTATCAATCAGAACCAAGAGTAGGCCATGCACTTGACTAAGTTAAGTGAGGCTTTTTTACGTAGCGCCGCTTATGAGCGCCGTTTTTTAGCCAAAAACCATTGGGACCTTAGTATGGTGGTATGGATACCACTAGCCACAGTGCTGCTGATTTGGTGGATATTTTCACAAACGCAGATTACTGACTTACCCATTGGAGTGATCGATCAAGACAATAGTGCTGTTGCCAATACTACCGTACGTTACTTAGAAGCCAGTCCTACGCTTACGGTTAGACAACTTTATTATTCACCAGCGGATGCAGAGGCTGCGATCTTGCAACGTGATATTTATGCGGTTGTCATCATTCCTGAAGACTTTTCGCGTAACATTTTATCTAACAAGCCTGCCCCTTTAATCCTACAAGTAAACGCCCAGTACGGTACGCACTCTGGCATTATTCAAACGGCTGTCCAAGCAGTCGCTAGCACCTTATCCGCAGGGGTAGAGATCAAACGATTGGTAAAGCAAGGCGTAGGGCCGTCGCAAGCCATGACTGCTTACTCGCCTATCAGTATCCAGCGTATTAGTTTGTTCAATGCTGCAACCGATTATCAGCAGTTTTTGGCATCGACCGTCATACCTGCCCTGCTACACATATTAGCGATGGTCGTCGGGGCAACCACCATTGGTCGCGAGCTGCGCGATAAAAATATTGGTCACTGGTATCGCTTTATCAGTACAGGTACACCTGACTTAGCTTTGGTTAAATCCTCTAAAAAAGCAGCTGCGTTAAACACCACACAAGATAGCACCAACAACACTGCACCATCATCAGACTCAAAAATGCCCAATTCGGTGAGTATATCAGTATTGCTATCCGGTCTATTGGGTAAGTATTTTTGGCCAATATTGGCCTATAGCTTATGGTCGGCTTTGGTATTGTGGCTTGTAACGTCGAACCAAAATATAAGCATTGGGTCAATCATCGCAGTATATATCGGCCTATTGTGTTTGATGATACTGTCATTCTGGCTTGGTGCTATTTTTACTTTGAACTCCTTTTCACTGCGTATGGGTTTGTCAACCACTGGTTTTATTTCAGCGCCTTCTTATGCCTTTGCTGGTGTGACCTTTCCTTATATTGCGATTAGTGATAGCGCGCAATACTGGTCAAATGCATTGCCACTGACACATTACCTCAAGCTACATATTGCCCAGTTACAAATGCAAGCGCCTATTGCTATCTCTGTGCCTATTGTCTACGGTCTGGCGCTTGCCACTATCATCGCCATGCTACTGACAGCCCTATTGACCAAACGCGCATTGGCGCATCCTGAACGCTGGGGAGCACGCTGATGTCATCACCTTTAAATACCAAGCAAAACAACGCTAAAGCCACCACTTCTTTAACTGCGCAGACTTTTTGGGCAAGCTTCTCTCAAACTATAAAAGATGTCTTTGGGGATAAAGGCGTGCTTTTGATGTTGATTATTGCCCCGATTATCTATGGGTTTTTCTATCCTTGGCCCTACTCAACTGAAGTGGTCAACCATGTACCAGTGGGTATTGTTGATCATGACAATAGTAACTTGTCGCGCACGCTCGCTCGTTATGCAAGTGCCAGTCCATATCTAGATACTGAGCACTTTATCAATGAACAAGCGGCCAAAGAAGCCATATGGTCCGATCAAATTGCAGGCTATATGGTGATTCCAAGCGGCCTTGAAGAACAAGTCATGTCAGGACAGCAAGCGTATGTTAGCGTCCTCGGCAATGGCGGCTACTTTATTTTAAATAAGAACGTCCAACTGGGATTCTCTAAAGCAGTTGGTACCGTATCAGCGGGGATCAAGGTAAAGAAAAATATCGCTAAAGGCGCTTATGCACCCACCGCAGCACAGAGCGCTCAAGCAGTACCACTACAAATCATGCCACTTTATAATCAAACTGAAGGCTACGGTGCCTACGTCGTACCAGCCGTCTCCGTCATTATCTTACAACAGACACTATTGATGGCAACCGCCATGCTGATTGGCACTTGGTATGAGCAGCGGCGTCATGCTGCGAGTGTACGCGGTTGGCTCGGACGTATCACAGCGCTGAGCACGCTAAGCTTTATCATTGGCTGTTTTTATTATGGTTGGGCGTTTGAGCTGCATCATTATCCACGTGGGCAAAATATGCTCGGAACGCTATTGTTTTTAGCACTGTTTTGTCCGACAGTCGCAACGCTCGGCTGTGTACTTGGGCTATGGTTCCGGCAGCGTGAGCGCAGTATGCAGATCTTAATCTTTATCTCCCTACCGATATTCTTCTTAAGCGGCTACCCTTGGCCAGCCGACCAGTTGCCCCAAGTTTTGCAAGTAATACGCTGGATCGTACCAACTACCCCTGCGATCAACACCTCTGTACAGCTTAACCAAATGGGTGCAAGTATCTCTCAAGTCGCCATAGGGTTTTATGCGTTGGCAGGCTTGTGGTTGCTCTATTTTGTTTTATTGCTATTTTTACGCAAGCGTATTCCGCAAAAAAAAGCCTACTGATAAATCTTTAAGTTAATTAAATCTATGAGCATAAAGAAGCGCCTGCTAATATTAGCAGGCGCTTCTTTATACATATGACACTTTCACTTTGAGTCATTTTTAAACATTAAAATACTCGGTTCAAACCGTTAAGCGCAGCCACACGATACGCTTCTGCCATCGTTGGATAGTTAAAAGTCGTATTTACAAAATACTCAAGCGTATTGTTGCTTTTGCACTTCATCACTGCTTGACCAATATGAATAATCTCTGAAGCATGGTTGCCGTAGCAATGAATGCCTAAAATTTCTAACGTATCACGATGGAACAATATCTTTAATACGCCCGAGCGTTCACCAATGATTTGGGCACGTGCCAGATGTTTGAAGAACGCTTGACCCACTTCATACGGAACTTTCTCATCCGTTAGCTCCTGCTCTGTTTTACCGATACAAGAGATTTCAGGAATGGTATAGATACCAGTTGGGACACTAGATACTGGCTCGGCATCACTATCACCGACCATAAAGGCAGCAGCACAGCGACCTTGATCATAGGCAGCAGAGGCTAATGATGGCCAACCGATGACATCACCAGCAGCATAAATATTGTCGACGTCCGTACAGTAAGTATCATCTACTTTTAACTGACCACGGCTATTTGCTTTTAGCCCAATGGCTTCTAAGTTTAAGCCTTCTGTGTTACCTGAGCGACCATTTGACCAAAGAATGGCATCTGATTTGATGCGCTTGCCGCTCTTTAAGTGCAAGACCACATAATCATCATGAGTCTCGAGATGATCAATCTCTTCATTACTGCGGATAAGCACACCGAACTGTCTAAAGTCATGCGCGATCGCATCGCTAATTTCGCTATCCAAATAGTTGAGCAGCTGATCTTGGTTATTGATTAGATCAACCTTGTAGCCAAGACCCGTAAAGATAGACGCATACTCACAGCCAATCACCCCTGCACCATAGATGATGATTTTTTTGACCACATAATCCATTTGCAAGATTTTGTCAGAGTCAAAAACGCGTGGATGTTTAAAGTCTAAAATATCAGGACGGTAAGGACGACTACCGACAGTAATGATGGCTTTATTGAAAGTAATAGTTTCGTAGACATTGTCATCGACTTCAATGCGCAGCGTATGAGCGTCAATAAAACTTGCCCAACCTTGAATAACTTCGATACGGTTGCGCTCATAAAAACGGGTATGCGTACTGACTTGACGACGGATTACTTGACGCGCCTTAGCCAATACTTCATTTAGCGGAACTTGCTTATACTCCATCGCTTTGGTAAACATCGGGTCGCGACGGAAGTTAATTAAGTTAAATACTGATTGGCGCAATGCTTTACTAGGAATTGTACCGACGTGAGTAGAGTTACCTCCTACTTGATCACGCGGATCGACGACGACCACTCTTTTACCAGATTTGGTCAGCTTCATGGCAGCGGCTTCACCAGCAGGACCTGCACCTAAAACCACCGCATCATACTCATACTCGTGATCGTCACTTTTTAGTCGACGAGAATCTTTGGTAAATCCAGATTTGATATCAATACGAGTGTCATCAAGCGGGTTGATGAGATCAGGGTAATGCATGATATCTTCAGTGACCTGCTCATGAGTCTGCTCGATTTTCTGTTTTGTGTCTTTACCTTCAGTATGCTCAGAATTGGGCGAACGACCATTAGATTTATTCGATACTTCAGTATGGACGTCTTTACCAGTATCATTGGTTGCGTCACTTATATTCTTACTTACCATCATGTCCTCTTTATGTATTGTTTGCTCTATTAATATCTATGTGCACGAGTTAATATTTTTAATATCCAAGCAGCTTAGTAAAGTTGTACTCACCATAAGGCATGAATAGACTTTTTACAAACTTGATGACGATTACATATTATAAAATTAATAGTCCATTACCCAATGCGGCGTTTAAGACCTGTCATCTGTAATATACGCGTTGCAATTTCTTCAACAGACATCTCTGATACATCCAAACTTGGGATACCGTGCGTGATATAAATTCCCTGTATCGCGCGCTGTTCTTGCTGGCATTGCTGATAACTTGAGTAACGACTGCCCGCACGGCGCTCTTGGCGTATTTTTACCAAGCGATCGGTATCAATGAGCAAACCAAACAGTTTGTCTTTATGGTCACGCAGCGCTTTTGGTAGTTGATTGTCGTACAAATCATCTTCGGTCAGAGGATAGTTAGCGGCTCGAATACCGAATTGTAACGCAAGATATAGAGAAGTCGGTGTCTTACCAGAGCGTGACACACCCACCAAAATAATATCTGCTGCATTATAATGACGAGTACGTGCGCCATCATCATTGTCTAAGGCGAAATGGACTGCATCGATACGCTCTTTATACGTCTCAGAATCAACATCATCATGCGCATGACCTGAATGACCATCTGGCTCTACGCCAGTCTCTTCTGCAACGCGGCCAATCAACCCTTCGTACATATCCAAATTACAGCTGTGTGCTGAATTGATTTTTTCACGAATCTCTGGATTGACGATCGTATCAAACACCAACGGCAACGACCCATCACGTTGATACGCCATGTTTATCTGCTCTACGGCATCATCGGCACGCTCTAAGCTATCGACGTATGGCAACACTCTTGTCTCAAAAGGGACCGAGGCAAACTGACTCAAAATAGCGCGTCCGAGGGTCTCAGCCGTAATTGCGGTGCCATCTGAGATAAAAAATGCCGTTCTGATGGCTTGTGAGCTGTCCAAGTTTAGCGCATGACGATTTTGGATAGTGGACTTGACTTGTTCAGATGGATTGCTTGAGTACATAACGTTGACACCTCGGTTGAAAACTCAATAATGATCTTCATTTCATTTTTGGTATTGATCTAATAGCATTTATCTAACTTTGGCTGCCTTATCTCTTTTAAATGCAGAACGATGGCAGCGCTGCTATTGCATACTTATATAGCCATATGCATCACTTATCTATCCGCTACATTATACGCATATTAGCTTCTTAATAGAAATTAATGTTACAGGCGTACACTTAGCACCAACATTGTTTTTCATCTTGTCGTCATAGCCAATCCACCTCTCATCAAGGCATTTTTTATGGCATTTCCTATATATAAACATAAGATTGAAACATAAATTATAGAAATACTCTAAATATGGCTTATTTGAATACGTCTATTTTATGCAGTAATTGGCTTTTGAAAGCGCATAACATCGTCACTAGCAATGAGATTTTTCATCTGAGTAAATACGAAACTTGATTAGACTGGCCTTACTCTGTGTAGCAAATCCTACAATTTGTGTATTTTTAACAAGTTTTTTGGTAAAACCCCTCGAATTCCTCCTAATATGGCGGTATAATTCACCGTTATAATCTTTACTAAATAACCTTATTTTCTGGAGTTATCATGGCAGCGCAATCTACAGCACTTGTAATCAATCTTGATCAGCTAGGAAAAGACGACATCGAAATGGTTGGTGGCAAGAATGCCTCACTTGGCGAGATGATCAGCCATCTTTCTGATTTAGGCGTTAGTGTTCCAGGCGGCTTTGCCACCACATCAAACGCATTCAATCGCTTTTTGACAGAAACAGGCTTATTAGAAAAAATCAACAACGAGCTAAACACATTGGATGTCAATGATGTTAATAAGCTTGCGGCGACTGGTAAAAAAATCCGTACTTGGATTATCGAGCAAGAATTGCCAAAAGATCTTGAGCAAGAAGTACGTCAAGCGTTCGAAACCATGAGCGGCGGCGAAGACATCGCTGTTGCGGTACGCTCTTCTGCGACTGCTGAAGATTTGCCAGATGCGTCATTTGCTGGTCAACAAGAAACCTTCTTGAACATTCGCGGTATTGATAACGTCCTAATTGCTATTAAAGAAGTATTTGCCTCGCTATATAACGACCGTGCGATCTCTTACCGTGTACACAAAGGTTTTGAGCACGAAGGTGTGGCATTGTCCGCTGCCGTACAGCGTATGGTGCGCTCAGAGACTGGTGCTGCTGGTGTTATGTTCACGCTTGATACCGAAAGCGGTTTTGATCAAGTCGTGTTCATCACGTCAAGCTATGGTCTTGGCGAAATGGTTGTACAGGGCGCGGTTAACCCAGATGAATTCTACATCTCAAAACGTCTGCTAGCCGATGGTAAGCCTGCCGTTATTCGTCGTAACCTAGGCAGCAAGCACAAGAAAATGGTTTATGGTGATGAAGGCAGCACCGCAAAATCAGTGAAAACGGTCGATGTTGAAAAACAAGATCGCATGCAGTTTTCTTTGACTACCGAAGAGCTGACCTCTCTTGCCAAGCAAGCGGTCACCATCGAGCAGCATTATGGCCACGCGATGGATATCGAATGGGCAAAAGACGGTGATAGCGGTGAAATCTTTATCGTTCAAGCACGTCCTGAAACCGTTAAGAGCCGCCAAGACAGCAATGTCATGGAGCGTTATGTCATCGACACGACTGGCGCAAAAGTATTGTGTGAAGGTCGTTCAATCGGTCAGCGCATCGGTTCGGGTAAAGTACGTATCGTTACTCACCTAAACGAGATGGACAAAGTAGAAGAAGGCGATATATTAGTCTCTGATATGACGGATCCAGATTGGGAACCAGTCATGAAGCGCGCTTCTGCCATCATCACCAACCGTGGTGGTCGTACGTGTCACGCAGCCATTATCGCGCGTGAGTTAGGTGTGCCCGCCATCGTTGGTTGTGGTAACGCCACTGAACTGCTAGTCGATGGTCAAGACGTGACTGCGTCTTGTGCTGAAGGCGACACTGGTTTTATTTATGAAGGCCAGATTGACTTTGAAGTACAGACCAACTCGGTTGAGTCTATGCCAGAGCTTGCATTCAAAGTCATGATGAACGTTGGTAACCCAGATCGCGCCTTCTCATTCACCCAGATGCCAAACGAAGGTATTGGTCTTGCGCGTTTAGAGTTCATTATCAACCGTATGATCGGTGTGCATCCAAAAGCGCTGCTAAACATGAACAGCTTGCCACGTGAGATCGCACAAGCCATTCAAGAGCGTATCGCAGGCTATGCCTCACCTGTTGACTTTTATGTTGATAAATTGGTTGAAGGTATCTCAACCCTAGCCGTTGCCTTTATGGATCAGCCAGTTATTGTTCGTATGTCAGATTTCAAATCAAACGAATATGCTAACTTGCTTGGTGGTAAGCTGTACGAGCCATCAGAAGAGAACCCAATGCTTGGTTTCCGCGGCGCTAGCCGTTATGTCTCTGATAACTTCCGTGACTGTTTTGAGCTTGAGTGTAAAGCGCTAAAACGTGTTCGTGATGAGATGGGCTTAACCAACGTTGAGATTATGATTCCATTCGTCCGCACCACTGGCGAAGCGGCGCAAGTAATCGAGTTACTTGAGAAAAATGGTCTAAAACGCGGTGAAAATGGTCTACGCATCATCATGATGTGTGAGCTACCAACCAACGCGCTATTAGCAGAAGAGTTCCTAGAGTACTTCGATGGTTTCTCAATCGGCTCTAACGATTTGACTCAGTTAACGCTTGGTCTTGATCGTGACTCAGGTATCGTCTCACATCTATTTGATGAGCGTGACACTGCTGTTAAGAAATTGCTCACTATGGCTATCGACGCTTGCCGTAAGCAAAACAAATATGTTGGCATCTGTGGTCAGGGCCCATCAGACCATCCAGATCTAGCGTTCTGGTTAATGGAACAAGGTATCAGCTCGGTATCATTGAACCCTGATTCTGTGCTAGATACTTGGTTCTTCCTAGCTGGTGAAGAAAAGTAGACCGTTACGTTCAGTCGCAGCGGTAACTCACACAGTCATTAAAGATACCACTATTAGGGTCTATTTGATTTTTTCAAATAGACCCTAATATAATGTCTTAAGACATGACTAACTATGCAGGCAACTATGCAGATTTTCCTTGCTCGAAATAACGTACAAGCTGGTCCATACAATCTGGAGCAGCTTAATATCATGCTGGCATCAGGCGAAGTATTGCTTGATGATTTAATCTGGCATGAAGGCTTAGATCAGTGGCAGCGCGTAGGAAATGTGACCAATAATCAAACGGTTTATCGACCGACTGGTGCTACTACTCCTGATGCGAATGATTCTATTATCAATAATGTGACAGTCTTCCCTGAAGATACCAGCAATACTAAAGATAATAATTCAATATCATTAGATAGACTATATGGCAAGCCTGAACGTTCTAAAAATGTGAAGGCCGATATGACGACCAATCGTCATCAAACGCCGCACAACAATGTCTCATTAAACAAAACTGCTCTCAAAAAGACGGTCGCAGATAATGATAAAGTCATTGGTGATGTGGTACTTGCGCCGATTATGTCACGCATATTGGCAACCGCGCTTAATGGGCTACTGTATGTATTGGCCATATTGCCATTAGTAATGGCATTGACCAAAATGGATGTGGACTATACCAAGTTTCAAAATATCCAAGATATGGATGCTGCCTATCAATATTCAATGTCGTTGATGGAAAGCCTTCCTAGTAGCACGCTCATGATGTCGCAAGTCATGGTTTTTGGCTTGTTCGCCTTGCAATTGCTTTTTATTATCATGCGTGGGCAGTCACTAGGCAAGCTGATTACTGGTATTCGGGTTGTGGATCAGACCACACATCGTCTACCCTCGTTTATCAAGCTGGTCGGTACACGTACGTTACTGTTGTTTATTATCTATAATTTACTGTTTTCGTTTACTAGCTTTTTGGGTTTTGTGATTATTGCTATCCATTATTACATGGCATCTAAAAGCCCTGAGAATATTGGTTGGCATGACAAACTTGCCAAAACCTTAGTGGTTAAAGCAGACAGTAGCCAACTGGTAAAAAAGTCAAAATCTGAATAACAGTATTTTGATTTGGCTATTGGTTTTATAGCTCGTTACACTCAAAAAAGCTGCGTACTATCGCGGCTTTTTTATTTAGCAAAGCTTATTTAGCCTCTTTTTATATTTTATTGACAGTAGCTTGGTGATTAACCTTTGTGTTAGTTGCCGAGTACTGTTATAATACGGCGCTTTATAAACTAAGCTTATTCTTGATTGTTTTTTATAAAATATGACTAGAATTGGGCTTACCTTATAAATCTCCTTGCTATTAACATAGGGTTAATAGCTACTAATCCGTAAGGAGTCATAATGCGACATTACGAACTGGTGTTACTTGTACACCCAGACCAAAGCGACCAAGTGGTCGGCATGGTTGAACGCTATATCAAGTTGGTTCAAGACAACGGTGGTGCTATTCATCGCCTTGAAGATTGGGGCCGTCGTCAACTGGCTTATCCAATCAACAAGATTCACAAAGCTCATTATGTTCTTTTCAACATTGAAACTGACGGTGAAACTTTAGCTGAACTTGAAGAATTATTCCGTTATAACGACGCGATCATTCGTAGTCTAGTTATGCGCCGTGACGAAGCTGTCACTGAAGAGTCGCAGTTAGCCAAGAATGCCGATGAAAAACGCGCACGCAAAGCAACTACTCGTCGTCCAGACAATCGTGAAAACGATAATGACGACAACGACAACAGTGAAGACTAATTAAAGGAGAATACTCATGGCACGTTTCTATCGCCGTCGCAAATTCTGCCGTTTCACTGCTGAAGGCATTACTCACATCGACTATAAAGATGTTGAATTGCTAAAACAGTACATTAGTGATAATGGCAAAATCGTACCAAGCCGTATTACCGGTACGTCTACTAAATATCAGCGTCAACTAGCGACTGCTATCAAGCAAGCTCGTTATTTATCGCTACTTCCATACACTGATAACCATCAAGGTTAACCGCTAACTAGGAATGACTCATGCAAATTATTTTGTTACAGCGTATCGTCAACCTTGGTAAACTCGGTGAAACTGTCGATGTAAAACCAGGTTACGGTCGTAACTTTCTTATCCCTCAAGGCCGCGCTCTACCTGCGACTAAAGCTAACATTGAAAAGTTCGAAGCACGTCGTGCTGAGCTTGAAGCTGAAGAAGCAAAAGAAATCGCTACTGCTCAAGAGCGTGCTGATGCACTAACTGACGTTAATGTTATCATGCGTGCTAAATCAGGTGACGAAGGCAAGCTATTCGGCTCTATCGGTACTCGCGATATCGCTGAAGCATTGACTAACTCAGGTCTAGAAGTAGACCGTGCTGAAATCAAGCTACCTGAAGGCACGCTACGTCAAGTTGGCGAATACAATGTTGATATTCAGCTACACCATGACGTGACTGCTAGCATCTTAGTTACTATTCTTTCTGAAGATGGTAACAACGAAGATTTAGCTGACGAAGAAGAAGCTGACGAAGATTATTCTGAAGAGTAATCTTCTAGATAATTAGACTCAGTCTATAAAAAAGCCAGTGACCTTGTGTTGCTGGCTTTTTTTATGTCGATATTTTATACATGTGATCATAATACTTTCGCATTACATTAGAGTTTTCTTGATGCCTTGTAAGTATCAATCGATTACTAAAAGCTGTATTCAATACTATTTGTCAGCATGATATCTTGCAGTAACTAATTGCAACAACTCAATTAAAAACGCTATACCAACCAACAAGATACTGTCTATATAATTGTATTCATCATAACGAGTAGAGTTCATGCTCTATTTTTATACTTTTCGTTAATAGAGTACTTTAATATGACCAACACTGATGAAATAAACACTGACGATAAACTACTTTGTGTCAAAGGTAACGATTTCTATTCAGAGGGAGAGATCTATACGGTAGGTAGAATCGTAAATGACAAATACTTTCAGATACTGACCAGCGGCGATGATGATCACTGGTATGCAACGCTAGATGATAAAGGTATTTACGTAAGCTTCGATTCTACGATAGCTACTGACAATAAAGCGTTCTTCGATAAGATTGCTTAGATTGGAGTTTATATAAAAACTCATCTTGAACAAAAAAAATAAGCGATACCTTATAAACGGACTGGCCATCTATAGTGGTCAGTCTTTTTTTTAGTGAAAAACCTTGGTTAAATGCGGTCTGAAAATCGAAAAAGCGATAACTCTGCAGGCAAAATAATGCCCCCACTCTCATCAGAAAATGTTCATATCGCCATAACAAACAGCATCTCTTTGACAAATGTATTTCCTAGTGACCCCTATTTGCTATAAAATATGCCCCTTCAAAATTTCGTATCGTTATTGATGCCTGTTTGCGTGAATAACTCATTAAGATATAAACCATATTGAGACAGTGATGATTGTATTTTGGCTTGTGCTGACCATTCTTTTTATTATTTTCGCTACCGCAAAATTGAAGTGGCATCCTTTTTTAGTGTTGATTTTGTCCGCTTTTTTGGTCGCGCTATTTTATCAAGTACCACTTAATACGGTCGCAAAAACGATCTCTGATGGTTTCGGTGGGATTTTAGGCTACATCGGTCTTGTGATTGTGTTTGGTACGATTATTGGCTTAATCCTCGAAAAAACGGGTGCGGCTATTGTGATGGCAGAGTCAGTCATCAATGTATTGGGGCCGCGCTTTCCTACCTTGACCATGTCTATCGTTGGTGCAGTGGTTTCGGTGCCTGTATTTTGTGATTCTGGCTACATTATCTTAAACTCTCTAAAAGAGTCTTTGGCTGAGCGCTTACATGTATCAAGTGTCGCCATGAGTATTGCCTTGGCTACTGGCCTATACGCCACTCATACCTTTGTCCCGCCAACTCCAGGCCCAATCGCGGCGGCAGGTAATTTAGGACTAGAGTCAAACTTAGGCTTGGTTATCATGGTCGGTGTGGTTGTCACGGCTGTTGCCGTATTGGCCGGCTGGTGGTGGTCGAATCGCTTTCTTAACGCTATGCCTGATAATATCAATGCCACAGATGCTCAAGCAGCGACCCTACCTGAAGGCATAAAAACACGCGATGACTACAGCAAACTGCCTTCAGCAACAATGGCGTTTTTACCTATCATTGTGCCTATCATATTAATTTGTCTGTCGTCGGTTGCCAATTTCCCAAGTGCGCCGTTCGGTAGTGGCATGCTGGCAGAGATTTTAATATTCATTGGTAACCCATTGACTGCCTTGTTGATTGGTTTGTTTTTATCGTTTTTATTGATTGATTCAGAGCAAAAAACGCAGCAAATCAGCGATAGTATCTCGCAAGGTTTGGTAGTAGCAGCCCCTATCCTACTGATTACTGGTGCTGGCGGCGCATTTGGCGCCATGCTAAAAGTCACACCAATTGGCGATTATCTAGGTTCAACGTTATCGGCCTTGGGTTTAGGTATCTTTATGCCATTCATCGTCTCTGCTGCGCTAAAAACAGCACAAGGCTCAACCACGGTCGCATTGGTCACAACCTCTGCTATGGTTGCCCCACTGTTGAACCAAATTGGCTTGGACAGTGAGCTTGGCCGTGTATTCTGTGTGATGGCAATTGGTGCCGGTGCCATGACGATCTCTCACGCCAATGACAGCTTCTTTTGGATTGTGAGTCAGTTTAGTCGCATGAGCGTGGCACAAGCGTACAAAGCGCACTCAATGGCCACTGGTATTCAAGGGGTGACTAGCATCGTATTTATCTGGTTGTTAACCCTAGTGTTTATCTAGTTCATGAGATTGGGTACGTATATATACGTTTATTTGATTATTGCTAAGTAAACGTTTTAGAACACGACACTGTCGCGATGATCGTGTCATTAAGATATTCAAAGAGAGCCGTATGAAAATTTTGATCGCCCCTGACTCGTTTAAAGAAAGTTTAGAAGCACTCGATGTTTGCCATGCTATTCAATCCGGCTTTAGTCAAGTATTTCCAGATGCTGACTATAAGCTATTGCCAATGGCCGATGGCGGTGAAGGCACCTCAGCGGTATTGTCTTATGTATTGGGCGGACGCTGGAAAGAAGTCAGAGTGCATGACCCGTTGATGAGACCGATTACAGCAAAGTATCTATTATTGCCTGACGCGACGGCGGTTATTGAAGTGGCTCAAGCCTGCGGATTGCACCTACTAACAGCTGATGAGCGTAATCCTATCGTTGCTAGCACTTATGGCGTTGGGGAGCTGATCGCTGATGCTTTGGAGGAAGGGGCTAAACGCATCATCATCGGTCTGGGTGGTAGCGCAACCAATGATGCAGGCCTTGGCATGCTAATGGCGTTAGGCATAACATTTCATGATATCAATGACAGTCTGCTCACTCATGGTGGTGGCGCACTTGCCAGCCTACATAAACTCGATAATACTAACCTTCATACAAAGATATCAGACACGGTATTTGAGGTTGCTTGTGATGTGACCAATCCGCTCTGTGGTCTGCTTGGGGCTAGCGCGGTATTTGGTCCACAAAAAGGCGCTTGTCCGGAGCAAGTCAATACCTTGGATAAAGCGCTCAGTCACTTTGCAACTGTCTGCAGCAATCATGGTTACGAAGACTGTCAACACGTTGCAGGCGCTGGCGCGGCAGGCGGTCTTGGCTATGCGATGATGACTTTCTTTAAAGCTCAGCTGAAGTCAGGCTTTGATACGGTTGCCGAAGTGGCTCACCTGTCACAGCATATCGCAGAGGCTGATCTTGTCATCACTGGCGAAGGCAAGCTCGATGCGCAAACCGCCATGGGTAAGGTCGCTGGTGGTATCAGCCAAATCGCTCAGGCCAGCCGCACACCTGTTATCGCTATCTGTGGCAGTGTTGACGGACTAAAACCTGCTCAGACCAGTCAGTTCAATGTTGTGATGCCAAGTATCCAAAAAGTAGATACGATCGATAATGTGTTGGGCTCCGCTTACAACAACATTGAAACGACTGCTGCTAATATCGCCGCAAGTATCAAACTTGGGCAGACTTTGAGATAGTCGCAATCTATCAATAAACCTTCTTCACTAAATGCACAGTTATTAAACCCTTTATTAATCCTTTGTTAGCTGTACATTTATCACTCTCAACATATCTATAGCCATTTTTTTACTTCATTAATGATCGTATGCATTCTATTAGAAAGTGCCTGCTGTTGTCTGACTGCCAGATATAGCGTTTCGCTAACAGCAACTGGTAAATGATGACTGTTAATCAGCTCAGGCTTCGGATAAGCAGCAACTGCATGCGCCGGCAAGACCGTAAAACCTATTCCCCTGCTGACGGGCTCTAAAATTAACCCTATCTGATTCGAAAAGCCTTTTTTCTCAAAATCATTGATATGCTGGAATTGCTCATAATTGGCAGTCAGTAGCATGCCTGCATGATGGGCACCATCCGGATGATCGATAAATCCAAGTGCCATAAGCTGCTCCCAGCTCGGCTCTACTGTAGTCGCAGGTGTCACTAGTATCAATGCTTCTTGAGCCATAGGCTTGCAGCTAATCGTTTCATCATCTGAGATATCCGTCATAAAACCAATATCGATCTCGTGATTTGCCAATGCCTGCTCAATATCAGCATTGGGGGCAAAGCGATAATCAATCACTAGCTTTGGGTGCTGTTGCTGTAAGGTCAAAAGCTGCGGATATAGCTTAAGTCCCACACTACCCGGTGACATCAACCGTACCAATCCTTCATAAGGTGGATCTTCACTGATGCGCTGCTCTAAATTTGATAATCGCTGCAATATCTCGCCTGCTTCTTTATAGAGCTGCTCACCTGCATTGGTCAATGAGAACTGCTTTCCTTGTCGAATTAACAAATCTGTGTCCAGCTGCTCTTCTAGCTTACTTATATGTTGGCTCACACCGGACTGTGTCATATATAGACGTTCAGCCGTGCGAGTAAAGTGCCCAACTTCGGCAAGCGTACAAAAAGTGCGTAGCCATGTGACATTAATCATTACGTTTCATACTTATTTTTATAATATTTGATAATTTTACATAATGACAGTGCGTTTGTATACTGGCCTCACGTCAAACAAGAGTACAGCAAACAGGAGCACAAGCTATGAACAACGTTTATCCCAGAAGCTTTTCGCACATCGGTCTGTCAGTCCCTGACTTAGATGCTGCTGTAAAATTTTATACTGACGTGATGGGTTGGTACACCATCATGGAGCCTACTGAGATTGTTGAAGATGACAGCCCGATTGGTGAGATGTGTACTGAAGTATTCGGTGCTGGTTGGGGCCGCTTTCGGATCGCTCACCTCTCCACTGCTGACCGTATCGGTGTTGAGATTTTTGAATTTAAAAATCAGGAAAACCCTGAAAATAACTTTGAATACTGGAAAACAGGTATTTTTCACTTCTGCGTTCAAGATCCAAACGTTGAAGCGCTGGCTGAGCGTATGGTTGCCGCAGGTGGCAAAAAACGTATGGAAAAACCACGCTACTACTACCCTGGCGAAAAGCCATATCGCATGATCTATATGGAAGACCCGTTCGGTAACATCGTCGAGATATATAGCCATAGCTACGAGCTTATCTATAGCGAAGGCGCATACTAGGTTCAGTATAAATACAGCTTAGTATGAATTTAGCTTATATTTAACTGAAAAACCAATAGCGTACTCCTCACCTGAGTGCGCTATTTTTTTATGCGCTTTCTATGTGCTCCATCTATTGTATAGAATATGAGCCATGCTACTATTTAGTCAGCTATATATAAAACTATAAACCAACCCATTATCAAGGATGATAAATGACTCAATTAGGCACCACTCTAGATAGAGATGACCTTCTGTATGTTTTATAAGCAGCTGGATATGAGTGTCGAAGACGCTTATGACTATGCCAGTGAGGCCATGACTTGCAATATGATGGCAGACGATGTGGGTGAAGGGATTGATGCTTTTATTGAGAAACGCCAAGCGGTATGGAAAGAATGCTAATTCCTATAATAATCATTGTATTGCTTCGCTGATGTTATACGGCGCGTGCTTGGATTAAAAAGCTAGCATATTCCTTTTCAGTAATCGAGTTGGCTGATTGCTACGCATAAAGAAGGCCATGATATCGCTATCATGGCCTTCTTTATTTCTATTTAATACATATACTACAAGTACTACGAGCCGTTTATTACTCAGCAGCGATAGCGATCATCTCAACCAATAGCTCAGGGCGTGCAAGCGCTGATTCGCCACATGCACGCGCTGGTGGCTGTATGCCTTCAAACCACTGGTCATAGACTTCATTCATAGCAGCAAAGTCCGCCATGTCTTTGATCCAAACGGTGACTGATAGTAGCTTTGATTTATCACTACCCACTTCTTCTAATAGCGTTTGGATTTTTTCCAAACACGTCAACGTTTGCGCTTTGATATCGTCTTCTGCATTACCGACCTGACCACACAAATAGATCGTCTGGTTATGGATTACGGTTTTGCTCATGCGCTGATTGCTATGTAGCTTCTTAATCATGTCTATACCTTTTTATTAATTTGAATCTGTGTTTAGTCAGTCAAGTCGCGCTTAGTTAGAAAAACGCTGGGCACTAAATGGTGCAAGATCGACCAATGCAGGCTTATCGTGAATCATCTCTTCAACCAGACGGCCTGTCATTGGTCCCAAAGTGAAGCCTTGATGACTGTGACCAAATGCGAACCAGAGGTTGTCATGCTTATCAGCAGGACCGATGACGGGCTTCATGTCAGGCATACAAGGACGCGATCCTGCCCATGCTTCACTCTCAACCGCATCTTCTAATGGCAAAATTTTTCTTGCAAGCTTCAATACGGTTTGTAATTGACCAAAATTCTTTGGCGCATTCATGGTGGTCATCTCAGCGCCCGTAGTGATACGGATACCCTGCTGCATTGGCCCCATGACAAAGCCTTTGTCCATATCAAACATACTGTGATGGATTGTGTTCTTGTCTGTCACTTTGAAATGCTGATGATAGCCGCGCATTGGGAACAATGGCAGATTGTAACCAAGTGGTCTGATCAAATCATTCGACCAAGGACCTGCAGCGATGACCAATTTATCACTATAATAGGTATCTTTATCAGTGATGATTTTCCAGCCATCCGCCTCTTGGACGATTTCTTTGACGTCATTTTCTTTGATCGTACCTTGCATGTCTTGGAAGTTTTTTGCATAGGCTTTTACTAGCGAGCTTGGGTTTGATACCTGCCATGAATTCAACCAATGAATAGCACCAACGAAACCGTCAAAATTGGCGCGGGGCTCCATTGCTTTTAGCTCTTCAAGGTTCAATACATTGTGCTCAACCCCTTGATTACGTGCATCAATGGCGGATGCTTGCGCTTCTTTGAAAGTCTCTTCTGAGCGATGTAATTGTAGCCAACCATCACGAGTAATGAGCTCATCAGCACCAGAGGCGCTAATCATGGTTTGGTGCTCACTGGTACAATGCTCAATCAAGGTCTGCCACTCAGATTCGATTTTTTTGACTGACGCAGGCGTTGAGTATTTCCAGTACTGTAGCAGCGCTTGGTGATAACGCAGAATTGCCGGTATGCGATAACGAATATCAGTACCTTGGTTAGGTAATACTCGGATCATCTCTGTCAGCTGACGAGGAAAAGGATGCGTATGAATGGCTTCGCGCTGAATCAAGCCGGCATTACCATATGAGGTCTCTGACCCTGGCAATTTTTTGTCTAAGAGTAATACGTTTGAGTTATTTTTTTGTAGATGCCACGCGATTGACGTGCCAACCATACCTGCACCGATAACGATCACTTCGTAGCGCATAACCTATCCTTTTCTTAGGGTGTTAATACAGAGTATCAAATATAAAGGTCTTACCAAATTAGGTGGTCATAGTAACGCATTGGGATAAATTTTAAACCCTTATTTGAAAAATATTTTTGCTATTAAATACTTTTGGCTATACATTTATTTGTAGGTCATTTTCAAAAGGAATAGTTGGCGTATGAAGCCATTATTGGACGACCAAAATCCGCAAAATACACACTAAAACCCAGTATGATAGATACCATCAATATCCTCAAAAAATCACCACCATATTGGGTCATCATTTTTCTTGATAGGCGATTTTACCGTCTCTACTGTTACCTCGTCAGCCGATAGCTCCGCAATAAAGCGTGAGGCCATATCAAAGTATCCAGAGTAACTAGAGAAGTAATTCGGCGCGGTCAAATACAGCTGCGTCTTCGCACGACTACAGGCCACATAAAACAGCTTACGCTCTTCTTCTAATGCTTCAAAGTCATCTAATGAGCGATGATGCGGCGTGATGCCATCGACCAATGAATTGACGAATACCACTGGCCACTCAAGCCCTTTTGCGCTATGAATGGTTGAGATCGTGACTTTATCATTACTTTGTCCATCGTCAGAGCTTTCCATGACCGCGACAGAATCATTGGGCGGATCGAGCACAAGATTTTCTAAAAAGCTATCGAGGCTCGTGTGCTCTGCCGCTAAATTCTTTAGCACCCGAAAGTCCTCGCTACGCTCACGCCAGTTGTCTTCTATCAACTTTAATACAGGGATATAAAACTCAAGAATATGCTCAATGGCTGTCTCAACCGTTTCTGCTTGCTGGGCCTTGGTAAGCGTGTGATATAGAGGCTTTAGCTGATCGCTTTTTTTGGCAAACGATGCTGCCAGTAGCGACTCAAACGCATTATTGTCAGCGGTGATGGCTTGGGTTAAGCGCGTCGCCGTGACTGCTCCTACCCCTTTAAACAAAGTTAAAATACGATGCCAAGCAATCGTATCGTTCGGGTTATAGAGAACTTTGACAAAAGCCAACACGTCTTTGATATGGCGTCTTTCAATAAACTTGATACCGCCCACCACGATGAAGGGAATATTGCGCGCCATAAATTCTAGCTGTACGTAATTGGACTGAAAAGACGTGCGGCACAATACCGCAAAGTCGTTATAATCATACTCAGGCTTTAGCGCGACTATCTTATCAGTGATATAACTCGCTTCTTTTGTCTCATCGCTGAGTCGTCGAAATATTGGCTTGTCGCCTGCTATTGGCGCATCAGAATACAGCTGCTTTTGATAACCTAGCGTGATTTGCGCTGACAACGCGTTGATATAGTTTAGTACCGAAGGTGTACTGCGATAATTTTGCTCAAGCTTGATAAGTTTGGCATTGGGATACGTCTCACCAAATAGCAAAATATTTTCGTAATTAGCACCGCGAAAGGCATAGATGCTTTGATTGTCATCGCCAACGACCATTAGTGACACCGAATCAGGCTCACATATTAAGTCAATTAGCTGCTTTTGCGGAATATTGGTGTCTTGATATTCATCAACCATGACATAACGATACGTGTTTTGAAGTCGCTGCCTAAAGGTGTCGTTGGTTTTTAGATGACGTACCACTTGACTGATAATGTCGTCAAAATCGTATAAGTGATTGGCGCGCTTATACTCATGAAAATCAATTGCTAATTGCTCGATGATAGGAATATGTACGGCGATATCAGGATAGCTACTTTCTATTAGGTCGCGAATAGGAATGCGTCTGTTTCTAGAGGTTGAAATGATATTTTGCAATGTTTTTTTGCGCGGAAAGGCTTGGGTTTTGGTTTGGGTAGGATACTTTTTTTCTTTATGTACCAAGTCGATAGCATCCTCGCTATCGCCAGTATCTAAAATCGTAAATCGTGGATTGATACCGAGCAGACCAGAGTATTGACGCAGCAGCATATTGCAAAATGAGTGAAAGGTGCCACTGGTGATATTATTTAATGCCTTGTCAGTTGGGAGCTTATCTTCAGCCAATGCATCATCAGATAGCTCTTGATTTGAAAGACTACTTGCCAGCAAAGATTTAGCGCGATCTTTGATTTCATTTGCCGCTTTACGAGTAAAGGTTAGTAGCAAAATCTCTTTAGGTGACACGCCGTTTTCGAGCAAATAGCTGGTGCGATAGGTCAAAGTCTTGGTTTTGCCCGATCCTGCACCCGCAATCACCAACACTTTACCTTCGATAGTGGTGGCAGCCATGAGCTGATCGGGATTGAGCTCACTGGCATAGTCGACCTTCAATCCCAAATGACTATCCAACCTTTGCGTAAGCAGCTTTGTATTTGCTTGATCATTAGCGTCAATGAGGTTTGTCTCGAGCTTTTTGATGGCCTGCTCAAGTCGAGCAAGTTTGGGCTTCATCTCAAGAAAATTCTGTGGATATTTATAGCGGCGTGTATCAAAAATCGAGGTTGTCATTATCGGATATTGCCTTACATTTTGTTTTGGAGCGAGCTGATTGTTTGAAAAAATTAAACCAGCCAGCAAATTTCACTGACTGTTTGTGAGCTGATGCCACTATTTATCTATGATAACGTACTATAGCAAAAAATACTGAATACCAAATCGAACACCGCTTGTCTAAATAAGAAGCAACCCATTGTATTCACTTTTCAGCGTTTAACCTATCTGAGCCTTAGTACAAACACACCTGCCACCGCTGAGTAAAAACCTTAGCATATAAAGTAACAACCTCACCCCTATTCCCGTAAATTTGCTACAATGTGCCCAATTTTGATTGTCTATTTGACTAATATTTCAAACAAGCTGAGCTTTAGATGAACTCAGTTTTATCCTGACTAAATATCAAGTCTTATATTAGCTCAGTACCAACTATTTTATTAATACATTGAGAGACTGTTATGGGTTTTAATTGCGGCATCGTCGGCCTACCAAACGTGGGTAAATCCACCTTGTTTAATGCGTTGACCAAAGCGGGTATCGCCGCTGAAAACTTTCCGTTTTGTACCAAAGATCCCAACACCGGTATCGTACCAGTACCCGATCCACGCCTAAAGAAATTGGCTGATATCGTCAACCCTGAACGCGTATTGCCAACGACGATGGAGTTTGTAGACATCGCAGGTTTGGTGGCAGGCGCGTCAAAAGGCGAAGGCATGGGCAACCAGTTCCTCGCCAACATCCGTGAGACTGATGCGATTGCCCATGTCGTTCGCTGTTTTGATGATGACAACGTGGTACACGTCGATGGTCGCGTCAGTCCGATTGATGATATCGAAACCATCAATATTGAGTTGGCATTGGCAGATTTGGAAGCGGTTGAACGCGCGATACTGAACTTGACCAAAAAAGCCAAAGGCGGTGACAAAGACGCTAGCGCCATGCTGGATGTGTTCAAAAAGATTGAGCCATTATTAGCAGAAGGCAAAGCGGCGCGCGCGGCCAATCTAGACGCTGATGAGAAAAAACTCATCCGCAGCTACGGCCTCATCACCCTAAAGCCAACCATGTATATTGCTAACGTTGCTGAAGATGGTTTTGAAAACAATCCCTATCTCGACGCTGTTCGTGATTACGCGACTGGCGAAGAATCTATCGTCATTCCTCTATGCAACCAAATCGAAGCTGAAATTGCCCAGCTAGATGAAGAGGACAAAAAAGACTTTTTGGCTGAGATGGACATGGAAGAGGCTGGTCTTGATCAAGTGATTCGCGGTGGTTATGATTTGCTTGATATGCAGACCTATTTTACCGCTGGTGTCAAAGAAGTCCGTGCATGGACCGTTGCAATTGGCGCTACTGCCCCGCAAGCCGCTGGCGTGATTCATACGGACTTTGAGCGCGGCTTTATTCGTGCTGAAGTGATCGCTTATGATGATTTCATCGAATACAACGGTGAAAAAGGCGCTGCTGCCGCTGGTAAGTCACGGCTGGAAGGCAAAACTTACATCGTTCAAGATGGCGATGTCATGCACTTTAGATTTAACGTGTAGCTTTAGCTAGTCAATACTATCTGATAGCTAATCAGCCGATGTTGGATATTTTCCAGCATCGGCTTTATTTTATTACCCTTTTGTTATATTATAACATATCTTATCTTGCTTATTTGAGGGCTTATACTTTGACTGACTTTTTCTCTTTTTCCAAATTTGCAAGTGCTGCTCTCATAGGCAGTGTTATGACAGTTTCATTGTTAGGCTGCCAGCCAAAAACAGACGGTGAGCCAGCAGCATCTGAAGATGTGACAACCGTAGACAGTCACGCAGAGCACGATGAACATGCCCATGATGATATGGAACACGATCATGCAGGACATGACCATGAAAGTCATAATGACATGGACGTTCACGAAGGACATGATCATGAGGGTCACGACCATTCTGAGCACGCTAGCAACAGCACACCATTCTCTTGTGAGCCTACTGCTACTATCGGCGTCTACTATCATACCGATGCCACACCACAGACCGCGCACCTACTTATTGACGGTATCGAATACGATTTGACAGCTGCCTCTGGTAGCGACGCCCTTACTGACAAAACCATATACACAAGTGATATTGGATTAGATGACACTCATGGCATTATATGGCAAGTGGATGGTGACAACGCAACCTTGCTAAACAAAACACTAAATAGTGATGTGCCTATCGACGAGGAAGAGGTAATTTTTGATTGTCATAAATCTTAATTGCCATGGCGCTTAGTGGCTGTACCAAGGGCGCTATTTTGTTATGCTAGAGGCTCCCTTGGTTTCGGATGTTCCAATATGCTAAGTACCCCAACCTCTTTGTCGTCTTCTACTGCGCAATGGTCTCATCTTCTCAACTCACAGCGTCTTGGCGCTGCCAAAAAATACGGCGCTAATACAAGTACTCGCTCACAGTTTCACAAAGACTATGACAGACTGGTATTCTCTCACTCGTTTAGGCAGTTGAATCAAAAAACCCAAGTTCATCCATTGACCAATCAGCTGGGTATCCATACTCGCCTGACCCATTCGCTTGAGGTCTCCTCTATTGGACGCTCTTTAGGGATGATGACCGCAGAAAAGCTCCATGATAAGCTAGGCAATGGCTTACTAGCAGGAGTCTCGCCATCTGATATTGGCGTAATTGTACAAGCAGCCTGCCTCGCTCACGATATTGGTAATCCGCCGTTTGGTCATGCTGGAGAGTACGCCATTCGTGACTGGTTTCGGCAGCCTGATCCTCAAGCGATTTTGCAAAAATTAAGCAGCAACGAGCGGTTAGACTTACTGGCCTACGAAGGCAATGCACAAGGGTTTCGGTTGCTGGTGCGCAATGAGCACCATCCCGATAAAGGCGGTATGCGTCTTACCTGCGCAACGCTAGGCGCTTTTATGAAATATCCTTGGCTTGCCACTCACAGCAATGATGCAAATGACAACGCCCATAATGTACAGAAATTCGGCTGCTTTTATAGCGAGACCTCTCAGTTAGAGGAGCTGGCAGCCTGTTTGCATTTGCCGCGCTCAACACATCACGATGGCTTTGCACGCCATCCGTTGGCGTATCTGTTAGAAGCGGCAGATGATATCTGTTATGCGCTAATAGATTTAGAAGATGGTATTAATCTGAATATGCTAACCTATAGCGAGGTTGCCACGATATTTTACGAGCTGATTGGCGAGCATCCTGATAGCGTCAGCCTGCCTGTGCATATGTCAGTCAGGCAGAGTCTGGCCTCTTTGCGATCACGCGCTATGATGCGCTTGGTCAATACGATCACCGATGCTTTTGTGGCCAATAGTGAAGACTTGCTGGCAGGTACGCTCCAAGGCAGCTTGTTTGCCCATTGCGACACCACTGTACAAACTGGCATCTTGCAGGCCAAGCAATTGGCCCGCGAAAAAATATTTAATCATCCAAACAAAGTAAGAATGGAGCTAATGGCCAATCAATGCTTGCATCGTCTCATGGATGCCTTTGTACCACTGGCTTGGACGGGGACTGAGGCAGTAGAAGCTGCTGCATCTATGTCGTTTGAGCAACAGAGTCTGTTAAGATTACTACAGCCACACTTAGATGAGCATCGCCGCGTGTTATCAGATAATATTTATCACAATATATTGAATATTTTAGATTTTATTACAGGTATGAATGACCATGAAGCCTATCGATTGGCGCAAGAATTACAAGGTCACTGGGGTACGGTGGTTTAAAAGACCAATGCAGGTTTAGTAAATTAGCACGAATTGTGCATTTTGGTCGTATTTGTGCGCTGAAATGAGTATGATAAACCTCTATCGGATAATTTTGAAATATTATGAGCAGTCGCGAACAAAAAAAACTTCAAACTCGGCACGCTTTTTTTAATGCCGTACTCGATCTATGTATGACAGGGCAGTCTTTTAGCTCTATCAGTCTCAGACAAGTCACGCGTGAGGTTGGCGTTGTGCCGACTGCGTTTTATCGCCATTTTGATGATATGGAGTCGCTCGGTCGCGCCTTGGTCATCGAAGAGTTGGGTGGTACGCTCGCCACACTCAGCGATAGCCTACAAATTGGGCGCAAGCGTAGCTTTGATCGTCAGATAGCCAAAAGCATTCAGTTGTTCTTATATATGGTCAGCGATCAGCCTTACTACTGGCAGTTTTTGGTCAGTGAGCGCTACGGTGGCTCAGAATCTGTGCGAAAAGCCATCAATGAACTGGTTAAAAAACATGCCCAAAGTTTGGCAGATGATCTGGCATTACAGCCAGCATTTACCCATATCAATGATTATGACCGTCGTCTATTGGCTGAGGCTGGCGTAAATATGTTCTTTTCTTGGATTATCGACTGGTTAGAATTGACCTACACTGAAGATCACGATGACGAAATCGATCTAAACGTCATCGAAGAAAATAAACAGTTGATGCTACATAACTGCACTCGCCAAGCGCAGATGCTATTTTATGGTGCTTACAACTGGAAATCTAGTGAAGAGACTCGCTTAAGAGATTAATAAAAAGCGCACCACCATTCATCAAAAGCTAGGACGAAACGCCCATAGTCGCTGCGTGACTACTTTGACTTCCTTGGGCTTTTCGCTAGTGACATCGCTGCTGTTACTACTAGTGTCATTTGTGGCTTGACTGTCGTTCGCTGCGTTTTTACCAATCAAGACAGTGGCAAAGCGCTGTCTTGCCTGACCAACAGTTGCATTATCACTCGCGGTAATAAGCGCCATAAAGGCTTGGCTATCAACTGCCAACAAAGGCGTCAATGCTGCCCGCTGCTTTTCATCTAAGCCACTCAAAATTGGCAGTTGCCATAGCTCATCGATAGATGTGAGCACTTGCTTACTGCGCGTGTCGACTATCCCCTGCATCTGCTGACTGGTGGCACCATCGATCAGTGCGGCAAGCAATGCGGGGCTCGCAGTATTAATATTGATAGGTAAATAATAAGGAACAGCCGTCAGATAAGGTCGTAGTGTCGCTAACACCTCTGCACTCACCCCCCGAACCTCTTGTAACTGATCAACGCTAACAAAAGGCTGGTTTGGTAGTGCGCCATCTACTGAACGGTTTAGTTGCTGGGTATATACCGCACTTTCATCACCGCCATCTAGATAAACTTCACTGTCCGTATCTTGCCAATCGAGGACGGCAATAGCAATATCTGGTTCTAAATTCAACTGTGTTAAGAGACGTTGGAACACTTCTAGCGCAGCAGTATCAACCGTACCACCTTGGTACAAGTTATTGATATTAAAACGACCCGCCTCATCACGCAGCTCGATGCTGACACTATGGTTTGCTAATGTGTACGGCGGTATCGGCTGTGCCCAGATATCTTGCTCACTATCGGTGTCGTTGAGTTTGCTATCAGCACGAATCATCGTCACTGCTAACTGCTGACCGGCATCGATATCTTGCAATAGCTGATTTTGATCAAACAATAATCCGCTGCGCCTAATCGCAACTTTTTGGTTAGCAAGCATCGCGCCTGCCACCACCGTGATACTCACCACCAATAGTAAGATAGTAAGCAGCGCCACACCGCGCTGAGAGTTTGCTTTCATTGTCATAGAGAGCTTATGTTGCTGAGCAAGTGATGCATGTTAAATACTACCTTCTCAATTACTGTTTCCCACACTGCTATTATCTGTATTACTGCTATTACTGTTATTACTATTACTATCACTACCATTATTATTGTCGCTGCTATTATCATCATTACTATCGTTGCTATTAGCAGCCTTTGCGCTACTACGGGGTATTGGTTGTGGCGCTAGGGCCCACTGCCAAGTGATAGGCATGTCTTGATAAGTAAAGTTGACGGCAATTCCTTTCGGTAGCAAAACAACATCGGGATTAGCACCCGCTGCTTGCCCCAATGCTATATTTGTATTGCTACTATTATTGACGTCATCGCTTGGAAATTTGGTGCTAAGCTCTGGCAAATAGGCTTGCCAACGCCCAGCAGTAACACCTTCTAATAACACACTGTCTAAACTGACGCTATCGCGCCCATCTTCAAGACTGGTATATTGACGACGTATCAGGCGCTCATCTGCAAAAATATATTCAATATGCTGGAGACTAGTGCTGCTTTGATAACGTGGATCAGGATCAGCAAAGCGTACAAAGCTGATATGTTCACCATCTACCCTCATAAAAGGCTCAGGTGCTATCTCATTTTTTTGCTCGCCTGCTTGGTTACTATTACTTGTACTGTCGTTTGTACTGTTAGTTGGCGTACTATTATTTTGAGTATTAAGCGCTTGATAAGGAATCACTTGTGCCATGTCTTGCTGTAGTTGTAGATAGGCATACTGTAGTACGGCCAAATTATCCGCATGACGTTGTGCGCGCTCGCGGGCGCGGCTGACACTGTCAAATACTTGCCAGCCTGCGACTGCCAACATGGCAAATATCGCCATAGCAACCATCAGCTCAAGCAGCGTAAACCCGCGCTGTAGTTTCATACTCACAAGCCGCCCCCTGCTTGTCCGATAATACTTTCACTACTTAAATCTAAACTGCTCGTATCTTGGTCGGCATTGCTTAGCATGACACTAATATCAGTGACCGACGTGCCTGCCTGTCCGTCTATGATAGGCGCCACTGCGATATTTATTTGTTTTAGTGCAGGTGTGATGGCATCACCGACAGTCATGACTATTTGCCAGTCACGCCCTTGAGCATTAATCGTTTGGGTACGGTTGGCAGTCAACCATGTGTCTTGAATACGCAAATCAACAGCGGCATTTTGTGCAACAAAATGAGCAAGCGTGCGGGTGCGCAATATATCAACCGATTTCAAATACGCACTGCTAGCACGGCTCGCCGCGACGGCCACTACTGCCAGAATGGCTAAGGCAACCATTACCTCAATCAAGGTAAAACCACTCTCGCGCCCAGACTTAAGTGATATAGATTTGAGAGACGTAGGCTGAGCCTTCGTCGCAGAATATTTGGACAACTTATTCACTATAATCCCTGCCCTATCATCATACTACCATCGGGCATTATCGTAATCACCTCACCCACCAGACGCGAATCGTGAATTACTTCGATGGTGACAGGCGTCGCTTGGCCCGTACCAAACCATAATACCTGCGGCACGCTTTGATCACTAAACCAAGGCTGTAGCGTTTGCGTCTGTCCTGTACTCGTTGAATTACTAGCATCCAAGCTCTGCACTCTGATACTCACGCCAGCGGGCAGCTCAGGCAGGCTAACCTCTGATTCAACCTCCCAGCTTGGTGTTGGCTGCGTCTCTCCAGTAGCGTCTGACAGACTGCTCAAATCAGCAGACAGCTCCATTGCGTTCTTTGGCTGGCTGTCCCTGTTACCTACTGAAATATCAGCCGTTTGATAGGCAATATAAGGATTCGATAAGGTAACGATTACAGGCGCTACCTGTCCCTGCTTATCTGCCTGCAAACGTAAGCCCATCGGCTGCATACGCTCAACTGATAGCAAACGGACGTAGCTCAGTGAATCAGTGAAGTGTTCATAAAATGCACGGTTTTTGCGAGAGTCACTACTGCCGACAGACAGACTCATCATGCCGGCAAATATAGATAGAATCACCACCACTACCACGATTTCAACCAGCGTAAAACCACTTTGCTTATGACTGCTTATTGATGAGGTATGTTGTGAGGGACATGCATTACTTGATAGAGAGAGACAACTACAATCAGACGATGTAGCTAAAATACCAAAGCGATTTGGACAAGGCGTTTGACCGACGATGGCTAAAGGGCAGTTGGCCGCTGAGCTGGACTGAGTCTTGACAGTGACCGGCATATTGCACCTATAAGCCTATAATTCAGTTTTGTATATAGGGTGATAACGTTCATTTTTATGAACGCTAAGAAAGATACATTGAAAGATAGATTTTGACGTGCTGCCATATCAGGTATGACAACACGTAACACTAAATAATCAATGACATCGAAAATCAGTCGACATTCTAATAATTGGTATTGCGATGCTCTTCTGATTCTGTATCGATTTGCTCGACCAACTCTTGCATATCCTCATCCATCACCTCTTCATCTTCGGCAGGATAATGACTCGGCAATTCTAACATTTGCTGAACAAAGGCGTAGCGCAAGGTATCACGTCGACCCAAATAACGCTGATAAAAGCTTGAGTTTAGTAGACCCGCACCGCCTTGACCCATCGCCCAAATAGAAGATAAATAATCGCGAGTACTCAGACTACTATGCTCGTCTTTCAGATAAGCACTGATAATATCAATCAAGCGCTTCATACGCTGGCGACGAATATCATACAACTCGCCAAATAAGCGATTCAGACCAGTGACCGATGCTGCCAGACGCTCTTCGATTTGATTCAATAGCATGGCTTTTTGCGGATTAAATAGCTGCTGAAAAATCATGCGGGCAACGCCTGCCGATGGGCAGTCATCAATACGGTTGATATCAAATAGCTGCTCTTCGTAGCGGATAATAATACGCAGATAAAGCTCATCTTTGCTAGAAAAATGCTTATATAGCGTGCCTTTAGCCAAGTCGAGCTGATCGGCCAAACTGTCCAAAGTAATATCACCATCGCCTGACTCAAGTAGCAATTGCTCTGCCATCGCTAAGATATTTTCTTCTCGTGCCTTAAACTGATGCTGACGACTCATAATCTCTCCTAAAACATGACAAGATTAAGCATACAACCATCATTTACGGCAGTACATCGGCAATGAAAGTATGGGACTGTACCAAGACTGCTCGAGGACCACAAAAGGGAATATGCTTATGTTTGCTAAATAGTCATTGATAATCAGGTGGCTATATTTAGTGTGATACATACCTAAGGGGATTGAACCACAAGACTATCAAATAAATGACTGAGTGGTCATAGCATAACCATTTTAATGATACTGTGCTAGTAAATTTTCAAAGTTTTTTGCCGTCAGTGCACCGACTTCCTCGCTACTACATCCATACATGTCTGCGATACAGTTTGCCACGTAGGGAACATATGCAGGCTCGTTTGGTCTACCGCGTTTGGGGACTGGCGCCAAGTATGGACTGTCAGTTTCAATGAGTATTCTGTCTCTCGGCATTTTTTGAGCTGCATCCTTGATGTCTTGCGCGCTCTTAAAGCTCACGATACCTGAGAATGAGATATAAAACCCTAGATCTAGCGCACGCTTCGCCGTCTCCCAATCTTCAGTAAAACAATGAATGATGCCATGCTCCGCACCTTCACTTTTTAGAATATCAATCGTGTCTTCTTTGGCATCACGCATATGGATGACGAGTGGCTTTTTTAGTTGCTGACTGGCATGAATATGACGCGCAAGGCTGGCTTGCTGCGCTTTTTTGTTTTCTGTTGACCAGTAATAATCGAGTCCTGTCTCTCCAATTGCCCACACATGATCCGCTTTGGCCGTTTCTATCAGACGCTCGACTGTCGCTGATTGTAATATACCAATGTCTTCACAAGGATGAATACCGACGCTCATCCCTAGGTTTAAAGTCTCATCATTATAAGTGCTGACAATATCAGCAATCTCATCATATTCAGCAAAATCACACATGATCGCCATCGCGCGAGTGACATTAGCCGTTTTCATGGCGTCAATCGCGCCAGCCAGTTGGCCATCATATTTGGTTAGATCTAAGCGGTTAAGATGGCAATGCGTATCTGTAAACATAAATAATCTCGTTATTGGAACAGTATCAGTAAAAGTTATTGGAATTTAACATTCGTTAGTGTATTGATTGCTCTAAAGACTTATATTTTCAAGTCGAGAAAATATCGCTATAGTCAAACACAGCAATATTTAGGTGTGGCTATTGTTGATAATCTGGTTTGTAAATATTTCATACTAATGTAGCGGCACCACACGCATCACCTCTTCTATCGTCGTCACCCCTTCACTCACGCGTTTTGCACCAGAGACACGTAAGGGTTGCACCCCTTCGCGGTATGCCTGTTGCTTAAGTACGTCTAAATTGGCATCGGCAGCGACCAATTTTTTTAACTCATTAGAGAGCGGCATAATCTCATAGAGTCCGACTCGTCCTTGATAACCAGTATGTCGACAGTGCTCGCAGCCTTGCGCGGTATAAATCTGTGTGGGTACTGGCGCGCGCCAAGGCTGAACAAGCTCTTGCCATTGGATGGCACTCTCACTATCTACGGTGACGTCCACAGCTTGTTTGCAGTGCGGACATAGCGTCCGTAACAGGCGCTGTGCCATGACCCCTAATATAGTCGCTGAGGTCAAAAAAGGCTGAATGCCCAGATCGTGCAAGCGCGTAATAGAACTTGGTGCGTCATTGGTATGCAAGGTCGAGAGCACCAAATGCCCCGTCAGTGAGGCTTGTACTGCCATATTTGCTGTTTCTGCATCCCGTATCTCCCCAACCATAATGATGTCAGGATCTTGACGCATCAGGGAGCGAATACCATCCGCAAAGTACAAATCGACACCTGGATTGACCTGCATTTGGTTAAAGGCAGGCTCGATCATCTCAATGGGGTCTTCAATCGTACAAACATTTACTTGCTCAGTGGCTAGCTGCTTGAGCGTGCTATAAAGGGTGGTGGTTTTACCTGATCCGGTTGGGCCCGTGACCAAAATAATGCCGTTGGGATTTGCGGTCAGCTCATGCCACGTCTCAAGCTGCTTACCCGACAGACCAAGCTGCGCGAACGAGCGAACGAGCACTTCAGGGTCAAAGACTCGCATGACCAGCTTTTCACCAAAGGCAGTGGGCATGGTAGAGAGACGTAGCTCAGTCTCTAGCCCTTTCGGCGTACGCGTTTTTAGTCGACCATCTTGCGGCTTACGTTTTTCTGCAACGTTCAGACGCCCTAAGATTTTGATACGTGCCGTCACTGCCACGATAATCGCGAGTGGCATCTCGTACACAGTATGCAGCACGCCATCAATACGAAAGCGCACTTTGCCCGTCTCACGGCGCGGCTCCAAATGGATATCACTGGCACGCTGCTCAAAAGCATATTGTAAGAGCCAATCAACGACTCTGACGATATGCTGGTCATTGGCATCAGGGTTGGTGTTGTCACCCAATTGCAGCAATGCTTCGACATTAGTAACATCAGCCGCAGCACGTTTGTGAACACTATTTGCCCCTGCTATTGCTTGCGTGACTTGATAGAACTCTTGGCGGTAGCGATTGATTTGCTCAGGATTGATATAGACCGTGCGATAGCTTTTTGACTTGATTAGCTTTTCGATATTTGAGTGCCAATCAGTATGAAAAGGTTGATCTGTCCCGATGACCACTTCATCTAAAGTGACCTCAATGGGCAAAATATACTGTGAGCGTGCATATTCAAAAGACATCAGCTGCGTCACTGCCGGGACGTCAACTTTTAATGGATCAATACGAACGAGTGGCATGTCTGCTTTGGCCGCTAGCCACTGATTTAGCCATGCCAGCGTCAACTTATTATCAGAGTTACCATCTAGGGCATGGCCATTGGGCAAGCCAAACTCACTAATCGTCAGCAATGGATGCTGCGCTTTGTTTCGGCGGCTGGTGATTACCAAATTATAGCCACGTTGATCGATGACTTTATCTGCCAATAATTCATCTAGGCACCAGCGTAAATCAATCACTATCGAATAATTCTGAGCAGCCATATTTTTCTTCTTTTATTGTTTGGGGTACGTTGACAAACATGCTATCGATTCATATCACTTATATTGCCACTACCGCTGTTATTTGCAACTGTCCTGAGTCTATCAGCCAAAAGCTCACATCAACAGACTTATAGCGCATGATAAATGAGGTTTTTTTCTCTCTGCGGCGGTATGCAGGCCTTGGATCTTGCGCAATTAGCGCTTTGATAGCATCGATATCAGAGATTAGCAATTGACTTTGTATGTGCTCGACCATCGAAGCAACTGTAGCACTTTTCGGCACACTCTTTATAGAGCTATGGCTTGCATCATTATTACTGACTTCAGCAGGCTCTGCTACGCTTGCTAGCAGCATAAATTGTTCGTAAGCCGCCTCTGTTATGACCACATCTAGCAATATTGGCGCAATCGGTGCAAATCCACTTTTTGCATCTAGAAGCACGTCGCTATAAGCTACGTACGGCTTTATATCGATAATTGGCGTGCCATCTATCATATCAGCACCCTTGATGATAAGTAGTACGCGACCTTGTACTATCTCAATACGCTCAAGTTTGACAACGGACAGTCCCAGCTCTGATGGACGATACATACTGCGACTGGCAAATACGCCTATCTTTTGGTTGCCACCCAATCTTGGTGGCCGCACTTGCGCTCGAAAGCCATTATTGGCTTGTTGATTGTCTTTATCTCGATAATTATGATGAAACTGCCAACTGATCCATATATGGCTAAAGTCTTCTAAACCCTCAAACGCGGCTGGCGTATCGTAGGGCGCTAGCATTTCAATGGCACTGATCAGCGCGACCAAATTCGGCTGACGCGGCGCCCCAAATTTTTGTGAAAGCGGCGCACGATGGTAGCCAATGATTGGGGCGTGGTGAGAGTTATCTAAAGACATATTGTCATCAGACATAGCGCGGCTCCAGTAATAAAAAACGGTTCTTTTTAGACAATTTGGCCAAATGATACAAAATTACTCACTAACGATATTCCATTTTATCATGCTGGTGGGTAGCAGCTAGACGGATTTTTACTTTAAAGTTTGATATCATGTGCAAGAAATTTTTTGATGAGAGTCTTTTACATTTGGCTTATCTGTAACTCCTCTTATCAATACTGATGATTTAACATGCACAAAAAATAGTCTACAGCCCTATCGGCTGATAGATAAACCTGATTATTGAATTTTACGGTAGGTACGTTTTAACATTCAGCTTTTTCGATAACTATTAGAATACTGATAGGTTTTTATATTTTTTAATCTATCATTGAAAATTTTGATTTAATACGTATTTAAGCCTAACGACAGCGATAACCACTTATTAATTAACGAGGACTTTATGTCAAAACTTCGCACCGAAACGGTCACAGAGGTTCATCATTGGAATGACTCTCTATTTAGTATCAAAACCACTCGTGACGATGGCCTACGCTTTCGTAATGGCGAATTTGCGATGATTGGTCTTGTTGTCGATGGTAGACCACTGCTACGTGCTTACTCGATTGCTAGTCCTAACTACGAAGAGCATTTAGAGTTTTTCTCCATCAAAGTTCAAGACGGCCCTTTAACCTCACGTTTGCAGCACATCAAAGTCGGCGATGAGCTATTGGTCAGCAAAAAACCAACAGGTACGTTGGTATTAGATGATTTATTACCTGGCAAACATTTATACATGCTCTCAACAGGTACCGGACTTGCCCCTTTCTTGGCATTGGCACGTGACCCTGAAGTATATGAGCGTTTTGACAAAGTTATTTTGGTTCATGGTGTCCGCCACGTTGATGATTTGGCTTATCGCGATATGTTCGAAAATGAGCTGCCTAATGATGAAATCTTTGGTGAATGGTTCCGCGAAAAGTTCATCTACTACCCGACTGTCACTCGTGAAGAGTTTAGAAACCAAGGCCGAGTCACAGACTTGATGAAATCAGGTAAATTATTCGAAGACATCGGTTTGCCTCCAATGAATAAAGACGACGACCGCGTCATGTTATGTGGCAGCATGCCATTCAACGCCGAAGTGTCAGCCATTTTGGATGATTTTGGCCTAACCGTTTCACCGCGCATGGGTGTGCAAGCAGATTACGCAGTTGAACGGGCTTTTGTAGGTTAAAAATGTTGAATTGATCGAAAATTATTTTAAATAAGTCTTGACGATCAAAAATAGGCTGCTATAATACGCAGCCTATACAGAGTTAACCCTGTAACCCAATTCGATAGTATTTATTTAATAGACATTATCTTCTAACATGCCAGTGTGATGGAATTGGTAGACATGACGGATTCAAAATCCGTTGCCTTTAAAAGCGTGTCGGTTCGAGTCCGACCACTGGTACCATATAGCAGTACAATCTAACCTCCCTTTTCGGAGGTTTTTTTGTGTCTGTTACTTTTATATCTGTGATATTCTTTGTTTACATCGCTACTTCAGATTCTCTAACAACACTTATCTTAATCGGTACGGCATAGCTCCATGGCATGCCAGCACTGCAATAAAAAGACCCATTACGAAACGACACAATATACGCGGTAAAGTCATTACCACAATGATCCATCATAGCTTGCTCGTCGCTGTCATCGCAAACTGCACACCATATTCGTTTTTCGCCGCGTGCTAGCATTGCCCGTGTTAAATCACTCCCTTTCAATTCGTTATTCATTTTCTGCTCCTTGGTCGTTCTGAACTCTCTAGCAACGATATTTTTTTAAAGAGCTAATCTACCAGTACTCAATGCACAAGTTTGGTATGAGCGCTACAAACAACGTCTTTTTACAGTACTAAAAATATATGAGGCGTTAACTACTCTTGTTACCGTGCCTATTACTGTGAATACTTATAGTTTAAAACTTTAATCTGCCAACTATAATAGATGTCCATCAAATTTACGATGAATGGCAGCTCTATTAAGATAGACGGTTTATTAAAATAAAATAACTTACCAAACCTCTTAATAAAAGATGCTGATAGAAAACAACTGTTCGCTAACATTAGCATAAGGTTTATAAAGTTGTCTTGTTTGCTGTACATAACATTACAATATATTTAATTACCAATATATATCAATAGTTAAATATTATTGCGGTTTAGTCAAAAATTTACGGAAAAGCTACTTTGGTCTCTAACAATTGATAATAGAAAAAGCCATTAATTCAGGTAAAATACTGAATATGACAGACTCTACTCAATTGAACTCCCGTAAAATCATTCATATCGATATGGATGCTTTTTATGCCAGTGTGGAGCAACGTGACTTTCCTGAACTACGTGGTAAGCCATTGGTGGTTGGTGGCGATCCTAATGGTCGAGGTGTGGTTGCCGCTGCCAGTTATGAGGTGCGTCAATTCGGTGTACGCTCTGCAATGTCATGCTATGAAGCTCGCAAACGTTGCCCAGAAGTGATATTTGTAAGACCGCGTTTCGAGGTTTATCGAGCGGTCAGTAGTGATATTCGCCGCATTATGCATAGTTTAACGCCCCATGTGGAGCCGCTATCATTAGATGAAGCGTATCTTGATGTCACAGGGTTATCTGTACACAAAGGCTCAGCGACATTGATGGCCAATTGGTTACGTGCGCAGATATTGGAATATACAGGATTGACTGCTTCTGCTGGCGTGTCATTTAATAAAATGCTCGCCAAGATTGCCTCTGACATCAATAAGCCTAACGGTACAGCCATCATCACGCCAAAAGAGGCAGATCACTTTATTAGCACGCTACCCATTGAGCGGTTTCATGGCATAGGCAAAGCAACGGCAAAGCGCTTACATGCGATGGGTGTGAGTAATGGCGCTGATCTTCGGCGTACACCAGCTGCCGTATTGGTACAAGAATTTGGTAAACGTGGTCAGTTTTATCATGATATTGCTCATGGCCGCGATGCGCGCCCTGTAAAGTCTGAACGCACGCACAAGTCTGTTGGTTCAGAGACCACATTCAAAAATAATCTAAATGATGATGACGCGCTACTCACCCAAATATATGAGCAAAACGCCGATGCCTTTAATCAAATGCACCAAAAGCAGTTAGTCGCTCATACCATTACTCTAAAAATCAAATATTCAGACTTTACTCAAATCACTCGCTCACACACGCTTTCTACGACGTTTGATAGCGCTGAGTCTGCACATTATTGGCTAGACAAGCTATTCTTGGATATTCCACGCCAGCTGCCTATTCGGCTAGTTGGCGTGACTTTTTCTTCGTTAGCACCTGCCGCTCAGTTACTGCCTCAACTAAATCTATTCGAATAAATTAGTCTACAACTGATAAAAACTTCTCTGTAAGTTGACATAGCCTATAATATTTACTTAGGCTATTTATAGGTTTGAAGCATATCTTATACATGATTACTGCTGAGCAAAGTATCCTCTCACAAAGGTATTTCTGCTACAATTATGCCGAAATCCCTATCCATTTAAAGACTGATTATGACCGACTTTCACATTGACTCTGCTGATACTGACGCGCCAACTGATACCGACAAAAACAACGACGTCTTAGATTATCTGAGCGTTGAAGATTATGACTATGAGCTGCCAGACAGTCTGATTGCACGCTACCCATTAGCGCAGCGCTCTGCTTCAAAACTTCTATACTTGCCAGCTCGTACTCAAATAAATGACACTCGTGTAGAAGATCGTTTGTTTTCTGAGTTGCCTCACTTATTAGAGGCTGGAGATCTGATTGTCTTTAATGATACCAAGGTGATGAAAGCACGCTTATTTGGTCAAAAGGATACTGGCGGTAAACTTGAAGTACTGATTGAACGCCTAGTTGGTATCTCGGACTTGGATGAAGTGCCACTGCATCTAAAAGACACCAATGATGAAGCAGTTAATCAAGAGCATATTGCCCTTTGCCATGTAAAAGCCAGCAAAGCGCTCAAGCTTGGTCAACGCTTACAACTTGCCGATGGTCATATGAGCGCTACGATGATTGGTCGCCAAGACAACTTATTCATTTTGGCGTTTGATGCGCCGATATTGCCGCATCTAGAGCTTTATGGTGAACTGCCTATCCCGCCCTACTTTGAGCGCCATGCTGATGACACTGACAACACTCGTTATCAAACCGTTTTTCATGATCCTGCCAAGCTCGCTAGCGTGGCTGCACCAACGGCAAGCTTACACTTCGATGAATCCGTACTGAGCAAGCTTGACGAGAAAGGTATCAACACCGCTTTTGTCACATTGCACGTTGGGGCGGGTACTTTTGCTCCCGTCAAAACAGACAATCTGCTCAATCACACCATGCATAGTGAATACGCGCATTTGCCGCAGGCCACGGCAGACCTCATCAATCAAACGCACGCGAATGGTAAAAAGGTTATTGCGATTGGTACCACAGTGACACGGGTTCTTGAGACAGCATATCAACAGACTGCCATTGACGGTCAGGCACTTTCTAGTTGGTCAGGCGATACAGATATATTTATTTACCCTGGGTTCAAATTCGGCGTTATCGATCGGTTATTGACCAATTTCCACTTACCTAAATCGACACTACTAATGCTAGTATCAGCATTCGCAGGTAAGGCATCTATTGAACACGCCTATCAACATGCTATCGAAAAACAGTATCGATTCTTTAGTTATGGCGATGCCATGCTACTAGATAAAAAAGCTCAGTGAACACTACAAAGACACTTTGTGCATTGGACACAACAGTTGTGAAATAAACTGGTAAACTAAACGGTATTTTGTTATAACAGCAAAGACAACTTATTTATACTAAAGGGCTGCTCATGTCTTGTCATCTATCTCGTCGCTTGACTACTGTACATCGCGCGGTATCGATGGCACTATTTTGTTCTGTAGGGTCCGCCGTGTTAGTGCCGAGCGTACAAGCAGCAACCATTGGTAAGACGGTGGTCACTTCGGCCCAGCATGAGCCTTTAGTAGCGAGCATCGTCGTCAGTAACATTCAATCAGCTGACTTTTCTGCCAGTTTGGCAAACTCGACCATTTACCAGCAAATGGGGTTGACCTCGACTGACTCTATGAGGGTACGCTTTCAGCCTACTTCGGCGACCAGCGGTCAAGTTTTTATTACCACATCACAGCCTGTGTCTAAGCCTTTTGCTGATGTCGTTTTAGCGATTAATGATAATGGTCGGCAAAATATGGTACCAAAAACGCTACTGATGCCATTAAAAGATAGTGTACCTATCAATACTGGTAAGAATATCGCCACAGGTGCCAAGAAGCCAAATTTGCCTAGCGTTTCTGTAAGTAATGCCATGCCTTTGACGGTCAGAAAAGGCGCGCCGCCGCCACTGATGTCGGCCCCTGCTATATCCTCGCCCAAGTTATCAAAACCAAGCAAATCAGCGACTGAATTGTTGGCTTCTACATCACCAGCACCTAATATTCAGGCGCCAACAGTGACGGCTATCTCACAGGTCAACAGTCTTACCTATACACCTAGCCGTCTCAATAATGGTCGCTTAAACAGCAATGCTGACATAAAAAATAATACCGGTCATTCAACTGCTATTGGTAACAGCCAAAGCTCGGTGAACACTTCGGATAACAGTGGATTAAGTGTAGCAAGTAGTAGCGGTACCATGACACCTGATGATAAAGGCGGTACTGAGGCGCGCACTCATAACAACGTAGTTGCGGCAGATAAGCCAAGTACTGACAAGCAGCTTGATATCCTAAACATACAAGTGACGCGCCAAATACAACCAAGCAGTAAAGCAGACTCTGACCTCATGGCAAGCTCACCTGTCAAAGCAACAACCCCTAAAGCGAGAGATGACTCAAAAAGTGCAATCGACTCAGACAATCGTGTTATCGCCGCAGCTCAAGGCAGTAATATACCTGCTAATATAGCATCACCTGTACCATCCAAAACTATGAATAATCCAAGTACAGCTAGCAATAAAGTAACGAGGAATGCAACAACTCAGTATCAGGTGCAACGCAATGATAGTTTGTGGATGATCGCGCAGCAGATCGCACGTGAAAACAACCTAGACACGTCGACTGTAATGAAACAAATTCAGTCACAGAACCCTGATGCTTTTATTAATCAAGATGCTGACCAACTAAAAGCAGATGCTAAGCTTCGCTTACCTAGCTACGATGTTATACCGTCACAGCAACATTTAGAGGATGCCATTAATGCCCGAAGACAATACAGTCGTAGAGCAAATACGCCTGTGGCAAAAAAGTCAGCGCAAACAGCACCCAAAAAGTCGTCTGAGACAGTACAGGCGGCCAGCGTACCTAAGAAACCGACTACCACTAAAACACAGAAACTGCCACAAGCACAGTTTTCTGTCCTTGCCCCTGGTCATGATGGTAATGCAGATGGCACTCAGGCGAAATCAGCGGCAGATAAAAGCAATGGTCTAAGCACCGATATATTAGCAACGCTAAAAGCATCAAGACAAGAGACTGCCTCACAAGCTCAGCGCTTGTCAAAAACCAGCAGCGCGCTGGACAACTATACAAAAAAGCTTCAATTACAAAATCAAAAACTGGCTGAGCTACAAGCTCGTCTCAAAAAACTACGCAATCAATAATTGCCTAACGGATCAACGCAATATGCTGTGATCTTAGGAGTAGAAATAACTATGGACAATATGCTATATATCATCGCCGGATTGGTGCTTATCCTGTTAGTCGCTGGTTTTTTATTGCGCAAAAATAAAGCACAAAAACAAAGTGCACAACCACCTGTAAGCTCAGTAAAAAATACCGCTGCACCAGCATCAAAAACGGATTATGGCCCTGCTGCCCAAACCAATCAAAATGATAGCAATAAGTTCGATCATATTACGATTGCCCAGCGTTTCATGGATCAACAGCGCTACGACAAAGCCATTGAAACGATCAATCGTGGACTAAACGAAAAGCCTAATGACAGTCAGTTATCTATTAAGCTATTGAGCATATACGCTACGCTAGATCAGCCAGAAAACTTTCATGATGTCTATAACAGCATTAAAACTCATAACGACGCAAAAACCATTACGCTTGCTGATGAATTAAAAGATTTATACATTGGAGAGCAAAGCCCAGTAGCCGCACCAGAAGTGGTAACAGACGAGGCAACAACAGAAAACAATCACGATGGTTTTGATAGTCTAGATTTCGTTTTATCTACTACCAATCAAGCCGATGATACAGCTGACATATTTGATCGTCCTGTTATTGAAGATAATAACGATTTAGTAATAGACAAACCTATTGATAGCCCAGTGTTTTCAAGTGAGCCTACTGAAAACGTAGACGATAGCTTTGATCTGACGCTCAGTGACTTAGAAGATGATTTCAATGAGTCAAATGCTACTGATGAGACTCCTGTTACATCATTGGCCACAGATGATGATAGCCTTTATATTTCTACAAGCGACCATACTGATACCATCAAAAATAATGAGGTCATAGAAGACAACGACCTTAGTGACTTTGAGTTCGATTTTGAATCACCTGCAGAAAACACTTTAATTAAAAATTCTGACGTATCAGATGTTCAAGACAGTGAAAGCGAAGCATTAGTGTTAGAAGACGACTTCATCTTAGATTTTGATGATTTAGCAGCCGATGCAGATAAAGATGCTTCTGTTAATAAAAATGAAGAAAAAGCTTATAGCAATGCTGTCCAAAACATTGAAGATGACTTTACTTTATCTTTAGACGATCTGGACGAATCAGACGACATTGATGCCGTTAACACTTTCGCGATTAATGAGCCATCTACTACTGACGTAAGTAACGATATTGATGGCTTTGTTTTGGAAGATATTGACTTTGAAAACGCTGATTCTGATAGTAGTACTCTCGAAGATGATAGCGTTGCAAACTTAAGTTTTGAAGAACAACTGATCAATGATGACACCGACATTGATGCTTTTGAAGCGTCAGATACCACGCCAGTTACGTCGTTAAGATTTGATGATGACACGCCTATAGCTGATGACTTCGATATCATAGAAACTGACTCTTCATTAGACCCTTCTGTAGCGACTCCCCCGGCCTCTACCGTTGCACCAGCAGAACTTGAAACAGCTATCAGTCATGAAGCGGTTGAATCAGCAGAAGATTTTTCATCGCGCTTTGCCGCAGATTTTGACTTTGTAAAATCATTAGATAGCAATCAAGTGACGCTAGATTTAGCCAATCAGTATTTACAATTAGGCGAATATGACAGTGCCAAACGTTTGCTTAATGAAGTGATCGCTCAGGGTAATAGTGAGCAGAAACAACAAGCACAACTATTACTTGAGCGCACAGTATAATCAGTCGTTTAGATGCCTATCAGCAAGTATCTCTTATTATCGGAGGCTTGCTGATTTTTTGCATTTAATTCTAATATAGTCAATCAATATTAAAAGTGGTACAAGGCAGACGAGTGCAAGTACTACAGTAGTAGGCTAAACGAGTCTAACGCTGTAACACTTTAATAGTGGTTCGACTATACTATCTATTACTGACCTCTCAACCTGTCACTAATAAACGCTCTGGCGCTTCTTTTTTCATAATTGTTTACTGTGTTGATACTATGCCATCTTCTTTTATGACCAAAACTATGTCTGACTCCATTCAATTAATCTATGCTGGTGGTACCTTTGGTAGCTATGGCAAACCTCTAGCGCCGCTATCGGCAGACATCTTTTTACCTACGCTACAAAAGCTATTGGCTGAGCAAGGCAATACGACTGGTTCACTCACGATTTCATGGCTAGACAACACGCTGATCAAAGACAGTAGCCAGCTTACGCCAGTTGATTTTGTACATTTTTATCAGCTATTACTGAATGCTTATAATCAAGGTGATAAACGCTTTGTCCTGATTAGTGGCACTGACACGTTGAGTTATTTAGGTGCATTTTTAGCAGAAGCTTTTGCCGGTAGCGATATTTGTATTGTGGTTACTGGAAGTATGCGGCCGTTATTAGATAGTGAAGTGATTCACTCCTACGATATCGATGCTCATAGCGACGCTTGGGGCAACCTTAACGACTCATTGAAGCTAGCTGCGGCTGGTGAATCAGGTGTCAAGATTAGCTTTGGCGGCGAATCGTGGCCTGCACAAACGGTGCAAAAAATTCACAGCCATGACCTTATGGCATTTACTGGGCATTCTCGAGCAGCGTATCCAGCCAACAGTTATATAAAAAATCTCTCAGATACCCGTAGGCAGCATTGGCTTGATGATCAGCAAGACTTACTACCCAATATCAAAGCAAGTGCTGAGCAGGCCAAGATCCATGCTTTATACTGCTTACCTAATGATGTTCAGGTGCTCAATAATCAACTACAAGCGTTATTATCACAGCCGCCTTGTGGCATTATCCTATTAGGATTTGGCGCGGGGAATATTCCCTATTCAGCTGCACTAGCAAAGACGCTTGATTTGGTTCACGAGCATGGACACATGGTGATATCTGCCAGTCAATGTCCGTTTGGCGGTGTGAGCGACAGCTACGCGGCAGGCAGTTGGCAATATGACTACCACGTTATTGCTGGTGGACGCTTAACCATCCCTGCTATTTATGCACGGTTGTTATGGTTGCTACTGCGCTATGACAGTCCAGCAAGACGTCGACAGCGCTGGTTGAATAATGTCAGTCAGCCTGGCACAAGCATCAAAAAGCGATAAATGCTCCTTAATTAATTCCAACTTTATAAGCTTAGAAACCAAAATGTCTAAGATTGAAACTATCGAACCTGAACGTTCACCAACCTATACTTTGGCGATTGCGATTGAGTTTTTGGGTACGCACTATCATGGTTGGCAGCGACAACGAGAAGTGCTGGGTGTACAAGAAGCACTAGAAACCGCTATCGGCAAGGTCGCCAATGAATCCGTCGAAGTCATCGCCGCTGGACGTACTGATGCCAGTGTTCATGCCAGCAATATGATTGCTCATTTTACCACGCATGCGTATCGCCCTACTCATAACTGGTTACGCGGTGTCAATAGCCTACTGCCTGACGATATTGCTTTGCGCTGGATTCAGCCGATGCCAGCTGATTTCCATGCGCGTTTTGGTGCGATTGCTCGTCGTTATCGTTATATCACCCTTAATCAAGCGCAGCGCTCTGCGATACTCAATCATCAGGTTACCCATATCTATGAGCCTTTAGACCTAGCAGCGATGCAAAAGGCAGCTGCCGATATCGTTGGTACTCACAATTTTAGCAGCTACCGTGCGGCAGCCTGTCAATCCAATCAGCCAGTACGTACCGTCAGTCATGCCGACCTTTTCGCTCATGGTCAGTTTATAGTGTTCGATATACAGGCAGATGGATTTTTGCATCACATGGTTCGTAACTTGATGGGTACGCTATACGCGATTGGCAGACATGAGTTAGAGCCAGCAGACTTTTTAAACATTTTGAGCAAAGAGGATCGGACAATTGCGCCGCCTACGGCCTCAGGGGATGGCTTGTATTTCATCAATGCCTATTATCCTGAGCATTTCCAGCGCCTATTGCCGCAAGCACCCCTCACACCGATTTGGTTAAACTTACCTGACTAAATCAGTGTAAATTAGCATACATATCACTTACATGCTGTCAAGTCAAAACCAGGTTCTGTATTGCTTTAATCCGCTAACTTACGTATAATATGGGCTTATTTTTAATTGATTGATACAAATTATGGCAAAAGACGATATTATCGAATTTGAAGGCGAAGTCATTGATACCCTTCCTAACACTTTGTTCAAAGTTCGTTTAGAAAACGGACACGAAATCATTGCACACATCTCAGGTAAGATGCGTAAGCACTATATTCGTATCTTAACAGGTGATAAAGTTAAGGTTGAAATGACCCCTTATGACCTATCTAAAGGTCGTATTACTTACCGTGGTAAAAACTAAATACTCGCCAACTCATATGGTTATAAAAGTATTTATAAAAATACAGCCAATAACCAAATAGCTACTTTATCGCTGATAGCTGATATAGACGCTTGAGTGGTTTGACTGATAATAATAATGAAAACGCTAACCTGCTCATTATTGCCTATCACTTTTTTAGCTATTTCGTGTTTGCTGTTTGTTTTACCATAAAAAAATACCGCTAAATTTCAGCGGTATTTTTTTTGTCTGCGTTTTATGAAATAATTAAACGATGAGTTATTTGAACTCGACAGTGGCATCGTTCTTGATAACACCTAATAGGCTCAGTGCATCCCAGTTAGTGAGGCGAACACAACCTGCTGATGCCTGACGACTGATACGTTCAGGATCGGGTGATCCATGAATGCCATACGATGGTTTGCTAAGGCCAATCCATACCACACCAACGGGATTGTTAGGGCCTGGCGGGATAATAGATTTTTTGCCATTATCGCTAGTATAGGTGTAATTTGGCTCGTGAATTTTGACTTTGACTTTATGCGTACCCGTTGGTGAAGGTGTTGCTGTGCTGCCTACTGTGGTTGGATAGCTGGCAACCAGATTGTCACTGTCATCGTATGCATATAGGGTTTGCGTGTCTTTATCAGCGACCACTCGGCTCACTGGTGTTGTATTAGGGTTTCCTGGGTTATAGACAATGATGGTTTCGCCACTTTTGAAATTGGCATTTGGGTTAAGCGATTTGAGATAATCACGACTGATATGAAATTTTTCGCCCAAGGCTTCAAGGACGCTTTCATAATACATACCATCTAGCTTGGCTTTGGCTTCAGCACTAGCAGGAATTTGGGTAGTTTTGACATTCACATCAGCATCTGTCAGCTGATAACTGACCAATACAGGCTGTGAAGTAAGCGTAGAGTTCTTAGTTAATGCTTGCCACGTCTCTTCATTGACCGCTTCAGTTACTGGTAATCCTTGAGCCTTTTGAAAAGCTTGCATGGCTTTACGCGTGTTTTTGCCCCAATAGCCATCCACTGCACCCACACCACTATGATTCCAGTTCAGTAGCGCTTGTAATTTGGTAGCAACATTACGATCAATTTTGGTATCAGCTTTCCATGTTGCTTCATTTACCTTTTTAGCAGTTTCTGATAGATTTTCTGTACTGTATTCAATTTTGGTTAGTAATTCATTTAGCGAATTTGCGGCTTTGCTATTACCATTTATTTGCTGACTAACACCGTTGGTTACTGGACTAATATCGTTACTATCAGCCATCGTGCTGTCCATCGTATCAGCATTGATACTGTTGCTATTAGTTTGGTTACTAGTAGATTGGTTGCTACTAGTACTCATCTTTGCTTCGGTTCCTGCATGGTTATTATTATCTGTTGTAGTGCCTGTCATACCACTATTAGACGACTTGCTGTCATTAGCCGTTTGTGCGCTATTATTAGCATTGCTACTACAACTTACTAATAATGCGGACGCTGTACCCATCGCTATAACAAGGCTGCTAACCTTAAGTAATTGAGACATAAAAAAACTCCCTAAATAGTTACCATATATCAAAAAATATCGAAAAATTTATTATAGAAATATATTGCCATAGTCTTGCCACTATTCCCTAACAGCTTTATGTTAATAACTGACTCTTCCTACTGTGCATTTGTTAAGAGGGTGAACAAACGCACTGATCCGTTTACAATAAGGCATGACTCAATACCATATAACAGAAAAAACCCATAAATTGCTCAGCAACTTATGGGTATAAAATGAACGAGATTAAACTGTAAAAACTACCTTAAAATGGTCTACATTAGATTAGCTGACTTATACCAGTTTAGCCAATACCGCTTGCCCCATCTCTTGACAGCCCACTTGCTTGAGTCCAGCTTCACTGCTGTCTAAAATATCAAGCGTACGCAGACCATCATCAAGCACATCACTGACTGCTTGCTCGATCGCTTGTGCGGCTTCCTCTTGCTTAAAGGTATAACGCAGCATCATAGCGACAGACAAAATAGTCGCCAATGGATTGGCTTTATCTTGCCCAGCGATATCAGGCGCAGAACCATGACATGGCTCATACATACCTTTGCCATTCTCATCCAAGCTCGCTGATGGCAGCATACCAATAGAACCGGTCAACATTGCCGCTTCATCAGATAAAATGTCACCAAACATATTGCCTGTTACCATGACATCAAACTGCTTAGGATCTTTAATCAACTGCATACAAGCATTGTCAGCATACATGTGGGATAACGCCACATCGCTATACTCTGCTTGCTGCATCTGAATCATTGTTTGTTTCCACAGCTCAGTCACTTCTAAGACGTTGGCTTTGTCTACTGAACATACTTTGGCAGCTGTACCTGCGGCTTGGGCACGGGTTTTTGCTAACTCAAAAGCAACTTTACCGATACGCTGAATCTCACTGGTGCTATACACCATCGTGTTATAGCCTTGCTGCTCACCATTTTCTAATGTGCGAATACCACGTGGCTCGCCAAAATAAATGCCACCCGTCAGTTCGCGAACAATCAGCAAATCTAAACCAGATATAATTTCAGGCTTGATACTTGACGCATTGGCTAGCTGCGGATAAAGCTTTGCCACACGTAAATTGGCAAACAAACCCAGCTCACCACGGATTTTAAGCAGACCGCGCTCAGGGCGCTTACTACGTTCAATCGTATCCCATTTAGGGCCGCCGACAGCGCCTAATAATACAGCATCTGCTGCACGTGCACGCGCTAATGTTTCATCAGGTAAAGGCTCACCTGTGGCATCAATAGCCACACCACCAATCAATCCAGACTCTAATGTCAAATCAAGTGAAAACTTCTCATTGACGGCTTTGAGCACGTTGATGGCTTGAGTCATGATTTCAGGGCCAATACCATCGCCCGCTAATGTTAAAATTGTTGCCATACTAATCCTTTTGGATATATTTTTATCAATTAATTTTTATTACGCTGTGGTCGTTTTAGGTTTAGATGCTGACGTCACTGCTTTGACCATGCCTGTCTCTACAAACTCACCTTGGTGCTCAGACTCTAACTGTTTACAGAATCGGCGCTGCACCTTATTACCTTGTAATAGATCAATACATAAAGGCTCAGGCGACGCTGTATCCAACAAACTGCCAGATTTTTCACTACTTTTCTTTTGATAAGCACGTAACTCGTAAGTACCTGCGTCCGCAAAATCATGAATCATCGCAAAACGCTCAACGTATCCCATGTTATTCTCTGGATAAAAATTGACATGGACTTCACGTTTTGCAGGCATCACCCGTGCATAATAGTTGGTCAACCCTGGCATGCTAGATGCGGCTAATGGCACTATCTTTATAGAGTTTTTACTCATGAGCGGTGTCATCTCTATGCTCATTTGGGGCGTTGCAGTACCTTTATAACTTGGTAAAGCCTCTACAATCTGAGGATTAACTGGCTCATGATTATCAGGAGAAATAACCAGTGTCTTATCTATTTGCACGATTTCACAGTGGTAAGTACCGACGCACGCGATATTTACTTCGCCAGCAACGGGTTGGATCTTACCTACCCACGCTTTCGCACTTTCTGCCTCATCTATTTTTTGATAGCCCGTCAATAGCTGGCAGCCTGACAAAAATAAGCTTGCAGCAACAATCGTACTTGTCGATAGAGCATAACGTTTTTTATTCATAATGGCGGCTACTGTTTATCAGAAAGATAATTTATAAGGAAGATAATAAAATGTGTCAAAAACTACCCTTCATTTTAGCTAGTTCACCGCCATAACTCAACGATGCGTTGCGACTGGCCAGCAGTTTTGTGAGCAAGGCATCATAAAATCCTTACCTAAGCGCGTACGTCGTTAAAGATCCACGGCGTTTTTTGCATCATTTTATGCTCGTAGTCTTTGATAGCATCGCTTTGCTGCAAGGTTAAACCGATATCATCTAGCCCATTTAACAAGCAATGTTTGCGAAAAGCATCCACTTCAAAGGCATACTCTTCGCCTGTTGGCGTGATGACTAACTGACGCTCAAGATCTGCCGTCAGCTCATAGCCTTCATTGGCAACAGTCGCCTTCATTAAAGTATCCACAATTGCTTCATCTAGTACAATCGGTAACATGCCATTTTTAAAGCAGTTATTGTAAAAGATATCAGCAAAGCTTGGTGCGATAACCGTACGAAAGCCATACTCAGAAAGTGCCCAAGGTGCATGCTCACGACTAGAGCCACAGCCAAAGTTTCTGCGTGCTAGCAATATAGTAGCGCCTTGATAGCGGGGTTTATTCAATACAAAGTCTGGATTGATAACACGTGTGCTGGGGTCTTGGCCTGGATATCCTTCATCAAGATAGCGCCAATCATCAAATAAATTCACGCCAAAGCCTGTACGTTTAATAGACTTCAAAAACTGTTTTGCGATAATTTGATCGGTATCGACGTTTGCGCGATCAAGTGGGCAAACGATACCGGTTTGGGTGTTATAAGCTTGCATAAAATTTCCTATCAATTATATTTTTGCTGGCTGACGATCTTGATAAGCGTATTAAACAGTAAATAAATTTTTACCGTTTTGACACCATGCTCATATATTTATCGTTGATATAAGCATGATGTCAGCTACTTATTATCAGTCTTAAAACGTACGAACGTCTACAAAATGACCTGCCAACGCTGCTGCAGCGGCCATTGCTGGACTGACCAAATGCGTACGACCACCATTACCCTGACGACCTTCGAAATTACGATTAGACGTCGATGCACAATGCTCTTGCGGCTCAAGTTTATCAGCATTCATGGCAAGACACATTGAACAACCCGGCTCGCGCCATTCAAAACCCGCTTCGGTAAACAAAGCATCTAAACCTTCAGCCTCTGCTTGTAGTTTTACTTGTCCAGAACCTGCAACAACGATGGCTTCTTTGATATTATCAGCCACTTTACGTCCTTTGATCACTGCTGCAGCGTCTCGCAAATCTTCGATACGCGAATTGGTACATGAGCCAATAAATATACGATCAAGCTGAATGTCCGTGATTTTCTGACCAGCTTCTAAACCCATATAGGTATAAGCGCGTAACCAACCCTCTTCTTGGGCTTCATCAATGGCTTGGTCAGGTGTCGGTACCGATTGGGTGATATCAACGACCATCTCAGGCGAGGTACCCCAAGATACTTGCGGTGCTATTTGGCTACCATCGATCTCAACCACGGTATCAAATACTGCGTCATCATCTGAATATAATGTACGCCAGTAGGCTTCAGCTTGTGGCCACTGTGACTCGTTTGGCGCGTACGGGCGACCTTTAACATAGTCTATCGTCGTATCATCAACAGCCACCATACCCACGCGAGCACCAGCCTCAATTGCCATGTTACAGACAGTCATACGACCTTCCATACTCATGTCTTCAAACACTTGACCTGCAAATTCAATCGCATGTCCAGTTCCGCCTGCCGTACCGATCTTCGCAATAATGGCCAGCACGACGTCTTTTGAGGTCACGCCCGCACCAAGTTGACCAGTGACGCGGATTTGCATATTTTTTGATTTCTTTTGGATCAAGCACTGCGTTGCCAATACGTGCTCAACTTCAGAAGTGCCGATACCATGTGCCAAGCAACCAAGTGCGCCATGTGTCGCTGTATGCGAATCACCGCAAACAACGGTCATACCTGGCAATACAAGACCTTGCTCAGGACCAACGACATGCAAAATTCCTTGACGCGCATCGTTGATTGTAAATTCTGCGATATCAAATTTGGTGCAGTTCTCATCCAATGTGACAACCTGCAGACGTGATACCTTGTCTTTAATACCAGGGACACCTGCTGAGCGCTCTTTGGTGACTGTTGGCACATTGTGGTCAGGACTGGCGATATTGGCAGACAAACGCCATGGTGCTCTATTGGCAAGCTCCAACCCTTCAAACGCTTGTGGACTCGTCACTTCATGCAACAGATGGCGATCGATATAAATTAAGCTCGAACCGTCGTCACGCTTGGTGACTTCATGAGCATTCCAAAGTTTGTCATATAAAGTTTGACCGGCCATGATGCTATCCTTTATTAATTACTACTGACTTGATTTTCGCTTGCTCACCTGTTGGTAAGCTAAGGTTCTGTTTGTTCAATTAACGATTAGATTTATCTATAATGTCGTATTTAACTGCATGATAGCTCTTTATGATTTGTGTGAGAGCATCATTTTGCAATAACTTCTACCTAATCAATGATATTGAAATATATATTCTAGAATTGCTATATTTTGTGTAGTATAAATATTATTCATTAATAATTTTAGATTTGTGGCTATAAGCAGCGCCTAAACACGCTTGAGACTGCAAATAATCAACTTAAAAGAATAAATATGTGACAATACGCCTTGATATCTTGTGATTATAGCAGGCAAATCCTATAATAATAATTGATGATTTTTAACCAGATGCAAACTTTTATTTTTAATACGTTATCATTGGCTCAGCCCACTTTTATTTATAGCTCATAAAGTAGCTAAGGAAATCCGTTTGAACACCACAAACTTGACGACATTCGTTACCGTTATGCACACTGGCAGTATTTCAGGTGCCGCAGAAAAGCTGTTCATCACTCAGCCTGCCGTCAGTAAGCGCATCAAAAACTTAGAAGATGAGTTTAACATTACTTTATTTGATACTGTAGGCCGCGGGATTGTACCTACGCAGGCTGCTATTGAGATGCTGCCACATGCAAAACGCTGGTTGGAAGATTATGAGAACTTCAAGATTAACTTACAACACTCTCAGCATATCGTCTCTGGCAAGCTTGTAATTGGCACAAGCCATCATATTGGTTTACATCATCTAGCACCCGTGCTTAAGCATTTTATTCAGACTTATCCTGCTGTTCAGTTAGAAGTTCATTTTGTTGACTCAGAAAAGGCCCACAAAGCAGTACTGGACGGCGATCTGTCATTGGCGTTTGTCACGCTACCGCCTGTATACGATAAACGCTTGACCTATCACACGCTTTGGTCAGATCCCCTGTATTTTATGACGGGTACTTTGTCACCTCTAGCGACCAAATCTAATGTCACTTTAGAGCAGTTAGCACGCTATCCTGCTATTCTACCGTCTGCCAATACCTTTACCAGTCAGATTACTTTGGCTGAGTTTGCTAAGCATAACCTAAAACCTTATGCCACGATGAGTACCAATCCGCTTGAATCTATTCGGATGCTGGTTTCTGTTGGACTGGGTTGGTCAGTCCTTCCGCAAACTATGGTCAGTCAAGATTTGGAACGTATCGATATGGCAGACAACATTGAGTTACAACGCTATTTAGGTGTGGTTATCAATCCGAAGCTAACACAATCTAGTAGCGTAACCGCACTACTAGATTTGCTGGCGCCAATTGAGTAAAAACATCCCAATACAACAATTTAGGTATTTAAGCTATTCGCATTCGTGACTCTCATACGTTATAATATGCTTGACGTTGTTTTAATAACAAAAATTTACCACAAGGACACTGATAGTCATATATTGAATACTTCTAGTAAGATATGATGGTTAACAGTAGGTTTAATGGTTTCGCTGATTGGTTATGTAGGTTGCTAATACTCATATATAAATAGCAGATGCGAGCAATAACAGCAGATAAGTGGAATGCGAGGTTCCCATTGTTCTCTATCTCTATATGAGTGCTAGCCATATAACGACATCAATCATATAAAACTACAAAAGATACTGAAAAAAGCCATTATGTCTTAATTAATGGCTTTTTTTGTCTTTAGACATTGTTTGAGATATTTTGTTTGAGGCATCGTCTTTTAAGACAGAACTTTTATAGTTAAAAAATAATTAAAGCCAACGATGTTGGTTAAGGATAACTTATATGAACGGAGTTTCTAGTGGCGTGCTTATATCACTTGGCGCCTATTTTTTAGTGATGATTGGAATTGGTGTTTATGCTTATTTTAAGCAAGCCAATGATACCGAGGGTTATCTTTTAGGAGGACGTAATCTAGGTCCAGCAGTTACTGCACTTTCAGCAGGCGCATCGGACATGTCAGGTTGGTTGCTACTCGGACTACCAGGCTATATGTATGCAGATGGTGTGGTGAGTATTTGGATCGCACTTGGTTTGACCCTTGGTGCCTTCTTAAACTATATCATCGTAGCACCGCGTCTTCGTGTTTATACCGAAGTCGCTGATAATGCGATTACTTTACCTGACTATTTTGCCAACCGCTTCGAAGATAAATCGCATATGCTGCGTGTAATCTCCGCTTTGGTTATCATTTTATTCTTTACTGTTTACACAGCGGCAAGTCTCGTAGGCGGTGGTAAGCTTTTTGAAAGCTCACTTAACCTATCTTACACCACAGGACTTTGGGTGACTGCTGGCGTCGTTGTCGGTTACACGCTATTCGGTGGTTTCTTAGCAGTATCGATGACTGACTTTGTTCAGGGTATCATCATGCTGTTTGCGATGGTCATTGTACCTCTCGTTGCCTTTACAGATCTTGGCGGTGTTTCAGCCACGACTGAAGCCGTTAGAAACATTGATCCAAGCCTACTAAATGTTACTAGCGGTATGAGTATCATCGGTATCATTTCACTTATGGCATGGGGTTTAGGATATTTTGGTCAGCCGCATATTATTGTGCGTTTTATGGCAATCCGCTCAGTACGAGATGTGCCTACTGCACGTAATATCGGTATGAGCTGGATGATTGTCAGTCTTATTGGTGCGCTCATGACTGGTTTTGCTGGTCGTGCTTATGTACAAAAGACAGCTATGACGTTAGATGATCCTGAGACTATCTTTTTAGTATTCACTCAGTTCCTATTCCACCCGTTGGTTTCAGGTTTCCTATTAGCAGCGATTTTAGCGGCCATCATGAGTACCATCTCATCGCAGTTATTGGTAGTATCAAGCTCACTAACCAAAGACGTTTATAAACTATTCTTTGACAGAGATGCACCAGAAGCTCGTCAAGTATTGGTTGGACGTATCTCAGTTGTCGTAGTCGCTATTGTTGCTATCTTGTTAGCTTCTGATCCAGACAGCTCAGTATTGAACCTAGTATCAAACGCATGGGCAGGATTTGGTGCAGCGTTTGGGCCGTTGGTTATTTTCAGTCTCACATGGCGCCGCATGAACCGTAATGGCGCCGTAGCTGGTATGGTTGTGGGTGCATTGACGGTTATCTTATGGATCTATGGTCCTTTCCAAATAGATGGTATGGCACTAAATAGCTGGTTATATGCTATTGTTCCAGGCTTTATCTTAAGTACCATCGCTATTTTTGTAGTCAGTATCATGACGGGCGGTCCAAGAGAACCAGTCGCCGCTAAATACAAAGAGATGGAATTGAACCTGAACAAGTAGGTTTATACAGTAACTTGACCTTATCACTATAAAAAAACCTCGCTACTAATGGCGAGTTTTTTTATTGGTAGCTATTAATTATGATGTAAGTAGCTACTATTATAAGTAGGAAGGCTGCTCTAACCTTCTATTATGAGTATCTACTCTTAATAGAATAGCTATGTACTATTGCCAAATGAATCTGTCTAAACATGCCCCTACCTATATGGATAGCTAACTATCATATAGGTAGCGACAATGGATACATTGCTTATCATTCAATCAACTGGAAGGCAGATATCACACGTATAACAACATATGAGTAGTAAGTAGGTTGTAGCTATCAGTTATTAATTTACTCTCTGTAAAACACTCTAAATATCTTTCCATATCTAAGAGTTTTTATTCACTTCAAAATATTGGAATCAATAAAAAAGCGACCTATGATAGGCCGCTTTTTATTATCCAACAGTTATATAAGGAAGCTACTTTCCTTGATAAGAAATCTTCAAACCAGCAATATAACCATCATTATCTTGGAAGTCACCAACGATTTTTCCACTAGGTAGACGACCTTTTGCATCACCGAACCATAAGTATTTACCACCAGCCGACACGGCCCAGTTTTCCGTCACGTTGTATTTGGCACCAAGACCGACGCTGTAATAGCCATCGACAGGACCTAACGACGTTGTTGGATCACCGGCACCACTATCCCAACCCACAGTACCACTGATAGCAAGTGCTGGTGCAACACGCTTGGCAAGACCAAGCTCCACTTGCCATTGGTCATCATCGTATTCAACCAAGTCCAAACCATCAGGGCCGTAATTACGTTTACTAACGTCATTATATAATGGTGGTGTGATGACAAAATCGCTCCATGGTACCCAACGCACTTTTGCCGTTGCTAAAGTAGTCGGATTGATACCTGTTTGGAAATCAAAGTTGACTGATTTAGGGGTTGTAATCTCATAATTACTGTTGCGGTTAGCAGCCGCAGCCCCTATAGCCGCTGCCTGTGCTGGAGTCGCTCCTTGCTGCAAAGCAGCTCCTTGAGCCAAAATACCTGCTATAGGATAATTCTCAGAGATATCTATATCATGATCAATCTCAGAACGATAAGTCAACGCTGCTTTTAGAGCAATTTCAGGCTTGCTATAGGCAATACCTGCGATATAACCATAATCCATATCAGGATTGCTGTTTGACGTATAGCCAGTAGCAGGTCCATAAGCTAAGCCACGCAGTTTAGTTTCAGATTGGATACGCTGAGCAACTGGACCACCATAAATTTGGAAGTTTTTATTCGCGCCGAATTTCATTCCAAGTAGTCCAGTCAAGCTCTGGCTACGAACTTCAACGTTAGTATTCTCGCCTGCAGTGGCTGACTCAGCTAATGCTATAGCACCTGCAGTCTGTGGGTCTACACCATCACCTACCAAAGCCCCTCCTGAAGCATTCCTGTCTTCACTTGCCACAAAATTACTTTGCGTGTATTCAGCAGCAGCACCAAAAGGCTCATCATATAGTACACCCACACTGAACGTGTCGTTGATATCAGTTTTTACGCCATAGCGGAAGAAGTCATAAGATTCAGCAATGTCGCCCGTTTTATTGCCGCGCTCATAGTCATTTTGACCAGGGTTGACATTCGCACTATCGTAGCCGCTTACATCAGCATCAATATAAGTATAGACCGCTTCAGCGTAAGTGCCATCTTGAAAAAAAGCAGTGACATCTTGACCTGAACGATCAAGACCAGCAGCGTTGGTTACGCTAGCGAAAGAAAGAGTAGCAATAGCTACTGCAAGGGTTTTCAAATGAAAGGTAGTGCGCATTGTGTATCTCCAACGATCCTTGTTGTATTAATACTTTAATAACCATTATGTAGCATTGCTATGCTCGATATTGATATTACTAAAGTTTTGTCCTAAGTTGAATACTAATGTCTTTTTGACACTAAAACAACATTAAAAGTGCTTTATTTCTCAATTATGACTGAACAGTACATATAAGATATAAATAAAATACTGTGGTTTACTTTTTGTCTTTAATGTGATTTTTACGGTAAGGTCTATAGTCAGAAAATAAATATTTTTACCTATAGTCTGTTAAATGTGATTTTTAAAAACACATAATAAAAAAGCGACCCTTAAAGGATCGCTTTTTTATATTAGTAGCAAACAATATCACATAATTTATTTGTGATTTACTGAGCTTGGTAAGATACCTTTACACCCAATACAAAACCATCGTTACTTTCGAAATCACTAACGATCGTCTTAGTTGGGATTTGACCTTTGGCATCACCGAACCATAAGTATTTACCGCCAGCAGATATCGCCCAGTTTTCGGTCACATTATATTTCGCGCCAAGACCAGCACTATAATAGCCTTCGATAGGACCTAATGAGGTGACTGGGTCACCTGCACCACTATCCCAACCAACAGTACCACTGATAGCAAGTGCTGGCGCGACACGCTTAGCCAATCCTAGCTCTACTTGCCATTGGTCGTCATCATAGCTAACTAACGCTAACCCCTTATCATCCTGAGTCGAAATCTTGCTAACATCGTTATATAGTGATGGTACGATAGCAAAATCACTCCATGGTACCCAACGTACTTTGGCAGTCGCTAGGGTTGTAGGGTTGATGCCAGTTTGAAAATCAAAGTTCACTGATTCAGGCGTAGTTATTTCAATACTATCAACTCTGTTTGTTGACAGACCAAGTGCAGAAACCACAGGAGCTGGTATAAGACCAGAACCTACAACAGGATAAATTTCAGATGCTTGAGCGTTATGTTCGATTTCCGATCGGTATGTTAATGATGCTTTTAACGCAATTTCAGGCTTGCTATAAGCTACGCCTGCGATATAACCGTAATCTTGATCAGCATTAATATTCGTAGTGTAACCGTTCGCAGCTTCATAAGCAGGACCGCGTAGCTTTACATCTGCCTTTACGCGCTGAGCAACTGGGCCACCGTATACTTGGAAGTTTTTATTTTGACCAAACTTCGCACCAAGGATACCAGTAATACTCTCTGTACGTACTTCTACGTTAGTACCCTCACCGTTTGCATTTACAAAGTTATTATCACCAGTATAGTCAGCGGCTGCGCCAAAAGGCTCATCATATAAGACGCCAACACTAAACGTGTCGTTGATGTCTGCTTTTACGCCATAACGGAAAAAGTCATAAGACTCTGCGATATCATCAATCTTATTACCTGAAGTATCTTTACCCGTCACGTCCGCATCGATATAGGTATAGACAGCTTCAGCATAAGTACCATCTTGTAGGAATGCGGTGACATCTTGGCCTGAACGGTCAAGACCAGCAGCACTAGCAGCGCTAGCGACAGATAGAGCAGCAACAGCTACTGCAAGAGTTTTTAAGTGAAAGGTGGCGCGCATTTTACATCTCCAAACATCCGCATTGTTTTACTGCTTTACTTAATTCTCTTAAGTAAGCAGCATCCGAGGTGGAAGATAGTAAAGATTTTTTAACACTAAAACAACTGCCAAAATACATTATTTCCATATTATGACTATTAAGTCACCAAAGGGTACCTTTATCTAAAAATATACATATTGCGACTATTTACTATTGGTTATCTTACTTGCTATTATTTTTCAGTAATGTGGTGGTTTATCCGCCATCACATCAAATGGGGCAATACCACTCTCTGGGTCTTGATTTTCTATTTGCTTATAAATCAGTTGTAGCTGACGCTGTAATGTTTGAATATCTTTATCTTGACGTGCAATCACCTCATCAAGTCTCTCTACTGTAATCTCAAGGTGCGCTACATTCATTTGCAGATCAATTACTTGGGTTTGCAAGTCGTCTTGTATGCTCGCAGCAGCATCTTTGTTATTAGATTGATTCATATTTTTCTCTAAAGTATCGTAAATATAAGGTGGAAAGGTTTAGCAAGTAAAATAGGTGGCAAAACCTAAGTGGCATCATTAAACCCATCATACTAATCAAAAATAGCCACTATGAATAAAAGCTATAAATAGTACTGATAAAACGATTTACTCGCACTACAGTTGCGCGGTGGCATGTTATACTGCTGGCAATTTTGCAACAACCCCTACCTCACTATTATATAAGCTTAAGATACTCTATGGCACTGATTCATTTAAAAGACATTCACTTAGCGTTTGGCGTCGCGCCTGTTCTTGATGGTATTGATTTTTCTATCAATTCAGGCGAGCGTGTGTGTTTGATTGGCCGCAATGGCGAAGGTAAATCCACCTTATTCAAACTGATTAATGGCTCATTGCAGCCTGACAGTGGCGAGATCATCACCAACAGCAGTATGCGTGTTGCGATGCTTGAGCAAGACGTCCCCGAGTCGAGCGGACGCATACTTGATATCGTCATGGGCGGTAGCCGCCGCACAGCTGACTTGCTCATTAACTATAATAAGCAAGTGGAGATGTGCGCCAATGGCGACATGGACGCTTGCGAGCACATGGCGACCTTGCAGCATGATATCGACGCCGTCCATGGCTGGGACTTAGAACGTGATGCCATGCGTCTGATCACAACAATGGGACTTGATCCGGAAGATGATTTGTCATCACTCTCTGGTGGTCGTAAGCGCCGCGTTTTGCTCGCGCGTGCGCTGGTCACCAAACCTGATGTACTCTTACTTGATGAGCCAACCAACCATCTAGACGTTGATAGTATTGAGTGGTTAGAGCGCTTCTTGCTCGATTGGCAAGGTCTAACTCTACTGTTTGTCACCCACGATAGAGCATTCGTTGATAAGCTTGCGACTCGTATTGTAGAGCTTGACCGTGGTCAATTGACCAGCTATGACGTCACCCAAGGCGCCAAAGGCTACGCTCGTTATCAAGAGCTAAAAGAGCAGCAGCTACTTGCTGAGGAAAAAAACAATGCCAATTTTGATAAAAAACTGGCGCAAGAAGAAGTGTGGATTCGTCAAGGCATCAAAGCCCGTCGTACCCGTAACGAAGGCCGCGTCCGTGAACTAAAAGCCCTGCGCGAAGAGCGAAAAAACCGCCGCGAGCAAGTCGGCAACGTCAATATCACCATGGGTGAAGGCGAAAAAAGCGGCAAGCTGGTCTGTAAAGTCAAAAACCTGCACCTTGAATATGAGGGTAATGTACTGGTTGACAACTTTACGACCACTATTATGCGCGGCGACAAAATCGGTATTGTCGGCCCTAACGGTGCTGGTAAAACCACCCTTATCAAAGCCCTACTCGATATGTCGGATGACGAGGTTACCAAGACCGGCAGCGTCACGCTTGGCACCAATCTAAAAATCGCGTTTTTTGATCAGCTGCGTGATCAGCTAGATCTTGAAGCCAGCGTCGCGCAAAACGTCTCAGAAGGTTCTGACTTTGTCGAAGTTGGCGGCCGCAAGACACATATCATGAGCTATTTACAAGACTTCTTATTTGCACCAGAGCGTGCACGTACCCCTGTCAAAGCACTGTCTGGTGGTGAGCGTAACCGTGTATTGCTGGCCAAGCAGTTATTGAAACCTGCTAATATTTTGGTACTCGATGAGCCGACCAACGATTTGGACATGGCGACACTTGAGCTATTAGAAGAGTCGGTCAGCAGCTTTAACGGTACCATCTTGCTGATCAGTCATGACCGCTCATTTATGGACAACGTGGTCACCTCCACTTGGGTATTTGACAAGGATGAAAATGGCAATGGCATCGTCAAAGAGTATGTCGGCGGCTACCAAGAGTATTTGGTGCAAAAAACCCGAGAAGAGGCAGCACGTGCCGCAAAAACACCTGCCAATAATGCGGTCAGCAAAAAAGCGGCAAATAAATCTGGCGCAGATACCAAGCCTAAAAAAGCAGCCAAAAAGCTGAATTATAATGAGCAGCGTGAATTGGATAACTTACCAAAAGAAATCGCTGCACTCGAAGCCGAACAAACTCAACTACAAGAAAAATTGGCTGATGGCTCTTGGTTTAATACCGACTTTGATGCAGCGACAGCCGCAAGTGAGCGTTTATTGACAATCGAAGATGAAATGATGAGTAAGCTTGAGCGTTGGAGCGAGCTTGAAGGCTAATAATGGCACTTCTCTAGCCACATTTATTAGAATATCGCATATGTACTTTGCATTGCGTATTTCGATAAACAAGTTTCTGATAGTCTGATAAAGCATTATTAATTATTCTGAAAGCATCACCACTTTATTATATATAGAGTGGTGATATTCGTTTTATGACGTTTTATCCAGTAGTGAGATGGTGAAAGTTAGTGAACATTTTCGTAATTTCAAGTATCATTCGCTATTGCTGAGAAATCCTTATTAATTATAAGGTCATGACAATTACAATCCCTATAAAAGCAAAGTTGGCGTTAAACATTGATAATCCGACTGTTTTAATATGGTTGTCATATTCAACCCCCTAATATGCCCTATTAAGGTTGCTTTATTTTTAACGCAATAATTTATTTTATCACCGAAATAGCTTAGAATAGTAACAATTAGCAAAATTAGGCACAGCTAAAGTGGCTTGATATTGTATATTTTCTAAGCCACAAACCCAGTGTGGGATAATCCCATTTCATTCACCTGGAGGAAGTATTAATGAGCCAAGCCGAAGGCGTTAATGTACAACGCCGTAGAGTTCTTATTGCCTCAACTGCCGCGATTGGTGCAGCTGGGGTAGCTGCCGTGGCTACACCTTTTGTCCGTTCTTGGTACCCAAGCGCTAAAGCTGAGGCTGCAGGGGCTGCAGTAACCCAAGATATTAGTGCTATCGAAGATGGACAAATGATTGTTGTCAAATACCGTGGCAAACCTATTTATGTCGTTAAACGCACAGAAGACATGGTCGCAGGGTTGGAATCTGTAACACCATTACTGTCAGATCCTGAATCTGCAGCATCGGTACAACCTGAATACTGCAAAAATACCAACCGCTCTATCGATCCATCGATCTTGGTGGTTGAGGGCGTATGTACGCACTTGGGCTGTGCACCAAACTACCGTCCTGATGTGGGCGCGGTGGATTTAGGTGGCAATGATTGGTACGGCGGGTTTTTCTGTCCGTGCCACGGGTCAAAATATGACTTAGCAGGCCGCGTATATAGTGGCGTTCCTGCACCGCTTAATTTACCCGTTCCAGAATATGGTATGGATGGTACCATTTTGACGGTTGGGGAGGCTTAATATGAGTATGGGTAAAAAGTTAATGCATTGGGTGGACGCGCGTTTCCCAGCGACTGAAACCTACGAATACCACATGTCAAAGTACTACGCACCAAAGAACTTTAACTTTTGGTACTTCTTTGGCGTATTGTCAATGGTCGTATTGGTCAACCAGTTGGTGACTGGTATTTGGCTGACGATGATGTACAATCCTAGTGCCGAGGGCGCATTTGCGTCTGTAGAATACATCATGCGTGATGTCAAAGGCGGTTGGCTCATCCGTTATATGCACTCGACTGGCGCCTCAGCGTTCTTTGTCGTGGTGTATTTGCATATGTTTAGAGCACTGCTCTACGGCTCATATCAAAAACCTCGTGAGCTTATTTGGCTCATCGGTATGGGCATCTATTTGGCTCTTATGGCCGAAGGTTTCTTTGGATACCTACTCCCTTGGGGCAACATGTCATTTTGGGGTGCTCAGGTTATCTTAAACCTTCCTGCGGCGCTGCCGGTAATCGGTGACGGTCTTGCTGAGTGGGTACGTGGTGACTATATCATCTCAGGTATCACCCTAAACCGCTTCTTTGCGCTACACGTTGTCGCTATTCCATTGGTCCTTGTGGGCTTGGTCTTCATGCACATTGTCGCATTGCACCATGTAGGTTCTAACAACCCTGATGGTATCGATATTAAGAAGCTAAAAGACAAAAATGGCGTACCATTAGACGGTATCGAATTCCATCCATACTACACTGTGCATGATATGGTAGGTATTGTAGTATTCTTTATCTGTTTCTTTGCGGTGGTGTTCTTCTTCCCTGAAGGCGGCGGCTTCTTCCTTGAGCCACCTAACTTTGAAGCAGCGAACTCACTGAAAACACCAGCACACATTGCGCCAGTATGGTACTACACACCGTTCTACGCAATCTTGCGTGCGGTTCCAAGTAAGCTGGGCGGGGTCATCGCTATGGGTGCGGCCATCGCTGTACTATTCTTGATACCGTGGCTCGACAGATCACCTGTACGCTCAATACGCTACAAAGGTATCTTGTCTAAGATTGCACTAACTGTCTTTGCTATTAGCTTTATCGTACTTGGCTATTTAGGTGCGACACCTGCAACGCCAACTGCGACTATTATGGCTCGTGTATTCACGATTCTATATTTCTTATTCTTCTTACTGATGCCGTTTTACACTGCCATCGAGAAGTGTAAACAGCCACCAGAACGCGTTACCGGAGGTCACTAATGAGCACGCTAATCAAATCCCTAGCGGGTCTAGGCTTAGGCGCGGCATTGACCTTAACCGCTGGTAGTGCAATGGCAGCTGGCGGTCACGGATGTGGCACTTTTACCAATGCTGAAGGTGTTGATGAGCATTTGGCCTGTAGTACAGCCCCAATTGATTTTACCAATAAAGGCTCACTACAGAACGGCGCGAAAATCTTTATGAACTACTGTGCTGGGTGCCACTCAGCCAAGTATGTTCGTCACTCGCGTATTGCACAAGATTTAGAGATACCGCCTGAGTTGGTTGAAAAGTATTTGATGGTTACCACCGATCAAATCGGTGACCACATTACTGCTGAGATAGACCCTGAGGTTCAAGCGTCTTGGTTTGGTGCTGCACCTCCTGATCTGTCACTTGAGACGAGACTGCGCGGTGATGACTGGGTATACACATACCTATTATCATTCTATGAAGATCCAAGTCGTCCTTGGGGCGCTAACAACTTAGTACTGGCCAATGCTGCTATGCCCCACGTATTGCATAATATGCAAGAAGAGCTAAGCCAAGAAGAATTTGAATCTGAAGTTGGTGACTTAGTCAACTTTATGGCTTGGATGGGTGAGCCTGCTCGTCACGACCGTCAAGTCATTGGTTTCTTTGTTATTTTATTCTTGTTAGTACTACTCATCCCAGTTTACTTGTTGAACAAAGAATTCTGGAAAGACGTCAAATAAGTAATAATTAGCAGACAGTTCTGATAATTAAAAAAGGCACTACTTCGGTAGTGCCTTTTTTTGTGCTTTGACATTAAGCTGAAATACCAGATAAGCCGGAAAATAAGCCACTCAGCGCTAATGTTTACGTACACTGCCTTGATAAACGTTGCGAGTTTGTTTACGATGACAACCTTCACTCTTAACATTAGGCTTTCATGATTGATGCGAATGACATTCCAAGTAGTCAGCTAATTTTATATGCTGATGACGGCTACGACAGTCATGTGGTACGCCTATTACTTGAAGAAAAAAAGCTTGCTTACTATTTGTCTCGTCTGCATTCCGAGCGCCCTGAAGATTTGACTGAGCTTAATCCCTATCATACCTTACCTGTATTGCAGCAGCGTGAGATTGCGCTTTATGAGATTAATGTTATTTTTGAATATCTTGAAGAGCGTTATCACACAAACAAACTGCTCCCTGAGACACCGCAGGAACGTGCACAGTTTCGCCAATTGGCTTGGCGCATTCAGCGTGATTGGCTCGTACTTGGCAAGCGCCTCCTCACGCATCCAGATAGTTTTAACAAAGCACAGGCTGCCGTTGCCAAAAAACAACTCAGTGATTCATTGATTACTCTGTCGCCGCTGTTCGCTCATAAGCCTTATTTTATGGCTGATGAGTTTGGTTGGTGTGACGTGTTATTAGCACCCCTATTATGGCGATTGGATGAAATGGGGATTGAGCTACCACGCGCGATTAGCCGTCCGCTATTTGAATATCAAACGAGAGTGTTTGAGCGTAGTAGCTTCCAAAAAAGCGTACGTTGATTAGACAAGTATAAGAAGCTGCCTTAGAATAAGTACCAATATAACAGAAATTGACTTGCACTTATTGTGTGATAATTTGCTAAATAAAATATCTTTTCATTATTGAACATTATTAGTATAGGAAATCATTAGATGAGCGAAACCACCTCTATTACACCTACCCGTCCTTATATGGTACGTGCACTATATCAATGGATAGAAGACAACGCCTTGACGCCTTATCTGATGGTCGATGCTACTGCTGATAACGTACAGATACCAACCGAGCATGTGCAAGATGGTCGTATCGTATTAAACATCGCCAGCCGTGCTACAGGCAATATGAGTATGGAAAATGACTATATTCATTTTAGTGCGCGCTTCGGCGGCGTCTCACAAGAAATTTGGGTACCCTTGCAAGCGGTACTTGGCATCTATGCTAAAGAAAACTCGCAAGGGATGTTTTTTGATCCTAACGAGTACGATAACTATGAGCCTGAAGAAGAGGCTAGCGCGGTAGCGAATAAACCAAAAGCTGCGACTAGACCTAAACGCGATAACAAAGCAGGGTTGAAAGTGCTGAAGTAATCAGCCATTCAAACTGATTATTTTTCACATAATAAAAAGCCAGTCATACTTGATATAACTGGCTTTTTTGTTGGCTGCTCAAAGACTTGAGACTTTATCTTTAACTAGGTTCTCGGCAAGGTCACGCCGCGCTGACCTTGGTATTTACCGCCGCGATCCTTGTAGCTGGTCTCGCAGACATCGTCGCTATCGCTTTGGAAAAACAGCATTTGCGCGACGCCTTCACCTGCATAAATACGAGCTGGTAGATTGGTAGTGTTACTAAATTCAAGTGTCACATGACCTTCCCATTCAGGCTCAAGCGGCGTTACGTTGACGATAATACCGCAACGTGCGTAAGTCGACTTGCCTAGGCAAATGGTCAGTACGTCGCGTGGAATACGGAAATATTCCATCGTACGTGCTAAGGCAAACGAGTTTGGCGGAATGATACACTCATCACCGACGATATCGATAAAGCTTTTATCATCGAAGTTTTTAGGATCAACAACGACTGAATGGACGTTGGTAAAGACTTTGAATTCAGGCGCACAGCGTACATCGTAACCGTAGCTTGAGGTACCGTAGCTCACCAAACGCTCGCCTGCATCATTGAAGCGCACTTGACCTGGCTCGTATGGCTCGATCATGCCGTGCTCTTCGGCCATTTTACGAATCCAGCGGTCAGACTTAATAGACATTGTTATTCCTTAGCAAATTTTTAATAGCGATGATTATACGCAGTTGAGGCATCAATTTATAGGTTTTACGCGAGATAAAAGTATCCACTCGCTATTCAGCTTGAGTCAGATATTACCATTTTGCAAAGTGATCTTCCGCTAGTCCCATTACCTTATCCAAGCGTAGCACTTGCCCAGCTAAGCGTATCTCGCCGCTGTATTCCCCTAGCCACTGCTCAAAGATGCTGGCGACAACGCCGAAATTATCTGTTTTTTTGTAGACTCTAATCGGCGTGAAAGTTAAATCGATATCGACACTACTCCAGCCTAAGCTTCGATGATAAATGTGCCAAGTATTGGCAGAGGAGTCATTCGTATTTTTACGCTCAAATAATACAGGCGGCAGATAAAAAATATCGCCATCGAGCCAACAAGCATTCTCACTTAGACCTGTATCATTGACACCCATAGAGAGATTCAATAAAAAATGTCGACCATCTGCTAGGTAGCTGTTGATACAAGTCCAAAACCAATTGGTCTCATGACGCATATAACCCAGTGTCCAATCTAGATTGGCTTTTGTTGTCTTGCTCAATTCAAGTTTTTGCTGCTGACTATCAGCGGTTATCTGTGCACCCGCTTTGATAATTATCTCGCCGCTAGCAGCGCTCAACGGCTCTTTTTGGGTAAACGTCCAACCGCGTCTGCCTGTTGGCGTACATATCGCAAGCGGCTGCTGCTGACGCTCTAATTTTGCATGGACTGCTAGATATTGGCTATCAAGCTCTAAACTTACCTGCTCTGGGGTAAAACCTAGCGTTAGGCTAAGCTTGCTATGGGTAAAAGACATCTGCCCTTGATAGTGATCGCCTTTAAATTCACTGCGGCGCGTAACTGGCTGCAAGGCTTCCCCAATCTCTAATTGTGCAGTCTTTTCATTGTAAACATAAACAAAAGCACTAGTGGCAATCTTAATCGTTGCCAGTGCGAGACATACTCTAAAAGGCGGCTCGATGATTTGGACAAAACAGAATTGATTGGCCTTGAAGTCTTTACGCCAGTTTGATAATGGTTTTTGCGAGATTAACGGACTGTAATAATCGAGATAATTGATTTGTTTAACTTGCGAGAACACCCCAAATTGTGGCTGACCATTTTGGATGAGCTGTTCGATAGCTTGTGGCTTTATATCGGTAGAAATGATATTTGCGTAAGCTACATTATCTACCTTGTCGCTTTTAATAGGTCCATGCATTGCTATGACATCCTTGTCTTGCATTTATTACTGACTAATCACTTGTCCTTGATAGCTTACTTCGGTACTTATCACTGTTCTTTTTGCTTGCCTTGATGCGGCCCAAATGGCTTCTGTAATGGCTTTGACCTCTATTGCAGTGAGTCCATCGGCCAGCTCCTGCGTCACATTTGCTACGGCAAAACCATTTGTCCCAAAAGGATGCTTAGGAAACTTTAACAATAAAGCCGCCATCGCCTCTACTGCTGACAAAAAATCGGCAATCACCATTCGCCTATTACTAAAGGTTGCATTGACTTGATAGCGCTTGCTACTACCATCTTTATAGTAGCAAACGCCAATCAGTTGGTTATTTGATAGCTCAATTTCATACACGGGCGGACGCAGCATTTTTAGTAACGTGTACTGCTTGGGCGCAGCCTCTAAATGACTTTGATAAATAGATACACTCACAAAGCTTCCTTGCTTCTTTGTTAGAATAAAAATGCTTTTAACTTTATATTTGCTTAGGCTAATTTGTTATTGATAAACAATCATCATAAACGATTAAAATATACGTTTATCATCGACAGGCTTAGCAAATTTATCAATATTAGTCTCGATGTTTTTGGCTATATTGATATAGTAATTCGCAAACTCATCATCAGCCAATACACTTGGCTCCCCTTTATCGACTTGGGCGCGGATACCACTGGCAAGTGGTAGTTGCCCTAATAGCGGCACCTGATACTGCTCAGCGATAATCTCACCACCGCCAGTACCAAAAATCGCTTCGGTATGGTTGCAGTTACTACAAGTGTGCAGCGCCATGTTTTCAACAACACCAAGCACAGGAATACTGGTTTTGTTAAACATCTCAATACCTTTCTGCGCATCAAGTAGTGCAACGTGCTGCGGCGTCGTGACGATGATAGCGCCTGTCACTGGGATACGCTGTGCTAAGGTCAGCTGTATATCGCCCGTACCTGGCGGCATGTCAATCACCAAGTAATCTAGCTGTGGCCAGTTGGTTTGATTATAAAGCTGCATCAGCGCACCTGTCGCTTTGGGACCACGCCAAGCCACTGGCGTATTATCGCCATCGAGCAAGCTGCCGATAGAGAGCATCGCTATTCCATGCGCATCAACCGGAACGAACTGCTCGTTTTCTAATTGCGGCTTCACATCGGCAACACCTAGCATTGTCGGCATACTAGGGCCATATATATCCGCATCAAGCACGCCCACGCGGTTACCCAGCTTTTGTAATGCCAGTGCGATGTTCACAGTCGTCGTTGATTTGCCAACGCCGCCCTTACCTGATGCCACAACAATAATATGGCGGATACGAGGATGCGCGGCTAATGAAGCTTGCGTAGGTGCTGCTTTGGTAATTGGCGGCTCAGCGTTAGCGTTATTGGCATTACTCACGTTGTTATTAACGCCAGATGAAGGCTGGGACTCCATCGCATTGGTTGTCTTTGGCATCTGCTTTGGTAAGCTTGAACCTGACCCTTTTTCTGGAGCAGGCAGGCGCACATTCATATGAATCGTGGTAATGCCATGCGGATGCAGCAACTGGCCAAGCTCTTGTTGGACAGCTTCAGGGTTGCTGTCTTGTGGCAGGCGCAAGTCTAGCGTCAGCGCCTCGCCGTCACGCTCAAGTCCTGTGACCATCGTCGCAATACTGACTGTTCCTATCTCATACCCAAGCAATACTTTATCAACGGCACTATCACGTTCTGCCTGCTGCTGCGGTGTTTCGGTTTTGGTGGTTTTTTTCTTCATAAAGTTGAACATAGCTATTATTATTGCCTATACAAGTGGATGAGTTTGGTACATGGCTTAATTCATATCGTCTCCTATTGAGCAAACGATAAAACCAGTGACCATTTTAGCCAAACCTTTTATCGTGACAGTGTAGCTGAATTGGACGCATAAAAAAACCACAACGCTAGTAGGTCTGACATTGTGGTTTGTTCTATTATAATAGGCGCAATATCTGTCTATTAATTCATAAACCAGCCATGACTGGCAACGATAGATTGTCCTGTAAACACATTACTGGGAAACGCCGCTAAGAATAGTGCCAACTGAGCAATATCCTCTACCGTTGTAAACTCTTTATCGACAGTATTTACTAGCATAATGTCATTAACGACAGATTCTTCACTAATACCTTTCTCGCTTGCTTGCTGCGGTATTTGTTTTTCGACCAAAGGCGTTTTGACAAATCCTGGACAAATCACATGTGCGCGCACATTATGCTCAGCGCCTTCTTTGGCTAATACGCGGCACAGTCCTAGCAGGCCGTGCTTGGCAGTGACGTAAGGGGCTTTATAAAGTGACGCTTCATGCGAGTGTACTGAGCCCATGTAGATGACCGTGCCGCCCTTATTGCCTTTATACATATGCTTAATCGCGGCTTTAGTGGTCAAAAAAGCGCCATCTAAGTGAATAGCGAGCATTTTTTTCCAGTCATCAAACGTCATTTTATGGATAGGATTGATAATCTGGATACCAGCATTAGACACCAAAATATCAATAGCGCCAAAGGTATCAACCAATTTCTGTACACCTTCGTTTACCGCATCTTCAGAGGTCACATCCATCGCAATCGCAAGAGCACGCCCGCCACCTGCTTCAATGGCATCAACCGTTTGCTGGGCGGCGGCCAGATTGATATCGGCAATACCAACCATAGCGCCTGCTTTTGCATAAGTCTCAGCGATATCACGACCGATACCACTTGCAGAGCCAGTGATTAATGCCACTTTACCTGTCAAATCCTGCTGTAATTGGGTGGACATATAGGTTCCTTATTATGATCTATAAATATTAGGAGATAAATCCTATTGAGCAATGCTAACTGGCGTTTTTTCTTGTAGCTCGTCAAAGCTAACACCATCTGCTAATTCAACCAATTTTAGGCCACTGTCAGTAACGTCTAATACGGCAAGCTCAGTGATGATACGATCAACCACGCCCTTACCCGTCAATGGTAGCTCACAGTTGGCTAAGATTTTTGGATCGCCATGCTTATTGACCTGTTCCATCAATACAATCACACGCTGTACGCCTGCGACCAAATCCATCGCACCGCCCATGCCTTTGACCATTTTTTTAGGAATCATCCAGTTAGCAAGGTCACCTTGTTCTGAGACTTCCATGGCGCCTAATATCGCCAAGTTGACATGACCACCACGAATCATCGAAAAAGATTCAGAACTACTAAAATAACTGGCCCCTGCTTCTGCGGTCACGGTTTGCTTGCCCGCATTAATCAAGTCTGCATCGACGGCGTCTTCGGTTGGGAACTCACCAATACCCAGCAAGCCGTTCTCTGATTGTAGCCATACGTCTACGCCTTCAGGAATATAGTTAGCGACTAGCGTTGGTAGACCAATGCCTAAGTTGACATAATAGCCGTCTTGTAGCTCTTTTGCCGCGCGCTGCGCCATTTGTTCTCTTGTCCATGCCATGCTGATTTCCTTATTTTTTACGATATTCTATTGCTATTCATCTAAATCGTTAGTTATCTAAACAATTAGCTATCTAAACAATTAGCTATCTAAGTTATTATCAATCTAAAAACTGACGATAAGTCTCAACCATGATTTTATCTAAGCGCCTTCTACCGCTTTAGTCGTGGTTTTTTCGATACGTTTTTCAGGGCTAGCATTCAATACAATACGTTGCACAAAAATACCTGGTAGATGCACTTCATCTGGATCAAACGTGCCTGCCTCGACGATTTCTTCGACTTCGACGATGGTGATTTTTCCCGCCATTGCGCAGTCTGGGTTGAAGTTGCGAGCGGTCTTATTAAATATCAAGTTACCGGCTTTATCGGCCTTTTGTGCTTTGATGAGTGCCACATCCGCACGCAGTGAATGCTCTAACACATAAGTACGACCATCAAAATCACGCGTTTCTTTACCTTCGGCAACTAATGTGCCCACACCAGTCGCTGTATAGAATGCAGGAATACCCGCACCACCTGAGCGTAGCTTTTCGGCCAATGTACCTTGCGGGGTTAGCTCAACCTCAAGCTCGCCTGCCAAGTACTGGCGTTCGAACTCTTTGTTTTCACCAACATATGATGAAATCATTTTCTTGATTTGGCGGGTCTGTAGTAGCAGACCAAGTCCAAAATCATCGACGCCAGCGTTGTTGCTGATACAGGTCAACTCTTTAACGCCACTATCACGTAGTGCTTCGATCAATGCTTCTGGAATGCCGCATAGACCAAAACCACCGATAGCGAGTGTTTGCCCATCACTAACAACACCATTTAGTGCGTCTTCGGCGCTGTTGTATACTTTTGAGCGACTCATACTTATCTCCTTGCAAGTCTGTTTTTGTTATTAACGTCCATTATCTATCATGATTTATTTATTGTGCCAATCAATAGCGCATTGACTGTTTAAATTTAAATCAATACATTTTATATCGATATATCATATATCAAATACTTATGCTAACTTAACATATAATTCTCGCAGCGAGAAGACAATAACACTAAGAACGAATGAGACAATACAGTAGCGAGGTATGAGGCAAGTCAATATCATATTATTCCAAGATTAATATTTGATAAGAAATCAAAAATTACATATTTTGATTAATTTTATTGACCTACATCGATAAGCGCGACATACACGCTGTCTTAATTTTGCCAAGGAGGGCTATCATGTTTAGTACATTTGCGATTGTCATCACCCTATTATTACTCATGTTTTTTGCTTATCGCGGTTATTCTGTGCTGATCTTAGCACCGATTATGGCGACGCTAGCAGTCTTACTATCAGGTGATTTTTTAAACACCATCCCCGCTTATACCGATGTCTTTATGGGCGCGTTAAGTGGGTTCTTACTCAAATTCTTCCCTATATTCTTGCTAGGGGCATTGTTTGGGCGTTTGATGGCCGACTCTGGTGCGGCAACCGCGATTGCCAATACCGTCGTCGAAAAGCTCGGTGCCAGCAAGGCCATTCTTGCGGTGATTTTGGTCTGTGCTATTTTGACCTATGGCGGGGTATCACTGTTTGTGGTGGCTTTTGCTATTTATCCAATCGCCAAGGACTTGTTCAGAGCAGCCGATATTCCAAAACGTTTGATTCCAGCAGCGATTTCCCTAGGGTCATTTACCTTTACAATGACTGCACTGCCAGGCACGCCAGCCATCCAAAACGCTATTCCAATTCCTTACTACAACACCAACGTATTTGCCGCGCCTATTTTGGGTATCATTGGCGGTACGATCATGTTTATTGGTGGTTGGTTGTGGCTTCAGTCACGTGCCAACAAAGCAAATGCAGCGGGGGAAGGTTATGGTCAGCATGATGAAGAGGATGTAGGCGGCGTTGGAGCGGCTGCAAAAAAAGCTGATATATTAAACACTCATCACACTTCATTCACCGTTGCCATGATTCCGCTGATATTGGTCATTGGCTTGAACGCTATATTGACCTATGTGGTTTTCCCATCGATAGATTTCAGTAGCCTAAAAACTCAGTTTCCCGATTTAAATATAGATGGATCGCTCGGGTTATGGTCAATTATTATCTCGTTGGTCGTCGCTTGTGTGGTGTTAATTCTGCTCCGCATCGGACATTGGAATAACCTACAAAAAACCATCAACCGTGGTACTTATGACTCGATGCTGCCGATTTTTAATACTGCATCAGAAGTGGGTTATGGCGCAGTTATCGCATCATTAGCAGGCTTCCTTATCATTCGTGATAGCATTTTAAACCTTACCCCTGACAACCCTCTGATCTCAGAAGCCGTCGCGATGACCACGCTTGCTGGTATCACAGGCTCATCGTCTGGTGGTTTGAGTATTGCGCTGTCGACCTTGGGTGAAGACTATCTAAGAATGGCCGTCAATGCGGGTATCGACCCTGAGTTAATGCACCGCGTAGCCGTTATGGCGGCAGGTGGTCTTGATACGCTTCCACACAGTGGCGCTGTCATTACCTTGCTAGCGATTTGTGGTTTGACCCATAAACAGTCTTATTTGAACTTGGCGATGGTGACGATGGTCATTCCATTGGTCGCTGTGGTTGCTGTGATTATCTTAGGGACGATGTTTGGTTCATTCTAAGCTAGCTTAGTCATTTAATCATTTAGTCACTTAGCCATTTATTATTGACTACTGGTATCTAAGTGAATAATGGATAAATAAAAAACCCACTTAGCACACTGCTTGGTGGGTTTTTTATGGCTGGTTTATGACCATCAACATGCGGTGTGAACCTATCGTTCATGGCTAATAAATGCTTGCCAAATGAGAAGTAATTACCAAGGAATATCACAAAATTATCTGAATTACGGTATCATAGGCACACTTTTTGATTTTTTATTATTTTTAGAAGTTTTTAGCATTAACGATGTCGCATCGATGAGCGATGAGCCGCTTAAGATGTTCGATAACTAACCCATTTATACAAAAATATAGGTGATAAAAGTGCGTGAGATTTTAGTAACCAGTGCGCTGCCCTACGCCAATGGCGACATCCATTTGGGGCATCTTGTAGAATATATTCAGACAGACATCTGGGTACGTGCGATGAAGGCGCAAGGCCATCAGGTCACTTATGTCTGTGCCGATGACGCGCACGGTACAGCCATCATGCTCAAAGCAGAAGCCAATGGCGTCACGCCAGAGGAGCAAATTGCCTCAGTCAAAGCCTCACACGAAGCAGATTTTTCAAAGTTCCTGATCAATTTTGATAACTACCACAGCACTCATTCAGAAGAAAACAAACAGTTCTCTGAGCTGATTTATCGTCGTCTCAATGAGGCTGGTCATATCAGCACAAAAGATGTCGAGCAGCTATTTGATCCTGAAAAGCAATTGTTTTTAGCCGATCGTTTTGTCAAAGGCACTTGCCCTGAGTGCGATTCACCAGATCAATATGGTGATAACTGCGAAGTATGCGGCACCACTTATGATGCCACTGAGCTGAAAAACCCGCGCTCAACGTTATCGGATGCCACGCCTGTGCTTAAAACTTCTAAGCATTATTTCTTTGACTTGCCAGAGTTTGAGCAGTTCTTACAGGACTGGACGCGCAGTGACAATCGCTTGCAAACCTCAGTGGCTAATAAATTGCAAGAATGGTTTGAGGCAGGACTTACTAGCTGGGATATCTCGCGCGATGCGCCCTACTTCGGTTTTCAAATTCCAGACACCCCAAGCGATGAGCCAGACAAATATTTTTATGTCTGGCTTGATGCGCCAGTTGGCTACATGGCAAGCTTTAAAAACCTATGTGATAAGCGTGCGGGAACAGAGCAAGCGCTTGATTTTGACCGCTACTGGGCACAAGAAAACGAGCACAAAACCGAAGTTTATCACTTCATCGGTAAAGACATCGTGTATTTCCATGCACTGTTTTGGCCAGCCATGCTAGCCGGTAGCGAATTGCGCACGCCAACGGGCGTCTTTGCCCATGGCTTCTTGATGGTCAATGGCGAAAAAATGAGTAAGTCACGCGGCACTTTCATCAAGGCCGAGACGTATGCTGAGCATTTACACCCTGAATACTTACGTTATTACTTCGCCAGCAAACTGTCTGACAAAGTCGAAGATATCAACCTTGATTTAGAAGACTTTATGCAAAAGGTCAACTCTGACTTGGTGGGTAAAGTGGTCAATATCGCTAGTCGTAGTGCAGGATTCTTGGTTAAAAAGTACGACGGTATACTGTCTGAGACTTGCGCTGAACCGCGCCTATTAGAAGACATTACCAAAACGGGCGATGAGATTGCTGCTGCTTACGAGAATCGTGAATTCTCACGTGCTATGCGCCTCATCATGCAGTGTGCGGATAAAGCCAACGAATATATCGATGCCAAAAAACCATGGTCGCTCGCGAAATTGGAAGGCACTGAGCAAGAAGTTCAAGACGTCTGCTCGGTCGCTATCAACATTTTCCGTCAGTTGATGGTCTATCTGGCACCAGTATTGCCTGAGCTGACAGCAAATGCGAAAGAGTTTTTGAATATTGACGATTTAAGCTTTGCCAGTCGTAATGAGTGGTTATTAGGCCATAAAATCAATAAATTCAAGCCACTGATGCAACGTATCGAAGAAAAAGATATTGAAGCCATGGTAGAAGATTCTAAAGCATCATTAGCTCAAGCTGATGCGCCTGCTGTGACCGAAAATAACAAGCCTGCCGCAAAAGACAAATCACCTGCAATAGACGCTAATACTGTTGCCGAGCAAACGGATTATATTGGTATTGAAGACTTTGCTAAGGTTGAGATGAAAGTCGCTAAAGTGCTTGAGTGCAATCACGTAGAAGGCGCGGACAAGCTGCTACAGTTCACACTAGATGTTGGTGAAGAAAAGCCACGTAACGTGTTTAGCGGCATTCGTAAGTTCTATGAGCCTGAGCAACTGACGGGTAAGAAAGTCATTTGCGTGACCAACCTTGCCCCGCGAAAGATGAAATTTGGTATCTCTGAGGGCATGATTTTGTCATCAGGCGATCCAAAAACTCAGCTAACGGTCGTTACGCTACCTGATAACTGTGTCATTGGTGATGTACTCGCATAAAAATATTAACTTAAGTAGTGGTGTAAGTGATAATTAAAGAAAGAACGAAAAAAACGGTCTAAATAGACCGTTTTTTTATGGCTGACTTAAAAGATTAAAGTGCGCTGTTATCTACTCAAAACATCAATAATTTCCAACGTGTTATTAATTACTGTCACAATCTTATTGTCTGGCGTACGGATACGTACGTAACGGTCATCATAACGATCTAAAATAACAGAACGATCATAATCCCTTCTATCAATCTTGCCGACTACTCTATAACCGTATTTATCAAGGTCACGCTTGAATGACGCGTTAGGGCTAGCATTGCGATACGCATTAATATTAGGGTGGGCATTGCCATTATTTTGATAATTGTTATGGTTGTAATCTTTACTAATGTGAGCAGAGTTACCCTTGCCATTTCCATGACCGTGCCCATTACCATGATTGTCTTTTGCCATAGCAGGCAGGCAAATCAATGAGCTTGCCGTAATGCCAGCGATGGTCAATAACTTTAAATTAGCTGTATTCATAATGTTATCCTTAAAATATGCGTTTGAATAATAGTAATGAGATATTTGAATGCGTTGTATAGTCAAGTCAATTTAAAAATGACACAACGAGATTAAAGGCTATTTTTCGCAGCCTCTGGAGACGAAGTCACAGCAAGCAAGGAAAATAGTATTTAATCGAGTGTGTTTATGATGATATATCAGTTTTATTTGGGCTTTACTATATATTCAACACGTCAACATAATAATGATATGGATTTTGGACGCACCCTACTTCTCATATAAAAAATTTTTATATAAACATTAGCTTACGTTAATTATGAAGTGGATTGGTAATAGATGCGTTGCTAGCTTGTATGCTTTTTGACTATCAGTTTATTGGATAAGACAATGCCTTAAGAGGCTAATTCTTATGGTTAAATACTCAAAACCACACTTATGACAGTGGTTACGACAATGCCTAATAGTCTTACTAAGTACGCCTATGACGAATGCGCTTTAATTTTTTATTGCGATAACTTACATTGCTGTCATAATATGAACATAATAATCGACGGAACGATTACTTTATTTAATGGTTAGCCTGCTATGTTGACGTAGACGTAGTATTGACTCGGCTAATCTGCATTCTCCAATATCTTTTTTAGAACCAAAGAGAACCAAACAGATTCTTTGAGCATTGCTATTAGTAGGCTTGATCAATCTGACAGTCCTCGCTTGGTTTTTATGATTGATATAACCTATGAGTTATCCTAATAATGACTATTGCTTCTACTCTACGCTTAAGCCTATATGGCGTTGCTCTTAGTGCCATTAGCACACTTGGCCTGATAGGCTGCTCGAACTCCTCTACTGACACAGCCGCCACTACTGAAAATAGCTCTGCTGCAGATGCAGAAAAACCTGCCAAATCTATTGCGATTACCCAAATCGTTGAGCATCCATCATTGGATGACATGCGCCGCGGTATTATTGATGAGCTGGCAGACAATGGTTATGTCGAAGGCCAAAACCTAACGGTCAACTTCCAAAGTGCACAGGGCAATACAGCGACAGCAGGACAGATTGCTAAGCAGTTTGCAGGAGACAATCCGGACGCCATCGTCGCTATCTCGACGCCATCGGCCCAGTCGATTGTCGCGGCTACCACTACTATTCCTATCATTTATACGGCCGTATCAGACCCACTAGGCGCTAAGCTTATCAATGAAGATGGCAAGCCTTTTCAAAGCAATTTGACAGGATTATCGAGTCAGCTACCTCTAGAGCCGCAGTTAGATTTACTACAACAAATAAAGCCTGAGATGAAAACGATCGGCTACGTTTACAGCCCAGGCGAAGCAAACTCAGTGTCATTGCGTGATAGCCTAAAACAAGCGCTACCAGCACGAGGTCTGACATTGTTAGACATCCCTGCCAATCGTCCAACCGATATCGGCATGGCAACGCGTAGCTTGCAAGGACGCGCAGATATCATTTATACCTCATTTGACAATAATGTTGCTTCTGCTTTTGAGGCCATGACTCAAGCAGCAAACGAGTTGAAACTCCCTATTGTCGCGTCTGATGAGTTTAGTGTGAAGCGCGGCGCGGCAGCTGCTCTTGGCGTTAATGATTATGACTTTGGTCGTACCACTGGCAAAATGGTATATCGCGTATTAAATGGCGAGGCGATCAATACCATTGAACCTGCCGTCATGAACGATCTAACCTTATATATCAGCCCTAAGCATGCCAAAACGCAAGGTGTTAGTTTGCCAGCAGAGTTGCTAAAAAATGGCATCAATGTTGATGAACAAGCGCAAAGCACTGATAACAAATAGCACGAATAAAATAAATAGTGCTGAATAGTAATACTGAAAAATACCCTGTAGCCATCATAAGTGGCTCGTTTTACCCTTTTACCCATCTATTAAATAATGTACGGACACATTATTACTTTTAGGAGTCAGAACCATGTTGTATCAAAATCGTTTTAATTTTGGCAAAGCGTTACTACTAGGCGGTGTATGCACTGCTATCTTAACGGGTTGTAATCAATCAGCCCAAGATACTAGCACGACTGATACTACGGCTACTGGCGATACTGCCACCGAAATGAAAACTGTTGCTATCACTGCTATCGTTGAGCATCCAGCACTTGATGATGTACGCAAAGGCGTGATCGATGAGTTAAACGAAGCAGGATTCAAAGACGGTGAAAACCTAACCGTCAACTTCCAAAGCGCACAAGGTAACACTGCGACAGCCGGACAGATTGCCAAACAGTTCGTCGCTGATGATCCAGATGTGATCGTAGCGATTGCTACCCCATCTGCACAGTCTGTGGCCGCCTCAACGAGTAGCATTCCACTGGTATTCTCTGCGGTTACCGATCCAGTAGCAGCCAAACTGGTACCTAAGCTAGATGGTTCTGGCACCAACGTGACAGGCGCATCAGATGCCCTACCATATGAGCCGCAAATTGAATTGATGCGCCAAGTCATTCCTGAACTAAAAAATGTCGGTTATGTCTATAGTCCAGGTGAAGTCAACTCAACGATTATCTTACAAAACCTCAAAGAAAAACTGACCCCTCAAGGCATTAACGTGCTTGAAGCACCAGCACAGCGCAGTAATGACATCGCAATGGCAGCACGCAGCCTAGAAGGTAAGGTCGATATGATCTACACCTCAACAGACAATAACGTGGTATCCGCTTACGAGTCACTCTATCAAATCGCCAAAGAAAGCAAGATTCCACTGATCGCCTCAGATACCAGCTCAGTTGAGCGCGGTGCGGTTGCAGCATTAGGCGTAGATTATTATGAGCTTGGCCGTGAAACGGGTAAGATCGTTGTTCGTATCTTGAACGGTGAAAAAGCAGGCGCTATTCCTGTTTATACCCCACAAGCGCTTAACCTGTATGTCAGCCCAAAACATGCTGAAGAAGAAGGTATTACTTTGTCACAAGCAGTTATCGATAAAGCAAAAGAAGTGGTAGAATAACGCACCTTTGTATTTGGCTTACCATAGCAGCCATGAGCAAAATCATAATATGAATCAGTGATTGCGCTTTTGTGCTGTCATGCTAAATGTTTGACAAGAAACCCAGCTATGAGTCAGTAGGCTGGGCTTCTTGTTTCAGCAGAACCTGTTTAAATAGCTTGTTTCATATATTGCTGTAGTTAGCTTATGGCTTATCTGATACTTGTTAAGTAAAATACATTTTTGCTGTATTGGATATTGCCGTTGCTTGAATCAGCGCTTTAAACCAAGGTAACTTATGAACGTTGTTAATCGTGACCTGTTTTGGTTTACCCTAACCGCAGATTGCTTAATCTGTTAAATTCACCGCTTAGCTGTTTAGCATTTAGAGGGTTTTGGCGCTTGCCACTCACTTATCTTGGTTCCATACGCTAGACACTGAGTTATGACTTACTGATCTCTTATGTCTTTAATTGCTTTTTTTGGTGCGCTTGAAAGTGGTCTGATCTATGGCCTCGTCGCACTTGGTGTGCTGATCTCATTTCGTACGCTTGACTTTCCTGACTTGACGGCTGACGGTAGCTTTCCGCTGGGCGGCGCGGTCGCTGGCATCTCTATCGTTGCGGGTGTCAATCCGTGGCTCGCCTGTGCTTTTGGTATGCTAGCAGGCTCAATCGCTGGTATCGTTACTGCATGGCTGCATGTCAAACTTGGCATCCTACAATTGCTTGCCAGTATCTTAGTGATGGTTGCCCTATATTCTGTCAACCTACGCATCATGGGCGCCCCAAACCTACCGCTACTTGGTGAAACGACGGTATTTAGTACCTTAGTGACTAATGGCAATGGTTATTGGATGCGCTGTCTGATTATCGGTGTGGTCGTGGCGATTGCCATGTTATTTTTAAACTGGTTTTATAGTACCGAAACTGGTTTATCAATGCGTGCTACTGGCTCAAACTTGAGAATGGCACAAGCGCAAGGTATTAATACCTCATGGATGACCATCATCGGTATGGCGATCTCTAACGGCTTGATTGCCTTGGCAGGTGCGCTATTTGTCCAGACCCAAGGCGGCGCTGATATTTCTATTGGTATCGGCACCATCGTCATCGGTCTAGCAGCAGTCATCATTGGTGAGACCATCATTCCTGCCAAGCGTATTTGGTTAATTACCTTTGCGGTTGTGGTCGGTGCAGTATTGTACAAGCTGTTTATTCAGGTCGCACTATCGAGCGATACGCTGCGTAGTATCGGCTTTGGCCCGCAAGATTTGAACTTAATCACAGCATTACTCGTGGTATTGGCGTTGGTCTTACCAAAAGCGAAAACGAAGTTTTTATCACGCAAAGTTCGCGCCTAATGACAGTTTAAGCAAGTACCAACAGCACTTGCTTTGCCCGAAGAGATAATAAGGAATAACGATTATGATGCAAGCCACCGATTTACAGTTGACCTTTAATCCAGGCACACCTATCGAAAACCCTGCCCTACGTGGTATTAGTTTGAATATCGCTGATGGTGAGTTCGTCACTGTTATTGGTACCAATGGTGCAGGTAAATCGACTTTTTTGAACGCAGTCAGCGGTACCACGCGCGTCGATAGTGGTTCAATCCTGCTAAATGGCATTGATGTCACCAAAAAATCCGCCCATCAACGTGCACACTGGGTCGCGCGTGTTTTTCAGGATCCGATGGCAGGTACTTGTGAAGCGCTGACCATTGAAGAAAACATGGCCTTGGCCTATAAACGTGGCGGCAAGCGCGGTTTGAAGTTTGCACTAAATCAAAACAACCGTGACTTGTTCCGTGAAAAACTGTCTGTGTTAAAACTGGGACTAGAAAATCGCCTGACAGACCGTATGGGTCTACTCTCTGGTGGTCAACGTCAAGCGGTGAGCCTGCTGATGGCATCGCTACAGCCCTCTAAGATTTTATTGCTCGATGAGCATACTGCTGCCCTTGATCCAAAAACTGCCGCCTTTGTTTTAGAATTGACAGATAAAATTGTCACAGACAATAAGCTCACCACCATGATGGTGACCCACTCTATGCAACAAGCATTGGCACATGGTACGCGCACCGTGATGCTACACCAAGGGCAAGTGGTCTTGGACGTGTCTGGAGACATTCGTCGCGGCATGACCGTACACGATTTGTTAGATATGTTCGAGCAAACACGCGGCGAAAAGGTTGAAGACGATAGCTTAATTTTGAGCTAGACTGTCTCAACTTATTGACTCTCAAAAAGCAGACATTACTGTTTCTAATTGCTTCTAAAACCTTCAAGAAAATTGATGTTTCTTGAAGGTTTTTTGTTATCTATGGTTACTACTGCTACACACGGTACAGCGGGCATTATATAGTGATGAGATACCACCATTATGCCGCCATTTATCGATGAGGTCTGTCATGCGCAAAATTCCTGTTTACTCCCACCCTGCTGCAGGTTGGCCTGCGCTGATCTCCTCGACACGCAAACTGATGGATTATCAAACCTTTTTACGCGGTAGTGTCAGCGTCCTAAAAAGCAATCAACCTCAAGGCGGATTTGACTGCCCAGGCTGCGCGTGGCCAGACCATAAGTCACATAAGCGCATCGACGTCTGCGAAAACGGCATCAAAGTCATCGCCAGCGAAACCATGACGAAAAAGGCAGATGCACAATTTTTTGCAAGGCATACCGTGACCGAGTTACAAAGATGGTCTGGCTACGAACTTGAGCATAGCGGGCGTTTGTCAGAACCGATGTACTATGATGCCGCGCAAGATCGCTACGTCCCTATTCCTTGGGAAGCGGCTTATGGCTTAATCACTGAGCAGCTTGGAAAGCTTGATTCACCCAATGAAGCACTATTTTATACTTCAGGGCGCGTGACCAACGAGCCGGCCTTTATGTATCAGCTGTTTGTTCGCAGCTTTGGCACCAACAACCTGCCTGACTGCTCGAACATGTGCCATGAGCCGACCTCAGTGATGCTCGGTAAACAGCTAGGCGTCGGCAAAGCGACAGTCATGCTAGAGGATTTTGAGCAAGCCAAACTGATATTGATGTTTGGGCAAAACCCAGCGACTAACCATCCACGAATGCTGGAGATGCTTGCCCATGCACATGAGCAAGGATGCCGAATCATCTCGATTAATCCGATGCGCGAGCAAGGCTTGAGTAGATTTAGAAATCCGCAAAAACCAATGCATATGGCCGCAGGTCAAAGTGATGATATGGTCGATGATGTCATTCAAATTCAAATCGGCGGTGATACCGCGCTATTGACGGGCATTGCTAAATGGCTGATTGAAAATGATAGAATCAACCATGACTTTATCACTACTCATACCGCAGGTTTTGAACCGCTAAAACAATGGCTAACAGCGCAAACTTGGGAAGACATCACGCTTGGCTGCGGTATTCCTCAAATAGATATTGTCAATCTCGCTAAGCTAGTTGCTGATAGTTCAGCGACCATTTGTACTTGGGGCATGGGTATCACCCAGCATGTGCAAGGCGATGACAATGTTGCGATGATTACCAATCTATTATTATTGATGGGTATGATTGGTATTGATGGTGCGGGCGCCTCCCCTGTTCGTGGTCACTCCAATGTTCAGGGCGATCGTACCATGGGTATCCATGAACGCCCGAGTAAAACCTTACTGGACAGTCTAGAGCGCGTCTTTGAGCGTCCTATGCCAAAAGAGCATGGCTATGATGTCGTCACAGGCGCCAAAGCGCTTATCGAAGGTGACTTAAAAGTGTTTATGGGTATGGGCGGTAATTATGCTGTGGCAGCCCCTGATACGAGCGCTATTCAACAAGCATTAACCACCACTCAGCTCAATGTATTTGTCGGTACCAAGCTCAATGAAACCATGCTATACCCAGGAGCAAACAACGTCATTCTGCCTTGTCTGGGTCGTACTGAGCGTATCCTGACAACAAAAGGTGAGCAGTTTGCAACGATTGAAGATTCAATGTGTCAGATAGTTCCAACCCAAGGTAAGCTTAAACCTGTGAGTGATAACTTAAAGTCTGAGGCAAAGATTATAGCGGAGCTTGCGACACATGTACTTGGTGCTGACTCCTCTATTCCTTGGCTTGCAATGAGCGAAGATTTTGATCTCATTCGAGACTATATCGCCCAAGCTATTAACGGTTTTGAAAACTTCAATCAGCGCATTCGTACCAATGAGCGCGGGTTTCATTTGTATCATGCAGCGCGCCATCGTGTATGGAATACCGAGAGTGGCAAAGCTCAGTTTGAAGTACCGCATTACCCCATTACGTACGTTGCAGCCCAAATGGCGGACACACATGACATTGATCATGAGGACACAACGCAAAAGGTTTGGCAACTGACCAGCGTTCGTAGTCATGACCAGTTCAATACGATGATATTTGGATTCAAAGACCGCTATCGCCAGACCAACCGCCGAGATGTGCTATTCATGCATCCAGATGAAATCAGCCGCCTAGGCTGGCAAAAAGGAGATCAGGTGATGGTATCGCGGCACGCCAGCAGCTCAAGCCACACAGCGCATAAAAACAAGCCGCGCGTACTAGGGCCTCTCATATTGACTGAGATGGATATCGCCGCCAATGCCGTCGCCGCCTATTATCCTGAATGTAACGACCTGTTTGATTTGGATACCCATGCGCCAGACTCTCATATCCCAGCATACAAATCGACGACCGTGATCTTAGAGCGTGTGAATACAAGTGTTCAGACAGCCGAACCTGTATAAGTGGTAATGATCACTGAAAGTAATTTTGAGCAAAGTGAGTCCTCTAGCAAAATGGCTATGATGGCAGAGACAACTGAAACTAGAGTGATTATGACTGAGATATCTGAGGATAATGATAATAGCGCAGCCGAGACAATGCTCGCTCGCAAACATTTAGCGCAGAAGCATCATTATCCATCGGACAAGGCTCATGGAGCCGATATACCTCAAAGCTGTATTGAGTCTCAAACCACCAGTTTGGCAGTAGAGGCAGCGGTATCAATCGTTATTAATGGGATTCATTATGCGGTACTGATGGCCAGCCCTTACCAACTAGAGTATTTGGCTGTTGGGTTCTTATTTAGCGAGGGCTTGATTCAGCACAGTCATGAGTTACTTGATTGGGAAGTGACACATCTTACAGATATTGCCAGCTACCAAAAGTTTGCTCAATCCTTAAACGATGGGGATCTTGAATTCGCCTCCATTGAGCAACGCTTAGAGCAATTTCAAGATTATGATATCTATATCGTAGAGCTGGTGCTAAACCAACGCTGCCATCAGCGCATCCAAGCCCAAAAGCGCCAACTGGCAGGGCGTACAGGCTGCGGTATGTGCGGCATCACGGGGCTGACACAGGCATTGCCCGACTTGAGCCACTACTCACAAGCAAACATACATGGTTCTAAGGCAACCGTGCCAAGCCTTGAGTATCTATTAGTACTACGTCAGCAAGTAGATGCCACACAGCATACACACCAACTGACAGGAGCTGTGCATGCAGCAGCGACGATATACAATCAGCAGTTGTACTTGTTTGAGGACGTAGGCCGTCACAATGCACTCGACAAATTAATCGGTTGGCAACTGCGACAAAAAGTAGAGGTTGATTGCGTACTCATGACCTCACGATTATCGATTGAGTTGGTACAAAAATCGATTCGGGGGCGTATCCCTTGGCTCGTTGGCATGTCTGCGCCCACCAGTACGGCCGTACGGGTCGCCCAGCGCTATGGTTTGGGACTGGCTGGGTTTTTGCGTGACAATAGAGTCACCTACTACACTGGCATTTGATGAGTATTGCCTAACCACATTTTCTAAATCCTGTCGTTATCATCGATTCGTTTACTTTGATACCCTCACATTGATCATTTAATACTGCCACCATTCAATATGTTAGCCTTATTGATACCCTCACAAACACCTTTCCATAAACCCCATTTGTCAATGCTATTTTTCTTGAGGTCTGCCTCTGACTTTTGGTCATTTATGACAGATAACTGACCGATAGATTTGAGCTTCACGGCAGAATAGGGTACTCTTAGCGCACGAGTATGTTACACATAGTTAACATAGCTGTAGTTTTATTTATAAATACTTAGCCTATGGTGCAACGCATCAGGGCTGTAGCGTGTTTGATACTTAACTACAGGTAATGCGTCAATTACCTAATCATGGGCAAAAATTCGCTCATGCTTGGGTGTATTTCAGCCGGCTATACATAATATTAGCCGATAAAGCTGTCTACACTTAGCACCGTCATCAGCAGATGGCTGAGTGCTTATTCATAATTTTGCTGTAGATACCTGCCTTGTCAGCGCTCTATAGCAGCCAGCTATTATCAAGTATGACCACTTGACAGCGTGATGGACTATCCATCAACAGACGCATGCTGATGACTCCCTGCGATTTTTGTGAAATGTGGCTCACTGTTGCATGTGATTTTTTCAAATGACGTACAACAGTGAGTAACCGGCATGATGTCAATGGGCAGTTGTCATTTACAGGTTGCAGGATCTACCCTTAAAACACCAAGTGCGCCAGCGCGCGGCATTTGGGTCGGCGCTGACTGCTTTTTATGACGGCTAACTGTTAGCACTGTGTGATGCCTCTACATAAAACTTTTATGGGCTTTATTGTATTCTTAACAGTTTTGGATAAAGTTATACTATTAAACTTTTATTTATGTAAAATAATCGCGAGGTATGAATTTGAAAACTGAGTCACTGTTCCAATTTTCATCGTTAACCATTATTTTATTGTTGTTAGCGTTTTATGGCGGCACGTATTTGTTGTCATTGCTGATCAAAAAAGACAAAGAAACCACTTCAGGATTTATGGTGGCAGGCCATGGCGTCGGCTTTGGCATGGGTGCTGCTAGTATGACCGCTACTTGGATTTGGGCGGCATCGTTTTATGCGGCGGCGACCTCTGGCTACAAGTATGGCGTATCAGGACCGATACATTACGGCTTTTGGGGCGCGCTGATGATCTTATTCATTTATCCTTTTGGTATGCGCTTTCGTGAGCTTGCACCCGATGGTCATACCTTAGGTGAGCTTATCCACGCCCGCCATGGCTCATCAAGCCAATTAATTTTAGCCATATCCAACCTTATGGGCAGCTTAATTAGCTTGATGGTCAACTTTACTGCAGCTGGGGCGTTGGTATCGGTATTATCGCCATTATCGTTTCAGACGGGGGTCATGATTGCAGGTATCGGGGTGCTAAGCTACACCCTAACCTCAGGGTTTCGTGCTTCCGTCTTTACAGACTTTGCGCAATTGGTCGCTTTGATGGCCATCGGTATTGTCATTATTCCAGCGGTACTGTTTGCGATGGGTGGGCCACAAGTCATGGTCGATGGCCTCGCTAACCTCACGCTTGAACAGCAGGATTTCTTTTCATCCGAAGCGTTTTTTCAGCAAGGAGCGCCCTATTTTGTCGCTGTACTTGCTTATGCGATTGGTAACCAAACCATCACGCAGCGCTTGTTTGCGATCGATAAGACTAAGATTAAACAGACCTTTATTACCGCCACGGTCGGCTATGCTGGTATCGTCATCGGTCTTGGTATGATCGGATTGATGGCTTTGACCATCGGTATCGAGCCACTAGATGGCAATATGAACAACCTCATACCACAGATGGTCAGCACTTACTTGCACCCTGTATTTATCGCCTTATTCTTTATCTTGGTCATTGGCTCATTGTCATCGACAGCCGACTCAGATTTGTCGGCCTTATCGACCATTATGATGGCGGATGTGTATGGCAAAAACATTGCCAAAGGCCGCGTCAAACCTAAAACCATGATGCTCGTTGGTCGTAGCACGATGATTATCGCCACCGCTGCCGGACTGATCTTTGCCAGCTTTAAGCTAGATATCTTGGTGATGCTCGTATTCGTCGGTGCATTATGGGGCGCGATTGTTTTTCCGGTCATCGCCAGTGTGTTTTGGAACCGCGTGACCAATGCCGCCTTTACCTCGGCGGTCATCATCGGCCTACTGCTATTCTGTGTGGTACGCTTTGAGCTGCTACCGATGACAGGCTTTACTGCGCTTTTCTTTGAAATACTGGCCAGTGTGGGCGCCGCAGTCGTGATTGGGCTGATGGTCTTTGGCTTTTTGGGTCGTAAAATCGGCATGGTAGCGGCAGCGATAACGCTGGTACTGATGCTCATTTTTGCCACAGGCTTCTTACGTCAGTACATGGTACTACTGGCCTCACTAACAGCCTATGGTGCCAGCACCATTGTTTGTATCATCGTTAGCCTCATGGGTGATGAACACTTTGATTTTGCTTTAATCAATCAACGTGTCGGCGATTATGATAAAAAAGCCAAGGCATCGACCTCTGAGCTTTCATAAACACAGGTAGCGAGCACCGCTTGCGGGTTTAGCAGTTGGTCAATATGTGACCCGCTGCACAGGCAACCCTTCATAAATACTATAAGGAGATATCATGGACAACGTCTTTATCTACGGCTTATATATTTTAATTTGGCCAGCCATTACGCTCGGCGTGCTGGTATTGATTTGTACCGCGACTTATCGCGATATCAAACGAGCCAAACGTAATAACGAAGAGATATTATAAAAGTACACACTCAATGATCATTACTCTCATCAGTGAGTCCGGCTCGCTGATGAGCCTGAATACGCAAAAAACTCATAAAAAAGCACTAAAATCAGCACAAGTGAGAAAATAAGCTATTTTTAGCCAAAAAATGACTTGTAATTTGGCATATTTTTGCTAATATAGTCCACCTTGATTGGCTGGATGGCAGAGTGGTCATGCAGCGGACTGCAACTCCGTTAACGCCGGTTCGATTCCGACTCCAGCCTCCAATTATTTATTAACTTTACGTTAATTTTGGCTTGCATTATTATCTCAACTGATTATAATAGCGACCACTTATCTAGTAACTAGACAGTCTATCAGCTAGTTTACATGTTAGATAACACAAGTTTTGCCCGGGTGGTGAAATTGGTAGACACAAGGGATTTAAAATCCCTCGCTAGCAATAGCGTGCCGGTTCAAGTCCGGCTCCGGGTACCATTATAGTAGTACGAAAACCGCAAATCATAACGATTTGCGTTTTTTTTTGCGTTTATGTCAAATACATAAGTTACAGAATTGATAACAAATCGAGCAGACTTACTATCGGAGCAAACTTCAGTTTATGGCACACTGACTGCTGGTATTTATTGAGCAAAGCACACTTTTAAAAGGAAAGCGTCGTGACTTCAGGAAGAAATCATAGCTTAAACCAATCAGCTGCCTATATTCAGCCAGAGCGCTTTGTTAACTATTTAGCTCATCGGTCAAACCCTGATGCCATTGACTATTGTTTGTTTGTGGATATAGATGGCACGCTGGCTCCTTTTACCCTCAATCCTACCGACAGCTTTATCACCTCGGCCACTCTTGAGATTTTACAAAGCCTGAATAACCACGGTATCAAAGTGGCGGCCGTGACCGGACGCAGCCTTTCACAAGCAAAACAAATGCTAGCGCCCCTAGATCTGCCGATTGCTGCTTCACACGGCTTACAAATAGCAATGAGCAGCCTTAATAATACTCACCAAAGTGGCGCTAATGACGTGATTAGTGCGGTACCAGTAGATAACGCTGCGCTGATTGAGATAAAACACGCCATTCGTCGAGCATGTCGGTCATACCCTGATTTTATACTAGAAGATAAATCACACTCTGCTGCTCTGCATTATCGGCAAAACCCTACTTTGGCTCAGACTGCTTATCACATTATGTCAACGATAGCAGCGCCATATCCAAATTGGACATTGAGACAGGGCAAATATGTGTGGGAGGTCATGCCAAGAGGGGCAGATAAAGGCTCGGCCATCCTCACGCTGTTACAGCACTTCCAAACCGACAAGCCGATTTTTTCGATATTTATCGGAGATGATATCACCGATGAAGTGGGATTCGCTGCGGTACAAGGAGGCTTTAGGTCTCAACCGTCTCTAAAAGGCAGCGTCACCCCTAGCCCATCCATCAAAAACCACCTAATAGATCGCCCTTCTCCATCAATAACAGGCATAGGTATCAAAGTCGGTAGCGCGTCTACGTGCGCCCATTACTACGTCAATACTATTGAAGAAGTCGTCGCTGTTTTAAACAGCTTTTTGGTGTTTTGCCAACAGCGCCGTGCTGGTCGATCTGCTCTGATAAAAGAGCGTACTGCGATACAAAAATCCGTGAGACGCATGTCATGAGCCGTTTAATCGCCTTATCCAACCGCGTAAAGCTGCCTGATAATGGCCCGATGGCAGGTGGGCTGGCGGTCGCTTTACATGAAGTGCTAAAGGGACACTCCGTTGTATGGATGGGCTGGAATGGTGAAGTCGAAGACGCGCCTAATACCTTCCATCAGCAAGAGCAGACTGTCACGAGCACTGACAGCGAAGGACAAAAAGTCAGTAGCCAAATCACCTATGTCACCACTGCCTTAACGCCTAAGCAATACCAACATTACTACTGCGGGTTTGCCAATAGTGTGCTATGGCTGCTCTTACATGAACAGCCAAATTTAATCCATCAAGCGCCAGAGGACTACGCCAACTATCAAACGGTCAACCGCCTTTTTGCTCAACAGTTACAAGCGATCGCTCAGCCTGATGATGTGATTTGGGTGCATGACTATCATTTTTTGAGCGTGGCGTATCATTGCAGGCAGCTTGGGATGCGTAATCGGATTGGCTTATTTTTACATATTCCCTTTGCGCCTTTGCTTTTTTGGCAGCCGCTGCAACAAAGCGCCGAGCTGATTTATCACCTTGTCCACTACGACCTACTTGGCACGCAGACCATGCAAGACAAAACCAAGGCAACTGCCGTCTGCCAGCATTATCTAAAAGATCGATTATTGCCACAGTCGCTTGCTGATGCACATCTGGACATGACTACTCACCGTCAGCCGCCTCCGCATTCCAATGACACCCGGCTTAAACTGTGGTTAGATTTACAAAGCCCGCATCGCTTAAAGATTGACGCCTACCCTATCGGTGTCAATGTCGCTAGAATCCAGCAGTACGTCAGCCACTTGATCTCAGATGATCCTCTATACAAACACAGTGCTAAATCTGACATAAAGCAAATCATTGCCGTAGATAGGATTGATTACTCCAAAGGTTTGTTGGCGCGGTTTTCGGCTTACCGCAGTTTTTTACAACAAAATCCCCGCTATCAAAACCAGTTAAATTTTTTACAAATTGCCTGCCCTAGCCGCTTAGATTTGCCAGTGTATCAGCGATTGTATGCTCAGGTCAGACAGCTGGTGGCCGAGGTCAATCAGCAGTTTTCGCCTTCTTTATATGCACCAAATAGTCTAAACCACCGACCAGTCACTGATAATGATGACTCTGCTCTCGATGAGTGGCAAGCCATTACTTATAGCGAAAAAGTGCTGGAGCACAGACAACTGATGACGATGTTTTATAAAGGTGATATCGGCTGGGTGAATTCACTCAAAGACGGTATGAATTTGGTTGCCAAAGAATATATAGCTGCACAAGACCCTGATGATCCAGGGGTGCTGCTCTTGTCTCGATACGCTGGCGCAGCCGAGCAAATGCAGGCGGCAGTGATCATCGACCCTGCGCAGCCCAGCAGCATCATACAAGGGCTAAAAACCGCGCTGACCATGCCACTCAAGCAGCGACAAGAGCGGCATCAGGTGTTACTACAAGGATTAAAAATCTATGATGTTCATCAGTGGCAACAGCGGTTTTTGGACGACTTGTATTTGAGTCGTCAATCTAAAGTCATAGACTGAGCGTTGGGGATATTATGATAATGACAAAAAATAAAACGGTAAAAAATCCTTTATTATCACAGATCCAAGCGGCCATAACAGCGGCCTTAACCACAGAGGATCACACCTCTGGTCACTGCGACATCACCGATGTATTGCGCCGTGAGATATTAGAGGTCTTGCTAAGCTATGCTGAGCGAATTCCACATCCTGCTGGCGGTGAAGATGCTTATGCAAACACGTTGATTCGATGGCAAATCTTGGCCTATATTGCCAGCATTGATCTAACGATTGCCAAGTGGTTTGAGTCGCATTTAGACGCTTTAAGCATCTTACACGAAGTCGGCGCTGCGACTACTACGCAAAAAGCATCTCAAGACTCTATGTCAGGGCTTTGGGCTGTTTGGGCGGCTGATGGTCCGATTTTAGAGTTTGAACCAAATAAAGACAATCAGGCAGGCAAAGTCAATGGTACAAAAGCGTAGTGCTCTGGTGCACGTTTTGTCGATTATGGGCTGATGACGTACCGCGATGCACAAGGTCGCTCGCAGCTACTTATCGTCGATATGCGACAAGACGGTATTGTGATCGACGACAGTAGTTGGCAAGCGGTCGGTATGCAGGCTACTGACACGGCGGCCATAGCGTTTACTGATGTGACCGCGATGCAGGTTGGCGCAGCGGATGCCTACTTAGAGCGCGCTGGGTTTTGGCACGGTGCCGCTGGCGTGGCGGCGTGTTGGTACGGGGCGACGACGGCTCTGGCACAGTACTTGATAACGTCTTATCAACAAAAACCAAGTTATTATAAAGCCATGTATTTAGGCCAGATCAGTACAGCGCTGTTTGGCACGCAGCAGTGTTTTTATCATGTGGCAGAGCTGATGGCCAGCCAGCCGCAGTCTCATCACGAGCTTGCGATACGAGCTCTTAGAGCAAGCACCGAGCAGTCAGCGCGTCAGGTCTTGGAGAATGTCGGGCAAGCCTTGGGAGCGGCGCCGTTTTGTACCCATGCTCATTTTGCTAGATTGGCAGCGGATCTGCCCGTATTTATTCGCCAAAGTCATGGTGCTTTTGACTTACAAACCATCGGCGAGCTGACAAGCAAAACCCACGACAAGCACGCCAAACATCAGAGAAACCTATGGCAACTATAACCGCGCATATGAGTGAAGTCTTGGTAAATAATGGTCTAGCAGATGGCCATACACAGAGTACCGCCATCAGTGCGCCCCATCCGATCGTCGGCGATCGCCTCATCGAGGGCGACGGTACCAGCCAAGACGCTTGGCAAAACTGGCAAGGGCTGCAACGTTTGCCGCGTTTGGATATTGCGGCCCGTTTTCCTGTCCATCAGCGAGTATGTATCTTTGCCCCGCATCCTGATGATGAGGTGTTGGGCTGCGGCGGACTACTACAGCACCTAGCGGCAAATGGCAATAACATCGTCATTATTCATGTGACCAACGGTACCCAAAGCCATCCAGACTCTCAGCTTTATTCGCCACAGACGCTAAATATCATTCGCCCACAAGAGAGCCTCGCAGCGTTGCGCGCTTTAGGCGTCGCAGGGCAAGTATCGACGGTTGCATTGGGCTTGAGCGATGGCGATGTGTTTGCCCAGCAAGCGGTATTGCAGCAAAGACTTACCACCATTATCCAGCCGGATGACATACTGGTGACGCCGTTTAGGTATGATGGACATCCTGATCATGAGGCCACCGGTCACGTGGTCACTGATTTTGCCAAGCGCCAAGGCCTAGCCTGCTACCAAGCACTGATTTGGGCATGGCATTGGGCCAAGCCTGCTGATAGGCGCATTCCTTGGCACTGCGCTACACGTCTGGACTTAAGCGCCAAGCAACTGCATCAAAAAACACAGGCCATTGCATGCTTTAAGAGCCAGATTACGATGGATAAAAGCACAGGCAATCCGCCTATTTTATCTGCACACACCATTGCCAGAGTCAGCCAACCTTGGGAGGTTTATCTATATGAGTGATGCGCCTAACGCTTCGCCTTCAGGTGACAACGTAAAATCTCCTGCCTATGTAGAGAAATATTTTGAGGCGCTGTACCGCGACAGTGACGACCCGTGGCAGTATCAAACGCGCTGGTATGAACAGCGTAAACGCGATATGTGTCTTGCGATATTACCGCAAGACACATATGCCAATGCTATTGAGCTTGGCTGCGGCAACGGGGTATTTAGCCAGCTATTAACTCATCGCTGTCAGGCTCTGCTCAGTATAGATGGCAATCACAGCGCCGTGCAGCTAGCCAGACAGCGCTTAATAGAGGCTCCTCACGCCAAGGTGTTAAAAGGCGTGATTCCTGATGTATTATTAGCACTACAAAACGAGGGTCTACCCGCTCCGTCCATCTTACAGCTTGCCGATGCGCCCTCTCATCGACCACCCTACGACCTAATCGTAATTAGCGAGGTTTTATACTATTTATCAGCCCGTACGCTCACTACAGTCATTGAATGGATTCAGCAAAACATTGCTGCCGGCGGTACGCTGCTGTGTTGTCATTGGCGCTACGATATCGAGGGCTTTGCGCTGACTGGCGAAACGGTACATCAGCGCTTACAGCAAGCCTTTAGTCAAGAGTACAAGGCGAGCTTTACGCACCAAAGCCAGCTTGTGGACAGTGATTTTTTGTTGGATATATGGCAAAACTCTCAAAAAACCGTTGCCATGCAAGAGCATCTTGTCTAATCATTTGGGCTTTGGGCAAACTCTTACCTATCTCTGTAAAAGCAAAGACAATGTATGAATAAAACTATCGAAAATATCTAAAAGAAAAGATATGAAAAAGCTAAACATCGGGGTTATCATCCCAGCGCATAATGAAGCAATGACCATCAGTGACTGCCTGACCGCCATAAAAAAAGCGATGGCACAGTTACCCGCCACCATCAGCGCGCGGCCACTGGTGGTATTAGATAGCTGCACTGATGATACCGCGGCGCTCGTTGAAGCAGCAGGCGTTGCGTCTCTGACTTGTGACTACCGCTGTGTGGGACAAGCACGCGACTTGGGGGCGCGCCATGCGATACAATCCGGCGCAACATGGCTTGCCTGCACCGATGCCGACTCGCTCGTCGCTACTAACTGGTTAACAGAGCAAGTGAGTCATCTAACATATCAGCCGACTGCGATGATCTGCGGCGTGGTCAGCATCGATAGCTGGGCACATCTCACTTCGCAAACCAAAGAGGCATATACTGCCCACTATCAAGACATGATGGATCATCGTCATATCCATGGCGCAAACCTAAGTTTTAGTGCTGAGGCCTATCAAGCAGTTGGCGGGTTTGCCGCTCTGCCGTGTCATGAAGATGTGGATTTGGTCAACAAATTTGACTCTCAAGGCTACAATATCATCTGGAGCAATCGTGTGCGCGTGACCACCAGTAGCCGATTGAATGCGCGAGCCTCAGAGGGTTTTGCTGCATTTCTAGCCAATCTTGAGACAAATCATCGCACATAATGCAAAACGTCTTTCTCACTGCACACTAACTGTGCTGGTCGACCACCTCGATGATACTTTTGCAGATTAGGCTGTTGATGCTGCGAAGCTTTTGGGCGGGTGGTCCGCTACACAAAACACGAAAATCATAAATCTCGCCTTTGTAGCCGATACAATAAAAAAAGGTGCCGACAGGTTTTTCCTCGGTTTCAGAGCCGCCAGGCTTTAGCAGTCCGGTGCAGGCGACATATACATCAGCGTCAAACAACGCTTTGGATTTTTTGACCAGCTCACGCGTGACTGCCAATGACTCTGGGCTACACTTATCAATTAACTTATCAGATATATGTAGCACGTTCTTTTTTAAAGACACGTCATAACACACCAAACCGCCCATCAGTACCTCACCAGAATATGGGCTAACAGAAAAACGGTGAGACAAATAGCCGGCCGTGGCACTCTCAATAAACGCGATGGTTAACTGCTTATCAGCCAACAGCTTGGCACAACTATCCGGCACAGTGACTTCCATACCAACGTCCATATTTAACATTTGCGCCAATATAAAATCAGCTATAGTTATTACAGTATGACTGTTCTGAGTAAATAATATGCCCCGTGCTTACTTTTCGTAACCGCGTGTATTTATCATATTACGCCTATAAATTAAGTGCTTATTCGTATCAAAACCTGTCAAAAGCCTGTCATAAAAAAAGCCAGCCACCTAAGTGACTGACTTTCTTTAATATATTTGGTGGAGATGGCGGGAGTTGAACCCGCGTCCGCCAGCATTACGCTCATGAATCTACATGTTTAGTTTCTGTCTTTAAATTTAATCCGCACCGATCCGACAGTCAGGATGGATTGGACGATTCTCTACTTTTGAACCCAAGCGATTGAGACAATCCCTTGTGGCGAACCTATATGCGGACGCTTCAACTGGACTAACCAACTATAGGTAATCGGCAGCGCAGTAAGCAGGGTTTAAGCTGCTAGAGCGTAAGTTTCGTCGTTTGCGACTATAACAATATATGTTTGATTAACGAGAGGACATACACTCTCGACATGCATCATTGAGTTTCATCACCAGCGTCGAAGCCAGAACATCCCCAATAAGGTCGCTTATTATATAGGAAAATTAGGCAAGTTTTCAACCTATAGTAGACTTGCATTACATTACGTTACAGCTTAATAATTTACGCCAAAACGGTATTTAACCACTGACCAATATTTTGAATCTGCGGCATACAGACTTGATGTGCCATCGGATACGTATTATAAGACACATTATAGTCTTTTGCTGATAATAGCTGATGTGCTTGCTCACCTAGGATGACAGGCACGACTGGATCATGCGTACCATGCTCAATCAGAATCGGCATGTCTTTATTGGCAGCACTATACTCAATATTGTCATTGGTCGCTAAGTAGGTAGAGAGCGTCAACAAACCAGCTAAGCGCTCTGGGTAACCAAGTGCCACGTGATACGCCACCGCCCCGCCCTGCGAAAATCCGGCAATAACGATGTGCTCTGGTGATACGCCGCGCTCAATCTCACGGCTAATCAAATCTTGTATCTGCTGAGCAGACTCTTCAATCTGAGCCACATCTACTTTTCGCTCCAGACTCATCTCTATGATGTCGTACCAAGCCGGCATCACCATACCGCCATTAATAGTTACAGGTATCTGCGGCGCATGCGGAAAGATAAATCTTACCGCCATATCATTATCGAGACCCAACTGCGGCACGACTGGCTCAAAATCATGTCCGCTCGCGCCAAGACCGTGCAGCCAAATCACCGCGCGATCTATCTTTTTTTGAAAGGGATTGTGCTCAACGACGACTGCGTCTAGATAGTTACTCATAATTATCCTTAATAATGTAGTGAAATATGCCCTAAGCATTTTTATGTTGTTTGCCAAAATAATGTGAGTGTCATTATATGGTCAATATCATCTGTTAGTTTGAGCTTATGGTCAATAGTGAGGTGCTAAATGTACAATAGCGAAAATGAGAACAGCATAAGAAGACACGTATGACTTTATGACCGATAAGCCCAATACTATCAAGCTTAAATACTATCAGCTGTCTATTCTTTAGTACATTTTCCTACAATTGTATCTGCATTAATGTTAAGTTCTTACAAGGCTAAGCTCATACAAGAATGCAAGACCTTTAGTTTCTTTTAGCAAACAGCAAGTAGCAACCAATAGTCAAATGCTAATCTTTTAATTCCTATCCCTACGTCCGATGGGATTTTTTTATAATTTTGCAGGAACATTTTACATGACAATTTTTGATAAATCAGTGCTTAAGCTGAGTAAACAGACGTCGGCTAAGATTAATCTCGCCTTACCTTTAACACTGATCAGCTCACTATTGATAGTAGGCTGCACTACCGATAGCCGCTCGATGCTCACATCAAAAGCTCCTTCATCGACAGCGCAACCGCAATCACAGCCGCAACCTTCCTCACCTGTGACATATACCTATGGCGTGCGTCCGTTTTATCTGATAAATGATATGGACGAGGGACCACTAAAAGAAGAGCTACAGGCGTGCAGGGGGCAACTACCAAGTAAGACGGACTTCTCTATTGCGCATCGAGGTGCGCCATTACAGCTACCTGAACATACTTATGATAGCTACGTGGCGTCAGCACAAATGGGTGCTGGCATCTTGGAATGTGATGTCGCTTTTACCAATGACGGTGAGCTTGTCTGTCGTCATGCCCAAAACGATTTGCACACCACCACTAATATTCTAACCACGCCGCTGGCCAAGCAATGTACCGTACCGCCTGTATTGGATGCTCAGGGTAAACTTACCAATGCCGATAGTATCGAATGTCGCACCTCAGATATCAGTGCCGCTCAATTTAAAACCTTGACGGGTAAGATGGATGCTGCCAATAAAAAAGCAACCAGTATTAGCGAGTATATGAATGCGACTGCGCCGTGGCGAACGGACTTGTATTCACAAAATGGTCAGGTATTGACGTTAAAAGAGCATATCGCATTGGCACGCCAGCTAGGCATGAAGCACACGCCTGAGCTAAAAGCACCAGCCGTGACCATGCCGTTTAATGGCTATCGTTTAGACGATTATCGCCAACAGCTGATAGATACTTATAAGGCAGCGGGCGTGCCTGCAAGTGATGTATTTGCCCAGTCATTTAATATAAAAGATCTGGATTACTGGATCAAAAACGAGCCAGCTTATGGGGCTAATGCCGTCTATCTGATTGATGACAGCAATGAGACCGCTGACGATAAAACTTTTAATAAAAACGACGCAAGCACATGGAGGCATTCATTGGCTGATATCAAAGCACGCGGCATCAATACCATTGCTCCAGCACTTTGGTTATTAGTCACTACTGATGGTAAGGGAGATATGCAACCCTCAGAATACGCAAAACAAGCCAAAGCCAATGGTCTAAAAATTATTACGTGGTCGATAGAGCGTTCAGGACCATTAACCGATGGTGGCGATTGGTACTATAGCGGTCTTGGAGATGCTATCAACAATGATGGCGATATGATGAATTATATTGACGTACTAGCGCAGGATGTCGGTGTCCAAGGCATTTTTTCAGACTGGCCCGCTACGGTGAGCTACTATGCCAATTGCAAAGGTCTTAAATAGATTTAGTCTATTAATAGATAATCACGCTTAGTTTGTATTACCGAGGCCAGCTTATTTATTAAGCTGACCTTTTTATTAAATGCATTAAAATGATTACACCGAAAACCATCTACTGAGCACCCTACTTTTCCATTAACTTTTCACACCATTCGGTTCCTAGTAGCAAGAGCAGTCTGCTGTTTTGTGCTACGATAATTTACTAAGACTATAAGATGATGTAGAGACTATGACCCATATTTTACTGGTAGAAGATGATCCTGCGATTGCCATGTCACTCAAGGTTACCTGCAAGCGCGAAGGCTGGCAGATGACTTGGCTGGATAATGCCAGTAGTGTGTTACCCATGCTGCATAGTCATGAAGCACAAGATCTATCGGCGATCATTATGGATGTCGGTCTGCCAGATGGTGATGGTCTGAGTCTGTGCCAACAAATACGTCATACACCTGATATCGACGCCTTAAAAGACTTGCCTATTGTATTTTTGACTGCACGTAGCGATGAGGTCGATCGTATTTTGGGGTTGGAGATGGGTGGCGATGATTACTGTGCCAAACCCTTTAGTCCACGTGAATTGGTCGCACGCCTAAAAGCCATTTGGCGACGTGAACAGCTGATTCAACAGTCAGGCTCTCATACCGTAAGCTCAAATGACAGCACTGAAAGCACCTCCTCGAATAATCTATCAGGACAAGCATTAACGTTTGAAAACCAATCCGGCGTTTGGCACTATCAACCGCTTAATTATTCATTAACGTGGCAAGAGCAAAAGCTGGAACTTAGTAATACTGAGCGCAAAATTTTACTCACCTTATTACAAGCACCGAATCAAGTCTTTAGCCGTGAGCAGCTGCTTAACGCAGTTAGTGATTATCCTGATCATCGCCTAGCACGCACGATAGACAGCCATATCAAGTCGATTCGTAAGCAACTTGCGACTGTTGATACGAGTATTGAAGTCATTCATACACATCGTGGACTGGGTTACGCATTATGTCCAGCTTAATAATAGCTGCTAATTTATGAATCATAATGCCAATAATGCTGAGAGCGATACTCATAACGACCAAAACAATTGGTATGCCAAATTGCATCCCATTGGTACTGTGCAGCAAACTCCTAAACGTAAACGACTGCTCAATTTAAGTATATTTTTTAGGATTTGGCTTGCAGTTGCTTTGGTACTCATCATTTGCGGCGTGGTTGTATTTACCCAGTTGTTTGGCTACGTCAAGCCAACAGCGCAGCAAGTCATCGAAGACACGCTCCTAGACACCAGTAAGTTACTTGCGGCCAGTCTCCAGATACCATTATCTACAGGGCAACTATACGATGAAGCTTATCAAGCGCAACTTGATGCAGCCTTTGTAGGCATACCAGCGATTAACGATAATTTAGGTCCCGTCTATCAAACCAAAAGCTATAGCAGCTTTCGGGTATATGTAACAGACAGCAGCGGCAGGGTCATTTATGATTCGCTACCCCAACCTGACAATAATGAAGGGCAAAACTATGGGCGCTGGAATGATGTCTATCTCACATTAAGAGGTCAGTACGGTGCCAGAAGTACGCTGCGGGATAACCAGCAGCGTGATGGCTCGGTCATGTATGTCGCACAGCCAATAAAGAATATGTCTGGCGAGATTATCGGCGTGGTCAGCGTCGGCAAACCTGTCGCCAGCGTGCTACCTTATTTGGACGATACACGTAACCGAATGCTGATCACAGTGCTATTCATCAGCACTGCTGCCCTCATTTTAGCAGGTCTCATCGCATGGTGGCTCAAGCAAAGTATTACCTTGGTGACTCAATATACCAGTTCGCTGGCAGAAGACACCAAAAAACCCTATTTTTATCTCGGTCATGAGCTAAACAGCCTGACAGATACCATTGAGACTATGAAACACCGGCTAGAGAATCGTGCTTATGTCACTGATTATGTGCATACACTCACTCACGAGTTAAAAAGCCCTTTAACCGCCATTCGCGCCAGTAGTGAGCTGTTAGAAGATGATGGACTAGATGGTCATATGCTTGATCAGGATGATCGGCAGATGCTCATTGAGACGGTTGGTGAGCAAAGCGTAAAAATGCAGCAGCTCATTGACCGACTACTGTTGCTTGCGAAAGTTGAACAGCCTACTTTTAAGCTCAGTCGTCAGCTAACGCCGCTACTGCCACTGCTACAAAGCTTGGTAAAGGACAACACCGCCAAGCAACAACAGCAAAATCTACGACCAATCGACATATATATCGATGATCAGAACATGACAAACACAGCAAACTTGCCAGCAGAATTGTTGGCCTCTACCAGTGTGTTTGCTGACCAATTTTGGTTGGTACAAGTCTTACAAAATGTGCTGGATAATGCCATTCATTTTGCTGATAACACAGTTGATATCTCGTTACACAGCACAGCGCGAACGGTAATCATCGATATATTTAATGATGGAAAGCTATTGCCTGATTATGCTATTGAAAAAGCTTTTGAGCGTTATTTTAGCCTATCTCATCAAAGCCATTCTGTTCAGCAAGTGAAAAATCAGAATACAACCTATACGCTAGATACAGGTTCAGCACATCACAAAGCTGACTCAAAACAGTCCGATAGTATTCTCAAAAAAGGTACCGGTCTTGGACTCACTTTAGTGAAGCAAGTCATTGAGCATCATGGTGGTCAGGTAACTATTGATAATATCCATGCTAATGATAATAAAATTGGCGCTGATAAAAATCATACTGGTAAAAATCAGCGTTCTGGTGTGATGGTTAGTATTACCCTGCCCCTGGCTTAAGAATAAGCATTGATAACAGTTCATCAATTTTCCATCATGACTGCACAGGATTTCTACTTCTTTATTTTACGATAGCACTAAGATCTATTGAACCATCAAATTCGTAAAGCAGATTAGAAGGAGAACATTTATGTCACGTCAATTAACTGATAACCCTATCATCAAGCACCTAATCGGCCTTAGTCGTCATCACTGCGCGCAGATACTATCCAGCCAAGGTGTCGGTAGTATTGAGTTTGGACATTGGCTAGCGATTCCTAGTCAGCAATTATTACTGGTCTTTCGGCATCAGCAATGCGTGGCTATTGATGAATATCGATTGGCAGCCTGATATCTTGCTCGCTCAGCACGTTGATTGTTTTTAGGTAACACCTATATTTTATTGGAACATAAAAAAGCCCTTTATCATTTCTAGTATTAAACTACTGGAAACAACAAAGGGCTGATTACTTTAGAGCAAAAATACTAAGTAATCGATTGTACTGGCGGCTTTACATCCGCGTTCTGACCACGGTGACGCAGATAGTGATCGAGCACTACAATCGCTAGCATCGCTTCGGCAATAGGCGTGGCACGCACACCGACGCAAGGATCATGACGACCTTTGGTCAGCATATCGACTGCTTCACCTTGGGTATTGATGCTCTTGCCTGCAGTTGTGATGCTAGATGTTGGCTTAAGCGCAATACTGACACGGATATCTTGACCTGATGAGATACCGCCCAAGACACCGCCCGCATGATTGGCTGCAAACCCATCTGGGGTCAGCTCATCACGAGCGCTATGTCCAAATTGACCTGCCACTGCCATACCATCGCCAATCTCGACCCCTTTGACCGCATTGATACTCATCATCGCATGAGCGATATCGGCATCTAAACGATCAAATACTGGCTCGCCCAGACCTACGGGTACACCGCTCGCGATAATATCAAGGCGTGCACCGCAACTGGTGCCTTCACGGCGCAAGTTGTCAATCAATGTCTCAAAACGGCCAATCGCTTCTTTGTCTGCGCAGAAGAACGGATTGCTATTTACAAATTCCCAATCGATCTGGTTCGGGTCTAGTACATTGCTATGCTCATTGCCAATTTGGGTCACATGACCACGAATTTGTACGCCCAGCCGTTCTTGTAAGTATTTCTTAGCGATAGCACCAGCAGCCACTCGCATAGCCGTCTCACGCGCTGACGAACGGCCACCACCACGATAATCACGAAAGCCGTATTTCATGCTATAAGTATAATCGGCATGTCCAGGACGGAAGGTATCTTTGATATCGCTATAATCTTTTGATTTTTGATTGGTATTGCGAATCAATAGACCGATGGATGTCCCTGTGGTTTTGCCTTCAAATACGCCAGAGATAATCTCAACTTCATCAGACTCACGGCGCTGGGTTGAATACTTAGACGTACCCGGTTTGCGACGATCCAGATCTACTTGTAAATCGTCTGCCGATAATGCTAAACCTGGTGGTACGCCATCAACGATGGCCATCAGTCCTGCGCCATGTGACTCACCGCACGTGGTGACCGTAAAAACCTGCCCAATACTATTGCCTGCCATAATTGTCCTTAAACAAGTAAACGCGACTGATGGTTGTTCGACCAACCTTTTATGATTATCGCTGATCAGTTTTTATATGCTCGATTTTGTGACCCACACTCAACTACTGCACGCTATCTAATAGTTGCACATAAGCGGCAAACAGTTGACGATTGGCTACCAATTCATCATAAGTAATCGCAAAAACCCCATGTCCGCCATGTGCAAACTTCAACCAATCAAACTGAATCTCAGGATAGGCTTGCTTTAATGCCCATTCGCTGTCGCCCACTTCACAGACCAGCAAACCATCTGGGCTCAGGTAATCTGACGCTTCAAATAAAATACGATGTACCAAATCCAAGCCGTCTTGACCCGCGGCTAATGCATGCTCAGGCTCATATAAAAACTCAGGCGGCAAATCTGCCATGATAGCCGCATCGACATACGGTGGATTGGTGACGATAAGCTCATACTGGTTTTCAGCAGGTATCTTGGCAAACAAATCAGACTCGATTACGTTCACTTGATGGTCAAGGTCATGATGATCGACATTGACCATTGCCACGTCCAGCGCGCCTTTATCGATATCGATAGCATCAACCAACGCATCAACGAAACGGGTAGCAAGCGCGATTGCGATACAACCAGAGCCAGTACACAAGTCTAAGATACGCTCAGGCTGCGACAACTGCTTCACATCCAAGCCATGATCATAAAATACTGCTGACTTTTCATTCGGGCTAACACCCAGTGGTTTGGCGAGTTCAGTAACTTCAAAATAAGGATGGAACTGCTGACGAATCAACTCTGCGATTGGCGAGCGCGGGATAAGCACGCGCTCATCCACATAAAAAGGCAAATCACAGAAATACGACAAGTTAATCAGATAGCTCAGCGGCTTACGTTCAGCGATGCGCTCTTCTAATAGTCCTAGCACTGCCTGCTTCTCTGACGTGGTCAAACGACAGTCTAAAATCTGCTCATTGGCTGACCAATCTAAAGACAACGAATGCAACACAATGGCTGAGGCTTCTGCAAACTCATCGGTCGTGCCTTGCGCGACAACCACATCATAGTTACGCAATTGTGTGACGGAAAAACGAATAAAGTCGCGAATACTCACTAGCTGCTCGCGTGCTTCTTCTAACTCGGCATGTAAGTTAGCAAGTTCGCCATCCTCACCAAGAAGTCCAGTTTCTAGATCATACTCCATCTCACCTTCTAAGCCCTTAGACTCATCATCACTGAAGTATTGGTTTTGAAACTCTTCTGCACTCATTGTTTGGTCTTCTGACATATCGCACCTTATGGATTAACTATTAGCAGGTTAAATGGCTTGTTGCTAACAATCGATCTATTAATAAAAAAATTAATCATACATTATAGACGTAAACGCCAAATAGCGCCAATCACTGTCATTTTTACTAAAACAAAAAATAGTGAAAATAATGAGGAGTTTGCGTAAGCAGCCTGCCTGTCGCCGTACACATTTTGGCTAAAATATTACTCAACTGTAGCGAATACGTCAGCAGTTGACGTTTAACCCACTCTAAATGCAAAAAGATAGACCAAAAGTTTGCGAAGCAACCAAATTATGCGCATAATAGCCGCATTAGTAGCAACCACAAGTGATTCAATATGATGAAAATAAAGCCTATTATTACTGCTATATCTATCGCTGCCATGAGTGCCAGCGTTGGCGCACTTGCCGCCACTGCCGATAATACTCGCACATTGCCAGTACGAACGGCAAACGCCATGCCAGGCCTTGCTCAAAAGGTGAGCCTCAATGTGCAAGAAAATCGTAGTCGCTCAGATGGTGCTGCTACTGTACAGTTAAATACAGAGAACGCAAAACCCGTTGATAGCATGAACCAGCTGATCAACACTAAGCAAGACGATCAAAATAGCACGCCAGCACCCGCTGCTGACAACATGAGCGCTGCTGAGTTGACGCGTAAAGATGAGCAGTCAGATAGCACTGATGATATCAGCGAAGGCCAAGCGGTCGCTGCACCCAGCGATGTCTCCTCTATCGACTCATCTGATCCACTCGCCTTTGAGTTACCGGAGAGTGAAAAGCGTCAAGACTTCAGTGATGATCCAACCATCAAAAATATCGAAGATAAAGATGGTAAGAGATATACCACATTAAACTTGTCAAATTACGCACAACAAGTCAATAACGCTGTCTGGTCGCCTAACATGAAAGTCAACTCAGCCATGACGATCAAAATGCAAGCGTTGCTCGATTGGAACCATGCCTCTCCTGGTCCTATAGACGGTGGCTGGGGTATGAACAGCAAAAAAGCCCTTACTAACTTCCAAGCAATGAAAGGCTTGCCAACCACAGGTAGAATGGATCAAAAAACGTGGGATGCCTTGGTTAAGAACATTCCTGCAACCAAACCTGTGCTTGTGACTTATACGTTGACTGATGATGATATTAATACCAACTTTGCCACCACGCCTGCTAGTGCAGAAGCCAAGTCAAAAATGAAAGGACTGTATTATCAAGATATCAAAGAGATGCTTGGTGAACGCTTCCATATGGATGTGCGCTACTTGGATAAACTCAATAAGAACAAAGAATACAAAGCTGGTGAGACCATCACAGTGCTCAATACTCGTGGTGCGTTAAACAAGCGAATCAACCGCGTGGTCGCTAACAAAGCTGATAAAACGTTATATGCTTATGATGGCAACCAACTGGTAGCGACTTACCCAACGACCGTTGGTAGTAATGACACGCCGTCACCACATGGTACTTATAAGATTGTCAATAAAGTCAAAATGCCATGGTATAAAGCCACAGTCGGTGACGGTGCTCAGAAAAAGGTTCATATGCTGCCACCAGGACCGAACAACCCTGTCGGTGTTGTATGGATGGGCTTGTCTAAACCGTCTTATGGTTTGCATGGCTCGCCAAAACCTGAAGGTATCAGCCGTCAAGCATCAGCAGGTTGTGTACGTTTGACTAACTGGGATGTACTAGAGGTGTATGCCAACATTGAGAATGGCGCAACCGTTGAGCTTAAATAACGCTCTAACCTAGATCGCTATCAGCATTTATTACCAAGTCAGCACTTACTGCCAAAAAAGACCTCACTATTGAGGTCTTTTTTACGTTTGGCGACGCTTTAGCGTTTTTACTACTAAAACCAACATCATCTGAGCATCAAGCCAAAATCTGATCATCCGTTATACTTTATGACCATCTTCGTTACCAGTGATGCTACCGATTTTTTTGGCAAAGAACATGGTGATGGGAATAGACGCCGCTGCACCCACTGCGACCGCTATTTGCATATGCGCGATCTCATCGAAACCCATAATGAGCGTACCGATGATGACAATCCCTGTGGTGACAGTGCCTGCTATGATGTAAATGACAGCAAATAATGGCCAGTTCATGACTTAATCCTTACTTTATGTGTGGGTATAGTTACTTTATACGCCATATCCCTACTAAAGGTAAGTATTTAATATAGACGCCAGATACATACATATTAACTGACTTTCAGAAAAACCCATGTTAATATAAGGGTATTTCTCACTCATATTTCGCTATCTTAATTAATACTCATTTCCTATAAATTTTTACTCCGATTCCACTTTACATTCACCCCCTCGATCATACCCTTACTACGATACCTCTTTCTATTTTGCCCAATGTCATGTCTAGCGCTTTGCTTTTGCACAAAAAAAAGACAGCTTGTCGCTGATTTTTCATTACAATAATGGTTTTATTTCAACTGACTAATAAAGCCCAATTGCTATGAACGCTTCTGATAATATGTCACAACAAAAAAAACCAGACACCGCTTCTCAGATTTCATCTGATATGACAAAAGAGACATCTGAGAGAAAGATTGATGATGCCCATGAACCCGAACAGACCCCTGAACAGGAGTATGCAACCGAAAACAGTGAAGAGGAGTCGCTCTCTGAAACAAAAATCGTCATGACCTCACCAGAGCCTGATGTCGTCATTGCCACGCTAGACGCGCCTGATGATGACTCAGATCAATCTGAATTATTCAGGCCAAACGCAGACACAGCCGCTCACGCATCAGAGACAGCGTCTGAGGCTTTTCTTCAAACACAAGAAAATCCAGACATTTCCGAAGCGCCCAACAATCATGTCAGTCAACCGGTCGAGCCTATCGCCATTGATCACAGTATTCATGCGAATGATCCTGCCATCGAAGAGGCAGAAGACTCTGATCTGATACCGTCCACGCCTGCCAAATCGAATGAAGAAGAGATAGAAGACGATAACAACGAGAAAAAAGAAGAGGCCGTCAAAGAGGAGAAAGAAGCCAAGCTAGAATCCTACAAGCAATTCGTTGCCGAGCAGTTTAGCGATCAAAAGATAGACTATCCTGAAGTCCGTGTCACGATCGAGGCCAACGCCCTACCAAGTAAAATGTACTTTGTAATGAACACGCTATCAGCCATTATTGCCAGTTATGGCTTGGTGACCAATTCAGCCGCAGTGGTTATTGGCGCGATGTTGGTCGCCATGATGCTCGGTCCGATTACAGGTGTCGCCCTAGCGATTATTGACTACCGTATGCCACTGTTGCGTAAGTCGTTGCTCACCGTGTTAGCGGGGGTATTTTTGGTGATATTGGTCGGCTTTATGGTGGGTCTATTGCATCAAGGTCAACCGCTGACCAATGAGATTTTGTCTCGTACCCAGCCCACGTCTATGGACTTGATGATTGCACTGGCTGGCGGTACGGCTGGTGCATATGCGATGGTGTCTCCGCACCTGTCCGTCGCCGTTGTTGGGGTTGCTGTGGCCACCGCCTTGGTGCCGCCACTCGCGGCCAGTGGCATTTTATTTGCCAATGGCGAGATACAGATGGGGCTAGGTGCTGCCTTATTGGCCCTGACCAACATCATTGCCATTCAGTTTACTAATGCCATGGTACTGTGGTTTTTAGGCTTCAGGCGCTTGGTCGATGATGATTATGAATCGGGCACCTATTTGATATTTTTCCGTCGAAATGCCGTCACACTATTGTTACTGGTCGGCTTGGGCATTTATCTTACTCTAAACCTCAATAGCAATGCCAAGCAGCAGACCTTTGAAAACAATGTCAAAGAAGCAATTAATGAACATTTTATCGATCAAGGTAACGTACTGACCAACATACAATTTGATAAGAATAATAGGTTTCAAATCATTCGTGCCGTGGTACGCGGTGAGACCAGTCCAAATTCACAAGATGTACAGCAGATCGAGGATGTGATTACCAAAGATATGGCAAAAAACTTCCCCAAATACTTGCCTATTAAATTGCAATTGCGCTACTTGCCAGTGCAGGTCATTGAGTCTGATCCATTAATCAAAGACAAGCTTGATGAGACTGATGCGGCAATTTTGACCAATTCACCATGATGCACCCTATATGAGCGGCAAATCATGAATGGACTATAACGAGCAGTTATAACTCTTGTACCAAGAGCTTAGGCGTTTGTGCTAAAATCGCTTGCAAAATTATTTTATGTCATTTACTCAATTCTATCCGTCAGTAAGGAGCCGCTGTGAGCCAGCCATTTCGCTCAGCCGATATTCGCCAAGCCTTTATCGATTTTTTTATAAGCAAGCAGCACACCCAAGTTTCATCGTCTAGCTTGATTCCGCATAATGATCCGACATTGTTATTCACCAATGCCGGTATGAATCAGTTTAAAGAAACCTTTTTGGGCATGGAGCCACGTGACTACACACGTGCTGTGACCTCGCAGAAATGTGTCCGTGCTGGTGGTAAGCACAATGACTTGGACAATGTTGGCTACACTGCCCGCCATCATACGTTTTTTGAGATGCTTGGTAACTTCTCGTTTGGCGATTACTTCAAGCAAGCAGGTATCGAGTATATCTGGGAGTTTTTGACCTCAGATCAGTGGCTCGCGATTGATAAAGATCGTCTGTATGTCACCATTTATGAGACTGATGACGAAGCCTTTGATATTTGGCACAAAACCATTGGTCTGCCAAGTGAGCGCATCATTCGTATCGGTGATAACAAAGGGGCACCGTACGCCTCAGACAATTTTTGGACCATGGGCGACACCGGTCCTTGTGGCCCTTGCACCGAAGTGTTTTATGACCATGGCGCTGAGATCGAAGGCGGCTTGCCCGGTACGCCAGAAGAAGATGGCGATCGCTACATCGAGATTTGGAACTGCGTCTTTATGCAGTTCAATCGCCAAAAAGACGGCACGCTATTGCCGCTACCTGCGCCCAGTGTCGATACTGGCATGGGGCTTGAGCGTATTAGCGCTATCATGCAAGGCGTCCATGGTAACTATGAGATCGATCTGTTTACCCATTTAATGGATGCGGCAGCTGAGATCTTAGAGATTGACAATGAACAGCAGTCTTCACTAAAAGTCATCGCTGACCATATCCGTGCTGTGGCCTTTTTGATTGCTGATGGCGTCACACCGAGCAACGAAGGTCGTGGCTATGTATTGCGCCGTATCATTCGCCGTGCGGTACGTCATGGCAACAAGCTTGGCGCTGATAGTGAGTTTTTCTATAAAATGGTTGAGCCACTCGTGGCTGAAATGGGCAGTGCTTATCCAGAGCTAGTAGAAAAACAAAACGTGATCGAAAATGCGATTCAAAAAGAAGAAGCGCAGTTTGCCAAAACATTGGCACAAGGTCTGCGTTTGCTTGCCAGCGAGCTTGAAGGTCTAAAAGATGGCGATACGCTATCTGGCGAAGCCGCCTTTAAACTGTATGATACTTATGGCTTCCCAGTTGATTTGACCGCGGATATCACGCGTGAGCGCGGCATTGCTATTGATGAAGCGGAGTTTGATGAGCACATGCAAGCACAGCGCGAACGTGCTCGTGATGCAGGTAAGTTCGATGTCGATTACAGCAGCGTCATCCAAGTCGAGACGCCAACCGTCTTTGTTGGTTATGAGCAGCTTGAAGAAGACGGCGTGACCATCGACGCGCTTTATCAAGATGGCAATCCAGCAGAGAGCCTAACGGAAGGCACAGAAGGCGTTGTGGTATTGGATCGTACGCCATTTTACGCCGAAGGCGGTGGTCAAGTGGGTGAGCTTGGTGAAATCCGTACCGAATCAGGTGTCTTTGAAGTACAAGATACCAAAAAATCTGGTCAAGCCATCATTCATTATGGTGTGGTGACCATGGGTGATATCAAACCCAAGCAAACGGCGGATGCCCACGTGCTTTCAAGCATTCGTGCAGCCAGTGCCAAAAACCACTCTGCCACTCACCTATTACATGCAGCACTAAGAGAAGTCTTGGGTGATGAAGTCACGCAGAAAGGCTCATTAGTCTCAAGCGACGTACTGCGTTTTGACTTTGCTTATGATAAGCCTGTCAGTGCTGCTGAAATCATGCGAGTAGAGCGTCTCGTCAATGAGCAAATCCAAGCCAACACTCCTGCTCGTATTGAACACATGTCGATTGATGAAGCCATGAATCAAGGCGCGATGGCATTATTTGGCGAAAAGTACGGCACTGACGTTCGCGTACTAACCATGGGTACAGATCGTATCGTCGATGGTCAGCGCAAGCCTTTCTCTATCGAACTTTGCGGCGGTTTACATGTACAGCGTACTGGCGATATCGGTATGCTAAAAATCACCAGCGAGTCAGGTATCGCTGCTGGCATCCGCCGTATTGAAGCCGTCACGGGCATGAACGCGGTCAAAAACATTCAGCAAAGCGAGCAGCAACTAAGCGAGTTGGCAAGCCAGCTAAAGGTCAAACGTCCTGAGGTCGCCCAGCGTGTGCGTACCATGGCAGATAAGCAACGCGAGCTTGAAAAACAGCTTGAGCGCTTAGAGCAAAAAATGGCCAGCGCTCAAGCTGCCAACCTACTCGATGACGTACAAACGATTGCAGATACGCCCGTACTTCTCAGCACCTTAAGCGGTATCGATGGTAAATCCATCCGTACGCTGATGGATGATATCAAATCAAAACTGCCTGATAGTGTGATTGTATTAATTGGTGATAAAAATGACCAATTAGCACTAGCCGCGAGTGTCGCAAAATCTGTTACTGCTAAAATCAAAGCGGGTGATATCATTCGTCATTTAGCCAGTGAGCTTGGCGGAAAAGGTGGCGGTAAACCTGACTACGCACAGGGCGGCGCACCAAAGTCTGATAACAGTACTGCGGTCATCAATGCCCTACCTGCTTGGATTGAAACCCAGCTTAGCTAATCATAAAAAGCCCAGTAACTCAGCGCCTTACTCTGGTTTACTGGGTATAAGATACGTGATTAGTTATAGCAGCTATAACCAATCGCCATACATCTAAGCGGTACTGATACTTAAAGTTATGCGGTAGATATGGTATAAAGGTCAACGTTTGACAATATTGCTCATTCATGACATTTGATGCAGTACCAATAAACGAATGACACATATAGGGCATAACTCTTACAATCTGGCTTTATCTATACACGCATGGACACGTGTCGCATTGAGACTGATCCATGAGAATAAAAGGTCATTAATGAATAATAGGTAGATTTTTATGGCGTTAATAGTACAGAAATACGGCGGCACCTCGATGGGCAGTATCGACCGCATCAAAAACGTCGCCAAACGCGTCAAACGCTGGCATGACAATGGTCATCAAGTCGTGGTCGTGGTCTCAGCCATGAGCGGCGAAACCAACCGTTTGATTGATCTAGCACGCCAAATCAGTAACAACCCTGACCCACGTGAGTACGACCAGATGGTCTCAACCGGTGAGCAGGTCTCTATCTCACTACTCGCGATGGCGATAAAAGAGCTTGGTATTGGTGCGCGTTCAATGACTGGTCGTCAAGTCGCGATCAAAACTGATAACGCCCATAATAAAGCCCGTATCGAAAGCATCGATGATAAAAACATACGCGAGCAGCTAGATGCCGGCAATATCGTCATTGTGGCAGGCTTTCAAGGTATTGATGAAGAAGGCAATGCAACCACATTGGGGCGCGGCGGTTCTGATACGACAGGCGTTGCGATTGCAGCGGCTTTAGGTGCTGATGAATGTCAAATTTATACTGATGTCGATGGCGTTTATACCACTGACCCTCGCGTAACCTCAAAAGCCAAAAAGCTTGAAAAAATCACCTTTGAAGAAATGCTTGAGATGGCAAGTCTTGGCTCCAAAATCCTACAGATTCGCTCAGTAGAATTCGCTGGCAAATACGGCGTACCACTGCGCGTCCTATCTAGCTTTGATGAAAACACTGACGGTAGCTTTGACCAAGAGTTTCAAAACAACGTGGGCACCCTAATTACGATAGACGAAGGAGACAATATGGAACAGGCAATCATCTCAGGTATCGCATTCAACCGAGACGAAGCAAAAATCTTAGTGCGCGGTGTACCCGATCATCCTGGTATCGCCTCTGCTATCTTAAGCCCAATTGGCCGTGCCAATATCGAAATCGATATGATTGTCCAAAACCTCTCGGATAATGGTACCACTGACTTTACTTTCACCGTCAATCGTACTGACTTGGACAAGACGCTAAAAGTGCTTAATGAGGAAGTCAAAGACGAGATTGGTGCCAAAGAAATATCAGGCAACAGCGAAGTGGTCAAAGTCTCACTAGTTGGTGTTGGTATGCGCTCACATGCAGGGGTTGCCAGCCTCATGTTTCAAACATTGGCTGAGAACAATATCAATATCCAAATGATATCGACCAGCGAGATCAAAGTATCTGTTTTGATTCAAGACCAACACTTAGAAAAAGCGGTCAAATCACTGCACACTGCCTTTGGTCTTGACCGTGAAGATGGCGAGAGCAAAATCGCTGGGCTATAAGACCAAAAAACTGTTAAAATACAGCTTTAGCATTGATGGTTATCTATTAACCGCTATTGAAAACTTCGCATCGTATGTAAATAAATAGCGTTTCGTTTAAACAAATAGCCTCCAAATAAAAACAGTACTTAAATAAAATAGGATCTTTTTAGATCCTATTTTATTTTTTAGCATAGTTGAAATGAGCATTTACCCAATAGTTTTGTGAAAAACCGTGACAGTATCTGTTATGCCACCTATAATGGGCTTTCATTTGGGCTAAATGAATCTACCTATCATTGCCGTGGTTTGCACAATGTCGAGTATGGTAATTATTGATATATTACTTACTGAGTGCTGCGGTGATGTTCTGCAATTGAGAAGTAATCTGATGAGTAATAATCTGTTGATGCGACATAAGGAGTGTGACGCATGTTAATTTTGACACGCCGTGTGGGCGAAACGCTAATGATCGGCGATGAAGTCAGTGTGACGGTATTGGGCGTCAAGGGCAATCAAGTACGTATCGGTGTGAATGCACCTAAAGATATTGCCGTACATCGCGAAGAGATTTATCAACGTATCCAGCATGAGCGCTCTGTACAGTCGCACATGCAACATCTTGAGCAAGGCAATTTTTCGCCGTCGTTCGATGACGAAGACTACTTCAATCGCTAATTTATAATACTTAATGCTCAACGACTAATGAGCATACATAAGCATTATATTTTTTATTTTTTAAACTGCTCTGAGGTCATTTATTTATGAGTATCCGCCAATCAGATGTATCGGCTCTACTTAATGGTTTGAATAAAAAAGCCATTGGATTCAATGATGTTATCAGCTTTATCGATGATTTTTATCGCTATTCGCCTGCCCCGTTTGTCAACGGTATGGTCCATAATGCAGCGGGCGAAAACGAAGGCAGTGCAAAGATTTTTGGATTCGCTAAGCATCACGGTTTGAATCAACTGGACACGCTAAAACTATTCGGCGAACATTATGCCAAAGTGCAAGCAACGCCTAACGGTACTGACCATGCTAATATTCGCAACTTTTTGCATTGGGGCTGGCAAGGATTTTTAATGCAAAAAAATCCGTTAACCATTCGTCCTAGTGTTGATACAACTGCGATCTAAGTATTACTTAGTATGTAATTATTAATAAAAAAGCCACGCTCATTAGCGTGGCTTTTTTATTGACTGTTTATAGTCCTATTTATTACGAAACTTCACAGGTTGTACCGCCCCTTTCGGGTTCGGCATATTAGGATAGTGATGCTCATGCTCGACATCACACTCAGCGCCCACGATAGAACCGTCCTCTTTTACTGGTTTATGGATAAAACCGATACGCTCGTTAGGAGGTAGATGCTCATGTTCCCACACCATCACCGCTTGCATACAAGTTTCTCGCTGCTCAGCGGTAATTTTGCGACCATCAGGCCACTTACCTAACTCAATCGCCATGCGGAATTTATCAACCACTTCCGGTGTTAGACTGGCTAGTATTGTTTGTTTATCCATCTTGCCTACTCTCCACTACTATTTTTTCATCATATTTTTTGATGGCTATTGGACGATTTGAAAACATGCTCTAATAGATACGCTTATTCATCATCTATAATATCATCATCGACATCCAGACTGAATTCTTCGGCATGTACGTTCCAGTGCAGCTTGGTACGACAGGCTTCATAAAAGTCAAATCCAGGCGGATGCAGTAAAGTGAGCTTGTCAGGGTGCTTACGAATATATAAGCGCTGTTCTTGCTCAAGCGGTACGCTTGGTTTGCCATCTGCGCTGACCATCGGCTGCGTACGATTGTCTTCATGAATACGAATACAGACCTCACTATTACCACTGACAACAATCGGGCGACTAGACAACGTATGTGGGTGCATAGGCACAAGACAAATCGCATCCATACTGGGATGAATGATGGGGCCACCACCAGATAGAGCATAAGCGGTTGAACCAGTCGGTGTCGCTGCTATCAGGCCATCACTATGCTGCCTGTAAACATCATGTCCATCAATCTTCATCTGAAAATCGATCATATGTACCGATTTACCAGCGTGCAGTACGATGTCGTTCAGCGCCATGTCTTCATGAATGATTTTACGCCCTTCTCGTATCTCCATCGTCAATAAAAACCGATGATCCAGCTGATAATCGCCCATCAATACTTGGCGTAATTTAAAAGCCGCTTCGTTGGGCTTTACATCTGCCAAAAACCCCAAACGACCACGGTTAACCCCTAATACTGGGACACGGTAGCGTGCCAATGCTTCGGCAGCATGCAATATCGACCCATCACCACCAACAACGATGACCAAATCGCAAATCTCACCAATCAAGCCACGCTTAACGATTTTGACTCTTTCTACTTCTGTGAGGTTAAGCGTTGGTAAGTTGGCTGTTTGTACATCCATGATCAACGTCAAGTTCATCTCATTGATGGTTTGCGCAATCTGTACCAGACTTCGCGTGACGCTGCGTTTACCAGCACGGCCCATCAAACCAATACGCCTAAAAGCAGGATTTTTGATAGCGTGGAACAGCTCTGACTCGTGTAAGTGTGGCAATCTTGCTGACTGCGCTGAGTTTTCCATAAAACGACTCGGTATAACGGTGAAGTACAGGGTAATAATAGCGATAAATGCGCGCTTAGACTAGCATGTTTATGAATTATCGTTGTTAACTGTCGTAACTGGCCCCATATAAAATATATCAGATGCCTTATTGGGACTTGCTCGTTTGCTTAGATTACTGGTTTTTCTACCATCTATCTATTTTTGGTTGCAATATGCACTGACTACTGACCAATCAGCCTTGGTAGCTCAAGCTGTAACGGCTGTCACGCAAACACAGTTGACAATAACGGCGGTTTTGCTAAAGTAGCAGCATCTCTATTTTTATATTTTATTATTAAGGACTTATGTATGGCCAATCCTATTGTCAGTCGCGCAGAACTTGCGATCGGCGGTAATCCAATGACGGTCAAAGGCGTTATTCAAAAGACCAGCCTGTTACTTGGGTTATCAGCTATTACTGGTGTGGGCTTTTTCTTTTATGCGCTTATGGCAGGTTTATCGCAAGGTTTTATTACCATGGCAGCCTTTGGTAGCATGATTGCTGCGTTTGTTCTTGCTCTTTTTATTACCTTTAAACCACAAAAAGCAAAGACGTTGGCGGTGCCTTATGCCTTGCTAGAAGGTATCTTTTTGGGCGGTATCTCATTATTTTTCATGAGAATGTATCCAACCGTCCCAGTCACGGCAATGTGTGCGACCTTCGTCACAGCAGCAGTCATGCTAGGACTGTATCGCTCAGGTTTGGTAAAGGTTACTGAAAAGTTCCGTTCTATCGTGACCTCAGCCGTTATCGCTATCATGCTAGTTTATGTAGCACAGTGGGTACTGTCTTTAGTATTTGGCTCAACTTTGCCATTCTTGTTTGAAGGTGGTGCTATCGCTATCGGCTTTAGCTTGTTTGTGATTGTTATCGCTTCTTTTACGCTATTATTAGATTTTGACAATATCGATCGCGGTGTTGCTATGGGTATCTCAGAAGACTACGAATGGTTGTTCAGCATTGGTATTCTTGCCACGCTAGTCTGGATGTATATCGAATTTATGCGTCTGCTCAGCTATCTTCAAGACTAATCAAATAATTCGATAGTAAATCTGTATAAAAAAAACCGCCTGAGCTATTGATAGTTGCAGGCGGTTTTTTTATGGGCAAACTCTGAGAGCTATAGTTCAACTAAGCTCGCTTTAGGCGTAGCGCGTTTAACACCACAAACAATGAGCTAAGTGACATGCCGATGGCAGCAAGCCAAGGTGGTACATACCCTAAAGCCGCTGGTATCAGCACGATACTATTATAAGCCAAAGCCCAGCGGAAGTTTTGCTTAATAATACGTTCGGTTTTATCAGAGATACGTTTGGCAGCAGTGATGGCTTCGATCTGTCCATTCAAAATAATACTGTCGCTAGATACTTGTGCCAAATCTGCGGCACCAGCAATCGAGGTGGACACATCAGCCGCTGCTAACACTGGTGCATCATTGATGCCATCACCCACCATCAAGACAACAGCGCCTTTAGATTGCAACTGCTGAATATGATTGACTTTATCAGTCGGTGATAGACCATGATAAGCTGACTGTATCCCTAAATTCTCAGCCATCACGAGCGCTTGCGGGCTTGGGTCCCCCGTCAACATCACAGACTCAATGCCTAGACCTTTGAGCGTATCGAGCATCGATTGGGTACTATCACGTACCTTGTCATTAAAATAAAAGCACGCCAGCGCTTGCCAGTCATTTGTATCAGGTTTCTGGCTCGATAAGACAACCACTGAGCTGGCACGCTGCGCCGCCAAGTCAATGTTCAAATCATTGTTTGTATTGACCTCATTGGTACTGCCACTGGTTTTATCTAACGCAAAATTCACATGACCAATGCGATATACCATGCCATCAATCATGGCTTCTACCCCGCCTGCGGGATAATGCTGCATGGCCTGCGTCGATGGCAGATGTAACTGATAGGCAGCGGTAAGCAGCGCGTGTGCAATCGGATGACGACTCCCTACCTCTAGGGCAGCTGCGATTGCCAATAGTTTATCTTTTTGTGCTGTTGATGCTGAGTTATCAGAATCAGTCTGGTTTACTGGCTCGATTACCTCAATATTTAATAAATTTGGCTTCCCATAAGTAAGCGTACCTGTTTTATCAAAAGCAACATGTGTAATTTCAGCCAATGTTTGCAGCGTATGCCCGCGCGTCGTCAAAAAACCATAGCTGGCTAAACGATTGGTTGAAACAGTCAAGGCAATCGGCGTCGCCAATGACAAGGCGCAAGGACAAGTGGCAACCAATACGGCGACTGTTGCCCAAATAGCTTGGCTTGGATCGACAATGTACCAGCCAACAAACACTAAAACTGATAGCACTAAGATACGCGCCACAAACCAACGTGCCAGTTTATCTGCTTGTTGTGCAAGTTTAGGCTTTTCGCTCATGGCGCGGTTCATCAGTCTATCAATCAGCCCTATTTGACTGTCTTTTGGTAATGCCGTCACCAACATCTCAAACGGCTGGCTATCGTTTTGCGCACCGCCGACAATATAATCGCCTTGGGACTTAATGATTAAATCACCTTCGCCTGTCAGTAGGCTTTGCGAGACTGTTGCAGTAGGACTTAACAAAATACCGTCACTGATAATCTCAGAACCCGCTTCAACCAAAATAATGTCACCCACTTGCAAGCTATGAGCCGTCACCATCTGCTTTGATGCTATATTTTCCTCTACCTGTGATAACGCATTTTGTTGATGACGTGACTGCTGCCAATCTTGAGCAATACCCGATGTGAGCTGATGAACATTGGCATCAACACCCTTCATAAAGTTAGGCATCATTTCTGTCGTCGCATCTGATGCCTTTTTTGCCTCATCTTCAACATTGTCACTTTGTTGAGACGCATTGTCTCTGATCTGCTGCAAAATACGCTCTGCTGCTGATTTGTCTTCAGCCACTTTTTGTACCAATACTGGCTCTACTACGACCAGATCATTGGCCATGGTCGCAGCTTTTAGACGGGCATTATGTTCGATATAGCGTCCTGCCAGCAAAAAGAAAATAAACATACTGACGGAGTCATAGTATGTCTCCCCTTGCCCAGTAATGGTGGCATATAAACTGGCAAAGAAGGTGATAATCAAAGCAAGGCTAACAGGCACATCCATATTGACCTGGCGCGCACGAATCGCTGACCATGCGGAGGTAAAGAAAGGAATACCGGCATAAAAGAAAACAGGCGTACTAACAAATAAAGACACCCAACGCAAAAAGTCACGCTGAAATATCAACATGTCGCTATATTCACCAAAATAAAGCGCAACGGCATACATCATTGCCTGCATTGAACCGAGTGCCGCGATACCAAGACGCAATAGCATTTGGTTGTTATGACGCGCCAGCATGGCTTCATGGGTATCTTGCCGATAAGGCTTGGCATCATAGCCAATCTCATTGATGACCGCTAAAATGCGGCTAATCGGTAACTTATCTTCATTCCAAATGACCCGCATACGCTGGTTGGTCAAATTCACCTGACACTTACTAATGCCTTCTAGCTCATCGAGACGCGACTCAATCAACCATGTACAGGCCGCACAGCGCAAATTATTAACAGACAGCTCCGCCACCGACAGCCCATCTTGCGCATATACGAACTGCGACTTTATCTCGTCATGATCATATACCTCAAGACGCGTCAGCTGGGTCGGTAAGCTTGCTGTACGGTTAATCTCCGAACGGTCAAGATAATATTGCTCAAGACCAGCCTCTACGATGCTCTGAGCTGCTAACTGACAGCCCATACAACACATCTCACGCGACTTGCCTAATATCTCAGTATGAAACGGCGGCTTGGGTACGGGATCGCCGCAGTGAAAGCAGTGATCAGCAAGCGGTAGTACCAAGCCGTCAGTAATAGAGTTGTCTTCATAAGAATGATTGGTAGCAGATGATACTGATGATGGAATACTAGACATAGTCGCGCTTACTTCCTTTGACAGGCTTGCTCAAAATGCATTCATTTAAGGCAAACTTGCTCTGATTGACTGTACTGTACGTCGTGCAACAGAGCCACTTTTCATTACATGAATATCACTATTGTTAGTAGCACAATATTGATAATAAATGGCTAATAGCAAATAACTAGCAACGGCGGATTCATACAAAATACATCATGGTACATATCATAGATTGTTATCTTATATGGCGCTTATTAACCCAATTGAAAGATACTGATACTTGACTATAAGTATCAGTATTTTAGTAGAGATTATACTACAAGCAGTCGCCCTAGGCAGTACCATTGCTTATGGTCTAATACCAATGAATGCCCTCGTTAACGATGATAGATTGAAAAATTTGTCAATTTGCGTCATTATGAGGCAGTTTTTTATCCAAAAATGGTGCGACATCCGTGCAAAAATCCAATTTTAAGTTACCAAATACCAAGCTACCCCCATCATCTAAGCCTGCTATGAATGCCTTACCTTCACAGCAGCGCGGCTTGGTATTTAGTAGTCTTCTCTTAATTATCATCATCGCTGGCATGGTGCTATTTGCACTGTATTTGGTCAAGCTTGATCGCACCATTACCCATAAGTTTGAAGGCAAGCGCTGGGATATTCCAGCTAAAGTATACTCACAGCCGCTTGAGCTATATCAGGGTGCCAATATCGATAGAGACACGATGAAAACGTGGCTGGAGTTGCTTAATTATCAAAGCAACAAGTCTTATGATCGCACTGGCACTTATCATAGATCGGGTAATACTTATTTTATCCATACGCGCGGCTTTACCTATAGCTCAAGCGATATAGATGCTGAGCAAGTCATCAAAATGACCCTTGCTGGCAATAAAGTTGACTCTATTCAAAGCACCTTACCTGCCAAAAGTGGCATCATTCGTCTAGAGCCAGTGAGTATCGGTGGTATCTATCCAGACAGTAACGAAGATCGAATGGTTGTCTCTTTAGATGATGTGCCTCAGCCACTGATTGATGCATTGATTGCCACCGAGGATCGCGCGTTTTATGAGCATAAAGGCGTCTCGATACGCGGTATCGCCCGTGCCGTAATCAATAACTTTACTGGTGGTGCTAGGCAAGGTGGCTCGACCATCACCCAGCAGCTGATCAAAAACTTTTACCTCAACTCTGATCGCACCCTCAAACGCAAAGCCAATGAGGCGTTGATGGCGGTACTGCTTGAGCTGCATTATAGTAAAGATGAAATTTTACAGACTTATTTGAACGAAATTTATCTGGGTCAAAACGGCAATCGCTCTATCAATGGTTTTGGTTTGGCCTCACAGTTCTATTTTGATAAACCACTTAACGAGCTGCGTATAGATCAGCAAGCCATGCTAGTTGGTATGGCAAAAGGCCCAAGTATTTACAACCCACGTCGTAATCCAAATGATTCAAAAGCTCGTCGTGACGTGGTGCTTGGTAACATGCTCGCAATGGGCACGCTAAGTCAAGAGGACTATGACAAAGCCTTAAAACAGCCGCTCGGTATCGTGGACAAGCCTGCTGAGGGCAAGAGCCAGTTCCCTGATTTCTTGGACATCGTCAAACGTGAGCTCAATGATGTCTATTACTCTGATGATCTCAAAAATGAAGGTCTAATCATCATTAGTACCCTAGACCCTATTGCTCAGTTGGCAGCAGATAAGGCGGTTGATAGAAAACTGGGCGAGCTGCGCCGTAGCGGTAGCAAAACCAAAGACTTACAAGGCGCGCTCGTCAGTGCCAACCCTGAAACTGGCGAATTGGTCTCTGTCGTTGGTAGTGGCAGTGAGTTCACGGGCTTTAACCGCGCCGTCGATGCCAAGCGTCAAGTCGGCTCTTTATTGAAGCCAATCATTTATATGACCGCGCTTGAGAGTGGTCGTTATAACTTAGCAAGCTCGGTGGATGACTCACCTATCACAGTCAATCTGAATGATGGTACCGATTGGAGTCCTAAGAATTATGACAACCGTGATCATGGCTATGTACCACTGACCACAGGACTGTCGCAATCTTATAACCAAGCGGCGGTACGCTTAGGTATGGAATTTGGGGTTGATACTTTTGCCAAACAACTAAAACGCATGGGGGTTAAAGAAGAAATACCATCCTACCCATCAGCGTTATTAGGGTCGGTCAATCTGAGCCCGATGGACATGTTAGGTATTTACCAAGTCTTTGCGACTGGCGGTTTCCGCACGCCTATTCATAGTATTCGCACGGTTATTGATGATCGCGGTCGTATTTTGCAGCGTACCGGACTCAATACTCAGCGCAGTATTCCACCTGAGACCAACTTTTTGACCAACTATGCGCTACAACAAGTGGTGTCAAACGGTAGCGCCAGACGGGCTCAATCACTTGGCAGCAATCTGAATCTCGCCGGCAAAACGGGCACGACAAACGACTACCGTGATGCTTGGTTTGCAGGCTACAGTGGCAACTACGTCAGTGTTGTTTGGGTTGGTCGTGATGACAACAAGCCCATTGGCTTGAGTGGTGGTACTGGTGCTCTACCGGTTTGGGTCGATTATATGAAACGCCTCAAACTCACTCCAGTAGCGCTACCAGAGCCAGAAGGTATCGAATGGTTGTGGCTCGAGAACAACTCAGGCAAGCTGTCTAACGAACGTTGTGCCAATGCTCGCTACTTACCTGTCATGTCAGCACATTTACCAGAGGAAGCCAGTAGCTGCGCGCTTAGCTTGTATCAACAAGATCGTGCTCGCGAGCAATCTCAATTCCAAAATCAGCAGAGCGCGATCAATGAGCAACGTCGTCGCGAAGGTTTAGATATCCCAAACGGTGAAGCGGTTGATGCTGGTGATTCAGAGGACAGTAATGGACAAAATAATGAAGGTCAAGACCGCGCTGACACATGGTATGACCGTGCTATTGAATGGTTTTAACATTGTTTTTAATATGTAGCGTCTGATATTTAAAAAAGGTCTCAATATGGTCTCATTTCTACAGCAGTCTGCCTCTGTGACACAAACAATGTCTTGGTGGCAGAAAAAATTTGCGTCAGTGAATACTCTAGTTATAGGTGGCATTGTTTGTAGTATGCTAAGCCTCAGCGCATGCCAGACTGCGCCAGATAGCTCAGCTGCGATGAAAACAACACCTATTCAAACAACCCCATCATCACAGCCGCCAGTGACATCGACCACCACTGTGACTCAGGCACCCATCGTTGAAGCAGATGATGAGAACGAATACCCTATTGAGCCTTATACTCCACCCAAAAAGCTCGAGTCGCCGAACCCATTGACCCAAGAAACGCCTGTATTTGAGCCGCCTACTCCAGTGGTGACAGAGCCTAATCTGGGTATTGCCATACCATCGCGCAATGACTATATCATCTCTGAGCCCTCAGCACCGTCACACAATGATCTACTAGAGCAGGCAAGAAAAAACTCACAGCAACGCTCTCAACAATCAACAAGTAATAACAGTAATTTGCCTGCATTTCGTAACTTGATGCAGGTAGGCGTTAATCAACTGAAATCAGGACAATTAACGAATGCTGAAAACAGCTTTACCCGTGCACAGCGCTTGGCCCCCAAGTCGTCTGCCGTATATTTTTATCTGGCGCAAGTGGCATTGAAAAAGAACCAACCTCGTAAGGCAGAAGCGATGGCACGTCGTGGCCTTAGTGTTTCTCAAAATGCCAGTCGCAGACGAGCGCTGTGGCAAATCATTTTACAATCAGGGCAAGCTCAAGGTAACTCACGCGTCGTTAGTGAAGCAAGACGAGCTTTACGCTAATAACCGCTCACTACAGTTATCATTTATCCAAAACATACATTTATTTTTGGGGCTGTCCTAGATAAGTAAAATTATTTAGGATAGTACTATGAGAAAGAGTAAACTAAGTTGGTATAAACAAAACAGACTCATCGAGTTATTTGTTGCTGGTTCTACCGCGAGAACAGCAGCAAGCCTAATTGGTGTTAATAAAACCACAGCCAGTTATTACTTTCATAGGCTACGAGTGCTTATTTACGAGAATAGCCAAGACCCTGGTCTATTTGAGGGCGAAATCGAAGTAGACGAATCATACTTTGGTGGAACTCGTAAAGGCAAGCGAGGGCGAGGTGCTGGTAGCAAAGTGCCCGTGTTTGGCCTATTAAAGCGTAATGGTAAGGTCTACGCTTGTATTATACCCCATGCTAAAGCAGATACTTTGATCCCCATCATAAGAGAAAAAGTGAAGCCTGATAGCATTGTTTATACTGACTCATTTAAAAGCTATAACGCATTAGATGTCAGTGAGTTTACTCATTATCGTATCAACCACTCCAAAACCTTTGTTAATGACAAGAATCACATTAACGGTATAGAGAACTTTTGGAACCAAGCTAAACGGCATCTACGCAAGTTTAACGGAGTTCCAAAAGAGCATTTTCACCTCTATTTAAAGGAATGTGAGTGGCGTTTTAATCACAGTGACCCAAAGTCGCAATTACTACAATTAAAACAGTGGGTTAAACAGGGTTTGAACTAGTTATCTAGGACAGCCCCTTATTTTTTTAGCTTAGGGTTATCGTTATGGCATGGCAACAACTGCATTTACAATGTGAAAAATCAAACGTCGATTTGGCTGAAGCGCTTTTATTAGAAGCTGGCGCACTATCTATTGCCTTAGATGATGCAGGTGATCAGCCTTTGTTTGAACCACTTCCCGGTGAGTCACCGCTATGGGATGAAGTCATACTGACAGGGCTATTTGATGCCACTACTGATGATGGTAGCCGTCAGGCTGTTGAGCAGCTCAGTCATGAAATTGCCGCACAAGTACAGGCTACTCGTATCTGGCTAACGGCTGTTGATGACAAGGATTGGGAGCGCGAATGGATGAGTAACTACCATCCTATCGAATGCGCTAATGACTTGTGGATTGTGCCAGACTGGCTCACACCGCCCAATCCAGAGGCGACCAATATCATTATGGATCCAGGCTTAGCTTTCGGTACTGGCTATCATGCCACGACTCGTCTTTGTCTTGACTGGTTAACAGAGCAAGACCTGACAGATAAAGTGGTCATCGACTATGGCTGCGGCTCAGGCATCTTGGGTATCGCCGCTCTATTATTAGGTGCACGCCAAGTGTATGCAGTCGATATCGATCCACAAGCTGTACTCGCAACCAATCAAAATGCAGTGCGTAATCATGTCGGTGACCGTCTGCAAGCGTTCTTGCCCGAAGAGTTCACAGATTACTGCTCACAACATGATGTTTTGCCTGTAGAAGTGATTGTCGCCAATATTTTGGCCAAACCCTTAATTGGCTTAGCACCTTACTTTTCGACATTGATTGCATCGAAAGGTCGCATCGTATTGGCAGGTTTAATCGAGTCACAGACTGAACAAGTCATGGACGCTTATCAACCCTATTTTGCACTCGATCCAAAGCATGCCTTTACCGCGCAAGAGGACCAGCATTGGCAGCGTTTATCTGGTACATTTACTAGCTAGTAACATTTAATTACATCTGTTACGATAGAGGGCAGTCAAACGTCACATGTTTGGCGCCACTCTGTCGTTGCTCATGATTTATAGAATTTCAAAAAGCATGGTAGCTGTTGGTGAGTGGCTAAGCGGTATAGATAACCATACTTTTTTGGATTCGACCCTATGACCACCCCAATAAAAACCCAGTGCCCTCATTGCCAAGCTTGCTTTAAAGTGCAACAGAATCAACTAAATAAAGCCAATGCTACTATTAACTGTACTCAGTGCCAAAAAAGTTTTTCGGTCAATCAACACCTTATCGTAACCCCTGATACCCCCAACAGCTCCTCCACTCAACATACTGCTACAGCACATCAAAATGCGCAATCCAAGCTGAGTAATCGACCTGAAAGCTCCACCAATAGTCGTAATCAAGCATCTAATATATCAAATACTGCAAAGTCCTCACTCCATAAAAAACGTTCAGCTGATATATTGATTCATGATGACTTAATCTATGATGATATGGATATCGATGAGCCAGAAGACAGCATTGTAGAATACGACTCACTAGACAGCATGGATGCTTGGTTGACGCAAGTGAGCGATACCAATGCTGCAACGGCAACTGACAACGCGACAAACACATTTTCTAAAACCAATAATAAAAGCCAAGAGCAATTTGTAGCATCCCCTACCGAGCATACTACAACAGAACATTCATCAATGGCTCAAGAAGTACTGAGCTCAACTGCTGCCAATGACATTCATGCGAGCATCAACGACACAGCTGATAACTCATGGCTAGAAACACTTCTTGAGGAACAAAATAAACGCGAAGCCAAATCAGTAGATAGCACAGATTTATCACAACTACTGATAGATATGGGTGTACCTCTTAGGGACGAAGAAAATTCTGTTACAGAACATGCAAACAAGGCGCAAGCACAGTTTGCGCCAACAGCCACAACACATTCAATTGCATCTATTCTCTGGATACTGGGATGCTTAGTATTAGCACTATTGCTTGCCGCGCAGTATGTTATGTTTAACCTAGAGACATTAGTCAAAAACCCTGCCAATGCGCAGCGCCTCCAAACGGTATGCTCTATTGCGGCATGTAGCTTGCCAAGCGCTGATCTGACAGCTTTGACTATTACCAATCCAAGTCATCGGTCAAGTCAAATTAAAACCACAGGTACATTTAGCGATATCAGCGCGATATTGAACAACCAAAGCACAAAAGCACAGCTCTATCCAAATATAAAAGTGAGTATTTATGGGGCAGACACTTTGATTGGAGAGTTTATAGCAGCGCCTAACGACTATTTATTGGGTAAGCCAAGTCAGCTAGCTGCTAGTAATAACAGACAACTACTATTTACCATACCCGTTGACAATGCACAAATTCGCGGAATTACGATGACACCACTTTATTGAATACTATTTTTAGCAATAGAATGAGCCTGACATATCGCTGACTTTAAGATAGCCGTCAATCTGTCAGCGCTAGACGATATTAATTTGATATACTATTATTCTGACATCTTATGGTTTGACTCTTTTTTCATTTCAAGGATATTATCTTATGGCACCTCATGCACAGCATCATGCCCATCATTTTGCTAAAAGCTCTGAGCATCCTGCCGATTATAATAAAGAAGATCATCACCATGTCGCTCACGATGTTGAGTTCCCGTTAGAGAGTGCTGCGAGTAGCGCACAGCAGCCTTTGCGTGTACATGTTGAGCGCGTCGTTCGCCAGTATTTCGCTATGCTAGGTGATGAGATGCCTACCGACTTGTACGAGCTTATCTTAAAGCAAGTCGAAGAGCCTCTATTGTCAGTGGTTCTAGAGAAAACTCGAGGCAATCAAACCAAGTGTGCACAAATCTTAGGCCTCAATCGTGGCACTTTACGCAAAAAACTCAAAACTTACGACTTAATGTAGCACTGCTATATGTGCTCACCCATTATTACTAATCATCATGCATGGCAATTGAATGTGCATGGCTTTATCTATCGCGATATAGTCTACCGTTGTTGCCATCATCACCTTGCCAGACGTTTACGTCAGGCTTTTTTTATGGAAGATTTTTTATGAGTACAACCCCACTTGCCCTACTCTCGGTCTCTGATAAATCCAATATCGTTGAGTTTGCTCAAGGCCTTATTAAAGCAGGTTTTGGCTTACTCTCTACTGGCGGTACCTATCGATTACTTACAGAAAATAATGTCGCTGTGACGGAAGTGTCTGACTATACGGGCTTTCCTGAGATGATGGATGGCCGTGTTAAGACCCTGCATCCTAAAATTCATGGTGGTATCTTGGGACGTCGTGGTACAGACGATGCTGTGATGAATGAGCACGCAATCGAGCGTATTGACTTGGTTGTTGTGAATTTATATCCATTTGCTGAAACGATTGCACGTGCTGACGTGACGATGAACGATGCTATCGAAAATATCGATATTGGTGGCCCTACCATGGTACGATCAGCAGCAAAAAATCATGCCCATGTAGGCATCGTGACCGATCCTGCTGATTATGATCGCGTACTGACTGCTTTAAATGGTGGCACTGAATTGACAACGGCTCTACGCTATGATTTAGCGGTTAAAGCCTTTGAGCATACTGCGCAGTACGATGGTATGATTGCCAACTTCTTAGGCAGCCGTGTCAATGAGACGCAGGAACCAGAAAACTTCCCACGCACATTTAATGTACAACTAGAAAAAGCGCAAGATCTGCGCTATGGCGAAAACCCACATCAAAACGCTGCTTTCTACACTGAAAATCATCCTTTAAAAAGCCAACAAGCTTCTATTGCAACGGCTAAGCAACTGCAAGGTAAGGCGCTATCATACAATAATATCGCTGATACTGACGCAGCCCTTGAGTGTGTTAAAGCCTTTACTGCACCAGCTTGCGTTATCGTTAAGCATGCCAATCCTTGCGGTGTCGCGGTAGATAATGACCAAGTAGCTGCTTATCGCACTGCTTTTAGCACCGATCCTGAGTCATCTTTTGGCGGCATTATCGCCTTCAACCGTCCACTGACGCTTGCTGCTGCAAAAGCCATTATCGATAATCAATTTGTAGAAGTCATCATTGCACCCAGCATTGAAGACGGTGTACTTGAAGCGACTGCTACTAAGAAAAACGTACGCGTATTAGTATGTGGTGAACTACCAGCACCAGATCAACGTGATAGTCAGCTTGACTACAAACGCGTCAATGGCGGCCTACTCGTACAAGAGCAAGACCTTGGTTTGATTACGGCAAACGATCTAAAAGTCGTCACTGACGTACAACCAACTGAAGCGCAAGTGGCAGATCTGTTGTTCAGCTGGAATGTGGCAAAATATGTCAAATCGAATGCCATTGTTTATGCGAAAGGTCAACGTACTATCGGTGTTGGTGCAGGTCAAATGAGCCGTGTTAACTCAGCACGTATCGCTGCTATCAAAGCAGAGCATGCTGGACTGGCCACTGAAGGTGCCGTTATGGCCTCAGATGCGTTCTTCCCATTCCGTGATGGCATCGATAATGCTGCTGAAGTGGGTATCTCTGCTATCATTCAGCCAGGTGGTTCTATGCGTGATGATGAGACCATTGCAGCCGCTAATGAGCACGGTATTGCGATGGTATTCACTGGCATGCGTCATTTCCGCCACTAAGTAATCATCTATTAGTTTAAGACTGGAATTAGTCGCAGCAATTGTATTTATTACTGCAACTAATTTTCAGCTTCTATCGTATTCGTGGTCACTACAGTTAAAGTATTACCCAATAAAAAAAGCCACTGCATCGCTACAGTGGCTTTTTTGCGTTTAACAATTAAGAGTAACCATACAGCGAACGCTTAGCGCCCTTGTGCATTTGCCATGTTGGCTTCGTTAATCTCAACTTGATAGACCATACGTAGATAATCTAAGTAATCTTGCAGCTGATCTTGACCTAAGTTATCACGAATGATGCTGGCCGTTTGCGCTCTTTGCATATCAGATAGTGGTGACTGCTGCTCAGTCTTGATGCGATCACCAACCAATAGCGTTGCACCTGCTTCAGTCTCACTAGCGAGCGCGACTACGCCATCATTGGCAGCTTGCTTGCTAAAGGCCAATCCACGCTCTTTATCAGTTAGCAACGTTGTTTGACGATTGATCTCACCCAAAGATTGCAAACTTACTGACTGCTTAGCAATATCAGCTGGCGTTTTGATACCAGCAGCGACAGCTTTCGCTTCTTTTAGCGCCAAGGCTGTGGCTTTTTGCTGACGCAATATCTGAGTGATTCTTGGCGTTGCACTAGATAAGCTCAGTGTGGTCGTAGGACGATAGTTGCTTGGTTGTACCCATACCGTACCGTTACCAACTTCTATACCTGCCGTCACGGCCTGATCTTGAATCGTAAATTCGTCAAAGGCCTGTTTGATCACTGCTGGTTGCGATAATACTGATTTGTTATTTTCTTTACGATAATCTTTGATACGTTTTAGCGTGACATTCTCTTGCTGCGCAATATCTTCGATACTAAAGCCATCTGCTGCCAAATCATTAATCGAGGTTACTTTATCCGCGTAGACTTCTTGACGCTTGTACTCTTTTGCCTTAGCAGTCAGCTCTGCACGCATACTATCGAGACTTGGAATCTTTTTGCCATTATCTTCGGTGACTGTGAATATCTGATAGCCAAAGCTGGTCTTGATAGGGGCTGTCACATCTCCAACGCTCAAGCCTTCTAGTGCTTTTTCAACAGCATCGGCGTCACCACCAAATACTGACGGATTAAAGCGACCAATGTCACCGCCTGCTTCTCCTGAAGGATCATCCGATTCTGCTTTGGCCACAGTAGCAAAAGACTCGCCTTTAGCCAAGCGAGCTTTAACTTTATCTGCTCTTGCCTTAGCATCATCACCTGTTAACAGTATTTGACTCACTCTACGCTCATCATCAGCAGCCAGACCTTGCTTATACGCTTCGTACTGCTGCTGCAACTCTTCTGTTGTCACATCATCGACTTTGATGGTCTGCGGGCTAAGCTGAATATAAGCCAAGTTGACCATTGCCGCGCTTTTTAGCGTGTCTTTATTGGCATCATAATATGCTTGAATATCATTTTTACTCAGTTTGACCTGATCAGCATAATCCTGCCAATCAAAACGATGTACCCAGACGTTGCGCGACTCTAGTTGCAAGTCGATCAATTGGCTAACTGCCTGCATTGGATAGACAGCTGTGCCAACGATACTAGCATTCAGCTGATCTAAGCTTAACTGATTGCGAAACTCTGCAAACAACTGATTTTTGGTCATACCGCGCTGACGCAAAAAGTTTGCAAACTGATCGTTAGAAAAGTTTCCATCAGCATCTTTGAATATGTCTTCTTCACGCAGCAAACGATTGATCGTGTCATCAGAGACTGTCATACCAAGCTTACCTGCTTGCTGCTCTAATAATGTACGGTCAATTAGACCTTTTAGTACCTGCTCGTGCAGTACATCTTCATTCAATAAACTGGCATCATCAACTTGCTCTAGTATTTCGCTACGACGGTTATTGACGGCAGTCTGATACTCGGACAACCCTACGCTTGCCTCACCCACCTGAGCGATTTGGTTGGGATCAACCCCGCCGCCAAAATAGCTTTCGACACCCAATAGAGCCAGTGGCGATAGGCATAAAATCAATAAAATGCGACCTGGCCAGCTTTTTAAGAAATCGCGCAATTTATCCATAGTTATCTCTGCTTTATTAACCTATATTGATGAAAAACCATTGTAATACTGTTAGGAGCTGTTGAGTGCGACCTGCTAATATCAATGCTATTTAAGCCGGCAATGGTAAGAGGAAGAACGTGTACATTTTATTAGGGGAAACAAGGTTCAGTGACAATACCTTATTTAAACAACGCATCTATCGCGCGCCCTATGATACGTGATTTTTCATATATACTCAAAATATTCACGTTGTATGAGATAAACTATAGCGACAAAAAAAGCACCTAATATTTAGGTGCTTTTTCGGTGCTTAGCTTATGACATCAGCCAAAGCGACCATCTACCATAGAGCGGCTTAGTTCAAACGCTCTTTTAGGTTTTTACCAGCTTTGAAGCTTGGTACTTTGCTTGCAGGGATGCTTAGCTCTTCACCAGTCTTAGGGTTACGGCCAGTACGTGCTTTGCGGTCTTTTACGCTAAAAGTACCGAAACCAACTAGAGAGATGCTATCGCCAGCTTCTAAAGCTTCGCCAACACTTTCCATAACAGCGTTCAAAGCATCACCAGCTTGAGTCTTATTTAGACCACTTTTGTCTGCGATGCTATCAATTAATTCTGACTTATTCATAAAATTTCCTTCAAGTTTAAGGGGGTAATAAACGCTCACGCCAAGCATTGTAACGCTCTCGTGGTACTTACGCAATAAAAACTACCTGACTGGCGTATTAACAGGTTTCGCTTTGTTATCGTCTTTATATCAAGGCAGCATAAGGAGTGCAAGCGATTTTACATCTTTTTGTGCCATCAACTACGTATTTGACACCCAATGTTACGCAAAACATCTGCAACCTCTATACAGGCAAACTGTCCTCGTTCGAACAATGAATCAACTTATTTGTTTATTCTTTAAAACAGTTGTCAGTTGGTGTCTGTGCATTACCAGTCATAAATTTTGGTGTCTTTATCAACTGCTAGATTGTACTGTAATAATTTTACCACTGACAGAAACTAGCGTTACTTTTTATTATAAAGGCGTTACTATAAGCAAAATATCACTGCAAATTTCGGGTAAAAATAAACTTAAGTTTATTACATAACTTTGATTTGCTAAATAAAAAAAATGGATTATTTACATGAAGCGTTCTACGTTGTCTCACTCTCTTCTTAATATTATTCTGGTGTTCATCGAGTCGGCGCTGACACTATTGTTACGTTTGGATCCTGAACTACGTAAAGCCGCTTATCCACTTGCCAAACAAGGTACGGTCGTAGCGTTGCGCTTATATTTGCCTCATGTCGAGGTTTTTGCCACCTTTAGTACCAAAGGCGTACTCTTGGATGCCCAGTTACCTGTTGGTCGTAGCGAACCTGATGTCGTTATCAATGCTTATAGCATTCAAGTGATTAATGCCATCACCACTCACGATAGAGAGACGACCGAAAAATTACAGATGCGCGGTGAATCCGTTCAAGTGCAGCTGGTCAAACAATTCATTATGCAGCTTGGTCTCGGCAGCTTGATTCAAGGTCTAATTAAAAAGATAAAAGGCGGCAACGCTAAAACCAAACCGACCGATGCTGAAATGGCAGAAAGAAAAGACCATTATAAAGAGCGTATCAAAGAACAACAGACCCAAATCAACACATTAACCATCAAGAACCGCGAACTTGAAACCACAGTTAAAGAGCTACAGAGCAAGCAAAAGACCTTTATGATTGTCACTATGGTGGCGCTGATTGTTATGATTGGCTCAGTCATCGCACTGTTGATGAGCTGATTTTAATCGAACTTAGCTTTTATCAATTGATTTTTACCAAACTATGATTTCAGATATAAATGAGCGTACAGTGCCTATTGAAAAGGTAATGGACGCTCATTTTTTCTCTAGATTGTTACATTCTGGCTTGTTCGATATTGCTACAATTTACGTTCAAATCATAAATTAGCCAATATTGAAGTGTTAAAAATAAGATATCTCTCCCCGCTCATACACACATCCCGAACACCATTGTTTTTATCAATCATAGCGATAAGCTCGATCAACCATTTAATCACACTTTAATCTTGACTAAATTACTCAGGATTAAGTATAATTGACCTAATCGTTGCACACATCGGGTTAACCATCTGTTGTTTAATAACGATAAGACACAACTTGAACGGATATGATTGACAGCTTTTATATTGATCTATTATTGACTGCATCTATCCCTTTCCAAGAACGTTATTAAATAAAAATGACATAAAAGTTTGGAGATAACACATGCGTTTAACTACTCGTGGCAGATATGCCGTTACTGCTTTACTAGACTTGGCATTACAGACCAGTCAACAAGAGAGCGCAGTATCTCTATCTGATATCGCTAAACGGCAGTCAATTTCTATCTCCTACCTCGAACAGTTATTCTCCAAGCTACGCAAACGTGGCCTTGTGACCAGTATTCGCGGTGCAGCTGGTGGTTATAACCTAGCCAAGCCATTGAACGAGATAGATGTGATGAGCATCATATCTGCTGTCGATGAATCCGTTAATGCGATGCAGTGTGAAGGACGCGGTGACTGTCAAGGTGGTACAATGTGCCTGACCCATGACCTATGGTGTGCACTATCAAATCATATTGAACAGTACTTGAAAAATATAACATTAGCGCAATTATTAGATATGGAAAATGTGCAGTCAGTATCAGAACGTCAGCACAGTTCTACAAAAGATATTTCCATAAAAGACATTAATACCATTACTCTATCGAACAGCGAGGCAAACCCAGCATGAGCCAACATAACAACCTTATATACTTAGATTATGCCGCCACCACACCAGTTGCCAAATCAGTAGCTGCTAAGATGAGCGAATATCTGACAGTAGATGGCATCTTTGGTAATCCAGCCTCGCGCTCGCACGGCTATGGCTGGCAAGCAGAAGAAGCCGTAGAAACTGCTCGCGGACAAGTTGCTGAAGTCATCAACGCTGATCCACGCGAAATCGTCTTTACTTCTGGTGCAACTGAATCTGACAACCTAGCCATTAAAGGCGCAGCTCACTTTTATCAGTCTCGTGGTAAACACATCATCACCAGCAAAATTGAGCACAAAGCCGTGCTAGATACGTGCCGTGAGCTTGAGCAAGAAGGTTTTGAAATTACGTATCTTGAGCCGCAACCAAGCACAGGTCTTATCTTGCCAGAGCAGGTAAAAGCAGCGCTACGTGAGGATACAATTTTGGTATCGCTTATGATGGTAAATAACGAGCTTGGTACGATCACAGATGTGGCGGCCATTGGTGAAATCACTCGTGAGGCCGGTGTGGTTTTCCATGTTGATGGTGCACAGTCTGTTGGTAAAGTAAAAATCAATCTTGAAGAGATGAAGATCGATTTGATGAGTTTCTCAGGTCATAAAGCCTATGGTCCTAAAGGTATCGGTGCCTTATTTGTTCGTCGTAAGCCACGTATTCGTTTAAAAGCAGAGCAACACGGCGGTGGTCATGAGCGCGGTATGCGTTCAGGTACATTGCCTACGCATCAGATCGTTGGTCTTGGCGCAGCATTTGCTCTAGCCAATGAGAGCTTTGAAGCAGATCATGCCCATGTTGCAAAACTGCGTCAAAAACTCTGGGATGGTCTACAAGATATCGAAGAGATCTACCTAAATGGCGATCTTGAGAACAGCGTACCAAACATTGTGAACATCAGCTTTAACTTTGTTGAAGGCGAGTCATTGATGATGTCGCTAAAAGACTTAGCGGTATCATCAGGGTCAGCCTGTACATCAGCGACGCTTGAGCCATCATATGTACTACGTGCTATCGGTCGCCCAGACGAATTGGCGCATAGCTCAATCCGCTTCAGCTTTGGTCGTTATACGACTGAAGAAGACATCGACACTGTTATCAAGCAAATGCATGAAGCTGTTGATAAACTACGTGCCCTATCGCCACTTTGGGATATGTACCAAGAAGGTGTTGATTTGAATTCAGTCGAATGGGCTGAGCACTAAAATCGAGCACAGACAGTAATACAGCTTCAAATATATTTATTAAACGATTGATCAGACAATTAAAAATCCAGTTTTTATTAACTAAATGTTTGACCCCAATTATCGATGAGTAGTTAGATATTTAAAGTTAATACGCGATTACTCATCATCTAACTAGGAGAAAACCCCATGGCCTATAGTGACCAAGTTATTGATCATTACGAAAACCCACGCAACGTTGGTAATCTTGACAAAAACGCCAAAAACGTTGGTACCGGTATGGTCGGTGCCCCAGCCTGTGGCGATGTAATGCGTCTACAAATCCAAGTCGATGATAACGGTATTATCGAAGATGCACGCTTTAAAACTTATGGCTGCGGTTCAGCAATTGCCTCAAGCTCGCTCGTTACTGAGTGGCTAAAAGGCAAAAGCTTGGATCAAGCTGGCGAAATCAAAAACAACGATATCGCTAAAGAACTAGCGTTACCACCAGTAAAAGTGCATTGCTCTGTACTTGCAGAAGATGCCATTAAAGCCGCTATTAGCGACTATAAAGGTAAGCATGGCGTAGCAGCAGCGGCAGAAGAAGCCACTATCTAAGCCAAACCTACTAGCGTCTGCGCTGTGTTTTGTTAGCAATGCTAAAGTAGTAATACATCAGATGGTTACTAACGCTAAAAAGGTGACAATGACACTTATGTAATTGTCACCTTTTATTTTCTAAAAACTATTAGCATATTATTTTGGCAAACTCGTAACTTCGCTTGCCAGTTTACATAGTTTATTTATTGATATTTACGATTAATAGTCAATGGGAGTTGGCATGATTGAAATGACAGAACGCGCCGCTCAGCATGTTCAAGACTTTTTGGACAATCGCGGCAAAGGTGAAGGTATTCGAGTGGGTATCCGTACAGCGGGTTGCTCAGGCCTTGCTTATGTTTTAGAGTTTGTAGATATACCTGATGAAAATGACACGCGCTATGAAAGCCGCGGCGTTAGCATTTTTATTGATCCTAAAAGCTTGGTCTATTTAGATGGCCTGTTGATGGATTATGAAAAAGAAGGTCTAAACGAAGGTTTCAAGTTCACTAACCCTAACCAAAAAGGTGAATGTGGCTGCGGTGAGTCTTTTACTGTTTAATGGTTCAATCAACTGATTATTCAGTGATTGATGCACCCGTTGTGATGAATCAATACAAAAGATATAAATGCACTAATATATTTGGTAGAAGCACCAGATTAAGACTTTAAAAACAAATAAAAAAGCAAGGCGTAAGATATGACAGATACGATTCCAGAAACACAATTTGATAACTTCTTTGCCCTATTTGAGCAACCTGTACAATTTGAAGTCAATCAAGACAGTCTCGATCAGCATCTACGTCTGCTACAAAAACGCTATCATCCTGATAATGTTGCAAAGAATCTAGCAGATACTAAGCAAGCCAAGCAGCAATCAGAGCAGTATTCTGCCGTCATCAATCAAGCGTATCAGACACTAAGTGCCCCTGATAGCCGTGCTGGTTACCTACTAGGTATGGCTGATCAAGCGCAAAATCTAGAACACTCCATCGCAGACTTAGATTTTTTAGAAGATGCGATGGAAATGCGTATGGATTTAGATGACGCTATTGTAGGCAAAGACCTTTTAGCCTTGCAGCAGCTACATCCTCAGATTACATCGCGCTTGGCAAACCAGTCTCAGCGTTTTGAGACTGCTTACCAAGAGCAAGATTGGCCAACGGCGATTGATGCGACACAGAAATTGAAGTTTTTGGTCAAATTGAATGCTGATGTTACAACGGGGCTTGATGACGTCGCCACTGCTGCACATTCAGATGACGATGACCTATACGTCTAGATAGCTGTGCATGATGTATCTTACTTGAAAGCTAGATTCTAAATATTTGGTTAAATTAGTATCAACTATACCGTATAATCTCTGATTTTGAGCATGCTTAACTGCCAAATCCCTCTATATTGAGCATAAAGAGATAGCGGTTAAGCAGTCTACTGAACATGCCATATTTGCCTCATTACACTTATTCATTTTATCTCTGAGTTATTCTTATGTCTTTAATGCAAATTGCCGAACCCAATCAAAGCGCTCAACCTCATCAACATCGTTTTGGCCTAGGTATTGACCTTGGTACGACACGCTCACTGGTCGCTGTAGTACGTTCAGGCAAGGCGCAAGTCTTAGAAGCAGGCGCAGCATCAGATACCTTGCTGCCTTCTGTGGTTTATTATCCAGCGACAGGTAATCCATCGGTCGGCTATGATGCTCTAGCGCATTTAGCAGACGATCCCAAAAATACGATCGTCTCGGCTAAGCGTTTTATGGGTCGTAGCCAAGCGGATATTAAATTCTCGCATCCTTATGAGTTGTCTGGTAGTACAGATGATATGCCAGCATTTGTCACGGCTCAAGGTGAAGTGTCACCTGTCGAAGTATCAGCGCGTATATTAGCCGCGCTTGAGCAACGTGCAGCGAGCGCACTGCCTGCAGACAGCATTGAGGGTGCCGTCATTACTGTGCCAGCTTATTTTGATGAGGCACAGCGCCAAGCCACTAAAGATGCTGCGCAAGCGGCTGGTATCAATGTGCTACGCTTGTTAAATGAGCCCACAGCTGCTGCGGTCGCTTATGGTCTTGAGCAATCATCAGAAGATAACAATAAAGAAAATTACTATCTTATTTATGATTTGGGCGGCGGTACTTTTGATGTATCTATTCTGAAGTTGAATGATGGTGTCTTTGAAGTATTGGCAACTGGCGGTAATAGCGCACTGGGCGGCGATGATATTGATCGTCTGATTACCAACTGGATTATTAAACAGTTAAATATAGACCCAAAAGACGTAAGCCTGCATGACAAATCAGTACTCGCACAAGAAGCTAAAGCTTACAAGCAAGCGCTGACTGATGCTGAGCAAGTGGATATCAATGTCACTGTCAACGGACAAACCTATCAAGGTGTATTGCGCCGTGAAGACATCCTTACTATCGTAGAGCCTGTTAGTCGTCGCACGTTAAGCGTATGTGAACAAGTCCTGCGTGATGCCAAGCTGACTGCCACAGATTTAGACGAAGTGATCTTAGTAGGCGGCTCAACGCGTATGCCTGCCATACAACAAGTCGTGACTGAATTTTTTGCCAAGCAGCCTCTTTGCCGTCTGAATCCAGATGAGGTTGTTGCCTTAGGCGCTGCTCAAACTGCTCACCAACTGGTGAATGGTGATAGTAACAACAATTTGTTGTTATTGGACGTAACGCCATTATCATTAGGTCTTGAGACCATGGGTGGTTTGGTTGAAGTACTCATCCCACGCAACACGCCTATCCCTGTCAAAAAACGTCAAGTGTTTACCACCTATCAAGATGGTCAAACAGGCATGGTGATACACGTCGTGCAAGGTGAGCGCGAAACAGTAGAAAACTGTCGCTCACTTGGCCGCTTTGAGCTGTACGGTATTCCGCCAATGAAAGCTGGGTTTGCTCGTATCGAGGTCACCTTTAGCATCGATGCCAATGGTCAGCTGACTGTTAGTGCACAAGAAACCACGACCAAGACAGAAAGCAAGATCGAGATCGTGCCTTCTTATGGTTTGTCTGATGAGCAAAAAGAGCAGTTGCTTGTTGCCGGATTTAAACATGCAGAGGAAGATAAAAACGCACGCTCTTTAATCGAAACAAAAGTAGAAGCCGAGCGTGAAGTATTGGCTCTAGAATCTGCGCTGAACGAGTTTGCAGCACTGCTTTCTTCTGATGAGCAGCACACTTTAGCGGAGCACATACAAGCCCTTCGTTCTGCTCTTAGCACTAATGACTTGGCACTTATCGAAGCACAGCAAGCACAGCTTAAGCCGCATAGTGATGCCTTTGCTGCTCGCATTATGAATCAAAGCGTTCAAACCAGCATGGCAGGTACCAGCGCACAAGATTGGTAAAATCCATACTCAAAATGATAGCTTAGTTATGATACTAAGCTACTTTATCTTATTTTTTAGATTGATTAGCATTGGACAAATAATTTATGCCAAAAGTTACCGTACTACCCCATCACGAAATCTGCCCAGAGGGCGCAGAAGTTGAGCTACAAGCTGGTCAGAATTTGTGCAAAGCGTTGTTAGAAAAAGGCATCAAAATCGAGCATGCCTGTGAGATGTCAAAAGCTTGTACTACTTGTCACGTTGTCGTACGCAAAGGGTTCAATAGTCTAGATGAGATGGATGATGTAGAAGCTGATCTACTTGATCGTGCTTGGGGCTTAGAGCCTGACTCACGTCTGTCTTGTCAGGTCATGCTTGATGATGAAGATCTAACCATCGAGGTTCCAAAATACACATTGAATCATGCAAAAGAAAATCATTAATATGATCAGTACAAACTACTTATAAGTTACAAAAAAGCCAGCTATTAAAATATAATAGCTGGCTTTTTTTATACTCAATATTTCACGATATGACTTCCCAAATCATGACTTTTTGTTAGCACTATGACGTTTGCTTTCTTCAGCGATGCTCTGTGCCAATTTTTCTTCTTCTTGTTCGATACGCTCAAGCGCAAAGTTTAGACGACTCCTGATATCTTGATAGTCATTGTCTTTCATGTCTTTAAAATTTAGATGCAAGTTAAACCCTGGCAAGGTGTGATCTACCCATTTAGACAAATGACCTTTATTAGCATCAGGGTCAAGTACTTGCCATGCATTTACCTTGTCATCAAAGCCTTTTAGCTGAAGCGCTCCAACATGTTGACACTCATAGTTATGGCAAACATAATCATAAGTGCTTTCACTGACCAATATCTCATCTTTGCCAGCATTCGATTCGAGTCTTGACGCCAGATTAGCCTCTTTACCAATCAGTGTGTAACTAAGACGATTGTTGCTACCAAAATTGCCCACGTGGCAATAACCAGTTGTGATACCAATACGTATATATAACCCCTCAAACCCCATCAGTCGCCATTTTTGACGCAATGTACGCATCTCGCGGCGCATATCTATCGCCATTGCCACGCAATCCAGAGCATCTTGACGTGAGCCACGGCTATTAGGCTCACCGAAAAAGCACACCATGCCATCACCAATAAATTTATCAAGTACGGCACCATGTCTGTCAGCAATTAACGTCATGCAATGCATATAAGTGTTCAAAATATCAGCCACGTTGTCAGCACTCAGACTATCAGACAGATCGGTAAAGCCCACAATATCTGAAAACATAATAGTCAGCTTGGCACGTTTATTCGACACACTAACAGGGCTATCAGATCTAACAATTGGCTCCCAAATTTGCGGCGGTACAAAGCGAGTCAACTTATTGATGACCGACACCATGGTACTCAAACGTCCTCCGGCTTTAGAGGCACTTTCTTTATAACCAATATACTCTTGATACGTACTGCGAAACTGATACAAAATAACCATTATGCTTGCTAGCAATACGGTGGGAGGCACCCAACCTTCATTACAGTTCAATCCTTCGTTGTCTAGTATTGTACTGACATAATAAAAGACAATAGATGTCACCAATGCTACAGTAAATAATCTTAGACCGTTATCGACACCACTGACGATCATACGTACGCCGATTAAGGCTGCCAAACTGAGCGATATCACCGTACAAAACTGTATTGACCCAATAACGACCGCAAATAAAATAACGACCATATTAGACGTCCAAAGACTGGTTTGGCGTCGATAGTTATAAATCAGAATCATTAGGCTAGGTAGTAGAACGACAACCAATAACGCCATTGAGGTAGGACGAAAATTGTAATGCGGGGCGAGTAATATGACAGTAAGAATTAAAACAAAAACTTCTGGATAGTCGAATTGACAGATTCCACTACCTTTTGACAATAGTTTTGGCTTTAACATCCCTATAAAAGGCATATTGAATTTCACTTAAATGAGATAAGCTATCAGAGAGATAAAGATATATAAGAACAACACACGCAAATCACCTATCTTAATGATAAATAAATAATTACAAAAATATATTATACTTTCTAAATTAAATGAAACCTAGGTCAGTGGTAGCTAAAAAAATACCATCTATCATTTATCAAGATGACAAATTTTCTGGATAAACAACTGACAATGTTTGATTGTTACAGAAAAAAGCCAGATATGACGAGTATCTGGCTTTTTTCTGTCGCAATAGTTTATGAAAGAGGCTTCATAAATAATGCTTTATAGATGAGGTAAAGCAATTCAAAGTTAAAAACGGATTACATCTGCCAATCAAAAGGCATTTGATGATGACCACGTAGCGCCATCATTAACGTCTGCTGCATTTGTGCCAAGACTTCTTTGGTATAAGGAACCGCAGGAACTCCCCATACTGGATTTGGCCATTGCATATCATTTTGATAACGAACAATATGATGAAAATGAAGCTGCGGGACTTGATTACCAAGCGCGGCCACATTCATTTTATCTGCTTGAAAGGTTTTGGCTAGCTGACTCGATAACCAGCTTGACTCACGCAAGAACTGCGTTTGGTCTGCCTCAGACAACTCATAAAGCTCTTTGATACCCGATACGCGCGGTACTAATATCAGCCAAGGAAACTGGCAGTCATTGATCAAACGACAAGTAGATAATGGAAAATCACCCACTAAGAAACTATCAGCAGCAAGTTTATGATGAAGTTGGAACATAATGACGGTTCTCTTGTTGTTTAATGCAAATAAAAGTAGGTACAAAGTATAGAAGAAAAAGCAATCCGGTTATTTTATCAGTTATCCTTGCGATAAAATAGCGCCATACACTATTGCGTTTGTGTGGATTGTCTTAGAAACCCCGATGATGGCTCTCACTGATCAACTCTAGGCCGCTTCTGTCACCATATGCTCACTAAAATAACGTAGAAGATCTTGGATAACAGAGACTCGCTGTTGAGGCGTTGCCAGCTTCTCGCTATGTTGATAACGAATACCAGATGCCCCATTCATGCGGTAGTGCTGTCCATCTGACTGGATCAGTTTGATAATAGCCAAAGCATCAACAGGGGTATCTGGTGCAAACTCCAACGTCATACTATTACTATTGGCATCAATTTTGTTAATCTTCAATGGTTCTGCTTGCAAGCGCAGTCCATGAATGGCAAATAGCTGCTTGGTCTGGTCTGGCAATGCACCGAAACGGTCTATCATTTCGGTACGAATATCCGTCAACGCTTCTTTATCATCTGTATTGCTTATACGTTTGTAAAACAATAGGCGCTGATGTACGTCATGTAGATAGTCTTCTGGAATAAGAGCAGAGCTATGCAAGTTAATCTCACTGGTTAGCGATAGTGGCGTATTCAAGTCAGGCTCTTTACCGGCCTTAATCGCCTTAGTTGCACGCTCCAGCATATCCATATATAAGCTAAAGCCAATCGCCTGCATATTACCACTTTGCTGCTTACCCAGTATCTCACCTGCCCCGCGAATCTCTAGATCTTCACTCGCCAGCATAAAACCTGCGCCCAGTGTATTGGCGCGTTCAATTGCATGTAGACGACGCTTGGCATCGCCTTTGAGACCTTTGAGAGAAGGCACCAATAGGTAACAATATGCCTGATGATGACTGCGACCTACCCGGCCTCGTAGCTGATGCAATTGCGCCAGACCAAACTTATCCGCACGCTCAATGATAATAGTATTGGCATTTGGCACATCAATACCTGTCTCAATAATAGTAGAGCACACCAACACGTTGAATTTTTTGTGATAAAACTGCTGCATGATTTGCTCAAGCTGACGCTCTTGCATCTGCCCATGGGCGACCCCTACTCGCGCTTCTGGTACGAGGTCACGAATAGTCTCTGCCATACGCTCAATACTAGCCACATCATTGTGGAGCAGATAAACCTGCCCACCACGTAACAGCTCGCGCAAGATAGCTTCTTTCATCAAGGCATCTGTCTTTTGCATGACAAAGGTTTTAATAGCCAACCGGCGTGCAGGCGGTGTGGCAATGATTGACATATCACGCATGCCTGAGAGCGCCATATTAAGCGTTCTAGGGATGGGCGTCGCGGTCATAGACATACTGTCTACATCTGTCTGAATCGCCTTGATACGCTCTTTATGACGTACTCCAAAGCGGTGCTCCTCATCGACAATCATTAGCCCAAGATTGGCAAACTTCACGTCAGGCTGCAATAGTTTATGAGTACCGATCACAATATCGACTTTGCCATCAGCCAAATCCGTCAAGACCATGTCTTGATGCTTTTTACCACCAAAGCGAGACAGGCTCTCAATACGCACTGGCCAATCAGCAAATCGATCGCGGAAATTGTCTTCGTGCTGTCCTGCGAGCAATGTGGTGGGCACTAATACAGCCACTTGATAGCCAGCACTGACGGCAATAAAGGCCGCTCGCATCGCTACTTCTGTTTTACCAAAGCCAACATCACCGCAGATGAGGCGATCCATTGGCTGGTTTTGTCTCATGTCTTCCATAACCGCATGAATGGCATTGGCTTGGTCAGCGGTCTCTTCAAACGCAAACTGACTGGCAAACAGCTCGTATTGCGACAGATCTATTTTAAAATGAATACCAACTTTGGCCTCACGACGCGCTTGCATATTGAGCAGCTCTGCGGCGACATCGTGAATTTGCTCCAAGGCCTTTTGCTTGGCTCTATCCCATTTGCCACTGCCGATCTTATGTAATGGCGCTAACGCTGGATCGCCGCCACTATAGCGACTGATCATTTGTAGATTGGCGACTGGCACATAGATACTGGCATCATCGTCATATTTTAAATGAATGAACTCTTGCTCACCATCGCCCACATCTAGCGTGATTAGGCCGTTATAACGACCAATACCATGCTCGATATGAACGACTGGGCTGCCATCTGTTATCTCAGTGACGCTCTTAACCAAGAACTCCTCTGATACACCGCTTTGGCGACGACGACGCGTCTGCAAGACTTGACGACCAAACAGCTGCGTTTCACTAATCAATACCAAACGTTCAGGCACGTATACGCCGCGCTCAATCGGTGCCACAGTCAGACCGACATGTGGTAGTCGAGCATTATTCATAGCGCTCGTCTTATCTGCTGCTAAAAATGCTTCAAAGCTATCATATGCTTTGATATCAATCTTACCCTTAAACAGCTCAATAAGAATCTCACGGCGACCAGCAGTCTCTGCCACAACTAATACTGGCGTTGCTGTTTGTTGTTGAACGTGTAAAAAATCGAGCAATGCCGTTAATGGCTCAGATTTCTGATGATTGACTGCCAGCTCTGGCGGCTCTTGCGCACTTAATGTCACCAAGCCTTGCTGCTTAGTAGGCGTTAATGGCAGTTGCGGCTGAGATGGGTCGTTACCTTCTGGCGCTGCTACGTCATTTGTCGTAGCCAACTCATCACGAGCACTTAATATCACTCGTGGATATTGATTGAGCTGCTCGTTAAGTGCGTTGGATAATAAGTATAAGAGCGCAGGTTCGACGATAGGCTTGTCAATATCATGGCGACGTTCTTCATAGCGGCGCTGAATTTGTGACCAATAGTCCGCCTGCTTTTCGTGGATCAGCTCATCCGTGATAAACAACGCATCGCTTGGCAAATAAGAAAACAATGTACTTTCTTCTTGCCAATCTTTTAAGTCAAAAAATAGTGGCTGATAATACTCCAGTCCGCTACTCGCGATACCTGCCATTACATCTTTATGCAACTCAGACTTGCGGCTACTGGCATTAGGGAACATCGCCGCAAAATTCGTGCGAAATGTCTCTCGCCCTTCATCCAGCGGAAACTCCTTTGCTGGTAATATTTGGAACTGTTCGATAGGTTTAGAGATATCTGGCAATTTGTGCAGCAGCGACAGTGACTCTTTGCCCATGCTGGTATCATTGCCTGTCAACATCGCTTTGAGGTCATCAGCGGTCAACGTGCGCTGGGTTTGCGGATGAAAAAAACGAATTGTCTCAATTTCATCGTCAAATAAGTCTAAACGCAGCGGAAAAGGCTGACCCATAGCAAAGATATCGATAATGCTGCCACGTACAGCGAACTCACCAGGCTCAAAGACATTATCAACCGCTCTATAACCCGCCTTTGCCAAAAGCCCACATTGCGTATTGATATCGAATCGATCACCAACGCTCAAATCAAAATGCTGTCCGATCAACCAACTGGGCGGTGCGACGCGTTGCATCAATGTCTGTATTGAGATGAGTAGCACACCCGTTTTTGGCATATCCGTCAATAGGTTGATGCGTTCACTAACGATGTCTTGGTGCGGAGACAGCTCATCATATGTCAGTGTCTCCCAGTCAGGGAATACGTAAGCATCGACGCCGCAAAATGCCAGCTCAGTTTCTATCTGATTGAGCTGATTTTGGTCGCGTGCCACCACCACCTTCAATCGCTCGGCAACATTCCAGTGAGGCGTTTGAGCCAAGCTTGCCAGCCATAAGCTACTGACCGCACCGTGGACAGGCGCAAGCCAACGCCGCTCGGCATTTTGGATGGGGAACAACTGCTGGTTAATGGGATCAAACGCGTCAGTCAAAGCAGTGATAGGCATAAAGAATAGGATCACAGTTAAGGAGTCAGAAAGCTATTATACGAATATTTGAGCAATTACCAAAACTTATGCCGTAACGGTTTGTCACGTAAAAGCTCACTCATTCATGATCGAGGATTGATAACGGTTATTAAGCTTTAACTATCATTACATAAAAAACCCCAACTGATAAGCTGAGGTTCTCATTCACACTGGTTAAACCAAGTTCAAATTAACGGTTTATCACTAGCGATAATGCCATTGTTGTCAGCATAGACAAACATTCCCGAGTTCAATGTCAAATCACCAAAGCGGATTTCGATATCCGTTTGACCTTCATCACGGCGAGTTGATTTGCGCGGGATGCAACCAAGTGCCATCACACCAAGATTCATCGCTGCCATGTCATCAACATCACGCACACAGCCATATACGATAACACCCGCCCAGCCATTGTCGATGGCCGACTGTGCAATCATATCGCCGAGCAAGGCACAGCGCATAGAGCCGCCACCATCAACGACCAACACCTTACCATCGCCAGCTTTGTCTTTGCCATCACTATTCAATAGTGATTTGACGCGGCTATTGTCTTCAAAGCACTTCACCGTCACGATTTCACCGCAGAATTTATCTTTTGCACCAAAATGACGAAATACCTTACCTTCAATATTTGGTAAGCATACTTGCGACTCAGGATTGGCGTCCAGTAAATCACATGTGACAAAGTTCTCTTTATTCATCTCCATCGTTTTTACTCCTTATTATGAGTGATTAAGCTGCTTGATCTTGTAATACATGGTCATACTTGGCTGTAGTCTTGACTCAAAAATAATGCTTTATTTTTTCACGCGAGTCATTGCAAGCATCTTCTTATTTTCAATGATCTCTGTATGTTCAATCTGGGGTTCTGTACGGTATTTACGACGATGATAAATGTCATGAGCACTCATCGCCATTGCACTAGCGACGCGCTTAGCCGAGATAGGATGTAATGAGAGTGACTCTGAGACTAAAGGCGAGATAAGCTTAAAAGCTTTTTGACCAATGCTCTCGAGTGGACGCCCTTTATGCTTGCCTAGTAATAACGACGGTCGAAATATCACCAGTTGACCAAAGCCTAGTGCTGTAATAGATTGCTCCGTCTCTGCCTTAACTCGATTGTACAAAAAGCGGCTGTCAATATCGGCATTCATGGATGAAAGTAGAAAAAAGTTTTCTACCCCTTTATCACGGCATAGCTTAGCAAAGTTAACATTGTAATCATGGTCTATCTTTCGAAAAGCCTCATCACTGCCCGCTTGTTTTTTGGTGGTGCCAAGACAACTAAAGGCATCTGTCGTTCGATCCGCACCAACGCTCGCAAACACTTCAGAGAGGCTATCAAAGTCATTAACCTGATAAAAACGCATGCTGGCATTAATATAACGTGGCGGGCGCCGAGCGATCACAATCAATGTATCATAGAGCTCACTCAGCTGTTTTACCAAATGCTGCCCTACCAATCCTGTTGCGCCAATCACAATTGCTTTTCGCTGCATACCCTATCCACTTATATAACGTTAGAGGTTCTATATTGATGAAAAGTAACCTATATCAAAGCCTACCATTAGGATATCATACCTAAATTCATGAATAACTGACGCTATTATGTATAATATATTGTAAGAGATTTTATCAATCAGTTGCGCCTATTGATGTCTACTATTGATTTAGATACCTTAATAAACCAAAATTCATGAGTTTACAGTACTTCTTTACGCATTAATCATCAAATATATTGTCCTTAGCGCAATAATTTGCTAAGATAACCGGCTTTACACGTCAACGCTGTTTAATTATTCCAAACAGTTCTGGCGCTTGCGATGATCTATTTGTATTAGATACTTTAATATTAGACATCGACATCATGTTTGACGAGACGGCTGCTCGTCACCGATGATTGTTAAACCCATTATTGCAATCAACATTCATATTTTTATCTGTCTTTATCAAGGAGATACGCGTGGCTAATACTGCACAAGCTCGTAAACGCGCCCGTCAAAACACCAAACGTCGTCAGAACTCTGCGTCACAACGCTCTATGGTTCGTACTTACTTAAAACGTGTTGATGCGGCTATCGAAGCTAAAGATTATGACGCGGCTACCGAAGCTTACAACAGAGCGGTACCAGTTATTGATCGTATGGCTGACAAAGGTATTATTCATAAGAATAAAGCTGCTCGTCGTAAGAGCCGCCTAAACAAAACAATCAAAGGCCTACAAGCTTAAGATTTGTCTTGTCTAGACCGCATTATGCTTCTATAGCATAATGACTAAAACCTTGCCACTGGTTCTCATACTGGGGCAAGGTTTTTTTATGCCTACTCGATATATATCTAGTGGAGCGTCATTACCATTTTTTGATGAAATCTTATGTCCATTGCACCCCTGGTGGTAATAGCAGTTTACTTGGGTGATACCCTGCTGCACGATATCCATTCAACAATGAACTAATTGGACGTGTATATACTTGACCACGCCAGATAAAATGCGCATTTGCCTGATCAAAAGGTTTATCATCAAACCACAAAAACACCCCTTCCATCATTTTTGGCCAATCATTCCAATCGATCTCTTCCACATCGAACATCACGGCTAAGAATGCAGACAACAAAGTATCATGACTGACAGCCAGCATTAGATGACCATGCTGAGGCTGATGCTGATAAAAAAGGGATAAGAGATCTAGGCCACCTTGATAAGCATTTTTGGTGCCTTCAAGATTGCCCTGCAAAAAACGATTGATAAAATTGAGTACACCAATCTCTTTAAATATTGGGTTCGCTATTTCAGGTTCAGTAACGAGGCTACCAGGCTCAACCAGCAGTGACTGATGCGTAATATCACGCTTTAGACCTGCTCCTTCCTGCATGAGCTGCGCCGTATCAATACAGCGTTTAATGGGGCTTGAGATGCTATCAACATCGAGTGAGTATGGGAGGTGACCTGCTAACCAACGACCCCAAGACTTAGCTAGTACGCGGCCTTTAGGCGTCAGCGGCAACTGATAGCTGGCAAAACCATTGCCGTCAGAACGCTCACGCAAAGAGTGTCTGGTAAATAAAATCAGCCGCTCATTTTCAGGTAATAGTCTGACCGAAGAAATCATACTATCTGGCAGATGTGAAGGCGCAGGCGCACTTGGTGTGTGACTCGCAAGCTTGTCAGCAGAGACTTTTGATAAGGTGCTATTAAGATATTTACTCATAGTAGCAAGCGTAGCAGATTTTTTGATAGGAATGAACAACTGACAAGTCTAGTTGCACTATATCTTGTAAATATCTTGTCATACAAGGAGTGAGCTTGTTTTTAAGAGAACTAAGCGAAGATAAGTAACATGGCTTATCTACATAGATCCTCAACTAACCGATATCAATAACTTTATCCCACGCAAATGCCAACGCCGTACTGCTAATCTCATTAGGATAAGCCCTAGGATTGACAATCACTCGCGTATTACCTATTCGATAATCGAATGCTTCATGGGTATGACCATGCACCCACAAAGTCGGTGCCCAGTCCTCATGCATCCACCCAGACAAATCACTAACAAAGGCAGCATTGCTTGGTAAATTAGCATATTTTTCAGACACCGATAATGCACTGACACTATGATGACTCATGACGACCGTTTTTTTGCCCAGTGCTTTGGCAGTGATTAGTGCTTGCTGCAACCACTGACGATGCTCTGAGTGAATTTGCATGGAAACTTCAGGTGAGAACATCTCCTTCCCTGCATATATCTGCTTATAATCACGCATAAAATGCCTAGCAGCAGCCATAGTATCTTCATTGGCATGATACTGATAATCCGTCCACAGTGTGCAACCTAAGATTCGTATATCACCAATATCAATATGCTGGCACTGTAAGACACAAACCCCTTTGTTAGAGGCAGCATCATAATTGTCCCAAGTCGCCAACTTTTGGTCAAAACTTAGCACATCTTCGTCAAAATATTCGTGATTACCTGAGATCGTGATCAGAGGAACTTGTAAGCGTGCTGCCTGCTCTTGTAACCATGGCATCCCTCTATCGCTGTTGGCGGTGTCTCCCGCTACTAACACGATATCTGCGTCAGTTTTAGGAATATGCCCAATAGGGCGTGACTGGCGTGCATAACTATCAATATGTAAGTCACTTAGTATTTGTAATTTCATATAATTCAATATCGTCCAATAGTATCATTATCAGCCAATCGGTAACGTTAGCGTATTTTAATAGGCCAGCACTCCTTTTAATAGACTGCATAATTGGTTGCAGATCAGCCTACTTATAAAACCTCTCAGGTAGTGTAACAGCTTTTTTCTGTCTGAAAAAAGTAAAAAAAGACAGCGATTTAGGCTGTCTTTTTTATTGTATTGCTATTAAAACTTAAATGCTTTGTAATATTCTATTTAGCTTCTCGGCAGGGTTTTTGGCTTGAGTGATTGAGCGTCCAATCACCAAATAATCAGAACCATCTAACAATGCTTGACTTGGCGTACAGATACGCTTTTGATCATCAGCATTGTCGTCTGCTAGTCGAATACCTGGTGTGACTAATTTAAAATCTTGACCGCATAACGCTTTAAGCGTTTTCGCTTCTTGAGCAGAGCATACTACCCCATCTAACCCAGCTTGCTTGGTCAATTGTGCCAATCGGCTCACCTGTACGTCTAAGCTATCAGTGATACCCGTTTGCATCAATGCGTCACTGTCCATAGAGGTCAATACAGTCACCGCGATGAGTAATGTATCAAGGTTATTATCTATTAAACGCTGTTTTGCCAAAGACATAGCCTCTAGACCTGCACTAGCATGAACATTGACCATCCATACACCAAGCTCGGCAGCAGCTAGTACCGCTTGAGCAGTAGTGTTAGGAATATCGTGAAACTTCAGGTCTAAGAATACCTCAAAGTTACGCTGATGCAGTGCCTTTATAATATCGGGACCACAGCGTGTAAATAGCTCTTTACCTACTTTGAGCCGGCATAACGCTGGATCCAATTGATCAGCTAATGCCAACGATGCTTGCAGAGTCATATTGTCTAAAGCAACAATGACGGGAGAGTTAATCATATTATTCATGGTTTTGCCGCATATCAGAATTATTAGAGCACTGTATTTTCAAAATCAACAACCATTTCTATGGCCGAGCAATTTAATCTCGCTTGCGCTTAGACAACGTACCACCTTCATTTAGATGTGTGTCTGTATTGTCTTGCATATCAATCGATCTGGCACCATAGACAGCCTCATCTACGGTTGGCGCATTGGCCTGACGGTCAATCACCACATTGGCTTGATTCAATTGCTCTTGTAGATTTGCATTTGCCTTTTGCAAACGTGAGATTTCCCACTTATTCTGTAGTACGCGGAATATAAGCAATGATAATAGAATACCAATAATGATGCCAAGTATTAGACATAGAATGAGCAGTAGCCCCAAATTCATTGTAGGTGCTTGCGAAAACAGTAAATTGACCCCGACCTCGGTATTATTTGCTAATACCAGACCAAGCGAGTAAGCAAAGCTCAAAAACAGCAATACGAATAATAAAAAGCGCATGAGACAGTTACCTCAGGTTGGAATGATAGTTTTTGGTCAGTCAATCATTAATGAATATTAGCTGTGTGCTACTTTATCATTGACTGCTTCACGTAATGCTTTACCTGGCTTAAAGTGTGGAATCGCTTTGGCAGGAACTGGTACGCTCTCCCCCGTTTTAGGATTGCGTCCGACACGAGCGCGGCGATGATGTAGACAAAAACTGCCAAACCCACGAACCTCGACTCGGCCATCATTGGCTAAAGTATGGGTCATCAAATTTAATATTTCGCGAACGGCGTCATCAACGATGGTATCTGCCATGTTGTCACAATTCGCACTCAAATTACTGATAAATTCGGATTTGTTAATCGCTTGCTGCATTATTACGCTTGCCTTGTTGATTGATGGATAAACTGATAATAAGTCAAAACAGTATTATCAACAGAAACTCTAATAGCTCATATCAGAATAGACTATTTGCACGAGTCATATCGCAACTCTAAATACACTGTCGCTCACATCTCGTTACTCAATGTTGCAAATGATAGCGGATATTGAGGAAAATAGGAATAAGAGTTTCCTTATTTAGCCAAAAACCTTACCTATTAATACAAATATCAAAACTTAATCATAAAAAAAGCGACCGAAGTCGCTTTTTTTATATTACTTTTATATCAATAACTTACAACTTACTGCATTTGCTCTTTGATCAAATCACCAATCGTTTTTGGCTGTGCATCAGAACCTGCTGCGGCAGTTGTATTCGTGCTACCAAGATCTTTAATCGCTTGACGCTCTTCAGCTTCGTCTTTCGCTTTGATAGACAAGTTGATGTTGCGTGTTTTACGATCAACGCTGATGATTTTTGCTTCAACGTCATCACCAACAGACAGATGCTTAGTTGCATCTTCAACGCGGTCACGTTGAATTTCAGAAGCGCGTAGATAAGCTTCAACTTCGTCAGCAAGCTCAATAGTAGCGCCTTTAGCGTCTACTTCTTTCACTTTACCATTAACGATAGCACCGCGGTCATTAGCGACTAGGTATTCGTTAAATGGATCAGAGCTCAACTGCTTAATGCCTAGGCTGATACGGTTAGCTTCTGCATCTACAGACAATACCATTGCTTCAACGGTGTCGCCTTTGTTGTAATTACGGATAGCATCTTCGCCAGTTTCGTTCCAAGAGATATCAGATAAATGAACCAGACCATCGATACCACCGTCTAGACCAATAAAGATACCAAAATCAGTGATTGATTTGATCGTACCAGTGATTTTATCACCGCGCTCATGTTTCTTATCAAACTCATCCCATGGGTTAGCTAGAGTCTGTTTGATACCTAGGCTAATACGACGACGTTCTTCATCGATATCAAGGATCATTACTTCAACTTCATCGCCCACTTGAACTACTTTAGATGGGTGGATGTTTTTGTTGGTGTGATCCATTTCTGATACGTGTACTAGACCTTCGATACCTTCAGAAATCTCAGCGAAACAACCATAATCAGTCAAGTTGGTTACGCGAGCTTTAACAACACTACCCACTGGGTAAGTACCGCTAACGTTGTCCCAAGGATCAGTACCAAGTTGTTTTAGACCTAGGCTTACGCGATTGCGTTCACGGTCAAACTTCAATACTTTAACTTTTAGGTCTTGACCAACTTCAACAACTTCAGATGGATGCTTGATACGGCGCCATGCCATGTCAGTGATGTGCAATAGACCATCGATACCACCTAGATCAACGAACGCGCCGTAATCAGTAAGGTTCTTAACGATACCTTCGATCTCGATGCCTTCTTCAAGCTTGTTCAATAGCTCTTCGCGCTCAGCTGAGTTTTCAGCTTCCATAACTGCACGGCGACTAACAACAACGTTATTACGCTTTTGATCAAGTTTGATGACTTTGAATTCTAGCTCTTTGCCTTCAAGATGCGTTGTATCACGGATAGGACGTACATCTACCAATGAACCTGGTAAGAACGCGCGTACTGAACCGATATCTACAGTGAAACCGCCTTTAACTTTGCTTGAGATGATACCTTTTACGATCTCATCATTGTCAGCGATTTTTTCAAGGAAGTTCCAAGTTTCAACACGCTTAGCTTTTTCACGTGACAGCAAGGTTTGACCCATGCCGTTATCAACCGCTTCAACTACGACATCAACACTATCGCCAACTTCAACTTCAAGTTCGCCTTCTTCGCTTAAAAACTCTTCACGAGCGACGATACCTTCAGATTTTAGACCAGTATCTACTGTGATCCAATCGCTATCGATGGCCACAACAGTACCGTTAATCACCGAGCCACGCTCGATATCTAGGCCTGTTTCTTCGATGCTCGCTTCAAATAGTTCAGCAAATGATTCCATTATGTCTACCTTTGTATAGCCGTATCCTGTCCAGCACAGTACGGATCAAATTTATGATTGCATAAAACGAGAATACTGGTTTTATATCTTATGCAATCATATATAAAAACGTTTGTTGTTAATAAGCGCATATTTAAACTTACTAACAACAACTGTCTTACTTTATTCTATCAAACAAAATTTTATCAACCCAGCCTAATAAATAATTAATCGTTAAAAAACACTAACTTCCAACTATACAATTCTACATTAAAAACAGGGACTATAGGAAATTTTTTAGTACTTAATATGTTGTTTTTATTAACTATTAAAAAACAGCCCTTGATCTTGGCAATGTCTTTTTACTTGCTCGTAAACCGCATCAGCATCGAGCATTGAGCTATCAAGCAACAAAGCATCTGCTGCAGGTTTCGATGGTGCGGTGCTACGGTTCTCATCACGATCATCACGTTCTTTAATCGTCGCCAAAATCGAGTCAAAATCTGCTGCTTGCCCCGCATTAACTAGCTGGGTCACGCGGCGCTCAGCACGCGCTTCCGCGCTCGCCGTCAAATATACTTTCACATCGGCATCTGGGAATACAACGGTTCCCATGTCACGACCATCAGCGACAAGTCCTGAGCGTGTCGCCATATCTTGTTGCAACGTAAGCAGCGCTTGACGGACTGTTGGAAACACCGCGATTTGTGAAGCATAGCCGCCTACGGTCTCGTTACGTACCTGATCACCTACCGCTTGTCCATTTACGATGATGTCTACACGTCCAGAATCATTATTTGGTAAAAACGCTATCTCCAAACTTTTCGTGAGCGCTAGCACTGCCGACTCATCGATTGGTTGGCTGGCATCTGCTGTGATCAATCCCGCCTCAAATGCTTTGAGTCCTACGATTCTATACAGCGCCCCAGAGTCTAATAGCTGATAGCCCAACACTTGAGCTAAACGCCATGTGACCGTACCTTTACCAGCGCCACTAGGCCCATCGATACAGATAACCGGATAGCGTGCTGAATGGTGTACACTATCGTTTTTATTGAGTAGATCGTTATCAGATACGGAGACGGTCATAATACTTACTCAATAATAGTTGTTACCCGTATAGCTGTCATACAGTAGCAATGAAGCAATATTTACTGGTATATCAAATGTTTGATAGCAGGCTAAAAAATTCGCTACCAAATAGGGCGATATTATAGCAAAAAATCATTGCTACCACTAGCGCCCAAACTGATATCTTATTTATTAATCATTTTGGATTAAACGCTGTTTTTATTCTGTTTCGCTAATCGCCTACGCTCACGAAAAAACGTCTTTAGCAATTGACTACTATGCTCACTGCACAATCCTCTATGAACTTGGATATTATGATTATAAAAAGGCTGCATTGATAAGTCCATCTGGCTGCCTACCATGCCAGCACGTGGCTCACTCGTCGCATATACTAGCCTATCAACACGTGCGTGAATGAGCGCGCCAATACACATCGTACAAGGCTCTAGTGTCACGTACAAAGTTGTCTGTAGCGGCAGACGATAATTTTGTAGACGCTGACAGGCCTCTCTTAACGCAACTATCTCAGCATGTGCCGTCGTATCATGGCAGCCAATCGGTTGATTGAACCCTTGACCAATGATCTGCTGATCATGTACCAATACAGCACCTACTGGCACTTCACCCAGTTTAGCGCCTTGGCTTGCTAGTCTAAGAGCCTTTTGCATCCATTGAACATCTGATAGCGACCAAAACATAAGCTGAGCAAAAGGTATACTTGCTGAGTCGCTCGCCGCTGAAAAATAAGGCGCTAAAGTTGTCTTCATCATATTTAGCATTTATTGCGGTAGCTGCCAGTCAATGGGCGTTCGGCCATACTGCACCAGATAATCATTGGTTTTGGAAAATGGCTTTGTCCCAAAAAATCCACCACGGTTGGCAGCTAGCGGCGAAGGATGCACTGCCGTTAAAATAAGATGTTTGTCGGTATCGATATACTTACCTTTCTTCTGTGCTTTACTGCCCCACAAAATAAATACGGTATGTTCTGTCTGCTCGTTAACCGCGTCAATGACTGCATCGGTAAACTGCTCCCAGCCTTTATTTTGATGACTGTTTGGCTCGCCTTCTCGCACAGTTAGTGAGCTGTTTAGTAGCAAAACACCTTGCTGCGCCCAGTAAGTTAGGTCACCATGTTTTGAAGGTGCGATACCGATGTCATCTGCCATCTCCTTAAGCAAGTTGTTTAATGATGGCGGCTTAGGAATCGCTTTAGGAACAGAGAATGACAATCCCATGGCCTGCCCTGGCCCATGATAAGGGTCCTGACCTAAAATCACCACTTTAACTTGCGATAAAGGCGTGAGATTAAGCGCATTAAACATCAACGGCGCGGGCGGATAAATGCTATCCCCTGACTGATAGGCTTCTTTTAAAAATGCACGCAGGTTGTCCATATTGTCAGACGTCAATTCATCTGCGAGGGCCGCCTTCCAATCCTCTGGCAGACGGACATTGTCTAAAATGGCTTGTTTTTGTTCTGGCGTTTTGGTGGTCGGCTCGTCAAACAGCTCCATGGTATATCCTTTTATATTTATTATGAAATGAATGCTTAGTGATGGGCTTATTTTAAAGACTAATAGTAACAAAAAAACGGCTACCGTAATGTTACGATAGCCGTTACTCTTATATTCAAACTAAATGTTTTAGCTAGCCACTGACTCAGAGTCTGAACGTGGCTCATGAGTTTCGACCACAGTCAAAACAATCCGACTATCCGGTGAACCTTTTTGCGAAGATTTATCTAACTTCACTGTATCATCGTCTTGCGTATTGTCGGCTTTAGGGGCTAAAGTCAAATGAACAACGCCCCCATTTACCAAGTCACCGAATAAAATCATACTTGCCAGTGGCTTTTTGATCTCATCCTGAATCAGGCGCTGCATTGGACGTGCACCCATAAGGCGATCGTATCCTTTATCAGCCAGATAATCACGCACATCATCATCAATCTCTAACGTCACTTGCTTATCATCAAGCTGTACTTGTAGCTCAACCAAGAACTTGTCAACAACTGACACAACCACTGAAGTATCTAGTGGATTGAACTGAATAATCGCGTCTAGACGATTTCGGAACTCTGGCGTAAAGACACGCTTGAGCGCCTCAGTGTTATCTCGGCTATGATCTTGCTGAGTAAAGCCCATAGAAGAGCGACTGATACTATCAGCACCAACGTTGGTTGTCATAATAATGATGACTTGCTTAAAGATAGCAACACGGCCATTGTTATCAGTCAATGTACCATGATCCATCACCTGCAATAGCAAGTTGAAGACATCAGGATGCGCTTTTTCAATCTCATCAAGTAGCAGTACGCAATGCGGATGTTGATTGATCTTTTCAGTCAACAATCCACCTTGATCGTAACCAACGTAACCTGGAGGCGCACCGATCAGACGTGATGCGGTATGGGCTTCCATGTACTCTGACATATCAAAGCGTACCAGCTCTACGCCTAATAGATTAGCCAGCTGACGAGAGACCTCCGTTTTACCCACCCCTGTCGGCCCTGCAAACATAAACGAGCCAATCGGCTTATCTGGTGCTTTTAGTCCTGCACGAGACAGTTTAATTGCATCAGCAAGCGTGGCAATCGCTTCATCTTGACCAAACACTAAGTGCTTAAGATCACGATCCAAGTGCTCAAGAATGCTCTTGTCATCACTCGATACCGACTTGGGCGGAATGCGTGCCAGTTTAGCGATAATGGCTTCGATATCAGCGACATCGATTTTCATCGGTGGCTTTTGCGCTTTAGCAGATTTTAGGCCACCGGCAGACTGAGCACGGTCGTTTGCCTTTGCCGTCTCTGCTTCGTCTTGCATCTCATTATCGCTGTCTGCATCGCTATCGATACCTTCGACATCAGCATCAATCTGTACATCAAAGTCTTGCTCTAAATCTGCAATAAAGCTCTCTTCAGCTTCAATATCCTCTACATCAGGTACCACACCCAGACGTTTGTACGCACCTGCCTCATCGATCACATCAATGGCTTTATCGGGTAAAAAACGCTCATGAATGTGCTTGGCTGATAACTGTACAGCGGTCACTAATGCCTCATCCGTGTATTCCACATTATGAAACTCTTCGTAGCGAGGCTTGAGGCCACGCAAGATATCGACGGCATCATCTACACTTGGTTCTTTCACATCGATTTTTTGGAAGCGACGTGATAGTGCATGGTCTTTTTCAAACACTTGACGGTACTCAGTAAAGGTCGTTGAACCAATGCAGCGCAGCTCACCATTAGCCAAGGCAGGTTTGATAAGGTTAGATACGTCCATATTGCTGCTCATTGACGAGCCTGCACCAATGATCATATGAATCTCATCAATAAATAAAATAGCATTGGGCTTTTTCTTCAGCGCATCAAGCAATGACTTCATACGCTTTTCAAAATCGCCACGATATTTCGTCCCAGCAATAAGCGAGCCGATATCAAGGCTATAAATCACGCAACCATTAAGTGGCTTGGGTGCCTTATCATTGATAATCAACCACGCCAAACCTTCGGCGATAGAGGTTTTACCAACGCCTGGTTCACCGACCAATAACGGATTATTTTTGCGGCGGCGGCATAAAACTTGAGCGGCACGTTCAATTTCAGAAGCGCGTCCAATGAGTGGGTCTGTTTCGCCTTCAGCAGCACGCTGATTTAAATTGGTTGCAAACTCAACCAGTGGATCTTTGCTGGTTTTTTCAGACGCACTGCGGCGCTCACCAGTCATAGAAGCACGTTGCTCAGATGCCTCTTCTTTGTCTTGACCATGTGATAAATATTGGGTCAGCTCAAGACGGCTAATACCTTGTTTTTTGAGCAGATAAACGGCATAAGTATCATGCTCTGAAAACATAGAAACCAAAATATCAGAGCCTTCTACCAATCGACCACCGCCTATAGACTGCACATGAAAAATAGCGCGTTGCAAAATACGATCAAAACTTTGCGTTGGCTGCGGTGACTGATCTGTATCTGCATCGACGGTTGGCGTGTGCTTATTAATATAAGCTTCAAGCTCAGTACGCAATGCCGATATATTGGCATTACAGGCAGTCAGGGTATTGGCAGCGTGAGTATTTTCTAATAGTGCCAATAATAAATGTTCAACAGTAAGATACTCATGCGATTTTTGGCGCGCAAGCGTCATTGCTAAACGTAGAGAAACTTCAAGATGACGACTTAACATAACAACTTCCTACGGTTATATCTATCTTTATAATTGATAGTTTTATGAATGAGTTAGTAAGTAAATCAGGGCGATAGATCGATTGTTCAAGGGTAAGATTCGTATAATTAAAAAATCATGGAGATATCATTTGGAGCATAGACTGTGTGACGAATGCTGTAATCTATCTATCAGTTAGCAGTGATTGTGATAATTCATAGTCGCTTTTCTTTATATCAACACGATACTTCGACAGAGTCAATCTATTAACGCAGACTAAAGTGTATCAAAGCATACTACGAGTACATAAAGAAGAATGTGAGAGCGACGAGAAGCTTAAAGAGCTAATGTGGATAAAAAATAAGTAGATGAACGAGGATATTAATAACGAGTGATCGAAAGGTTGTAAAAATTATTGAGAAGCCTAGTTAGTATATAAGGATATATTACAATAAAATCAAGACTATAAGAGCAATATAATCACTGACATGCTTAATCAAATATGGGTATCTAAAGCGAGGCTGTAACAATAGATAGATGGCTTAGCTCACTTTGAGAGTGAGCTGCTATAACGACTGGATGAGAACAAAAAACGATTAGGTATGGCAATGAGAGCTGATGTGAGAATAAGATATAGTGTCTTGCTATCCTTTTACTCGCCTTGATGTGGCTCAATTTGGGTTAATAGTGGATAGCCCTCACGATGTGCCAGACTATTTACTTTTTTGGCCTTGGTCTCAGCGATATCCTTGGGATAAATACCAGCAATACCTTTGCTACTATTGTGAATCGTTAGCATAATTTCGACCGCAGAGTCCATACTATGGCGGAACTCTGACTGCAAAATATAGACGACAAACTCCATTGGCGTGTAATTGTCATTATACATAACCACCGCATACATAGGCGGTTTAGCAATTTCTGGCTCAGCAACCAGCACATCTGCTTGCGGTGACGTTTCACCTTCTGTGTCACCGTCCTGTGCGCGATGGGCAGGCATATTTGGAAAATGCCAATCAGCAACCGTTGGCGTAGCTTGTAATATCATTTTTTTCATCATAATCAAAGTATAATTATAAGGTAAGTTTGGAATAAGAAAGGTTAGCTAGGCAGGCGATGAAACATCAAGCACTATGACTATATATAGACATGGTGCTTTGTTTTCAACTATATCATCGCTGTTTGATATTTATTAAGACTTGTATTTACTAGGGAACAATCGGGCTTTCATCAACTTCTGGCAAGTCTAAAAGTGATGGTAGCATGTTATCAACCTTATCACCGAGCTTCCAATCGTACAATTGCTCTACTGTTTGGCCACCCGCTTGCAAGCTTAGTTTTGCTTGTAAAGGTTTAAAACCTGAGGGCATCATAAAACGACCGCGTATACGAACAATACCTTCGATCGCATAGCTTGCAGGATCTAAGGGCACTTCTACAAGGTCATCATTATTGAGTAACGTCAAGGTTGGCTGGAGTCGTTTGGCTTGACCGTCGCTACTGAGCATACCAATATCAAAACCATACTCAAAAGCATTTTCGGGCAGCGGTTCAATCTTAGCGCCCAATATTTGTAGCGGCATGCCACCTTTCTCAGCAATCACATCAGCATATATCTCATTAAGCTGTGAGACCTGCCTGTTTTCTACTGTCAATGATTGCTGGTTTTCACGCAGCTCTTTTAGATTTGCGAGACTTATGGCCAGCTCTTGCTTGGCTGTCGCGGCTTGATTGGTCGCGATTTTATTACTAAGACGCAAATCTTCTAGCGCTTTTGTCGCTTCTGTACCATCGATAATCGCTTGCTGAGCTTGCGTTTCCATCGAATGAAAACCACGCTGATAGCCCAGCTTATGTCCGAATAGCAATCCAGCCACGGCAGTCACTAATATCACTACTACAAATAAAGCCAATACTAATGTAGACGCGCCTCGTTGAGTGCTACCGATATCACTCATAAAGCCATTACTATTTTTATCGGAATGCGTTTTGCACGCCAAACCATATAGAACAGAATCTTGACACGATAGACGTGATGACTTTAAAAAAAAGCGTCGTTCAAGTTTAACACGCATTTAGATGGTATCTCTTAAGAGTAAAGGCAAGTTATTATAGCGGAATTTATAATCAATACCTAGTACCATAAATATGAATGACTTAGCGACAAAAAAGTCAGCATTAAGGTACGATAGGTGCAAAATTGAGTCCCATCGACTCATCAAATCCAAACATCACATTCATATTTTGGACAGCCTGCCCTGCGGCACCTTTTACCAAATTGTCTTGCACCACAATGACCGTCAGCTCAGCACGCTCGTTGTCTTGATGTACTGCGATACGTAGACGATTACTAGCACGCACACTGCGCGTGTCTGGATAAACACCTTTTGGCATGACATCAACAAAACCTTCTGATGCATAGCTGTCCTCAAACACTTGCTGCCAATCGATAGCCGCACCTGCATCGGTCAGCTCCATGTGAATTGAGCTCAGCATACCGCGTATCATAGGCACTAAGTGCGGTAAAAAGCGAATGCGATGTGTAAACTGACTGTCTAGTAACTGCGCCACACCCTGTTCAATCTCCGGCAAATGGCGATGACCTTCTACACTATAGGCTTTAAAATTATCCGTTGTTTCCGCATAATTAAGTGCCAGTGACGCTTGACGACCAGCACCTGACACACCAGATTTGGCGTCAATGACAATACGAGACTCGACTAGTCTTTCTGCTTGCTCATTTTGTGCTTCGATAACAGGTTTTAAACCCAAAATCGCAGTAGTCGGATAGCAGCCAGGGTTACCGACCAATAAAGCGCTGGCAAGCTTATCACGATTGATTTCAGGCAAACCGTAAACTGCTGTCTTCAACAGATCAGGACAAGCATGAGATTGTTTGTACCAGCGCTCAAACTCCGTCAATGATTGCAGGCGAAAATCAGCTGCCAAATCGATGACTTTTACGCCAGCTTGGGTCAGCGCTTCTGCTTGCTTCATCGCAACACCATGCGGCGTCGCAAAAAATACAACATCACATTTTTGCAATGCCCCAAGCGTATTGTCACCTAAGTCACTGAAAACAATATCTGAGATACCGCGTAAGCTTGGGAAGATTTCATCAGCGCGCGTGCCAGCTTCGCTACGCGAGGTTAGCAAATCAATAGACACTTCAGGGTGAGCAGATAGTAAGCGAATAAGCTCAATACCTGTGTAACCTGTACCACCGACAATCGCTGCTGAAATCATAAATTATCCTTATTCTTAGTAAGCACTCATTATATCTAATAAATTCTATATTTTTATCTAGATTACAAAGCCATATAGACATAAAACCAGTCTGTCAATCCTACCGTCTCTGAATATTATGGCTTTGAATACCATAGCTTTGAATACCATAGCTTTAAATACCGTGGCTTTTAGATCTTGTAGTCATGTACCGCATCAACAAAGACTTTGGCATTGTCAGGATTCACCCACTGGGTAATACCATGACCTAAGTTTGCAATGTAGCCAGTTTTTTCGCCATTAGCATAGGCGCGATCAAGCATCGCATTCACTTCAGAGCGGATAGTGGCGGGTGATCCGTATAACGTTGCCGGATCTAAATTGCCTTGAATGGCTTTGCTGCTTTGTAGCTTCTTATGCTTTTTGGTCAACTCACGCTGACTCTCAGTCAGTACTTGACGCGCGCGGTCAAGCGGCATCGTCCAATCTAAACCTAAAGCGTCAGCTTCGCTATCAGCCTGAATATCAAGCCATAACCCGCCACCTTTGGTAAATAATATCACTGGTACTTGTGGATGGCGTTGCTTTAGTTCAGCCACGATACGCTTGTTGTAATTGTGCGAAAACTCGATAAATTGACGATGACCAAGCGCCCCGCCCCAACTGTCAAATATTTGTACGATCTGAGCTCCGGCCACAATTTGTGCATCGAGATAGTCAATGACCGAAGTCGCAAGCTTATCTAATAGCTGATGTAAAAAATCAGGATCGCTATACAAAAAGCCTTTGGTATAACGATAATCCTTTGAACTACCACCTTCCATCATATATGTAGCAAGCGTCCATGGACTACCAGAAAACCCAAATAAAGGCACTTGACCATTTAGTGCCGTGCGGATACTGGTTACAGCACGCATCACATAATCGAGTGAATCATTAGGCTCAAGTAATGGCAATCTATCAAGATCAGCCTGCTTGCGAATCGGATGCTTAAACTTAGGGCCTTCGCCAGTCTCAAAATACAAACCCAATCCCATGGCATCAGGAATGGTCAAAATGTCACTAAATAAGATCGCGGCATCTAAGTCATAACGACGTAACGGTTGGAGCGTCACTTCAGTAGCACGATCTGTATCTTTGCACAGGCTCATAAAGTCGCCGGCTTCAGCACGAGTGGCTTTGTACTCTGGTAAGTAACGACCAGCTTGGCGCATCATCCAAACTGGCGTGGTATCGATGGGCTCAAAGCGTAATGCACGTAGCAGCCTGTCATTTTTTAGTGGTGCAAATTGCTGCTGAATCGAATCACTCTTGTCTGAAGCACTCATGTACAAATCTCCAAAACAACATAGTATCCATATTTATAAATAGATACTGTGCTGGATAAAATAGGTTAAATAAAATAACAATAAATATTTATAAGCTATAAAAAACAGCCGTGCTATATCATGAATACGTTATACAGTTATCGCAAGATTGTCACGATGCACCATCACCACACGGTCTTCGTTACTACCAAAGATTTTGTCAAACTTCTCTGTACGCTCACGGGCAACACGGTGCGCCTCATGCGATGAGAAGTTTACTTGCCCAACGGCTATACGCTCACCAGTGTCTTGATGAACAATTTCTACCACATCACCTTCATCAAAGCCGCCACGAACTTCCACAACGCCCACAGGTAGCAGGCTTCTGTTGTGTTCAGTCAATGCTTTTGCGGCACCTGCATCAACGACCAAGCTACCTGACATACGCAAATGCGCGGCAAGCCATTGTTTACGAGCGATGATTTTATCTTCTTCATTAGTCGTCAGTAGTGTACCGACTGCCTCACCTGAGACAACACGAGTGATCACATCATCGATAGCACCGCTCACAATAACGGTTGGACAACCACCCATTGCTGCAAGACGACCAGCACGGATTTTGGTTAACATACCACCGCGCCCAAGCTTGCCACCGTCACCTGCAATATCAAATAAATAATCAGCCATGGCACGTTCTTGACGAATCATCTTGGCATCAGGATTGTCACGTGGGTTATCAGTGAACACGCCTTCTTGATCCGTTAAAATAATGTACAAATCTGCATTAACCATCGCGGCTGCCATCGCACCTAACGTGTCATTATCGCCAAATTTAATCTCATCAATGGTAATGGTGTCATTTTCGTTAATGACCGGTAGCACGCGCCATTCTAATAGTTGCGTGAGCGCGCCTGTAGTATTGAGATAACGGCTACGATTGGACAAGTCATCATGAGTCAATAAGAGCTGTGAACTTTGAATTCCATGCTGAATCAGTGCTGACCACCATGTTTCAATCAGTCCCATTTGACCAATAGAAGCGCAGGCTTGTAATGCTGCCAGTTTTTTAGGGCGTTCCTCAAGGTCCATACGTACCACACCTTCAGCAACGGCACCTGACGATACCAGCAGCACTTCAACACCTTTTTTGTGCAGTTTAGCAATCTGCTTTGCCCACTCGTATATGGCAGTACGATCCAACCCTCGACCATTATTTGTCAATAATGATGAGCCAATCTTGACAATAACGCGCTGAATATCAAAGTTGCGAGATTGTTTGACAAATCTTGCTTCTTCGGTCGTGTTTGCTATGTCATCTGCCATATAAACTCCTTTTTTTCATATCAATTGATTGTAGGGATTAAATTCACAATTCAAGTATAACCGCTTAAGCATACTAGCTTAAGGAACGTACATTACCTCAACACCATCGTCGTCATCATCCAAATCGGACAAATCTAAGCCTTCACGCGCGGCTTTACGAGCTGCACGATATGCTTCACGCTGTGCTTCAGTGTTTAGACGCACTTCGGCTTCTAAACGCTCAAAGCGCTCTTTTTGTGCTTCAGCGAATATAGGATCTTCTATTTCACGCTCGCGCTCAAGTTCAATATCATTCATTAAATGATATTTTACTGCATCAACACCTTCACCAGTCAGCGTTGCTGTACGGAAAACCATACCTGTCCAACCAAGCTCTGCCACGATATGTGTACAAAGCGCATTTAAATCTTCGTCATTGACCTGATCAATTTTGTTCAATACCAAAATTTGTGGCAAGTTGGCCAATTCAGGTGAAAAACGCTCAAGCTCATTTAGGATAACGCGGGCGTTCTCGACTGGATCACTGCCATCGACAGGCTTAACATCCACCAAATGTAACAGACGACGGGTACGTGCAACATGTTTTAAGAAGCGAATACCAAGTCCTGCGCCTTCTGATGCGCCTTCAATAAGACCAGGGATATCTGCCATCACGAACGAACGATGACGACCAATATCGACCACACCCAAGTTTGGTACTAGCGTGGTAAACGGATAATCAGCCACTTTTGGTCTAGCAGCAGAGACTTGACGGATAAAGGTCGATTTACCAGCATTAGGCAAACCAATCAAGCCAACATCAGCCACAACTTTTAGCTCAAACTTAAGAACTTTTAACTCACCCTCAAAACCAGACGTGGCTTTACGTGGTGCTTGGTTGGTTGAGCTTTTGAAATGGGTATTACCCAGACCACCGTCACCACCTTTAGCGACCAATAGCGTCTGGCCAATTTCAATCAAATCACCGAGTACTTCATCAGTTTCGGTATCCACGACCGTTGTACCAACTGGTACTGGTAAATACAAATCATCTGATCCTTTGCCTGAGCAGTTTCTGCTATGACCGTTTTCAGCGCGCATGGCATCATGACGACGCGTATAGCGATAGTCAACTAGAGTGTTGGTGTTGTCCTCTGCAATGACATAAATATCTCCGCCCTTGCCACCATCGCCACCATCCGGTCCACCACGTGGGACATATTTTTCTCGGCGAAAACTGGCGATTCCGTTACCACCGTCACCTGCTTTTACCGTTACGACGGCTTCATCAATAAATCGCATCTTACGTTCCTTAATTCACAATCCAGTCTATGACTGGTGACAACCAGCGGTTGTATTTTGAGGTTTTGCTATATCGTTCTGACAAAATGAGCAATCTATAGAAGCTATGTTACGTCATGCCCATTATGACAATAACACCCGATAATCAATCGGACTATCGGGTGTTTAAGTATGACAGTTAAAGTGATACCAAGCTATGCAAAGTAGAGTCTATTGCAGCATAATCTTTAAAGTGACTATGCTTTGAGAGGCTTAGTATAACGTTATTGCGCTACTGTATTTAGTAATCTATGCTGGAATCTGAGCGTAGCTGATTCCTGCCATCTGCGTCGCCAAACGCAATACCTGAGTACTATAGCCGACTTCATTATCATACCAAACATAAACGATAGCTTGGTTGTCAGTCAAAATAGTCGCTTGGGCATCAACGATACCAACATGGGTCGTACCAACAAAGTCAGTAGATACGGCTTCTGTAGAATCGGTATAAGCAATTTGCGACTGCCACGTGCTGCTGTTAGCAATCTTACGCAAGAACTCATTCAACGCATCAGCGCTTGCTGGTGCGGTCTTTAGATTCAAGTTCAAGATTGCTAGGCTGACATTTGGTGTCGGTACACGGATAGCATTACCCGTTAGCTTACCGTTCAATTCTGGTAATGCTTTACCAACGGCTTTTGCCGCACCAGTACTAGTGATAACCATGTTCATCACCGCACTACGACCACGGCGGTCTGCTTTGTGATAGTTATCAACCAAGTTCTGATCATTGGTAAATGAGTGAATAGTCTCTACATGACCGTTTACGATACCGTACTCATCGTTTAGTACATTTAACGTCGGTGTAATCGCATTGGTCGTACAACTCGCAGCACTAACAATAGTATCGTCACCAACAGTGTCATTGTTCACACCATAAACGACGTTTTTGATATCGCCACCAGCAGGTGCTGTTAGGAGTACTTTTTTCACGCCAGTAGACTGTAGGTGCTTACCAAGGCCCGCTTCGTCTTTCCAAATACCGGTGTTATCGATAACTAGCGCATTGTTAATACCATAAGCAGTATAATCGATTTCGCTTGGGTCTTTGGCATAGATGACTTGTACGAAACGACCATTAACGATCATGCCGTTATTGTCTTCATCGATACTGATGCCACCTAAGAATCTACCATGGATTGAGTCGCGCTCAAGCAATGAGATACGCTTAGCCAAGTCACCAGCAGCGGCTGGACGTACGACGATTGCCTTTAGCTGCAAACCTTTTGCGCTTGATGCTTGTGACAATAACAGACGGGTCAAAATACGACCGATACGACCAAAACCATACAGTACAACGTCCGTTGCGCCATTCACGGCACCAGCGTTGTTGATAGACTGTAGAGTGGCTTGTACATCGGTATCATTAGCAATCAATTGACCAACATCAATACGAGTAGCTTGGATATCAGTGTTTTCTGAGATAACTTTTACCATCGCTAGAGTATCAGCGATATCGATAGCGTTGGCATCGTTGTCGCGCAATGCTGCTTTTTGATGTAGTCCAAGTATTTGACCAACTGAAGTAGCGTCTAGCGTTTCGCCAAACAAAGTCACTTGTACGTCTTGCTCATTATAGAGCTTGCTCAATAGCCCCATAAGCTCAATGGCTTGTTGCTCTTGATTGTTGTAGTTTTTTAAGTGGTCTTGATGTAATTGGCGTAAGGTATCAGCGTTGCTCACGAGAAACATCCTTATGGTCAGTAATGTATGATCGATAAAATATGAAGAGATATAAATAAGATAGGTCGTGTATGCTCTAGGTGGTGACTGTAATAGGATAATCAACCACTATCAATATCAGTTCTTGACGTCAGAGTATTCAAATCGCCTAGATTTTAGCCTAAAATGCCTCATTTTGCCAGTAATAACCGATTAGCTAGTGTGCATAATAGGTTTTGTCGTTATATACAAACTCATATATAAACAAGTATAAAAATAAAGGCAGCCATATATGCTGCCTTATTAGGACGTCGTTTACATGATAATTGCCATAGCGCTTAATTAATTGAAGCAATAATTTTCATTATATCTATTATGGTGCTAGATTCACTGTTTGATTGCTCTGCGACGTCAATGTAAACTCTTTCAAATCATATCCTTGCTGCTGAGCAACCTGACGATATTTAGTATACGTTTCCTGACTGATATTCGGCGACCGTGCTAGAAGCCATAAGTATTTTTTATTAGGAGTCCCTACTAGCGCAGTTTTATAATCTGCATCACGTGCTAGTACCCAATAATCAGCACGACCGACTGGGATCCAGCGAATCCACTTCGGTAAAAACGTCACTTTTAGTTTGCTACCACTTTCATCGACTGGCTTAGCCAAACCGTCTGCGGTAATGGTCGAACCATCTTCCGCCATACATTTATTAGTAACGATGATGCCTGACCCATCGGTCTTTTGCGTATAGTTTGCCGTGACATCGCCTGCGCATTTACGCTGGAAATACATAGGTAGACGTCCAATCTCGTACCATGTCCCAGCGTATTCATTGAGATCGACACTATCCACTGTCGTTGGTGTGCTTGCAGACTTATAGATAATATCGCTTGGCTTAACTGATAGCATATCGGTCGTAATCTTCTCGCTCATCACATTATCTTGCATATTACTGCTAGTAGCCATATTAATGGGCGGCGTTGCAGCATAAGCTGAAAATGCCGCTAGCGGTATGATGATCGCTAACGCAATGCCTGTATGCTTGATAAGTCCATTCATAAATATACGCTCCGGTATGTCTTTGTATGACGAGTTGATAGTGGTTGATGAAGTATCAAGGATTTGCTTGGTGCTGTCTTGCAAATTACCTGCTTGATCATCTACAAGCTCAGAGATTAGCGGCTCGTCTTTATTCAACGTTGCTGATCGCTTGTATCCATTAGCAATGTTGAATTGGTCTTTATCATTATTTTTCAGATGTTGACTGTTTTTACTGTTACTCATAGCGGACTCTTTGGCCTTAGTAAGGCTTTTGTCGGCGCTTTTGTATCCAAAATAGCTGTCTTGTGAAGGCATAGCTTCTGCCAGATGAGGTGAATATTCGCCGTTCAGGTTTTCATTGCTCAGTTTTTTATGGCTATAATTGGCATCGTTGCTGGCATTTTTGGTCTGCTGTGCATGACGTTTGCCCTTACAACTGTTTGGCTTTATAGGCTGCTGAGATTGAGAACCAGCTGCCCATGAGTCAGACCATTCTGACTCATGTAACTTATTGGTTTTCATAGGGATACCGTTATTAATAGTGACTGTTAAAATACTTTATCTGCATCATTTATCCGAATTGATTTTATAATGAGCTTGAGTTCTAGAGTTAATTATCGACCCAAACTCTACTACTACAAACGCTCTTTTTTATTATAAGTTTTGATAAATGCGTTAATAGTTAGTTCAGTGATAAAAAACAGAATCAATGCGTTGTAGATATGGAATATATATTAAGGGCAGTTGGACTATTAAAACAGTAGTGCAATGTAGGGAAACGCAACGGTTTGTAAATAACGATGGGTTTATGCATTGGTATGCACACATCATAATCACATAGTTACTGACTGGATAAATAACTTAAAAATCAGTTATTTATACTTACCTATCTTAATAAGCAAACATAGTCAAGTGAATGATATTGCTGCTTAATGAGCACTCATTTTCTAGTTTTTTATTCGTGGAACTGACGAATGCCTGCGACACTGACACCGCCGTGCGCTAATGTCTGGTCAATCATGACAGGTGCCAAGCCGCCCAGACCAATGACTGGCATGTCAGCTAACTGTGCCAAAGCCGACCACGCCTCCCAGCCAAGTGGCACCGTGTCAGGATGCGTCTGAGTTGTAAGTATAGGAGACAAAAAAGCGCCAATCACTGGCGACAACTGCTGCTGTATGCGCATACTCGCAAGTTTATTAGCGGCAAGAATGCTGGCAATATCATGACAGCTGACTATTAGTGGATGCTCACTCGAGATGTCGGCCAATTGCTCAGACTCTGTAATATCTTGAGTACCATTGAACCATGCCATTAATACCGAATGCGTCAGGTGTCTAGCGACAATCGAACCAGTCGTTTTTGCCTCTATCATTGCCTCTGTAATTGTCGTCTTGGAGCGCTGACAGTCATTGTCGTACGGCAAAATCGCTAGAATATCTGGACGCACATCCATTAGCTGCTGGGCAATATATTCTAACTCAGATGCTTTTAGTCGGATATAAACCCAAGACTCTGTTGCCAACTGTTCTCGATGATAGTGCACCCATGCTGCTGCTGAATTTGGCTGAGCAGAAAAATGCGCAAGTGGATACGTAATCGCTATTTTTGTAGGAAGCTTTAGCCACTCCAAAATAGTTTTATTGGCAGCGGGCAAATGATACGCTCCTGCCAGTAGCTTAGATTTTTCAACCCACGTCATTGCTTGGCCTTCTAATCCATACTCACAATGCTTGTGCTGTTCATACTGCTGTGCGTTTAGCTCAATTTTATACACCTGCAAGCTCACCTGCTTGTCACCATAGTCGTGATGCAAACGCCCAAGCTTCACCATCATATTTTGATGAATATCGATCCCTGTTTCTTCAGCAACCTCCCGAATCAATGCCTGCTCTGCTGACTCATCAGCCTCTATTTTGCCGCCTACAAACTCATAGCGATTGCCCTGATGCTGGGCCGCATCTCGGAACCCAAGCAAATACTTGTCTTCATAATGAATAACCGCAACCGCAACATTGACGGTGGTGATGTTTTTCGTTTTTGATTGGCCGCTCATCTCATTTGGCATAACTCTACCTTTCACTTCTCTCTTCATTATGACTTTTTAATCGCCTGATTCTGCGTATATAACTTGGCAGCTGTAATAACGTGGCGACTGTCTTTATGGTCCCTATCGTTTTTATGCATCTTATAAATTCTGTGTTTCTACAAGGAGAAAGCCCCCTATTCTCACTTTGTGACAGTAGCCTTAGATAAATTTACACAATAACTGCATTTTATTTTATCAATTACCTTGCAAATTCATTCAATCTAAATGATAATGATTATCGTTAAGGTTCATTAGAACATAGCTAATTTATTAAGCCACTTCTTATCAAAAGGAATTTACCATGAATATGGTTATCTCTCGTTATCTAAACTGCCGTGAAAACCGTCTGCCAACGCTACAGTCGCAGCATCTATTTGCTCTAACCAAAGAAGTACGTATCGAGCATCAAGGCGAAGAGTATCGACTACGTTTGACTCGTAACAACCGATTGATTTTGACCAAATAATTTTAAACTAAGCTCACGCCATTTATAAAAAAACGCCTTCATTACAAGGCGTTTTTTGTTGGATAGCAATAAAATCGTTTTCAAATAATGTCAGTTATAAATTAACCGTCTACCAAATGCGTCATTTAAAACTGCCAACTATAGACCACGTCTACCGCATTTTCAGCAGCTGAGCTGGCTTCTACGTAAATACGACGAGTCAATTGATAGCGAACAGATAAGCTATTTTGAGCATTAAAGACACCCACGCCGTAGCGGATATACAAGTCAGGGGTCACGTAACCGGTGACATTGACATTGGTATCTTCACTACTACCTGAGGCATCCACCGTCAAGCTCTGTAAACCAAAGGCCTGTCCGATTTGATTGGTCAGACTGCGCGTACCACTCAGACCAAAGCTTAATCCAGCAGCGGCTAGGTTATTGGTCACTTGTGACTTGAACCCTTGCTCACTGATTTGAGTGGCGCTCTTGTTATCGATTCGCCCTGTCACCAGCGCATTCATCGCTTGCTGCTGGGTCAATCCTGCATTATTAAAGACGATGATATTTGGACTTTCAGTCGTACCTTTCACACGCAGACCCACTGTTTTACCATCAATGGTTTTTGCCGCTTCAATACTCAAGTTGGGCTTCATGACATCGCCATTAAAGCGTACTTGACCATAATTTAGCTCTAGGCTTTGACCAAAAGCATTGATATTGGTACGACGTGATACTTGAACCACGCCTTTGGCACGCATGATGCCCGTGCCATTTTGATTGATGTTAATCGCACCAGCCAATGGAATAACGGCACCAAAACCACGGAAATTGATGTCATCACCCAAATCAACACCGATATCAGCATTGATAGACCAAGGTTTTGATATTGCCAATACCTCATCGATGTTACCAATCAAACGCCGATCCAGCACTACCACATCTTCTGATTGAGTCACAATGTCTTCGCTGGCCTCTGGTGGACGAATGGTAGCGGTTGGTACGCTGATAGCGCCTTTAATATCCACATAGCGATCGCCTGGACGTACAATAATGTCAATATCAGGATTGATCTCAGCCACGAGTAGTGGCGGCTGCGTAATCACGAGCCCTTCACCAACAATACTCAATTTGGCTTGTAGCTTTTGCTGCCAATTGACCGTGCCTGTCAGTGTGCCTGTTCCTGTACCGCTTTTGAACGTACCATCAATGGTCGCCTGCGTACCGCGAATTTTGGCCTGTGTGTTGACATTGGTCAGATTCACTGGCAAGTCTAACATGGCGATACGGCCATCAGAGAGTTTCACATCACCATAGAACTGCGGCTTATCTAGCGTACCGCCCAGTCCTCCTGCCATTGTAACGTTGCCTTTTAGTACTCTCATACCTGGGAAGAAAGGCTTAAATATCGCCAAATCAAGCTCATTTAACACGAGTGCACCAGAGATGGGTTTCGGTGTTTTGTAAGGATCAACAACGACTTCAGCATAACCGCGAGCACCGCGACCCGTATTGATGTCGGTACGCAGCTTGATACCTTCTGGCACCGACAAGGCGATTAGTGAAACACGCTTATAAGGCAGTGTCACAGGCGTGCTATCCCCGTCTTGAATCAATCCGATTTTGCCATTGTCTGAATAGAGTGTCGTGTTAATAGTTGGCGGACGACCACGTTGCCAACCGACAATGGCTTTACCATTAATCTTGCCGTGCCAATCAATATCCTTTGGTAAAAATACTGAAAATAATGACGTATCTAAATTCTGCAATGCCACATCGACTTCACCACTGGCTGGAGAAGCCACTAAGTTCTTGCGTAAGCATAGCTTGCCCGTTTGGTCCGTGGCTTGCCAACAATGTGCAGCCAACTGTACTTTGAGATCTGTATTATTGCCATTTTGATTATTAGGCAAATTCACAATCAGCTGTGCTGGCTGTAATTGATTTAAGGTAGCGTATCTGGATTTAACGCGGCCTTTACCGATGACTCCTGACCAACGAAGCTTGTCGCGATCAAACCCACCTTTAAGCCTAGCGCCAACATCAAGCTGCTGATTGGCTACATTTAGATCAACGATATGAGATTGCTCAGTCCCATTAAAGGAGGCTTTTACACTATCGAAGCTTTGTCCCGCAGCATCCAGACCTTCAGCGCTGACGATAAGCTGGCTTGGACTATTGGCTAGATTAACCAGCTTGCCACGTATGCGACCTTGACGCAAAATAAAGCCCGGTAATGCAATTCGCTCACCCACCAAGTCGATATAGATCGTCGGTAGTGCCTGACCTACTGGTTGAGACAAAGTCGCTCCACCAGTTACTTTGCCAGCAAGCTTATCTGACAGTTGATCTAGGCTTGTGATATTGATTTTGGTCTGTAGCTGTTTGGCATTGCCATTAGCAGTGACATAGTTGTCACCCCAGCGTAGTATCAAGTTGTCAGCGTTTAAACTATCGATCAATGCATTCACTTGCTTATACTGTGCTTGGGCATCTTGTGTTTGTAGACGTTTGAAATAGCTGGCTAAGTCTTTTGGCAAGCGCAGTTTTGCGGCCAAACTACCTTTAGCACTGAGTGGCTGGCCTTTCAGCATACCGCTCAGATTGACTTGTTTGACATTGACGGTCTGCTGCGTATCGCCCCAACGTCCATCCGTATCGATAGTACCCGTGATACGGCTTGGTGTATCCTTTAAGAAATATCCGATATTGAAGCGATCCATCACCGCACTAATGTCCCATGCAATGCCTTGACGCACATCAACCGTTCCTTTGGCATCAATACTACCTGCCGCGCCCACATGCCGTAGACGGTTGATACGGATCAGCTGACTATCGCCGCTCGCGTTAATATTGAGCTTACCTGCTGGTAACTGCTCGGCATCCAAAACCCCATCGAAATTCACAGCAAAACGCTGTAATTTACCTGCGGTATTTGGGCTGTTTTTAGGCGCAGCCTGCCACTCGCCACTGGTTTTTAGATCACCTGTGATGATTGCTGAATTATTTGGCAAAAAATACCCTAAATTAAACTGATCGAAACGTCCATCGACCGTCCAGCCAATATTACGACGCAAGTCAATGACACCTTTGGCATTCACCGCACCAGCTTCGCCATCATAATTCAATTTACGGATACTAATTAATTTTGGCGTACCCGCTGCGTCGATTGATAGACGACCTTTTGGTACATCTGCTGTATCGATCTGACCATCAAAACGTGCATCAAATACGGACAACTCACCACCCACGATATCGACACTGGCATCACCGCTACCTGTTATACCGATCGCGCGACCGTTTTGCGTGGCATCCAGTTGTGCTTGCAGGTCTGTACTATTAACCGTGATGATGTGACGTTGACCGCTAACGCCGTTTTTGGTGATATTTAACAGGCGACCACGAGCACTCACACGCCCTCTTAGACGCTCAAGTGGTAAGTCACTACGGTACTCTTTAGGCAATAAACCTTTGGTCACTGCATCGATTTTCCACGTCAGTGGGCGGTTTTTATTTGCTAGCCGAATCTGCCCAGTTCCTGATAGGTCGCCTACGATACCATCATAATTGAGTCGATTGATATCAATAACGTCACCTGCTTTACGCAAGCGCACGTCATAGTTGCCTTTAGGTGCAGCATTGAGTTCATTGATAACGGCATTGGCATCGACGGATAGGTTTGAACCACGAACGATGACATCTGCTTGACCGCGAGGACTATCAATATTGCCTATATTAGGCACATCACGGCGAGTCAAGTTTTGCCATCTTGCATCAATATACCAAGGCGCTGTCTGTTGAGATTTAGCAGACGTCTTGCCGCGCACTAGGTTGGCGTTGACATATTCGCCGTCACGCTGACGTAGGTCTACATCAACCTCTGTATTACCTGTACTGTTTTGCTGCTGATAGCGTAACGATAATCTACCATTGAGCGTTTGCGGAGCATACGCTTTAAAATCAGCATACTCATCAGGAATCGCACGTCGAATGTCAAAGTTACTACCAGCCGCACGCACTGTCGCATTAAAGCTCTCTTTCCAGCCTAAGATGCCCTGAAGCAGCAAACGTCCAGAGGGAACGTCGGCTTCTAAGCGGTCAATGCGCAATTGACTGTCTGCAATGACGCCGCGCCCTTGATAATGACCGGATGGAATGTCTTTGGCAGTCAATTCTGTGTTGATGCGCAGTTGTATCTCAGAGATAACCCCTGATGCAGTCGCCATACCACTTTTTAGATGAATATTTTGGTCGTCTGCATAAGGCACCAAAATATCATCCCACTTCAGTTTTGCCTGAAACGGTGCGCCTGCATCTAGGCCTTGAACCACAAAATCGCCGCTAACGTCGCTGTCGTTATAGCGACTACGCACCTGCCCAACCGTACGTTTTAGCGTGCCTGTTGCCGTGATATTCAATGGATCAATGTATGCCTTTTCAAGCGCACTCACCTCTACAATCGCGCTCAGATCCAGTGGGTAGTCGCCTTGTAAATCTGCCTCACCTTGTAAGGCACTGACTTTTACAATATCAGCATATTGTAAGCTGCCTCGACCGACCGTCACAGTGCTGCCAACCCATGTGAGATCGCGAGCCGTAGTATTGTTGATAACAATAGGCTCTTTGGTCACTTGCTTATAAATAATTTTATTGATTTTTGCGTGATCAAAACGTAGATTGACTGGTAGCTTTAGCGTCTTATAATCAAACGGCTCGCCAGTCGGTGGTTTTTTATTGAGAATTTCGATGGTTTGAATGTCAGCATCGCTTAGATGTACTTCTTTTGCAAATACCGCACGCCAGCCTATCTTGACATAAGCTTTGTCTACTAATACCTCAAGATCTTCAGTGGCTTCAATATCGATATCTGTCACCCAAATACCATCACGCAAATTACCGCGCCCATATTTGAAACCGATACCCGTCTCAGCACTGATTTTTTCTAAAATAAACTTGGTGCCAGAGTCCGTGCCTGCAGCATAAAAAAATATCGCAAACATAATCGCTAGTACGATAATGACCAGCACCAGCAGCTTGAGTAAAAATGATAGCGGATACCAGCGCCTAACGGCACGAGCATCGCGCTGTGCTGGATCTTCATCTGGTGCATTGTTAGGCGGGGTATTTTTTGTCTGCATGACACTCAACTACGTTAAAAAGTGATGACCAGCAATCGGTACGATAAGTAATGAATAAAACGATTCAAGCGATCTGTGTTCATATGTAGGAAGTAAGCTTTTACAACGGCGAGCCAATAAAGAAATGTAATCGCACAGGAATATTGTCTTCTGTCACCCCTGCGGCGACATCGACACGCACCATCCCAACAGGAGAGGCCCAGCGCACACCGACGCCGACGCCAACTTTGGTTTCAGCATCAAAGTCTTTGTCGTACGCATTACCAACATCGGTAAAGAATGCACCGCGAAAGCCCGGTTTGAACTCATAGTTATACTCTGCACTACCAACCGCTAGTACTTGCCCGCCTGTCAGATAGCCTTTATCGTTTAGTGGCGATAAGCTCTCGTAATCATAGCCACGGATGCTTTGGTCGCCACCTGCGAAAAAGCGCAATTTATAAGGCACATCATAGAAATCATCTGCCCAAATATAACCACCATTCAAACTACCAAGCACTTGATGTTTTTTGTCATCGCCAAAGCTATAAATACCGCTAACACCAGCACGCACGATGGCCAAATCAGTATCACTCAGCGCTTTGTCAGCACCTGCTTCAATCGAATAATACTGACGCATACCGCGCGTTGGATTGGTCGCACTATCCGTGTCGGTTTTATTCATACCATAGCCAAACAGCAATGCTTGCTGCTTGGGGTTTGACGAGGTAAAGCGGATAGGTAAATCATCCCGCGCAGCGCCGTCAACGCCAGTCTCTAGCTCATCTAAACGATAACGCATAGAGTAGCTACGATTCCAACCACTATCACGGCGAATATTACGTGCCAAAGCCGCTTTTAAAGTGGTGGTAGATAAATCAAAGTTACCTTTGCCTTGGTCAATGACTTCTTCTTCATAAGTAAGACGCCCATCTAATTTATCATTGAGTGGATGATTCCAAGGGCGGCTCGCATAGACAGCGACGTTTTTGCTGATTCTGGACACTTCGGTTTCTGCGCCTGCTTGATAGCCCTGACGATTAAGCAAATTATAATCGATCTTGGCGGTTGCTCGCACGCCTGTGTCAGTACCGTAACCCAAACCAACCTGAGCATCACGCGGCTTATCAGCGTATACAAAGACATACAACGGTACTTTTTTGCTTGTGGCAACGTCTTGCGGTGTTTTACGTCCTACCAGCGTTGGCGGTACGAAATCCTCATCAACGGTGAAGTCTGCATCATCAGGGAATATTTTTTGAGCAACATTACTGATAGAGTCACTGATTTTGCCTAATAAGTTATCGGCTTCTTGGTCTTTTTCATCCAGCACGCGGTCATCCGGCAGGCGGCTTAGACGCTCCGCTTTTTGCTTAACGGCCTGTAGCTTATCAAGCGTTTCTTCATCAGCCTCAAACTCGATAGCAGCAATATCAGCTTCATTGACCGTCTCGCCACTACCATTGCCAAGCGCACTTTCACGCTCTACGCCAGTACTACTACCCGTATCTTCTTTACTAGCCAAACGATTATTGGATGCTGCTAGAGTAGCATTATCTCCAGTCATATCTGAGATGCCATCATTATCAACATCCTCATCCAATATAGCATTGCTATTGGCAGGTGCATTATCAAATGCCAATGTACTGGCCTCACTCCGGTCATCTGGCGGTAATATCGATTCGACATTGACCATATTAAAGTAACGGGTCGCTGATAAGTCATTACTAAACTTTGTCACTGACGGACGATAGAAAGGATCGCCTGGCGCAAACTCATACAACTGCTGCAATAACGACAGTTCTACTGGGAGTTTGTCAGGGTCTTGTGTCAGGGTGTTGGTTTCTTTGTCATAGGTAAAGAAAACAACATCATCAAACTCATAGCGCTCGCCTGTGTTGTAGACCAAAGACATATCCGCTTTGTTGTCTGGTAAGATAATATCGACAGATTTGTTCAACCAATACTGATCAAAATACCCATAGGTATTACTCAAAGACTCAAGCGCGGCTTTACTACTCTTGTAGACACGATGATTAAAGACATCCCCTTCTTGCGGCGGTAATTCTTTTTCAAGCGCGACAAACTCTGCTTGCTCACCGCCCTCACCGCGGATATCAACGATACGGCTGTCTACAATAACAGGCTCGCCCAGCTCTTCGATCACCACATTGATCGTATCACGCGTAGGCTGACGCAGGCTGAGAGTGACATCATAATAACCCACTGCTTTGGCGGCATCCAATGCCGTTTGACGCAAACGTGGTAGCGCTGCGGTAAAATCAATGACCGACTGTACTGTCGTATCATCAAGGGCCGCTTTAATGTTTTTCATTGGCTGAATATCGTCGTCAGCTTTGATGAGTTTTGGTTGACCATTAGCCGTGTCTTCGGCGCCAGCTTGTTGTATATAAACCGTGGTCTCCACACTAGGCAATGCCATTGCGCCACCATTGAAAAAGCGATTATAGAGACGCTTGACGATATTGCTTTTATTACGTGCAAGTGGTTTTGACTGGTCAGCTTGCTCGATGCTTTGATTGACGGCCTGAGTATCATTCTGATAATCCGGTAGGTAGTCTTCAGGATCAATCACATCTGAGGGCATGTTACCGCCATCAGTTATATCGCTATTACCTGCTATTATCTCATCATTAATGCCATTTGCCGCATTGACATTGCCACTACTGACAGAGTCACTCACGTTAATGGGACGTGACATAATTTCAGCTGTGGCTGCCTGTTCTGCTGCGGCCTCACTTCTACCCAGTGTGTCAAGATTGCTAGGCATAGGCAAGTTGGTCGCATCTAAGTCAACATCTAAGCCGATGGGCGGCGCTGTGTCGTTCAATGTGGCAATTGGCGCATCAAAGGCACTGTCGTTGTTAATGCTGTCGATATCTTGAGCGTTTTGCAAATCCATCGCAGCCAACTCACGATCAATCTGCTCAGGCGTCATCATCTGATAGCCTTGCTGCTGTATCGCTGTTGCTTGCTGCAACAAATCATCGTTAGATAGATCTGCCTGCATGCCTTCTACGTACATATCCTCGTCGAAACGATTTGAATCTTGCAGGCCACTATTCTGATTATTATTTCGGGCACTGTCATTCTGAGACAATGGCGAGTTAGCATCAGATTTTTTGATGCCCAAATTTTGCTCGCTATAGTCATCCAAGACCGACTGATCAATAATACCTTGCTCTACTGCCTTTTTTAGACGTAGTGCATCTAGGGCAGCATCGAGCTGGGTATCATCGTCTGATAGTGTGCCTGATGTATTATTGGTCGTTTGATTGTTAGCTGATTGAGTCTTAGCGACTTGATTGCTGGTCGATGGATTGGTGATATTTGTGTTGGTTGTCTCAGCCAATGCCGCAGGTGCGACACTGACTAGACTAGTAGCTAGCGCGGTACAGAGCGCTGAGCGCTTAAAGTGAATACGGGGAGTACCGACATGAGTGCTTTGGATGCTGATATCATTCTGAATACTCACGCTGTCACGCTGCCTCATTAATGTGTTGCGTGCTCGAGTTGAAGGCGGCTGGGTCATGTTTACGTCCTATCCCTTCACGCGGCATACTATTATTAACGATTGATTATCGCCAAGTCTGACCGGTGAATAAACTTATAGCAGTGGGCTGAAATTAATGGTTTACTACGTTGCTTGTCATGATGGAAGTCTCTAGCGCATATTAAATCTCAGCACTCGATGGGTGACACCATACAAACTGTCTTAATTGATAGCAAGCCTTCACCTTTACCGTCGCTCGCACCTTTTAATGCAACCATATAAAATTTACAAATCATAACTTAGTTAATTATGAAATCATAGCGCAGGTTTCATGTATTTTTACCTAAGCCTTGCTATTATACGGCTTAATATTGATAAAACCTATGCTGTATTTCGATAAGTTTTTGATAATATTGATGATTGCTATCGCATTATAAGCTGCGTTCAGCGCCTCTTCTTACTTTATCAGCCGCGTCTCATCTGTAGGAACGTTCATGTCCAATCAGTTTCAGCTATTTAAGCGCCGCCGTTTTAGCGCCATGTTTTTCACCCAGTTTTTGGGTGCGTTTAATGACAATATCTTTAAACAAGCACTCATACTGGTTCTGACTTATACCGCTGCCAGTCAATTGGGCGTCGAAGTCAGTATTTTAAACAATTTGGCCGCGATGTTATTCATATTGCCCTACTTTTTGTTTTCGGCATTGGCAGGACAAATCGCTGATAAGTATGAAAAATCCAAGCTCACGCAGTTTATCAAAGTGCTTGAGCTGGTCATCATGGCAATCGCTGCGGTTGGTTTTGTTTTTGAATGGTACACCCTTTTATTTGTCGCGTTGTTTTTGATGGGCACGCATTCGACCTTTTTTGGCCCGATTAAGTACGCTTATCTACCACAGGCGATGAAAGAAGATGAGCTGGTCGGTGCCAACGGTCTATTTCAAATGGGCACTTCTCTAGCCATTCTTGTTGGTATGATTGTCGCTGGCATTTTAACTCAGCTGTCACACTCCTTATATTGGATTAGCGCTACCGTATTGGTCGTTGCTGTGCTGGGTTATCTGGCAGCGCGCTATATCCCTAACATGCCAGCCATGCAGCCTGATCTTAAGATTAACTGGAATATTATCACCATCAGCTTGTCTACGGTACGCTATCTCTACTCTCTGCCATTCTTGTTTTTTGTCATTCTTGGCAACAGCTGGTTTTGGTTTTATGGGGCGACGTTTTTGACTCAAGTGCCAGAGTTCAGCAAAGTCATTTTGCACGGTGATGAGTCGGTGGTGATTTTTCTATTGACGCTATTTTCAGTAGGGGTATCGATAGGTTCGCTCCTATGCAAATCATTGACCAAAAACCAAGTCAGCCTGCGCCTATTGCCTTTTGGTATTGCTGGATTGAGTATCTTTGCTATTGATTTGTACTTTTCACTTTCAAGCCTAAACATAAATGTGAATAATGACACATTGCTTGGCATCAGTGACTTGTTTGGTGTCAGTGGGAGCTGGCGCGTTTTTGCTGATTTGTTCTTATTGGGATTCAGTGGCGGTTTATATATTGTGCCTTTATATGCCTCAATGCAGGCCTATGCGCCAAAGAGCCATCGCGCGCGTATCGTGGGTGCCAACAATATATTCAATGCGATATTTATGGTCACATCAGCGATTTTTGCGATTGTCATCTTAAATACATTAGGGCTAAGTCTACCGCAGCTATTTTTGGTAACAGGTGTGCTCAATATTGTTTTTGGTATCTTCTTATACCTTAAGCTAAATAGGCATATCAAACAGGCGGTTATCCAAACCAATGATGAAGTGGTTATATAAATAAGCCATATTGAGCTCAAATAACGATAGCAATCGATAGGTTATCAAGGTAATAATATTGATGCCGATAATTTGGATTGTTTGCTATAGTAATGTACATAAGAGCTGTGCACAGGATTATTACCCTAGAGCAGTCACTAGTCTTATTTTATTGATAGAATTTAACGCCATCAGGAGTGAACCATGGCCCTGCGTCCCTTATCCAAAATCGATCAGCTATTGCTTGGGGTCGACAAAGCATTACGAGCTGTCGTGCCAAACTCAAACCCCAGTACGCGCCCATTGCCAGTGAGTAGTGACGAGATTCCTGAACTGACTATCACAGAGGCGCGCCATGTCGCAGGGCTGATGCGTATCAATCATACCGGTGAAGTGTGCGCGCAAGGTCTCTACCATGGACAAGCATTTGCTGCCAAAGACAGTGGCGTCAAGCAAGCCATGCAAAACTCTGCTGAAGAAGAAGTCGATCATCTGGTCTGGTGCGAGACGCGCTTAAATGAGCTGGGTAGCCATGCGAGTGTGTTTACCCCGCTTTGGTATGGGATGTCTTTTGGCCTAGGTGCAGTCGCAGGCGCCATCTCAAATGAGTTTAGTTTGGGGTTTGTCGCGGAGACAGAAGCACAAGTTAGCGAGCACCTGCAAGATCATATCAATCAACTACCCGAACATGATCAACGCTCAAGAGAAATACTGGCACAAATGGATATCGAAGAGCAACATCATCGCGAGCTAGCACTGGCAAGTGGCGGCGCTGCGTTGTCACCACCTGTACGTCAGACGATGCGCTGGATGGCCAACCGTATGAAGGCGACCGCTTATCATTTATAAAGGCAAATAGCAATTTGATGTCTGAGATGACGAGCAATACTCGATTTGCTCAGCCCAAGCGATTAACAATCCTACCACAGATAGCGCAAAGCTTAATTTGCTAGGGTATTAAAAATTTGTACGATTTTGCAGCAAACATATATCCTGATTATCCGCCGATCAATGAATAACGACTAAATAAGGTAATGATTTTTATGAAAGCAACTCTCTCTAATAGCGCGTCTTCCAAGTCGCCAAAGCTTGCAACCTTGACTGCGCTCGCGGCCGCCTGTGCAATGATGCTTTCTGCGCCTGTGAATGCTGCAGAAGCTGACACTGCTGCTACATCAGCACCTGCTGTACCGAGCGCTATAGATTCCAGTAAACGCGTGATTCGTCTAGCAAGGCCAGGTGCAACGACCAGCACAGCTCAAAGCACAACAGATGCTACGCCTGCTAATAGCGCTCAGTCAGTTAATACTCAGCCAATGATGCCGTCAAGCAACACTCAGCCTAACCGTACGCCTTTGAGCACGGCACAGGCAGCGCAGATGATGCAATCAAACAGTACTCAACCAAATCGTGTACCTGTCAGCGCCGCTCAGCTACCAGCATCGCAAATGATGAATCCAGCTAACGCCCCTGTAATCAGCGGTACCACTCGCGTCTATGAGCCAGGCCCGATGACTGCGACTGGTATTGATCTGCGCAGTGGTCAGCTCTCAAATATTCCAACGCCACAAGTACAGCTTTCAGATGTGAGCTTTATCAAAACCGTCTTGATCCCACAACAAAAAGGCCTAGGTACTGATAAACTTGACGTCAGCTTGCTTGATGATTTCATCGCAGACGTCTCACCGAATGCTCGTCACTATCCACCAAACTTCCCTAACCGCACTCAGCGCCATTATACTCGCGAAAAAATCAAAGTATTGGCTGATTGGATCGAGCCTTATGCCAAATCACCAAATGCGTCTTACGATGTATTGATTCGCGCAGCCAAGCTAAATGGTATGGGTCGTAATCTGGACTTGGGCTCAGACTATACAGTACGCGGCGGGCAGTATGTTGATCGTGCGCTCAAAATCCAGCCAGATAGCGGTGAAGCCAACTTTTTGTATGGCATGATGCTATCAGAGGGCGGTGGGTTTAAAGAAGGTCAAAAATATCTAGATCGAGCGGTCTCTCTTGGCTACACCGAAGCAGAGCAAAGCTTGGCACAGTCAGATCTACTCAGTGATCGCCGTGCCAGCGCCCTAGAGCGCCTACGTCGTCTTGAAGAAAAATACCCTAACAACACCGTGATTCCTCAACAAATCAAACTGGTGGAAGATGGCAAATTCTACATTTGGGACATCCCTGCACCAGATATCAATGTCAAACCAGGTGCCTAAATTGGTACTGTTTGTCCATACTAAAGATAAACAAATAATTCTGTAGCCTTAGAATACCTAGCGCCTTTGTTTTTATGAATATAAAGCAAAGGCGCTTTTTTGTGTCTGGCTTTTTTGTGCCTAATAGAAACCTGCCTGCACAGAGCCTCATCTTTTTCTACTTTACCTCTTTTTTCTTTGTCTAAATAAATGCTCTTTTTAACCAAAAATTTAAGTGTATCTCAAAACAATAACCATCAATTGAAAAAGTCATTCGATATATAGCGCTTGGTTATAACCTTTCAAATAAAATAGTCTAATATCAAAAGTTACGCTAAACTCTACTATAACCAAAAGTACTTCCATTGCTGATTTTCTCATAACTACTTTTTTTACCGGACTGACTTATGACTTCTGCTAGCCCTAGCAAAAACACGGTAACGCAAGCCAATAAAAAAATGCGGCCTATCGCCTCAGTCGTATTATTGACAGCGGCAATGCTGTTACCAGCCTGTAGTGTCGTCTCGGTGGAAAAACAAGCATCGGCCAAGACCATCTCAGCACAGCGCGGCAATATCGTCACTGATAATCAACTAAGCAGCGATACGGCATCTGCCTTGCTATCAGCAGGTCTTGATGAGCAAGCTTGTATGCAGCAATTCGACTTGTGCTTGACTCAGCTCACGGACAGTATTTTAAATAAACACTATCGACCTGCACTGGCAATTTTTGCAGAACTGCACTACGCAAAAGCGCGCCAGCTTGCTGACTCACAAAACTGCCGCAATGCACTTGCCCGTCCACCACTTGACCCATACTATGCCAATGCGCCTTTGAGCGACGACGATGCCAAAACGCAGCAAGAAGAGACCGACCTTTGCTTAAACAATTATCAGGACAGACTGTTTGATGCGATTAAATATAGCTATACTTATTTGTTTTATGACAGTCTGACTCATGATTTTGAGGGTGCTGATGAAAGCTATAGTAGTGCTCACACGCAAACCCGCATCCCAACTGACAACGATATTCAGACCCAAGATATCTACAACGCTGCCAGCAATGATGTCATCACACAGCTTTATCGATCGACCGAAAACTCAGATAAACTGATGAATGGCACAAAAGTAGAATACTTAACCGTCCCTTCTGCCAAGCGCGATAGTAACGACCAAGCAGCGATTGCCAACCGAGCCCCGCTAAAAGGTAAAGCGATCGACCAAGTCAAAGTCATGAAAGTACAAGTAGATGATTATGACCTCGGCATCTATTTGCCCAATGAAAACAACTATTTGCAAAATGCTCATAAGCAAGACTCTGCGCTTGCTGACTTAGTTTCTACTTACGAGCTACGTCTCTCTGGGCTGAACTCTGTTAGCAAACGTCCCGGTTTAGGTATCAGCTTAGTTGCCTCACTCGATGATCGCTATACCACCACGATTCGCCAGTTATTATCATCATCACTATCGGGTCGATTAGCCAATGAGAGTGACAATACAAAGGATAGCGAGCCAAGCTCACGCATTTATCCTACTGGTCATCTACTGCTGACTGGTTTGATCAAACCAAGTGGTGATAGCGTACTGGACGTGCTGAGCAGTCGCCAGCTCGATATCCATCTATACAATCCATATCGAACTGAAACCGTCAATATTCTTAACGATAACTATCCATTAGCAGCCAATTTCTCAGCAGGTTATGGAATGTGGCTGGCAGAAAACCAGTTAGATAGTGTGGGTTATTTGAACCTCATCACGCGCCAGCCAGATGCTCGTCTACCCAAATTGTTTATGCTCGAACCTTATGACCCTGACAAGCGTGTCATCATTATGCTACATGGTTTGGCCTCTAGCCCAGCCACGTGGGTCAATCTCACCAACGATATCTTAAACGATGACAAGCTGCGCGATAACTATCAGGTTTGGCAAATATTTTATCCAACCAATTTGCCTATTTTAGAAAATCGCTATCAGATTCAGCAATTAATCAACACAACTTATGAGCAAACAGACCCAACGGGACAAAATCGCGCCAGCAAAAATAGCGTGATTGTCAGCCACAGTATGGGCGCGCTCATCGCGCGTATGATGCTATCCGATGAAAATCTGGTTGAAGACTTAGACCGACTGGATGACCAAGACATTCTCTCAAACAGTGAAAAGCGGCAAATACGCGACGCCCTCAAAGAATCTTTTGGCGAAAAAGAATTAAGAAAACGGTTTGAGCTTCACTCATTGCCCCAAGTAGACACTGCCGTATTTTTGTCTGCGCCATTTCGTGGCACAGATTATGCCGATCGCTGGTTTACGCGGGCGCTGCGCCGCATTGTCTATCTGCCAGTCGGTTTGGTAAAAACAGTGACTGACAACTTGGCAACGATTGCCACACAAGGCGATCTGGCACAAAACCCGTTGGGCGCTTTGTATTTGCAAAACGGTGCCAGCCAGCTAAGCGATGACTCTTCTTTTATTGAGCTGACCAAAGATCTGACGATCAATAGTCGTGTCACTTATCATTCAATTATTGCCAACAATGATGCTGATATCACCAAAGGACTGGCCCAAGCACAGCCTGACGGTGCCAAAATCGATTTATCCCAAGCGGTAGAAGAAAAGACTGAAGACGACAATGCAAGTGCCCGCGTGTCAGATGACACATCAGAGCTGCCTCCTGAGCCACTGGTCGCTGCCGTCACTGTTGATAAAAATATCAGTCAAGCCCTAACCCAACGTTTATCAGACGGTATTGTTCCCTATACCAGTGCTCACCTAGATGGCGCCGCCTCTGAAACAGTTATCAATGGCGGTCATAGTATTCAAACCAATCCACAAACTATTTTGACACTGCGACGGATTTTGCATAAACAGTTACAAGAATGATGTATGTTTTTGTTATTGGGGAACATTTTAATGCATGGGAAAGCAAGTAATAAACAGAACAGATGTTTTATAAAAAAATACTCGCTATTCTCAAGTCATTGTTATTCATAAAGTTAATTTTATTTTCAAGGGTGTTTTATGTTTGTTTTTCTGACTCCTAGGTATGCAGCTGTCTAACCGCACGGGTTGCGTCACTATCTAGGGAAGCGCATAATATATGCATAGCACATACCTGTAGTATATGAGTTTATAGGGACATAAATTATTCAATTCAGCTAAACAGTGAATCGTAACTTTAGCCACAATTTATGCCTGATGTCGTTAAAGTTTTACGCCACTAAGAGCCATTGCCCGTAATCATTGTCACCTTGATTTATGTACCGTTACGGACAGTTACTTGAGCGTTGTACGGAAGACAGCGCTATGAAGCTAACAGATAAGAGTAACCATTTATGTTTGCTACGTTTATGATTGACCAGCTCGATGCACTGACACTCGCGCGCATCCAGTTCGCTTTCGTTGTCTCTTTTCATATCGTCTTTCCCGCTTTTTCTATTGGACTTGCCAGCTGGCTGACCGTACTTGAGTTTCGCTGGTTAAGAACAGGCAATCCTGTTTTTGCGGAAGTCTACAAACACTGGGTAAAAATATTTGCCGTGGTGTTTGGTATGGGTGTGGTTTCAGGGGTGGTAATGTCTTACCAGTTTGGGACCAACTGGGCAGTCTTTTCAGATAAGGCGGGTAACGTCTTAGGCCCACTACTCGCTTATGAAGTACTGACTGCATTTTTCTTAGAAGCCTCCTTTTTGGGTATCATGCTCTTCGGTTGGGGCCGCGTTAGTAAGCGCATGCACTTTGTCGCCACTGCAACCGTCGCTATCGGTACGTTGATCTCAGGGTTTTGGATCTTGGCCGCCAACAGCTTTATGCAGACGCCGCAAGGCTTCATGGTCGGTGCTGATGGTCTGCTTTATCCAACCAACTGGCTTGAGATTATTTTTAATCCCTCATTTCCCTACCGCTACGCACACATGATGACCGCTGCTTTCTTGACGACTGCTTTTGTGGTTGGTGGTATTGGTGCTTATTATCTACAATCCAAAAAGCACATCGAACACCGAAAACATGGCCGCGTGATGTTAGGCATGGCGATGATCATGGCGATTTTTGTGGCACCTGCGCAGGTATTAATCGGTGATGAGCACGGGCTAAATACGCTTGAGCATCAGCCTGCCAAAGTCGCAGCCATGGAAGGTATCTGGGAAGATGAGCGCGGGGCATCATTACGTCTCTTTGCGATTCCTGATCAAGAAAATCAAACCAATAAATACGAAGTAAAAATCCCTTATGTCACAGGTTTGATCCTCACCCATTCGTTAGATGGTGAAGTGAAGGGTCTCAAAAACTGGGCACCAGAAGACCAACCACACGTTATTATTGTGTTTTGGGCCTTCCGTATTATGGTTGGCATTGGTATGTTAATGGTGCTTGTGGGTCTATTTAGTGTCTATAAATACTTCAAAAAACAGCAGTTCAATCCTGACAGCAAGCTGTTCCACCGTGCATGGATGATGATGACGCCGCTTGGCTTTATCGCGCTACTTGCCGGTTGGTTTGTCACCGAAACAGGGCGTCAGCCATGGACAGTCTATGGTGTAATCCGTACAGCTGAAAGTATGTCACCCTTAGCAGCCCAACAGGTTGCCACTACATTGATCGGCTTTATTATCGTCTATACCTTTGTTTTTGGTGCAGGTAGCTTTTATATCTTGCGCTTGATTGGTCAAGGGCCAAAACCTTATACCGATCCTGCCGAAGACAATTTCTACGAGCATTCAGTAACCGAAGGTCAAGGTCGTACGCTGAGCGGAGATAATGATCCTGCTGGTCACACGACCAAGCAAGATATCGACACACCAGCAGATGACATCGATGATGGAGGGTTACGCTAATGTTTAATTTCGGTGATGTATTAGACTTACCCTTGATTTGGGGTGGATTGATTGCGCTTGCAGTCTTTATTTATGTCCTGCTTGATGGCTTTGATTTAGGCTGTGGTATTTTATTTCCGTTTGCAGGCTCAGACAAAAACCGTAGCCGCATGATGAACTCTATCGCCCCATTCTGGGATGGTAACGAGACGTGGCTGGTATTGGGTGGCGGCGGTCTATTCGCAGCTTTCCCAGTCGCTTATGGTATCATCATGACAGGGCTGTACTTGCCTGTGTTTTTGATGCTGGTTGGTCTGATCTTGCGTGGCGTGGCGTTTGAGTTTCGTTTCAAATCTAGCACGCATCGCTACATATGGGACTCTTTGTTTTTTGTTGGCTCAATCACTGCAGCCTTCTTTCAAGGGGTGATGCTTGGCTCGTTGGTACATGGTCTTGACGCCAGTAACCGTCTGTTCACGGGTGGCCCCTTTGACTGGCTCACGACCTTTTCGATTGTCAGCGGTATTGCGGTCATCATTGGTTATGCGCTATTAGGCTCGACGTGGCTGATCTTAAAGACGGAGCATGACTTGCAGGTCTGGGCAAGAAAAATCTCAGGGTGGTTATTGTCAGCACTGGTTGTCGCAATGATTATCGTGACGATCTTTATGTACTTCTCAGACATTGAAGCACTTGAGAATTGGTTCACACTAGCACGCTTACCTTACTTAGCGCCGATGCCGATTATTGCACTCATATTGTTCTTTATCATGCGTAAAGATTTGACCACAGAGCGTGAATATCGTCCTTTCTTATTGACTGTCGCGCTATTTTTGATGGGCTATATTGGAGTGTGTGTGGCGATTTTCCCTTATATTGTGCCCTATCAGATGACGCTACATGAAGCGGCGGCTGCCGATACATCGCTATCATTTATGCTGGTGGGTGCGGTAATCATGTTACCTATCATCTTAAGTTATACTGCTTATGCGTACTATGTGTTCAAGGGCAAAACTGATCACGAACATATGTACTAGTCATTGTAAATGACAAGCAGCTAGTAGTGAGATAAGCAGGTGCTACACATTTTTGTGGCACCTGTGCTCAATTTGTCAGATAAGAGGTCTTTATGAAAAATCTCAGTAAAAAACATTTGAGTAAAAAGCAAAGACAATGGGCTTGGTTTCTGGGCTTATATGCCGCAGGATTTTTGACGATCTTTACGATTGCCCAATTGATTAAGCTGGCAATGGGCGTTTAACACGGTTATCAGACAATGTCGTTACCTATGTGCTACGCGCTCAATTTATCAGCCCTTGTATTCACTCTTCATTTCTATTGGTAAAGATTGAACAAGATATAGAAATCATCTGTATAAAAAAGCAGCGTTGAACGATCAACGCTGCTTTTTTGTGTTTACCAGTGGATTTTTGCTTATCTTATGAATTTACTCGACCTTGATGATTATCGATATCGTTTTTTTCAATAAATTCATTCACTTGTGCCAAGCGCTCGGCTGTACCGACGTCGATCCAGTTATCAGTAATCACTTCAGCAGTAATCTGGAATTTGATCATCGCTTGCTTAAGTAGTGGTGCCAATGCGGCAGGTTGTCCTGATACCAATCCCTCTACTAGTGTAGGAGACATCACGCTAACACCAGCGAAAGTAAACTTGTCCGCATCGCCAACTGGCTGCTCGCTGGCAAGACCATTATTAATAGCGAAATCACCACCGTCATTGTGCTCTGGATTGTCAATCAACAACAGGTGCGCGCGCTGATCCGCGCCTAATGTATAGTCTCGCAACTGAGCAAAATCATAGGTCGTCCAAACATCAGAGTTGACGAGAATAAATGGCTCGTCTCGCAGCTTGCCTGACTGTAATGCCTGAAAAATGCCACCTGCCGTCTCTAACGGTTCATCACCTTCTACTGACCAATGTAGTTTGACTCCATATTGCGAGCCGTTGCCCAAGGTATCCATCAGCTTATCCGCCAGCCATGACGCATTGATCGTGATATCGGTAATACCTGCGGCTTGTAGTGCTTTAATATGCCAGACAATAAGTGGCTGTCCACCTACTTGAACCAAAGGCTTGGGCGTTTCTAATGTCAATGGTCGCAGACGTGTGCCCTTGCCAGCAGCCAAAATCATGGCTTGTGTAATCGTCGAGCTAGACATGCTGACTCCTATTTTTATTATTTAGTTTATCAATTTGATTAAGCATCATCTAGGCTGAAGGAAACTTACCTTTGTATGCAGGTAGAACAGCATCTTTTAGCCATTGATTAAAAGGTAGGACGGCATGCTTGATCGCATCATTACCTTGTTCAGCCAGCCAGTTTAATTCAATAATTAAATCACGCATGACTTTGGGAATATCAGCCAAATAGCGATTTTTGCCATCGCGTTCAGATAATCGAATAAAAATCCCTAGTACTTTTAAATGACGCTGTACGCCCATTACATTGACGTCGTTTTCAAGCTGAACCACATTATCGGCTGTGGTTAGCGATTGTTGCTTTTGTAGCTGCCAAAAGTCGTTAATCCATGCAGATACTTGGTGCTCTGGCCATTCAACATAAGCATCGCGTACCAATGATACTAAATCATAAGCATAAGAGCCGATGACGGCGTCCTGAAAATCAATCACACCTAAGCGCGATGTGTCCGCTTGGTCTTGCATGAGGTTACGACTATGATAGTCGCGATGCACAATGACTTGTGGCTGCAGCAGGATTTCATTGATGAGTGCCGATTTTAAGTTTTCCCACACTTCCTCATTCAGCTCTACGCCGATATAAGGGATAAACCACTCGCTAAACAGATTCATTTCGCGATCTAATAACGCCGTATCGTAATCTGGGAGCTGATACTGAGATTTTGCAGTCTCGACTGGTACCGTTTGCAGCGCTACTAACGTCTGCATGGCAAGTTGATAATAGTCATTGATTTGCTCTGGTGTTGCATCATTCAGCAAATGAGCAAACTCTACTGCACCAAAGTCTTGTAGCACCAAAAAACCTTTTTCTAGATTTTGTGCGATGAGCGTCGGCACATTGATTGCAGGCGACATGAGCTTGGTAACATTGATGAACTGCCGCATGGCATCTTGCTCATCAGCAGAATCCATGACGATATGACGCGTATCTCCTGATCCGTCAGCCTCTAGCAGTTGAATGCGATGATAGCGGCGCGCACTCGCGTCACCCGGTAAACTGTCTAGATCAAAGGGCTTATCTACAAATACTTGCTGCAACCAATGCTCGAGTTGTTGTTGGCGATTGTCGTTATTGTTATCGGTCATGTCAGGCTCTATAGTGGTTTTATCAATCATAATGGGCATCACAGGTTAAATATAAATCATAAATAATTAAAGTAGTGATAAGTCAGGTAAATACTTGCTAAAATAGCGTAATCTTAAGCCGCAACAACTGCGTCAGTAGACATATCAAGATATCATTCAGTAATTTAGCGCTAAGCTGAGTCTTTTAGCTCATTTAAAAGCAGCTTGGCTATATTATAAATTTTGGTAAATAGTGTAGCTGATTTGGTTTTTTTTGACTATGATTAGTCGTCATTATATGTAAAACAGCCAAATTCTTGAGATGACGCTATCGATGAGTGATTTTTTAGCCGTTCATTAACAACTCTGTCTTGTTGAATAATACGACTATGCAATTCAGTATCGCAATCCAATAGGCTCTGCAATCATAGGTGTGCCCTTGTTATATTCTCCGCTTTACCAAAGCATTCGTTTGATCTTATTTGGTGCCTTAGGCTTATCTAGCCTAACGGTTAATGCTGCCATCAACGATGCTGACACACAGACAACTGAGCCATCAAGTGCTGGTAGTACGAGCAGCTACCTTCCTGATACCAATAACAGTAATGTCACTCAAAGCAGTGATTACAACGATATCCGTTATAAAGACGCGCGCTCACAGATCGATAATTCTCAAAGAGCGACTCCTGCCTCTGATTTTGATGACACAGGTTTCGCAAGCGATGCTAAGTTGGAAGACAGCGCCTCCGATGATGTTTTGAATATCACAGAGATTAATGAGTCTTCTGATACCGCCTCGATACAACCATCAAATATGCCAGATAGCGATCAGGTAAGCCGCGACACACGCGCTAATGCTATAGCTACACCTGAAAATACCGTAGCGGATAACCGTCAGCTAGATATCAATGATGAGAGCATTCAAGACAGTCTAGTGCGTTTGGCAGAATTCTATGAGCTTACACCAGAGACTCCTGTCTCAAATGACGTGGATAATATAGAAGATGCTGAGTCAGATAACATACAGAGTACGCTAGCGCCTACAGCGCAGACCATTCCAAAAGTCGGTAAAAACTTACGATTATTGCCAAACGCTATAGATAGTGCACAACGCTGTGAAGGTCAATGGGTCTATCCAAAGAGCAACCCTAATTATCAGCGTGCTGTGAATGAAGCTGGCGGTGCAAATGGACAACCCGTACCTGATGTTGACAGTATTCCCAATAATCAAGCACCTTTATTCACAGAGTCAGACTATGGTTATTACAATAATATCAACTATGCTGAGCTATCAGGTAATGTGAAAGTCGATCAGGGCACCCAGCATATCGAAGCAGAGAAAGTTGTGATTGATCTAAGCAATGGCGTGGCTGCTGCACAAGGTAGAGTCATGTTTACCGATCAGGCGACAGGACAATCACTGCAACGTAGCAATGCACCAAGCAATGCTCAAGCCAGCTTTAATGAAAGAGCAAAAAAAGGTGGTTTGATTGGGGTTGCAGACAGCTTAAATTATAATACTGAAACTGGACAATCAACAGCCAACGATGTGGCTTTTGCTAGTGTTGAGCTACAAGCACACGGCTACGCTAAACGCTTGAATAAGCCCAATGATAGTGAGTACGAGTTGGACGAGGTGATGTTTAGCACCTGTCCACCCACCAACCGTAAATGGCAATTTGATGCCAAAAGTATCGATTTGAATACTGATACAGGGCGCGGTGAAGCCTATAATACGACTTTTCGCATTGCTGACGTGCCCGTCTTTTATCTCCCCTACTTTAACTTTCCAATAGACAGTCGTCGTAGTAGCGGATTTTTGTTACCAAGTGCGAGCGTGAGTAGTGAGAGCGGTGTTGAGATTGATGTCCCTTATTACTTCAACCTAGCGCCCAACTACGATGCCACGCTCAATACGCATGTATATACTGATCGTAATCCTATGCTCTCAGGTGAGTTCCGTTATTTGACCGAAAACTATGGAGAAGGCATTTTTAACGGTTCATACTTGCCTAATGACAAAGAATATAATGACGAAGATCGTAAAAGCTTTTTTTATGATCATTATTGGTCATCGAAAAGTATTCCACGGTTAAGTGGTGATGCCAAATATAGCTATGTATCAGATGCAGATTATCTTGATGATTTTGATACCTTAGGTTTATCAGATAACACCATCAACCTACCAAGGCGTGCTCGAGTTAATTATTATAATGATTACGTCGATGGTGAGTTAAAAGTAGAAACCTTTCAAACGTTAGATGCGTTTACTGATAACGGTGAGGCTCTAGAGGATAAAGACAAACCCTATTCACGCCTACCACAACTAAAGCTCAACTATCGACTGCCGTGGGCGAAGAATTTTGATATCACTGGTGTACATGATTCTGCCTATTTTAAGAAGTCTATTGATGATGGCTCTGAGAATGAAAAGAGCGGCGCACGCATTTATAATAAAATAAGTGCCGTCTATCCGTTGGAGAAGTCTTGGGGTTATATTAGACCGAAGCTAAGCCTACAGCACCTTTATACTTCCTATGATGAAGACAGCTTGGCAGACAATAACATCAGTGAAGAAGATGGTAGCCAATCCGTATTTGTGCCACAAGCCAGTATTGATGCAGGTCTGAATTTCTACCAAGCAGGCTCACCCTTTGGCGCTTTTGATGACACTATGGGTGGCTATCGTCTGCTTAGCCCGCGGGTGAAATACACGTATTCACCGTACAAAAACCAAAACGACATCCCTAACTTTAATACTCGTATTGCCTCTATCAACTATGAGCAGCTATTTTCAGACAGTTGGTTCTTAGGCCATGATCGCTTGCAAGATCTGCACTCTATCACGCCTGGTGTCAATTATCGTTACATCGATGCAACGGGTGTGACACGTTTTGATGGTAGCATTGCAGAACAGTTCTATATAGATGACGGTCGTGTCACACTTGATGATGAGCAACGAGTTTTCAACTCTTCTTCCTCAGGCATGGTATGGGATACCAGCACCCAACCTTACAATAATTTTTGGGTTGATGTGAGCGGTGCGCTGACTAACGACTATGATTTGAACTATATCACGACTGAGCTACGTTATCAGCCATCAGACAATAGCTTGTTCAATGTGGGCTATGTCAAGCGTCAGCGTGATGAAAATACGGATCAGTTGCCATTGTCCGCATTTACCGCCTCTGCTGTTTTCCCTATCAACAATAGCTGGCGGATATTGGCTCAAGGTCAATATGACTATAATAGTAATAAGATGCTCGACTCACTTATCGGCGTTGATTACGAAGATTGCTGCTTTGGCTTTGCAGTTTACGGTCGCCGTTACTATAATGACTTAAACGTCAAAGATGAACCAACACAGGCGGTTATGGCAGAGATACGGTTGAATGGGCTTGGTAGTGGCAGTAGCCGCTTAACACGATTGCTCTCTGATAAGATATTAGGCTTTGAACCTGTCCAAACTGCATGGAAAGACTAACGAGATTTTTTGCTAGATTACCGCACTATTTGCAAAAATATTTATAAGATATTATCTATAACCCTACTATAGGCCACGCTGTCAAATATTTGATTATTAAGTATTGGATTGCGTTGACCGACTACCATCCGATGCGATGACATTGATGAGGAGCATCATGAGATTTTTTTCTTTACGTCAAACCAGCCGCGCTGTATTGCTATCTATGAGTGCCAGTCTTGCACTGATATTAAGTGCTCAAGCAGCGCCTGTGAAACCTGCCACAGCACAAGCCTCGACTACTGCTAATCAGAATGCAGTAAGTCGCTTGACACCTGCCAATAGCACCGATGGTATTGTCGCTTTAGTCAATGAAAACGCTATCCTAAAAAGTGAATTGGTCGATGCCATTACACAAACCCAAGCCCGCGCACGAGCAGCAGGAGAACCTATTGCAAACTCAGCGCAACTGCAGTCAGAGGTACTAAACGCGCTTATCTTGCGTGAATTGCAACTATCAATGGTAAAACGTGTCGGCCTATCTCCTGATGAGACCGAGATCAATCAACGCCTTGCTCAAATTGCTCAATCTCAAGGGCTTAATAGCATCTCAGCATTACAGCAACGCTTAGATGCCGCGCGTCCTGGTAGTTATGCCGCATTACGTGCTCAACTGATCGAAGATGCTGCTATTCAAGAGCTGCAGCAGCGTCAAATCAGTCGCCGAGTACGCATTAGCGAGCAAGATATTGATGCATTTTTGGCGTCGCCTGAAGCAAAACGTTTGAACCAAAGTGAATACCAAACTGTGCATGTACGCGTTCCTTATATAGATGACTACAGCCGTCTGTCAGCAGCTCAACGTGAGGAAGCGCTAAAAGTTGCACAGGATTTGCGTACTCGTTTACTTGAACCAAATGTCAATGTCTCTGAAGCTGTTGCTGCAAGCCAAGGTAGCTATCCTATCCCTATTCAAGGTGGCGATATGGGCTTTCACAAAGCGGCCTCCCTACCGACAGAGCTATCAAGCAAAATTACCAACCTCGATATTGGTGCAGTTAGTGAGCCGTTACTAACGCCTGAAGGTATCGATATCGTTAAGCTGGCTGATAAAAAAGCCAGTGATACCATGCTAATTCCGCAGTGGCACACTCGTCATATCTTAGTAAAAGTCGATGAGTTACAGACAGATGCACTGGCTGAACAGAAAATTAATGATTTGTATGAGCAACTGCGTAATGGCGCTGATTTTGCTGCCTTAGCATCAACCTATTCAGACGATCCAGGATCGGCTGGACGCGGTGGTGATCTTGATTGGGTCAGTGAAGAAGATATGGTGGCTCCATTTGAAGCCACAATGAAAAACACAGCCGTTGGTGACTACTCTGCTCCATTCAAAACTCAATTCGGCTGGCATATCCTAAAAGTTGACGGTAAGCGTCAGCAGGATGTGAGCGAGCAATATCGTCGCAATATGGCACGCCAAGCTTTGTATCAACGCCTAGCGCCTCAAGCACAAGAAGACTGGTTGCAAGAATTGCGTGCAGGTGCCTACATCCAAGTACTCGGTTAAAGACTTACGTTCAACTGCTTGGTCATAAGTTAATACACTGAACGCTAATACTACTGATGAGCTTGCACAGAAAAAGGGTCTATGCCAATGCATATACCCTTTTTTTATTTAGAAATTGACTGCCAGTTAATTAGAATAATGGATAGCAAACCGCCTAAGTACAATTAACTTAACAGACGGTTAAACCACTCTATTTAGCTGTGTATGGCAGGAATATTACAAATCGACAAATGACGCACAAAGAAAAGCCCCGAACCTAGGGCGATTGGTTCGGGGCTTCAGTGCTTCATGTTATTGTTATTATCTCTCTTCCATGTTGACTCATCCTAAGTCATAAACAGTAACGTATAAGACAGCGGGCTGACCTGTTCTTTTATTGATACCGTCTCAACACTGCATCCTTGCGTATCCTTGTGTTGATAAATGTATTATAGGACAATCAACTGAGCACGAATATAAGCTAAAGACCTTATTTGACGTAAGCATATGCTTACGTTATGAAAGCAAATTTTTCTTACCTTTTATCTCTACTATCAGTCAAAGCTACATTGTGCCTCTCTGTGCTCATCTGACATTTTCTTGCCTTCTTTTTTGCCCTCTTCAATCTTGCTGTCAGCCTCTTCAACATCCTCCGCTTCTGCAGTCGGTGCGTTTTCCTCTTGATGACGGGTTTCTTCTGGCTCGTATTGCAAAGTCGTCATCACTGGAAAATGATCTGACCCAATAGATGGCATACGTTTGATATCTACGACGGTAAAACAAGCGCTATGGAAAATATGATCCAATGCCCAACGCAGAAATGGATATTTGACATGAAAGGTGTTGATAAAGTGTCGACCAATACGAGGATCTAGTAGCCCCGAAATACGCTGAAAGCGGCGCGTGGTTTTTGACCATGCCACATCGTTGAGATCACCAGCCAATATCGCGGTTTGCTCATTTTCTTTGATGTGTTTGCCAACCATCAACAGCTCAGCATCACGCGTGGTAGATTTATCAGCCTCAGTTGGACTTGGAGGCATAGGATGCAAGCAGTATAGCCAAATCACTCGACCACCTTGCAAGCGTAACTGCGTATGAATAGAAGGTATGTCATCAATTATTAGGTACTTCACTTCAGGATCTATGAGCTCAAGCTTAGAGTACAGGTGCATACCGTATAGATTATCCAGCGGAACCTTCACCGTATATGGATAATCAGACTCAATTTGCTGTAAGGCTTTCTCCCATTTTTTATCAGTTTCAAGCGTAATTAAAATATCGGGCTGTCTATGCTTGACCAAATCAACCAATTTTTGTGTTTCATCATTGGGTGTTAACACATTTGAGACCATGATTTTTAATTGATGTACTTGCCCTTCTGGTTTGTCCTTTGCTTTTTGAACTTCTTTTTTCCATAGCTTGGTATACGGCAATACCATTCTTAACTGGAACGCTAACGTGATACTAAGCACTATAAATAACAACCATTGTCCCAGTTGCCACTCTGAGAAAAACATGATCATGCCAATCCAAGCAATAATGCCCAGTACCATTATCTGAATGCGTGGGAATTCGACGCCACGTACCCACCAATTATCCAGTGGCACCCAACCCCAGATCGTTACAAATGCGATGAATCCTGCGAGCCATTGTAAGCTGTAATATAATAGTGAGAGATCCATAGTATGTGATAACCGTTTATTGAGATGATAATGGGGCCAATAATGACATGTGCCATTCATTCCATGACAACGCACATCATTATCTTAACTGAACTGAGTTCTAACTGAACTGACGTCAAGTATTAATGCTAGAAGCTTACTTTAGCATTTCATAAGATTTTCGCCTATATATGAGTCGTGATTCTGCAACAACTGCCATAAAAATTTACAATACCTGCCCAATCAAAATAATAAGTATTTTATCGAGAGCCTTATTCTTTATAGGCAACCAAATATATTTTGCCAATACCTAAGCGCGACTCTAATAATAACGTAAAGTTATAGTACACATAGTTAATAGTGTATGGAAAACGAGTAAATAATAGCCAAAACGCCTTGCTTTTTTGTACCATTCACGGCATTGTTATCGGTTGGTGATGCAACAAATAATTGTAAATAGGACTGAATTTCATGAGTAATTTAACAGTAGGCTTGGTAGGCTGGCGCGGCATGGTAGGATCAGTATTGATTCAACGTATGCAAGAAGAAAATGACTTTAACGGTATTACGCCTGTCTTCTTTTCAACCAGTAATGCTGGTGGTGATGCGCCAAAATTCGACGGTATTAAAACTGGCCAACTAAAAGACGCTCATGATATTGAAGCACTCGCTGCCTGTGATGTGATTATTACTTGCCAAGGTGGTGATTATACGTCAAAAGTTCATCAACCACTACGTGATAGCGGCTGGACTGGCTATTGGGTTGATGCGGCAAGTACGCTACGCATGCGAGACGATAGCATCATCATTCTTGATCCAGTCAATCGCAGCGTCATTGATGACGCCCTAGCCAGTGGCAAAAAAGACTTTATCGGTGGTAACTGTACCGTATCGTTGATGCTGATGGCTATCGGCGAGCTGTTCAATAAGGGCTGGGTCGAATGGGTCAGCGCGATGACATATCAGGCGGCTAGTGGCTCTGGTGCCAATAACATGCGTGAGCTTATCTCAGGTATGGGTGTTTTGCATGACGCTGTACAAGATGAGCTGGCCAACCCTGCTAGCGCCATTCTTGATATTGATAAGAAAATTGCTCAGACACAGCGTTCAGCAGACTTCCCTACACAGTACTTTGGTGTGCCGCTTGCCGGTAGCTTGATTCCTTATATCGATGTACAGTTAGAAAATAAGCAGTCAAAAGAGGAATGGAAAGGCGGCGTTGAGACTAACAAAATTCTTGGTAATGACGAAGCTAGCACGATTCCTATCGATGGTATGTGTGTACGTGTCGGGGCAATGCGTTGCCATGCGCAAGGTCTAACCATCAAGCTCAAAAAAGATATCCCTCTAGAAGAGATTGAAGCCGCCCTAAAAAATAGCGGCAACGAGTGGTTAGACTTGGTCGAAGACGACAAAGAAGCCACTATGAATCGCTTAACGCCAGTCGCAGTGACTGGTACATTAACAGTTGCATTAGGCCGCTTACGTAAATTAAACATGGGCCCTGAATATCTAGGTGCCTTTACCGTTGGTGATCAGTTGTTATGGGGCGCAGCAGAACCATTGCGCCGTATGCTGAATATCATTCGTGAGCAAAACAACTAAATCGAATAACCAAAATATCAGATAAAAAAGACAGCACTTGCTGTCTTTTTTGTGCGGTCAATAACCTAAATGGCTAAGAACAATGACTATATACCCTAGTATCCTTGTATTACTTTTGCTCATACGCAATCATTACTTCGTTACGACGTAAAAATGGCAATGCCCATGGCTCATCGTAACGTGCCAATTCTGGCTCACCTGTAGGCGTTAAATTTTTGCTTTGCATCCAATTTCGCAGTTCTTATGTCCTTTTATCTACTTTATCACTTCCAGTAAATCCTGAGAATTTGATAATGTCATAATTTTGAGCTCGTACTTCGACGATTTCGACTTCTGGGTTATTTGGTTTTGGTGACGTCTCCATCGTATATTTACTGGGCATCGCGAATTGTACGCGCCACTTTCCGTCATCTTGCTGCATACTGACTGACTATATTGACAGAATGAATATCAATATCCAAAAAATCCCTAACAATGCTATAATTAGCGCCATTTTCATAGCTCATATATCGGTTAACATATGCAATTTGTCTTACATAAAACAGCCAGCGGTGCAACGCGTGCACGCCGCGGCACCGTTCATCTCAATCATGGCGACGTGCAGACGCCTGCCTTTATGCCTGTTGGGACTTATGGTACGGTCAAAGGTATGCTGCCACGTGATATCGAAGCCATTGGTGCTGATATCATTTTAGGCAACACTTTTCACCTCTGGTTACGCCCAGGCACGGAAGTGATTGATAAATTTGGCGGCTTGCATAAGTTCATGCATTGGGACAAGCCTATTTTGACGGATTCAGGCGGCTTCCAAGTATTCAGTCTGGGGGCCATGCGTAAAATTACCGAAGAAGGTGTTAACTTCAAATCGCCTATCGATGGTGCCAAAGTATTTCTTTCTCCTGAAAAATCCATGCAAATCCAATACAGCTTGAACTCAGACATTGTCATGCAGTTCGATGAATGTACGCCTTATCCAGCGACTCATGATGAAGCAAAGAAATCTCTAGAGCTATCACTACGCTGGGGACAACGCTGCGTTGATGAGCACAATAGACTGGGTAGCACCAACGCATTATTCGGTATCGTACAAGGCAGTATGTATCCCGATTTGCGCCAGCAATCACTCGAAGGTTTGCTAGATATCGGCTTTGATGGTTATGCTATCGGCGGTCTTTCAGTTGGTGAGCCAAAAGAAGAGATGATAGACGTCCTAGACTACCTGCCCGATGATATGCCAGCAGATAAGCCGCGCTATCTAATGGGCGTTGGTAAGCCTGAGGATTTAGTTGAAGGCGTACGCCGCGGTGTGGACATGTTCGATTGTGTGATGCCAACTCGTAACGCGCGTAATGGCCATTACTTTGTGACGGGCGATGCAGACAATGCTGGTGTGGTACGTATCCGTAATAGCCAGTATCGTAACGACGAAGGCCCATTAGATCCTGAATGTGACTGCTACACTTGCCAAAACTTTAGCCGTGCTTACTTATACCATCTTAATAAATGTAAAGAGATGTTGGGTGCTCAGCTAGCCACCATTCACAACTTACGCTATTACCAACGTTTGATGCAAGGGATCAGAGACGCCATTGAGCAAGATCAGTTTGATGAATTCGTTAGCGAATTTTATAATAAGCGTGGACAAACCATTCCTGAGTTAAACTTGCGTTAATCTATTTTAGTATTTATTGATATTATTAGACATAAAAAGGGCTTAAGATAATTCTTAAGCCCTTTTTATGTGTACTGCTTTTATCACTCAATGATTTACATGTCTAAATCATTGTAAATAACTATTAGCCCATCAGTGAGGTAACAAATACCACGATCACAGCGATTGGCGCGATGAATTTTGCAACAATTTGCCAAAGCTGCCATGTCGCATTAGATAAACCAAGCTCTTGCTGAATACTACGCTGATCCATTTTCCAACCAACAAATACGATAGCCGCAAGACCTGTTAGAGGTAACAGGAACTTACTGGTAATCTTGTCTAGGGCATCAAAGATACCGTTACCCATAATAGTAAATTCAGACCATAGGTTAAACGATAGCAATGCGGCAATGCCTAATAGCCAAATCACAGTACTGGCAACGATAGTCGATACGGTACGGCTCATCGACGTACGCTCTTCTAGTAGCTCAACCGTTGGCTCTAGTAATGAGATAGATGAGGTGACAGCTGCAAAGGTAATAAGCAAAAAGAACAATGCACCAATGATAATACCCGCACTCATGCTACCAAAAGCAATCGGTAAGCTGACGAAGATCAGACCAGGACCTGACGCAGGATCTAGACCGTTACTAAAGATAATTGGGAAAATGGCTAAACCAGCCGCCAAAGCGATAACCGTATCCAAAATAACAACGGTACGTGCAGTTTTTAGCAAGTTCACTTCACGGCCCAAATACGAACCATAAGCAACCATGATGCCCATACCAATCGATAGCGTGAAGAAGGCATGACCTAATGCTGCAAGCATAACGTCAGCCGTCAGCTTGCTCATGTCTGGCGTGAACAAATAAGCAACTGCCTCACCAAAACCGCCATTCATTATGTTATAACCAACGATAACGAAAAGGATCACACCCAATAGTGGCATCAAAATCTTGGCTGCTTTTTCGATACCACTCGTTACACCAATACCAACGATAACGGCCGTTAAAATCATGAATACAGTGTGCCAAATCGTCAATGTACCGGCTGATGCTAGCATCGCATCAAAGGTCGCAGCCACAGAATCACTATCTTGACCTGTAAAGCTGCCTGACGCCACTTTGGTGATATAGTTAAGTGCCCAACCACCGATCACACTATAGAAGGATAGAATTAAAAAGCCACCCAAAATACCAGTAGCACCAACGATGGTCCAGCTACGAGATTTACCTTCGCTAGCAGCCACATCCGCAAACGTGTTGACTGGGTTTTTTTGTCCACGGCGACCAATGAGCCATTCAGCAACTAATATTGGAAAACCGACTAGCGCGATACAGAATAAATAAGCGATAACGAAAGCTGAACCACCGCTCTCACCCACCATATATGGAAACTTCCATATATTTCCCAAACCTACTGCTGAACCTACTGCCGCTAACACGAAGCCAAAACTTGAGCTCCATTGCGCATGTTCTTGTTTATTGATAGCCATTTTTTGCGTCCTCGTACTTCAAATAACGCTACTGACAATCCTCCTTGATCATCATAAATAGTCACTACTACTATCAAACTATTTAGTAAACACTTCAATATGGAGTGTCCCGTAACATTAAGAAAGAATTGTTTACAATATCATAAACGCTCAGTTTCTGCTAAGCGACCAAAAAAGTCAAGCATTCATAAATATAAAAAGCCATAACAATTGGTTATGGCTTTTAGCAATATTATCTTTTATTAATAAAATTTAGGCAGATTAAAACTGTAAAAAACGACTATCTAGCCTAGCTTCTATCGTAGCTCAATATGCGTTTAACGCACCACCCCGCGACGACTTTTTTGTAGTGAATCAATCAACAATTGAACTTTTGGCTCTTGAGATAGTAGCTCACCTTGCAGAACCTCTAAAGCTTGCGCTGTCGTCAGACCCGATCTAAAAATAGTACGATACGCTTGGCGTAGGACATCAATGGTTTCTTTCGACCAATCTTTTCGGCGCATGCCTTCGATATTTAGACCATGAGCTTTTGCTGGATTACCAGACACCATCGTAAACGCTGCGACGTCTTTTAAAATCAAGCTGGCGCCGCCAACCAGACTATAGTCATCTACTGTACAAAACTGATGAATGCCTGAGTTACCACCGATGATTGTATGGCTGCCGATAGTCACGTGACCTGCAACACCAACATTATTTGCCAGCACATTATGATCGCCAATCACACAATCATGCGCCACATGAGTATTGACCATCAACAAGTTATGACTACCTATCTTGGTTAGCTCACTATCTTGTGCAGTACCGCGATGTAGGCTACAAGCTTCGCGAATCGTATTGTGATCGCCAATCTCAAGCCAAGTACGCTCACCTGCATACTTTAGATCCTGAGGATCCTCTCCAACACTCGCAAACTGATAGAATTGATTGTGTGCACCGATACGCGTTAACTTTGTGACAACGACATGCCTATGCAACACAGTATGTGGTCCAATTGACACTTCATCACCAATGATACAGTAGGGACCAATGATGGCAGTCTCATCAATCTGTGCAGATGGTGAGATGAGTGCTGTAGGGTGAATCTGACTCATGATGTGGGCCCTTGTATCATTTAATGCAAATAAATAGTCAGCCAAATACAGCCAGTTTGGCTTCATGAATGAGGCCAATATCCGCTGCTTTGTTAAATATCAATATAATAGCTCATTATAATTGTGAAGATCGATTCGATATAGCGCTTTATGAATGCTAACTTATTACAAACTTAGGCACTTTTACTGTCTTTGATTTTTTGCTGCTCTTGACGCGCAATCATGATTTGAGCACTCGCAGCAAGTTCGTCTTCGACATGCACCGTACAATCAAACTTATAAATACCGTGGCGCTGCATCACTGTCTTGGCACGAATGGTGAGTTGATCACCAGGAATGACTCGGCGCTTAAAACGCACTTTATCCACACCAGCAAACAAATACAGATAGCCATCTTTTGAAGTCAGACCTGCGGTAATGAACCCAAGTATGCCTGAAACCTGTGCCATTGCCTCTACCATCAATACCCCTGGCATGATTGGCTCGTCAGGAAAATGCCCATTAAAAAACTCTTCATTAATGGTCACATTTTTGATACCCGTAATGCACTCTCCTGGTGTACAAGCGACTACTCTATCGACCAACATAAAAGGGTAACGATGTGGTAAATAATGCTTAATCGTATGATACGTTAGTGGCAGGGTAAGACCTTGCTCAGCCAAGCTTTTGATGTCTTCATCAGTTGGGATATCTATATGGTCATTGCTCATAATGAGGCTTCCTTGCTATGTTTTGGATGTTTATTGTTTGTATGTGTTCGCATTAATCACGACCAAGCTGACGAAAGCGTACCGCTGCACGGCGCCAATTAGCAGTTGGCATAGCAGCAGTTCCAGAAGAGTAAGAACCAGCAGTTTTTATAGATTTGGTAACCATGGTCATACCTGATAAAACCACATCATCTGTAATTTCGATATGCCCTGTGATACCGACAGCACCGCCAATAATGCAGCGTTTACCTATCGTCGTACTACCGGCAATACCCGTTTGGGAGGCAATGGCAGTACCGTCACCAATACGTACGTTATGAGCAACTTGAACCAAATTATCAATGATAACATGATTGCCAATAACCGTATCATCAATGGCGCCGCGATCGACACAGGTGTGACTACCAATGCGTACATGATCACCAATAATCACACGGCCTAGCTGAGCGATCCGCTCCCAGCCTGAAACACTAGGGTTGTTGGTAGGAGCAAAGCCAAACCCTTCGGCACCAATGCTCGCACCCACATGCAATCTTGCATAATTGCCAATGACACAATCATGACCAATAACCACTTGCGATTTGATAACACTGTCAGTACCGATCTCAGAATGCGCCTCGATCACTACATGGGCATCAAGTGAGCTACGCGCTCCTATCTGCACATAGTCGCCAATGACACAAAAAGGACCAATATTAACCTCATCACCAATCACAGCGCTATCAGAGATCACAGCACTAGGATGGATTCCAGCAGATAGTGACTGATGGGCAAATAGTTGGCTGGCGCTGGCATAAGCTAGGTATGGGTCAGAGACAACCAACGCTAAGGCCGACTCAGGTACTTGGTCACGATACGCTTGGGTGACCAATACTGCACCTGCTTGGCTACCGGACAAACTAGAGATATAGTGAGGGTCTGCCAAAAAGCTTAGCTGCTTTTGGTCAGCAGTAGTTAAACTTCCAACACTGTTAAATGGGTGACGTAACTGCTCAGCACTAATATCAGCCTTATTGATAATGGGCTGGCGCTGCTCAATCCGAGTGATAAGTTGCTCAATCGTTATCATAATGACTATTAATAGACTATTGTTATATATAAAACGGTCGTCAAAATAACAATGTGTTTTGACGACCTACTGGAAACTAATGACATTCTAACTTACTTAGACAAATATTTGAGAACGATTAGATATATTTAGATAATATTAGCGATCTAGAATGTATTACCAATCTGGAACTGGACCTTTTCAGTTTCGTCGCCTTCTTTATCACCAAAAGGTACGGCATAACTGAGTGAAATTGGACCAATTGGTGTATACCATGTCACACCTGCACCTGCACTAAAGCGGAATTCGTTGTCTTGGGTCAATAGTGGTACACCTGTATCCTCACCAGTGCCAGGATTAACGAAGGTACGGTCTTCTTTGTCACTTGTATCGAATACCTGACCACCTTCAGCAAATAGTACTGGACGCACTTGATCTGCCCAATCGCCTTTAAACGGCATTGGTAGAATTAGCTCGGTACCAAAACTAACTAACGCATTACCACCAACCTCTTCTGTACTATACGTCTGATCAGCGGGATCGTTAATAGCATCATAATAAGCTTGTGACTTAGGTCCTAACGTTGAAGACTCATAACCACGTACTGAACCATAACCACCCGCGTAGAAGTTTTCATAGAATGGCAAATCATTACCATAGCCAAGTTTGGTATAACCGCGCGCGATCCAATCTTTATAAAGCGGATAATACACGTTGCCGCGATAAACGAGTTTCTGATAGCTAGAATCGCCAAGGCCAATGGTAGCATCAACAGTGTGGCTCATACCTTTAGTCGGAAACACTGGGCGATCTAGTGTGCTGTAGTCCCAGCCCAATAGTAAGTTGTAAGTCTGATAATCATTTTTAAAGCCAGTACGACCTTCGAAATCTCCAGTGAAGTCTTCAACAGTACCGCCGTCATCGATGATTTCTTGTGCGTTTGATATGCCGAGGAAACGACCACCACGTACTGTCGTGTTGTCGACATTTAGACCAGCACTGACACGCTTGGTCTCATCCACAGGATAGCTATAATTTAGCGTAGCACCGTAGGCATCAGTGACATAATTACTGACGTTTCTATCATCGTATTTGGTTTCGCGATAATAAGCACTCACCCCTTGTGAGACGCCATTTTCTGTAAAGTATGGATCGGTGTAACCCAAGCTATACGAATCACGTGTCTCTGAACGTGATAGTGCGGCTTTAACGCGGTTACCAGTGCCCATAAAGTTATTTTGGGTCAAATCCAACTGAAAAGTAACACCTCCGCTCTGCGAGTAACCTGCTGCAATCGTTGAACTACCAGAAGGTTGCTCTTCTACGGTATAGTTGACATCTACTTGATCTGGCTGATTGGGTACTGGTTTTACATCAACGTTAACAGCTTTAAAGAAACCGGTACGCATAAGACGTGTACGTGAAAGCTGGATTTTTTCGCTAGAGGCAAGAGACCCTTCCAGTTGACGCATCTCACGGCGCAATACTTCATCTTGAGTTTTTAGATTGCCTGTGAAGTTGATACGGCGAACATAAATAGGACGTGCAGGATCGATATAATAATCCACGTCAACCATTTTGGTGTCGTCATTAATGCGTGGTACAGGTCTAACTTGAGCTAAATAATACCCTTCGTTACCATAGCGTCTTTTGAGCGCAGCTGTGGTGTCATCCAGTTTGGCCTGTGAATATTTTTCATTAGGCGCAAAAGTCACCAACTCTTTTAGTTCGTCGTTATCAAAAGTAGGCTTACCTAAGAAATTGACGTCACCAAACTGATACTGCTCACCTTCACTCAAACTGACTTCGATGAACACACTACGTTTATCTTCACTAATATTGAGTACCGCGTTATCTACTGCGAAACGCACATAACCATCGTTTTGATACAATGCTTTTAAATTGTCTAAACTGGCGGCCAGTTTTTCTTGTGCATATCGATCAGATTTTGATAGCAGACGCGTCCATGATGATTCTTTTACCGCAAAGACATCTTTGATCTCTTCATCACTAAAGTGTTTGTTGCCAATCACATTAATATCAACAACTTTAGCAGGCTTACCTTCGATGAAGCGCACATCAAGTTTGACGCGGTTACCATCAAGTACCGTCTGATCTACTTCAATATTACTGTTGTAGTAACCTTGGCTGATATACTGCTGTTGCAGCTCATTAGCAACGCCTTGCAGGGTCGATTGCTTCAGTACATTACCGACAGACAGTCCAGCATTCCCAAGGCCTTGCTCAAGCCCTTCTTTGGGAATGAGCTTGTTACCTTCAAAATTCACTTCGGCAATGGTTGGACGTTCAATAACATCAAATCTGAGGTTACCACCTTCGACACGGCTTTGAATATCAGCAAAGTTTTCAGTGGCGTATAGTGCCTTGATACTGGCCGCCAAGCTACTGTCGTTGACCGTATCTCCTACCGTAATAGGTAGAACCGGATAGAGGCTATCAGGGGTTAGGCGTTGTAAGCCATTGAAACCGATGTCATTCACTACAAATTCTGCAGCCTGTACCGGCATACTCATCATCGCTACAACTAACGGCAACCCAGCCGCGCTCATAAATAAAGGCGTACGCATAAACACTATCCGTCAATAAAAAACTTGCTAAAGTTAAGTTAAAAAGCATATGTTGTCCAGCCCATTTGCACAAAGTCGCAACTCCATGCACGGCTGACTCAGAACACTTTATATAAAAAGAATCACAAAATAAACTAAAAATTACGATTAGTACAGAGGCTATGACACAAAGTATCTTGCGTATAATAGCAACAATCAAAGCGTAAGAGGCATTAAACCATTAGTATATCGTGCTTTATTGATTATATTACTCATTAACCGATCAAAACAGCCTACTGATGTCATTACCAATTGCTAACACCATGAAACCTGCCAGTAAGAGTAAACCGATATTTAACCCCACCATTTGCACCCTTTCAGAGAGCGGTTTACCGCGAATCAGTTCGATGAAATGATAAACGATATGACCACCATCTAATACTGGAATCGGTAAAAGATTTAATACCGCCAGACTTAAACTAATGAGCGCGGCAGTCGATAATACCATCTGCCAACTGATATCAAAGCTTTGCTTGGCAACTTTGGCAATGGTAATCGGACCTGACAAGTTATCCAGACCAATCATACCTGAGAGCATTTTTCCCATCGAGCTTACCGTCATCACAGCTAGCTGCTCAGTCTTCTCGAACGACTTGACCAATGACTCGCCAGGGCCATAAACCACGGTGGTTTTGTAGGCATCAGGAATAGCAATCTCAGTCTGATCAACCATGGCGCCAATTTGACCGTAATTATTACCCAAGTTGTCTTTTTTACCTTGCGGCATAATTTGCAATTGCACCGTTTTGTCATCACGCAATACGGTAAAATCAAGTAACACCTCGGGATTATCACGAATAATACGCGTGGCGCTAATCCAATCGTCAATGTTTTGATTATTGATGGCGGTAATACGATCGCCCACCTGTAGACCTTGACGGCTAGCCGCACCATCAGGCGCCAATTCACCGACAATCGGGGCAATCTGCGGCTGCCACGGTAACATACCAAAGCTGGTCAATGCATCTTTACCTTGCGCATCACCCTGCATAAATTGTGTGACTGGTGCTTGATAGGTTTTGATCGACTGATTGGTTTGGGCATCTGACTGTAGTGTGATACTCACATTGTCTGTCTCACCCATCCGTCCTGCAAGGCGATAATTGATGCCTTCCCACGTTTGTACATCGTGCCCATCAATCGCAATAATCTTATCACCGACAGGTAACTGCGCCATCGCAGCTGGGGTATCTGGCAGTACTTGCCCGATTTTGGTAGCCAACTGCTCAGAGGGCGTCATGAAAAGCACCCAAAAGAGCGCAATGGCAATGATGAAATTCATGATGGGGCCAGCGGCGACAATCGCAATCTTCTTGAGCGGATGCTGATAATTAAACGCAAGATGCTGTTCATCTTTTGCGACATTGCCTTCACGCTCATCAAGCATTTTGACATAGCCGCCGAGTGGCAATGCTGAGATACGATAATCGATGCCACTTTTTTTGCTGGTCCAACCAAATAGTTTAGGGCCAAAACCGATAGAGTATGTTAATACTTTGACGCCGCACATCCGTGCCACGATATAGTGCCCCCACTCATGTAAGGCAATGAGTGGACCTAAGACAAATATTGCCGCAAGAAGCGTTAATAAAAACGTCATGATCTTTTCTCAGTATTGTTGCTTAGCATCTTTTATCAACATCAACATCAACATCAACATCAACATCAACATCTTCACTGATATCGTTTATTAGTACCATTTTTTAACCAAGAGGCTATTTATGGCTAATGATTGCTACGATTATGCCAATTTTGCCACAAGCTTATCAGTAAGGTGACGCGCTATCTTGTCAATGGCTAATATATCTTCTATGTCAGCCGTTTCGTTTAATGGTGGCAGCTGTATATCGTTTAAGGCACGCTCATTGATATCAGCAATGTCAGTTAAACGAATTTGTCCATCTAAAAACGCTGCCACTGCAATTTCGTTGGCTGCATTTAGTACAATAGTCGCCTGCGTACCTGCTTGCATTGCTTGACGAGCAAGGCGTAGACAGGCAAATTTTTGCAGATCAGGCTCAATGAACTCCAAACAACTAAGTGCATATAAATCTAATGGCTCCGAACCGCTATCAATACGGCTAGGGTAACTGAGCGCATGGGCAATTGGAGTTTTCATATCTGGACTGCCAAGCTGTGCCAAAAAGCTACCATCGCTATATTCTACCATTGAGTGAATGATACTTTGTGGATGAATGACCACATTTATATTATTTTCAGGCAAATCAAACAAATGACAAGCCTCGATCAACTCAAGCCCTTTATTCATCATTGTGGCTGAGTCGACAGATATCTTCTGGCCCATTGACCAGTTAGGGTGCTTGACTGCCTCTGCGACAGTTGCTTGCTGCATCTGCTCAAAAGACTGCTGCAAAAATGGGCCACCTGAAGCCGTCAACCACAGTTTGCGTACACCATGATTTGGCTGATGAATTTGGGTGTTGTCTTGCTGAATAGCGAGTGGTAAGCACTGGAAAATAGCATTGTGCTCAGAGTCGAGGGGTAACAACGTAGCATTATGTGTTTTGACCGCATTGATCATGACCTGCCCTGCCATCACCAGCGCTTCTTTATTGGCGAGCAAAATACGCTTACCTGCGCGTGCTGCGGCTAAGGTAGAAGGCAGTCCTGCTGCGCCTACGATGGCAGCAACGACAGTATCAGTTTGTGAATCAGTGGCTATATCTACTAGACCTTCCTCGCCCCCTACTACATCACTATCAATCCCTGCTGCTTTAAGCTTTTTGGAAAAATCATCCACAGCGGCTTTTGGCACGCTGACGCGCTTAGGCAAAAACTGCTGACAAAGCGCAAATAGCTTATCTAAACGGTGGTAGCCTGACAATGCGTAAACTTCATAATGTTGCGGTTGCGCCGCTAATATTGCTAACGTGCTATCGCCAATCGAGCCTGTCGCGCCTAGTACGGCGATGCGTTGCGTCATAACCATTAATGCCTATGATATTTAATATTTAGAGAAGGAGAAAAGAGTAAATGAGGTTTAAAAAATATAAAGGATAATAAGACTATATAGTAACAAATAAGACCGTTGTAAAAGACTAACCAAAACGGTCACTTCGCTTACTTATCGCATCATAAAATCAGCTAAGTGACTTTGTCTTATACCACAATCAAAGTCTTATACCACAATCAAACCTAGCTGCTGTATCGCCCAAAAGCCAAGTGCAAATATCGGAGTTGCAGATAGCAATGAATCAATACGATCAAGTACACCACCATGTCCTGGTAAGATGGTACCAGAGTCTTTGACATCAGCACGGCGCTTGAGCATTGATTCAAAAAGATCACCAAGCACAGAAGCCAGAATCGTTAGCGCCGATAGTGCCACAAAGGCGACTAGCGATGCGCCTGTCAGTTGTAGCTTAAACACACTGATCGCAACGACTACCAGTAGACCTGTAATCAAACCACCGGCCAATCCTTCCATACTCTTATTGGGTGAGACATTGGGTGCCATTTTTCGGCGGCCAAGCTTACGACCAACAAAGTAAGCACCGCTATCAGCACACCAGACCAATAAAAACACATAAAGTAGCCACCATGCTGATAGCTGCCAAAGGTAAAAAATCGCAGTGATAGAGGCTGTCAAAATAACCACACCCAACAACGCTAGATGTTTTCCGTACCATTTTGTCTGTGTTGGGAATGCGCGCACCCAAGATAGTGCCGTCAGCCATATGACAAGCGAGGCCGTCCACCAAAATAACCAAGTCACCTTCAACATAAGCGATACGACAGTTATCACTAAAACTAATAGCACAAAGACAATAGGTTGACGCCACTTCGGCATCAACTTCGCCCACTCATGAGCTGCGATAATGACGCCAACGGCTAAAAGCGGTGCGAATAAAATAGGGGTTTGGCTCGCAAACATTGCAATACCAACGATAATAACGAGAACTATTGCCGTTCTAATTCGTTGCCACATACTTATCGAGCCTTATAATGATGAAGAAGGTACAGTCAAAAAAATGCATTATAACAGTTGATAGACCTGTGCCCATTAATAGCATTGACCCTCATTAAAACGGTTTATCATCTCGTAAGCAAGCGGTATTAGCGACCTAGAGAATACTGTCTGAATTTTTATGGCTACTATTGCATCAGCGACTATGCTGCTCTATCCCTACCTGCTCGCTGGTTTTACCAAAACGGCGTTGACGCTGTGCAAACTCAGCCATCATCGAAGCCAGCTCTTCTGGAACAAAATCTGGCCATAAAGTTGGCGTGAAAAACAACTCTGCATAGGCCGCTTGCCATAATAAAAAATTCGATATTCGATAATCACCACCAGTACGAACCAGCATGTCTACTGCTGGAGCGTCTGCCAGTTGTACTTGCTCACCGAGCATTTCTGCACTAATATCTTCAGCCCTCAACTCACCTGCCTGCACTTGTTGTGCCAGCTGTTTTGCTGCATGAGCAATATCCCATTGTCCACCGTAGCTAATCGCAATGACTAATGTCATGGCATCAAAGCTTGCAGTTTCTGCTTCGGCATCCGCCATTAACGCTTGTAATTCTTCACTAAGCTGACTGCGATCACCGATAAAACGTAAGCGAATACAGTATTTTTTCATACGCGGCATTTGCTCATCAATGGTCGATGCCAACAACTGCATTAATAGTGCAACTTCACTAGGTGGTCGCTGCCAATTTTCGCTAGAGAAAGCAAAAACAGTCAGTACTTCAATACCGGTCTCGACACAATATTCTACGATAGGGTCTAAAGCAGTTTTACCAGCTATGTGACCTTGACCTTTACCCAGGTTATTGGCTTTGCCATATCTGTTATTACCGTCCATGATAATCGCGATATGACGAGGAAGAATGTTAGGAGCCGTAACGGCTGAAGTGGACATAGGCAAACTTGCTTATTGTTAAGGTAAAATAATAATAACGTGTGCAGTGGCGATTAAAAGCGCCATGTAAATAATTCACAAATTTATCATAATTTAGCGATCAAAATTTTTATAGCTTACAATATATTTGAGAAATATCAGTAAACTGCACTCACATTAATAAATCATATTATCCATGTCATAACAAGCAGCCAATAACTACAAGGTATTGGCTGCTAAATTACAGATAATCTACCGAATTGATTCTTGCTATAAATACCAAATGGATCAGTATTAAACTTCCATCAAATCGCTTTCTTTTTTGCTGAGGCGGCTATCGATAGTTTCAATGTACTTGTCAGTGATTTTTTGGATGTCATCGTTAGCACGGCGCTCATCATCTTCTGAGATTTCTTTCTCTTTTGCTAGATCTTTGATGTCATTCATCATGTCACGGCGGATATTACGGATAGATACACGGCTGCTCTCTGCTTCTCCGCGAGCAAGTTTTTGCATATCGCGGCGGGTGTCTTCGGTCAACGCTGGCATGGGCACACGAATCACATCCGCTGTCATTGGGTTTAAGCCCAAATCTGCTTCGCGAATGGCTTTGTCTACTGCTTGTACCATCGTACGGTCAAACGGTTGAACCAATAACGTACGTGAGTCTTCAACGTTGACGCTGGCGACTTGGTTTAGGGGGGTTGGTGCACCGTAGTAGCTGACCATCACGCCTGACAACATACCTGGGTGTGCACGTCCAGTGCGAACTTTACTGAAAGTGTTCTCAAGCGCTTCCAACGTTTTTTGCATGCGTGCTTCGCCGTCTTGCTTAATCTCTTTAATCATTGTGTGTCCTTATTTATCGCTATCGACAAATTTTTTATTTGCTATTGGGATATTTGTTATTAGCTACTTTTTGTTATTAGCCACTCTCTGAAGTGACCGATCAACGCTACATCAATTCAGGGAATTAATTAATGAAAAACGCGTGTGCCTTCGTTTTCACCCATGATGACATTTAGCAATGCATTAGGTTTGGTCATATCAAACACTTGTAGCGGTACGTTATGCTCGCGGCATAGCGCGATAGCCGTCAAATCCATCACGCCAAGTTTCTGCTCTAACACTTCATCAAAGGTGAGCCCGTCGTATTTTTTGGCATCAGTATGGAGGCTTGGGTCTTTGTCATAAACGCCATCAACCTTAGTCGCTTTCAAAATCAAGCCGGCTTCAATCTCGATACCACGCAAACAAGCAGCCGTATCAGTGGTGAAGAATGGGTTGCCTGTTCCAGCAACAAAGATACACACTTCACCATTTTTGAGATAGCGAATCGCATTACGACTGCTATAGCTTTCGGTGACCTCACCAATTGGCAATGCAGACATCAAACGCGTTTTGATATTACGACGCTCAAGCGCATCACGCATCGCCAGACCATTCATGACAGTGGCTAGCATACCCATCTGATCACCCGTCACACGGCCAACCAAACCTTCTTTTTGTAATTGTGCGCCGCGATATAAGTTGCCACCGCCAACCACGATACCAACCTGAACACCTAGTCCACGCAAATGAGCGATAGACAGGCTCATTTTATCGAGCACTTCGGTATCAATACCCATGTCTTTGCTACCAGCCAAGGCTTCACCAGAGAGTTTTAGCAAGATACGGGCGTAACGCGGGTTTTTGTCAGACATGAGGTCACCTTATTATCATGAAATTATAAAGAAAATTATGGGTAAAACACAAATCAGGTTTGCCCGTAACGCTGCACTTAAAGACAAGCGTATTAAACAGGCTAAATTGCGCTAATTGTAGCAAAAACTGCCCGCTATTGGGCAATTTTCACTCGTATATCTTGTCGAACACTTAACCTTGATAACTGGCAAATAGATCATATTCGCTGGCATCATCAATCGTCACGGTCAGGAACTGCCCAACTTTGACTTGAGCAGTAATGTCATCAACATAGACATGCCCGTCAATTTCAGGCGCATCAGCATAACTGCGGCAAATAGCGATATTCTCATCACTATCAATCTCATCAACCAATACCATTAAGGTTTTGCCGACTTTTTCTTGTAGTTTTTGCGCTGAGATCTCTTGTTGCAGCGCCATCAAACGCTCGTAGCGAGATTGCTTGACGTCTTCAGGCACATGGCTTGGCAAATCATTGGCGACAGCACCTTCTACTTCTGAATACGTAAATGCCCCCACGCGGTCAAGTCGCGCCTCGACCAGCCAATCAAGCAAGCACTGAAAATCTTCTTCAGTCTCGCCTGGGAAGCCAACTACGAAAGTTGAGCGAATCACGATATCAGGGCAGATATCACGCCATGCTTTGATACGAGCCAAGGTATTTTCGCTGTGCGCAGGGCGTTTCATTGCTTTTAGAATACGATGACTGGCATGCTGAAACGGAATATCGAGATAAGGCAGCAGTTTCTTTTCGCCCATCAGCTCGACGACTTTGTCTACATGTGGGTATGGATAAACATAATGCAGACGCACCCAAATGCCTAGATCATTCAAGGCTTGGCATAAATCATAAAACTTAGACTTGAGCGGCATGCCATTCCAAAAGCTGGTCTTATATTTGAGGTCCAGCCCATAGGCTGAGGTGTCTTGCGAGATGATAAGCAACTCTTTCACGCCCGCTTTTTTGAGCGCCATGGCTTCGTTCATGACATTATCAATCGGGCGCGACACGAGATCACCGCGCAAACTTGGGATAATACAGAACGTACAGCGGTGGTTACAGCCTTCTGAGATTTTTAGATACGCATAATGACTGGGCGTCAGTTTGACCCCCGCTTCATTGATCAAGTCTATTTTTGGGTCGTAATTGGCATCCAAGCTGCGATTTGGCTTTGGCACGTGCTGTGCAACGGCTGTAATCACTTCATCATAGGCATGCGCGCCTGTCACTGCGAGTACAGCGGGATGCATCTCACGGATTTTTTCCGCTTCTTTGCCCAGACAGCCTGTGACAATTACTTTGCCGTTTTGACTAATGGCCTCGCCAATCGCATCAAGTGATTCTTGCACCGCTGACTCAATAAAGCCGCAGGTGTTGACCACGACCAAATCTGCACCGTCATAGTCGCTTGCGACTTGATAACCGTCACGGCTCAGCTCAGTGATAATACGCTCACTATCCACCAAGGCTTTTGGGCAACCTAGTGACACAAATCCAATCTTTGGCGCTATAGTCACTGGCATCGTGGCAGTTGCATTAGCCGTCGAGACTGAAGTAGCGTGGCTGCTTTGAGTAATGCTGCGATTTTGATTGTGGTTGGCTTTATGATGATAAGGCTGGTCAGCATGTGTTTGACTGACATCTGTCTGACTCTGCTCTTGCGGTATTGATGGCTTTGCAGGATTAAAGATAGTGGCAGTGTCTTTTACGGCTGACGTAGGGGCTGTCATTGTCGTGTTCACTGACTCGGTAGAAGTTTTGGACATGGCTGACCTTGCTAGAGATAAATTGGCTGAGCGCATTGTACGTTTTTTTTGCAAAAATCACCAGTTTTGCCGCTCTATAGTCTTGATTTATGGTTAAATATTGATTCAAACCTCCTATTTTTCTGGGCACTATCCATGACTGCTGATTTTATCACCACCAAAACCACCCCTGATTTAGCATTCGTATCACAGCATCTATTCACCGCTATTTTGTGGGTCAATGATCAGTTATCGATAACCCGTTTAAATGCTCAAGCGGAGCAATTACTGGCTATTAGTAGTGGGAGGTTAATCAACCAGTCTATCTTGACGCTATTGGCACCCGATGAATTAAAACTAAAAGAAAATGCTTCTATCGACAATGTCAGTGATGATAGTGAAAACAAACCTCTGGATGAACCCCTCTATTCTTTGACAGAGCGGTTCAATCAAGCACAAAACTACCAACAGCCTTTCATTGACCATGATCACGTCATCCAGACGCCTTTGAATGGCAACCTACTACTTTCGGTCGATTATAGCGTGACACCTGTTATCTACGAGCAGCAGTCGTATTTTATTATCGAGATGTGGGGCAAGGATCGCCAAAGTCGCATCTCAGAAGAGCAGCGCCAGCAGCAGCAATATGCGGTTGCTCGTCACATGCTACGGTCGGTCGCGCATGAAATCAAAAACCCACTTGCGGGCATTCGGGGTGCAGCGCAGTTATTGCAAAGGCAGTTTATTAAATTCAGTGATGCGAATACGACGGCGGCTAACAGTCACTCTCACGCGCTCAGCATCTCACAGGACACTAGCGCTGGCACAAACGATGATTTGCAAAAAATGAATCAAAAGCTGCGTAACTATACCGACATTATCATCTCAGAAACTGACCGTTTGACGCACCTGATTGCTCAGCTGCTTGGCTCAAATCAGCTGCCAAACTGGCAAACGCTGAATGTCCATGAACCACTAGAGCATGTTTTGACCTTGGTAGTCAGTCAATACCCACAAGTGACGATACAGAGGGATTATGATTTGTCATTGCCTGAGTTGTGTGCTGACAAAGACCAATTGATTCAGGTATTTTTAAATATTATGAATAATGCATGTGAGTCTATGACTGAGTTTGAGCAAACGCTACAGCAGAACAAACTCTCTGCGTCTAAGGAGTTACCATTGACCGACGTACAGACCGATACAGAGACTGCTTATCAGCCAACCTTGCACATTCAAACGCGCGTTGCCTTTCAGCATACGATTGTCGGGCAGCAGCACAAGCAAGTGCTGCAAATCACTATCACTGATAATGGTTCGGGCATTGATCCGGCACTTATCGGACAAATATTTTTTCCGATGGTGACCAGCCGTGCAGCAGGTACTGGCCTTGGCTTATCTATCGTACAAGATATTATCAGCCATCATCATGGTATGATTGATGTGAGCTCTACAGAGGAGGCGAACGGCAAGCAAACACGCTTTACACTATATCTGCCTTTTACCCAGCCCGTCACTGAATCATAGAACACACGGCGGCATAAAACTGTTAAATTGTAAGACATCCAATCCCAAACCGACAATAACAATTGCTCATTAGGCCCGATACATGACCCAATACAGTGACAACCAAAACCCTAAAAGCGATGCACACTCTCCAATAGTCACCGTCAATAATGCACCCAGCGATCAGCCTGCAACGCTCTGGTTAATCGACGATGATGCAGCGCTGCGTATGGTATTGGCAGATACGTTTGAAGATGCTGGTTTGACCGTTATCAGTTTTACCCAAGCGCAGGCAGCATGGACTCGGCTCAATGATGCGCTAAAACAGCAAGAATCAGCCACACAGCTGCCAGATGTAATATTGACTGATATTCGTATGCCAATGATGGATGGTTTGTCATTTAGTGACTGGGTACACCAGCACTTTCCGGACATGCCGATTGTCATTATGACAGCGCACTCAGACCTCACCTCTGCGATTAATAGCTATCAGACCGGTGCATTTGAATACTTACCAAAGCCCTTTGACCTAGATGATGCTGTTGCCACTATCTATAAAGCGATCAACTACCAGCCAAATATGGCGATAGCTCATTATTCGAACGAATCTGATACCCATATCGCGACTGACGCGCGCGCTGACAGTGAGATAACACCTGAAGCACCTACCAGTACACACTCTAAACACAGCAAAAATAAAGCTGAGGTGACAACTGCCTCTAAAGCTAATAGCAATCCGAGCGGTATCATCGGTCAGTCACAAGCCATGCAAGCCGTGTTTCGTGCCATTGGTAGATTGGCGCAGTCCCCCATCTCAGTCTTGATCACCGGAGAGTCAGGAACAGGTAAAGAGTTGGTTGCCAGTGCCTTGCACCAGCACTCACCGCGCAAACAGCAACCATTTATCGCCCTTAATATGGCAGCCATACCACATGATTTGATTGAGTCTGAATTATTTGGTCACGAAAAAGGCGCGTTCACTGGTGCAACGACAACTCGTCAAGGACGTTTTGAGCAGGCTAATGGCGGTACGTTATTTTTGGACGAAATTGGCGACATGCCCTTTAGTACCCAAACACGTCTGTTACGCGTACTGGCCAATGGCGAGTTTTACCGCGTTGGTGGACAGCAGCCGATCCAAGTAGATGTCCGTATCATCGCCGCCACTCACCAGAACTTAGAAGAATTAGTCAAACAAAATCGTTTCCGTGAAGATTTGTTTTATCGTCTCAATGTCATTCGTCTACCGCTGCCACCACTGCGTAAACGCCCCGAAGACATTCCTGCATTAGCGACCTACTTTATGCAGTCGGCAGCTGAGCAAATGAACACAACACCGAAACATTTGCATCCTGCGGCCTTACAGATGATGCAGACCTTTGACTGGCGCGGCAATGTGCGTCAACTTGAGAATGTCTGCCTATGGCTGACAGTGATGGCCACGGGCGACACCGTGATGGCGACAGATTTGCCACCAGAGCTATTAGAAAACACGCCTCTAGACTCAGAGCTAGACCAAGAACACGACTCGTCACCACAAGCAAATACAGAAAACCCTCAACTGCAAAATAAAGATGACTTAAATAATTACAGCCAAAATAATCAAGTCACTCAAGCTCCTGCCAGCCTTAGTTGGCAAAAAGCGCTCGCTATCTGGGCTGAACAATCTCTCAATACTGGCGAAACTGATATTCTACAAACGGCCACGCCTGAGTTTGAGCGGGTCTTGCTAACAGCAGCACTCAACCATAGTGGTGGCAAAAAGATAGAGGCAGCAAGTTTACTTGGTTGGGGTCGCAATACCCTGACCCGTAAATTACAGCAGTTAGACATCTCTGCACCCAGAGTGCCATCCAAAGAGTAAATAAAGGCTTAAAACGCAATATTAAAAAGCCATTAATATCAATTATTTATAAAAATACGTGAAAATAAATGCAAAATAACTAAAAATAATCGCAAATAGGGGTTGACCAAAAATTCAAACTCTATATAATAGCCAACCACTGAGACGCACTACCGAATCAGTTAACTGTCTAGATAGCGTTTGAACTTAATCGCTTTTGATGATAGAGTAACGAAAATGGGGCTGTGGCGGAATTGGTAGACGCACCAGATTTAGGTTCTGGCGCCGCAAGGTGTGAGAGTTCGAGTCTCTCCAGCCCCACCATTTTCGGATAGTACATCTTAGACCAAATATTAAAGCCTGCTTTTTAGCAGGTTTTTTTGTGTCTGTCATTTAGCATTTCTAGTTATAACCTTTATAAATTTGCTATCACCTCATCCATACTCTGATACCTTTTCTCTATTCGCTTTGCCAATGCTTTATCAACAATACTTTGATAGCGAACATACCCTAACGGTAATTTTGGAATAGGCTGCTGGCAGTGCTGAATGGCCCAATCTGTCATGGACTGATTACTTTGAGGGTCTATAATAAATGGTCGCTTCCCTACCAATATCTCAACCATCATGATACCGAAGGCATAGATGTCACTTTGTCTCGTTGCTCTTTGTCCTTGCCAACGCTCAGGTGCCAAATATGCTGGTGTTCCGCCAGAAAAATTTATTGCGTTTGGTCGATCATTTCTTTGGGCTAATGCAAAATCTGTCAATAGTAAGTCAGGCACTATACAATCACTATCGGCGTAACTTGTTAGATTATCACTGAGCAAAATATTACTAGGTTTAATATCATTATGAAGCCAGCCAGCGTTGTGTAGGTTGCAGACTAAATGAGCAGACTCTTTAATCAAATCATGTTTTTGCTTGTCTGTTAATGACACATGGTGATTCAACAGCTTGGCTAAGCTGCCGCTTTCATAATAAGGCATGACCAATACCGTTAACTGCTGGCTCTGTTCTAATGTGTCGACCTCTACATTGTGATAGGCCAATAGAGGTGGCGTAATAGAGCTAACTTGGATTTTCTGCGAATTATATAACGCTTGCAACACGCTTATTTCATGAGTTAAATCTGAGACACTTTGGAGTCTAACTGAAGTGGCACATAGCTCCCATTTAATTATCACGCTACCATACTCTACATGGCGTGCACGCGTTATACCTTGATAGCAGCTTTGCTTGCTGCGTTGTTTGGTAATTTGCGTTTTGCTCTCTTGGGTTTGCTCTGTGCTTCCCTCTCTGAGTTGTTGACTGATACGCTGATGCACTATTTGGGCATATTGTAACTCTGACAATACTTGGGTAATGATTGGCAATAGTTGTCCAGATTGCGCTTGCAAGGCTTGTTTAATAGGCAAATTACTGGCACTATTTTTCACAGTGTTATCTCTCATCATATTATAGAGTCGCAATCGCGCACTATCGTTTTACCCAACCGCCACTTTACCGCTAGAGTCATTATGTCACAGTCTAACAATTATGCCCTGCCCGCCCCTTTATTAGCATTGCTTAGCCAGTATCTGCAAGAGCACGTCACACCAACCATTGAGATTGACCCAAGCCAGCTTGCGTATCGCTGGGTCGGTGGACGTACTGGTCACCTACAGCCTTTGTCTGTCAATTTATTTTTGAGTTTGGATGATTTGCAAGGTATTGATGTGCAAAAAGCAAAGCTGGTACAAAACACCCGCCAGTTTCTCAAAGGCTATCCTGCCAATCACGTCCTGATGACAGGGACACGTGGTGCCGGCAAATCCTCGCTGATTCGCGCATTACTACAAGCCTATCACAGTGAAGGGTTACGCATTATCGAGATTGCGCGTGATGATCTACAGGTGCTAGACAAGATTCGTGCCGCGATTAATGCGCTGCCAGCGGACTGCGCTTGTCGCTATATCGTCTACTGTGATGATTTGGCATTTAACGGTCAAGATGAGAGTTATCGGGCGCTAAAAAGCGTGCTTGATGGCGCGCTAGACTCTGAGCAAGACAAGCTACTGGTCTATGCCACCAGTAATCGCCGTCGCTTGCTACCACAAATGATGAAGGACAATCTTGATATTTATAATGGGCAGACGGATGAAGTCAATCCCTACGAGACCATTGACGAGACCGTGTCGTTATCAGATCGATTTGGCTTATCACTGACCTTTCATCCCATGGATCAGCAGACATACTTACAGATTGTGCAGCATTATCTAAATTTAGAGCAACGGAAAATTTCAGCTCGCATTGATACTGATATTGAAATGGATGTGGACGGTGAAAATCTACCTGACAAAATCAGAATGGACGCCTTGCGCTGGGCATCTGAACGCGGTGGACGCTCAGGTCGAGTGGCTTATCAATTCAGTCGTTATTGGAGCGGCAAAACACAATTGGCTATTGAAGACCGTAAATCATAGCTGCTAAGCCATATCAGCCGCTAAGCCATATCTTTGAAACTATCTCTTTACAGTTATGCCTAATTGCTGCGTGCAGAGCCTACATACTGCACGCGACTCTCCTTTTGACTACCCGCTTGATTGTCTACCAAGTCGGTAGCCCCATTGACGCTATATTGAGCAAAATCTTCTGCCAGCCATATATTGCCTTGGTAGACACTTTGCGCATCTAAGCGAATATAGGCCATATTTGGCGTTTCGCTATCTGGATTATCAAAGCTCTGATAACGAGCGCTAAAGTGAGTCAAAATGATGTTTTTCAAGCTCATCTTTTGCGCGAATGTGCCCACTATGTGCGCGCTACTATGCATAGGATCAAAGTCAGGGTTGCGGGCTTGAATGGCCATCATGACCTCATGCGTATAAGTGGCCTCATGCACCAACAAATCCGCATCCATAACTGCTTCACTCAAACACTCTGGCGTGTCATTGTCCCCTGCTATTACTACTTTTGTCCGCTGCACATCATCATGAACATAGACTGCCGAATGTAAGTGCTGACCATCCTCAGTGATGACATTTTTGCCTTGTTGTAGCTTGCCCCACAGCGCACTTGCTGGAACACCATCCGCTATGAGTTTACCTGTATTGAGCGTGCGACGGATAATGGTCTGCGTGATACCAAACCCATGAGATGGCACGCGGTGCGATAACGGATAAACCTCTATCATCAGCTGATGTTGATTATCCAAGTCGATTTTTACTTTACCTTTATTAACTTCTTGCGACAACAGATCCTCTATCGACACAAAGTTGAGGGTAAATGGCAGATATAGTTCAGTATGTAGGATAAAGGCATCAAGCAGCGCCGAGATGGCTTTTGGTGCAATGAGCGTCAATGGCTCACGGCGACCTGACATCGCGGCACTCGCCAGCAGCCCTGGCAGGCCATAACAGTGGTCGCCATGGACGTGGGTAATACAAATAGCCGTCAATTGACGTAAGGAGAGCTTGGTATGCAGTAATTGCTGCTGTGTGCCTTCGCCACAATCGATGAGTAGCCACGGGCGCGACTTTTTATTTTGACTGTTGCTATGCGGCTGGTTGCCTTTTGATGAACCAGACGCATGAGGATTCAAGCACTCGATTGCCAATGCCGTTACATTACGCTGCTTAGTTGGCACGCCTGCGGAGGTGCCCAAAAAGGTTAATTTCAGCATAGGTCATGTCTTCTATTTATTAGAGGTTAGAGGCACGGATTAGGACCGTTGGCATATCATGGTTTTTTGACCGTCAACCATTTGTCCACCATTGGCCGTACATTCATTGACCATATTAGATTCATAAGATTTCCAGCCACCATAAAAACTAGCGGCGCACAGAATCACAACCAGTAGTTTTTGTGACCAAGATTTGATAGATACTTGCTGGTTATCAACCGGTTGCCTATTTTGCAAGTTCTGATCTAGCGACTGCTTAGCATCTGTGTCTTTCTTTGTTTTTGCATGATGCGATGTATTCAAGTCTGTCATTATTTTATCCTAAAAAAGGCTTTGCTTATAAATAAACAAAACCTTTTATCTAATATCACCTCAAGTATTGAGAGGTGTTTAAGTGTTTATACAAGTATCTTTTAAAACTGCGGTGTTCCGCCCTTTGCCTCAGCACGCTTAAAAGCGGGACGCTCTTGACAACGTTTGAGCCAGTTCAATAGATTGGCGTATTTAGATTGATCCATACCTGCACGCGCATTAGAGGCGGCGACTACGATATACATTTGAATATCAGCGGCACTGAACGTCTCCCCTGCAAACCAATGACTGTCTTGGAGATGCTGCTCCATCAGATTTAGGTTGTTGATAATATTATTGTTGATCATGCCATCTTCAACTTGTTTACGGATACCTTTACTGATCGGCTTGATGAGCATAGGCGATCGTTCAACGACTTTACTAAATACCAGACGCATAACTAACTGTGGCATCGCCGTGGCTTCGGCAAAATGCAACCAAAAAGTATAAGCTTCCCATGCCGCCTCATTATCATCAGTAGGCTTAAATTGATGCTCTTTGTCATAGTGTCTAAGCAGGTATTCAATGATAAAACCTGACTCAGCCAAAGCACGATCACCCACTTCAAGCACCGGCGTGTGTCCCAACGGATGCACTTTCTTTAAACTCTCAGGCGCAAGATACGCCTTAGTACGCTCATAAGTGGTCAGCTCATAATCTAGCTCCAACTCTTCTAGTAGCCACAAAATACGAAACGAGCGCGAATTATTTAAATGATGCAGAGTTAACATAAACCGTCCTAGTTATATATTGTTTTAAATCAGCCATAATCTCTTAAATATGGCGCCATGTTTTGAATTAAACATGACACCACTGCTCTTGATAATAGCGTAATTTTTGCCCCTTTGACACTGCAAGTTTGTAGAACTGTGACGAAAGTTATGAATAAAAATACCGGCTCGAGGTAGCACAAAGTCCCAAACAACGAGACAGGTAGCTTTTGACTGGCGACCATCGTCAGTGACATCGCAGCAGTGCTAATAATGCCCAACAACGGCAACAGATACCAAAGCTTATGGTTAGTGATTGCCACCTCAAAGCCACCATTCATATATAACGCAACCAATACGATTGGTAGCAACAATACAAGATCAGAGATCAAGCCTGTGATAGACGGTACGGCCAGTTTACGACGCAGCAAGTAGTACGGCGGATAACCCAAGCACACAAACAAAGTCGCCCAAGAGATCGCACCATATTCAAAGATATCGTAAGCAATACCAAGACCTGCACATATAATCGCAGCCCACTGTAGCAAGCTCATGTCTTCATTATAAAAAAAGCGACCGACCACGATCATTATCATCGGGTATAAGAAGTAACCCAACGTCACCTCAAGCCCCAAACCATTGACTGGCGCCCACATAAACATCCAGATTTGCGCCCCCAAAATCGGTGTGGGTAGTATGAATAAAAACCACTCTTTGGCATTTTTTAAGGTTTTTAGATAATCAAAAATATGCTGCCACTGTTTTAGCACACCCACCAGCAGCACCAGACCAAAAAACATCGTGAGCACGCGCCACGAAGCCACTTGTGTTCCTGATAGCGGTTGCAGCAGCAAGCCAAATAGGAACAGCAATGAGTATAAAAAGTTTGCAGCCACAGCCGTGATCGCACCCTGAGAAGTTTGGTTAGTAGTCAACATCACAACAGCCTTTAGAGATTGGGGCACATCCTTTGCAATTTTAAAAAAACAAAAGCCTCAGACGATAACGTCTGAGGCCTTTGCATATAAGGTCGTCGCACAATCTAAGATAAACGCTTTTAATGTATCTTGCTACATTATGGGCGGCATGATGTCAAAGTCGGAATAGATAAGCAATACCAGTGTGCATCTAGTGCATTAATTTCTACATCCAGTAAATTTAATGTATATAAGTGCTTATTTTGCATCAAGTTGTTCGAGTTTTTGCTGTATTTTATCCATCTTTTTTTGATAACGACGAATCTTACGAAAGCGATGCGCTTTTAGCACACCATCGATACGCTGATTGATAAAATGACGGCGCGGCGGAAAGCCGCCGACCTGCGGCTCTCTATATCCATGCAAGCGGTCATTACGCTGACGAACGAGATAGCCTATCGCACTATCGATTATCATGACCACTAGGGCAAGTGTAATCATACCGTACATAAAGAGCGAGCCACCTTCATCAAGACTTTGACTCAGAACGGTAATGGACAACACAAATAACAGTAGCGGCTCTATGTAGCTCAGCGCCCCAAATAGCGAGACCGGCAACTTGCTACTCGCAATCATCGTCAGCGACATTGCCAGTGCACTAAATGCACCTAGCAATGGCAGTAGGTACCAAAACTTCATATTTTGTGCCGCCACACTAAAACCACCAGTGAGATAAAGCATGATCAATACCACTGGCGTCAGCAATGTCAAATCAAACAACAAGCCAGTAATGGGCGGTACAGCAAGTGTGCGGCGCAATAGATAATACGGCGGATAGCCCAAACATACAAATAGCGTCACCCAAGACACCGAACCATATTGAACAATGTCGTAGCCAATACCGAGCGCTGCCAGTATCGCTGCCGCATACTGCAAGACACTCATATCCTCACGATAAAAAAATCGACCAAGCACAATCATCACAAGTGGCAATAAAAAATATCCCAAGGTGACATCCAAGCCAAACCCATTAACCGGTGCCCACATAAACAACCAAATCTGGCCGCCTAAGATCGGTGCAGGCAATATAAATATCAGCCATTCTTTTAAGGTCTTAAGCGTCTTTATATAATCAAAGACATGCTGCCATTGCTTAGTCAAACTGAGCAAAACAATCAAACTGAGCAGCATCATCAGCACGCGCCATGAGGCTACCTGTGTCCCCGTTAAGGGCAGCATAAACAGGCCAAACAAAAACATCATCGAGAATAAAAAGCTCGACGATACCGCTGCGACAGTTCCCTGAAAAGTTTGATTGGTCATAAGCATAACAACAGCCTTAAAAGTAAAACCCTATGTACATTATTAAGAAAAAGTGAATAAAAAATAAAAGCCTCCGACGACAACGTCAGAGGCTTTTTTCTAGGACAATGATCAGAAACTAGACTGAAAAGCTAACTACCAAGACTATTACTCGTCATCGTCTACTGCATCATTATCCAATGTGTAATCGTTGGCAATATCGATAGCGTCGTTGGCATCGCTCAAAGCGGTATTGTCAGTTGCGGTATCGATATCTATCTGCTCCTGACCTTCCACCTCAAACGTGCCATCTTCTTTCATCGCATCGACTAATTCATCATCATCCTCTTCGTGCTCAACACGCGCCATAGCGACCAATTTTTCATCTTTTGGCAGACGAATGAGCGTGACACCTTGAGTGTTACGGCCAGAGCTCGCGACATGCTCAACTGGCGTACGTACTAGCGTTCCTTTGTCAGAGATTAAAATAATATCATCGGTAGCGTCAACTTTAGTCGCTCGCACCAATGCGCCATTACGCTCACTGGTCTTAATGGCGATAACACCGCCACCGCCACGGTTTTGCGTATTAAACTCTTCGATAAGGGTACGCTTACCAAAGCCGTTTTCACAAGCAATTAGGATTTCATGTACATCATCTTCGATAACGACCAATGATTTGATAAATTCATCAGTAGCCAAACGCATACCGCGGACGCCTTTCGCTGTACGGCCCATCGCACGAGCATCATTCTCATCAAAACGAATCGCTTTACCACTTGAGGCAAATAGCATCACTTCTTGATTGCCGTTGGTAATACGAGCGCTGACCAATTTATCACCCTCTTCTAGACCAACCGCGATCAAGCCGTTCGAGCGAATATTGGCAAACTGTTCAAGCTCAACACGCTTGACTGTGCCATTGGCGGTTGCAAAGAAGACAAAGCGGCCGCTAACTTCCTCAGACATTTGCGGAATCGGTAGTATCGTGGTTACTGTCTCATCGCTGTTCAGGCCAATCAAATTGACCAACGGACGACCACGAGCACCGCGGCTGGCAATCGGCACTTCAAACCCACGTAAGCTAAAGACGCGGCCACTGTCAGTGAAGCACAATACCGTAGAGTGCGTTGAGGTCACGACCAGATGATCAATCACATCATCTTCTTTCATCGCGGTTGCAGACTTGCCTTTACCACCACGTTTTTGTGCAACATAATCGTCAATCGGCTGAGTCTTGGCATAGCCAGTACGCGACACCGTCATCACAACAGTCTGCTCAGGAATCAGGTCTTCACGGCTGAAATCCATGCGTGAATCGATGATGTCGGTGCGACGCTCATCACCAAAGTTATCACGAATCTCGATCATCTCATTAGAGATAATGCTCATAAGCTTATCAAAATCACCCAGAATAGACTCTAAATGAGTGATTTCGCGTAGTAAGTCTTGGTATTCTTCGGTCAATTTATCTTGCTCAAGACCCGTCAAACGATGTAATTGCATGTCTAAAATCGCATTGACCTGCTCAAGTGACAAGCGATAACGCTCCTCGCCTTCGATCAGACCAAACGGCGCTTTAGGATCTTCGCCATCGATAAACTCAGGACGTACTGACTGACTACCAGCAGCCGTGAGCATCGCAACGACACTGCCTGAACCCCATGTATTATTCAATAAGCTTTCGCGGGCGAGTCCACGGTTTGCAGACGCTTTAATCGTCGCAATAATCTCATCGATATTGGCTAATGCAACCGTTAAACCTTCTAGCAAATGACCACGAACGCGGGCTTTGTTCAATTCATAAATCGTACGGCGCGTCACCACTTCTTGACGATGACGGACAAATGCAGCGATAAGCTGACGCAAGGTCAATAGTTTGGGCTGACCATTATCAAGCGCGACCATATTGATGCTAAAGCTAGACTCAAGCGGCGTCTGCAAGAACAAGTTATTAACGATAACTTCGGCAGTTTCTCCGCGACGCAAGTCAATAGCGATACGCATACCTTCTTTGTCAGACTCATCACGAATCTCGCTGATGCCCTCGATTTTTTTATCACGAACAAGCTCTGCGATACGCTCGATTAGTTTGGCTTTATTGGCCTGATAAGGGATTTCGGTAAATACGATGCGCTCACGATCGCGGTTGACGCCAGAATTGCTCATCGGCTCGATATGATAACGACCACGAATATGCAAACGGCCTTTACCCGTGCGGTAAGCATCTAAAATGCCTGCGCGACCATAGATAATACCGCCTGTAGGGAAATCAGGACCTGAAATATGTGACATCAGCTCTTCGGCTGAAACTTGTGGGTTCTCTGCATAAGCCAAGCAAGCGTTAATGACTTCGGTCAAGTTGTGCGGTGCCATATTGGTCGCCATGCCGACAGCGATACCCGTCGCGCCATTGACCAATAAGTTAGGAATACGTGCTGGCATTACGCTTGGCATGCGCTCAGAGCCGTCGTAGTTGTCTTCCCAATCGACCGTATCTTTGTCCAAGTCTGCCAGCATCTGGTGAGTCAGCTTGGTCATACGTACTTCGGTATAACGCATCGCTGCCGGAGGATCATCATCGATCGAGCCAAAGTTACCTTGACCATCAACCATTGGGTAGCGCAAGCTAAAATCCTGCGCCATACGGACGATGGCATCATAGACGGCACTATCACCATGTGGATGGTACTTACCGATCACATCACCAACCACACGAGCTGATTTTTTGTACGGTTTATTATAGTCGTTTGATAGCACGTGCATGGCGTACATCACGCGGCGGTGTACAGGTTTGAACCCATCACGCACATCAGGCAGCGCACGCGAGACGATCACGCTCATCGCATAATCCAGATAGGATTGCTTTAGTTCATCTACGATGCCAATAGGACTGACCGATTCGCTCATATACACTCCTTCACTCACATTTTTTTCTAACGTTGACACATCGCTTATGGCACCCACAGATCATATAAAAATACTGCCACATAAATGGGCAGTCATGATCAAAATACATACCATAAAAAAACACTGCTACACGTGCAAAACAATAGGAAAATAGTGATACGGTTTTTGTTAAAAACAATGTTTAATAAAAGAAGCTATTTTAGCACAAATTTGCTGATTTAGGGGGTTCTGACCACCATTAAAATCAAGCTAGGCGGTTCATTTGCAGTGATATTTTGAATTACCCATACACTCTAAAATAATTCTAATGACAGGTTTTTTTTGATTGGCTGATTTTGCCATTTTTACAGACGAACTTACAACCTGCTGAGCAAAGAGATACTCCGTCCATCTTAGCTGAACAGAGCCTACCAATTGTTCTAACATGAGCTAATGGGTTTCATAAGTATATGATGATTTAAATTAGGTCAATGAGGCTATTTTTTTAGTGACGCTGGACAAAAAAATCCTAAGCGTTACACTAACTCATCTTTTATAGAACTCGAATAACGACCTAACAGGCTACTTTTATTATGGATATCATTCTTGCGATTGTTTGGATTTTAGCAATGGTGCTATATAGCTTTTCGAGCGATTATGTTGCTAGCTTTCCTAACCATAACAATCGCGCTGTACCCTATGTCCGTTGGGGAGCACTTTTAGTCGCCATGGCTTTGTCAGCATACTTAGCAAAAGCCTATCAAGAAAACCTACAAGGCAACGGTATGTGGGTATTTGTTATCGTCGTATTTGTCATTATTGTTTTAGCCAAGATCGTCTTTAAATGGGTCATTAATAGACGTTTGAAACGCTAAGCTATACTGAATATTTTTGTTGCTCTCAACCTCACTTCTATTGATCTGAACGCCTTATGACAACTGAACATCAAAACAACCAACTTGACCTAAACCAAGCCACCGCACCAGAAGACACACGAGCAGATCGTAGCTTCGATACCATTGCCAATCATTTTGAAAAAAAGGTCTATGGCGGTTTAAAAGGTGAAATCCGATTGGCGGTATTACGCCGTGATATTGTTGAATATAGTGCGCAGATGAGTGAAGCGCTTGGACGACCGCTGCGTATCTTAGATGTGGGTGCAGGGCTTGCACAAATTGCCATAGAGCTTGCTACTCAAGGTCATAGCGTCGTCATCAACGATATCTCAGCAAATATGCTTGAGAAGGCAAAAGCAAACGCTGAACAAATCGATCAAGCGCTGGATATCACATGGTACGTCTGTCCATACCAAGCGCTTGCAGAAAAATTGACTAAAGAAGTTGATAAGTTTGATTTGATCCTATCGCACGCGCTACTTGAATGGTTGGCAGAGCCTGCTGCCGTCATGGACTTCTTTGATCAATATCTAACCGATGATGGCGCGCTATCTTTGTGCTTTTATAATCCCGCAAGCTTTGATTATCGCAACCTCATCATGGGAAATTTTAATTTACTCGATAATACAGACTACAAGGCGGACAATAAAAAAAGCCTCACACCCAATCATCCCGTTGCTAAAGAAGAAGTGGAGTCTTGGTTGAAGGCGCATGACTATCAGACGGTACGTAGCAGTGGTCTACGGGTATTTCATGACTATGCACCGCTCAAGCGTGGCGGGCATAACGATCCAGATGCGGTGATAAGGATGGAGCTGCGCTACTCACAATTAGAGCCATACAAATGGCTTGGACGGTATTTGCATATTCTGGCTAAACGGTAAACTTAGACAACCGCTCAAAAGCTGTGAAGGCTACTAAACGTCTTCATCAACTCTCGATGATCTGTCATATTCTGACCAAGTGGTGGCATTGACCTCTTTTTCGTCAAACACGACCACATGCTCCAATAACGGCAAGATACCAATATGTGAACCAATTTCATGATTATGATGACTAGCAACCAGTGATAATATGGTCTGTCCGTCATCTAACTGTAGACGGTACAAATAGTTGGCACCGCGGAACACTCGCCCAATCACCAAGGCTGTCTGCGTACTATCATCATCATGGATGATATCGTCAGGACGCACGAGCACCTTGATTGGTGTACCATTTGGATAATCATATTCGCAGTACTGTGGTTGTCCTGATTGATCATAGACTTCCATGCGGCGATAGATATTGCCAAGCGCCGTCTCCACACGACCTTCTTTGATGATACCGTCTATCATCGCGCCTTCGCCGACGAACTCAGCGACAAAAGGACTGACAGGCTCATGATACAGCTCGCTTGGTGTTGCCCACTGTACCAATCTGCCCTTATCCATTACCCCGACTTTATCTGCTAACGCAAACGCTTCGTTTTGGTCATGAGTGACCAAGATTGCAGTAGTATTGGTACGTTTGAGAATGTCACGGACATTCATTGCCAAGGATTCACGTAATACCACGTCCAGATTAGAAAATGGCTCATCAAGTAGTAGTAATTTAGGCTTCGGTGCAAGCGCCCTTGCAAGTGCCACACGCTGCTGCTGACCACCGGACAGCTCATTTGGACGTTTATCCGCATGCTCCGTCAGTTCGACCAGGCTTAGCATCTCAGCCACACGAGCTTTTTTGTCAGCCGCTGACCATTTATTGAGGCCAAAGGCAATGTTTTTTGCCACGCTCAAATGACCAAAAAGCGCATAATCTTGAAACACCATCCCCATGCCGCGCTTGGCTGGTGCCACGGCAAAAGAGTCCCGAGCTGTTTTTTCCGTTAGACGTTGATTGTTTAAATGGATAGTACCGCCGCGGCTTTGCTCCAGTCCTGCAATCGCTCGCAATGCCGTGGTCTTGCCGCAGCCACTATAGCCCAAGAAGCAACCAATCTCTCCTTGCTCAAGCATCAACGACATGCCATTAACTACAATAGTATCGTCATAGCCGACAATTAGGTTTTGTACACTAAAATATGGATTGGTCGCGATAGTGCTCTCAGTATCTTGGCGCGCAGTATCGGCTTGTTCTACAGGCTTGCTACGTTGAGACTGGGTTGTCCGAGTTTGCACGACTGGTGATTTTTTGACAGGAGTACTACGTGCTCCAGTCTTTACTGACTGAGCGTCTGACGAGTCGTTCATTGAATCAGTGTACATAGACAATCCCAGTTCGCTATTAGTAAATACAATATTGGATAAAGCAGTAAAAATGATAATATAAGTTGGATCAAGCACCATTAACCATGGCATATTTATAAGCAGCAATGGCGGTTAGCTGTGTTTGTCACTTTGACGCAATAGTATCCAAACAGGAAGCAATCCGACCAGTACAATCAATAAACTTGGTAATGCTGCCCGCCCCCACATGCCTTCGCTTGTCATCTCAAATACGCGCACCGCCAGTGTATCCCAGCCCTGCCTGCGTGTCATCAATGTGATCGGCATCTCCTTCATCACTTCGACAAATCCCATTAACAATGCCGTTAGTATCCCAGGGCTAAGCACAGGTAGCATCACATGACGCCAACGCTGGTACGCACTGTCACTAAGCAGTTTCGCTGCGGCCTCTTGATTGACGGTCAATCGTTGTAACTGCCGATCCACTGGCTGAAAACTCACCGTCATAAAACGCGTCGACAATGCCAATAGCATAACGATCACACTGCCTGAGAGCACCTGCTGCGAGGTGATACCAAAAGCAATCATTTGATTGTCTAGCCACGCAATAGGAATAAAAATACCCACTGCCAATACCGTACCTGGCACGACGTAGCCTAAATTAGCGAGCGTGGTCATCAGTTTAGTCGATTTATCAGGATATTGCCGCTTGATCCACGCAATAATCACTGCCAAAAAGGCAATAAAAACTGTGGTCATACTAGCAATCATAAGGCTGTTAGTCACAAAATCAATATAGCGCGCATCAAAATCTTGGCGAAAATTCAGTGCAGTCCAATAAATCAGCTGCAAGAACGGTATTAGAAAAGCCAGCAAAAATACAAACGTACATAGCAAGCTCATCCCTATTTTGGCAGGAGTACTGGCGTCGAAACGCTGGTTGCTGCCTTGCGTAATCGTACTGCCGCGCTTGGCCTGCCAATACTGCTCAAACAGTACTACAATAAAAATCACACCGATGAGCAAGGCTGCTAACTGAGCCGCTGTGGTCAAACTAAAAAAGCCAAACCACGCCTTATAAATAGCGGTGGTAAACGTATCGACATTGAATACCGAAACCGCGCCAAAATCTGCCAATGTCTCCATACTTGCCAGCAATAAGCCACCGATAATCCACGGCAGTGCTTGCGGTAATGCCAACCGAAAAAACACGCGGCTACGGCTCAAACCTAGCATCTGCCCTGCTTCAATCGCCCGCCGACCTTGTGACAAAAACGCCTGACGCGCCAGCAAATACACATAAGGATAAAATGCCAGCGACAACACTAAACCTGCACCCCAGACATTACGTACCGAGGGAATGGCTGTCGTGATACCAAAATCGCGCAGTCCTGTCTGTAACGGCCCACTAAAATCCACAATACCAATGGTGACAAATGCCAATACATAAGCCGGTATGGCAAGCGGCAACATGAGTGCCCACGAAAAAAACCGCTGGCCAGGGAAGCGGTACATGCTGGTTACCCAAGCGAGAACCGTACCAATGGTCCCCGATATAACCGTCACCATAAACAGTAAAATCGCGGTATTTTTGAGCACTTGCGGCAGGACATACTCTGCCATATGTGTCCAAATATCGGCGACTGGTTGCGTCCACGACAACAACACGATCAAAATCGGCACCAGCATAAACAACGAAATCAGCCCTAAGACTGATTTCGAGATAATATGTTTACGAAGGGCATGGTCTTGACTGACCGTCTGATTGTCATCAGCTCTGCTACTGATTGGATCTTGCTCGCTAACAGACGCATCTGGCGTTGTGATCATAGTATCATTACCGTGTCATACTCACGCATCGAGGCTTTTTAAGCATAGACCAAACTCAAAACCGTCATTACTTTAACAACTAACTCTTAAAGACTTATTTTTAAAGGCTGTTCTTTAAAAACTGTCCTTTAAAAAAGATGATGTTGAGCTTGGTATCACGATGACTGGCAGTCTTTTATTTATAACCCGCTTTGTCCATCATTTGAATGGCTTGAGTTTGTAGCTCACCAAATTTCTGTACGTTGATATCGTCTTTTTTGAACTCGCCCCAAGATCTGAGCATTTCTGACTCATCCACCCCTTCTTTGACTGGGAATTCTTTGTCTGAGCTGGCGTAAAGGCCTTGCGCCTCATCAGATGACAACCACTCAATCAGTTTAAGCGTACCGTCTGGATTATCTGACCCTGTAACCACGCCCGCGCCTGAAACGTTTACATGTGTACCAGTGGTGCCTTGGTTTGCCCAGAATATTTTCACAGGGAAGTTTGGTTTTTCGTCTAATAGACGGCCATAGTAGTAACTGTTGGCGATACCGACTTCACACTGACCAGCAGCAATCGCCTCTAGCATAGAGGTATCATCGCTAAATACGTCAGTGGCGAGATTATCGACCCAACCACGGATGACAGCTTCTGTTTTTTCTTCACCCATGTGCTCTATCATGCTGGCCACAAGTGACTGGTTGTATACCTTTTTAGAAGTACGCAAGCATAGTTTGCCTTTCCACTTTGGATCCGCCAAATCTGCATAAGACGATAATTGATCGGCGCTAACTTTGCTTGGGTCATAAAAAATCGTACGCGCGCGCAGTGATAGACCTGTCCACTGACCTTTTGGATCGCGATACTTTGCAGGGACATTGGCCTCTAGCACAGACGACGCTACTGGCTGTAGCAACCCTTGCTGAGCCGCTTGCCATAAGTTACCCGCGTCCACCGTCAGTAGCATGTCAGCTGGAGTGTTTTGACCTTCCGCTTGCAAGCGCGCCATCAGTGGGCCAGTTTTGTCTGTGACAAGTTCAATCTTGACACCAGTCTGTTCAGTATAGCGGTCTAGCAATGGTTTAATCAGCTGCTCATTACGTGAAGAATAAATAGTAATTGTTTGACCATCTGCACTGGTCACACCGTCATCATTACCTGCTTGCTGTTCAGTTTCAGTACCAGCCGCTGTTGTCTCTGTCTCCACGCTGTCTTCGGTTGTAGAAGAATTGCTACAGCCAACCATTCCCAACATCAGGCCAAATATGGCAGCAGACAATACAGGCTTGGTGGTGACTAGATTAGTGCGGATGGTGTTCAGTGGCATGGTTTTCCCCATAGTAATGCGATAAAAAAGAGACGGCAAATAGTGAGATAAAATGGTCAAAGCCCCTATTTGTTGGGATTCGTTGGACCATAATCATGGAAACAACATACTAATAGAAATGAGATTAACTATCAATACATTTATCTAACCCAAGATGCTGAAATTATTTGGCTTATTAGTCATTTTCTAAAGCTAAGTTGTACCTAAAACGGCTCTTGTGTTTTTGTACTCCTGCACTCTTGTGAATGGCAAATATATTAACTAATACCAAACCAATTTAGAGCAGCCATTGCCCTAACATAACATTGACCGCCGCTTCTGTACGCAATATACGCGGCCCTATATGTACTGGCGTGCACCCGTGTGCGGCGAGTAGCGCTATCTCATAATCGATCCAACCGCCTTCAGCACCGATGCAGACCAAACTGGGCAATTCTAATGTTGTATCTAATTGTCGAAATTCAGAAAATGACTGCTCAGCATAAGGGTGTGCAACGATGGCTTGATTACTCACCAAACTGGTAAGCGTATCCTCGACAAATGGCTTAAAACGTTTTTGTAGCGTAATACGAGGTGCAATCGTATCAACCCCTTGTTGCAACCCTTCTAATACAAACTCATCAAGACGCTCAAGCAGCGGACTTTGCCAATAGCTTTTTTGCGTGCGATAGCTGTTAACAAGCACAATATCGCATACGCCAAGCGCCGTCATATCCATGATCAAACGCCGCAATACTTTGGGCCGAGGTAAGGCCAAAACCACGGTCAGATCCAGTTTGGCTGGCGGGGTAATAGCGAGCTGAACATCGTATAACTGAATACTATCAGCAGCAATGTCCTCAATGACAGCCGTACCAAGATTGCCACCGAGCTGCCCTATTTTGAGCGTGTCACCGACTTTTGCGCCCAGTATGTTATTAACATGGTCGACTTGCACTACGTCATTGATCTTTGCCGTGTTTGCAGAGAAGTTTTCAACGGGCAGTAATATACAATTCATAATATCTCTTGGTCTAACGTTTTAGGACAATACCGTTCAATAACGTCCTCAATCATAGCCAGTTGACGAGTCAGTACCGCTTGCTGTTGTACGGTTATTGTCTCACCCGCCTGTCCTGCCTGCGTCGCTAATGGTAAATCACTTAACCACACCTCTAGCTGCTGACAAATAAGTGCGGTGTCATCAGTGCTATCAGTACCGTACTGATGATTTACTGTACTTTTAGCGCACTCATTTGAGCCATCTATCGTCATTGGACGATAAAACTGATTGTTTGGTTGATATAAAGCGCCTACCTCGGCCAGTTTATCGACCACCCTTTGGCACGATTGGGTGTAACGACCCATGATAATAGGCGTTGCCACGCTCGCAGGTTCAACGGGATTGTGTCCGCCTATGTCTACTAGCGACCCTCCAACCAATGCGACATTTGCCAGTGTATACCAAGTCATCATCTCACCCATGCTGTCCGCCAGATAGACTTGCGTGTCTGCATTGATGGGCTCATCAAGACTGCGCCGTGCCATTGTTAGCCCAGTCTTTTCGATCAATGCTGCGACTTCATCAAAACGCTCAGGATGTCTGGGCACGATGATCAGCAACGTATTGGTTAGTGATGACTGCGATAAGATCTGCTGATGTAACGATAGCACCGTCTCTTCTTCGCCGTTATGAGTGCTTGCTGCCACCCAAACTGGTCGGCCTGCTATCGCAAACGCTTTTGCCAGCGCATTTTTTTTAGCAAGCGCATTTTTTTTAGAGGGTATCTGCGCACTTGCATCTTCTGTATCACCAGCCTGCTCACTAGAACCAATCGCCTTATCATCGATTTTGGGCGTATTGATGACCCACTTTAGCGACCCTGCCACGCGGATCTGTGCGCTATCCGCCCCTAATTGACGAAAGCGTTTGGCAGAATCGCTGTCTTGCGCAATGATGAGCGCAAGGTTTTTCATCATGCTGGCACTCACCGCACCAATTTTTTGATAACTTTTAAAAGAAGACGCCGAGAGACGACCATTGACTAAGATACTTGGTATCTGATGCTCAGCAAGCTTGGTCAAGATATTCGCCCATAGTTCAGTTTCGACAAACAGCGCGGCGATAGGCTGTACGTGCGTCAAAAATGTCTCAATCACGGCAGGAGTATCAACGGGGACATAACTGTGGCTCATACGACCTTGAGCGATTTCATCTGCAAACCGACTGGCACCGCGAGCAAAACCTGTCTGCGTGGTGTTGGTCAACCATATCTGATAGCCACTAGCCAGCAATGCGTCTAATAAAGGTGCAACCGTATTGGTCTCACCCAACGATACCGCATGACACCAAATCACACCTTTATTACTGTGACCAGTAATCGCTGGACGCGGTGGATATTGCTTGCCAAAACGCTGAGCAACTTCTTGCTGATAATTGTCACGTTTGTGAGAGCGCCGCCATACTTGCAGACGGTATAGCGGCTTTAACACACCGATCAGAAATTGATAATAAAATGGCGTCTGATACACCGCACGATCAGTCAATAAATTATGACCTGACAACCTAGTGTCAGTCGAATGGGAAGATGTGTCAGATGGAGTATGAGATGATGGCATGGAGTAGCCCAGATTAGTAATGAATCAAACAGCAGAAAGGTAAATATAAAAACGCGCCAATTCTACCTGAAATCAGCGCGTAACCATAAACTTTTAAAAGTTTACTGAGTAAATAGCGCCTAGACGATAATCAGTATCAGTACCGCAACCACGATCACTGCACCAAACAGTAACTGATAGCGCTTGATACTGTGCTGCTCTTGTTTTTGCGTCGTGATCAGCGCTTGCGCTTGCTCCCATTGAAACACAAGGTTAGCCGCCTCTATATGACCATTATCTGCCGCTTGCTCTAGCCAGTATTTACCACTATCAATATCTTGCGGCATGCCTACCCCTTGATAGTACAGCTTGCTAAGTAAACGCTGGGCACGGCTGTCGTTTTTGCTAGCGGCTTGCTTCACCCATTCCACGCCAGATTTTTTAGCTTCCTCATCATCTGCCGTGAGTCCTTCGCCAAGCAACTCGTACATGGCCAAGCGTAGCATGGCAGCCGTATTACCCGCTTCTGCAGCCGCCTGTAATGCTAGCAATGCTTTATTTTTTGCTGCTATATGATTGTCTGAAAACACAACTTGGCTACGCGGTTTATCCTGCTTGGCAATGTGCTGCTCAAACTGATCGAGGACTTTGCAAGCTTGCTGATATTCAGTCACGCCTGCTGTTTGCGGCACCTCAATCTCGTCTAAATCTATGAGCAGCTGTGTAAACATTTCTGGTGTCGGTGGGGTTTTCACAAATGACTTAGGTTTAATAACTGGCGATTCTACCTTCGTCAGCTCAGGTTTTATTTGAAGCTCTGGTTGGCGCGGCGCGGTACTCACTAATGGTTTAGATACAGTAGTTGCAGCAGAAGGGCGCTCGATATTGGCTGATACTATATTAACATCATCGAATTCATTATTTACTGGTACGTCCTCTGATGCCTCATAATGACTAACAGGTTGACTTGTACTGATAGTCGTACTCGAATCTGTCGTTGAGTGAAGGCTTTGGGTCGTATTATGCGTTGCTGACTCAGTCTTTAAATAACTAAGAGTATCTGTATTATTAGCTTGATCCAATAAATCTGGCAATCTTGCGCTGACTGCTTGATACAACCCACCAGCTACTTGCCCGCCTTGTACCGCTTCAAATAGCCGATCAATATTGCCAAATAGACGCAGCCCTATTGGCTCTAAAGGAAAAAATAAAGGCAGCGCATCAGTAGCCGCATTATTATCACCATAGCCAACGGCCATATGCTGATAAAAGTCATCGGTAATCAATGACAGCTCAGGATAGCGTTTGCGTAGCTCAAACTGCCCATACCAATGGGGCTTATTTTGCCACTGCTGTGCCAATACGCGACCTGCATAAAACGCCAAAAACACCATAAAGTTGCGATAGTGCTCATCGACCAGTAACGTTGCCTCGTTCCATATACCGCCTTTCATCATGTCACGGCGCACCTGAGACAATAGTGTATCAATACGCTGTAAGCTCTCAAGCGACTCATCTAGCGCACAATTATGTAGCTCTGTCTCATATGCGATACCACCTGCGATAGGACGCCCAGCTAAAAAATCTTGCCAGTAGCCTTCTGCAATATAGTCAAGTGGTGTTAAGGGCGAGGCAGACATAGACAGGCGTGTCCTTTTTTAGATAAGTTGATTATAGAGACAATGATAATGATTAAAAATATGAGCATAAAAAACACGGACAGGTTACCTTAACCTAAAATTGAGCGTGCTACAATAAAGGACTAAACAAGCGTACAACATTATCAAATAAGCGTTTTGATCCATGGCGCTGCTGCCACTCTTCATTGCCCAAAATACGGCAGCTTTGTAAATATATTTCTTGACAGTCAGCCACTTGAGCGACCATCTCTGGCGTATAAATCGCCAAGCTGACTTCCATATTTAAATAAAAACTGCGCATATCAATATTGACCGTACCAAACAGACAATAGTCGTCATCGATAACCACGGTTTTTGCATGTAGCAACCCCCCTCGAAATAGCGCAATGGTCACGCCAGCATCGAGTAGCTCTTGATAATAAGCTTGTGAAGCATGCTGCACCAAAAACGAATCGACTTTTTCAGGAACAATAATCGTCACCTCAACGCCGCGCTTTGCCGCTATCGTCAGTGCACCTGATAGCGACTCATCGGGTACAAAGTATGGGGTGGTAATACGAATACGCTTATTGGCACGGTGAATCACAGTCACTAACGTATTGTAAATCACATGCGCTGTCAGCTGCGGTGCTGACGGTATGAGCTGTGCCATCACCTTGTCTACGACAGGCATCTTCGGTATCACAATTGAAGTGCTACCGATACCTGGCTGCTCGTGATAATCAATGTGATCGCTCAATACTTTTACGCGACTGTTTAAGTCGTTGATGGTCGGATCCATCACATAGAGCTTTCGCGTATAGTTATTGACTCGCTGATTGAGCGCATCTAGGTTTTCATTGTTTTCGGCGCCGATATCAGTAACAATAACTTTGGCCATGGCGGTATTGATACTAATAGAGTGCTGGCTGGTGGTTCTAATCGCCACATCAATCCACTGTCCGACATTTTTATTTTGCTTAAAAAACCGTGGATCAACCAAATTAAAGCTACCGATATAGCCAATATATTCGTCAATGACCACCATCTTACGGTGATTACGTAAATCAGAGCGCTTAAATAGTGTCTTAAGCAGTCCCACTGGCAGCGACTGATGGACAAACACACCGGCTTTTTCTAATTTACGATGGGCACTACTATTAATAAAACTAAAGCTACCTACACTATCAGCCAATATGTGACACTCAACGCCGCGCTGAGCGGCTACTGACAACGCCTCTATCACATCGAGTACTTTTCCTCTGGGATATACAATATAAAACTCCATAAAGACAATGCGCTGCGCTGCATGGATATCCTCAATCAAACGCTGAAAAATCGATGCAGGATCTGTTAACAACTGCATATTGTGATCTGGAAACACGCCAAACCCTGTCCAGCGCGTTCCTATTTGGCTCACACCGCGGTATTTGATGGGTAGCAGATCTTGTCCTTTATCAAACACTAGTTGCTCGCGCCGTGCCATGTCATTCATCATGATGCTTGCTTGATCCACGCGCTCACGGTAGCGTCGTCCAATCATCGGCTCGCCTAGTAGTATGTATGCAATCAGACCGAACACGGGCACGGTATAAAGCACTGCAATCCAAGCAATGGATACACCAATATTACGCTGCACTGATACAACGCGTAACGTCATAACAATCATCAGTATAATATGAAATATCAGACCTAGACCTGCGTACTCTCCCCACGTCCAGTTAGTAAAGATCTGCCCAATCGTAAAAATATCTATGCTGGCCTCCCTCAATCATGCTCAAAAAACAAAGTATCCGTAGTATAGTAGCTTTTCGCTGTCAAACAACTGCTAACGATCATAACCTGCCTCTAAAAAATACAAGTAAGTATCTACCATATATTACTGTTTTTAATACCATTAAAAATTTATTTCCGATTATTTCATAAAATAGTCAAAATAACATTTGACAGCCAAGTGTAAATCTATATAATACACACCCACAGCAAGGGGACTTACTTAGATAAGCCCAGCTGATTAAGTTAACATTGAGTGTGACAGCTGATGATAGCTTTAGAAGTTGAAAAGCTTGATTGCTTTAAAAGCTTCAGAAAATTCCCTTTAAGGAATTTTCTCTTGCGAACCTAAAATTGCAGTGCAATTTTTTAACGGTTCTCAGGGTGATTAGCTCAGTTGGTAGAGCGTCTGCCTTACACGCAGAATGTCGGCGGTTCGAATCCGTCATCACCCACCACTTTTTAGCAAGTGGGCTCTTTAAATAAGAGCAAAAAGCTAAGACGACCTAAGCAGCGGTAGTTCAGTTGGTTAGAATACCGGCCTGTCACGCCGGGGGTCGCGGGTTCGAGTCCCGTCCGCTGCGCCATATTTAAAACGAATTTAGACTGTAAAGTTTATACAAGTTTCGCCTCAAACATTAGCTTGCTTGAGGTTTTTTTGTGTCTATAAAATAATTTATTATTATAGCTTTCATATTTTATGCCTTCCCGTTAGGAGCAACTTACTCCTGATTGTCATATATAATATAAAACAATCAACAGACGCTTTATCTTGAAGAATGAGCGACTTCTTTAGCTTAACGTGGCAAAATGATGATTTGATCACAGCTGATAAAACCTCCCAAACTTTAATCGCTATAACATGCATAATAGAGCTCTCTGTCGGAGAAATTTTCAATGCATAATAATCTGATTTATGAAGCTTATATTGGATTTTTGCTAAAGTCTCTATTTTGGGTAGGACTCATATTTTTATTAATTGTTGCATTAATTATTATTATAGATACGATATTCGTTTTATTTGCTCCACGCCAAAAAGCTATGGTTATTAGAGCTGATATCGTACCTTTATGAAGAGAAAATAGATTGGGTAATCCTCATGCCATATTCATCTTTTATGAATTCGACTATAAAGGCAAAACTTATAAATGTACTAATCTAAATTCATTTAAGAATAATTATAGAAAAAATTTAATCTAGATTACAGTGACTCAAATTATGTACGAGATATTTCTTCTGTATATTATGTTTTTATCTTCTTTACTAATTACAGTTTTTATAGCAGGATGTTTCCTGATAGATGCACTTGTTTGTCTATTTGGAGAAAAAATTAATTGTAAAGTTGTTTCATATAATATCTCACCTTTTGGCGAAAAGTTTTATATAGGACAATGGCACTCTATCAGTGTTACCTATGAATACGAGGTATCAGAAGAAAATCATAAGAACAGCTTACTTAACTCTACAAATTCTGTAATGAGGCTAAGTTATGAAAGTGCCAATGCAAGATTACTAAAATGTATGGATAAAAGTAAGATTTATGTTATTAGGTCGTTTCCTAATATATCGATGATAATGCCTTTTAATCAGGATCTTAGATATTATCTAGGATTGATATTTAGTGTCTCATGCCTATTATTTTCAGGTTTAAAAATTTTTTAGATGACATAAAAATTATTAAAACATGATTGGTTTAGCCTTTCACGTTGAAAATCTTAGGTAGTAACTCTGTTCGCTACACCATTTCTTGTAAACAGCTAAAACGAATTTAAACCTTTGGGTTTAAGCAAGTTTCGCCTCAAACATTAGATTGTTTGAGGTTTTTTTGTGTTTGTGTTTGTGTTTTTTGTCTATGTTCCTTCTAATATAACTACCTCTCGATAAGCATCTATTTTGTATTCGCAATAGTTATAATCATCCAACGGACGTGCAGGTATTTTAGTATTATGGACGCTGACTCATGCGACTCACACTAGCAATCAACGCCACCATCACTACGCCCATGATAATCAAAATACCAGACATCATATGCGCTGCCTCATAGTTGAGCGCTTCAACTTGCTCGTATATCGCAATCGACACCACCTTGGTCTCACCTGAGATACTCCCCCCTATCATCAACACCACACCAAACTCACCAATGGTATGAGCAAAGCTGATTAAACTACCCAAAATAATACCCACGCGCGCTTGCGGTAAGGCTACTTTGACGAAGCGGCGCAGACGACTGGGTTCTAACAGATGCGCGACTTCCGTGACACTTTGCGGAATACGCAAAAACTGTGCATACACTGGCTGTATATAAAAAGGCAGTGAGTAAATAATAGACCCAACCACTAGACCTTCAAAAGTAAAAATAAGCGGACTAATATTGTGCTCAATCAGCCATTGACCGATACCCATACTTGGACTTAGCAGTAATAATAAATAAAAGCCAATAACCGTAGGCGGGAGCACCAGAGGCATGGCAATGATGCCCATGAGCAGAATTTTGAAACGCCCAACTGCCTTCTTTTGACTTGGTTTGGCAAGCCAATAAGCCATAGGAGTTGCAAACAACAGTAAGCATAAGGTCGTGATAGAAGCGAGCTTAATACTTACCCAAAATGGACTGAGCATATCTGACATAAGAGACTGATCGATCATATAATGTCACGGCTCGTTTTATAGGTAGCGTGTCTAGGCTAACGGATTACTGTATGGGCAGGTAGCCTGCTTGCGCGAAGTGCTGTTGTCCTGCATCCGAGCGCAAGTAATCAGTAAACGCCGCTGCTGGGACTGTATTATTGATAACGATACCATCTTGTAAGATGGCTGGATAGGATGTTTTTGGCACAGTAATAAACTGCTCAGGTTTGGCTTTTATCGCAACGAGTTGAGACTGCGCCACAAACCCATAATCCACGCTACCTGTATGGGCGTACTGAAATACTTGACCAATATTTTCTGCCTGTATCAGGCTTTTCTGTGCATTTAATTTGTCATATATCTTTTGTGATTGCAGATAGGATTTTGCAGATGCACCATAAGGAGCGAGTTCAGGATTGGCAATAGAAATCTTGCTATCATCTGTGAAACTAGCACTTGTAAATGCGTCAATAAGTGATGCTGGCGTAAAATCATTCAAAGGCTTTGTGACACTATAGAGCGCCAACTGACCTCTGGTATAGGTAAACGGTTGTACAGATTTATCACGCTTGTCATCAGACAGCTTTGCCGGAAACTCTTGATTGGCGGACAAGAATATATCATAAGGGGCTCCTGCCTTGATTTGAGCATATAGCTTGCCAGAAGACGCGTAAGTGACTTCGATATCTAAGTCACTTTTGTCAGAGGTACTATCAGAAACCCTATGATCCACCTGATAACTGTCAATAATGCTGGGTAAGACATCAGATAAGTTGGCTGCCGCAGCGATCCGTAAGGTTTGGTGCTCAGTTGTGGCAGTCGCCGATTCTACATTCGTACTGTTATCTGCTGTACAAGCATTTAATGCCAGTAGCAAACACGCAGAGGTACTAATAGCAGCTAGTGACCTACCCATTGTTGCTGAGCCATTTAGATGAAGCATCTTCGTAATACTCTTGCTTCCACACAGGAATGTCGGCTTTGATGGTATCTAGTATCCAGCGGCAGGCATCAAATGCTGGATAGCGATGCGCTGACACTACCCCCACCCACACTGCCACATCACCAATCTCTAACGCTCCGATGCGGTGTATGGCAATGGCATGAGTGATCTCAAAGCGCTCTTTAGCCTCTTCTATAATGGCGCGGCCTTGGTTGATTGCTAAGTCTTCATAACCGTAATACGTAAGACGATCAACGCTCGTGGCATTATTATGATTACGCACTCGCCCTTCAAAGCAAACAAACGCACCGCAGCTGTCATTGTCTAACGTACTTTTGAGCCTATCCTCATCGATGGCAATATCGAGTAACGCAAAACCGTCGCGCTCAGCAATAAGATACGCTTCATCGGTACTACGTTTGATGGTCATTGAATGGTTATGGATGTTATCTGTCATTTTTTTCTCTATTTACACTAATTGTGACGCTATAGCCGCTTATAAATATATACCTAACCACCAGCGACTGGCGTGATAAATACTACGCTATCGCCGTCATTGATTTGATCTGTCCATTTAGCGAAGTAATCATTGACTGCCACCCGTAGCTCTGCTTGCGGACGGCTAAAACGATGCTTTTGGCTAAGCTGTTCATATAGTTCAGTCAATGAGGTGTCTTGGGGTAGTTTGACAGTCTCTTGCTGACAGTTAGCCTCATCTGCCAAACTGGCGAAATACATGACATTGATATCCATCGTTGATTCGATATCAGCTTTTGTCTCAATAACACTCATAAACTTCTCCTTTTTTGCAAGCGTCCTTGCTTAATATGTGATATATCTCTGTGCTTTAATGATACTTTTTACGCTAAGCATGGCGATAATCTGACTTGCCACCTGTTTTTTTAATCAGGTGAATATCATTTATAACGATGTCATGTGATAGTGCTTTAGTCATATCATAGATGGTCAAGCAGGCAACGCTCACGGCGGTTAGCGCTTCCATCTCAACCCCCGTTTTGTGCGTGACTTTGACTACAGCACTGACGGTGATACTGCTCAGCGCATCATTATACACAAAGGTAAGGCCGATCTTATCTAGCGGCAGCGAATGACAAAGCGGTATCATATCATGCGTGCGTTTGGCAGCCATAATACCGGCAATATGTGCCGTTTGCGTAATGCTGCCTTTTTTGGTCATCCCATCAGCCGCTTTGATCTGCGCATAGATCTCGCTCGGAAAACGAACTTGCCCAGTCGCGTTCGCTTCTCGCGTCGTTGCGGTCTTGCCACTGACATCAACCATTGTGATGTCACCATTACCATCTAAGTGTGATAAAGCAGATTGATGATTTGTCTGAACGCTGTTACTCATTATATCGCCTTTTCTTAGTAATCTCTTTATCGGTATTTTTATTATGTTGGTAGCGCGGCACACGCCTGTTCAAACTCTTGAGGCATATTAAAATTGGTCAAATGCTGCCAGTCCTGAGTAAATGGCAAGGTTTTTACCATCGGCTGAATAAAGGGCATGACTCGGCGCTGACCACTATCAATATAAGCTTTCAAATCGGGTTCAATGTCTAAATGATAAAGTCCCAATAGTGGATATAAGTGACTGTTATCTTTTAAGCAAATGACGCGCTGATTAGCCGCTGTATTAATCGCTTGTTGCAATTTCTGCCATAGATCAGTGGCGGGTATTAAGCTGTCACAACTCATCACCAGTAGCCACGATGCGCGCTGATTGTTAGTTGTAAACAGATTATTCGAGCCAGTCAATGTTTGCAATGCTGATTCGATAGCAACCAACGCACCACCTGTACGAATCTGCTCATCATTATCCGCGTCAAAATCAGAAACGTAGTCAGCAATAGGCGTAACGGGCGAACTGGGTTTGTTCAAAGTAGCATCTGAATCAACATAAAAGCCGCGCCCATTATCCGCAATCAAAATAGGAACTTGCAACTCGCTGGCATGACGAACATGATAATTTAGCAGCTGCTCACCTGTCGGCAGAGTGAGCGTCGCCTTTGGTGTTCCCATACGTTTGGATGCTCCGCCAGCTAAAATAACTATACCTGCCAAGTTGTCCGAACTATTTGAGCAACCCATTATTATGCCATTGCCTGTCATTTTTGGTTAAATAGCTGTCATGGCTTAATCATTTATCATCAATCATTTATAAATCAGTCATGACTGGGGTTTTGTGCCAAAAAATGCGGCACAAAGTTACACGGACGAGTACGGCTATCAAACTGCTCTTTTAGGATATTTTCCCAACCAGTTCGGCACGCGCCCGATGAACCTGGTAGACAAAAGATACCGGTACCATTGGCCATACCAGCCAATGCCCGCGACTGCACCGTAGACATACCAATCTCGTCTTTTGAGATCAAACGGAACATCTCACCAAAACCATCAATCGACTTATCAAATAGTACGCTGACAGCTTCTGGCATGCTATCTCTAATAAAGAACCCTGTACCACCTGTTGTGATGACCGCGTGCACGTCTGGACTGGCAATCCAGCCACTAATGACCGCTCTAATCTGATAGATATCATCAGTGATCAGCTGACGGTCTGCCAAATGATGTCCAGCCTCGGTCAAGCTATCGGCTAGATATTGACCTGACGTGTCTTCTGCCAGCGTACGGCTATCAGAAACAGTCAATACCGCAATATTAAGAGGGGTAAACGGTGCAGCAGGCTTACTCATAAAAGATCCTTTATAGATATAATTTTATAAATGTATTAAAAAAAGCTTATGTCAGAAAAACGATAGCAAAAACAGCATCAGTTATCATCAGAATTAGAGACTCAGAATGCCTTAACCACCGATTATCGAGAGATTGTGCATGATACCACTGTTCGAGTCATGCAGATGATGATGCTCAGGCTTAATCGGCATAAAGCTATGTAAAGTGTTTACCAGTCCTTGGATATCGTTTTGTTGTAAGTATGGACGAATATCGTAATTACCTTGGTCAAATAAGCACAGATGCACCTTGCCCTGACTACTGACTCGCAAGCGGTTACAAGTATCACAAAAGTGCGCCGCATAAGGGGCAATCATACCAATACGGCCGACATAATCAGGGTGACTGTACTCGACCGCTGGACCATCGGCACTGCCACGCTCGTGTGGCTGCCAACCATGCTCTAATAAATAATCCGTGATGATATCAGACTGAGCATGTTGGGCAAAAAACAAGTCGCTATTGTCACTGGTCTGCATAAACTCAATAAAACGATACGTTACTTGCCTGTCTTTGACGTAGTCGATCGCGGCGATCAGGTTTTCAAAGGCAGTCTCTGCCATCAAGACGCTATTTATTTTGAGTTTGATATCCGTCGTTTCTAGCAAGGTATCCATATCCGCCAATATCTGCGGTAAAGTATCAAAGCCAGTCATTTTGTGAAAAGTGGCCGCATCAAAACTGTCCATACTGATATTGAGCTGATCAAGTCCAGCCGCTTGCCAGCTGGCTAAATGTTTACCCAACTTATAAGCATTGCTGGTCATCGCTACTGTTTCAATACCGTCCGTTTGCTTGATCGTTTCGATAATTTCGACAACATCACGGCGAATGGATGGCTCACCGCCCGTAATTCTCACTTTTTTGGTACCTACTTGGGCAAAGCCGCGCACCAATGTCGCAATTTCAGAAACGCTCAACTCATCGTCAGGACGTTTGCCTTGATAGCCATTTGGCAAGCAGTACTCACAGCGAAAATTACAAAAATCCGTAATAGATAGACGCAGATATGTCAGACGGCGCGCAAACCCATCCGTTAAAGGCTGATGGATTTGGGTTGCCTGATCAATCGGCATCACTAAATTAGACGGTATATAGCTGTCAGACAGCACAGGTGCTGACGCAGGAGAGTACAGTTTTGGGCTGTCTATTTTGATATTGTTGTCATTCATATATTACTGCCATCAGTATTGCTTGCCATAAGCGTTACTTTATTATTCGTGTTTAGCATCCCATTGCTAGATTGCTTTTTAATTTCGTTCCATCATTTTATAGCAGATTGGCAAACGGTGAATTAGCGATGCAACCAAGGAAACGGCTGTACGGTAACCTCACCACCAGATACTACGTTGCCACTGTCTTTGTCTAATACAATAAAGCAATTGGCGCGGCTCAGCTGTTTTATTCTGTGTGATTGTTGACTCAAAAAACATTCCACTTGGTAATGACCCGCCTCATCTTGTGACAATACGCCGCGCTGAAAGTCTTTGCGGCCCGGGAACTTTTTGATGTCATTTGTGAGTTTAGCGTTGATCGTTAGCGGCATCGGCTGCTCGGACACACTCGCACCTGACATCTGCCATAATGCGGGTATCACAAACTGTAGCGCGCCCACAACTGTGGAGAGCGGATTACCCGGTAGACCAAAATACAATACGGGCTTATCGAGATTTTTATTTAACTCGCCAAATACGAAAGGCTTACCAGGTTTCATCGCCACTTTATAGTGGTTGATTTGCCCAAGCGTTTCGATCACCGTCGTCAGAAAATCATAATCGCCGACTGAGACGCCTGCTGTCGATATGAGCACATCACAGTCTTGCATGGCTTCGTTGACCGCAGCTGTCGTCTTATCCAAATCATCAGGAATGATGCCATAGTCACGAATGATTATAGGTAAATCCGACAGTAAGCTTTTGAGCGTTGGGGTGTTTGAATTATATATTTGGGCTAGATGTTCCAGCTCATCGCCAATAGCGACGAGCTCATCGCCTGTCGCGAGCACACCGACGACGAGTGGTTGAAACACGCTCACTTCGCTGATACCTAAATTTGCCAGCAAGCTGATATCGGCAGGATTAATTCGTTTTCCTATCTTTAGCACAGCTTCGCCAGACTCAACCTCTTCGCCTTGCGCACGGATATTATCGTTGGTTTCGGCCGTTTGCGTGAGAGTGATGCTGTACGGCTGAGTCTTATCAATGGTCGCTTTGATATCAGCAAAATTAGTATTCTCTTGCATGATGACCGTATCACAACAGTCAGGGACGACCGCGCCAGTAAAAATACGCACACCCTGCCCTGCTTTTGTCTCACCAGCATAGGCACTGCCTGCTTGAGACTCACCAATGATTTCAATCGTCTTGCCTTCTGACAGCTCACTTCCTTTTGCAATGGCATAACCATCCATAGCAGATAGATTCTGTCTTGGCACATCAAAAGGTGATGCAATATCTTGCGCGAGTATGTGGTTACGACTGTCTAATAGATCGCAGATATTGACGGCTCTGTTGGGAAGCGGGAAGTCAGTATTATTATAATCATTGATACGCAGCTTTATTGCCGCTTGTAATTCTTCCATAGTAATCATAAAGGTATGCTCTTTTGATCGTTCTCATTATTTGTGATTGAATCTTTATTATTAAAAGCTGTCCTTAGAGTCTATCATTCACAGTATCGATTTTGTTGTATTAACCTTGTTCTGATAAGTTTTGAAGATTGCGAGATCAAGCCAACTCAAATATTTGATGATTATCACAATATTTATTCATTCAATAAATTTCAGCAAAATCAGACATAGCCTGAGGCAAAAAAAGCACCTTGGCAAGGTGCTTTTTGTAGAGCAAGGTAACATGCTTAATTGATGATTAATGACTGATTTATAATAGCTAAAAGCGATTATGAATCGTGACCTTCATACGGTGTATAAATACCGTCAGCTTACCTCACCAGCCAGCCAATGAAGAGGCGCTATTTTGAGTGATGAATCCATCTGGCGTTTGCCCATTATCTGCTTGCCAGCGCTGAAATGCCATACGAGTATTGGTGCCCACGATACCATCAGCACCTTTGGTATCGTAACCCATACTCGTCAGACGGCGCTGTAAGTTGGTCACTTGCGTGGTTGATAACGGACGCTCATAGCGGGGCCATGATTTTCGCAGACCACTTTGTCCATCAATCGTTTTGCCCAATAGGCTCACCCCTAGCGCATAACTCGACGAGTTATTGTAAACCTTGATAACATCAAAGTTTTGGCTTAGCAGCAATACGGGACCATCTTTACCAGCTGGCAACCATAGCTCCATCTGAGTATTGGCATCTAAATAGACGTCATCTATCGTATCGACACCCATCGCCGCCCATCTGGCTGCAGGTTGCTTACTCCCCATCAGTGAATAATCAAACGAAGCAGGTACAGTCGCCTCATAAAAAGGTGCTAGACCGCGCACCCAGCCTGAGTTGCTCAGATAGTTGGCAGTAGAAGCGAGTGCATCACCTGTGGCCCAAGGGTTACGGTGACCGTTGCCATCACCATCAACGCCTTGCTTGAGCCAAGTCTCAGGAATAAACTGCGTTTGTCCCATGCCGCCTGCCCAAGAACCATCTAATTGCGACCATGATACGTCGCCACGCTGGAGTAGCGTCGCTAAGGATAATAGCTGAGCTTCTGCAAATTCTTGACGACGACCATCGTAGGCCAGACTGGCAAGCGAGCTTGGCAAATCACTGTTACCTGTGACCGCGCCATATGACGACTCCATACCCCATATCGCTGCGACAATCTCTGCATCAACACCATACTGCGATTCTAATTGAGACAAAAACGCACGCTGCTCTGCAAACTTGCGCTTACCTACGCTCACACGCCCACTAGAGACAGCAGAGTCCACATACTCCCATGGCATCTTAGAAAACTCAGGCTGTCCTGAGTCTAATGAGATAACTTGCTGATTCAGATAAGCGGAATCGAGTAATCGGCGAATGACTCCCGCATCATAGCCTGAAGATATTGCACGCATAGAAAAGTCTGACTTCCAATCAGAAAAACTGCTATAGCTTGGCTTTGGGGCGGGCTGCGGCTTAATAACTGGCGCTGGTGTTGGCTTGACCTGCACCGTTTGGGTCTGCGTGATCTCAACGCCGCCTTGGCGCACCGGTTTTTTTTGCATCGCTTGTTGGCTTGTACACCCAACCATCACGAGCGCTGGCATCAGGGTGAGGTACTGTTTTTTTAATCTCATAAAAAGTCTCAAACATAAATAAATAAAATGGACCAAAGCCGCCCAGCCATCAGCGACATGGCTGAATACTAACGTCCAAGTACCGTACGTGGATCAATCGGATTGCCATTTAAGCGAACTTGGAACTCCAGCCCCACTTGATTGGTCTGACCACTGCTACCCATCGTCGCGATACGCTGGCCACGCTGTACCGTATCCCCTTCTTTTACCAGCAATTGGCTATTGTGTGCGTAGGCCGTGATGTAATCATCACTATGGCGGATCATAATCAAGTTGCCATATTCTGGTAGACCGTTGCCTGAGTAAAGCACCGTTCCTGATTGGCTAGCAAGTACTGGATCACCGATATTACCAGCAAACCACATGCCCATATTGCCCGCCGCTGGATCAATGTTACGCGTCACTGGATTGCGAGTAGGATAATCATAACCAAAGGTCGAATTGGCAGTTGCCTCGTATGCTGGCGTTCGAGACTGGGTTACAGGTGGGGTATAAGTTGGTTGCGACTGTGCTGGTCTGCTATAGCTATTGTTACTCGCTGTGGTCGCTGCACCGCCCTGCCATAGTTTGAGCCATTGCCCACTATAAATCGTATATCTACTGTCCAGATTATTTAGTGCGCCAATCTGACGATAGTTAAGACGATAGCGCGCCGCAATTTGGCTGACCGTATCGCCACGTTGTACGTGATGGTAGTTAGGGACGCCTTGTGCGTTGGTAATAATCTTAGGACCTACTTGGTTTGGTGATTGATAAGTAGGCTTGGTTGCACAGCCGACTACAGACAAGGTAGCAACTGCCATAGTGCCAATCAACGCCGCCTTAGCAAGGTGCGATCCGGTCATGATTCTTTTCATACAAGGTTCCTGTTCTTTGTGTTGCTTATCTATTGTTTTATCATCCAAAAGCGCTTGATATCACTCAAAAGCCTCCAGATATTGTTACTACAATTAGCGATCTAGCAGATGATTTATATCACTCGTACAGCAAGCGATATGGTGATTATCACCTATGTCATTGATAATCATATCCTATCGAACTTATAAATCTAGTGCCAAAAGCTTATCCAATGCCCGCGCTGGGGTATGATGTAGACGTACTGGCGACAAACTGATGTATCCTGCTGCCACTGCTTGATCATCCGTCATGCCCGATGTTAATACAACATTTTTTTGATTGGTTGATTTAGCTGAAATGTCTAAGGGTCGCTCATTTTTGTGCTTGCTGTTTTTACATTTTCGTAGAGACAGCCAGTACGCATCTCGGCCGCGCGGGTCAATCATATGACGCACGGGCCGGGCGATCTGCTTGTGTCCCAACGAGGTAACCTTTCGCCCTTTGATATCACTGCTGCTATCCATATCAGGAATATTAACGTTTAATACATGATAGGGCAAACTTTTGAGAAACTCTAAAATCGAGGTATCAGTGAGCAATTTGACAATTTCATTTGCCGCCACTTGATAATCACTGGCTGATTCTTGTCCACCATTTTTTACGCCGCCACCTACCAAAGACGTGGCAATAGCAGGTATGCCCAATAGTTGCGCGGTCAATGCCGCGCCAAAGGTACCAGAAAACATCACGTCCTGTCCTAAGTTTGCACCTGAATTGATACCTGTAATGACACAGTCAAAATCCACGTCACGGTATAGCTCATGCAGCGCCAGATGGACACAATCAGCTGGTGAACCATTGACCGCTATAAATCCCGATGGCAATTGATGCGTATGCAATGGCTTTGATACACTCAATGCACTAGCATAGCCACTCTGCTCCTCGTTTGGTGCGACTACCACGACCTCACCGATGGTGGATAGTGCTTGAGACAGTGCCAATAATCGGCGCATACACCCCATCATCATTACTAATTAAAATCTTCATGTCAGCTCAGTATGTTTGTGTCAAACCGTCTTTCTAGTAGAAAGTTTTGCTACCGTACCATATCTTTATTCGTATAAAAATAGCAACCAAAGGCTAGGGCGTGTTGAACATTCGCAAATAGGCACTGCTGATCGCTAAAATTGTTCCAGATAAGGCACAAAGCGACGATAATGCAGATGCCTTAGCGAGATTTGTAACGCAGTATGGGGCAATTTTAGCATCAGCCCCAACGATAAAAGCAGGGGACAGGACTCTTTTTTGCCGCTTCATCGTTAAAAATAAGCGCTTAGAATGACTAAACTTATTATTTTTAACATCGAATCGCCTAAAAAATAGTCGCTGTCAGTGCCATGGTCGAATGTTCAACACGCCCCAGTATATAAAATAAAAAATTTGGCGATTACTCTTGAAAGCCTTGTGATATCAGTACATTAAAACTAAATTATCTTGATAGCCCGAGCGATTATACCTGAACAATAGATAATCCCGAACTCAGTCTTTGACCAAAAACCGTCTGGCATTTTTGTCTATTGTTATATTATTTGCCTCAAATGGAGTCGAAATGAGAGAAATAAGGCAACGCGTTACAATATGCAACACCGTACAATAATACAGACTGATGCGTTTATACTGATGTGACTTCATTGGTATATGCTACTGATATGTTGCTGTAAAATGCCTTTGGCTCACAAGATATCTACACATAAATCAATATTTTATGTGACTTTTGTTTTTTTACCCATTAACATATCACCATCAAATAAAGATAAGCGAGTGTAATACTGAATGAAGAATCAATCGATATTATCTATAGCTTCTGTGATAGCAAAGACCGCCTCAAAAATCGGGCTGGCAGGACTGATAACGTCTGTTGCCATGCTGTCTCAAGCGTCTAATGCTGCAAACAATCCTGCGACCACTATTCCGCTAGATATGTCTGGCATTAATATCACAAAGCATGAAATTGCTGTGATGCAGGTACTATCAGAGATCTGTCCATCAATGCTGAACGGCAATCAAAAACAACGTTTTTATAAGTCTTATACTGTGCAATTGCACGAGCTGATGCCTTCATTAGAAGACCCAAAAGCAGCGATTCAATACCTGTCAACGCAGCAAGACTATCGTCAGATACTGCAAGGTATTCGTAGCTGGACAATGGGCTTTTCAAAGCAAGAAAATAAAGCACTATGCGAAGATCTTGCAAACGCAGAATATTAATCGCTAAAAAGCGTGTAAGCGTAGAGAGCCGTCTTGAGCGCTAGAAAAGCCAGTCATAATTAACGACAATAAACAATGGCCTTGTTCTTTTTGGAGCTCTACTCTCATCATCGTTAAGAACAATACTCTACACTTACCCATTAAGTTTAATGAACAAAAAAGCTTGCTGTCATTCCGCTTATAAACCACAAGCGGTACAGCAGGCTTTTTTGTGGTCGTTGAATTTATGCTGATCAAAAGCTATCTATAGGTTAGTAAGAGCAAACACTTAATACCTACTCGCTTTTCTTTTTATTCAGGCCTTACTTTTTTGCATTTATCGATTCCCCATCGGTTGGCATTTTGCTAAGATAAGGCGTTAATTTTATGTCTATCGTACAGTCGTTCTTGTTTTGATTAATACATTATTTTAGACATGATGTTTAAGGCATGCTGCTTAAAATAATGTATGAAAATTGACATTGAATACAAGCGATAGATACATTTGGTTCCATGATGCGGTGTAATGATATATGACAGTAAAGCGTGTAAAAAATCAGCTAGTACAGCTGGTAGTTGGTGTAAGTATCTCAATGAGTGCAGTGATGGCAAACGCAGCCATACAACCGCCTGAGATGGATAATACCGCCTATGTATTGATGGACTACAATACTGGTGAAATCTTGGGTCAAAAAAATGCGAATGAGTCATTACCGCCAGCGTCTCTGACAAAAATGATGACCAGTTATATCATCGAACAGCGCTTAGCATCAGGCGACCTCAAAGAAGACGACCAAGTACTCATGAGCCAAAATGCATGGTGCCGTGGTAGCAGCAGTCAGTCTTGCATGTATGTGCCAGTCAATAAGACCGCTAGTGTCATCGATATGCTACGCGGTATTATCATTCAATCAGGTAATGATGCGTCAAAAGCCATGGCTGAGCATATCGCGGGTAGCGAAGCATCATTTGCAATATTGATGAATGAGCAAGCGCAAAAGCTTGGTATGGAAAACTCTCATTTCGTCAACTCTACTGGCATGCCTGCTGAAGGGCATCAGGCATCAGCGCTGGATCTGGCCAAACTTGCTCGCGCTATTGTCAAAAACAGCGGTGATTACTACAGTATTTATTCCGAAAAAGAGTTTACCTATAATGGTATCACTCAGGGCAACCGCAACGCCCTACTCGCAACCGATCCTACCGTTGATGGTCTAAAAACGGGCCATACTGATGCGGCAGGTTATTGCTTAGTCGCTTCTAGTAACCGCGACGGTATGCGCCTCATCTCTGTCATCATGGGCACCAAGAGCCAGCAGGCTCGCGCCGATCAATCGCGTGAACTACTCAACTGGGGTTTTGGCCACTTCACCACAGTGACCAAAGCGCCTGCTGGCCAGTTCGTCAGCAAAGTTCCAGTATGGTTCGGAGAAGCCGATGAGGTAGAACTGGCAACGGGTGATAACTTACAAATCCTGACCAGTAAAACGCAGAAGAATAAAATCACGACCGTGGTTGATATTCCTGAAAGCCTAGAAGCACCGATTAAGAAAGGTCAAGAAATCGGTAAGATGATGGCCGTTATTGATGGTAAAGCTGTCGCATCTGTCCCTATCATTGCCACTAATGATGTCGCACAGTCAGGATTTTTGAGCCGTACTTGGCAACATATTGTACGCTGGGCGCAAAACCTGTTCTAAGAACTGTTTTATCTTTATAGATAAAAAGCTATAGCAAATCCTCTCATTATAAGAAAATCACATAATAAAAAAGACGCCTTAAAATTGGGCGTCTTTTTTATTTGTTGTAAAAAAATCTTGGCTTGTTTGTGCTTTTTATCAGGAAATTACATCTAATGGGCTAGGCGATTTTAAGAAGTCAAACGTATTTTTTTATAGTGTTTTAGATCCATACTAACCAACGTTTTAACAAGTCACTCAAAGCCTTGTGCTCATAGGTCGTACTATGACAGTAATCGATGCCAGCTGCTTTTAAACCATACTCGAAATTATCGACATAACGCGCTTGATGTTGGGGATACCAATATATCAATAACGCACGTTGCACGCTTTCTTCGTTTTCATGTTGGCGAATAAGCTTTGCTAACAGCTCAGCTTTGTCCGCGAGCACGTCCTCAGCGAACATCACCATATCGACCTTCTGTACCCTTATTTCATTCATGACTTGCTGTACGTCCTGGTGACAGATCACCGTAGCGCCTAGATACTCTAGCTCATTGAATAACGCACCCGTCTCTTGATCATAATAATAAATAATCGTTAGCCCATTTAAGAGCCGCTGCTGGCGAGATTGTTGTTGGTTTGGCATTACTAACGTCAACGTAAACTGCGTCCCTGATCCCAAGGTACTATCAACTTCGATGGTCGCCCCCATGAGCTGCACCAATTGCTTAACCACAGGCAAGCCCACACCTGAGCCTTCATACTGGCGCGTTTGTGACGAATCCACCTGAAAGAAAGGATTGAAAATATCATCAATATGATTGCTATCAATACCGATGCCCGTATCTTTGACACTGATTTTCCAACGATTACTTTTATCAAAATGCGTCAGTTGTGACGTGATCACTACCTGTCCAGTAGGAGTAAATTTAATGGCATTACTGACTAATATGGATAATATTTGTTGAATTTTTGCTGAGTCGCCATAAAGACTGTAATCTACATGATGAATATTACTGGTTAACGCTAAGCCTTGTTGATTGGCTATAGGTTCAAACTTTATCAAAAGATCAGATATCAACTGTAGCGGATTAAATTCATTGTTATGAATTTTTATTTGTCCTTTTTGTATCTGATTTAATTGAATAATATGATCCAGTGATAGCACCAGTTTATCACTGCCGTTGCTAATAATTTCGACAGCGTCTTTTTGCTCTCTAGTTAAGGTTTCGTAGTCCAATAACTGTAGCCCGCCCACGATAGCATTGAGCGATGTTTTTAGTTCATGGGTAATCATGCTTTGAAAATTATGCAACTGCACATCAAGCGAGACATCTTTGTTATGTAGTTGCTGCTCAAAGGCAGCAAGCGTATCATATCCTTGCTTGGCCTCTTGCAGTCGATCAAACAAGATAGCCAAGGCCTTTTTTATTTGTGTCAGCTCTTGAAAGTTAAAGCGCTGCGGAATAATAGGTAGCTGCTCTAGCTCTGCGTTTTTGATGATAATACCGCAGACACCATTTAATGCTTCGATATCTTTGACCGGCCAATTCAGCTTTCGAAAGATATATATACCTGAAATAATAGTCAGTAGTAACGTGGTCAGCCACAACGGAATAATGCTACGAAACCAATATGAACGCAGTACTTTCACATCCATGGTGATGTTGATATAGCCAATCAGCGTGTTATTCCTATTCGTGCTACCGATCGATTCATCCGTAACTGATGATGTGCTCATACTCTCAGACAGATCTGTCGCTAGCTGCTGATTAGATGTGGGTTTATTGGGTCTGACACTCAAAAAATCTTCGTACTTACTAACGACAGGATAGTTGAAGCTGACCGTATCGGCAAATAAAGCATTTTTCCAGTCATCTAGTGATTGGCTGATATCGTTGATAGGCTGGGATGTGGAATAAAACACAATACTCTGAATGCTCGGCTCATTTTCTAATAAAACATTCACTTGCTCAGCGACGACGTCAGCACCATCTGGTGTCGATGCACTGGTTGTTAGTAACGAGGCTAATTGCTGTATATGCTGATGTTTTTCTTGGTAGTGATGCACCAAACCATAAATAAAAGGCAATACAAAGCCTGCCAGCAGAGCCAGAATTACGGCCTGTCCAACAGAGCGCCAAATGAGCATAGAAATGGTTTGAGACGAACGATTGTTCATATCACTCTACTGAGTCAAGAAAAGTTTTACTTATATTACAAGTATTTGAGAGATGTGATAAGCGAAAGATTGAGGCAATTAACGAGTATACTGAACTGCCAAAAAAAGCACTATATGATTATAGTGCTTTTTTATTTTACCGTGCTGAGCTGCACGATAAAATAAGTCATAGCAAATCATGTGATTAACGAGACTTTTTATCTTTGGTAGTGAATTTCTTCGCACGATTGCGCTCACGCTGACGCAATTGCTGTGTTTTTGCCTTGGTTGGCGTGTCGCTCTTATTGGCGTATGGGTTGTCATTTTGTTTAAAGATAACATTGAGCGGCGTACCTTCAAGCTTAAATACTTGACGGAACTGGTTCTCTAAGTAACGCTGATAGCTCTTAGGAAGCGCGCTGGTTTGATTGCCATGGATTACGATAACAGGTGGATTGTGACCACCGATATGTGCATAACGTAGCTTAATACGGCGACCAGCAATAGTTGGTGGCGGATTGGCAGTGACAGCATCTTGCAAGATTTGCGTCAAGCGATTGGTAGAGACTTCAAACATTGAAGACTTGTAAGCACGCAAGATAGATGGATATAAATTACCCACACCAGTCCCATGTAGTGCTGATATCAAATGTACTTTTACATATGGGATAAAGTTAAAACGACGATCCATCTCAAGCTTAATATAGTCTCTTTGATCTGGTGTCAAACCATCCCATTTGTTGATTGCTACGACTAGAGCACGACCAGCATCAAGTGCATAGCCAATCATATGCAAATCTTGGTCAACAATACCTTCATGCGCATCAATGACAATGACAGTTACATTAGAGTCTTCAATCGCTTGCAAGGTTTTGATAACAGAGAATTTTTCTACTTTTTCATCGATTTTACCGCGGCGACGTACACCAGCCGTATCAATCAATACGTAGTCTCTGCCCTCACGCTGATAAGGGATATAAATACTATCACGCGTCGTACCAGGCATATCAAATACCACTACGCGATCTTCGCCCAACAGACGGTTAACCAGTGTTGATTTACCAACGTTTGGACGACCGATAATCGCAAGCTTCAAACCGTTTGGCTCAACTATATTCTCTTGCTCAGGCATATCAGCCGTTAAGACTTCAAGCAAGTTGCCCACACCGCGACCATGACTGGCTGCCATCGGATACGGCTCGCCCAATCCTAGCGCGTAAAACTCTGCTGGCGCTGCATCGTGGACACCATCAACCTTGTTTGCAACCACGTAGACAGGCTTACCCAGAGTATGCAAAAACTTGCCAATCTCAGCATCAGCACCAATCATACCAGCACGAGCATCAACGACAAATACAATGATATCTGCTTCGTGAATCGCGGTATGCGACTGCTCAGACATATAGTCATCGATATTACCGCTGCCGTCATCTGCTTCACCAATACCACCAGTATCCACAACGATGAATGACTTATCTTCATAAGTTGCATCACCGTATTGACGGTCACGAGTCAATCCCGACAAATCAGCAACCAATGCCTGCCGACTTTTTGTGAACTGATTGAATAAGGTAGATTTACCGACGTTTGGACGACCAATTAAGGCGACCACAGGCTTGATACTCATGGGTTACTCTCAGTGAAAGGCACAATGACGGACAGTACAATTATTCTTATGACCACTGATATAACAATAGTAACGAATAGGGCTGCACTTAACCGCAAATTAAAATGAATGATAAAACAATAGCAAAAATAGTAGCTAGCTATTTTTTAGCTAAAAAATAATTGGGACGACTAAATTATATATAGTATATATGGTTAGCACATCGGTCGCATAGAGTACGCGAAAGCCTGTACTTAAACAAGCGATTTACACAAGGCACTAAACGCTGACTAAGCAGCGTTTGTGTTTTGTAGATAAAAACCAGTGTACTGTTTTATCAGCGCGTTAGCTGCCAGATAGCAACTTGTCCTGACGTGCTTTGAGTCATCAGGCGATTGCCTTGTACTTGCAAGTTCGTCAACGTCCCTTTTGTCTGCACGCGGCTAACAATATTGCCAGTAGCAGGGTCAAATAAATGTACCATACCGTCAAAATCACCGACTGCAATATAATTGCCAATCATGACAGGATTGGTTAGGTCACGATAAGCCAGTGCCTCACTTTCCCATAATGTCTCGCCACTATTGCGATCATAGGCAACCACTTTACCATCTAGACTAGTAGCAATCACTTGCTGAGGGTTGACGGCAAGTGCTTTTAAACTAGCAAGCTCATTGACGAACATCACTTGACGTGAGGCCAAATCAATACCTAATAGCTGACCACTATAACTAATCGCAAACAGCTGATTTTTATCCACGATAGGCTTGCCATCGACATCGCTCATGCGCTCAACTTCGCTGCTTCCAGACCCAATGCCAACACGTCTTGACCACTTTGGTAAGCCATTATCAACGGTGACTGCATGCAAACGACCATCAGCAGTCGCCAACAATGCCGTTTCATTATCTAGCAAAGTTGGTGCCGCACTACCGCGCACGCTGATCGCTGGTACTTGCGTCGCAAACTGCCACACTGATTCACCAGTCTGTAGTGATAAGCCATGCAAGAAGCCATCATTCGCTGATAATACCACACGATTATTACTGATAAGCGCTGGGGATAAAACCGACCCTGACAACTGCTGCTGCCAGCGTTTTGCGCCAGTCATAGTATCAAACGCCATTACTTGACCATTGCGAGTACTCACAACCGCTGTCTGACTCAGCGCATCCAACGCCACGCCGCCTGTGATCTGATCACCGACGTTAACCGACCATAAGCGCTCGCCTGCCTGATTAAACCCTATCAGATCACCACCGCGTGATGCCGTAACGATTTGCCCATTGGCGTAACCAACTTGCAAATCTAGAGGGTCTTTCTTACTGGCTTTTTTGTTACCTACATCGGTGCTAAATACTGGCTGGAGCACGTTGATCGGTTGCGCAATCTGTACCAATTTTACTGGGTCATTAACCACTGGCTTGATGCCGCGGTTACACCCAATCACTGCAGTGCTCATTACGGCAAGTACTGCCACATGCATGACTGTCTTCTTGATAGTCTGACTACTTAACGTAGTTTTTAACATTTTGCTAGAGCGAATAGATTGAGTCATTATATGTTCTCACTACAAATGAATTATTATTAATTGGTACATTGGCCAACAGCACATTAGTCATTATGACGTCATATCAAAAAGCATTTAATCGATTGCTACTGCTCAATACTAGCTTAGTGATTTACTGAGCTTAGTTATTTACTGAACTTAGTGACTTATTGAGCAGCTTCAACGCTCGTATTTTCTGAGTTTTCAACCACTAATGGCTGCTCAGGAGTCGCTGATTCTTGGATAAGACTGGTGGGCCCAGCAATTGGCTCAGGAGTGATACCCAAGCTTTCCATCTTTAAGGCCAATACTGCACGCGTTTCTTGGCGGCTACGTAATAGCTCCCAAGCATTATTGTAAGACTTAATCGCTGATTCTTTGTTGTCTTGTGCCAAGTAGATATCACCCAGCAGCTCTTGCTGACTGGCTTCAAACGAGCTTGGCATATCGTTGTTGGCTTCTGACAAGGCCGCATCTGCATCGCCTGTCGCCAGTAACGTCTTGGCATAACGCAGCTGAGTGATTGCCTTTAGACCGGCATCGCCCAGATCGATTGCTAGCGCTTGTTTAAATGTCTCAGCTGCCGCCGTAAAATCATCATTATCGACCTGTTGGCGAGCTTTTATCATCAGCGCTTGCCAGGCATAAACTGATTCACCATGCGTACTGACTAAAGCATCAATGTCTTTGTCTAGCTGTGTACGGCTCTGTACCAGCGACTCTTGTGCATCGGCTTCTAGATCTGGATTTTGCGAAGCCAGGCTGACTTCTTCATTCAGTCGTTGGATATCGGCATATTGATCAGCGGCGACAGTATCTACTCGCGCATGGTTGTTCTGCCAGTATGTCCAGCCAAAATAAGCAGCCAGTGCCAACAAAATCGCAGTGACAATATAACTACCATACTGCTTTAACGCTTGCATGGAGTTGTCTGCATTCGGCGAATTGGGGGTCAGAGCCATATATATTTACCTGATAAAATGTACATTAAATTGCTGATGCCAAAATCAAAAATGCGGCGTTGCAAGACGATTATTTACGAGAAAAGTTATCTTTACTCGATAGCCAATCTTGTGTGACAGTCTGCTGCTCACCCGTCTGCATGTCTTTGATACTGATGGTATTATCATCCAGCTCTTGCTGTGCGATAATGACTGTCAATGCTGCGCCGGACTTATCTGCCTTTTTCATTTGCGCTTTTAGACTCGTTGCACTTGCCATCTTCACGCGTACATCTGGACGACTATAACGTAGGTTTTGTGCGTAGCTGATACCTGCACTATAAACGTCAGAATGCGCCACGACAAAGACATCACAAGCGGGTTTGTCAGCAATCGGTGCCACGGCTTCCATCAGTAGCAATAAGCGCTCGAGCCCCATCGCAAAACCAATAGCCGGTTCAGATTTTACAGGTTTTTTATCTGACTTATCATCGTTTGTACCTATGGACTTTAATTGTCCAACCAGACCGTCATAACGACCACCAGCGCATACCGTCGCTTGACTGCCAAGCTTATCCGTTACCCACTCAAAGACCGTTTTATTATAATAATCAAGACCGCGCACCAGATGTGGATTAATCTCAAAATCGATACCAAGCGCAGTCAGATAAGCTTGAACTTGTTCAAAATGCGCCACACTCTCTGTACCCAAGAAGTCAGCAAGCTTTGGTGCGTCTGCTAATACTGCCTGCGTACTTGCTTCTTTACTATCTAAGATACGTAATGGGTTGGTCGTCAAGCGACGTTTGCTGTCTTCGTCTAATTGATCTTTTTTGTCCGTCAAATAGGCAACCAGCGCTTCGCGATAGGCATGGCGTTCATCAAGCTCACCTAGGCTGTTTAACTGTAAGTGCATCTCATCTTTTAGGCCCAGTTCTTGCCACATCAGATGCGTCATTGCAATCAGCTCAGCATCAGCGTCTGGTAGCGCACTACCAAAGCTTTCGACACCTAGCTGATGAAACTGACGATAGCGGCCTTTTTGCGGACGCTCATAGCGGAACATTGGACCAACGTACCAAAGCTTCGGCGTGTCCCCACGCAATAAGTTATGCTCGATAACGGCACGTACTGCTCCTGCTGTACCTTCAGGACGCAAGGCCAAAGGCGTGGGTGGCTCAGATTTATCAGTGAAGCTGTACATCTCTTTTTCAACGATATCTGTCGCACCGCCAATCGCACGTGCGAATAGATCAGTTTGCTCAACGATAGGCAAGCGAATATGCTCATAACCATATCTACCAAGTACATCAGCCAATATCGCTTCTAGATGCAGCCACTTTGCTGATTGGTCAGGCAAAATGTCATTAAACCCTTTAATAGCTTTAATCATGATACGGTCATGTCCTTAAAATTTAACAGTTATGTCTATTATTGTTATCTACGTATTAACAAAAAAAATGTGCTGCCTACCCTTTTTTTACACAGCAAAAAGCAGATACCTATATTGCGACTTATTTTACGCGAATAATCTCGTTCTCGCGCTTTTTCGCCAAATCTTCTGCATGGGCGCGAACCATACTTTCTATTTCATCGACTACATTGCCGGTATCGATAAGATGACTTTTTTGACCCATACGGTATACCAGTGATCTTGGTGCGGCGCCAACGATACCGATATCTGCTTCTTTTGCTTCGCCTGGACCATTCACTTTACAGCCAATCACGGATAAATCCATTGGTTCACGGATGTCTTCCAAACGTGATTCTAGCGCCGTCATCACTTTAATCACGTCAAACTCTTGACGCGAGCAGCTTGGGCAAGCGATAAAATTAACACCGTTCGAACGTATGTTGAGCGATTTTAAAATATCAAAGCCAATTTTGATTTCTTCTTCAGGCTCAGCCGCTAAGGAGATACGAATCGTATCGCCGATACCGTCTAATAACAGACCACCAAGCGCAATGGCAGATTTGACAGCACCAGTACGGTAGACACCTGCTTCAGTGACACCTAAATGCAGTGGGTTATCAATCTGCGCTGATAGCAGGCGATACGCATCCAATGTCAAAAACACATTACTGGCTTTGACAGATACTTTGTATTGGTCAAAATTAAGACGCTCTAAAATGTCGATATGACGCATTGCTGACTCAAGCATCGCCTCCCCAGTCGGCTCAGTATACTTACGCTGAATGTCTTTTTCTAAAGAGCCTGCATTGACGCCGATACGAATAGGAATATTGTGATACTTAGCACAAGCAACCACTTCACGCACCTTGGCATCGCTACCGATGTTACCAGGATTGATACGCAAACAATCAGCGCCGGCTTCAGCCACTGCTAAGGCAATCTTATGATCAAAATGCACGTCTGCAACCAAAGGTACGCTCACCAGTTTACGAATCTCGCCAAAGGCTTTGACGGTATCCATCGTCGGCGTTGATACGCGCATCAAATCAGCACCAGCTTCTACGCAGCGCTCGATCTGGGCGACAGTTGCCGCCACATCACAAGTGTCAGTGTTGGTCATGCTCTGTACGCTAATTGGCGCATCACCACCAATCGCAACATCGCCGACATAGATTTTTTTGGTCAAACGGCGGTTAATAGGCGATGGCATTGACATAGATAAATCCTTAAATCAAAAATAGAAAAACCACAGGCTTGTATATATAAATGAGCTTAGACGTATAATAGTTTTATTAAACGCTAGTAATCATGCTCGATAAGAGGCCAATGATGACTAAGGTACTAGCTCAAAGGTAGCTTGCTTATCCGTTGCATAAGTATCTAAAGCAACCGTTTCTTGATTGAGCATCAAGCTAACATTATCGATATTATCAATTTGTACACTAAATGGTGGCACACCTGATAGGTCATAGTCACCTGCCGTTTGTGAACCGCTGATGAGACTATTACCCGATGCATCCGTAATGCTAACCACAGCATTATCGGTCAACTTCACGTTTAAAAAAGCCGTATCTGCACTGGCAGCACCTAAATTCAACGCAGAGCCAGACGCACCGATATCACTTGCATCATTGCTAATCGCAGCCCCTTGCGCTTGCTCAATAGCAGATACATCTTCAACAGTAGAGACAGGCTCTTGGCTATTTTCTTTACTCGCATTACTCACCATACGGAATAAAAATACTGCCAAGATAATGAGTCCAATCACACCGATGATCAATAGCGGATTAAAACGAATGCGATTGTGTGTATCGCGTTGCAGCGTGCCCATTGGTTGCAATGGTGTATCAGTATTATTGACCGATTTGGCTTTGAGTTCACTGGGGTAAGCGGCATCAAAACTACTCGCGATTTTGGCTGAGTCTAGGCCCAAATATTTGGCATAGTTAATAGCGAAGCCACGAGCAAATGCCGCTTGCGGTAATTCAGCAAAGTTTTCGCTCTCTAGTGCTTCTAGATGACGTTTTAAGATAAATAACTCGGCGGCTGCCTCTTCTAAACTGACTTGCTTCGTTTTACGGGCTTGCTGCAACGTGGCACCAAATGATCCCTGAGCGTTAGATTGAGTGTTTGATGATGGGGTGATCATTTCCATGGTGCCTCTGGATTGTTAAGCCAAGTCTTAAGTTGTTTCGCTTCGTCGCTCAATGGATAAGCGGATAAAAGCTGCTGTGCCAATTGCTGGCGAGTTGTAATGTTGTTTTGTGCTGCCGCAAGTTTGATACCTTGTAGGAGCAATCTAGGACTGATGCCCTGCCCTTGTACCAATATCAAGGTCTCGTCATACAAGCGCTGAGCCTGCGGTACTCGCTGCTGCTCAAGCAATAAATCTACCAGCTCAATATGAGCAATAATACTATTGCGATTGCCATCTAGGGCCCGCAAAAACGCTTTAGCAGCGGCACTATTGTCACCCAACTGAAGGTATGTACGCCCTAAATTCTCTAACGCACCGATACGGCCTTCGTAACCTAATGAGGCGCCTGCAATCTCAAACTGCTCTGCCGCCTCACGATAGCGCTTCATCTGTGATAAATAAACACCGTAATTATTGTGTGCTTGCACAAAGTCTTTATCCAGCGCGATGGCTTTTTTAAAGTACTGATCGGCTTTTGCAAGATTGATGCGGCTGCCTTCTTGCTGCAACAAAACGCCCATCATATCATAGGCTGGCGCGTAACGGCTATCAGCAGCAAAGGCTTTTTCGAGTTGACGCTGCGCCGTATCGAGCTCATTTTTGCGGATATATTGTGCAGCAAGTGAGGTACGTACACGAGCAATTTCTTGCTGATCTAAGTTGCGGTCACCGCTGGGCTTCGTGGATGTCTGATAAGGCGCGATGCCTGACAAGTCATTGTTTGGTGTACTCTGACAGCCACTTAGCAATGATAATGCGAGTGCGGCAGCCAGTAATGCGCACTTCGGTGCAGTGACTCGGTTCGTCACCACACCTGCCTTTTTATAAAGGTTAAAAAATGGTTTTTGCTCTACCAACTGATAAAAATTTTTAGAAGTCATCATAGCCGCCATCATAAAACTGTGGTTCAATGCATTCGATCTTCGAGGCATCAGTTTAATAGATTTAGCCCCTATAAGTACAATTTAGTTGTTATTAATTGCTATGTTCTTCAATCTTGACCGTTATTGATACATTTTCATTACCGTTGCGACAGATAAAAGACAGCTAAGCTTCTTTTAGAACAGACGGATATTTATCCTGTCATATGCAAAACGTATCAAACATTTTCACGATCTTTGATGCTTTGTTGCCATGCAGCCGAGCGTCTGGTACGGTCAGCCACTTGTCCGACCAATTGACCACAAGCGGCATCAATATCATCACCGCGTGTTTGACGAATGGTGCAAACAAACCCAGCTTCACTCAGTATATTGCTAAACGCATGAATGCGGTTGTTGCTTGACTTATCGTACGACGCATGTGGGAACGGATTGAACGGAATAAGATTTATCTTACTTGGTAGCCCTTCTAATAGCACGACCAACTGATGAGCATGCTCATTGCTATCATTGACACCATCAAGCATCACATACTCAATCGTGACGTGCTTTTTATGACGCGGATTGACATCATAGACGTAGTTTTTTGCAGCGGCAATCAGCTCTTCTAGCGGGTACTTTTTATTAATTGGCACCAGCTCATTACGCAGTTCATCATTGGGGGCATGCAGTGAGATAGCCAGTGCTACATCGATATCTTGTGCTAGTTGGTACATTTTAGGTACCACGCCTGAGGTTGACAAGGTCACTCGACGTTTTGATAGTCCATAAGCGTGATCGCTCAGCATCAGCTCCATTGAGCCAACCACTGGTTTATAGTTTAATAATGGTTCACCCATGCCCATCATGACCACGTTGGTGACATTGTTTTCCCACAGGCTATGATCAACGTGTTCTAGACTATCATTGTTATCAGTCATATAAGAGGCATTGGCCACCCACAGCTGACCGATAATCTCAGCAGCGCTTAAATCACGCTCAAAGCCCTGCTTACCAGTACTGCAAAAACTACAATCTAGCGCACAGCCCACTTGTGAAGACACACACAAAGTCTTACGACCATTTAATTTACTGTCATCCGCTGGAATCAATACCGTCTCAACCAATGAGCCGCCCGTCACTTCAAACACCCATTTACGCGTACCATCATCACTATATTGACGATGAATCACTTTTGGTGGCGTAACGCAGGCATTGGCTGATAACTTATCCCGCAATGATTTGCTCAGATTGGTCATCTGCTCAAAGTCAGTGACTCCGTGCTGATATATCCATTTAATCACTTGCGTCGAGCGAAATGGCTTTTCACCGATACTTTTAAAGTAATCGGCAAGTTGCGACTGCGTCATCCCTAATAGATTGGTCTTGGCCTGCGCCTCATCTACTATCTTGATACTAGCCGTCTTGTTAGTGGGTGTGTGTTGGATCGGTGATTGAACAGTGGACATAATAGGTAACCTTTTGGCATAAGCCATGAACGTCGTTATACAATTAAATGATGCATTGAGCAATCCGTTATGAGCGCAAAATTTGTCCTATATAGAATGCAAATAATTATCTATATTGACAATGTGCTGATAAAGGATTGATAACGCTAGTAAATCTAATAATGAGGCAAGCGCCTATGAATTTCAATAAGCAACGACACTGTTATTACATATAACAGCTAAAACGGCTTATACCCATAAGATATAAGCCGTCTCGCGATACTATTTATTAACAATCAATATTGCAAATAATAGCTGCTATTAACGCGTACGTGCACAAACTTCGTCTTCATTGAAGAAGTAGCTGATTTCACGTGCCGCTGATTCAGCTGAATCTGAACCATGTACCGCGTTTTCATCGATGCTGCTAGCGAAGTCAGCACGGATAGTGCCTTCAGCAGCTTCTTTAGGATTGGTTGCGCCCATGATTTCACGGTGCTTAGCGATAGCATTTTCGCCTTCTAGTACTGATACCAATACTGGACCTGAAGTCATGAATGATACTAGGTCGTTGTAAAATGGACGCTCAGCGTGCTCAGCGTAGAAACCGCCTGCTTTTTCGTCATCAAGTTGTAGCATTTTAGCGGCAACAATTTTTAGACCAGCTTGCTCAAAACGATCATAGATAGCACCAATGTGGTTGCCAGCAACTGCGTCAGGTTTGATGATAGATAAAGTACGTTCGTTAGCCATGAAAAGCTCCTAATGGATGAGTGGGTTAAAAAATTGAACTAAAATAAGAAATGAAATAGCAAAGAAGTCGCCTTATCACGAACCTCTCATTTTATCTCCGACTACTATATTGGCTTAGACTTATTGAAATGGTTCATGATTTATCAATATAAATATAAATTCAAGACAGACCAAAACAGAATTATTGCTTATCAAAACGTGAAAAAGGACTCCACCTGATGTTAGGGTGGAATTGAATTTCGCCTAGCGTTTCGTTTATTATATTATATCTTTACACAAATAATATATTGAAATAAATTATTGTAAACTTTAGAGTTTATATTATATCAAAAAAAATGAATCGGCGTTATGAAAATCAACAAAGCGTATAAATTTAGGCTTGAGCCTAATGCAGAGCAACAGATTATTCTAAATAATCTTGTCGGCTCTGCACGCTTTGTTTGGAATCAAATGCTAGCGATCTCATTTGAGATGTTTGCCAAAAATGAATTTATTAATGCCACCAACTTGGTTAATAAAATCATGGTTCTAAAGAACAATCCTGATTTTGACTTCTTAAGAACCCATGCCAATGCTGTGTCTTTACAACAAAAAGTACGTGATCTTGCCTCTGCTTGGTCACGATTTTTCGACCCTAAAGTTCATGCTAGGCTCAAAGAAAACAAAAAGAAGTTTCGAAAACCCAAGTTTTTTAAGCTAAGTGATGGCACAGAGATTCAACTACGACAACTGATGCCAAGATTTAAACGTAAATCCGATGGCTGCGACTCAATCAGGCTTGTTCAGTTTGATAAATATTGCCGTGTTGAAGGTAATCGCGTCAAACTACCTAATGGCGTGGGCTTTGTAAAATTTAAAAAATCACAAGATATCATCGGCACCATTAAAAACGTCACCATCAGCAAGAAATCAGGTCACTGGTACGTGTCGTTTGGCACTGAGCGAGCATTATCTGAGAACCCAACTCACCCCTCCAAAAGCGCCATAGGTATTGATTTAGGTATCACTAAACTCATTACCACCTCAGACGGTCAATACATCAAACCCAAAAACAGCTTTAAAGCCAATCAAATTAAACTTGCCAAATTGCAGCGTCAATTAAGTAAGAAAGTAAAGTTCAGTGAAAACTGGAAAAGGCAAAACCGTAAGATTCAAAAATTACACAATCACATCGCCAATATTCGCCATGACTACTTGCATAAAATCACTACCGCGATCAGCAAAAACCACGCCATGATTGCCTGTGAAGATTTAAAAGTCGCCAATATGTCGAGATCAGCTAGCGGTACGATGGAGAAAAAAGGTCGGCATGTCAAAGCCAAATCAGCATTAAACAAATCAATCTTAGATCAAGGCTGGGGCATGATGGTTAATATGTTTGAGTACAAGCAACAATGGCAAGGCGGGTTGCAAACAGTTAAATAAAACATATACAAACCTACCTATTTATTACTATAATAGATAGATTATATCTATAATATAGAGAGCAAGTTATGGGGAAACTGGTTAGTATTGGGGAGGCTGCCAAACATTTCGGGGTTGCTCAATCCACATTAAGACGTTGGGATGAGGATGGTACGTTAGTCGCCAAGCGAACCGAAAACGGGCATAGGCGATATGATTTAAGTGAAATCAGACCGCATTCCTTGAATACACCACCTAAATTAGACCGAAAAACCATTGCTTATGCTCGTGTGTCGAGTCGTGATCAAAAAGACGACTTACTTCGCCAGTCTCAAGTTTTGGAACTTTATTGTGCCAGGCAAGGCTGGACTTTTGAGACGATTACCGATCTTGGTAGTGGAATGAATTATAAAAAGAAAGGCTTAAAAGACCTGCTTGATGACATACTGAGCAATAAAGTTGAACGGCTGGTAATTACCCATCAAGACAGGCTTTTACGATTTGGTGCAGAACTGGTTTTCATGTTGTGTGAGGCTCGTGACGTTGAAGTGGTAATAATCAATCAAGGTGAAGAGTTGAGTTTTGAGCAAGAATTAGCCCAAGATTTATTGGAGATTATCACCGTATTTTCAGCGAGGCTATACGGCTCTTGCAGCAAGAAAAACCAACAATTAATAGAGGCGGTTAAAAAAGCATTATGATCCGTGGACACATTATCGAACTCAAGCCAAACAACGTACAGGCAAATCACCTTGCTCGTGCTTGTGGCGTGGCGAGAAAAGCCTACAACTGGGCTTTGCATGAGTGGCAGCGGCAGTATGCGCTTGACAAAGCGTACCGTGATGCGTGTTTGGCCGCAGGCGTTGAGGTTGATACTAAAAATCTAAACAAGCCCTCACAGGCGAAGCTCAGACGCGAATTGAACGCCATTAAGCGTGAATTATTCCCCTATATGCTGGAAGTGACCAAATGCGCTCCGCAGGCGGCAATCATGCAGTTGGGTGATGCTTATAACAACTTCTTTAAAGGCTTAGCGAAATACCCAACCGCTCGTAAAAAAGGCCGTGACGATAGATTCAGTTTATCCAACGACCAATTTGCCATTAAAGGTAAATCCATTCGTATCCCAAACTTGGGCTGGGTTCGCTTAAAAGAAGCTTTACGTTTTGACGGCAAGATCATGTCAGCCACCATCTCTAAACGTGGCGGTAAGTGGTTTGTTAGTGTGGCTGTTGAAATACAAAAAGCTGTAATTCCTACTAAAAAGACAGGTAAAAGCGTTGGTGTTGATCTTGGTATTACCGACTTACTGGTTTTATCAGACGGCACTAAAATTAAAGCGCCAAAACCACTTCAAGCAAACCTTAAAAAACTAAGAACGCTAAACAAAGCGCTCAGTCGCACTAAAAAAGGCAGTAAAAACAGAGAAAAAGCGAAAACCAAGCTCTCTCGTTTGCACTATAAGATCAGGTGTATTAGGCAAGATTCTCTCCATCAAATCACAACAAGTCTGGTTAATGAGTTCGATGTGATTGCGATTGAGGATTTGAATGTCAAAGGTATGGTTAAGAACAGGCGGCTATCAAGAGCTATCAGTGACTTGGGTTTCTTTGAGTTTAAGCGACAGCTTATCTACAAAGCCACTGAGCAAGGCAAGGTTGTGAAATCAGTCGGACCCTTCTACCCAAGCTCAAAAACCTGTTCAAACTGCAATCATATCCTTGGTAAAGATGAGCTAACATTGAAAATGCGTGAGTGGTTGTGCCCTAACTGTCAGGTTTCTCATGACCGTGACCTCAACGCCAGCATCAATATTTTAAATAACGCGACTGTTATTTTAACAGCTGCATAATCCTGTTTATTGGACGGTGAGTTCCATCGCCAATTAAAAAAGTCTGTGGAGTCGTGGTCAGTCTAAATCTCAAATGAGAAATAGCGCGTGACAATGAAGCAGAAAGAAAACGTCAAACCTATCTAATAGTCAATATTGGCTAGGTTTGAGTAAGATTTTTGGAACGGTTGCTCATTAAGGTAAACCCACGTTACACCAGCCAAACCTGCTTTGAATGCAAGCATATTGCCAAGGAAAATAGACGCACTCAAGCAAACTTTGAGTGCGTCGAATGCAGGTATGTTACGAACGCAGATGTTAATGCGGCTCGTAATATATTAGCGGCAGGACATGCCGTTTTGTCTGCGGAGGGAGGATGCGTTAAAGGTCGCCCTTTGAAACAGAAAACTTGTGACCTTCGTGAGAAAGCCACCTAAGAGCTTATGCTTTTAGAATTCCCCACTTGAGCTTGGCGAAAGTGGTGGAAGTATGTCAATATAATGATTAAGCGTATAAATGATAGGATTAATTTATGGCGATAACTTACACAAAGATAAATTGAGCAAGGTTTTACCGCTCATCAATCTTCTTATTTACCAAAAATAAAACCCCAATGTTTGGCATCAGGGTTTTGTAAATAAAACAGACAATATCTTTATAACCAATTAAGCATCATACGGATCGCGTAATACAATCGTTTCTTCACGGTCAGGACCGGTCGAGATGATATCAACTGGGCAACCAATCAATTCTTCGATACGTTTGATGTAAATTTTAGCGTTTTCTGGTAGGTCATCATAGCTTGTGATACCAACGGTTGACTCGCTCCAGCCTTGTAGGGTTTCGTACTTAGGCGTGACTGACTCATAGAATTCAGCATCATGCGCGCCTGCACACTCAGTCTCAGGTAAGTTGTAACCTACACCGATTAGCAACTCTTCAAGACCATCTAGTACGTCAAGCTTGGTCAAGCAGATACCTGACATAGAGTTAAGTACTACTGCACGGCGTAATGCTTCAGCATCGAACCAACCACAGCGACGGGCGCGGCCAGTTGTTGCACCAAATTCATGACCGACTTTGGCTAAGTGAGCACCAACATCATCGAACAATTCAGTTGGGAACGGACCACTACCAACGCGCGTAGTGTACGCTTTGGTGATGCCAAGTACGTAGTCTAAATACAATGGACCGATACCTGTACCCGTTGATACACCGCCAGCAGTTACGCTTGAGCTGGTTACAAACGGATAAGTACCATGGTCGATATCAAGTAGCGTACCTTGAGCACCTTCAAACATTAAGTTTTTGCCAGCCAGACGTAATTGATTTAGGTCTTCAGTTACATCAGTAACCATACCATTAATCTCATCGCGCCACTCTTTACAAAGCTTAAGTGTCTCATCAAAATCAATCGCTTCAACTTTATAATACTCAGTCAGTTGGAAGTTGTGATATTCGATTAGGTTACGTAGTTTTTCTTCTAGATCTTCACGGAACAAGTCAGCAAGCTTGATCGCACGGCGAGCGACTTTGTCTTCGTAGGCAGGGCCGATACCGCGACCTGTTGTACCAATTTTGCCGCTGCCACGCTTGGCTTCACGAGCTTGATCAAGTGCCACATGATAAGGCATGATAAGTGGGCAGTTTGGAGAGATACGTAGACGCTCACGTACTGGTACGTTGTTGTCTTCTAACTCTTTCATCTCTTTTAGTAATGCATCAGGAGCTAACACCACGCCATTACCGATAAAGCAAGTAACGCCTTCACGCAAGATACCTGATGGAATCAAATGCAAGACCGTGGTTTTGCCATCGACAACCAACGTGTGACCAGCATTATGACCGCCTTGGAAGCGGGCTACTGCTGAGGCTTTTTCGGTAAGCAAATCAACGATTTTACCCTTACCTTCGTCGCCCCATTGGCTACCCAAGACTACAACATTCTTACCCATGATCAATCCTTACCTTTATGTATTGAGGTGTGTGCAATAACAGTTGAAAAACTAAAATGATTTTATTGACTGTATCTTTTTATCTAACGAACAACATAGCGTTTTAATAACTGGTGCTTGATGCGCGTGTGTTTCACAAATGACTCATTAAATCGTTTGTAGCTGCCACTGATTATCAGCAAAAATCAAGCGATGAGTGACATCATTTGGGCTGTCTTGTGCGTCAAGCGGCATGGTAACGCGATAGCCTTGCTGACGTAGACTCTCAACTTGTTGTAAGAGTGTCTGCATCTCATCTTCGTTGGCATTGTTTATAGCAGCAAAATCAACTAGTACTGTGGTTGGAGCATCAAGCTGCGTATGCGCCAGCAAGCGACTAACATCCATACTAAAGCCTGTGGCAGCGCGTAGTGTTTGCGTCTGACTTTGCATACCGTCGAAACGTCCGCCGCGTACTAGCGGCTGTGTCTCACTATTAATATAACCGTTGAACACGATACCTGTATGATAGTGGTAGCCTGATAACTCTGTCACATCGATACTGACTGGGCACTGCCAGTGATTTTCTAAATAAGATTTGAGGCGTTGTAACTCATCGACAGCGGCCGCGATTTGATCGTCTTGTTGAGCTGCGTCTGATAATTTAGATAATAAGTTTGCAATGTCATGACCAAAGCGTGCCAACACATAAAAATCATCGCCCATCGGTAAGTCTCGGCAGAGACGCTTCAGTTCTGGAAGGTTTTTATTGGCGTATAAGTACATCAATTGCTCAGTGGCGCTGTCTGGCAACTCAGCCAATTCGGCTAAACGCTTAAATATCGCCACGTGACCCAAATCAATATGGAGCGCTGCACTTATATTGAGTTTATTTACCATGGTAAACAACACATCGATCAACTCAATATCTGCTGCCAGTGATGCACAGCCAAATATCTCAGCACCTAGCTGCAATGGTGTGCGTGAGCCAAACAATCCTGATGGCAAGGTATGAATCACATCACCGACATAGCAATAACGAGCGATACCCGTACCGCCATGATGCGCATCAATACGCAAGATCTGCGGAGTAATATCAGCACGCACGCCCATTAGACGGCCCGTCAACTGATCGATAATCTTAAAGGTTTGACGTTTCAGATCTTCTGATGCATCACTCAGCAAAGATTCAGTAAACTCAATCATCGGCGGACAAACCAGCTGATAACCATGAGTGATAAGCTGCTCAATCAGTTGATGTCTAAGCACTTCTTGCTTATGGGCATCTTCAAACAGGACATCGACCACCCCATCAGGCAACAGCCAGCTATTGGCAACATCGCTGCCAAAGTTACTCAAGTACGGCATGCTATTAGATGCAGTACTGCTTTTGGCAGACTGAGTCGTTTCATTTGGAGGGTTTTGCTGGGCAGATTTTGCAGAATCAGAACTAACAGACACAATAAATCCTTGTTTGGCGTATCGCTTACCAAAAACGCGGTACTGATGCGGTACTCAAAGGTTGTTTTACCAAGTATTGACGCCGAGTGTTTTTATTTTTAACGCGCAACATCATTGACCCAATTATTTATAAACAAACCAGGCAACTTTAAGAGGGTGAGTAATAAGTATAATTTGGAATGATAAGACGAGTATCTTTATGCGCTAAAAAATTGCGACCAATAATCAAGGCACTTTATGCTTTAGTTTAGCATAGCACTCAAGGTTCGCCTAGTGACAATTAGCCACAATCCGCATCTAATTACTGTCTAAGTGCTTCTCATTAGTACGGTAGAGGTAGCCGTTGACACTCATATATTCAGTTCGGCATTGACAGGCTACAATAGCGTTTATTTTTTGTTATACATCCACTGATGAGCATGATTACGGCAGCGTCATCAATACAGACTCATGGTACACTAACACATATTTTTATCTCGGAAGCCTTATGTCATCTGATTACCATCCAAACCCTGCCATCAACCAAACCAATGTCTTAGGCACAGCGCTTGCCAGCTGTTGCTTCGACCCTATCACTGGCTATTATCGCAATGGCTTTTGTCATACGGGAAACCATGATGTTGGTCAACATACCGTCTGTGCCAAGATGACCAGCGAGTTTTTAAACTTCTCAGCCAGTCGTGGCAATGACCTTATCACCCCGCTACCTGAATATAACTTTGCCGGTCTCAAGCCTGGTGATTACTGGTGTATCTGCGCCCTGCGTTGGGTCGAAGCACTAGATTTTGACATTGCTCCGCAGATAAAACTAGAAGCTTGCCACGAGAGCCTACTGGCATTGGTAGATATCGACACGCTAAAAAGCTATGCATTGTAAAAGGTTGTTCATAGATAGTGCGATCAAATGATAATGGCTTTGCTTAAGACAAGTTTTGATTCTTGCAGCTGTTTATTATATGACAGGAGGGTGTGTGGAAAACGACAATAACCAATTAATCAAAAAAACGGCTCACATTGCACCTGACTCTAATATGAGCCACATTTATGCCAATATGAATGACAGGCATCTCTACCTAGATGACGATGACAGCTATATCTACGGCGATGCTGAAGCCACGACTCAGGATACCATCGAGACCATGACGGTCTATGATCCTGACTCTGAGCGCTATGAAGATATTGATTCATCAAGTAAGGATGAAGTGGTTAATTGCTATGCGTATTCGCGAAAAACAGGCGAAAATCTAGATAAAGTGGCACTTACCGATGTGAGCCGTGCGCTGAGTAATAACGGTCAGTTTATTTGGCTCGGTCTTTACGACCCAAGCCTAGAAACCATGGTAAAAGTCAAAGACGCTTTTGATCTGCATGAGTTGGCGGTTGAAGATGCGTTTGCCGATCACCAGCGTGCCAAGGTAGAGAACTACGACAACGATATGGTCTTTGTCGTGATACGTACCGCCAAGCTCGAAGACAATGTCATTCGTTATGGTACGACTGCGATATTTATGGGCAAAAACTACCTGATTACGATTCGTAATGGTCCGTCAAACTCCTATGCGCCTGTACGCGAGCACTGTCATCGTCGCCCAGAAAAGCTACGCATGGGGCCCATATTTGTACTCCATGCCATACTCGATTTTATCGTTGATAACTATATGCCGATCACCGATCGATTGGGACGATATTTGCGTGAGCAAGAGCGTTATGTCTTCACCTATGAATTTGATAAAGGCACATTAAAAAATCTGTATCAGCTCAAATCACAGCTGGTACATATGCGTGCCATTATCTTACCTGTGCAAGACATCTGTAGCTTTTTTATCAATCATAAAAAGAGCGAAATAGTCTCAGGGTTTTCTCAAGCAGCCAAGCCATATTTTCGCGATGTGAATGATCACCTTTTGCACTCATTGGATGCCATTAATGGTCTTAATGAGATGCTAAGTGTGGTCATGAATACCTATATGGCCATGGTCAATATGGGACAGAACGAAGTCGTACGTAAGCTTGCGGCATGGGCGGGTATCCTTGCCGTACCAACCGCCATCGCTGGTATTTACGGTATGAACTTTGACTTTATGCCCGAGCTCCATTGGAAGTATGCGTACTTCGTTATTATGATAATCATCATCGCTCTTTGTAGCTTCTTGTATTACAACTTTAAGCGACTCAAATGGCTGTGATAACTCATTCATACATAAAAAAGGGCTACCACTGGTAGCCCTTTTTTATGCTGATCGTCAATCATTATTCGCGGCGATGCTTGGTATGGCTGTCTGGTGCTTGCGCATTATCAGGCAGCATAGCCTTGACCGTTAAATTTGCATACTGTTTATCAAGATTGTCTTCTGGGCGACCAAATGTTTTTGCCGTCCAAGTGAGTATGACAATAGCCCCACTCAATAGCATGATTGCCACAGAAATGGTGGCCAGCAACCATAGATGAAAATAATCTGACACTGCCTGCACATCAACCACTAGATGTCGTGATAAAGCCGTTATCGCAATAAATATCAAAAACTGTACGGGCAGACGATGGGTTTTAAAGTAAATCCCTATCATAGCCAGCAGCTCAAGATAAATGAATAGCATCAAAATATCTTTTAAATCCGCTGAGCCTTTTTGGACAATATAGATAAACTCTTTACCTGCCGTCCAGACCACCACCACGCTGATTAAAAATAAGATAACGTAATGACAGACATCGACAAACTCTCTACCAATACCTTGTAGTCGCTCATGAATACCTACGTCTTTTTTAGCCATTTTTAGATCCTATCAACGAAGAGGTGGTTGATTTGCCTGACTCTATCAATCAGGCCCCTTTATCTATCGGCAATCAGCACTCACATGGCTATTTTCTAGCTAATACCCAAACCTGCTGATTTTTCAGCCGCATCGACTGTCTGGCGAATAAGCGTGTTGATGGTCATTGGGCCAACACCGCCTGGCACTGGTGTATACGCGCTAGCAATGTTTTCCATACCTTGCATTTCGATATCGCCAACACCGCCGTTATCCGTTGGATGAAAACCTGCATCAACGACTACCGCGCCTTTTTTGATCCAAGCGGCTTTGATCAGCTCAGGCACACCCACAGCACCAACAACAATATCGGCACGCTTGACATGAGACTCTAAGTCTTGAGTTCTTGAATGACAGATAGTCACCGTACAGTTCGCATTCAATAGCATCATCGCCATTGGTTTACCCAAAATAGCACTACGCCCTACGACCACAGCCTCCAAACCCGCAAGCTCGATATTATGATGCGCGAGTAGATGCATGATGCCTTGCGGTGTGCATGAGCCGTAAGCGGATTGCTGCATCGCCATACGTCCAAAACCAAGACAAGTCACGCCATCGACGTCTTTTGCCAAGTCGATTTGCTCAAAGCAAGCGCGCTCATCGATATGTCCAGGAACTGGATGCTGTAGCAAAATGCCGTGTACGTCTGGATTGCTGTTTAGCTCATCTATCTTTGCCATGAGCTGCTCAGTGGTCGTGGCACTCGGCATCTCAACACGTATAGAGTCCATGCCAACACGCTTGCAAGCGTTGCCTTTCATACGGACATAAGTGGCAGAGGCTGGATCGTCACCAACCAATATCGTCGCTAAGCTTGGGGTGCGCCCCGTTTTATCTTTGATCGCATCCACGCGCGTGCGTAGATCCTGTTCTATTTGTTTGGCAAGTGCTTTGCCGTCCAAAACGGTGGCGGACTCGTGGGCAATAGACATAGTAACTCCAATAGAGGATACGATATAAAAAAATAAAGACAGCGCGTGCAAGTACTTTGCATGCCTGTCCTTTGGTTCGTCAACCTTTGACTGATAATAATATTGTACCTGTGTACGCTGCAAAATCCTAGCGTGTATTGGGATACAATAAAAAAATGGCCTACTATCATTTAGTAGACCATTTGACTTCTCATGTATTCACGTTATTTATTAGCCGCTATAGGCTTGGGCTAATAAGTCTGAAACTCTAGCCCAACGCCTGCTCCAATATCACTCGACTGAGTATCAGAGTCTACGCCCCATAAGCGAGATGTCACTAAAGTTTTTGGATTCAACTGATGCGCCCATGATATGTCAATAGCGGTCAGTTTATCTTTCATTGGAAATGCTTGGTTATCAGACTTCCCAGTGCGACGATCCAACTCTCCTGACTGATTAACCTTAGCATATTGCAGTTTTGTATTGACAAAGTTTCGACTATCTAGCCATAGCTTGCCACCTACTGATATGCTCTCTGCATCGCCGCCCAAAGAATGCCCGAGTGGATAGCCTTGCTGGTAGTACCCATCCGTATATGTACTATGATCATAGGATACGCCTCGGACTTTACCACTAGTACGTGTGTCTGCATATTCTGTATACAATTGATATGGCATACCATAAGCTTCAGAAGCGTAGTCTGCACCCGCCAAATACATGTTTTTAGCAGGCAAGCCGCCCGCTTCATCTTCACCAATATATTGACCGTAGATACTCGCAGGAATATTGATCAGTGGGGCAAGCTGCACCTTAGCATCAAAACCACCTAATTGGTTAGCAGGGTCTTCACCAATCGTCGCACCATTGTCACCATTATCTTTAGTGCCTAAAATAGCATCACCAAAGGAGCTAAAACTCTCTGGACGACCTTCCCCGCCCCACATAAAGGTTCGAGACGCACCAACTTCTAGCCATGGTAAAGGACTGGCCGTCAGACGAGCACCAAATAGCTTGGCATCTGGTACGGCATCATAATCTTCAAGTTGACCTGCAAATAATTGATACTGCCATGGACCAACCCATGAAAGATAAGGCGAGGTTGGTGCATTTTGCTCATCACGTTGCATGGTGATACCTGCAACAGGACGACTGGCATCGCCACGAATCAAACTGCCGTCAGTACCAGGGCCCCACCATGTCGGGATCTGACCGGCAATCAACCATTGATTGGCAGCAGAGCCAGCAATATATGAGCCTTCAAAACTCAAGTCATTACTGTCTTCGAGCAAACTGTCGTTTTTTAGATTGGCTTGAAGTTTCATCTCCCAATTTTCTTCACTCAAACTGAGCGCTGCTGAAACCTCTTGCCCTGCTAAATGGTCATCAGCAAAAGTTTGCGGCAACTGCTGACGATCGGTCTGTACATAAGCGTCTACTTCAGCCTTCACCAAGGAGTTGGGGTTTTTAGCAAGTGTTGCACGGACTGACTGTAGTACTTTTTGCTGTGCGTCAGTACTCACCTGAGCCGTGGTGATTGCTTTTGTAATTTCATTAGCAGTTAAAGGCCATGTACTGGTACTAATGTGAGTGACGCCTTGCGCATTTAACCATTCTAGCTCTGACTTGAGCTTCATATCATTCATATACAAATTCTGTGCTGAGGCCAGCATGGATACCATACCCAGCCCTACTAACACACTCAGCTGCTTGTACTTTCTTTGTTTAGACATAATTATCTACTCTTTATAAAGTGTACTTATCCAGAATAGATAAGTTTTAATGAATCATTATTTATTTAGCATTCGCATCGATACGGGCAAGAACTTTGTCTAAAGCCTGAACCGTTTGCGTAATTTCTGCCTCTGTCAAGGTTGGATGCACCAAAAACATCAAGCTGGTTTCACCCAATTGTTTGGCTATTGGCAGCCTGATTTCTGGACGCAGACCTGTATCATCAAAGGCTTTTTCTAAATACACTTCCGACGCCGAGCCTGAAAAGCACGGCACGCCTTGCTCATTAATCGCTGCAATAATAGCATCTCGTGTCCAGCCTTCGGGTAGATTATCAGGCTTTACATAAACATAAAGCTTATAGTAAGCGTGTTTGGCATCAGCAAAGTCGGCGCTGTTTTCTAGACGCGGCACAGACAAATAGCCTTTTTCTGCCCAGCGTGTACACGCATCCAAAATTGCCTGCGCGTTTTGCGTGCGCTTTTTTGTCCAATCGCTCATGCGCGCCAGCTGAATACGCCCGATTGCCGATTGCATCTCAGTCATACGCCAATTGGTACCGAAGCTCTCATGCAGCCAGCGGTAGCCAGGTGGGTGCTCGGTTTCATAGACAGCGGCGTAGCTCTTGCCATGGTCTTTGTACGCCCACATTTTGCGCCACAAGTTTTCATCATTGGTGGTGACCATACCGCCTTCACCGCCTGTGGTCATGATTTTGTCTTGGCAAAAACTCCATGCGCCTACGTGACCGATGCTGCCGACACTGCGTCCTTTATAGGTTGCGCCATGTGCCTGCGCGCAGTCTTCGATGACGTATAAATCATGCGCATCCGCCAATGTCATGATACCATCCATGTCGCACGGCCAGCCAGCCAAATGTACGCAAATGATAGCTTTGGTCTTATCGGTCAATACGGCTTTGATGGTCTCAGGCGAGATATTGCCCGTGTCCGTTTCTACATCAGCGAAAACAGGGGTCGCCCCTGCATTGACCACACAAGAGATACTGGCGATAAAAGTGCGCGGTGTGACAATCACTTCATCACCTGCGCCGATATCCAGCGCTTTTAATGCTACATCCAATGCTAAGGTGCCATTAGCAACGGCTACTGCATACTGGCTGTCTGCCCATGCCGCAAATTCTTTTTCAAACTCGCGCCCTTCTTGACCTGTCCAGTAGTTTACTTTGTTGGACAACAAAACAGCACTGACTTTATCAGCTTCTTCTTGCGTAAAGCTCGGCCACGGTGAAAACTTTGTATTTAGCATAATAAATTCGTCTTTATGGGATATTTAAAAAGTATTGTATTTCCAACCATGATTCAAAACAATAATCAGGCTGATATGCATAAGGGAGGTCGAAATTCTGCTTATGTATGTTATTACCTTGATCTTTTAAGCATATTGTTGTCCATCCCATCTCTTTTGGAGTGATAAAATCTTTTTTTAAGTTGTCACCAATATATATATACTTGTTACCTATAGTTTCTGAAACAACTTTTTCAAAATTTGCTCTGCAAGGTTTTTCGGTTTTTAGCTCTTCTGATATCACTATAGTTGTCAATATATGGGTTAAGCCTAAAGCCCTGAGTTTATTTCTCTGAGTTTTAGAGCGACCATCAGTGACAATAGCTATTTCACCGTTCTCTGAGAAATAGTTTAAGACTTTGTCCACATTAGGATACAATTGAATATTAGGGATATGATATCTATACAAATCTAGCAAGTATTGCAGCTCAACATTATATTCGGTGACAAGAAAACTGAATACATCTTCGGAATTAATGTACTTACTCAACATTAATTCATATAATTGACTATTATTATCTGACAACTCACTGGCTATTCTGTGATATGCAGATTTCAGATAATTTAATTCAGAATAGAGAGTATCATCTAAGTCTAAAACTAGAACTTTATTCATTATAATCTTCTACCAGAACTTCTGCATCATAACGTAACATTAGTAAGTTATCTTGCCAGCCATTGAATTTCTCAATGCGCTTATTTAACATATATTCTTCTATTAACCATCTTGTATAATTAGCTCCTGACAAATAAGTCAATGGATAACCACCACCAAACCTAGGATTAATTTCAATTCCCTTAATCCTATTTAGTTTCTTATGTAAAAATACTTGAATAGTTAAGCAACCTTTAGCTCCTTCTAACTTAGAAAGATGTTTTTGAAATTCACTTACAATAAAATTATTCTTAGTTACACCTTTACTAACTTCACCTGCTCTAACAGCAATTCGTTGGCGTGGCACGACACATTTTAAATCAGAATGTTTGTCATAATAACAATCTACTGTAAACTCATCATAATCTTCGTTAGAAATATATTCCATAAACATGAGCTTTGTATTCTTTATATGCTCATCTTTTATATCTTTGCTTGTAGAAGCAAGAAATATACCTTCACTTCTACTTCCATCACATGGTTTAATGAATACTGGAAAAACTAAATTATCGACATTAAATTGTTCTGGAATCTCTATATTGTGTTCGACAAATAATTTATTTACTTTTCTTTTATCGCGGCACATTTCTACAAGTGAGTAGTCACTCACTATTATTTCAATATTATATTTTTTAAAATGTTCAATATTTAAGCTAAGAGTCTTTAGCTCTGTATCAATAGTAGGAATAATCAACTTTACATCGTTATCTAAACAAATTTTTAGTAAGTAATGTATATACTCATCATTCGTAACTTTAGGAACCTTAAAAGAACGATCAGAGATATGACATGCAGGAGATAACTGTGGATTTAAATCAGCAGTAAAAACTTTACTATCTTCAAAAAAGAAAGTTAATTCTTTTTTGAATGATTTAACTAATGATACTCTTTGACCTGCGGAGGTGATTAATATATTCATGAATATTCCTTTTTGTTTCCACTGAACTTGCTCATGGTTGCCTCACCTTCCTCACTAATACCATCTTTGATAACTACTTTTTTTACTGTCTTAAGTAGTATTTTAATATCCAACCATAATGATTGGTTATCTACATACCAAGTATCGAGCTCAAACTTTTTATCCCAACCAATAGCATTACGTCCATTCACTTGCGCATAACCCGTAATACCAGGGCGTACATTATGACGACGCGCTTGCTCATCGCTATATAGCGGCAAGTACTCCATCAACAACGGACGCGGCCCCACTAAACTCATATCGCCTTTTAACACATTCCACAGTTCGGGCAATTCATCCAAACTACTATTCCGTAGTGCTTTACCAAAGTCAGTTAAGCGCTCACTATCAGGAAGCACATTGCTATCAGCATCAACAGCATCTTTCATCGAGCGAAACTTGAGCATCTCAAACGGCTTACCGTCTAGACCAGGGCGCGTCTGACGGAATAGTACAGGTGAACCTAAGTTTTTTTTGACTTTATAAGCGGTGATGACATATACCGGAGATAAAGCGACCAAAGCGGTGGTCGCAGCAGTGATATCGAAAAGGCGTTTTATCATTTTTCTTCCTGTGACTCTAATATATAAATTATAAACCCATCGCTTCTAGCATGGATTGATTGACCGCATCCACATCAAACTTTTCTTCTACCAATTGGCGTGATGCCTTACCCATTTCAATAATAAGCGCTGGATTAACGATAAAACGTTCCATCGCAGCGGCTAATTCTTCTACCGCTTTAACAGGAACGAGATAACCGTTATAACCATCAATCACTGTTTCACGACAACCTGGTGCGTCCGTCGTAATGATTGGTCGACCCATTGCCATCGCTTCTAGTACAGTGCGCGGTGTGCCCTCTCGATAAGAAGGTAATACATAAATGGAACTCGCTGCAATGGCTGGCTTCACATCATCAAGCTTACCCCAAAAGTTAAATAATCCTGCACTAATCCAACTATCTAACTCTTGTTGATTGATGGTATCAGGGTTATCATCGATCCAGCCTACCAAGTCAAATTGAGCTTGCGGATATTTATCTTTAATAATTTTAGCAGCTTGAGCATATTCGCGTACTCCTTTATCACCCAGCAATCGAGCTATCAATAAAAACCTAGGAATCAATATATCATCTATAGTGGCAAAAGGCTGGACACTATATTCTGATATATCAACGCCTGAACCATTAACAACGGTAGTTGAGGCATTGGGCGTTAAGATACTCATAGATTTAAATAATGCTTCGTCATCAGGATTTTGAAAAAACATTTTATGAGTCGATGCTAATGCTATTGAATACAGTTTATGCATTATTTTTTGTAGATTAGACTTTTTATAGTCCTGTTCATCTGCTCCTTGAAACGCGTAACCAAGACCTGTAATCAGAGCAAAACGATGCGGCACACGAGCGAGTTTGGCTGCTAGCGATCCATAGATGACAGGCTTAATGGTATAGCCCATTACATGGCTAGGCTTAATTTCCTTCATCAATAAGTATAAAGCAGACACAGTTTTAGCGTCGTTTAATGGGTTGGTCCCTGTACGCTGCATAGGTATATCATGGACTATATAACCTAACTCTATTAAGTTATTACGCTCTTCTGAATAAACATCAAACTCAGGGGCAGTAATGTGAATCTCAAAGCCTTTATCCTGTAGTGCTTTAACTAAAGCACCGCGGAACTTTAAGATTGAAGCAGGATAGCTTGCTATGAGGAGAAACTTCATTGATAAATCCTAGACTTATTTAATTTGTAATTATGGAAGCTATATATTAATAGATAAAGTAATACTGGCATAAACATCCATTTTTGCCGTGTTGCTATGCCTAAGTTTGCTGTCGTAATAGCAAGTATCGTACAAGTTAAAAAAACGTAGATAAGTAACCATAAGTTTTTATTCTCTATGAATGGTCGGAAGTTGAATCTTGACTTAATTAGAATATAAACAAATAATAATAATAAGATTGTATTCTCTAAACTACTAATCAGTGCTACCGCACTATGAGCTTCAAAAGGTAGAGGTCTAAAAATATATGTGAACATTTGCATCGGATAGCTCATTGAAGCAATATCTAAAGAAGACCCACCACGTTGATTATAACCCTGACGCTGATCAACATAGTCACTAACACTACTTAAAGAAGTATCCTCCAAGCCTACATATTGCTGCACGAAGCTTAAAGCTATAATGACTCCTGCAGCTATGATCGGCAAAGTAAAAAGCTTAAGCACCAAGTGTATCTTTGCTTTAATAAAATAATATAGTAAATATGAAACCAACATCATTAAAGCTATATGGGGCCTTACCATAAACATAGAAAAAACAGCAATAAGCGTTAGCAAAGTAGGTCTCTTACCGGTAGTTACAGCATATAGAAAAAGACCGGTTGCAAAGAATGATATTGAGTCTTTACCTAAGCCAGCACTCCAAAAGCTCATAGAAGGAATTAATAAAATAAAGAACCAGTACTTGTTCAGAACAAGAAAGAACTTTTTTAGCGTAAGATATATTAAAACTAAACCCAGACACCCAAATATATTAAAGATTAAGTTGGTATTTAAATAATTTGAATCGAATATTCGAGTAACAATTAGCACTAGAGATTCAGTAAATCTGGTTCCAGGGTAAAAATTAAGGTCTAAATCAAATGTTTTTCTATAATATGTAATCGAATCACCCGGATTAGATAAAGAGTAATACCAGTAGAAACATGAATAAAATGTATGCCAGCCATAAATAAGTGAGATATACTTTATATCGCTTGATTTTTTTGCACCCACTAGTATGCAGACTATTAATCCTAATATTAAAATAAATAATGTCAGTATAGCTTGGTAGAAGTCATAGTATACTAAATTCAACTTTTCCATATAATTACTCTGATTAGCACCTATCTATAGACTTTCAAGAATTTTTCTAAAAACATTCCGTTAAAATAAAGCATTGTTGATATCTATGATTAGACTCTGCAAAATACTAGTTTTGTCTATAAATCTGGCTGTATCATTTCTAACTTGTTGTCTACTATATTTTTTCATCTCTAGGCCATAATTAACTAAATTTTCGATATCTAATACCTTATCATTCAAATAAAAAATGCTGTTATCTTGCAAGCTTGTGTCTATATGTGTTGAATATACTGGTATACCTAAAGCCAACATTTCTCTAACTTTTAGCGTAGCACCTTCATTCAAATTCTGTCTAAACATCGCTAGAGAACCTAGTGCTATATCACATTTCGAAACGATATCAAGATACTCTGTCTTAGCCAAGAACCCATGGTTTATAAAACACTCCTTATCCTTAATACTATTAATATAACTATTATTTAATTTCCCTATTAAATGTATCTTAAAGTTTAAATCTTTTTTTGTATACTCTTTGACAGATTTAATAAGTAAGTCTAGGCCATGCCATTCAGAAAACGTTCCACAGATAAAGGCTATATTTAAATCTTCTTTTTCTCTACAGTCCTGCGCTAGCGGAATAGAGGGTAGATCAATACCATTTGGATAACTAAAAACTATCTTATTGAGTCTCCTTCTTATATTTTGATACCTCCCTATTTCTTCTGTTACTCCAATAACAGCAACTGAATTCTTAATTAAAACCTTTCCTGCTATAACTTCTAACATAGAAGCTAACCTACCTTTCCAACCCTTGCGTACTAATTTTAGCTCTTCAATTTCTTTAGCATGATGAACACTTATACGATTTTTAATTAAGGGAGAAAATACTATAGAAAATGGATCAAAAGTCATATGTCGAAGCAAGACTAAATCATAATCATTCTGATAAGACAGTATTTTAAGCCATATGTATAAATTCCTTAAAAGTATCGGTCTAAAAAATAATGGGATTCGCTTTTCAAATGAAAGCTTCGGCTGATCTGTATGATAAGCTAATGTAGTCCAATTAGCAGTTTGAAGCATCAAAGCAGCTTTATGCTCAGAATGCAACTGCTGTCTTTGGCCCGAAGTCAACTCTCTGACACTAGTAATATGAACTATACGCTTCATATGTTAACCTCAAGAAAATTAGCAATTTGACCTGCAGTATTCCCTTGACCATATATATTATTATCTATACAGGTAAACTGAACATTATTAATAGCGCTTTTAATCTTTCGGATATCATTTCCCACTAGAATATTTACACCTGATTGAACCAACTCAACCCACTCAGTCTCATCTCTTAAAGTTATGCATTGTTTACCATGAAAGTAGGCCTCTTTTTGTACGCCGCCCGAATCTGTAATAATAAATTCACTATTAATCTCTAACCAAACCATTTCAAGATATCCAACTGGCTCAACGATAAATACATTAGTAGGAATGCTTATTCCTACTTTTTTTATTTTATCTAATGTTCTAGGGTGAAGTGGTAAAACTATTGGGCTTTTAGAAGTTGATAAGCCTTCGAAAATATTTTTCAGTTTATGTGGAACGTCAGTATTTTCTGCACGATGAATCGTACAAAGAATAAACTTATCTATGTTTAATTCATCAAACCAGATAGGTTTCACTTTTTTCTTTTTATAATATAAAGATACATCGTACATTATATCGCCGACAACAAATATCTTGTTTTTATCAACCCCCTCATTCAATAGGTTTTTTCGTGCCTCTTCACTCGGTACAAATAAATAAGAACTAATCTGATCGGTAAGTATACGGTTTATTTCTTCGGGCATTCTACGATTAAAAGATCTCAGTCCGGCTTCAATATGAACAACAGGAATATGTAATTTTACAGCCGCTAAAGCTCCTGCAAGAGTAGAATTCGTATCACCATAAACCAACACGATATCAGGTTTTTCAATAATTAATATCTCTTCTGTTTTTTCTAACTGTTGTCCAGTCATAGCACCATGAGATTTTCCACCCGTATTTAGTTGGTATTTTGGCTTAGGGATATCCATTTCTTGAAAAAATATATCCGACATATTCTGGTCATAGTGTTGACCCGTATGAACGATAACCTCTTCAATATTTGGATATATTTTAAGTGCTCTAGAAAAAGCTGCTGCTTTGATAAACTGAGGTCTAGCCCCTAAAATAGTTACAATTTTCATTTATTGCCTCAATATAGTTTCTTTACCTAGTTTAATTAGACAGTATTTGTTCATATAGATAATAGCTTTCTTTACCTACGAAGAAGGAGTTATGCCATAAAAAAGTGAAACAACCATGTACTTTTCGACATTTATTTTTTAGCTCGAGTATTTTTTCTTCGGCTTCTTGAGTATATCCTAGTCCTAAGTAACGGTCCGAAACAACCGTACAATCCATTACGATTAAAGGTCTTACCCGTATATCTAATATTTTTTGAGTTTCCGGATTAAATGCTGGATACTCAAAGCATGTGCCGCAACGAAATCCAGGTAAATCTGCATAACTCAATGTACTATCATAGGTCATACCTGCATCGTTCCAAGCTTGTAATGTAGTGGGATGTTCCCATCTCAGATAATGCATACGGCCACCTAACTCTCCTTGTGTTATACCCTCATCTTGCATAATATTACGGAGACGATTTGCCTCAGCTTTAATGATTTCAGGATACTGAAAACTATTATAGCTAGGATGTAGTCCTATTTCATGACCACGATTATGTATCCTACGTATAAGCTCACGAATAGCTGGATGTTCTGGCTCATAATCTGCATCTCTATAAGCATCGGTACGACCACAGATAAAGTAGAAAGCACTAGTCATGTTATGCTTTTCCGACTGATTCATAAGCCAATCAAATGTATTAGCAGGGTCAGCATGGTGAATTTTCTTACTACTATTTAAATGTATCAAAGGTGCTAGTAATAAGCTTTTAAAATTTCTACGTTTTAAAATATCTCCCGCAACTCCTCTAAGCATTCCTTTAAACGAACTGAAGCCATACCTGCTGGCACCATCAACATCATGAGATACCTTCATATTAAACTGGTGTCGCTTAAGCTCTAACGCTGGCCATGTGCATTGTATAACTTGTCCCAATATATGCAGCCATTCATCGACCACAGGGCGTTCTAAATAACCATGTTTATAAGCATGGGAAGCTGTTGCGGGAAAGCGGTTATGGTTGTCCAAATCAGTTCGACCAATTTCCTCAATACGATTAAGCATCCAATAGGTAAGGCCAAGAATGTCGTAATTAATCACAAAACAATCTTCTTTTTTCTCGATCACTGGCTCAGATAGGTCATTAACGCCTGGTGCAGGCAATGGCACTTCCAATACGCTAATCCAGCCTGCTCTATCTGCATCCCAATGACTGCAAGGAAAATCGGAACGAGACAGATGAAACGCCTCTTCAACCTTGGGAAATAAAATATAGCCCTGTGACGTGTTGGCTAGGGATAGTTTCAGTCCTGACTGGCCTTGCCTAAGCGTAAAGACATAACCAAAACGTTCTTCAAGAACTAGGGTAATCCATTCAAGAGCGGAAGTAGTAAATTCTGGCATAATCTTTCTCATATGTAGTAAATATTTTGGTGGTGTCCTAAAAAATATGCTAGCGATAAAAACCAATAAGAAACTATTAGATATCCTCTGACCTTACAGAGCTTTCAATGCTTCAAGAATTGTTTGAATTTTAATCAGTATAATTTTGATACACCACCAATATTTTATATTTATGGCTAGGCAACCCTTAACTATATAGAAAAGTGTTGCTGTTATGCTTCGTTAAAGTTAAAAAAACAAGTTTATCTGCATTTCTTGATCAAAAATAATATCAGTGCCATCTGTACTTAATTTGATTTCATTTCACTTTTATTTAATTCGCCTGCTATAAATTTAATGCTTCGGTTTGCCTCTTTAGGGGCTTAAATCTGATATCGTTTCTCTAGGCTTAAATTTTATAGCTCATAGCTGCAATCTCACTTTGGCGGTGGATAGTAGCTTTGATGCTAGCGCATCTAGGCCTCTTTTCCACCTGCTCTTTAAAAATGCATTTCATGTGTTATTCTAAGTAACAAACTAACTTGTATTATCTACCCAATATCTTTTTGAGCTTGTTTTTTACAGGATTAGGTATAGTGCTAATGATAATCATTCTAAAAAGACCTGGATAAATATTTTTTTTAGCGTCACTACTCCTGAACGAATACTTTAACCCGCTTATGAGCCCAGCATTGAAAGCACGGTGTATAAATATCATACTGGGAATTTCTTCTTTTATAGTTTTTATGCCAAATAATTTTCGAATAAAAGCTGGTTCATTTCTGAAGCTAAACTCACAAGAAGCCCATAGCTTTGCATTGATTTCCATAAATACAAAATCTTGTCTTTTATTACACCATTTAAATTCAGCCAGTCCCCAACCGGAGTAATTACTTGCTTCGATATATTTAGCTGTTAACTCAACTAGTCTTTCAGACTCATAAGCTTCAACTTTAATAGCTGAACCACCTGATACGGGATAACTTCGGGACTCAAAGTGAGAAAAGCATACTTCTAAAACCCCATCTCTTGCTATAAACCCTACTCCATACGTACCTGGAGTATCAATGAATTCTTGATATATAAGGTCGCTTTTACCTTCCTTTGGAAGTTCCGTTTTGGCATAGGCAATACCGCGAACACCACCACCCTTCTCATATTTCTGTTTATAAAATAAGGGATAGTCTTCTGAGCTTATCTGTTCTTCAGTTAAAAACGTTTTTGGCACGGGAATATTATTAGAGTTACAAAACTCTATAAATAGGTCTTTACTATAAACTGACAACGATGATTGCTTCATTGTTACATTTGATAGTTTAATATCCTGATTTTTTAATAACATCTCCGTAGAAGCAGCTCCAAAAGGTACAATTATTCCGTTATTTATATCTGAGTAACTCTCGACTCTAATACTACTAGAGTATAATTTTTTTATCGCTCCAGACTTTTTTTCATTTTTCAGAAGTACAGCTATCAACTTACAAGAATTTGTTGTATTTAAAATCCTTGTCATAGCTATTGCTTGATCAGAAGTAGGCTGTAAAAAATAGAAAATTTTATCTTCTTTCACGTTTATTTCCTAAAAGTAAATTTACTCGTACAGGATTGGTTAGAACTGAAAATACATTTCTTTTCATTACTTTAATTAAGTAATTAGTTCTATCAATATGAGCGTTTTTACAAGTTGCACGCATAGCTGGAACGTTACTATTTTCTATCACACACCATAGCTTTAAATCATGTTCAGACGCATATTTAATTTGGCATTTAGCAATTTCACTAAGTATCCCTTTACCACGATACTCAGGATAGACGAAGTTAGTGCTGACCCTTGCCTCTCCGCTATTAGTTGGAAGCGAATCATTCCATTCTTCTTGTACTGGCACATGCAAAAAACTATAACCAAGAATCTTATTGTCTATTTCAAAATAGAAAAGAATCCATGCTGGATTGTCTTTTCTCATTCTTAAGTAATTAGCAAAACGCGAATCAATTCTTTTTAGTAATGGTTCAATATCGATTTCAGCCATTGAGGCAAAAGAAATATTTTCAAATGGCTCTTTATCCTTATTATAAGCCATAATATTTCTTTTTTTAAAGAAGTAAGTCTCCCAGGATTTTTTTATATTCATAATATACTCCGAAAAAACAACCATATTGGCAAAATTAAAATAAATGCTGCTGAGACATACTTAATATCTGCCGTACATATTGTACGTATTTTTACACCTGCTTTTCTCATAAACCAAAACATTATGAGCAGGTAGACGACCGCACTTACTACAGCGAAAACAAAGATACTGTTATCTGCTGTACATCCCAACAACATTGCGATTAATATTGAGCCAAAACGTGAAATAAAGGTAAAAACCTGAGCAATTAACGCTTGTCGTTGCAACTCGAGAACGGTAGTGAGCATTGACAATGGAGACCACTGAAACTGCAAGTAAATCCAAGGTGCCATCCATTGTGAATAAACCCCAGCTTTACGCCACTCTTCGCCAAACACGAGTGCAAATAAATCGGGTCCAAATAACAACAAGACCACTAAGGGTAAAGCACCCGCCATCGCCAAACGCGAATGAAGTTTAGTGACTAATTCTGCTAAATTACCCTCACGTTTTGCTTTAGGGGCTTCTGACAGAAACACACTACCAATTGCATTACCAATTAAGCTACTCGGTAACGTTAGCATACGTAGCGTTAGGGCATATAGCCCTGTTACCGTAGCGCCAAACATCGCGATAAACATAATAGGCGCAAATTGTAAGCTAGCTGTATTAAACAACGCCGTCCAAGTAGAGAAAACAGGAAAGTCCCTATATCGGTACGCTTGCTTTTTTATATTTCTCCAAGAGATTTTTTTTAGCTCTGGGCGTTTCAATGCCGAATACGCTAAGCCACTAGCTCCTATGCCTTGACCTGTAGCATGCCCACCCATCAGGGCTAAAGGCCCTAGCGAATGACCACCCAACTGGATAGCTAATGTACCGACTGATTGATAAATTCTTGTTTTAGCTATGACTGTAAACTGTTTTTGCCTAACTGCCCATTTGTTAAAGACCTGATAGCTACCGAGGAAAAATACACCTAATGGGATTATCCATAAATAATTTGCAAGCTGAGGCGTGTTAATAATAGTGGCAATTTTTTGAGGCCATATTATAAATATAAATGCTGAGATAATTGTAGTACACAAAACCAAACTAAAACCTAGTACTGTTAAGTCTGCTGCATCTTGCTCACTATCAGGTAAAGGAATGGTCAGTTCATAACGCCCAGCTGATATTACTGTCAAGAAAGTTAGTAGTGCTGTAAATACAGCAAGCATACCAAAATCATCTGGGCTATATAACCGTGTAAGTATGGGTGCAGCGAGTACACTTAATAGCTGTGCCCCTGCTGTACCCCCAATCAATACACTTACACCACGCGCAAATTGTTTTTTGGGTAATACTTTACTCAGTATTTTTTTAAACACTCACAGCCTCTCGCAGTGCGCTTATAACCTGCTCTTGTTTACTCTGAGACATATAAGGATGCATCGGTAAACTCATTACTCGCTCAGCAATTTCATCACCTACTGGCAGTATTGCATTGCTATCCGCAACTGCAGGCTGCTTATTCAATGGAATAGGATAATGTACGGCTGTCGGGATACCTTGCCCTTTTAGCTTGGCTTGTATCTCATCACGATTATCAACTTGGATGGTATATTGCGCCCACGCACTCTGATTATGTGCTTCGACAAAGGGTATTGTTGTTATATCTGCTTCGGTAAAGAGCTGATTGTAAGTCTCTGCCACACGCTGACGTGCTTGCATTTCATCATCTAGGATTTCAAGCTTAGGCAGCAATATCGCTGCTTGTAAGGTATCTAATCGGCTATTGACCCCTACACGTATATGATGATATCGGCGATCTTGACCATGGCGTGCTATTTGACGAATTATTTTAGCCAATTCTTCATCATTAGTAAAAATAGCCCCACCATCACCGTAGCAACCTAAGGGTTTACTAGGGAAAAAACTGGTACAAGCGACTGTGGTCAAGTTACAAGATTTCTTTCCTTTATAGTTCGCACCAAAGCTCTGTGCAGCATCTTCTATGACTGGTAGATTATACTTGGCAGCGATAGCATTGATAGCATCAAAGTCTGCACACTGTCCATATAAGCTCACACCAATAATTACCTTGGTACGTGGCGTAATAGCCGCTTCAAGCTGCTCTACATCTAAGTTATAAGTTTGTGGATTAATATCTACATAGATAGGTTTGGCACCGAGTACCGCAACCGTCTCTGCAGTAGCAATATAAGTGAAGCCTGGAGTAATAACCTCATCACCAGGACCTATACCAAAAGCCATTTGCGCGATCTGTAGCGCATCAGTACCATTGGCACAAGTGATACAGTATTTAGCACCCGTATATGCTGATAGCTTCTCTTCAAGCTCATGTACTTCAGGACCCAAAATATACTGCCCATGAGCCAATACCTTTTGAATATTAGCATTCAATTTATCTTTTATTCTGTTTTGCTGTGCGACTAGATCAATAAACTGCATATTAAGCCTCCTTGGCTAATTGGCCATTGGAAAGCACATACTTACTGCCAGTATGCTCGCATATTGCTTCACCGTTACCAGTGAGCGGTATATCTAACTTCTCACCATACTCACTCATCCAAGCAATTTGTTTTGCAGGTACGCCTACCATCAAGGCATAGTCTGGAACATCTGTGTTTACTACTGCACCTGCTCCCACAAAAGAATATTCGCCGATGGTTATCCCGCACACGATAGTGCAGTTTGCACCTAATGTAGCACCTTTTTTTACTAAAGTATTAAGATATTCATCTTTACGCTCAATGAGAGAACGTGGATTATATACATTGGTGAAGACCATACTTGGTCCACAAAACACACCCTCTTCTAGAGTTACATTATCATAAACTGATACATTGTTTTGTACCTTGCAATAATCACCAATAATGACTTTATTACCTATAAAGACGTTTTGACCAAGTGAAACACCTTTTCCAATTTTAGCCCCACCACAGACATGTACGAAATGCCAGACTCGAGATCCTTCACCTATTTGTGCACCATCATCGACTATTGCGCTAGAGTGCTGATAATAATCATTCATTATCATATTTCCTTATCTACTCAAGAAAGGATGATAATCACCCTGTAAACCAATAGGCTGAGCATCGCGAATATGAGCTACAGTACTAATCGCGGTACGATTTTCTTCTAAGCCAAAACCATTACCTGCCAATATCTGCTCGTAGCTACGATTATGTAAGTCGGTAAAACCGCCAGAGAACTCAATATCTTCACCATCTACCGTAATCGATCTAAATGTACGCTGTCCTGTAGCCAATATATCAGCTGGCACATCTTCTAAATCAATAGATAGGAACCAGCGCACACGAGCATTTTCATATTCTAGAAAACCAGAAGACTTAGTCTCTGAGACATGGTGTACAATATTTTGCTGTAAATCACCAAATATAAAATGCAGCATATCAAAGAAGTGCACGCCTATATTGGTTGCAATTCCTCCAGACTTATTAATATCACCTTTCCATGACTGTAAATACCATTTACCTCTCGAAGTGATATAAGTGAGATCGACTTCATATTTTTTATCTCGTGGTTGGCTTTTTACTTTTTCTCTTAGAGCAACGATAGCAGGATGCACTCTTAGCTGAAGAATGGTATTTACTTTATGCCCTGTATCTTTTTCTATTTCTAATAAACCATCAATATTCCAAGGGTTTAAAACCAAAGGCTTCTCACAAATAGCATCCGCACCACTACGTAAAGCAAAACGCATATGAGAATCATGTAGATAGTTAGGAGAACAAATTGACATAAAATCTATTTTTTTATTTTCAGCTTGACGATGCAACTTATCTATATGTCGATCAAATCTTTCAAACTCAGTAAAAAAATGTGCTTCAGGAAAGTGGCTATCTATAATTCCTACAGAGTCGTTCGGATCATAAGCGGCAACCAATTCATTCCCTGTAGCTTTAATGGCTTGCATATGTCTTGGAGCAATATATCCAGCAGCTCCTATTAGCGCAAATTTCTTCATTACATATCCTATTAAATAAGTTTATTTATGATTTAGTACATACCAAGGCATCGCTTTTTTAATACCTTGAATAATATCAAACTGTGGCGCATAGCCTAACGCATTTTGTATTTTGCTAATATCAGCCTGACTATGACGCACATCCCCTACTCTAAAATCTTGATAGATTGGTTCTTGAGTGTAGCTAACTCCGTTAGCACTTAAATGTTCTTTCAGTACTGAAAACAGTGTATTAAGGGTAGTACGACCACCGACTGCTACATTATACACCTCATTTTTAGCCTCATCATTAGCCGTCGCTGCTAGGATATTAGCCTGCACGGCATTTTCTATAAAATTAAAGTCACGACTGGTATTACCATCGCCATTAATAAAGACTTCATCACCTGCGATCATTGCTGCCGCCCACTTCGGAATCACTGCAGCATAAGCACCGTCTGGTGTTTGGCGTTTACCAAAGATATTGAAGTAACGTAGCCCAATCGTCTTAAAGCCATAAGTACGTGAGAATACATCTGCATATAACTCATTGACATACTTAGTCACCGCATAAGGTGATAACGGATTGCCAATAGCATCCTCGACTTTTGGCAATGCTGGATGATCGCCATAGGTTGAGCTACTCGCCGCATAGGTAAAGCTAGCTACCTGAGCATCACGAGCTGCTACGAGCATATTTAAGTAGCCTGAGATATTGGTATCATTGGTATTAATAGGATCAGCGATAGAGCGCGGGACTGAACCTAGCGCTGCTTGATGCAGCACGTAATCAACACCTTGACAGGCTTTCGAACAATCAGTTAACTGACGAATATCACCCTCTATAAAAGTAAAATTTTCCCACTGTTCAGCGCTTACTAAACTTTTTACTTCATCTAAATTATGCTGAAAACCTGTGGCGAAATTGTCTAACCCAACCACTTTTTGATCAAGCAATAATAGTGTCTCAAGCAAATTAGAGCCGATAAAGCCCGCTACTCCTGTGATAAGCCAAGTTTTAGGCGTCTGTACTAATGTTTCTTTCACTTTATTGTAGGTTGTCGCTGTCATAGTATTGCTCGCATGCTGTTATTGTAAGACTATATAGGCTTATAGACGGATATCTGTGTCTTCTTTGGCGAACACATACTTCAGATCATATAGCACATGATTATGTTTACCTAAACTTCTTATATGCGCTACGCCCATATCGACAAACTCACTGTGAGCTACTGCTAAAATAATACTATCATAGCTATTGGCTGTAGGCTCATTGACAGGCTTAACACCGTACTCTTTTTGAGCCTCTACAGCATCTACCCATGGGTCGTACACATCGACCTCGATATTATATTCTTGCAGCTCGTGTACGATATCAATAACCTTAGTATTACGTACATCTGGGCAATTTTCTTTAAAGCTAAGACCTAGAATTAGTACCTTTGCGCCTTCTACCTGAATGCGCTTTTTAATCATGGTTTTGACCAACTGCGTGACTACGTACTCGCCCATGCTATCGTTTAAGCGACGGCCCGCTAAGATAATCTCAGGGTTATAGCCGATGGCTTGAGCTTTGTGCGTCAAGTAGTATGGATCAACCCCGATACAGTGGCCGCCGACTAGACCTGGACGGAACGGTAAGAAATTCCATTTAGTACCAGCAGCTTCTAGCACTGCTTCAGTATCGATACCCATTTTATTAAAAATAACTGCAAGCTCATTAATGAGAGCAATATTGACATCTCGTTGCGTATTTTCGATAACTTTTGCTGCCTCCGCTACCTTAATACTAGGTGCTTTATGAGTACCAGCAGTGATGATTAAGTTATAGACTTCGTCGACAAAGTCCGCAATCTCAGGCGTTGAACCAGCGGTGACTTTCAGAATGTTAGTTACACGGTGCTCTTTATCACCTGGGTTAATACGCTCAGGGCTATAACCTGCATAAAAGTCTTGGTTAAAGCTCAATCCCGATACTTTCTCTAGCACAGGGATACATACTTCCTCAGTTGCGCCAGGATAGACGGTCGACTCATAGACGACGATATCCCCTTGCTTTAACACGCCGCCGATTGCTTCCGATGCTTTTATAAGCGGTGTTAAGTCAGGTTGTTTGTAGTCATCAATAGGAGTAGGTACAGTCACAATAAAGAAGTTACAGTCCTTTAACTCATTGATATCTGAGCTGTATCCTAAATGTGTAGCTTCTGCTAACTCCTCTTCACTGACTTCTAAAGTATGATCAATACCTGTATTAAGTGCTGAAATACGTTCAGCATTGATATCAAAGCCTATAACCGAGTGATTTTTACCGAACTCTACTGCTAATGGTAGCCCCACGTAACCAAGACCAATAACGGCAATTTTAATATTATCAATATTTAGCATAGTATCTATCAACCAACCTTATCAATGAGTGTTTTCCAAATTAGGAGTGAACTGTAGTATCTTCTTTATATCCATCTACAAAATGTTTGAACTGCAACTTTAACCATACAACGTCGTATAATTGAGATTTTTCTGGTAACTTCTCTAATACCCGTTCAAGATCTGCTAGAGAAAACCTATGCTCCATAGCTTGCATAATAAGAGGATGAGCAGTTTCTTCAACATTGTCATCACCGATTATGAGCTCTTCATAGAGCTTCTCACCAGGACGAAGACCTGTAAAGACAATTTCGATATCACCATTAGGATGCTTATCGTCTTTGACCTCATGCCCACTTAGGCGAATCATACGCTGAGCCAGATCGACAATCTTTACTGGCTCTCCCATATTAAGCACAAAAACCTCACCACCTTGCGCCATAGCACCTGCCTGTATTACTAGATTAGCAGCCTCTGGAATAGTCATAAAATAGCGTGTCACATCAGGATGGGTGACAGTAATTGGAAGACCTTTTTCGATTTGTTTGGTAAAAACAGGTACTACAGATCCTGATGAGCCTAGCACATTGCCGAATCTAACCATACTAATACAGGTTTTGCTACCTGGCTTGATTGAATTGGCTTCATAACTTAATGCCTGACACACAAGCTCAGCTAAACGCTTTGTGGCACCCATCACATTAGTAGGTCTAACAGCTTTGTCAGTAGATATCAAAACAAAAGTTTCTACATCTGTTTGAATAGCAGCACGCGCACAATGGTAAGTACCGCGACTATTATTAATAACCCCTTGAAACGGATTGTGCTCGACCATAGGCACATGTTTATATGCTGCTGCATGGTAGACTGTTTGTACATGATAAGTCTGAAATATCCGCATAAGGTTATGCTCATCAGTCACATTACCAATAATGGATACGATTTGAATATCCTGATATTCATTACTACTAGCCTGTTTTGCCAAAAGCTCTTGGTGAATACTATAAAGGGCAAACTCTGATAGCTCGTATAACACCAGACAAGTTGGTTTATTTTTGATGATTTGACGGCACAACTCACTACCGATAGAGCCACCAGCCCCTGTTACCAAGACAGATTTATGAGCGATATTTTTCTTCAGCAACTCTTCGTCTGGCTCTACAGTTTGGCGGTCTAATACGTCTAATATATCGATCTTGCGCATATGGCTAACCGTGACTTTTTCGTCAGCCAATTCTTTTAGACTGGGTAGTTCTTTTATCTTGATAGAGATATGTGAAAGCTTTTCAATAATTTTGCGCTTACGAGCACGGCTAATCGAGGGTACTGCCAAAAATACTTGGGCAATATCAAGGGTATTTACGATATCCAATAAGTTATCAGTATGGTAAATCTTTTTACCCATAATATGGGCACCTGTTAGCTGACGATCATCATCAACAAAAGCAACCACACTATATTTATGTGAGTTACTCAAACCTTTCATCAACTCCTGCCCTGCTTCACCTGCACCATAAATCAAAATATTATCGTAGTCTATAAGCTCACCCTCAAAACGCTTACCTTGCCATCGCTTCAATAATTCTTTAATTGTCAGACGACTGTTCCACAGCCAGATATAAAGCAAAAACAGAAACAAAATAGGGGTCGATCGAGGGATTTGTGGCAGTACATCAAAGTAGATAATCAGTTCATAAAAAACAATCAGCACAAAAAACAGCTGCAATACACCACTCATAACCGTATCAAGAAACCCTCTAGATACGCCATGATAAAAGCCTACAAGGTATAAACCAATGACAGGAATTAAGGCATATAAACTTAATGTCCATAAACTAATATGAAGCTCGATATAACCATATCGCAATAATAGTGACAAAAACAGACAGGCAATAGCCATTATAAAGTCTGCGCTAATCAAAATCAGACGCTTGACATATCTTGGCAGCGACAACAGGTACTGAGCGATAGATTGCAACACATTTCCACCTATAAGCTTCGGCTTACGTTTGACACTATGTAAAGACGTTTCAACCATATGGATTGTCTATTCATACCACATCGTTTTTAAGAACTAAGTTAGTTAATAGCATACTACTGGTTGTTACCATAGGCATAACTATAATGATAGCTGTATTTGCTCATGATACCCTGCTGTACGTCATTTAAGATAATTCCATCTACTTCTATATTTGCCTTATTCATTTGATTGACCGCATAGACCAGCTGTCCCTCAATTGAGTTATCATATCTAGTTACCATCAATACTTTATTAGCATATTGCGCCAGTATCATTGCATCGGAAGCTGCTAGGATCGGCGGTGAATCAATAATGATATAGTCATAGTGTGAGCTTAACTCTGTCATTAGGTTATTGAGCCTGCTATCAGACAACAGCGATGCAGGATTACGTGGATACTCGCCCCTTGGCATAAAATCAATATTATCTATATTGGTCGGATGGATAAAGCTCGCTAGATTACTGATATTTTGGGTGGTGATAGCTTCTGGGACTTGAGCGTTATTCTGCGCAAAATCAGTCATATTTTGTGATAATTTATCTTGCGATAGATAGTCGGCCAAACCGTTATATTGGGTCATACCAAATATTTTATGCAGCTCACCCAAGCGCATATCTGCGTCCATAATCAGCACCTTCTTGTCTAACTGAGCAAAAACTTCCGTTAGATTGGCCGAGATAAATGATTTACCAACGCCAGGACTCTCACCAGTGATAAGTATAACTTTCGCCCTTTGGCCCGCTTGCTCTGGTGTCGTCATACCGAACATCAGGCTCGTTCTTAGGCTTTTGATGGCTTCATAACTCAAGCTGTTACTATCAGTATAGGCCAGCAAACGACTAGGCGTTTTCTTATCTTTACGTAATCTGGTCAGTAAAGGTGAACGAGGAATCGTTGCGACCACAGGTACACCCGTTTTTGCTTCGATACGTTCAGGGTCTTTAACCACATTTCTAAGCATGTTTTTCAGGAGTACGAGCAATACACCTATCATAGTGCTTAGTAGCGTTGCTAACACCCAAATTTGTGGCTTATTTGGCGCAATAGCATTGAAAGTATTGATAGGCAAATCAATAATACGAGCGTAGCCGATCTGACCAGCTCTCACGACTTTTAGCTGTTCATAATTTTTTAGCAGTGTTAGGTATATTTCTCTATTAATCGCTGTATCTTCAGACAACTGTAAGAACTCCCTTTGTATTTCCGGCAATCCTTCAATGGTGTCATCTATATTTTGTTTTCTACGATTAAGTACGTCGAGTTGTTCGTTGATCTGGATGACTAATGGATGCTCTTCCGTATAATAGGTAGTCAAATCAGCTTTTTTCAGCTTGAGCTCATTAATCTGTGTATCAATTTGAGAGTTCTCTGATAATAAAAGTTCAGCTTCTTTGCTAACGTCAATAGTACCGTTATTTTCACGGAATTTATTAAATGCTGCTTCAGAATCTTCTAACTTTTTCTTCAAGTCTGGGATCTGTGTTTCCATAAACTTGATTGTTCTGGTTGTTTCTTCAGTGCCCCGCGTTTGGTTCTGATCTACATAAGACAGAATTATTTCTTTCAATATCAAACTGACTTGCTGTTGGTTAGACCCTGTCATAGACAGTTCAACAATACCAGTCTGTTGCCCTTGCTCAACTACGGATAGCTTGCTGTTTATTGAATCAGTAGTAACCTGTAGAGATTGCTTGGCTAAGTTGATAGGATGAGAGTTGTCAGGTAAATCAGTCACAGTAATCTGAATCTGACCATCTACACCCTTAAATAAATGCGGTTTATTCAACTGGCCTTTAAAATCATCGAACCCATTGCTCAGGACAAAACCTGTTTCGGATTTGGTCAGAGTAAATATTTGATTAAGATAAGCTTGCGATACATTGAACTGGCTAATCTGAGCATCGCCGTCTTCTGTTTGTAACGATACACCATCAGGAGTATTAACTTGGGTAGCGACGCGATCACTTTTGATCCGATCAATATAGCCGATAGAAGGATCCGTTAGACGTATACGCAAGTTTAACTTATCTACTACAGGCTCAAGTATCATACGAGATCTTATCAGCTCGGACTCTGTCTGAGCTTTGCTCGATTGTGGAGCGATGAGCTCTGATGCACTTGTACCTAATGCTGATATACCTTGAGAGTTTTCCTCTATTTGTATCAAAGCATCGGATTTGAAAGTGGGGTTCACATAGCGCCCGTACAGCACACCAATCAATAAGCCAATTAATGCGAAAAACAATACAGTTTTCCAGCCACGCAAAATGGCAAACAGCAGCGCCATAAGATCAATGTCATCATTATCTTCTTTCGAAACAGGGTTTGATAAATTTTTCGAATCTGTACTCATAACTATAGGTCTACCACTTCAGCTTGTTCATCGGATAAGCATTACTTAGTTAATTTTATCGGCCCACTGATCGAGACCATCAACAATATCTTGATATGCTGTCTCAAAAGCGCTCATTTCATGTTTATATGGGTCAGCAATATCCTTATTTTGCCAGTGACCAAGCTTGAAGGTTTTACCACGGCAAAATGGCCAACGTTCCTCAATCCATTTAGTCTGACTATCTGACATGGTAAAAATAAGATCAGCTTTTTTTACTAATTTTTCGTCGATTTGTTTGGCTATATGGTCTGTAATATCTATCTGCTGTTCAGTCATAATCTTGAGAGCAGATGAATCTGCAGGATGTCCAATTAAAGCACCAACGCCTGCGGAGTCAATTACTTTGTTAGGATAACGCTCTTTTAACAAAGCTTCTGCCATTGGGCTACGGCAAATATTACCAACACAAACAACCAAAATATTATCAAACGCCATGCTTATCACTTCCTATAAAGTTGAAAAACTTCTGATTGCTGAAGTTGATGGTAACAAAGCACTGATAACACGGTTCCAGCGCGTCAGACCAGTTGGGTCGACATAGACAATATCATTAGGCAACATCTCAAACCGGCTAGTCAGTGGAAAGCTAGTGAGCGCCTGCATATCTACATAGTATATATTTGTACGCTGATATTCAGGTTGATCACGTACTACGTAGATCTTAGCCGCATTAGCCGTATTAGAATTCAGACCAGCTGACTCCCCAATCACCTGCGCTAAGCTCAACCCCTGGTCAATAATAGGTACAGGTGCAACTTTGCCAAACTCTCCCAAAACATACACTTTATTGATGTCTTCGCTACTGACACGAATAGAGTCACCATCTTGTACATAAATTTGATTGGCTGATAATCCCGCCTGCTGCAGAGACTGTAATCCCATACGATAATCAATACCATTTCTTCTCAATACAATACTGTTTGAGTTACCTTCTCTCGTCGTACCACCAGCCATAGATATTGCACTGTACAATGACACAGGTTCGTCAGCAATATTGAATTGACCAGGCTTGTTAACCTCACCATCGATAAAAAACTTATTGCCTCGATACTCAGCAACTTTCACTTGCGGATCTGCATACTTTAGGTAGCGTTGCAATCTTGAACTTAGGTTTGCGGTGAACTGTGGAACACTTAGCCCGCCAGCTTGTATACGACCTATCAACGGAAACTGTATAAACCCCTGCTGATCAACAGGATAACCAGATGCTCCTGCAGCATTAATATCAGGATAATCTACCAAAATAATACTTAATACATCAGAGGATGCAATACGGTAATTCATCCTATTAGACGATCGTACTAGGTCAGATAGGTTGGCACTCATTTGTGAGCGAGCGATTTGTTTAGGTGGCAATGTGGCAAGAGTCAATGGCAGTACATTGAAATTAATACCATTCTCTGCAGTAAAAGATCCACTGGGCGGTAACTGACCAGCTTGAAGCCCAGAATTGATGGTTGTAGTAGCACATCCATAGAGCATACTACTAGCTAACAAACACGCTGCACTCAACAACTTAGTTGTCTGTCTCATATCAAAAAGCCTCTTCTATTACTGCAATCACATAAAACGACTAAAAACAGTTTTGTATTAATAAATTTGTATCGATGTTATTTTTTTACATCTTTCACAAAAATAATCGGCATCATAACATAAGTTATCTGTTATACAGTAATGTTCTTATTGATTGATACAAAAAGCTATTTTTAAACTAATTACTCCATGTAGCATATAAATTCTTTTTATCAATTACAATTAAATATATTACGTATATTAATAATTGATTGAATTTATATTAAATTCTTACACTGCTATGTTGCTGCATATGTACGACTACCTAAAAGCTGTTAAACATTCTTAGTAAAAATATGCAAGATTTTGTTCAAATTGGCTTGAGTACAGTTGCGAGGTGTATAAGTCAAAGAAATAAGTCAAAAAATACAGTATAAGCAGTCTTTTACTAGTATAATGCTGCTCACAGCAAACAATGCATTTTCTTACCTATTATCATTTATAATCTAGTATAAACAATTGTGAATCATTATACATTGAGAAATGTAAACCCACCGACTCAAGGACATTAAGATGAAAGACGAAAAATTGCAAAAAGCACTCGCCCGTATGGGCCTTGGCTCACGCCGTCAAATGGAAGAAGTGATTAAAGCAGGTCGCGTATCTGTTAATAACGGTCCAGCAACGATTGGTGATCGTGTATCGCAAGGCGATGAAATACGTGTGGATGGTCGTCAGATCAAATATACCGCCGAAAATGAAAAGCGTCGCCGAGTGATCGCTTATTACAAGCCAGAAGGCGAAGTCTGCTCAGCCAAGGATCCAGAAGGTCGTCCGACTGTGTTTGAGCGCTTGCCAAAGCTCACTCATGATCGTTGGGTCATGGTTGGACGTTTGGATATCAATTCAACTGGCTTACTATTATTTACCAATGATGGTGAGATGGCGCATCGCCTGATGCATCCTTCTAGCGAAGTGACGCGTGAATATGCCGTTCGTGTGTTGGGTGAAGTCACTCCCGATATCGCCCGCAACTTGACTGCTGGTGTCATGTTAGAAGACGGCATGGCGCAGTTTGACGACATCAAAGAAGGCGGCGGTGAAGGCGTTAATAAGTGGTATCACGTCAAGCTTAAAGAAGGTCGTAACCGTGAAGTACGCCGCTTGTTTGAGTCACAAGGTCTGAAAGTTAGCCGCCTATTGCGTACACGTTACGGTACGATTGCCTTGCCAAAAGAGTTACGTACAGGTCGTTTCTTAGAGCTCGATAAAAAAGAGATCAATACATTGACCGATTTGGTGAGCTTACGCCCACGTTATGGCACAGGTCTACATGGTGCGGCTAAAAAAAAGCAAGAGCGTATCAGAAACAAGCCGCTTAAAGCGCGTCGCACGGACACTCGTAATGACAATCGCAACAGCAGCGCGAAGCCTAAAAGCAGTGCTAGCCCTGCCAGCCGCGGTACGCGTAATAGTCGTGACCGCAATGATAAGCGCTAATTCAATTGATTTAACATTATTCTAAGTTTTTGATAGATTTAGAATAAACATAAAAAAGGGGTCAATGACTATTCATCATTGACCCCTTTTTTTATGTATTTTTTACAGGCCTCACAGTGACTCAGTATAAAAATAACGCCTCAGCTATCGTGGGTATTAATATAATGCGTCATGACTCGCAGCTCTTTTAGCTGCTCCTCGTCCATTTGTGCCAGTAGTCTATCCAAACGCTGTTCGATGTTATCTAAAACACTTTGCAATAACTCACTAGCCTCTAACCTCTTTTCACTATTCTCATTAGTGACATTTATATTTGTTAATTGGTAGTGAGTGGCTAGCATTTCGGGTAGCCGAGTTTGCAACATTTTGTTCAATACAAACTGTGCTTCTGTTATAGCAGGTGTTTTATGTTGAGCTTGTAATGCTGCCTGATAAGCTTGATAGCCACTCACTTTGTTATCGATACGTTTTAATTGCCGTAGCTGCTGATCTGACAAGCTTTTTAAGTGCTTTTTATTTAAGTTAAGCTGCTCCCAACTTAACGTAGCCAGTGACAATGGCGCATGATCATCTTGATATATAAGCACACCTGGAGTAATACCGACCGCTTTGTGCAATGCATGCCAGCCTTTTCTACCTAGATAAAAAGTTGTGACGGTCGTTACAATACCGATGCCTATTAATATACTCATAACTGCTCGCTACTCATCACTCAATTCTATGTATGACTACTTATCGTTGGCACTTAGCATTTAGCATTTAGCGTTTAATATCTTCTGCTACTGGATTTTTCACATCCGTGCTACTCAAAGTAGGTGACTCAATAGCCTCTGTTTTCTTACTGAGATTACTCAGCGGCTGCATTGTTGAATCCATATTTGGATGATCAAAGCGTGTTTGCAGATAGCGATTGGTCGCGAGCAGTTTTTGCCCATCTTGATGGTATGAGGCATTGAGTAAATCGTCAAACTGGGTATTGATCGTTTTAAGCACTTCTAACAATGCTTGTTTACCAGTGACATCTGAATGTTTGATTTTGGTGGTATCAGCACGCGCCCCATCTGTCACATCTAAGTCATATAAGCGGCGATAATCGGCCACAGCTTGCGGAATGTGTCGGTCCATCAGATTTTGGATCATAATATAAGTTTCATTGATGGTGTCTTTATCGTCAATTTTGCCGTCATTATTGGTATCACCATAAATCAAGCGGAGTTTTTTGCCTTTTCGATTGATTTGCTCAAGTGCTGTTTTGACTTCAACAGGTAGGCTTTTCTCTGGTATATATCCCAGTTGCGGCATGGCAGTATATTCCAGCATTTTGGGCGCGGTAACTTTCTTAATACCACGATACCCCAAATATAACCCAGCGGCCGGCAGCACTCCGTATAATACAAACATCACTAACATAGCAGTCACTTGGGTCATCGGGTTTTCCTTATTGTTTTGACAGAATAGTTTGGCAGATTTCTTGTTATTTTAATCAGTATTTTAAGCTAGGCGGTTTTAGTGTCGTCAACTTTATTGCTTAGCACTGCTTTTATTAAACAAAAAAATAAGGCTCTATGAAAGCCTTATATTGTTATACATTGAGTCTGTTATGTTTTTGGATAATCTTTTATTTTATAAAATACGCTAGCTTTGCGTGCGGCTCTTGACATAACGATGGGTTGAGGCAAGACGATTTAAAACGGTTTGATGCAACTCATCCAATAGCTCATCAAGCTCATAATCGATTTCTAAAAACAAATCGGTCAACATATCACCTGCGGTCATTTTTCCCTGAACCATATTGTTTTTGGTGCGATGCGGACTAAAGCGCTGCAACTGCTCATAATGATGTAGCGCTTCAGGGATGCTCTCGGACACCAGCTTATCAATGACAAACTGGCGCTCATTATGTTGCTGCTGCTGTTGCTCGTTTAGCTCACTACTCCACTCACGATAGCGTTTTAGCTTACCATTGATACGATCTAATATCGCAACGGCTTCGATAGGCATCGCATTTAGGGTGGCCTCGTCGACCACATCAACAAGCTCAGTCATAATCGGACAACGTCCATGTTTGAGATACCACAAGGTATCGGGGTCAAAAGGTGGTCTATTGGTCGGTTGCATTTGGGCGCGATTGGACAAATAGCGATCAGTCAGCGGGGTTGATGAGTGAATATCGTTCACTTGCGCTAGTGCATCACGTATACGGTGTACCCGCTCAGGTGGCGTTAATGCAGCACGCTCGTGATTTGATTGAGTGCCGTCATTATTATGATGGATATCGATATTATCACTATTGTCATTTAAATTATGGTTAACACCCATCTCCTGCGCATTGTTGGCAGCTAACGTTGGTAGGTCATCTTGCGCTTGCCCAAATGACTTTAGCATTCTTGTCAAACTGACTACCATGACTTGCTCTGCCCCTCATCCAGTACACACACGTTGTGCTCGTATTGCATACGTTCATTCAATAGCTTATCTTAACAGGTTTTTGCTGACCTGCCAGTACGCAAAGTGTCAACATTCCTACTCTCTCCGCTCACTTCCTAAATGCTAAGCGACTTGTTATGAATGCTCCCGATTATATTTCTGGTTTCCTGCTTGGGTTATCGCTCATCATCGCCATTGGCTCACAAAATGCCTTTGTACTCAAACAAGGTCTCAAACGTGAGCACATATTTTTTGTTTGCCTGTTTTGCGCAGTGAGCGACGCGCTGTTGATATCAGCAGGCGTTGGTGGATTTGGTGCGGTCACCGCACGCTATCCGCATGTGATAGATATCGCAAAAATAGCAGGCGTTTTATTTTTGTTGGGTTATGGCTTACAAAGTTTGTATGCCAGTATCCGTGTATCACACGCTTTGAACGTTGATGGGCAAGTAGTGACCAGCTTAAAAAAAGCGCTACTACTCTGCTTTGGTTTCACTTGGCTCAATCCGCACGTCTACTTAGATACATTGGTGCTCGTTGGGATGGTTTCAACAGGCGCTGCTAGCAAACTTACCTTTGCCATTGGGGCAATTAGCGCCTCATTCTTTTTCTTTTTTGCGCTCGGTTACGGTGCACGCCTGCTCAGGCCGTTATTTGAAAAGCCAAAAGCTTGGAACATACTCGATGCGTTGGTAGGACTGCTGATGTTGTATCTGGCTTGGCATTTATACCAAAGCTAAACACAACATTAGGCGTTAAATCTAGATAAACTAAGATGCCATTATCAGCTATCTGATAAGGCCTCTTAATTCAATTATTAGGATTTTAAGTGCTCAATATTAGAGACAGAATAAATAGCTTAGATTAAAGCAGGAAACAGTGTGCGCAGACCGCTAACGATAATCTCGATAGACACGGCTGCTAATAGCATACCCATGATCCGGCTCATAATATTCAGACCAGTATCACCGAGCAAGCGGCTGATACGACCAGCAGCCATCAATGCCAGGTAGCAAAATAGACTAATAAAGAGACCAGCAATGATGATGGCAGATACCTGCAAAATGCCTGAGACTTGCGATGAATAAATAATAACGGTAGAAATACCACCTGGTCCAATCATCATCGGTATCGCAATGGGGACCACTGCTGAGGCCATCGTCGGCGGTGCATCTTGCACGTGGTCGACATCGAAGTTCTCTTGATCAGGCTTAACAGGGTTGCCTTCACCGTTCATCATATTTAGTGAAATCAAGAACACCAATATTCCACCAGCCAGCTGAAACGAGCCAATAGAAATACCTAGTGCTTTTAGTAAGGTCTCACCCGCCACCGTAAAAAAACTGATGGTGATAAAAATGGTCAGACAAGCAACACGCGCAACTTTGCGTCGATTGTTCATCGAATAGCCGCGAGTCAAATCCAAGAACAACGTCAATGCGCTAAATGGATTGATCAATACCATAAAGGCTAGGATTATCTTGATAATTTCAGTATTCACTGAGCGCTCGCTTGTCTATTGATACCACTGGTGCAAAAAGATAAGGCCATCGTGCGAGTGCAACGATGACCCAATAGGCAATTCATAGTAGCATTGTAACATAGGCAGATAAGCGAGTTAAATCATTAACTTTGCTCGGTTACCCTTCTATGTCATCTTGGCGAGAAATCCAGCGAATATAAAAGCTATGAATCAGATGAAGCTGAAATACTTGATGGCCTATGCACTAAAATCTAAGCCAATATCCAGCGCAGTAGTACTGTGCGTTAGGTAGCCCATCGCGATAAAATCAACCCCTGTACTGGCGGCGGCTCGTACCGTTTCAGGCGTAATACCACCGGATGCTTCAGTCTTTGCGCGACCTTTACACATAGCAACCGCTTGCGATAGCGTTTCTGGCGACATATTGTCTAGCAATACCAAACTCACACCCGCCTCTAGCGCCTGCTCTAATTGCTCTAGCGTATCGACTTCAACCTCAATCGGAATCAGATGCCCAGCAAAGTGTTGCGCTTGCTCGATAGCCGTCTTTATATCACCTGCGATGGCAATGTGATTGTCTTTGATTAAGATCGCATCATCCAGTCCCAAACGATGATTGCGACCGCCACCGCAGCGTACCGCGTATTTTTGTACAATACGCAGACCTGGGATGGTTTTACGCGTACAAGTAATCTGCGCTGGATATTGCGCCACGCTATCGACGATCTGGCGGGTCGCAGTCGCAATACCGCTAAGATGCGTCATGAAGTTCAATGCTGTACGTTCTGCTGTTAGCAGATGGCGTGCATTACCTTTTACAGTAGCCAATACGGCACCAGCGGCGACTGTTTCGCCATCCTGCACTTGAGCCACAAACTCAATGTTTGCATCAACTAAGGCAAAAGACAACCGCGCCAAATCCATACCGCATATCACACCTGATTGTCGCGCCTTGATTTGTAGCTGGGCTTGCATATCTGCTGGGATAGTGGCTTGCGAGGTGACATCTCCACGCCTGCCCAAATCTTCCGCTAGCGCATCTTCTACCAAAGGTTTAAGCAATACGTCATCCAATACTGGCTCTTTTTCAATTGTCATGTTTGACCCTTATGTAGGCGTAATATGAATAAAAACGTCTAAATATTTAAACTCAAAATGAGCATAAATATAGCGTAAAGTTGACGCTCCTGCAAGGGAAGGTGAAACAGTTTTTATTGAGCAAGTCGATTTCTATATGAAATTGACCTAGCTGTATTTGTTAGTAGCAATTATTTACGCTTAGGAAGTTTGCTGTCCATCAATAAGCTTTGTAGCTCGATATCATGGCGAAAACGATAGAGTTTGGCGGGGCGACCACGCTGAGCACTACTACTCTCTCCTGTCTCCATCACAAGATTCTGAGATTCCAGCAAACGGCGAAAGTTTTGTTTGTGCAAGCGTATGCCTGATAAGGCCTCAACACTCTGCTGCAACTGGGATAAAGTAAACACATCTGGCATCAACCCAAAGATAAGCGGTCGATATTCAATCTTGGCGCGTAGTCTGGAGATAGCGGTGGCAATCACGCGGCGATGATCGTAATACATCGGTATGCCGATACGCTGAGACCAGTCGCTTGGCAATTGAACCGTTTGGTAATTAGGCGGATAATTGGGCGCTTCTGGTATCAGTCCTGCTTCATACAGCATCTCGTAGCGCAGCAGCACATGCTCTGCGATCCATTCTCTGCTTTCATCAGCCTTATCGCCAACTGGTTCAGTTTCTATGAACTCGCTATCTGTCAAAAACTCTTCGCTAAGTCCCCAGCACAAACCAATACGTTGACGCCTGCGCTGCCGGGCAACTGAATCTTCAGCGCTACTCGCCCACTCCAATAGCATAGGGATGATAAAGTCCATAATGATACTAGGCATACCATCTAGATGGTTCTCCCATGGGAAATAATCATACCAATTTCGCCATAGCGCTTGGCTTTGCAATGCCTGCATTTGAGTTTCTTGTACCAAACCAAGGTAGCTGACGTACACCAATGCATGACCATCAACGTTACGTCTGTTGGTATCAACAAAGGTATATAGCTGCTCTAAATATCCGAGCGGCTGCTGCGTCTGCTCTTCTACCCATTGACGTACGCCTGCCTGTAGCGAGCGATGTAGCGGCATAAGCGGCCCATTTGGCAGCAGCTTACCTTGATCAACGGTTAGGACACGAGCGATATGATCGGTAATCGCGACCAATACGGCGACCACTTCTGTCGTGCCGCTACCTTGCTGGTGCGCATGTGAATAAGACAACGTCATAATTTAGGGGGTTATCCTATCTGTATAAAGTGTGATGAGTGGACTATCAATGCTGATAATAATAAGACTCAGTATAACGTGAATCTAAAAATATCATAGTCTGCCGTTGCAATCAGACAACATCAAAATGGTCCTTCTACTATCAAGGATGGTGCAGAGAAATGCTAGAGAATCTCTATCACATAACCAAGAATAAATGATGACAACAGAGGAAATAAATCAGTAAACCTATAAAAAACACTTGTATTTATACTCAAAATGAGCATAATTAAAGACCAATTAAATTTATTTAACCAAATATCTTGTTTTAGCACACCATTTATCACTATAGCGCCAACAGAGGTTGCCATTATGAAAATTTATCCTTACGACGCACCCATCATGAGTACCGACAATCGCATCGCCACTCAGATGAACATCGAATATGCCAGAGCAAAAATGCCAGCAGACTTGCCTCGTGCTGAACGACTCGTGGTTGAAGAAAACATCAAAAAATTATTGAAAGATAATAACGCGGTACTCGTTGCACACTACTATGTCGATCCTTTTATCCAAGACTTAGCACTTGCGACAGGTGGCTGCGTCGGTGACTCGCTTGAGATGGCTCGGTTTGGACAAGCCCATAGCGCCCAGACCCTAGTCGTCGCTGGTGTACGCTTTATGGGCGAATCAGCAAAGATTTTAAGTATGGAAAAAACCGTGCTTATGCCAGATTTGGAGGCGGAATGTTCGCTCGATTTGGGTTGTCCTGCTGATGAGTTTTCCGCATTTTGTGATGCCCACCCTGAACGTACCGTCGTCGTTTATGCCAATACCAGCGCCGCGGTGAAAGCCCGCGCTGACTGGGTTGTGACATCATCGGTCGGTATCGATATCGTCCGTCATTTGCATGCACAAGGTGAGCCGATCATCTGGGGGCCTGACCGTCATTTGGGCAAATACATCGCTCGTGAGACGGGTGCAGATATGCTGCTTTGGCAAGGGTCTTGCCTCGTGCATAATGAGTTTAAAGCCACTGAATTGCTGCAATTAAAAGCCGAGTACCCAGAAGCCAAAGTCTTGGTACATCCTGAGTCGCCCGATAGCGTGGTGGCACTCGCTGATGTCGTTGGTTCAACCAGTAAACTGTTGCAATCAACGTATGAGATGGATGCTGACACCTTTATCGTTGCAACTGACCTCGGCATATTGCATGAAATGCAAAAACGCTCGCCGAACAAACGCTTTTTGGCAGCGCCTACCGCTGGTGAAAGCGCAAGCTGTAAAAGCTGTGCCTTTTGTCCTTGGATGGCGATGAATGGCCTAAAAGGTATCGAGCAATGCTTGACCAATAACAGCGGTGAGGTACTAATGACGCCTGAGCTTGCCGCCGCCGCTAGAAAACCCTTACAACGTATGCTTGATTTTGCTGAATCGCAAAAGCAACGTGTGGCCGCCAGTGGCGATATCGTTCAAGACCGTGCATTGTTTGCCAATGTTGGGGCAGCCTAGCATGAGTCAGCCGCGCTCAGCCAATCAAACCCGTACCACCATCCCTGATAACTGTATTCCTGATAACTGTAGGAGTAGTCGCATGAGCCATATTGTCAACACTGACGTCCTTATCATTGGCGCTGGACTGGCAGGCTTGAGTACAGCGTTATCGCTACCAAAGTCACTGAATATCACGGTTTTGAGTAAAGCGGCACTTGAGGTTTGCTCAAGTCACTATGCTCAAGGTGGCATTGCCGCTAGTCTAGACAAAGATGACTCTGTGTCTGACCATGTTGCTGATACCTTAGTGGCTGGTGCCGGGCTTTGCACACCCGATAATACTGCCCGTATCTTGGGTGCAGGACAGCAAGCGGTTCAGTGGCTATGCGCGCAAGGTGTCCCTTTTACGCAGAACTCACCTAACGCTTTGGATAATACAAGCGCACAGGAATTTTCTCAGTTACAGACTAGCGACTTGCATTTAACAAAAGAAGGCGGTCACGGCTGTAGACGCGTCGCCCATGCGGACGATGCGACGGGTCGACACGTGATGGACGCATTAACCATCAAAGCGCAAGCTGCTACCAATATCACTATTTTGCCTTATCATGAAGCGCTTGAGTTACTGACACTGCCTATAGCGAGCGACAAGCCTTTTTTTACAGATAATAGCGATGCTAAGCATTGCCGAGGGGTGCTTGTCTTTGATCATATCAATGGGCGCCCGCTCACCTTTCATAGTCGTGCAGTGGTACTGGCTAGTGGCGGCTTAGGTCAATTATTCAAGCGTGCCAGCGCGCCTAACGTCTGCGTCGGTGATGGCGTGATGATGGCATGGCAAGCAGGCTGCCGCTTGGCAAACTTGGAGTTCATTCAGTTTCACCCAACAGGCTTAGCGCTAGATGACAGCAGCTTTTTGATATCTGAGGCACTGCGCGGTGAAGGTGGACGGTTATATTGTCCAAAGACGGGTGTCCGCTTTATGTTGGACGTGGATGCCCGTGCTGAATTGGCACCGCGCGATATCGTCGCTCGGGCGATAGCCGCGCAGATTGATAACAACGGGCTTGGCTACGTGCATCTTGATGTCAGTCACTTAGCCACTGACTTTATAAAAGCGCATTTCCCGCAGATTTACCAAACGCTATTAACGCTCGGGATTGATATCACGACAGATCCTATTCCAGTTGCCCCGACTGCGCATTATAGCTGTGGCGGTGTGGTGACTGATGCCAATGGATTGACGGATGTACCAGGACTTTATGCGGCTGGTGAAGTCGCTTATACAGGGCTACATGGGGCGAACCGCTTAGCAAGTAATTCGTTGTTGGAGTGCGTGGTGGTTGGTCGTAATATCGCAGACCATTTGCCTCAGTATGTCACCCGTTTAGCAAACGCAGAGAAGATAGGTAATGATGCTTATCGTGACATAAATCAATCCGTCATTGAATCTTGGTCAGTGCCTACGCTCACAGATGCGCAGTCAATTATTTTGACTGATACGTTATTTACAGCGTCCGAATATGACAATGATGACAAGCTATCTGGCGCTGAGGCGGACATGACCAAAATCACTGCCGCACTAAAAGTGCTCATGACCACTAACATGGGTATCACCCGTAGCGCGGGACAATTAGAACAAGCATTAACCCAAATACAAAAGTGGCAAGTTTCGCTTGCCAGTACTGAGCTTGGACAACAAAATATCATTAAAAATGACAGCCCCACGAACATACATGAGCTGGCATATTTTCAATTAACCAGACAGCTTGCTTTAGCGACCTTAATTATTCAGTCTGCTTATCAGCGTATGGAGAGTCGCGGCGGACATTATCGCCATGATTATCCAAAGCTATCGGATATACCTCGGGCAAGTGTGGTTGAGCCGCAGCGTGAGCCATATCAGCAACATATCTCCTCTGCTCAATCTATAAATATATCGAAAACGCTAAACAATATGTGGAAAACGTTGATTGCTTGACGGAGCAGTGTGCACATCAACGTTCTAGAAAAAGTCAGCCAATAGCAGAGATTGATTGACTTGTCGCAAGTCCTATCAGCTCACAAAATATCAATCAATGTAGGCTACCTAGTGGGTTTTTAGTATTCGGTCAGGGTTATGGTACAATCGCAAGCTTCCTAAAATGTCTTGTTAAAATCGCTGCGAGCTGACCACCATGCAAAGCCTAATTACCCTCGTTTTGGTCTTGATGCCAATGTTTATTGGCTTTGCCATTCCGTCTAACCCAACCATGACCAAACTAGCCGATACAGGCTTGTCTTATTTAGTCTATCTTATCTTGGCACTGATCGGTATTGAGCTATCACAGGTAGAAGGGCTGGGTAATCAAGTTGGCGAAATTGCACTGTACGTGACTGTCTTATCCATATTGACGATTGGCACAGGATTGTTTGCACTGATGGTATTTGATCATGTACGACCATGGCATGCCAAAAAACCAAGCGTCAAATCTAAAGAGCACCGCGTCAGTATCCGCGGTAGCTTGGCACAAGTGGTTTGTGTCGTGATTGGCATGGTGATTGGTTATTTTTTACCGGCAGGTTATATGCCGCCTGAAAACTCTATGACGGTCATGCTGATGATTTTGATTTTGCTGGTCGGTATCGGTCTCAAAGGCTCAGGCATTACCTTAAAAGAAGTCATGCTCAATAAGCGCGGCGTCGAGATGAGCGTTATTTTTACGCTATCGGTGTTGGTTGGTGGGCTTGTGTTTGCCTTACTATTTACCGATGTGTCGTGGACGAAAGGCTTGGCTATGGCATCAGGGTTTGGTTGGTATTCACTATCCGCGATTGTCATGACTGATGCTTACGGCGCGGTATGGGGCAGTGTCGCGCTATTTAATGATTTGATACGGGAATTTTTTGCGCTGCTATTCATTCCTGTATTTATGCGCAAATATCCTTCTGCTGCGGTGGGGCTTGGCGGCGCGACGAGTCTCGATTTTACCTTACCGATTATTCAGCAATCAGGCGGTCTCAAGGTCGTGCCACTGGCAATTAGCTTTGGCTTTTTGATTAATATCATCTCGCCCGTACTGATGGTGGTGTTTTCGGCTTTGGGGTAGCATTTGATAAATTTACTTTTTTAATTTTCAAACGCTGAATACACTATTCAACATTGCTAATAAGCACATAAATACGCTGATTGAGCCAACTGTTTTCAGCATCATTAGGCGCAATCGGTCGCTCCGATCCATAATAGGACGTTTCGATACGAGCGGGATCTATATTGTATTTCATAACGATATAATTTTTGATTCCTTCTACACGGTATCTTGATAGTGTTTGGTTGCCGCGACTGTCTTCACGCTTGGATATATGCCCTTCAACACGCATGATAGCGTCCAAATGATCTTGCATTTTCTTGCCTGCGTTATCTAGCTGTTCATAATACTCACTTTTTATCTCACTGCTATTTTCATCATAATAGGCTCTAGCTTCCATTCTGAATTCATTTTCAGCAAAAAGTAAGGAGTGCGGACAGCCTCTTTCATCTATTACCATATTATGTGGCGTCCTTGGGCATTCGTCCATAGCATCAAGTACGCCATCACCGTCGCTATCTAAAATAACTTTAGCAACTGGAGCATTAATATTTTGAGTTGCTTGATTTTGTGAAACAGATGTTTGGCAGGCTGATAACGCCAAAGCACTTACCAAAATTAAAAATGCATTTCCCAATTGAGTTTTCATAATATTTTTCCTTTAAAACTCTCTGCATTCGAGTAACATTTGATCATACCTATCTCGCGCTGATATCCAACCGAACGCTCGCTGATTCATAATAGCTCCCTCCTCGGTATCATTAGGAGCAATAGGATTATTAGCGCTACAATCAAAGGTGCGAATTCTATACGCTGGCAGGTCAAGATTAACCAAATAATTTTTGATACTTTGTGCACGAGCACTCGCTAATGAGATAAAGTCCAGTGGCTGAGACGAGCCTTTGAGATGTAGAGCTTTCTCGTCAATGGCTTGCTGTTCAATTTTGGAGGTATGCCCTTGGACAAAAAAAGTCAGGTTAGAACAGCGATCCGCGAACGCTATGATCTTATTTAATTCCGGAGTATATTGTTCCTTTAATTCGGCACTATCTTTATCAAAAAATACTCGTAACTCCATAGACAATGTATCGTCCAAATCTACTGGCATAGGTTTGCCATTTTCATCAACAGGTGGCGGTTCAACCACGCAAATGGAGGGCTTTAAAACCTCTTGTGCTATGTTACTTGTGACTGGAGTCACTGATTGGCAGCCTGCTATTACCACAGCTCCTATCATCCATAAGGCAGTAGAGAATTTTGTTTTCTTAAACTTTGTCATAGTGAATGCCTTACTGGTTATGATAGGTCATACTTATACTCATGCTATGCCACTAACTCTGTGTCACTAAGAACAAGCAAACTAAACCCCACTAGCCTGCTTCGCAAACAGCCGCATTAAAGGTTTAATCTTGCCAACGCGGTACATGCCTTCGCTACGCAGTTGCTGCATAGGACGAGTTTGTGCAAGCGACCCTGCAAACAACCAATTCAGTGCCGAAAAGCTGTGCATCATCAGGCTATTATGCGGACGACGCGAGCGCTCATAATGACGCAGCGTTTGATTACTGCCCCACAGCGTGCCGCCACTACGGGTAAAGTCATGCATCAACTGCTCACACAACACTTTTACATCTAGCATACCGAGGTTCAACCCTTGGCCTGCTAGCGGATGCACGCCATGGGCGGCATCACCGATGAGTACCAAGTTATCAGCGACGTAGTTTTTTGCTTGTTGTGCTGCTAAAGGAAAACTGGCGATGGACTCAATCTGCTTTATAGCACCCAGCTCGTAATGACTTGCCGCTGCGAGTTTATCTGCGATAAAGCGGTCGTCTTCCTCTATCAATGCCAATGCCTGATTGCGCGGCAAGGTCCATACGATAGATTGCCAATGTTGTGGATTTGCCTTATCGTCATCAGTAATATCCGCTAGCGGCAAGAGCGCTAGCGTCCCCGTTGGCAACATGGCTTGACGAGCAGTCGCTTGATGTGGTTTCTCTGTTTGAATCGCACAGCAAATCGCGGTTTGATTGTAATCAAGCGTATCAAGTCCAATCCCTGCTTGACGACGCACAAACGAGCCACGACCATCAGCCCCAACTAACAGACGCGCGTCAATCGCTGTTCCATCATCCAAGGTCACACGGTAGCCTTGCTGCGCGCCTAGCCAGTCCATATTGACCACTTTATGCCCAGCGATAACCGTCAGATAGTCGCTGACATCCTCCTCAGACAGACGCTGCCATAAGGCGTGCTCAATAACGGCTGGCTCCACCATACTACCGAGTATCTCAGGCGCAGCGCTCTGGTCATGACTATCACCAAATAATAGCTCGCCCATGCCGTTCAACTGCCAAACCTGCATTTGTGAATAGTCGGCTTTACGCTTGGATGCGGTAATGTGTTGCCACGCGCCAACCTCTGTAAGCAGGTTAATACTCGCCAAACTAAGCGCATAGACACGCGCGTCACGTTTGCTTAGCACCGCTTGCCATGCAGACTCATCTCGAGCAGGACGGGCATCAACCAAGGTCACTGGCATTTTGTGCTGCGCAAGCTTTAGCGCGAGCGTCGCCCCAACGATACCGCCACCGATAATCAGCGTATGATTGTTTTTCATAAGGTGTCTCTCAATATTGCTCAATATTAGAATACTTATTATCAATCTCAATTACATATAGTTGATTCAGTTTAAAAGAGAGACAAGGCAACCGAGTGCAGATGTATAGGCAATACTGCAAGCGAGGTTAACGCTGTCACTCTTTTAAAGAGGATTAACTATAGCGCTATGACTTTAAACCCATCGCGTAGGTTGCCACCAATGGCTTAATGTTTGGCAATTTATCAAAGGCCAGTAATGCCATATTACGTACAAACTTAATGGCGGGATTAGGATGCGTGAAGCCATGTACCACGGCATCACAGAATCGAATCACCCGCTTTTGATCCGTTTGACGCGCTTTTTCATAGCGCTTTAGTAGTTGTGCATTACCGATGTCCTCGCCTTTGAGCACTTGTGCGCTCATCATTTGCGCCAATACATGAGCATCTCGCATACAAAGATTAAAGCCTTGACCCGCGACAGGATGCAAAGTATGAGCGGCATTGCCCATGATAACGCAGCGACCCTCGACCTGCTTATCTGCTAGCACACGCGATAACGGATACGCGCCGCGGCGACCAGCAGCAACGAATTTGCCAGCGCGTTGTCCAAACGCTTGCTGTAGCGTCTGCAAGAAATGCGCGTCGTCTTCTAGATATTTGGTTTCTTCACCTGTTGGACAGACCCAAACCACAGATCGTCTATAACCGTGTTGATATTTATCATTGCCGTCGCCCTCTGGATCTGTCAGTGGCAGCACAGCTAGCGGCCCTGCTGGACTAAAGCGCTCAATGGCGACATGCTCATGCGGTCTATCGGTCTCTACCACACCAACGATAGCGGTTTGCTGATAGTCATAGGTTGTGGTGCCGATATTTAACAACTGACGTACCGTAGAATCGCGCCCATCACAAGCGACTAACACGCTGGCTTGTAGCTGTTGCTCGTTTTCTGCTGCGTCATCGTTGCTAAAGCTCAGCATCACGCCATCCGCTTGTTGGGCAACGGCGTTGACACTGGCATTATCAATCAAGGTAATAAGTGGCGACTGCTGCGCGGCTAATAAAAGCTTACGCCCGAGCCACGCGTTTTCAATGACTTGTCCAAAAGACTCTACTTTCTCCTCGGCTTTGTTGAGCTGTGCGCGACCAAAGCTACCTTGCTCGCTAATCTGCACGCTATCAATTCGGCACGCATGGCTTTGCAATTCATCCCACAATCCAATCTCTTGATAGATCTGTACCGTACGCCGAGATAACGCTGTATTACGACTGTCCAAATAATGACTGCGCGTACGGTCATCGGTCGGACTGATGGTTGGATAACGGTTTTTTTCTAATAGCGTGCTAGCAATGCCGTGATGCGCCAGTAGTAAGGCAAAAGACAAACCGACATGACCGCCACCGACGATAAGCACTTGCTGGTCGGTGATTGCTTCTCTTCTTTCAGGTAGGCTTTTAGAATTGGATAAAGGTGAACCTGTCTCTTGCATCGTTGTTGTTCCTATTATAATTGTTGGGCAGACACGTCTTTAGCGATTGATAGTCGTTTTATTGGATAGCCTTTATCTGGTAAAGGCCGCTTCTGACTCAATCGTAAAGTGCTGTAATATCGCTCATAGATTACCACAAATTGCCTATCATGCTGCGCTCTTAACCGTAGACAAATCGTTCGTCCATCCTCATCGCAAGAAGGTTTATATCGGTAAAAACTCAACTTATCAATATCTCAATGCGAGCGTTACTTTTCCCTGATGATGTTATCTAACTGATAAATGAACTTAATAGACATGCTGTTGACTCGATTTGGAGTAGGCCTGTATGTTGATTGCAATCGACATACAAAAACAACGTTATCTGCTCAATGTATCGCTTGAATTTTAAAAATTCTCTACCATAATGAAGGCAAGACTTTTATTTATTATCTTCTACAAAACCAACAATAATATTACCGTCATTTTTAGTATCTACTATAACTACTCAACACCCATATAACGCTACTAACTACTTTATCTCTGAAACCCGTGACGCTATCAAAATGAAATCACAGCGCCGGGCATACAATACAAGGATAATCGCTTGACTGATACCATGAGCCGCCGTATAAAGTTTGAATCCCTAACGCCAGCACAGCTCAAAACCGTGCTTGGTGAATATAACAATCACATGAAATACATCCAAGAACGCCTCGATATCAAAATCATGCAACGCCAAGGCGATTTTTGCTTAAGTGGCGATGTGACCGCTGTCGAGCGCGGTGAGCGCATCATCTACAAGATGGTCGATGAAGCCCAAAACACCAAGGATATCAGCGCAGAAGAGCTGCATCTGATTATCCAATCTAGCATCTCGCGTGATGAGGATATGGACGACGATGAGCAGGATGATGATATCGAGGATGCAGAATCAGATGAGGCCAATGAGTTTACGCCCGTCAGTCTGCGTACGCGCAAAGGTCGCATCATACCGCGCGGTGGCAACCAGCAGCGCTATGTAAAAAACGTCTTAAGCTCTGATGTGTCGTTCGGTATTGGCCCTGCTGGTACTGGTAAAACCTATCTTGCGGTCGCTTGTGCAGTCGATATGCTAGAACGTAACGAGATTGAGCGTATCTTGCTCGTGCGTCCAGCTGTAGAAGCTGGCGAAAAACTAGGCTTCTTGCCTGGTGATTTGACGCAAAAAATTGATCCTTACTTGCGTCCATTGTATGACGCGCTCTATGAGATGATAGGTTTTGAGAAAGTTGGCAAGATGATCGAAAAACAAATCATCGAAATCGCCCCGCTTGCGTATATGCGTGGTCGTACGCTCAATAACTCCTTTGTCATTTTGGATGAAGCACAGAACACCACGCCTGAACAGATGAAAATGTTTTTGACACGTTTGGGCTTTGGCTCACGGGCTGTGATTACTGGCGACATCACGCAGGTCGATTTGCCGCGCGGTCATAAGTCAGGTCTCGCGCAAGCGATGGAGATCTTAAAAGACATCGAAGAGATTCATATCACCAAATTTGATTCAAAAGACGTGGTACGCCATCAGTTGGTACAACAAATCGTTGAAGCGTATGACGTGTACGATGAAGCGCAAATGGCTCTAGAAGAAAAACGTAAGTTTGAACGTATCAAAGAACAAGAACGTAGACAAGCTGTGGCTAATGCTGCTGCCAAACTATAATATAGTCAATCCACTATAAAAGCGTTATAGCGTTAACTTCGCTTGAAGTATGACATATACATCTGCACTCGGTTGCCTTGTACCGCTCTTAAATTGGATCAACTATAATAACGCTAGAACAATTTACTATAAAGATTTATATTGCATAGAAAAACCGGATTACTAAAGTAGTCCGGTTTTTTCTTGGCAGAGATTGCTTAGGTTTAGCATTACTTGGGTGAGGCATGGTCTAGATTGAGTATAGCCAACTAAACACGCCCATTTATAATAAAACAGGACACCGATATGAACCAATTTGACAGTAATAATAGCCACCAAGATCATAGTACCACTAATGATGATGACAGCTTGGTAGCACTGGATATTAATGCAGCCGATAGTATCGATGATGAGACGCTTGATACGTTTTATGATCGTAAGTATCTATTATCTGTCATGATGGCAACTTTAGATTATATGAACGCGCGCATCAATGAAGGTCTGACACTACCCTACTTTGCAGATATCGGTTCTGAGCTGTGGCAAGAAAAACCTAAAACCTTGGATATATATATTACAGATGAAATCGAAGGCCAAGCCCTCAATTTAGAGGCACGCGGTAAGGACTATGCGACCAATATTTTGTCTTATCCAAGTGAGTTGCCTGTCGCCATCATCGGACTAATGCCAACACTGTCTCTTGGTGAGCTTATTATCTGTCATGAGGTCATGGTACGTGAGGCACAAGAGCAAGACAAAACCGTGGCACAGCACATCAGTCATTTACTGATACATGGCGTGCTGCACCTACTGGGTTTTGATCATGAGCTCGGAGAGGCCGAGCAAGATGAGATGGAGCGCTTTGAGATTGAGATTTTGGCAGGCCTAAACCTACCAAACCCTTATCTTTGATTCGGTCTTAATCAATCTTTAGTGGTCGGCAGCTTTTGTGCTTGACCCATTTGATTGATCATTTGATCCAAGCCTTTGACATGGATACTGCGCTGCGGGAATGGAATCTCAATATTCTCATCATCCAATGCGTGTTTGAACTGCTCAAGCAACTGGCACTGCATGGTCCACCAGTCAGCATTGGTTGTCCACACGTTCAATGTCAAATCAACTGAATTGTCACCAAGATTGGTCACTCGTACAATAGGCTCAGGATCGGTGAAAGACAACGGGTTATTTCTGGCGAGGCTCAGCATCAGATCTTTGGCCGTTTTGATATCTGCATCATAGCCAATGCCCACGGTGATATCGACGCGGCGATTGGGTAGTGCTGTATAGTTGACCACCGCTGAGGTTGTGATGTCGCTGTTAGGAATAATGATGTCATGATTGTTAATGGTCGTTAGATGCGTGTTGACCAAGGTAATCTCGGTCACTGTACCCGTATAGCTGCTGATTTGCACATAATCACCGCGTACAAATGGGCGAAAAGTCACGATCATAATGCCAGCGGCAAAATTTGATAATTGATCCTTTAGTGACAAACCAACTGCAACCGCGGCACCGCCCAAGATAGCAACGACCGAGGTGGTCTGTACGCCAACTTTGCTAAGTGCGGCTAAGACTACGACAACCAATAGCACGCCATACAACAGACGGCTTAAAAAGCCAGAGACTGTTTCATCTAAATGACTACGCGCCATGAGACGGCCAAAAAAGTCGACGGCTTTTTTGGCAAGCCAGCGCCCAACGATAAATATAAGTATTGCCAAAGCCACCTTGATGACTATCTCTAATGCATTGCTGGTGAGCGTTGCAACATCTACTGTAAAACCTAAAAATTCCATACTAACTCTTTACTCGATAGCGGTGTGTTATAAATTTGGGTGTCGATTAATCTTAATTGCGGATTAATCTTAATTATTGTCGTCAAATATTATGACGTATTCGTTGATATTCTATGTTTATTTATCGTGTCACTGATTTTTTATCGCTTTAGTTTTGTAGTTTTCGTTTTGTGGCGTTAGTAGGTAACATCCACTTCGTCGCTATAGCGATAAGTACGTATCAGTCGTAACTCGACAATATCACTCATCTCTTTGGTAAATTGTCCAAAAGGTGCTGCTTGTCGTACTGACTGTTTTGCGGCCTCATCCAGTATCGTCGAATTTGAGCTTTCTAGCAGACGAATGGCTTTGATATTGCCATTATTACTAATGATGACCATGAGCCGCACTTCACCCGTAATGCCTTGCGCCCGTGCTTGCACAGGATAATGCAGATTGCCGACACGCTCGACATGCTCACGGAAGGTATTGATATAGTCAGCTGCTGCCCCGCGCGTGGTCGAGTTACTATCCATAGTGACCACTTTGGATTTGGTCGCATAGACTTGCTGACGTTGAGACAATTGCGCTTCTAAAGTAGCGATTTGCTTACGCAGACGCGCTTCTTGTGCCATGATGTCATCTTGTGCTTGTTTGCTATCATTATCCGACTCTACGCTCGCCCGACGCCAGCTTAACGTGGTGCGCAGATAGCTCTCTTGATAGCGCTGCTGTCGAACTTGGCGCTGTAGATTGATGACGTCTTGTGTCTCGCTCATTTGCTCAGCAGACAATGGACTCACTTGGTCATTCTCTTGTCTCAGCCGCTCATCTATGGTGCCGCCGCCTTCTTGTGAGGCGTTGGCAATAAAATGCGCGTCTTCGTTTGGCTTCATATTATCGGTGAGCGCCTTTGCCACATCTTGCATCATGGCCGCAGGGTCTTTACCCATCGAAAAGCTGATGCCAAAAATAATCAATACGTGTATGGCGACCGCAATGACAATCGCTACAGGTAAGCTCACATCACGCTTGGGAGGCTGCGCCGAAAAATGGTAGCTCTGTGAGTCTTTGATATAGGCCACAATGGGTCTCAGCTGATAGGTAAGGCGTATGATTTATAAATGAGCATGTAGTGATATGCACGATATATGTCGGCGCTATCATAACATGACATAAAACTATGTCGCTAGCCCAACCGATAGTGTCGAGAGATGGCGCTAATCAGTCAGTGTTTACAACCTTTCATCTACTTAAAACAAATCCCTATCACTAAAAATGTTATAAAACAGATATCGTCTTTATGATATCAAATGAATTGTCATAAAACGCATGTGTCCATTTTGAAGCCACGGTATTTGTTATATACTGTTTTAGAATGGTAATGCTAAGCCCTATAATTATAAGGATAATAAGTTTGAGCGACTTTGATAACGTGAATAATTCAGACAGTTTTGACGAGTTCTTTGAGAACATCGGCTATCGTTTTGACGAGTCACTTGATAGTGGTTGGGAGCGTATCGCTCAATCGGTTAAAGACATCTATCATAAAACGACAGACAAACTCGAAGATGAGATATCCCTACCAGTCGCACAAAAATACGTCAACGAGGCGCTACAAAGCTTTGTGACGGATAATGTAAAAGCCATACTAGAGCTGCGCGTTGAAATGCATGATGACTGGTTTCGCTTATACTGTACGGTTGATGCTGGCGGTATTTACGCTGAAGTGGCCAGTAACTTTAGTTTGATACATGTGCAGCTCGATCGTAATGTCCAACGTTTTGTGTTTGGTCAGCAGACGTATACCGATATATTAAATCTACGCTGCGAGTCTTTTGTTAAGCGCCAAGGGATCAAGCTTGCTATTTGGTTTTATCATAGCGTCCTCAAAAAAGACCCATTGGGCTTTATTCTCTCCTACGTCAATATTGCTCGCCCAAAAGATGAAGTGATTTACCTCGATATTAACCGCTGGCTAAAAAACAACAAAAAGATCATGAGTACGTTGTATAAAGTACAGGTCAACTATGGAAAGCTTGAAGAAGAGCAAATGGTTTTGAAGGCGCAGATTAACTACCGTGACTTATTGGCCTCAAGCAATAACGAAGATATCATTAGCGACGATGATGAGCCGCAATTGATGCAAGGCCCCATCAACCCTGTAGACGATGCCACCGAACCCAGCCAAGAATAACGATCCATAAACGATGTCTCCATAAAAAACGCTACATCTCACAGGTTGTTAGCCTGATAGGTGCAGCGTTTTTTATTAAATGAGACAATCGTCAACTGCCCCTACCAATAGTTCTCAACAGCGATATTACCCTCACCGCGTCGATTCATGACCAGACCCAATGTCTTTAATGCCTCTTTGGTATCATCTACCATATCTGGGTTACCACATAGCATGACATGCGTCGTATCGACATCCAAATCGATACCCGCACGCGCTTGCAACGTGCCTTCTAATAACAGCTTTGGCAGACGCTCTGATAACGCGCCGTCGACAGTCTCTCGGGTGACGATAGGAATAAAGATCAGCTTTGCAGGATTATCAACCAGCGAGCCAAAATCGTCTTGCAAGCGCTCGATTTGCTCAACGTACGCAAGCTCATCCGTCGAGCGTGCGCTATAGGCTAGCACGATATGCTCGTAATCTTCCCATGTCTTTAGGTCTTGTAGCATCGACAAAAATGGTGCAAGACCAGTCCCTGTCGCGAGCAGCCACAAATCCTTTGGCAATGGTTTTTGATAACGCGCTAACGTTAAGAATCCAAATGGCATGGTATTAAGCAGTAACTCATCGCCCACTTGTAGATGTTGCAGCTGTGAGGTAAAGGCACCATCAGGAATCACAATGGAGAAAAACTCTAGCACCTCATCGAATGGCGAAGACACAATCGAATACGCTCGAAAGATATCTTCATTCAATGCTTCATCACTTGCCTCAACCTGTTGGTAATATTTTAATTGACTCGGATTGACGCCCAAGCGCACAAACTGTCCGGCAGTAAACTTAAAACTATCAGGACGGCTGACGGTAAAGCTAAATAAATTTGGCGTCCATGTGGTTTTGCTGAGCACCGTTACCGTTTGAATATTATCACTCATAACTGTTCATCACTCATATTTTATTAAATGGTATTTTTATAAGATAAGTTTGCCAAAGACAAAAATTAAGCAAAAAAAGATGCGCCAAGCTTATCATAAAGCGGGCGCATCTTGGTTTTTTAACCGTAACAACAGATAAGCAACAAATGGCTTATCTTATCGCATAAATCATTGAATCTACCAAATACGAGCTAAGCTTGCCCATTCGATCATACTATTTGGCAAAATACCAAAGAACAGGATAATGGCCGTCACCGCAATAACCATAATACCGCCGGTACGAATACCCCATTGTCCGGACACGTCAAACTCGATGAACTGCTTAGGACGCTTGAACAGTGTGAGTAACACGCGCAAGTAGTAGAATAGACCAATCGCACTACCTAGGATAATCATCGCTGCTAAGAACCAGTTGGTTCCTTGTACAGCAGCCAATATCGCAAATAGCTTGGTGATAAAGCCTGCGGTCAATGGAATACCAGCCAGCGACAGCATCATGATAGTCATCACAGCCGTCAATACTGGACGACGCCAGAATAGCCCTTGATAATGTGTCAACTCATCGGCCTCACCAGATAGGCGATATGGACTCGACATCAATGTCACCACACCAAAGGCACCGATAGACGTAAAGGCATACACCGCCATATACATACTAGAAATGCTATCAGCAGCAGCGCCAATACTGACGATAACGATCATCACATAACCCATATGGGCAATGGATGAATAACCCAATAGACGTTTGAGGCTGGTCTGACGCACAGCCAACAAGTTACCTACCAAGATAGACAAGGTTGCCATCACCATTAATAACATTTGCACCGATGGCAATGCTAATAAAGAGGTATCGATTAAGAATCGAACCGCCAGCGCCATCATGGCAACTTTTGAGACAGACGCCAAAAAGGTCGCAATAGGGACAGGCGCGCCTTCATAAACATCTGGTGTCCACATATGAAAGGGAGCAGCCGAGAGTTTAAAGGCGATACCAAACATCATCATCGCCGCACCCAATATCAGCAGTGGCGATTCAAAAATATTACCCAATACCATGCTGATTGGCTTAAATGCCAACGAGCCTACTTCTGCATAGATAAAGGCCATACCCATGAGTAAAGTCGCTGACGCTGTCGCCGACAATACTAGATATTTTAGTCCTGACTCAAGCGAGCGGTTACGCATATAAGTATAAGCGAGCAAACCATATAAAGGCACTGACAGCATCTCAAGACTCATAAAGAATGATGCCATATGCTGCGCACTTACCATGAGTAATGCACCAATGGTCGATAGCAGCATGAGCAAGTATAGCTCTTCTTTATTGTCTTTTAGATCGGCCAAGTACGCATAGGATAGCGTACAACACGCCAAGGCACAAACTAGAACTATCACCATATTGAACTGAGCAAAGTTATCAATCACAAATAACTGCTCAGCATTTGGCGCAATAGCACCGCTTTCAATAAAGCCCGTCATTTGCCCAAGTAACGTAACCAGAGCAATATTCAAACCGACTACGGTGATTGTACCAGTAACCATATGCGAGCGCTTGATAGTGATGGCAATCATCACCACGAGTACCGTAATCACTACGGCGATAATCGGCGCGTAAGGCACAAGCCCTATCAAATCATTCATTGTAATCTCATTCATGACTTAACGTGCCTCCATTACATCAAGCAGTTGCGACGCATCTACCTGTGTCACTTGACTGTATATATATGCATTGTTGATCCACTGCATCGCGTGACTTGAGGTATCAAGGAACGGCTGTGGATATAAACCGAGCCATACCAAACCAGCCGCTAACATCAATAGCAATGACAGCTCGCGCTTGCCCAAATCTTTTAATCGACGTGCAGGCAAACCATGTGACTTAGTCTCTCGCTCTGCCAATGCAGCGATGTTGTTTTCACCAAATAACGCGCGATGAATCAAAATAAGTGAGTATAGACCTGCAAACACTAAGCTGAATGTCGCAAATACCACAAACACAGGATACTGAGCAAAGGAGCCAAACAAAATCATGAACTCGCCAATGAAGTTACCTGTACCTGGAATACCAAGCAGCGCCGCACAGAAGAACATCAAGATCGGTGCGTAGTAACGGAACTGTCCCCACATACCACCCATCAAGGTCAAATCACGTGTATGCAGACGCTCATATAGCTGCCCTGCCATGATAAATAGTGCCGCCGAGCTAAGCCCGTGCGCAAGCATCTGAATCATCAGACCTTGTAAGCTGAGTAATGTTCCAGCATAGATTGCTAGTACCACAAAGCCCATGTGCGAGACACTGGTATACGCTAGCAAACGCTTCATGTCGGTCTGCATAAACGCGAGCCAAGCACCGTAGAAGATACCAATCGTACCTAAGGTTATCGCAATCGGTGCAAACTCTTGTGACGCGGCTGGAAATAATGGTAAGACAAAACGAATCAAACCATAGGCAGCAGTTTTAATGAGCACACCTGCCAAATCCACCGAACCTGCCGTTGGTGCCTGCGCATGCGCATCTGGCAACCAGCCATGAAAAGGTACAATAGGCAACTTCACCGCAAAACCAATGAAGAAGCACAGCATGATGGGATATTCCCAGCCGCCAAGTGACGTACCGAGCAAGTCATTATAGTTAAAGCTGACCACCCCAGTTTGTGCGTAGCTGATAATGACCAATACCAAAATACCGATGAGCATGATAAGCCCAGACGCTTGGGTATAGATAAAGAATTTGGTTGCGGCGTATTCTTTGGTTTTGCCAACCACATCATGACCCCAAAGCGCGATCAAGAAATAGATAGGAACCAGCATCATCTCCCAAAAGAAGAAGAATAAGAACAGATCAATCGCTAAGAAAACCCCGATAACGCCGCCCAAACTCCATAGCAAGTTTAGGTGGAAAAAGCCAACGCGGCGCTGAATCTCATTCCACGAACAGGCAACAGCTGCCACACCAAGCAAGCCTGTTAAGGCTACCATCAGCAGTGACAAACCATCTAGCGCCAAGTGAAAGCTAATACCAAAGCTCGGTATCCACGGCACACTAAATTCAGCGACCCAAGGCACGGCAGCATCTGGCGCGATGACCTGCTTACTCATACCGCTAAAATCACCCTGCTGCCAAAGTACTAATGACAAAGCAAAGGTCAACATCATACCGATCAAGGCAATCCAGCGCGGCAGACGTTTATTAAATCGCTCCACCAACCAGCATAGCAATCCTGCAATAAAAGGAATTGCGATTAATGCTGGCAGCATCCACGTTTGTTGTAACTCCATCATCTTTACACCACCGTTATCATTACCAGCACCAGCAATACAGCCATACCCAAGCCAAAGCTTGTGGCATAACCTCGAAGAGACCCTGTTTGCGTCGCAGACAATACTTTATTACCTGCCGAAGCCAGCTTAGGCAAGATATACCACGTTTTATCGATAGGGTCGGCTTTTAATAAGCGGCCGATGAACAAAAAGGGTTTTACAAAAATTATATCGTATAGCGCATCAAAACCTAGACCGTGATAGCACCAATGATATAGCGCCCCGCCAATACGTGAGCGCTTAAAGCTCATGAGCATGCGACCTTTATTGACGACATATAATAGTGCTGCCAATATCAAACCGGCCACCATCGCACCCATCGCGATATACTCTGCGGTGTGCTTAGCATGGTCTTGACCCGCGACTTCTAATAGATGACCCACGCTCTCTGGCAATACACCTTGTAGTGGCGGCGTAATCCATGCACCAACAGCGGTAGACAATACAAGTAATACCGTCAAAGGTAACCAGTACGACACCCCTGATAGCTTGTGCGCATGGGTTTTTTCTTCACCGAAGAATATGATCCAAATCATACGGAACGTATAGATTGCGGTTAAGAATGCGCCGAACACACCCATATAGAATAGTACTAAGTGACCTGTGGCATAAGTTTCCCAAAGAATCGCTTCTTTAGAATAAAAACCAACGGTAACCCAAGGTATCGCAGCGAGTGCACCGCCACCAATGATATAACACCAAAATACCAATGGTATCTTTTTACGCAGACCGCCCATCTTAAAGATATCTTGCTCGTGATGTACCGCAAGAATAACCGCACCTGATGATAAGAATAGCAATGCTTTAAAGAAAGCATGGGTCATCAAATGGAAGATTGCCCCTTGCCACGCACCCACGCCAAGCGCTAAGAACATATAGCCAATTTGACTCATGGTTGAATACGCAAGGATACGTTTAATGTCTGTTTGCGCGAGCGCACAGAATCCAGCAACGACCAACGTCAATGCCCCGACGCCGCCAACCCAATATAATAAGATGCCTGGGGTCAACTCAAACAATGGATGCAAGCGGGCAATCAGATAAACGCCAGCCGTTACCATTGTTGCCGCGTGAATCAATGCCGATACGGGTGTTGGACCTGCCATCGCATCAGCAAGCCATGTGTGTAGTGGCAACTGCGCTGATTTACCCATCGCGCCGCCAACCAACATCATCGTGGTAAGCATCATCGTTGGGTTATTTACATCGAACACTTCTGGTGCGCGCGTAATAATCTCTTGAATATTAAGCGTACCGAATTCGCGGAATAATAAGAACAAACCAAAGGCTAAGAACACATCACCGACACGCGTGACGGTAAAGGCTTTCATCGCGGCGCGACCGTTGGCTCTGTCATGGTAATAATAACCAATCAATAAGTACGAACAGATACCCACGCCTTCCCAGCCAAGATATAGCAAGAACAAATCATCTGCGAGTACCAGTAACAGCATGCTGGCAACGAACAAGTTCATATAGCTAAAGAAACGGGCAAAGCCAGTGTCGCCTTTCATATACCAAGAGGCAAACAGATGAATCAAAAAGCCAATCCCAGTAATGACGCCTGTCATAGTCAATGCCAAACCGTCAAAGCTCAAGCCAAAATGCGGCGCAAAGTCGCCAACTTGGAACCATGTCCATAGCGGAACTTCAATTACCGTTCCAGCTGGATTGGTAGTCAAAAAGGTATAGCTAACGACTAGCGTACATAATGCTGATAACAGCATGCTACCCACGCCGACAATCGCTGCGACCGTCTCTGATAATTTGTCGCGCATAAAGGCTAAAATCAAAAAGCCAATGAGCGGGAATATAAAGGTTAATGGTAATAAACTCATGACATCATCCTTTCATCTCATTGGCGCTATCGACATCGAGATGCCCACGCTGATGATAAAAACGCAATAATATTGCCAGACCAATTGACGCTTCAGCCGCGGCCAAGGTCAAAATAAAGATAAACATAATCTGCCCGTCTGGATCGACCCAGCGACTACCTGCCACGACAAATGCTAGTGCTGCCGCATTCATCATGATCTCAAGACTCATGAGCATAAATAAGAAGTTACGTCGTACCATGACGCCGCACAGACCAATAGCAAATAAAATACCTGCCAAAATCAGTCCATGGCTCATGGGTATCATACCCAGTACATTTTGCGCCTCAGCAACTGGCTGTACTAAGCCTGCCACCTCGTGGGCAAACGGCACGTTTGACACCTCTTGTGCCACGCTTGCTGCTAGTACCATTAGTCTGCCTCCTTGCGCGTCACTTTGTTCGCACCTGTTCTCATGCCTACCTTCATACCAACATAGTCATGCGGGTCAACATCTTTATATTCATAAGGCTTAGCCATTTCTACGCCATCATGCTGTGTAAGCGCACTGTCATTGTCATATTGTTTGATACTGCCTACACTTGGCTGAACGTCTTGACTCGCATGACCGACGATCTCTTCATCAATCGACTCTTTACCTAAGTGATAAGCGGCAACCAAAGCCGCTAATAGTAACAAAGCTGCAATTTCAACCAGCATGATATATTTGGTAAATAGCACCGTACCGACTGCTTTGGCAGAGATAGTCGTGCCACCCATCATAACGGCTTCATCATGACCCATACCAATCATTGCATAGAGCACAACGGCAACGATTATCGTCAATCCTGTCGGTATCGCCCAAGTACCAGCATCGAGCCAACGCTCTTCGCGCTCTTCATTACTCATGCCCAAGTTCAGCATCATGATAACAAAAACAAATAGCACCATAATGGCACCAGCATAAACAACAATCTCTAGCGCACCTGCAAACGGCGCTCCTAATACAAAGAATATCCCAGCAATTGCCAGCAACGATACAATCATCGATAAGATAGCATGCACTGGATTGGCCTGAGTCACGACGCGCAGACTGGCAAATATCGCCACTGCCGCCAGTGAATAAAACCCAGCCAGTTCAGGATGGTTCAAAATATTCATCATGGTAGCAAGCTCCTTAGATCAATCGGTGCAGACTCGTTTTGTGCTGCACCTTTTGGTTTATCTGCTACCGCCATACCTGTCACACGATAATAGTTATAATCAGGGTATTTACCTGGTCCTGAAATGAGCAAATGCTCTTTTTCATAGACCAAATCTTGGCGCTTATATTCACCCAGCTCAAAATCTGGGGTCATTTGAATCGCTGTCGTTGGACAGGCTTCTTCACACAATCCACAAAAGATACAGCGTGAGAAGTTAATTCGAAAAAACTCTGGATACCAGCGTCCATCTTCACGCTCGGCTTTTTGTAATGAGATACACCCTACCGGACATGCCACCGCACACAAGTTACAAGCCACGCAGCGCTCGTCTCCATCAGGATCACGCGTAAGGACAATACGTCCACGAAAACGCGGCGGCACAGGTACCGGCTCTTCAGGATAAAGGATGGTGTCACGCGGTCTGAGTGCATGACTATTGACCATCCACATGCTGCGGACAATGGTAAATATACCAATGACGGTCTTTTTTATGGTAGTAAACATGGGATTATTATCCTTATCAGCTTTACCCTAGTTCATCAGTGATGGCTAGTAATGACTATAACGTTGGGGAAAAGATCAAAATGACCGCAGCAGTGATTAATAGATTAATCAGCGTTACTGGCAGACATACTTTCCAGCCAAAGTTCATCACCTGATCATAACGCGGACGCATGAGTGAGCCTCGAGCCAAAATAAACATGGTCATAAAGAACAGCGTTTTAATCATGAACCAAAAAACTGGTGGAATAAATGGGATATCTAAATTGAACGGCGCAAGCCAACCGCCAAAGAACAAGCAAGTCATCAAGGCAGAAATCAAGACAACGTTGACATACTCACCAATGAAGAACATACCAAACTTCATGCCCGAATATTCGACATGATAGCCTTCAGCCAGTTCTTGCTCTGCTTCTGGTTGGTCAAATGGATGTCTGTGCGTAACCGCCACACCCGCGACCACAAAGGTTAAAAACCCAAAAAACTGCGGAATGATATACCAGCCGTCGACTTGTGACTCAACAATGGCGCGTAAGTTAAATGAACCTGTCAGTGCAACAACGCCCATCAACGACAAACCTAAAAACACTTCGTAACTGATCGTCTGTGCAGCTGAGCGCAAACCACCGAGTAGCGAGAATTTGTTAGCAGATGCCCAACCACCGAACATCACGGCGTAAACAGCAATACCCGCCATGGCAAAGAAAAACAAAATACCAATATCCCAATCAACCACGCCAAGTGTTGGCGAGATAGGAATAATGGCAAATGAAGCCAGTGCCGTGAACATTGCGACCGCAGGTGCCAAGGTGAACATAAACTTATCAGTAAAGTTTGGTGTCCAATCTTCTTTAAAAAAGATTTTGAGCATGTCAGCGACTAACTGCAACGAACCAAAAGGCCCAACACGGTTTGGACCATAACGATCTTGCCATAATGCCAGCATGCGGCGCTCATAGACAATCATCATTGCGGCAACCAATACCACGACCAAAAAGATGACTAGCGATTGACCCACCAAAAACAGAATAGACCAAGTATCAAAGCTCATGCTACCCGCCAAAAAGCTTGGCACATCAGGGATAATACGGGTAACTTGCATATTACACCTCCTGTGTGGTGGTCGGCGCTGCGTTCATTTGCGCTGTGTCGTTATTGTTCATCATATCGTTAGCCATGCTACCCATCATCGTTACTGGTGCGTCTACTTTACGTACCGACGCTGGCATTGATGGGTGAATAATACTCACCTGCCCGACTGGGTAACCGATACAGCCTTCTGCCAAATAACCAACCAGCTGTACTGGCAAGGTGATTTGTTGCTTATCAATTTCAATCGCCAAGTAATCACCAGCAGCAATATTCCAGTCTTTGGCATCATCTATACCGATACGCCATGCTGCAACTGGCAGCTGCTCTGCGACGATTGGGCTACGTGATGCCATCATTGAGCTGGCATAGATATTATGAATCGGTACTAGCTTCGCTTGGCCTTGCTGTAGGTCAGTTGTATTCGAAGACATGGCTTCTGGCGCCACATATTGACGAGTGGCTAGGCGCTCTAGCTGATCGAACAAACGCACCCCTGGATCACCATTTTTCAGATGTCCGCCGACTTTGTCTTGGTATTTGTTCCATGCTTGTGGTGAGTTCCAACCTGCCGCATTGGCAAAAGGAATCATCGAGCTTGGTGCTTCTTTACCGCTATAACCTTCCATTGAGAAGGTCAAACCAGTGTCCAAATCTTTTGGCTGCATCGGCTCATGCACTGAGATTGGCGCACGCATAGCAGTACGACCTGAGTAACGGCGCGGTTGACGCGCGATTTTCAGACCAGTCATACGGTAGTCCGCTTCAGGCGCAGCGCCTTTGATACCTGCAAGTTTAGGATGGGTGGCAATCAATGCATTGATAACATCATCTAGCTGCGTCCAGTCGACATCACGACCTTCAATACTGCTATGCACAGCATGTATCCAGCGCCAGCCTTCTTTAATACTGCTCATCGGATGGTAGTATTCGTTATCATAAACTTGGAAGAAACGCTGCGCACGACCTTCAGCTGATATCAATGTGCCATCCGCTTCTGCAAAGCTAGCCGCTGGCAGTACGATATCGACGTCCTTATGCCAATCAAGCAGCTGATGATCTAACGCAATGACCGTTTTATCAGTCAGTAGCTGCGTGAGTTTATTGGCATCAATCGCATCTGTTAGCTGGTTTTCTGCAACCACAACCACATCGTAATCAGAGGCTAGCAGCTCTTCAACTGACTGACCGCCAAGCATACAAACGCCCATGCTATTGGCATCAGGAACCGTTAGATAGATACCTGCTTGTGCCTGATACTGTGCGTTCACTTCTTTTAACTCAAGGTTTTCAGCAGGTGGGCGTTCGACATTATCCTGCGCTTCTGTATTTACGCCCGTTTCCGGTTTGTTTGGCTTAGCAGATAAATCTTGGTCTTCTTCAGGTTGGTCATTAGCCGCTTTCGCTTGCGCTGCCTGTACTTTGGCATTATGTGCCTCAACTTGCTGCTGCTCAGTCGCTTTGATTGCTGCACGTTTTTGGGTCAACGCTTGGGTAATCTGTGCTGCTGCTTCTATCAATGCGGTAGAAGATAAGCTGCTACCCGAGACAACTAACGGCTTATCAGCTTGAATCAAGTCATAAGCGATTTGTTTGGCCAACGCTTGCATACCATCAGTCTCAGTACTAACATCAGCATTTTGTTCAGCTGCTTGTGGATCTGCTATGTCTGCTAAGTCATCAGCGAAGCTCGCAATCTCATCAGCGACTTTGAAGCCAAGTTTAGTGATGTCTTCAGGGGTTGCCACTACGCTCACTTTACTGATGTCTTCTAGCTTGGTTTGGGTTACATCGATGACATAGACTGGGCTTAGCGCATCTTGAGCGATACGTTTGACGGGTTCAGCAAGCCAAGGTTGCGTTTGCAGCGCCGCTGCCATTTTCAAACCTTCATTTTTTGCGGCTTGACGTACTGACAGCGCGACACGTGATGACGTTTGCGTGATATCTTCACCTAATACGAGCACTGCATCATGCGTCTCGATATCAGTCATGCTAGGGTTATAAATGCCTTCAGTGCTAAGCACTTCGATGCACTTATTGACCAGTGCTTGCTGCTGATGATTGAGGCCGGTTGAAAAGTTATCAAATCCAACCAGATTTTTTAGCGCAAAGTTGGTCTCTAAACTGGCACGTGGTGAGCCAATCCCGATAACTTTTTTATCTTTGATACGTTTGATGGTTTCATCAAGTGCGTAGTCAATATTGATTTTGACATGCTTATCATTGATACGTTCAAGCGCTTGGGTTGGACGATCAGCGCGGTTGACATAACCATAACCAAAGCGGCCACGGTCACATAAGAAATAGCGGTTTACGTCGCCGTTGTAGCGGTTTTCGATACGGCGCAATTCACCATAACGCTCGCCCGGTGAGGTATTACAGCCCGCTGAGCAACCATGACAGATGCTTGGCGCATACTGCATGTCCCATTTACGGTTGTAGCGATCAGAATGCGTTTTGTCAGTGAATACCCCAGTTGGACACACTTCGGTTAAGTTGCCTGAAAATTCGCTTTCAAACTGACCATCTTTATCACGACCAAAATACACGCGGTTGTTTGAGCCATAAACACCCAAATCTTCGCCGCCTGCGTAGTCTTTGTAAAAACGTACACAACGATAGCAAGCGATACAGCGGTTCATTTCATGCGCGATGAATGGACCAAGCTCTTGGTTTTGATGCGTGCGTTTGGTAAAGCGATAGCGACGACGGCTATGACCTGACATATAAGTCATGTCTTGCAAATGACAATGTCCACCCTCTTCACAGGTTGGACAGTCATGTGGATGGTTGGTCATGAGTAGCTCAACCATCGACTTGCGGAATGCTTTGGCTTCATCGTCAGTCACAGAGATGTACATGTCATCGCCAGGGGCGACCATACATGACATGACGAGACGACCACGACCTGCTTCCATATCGTCTTTATTCTGGAATTGCTTGACCGCGCACTGACGGCACGAGCCTACTGAGCCTAGGGCTGGATGATAGCAAAAATACGGCACATCAATGCCGAGTGATAAGCAGGCTTGTAGTAAGTTGTCTGCGCTATCTACTTCGACAGTGGTTCCATCAATATGTATGACTGCCATGCCGCTCTCCTTATTTCACTGCTGGCTGTTGGTTGGCTGCCGCATCAATCACATCGACACCAACCGCCTGCGCGATTTTTTGATCAAACTCTGGACGGAAATATTTAATCGCACTCATTAGTGGTTCCATCGCACCTGGAGCATGCGCACAGAATGTTTTACCAATCCATAAGTCACGCGTCAGGCCTTCTAGTTTTTCTACATCGCCCACTTGCCCTTCACCATTATTAATAGCGGTAAGCAGTTTAACGCCCCATGGCAGACCATCACGGCATGGTGTACACCAACCGCATGACTCACGCTGAAAGAAAATCTCAAGGTTACGAAGTAACGGCACCATGTCTTGTGATTCATCGACGACCATAATGAGACCAGTACCCATACGGCTACCAGCATTTTGAATGGTGTCAAAATCTACTACCACATCCAAATGCTCTGCAGTCAAAAAGTCAGTCGATGCGCCGCCCGGCAGCCAAGCTTTGAGCGTTTTACCATCTTTCATACCACCGGCTAAATCTTCAATGATTTCGCGAGCTGTATAACCAAACGGTAATTCCCAAAGGCCTGGATCATTAACTAAACCTGAGCAGCCGAATAGTTTGGTGCCTGGCGTTTTACTTTTGCCTTTAATTTCAGATAACGACTGATACCACTCAACGCCGTGATTCAAAATCGCTGGCATATTACACAAAGTCTCAACGTTGTTAACAACGGTTGGACGACCCCATGCACCAGAGATTTGCGGGAAAGGGGGTTTGGTACGTGGGTTAGCACGGCGACCTTCTAAGCTGTTAATCAATGCGGTTTCTTCACCGCAGATATAACGCCCAGCGCCAGTATGCACATGCAGATTAAAACTAAAATCTGAGCCTAAAATATTGTCGCCCATGAGATTGTTGGCCAAACATTCTTCGATAGCAGCGACCAAACGTTCAGCGGCCAAGATATACTCACCGCGGATAAAGATATAACCGTCAGTGGCACCAATCGCATGCGCGGTAATAAGCATACCTTCAATCAACTGAAACGGTAAACGCTCCATTAATAGACGGTCTTTAAAAGTACCCGGCTCCATTTCATCAGCATTACAGATAAGATAACGCGGCAAACCGTCCGGCGGCGACATAAACGACCACTTTAGACCCGCGTTAAAACCTGCACCGCCGCGACCTCGGACATTGGCGGCTTTAATCATATTGCCGACGTCTTTTGGCGATTTAGATAGCGCTTCTTTTAGACCAGTGAAGCCTTTTAGAGACTCATAAGTGGCTAAATCAAGCACCGCATCATGATGCGCCAAACGCCAAGTCAATGGCTTGGTTTCGCTAGTGGCTGTCGCTTTATCGCCATAAATTGGAACACGCTGTGCATTTAGCTGGCTTGGCGCTTGGCCTTGACCGCGACGAGCAATCTGCTCTGAAATCGTTAAACTCATGCGTATAGCTCCAATAATTGCGCGACCTCGGAGGGCTGGACAGGGCCGTAAGTGTCTTCATCAATTAGTACCGCTGGCCCCTTATCACAGTTGCCCAAGCAGCAAATTGGCAATAGCGTAAAACGTCCATCAGCAGTTGTCTGACCATACTCAATACCCAGCTGTGATCTGATCTCAGCTGACAACGCTTCATAACCTGTCAAATAACAAGCCACGGAGTCACAGATGAGAATCACATGGCGACCGACAGGCTGGCGATAGATACGGTTAAAGAAAGTGGCGACCCCATCCATGTCTGACATCGGGATGTCTAGGATGTTGGCAATAGCGTTTGCTTGCGCATCATCGACCCAGCCGTTGCGCTTTTGCACAATTTTTAGCGCATCTAATGAGGCAGCACGCGCCTGTGGGTAATGGTGCATAAACTCATGAATGGCAGCGATTTCCTCAGTGGTGAGGATGCTTTCCACATCTACTTTTGGCATTTTGTCGGAAACAATTTTCATAATCTTCTGTCTTTCCTCACTCATCCTGCTCTATCACAAGCCAATATCAGTCTACTTAAAACCGTGGTTATATCGACAAGCGACAGCATTTTGGTGTGCCATCAGGCAATAATATATTGATGAACAAATACTTTTTAAGCAGCGGTTTAACCTTAAAGATCAAAATCTTAACGATCGCAGTCCGCCATCACAATATCAATCGATGCCAAATACATAATGGCATCAGAAACCAGTGAGCCATTAATGACCGATGGCATCTGCTGTATATGAGCAAACGTTGGCGTACGGATACGCGTACGATAGCTCATTGTGGCTTTGTCTGAGGTAATATAATAACTGTTCAGACCTTTGGTCGCCTCGACAATCGTCGTACACTCACCCGCTGGCATTACAGGACCCCATGATACGGAGATAAAGTGGTTAATCAGCGTTTCGATATCGTTCAGTGTACGGTCTTTCGGCGGTGGTACGGCCAGTGGATGATCTGCCTTATAAGGGCCTTGTGGCATGTTGTCCATACATTGACGAATGATACGTAATGACTGACGCATCTCCTCAACTTTGACCATACAGCGATCATAAGCGTCACCGTTGTAACCAACTGGCACTGCAAAATCGTAATTCTCATAGCCCATGTAAGGACGCGCTTTACGCATATCGAAATCCACGCCTGTCGCGCGCAGACCAGCGCCCGTCACGCCCCAAGCCAATGCTTGCTTGGCATTGTACTGAGCGACGCCTTGGGTACGACCTTTGAGCACGCTGTTTTGTAGTGCTGCTTTGACATACTCGTCCAGGCGCTTAGGCATCCAATCTAAGAACTCACGCACCAAACGCTGCCAGCCACGTGGCAGATCAGCCGCCGTACCACCGATACGGAACCAAGCCGGATGCATACGGTAGCCTGTCACGGCTTCGATGACGTCATAGGCTTTTTGGCGATCGGTAAACATATAAAATACAGGGGTCATACCACCTGCATCCTGAATGAATGTACCGACGTATAGCAAATTGTTGGTAATACGGAAAAACTCGCTCATCATCACACGGATAGTCTCGGCGCGAGGTGGGACGGTAATCCCAGCGAGCTTTTCGACTGACATGATATAAGGCAGCTCATTCATCACACCGCCTAAATAATCGATACGGTCGGTATAAGGAATAAATGAGTGCCATGTTTGACGCTCAGCCATCTTTTCTGCGCCGCGATGGTGATAGCCAATATCTGGAATACAGTCGACGACTTCCTCGCCATCCAACTGTAGTACCAAGCGAAACGCACCGTGAGCGGAGGGATGGTTAGGACCGATGTTCAAGAACATAAAGTCTTCGTCACGACCTGAGCGCTTCATGCCCCACTCTTCTGGGACAAAACGTAGGTTTTCTTGCTCGTATTGCTGCTTGGCGGTATTCAAGAAATACGGGGTAAATTCAGTCGCACGCGCATGATATTCTTTACGCAGCGGATGACCTTCCCAGTATTTTGGCAATAAAATACGGGTCAAATGCGGATGACCTGTAAAGACAATACCGAACATGTCCCACACTTCGCGCTCATACCAGTTGGCATTTGGCCAAATATTGGTCGCGCTTGGGACATTGAGGTCATCTTCGCTCAGTGCGACCTTGACACGTATATCACTATTGCGCTCAAGCGACATCAGGTGATAAAACACCGTAAAGTCACTGTCAGGCAAACCCGCACGATGCTGACGCAAGCGCTCATCTATCGCTGACAAGTCAAATAGCATGACGTAGGGCTTGGGCAGTTTGCGCAAAAATAAAAGCACGTCTAATAAATCTGCACGCGCCACCCAGACTGTTGGAATCTCATCCACAGTGTGCTGTACGACAAATTTACCAGCATACTTTTGCTCCAGCTCTGTAATGACGGCTGGGACGGGCTTGATCTTAGGATCTGTGTTTTCGACTACCGTGACCATGAATGATGTATTCCTTCATTAATCATAACTGAGCGATGTCAATCACAGTGAGGCTATGTCAGTCATAACCAAACCATGATGAGCGCATAAAATATTGAGGTTGCTAAATCTACATGCTATCTAAATTTAGATGCTGTCTAAACTTAGATGCTGTCTGGGCTACGCAAGTTTTTTACAGCGATACGATCTGCTTGTTTACGGTCACGCTCAGGCGTCATTTGCGGTTGATAGATACCCTGCTCATTGACATGGATGCCCAGCGGACGACGCTCTTTGGTGATAGATTCTTGTAGCAACATCAAGCCTTGAATCAATGCTTCTGGACGCGGCGGACAGCCTGGCACATACACATCAACAGGGATCACTTTATCCACCCCTTGTACGACCGAGTAGATATCATACATGCCGCCCGAGTTGGCACAAGCACCCATAGAGATGACCCATTTTGGCTCAAGCATTTGCTCATAAAGACGCTGAATAACAGGGGCCATTTTGACAAAACATGTACCAGCAACGATCATCACATCTGCCTGACGGGGTGAGGCACGGATAACTTCGGCCCCAAAGCGTGACAAATCATGAACGGCGGTTAAGGTAGTGGCGTATTCAACATAACAGCAAGACGTACCAAAGTTAAATGGCCAGAGCGAGTGCTTGCGCCCCCAGTTTGCTGTCGAATGAACGAGGTCTTCGAGACGACCCATAAAGACGTTTTTATTGACTTCATCTTCGATAGGATCATTGACCGTTTGGCGGGTCTGTGCAGGGTAGGTATCTGCATCAGGGTTGGCTTTTGTTAATGTGTATTTCATAACATACAACCTTTATATTAGGCTTGGCGTCATACTCATCTTGTATACGCTGTCGCCAAAAATTTCGTTATTAATAAGGGGCTAATCATCAGCGATCATCGATATAAACAGACTGCTGTCTTTATCTCGTGCTGCCTGTCTTTACAGATACTATAGTCTACAACCATCAACTGGCATTAACGCGCAGCTCTATCTTTTTGACTAGACGTCGCAAAGTCCACAGACGTCACATTACCTGTGGTATTAATATGATCGATGTTTTGTAGATGACGGCGATTGGTCTCAATATTGTTTGAGACATTGATTTGACCGGATGATTGCGCGGGTACTTTACCAGTAGGATCGACCATCAGCTCATGAGCACCATCAAACTTGGTGATATCTGCTAAGTTAAAGCCAGCAGGCGCGGCATATAAGCGTGCCTTTTTACGCAGCTTGTCAGCAGGTGCCCAGTTCATCGCACCCAAGCTCAGCTCATAAATCAAACCGATAATCAGAATAGTGATAAAGGTAGCAGCAGCGGCAAAACCAAGCCAGCCGGCCTCTCGTACTGACACAGAATACGCGTAGAGATACAGCGCCTCTAAATCGAAAATCACAAAGAAAATCGCGACCAAATAGAATTTAGCAGACAAACGAATACGGGCGTTGCCAGATCCGACAACACCCGCTTCAAATATCTCTTCTTTTTGTAAGCCTTGAGAGCGACCGCCAAGTAAACGCGGTACCACCAGCATAAAGACAACTAGCCCAATGGCGGCTAAGATAAAAGCAACTGCTGACCAATTAAAAGCAGACATGATAATACGTGCTCCTCACCCAATCGAGTGTTAGACACAGCGCAGGCACTGACCCATTAAGGCCGCCTCACGACAGGTATAACGCAGACGAAAACACAAAGCAGTTGTCATTCACTGACACTGTGTTTAAGTAACTGTCATTGAGTCACATGTTAGGTATTTTGCTGGTAATAACCAATTATCAAGCTTATTAACGACGATGTCAGACCTGACCAACGGTAGAGATTCCGGTATGCACGCGGATAAAGGCTGGTCGCCCAACGCATCTTCTAACAACGTAAGATCAACGTATTAAATCAATATCATATCTGACTGCGTACTTAATTGATTTAATAGCTCATTACACGTGGTTAATAATGACGTGACAACTGGCATAAATTATTTATGTACTATACGCATATCAGTGCCTAAAAGCTAGTTTTTAACTGTATTCGACGGTCATTTTCTATGAAACAAAATGTGTTTTTTTTACCAAAAATTATGATATAGACGTTACCTTATATTAACCCCAAATCCATGCTTTGTTCGATACGCAAACGCTGTCACGCTATTTACCAGAAATCAAGTGCGCTCATACCCTATTTTCATCACCCAACTCCTCCCCCAAAGTGACCGTTTTTGCTTTATAATGACCCACCTAATTTTACGATATGTCATCATCAAACCTTAAATTCTATTATCCTTATAAAAAACATTATTAAGATATCAATTGTGCTATATCAGCGCTACCCTCTTTTTGCTTTTGTCTTACAGGTCACGTTATGAGTCAACTCAATCCCAAACAACAAGAAGCCATGCTCTACGTATCCGGCCCACTACTTGTGCTCGCAGGTGCTGGCTCCGGTAAGACCTCGGTGATCACGCGTAAAATTGCGTATCTGATTCAAGAGTGCGACATGCCAGCCGAGCGCATCACAGCGGTGACCTTTACTAATAAGGCGGCACGTGAAATGAAAGCCCGTGTGAGCAAACTGCTCCCAAGCGAAAAAACGCGCGGCTTGACTGTATCGACCTTTCACCAATTTGGCCTGCAGTTTTTGCGCTATGAGCTGATGCATACGCCACTAAAAGGCAACTTCTCTATCATGGACAGCGATGACAGTAAGCGCCTCTTGATGGAGCTGATGATGCGCGACAACTTGAGTGGCGCTGAAAGTCGTGAGCTGGTTGGTAAAGCCATCAAGATGATCTCTGATTGGAAAAACGATTTGATTGAGCCTGACAAGGCGATGGAGACGTTAGACGATCCAGAAGACATGATTTTTGCGACCTTGTATGCGCTTTATGAGCGTAACTTGCGTGCGTATAATGCCGTCGATTTTGATGACTTGATTGTACTGCCGACCAAAATCTTGCGTGAAAATAGAGAGCTGCGAGACAAATGGCAAAACCGTATTCGTTATCTATTGGTCGATGAGTATCAAGATACCAATACCGCCCAGTATGAAATGATTAAGCATCTGGTTGGTCCGCAAGGTCGTTTTACCGTGGTAGGTGATGATGACCAATCTATCTATGCGTGGCGCGGGGCGAAGCCTGAAAACATGGCACTGCTAAAAGAAGATTTCCCAAAACTAAAAATCGTCATGCTTGAGCAAAATTATCGCTCAACCACCCGTATCTTGACCTCTGCCAATGCCGTTATTCTGAACAACGAGCATTTATTTGAAAAAAAACTGTGGTCAGATAAAGGTCAAGGCGAAAAAATTCGGATTATCAACTGCCGTAATGATGATGATGAATCTGAGCGCGTCGCCAAAGAAATCGTCACGCACAAATTGCGTTTTGGTAATGAGTGGGAGCAGTATGCAGTACTCTACCGCAGTAACTTTCAGGCACGAATGCTTGAGGCACAATTGCGCCAGCTACAAGTCCCTTATAAGCTATCAGGCGGTCAATCGTTCTTTGCGCGTAGTGAAATCAAAGACATCATGGGCTATCTACGCTTGATTTTGAACCCTGAAGATGACAGCGCGTTTTTACGTATTATCAATACACCCAAGCGCGGTATGGGACCTGCTACGCTAGAAAAGCTTGGCTTATTTGCTCAAGAGCATAGTATCTCGCTACTGGCTTCTTGTACTCATGCCGGCTTGGCTCATGTGTTGCCGTCAAAAGCGTATGGCACGATCAAAGAGTTTGGCGAGTTCATCGAGCACTATACACGTGAGCTCGATCAACACCCTGATCCTGTGCCAATCGTACGCCAAATGATTGATGAGACGGGTTATATAGATTTTGTCCGTAGCGATGCCAAAACCCCGCAGCAAGAAAAAAACCGTATTGATAATATCGATATGCTCTATACCAGTATCCAATCTCTCATTAATCGCGCAGAAGAAGACGAAGACCGCACGATTGATACCATCATTCGTAAGCTGGTCTTGCTCGATATGCTCGAGCAGCAGCAAGAAGAAGAGAACACCAACAAAGTCAATCTAATGACCTTGCATGCTGCAAAAGGTTTGGAGTTTGATTTTGTTTATATCATGGGGCTTGAAGAAGAGATGCTACCGCATCGTAACTCTATTATGAGTGAGACGATCGAAGAAGAGCGTCGTCTGATGTACGTAGGCATCACCCGCGCGCGTCGTGAGCTGACTTTGACGCTTGCGGCCCAGCGCCGTGCCGGTGGTCAGATGCGCGTGACCTCAGAGTCCAGATTTTTGGACGAGCTACCTGAAGATCATGTTGACTGGCCCGCCAAGGCCAAAAAGAAAAAAGCCATCAAAGACCCAGAAGCGGTCGCTGATGAGTACTTAGCCAATATTCGCGCTTTATTGGGTAAGCGCTAACATCAATATTGACAGTGCTGATGCCAAAAAGAACTGACTCGGCAAACGCTAACCCGACGTTTTGCCATTTGCTATTATTAACACTTTATAAAAGATATTGGAATCCTTATGCCTACCTCGATGCCCGATCAGGAACGACCATCAGTGCTACCAGGAGATTATAATCCGGCTGAATACAGTGCCGAATATAAACTGCTGTATTTGCAGGATTTGGTTGCTGATAAAGCATATGAGGCGATTACAGAGTTTTTAGAAAAGCAGTCTGAGTATGAAATTGCAAGCCTACTAGAGTCTTTCCCGACTCAAAACCGCCTACTCATCTGGGAGCAAGTACCAGAGAGCATTAAAGGTGAGGTACTTGCTGAGCTCGAGTACGATACCCGCCAGCCATTATTAGAGAATATTTCTTCTCAAGAAATCTCGCTATTTACCCAAGATCTTGATGCCCAAGACATCTCTGAGATTTTGGATACTGTCACTGAGAGCGTACGTACCTCAGTCATGGCAACGCTCGATGAAGAAACGCGCGTCCAAGTCAATAAACTTGATACGTATGATGACTGGGAAGTTGGGAGCTACATGGATCCCGATATTATCCAAATACGGGATGATATCTGTCTGGCGGATGTACAGGATTGGCTACGCGAAAACGAGGATCTGCTCGATGACGAAAGCCAAGAACTGCTTGTTGTCGATCAAAGCCAGCAATTACTTGGGCTATTGAGTCTGGTAGATCTGATTAAACATGATCAAAACACCCTAGTCTCAGAACTGATTGATACGGCTATCACCATCAATGATCGCCTAGATATCCAAGATGCTGCAGCGATTTTTCGTTCAGAAGACATTCGTTTCGCCCCCGTGACAAATAGCTATGGCGAGCTGGTTGGACAGCTAAATGGCGAGGACATCATGGAGATTATCCAAGATGATGTCGATAGCACTATGAAAAATCTTGCTGGTGTCAGTCAAGACGAAGAGCTGTTTGCGCCTATTTTGACCAGTGCCAAAAGCCGTAGTGTTTGGCTGGGTATCAATCTATGTACCGCGCTCTTGGCAGCCGCGGTGATTGGACAATTCGAGGAAGTCTTGGCACAAGTGGTGGCGCTGGCGATATTGATGCCTGTGGTCGCCAGCATGGGCGGTATTGCAGGCTCGCAAACCTTGACCGTCGTTATCCGCGGGATGGCAATGGGTCAAATCGGTGGTTCTAACCGAGTCTGGCTCCTTAATAAAGAGCTGTGGGTTGGCGCGATAAACGGTATCATTTGGGCGATCATCATGGCATTTATTGCCCAATTATGGTTTCATGACATCGAAATTAGTGCTGTCATTGGCTTTGCCATTGCGATCAACATGACGGCGGCGAATGTCTCGGGAATTAGTATACCGCTGTTACTTAAGCGCATGAACATTGACCCAGCCTTGTCTGCCTCGGTGATTTTGACCACCGTGACGGATATTGTTGGTTTTATGTCATTTTTAGGCTTGGCGAGTGTGTTAATACTCTAGTGAATTGCTAAATAATAAAGTATCCAATAAAAACACAGCATTGCTATTCATATATCATTGTTGTTTATAAAATATTGTTAAATAGTCTTAATTTATAAAACTTCTAAATCGTTAAGTGAGTGTGTTATGCAAGCTGTACAAGTGAAAGTAGTCAATCCTAAAATTATTGAAGATGAAGCATTTTCTCTACCGACTCGCGCTACCGATGGCAGTGCTGGTATCGATCTGCGCGCTTGTATTGATGAGCCTTTAACGATCAAAGCAGGCGAAACCCACTTGATCGGTACGGGCCTTGCTGTTTATATTCAAGACCCTAATTATGCCGGTATGATATTGCCACGCTCAGGCCTTGGCCATAAGCACGGCATCGTCTTGGGTAACTTGGTTGGGCTGATTGATGCCGACTATCAAGGTGAGCTGATGGTCAGTATTTGGAATCGCAGTAACGAAGACTTTGTTCTCAACCCAAGCGATCGCATGGCACAGTATATCGTGGTGCCTGTTGCCCGTCCTGAGTTTGAAGTGGTTGCAGAATTCAGTGATGAAAGCGTGCGCGGTGCTGGCGGATTTGGACATTCAGGCCGTCAGTAATTATTCGCTCAATTAATGATCGTTGAGGTGGCGATTTCAGGTTAGCAGTGCCAGTTTAGTGGCTAAAATAATTATTGGGATGGCGACTAAGAGTAATTGTTTACATTAATAGAATGTTACGCTACCCGTTTTGTATTCATAATTACCTATTTACCACGTCAATAAGGAGAATAAGCCATGCCATCTTTTGCGGCGCAGCAATCCTTATTTCGTGCTTATGACATCCGTGGTACAAACACGCATTTCACCGATGAGTTTGTACAAGCGCTGGGCCATCGTTTTGCTCAGCTCTATGGCCCTCAACGCAGCCTATTCACAAAAAATAGTAATGCCCATGCTGCTACTGATGTTACTTGCCCTCCCGATAGCACCATGAATGTTCAAGAGGATACAGTAGCCGAAACTATCGTGGTGATCGGCTACGATATGCGTCATGGCAGCGAATCGATTGCACGTACACTCTCTACTGTATTAGCCCAACAGGGTTTATGCGTTATCCAGCTCGGTCTTGTTACTACACCCATGATGGCGTTTTGGGCAAAGCAGTATCAAGGTCATGGCATTATTGTAACCGCCAGCCACTCTGCCAAAGACATATTGGGTATCAAGTGGTTGGTCAATCATAAATCTCCTAGTAGCTTAGAGATACAAGCCCTTTATCAACAATTAATCTCTCATACTCATTACTTATCTAAAAATCAGGTCGAGCAAGCAACCTTAGACTCAGAACCAGACTCACACTATATAAATATTAGCAGCAATACTGAATTGTCTAGAGCTTTGCTTAAAGAGCTGCTTGCCAAGCAAGTAGCAGATGTCTATATCGCGGCTATTGAGCAAGTCTTTTGCCAGTTGACTCAGGATAATCAGACAGCACCTACAAACAACCGAAAAACAGCGTCTAAGCTTGATTTGGTTGTGGTTATTGATTGTATGCACGGTGCCACTGGCAACATCACTCAGCGCTTATTTGACCGTTTTTGCCAGCATGTCATTGTGCTCAATGACACGCCAGATGGCAGTTTTCCTCTTGGTAATCCTGATCCAGCCGAGCCCAACCGTCTGACAGCGCTGCAGCAAGCTGTTGCTTCTCATTGTGCCGATATTGGTCTGGCATTTGATGGTGATGGTGATCGTCTGATGATCGTTGATAATAACGGCAAAGTGGTCATGCCTGATCACCTACTCTACTTGTTAGCACGCATTGCCATAACAGAACGTCCGGATTCTTTGACCAGCTCCTTAGCGTCTGAGGTGCTATTTGATATTAAATGCGCGCATCATCTGCCAAAGCTACTGGCGGATCTTGGCGCGATGCCAGTGATTAGCAAAACCGGTAGCAGCTTTATGCGCCAACAGGTACAGCATCCTGATAGTCAAATTGTCTTTGCAGGTGAGCTATCAGGGCATTTTATTTTTAATGATGGCCGCTTTATCCCTTATGATGATGCCATATATGCTGCATTGCGCTTACTGCATTGGTTTGTCAAGTCTCGTAATATCTTAGATGATAAAAATGCACTATCAGATATTCTCCAACGCTTGCCCGCCATGGTCAGTACAGCAGATCATTATTTGCCGGTGCCGCAGACTGCTAGGACAGATTGCTCAATCATGGAGCAATTAACCAGGGTTTGTACCTACTTGCAGCAGCTAGCGAGCGTGACGACTCATGCTGATTCGTTTGATATTTCTGATTACCGACTAGACGCCGCCAATCTACCAACGGCTTTATGTGCGTCACCAGTCTGTACTTGCTCCACTATCAGACCCCATATAGCTGTCGAACAAGCCAAGTCTTTATTGCCAGTAGGCACTAGACTTAGCTGCATTGATGGTGTCCGCTTGGATTTTGCGCACGGCTTTGGCGTGTTGCGTCAATCAAATACCAGTAATAGCCTGACTGCGCGCTTCGCTGGTGACAGCATGGATGATCTAAAAGACATTCAAGCAACCTTTGCCACGTTGTGTCGCCCATTTGATGCAGAGCTGGCAACACAGATTATCGCCATGCCTGCTGAATAACGGCATTAAACCTGTATCGATTAAATATGCTAAAAAGAACAACCCATTTAAAACCCGCCCTTTAGGAGTTAGGAATGACACTTAATTTAGATGACGCCAAAAACACCGCTGAAGTATTAACCACCGCACTGCCCTATATTCAGCGCTTTGTTGATAAACTCATCGTGGTGAAATATGGCGGCAATGCCATGACCGATCCTGAACTCGAAAGCTCATTTGCTCGCGATATCGTCTTGCTAAAAACGGTCGGTATACATCCAGTCGTTGTACATGGTGGTGGCCCACAAGTTGATAACTTACTAAAAGAGCTGGGGCGTCAGTCTGATCGTATCGATGGGATGCGTGTGACTGACAAAAGCACGATGGATATCGTAGAAATGGTGCTTGGCGGCAGTGTCAACAAATCGATTGTTAGTTTGATTAACAAGCACGGCGGTCGCGCAATTGGCCTCACGGGCAAAGACGCCAACTTGATCCGTGCCAAAAAACTGATGATGGAAAAAAACGGTAACGACGGTGTCGCGGTGCCTGTCGATTTAGGATTTGTGGGCGACGTAGTCAGTGTCAATAAAGACGTCATCAATATGCTCATTGCCTCTGATTTCATTCCCGTTATCGCACCACTTGGTGTCGATAAAGAAGGCAATACTTATAATATCAATGCAGACCTAGTCGCTGGTAAAGTGGCTGAGTTTTTACAAGCAGAGAAACTGATGCTATTGACCAATATCAAAGGCGTATTGGGCCGTGACGGCGAGGTAGTGACTGGGCTAACACCCAAGAAAGTCGATGCTTTAATCGAAGATGGGACGATCTCAGGCGGTATGATTCCCAAAATACAGTGTGCGCTTGATGCCGTGCGTAGCGGTGTTAAAAGTGCCGTTATCGTTGATGGCCGTGTGCCTCATGCCACGTTACTGGAAATTTTCACTAACGAAGGGGTTGGTACACTGATTAGCCGTGAGATAGACGCCGCTTTGAGCCAATCATAGAAATGAGTAAATCATGCCCTTGTCGCTGTGGTTTATGCTGTTTATATTAGAAACGGTCTATTGTTGGTGGATTATAGGCTATGGCGGCGCAAAGTGGATAGAGGGCTGGAAGTCGTTTTTTATGATTGACTGGTTTGCCCTTGATTGGACAGCGGAGCAAATCCGCCTCTATGTGCTCATTATTTAGGGCTTTAGTGTGATTTGGTTTATTGTTGGCGTTATCAAGCCCGAGCTAAGATTTAATTATTAGCTTGGGCGTTTTATGCCCGTTTTTAACCAAACACACGCTCAAACTCCGCTTCATCAAAACCGTACAGCAATATCGGCTGATCTTTATCTGCTAATTGACCTTCTACAATCGGACGTTTGATCATACTGGTGTTTTCAACCAATAGCTCAATGGCATTGTCTATACTGGCGTCAGCCGCTTGCTTTTGAGCGTCATCAAGTTTGCGCCATGTCGTACCACGCTTATTAAGCACTTTATCAACCCCTAACGCATTTACCCAGCGCTGTACTGTATCTTTATCGATACCTTGTTTTTTATAATCATGAAACTCATAGCTAACGCCTAGCTCGTCAAGCTTATTGAACGCCTTTTTCATCGTGCTACATGATTTGATACCGTAAACGGTGATGGTCATGATGACTCCTTATCATTACTCATAAATACTGGTGAACGTTTCTATTATACCGGAGGCTGACTGGATATAAAAAATACCTCACTTTTAATCGTCAAACCTGATGAGCAAATGCATCATATCGTCGCAATTTTTGCCAAATTACGCTATGCTATGGCATTGTCAAATTCCACCTATTTTGAACAGTATTAAACAAATCCGTATTAAATAAATCAGTATCAACCAATTTCGAGCCGACTATGAGCAACGCCGTGACAGCAGACCAAACCGACAACCATCATTATAACCCGCAAGCGATCGAAGCCGCTCAGCAGACCAAATGGGCCACTGACAAGCGCTTTGAAGTCAGCAATGAGCCAAGCGACAAGCCAAGTCGTTACATGCTGTCGATGTTCCCTTACCCAAGCGGCAAGCTGCATATGGGCCACGTACGTAACTATACGATTTCTGACGTCTTAAGCCGTTATTATCGCCTAAAAGGGTATGAGGTCATGCAGCCAATGGGCTGGGATGGTTTTGGCTTGCCAGCTGAGAACGCCGCGATTGCCAATCAAACGCCACCTGCTGCATGGACGTTTGCCAATATCGACAATATGCGCGCGCAGCTTAAATTGCTAGGCCTGTCTATTGATTGGTCACGCGAGTTTGCCACTTGTAGCCCTGAATACTATCAGTGGGAGCAGTGGCTATTCTTGCAGTTGTACAAAAAAGGCCTAGTGTACAAAAAGCTATCGACGGTCAACTGGGATCCCGTTGATAATACTGTCTTAGCAAACGAGCAAGTCATTGATGGTAAAGGCTGGCGTAGTGGTGCGGCAGTCGAAAAACGTGACATCCCCATGTATTACTTCAACATCACTGACTATGCCGATGAATTGCTCGACGATTTGGATCAACTAGAAGGTCACTGGCCTTCTGAAGTATTGACCATGCAGCGCAACTGGATTGGTCGTAGTGCCGGTATGGAAGTACATTTCCCTTATGAGATTGCTGGCGAAGAAAACACCTTAGATGTGTTCACCACTCGTCCTGATACTTTGATGGGCGTGACTTATGTCGCCGTTGCCGCAGAACACCCACTCGCACAGTACGCTGCTGAAAAAGACGACATGATTGCCCAATTCTGTGCGATGTGCAAAAAAGGTTCAGTGGCTGAGGCCGATCTCGCCAAAGCCGAGAAAATCGGTATGGATACCGGCCTGACCGTCACTCATCCACTGACTGGTGAAGAAGTGCCTGTTTGGGTCGCCAACTATGTACTGATGAGCTACGGCTCAGGTGCAGTGATGGCCGTGCCTGCTCACGATGAGCGTGATTATGAATTTGCGGTAAAGTACAACCTACCGATTAAACAAGTCATCAATACCCCTGATGGCTATTTTGATGATTTAAAAGCAGATGCTAAGGCAAATGATAGTGAAGTCAATCTTGCTTATACCGAGCGCAACACTCTGGTCAATTCAGGTGAGTTTGACGGTTTAGATTTTGAGCAGGCGTTTGATGCCATGCTTGCCAAACTTGAGCCAAAATCGCTTGCCAAGAAAAAAATCCAATACCGCCTGCGGGATTGGGGCGTGTCGCGCCAGCGCTATTGGGGCTGCCCTATCCCAATGATCAACTGTGAGCATTGTGGTACGGTTCCTGTTGAAGAGCAAGACTTGCCCGTTGTGTTGCCAACCGACGTCGTACCTGATGGTCGTGGTAATCCACTCAAGAATATACCAGAGTTTGTCAATACCACTTGTCCTAAATGTGGTAATCCTGCTGAGCGTGAGACCGATACCTTTGACACATTCGTGGAGTCAAGCTGGTATTACGCCCGCTTTGCTAGTCCAACTGACACACAAAACATGGTCAACAAGTCTGCTGCCAATAAATGGCTGCCAGTCGATCAATACGTGGGCGGTGTTGAGCATGCAGTGATGCATCTGTTGTATGCGCGCTTCTTCCATAAGCTCATGCGAGATGAAAACTTGGTCACTGGCGACGAGCCATTTGCCAACCTAATGACGCAAGGTATGGTACTCGCTGGCACCTTCTACCGTGTCAACGCGGATGGCAGTACCACTTACTACTTTGCAGAAGACATCGATATCGACTACAACGACCGTGGACAGCCGATCAAAGCGACCTTAAAGCTGGATGGTCAGCCAGTCACGATTGGCAAAATCGAAAAAATGTCTAAATCAAAAAACAACGGTGTCGATCCACAGCTGACTATTGATAAATACGGTGCGGACACGGTTCGTCTATATACACTATTTACCGCACCTGCCGATCAGACGCTTGAATGGTCAGATGACGCGCTAAAAGGCCCTTACAACTTTGTGAAAAAAGTATGGCGCATCGCTAATGATCACATGCAAGCGCTAACGGCAGCTAATATCAGTATTGATACGCTGAACGGTGCGACATTGAACAAAGAGGGTCTGAGTAAAGAAGCCAAAAACTTACGCCGTAAAACGCACGAAACCATCGCCAAGATTGATAGTGATTTGGGTGATCGTTTAGCACTCAACACTCCAGTATCAAGCCTGATGGAACTTGCCAACGAGTTGACTGCCTTTAACGCCAGTAGCGAGCAAGAGCTACACGTTAAACACGAGGCGTTGACCAATCTGCTGATTATGCTTTCTGTCTATGCGCCGCACGTTGGTGAGCATTTGCTTGAGCAGCTCGGCCTTGATACTTTAACCTTAGATTACCCAACTGTTGATGAAAGTGCGCTGGTACAGGACATGATCACAATGGTCGTTCAGGTCAATGGTAAAATGCGTGGTAAGATGGATGTCGCACCCAACAGCGATCCTGAGCAACTAAAAGAGCAAGCTCGAACGATGGAAAGCGTAGCAAAGTTCATCACAGGCGAGATCAAAAAAGAAATCGTCGTACCCAACAAGCTGGTTAATATCGTGGTTGCAGGCTAGTCGCCTAGGCTTAGTGCTCTAAGCCTTTTTATCATATGAGGATAGCGTTTATGTCGTATAAGCATCGAGCTTGGCAATCACAACCAACGCCAAGCGCACTGCACTTTGGTACAAAACAATCTGGTGGAAAGAAGATTGCGACGGCATTGCTCACAGCATTACCTATGTTTGCGATATTGGGTGCAACGGCAGGTCTAAGTGGTTGCGGTTTTCAGCTACGCGGCTATGATTCGCCAATGCTGCTCAATGCCAACAAAACAGCCGTCATTATCGAAGACAATCGCACCTCATTTCCTCTAAAATTGCCATTGACGAGTCGCCTAACCACGTTAGGTGTCGATGTCATTGATAATATGACAGTTGATGATGTGATTCGCAGCAATCAACAAGCTGGTGCTAAACCGATTGCAGCGATCGATATCAGTAACGTGCGTTTTAAACGTTACGAGTTGGTGGGTGTATTGACAGAGATTCGCTTGGTACTCTCTGCTGATGTCAGCTACCAGACGATCGAGAATGGCAAGCCCGTCACGCTTACCAATCCCATTCAAGTCGAGCGTAGCTATCAATACAATGAAGCATCCGTCAGTACTGATGACCAGCAAGGCGACCAGGTTCGTGATTGGCTCTATGACAGCTTAGCACGCCGTATCACGGATCAATATGTGGCGATCTCCTTGCCAAAAGTTGCACCTGCTGCCAAGCAGTCTGTACTGATGAATAAAGGCGCAACGCCAACGGTTGTCGTCGTACCTGAGAAGTAACTTTTAACAAATACTGTTATTAAGCTCTATCATTTGCAGCCATTTAAGTATGAAGAACAACGAGCGTACGCACTAACTTAGTCAGCTAAGCAAGTTCGACAGCGCTCGTCATATTTTTACAAATGCTATCATCTGCTTACCAACCTGTGTCCTACCACGCTATGCAAAACACCTTTATACAAGCTTATCCAAAACTCCTGCAATCTTCGGTTGCGGTAGCTGGCTTGTGGCTGGCGCATGGTGACGAGCCACTACTCAGTCAATGGCTGATTGATGCGCTGCGTCCACATTGGCGCGCGCAAAACTACGCCATCAAACGTATAGAGCTGATATCGGTGAAGAGTTGGCAAGAAGTATTGTCAGAGCTTGGTAGCCAGTCTCTATTTGATGATGCGAGTGCGGTAATCGTGACTGGCAATCATAAACCTGATAAAGCAGTTATTGCTGAGCTTGAGCGCTTTGCTGTTGAGGCGCAAACAGGTGCGCACAGTCATAGCGTATTATGGCTAACACCTAAGCAAGACAAACGCAGTCAGAGCAGCAAGTGGTTTGCCCCTTTTGCTCAATACGGCACTGTCATTGATTGCAATTTATACAACGAGCAGCAGCGCCAGCAGTTGTTGCAAATACAAGCTCAGAAGTTTGGATTACGACTGTCACAAGAAGCGTGGCAACTTCTTATGTCACACACTGAGCACCATTTACTCAGTGCTTATCAAACGCTATGGCGCCTGTCTTATCTGTTTGCACCGCAATTAGCTACTAGCAATAGTGATAATAATGAAGATAACGAGCACTCTAATAGTTTTACACAGCCGGTAAATAATGTGGCATTGGATATTGCAGACTTACAAGCAGCCTTAGTCAGCGACGCGCAATTTAGTGTGTTTGATTTGTCTGATGCGATGCTCGCGGGTAATAGCACGCAGGTTGCCAAAATTATGTTTCAGCTAAAGTCGACCGATGAGCCTACTACTTTAGTACTCTGGGCTATTAGCAAAGACATGCGTCAAATTATGCAACTGCTGGATGGTCAAGACCCTCAAGCATTAGGCATTTGGCGTAGTAAGCAAGGGTTATACCAACAAGCGTGCCGCCGTCAGTCAAAAGAACAAACGAGCGAATGGCCTGCTCTGCTCTATCGCTGTGACCAAGCCATCAAAGGCCTTATTCGCCAGCCAGCATGGGAGCTGTTATTGCAAGCAGCATTGGAGCTAGCTGGTAAGCGCTTGTTTGCGATGCGATAGACGAGTCGCTAATGATTGGGCATGCCTTTCTATTTTTTCCCCTTTCTATTACTTTTTTGTCAAAGTCATCCTACTGAAAACATTTTCTAAAACACACCCCTTTGTTATCCATTGCTAAATATATTCTTTCTAATATCCCACCATTAGCAGCCACTTATTTTCTGTCATGTTATCTGTACTACATAGGTCTTAACCTTTCGTAAACTAATTATCATTCCCTTTCGTACATGAAGTCTCTACTATATCTACACTTGATTTAATTGTGATTGGATTGTTGTCATGCGCAAAATAAGCAGAAAATCTGCTATTAAATGGGGTGTCATCACCTTAATTATCGTAGCATTAGGGGCTTTGGCCTATACTTTTTTAAAACCAGAAGAAACCGCACCTAACTATTTAACCGCAACCGTTGAAGTCGGTGATATTGAAAACAATGTCATGGCGTCTGGTAAAGTAAAAGCGTTAAATACCGTTGATGTCGGCGCGCAGGTATCTGGCGAGGTAAAACGCCTGTACGTTGAAGTCGGTGACGAGGTACAAAAAGGCGATTTGATCGCACAGATTGACCAAGTGACCCAAAAAAACAACCTGAGCAACGAACAAGCCAGCCTTGAGCAAAGTGAAGCCGCGCTACAAAGCGCGCAAGCAGAGTCGCTCAGCAAACAGGCAGCACTAAAAAGTGCCTATTCCGATCTTGCTAGCCGCCAATCTGAGCTCAAACAAGCACAGTCTGATTTTGCGCGTTTGCAAGACTTAGTCGCTATCGATGCTATCTCACAACAAGAATATGACACGCAGGCGACCAGTGTCGAGACAGCAAAAGCAGCCGTTGCCAATGCACGTGCGGCTATCGACACAGCTAAAGCCGCAATTGCGACCACAGAAGCCAATATCAACAGTCAGCAAGCAGCATTACGCAAATCACGAACTAACGTCAGTACTGCTGAAGAAGATCTAAGCTATACCACGATTCGTGCACCAATATCAGGTACAGTCGTTTCTATTACGACTGAGCAAGGTACTACGGTCAATGCTAACCAAACGGCGCCCACATTGGTGACGTTAGCAGATTTATCGACCGTACGTATCAACGCGCAAATCTCAGAAGCTGATGTCATTAACGTCAGTGCTGGTATGCCTGCTTATTTCAATATTATCGGTAATCCAGACAAACAGTATGATGCGACATTAACCGCTATCGAACCTGCCCCAGAGCAGATCAGTAGCACCAGCTCGACAGACGCTGCTATCTATTACGTCGGCTACGTAGAAGTACCAAACCCTGACCGCTTGTTCCGAATCGATATGACGGCACAGATATATATCATCGTCAACGAAGCCAAAAACACTCTATTAGTACCATCAACAGTGATACAAGAAAAGCGAGCTAAAGAGAAAGGCAAATCAACAACGGGCAAGTTTGTACGTGTATTAAAAGATGACGGAACCGTAGAAGAGCGTACTGTAGAAGTCGGTATTGATAACCGAGTAAATGCGCAAATCTTAAGTGGTTTGAAAGAAGGGGAAGAAGTAATCATCAGTGAAGAGAGCGGTAAGAAATCAGATAGCGGCCGCGTACCTGGCGGACCTCGAATGTAACTTGTGCTTTGACTATGTTGAGTAAGAAAGGCTTGCTAAACATAGCAGCCCTTTCATAACAACACTATAACGCTTATTAGCCTTTATTAAAGACACTGCTATGACTATATCTCAATCTCCTAAACCGTCGACTGAAGATAGCTCTGAAAGTAGCACGGCTCAAAACTTAGGGTCACACACTTCTGCTAATCGCTCAAACAACTCAGCAAAAACCAATACCGCTACCCACTCTGCATCAGGCAAGCCCATTATGGAACTATCTGGCATTATCAGAGAGTTCCCTGCTGGTGAGCAAACCATTCGCGTCTTGCATGATATCAGTCTGACGATTCACCAAGGTGAGATGGTCGCTATCATTGGACAGTCAGGCTCTGGTAAGTCCACCTTGATGAATATCTTGGGTTGTCTAGATCAAGCCACTGCTGGTGATTATAAGATTTATGGTCAATCCGCTCGTAAGCTTGATGCCGATCAGCTAGCAGAACTGCGCCGTGAGCACTTTGGTTTTATTTTTCAGCGCTATCATTTGCTTGGTGATATCAGTGCCAAAGACAACGTCGCCGTCCCTGCCGTGTATGCGGGCATGGATACCGAGGCACGCACCAATCGTGCTGAGAAGCTACTAACTGACCTCGGCCTTGGCAATAAGGTCAACAATCGTCCCAATCAGCTCTCAGGTGGACAGCAGCAGCGTGTTTCTGTCGCTCGTGCACTGATGAATGGTGGCGATGTTATCTTAGCAGATGAGCCAACTGGTGCCCTAGACAGTAAGTCTGGCGAAGATGTCATGGCGATTTTGCATGACCTCAGCGCACAAGGTCATACCATTATCATGGTCACTCATGATCCAAAACTAGCAGCACAAGCAGAGCGTGTGATTGAGCTCAAAGATGGCCATATCATCGCTGACTATCAAACTGAGCATTATAAGCACACAGACAAAAAACCAGAATCTATCCTTGGCGAGCATCGCAAAAGTGCCTTTGGTAGTTTTATTGATCGACTGCTTGAAGCGTTCAAAATGTCTTTGCTTGCCATGCGCGCGCATAAGATGCGTACTCTACTAACGATGCTCGGCATTATCATCGGTATTGCCGCAGTCGTATCTATCGTAGGTCTTGGACAAGGCTCTCAGCAGCAAATCCTTGCCAATATCAGCTCATTAGGTACCAATACCATTACCGTCAATGATGGCTACCCTAGAGGCGATCCTAGACGCCGCTATAACGATGACAATTTGACACCAGAAGATGCAGAGGCGGTCGGCAATCAGCCCTATATTATCAGTGTCAGCCCTCAGGTAAGTGCCAGCTCTAGTGTCCGCTATCGTAATATACAAGAGGATGCTACTGTCAATGGCGTTGGTGAAGACTATCTAACCGTCACTGGTGAGACATTAGCACTTGGCCAAGGATTTGATGCAAAAAGCATTACTTTACGTAGTCAAGATATCATCATCGATGACAACGCTAAACAGACCTTTTTCTCAGATATTGATAACCCTGTTGGCGAGGTAATATTGGTTGGTAGTGTGCCTGGACGCGTGATTGGCGTACTTGAAGAGAGCGATGGTGGCTTTGGTCCCAGTGTAACGACGCCTACTATCTATATGCCTTATACGACAGTGATGTCGCGCGTCACCGGTAGTACCAACATCGACCGCTTTGTGGCGTTGTTAGATGATAGTATCTCTTCTAGTGCCGCAGAGACGGCCATCTCTGACTTGATAGAAAGTCGCCATGGCAAAGATGACTTTGAGCTACGAAATTCAGACTCTATCCGTCAAACCATTGAGTCGACGACAGGTACGATGACCCTACTTATCTCATCAGTTGCAGTTATTTCGTTGATTGTTGGTGGTATTGGGGTCATGAACATCATGCTAGTCTCTGTCACCGAGCGCACTAATGAGATTGGTGTTCGTATGGCAGTAGGTGCGCGTCAAAGCGATATCATGCAGCAATTTCTCATTGAGGCCGTTCTAGTCTGTATCCTAGGAGGACTGATTGGTATTGGAATGGCATTTGCCATTGGTGAGCTGATTAATAGTGTGGGCGGTGACAGTTTCAAAGTCATCTACTCACCGACTTCTATTATTGCCGCATTTGTTTGCTCGACATTGATTGGCGTAGTATTTGGATTCTTGCCAGCACGTAATGCTGCCAAACTAGATCCTGTTGAGGCGCTTTCTCGAGACTAATAATTGAGTATTGACTCGCTTTAGCCAAAAATAGAGCAGTCAATATCGATATAATGGCAAAATTTAAAGAAACTGGAATAAATTGGCAATTTTATAAGAGAATTACACTTTTTTTATCCTGTGGGGTTGTAATTGTCAGAATTATATATATAATGTGCTCTCACGTTTAGGGATACAAACACTTCAAACGTTAGGGCTGTTAGCTCAGTTGGTAGAGCAGTTGACTTTTAATCAATTGGTCCCGCGTTCGAGTCGCGGACAGCCCACCATATTTTAGTTTAACCTTTATTCATCGTTCTACCCTATCCGGTAGTTGTTTAATAAAGTTAAGTTTAAAAAGCTCTTTTTTAAATGAATTACTCTTGCGAAGCTAAAATTGCAGTGCAATTTTTACACGCTTCTCAGGGCTGTTAGCTCAGTTGGTAGAGCAGTTGACTTTTAATCAATTGGTCCCGCGTTCGAGTCGCGGACAGCCCACCATATTTGAAAACCCCAGTTACTACTATAACAGTAACTGGGGTTTTTTTCGTCTGGGGTTTTTGATCGTTATTTTATCTCTATTTACTCTTGCGACGTTTAAAGAGGTTAAAATCGTTTTTCTTACGCCATAACAATTTATGTGTGATCGTATCTTTAATCGTGCGCGGATACTTGGGTGCTTGAGCGATGAACGCATCAAACTCTACCTCACTCATCGCCCGCTCTCGACCATGTGCCATCATTACCATTGATGGTTTTAAATCTCTGATTTTTTTTAACGATTGCTTATAAGCCTTGGGATCATAGACAGGAAATGGCGCCACAAACTTATGGCGCAATTTGATGATGAGATCAGCCGTATATACCTGACGACTGGGCAAATGAAATAAAGACAGATCACGATCCGTATGCCCAGGCGTCTCTAACACTTGCCATTCATCAAACTCTGGGACAAAGTCACCGTCTGTGACAGTAATGTCTGGCTTTAGGCTTGCCGAATAGTACAGACTTTTGAATGGGCGACCTTGCCGCCGCGCCACATAGTACGCAAGATTCATATCGACAAAATGCATCGCTCGTCCACCAATACCGCCGTACCACTGACTTTTCTTGTCAGCAGAGATAATGCGGCAGCCAGTCTCTTGGCGAAACTTGCGCGCACCACCCGCATGATCCGGATGCATATGGGTGACCACCACCACTTTTAGGTCTGTTATCGGCCTATTTAGAGTATCTTTGATATACCCAAGTACCATTGGCACATCGGCACGGCAGCAGCCGTCTAGTAGCATGATTTTATCTGGATACACCGCAAGGTAGCTACTTTGGATATAGCCCTCTAGACGTACAATTTCACACGAACTCATTTATCATCCCTGATCATTTGATCCTAGTGTCTTTGTATTTTTAGTATAGCGATAATCAATACAAAACAAATCGTTTTCAGTGAACGCTTGTGGCTATAGATAAGGTTGATAATAGTCGCATAATTCGTAACATCATTAATGACGACGTTTATACTTCAAGTAAAAACGCAAAAAACCCAGCGCTTAGGCTGGGTCTTCTAAATTAAGCATTTACTTTATAGATTTAAAGCTTATCCCATCAATTACGCTATCAACTATGCAAGGTCGCGGACCTTAGGCTCACGCTCCCATAGACGAGATTTTGCATTTTCTACAAAGCTGTCAAGCTCAGCGAGCGGTGTGATAAACTCATCTTTTTCTACAGGAAGTTTACTTAAGATAAACTCATCCGTTGCACCGCAATAAGCAATGGCTTTACAGTGTACATAAGCATCAGTGAACCAATCTAGCGTTGAGCTATCCTCCGCCAGTTTCTTAGCTTGATCCGGCATAATGATACTCACTACCGCATCGAAGAATACTGATGGTGCACCAGCGACACGCTCATCTGCTTGGATACGCGTATCGTCGTCAAGCTTGACTTCTTTGCTAGGAGCAACAATTTTGACCATACCGCCTTGAGCGTTAATAGCCTCTTCAAACTTCTTAACTTGCTCATGGTTTGATCCTTCAGCTACTAAGATACCAACCAAACGGCCTTTTAGTGATTTAGGCGTACGACCAATCGTTTGCAGAGGCTTAGAGGTGTCCATATCTTGTACTGGTGCTGCTGGTTCTGCCGCTTCTGGTAGCTCCATACCTAAGGCATTGGCAACACGATTAGCTAGATCTTCATCAATATTGATAAGGTGACTGAGCATACGGGTACGTACATGAGGAGTATCTACTTTGCCCAGCTCAAATGCGTAGGCCGTCGCAATATGTGCCTGCTCAGCTGGGGTTTGGCTACGATAGAACATACGTGGCTGACTATAGTGATCAGCGAAGCTCTCAGCACGGATACGACCTTTTACGCCATCGTCCAGTTTTTCATGAAACGAGTTAAAACCTTTTTGAGGACTTTCACGTGGACGGTCTAGATCTAGACTTTGAGGCTCATAAAGGACACGAGTCTTAGGCACTTGCATTTGCATATGACCGTCTTGCTGGTTATTTGCAAATGGGCATTTAGGCGCATTGATAGGAATCTGAACAAAGTTTGGTGAGCCCAATCGTGACAACTGAGTATCTAAGTAACTAAATAGACGGCCTTGTAATAAGGGATCGTTACTAAAGTCGATACCAGGTGGTATATGCGATGGACAGAAGGCTACCTGCTCAGTTTCTGCAAAGAAATTATCTGGGTTACGGTTCAGTACCATTTTACCGATGATTTTCACGGGCACTAGCTCTTCTGGAATCAGCTTAGTGGCATCTAAGTGGTCAAATGGAAACTCATTGGCCTCTTCTTCGGTAAAGAGCTGTACACCAAGCTCCCACTCAAAATACATACCATTTTCAATCGCTTCATACATGTCACGGCGGTTATAATCAGGGTCAGCACCAGATATTTTTACAGCTTCATCCCAAATAAGCGACTGTACACCTGCTACTGGTTTCCAATGATAACGGAAGAAAGTACTCTTACCTTCTTTGTTGAGCAAACGGTAGGTATGAATACCAAAACCTTCCATCATGCTAAAGCTACGCGGCAATGCACGATCACTCATCAGCCAAATCAGGTTATGCATCGTCTCTGGGCTTAGCGAGACAAAGTCCCAAAAGGTATCGTGTGCAGAGGCCGCTTGCGGAAACCCGCGATCCGGCTCCGGCTTGACTGCATGAATGAGATCAGGAAACTTAATGGCATCTTGAATAAAGAAGATCGGCATATTATTACCGACTAAATCCCAATTACCTTCTTCTGTGTACATCTTGACTGCAAATCCGCGTACGTCACGGGGCGTATCCTTTGAGCCTTTATTACCGGCAACGGTCGAAAAACGGGTAAAAAGTGGTGTTTGTTTACCCGTCTCAGTCAAAATTTTGGCCGTTGTATACTCTTCTAATGATTCGGTCAGCTCAAAATAACCGTGTGCCGCACTACCACGCGCATGGACGATACGCTCAGGGATACGCTCATGGTCAAAGTGGTTGATCTTTTCACGTAGTACAAAATCTTCTAATAGCGTAGGACCGCGTGCGCCTGCTTTTAGTGAGTTTTGATTGTCGCTGATAGCCACGCCTTGTTGGGTAGTCAATACTTTGGTGTCATCACCTGCGCGCTGATGGGTTTCGCCCCCATTGCCGCGTTCAGTATTCATATCTTTGGCTGGGTCGGTATGATCGATATTATTATTCATAAAACATCCTATCTAATGAGTAAAATAGTCTCTTCTAAGACCATTAAAAATGTGCTTACACAGGTGTTGTATCCTTTGGGATAATACTGACTTCATCTGTCGATTATCTGTCTGTGATGCTGCATGACCAATTATTAAAAAAGATAAAGGAATAAAAGGCATACGGTTTATCTTACCCAAAAACTAAGTCGCTTATAGTTGCGTATATAGTGAAAGTTGTTGATGTTTGGTTAAAGTTTACGTGCGCAGTCACTCAACCGCTTGACGGCTTTTGAGCCAGCCTAAACGTTAACAATCCAATCTTGTAATTTAGTTATTCTTTAAGGTATGCTTTATGGCGTACTAGAGATCATCGATAAATAACATTGGCATGGTTTTTAGCCATATATTTATCTCTTTTTTATATAACTATAAGGCTATCGACTATGTTACCAACTTCGAATTTCTCGTCCAAAAAACCTTACCGCTCATTATTGGCGGGTGCATCAATGGGGCTCCTGGCATTGACCATCAGCCAAACCGCTGCCGCTATCACGACCAAGAACGTCACTTATACAGTGGATAACCAAGCATACGAGGGCTATTACGCCAAAGCCGATAAGCCCTACGCTCCTTTTATCTTGTTGATTCATGACTGGGATGGTCTAACCGACTATGAGCGCAAACGCGCTGATATGCTAGCGAATGAAGGTTACAACGTACTGGCAGCAGACATGTTTGGGCAAGGCATTCGTCCGACCTCTGTCGAAGAAAATAAGCGTTTAACAGGCGAATTGTATGACGATCGCAACAAAATGCGCCGCATACTACAAGGTGCATTGAATGCTGGACGACTGGAGGGCAATGATGTGCGCAACGGCACGACCATGGGATACTGTTTCGGTGGTACGGTTGCATTAGAGTTAGCACGTTCAGGCTTCCCGCAAAAAGCCTTTGTCCCCTTCCATGGTGCCTTTGATACTCCGACTGGTCAAAGTTATGACAAGACCACTGGCGAGATATTGGTATTCCACGGCTCAGCTGACCAGTCTGTCTCTCTAGAGAGCTTTGCAACGCTAGGCAAGACCTTGGAGGCCGCCAACGTACCGCACGAGATGATTACCTATAGCGGTGCACCCCATGCCTTTAGCGTATTTGGTAGTGACAGATATGATGCACGCGCCGATGAGCGCTCTTGGAAACGTTATTTGGACTTTTTGGCAGATGAATATAAATAATCTAGCAGCCTAAAAAATATCCGGTAGCGTATCTCAGGCACTATATAAGTAATCAAGAAAGATACCTCAATTGCGATCTTTTCATGACCTGTTGGGGTGTCTTTTTTTGCGTCGAGTATTTAATGTTTTTGAAAGACCAATAGCTGATTATTGGCAGGCATCGTATAAGTTTTGCTAAGCGCTAAATAATTAGTATTGGCCAAACTGACAATATCTTCCTTATGACGGATACCGCTTTTTGGGTCGCGCTGGCTCAGACTGATATCAAATCGCTGATTGCCCGTACTGGTATAGCTGCCATGTTCGTTAAATGGGCCATAGACAATCAGCTTACCATCCACAGGTAACGCATCACCAGCCAGTGCAAATAATTTTTCGACCAACGCCCAACTGATGATATGTAGCGTATTTGCCGTAAATATCGCATCATAGGGCTTGGCTATATTGCTATTTACTGACTGACTATTGATAGGTAGAGAATCGTAAGCCAAATCAAACGCTAATGGTAGAGATAGATTGGGCGCAGGATAAGCATGATACCAAGCCGCTATATGACGATGGTTGCTCGTGACATCGCTGGTTTGCCACTGTATCTCAGGTAAACGAGGAGCAAAGTAAACACTATGCTGACCCGTTCCAGAGCCAATCTCTAGCACGTGCTTAAAGCCTTGTAGCTCGTTTTGCAATACTTCTAGGATAGGCTGCTTATTGTTCTCGCACGCTTGAGAGAATGGCAACGCGTCGATATCCACTTGGCTGTTTAGATGATCGTTTTGCACGGATACTCTCCTCAGACTGCCCGTTACCTTTGCAGTATCTTTCGCGAATTATTGGCAAAATATGCTACTAGTAAATACCCGCTTCAACGCCAGCGGCTAACGTCATGGCAAGCTCTTTTACTTGGTCAGCAAAGCTGTCCTGCCACTCACCTTGTAGTATCAGCGCCTCTTGAATCCACGACCAACGCAGCCCCGTCGTGATCGTCTTTATTGCAAGCTTGGTACCCGTACCATCATGCCCTGCACGTATATATAGTGCAAATGGCATGCCTTGCTTTTCTTCTAGCACAGGATAATAACAGCGATCAAAGAAGTCTTTGGTCAGCCCTGCCATATACGCCAGATTTTCAGTCGTGCCTAATAGCAAAGCATCAGCAGCCAACACATCTTCAGGCTGCGTGTCCTGCGGCGACTTCAAAATCACATTGATATCTAGATCAGGATGATTGGCACCACCATACGCCGCTTGCGCCAACTTCTCAGTATTGGGTGACGGCGCATGAGCGACAATCAATAACGTTTTTGCCATAGCATTAAAGGCCACGAGCAATACGGAACGTTAAGTTCTGCGTGATATCAGGGTGGATGCTGTTGGCGACTGGACAAGTCAATGCGGTGTTATAAAAGATCGTTTGCGTTCTATCATCAAGCTCCTTATTAAAGGTCACGATGATATGGATCTCGCTCACGCGTCTTGGATCAGCGGCCATAACTTTGGTCACTTCAGCCGTGGTGCCTACAAGGTCAATATCCATGTCACGGGCTTTGATACCAATAATGGTCAACATACAACTGGCCAAACTGGTGGCTAGCAAATCAGTCGGTGAAAACGCCTCGCCCTTGCCTTGATTGTCCGTTGGGGCATCGGTGATGATTTCATTATTTGATTGCAAATGAATGGCGGTAGTGCGCAAATCGCCTTGGTAGGTTACTTTTGAGGTAGTCATAGGTTCTTTCCTAAGCTAAAATTCAGAAATATACAATCCACTATAAGGTTCAAATAGTGGTTTTATAATGAATCACCAAACTATATTATCAGTATAAAGTAGGTTTTTATACTTGATAAAATCTGAAATTTTAAATAAGGACTTATTAGAAACTGTTAATTCCCATATAGCACTGTATTGGAACCATGGATCTAATAATATTTGAATAGTATCTTCATTGATTAACCTTAGTCTTTCTATCCAGCAAAACTGTTCTGTTTTAAATTTTGTGAGCTTATTATTTCCCTCATAACAGTCCCAAAAAGTTAAATGCTTACCAGCTACGATTGCATATTTGTTATTTGGATCAATTAAAGCACAAGATAGACCATCGTAAAAACTATCAATAAATAAGATATCGCTGCTTTCTTTATCGATGAGATATGCATCTTCATAGCTGTCATATAAATACAATTTATCCGTTTCTTCTAATATCATCAGATTATCTCAATAAACTTTCAGTTGACCATCTATAGTTATAAATTATTATCAATAAATAAGCCAATAAAAAAGCCCTCTTTCGAGTGAGCGGGGGCTTTTAGGTATAAGAGGCTAGTGATGATTTGGGCAAGGAAAGAGTTGGAGAACTGCTTTGATGCGAGCGAAAGATAAAACCATTTAAATAAAGAGATTTTCTAGGGAAGTCAGATAAGTTTAAGACAAAAAAAGCCCCCAACACTAAGTTGGGGGCTAATCAGGAATAGAGAGCTGACGATGACCTACTCTCACATGGGCGAACCACACTACCATTGGCGCAACGATGTTTCACTTCTGAGTTCGGGAAGGGATCAGGTGGTGCCATCGCGCTATTGTCGTCAGCAAAGGGGGTTAGATATGAGTCTGTTTGTGTGACTTTTGATAAGTACCACTTACCCTAACTGAATCAAGGTTAACGGTGATATCGAAATGTTCTGTCTGTTTCTATAGCCTGGGCTATACAAGATAGATTAATTAGACTTGATACAAACCACTTGGGTGTTGTATGGTCAAGCCAAACGAGCAATTAGTACAGGTTAGCTACACACATCACTGTGCTTCCACACCCTGCCTATCAACGTCCTAGTCTTGAACGGCTCTTTGGGGAAATCTAATCTTGAGGTGGGCTTCCCGCTTAGATGCTTTCAGCGGTTATCCCATCCGAACGTAGCTACCGGGCAATGCCATTGGCATGACAACCCGAACACCAGTGGTTCGTCCACTCTGGTCCTCTCGTACTAGGAGCAGATCCTCTCAAATTTCCAACGCCCACGGTAGATAGGGACCGAACTGTCTCACGACGTTCTAAACCCAGCTCGCGTACCTCTTTAAATGGCGAACAGCCATACCCTTAGGACCTGCTTCAGCCCTAGGATGAGATGAGCCGACATCGAGGTGCCAAACACCGCCGTCGATATGAACTCTTGGGCGGTATCAGCCTGTTATCCCCAGAGTACCTTTTATCCGTTGAGCGATGGCCCTTCCATACAGAACCACCGGATCACTAAGACCTACTTTCGTACCTGCTCGACTTGTGGGTCTCGCAGTTAAGCGCGCTTTTGCCTTTATACTCTTCGACCGATTTCCGACCGGTCTGAGCGCACCTTCGTACTCCTCCGTTACTCTTTAGGAGGAGACCGCCCCAGTCAAACTACCCACCATACATTGTCCTCGGTATTGTGATACCTGAGTTAGAACCCCAACATGACCAGGGTGGTATTTCAAGGATGGCTCCACCAAGACTGGCGTCTCGGTTTCAAAGCCTCCCACCTATCCTGCACAAGTCAGGTCAAAGTTCAATGTAAAGCTGTAGTAAAGGTTCACGGGGTCTTTCCGTCTAGCCGCGGGTACACAGCATCTTCACTGCGATTTCGATTTCACTGAGTCTCTGCTGGAGACAGCGCTGCCATCATTATGTCATTCGTGCAGGTCGGAACTTACCCGACAAGGAATTTCGCTACCTTAGGACCGTTATAGTTACGGCCGCCGTTTACTGGGGCTTCGATCAAGACCTTCGCTTACGCTAAGCCCATCAATTAACCTTCCAGCACCGGGCAGACATCACACCCTATACGTCCACTTTCGTGTTTGCAGAGTGCTGTGTTTTTAATAAACAGTTGCAGCAGCCTGGTATCTGCGACTGCCAGCAGCTCAAGGAGCAAGTCCTATCACCACCAACAGCGTACCTTCTCCCGAAGTTACGGTACCATTTTGCCTAGTTCCTTCAGCAGAGTTCTCTCAAGCGCCTTGGTATTCTCTACCTGATCACCTGTGTCGGTTTAGGGTACGATTCGTTTATAACTATTGCTTAGAAGCTTTTCCTGGAAGCATGGTATTTGCCACTTCGCTGTACATGTACAGCTTGCTATCAGATCTCGGTATAGAATAGCCCGGATTTACCTAAGCTATAAACCTACATCCTTTCACCTGGACAACCAACGCCAGGCTGACATAACCTTCTCCGTCCCTCCATCGCATCATAAACAAGTATCGGAATATTAACCGATTTCCCATCGACTACGCCTTTCGGCCTCGCCTTAGGGGTCGACTCACCCAGCCCCGATTAACGTTGGACTGGAACCCTTGATCTTCCGGCGTGGATGCTTTTCACACCCATTATCGTTACTCACGTCAGCATTCGCTCTTGTGATACCTCCAGCATGCTTTACAACACACCTTCACAGGCTTACACAACGCTCCCCTACCACTTGAAACAAATTCAAATCCGCAGCTTCGGCTCCTAGTTTGAGCCCCGTTACATCTTCCGCGCGGGCCGACTCGACTAGTGAGCTATTACGCTTTCTTTAAAGGATGGCTGCTTCTAAGCCAACCTCCTAGCTGTCTATGCCTTCCCACCTCGTTTCCCACTTAACTAGGAATTTGGGGCCTTAGCTGGCGGTCTGGGTTGTTTCCCTCTCCACGATGGACGTTAGCACCCACCGTGTGTCTCCCGGATATCACTCATCGGTATTCGGAGTTTGCATCGGTTTGGTAAGTCGGTATGACCCCCTAGCCGAAACAGTGCTCTACCCCCAATGGTGTTCGTCCGAGGCGCTACCTAAATAGCTTTCGGGGAGAACCAGCTATCACCGAGTTTGATTAGCCTTTCACCCCTATCCACAAGTCATCCCCTGGCTTTTCAACGACAGTGGGTTCGGTCCTCCGGTGCCTGTTACGGCACTTTCAACCTGCTCATGGATAGATCACTCGGTTTCGGGTCTATACCCTGCAACTAGTCGCCCTATTAAGACTCGGTTTCCCTACGGCTCCCCTAAACGGTTAACCTTGCTACAGAATATAAGTCGCTGACCCATTATACAAAAGGTACGCGGTCACCCAACAAGTGGGCTCCCACTGCTTGTACGCACACGGTTTCAGGTTCTATTTCACTCCCCTCACAGGGGTTCTTTTCGCCTTTCCCTCACGGTACTGGTTCACTATCGGTCAGTCAGGAGTATTTAGCCTTGGAGGATGGTCCCCCCATCTTCAAACAGGATTTCTCGTGCCCCGCTCTACTTAATATGTTAACGCTAATGTTTCGAATACAGGACTATCACCTACTATGGTCAGCTTTCCCACGCTGTTCTTCTACATTAGCATTAATCGGCTTCTCCCCGTTCGCTCGCCGCTACTAGGGGAATCTCAATTGATGTCTTTTCCTAAGGGTACTGAGATGTTTCACTTCCCTCGTTCGCTTCCTAATAAATTAGGATACCTACCTTATGGTAGGTGGGTTTCCCCATTCAGAAATCTCCGGATCACAGGATATTGCCGCCTCCCCGAAGCTTATCGCAGGCTGTCACGTCTTTCATCGCCTCTGACTGCCAAGGCATCCACCATGTGCGCTTCATTACTTGACCATACAACCCCAAGTAGTCTTTCGACTTCTATGTGTCATACAATCTAATTATGATAACGATATCACCTATGTTTATACGCTTGATTCAGTTCTCTTTACTTTTTTAATAACTCACCCCTGGGATAACAAACAATGTCGTTAAGAGGTGAGTTATTAAGGTTAAGATGGGCGCGTGAATACGCTCATCCTAACCCAGACTCATATCTATGTTTTTAAATAGTTCCTATGCTCTCGTCGAGTCATAGTTTTCTGTATAAAACAGAAAGAAGTAATCGTGTGCAAATCACTTGTTTCTATTTGATACCTATTTTATTTAGCACGCTAAGCTTAGCTGTATGTAGTGGTGGAGCCAAACGGAGTCGAACCGTTGACCTCCTGCGTGCAAGGCAGGCGCTCTACCAACTGAGCTATGGCCCCTGAGCGAGGATACAATCGAAGCACTGCTTCGATCCGAGCGCAAGAGGAAATCCCTTAAAGCGGATTTACTTAGGGCTCTTTCACCTACATTAATAATGGTGGGTCTAAGTGGACTCGAACCACTGACCCCCGCGTTATCAACACGGTGCTCTAACCAGCTGAGCTACAGACCCTAATACGTCCTAAAACGTAAGCTTAAACTAAAGAACAACTTGTTGTGAATTCTTGCTGAGCGAATGCTGTCTATAAGGAGGTGATCCAGCCGCAGGTTCCCCTACGGCTACCTTGTTACGACTTCACCCCAGTCATCGACCACACCGTGGTGATCGCCCTCACTAAGTTAGGCTAACCACTTCTGGTGCAATCAACTCCCATGGTGTGACGGGCGGTGTGTACAAGGCCCGGGAACGTATTCACCGCGGCATTCTGATCCGCGATTACTAGCGATTCCTACTTCATGGAGTCGAGTTGCAGACTCCAATCTGGACTACGATAGGCTTTTTGAGATTCGCATCACATCGCTGTGTAGCTGCCCTCTGTACCTACCATTGTAGCACGTGTGTAGCCCTGGTCGTAAGGGCCATGATGACTTGACGTCGTCCCCGCCTTCCTCCAGTTTGTCACTGGCAGTATCCTTAGAGTTCCCACCCGAAGTGCTGGTAACTAAGGACAAGGGTTGCGCTCGTTGCGGGACTTAACCCAACATCTCACGACACGAGCTGACGACAGCCATGCAGCACCTGTATCACAATTCCCGAAGGCACTCTCGTATCTCTACAAGATTCTGTGTATGTCAAGACCAGGTAAGGTTCTTCGCGTTGCATCGAATTAAACCACATGCTCCACCGCTTGTGCGGGCCCCCGTCAATTCATTTGAGTTTTAACCTTGCGGCCGTACTCCCCAGGCGGTCTACTTATTGCGTTAGCTGCGTCACTAAGTCCTCAAGGGACCCAACGACTAGTAGACATCGTTTACGGCGTGGACTACCAGGGTATCTAATCCTGTTTGCTACCCACGCTTTCGAGCCTCAGTGTCAGTATGATGCCAGGAAGCTGCCTTCGCCATCGGTATTCCTTCAGATCTCTACGCATTTCACCGCTACACCTGAAATTCTACTTCCCTCTCACCTACTCTAGCCTAACAGTTTCAGATGCAGTTCCCAGGTTAAGCCCGGGGATTTCACATCTGACTTATCAAGCCACCTACGCTCGCTTTACGCCCAGTAATTCCGATTAACGCTTGCACCCTCTGTATTACCGCGGCTGCTGGCACAGAGTTAGCCGGTGCTTATTCTGCAGCTAATGTCATCGTCCCCGGGTATTAACCGAAGAGTCTTCTTCACTGCTTAAAGTGCTTTACAACCAAAAGGCCTTCTTCACACACGCGGCATGGCTGGATCAGGGTTCCCCCCATTGTCCAATATTCCCCACTGCTGCCTCCCGTAGGAGTCCGGGCCGTGTCTCAGTCCCGGTGTGGCTGATCATCCTCTCAGACCAGCTACAGATCGTCGCCATGGTAGGCCTTTACCCCACCATCTAGCTAATCCGACTTAGGCTCATCTAATAGCGAGAGCAACAAGTTGCCCCCTTTCTCCCGTAGGACGTATGCGGTATTAATTCGAGTTTCCCCGAGCTATCCCCCACTACTAGGTAGATTCCTAAGTATTACTCACCCGTCCGCCGCTCGACGCCTGATAGCAAGCTATCATCGTTTCCGCTCGACTTGCATGTGTTAAGCCTGCCGCCAGCGTTCAATCTGAGCCATGATCAAACTCTTCAGTTTAATCTTGCTTGAAGTCTTCACTATAAATAGTAAGACGACTTCTAATCTTGGCTCATCTAATCTGGCAAAATCGCTCGTAATTATGTTCGTAATGAATTAACTTTGAGTTTTTCTGCTGTCTTAAATGATAATTTTTATAGTTGGTGTTCTACCGAAAAGATAGTCGACCAACTTTATTTTTTAGCATTCTGAATCAGCAAAAATCCACACAAGTTGTTCTTTAGTTATGCTTTTAAATAGTTTCAATCACTGTCGTCCAGTCATCGATATATAGGGTATTACTTACGCTTTTCGCCTTCCCTGTTGCCGGTTAAGCTATCTAGCGAGCCGACTATCTTATCATAATGATTTGAATTGTCAAGACTTTTTATAATTTGTTTCGCCAGGTTAACTGGGTTATTAATATGTAATCTACACATCTCTCACTGCCAGTCCGTCTGATGAGGGCGTATTATAGAGGGTTTAATTTTTGTGTCAACCTGTTTTGTTGATGTTTTTGGAATTATTTTAGTGGAATATAAAATGGTAGTTTTTTCAATGGGTTGGAGTTGGTTATTTTTGATGCACTAGAGATGAGTAGATATGTGCCCTTGATTATGTTTTATCCTAGTAAAAATATTTAGTTCCAGTAGATAGATGCGTTTTACCACCTTTTAGCTTCATTCTATATTGGAACAGTCCTCTCTATAGTTATACTTTACAACTTACCCATCCTCTCAAAAAACGCTTGATACGCCGCGACTTTCTTATCCAACGATAAGGGATAGGCGCGTGAGGTCGATGGTAATCTATATAAGGTTAAGTCATTAACATCCATTTTTTTATTATCTGCATCCTGCCATTGATAAGGGTAATCCATACTTTGATTGGTTTTTGGATGTTTTGATTTGGCAATTGGCTTATCTAATAACCCAAGTAGCACTTCGGTCGCCTTGCCTCCTGTCGTGAATAATGTCGCTACCTTTGGCACTTGCGGCAAGATACTATCCAAATCAACTGGCGTCACCACGGTTAGGTTTTTATCCGAAGCATTGCCAGTCTCTCGAATAGCCTGCTTGACTGTCGGGCAAGAAGCGATGCCACGCTCGAACATAAAATTGCGTATGCGCTCAGGGTCAAAGCGCTTCTCATCGCCGACTCTAAAATAGTTAGCGTCATCAAAAAACACTCGGCCATAGATACGCCACATATCATTATAAAAATTGGGATAATGAAAGCTCATTGCCCATTTATCGCTAGTCGGCGGAAACGTACCCATCATCATGATAGTCGCATTTGGTGGTAAAACAGGCGCAAAAGGATGATTTTCAATTTCTCCTGATGAGCTCTCGGTTGCTACTATCTCGTTATTAGCCTTGTTATTAGCGTCTTCTTGGGTGTTTGATGGTGTTATAGTCATGATATTCTTCATCAGAAAAGCGGTTTTTTTGGTATCATAGCAAGCCTAGACACTACTGCACTTATGATAATTTTATACAGTCAAACTTAGTCGATTCAAATAGTGCGACAATATGACAATAATATAGTCGCTTAGCCTGAGCGGTTTAGGCTTGGCTGCCAATTGTGAGTGTCTAACTGATCACTTTTGGTGACATTACACTCTTATACAAGTAGCACGTTTATTTGATTTGCATGGTCATTGAGGTTTTTATTTTACTATCAATGAGACCAAACAGAGTTAAAGTGGGGTAAGTGTTTGTATCTTTTTATATTAATAGCAACCGCAATGACTGCGCACGCATCAGACAAAAAACCAAGAGAATACTTATGAGTGATTTAAACAACGATTTAAACATTACGGTCATTGATCATCCATTGGTCCGTCATAAACTCAGCCTCATGCGCGAAAAAGACTGTAGTACTTATAAATTTCGTACATTGACTAAAGAGCTTGCACGCTTGATGGCTTATGAAGCAAGCCGTGATTTTGAAATTGAGACCTTCCCAATGCAGGGCTGGTGTGGCGAAATCACGGGTGAGCAAATCATCGGTAAGACTGCGACTATCGTGCCGATTTTGCGTGCAGGTATTGGCATGCTTGATGGGGTGCTCGATCTGATCCCTACTGCTAAGATTTCTGTGGTCGGTTTGCAGCGTGATGAAGAAACGCTGCAGCCAGTACCATTCTTTGAAAAATTTGTCAGTCACATGGACAAGCGTCCTGCGCTAATCATTGATCCAATGCTAGCTACGGGTGGCTCAATGGTTGCGACCATCGAGATGCTAAAGAAAAATGGCTGTACTAATATCAAAGCATTGGTATTGGTGGCTGCACCTGAAGGCGTACGTTTGGTAAACGAAGCACATCCTGACGTAACTATCTATACCGCTGCGTTAGACAGCCATTTGGATGAGCACGGTTACATCATCCCAGGTCTAGGCGATGCGGGCGATAAAATCTTTGGTAAGCAGTTATCAAATAGATAAGTCTCATTAGGGTAAATAAAGCCGTCATCAAGGTTATGGCAACAGCAGACAACATCAATAATAAGGATAGATCATGAACGTATTGATTACAGGAGCGAGCGCGGGTTTTGGCAAAGCGTTGGCAGAGCGTTTGGTGGCTAATGGTCATCGCGTGATTGGTTGCGCTAGACGTATCGATAAGCTGAATGCTTTAGCAGAGATTTTAGGTGAGAACTTTTTACCTGTGGTGATGGATGTGAGTGATACGGATTCTATTCCGCAAATCGTTGCTGACTTGCCTGATGACTTTAAACACATTGATGTCTTGGTTAATAATGCAGGATTGGCGCTGGGTACAGAGCCTGCTCACAAAGCCAGTCTCGATGATTGGATGCAAATGGTCGATACCAATGTTAAAGGTCTAATGTCATTGACTCATGCAGTCTTGCCAGCGATGGTCGAGCGCGATAGCGGATATATCATCAATGTCGGCTCGATTGCTGGTAGCTGGCCATACTTTGGTGGCAATGTGTACGGCGCAACTAAAGCGTTTGTCAAACAGTTCAGCTTAAATTTACGTGCTGACCTTGTCGGTACGCAGGTGCGTGTGACCAATATCGAACCGGGCGTAGTCGCGGGTACTGAGTTTTCAAACGTGCGCTACCATGGTGATGACGATAAAGCAGCTAAAGTCTACGATGGCTTTAAGACCATGACAGGTGAAGATATCGGCGATATATTACTGTGGTTGATTGAGTCGCCTGCGCATATCAATGTCAATCGTTTGGAAGTGATGCCAGTCGCGCAAACCTATAACGGTCTAACGGTGGCTAAAAAAGACCGTTAAAAGCGCATCTATTTAACAATCAACGTAACTCGTAAGACCGAAGCAATATAGATGACTCTATATTGCTTTTTTTTATGTCCTCAATTGTTACCTCATTTACCAAGCGTAAGTCCTGAAAGTCCATAATCAATACTTCATTACGCAGGCGCTCGCTAGTGCGCTTATTATGACGTATGGGAAACCCTAATACTTGCTTACCGACGATGGTGATTTGATTAACGATTACCTTTGAATGAGAAACCTGATGAGTTGCCATTTTTTGTGCGTTAATGATTGCCGTGGCTGGATTGACGGTGGTGGTGAGTAGCTTTGTTTGTCGTACCACTTTTGGCATCTCTCCTGCAAAAAATAATACCTGACCTAATGGCATATATTGCGCATGGCGGGTCAGCTCTTGACGAAACAAAGCGGGCATTTCTACATTAAAACTGTCTTCTGTTTGTTGATAAAACGCGGTAAAGTTGCGATGCAAATACCGTCCGAATACTGTGGTATTGATCCATTCTTGATAAATATCGTTCGCCAGTAGTCGTTTGGTAAAAGTATTGGCATCTATCGTGACCTCATTATCCAACATCGACAATAAAAGCGCTTGTGGACTGGTAAATGTCTGCTGCTCCCAGACCTGTGGATACAAGCTACTATCCAATGACGACAATATCGATTTGCTCATACCCTTCTACCCTTATCAGTTATCGCTACTGCTTTTACCGTTAGCTAAATTCTATGCTATGGTCAGATGACTGCTTCAATATAACAGTCTTTTATTCGCGGTATGAATACGTTTGTAAAAATACATCTTGACCACTCAACCAAGATGGCTTGATAACCAAAAGTGATGTCATTCTATGAAAAACCTCCTTTTTTCTCTACCCGCATCATATCGATTACGAACAATCGATATAAAGACAGCTGATGGTACGGCGCTACCCATATCTGTCATTGGGAATGGTAAACCCATCATGATGATGCATGCTTATGGCATGGATGCGCGTGAGTTTTTACCTTTTATACTGCCACTGATTGGTAAATATGAATTTTACTTGCCACATTTTCGAGGTTTTGGTGCGGCAAAAAATATTGAGTTGACGCAGTTTGATTTCGTGCATCAGTATGCTGAGGATATTGATACAGTGATTGAGCACATCTGCCTGAGTCGTCACGTAGAGTCATTACCCATTGCCGCGATTTCGATGGGTGCGCTTGTGATGTGGTCATATTTTGAACGTTTTGGTACAGCCAGAGTCAGTCGCTATCTAAATATTGATCAAAGCCCTGTGATTCACAATCAACCAGATTGGCAAGGCGGATTGTTTGGGGATCGGCAAAAAGAGAGGTTTGCCGTGTTTCAAGAAATTGTCGATAGGACACTGCCGTACGCGCACGTTGAACACTTTACGCACTTGCCGTTTTCTCTCAAGCGCCGCGTGACCGATGTTGAAAGATTGTTTTCTTTACTGTCTGTCAGCCGTCCACGCTCAAAAGCTGTCGTACAAGCACTTACTCATCAAAACGATCATAAGCTGGCATTTTATAATCACCAAACATGGCAACACAAAATGCGCTGCCTGCAGGCGTATCTTGCCATACCTTATGATTTTCGGGCAGGTATAGAAAACGTCACCATCCCAGTGGTCAGTCTCATTGGTGGTCAATCAAAACTCTATGATCCCAATTGGCAGCAAGAAATCACACGTATGCTACCCAATGCTCGTGACGTCATCCTACCGCGCTCAGGACATGCCGTCCCTATGGATGAGCCGATTGGTTTTCATAAGGTGTTAAAGAAGTTTTGTGAGAATGATTTACGAGTCGCAACCAAAAAGCGACTTAGTAAAGTCGCTTTTTTAGGAGATGCTGCCAAGTTCATGAGTTAATCCACTAGGGGTTTTATCAGCTCAAATCTAGGCACTTCTGTGCCATCACGCATCACAGTTTCAGCAAACATCGACAGCGGTCGTACCCATACGCCGTACTCACCATAAAGACAACGATAAACGACTAAAGCTTCTTCGGTTTCGGAATGATGCGCGGTATGCAATACTTGGTAAAGATTGCCTTTATAGTGTCGGTAAATGCCTTGGGCTACCGAATTTTGATTTTTTTGAGACATAAACCACTCATTTATATTGATAATTAAAAGATGCTTTGTACTTTTGCTGCAAGCTTGGGTTTTATACCCGCCCATTCAGAATAGACCATACTATACATCACGGTATCTGAAATAACGCCGTCACGGCGTACTCGATTGCCACGAATCACACCATCCTTTTTGGCACCTAAGCGCTCGATGGCTTGTTGTGAGCGATGATTATCGACATCTGTACGCCAGCCTACGGTTTGATATTGTAGCGTTTCAAATATATAAGTGAGCAGTATGAGCTTACAGGTTGTGTTGACATGCGTGCGCCAGTAAGATTTGGCATACCAAGTATAGCCAATCTCTAATCTTTTGGTAGTCGGCAAAATGTCATGGAAGCTGGTTGAGCCAATCGCTTTACCAGTACGCTCATCAATGACGGCAAAAGCTTGCCTATCCGTCATTGAATCTGCAACATTAATATAATCCATGACCTTGTCTGGCTCAGGTATAGACGTCTCGTTTATCTGCCACAGCGCACCATCTTGGCAAGCCTCAATCAAGTCAGTAGCATGAGCGTGCGTTAATGGCTCAAGGATAATGCCATTACCCGATAAGGTAACCTGTTCTAGCATTTATCTCTCCTCAAGCCATTATTGATATGGGCAAGCGCTTAAGCAACCGTCACTTTTGCATAAGCCTTTTTACCAGCTTGAATCACAACTGTTTGACCTGAGGTTAAGCTAAAGCCAGCATTGACCACCTCACCATCGACTTTGACTGCATTACGCTTGATCATGTCTTTTGCCGCTGCACTATTTTTTGCTAAACCTGCTTGGTTTAATATCTGTGTGATAAACAAGGCCTCTTGACCCTCTTCAAGCGTCAATGTCACTTCTGGCAAATCAACGGGCAACTCACCATCTGCTAGGACATTGCCCGCTGATTTATGCGCGTTGGCAGCGGCATCCGCATCATGGAAACGCTCAATCAATTCTTCGGCTAGGATACGTTTGATTTCTTGTGGATTACGACCAGCTTCCATTTCCGCCATCAAGCCTTCGATTTCGTCCATTGGCTTAAAGCTCAAAAACTCAAAATAGCGTTGGATTAAGGTATCTGGCATCGACAGAATTTTTTGGTACATGGTGCCTGGTGCATCATAGATAGCAACATAGTTGCCGAGCGACTTAGACATTTTATTGACACCGTCCAAACCTTCTAAGATCGGCACCGTAATACACACTTGCGGCTCTTGACCATAACGGCCTTGCAACGTACGACCCATCAATAAGTTAAAGGTCTGATCTGTACCACCTAGCTCAACATCCGCTTTTAGGGCGATAGAATCATAGCCTTGTACCAATGGGTAGAGAAACTCATGAATTGAGATAGGTGTTTGCGATGCGTAACGTTTCGAGAAGTCATCGCGCTCAAGCATACGCGAGACCGTCTGCTGGCTCGCAAGCTGAATCATATCAGCGGCGCTCATGTCACTGAACCACTCAGAGTTGAAGACCACGCGGGTTTTTTCTTTGTCCAAGATTTTGAATACTTGCTCAGCGTAGGTCGTAGCATTGGCTTTGATTTGCTCATCAGTCAATGGCGGACGCGTGCTATTTTTACCAGAAGGGTCACCAATTTTAGCGGTGTAGTCACCGATTAGAAAATAAATCTCATGACCCAAATCTTGAAAATGCTTGAGTTTATTGATCAGTACCGTATGACCTAAATGCAAATCAGGCGCGGTAGGATCAAAGCCTGCCTTGATACGTAGCGGACGGTTGAGCTTTAGCTTAGCCACTAAGTCGTCTTCAGATAATATCTCTTGCGTACCGCGCTGAATTAGGGCCAGTTGTTCTTCTAGGGTGTAGGTTTGATCGGTCATGATGCTCTCTATATATCGCTTGAATTGGGATTTTTAGGAATATTGGTTACTGGCGCAACCCCTTATGACGTTTAGAAGCTCAAAGGGTTAGAAAAAATGCTAGAATTTGACGGATATACTAGCGTTTTTTAAGGTAAATTGCCATGACCAACCCCGCATCCATTGCTGACACTGAACACAATGCTATCGCCGACTTACTTATGAATAATGGTTTGGGTAATGGCTCAGACGATATTGATGATTTGACCGATGATAATTCGAACTATGCCACACTGACCGACGCGCTTGAGCAAACGGTGTTTGAAAGCTTCGATGATGGTTTATATATCGGCATGATGTCAGGCACCAGTTTGGACGGGATGGATGCGGTTATTTGTCAGTTTAATCATGACATGGGCGATAAAGAAACTACCAACAAAGAAAGCATCAGTGATGAAGGCAGCAGCCAACCACCAATGCAGCTGCTGGCGACGTATAGTCAAGATTTTCCACCACGATTGCGTGAGGTCCTACTGGCATTATGTCAGCCCAATGGTGTGAATCAACTCGTACCAGAGGCCGATGAGCCAACTAGCGAGCTTGACTGGTTTGGTTGGGCAAGCCGCGAATATGCGGAATTTGCCAGCGAAGTAGTCAATACCTTATTACAGCAAGCAGATATCGATGCTGAATCAGTACTGGCGATTGGCTGTCATGGGCAAACGGTACGCCATCGTCCGCAGATGGGTTTTAGCTTGCAATTGGTCGATGCCAATATCATCGCTGAGCGTACTGGTATTAGCGTTGTCAGTGATTTTCGCCGCCGTGACATGGCAGTTGGTGGTCAAGGTGCGCCTTTGGTGCCTGCCTTCCACCAAGCACTGTTTGGCACATCCGATAACACACGCGTGATATTAAATTTGGGCGGTATTGCTAATATAACCGTCTTGCCTGCTGATGGAAAAGATCAGGTTGTTGGCTACGATACGGGACCTGCCAATTTATTGTTGGATACGTGGACAGCGTTGCATACAGATAACTCTTATGACGCAGGTGGCGCTTGGGCGCAGTCTGGGAAAATTATCGAGCCGCTACTCGATCAGCTGTTGGCACATCCGTTCTTTACTCAGCCTCATCCAAAAAGCACTGGCCGCGAAGATTTCAACTTAGCTTGGCTACAAGATGAGCTACAAACATTCGATCAGGCTTCTGTCTATACCCGCTACTCATCTGCAGATGTACAAGCCACTTTGACTGAGCTAACTGCCATCAGTGCAAGCGCGCAGATCAATAATTTTATAACTACTGATAAAAATAGCTCGGTGTCTGTCTGCGGTGGCGGTGCATTAAATGACTATTTGATGACGCGTCTGCAAGCCCATCTACCCTACTCTACAGTGATGACCACAGATCATTTAGGGCTGGCACCAACATGGGTAGAGTCAGTCGCTTTTGCATGGTTAGCCCGACAAACATTGATGGGTGAAACTGGTAATCTACCCGCTGTAACTGGTGCCAATAAAGGCGTGGTATTGGGGCAAGTTTGCTTTGCCTGACCAGTTAGATTTTAGTTTACATACGTGCACCAATGTGTTTTATAATAACTTTAAAAACGCCATCCTCTTAGGACCCGTAAGTATAGGACATATCGCATGAGCCAACACAGCACTTCACCTATCGACCAAGCCACCAATGATGACACAAATAATATGACCGCAGCTCCTGTATACAAATCGCGTCAAAAACCCCCTCATTATGAGCGCTCTGATGATACGCGTGTGGTGGTGACTGGTATGGGTGCCATCACCCCGCTTGGTCTAGACGTGGATAGCTCATGGACCAAATTGCTCAATGGCGACAGCGGTATCTCACCGATCACCCATTTTGATGCGACTGGCTACCGCGCACAAATCGCAGGCGTGATCAAAGATTTCGATGCCAAACAATACATGAGCGCCAAAGATGCGCGCCGCTATGATGAGTTTATACATTACGGGATTGCAGCGTCTTCTATGGCATTGAAGAATGCAGGGTTTATCGATGAAGTCAGTGCCGCTGATGCACCTGTACAAGGGGTTGACCAAGATCGCTTTGGTATTATCTTGGGTTCAGGTATTGGTGGTATCCAAACCATCGAAAACAGCCGAGATACCCTACGTGAAAAAGGCGCAGCCAAAGTATCACCTTTCATTATCCCAGGATCTATTGTCAATATGGCAGCAGGGTTGGTCGCGATTAAACACAATTTAAAAGGGCCAAATTTTGCGACATCAACGGCTTGTACCACTGCGACTCATGCCATGGGTTTGGCAGCGCGTTTGATCGCCTACGGTGATGCCGATGTCATGTTGGCTGGTGGTAGTGAAAAAGGCTCAAGCCCGCTTGGTATAGCAGGCTTTAGTGCCATGCATGCCCTCTCCACACGTAACGATGAGCCAACCAAAGCATCACGTCCGTTTGATAAAGGCCGTGACGGTTTTGTATTGGGTGACGGTGCTGGCATGGTCGTCTTAGAAAGCCTTGCTCACGCCAAAGCGCGCGGTGCCACCATACTGGCAGAGCTGGTCGGGTTTGGCATGAGCGATGACGCGAATCATATTACCGCACCACCAGAAGATGGTAGCGGCGCTGCAAAAGCCATGCGCAATGCCCTCAATGATGCTGGGATTGAACCCGCAAGCGTCGGTTATGTCAATGCGCACGGTACCAGTACACCTGCAGGTGATGTCGCTGAATCAATTGCTATCGAAACCGTATTTTCGCCAGTGAAAGACAGCATTTTGGTGAGCTCAACCAAATCTATGACAGGACACCTACTTGGTGCAGCGGGCGGCGTGGAAGCCATATTTACGGTGCTTGCCCTACAGCATCAGCACGTACCACCGACGATTAACCTAGAAGAGGTTGAGGACAACTGCAATCTCGACTATGTGGCCAACCAATCACGTAAGGTCGATAACCTGCAATATGCTGTATCCAACAGCTTCGGCTTTGGCGGTACCAATGGATCCTTGATATTTGCACGCTGGCCTGTCAATCAATAACTCGTAGCCAAAAGCCTATCGTGCGATACGATACCGCTTTATCGTATGATCACTTTGTCGCTTCGCCACTTTGCCACGTTGTAACGTTGGTGTCAGTTTGGCTACGTTTGTCCACTTGCAGCCCCTTATCGTACTTGCGTATGATAAGGGGTAATTTTTGGAACATTTATGGAAGATACCATGTCAAGCTACTCATTTTCCCATCAGTTTTATCAGCATTGGACGTGTGCACCTGAGACCGTACGCGCAGCCATTACCCAAGAGCTAAAAGACATCACGACCCTATTACAAGCAGAGACTGTATTTGAGAGCTTTGAGTTCAATACACATGATTTGGATGCGTATGTGGATGAGCTGTATGACAACTATAATGCCAAGCAAGCCATTGCCAAAGCGATCATAGACAAACAAGAACAAGAACGCGCGGCGGCTGAAAAGCAGCAGTTGGAAGAAGCCCAGAAGAAAGAGGCCGAAGAGACGGCGCGCAAAGCAGAAGCAGCTCAAAAAGAACAAGAAAAAAATGAGGAGCTGGCTGCAAATAAAACCCATAATAAAAAAGACAATCTAACCGAACAAGAGGCTGTAGACGATGCGGTGGATCACCTAAAAACTGAGAAGGTCAGCACGGGCGCAGCAAGTGGTGAGAATAACAACAGCACTGACAGTCAGACGATTAGCAAACAGGCTGCTACCCTGAGTGATAAACCCATCAAAAATATACCAGACAACGCCAATACCACGATCAACTTGGTACTAGAAGACAGTGAGCTGGATGCGACGGATCAGACACTGATTCGTGAGCTTGAAAACCAAATCGACGACTACTTGAGTGAGCAAATGATGCTCATGTCTGAAAACCTAAAATCTTGGCTACGTGCCGAGATGACACAGCATTTCAGTGAGCAAAATACGTCAGCTACCACTGAAAACGCGCCTAAGAAAAATATTCACTAATGGCAACAATTTCTATTTTCTAAAAAGCCTTGCAGCACAAACATTAAAAAGCCCCGTAAATTATTTACGGGGCTTTTTAGTACTTTTAGTTAATGTTTTGATCTTGGTATTAAATGGCTTTGGTACGTTCAGTCAACCACTCAAGGGCGGCACCTTCTACGCGATCATTTAACTCTGCATAGACTTGACTGTGATAGCTATTTAACCAATCGATCTCGACTTGATCCAGTAGTGATGGCTCAATCAGACGCGTGTCGATTGGGCAATAAGTGATGGTTTCGAAGTGTAAGAATTGACCAAATTCTGTCTCAGTAGGATTGGCAACTGGTGTATTCACAACCAAGTTTTCGATACGGATGCCCCACTTACCCTCACGGTATAGACCTGGCTCATTGCTTGAGATCATACCGACTTTCATCGCACGCTCTTTTGGTGTGCTCGCGCTATAAGCAATGACTTGTGGGCCTTCATGCACATTTAAGAAATAACCAACACCGTGACCAGTACCATGACCATAGTCCATCTGAGCTTGCCACAATGGGGCGCGGCAAATCGCATCAATTAATGGAGAGGCGATACCATCAGGGAAATGGGCATGAGCGAGTGCAATATGGGCTTTGAGTACGGTCGTAAAGTCACGTTTGTGCTCAGCGGTAACTTGGCCAATACCGACCACGCGAGTGATATCTGTCGTACCGTTTTGGTACTGAGCACCTGAGTCAATGAGTAGTAAACCACCTTCACCCTCAGCCACATCAAGATAACTGAATTTCTCTGGCGTCGCGCGGTAATGTGGCAATGCCCCATTTTCATTGAAACCTGCGATAGTTGGAAAGCTTGGCGATACATAATGCGGCTGACGGCTACGCACCTCTATCAGCATACTATCTACATCCAGCTCACTCAGGCGCTCGCCTGCTGCTAGACGCTGTTCAAACTCAGAAAAGAACGCTGCTAAAGCCGCACCGTCTTGACGCATGGCCTCACGCACATGATCGATATCTGAGTCAGACTTGACAGACTTGAGCAGTGTGCTTGGTGCCATTTGCTCAATAAAGCCAATATTGTCTGCCATTTTGGAGAGTGTCCCAACGGCAACTTTATTTGGGTCTAACAGCAATAGATCTTCTGGTGTTAATGAACTCAATGCATCTTGTACAGCAGAGTAATCAGCCAATGTGATACCGCTATCTTTTAGACTTTGTACAATATCTTCGCACGCTTTATCAGTATCAACAAACAATGTTGCGCTGTCTGCATCAATCAGCATATGTGCTAAGAACACTGGGTTGTAATCAACATCAGCACCGCGCAAGTTCGTCAGCCAAGCGATGTCATCTAAGCTTGAGAGCAGATGATGGGTTGCGCCAGCATCCTTCATACCTGCGCGTACTGCTGCAAGCTTTGAGGTCGCAGACTGCGCAACAAACTGCTCATCATGTGCATACAATTTGGCATCTGGCAGCGCAGGACGATCTGTCCAAACGCTCGTCAATACGTCACGTTCAGTGATCAAGGTAATATCATTGGCATCAAATGCACTCAATAGTCGATCTTGCTCAGCGATAGAGAGCACATTACCGTCTATGGCGACGCTATCGCCCTCTTGCAAATGATCGGCCAGCCAGTCGATATGGTTTGGCTGACCAGGTGCCAACTTCTCCAACGTGATACCCGTACCCTCTAGCTGCTCAGCGGCATGTACCCAATAACGACTATCCGTCCATAGACCGGCAAAATCAGCCGTCACAACCAAAGTGCCTACTGAACCTGTAAATCCTGATAGCCACTGACGGGTTTGCCAATACTCTGGCAAATACTCAGACAGATGTGGATCAGCAGAGGGCACGATAATCGCCGTGAGATCTTGAGCCACTAGTGTTTTGCGTAGCGTATCGATACGCGCTTGGATAATTTGTTTATTCATTGAATGTGTCCTTATTTATTTTAGATAAATTATTTAGAAATCGAGAGGTGAGTAGCAACTATGAATAGTCGTCTTATTAGATGCTGCTTGATAGTATTGCAGTAGAACATAACTAGATGTTTGGGCAGAATGTAGGCTTTCAATAGCCTAAAAAATATCTCACTGATTGAAATAATAAAACGTGCTGCCAGTTATGGTAACACGTCTTATCATGAGTTATGGACTGATTCTAAGGGCATGATAGAGGATTTGCATACACCAGTTATCTGTCTTTATTGGCGTACCTCGTCAGCGTGCTCGCTTTTTTGCAGCATATTATTGATAGGCTTAGCCAATACCAACAGTATCACGGCAGAGACTACCAAGAAAATCGTCATAGTGGTAAATAAAGTCGGCAAACCTTCGATTTTGTCCGCTGAAACATGACCACCAAAGAATGCCGCAACCAAATTACCCATCGCAATAGAAGCAAAGAAAAGCCCCATCATCTGACCTTGCATGCCTTTTGGCGCAAGCTTGGTCATTGATGACAGACCTACCGGGCTAAGCGCAAGCTCACCAAGAGTCAATAACAGCAGACTTCCTACCAACCATAAGGGCGACGCTAAACCAGCACCAGGCACTAAGATGCTTTTTGAGGCAAAAATCATCAAGGCAAAACCAGCGGCGGCAAGTAGCATACCAAGTGCAAATTTCGCCATACTGCTCGGCTCAAGGCCTCTGTTTCCTAGCTTGACCCAAATGATACTAACGATCGGTGCCAATATTAAGATAAATAGTGGGTTTAGTGACTGAAACCAAATACTTGGTATCTCAAACCCCATAATATTCAGGTCTGTATAACGATCGGCAAATAGGTTAAAAGAGGTTGGCTGCTGCTCAAAACTTGACCAAAATAGCGTAGAACCAATGATTAAAATAAAACAAATCAATAAGCGCAGTTTGTCCGTCTTATCCAATCGCGGTGAAATAAACATAATGGCAAAGTAAAGGATGACAACGGCTGCAATGATATAGGTCATATACTCCGCCACCATCTCAGGATTGAATGACACCATACCCGTAGAGATTAACAGCACCGCAGCGACCAACAATGCCACAAAACCACCTACCCAACGGCCAATGTTTTTGTACTGATCATTGGATTGCTCCCACTCAGCATCGACACCTTTGGCCTGCGCATAACGCGTCAAGTTCTTGCGGGCGATAAAGCGGTAGGTAAGCAAGGATACGAGCATCCCTAAACCACCAACGCCAAAGCCGACATGCCACATGCCTTTTTCTTTGAATACGCCAACGATGAGCGCCGCCAATAGCGCGCCAATATTGATACCCATATAAAATAAGGTAAAACCGCCATCACGGCGAGCGTCACCCTTAGGATACAAAGCGCCAACCATCACTGAGATACAGGTTTTGAACAGTCCTGAACCCAAGACAATACAGATCAAACCGACAAAAAACAGCGTCATACCAAACATGGCAGAAAGCGCAATACATAAGTGACCAAGGGCAATCACAATACTGCCCCACCACAGGGCACGCTCTTGACCCAGCCAGTTATCTGCTAGCCAACCGCCCGGTACGGCTGCCAAATATAAGGAACCGGCAAAAATACCATAGATAGCAGACGCCGTGACTTCATCGAACCCAAAACCACCACTGCTCACAGTTGCCACCATAAATAGCACGAGTAGCGGGCGGATACTGTAGTAAGAGAAACGCTCCCACATCTCAGTAAAAAACAACGAGCGTAATGGCGCAGGATGACCCATAAAGCCATTGTCTAGTGCTTGCAGCTCAGCCGCACTAGCTTCTGATTTTGATTGTGTACTCACAACTTTATTCCTTTAAAGGTTATTTTGGTAATGACCAAATGCCTAATTATTCCGATAAGCGGTCATATAGGCGGAACATTGTTTCACTTGGTTATACCCAAGTAAAGAAAAAGTTGGCTAAAAATTACACAAATACCCACAAAAAAGCTCGCTCTCAATCGCTGAGAACGAGCTTTTTTGTGGTCTTCAATGCAGTCCTATCGTATTGATATTACTGCTAGTAGAGACTTTGATAACCACTCATTTAAGAGTCGTTTTTTGCTATATAAACAATAAATTGCAATGTCAAAAAGGGGCTGTCCTAGATAAGTAAAATTATTTAGGATAGCACTATGAGAAAGAGTAAACTAAGTTGGTATAAACAAAACAGACTCATCGAGTTATTTGTTGCTGGTTCTACCGCGAGAACAGCAGCAAGCCTAATTGGTGTTAATAAAACCACAGCCAGTTATTACTTTCATAGGCTGCGAGTGCTTATTTACGAGAATAGTCAAGACCCTGGTCTATTTGAAGGCGAAATCGAAGTAGACGAATCATACTTTGGTGGAACTCGTAAAGGCAAGCGAGGGCGAGGTGCTGGTAGCAAAGTGCCCGTGTTTGGCCTATTAAAGCGTAATGGCAAGGTTTACGCTTGTATTATACCCAATGCTAAAGCAGATACTTTGATCCCCATCATAAGAGAAAAAGTTAAGCCTGATAGCATTGTTTATACTGACTCATTTAAAAGCTATAACGCATTAGATGTCAGTGAGTTTACTCATTATCGTATCAACCACTCCAAAACCTTTGTTAATGATAAGAATCATATTAATGGTATAGAGAACTTTTGGAACCAAGCTAAACGGCATCTACGTAAGTTTAACGGGGTTCCAAAAGAGCATTTTCACCTCTATTTAAAGGAATGTGAGAGGCGTTTTAATCACAGTGACCCAAAGTCGCAATTACTACAATTAAAACAATGGGTTAAACAGGGTTTGAACTAGTTATCTAGGACAGCCCCGTCAAAAATTACTGCGCTACTGCTGTGTCATCAGCGGCGGTGCCAGCATCCCCAGCATCTAAGTCACCATCCGCTTGCTCAGCAGTTAAATCAGCATCGGCAACTGCCGCTTGGCTTACTGTACCAGAAGCGGTCGCTGTACCTGCTTCTGCGGTCACAACTGCACTATCCGCCGCATCAGGTGCTGGCGTCACAGTGGCATCTGCGGGTGCATCGGGCGCCGCGGCTTCTGCGGTTGCAACATCCGTATCTGCTTCAATAGCCGTGTCTTCAGTCGCCACGACTTCTGCCTCATCAGCCGCTTCTGATGCTTCCGTTGGCGTCGCCGTGATGTGCTCGCCTGCTGGACGCAAAAACGCAGAAATACCAATAAGTAAGACAATGCCTAAAAACAAGGCAATGCCGCCTAAAGCATATAACAGCTCTTTTTTTGGATTGTTATTGACGATACCTTCTGACATACCTTATCCACCTTGCACAAAATATTTGAAATATTGACCTATTATATCGTAATTTATACCGTTTTGTGAAAACCCTTAAGTATTTAAAGGGATTATTATCGACAATTTTATATCAGCTTTTGGTATTATCGACACCTACTTACCTAACCGACGAGCATGGTCTTGCAACCTTTAATCAATATGCCTATGACTTACCCAAGCGCACTGACGTTTTTGAGCGTTTGCCCAAATAGCTCAATACCAATAACAGTGCCATGATAAATAAAATAGGATATTGACCAAATCGCATAAACGGCGTATTACCAACGCGCGCCTGTATATTACCGCGTAGTACGGTGCGCTCAAACTGCGGAGCACGCGCTACGATGCGACCTTTATGGTCGATGATAGCTGTCACCCCCGTGTTGGTCGCACGCATAAACCAGCGACCATTTTCGAGCGCGCGCATCTGTACCATCTGTAGATGCTGTAGCGGGCCTGCCGACGTACCGAACCACGCATCGTTTGAGATGGTCAATAAAAAGTCTGTACCAATCGCGTTTTTGCGTGTGGTATCTGGATACGCCACTTCATAGCAGATAGCCGCGCCCAAATTATGACCGCGCACTCGTAGCGGTGACTGATGATCACTACCGCGGCTATAGCTCATGATATCTTGGCTACCTGCCAGATTTGGCAGGATATCAAGCACCCCTTCAAATGGAATGTATTCACCAAAGGGTACCAGACGCTGTTTTTTATACAAGCCATCTGCCTGAGCCCCTAGCGCCACCACACTATTATAAAACGGCGCATATTTATCTTTACTGGCATCAAACGCGGCTTCGTCCTTATAAGGGATGCCCGTCACCCATGCCGTGTCCGTCTCTTTGGCCATTTTGACCATTTCATTGATAAAACCAACCGCTTCTGTCTGAAACATCGGAATCGATGACTCAGGCCACAGCACAATGTCACGCCCCCACTCATCGCGAGTCAAGGTTGCGTAGATTTTTAGGGTTTCTATTTGATACTCAGTAAGCCATTTTAGATCTTGCGGGATATTGCCTTGAATCAAAGACACTGATAGATCAGGCGTGCCTTTTGGTTTGGTCCACTGCGGATTGATCAACCATAGCGAGCAGCTAACAACCAGCAAAGCTATCGACGGAATCATATAGCCTGCGCGGCGACGTAGTAGCTCAACGACGCTGGCTCCCAATAATACCGCCACAAAAGAAACCGCGAAAACACCCGCAACAGGCGCCAAGGATGACAACCAATATTGCTCAGTAAATGCATAACCGACGAATAGCCAAGGGAAGCCGGTGAATAGCCACGTTTTCATCCACTCTTGGAGTACCCAAAGCGCAGCAAAAGATAATGGCTGTTTGCCAACCACTCGATTAAAAATCAGCGCCAAAAAGCCATGGAACAACCCCATGCCGAGACCCATCAGCGCAATCATAATCAGCGCAAGCCATACGGGCGTCGAACCATAGACATGGATAGATGTGTACAGCCAAAACGCACCCACACACCAAAGCCCCGTACCGTATGCCTGACCAATTAGAAAGGCGCGGCGACCTGTCATATCCGGCATCAACAACGCATATAAAATGGCAGGTGATACTAATGCAACTGGCCAAATACCATAAGGTGCCAGTGCAAGTATAAAAGCGCCTCCTGCCAGCAAAGCTATTATTACCGTCAGTCCCAGATGTAAGCCTTTTGGCTGTTCAGGGTTCAGGCGTTTTTGTAAATCAACAGTAGACAGACGCATAGCAGTTATCCAAAACCATATTTTCAAAATTTTACAGCTCAGCACTGAGACAAAACCCAAGCAAAAACTGACTGCATAATGCTTTATGCAGGACCATAAATAAAATCCACCCATGATACCAGTCAAAACCCATCAGTGGGTAAATTTGCGTCGCGAAAGTCTCATACCAAAATGCAAAAGGCAGAAAGCAAAAAACACGATGGTTCATCGTGTTTTTCAATTTACTCATAAATTTGATTGAGTACTAAGTTCATACTCCGTTGCTGCGTCATGTCATGATAAGAAGGTTAATGGCTGCCTATCAATATCTGCTGGTCCCCATTGGTTTTGGTCAGCTCTAGATTTTGGATAAAGCGCCCTTCCACATCAGTGATGGTGATTTGCCAATCATCTATCACCACGCTCTCACCCTCTAAATCACCAACGAAACCGAGCGCTTGCATGACCAGACCGCCCATCGTGTCGACATCGGTATCATCAAAACGACTGCCAAGCTCCTCATTACAGTCTTCAATCACCGTGGATGCTTGGACACGCCATGTGTTTGGCTTTTCAGGATCAGGGACGATATTATTAATATCGCTGTCTTCATCAAAGTCATCATGCTCATCAACGATGTCACCAACGATTTCCTCTAACAAGTCTTCCATGGTAACGACACCACCAAAGTTGCCAAACTCATCAACGACGATCGCCATATGCACTTGCGTGCGCTGCAATGAGCGCAGCAGAGTATCTGAACGAGCTGTTTCACTGATATATAATGGCTGGCGCACCAAGTCTTTTAGACGTTTGCTATCGATTTTGTCTTCTTGATTGCGTACCATGTGCACCAGAATAGGAATCAAATCTTTTGCCAATAGGATGCCAATAACGGCATCATCATCTTGACTATCAAAAACAGGATAGCGCGAGTGCGTCGTATCAAGAATGATGTCCATCACTTCAGGGAGACTGGTGCTTTCGTGCAGACCAATCACTTGTGGCCTTGGTGTCATGATTTCGCGCACTTGTGTCGCCGGCAGATCGAGCACGCCTTCTAACATATCGACCGTATCGGGCTCTAAAAACTGGCGCGAGTCTTGTACCAGACGAATCAATTCATCACGGGTTTCGGGGGCGGTCGATAGCCAGCGTTTTAAGCCGCGCATCGACCAACTACTCGGGCTGGGAGTGTCGTCAGACATGGTGGTGTGATTTAACCTCTTTAGTTAATGGCAATTAGAATAACCGTTCATAAAATAAGTAGAGCCTAGATGGGGACAAAAGCGCCAAATAAAACAGCGAGCTTATCATTATCTGTGTAGCAAACAACAGACATACCAGCACAATTTAGCTTCACTTTATCGCAAGCCTCACCGACATTCAACGACAAATTCACTCAAATTGTATTGTCAGTGTGTTATAAACTTTGCTATGGTCAAAGCCATTATTTATCAAAACAAACCTTATGTCGCTACGCTCCGTTTTTTACCGCTTATTATCGTCGCGTTCACGCAGCCAGCTTGCAGATAGCCATTCTGTCAGTCGCGATTTGGACAACAGATCAGCAGATAACAAACCACCAAGACCGACATGGCGACATCGTCTTGTTATTTTTTTGATTGCTATCACAATATTGCTATCAGCAATATGGTTGCTATTAGCGATTTGGTATCAGTACGGGATAAGCTCTGTACTCACTTGGCTTGCAACACTCATCATCGTGGGTATATTAGCTGCGCTGCTAAGTATGCGTTATTGGCATACAGTCACAAAGATACTGCTCAGTGTCTCATTGTCTAATAAAAAATCAATTCATAAAAACACAGCGACTAGATACCTCATTGGCTTATATGGAGCAACTTGGCTCATAGGTCTAGGCTGGTTTTTTTCTATCGAACCCCAGAAAAATCGCGACTGGATGGCTGAGGTCGAGCAGCAAGTGGCTTATGAGCGCGATGCAACCAACCCTGATTTGATTACCTTAACCAATGTCCGTAATTTTGATTGGCGCACAGACAAGGACGCCACAGAGCATTGGGAGACGCGCACGATTGATTTATCTAAACTCTCTGGCGTTGATGTAACCAACTCTTATTGGATGGGGCCACTGATTGCTCATACTTTGGTCAGTTTTCGCTTTGAAGACGATAGACCACTTGCCTTCTCATTTGAGATTCGTAAAGAGCAAGGCGAGGCATTTTCGGCACTGGCTGGTTTTTTTAGACGGTATGAGCTGAGTCTGATTGCCGCCGAAGAGCGCGATATTATCTATACGCGTAGCAACGCGCGCGGTGAGCAAGTCTATCTGTTTCCTATCAGCAATTTGCAGCAACATGAGGTGAGATCGTTGTTTGAATCTTACCTAACGGCAATGGATGAGCTGAATACCAAGCCTGCTTGGTACAACACGTTGACGAGTAACTGTACTAATATTATCTTTTATATGGCGCGTATCGTTAGTGGTGATCGCCTGCCGTGGGATTATCGAATTTGGGTCTCTGGTTGGCTACCAAACTATCTATATGATGTTGGCATGCTGGATGCTGTGCCTGAAAAACAAAACCAGCCTTGGTCGATGGATACGTGGTATGAGCGCACCCATATCAATCCAAAATCTATGGGCTTCAATAACCTACACTCTATTGCCAATAGCCGTCAGTTCTCTCGGCAAATTCGTCAAGATATTCCGACACCACCATTGGCTGACTCTCAAGCTAGCGCTGAAGCAAAAGCCAAATCGACTGCACAGGCATCTCATTAGCGCGATAATCTACCCTATAGCAGTTATGGATTCACCCAATTAACCACGCGCGTTTCCATTTCTTCATCAGACATACCAATCTCCGACACACAGCGGCCAGCGACACCCACATTGGCCGCACGCATCTCGTGCTGGGTGACTACCGCATCCTCAGTCAATAACAGATGCCAGCTTGGTAACCCCTGCCCTTTATACAAACGCTTATAGGCGCAATGCGATGGCAGCCACATCATGTTGGGCAAGTTGTCCATGGTCAGCTGAATACAATCTGGTACATGCTCTTGGCGTGTCGCATAATGTTGGCAATAGCCTGTCGCGCAGTCCATCAGCTGACACGTCACATCGGTATACTCGACCAGCTCTTCGTCATCATCATTATCGATGTATTTGATCAAGCAGCAGCTGCCGCAGCCATCACACAACGCTTCCCATTCGCTATGGTTTAGCTCGTTTAAGGCAAACCGCGACCAAAACTGCGGACGCAGTGGCTCAGATCTAGAGTCAGTGTTAGGAAACAAACTTACCGACTGCGTAAGCTTACCAGCTGGATTGACGCCTGAATGCAAATCTGATTGTTCATCATTTTTGTTTAAGAAATTTATAGTCATAGGGTCGCAGTAGCATTTTGATAAAGAGCGTTACACTATTATAGCTGTTTTTGCTAGATATGGGCGTTAAGGTAGTACGAGTTAGAAAACGAACCATCACAATGACAAATAATCAACACGACGAATAATCAAAACTCATAATATAAAAAAGGACAATCCTATGTCAGTTAAGACTTTCGAGTTAATCAGTACTACCGAAAATGGCGTTGAACTTATCAGCTATGTGGCACTACCAGAAAACGCTTCTGATGATAATCCAGCAGCAGGTATCTTGGTCGCACCAGAATGGTGGGGCGTGGTCGATCATCCAAAATCAGTAGTAGAGCGTTTGGCAGAAGCTGGTTATGCAGCGGTCGCAATGGACGTCTATGGCGAAGGAAAACTCACTACCGATGCGGCTCAGGCCAACATGTGGATGGAGCAAGTGCTTGCTGATCAAGACATGCTGATGGCACGCTGCCGCTTGATTTTGAACGACTTTAGCGATCAGTTATCAGTTGACGGTGACAAGCTCGCGGCAATCGGTTACTGCTTCGGCGGTAAAGTCGTCCTAGACATGGCTCGCGAAGGCATGCCACTAAAAGCGGTCGCTACCTTCCATGGTAACCCAACGCCAAAACAACCAGCAGACAAAAACTTCACTGCAAAAGTACTGGTCGCGCATGGCCGTGATGACTCAATGGTATCAATGGATGCCATCGAAGGCCTAAAATCAGAGCTAGACGCAGCTGACGTAGATTACACTATCGATGTCTATGACAATGCTAAGCATGGCTTTACCAATCCACATGCCGATGAGCGTGCTGAAAAAAATGAAGTGGACCTTGGCTATAACGAAGCCGCTGCTAAGCAAAGTTGGGAAAATATGCTTGAGTTTATGAAAGCCAATTTGGCATAGATTGGCATAAAAAACTTCTGATATAAAACTCATAAAGAAGGGCAGCTTAACTATTAAGCTGCCCTTTTATTTTGGGTTTTGTTTTACCAATGACCTTTTGGGTAAGTAATCAGAGCGGTCTTGTACTTCTTAGCAAATCGCGTCATTATCACATTACTATCAGCTGGATTGAGCAACAAAATGTTATACCTATGGATGACCCAGTTAGGTTGGCTGGCTTTTACAGTTTTATTGATTGTAGTAGTCGCTTTATACACCAAAATAAAGCGAGAAATCACGTATTTGCGCCGCGATGTAACAAAACTACAGGCTGAACTTGAGCAGCAAGCAAAACGTAGCGTAACATCCTCTGCCACGCAGTTGGTTGATGACGGTGCCCATACACGCAAGAATTTTTCTAAAGACACTGATGCCGTTACTGAAACGGATACGATTGCTGGCACTAGGGATAACGCTACCAAAGACCTCATCGTTGACTCAAACCGTCGAATTCCTATATCGTCGCCACCGCCACTACCTACTACTGACTCGACACCAACCAATGATATAAAATCAGACGCTTCTGATCAGAAATCCGTAGCCCCTCTTGACCCAATAGCAGCAAAAAACAACGACAAAAATACCCCCATTGAACCAGATGAGCGCTCACTCCCTATCGTCACCTCGCTCATGCACTCAATCAAAAACTGGTTTTTTGGTGGCAATCTCGTCGTACGAGTTGGCGTATTGGTACTGCTGGTGGGTGTGGTACTGCTGCTGCGCTTGCTTAGCGAATATATCGAGATCTCAATTACCACAAAGCTTGTCACCATCGGTGCTGCAGGTTTGGCATTGGCAGCACTGGGATTCAAACTCACCGCAAAACGCTTTTCGTATGGTATTACGCTACAGGGCGCAGGCTTAGCGATTACATATTTGAGCACCTTTTTTGCTTATAGTGTCTATGAAATCATGCCAAGTGTACCGAGCTTTATTGGGCTTGGAATATTATCTGCCATCACTATCGCCCTCGCCGTACGTCAAAACGCTTTTCCGCTCGCGTTGTTAGCGTTATCTGGTGGTTTTTTTGCGCCGATTTTGACCAGTGAGAGTACGGGAAGTTTGACGGCGCTTTTTGGTTATTATCTGCTTCTCAATATCACCATCGCTGTCATCGCCCACTATCGCCCATGGAAAGTCCTAAATCTGCTTGGGGTAACTGTCACGTTTGGACTGGCCTACTATTGGGGCTTGACCGAAGACTTGCCCGCCATTATTAAGACGCAGCGCTGGTCGCTGGTAATGATCACTGCGCTGCATGTGCTGCTGTACTTGTTTGTGGTCATTCGCTATGCGCAGCATGTTATTGACTACAACACTGCCAGTACTACTAATGATCAAGCGCCCGACAGGCTATCTTTAGCCAACTCATCATCGCAAGCAATTTTCCCCATAGATACCAGCTTACTATTTTCAGCACCCGTACTGGCCTTTGGGGTGCTGGCCGCCTTGCTTGATGGCGTGTCGCATGGATTGACGATTACTGCTGGTATTTTGGCATTGCTGTACTTAGGCACAGGATATGTCTTTGTCAAACAAAGCCCGCGTTATCTACTGGTGACCGAGAGTATGCTGGCGTTGGGTGCTGGGTTTTTGGCGATTATGGTGGCGTTGGCGTTGGACGCTAATTGGATGACCTGTGGCTGGTCGATACAAGCCTTAGCGTTGGTCTGGCTGGGCGAGCGCTCAAAGCGGACTTGGTCCGTCTATTTTGGGCTGGGTCTGCATGTGCTGAGTGTGGCTTGGTTATGGTTGCTCGATATTCCGTCTCGGTTATCTGCAGGTGACACCTCCCTTATGTTAGTGTGGCTACTGGTGGCATGGTTGCCGCTGGTCAGTGCGTATTTACTACGGCATTTTTCACTGTTTGATGCAATCAGCAAATGGAATCAAACCAAAATTGCCCATTGGCAACGTCGCTGGTTGATATATGCTTTTTCACTACTGGCTACCTGTTGGAGTATTTGGGCGACGTATATCGCCTTTGAGTTGTGGTTAGCAGTGTCAGTAACGACGCTGTTTATATTGACCGTCATCATACACAGTCTTGGCTTTTGGCTTATCGATAGCAAAACGCCGTGGGCACAGGCACGCCGTATCAACCGTGCGATATTGCTCGCTCTGTATACGTTTATGGTCACTCTCACACCCATTATCATTATATTTTCCCATCGGTGGGATAACATTGAATGGCGATACTTTATTATCAGCGCGCTTATGGTATTAGGCGTTGCACTACTATGGCTCAAACGCTGGTATCAAGCAGGCGAACAGCGGTATGTGGATCCAACCAGTCTACTGATCACCGCGTTGTCTGTGCTGTTTTATACCTTAGCGCTACGGTCAAATGCTGAGCATATCGCGCCGCCGATGCTACTGGTCGCGCTACTATATGTCATCCCTCTCTATCTAACTTACAAGCAAATCAGTACGTACGCATCTGAGCGCAAACAGACGCTGATCGCGCGCGCTCCTGCTTGGCTCAACCTGCCACATGCGCTGATAGGCACTGGCAAAGCATTGCTGCCTATTGCTTTGTTTTGGGTCGTTTTCAGTAATTATTATAGCGACGGCGCGGTCTGGCAGCTGCCATATTTGCCAGTGCTGAGCATCATTGATGTCAGTATGGGGTTGGTAATAGCTGCTTCCTTGCTATTATTACGACTGCTTCAACAAGTGCGTGCGCCCAATACGGTCTTTACCGAGCGTTATCGCCATACGCTGATCATATTGGCTTTGATTGCCTTTTGGTGGCTCTCAAGTATTTTGGTACGCAGCCTACATGCCTTTATCGGTACACCGCTTTGGGACGGCGCTCAGGGCGGCGCTTGGAGTAGCGAACAAGTACAGACAGGACTGACCATCTTGTGGACGCTCTTGGCTTTGGTCGCGACTATTGTCGCCAGCCGCTACTGGCAGCGCGCGCTGTGGTTTATGGGTATTGGGTTGTTAGGCATCGTTGTGATTAAACTGGTCTTAGTTGACTTATCACAGACCGAGGCAATTTGGCGCGTGATCTCGTTCATTGGTGCCGGCAGTTTAATACTATTGATTGGGTATCTTGCGCCGTTGCCGCCAGCCAACGAAGAGATAGGAGATCCCCCTCAATCGTAACGGCGCATCTGGTCAGGTAAGTAGGTCAGGTGAAATTGTCCCATGGATACATCGGGTTTGTAGTAAACTGGATCCCATGACAACAGACAATGCCAACATAGCGCCATGTCTTTTGCGCGACATTTATGAATAACAAGGTTATAAAAGCAGATGGATAAGAGAGCAAGTATTCAGTGGTTCCCTGGGCATATGAACAAAGCCCGCAACGAAATCAAAGAAATCATGCCGCAGATGGATGTGGTCATCGAGGTCATCGATGCACGTATCCCCTATAGCAGCGAAAACCCAATGGTCGCAGCCCTACGCGGCGAAAAACCTGTGATTAAAATCCTGAATAAAGCTGACCTTGCCGATCCTGAATTGACCCAAATCTGGATGGATCATCTTGAGCAGCAAAGCCAAGTCAAAGCCATTGCGTGCGATACTGAAAAAGCCAATGACGTAAAACGCATCATTGCCATCTGCAAACACCTCGTACCCAATAAAGTCGGGACTGGTCGTCAAATCAAAGCGATGATTATGGGTATTCCAAATGTGGGCAAATCAACGCTGATCAATACGCTAGCAGGTCGCGCCGTGGCAAAGACAGGTGACGAGCCAGCGGTAACCAAGTCGCAGCAGCTGATTAAGCTCGACGATGACATCATGCTCTATGACACGCCCGGTATGCTATGGCCGAAAGTTGAAAATGAAAACTCTGGCTATCGTCTAGCAGCGACAGGCGGTATCCGTGATACTGCTTTTGATTTTGCTGATGTCGCAAGCTATACCGCTGAGTACTTGATGCACGCCTATCCTGAGTCGCTAAAAACCCGCTATAAAATTGACGAGTTACCCAAGACCGATTGGGAGTTCTTTGAAGTGGCAGGACGCAATCGCGGCTGTGTACGCGCAGGCAATCAAGTCGATACCTACCGTATGTCTGAGATTCTCATTAACGAGCTACGTAGCGCAAAGATCGGGCGTATCACGCTTGAGACCCCAGCTATGATTGAGGCAGAAGAAATCGTCGTCGCCGAACAACGCATCGCTGCTGAAGAAAAGAAAAAAGCCCGCGAGGAAGAAAAACGCTTACGTCGTCTAAAAACGCGGAAGAATCGGAAGTAGATTTAATAAACGTAAGACCAATCATGTAGAAGTGAAAATTTTCCCGTCAGGCAAAGAAACTAACCCTAGCAAATAATAAAACACCAACCCATGTTTCTTTGCCAATGGTGCAATTACTCTAGCAGCTTCTTGCATGTTATTATCTGGCAGCGGCAGAGAGACAGCAAATGTATTCTGTAGCTGTACATGAGCGACCGTTGCCCCGAATGCTAATGAAAGCTCAAATGATAAATCACCTTCCTGAGCCAGTTGTTGTAGCTCAGTGGCAAACTCGAATATGTTTTCGCTATGAGCGCTGACTTCTATCTCTATAAGCTGCGGTAGTAATACACCTGCACTATCGTAAGAGATAGGCAGATACTCATCGCCATCACCCAAACTTGCATCCCAAACATAAAACAAAGCGTATTCAGTCATAATCAGCTACTCCAATGGCTCTACGGTAGATAAAATCTCTAAAAGTCTATCCCAGCGCTCATTCATTCTATTCTTAACATAGTCGTTTGGTGAGTTATCAATAAGTTCACGATACTGTATGATCAAATCATCATAGTCCTCTCGACCTGCAAGTTTGGCTAGAATAAGTTGTTTATCCACTCTTTCACCATGGCTGTGCCCTCTTGCAATCTTATCATGCAGTAACAAAAAAAGCTGATTGTAGCTGTCTATTTTATCTACTTCATCCAGTTTACTGGCAAACTCAGTATTAATAAATTCAGTAATCTGTTTTTGCTTATCTGCAAAGTTTTTATCGCATACATTAATGTAATCTAGCTTTAAATAAGGAGATTGCCGAGTAAGCTCAGTTGGCAGCGTTACTTTATCGTAAATCTCTTCAAACGCTGGTGATACAAAATACGCATGAATTTTTAATCTAAAATAGCCGTTCTTACCTTCCGCTCCTCCGGTTAGACGCACATGACCATAAGGCATGGCCTTGGTACAACCATCGACTTCAAGAGAGTCATTAACGTTAGCGCTTGTTACTTGACTACACTGATAACCATAACGTTCTAAACAATCATGCATGAATGGGTGCAGTATTTTTTCAAAGTCCTCTCTATCTCTAGGAACCTGTGCCTCTGGCTTATAAATATCAGCAGACTGTTTTGCCAGCGCCCGCTTTTCTTTTAGCAGTGCCATACCTCTTGCGATGTTAGGCGGATAGATCGTACCATCTGGATAGGCAACCATACCCCGAGTGTCATAAAACACTAGCCCTAACTCTTCACATAGAGGGGTGATAACATCTAACGCTTCACCGTGCAGTGCTTCAGGTGTGGGTATGGCTACGCAAGCGGTTTTAGAATGAGTTTTCATCTCTAAATTTGTATTTACGTAGGCTTCATAAAAGACTTCTGAATAATCCGAGGTTCTGGCTTCGTCCACGAGACGATCTGCTAGCTCAATGATATTTGAGCTGATAGTATCCACTAGCTGCTGGCGCAAAGCTTCAAAGTCGTGCGTTGCTTGTTCCCATGAGCTGTCTTTACTTGGTGTACAAGTAATTTGATGGATATCCCAAACGAAAAAGGTTTGTGCTGACAAGATACTATCTCCTAAACTATTAATGAAAACATTGGTTTTACTTATTATTAAACTGAAAGTGAAGAACACGTAATAACTAACTAATGCTTTTCCTTAAAAACAACAAACCATTGCATAGCGAGTCAGCCCACCCCATAAATTAGTTAACCTTTTATGGTCTAATATTTTTTATTAATTGACAAGGATTATTCTTGCCTACTTTATTCTCTCAACCTGAGTCATCTCTAAACTCCTTTGCCCCGCGCCTACTCGATTGGTTTGCCGAAAATGGTCGCCATGATTTGCCGTGGCAACAGCACCAAACTGACACGCCCAATCCTTATATCGTTTGGTTATCCGAAGTGATGCTTCAGCAAACACAAGTGACCACAGTACTGCCCTACTTTGCACGCTTTATGGAGACGTTTCCGACCGTGCAGGATTTGGCCGCTGCCGACTGGGATGTGGTCGCCGAGCATTGGGCGGGGCTTGGCTACTATGCACGCGCGCGTAATTTGCATAAAGGGGCAAAGCAGCTGGTTGCAGTAATCGAGGAGACGGGCGAGTTCCCGCAGACACTCGCAGGTTGGGAAGCGATTTCTGGCGTTGGCCCATCAACGGCTGGGGCGATTATGGCGATGGGATTGCATCATTATGGCGTCATCTGTGATGGTAATGTCAAACGGGTATTGACGCGCTGGGCAGCCATTGACGGCGATATCACTAAATCTGCTACGACGAAAGAGTTATGGGCATTAGCGGAGCGTTTAACACCGACAGAGAACTCAGGACTGTTCGCACAAGCCATGATGGATATGGGCGCAACGTTATGTACGCGTAGCAAACCTGCTTGCCTATTATGCCCGCTACAAGAAGATTGCTTGGCACATGCTGAGGGGCGCGAGACTGATTATCCTGTCAAAGCGAAAAAACAGCCCAAACCGAGCAAGTTTAGCGATGCATTGCTGATAGAAAATATAGACGGTGAGATATTGTGGCTACAACGCCCTGATAATGGCATTTGGGGTGGCCTATGGAGCTTGCCTTTACAGTTCGTAGAAAAAATTGATGGTAAAGCAAATAGCAAGATAACTGGCAAAACTACTGCTAATAAATCAGTCACGAGCGACGATAAGTCATCAAGCTTGGCAAGTGGCGTGCGCAGTAATGAAAAAATATACGAGACAGAGTTCACCACGGCTGAGCAAATTATCAACGAATGGCTAATAAAGAATGAACTGGTAACCGAATCAGTTAGCAATACCTTATTAGATGACGCCCCTATCAAGCACTCATTGACGCATTTCCATTGGTATTTAACACCGCGCAAACTCACTGTCGATGCTGCGCAAACGATAGAACTCAACGAGAAACTAGCAGCAGCTGAGATTGATTTTAAATGGCTCACCGAACAAACAGCACAAGACAGTCTAGGATTGCCTCGTGCGATGATTAAAATCTTAGAATAAAAATTAGTGTAAAAAACTGGCATAAAAAAAAGCGACTCATTATCAATAGTGAGTCCCTTTTTTATGATCACAAGATGACAGTAGCCAACAATAAATAGCGCTAAGGCTAGGGTTAGGACTTTGGCACACGCAAGCGCATTAGGCCTTCTTGTTGCACGGTGGCAACCAGTTTGCCATCTTGCCAAAACTGCCCATGGTTCAGCCCTTTCGCATTGGACGTGGTATCGCTCCACATGTCATAGAGCAGCCAGTCATTCAAATCAAACTCACGGTGGAAGTGCATCGAGTGATCGATACTAGCAGCTTGCAACCCGCTGGTCATAAAGCTCACGCCATGTGACATAAGCCCCGTGCCCACCAAGTAAAAATCAGACGAAAATGCCAATAGCGCTTGCTGAATCGCCACCGGCTGGTTGCCCAGCTCGCGAATACGCAGCCAGTTGGCTTGCTTAGGTTTCATCGGTTCTGGATTGATCGGATTACGCGGTTTGACAGGCTTTATCTCGACATGACGGCGGCGCATAAACCGTGCTTTGAGCGCATCTGGTACTTTGCCCACGTACTCTTCTTTTAAATCTTGCTCGGTCAATAGATCTTCTGGCGGTGGATAAACAGGCATGTCTTCTTGATACGCAAGGCCATCCTCCATGGGAGAAAACGACGCAATCATCGAAAATATCACTTGCTCAACAGGCGCTTTACCGCGTACTTCTTTGTACTGAATAGCCGTCACTTCACGCGCGGATAAACTGCGACCATCACGCAGACGGCGCACTTGATAGATCACTGGTTGATTGATATCACCACCACGCAAAAAATACCCATGCAACGAGTGACAAGGCTTGTCTTGATCTAATGTATGCGCTGCTGCCATGATCGCTTGGGCCAATACTTGCCCGCCAAATATACGACTGCCCACATAATCATGGCTCTTACCCTCAAAGACATCGGGGGTAACCTCAATAAGCGCGATTGTAGCTAGCAGCTCATCAATCAGTTGTGAATTATCGGACATGACAATATGTTTCCTTATTTTTATCAAACACGCTCAGCATCCAAAAGTAAGCATCTAACAATCTCGATGCCATATAGCCGCTGCGCTTGAATTTAAAATAATATGAGATCGCTTGCTAATATATACAAGAGAGACTTTAGAACAAACACACAGCCATAGCTCACCAGGCCATGGCTATCTGTTCATTTTCGATAGAAAAGGTAAATATCTTACCCAATATTGTTGGCTTTGACTAGTTACTGTCAGCTTACTCATAAGTATTGCTTAACGATTTGCGATAAAAAATCGCATCTACTTTACTCGTCCAAGCAATCTCATTCATAAAAAAACGAGATGTCTAACAACATCTCGTTTTTGACTATCATCTAAAAGTTTATGGCTTTACTGCTACCAGTACGCGAATAGAGTCCGGCACTAGCGATAAGTTACCAAGCGCTTGCTCCCCTTGGGCTTTGAGCTGCTCTAGGCGCTCAATCTCTTCGGGGCGTACATTTGGATTGATGGTTTGCAGATGCTTGAGACGTTTGATCTCACGTGACCACTGCTGACTAAAGCGCGCACTTGCTTGTTCACCAATCTCCGCGATTTGCTTACGTGCGATGTCTTCAGCCTCGTAATAACGCTGCTCGATCACATCGCCGCGCACTTTGATCACTTGACGAGCACGGTTTTTGTCCAAGCGTTCCACATGCGGCATGATCATATCAGCACTGATACGAGCCGACAAGTCACTACCCTGCTCACTAATAAAGACACGGATATTTTGCGTGGTCAAGGTCGCTGGCAGATTGAGCACTTTTGGGGCGATGGCTTCGACACGGAAGTTTACTTCTAACAATACCATCCCCTGCGGCACAGCGGCGCTTTTTAGCATAGCCACTGTCGTATTCCCAAAGGTGCTGGTACTGGCCAGCTCATAGATAGCGCGCATCAATGGATGCTCGTGCGTGATAAAATCGATATCTTCACGCTGAAGCGCTTGCTCACGCTCAAAAGTCAACCTCATACCATCTTCATCACCAAGCGGCAAGCCATCGATATAGTCGCTGATCTCAGTGCTATCAATCGGTGCGATGACCCACGAGCCATCACGCTGGATATTATGGTCGATATTGGCAGAGGCAAAGAAGCGCTCAATGAAATGCGGCAACAAATTATTGCCATCAAAGTCACGCATGGCATCCGCAATACGTCCAGCAACACGCGGACGACACGAGTTGTACTCTAGCAGACGATCACGGCCCGCTTGTAGCTGCGCCTCTAGGCCCAAACGCGTCTGTAGCGCCTCATCAATGATGTCTTGTAAGATAGCATTGTTATCCGCAGTATCCGCGCCTTCAAGTACAGGCTTGAGCTCTTGGATATACTGCTCTTGCACGCTTTGTGCCGTTGGTGATATTTGGTTAAACATATTCAGCGCATCGTTATACCAATGATACAGACGCTCTTGCGCCGTGCCCTGTACGTAAGGCACATGCAGCATGATCTGCTGTGTCTGACCGATACGATCTAGACGTCCAATACGCTGCTCCAAAGTATCTGGATTGGCTGGTAAATCCCAGAGTATCAGCTGGCTTGCAAACTGGAAGTTACGACCTTCAGAGCCAATCTCTGAGCACAATAATATTTGTGCGCCTTCACTATCCGCGAAAAATGCTGCTGCTTGGTCACGCTCAAGCAGGGTCATCTGCTCAGTAAATATAGCGGTTTTGATGCCGGCATGCAGACGCAATACAGCCTCTAAGCTCTCTACTGTCGCGCCACTGCGAGCGATTAATAGCACTTTTTGTTGCTTAAGCTCACCGCGTAAGATATCAACCAACCAAGAGACGCGTGGGTCATCTTCTAGCCAGCCCCCATCTGGTTGATTCTCTTCGCCCCATAGCTGCTCACGCAATTTGCCATTGGTTTGATAGCTGTCTTTCCACGCGTCAGGGAGCGGCAGTGGATGCGGCTGACTGCTACGACCATAGAACCCTTTGACACTCTCGCGCGTGTTGCGGAACAAAATACGACCAGTACCGTGACGATCTAATAGCTCGTTGAGCGCATAGGTACGCAGTTTGTCGTCTTCATTAATCGTAGACAGCTCATCCATCCTGATGTCTAATAAATTGCTCAATGCGGTGATTTGACCGTTATTGAGCGGTTTGTCTTCTATTAATACACCAGCGACTGCTGCCGTCTCCGCAAACGCTTCTTGACCATCAATGAACTCATCTAGATCATCGAAGCGATCTGGATCAAGCAGACGCAAACGGGCAAAATGACTTTGCGCGCCAAGCTGCTCTGGCGTTGCCGTCAATAACATCACGCCTGGCGTCTCTTCTGCAAAGTCTGCCACCAGATCATATTTATCATTGCCGCCTTGCGCCTCATCCCAATGCAGATGATGCGCTTCGTCCACGACCAATAGATCAAATCCTGCCTCCATCGCTTGATCATACAAATCAGGATGGTCAATCAACAAGTCCATACCGGCGATGATGCACTGCTCAGTGGCAAAGACATTTTGCTCAGGATCATGTTCTTTGATCGCAGCAGTGCGCACCAAATCAAACAATGCAAAATTCAGATTAAAACGACGACGCAGCTCAATCATCCATTGATATTGCAAGCTGTCTGGCACCAAAATTAAAACACGCTCAGCTTTACCCGTTAGTAGCTGCTGATGGATAATCATGCCCGCTTCGATGGTTTTACCAAGGCCCACTTCATCAGCGAGCAGGACACGCGGCGCGATACGCTTACCGACTTCGTGTGCGATATAGAGCTGATGCTCGATGATATCAACACGCGCACCCATCAACCCTTTGAGTGGATGGCCTGCCAACGCTGATTGCATACGTAAGATATCTTGGCGCAGCTCGTACCAATCGCCGCGCTCGATACGACCAGCGAGCAAGCGCTCAAGTGGCTTGGCTAGCGTGATATTGGCAGCAAGGCGCGTCTCCATTATTCCTTTAGAAGCAGGGCCGCCCTCGTGTTCATCGACGCCATATTTGAGCACACCCATGACTTCATCGACAGCATTGACTGTATAGCTTTTGCCATCTTGGTCATAGATCGTATCGCCAACCTTAAACACCACACGCGATAGTGGCGCAGAGTTTTTTGCGTAGACGCGCGTCTCTTCACTTTGTGGAAATAAAATATGCACACATCGATCATCGACGTCGATCACCACACCTAAGCCAAGCTCAGACTCCGTATCAGATAAATAACGTTGGCCAACGGCGAATTCAGTACTGTGCAATGAAGCAATAGAGATAGTCATAAGGCGATGTCTTTTGTACTCAGATAATTAAAAATTAGATAGCAATGGTGGCTTGCGATAGCAGTCAGGTTAAAAATGAGGCAAATCATCAATAGATGCAAACGCAGTGTCATAATCTTAGTGAAACCAATAGCCAAGCCTTACCATTATATAACGTTAGCGGCTAGATGAGTGCGTTAAGTTCAATTTTCAAGAGGCGGCTTATGATACCCATGACTTTATAAGGTCTTTGGGCCCAATCATGCTCAGTAAATCCGCTCATGATATAAATTACTTTGTTTTTAAACGCTTATCACCACTTAGCCAATATTTAATGGATTCGTTTTTGACTAAAAACTCCAACGTGCTACATTAAGCCCATAACGATTCATTTGACAACTATTTCTATCTATAGGACAACAATAAATAAGGAATCATGATGCAAGCCGTTTTTTTGGATAAAGGCACTTTTTCTGATGGTATTGACTTACCTGCACCAGCAGGCATAAGCGATTACGTCACTTATAACGATACGCCAAAAGACACGGACCTCATTATTGAGCGCTGTAAAGATGCCGATATCATCATCACCAATAAAGTGCAAATTGGCGCAGAGGTGATCGCTGGCCTACCCAAGCTAAAATTGATTCAACTGACCGCCACTGGCATGAATAACGTCGATCATGAGGCTTGCGATAAACATGGCGTAGCACTTTATAATGTGGCGGGATATGCGGTAAAAAGCGTGCCTGAGCATACCTTTATGCTCATGCTGACTGCGATGCGTGCCGGTATTCATTACCATCAAAAAGTCGCTGATGGCACATGGCTAGCAAACGGGAATTTTTGTCTGCTGGATATTCCGCTGATAGATTTGGAAGACAAGACGCTAGGCATCATTGGTATTGGCACCATTGGCAAGCGCGTAACCGAAATCGCGCGTGCATTTGGTATGACAGTTCTATGGGCGGAGCATCAAGGACGCACGCCGCGCAACGACGATTATACGGCATTTGATGAGGTATTAGCTCGTGCAGATGTCCTCAGTTTGCATTGTCCATTGACTGAACAAACCGAACACCTCATTAATAAAGATACCTTGGCAAAAATGAGCAAACAACCGCTCATCGTCAATGTCGCTCGTGGCGGCGTCGTTGATAGCCAAGCATTGACTGATGCGATTAACAACGAGCAAATCATCGGTTATGCCAGTGATGTATTTGCACAAGAGCCCATCGCGAACGATGACCCATTACTCAGTCTCAGCGACCATCCACGCGTCATATTTAGCCCGCACAATGCTTGGGGCAGCAAAAGCGCCCAAGAGACCTTGTGGCAGATATTAAGCAAACAAGTTGCTGACTTTATCGATAATCAGCATCAATAGCGACTATCGATCAATTAAAACCTAACGACTGAACCGCAACCAGTCGTCTTTTATTTTGCGGTATTTGAGCATCACACGGTCGCTAAGATAGTTGTTGGTCACGTACCACGGGTAGCGATCGCCTTGCTTCGGCAGTCTGTCTTGGGCACGCCTGACATATCCAGACGATAGCGAGCCCATCACCGTATCTGCTTGGGCGTAGGCGGTAGCATTCGCCGCCTGTGCCTGTGGCAGCGCGACTTGGTAGCGGTTTTTGTGCATATAACTCAACAGCCGCACCACATATCGACACGCCAGATCAATCTTTAGCGTCCATGAGGCATTGGTATAGCCAAATAAGGCCGCCATGTTAGGCACGCCTTCGATCATGACTGCCTTATACGTCATGCGCGTACCGATATCAATGGCCTGCCCGTCGATATATACCGCTGCTCCGCCTAGCATTTGCAGCTTCAATCCGGTTGCTGTGACGATGATATTAGCCTCAAGATGCTCGCCTGATTGCAGCATAATACCGGTTTCAGTGAAGTGGTCGATCTGATCGGTGACCACTGCTGCACGCTCACCGTGCAAAGACTTAAATAAGTCACTGTCTGGCACAGCGCATACGCGTTGATCCCACGGATTGTAGTCGGGCATAAAATGTTCGACATCAACGCCGCTACCTTTTAACTCTTTTGTCACGCCGCCTTTTAGCACAGCTTTCATCAGCTTGGGCGCGTGAGTGGCTAATTTATACAGCCCTTGCTGCCGCAACACGTTGCGCGCTCGCAGTACCGTATAGGCCTGCTCTTTTGATAAAGGTGAAAACTTGCCTGATAGCCAGTCGATAGCATGATCATCGCCCGGTACGCTTGCCACATAAGTGGGTGTCCGCTGTAGCATCGTGACATGACGCGCACACTGCTCGCTGCTTTCATCTACCAGTGCCGGCAATAGCGTCATTGCAGTGGCACCGCTGCCAATAATGACCACTTTTTTGTCATTATAGTCTAAATCATCCCAATGCTGCGGATGGACAATACGACCGCGGAAACCTTCTTCTCCCGCAAAATGAGGTCGATAGCCTTGCTCATAGTCGTAGTAGCCCGTAGCACCGACGATAAACTTTGCCGTCTTAACGAACACTTCTCCGCTGGTATGCTTTTTTATGGTTGCTGTCCATAACTGATCCATACTCGACCATGATATTTGCTGAACTTCATGCTCATAGCGAATATGCTCAGTAATACCAAACTCGCGCGCCGTATCAGCGATATAACGCTTGATATCGCCACCTGCTGCCAGCATTCTATAATCTAGCCACGGTCTAAAGTTATAGCCAAAGGTTAAGGCATCAGAGTCCGAGCGGATACCAGGATAGGTAAATAAATCCCACGTCCCGCCCAAATCAGCACGTTTTTCTAATACGACAAAACGCTGCGTTTTTGTCTGTTTTTGTTTTTTTGCACCTTTATGACCAAATAAATTTTTATGCGCTAGTTGCTGTAAACGGCAGGCCATACCGATACCAGCAATACCTGCACCAATAATCAGCACTTCATAATCGGCAGGCTTATCCCTTTGCGACTGTCTACGTGCGAGGCGACTTTTAATCGCCTGTTTGGTAGTAGCGATATCAAGCATATTCTCATCCTTGTGTTTACATGATCAGCGATAGCCTTAGTGCTTCTATTAATCGCGCGCTTCGACTTCATATTCAGGCAGCTAATGCATCAAAATGGGCATGGACTTTCCCAGTCCATCCAAGCACCCAATACTGGATGCTTTAAGCGCAATTGCTGCGCATGTAGATTTAGCCTTGGCGCAATCTTGAGTGCCACGCCTTCAGCATATATCGGGTCGCCAATCATCACATGACCTGCATGCACCATATGCACGCGTAGTTGATGGCTGCGACCCGTAACGGGTTTAAGCATCACTCGGGTAACTGGTTGACCATCACACATTTCGTGCGCTATGACTTCATACAGTGTTAAAGCATGCTTTGACCAGTCATGATCAACGATGTGACGCGGCTTGGTCGTCGGCTCATAGCGTACTGGCACCGATATCTCACCCGCTGCGCCCACCTGCTCCCATTGCCCAAAAACTCGTGCTTGGTATTTTTTCTGCGGTAAGCGTTCAATAAACTGTTTACTGATATTGGTTTGGGCGGTGGCATTTTTTGCAAAAATAATCAGACCTGACGTGTCCATATCCAATCGATGAATCAGTTTTACCGCTGGATTGGCACGCTCAAGCCGAGCAAGCAGGCTTACCTTGAGGGTCTTGCCATCGACACTTAACAGCCCTGCCGGTTTATCTACTACCCAAATATCATCATCTTCGTAAACGGTAATCTCTTGCGCAAAATCCTTGAAAAACTCAAGTGGATAGGCATTTTCTTGCGCGTTGAGAGCGTCGACTTCTTCATCAGTAAAAGGCATAAACTTAACTACTTATATAAATTAAACGTAATATGGGGCTTTGGCGGCTGTTATTTTGGCACAGTAGCGCCCTATTTATTGAGAGTAAAAGTGGGATAATTCAATGTAAAAACAGACGGCTAAAAGTGCTCAAAAAATATGTTTTAGCAAAGCAATGCTCACACGTAACAGAGAAAACCCAACCTGTGTCATTCTGTTTCGATTTATTGTGCTAATCGTAATTGTTGAACAATTTAACCAGCCTGAATCTGTCAAGACTGAGCAAACATGTTAATATAATGGCACATTTTCACCACTTCTAAACGATTCTTTGACCATTGACCCACTTATTATTAGATAAATATGACAGCTGGTGTTTGGTGACAGAATAAATAAAACAAGAGAGATAAAATTATGTCAGACCTTATTGTTAATACTACCGACACAAACTTTGACCAAGACGTTCTAGAATCAGATCTTCCTGTATTGGTAGATTTTTGGGCAACTTGGTGTGGTCCTTGTAAAGCGATTGCGCCTATTTTAGAAGATTTAGCGACTGAGTACCAAGGTAAAGTTAAGATCGTTAAAGTTGACGTGGATAACAACCCACAAGCAGCGAGCCGTTTTGGTATCCGCAACATCCCAACTTTATTTGTCTTCAAAGACGGCGAAAAAGTAGATTCAGTGATGGGTCTACAGCCAAAAGCTGAATTGGCCAAAGTATTGGACAAGCATTTATAAGTTGAATGTTCTCATTTCAAAGTTTTTTGAATCAATGAGCTAAAGCGATAAAGAAAGCCATTATCTGATAACGATAATGGCTTTTTGCTTGTTTTTTGTGCAAAAAACTTGATTATACGAATTTTTTGGCAAAATTTATTGACAACGCTATTGTGAAGACCGTATAGTCTGCTGACAAGAGAAAACCATCTGTTTTCCTAGTATCTTGTCGCTATTCTCCTCGTGTTTATCAACAAAAACACAATCGTCATTATAAACACCATTGCTAAACGAAATGACTAAACGCAATGACTGATATTGAGTTTTTGACGCAGACTCTTATGTAGCCTTTTTTATTCCTAATTCTTATGACCTTGCATCCAGCGATAGCAATGCGTCTATAAGCAGACATGCAATACCAACACTACATAAGCCATTGCGCTGTACAAATACCTTCTATCATCATATTACTGTCGTTTTACTCACTGTCGTGACTTGTGCTGCTAATGGCATCTCTCATCTGATCAATTGCTAATGACCTATCTATGAATCTAACTGAATTAAAGAAAAAATCAATCTCTGAGCTGTTGGCTATTGCCAAGGAAATGGGTCTTGATAACATGGCGCGTAGCCGTAAACAAGACATTATCTTTGCTATCTTAAAAACCCATGCCCGCAACGGTGAAGCCATCTATGGTGACGGTGTGCTTGAGGTTCTTCCTGATGGTTTTGGCTTTTTACGCTCATCAGAAGGCTCTTATCTAGCAGGTCCTGATGACATCTATGTCAGCCCTAGTCAAATTCGCCGCTTCAGCTTAAAAACGGGCGACAGTATCGCTGGTACGATTCGCCCACCAAAAGATTCTGAGCGTTATTTTGCGCTACTAAAAGTTGGTGAAATCAACTTTGATACGCCAGATCGCTCACGTCATAAGCTGATTTTTGAGAACCTAACACCGCTATTCCCTACTGAGCAGCTAAAGCTTGAGCTTGGTAATGGTACTACTGAAGATCTGACAGGGCGTATCATTGATTTGATCGCACCAATTGGTAAAGGTCAGCGCTCTATTATTGTCGCACCGCCAAAAGCGGGTAAAACGATGTTATTGCAATCTATTGCTCAGTCCATCACTCGCAATAATCCTGAATGCTACTTAATCGTCCTGTTGATTGATGAGCGTCCAGAGGAAGTCACCGAGATGGAGCGTACCGTGCGCGGTGAAGTCGTTGCCTCTACCTTTGATGAGCCACCTCAGCGTCACGTACAAGTGGCTGAGATGGTCATCGAAAAAGCCAAACGTCTGGTCGAGCATAAGCAAGATGTGGTGATTTTATTAGACTCGATCACTCGTCTGGCACGTGCCTATAACACCGTTATACCATCATCAGGCAAAGTATTGACCGGTGGTTTGGATGCCAATGCGCTTGAGCGTCCAAAGCGTTTCTTTGGCGCTGCGCGTAATGTCGAAGAAGGTGGCAGTTTGACGATTATTGCCAGTGCGCTGATTGATACTGGTAGTAAGATGGACAGCGTGATTTTTGAGGAATTCAAAGGGACGGGCAACCAAGAAATCACCCTTGAGCGCGACTTGGCCGAAAAACGTGTCTTCCCTGCAATCAATATCAAAAAATCAGGCACACGCCGCGAAGAGCGCTTGTTGGACGAAGATAAACTACGTAAAGTCTGGATTTTACGTAAACTGCTGCAGCCGATGGATGGCGTCCAAGCTACTGAATTCTTGTTAGATCGTCTCAAAGAAGCGAAAACCAATGACGAGTTCTTTGAGCAAATGAAACGCAAATCACAGAACTAATTTACGCATATTTTTTCCAAGCATGCCATTGTTTGCTTAATATAAAGACTGCCGATCGGTGGTCTTTTTTATTTCCGATTGCCAAAATACTCTCCTACCTATTTTTGCGCTAAGTACCTCATATAAGAAAGTACCCGTTTTATGATACAGTGCGGCAACATCAATTACATGTCGTTTGCAAAGTTTAGCGTTTTTACTACGACTAACTATCTACTAACCCACTATTATGGCAGACAGTAGGAATACATTTGAAAATATCATGGACATTGTTTTTTTAAAGGTATTATATTTCAAACTTGACGAATAAATAGGTGATAATGTGAAATTTGCTAAGACGATCGCAATGACAGCAATTACGAGCTCAGCACTCATCATGACTGGTTGTAATTCATATGGTGGTATGAGCAATACCGCTAAAGGCGCAACAGCAGGTGCCGCAGCTGGCGCACTTATCAGAAGTAAAGGCGACAGCAAAGACATCGCTCGTGGTGCATTGGCTGGTGCAGCTATTGGCGGCGCTGGTGGTTACATTCTTGATAACAACTAAAAACTTCTACACTGATATTTCTTAATAATGCGTTGAGTCATATCAGATAGAAGATAATAAAAAAGCCTGCAATTGATTGCAGGCTTTTTTATGTCAAATTTTTGCGTGGTTATTGTTGTACTGATAACCCATAGGCGGAGTTGCAAAAAATAATCTTACTTTTAAAGCGCACCACTAAAGGTATCGCAAGATTGTACATTACCGCTCTCTAAGCCCCGCGTGAACCACTCAACACGCTGCTGGCTAGTACCATGCGTAAAGTTATCAGGCGCAACCGCTCTACCACTCGCCTGTGCCAATCGATCATCACCGATTTGACCAGCCGCATTGATGGCTTCATCAATATCACCCGCTTCTAAAAACTGTACACGCTCTTGGTTACGCTGCGCCCAAACGCCAGCAAAGCAATCTGCCTGCAGCTCTTGTAACACTGACAACTTATTGGATTGTGCTTGGGTCACTTGCCGACGGGCTTCATTGACCTGCTGACTAATACCTAGTAGCGTCTGAACATGATGACCCACCTCATGTGCGATAACATAAGCCTGCGCAAAATCCCCCGCTTTACCTTGGTTTTCCTGAGTCCCAGAGCCTTGCTGATCCCCTGCGATACCCAGATTTTGACGCATCTCCACAAAAAATGATGTGTCTAAATAGACCGTTTGATCGCCTGGGCAATAAAAAGGCCCTGTCGCCGCGCTGGCACTACCGCAAGCCGAATTTACTTGACCATTGAACAGAATTAGCGAGGGCTCTTTATAAGTACTACCCGCTTCGTTAAATATCTGATGCCAGACCTCTTCAGTATCCGCCAGCACAACTTTGACAAACTGGGTATCTCGATCGTCACTTATCGCAGGTTCGCTGGAAGTTCCATTACTACCACCACCAGCGATTACCTGACCTGTTTGCAGCGCAGTCATAGGATTTACCCCAAATACCAACCATAAAATGCCTGCGATGATAATACCGCCAATACCACCACCTATCATTTTGCCGCCGCCCGTACTAGAGCGAACATTAGAACTGCCTCGTCTGCCTTGCCATTTCATAGTTTATTCCTCAAATATACGAGATATAATCACTCGTATTGTTCATTATTCATGTTGTACAGTATGCCGCTCAATACGTTGATTTGATTTTTGGTTTGCTCACTCACAAGCAATTTTTCTTAATATAAATAGCGCTAATTATCATGGCTTATTTGTCCCATATTTACTTGTCCCATATTAATGGCGTACTTGTGCCTCATTAGACGAGACAATCGGCTCTAATTTTACTTAACTAAACACCATACATACGTTAAATTACAACCAAAAGTAGGACTGCATATTGTGCCGTAACAGTCTGATGTCATTGATTATACGTCGATTAATCAGGTTTGTTGTATTAAAAATACTATCGAACAGATGAAGTAAAATATTATTTTAAATATTATTGTTACTTAATTGTACAACCCTATTTCCATTTTCATATAAAACATATAGAATGCGTGGAAGCTGAGTAGCTGTAACTAAGACTAATTGAATTCTGAGAAACCTCGGAATTCGTCCTTTGTTGCTGCTACTGCTCATTTCATTTTTCCGGAGAAAACCTTATGAAACTTAAATTACTTGCTCTAGCTGGTATCATGACTGCAACTATGGGCCTAACTGCCTGTGACAGCAACAAAGAAAACGCTGCTGAAGATCTATCTGACGCGCAAGAAGAAGTGCAAGACGCACAAGAAGAGCTAGCTGAAGGCGCTGCTGACGGTGAAGCTATCCCTGCTGATGCTGACGCTGCTGTTGCTGACGCTGAAGCTGACATCGCTGACGCTCAAGTGGCAACTGCTACTGACGAAATGGACGCTGAAGTTCCTGTAGACGGCACTACTACTAGCGTTGACGTAGCTAGCGAAACTGATACTGCTACTGCTGATACTGCTGCTGTTGACGCTTCTGACGAAGTTGTTGTTGAAGAGCCAGCTCAGTAATTTATTGTTCATACAATAAATAAACGGTAATAAAAAAAAGAGAGCCTATGCTCTCTTTTTTTATGCCTGCAATTTATGATAGCTAGTTACCTATAACCATACTTGGTATTTATTGGCTATACAAGATACATGTAGCGTAAGATATAGAGAATCATAATCGCAGTCATGTGCAAACATATATCAATAGTTTTACAAGGCTATAGCGAAAACAAGCAAGCTGTCATACTCAATAACACACTAAGTATCAAATAAACGCTCATCAACTTTCTGACGAAACTTTTGTCCTGTCTTGAAAGTCACCACGCGGCGCGCGGATACGGCGACAGGCTCTCCTGTTTTAGGGTTACGGCCTGGACGGCTGTTTTTGTCTTTAAGCTCAAAGTTGCCAAAGCCTGAAAGCTTGACCTCTTTGCCATCAATCAAACTATCTGACAGCTCATCAAAAAAGTTCTCCACCAGACAGCGACCTTCTTGGCGTGTCAGATTTAGATGACTCATTAAGTGCTCAATTATGTCAGATTTGGTTAAGGTGCTCACAGTACGACTCCTATGCTATGTCGTGATGTCGAATATCATGGTTTAGCGGTATGAGGGTTAAGTCTAATTATTATAAAGGTTTTTTGAGTAGTTTTTAATAAACTATACATTAAAATCCTTTATTAATAATGACTTAACTTGTTTTACAAGTAAAAGGGTTATAAATAATAGTTTTTACGAATAGCAATGCTCCATAGCCTCATAACTGAAGAGGCTATAGGGCATTGGGTCTTTTAAAGACTAAATATTAGCTGTCACGTAACTGGACTGCGTGTTGATCCGTTAATGCCTGTACAACCTTATCAGTGGCAGTTTTTACAGCTTCATCTGATAGGGTTTGTGTAGCATCTTGCCATACAAGTGCAAACGCCAATGAGCGCTGACCAGTCGGTACTTTATCGCCTTGATACACATCAAATAGCCACAGATCAGTCAACAAATCACCTGCCGCAGCTCGTACCGTTGACTCTAAAGTCTGCAAACTGATATCACTGTCTACTAAAATAGCAATATCACGGCGCACTTGTGGGAACTTGCTAGGCGTCGTAATCGAATGCTGCTCACGAGCAATCGTCAATAGCGGTGCCAGTGACAATTGGGCAACCCATGTCGTTGGCAGATCCAACTGCTTAGCAGTATTTGGATGTAGCTGACCCAACCAACCAACATAGATATCATCGATATATAACTCAGCGCTTTGTCCTGGATGCAGGAAGCTCAGCGCACTACGCTCATAGCGAATACGGGCGCTATCGATCTGCGCTGGTAATAACTGTTCAATATCATGTTTGAGATCATAAAAATCTAAGACGCGGTTTTGATAAGCCTGCTCACTCCATACATCACCCACTGCGACCAATGCAATGCTTGGGGTTTGCACCAAATCACTGATACTTTGTCCAACAAAGCTAAGACCCGTCTCAAAGAAACGTACGCGTGGCTGCTGACGATTCAAGTTATATTGCACGCAAGGCAGTAAACTTGACAGCAAGGTACGACGCATGACCGCCAAATCACTAGAGATAGGGTTTGCCAGTGCCAACACCTCTCCTAGCGCTTCATCATCAAGCAATGCTTCTAATTTTGCATCACTAAAGCTAAAGCTGATGGCTTCCATATAACCGTTATCGACCAGTGCTAGCTTCATCCCATGAGTCAAATCTGCAGTATCGTCATAATCCATGCTGACTTGCAAATATGGCAATACGCTTGGAATATTGTCATAGCCATAGATACGGGCAATTTCTTCGATGAGGTCTTCCTTGATACTCATATCAAAACGGTAAGACGGCGGCTTACAAATCAATGCGTCGTTTTGCTGCTCTACCTCAAAACCTAATTGAGTTAAGATACGTACCATCTCTGATGGCTCGATATCAATACCAATAACATCACGTACTTTCGCGATTGGCAATGTAATCGGTTCGCGTGCTGGCAGATGCTCAAGGTTTTCGGCCGTGACTATTTGACCTGCTTCGCCGCCCGTGATGCTTGTGATCAAGTCACAAGCTCGTGCCAAGGCAAGTTCCGGCAATTCAAAATCGACCCCACGCTCAAAACGCTGTGATGCATCGGTATGCAATCCAAAACGGCGTGCGCGCGCAGCGATAGCCAGTTGATTAAAGAAAGCGCTTTCTACCACGATATTGGTCGTACTATCGGTGACACTGCTACGCTGACCACCCATAATGCCAGCCAGTGCCAAGGCACCTTTGTCATCAGCAATCACAAGCTCATCACCGGTTAGCGTAACCGTTTGCTCGTTGAGCAAAGTAATGGTTTCATCAGGCTGTGCCAAACGCACAACGATATCACCTTCGATGGTATCGGCATCAAAAGCGTGTAGCGGTTGCCCCAATTCCATCAACACATAATTGGTCACATCGACCAAGAAGTTGTGTGAACGTAGTCCTGACTGTACCAATGCATCTTGCATCCATTTTGGAGTATCGATGCTACGATCAATATTGCTAATCGATTGCAACAGATAGCGAGGGCACGCCTCTACCGCATCAACAGTTACAGCGGGCGTTGCACCATTATCAGAAGCGACTACATAGTCAGGAATCTCTGGCAACTGTACAGGCAAGTCATTGATGACTGAAATCTCGCGAGCGATACCGCGAACGCTAAAGCAATCACCACGGTTTGGGGTGATAGAGATATCTAATATCTGATTATCTAGACCTAAATACTCACGGATATCGGTACCAACTGGTGCATCTTCAGGCAACTCAAGCAGTCCATCTATATCATCTACCAAGTCAATTTCAGAGGCGCCGCATAGCATGCCGTTTGAGGCAACACCGCGTAGCTTGCTTTTCTTAATCTTAAAACCTTTTGCGTCATCGCTTGGTAGTATCGCACCAACGGTAGCAACCGGTGCTTTCATACCGACGGTCACATTAGGTGCGCCGCAGACAATTTGCAGCGGCTCAGCGTCGCCAATATTTACCTGCGTGACACGCAGTTTGTCTGCATCTGGATGCTGCTCAACGCTGATAACTTCACCGATGACCACACCGCTAAATGCACGGGCAACTGCGTAACGGTCATCAATCTCAAGCCCTGCCATCGTCAGCTGTTCAGCCAACTGTTCGCTGGTATTTTGGGGATTTACCCATTGACGTAGCCACTGTTCGCTAATTTTCATAAATATCTCGGATCAGAATTTTATAATAAAGATGTTGGAGTAAAGCTTGGCAAATTAACTTGTTGTATTAACAAGGAGCACTTTTATATCAACAAAAGCACGTTAGCCAAATTGCTTTAAGAAGCGCACGTCATTTTGGAAAAACAAACGTAAGTCATCAATACCGTAATACAACATCGCAAAGCGCTCGATACCCATCCCAAATGCAAAGCCTGTGTATTTGTCGCTATCAATACCGCAATTGGTCAATACTTGTGGATGTACCATACCGCAGCCCATCACTTCAAGCCATTTGCCGTTATCATCTAAGATATCTACTTCTGCAGACGGCTCAGTGAATGGGAAAAATGAAGGACGGAAACGTACGGTCAGCTCTTTGGCAAAAAATGCTTCTAGAAACTCACTAATCAGACCTTTTAGCTCAGCAAAAGTGCTCGACTCTGTGACCATAAGGCCTTCTAACTGATGGAACATCGGTGAATGGGTTTGGTCTGAGTCGTTACGATAAACACGGCCTGGGCAGATAATACGAATCGGCGGATCGTTCTTTTCCATGGTACGAATCTGCACTGGGCTGGTATGCGTACGCAGTAGATAATGCGCATCGAAATAGAATGTATCATGCATCGCGCGTGCAGGATGGTGCGACGGGATATTCAACGCTTCAAAGTTATAGTAATCGCTCTCAACTTCAGGGCCGGTGGCAACATTGAAGCCCGCTTGAATAAAGTACTGCTGCATACGCTGAGTAATCATCGTTACTGGATGCAGATGACCTTTTTGACCACCGCGAGCTGGCAACGTAATATCAATGCTCTCTGCTTCTAGCTTGGCGTTGAGCGCGGCGACTTCTAACTGCTGCTGTTGATCGCTCAGCGCTTGCTGAATGCGGCTACGCACCTCGTGCAACCAGCCACCGTAGGTTTTTTTATCATCAGCATCGAGTTTGCCCATCTGCTTTGACCAGCCCGTCAATGGGCTTTTTTTGCCAGTCAATTGCACACGCAAGTCTTGCAAGGTACGCGCATCAGTTACTTGTAGAATCAAAGCTTCAGCAGCACTCGCAAAGTCGGTAAGCTGAGCTTCATTGAGCTCGTTTAGCTCTGAAGACAAGGTCGGTAGCGCCGACAAGTCGTTGGTAGCAGCAGGGTTAGTCATAAGACGCATTATTCCTGATTTGAACGGACTATTAATTGTAGGGGTTTGACCAAATATTGCAAACCATTTATCCCGTTATCTTCATAAAGATAAGTGGTCTAAAAGGCTTGAATATTTAGACAGATAAAGAGCAGGTGCTGGTATCCACTCAGACTAAGTAAATACACCATAATTTAAAATAAAAAAAGCCACCGACCAGCGGTAGCTTTTATTAATATCGTACTATTAATCAATATTAGTTCTATTCGTTTAGACGCTTACTTAGATAAATTTTATATCTACTTAATCTCTAAAGAGTAGTTAATATTTATGCTAGTTCCGCTTTTGCTTTTTCGACCAATGCTGTGAAAGTCGCTGCATCATGCATAGCGATGTCTGCTAGAACGCGACGATCGATTGCGATGTTTGCTTTTTTCAAGCCATTGATAAAGCGGCTATAGCTTAAGCCGTTTAAGCGTGCACCAGCATTGATACGTGCAATCCAAAGACGACGGAAAGTACGTTTTTTGTTGCGACGGTCACGATAAGCATATTGACCAGCTTTGGTCACTGCCTGTACCGCTACGCGGTAAACACGTGAACGGGCACCGTAGTAGCCTTTTGCGCGTTTTAAGATTTTTTTGTGACGGCGATTTGCCTGTACACCACGTTTTACACGGGCCATAATTTACTCCAAGATTTTGTAATCACTGTTAAGCGAGTGATGATGCTGTCAAATAACAAACATCATTGTCAGATTGCAAAGTCAACTATCATTTCATCAGATAGTTTTCAATCAAAGATAGATGACAGTAGGCTATTAGATGTATGGGCACATACGACGAATGGCTGCTTCGTCAGATTTATGTACCAACTTAAGACCACGCAACTGGCGAATACGCTTAGGTGATTTCTTGGTCAAAATATGGCTTTTGAATGCTTGTTTACGTTTAAAGCCGTTTGCTGTTTTTTTGAAGCGTTTAGCGGCACCGCTTCTGGTTTTCATCTTAACTTTCATGATGATTTGCCTCTTTTTCTGTTTTAGAACCTGGTCGTCAAATAGTCATACCGAATAATCGCTATATAAATAACCACTAAACCTCTATTTGCCTCGAGGTGGGAGGCGGTATTTTAGCAGATAGTGCCTTGTTTTGCCAAGTAAAGTTTTGGCTAACCTTTACTTGGCAATAAAGACCGTTAGCCAGCATGAGTAGCGCTACAGCGCAGCTCTTAAAAACCTCATAAAAATGGTCAATTTTCATCCAAATAGATTGAATGTCAGCTGAAGCTGTGCTTAAGTAGATACTTAAGTTACATCATAATATGAGTGTCATGAAAGCACACTCATTTATTAAGTGTATACAGCCTTTTATTTGTTCATCATTATTATGATTCTGCCAACCTATCGCATGATAAGTAGCATAATTGTTTGCCACCACTTTAGGAGATAGTGTGTCAAAGCAAGAGTTGGTATTTGAGGATTATTTATTTGTTTTTGAGACAGTGATGCGCGTGCGTCATACCGAAATCGACTTGGGACAGCATGTGACCATCGAATCTCTGACTGCCCTTCTGTCCGAAGCGCGACTAAGGTTTCTACACGCTAAAGGTATTAAAGAAATCAATTCAGATAACCAGGGCTTAATTATTGATACATTGCAGTTGGTTATTTTGAGTCGTATACGAGTATGCGAAGAGCTTTTGTTTGAAGTCGGTGTTGAGCCAATATATGATAATGGCGGTAGCATCGTGATAAAGATCACACGTATGCACACAGGTGAAGTGGTCGCCAAAGCAAGACAACATTTTAGGAATTATGATTTTAATCTCAATAAAGTGATTAAGCTCGATAACACGACCAAAGAGGCTCTATATCCTCATTTATTTAGGCTGTAAAATAGCGAGTCAATATCACCTTTCTCATTTTAATGCTCGCGCAGCTTTCATATGACATCATATTTCAGAGCATTTTAGACAATCTCCTCGCTCCAATCATAAGTAGTATAATTACTTATTGATATTTTTACTCTCTAACTATAAGACGACACATACATTATGACTCTACCTGCTTGGCTGACTGCCATAACTTTTAATGCTGATGGTTTGATTCCTGCAATTGCTCAAGATCACAAGTCAGGCCGTATTTTGATGATGGCTTGGATGAATGCAGACGCATTACAGCTCACCGTACAAACGCAGACCGCGGTTTATTTTTCGCGTTCGCGTGGCAAATTGTGGCACAAAGGCGAATCATCAGGTCATACGCAAACCGTCCACGATATTCGTCTAGACTGTGACGCAGACGTGATTGTGCTAAGCGTGACTCAAGCGGGCGGTATTGCTTGTCATACAGGCCGTGAGTCTTGTTTTTATCAGCGTTTAGATCTATCAGGCCAAACACCTGAATGGCAGACAGTCGATAAAGTATTGAAAGACCCTGCGGATATTTATCATTCTGATAAATCTGCTAGCACCAATGCTGAAAACGAAAATGCTAGCGCGACCATCGACTCTAATAACACTCAAGCGCAAGTCGATAAAGGCTCTGTGCTACAACAGCTCGATCAGGTATTGGCAGAGCGCAAACAAGCCGATGCCGACAGCTCTTATGTCGCCAGCCTATACGCCAAAGGCTTGAATAAAATATTAGAAAAAGTCGGTGAAGAGAGTACAGAGAGCATCATTGCTGCCAAAGATTTTGCTCACTGTGATGAAAATAAAGACAAAGCTGCTTTTGAGGCGGCGCGCCACGAGCTGATCTATGAAGTGGCAGATGTCTGGTTCCATACTTTAGTCGGACTGGCATGGTTTGACATAGAGTCAGACGCTGTACTAAATGAGCTAGGTAGACGGTTTGGCTTATCAGGTATCGACGAAAAAGCGGCTAGATAGTTATTAAGATACAAAAAAAAGCATCGACCCTGTTTGATTATTGTTGATTTCACCTATTTGTAATAACTGCAGGTTATAATATAGCTCTGTTTTATCTCGAATTATATGTGATGCTTTTTTTGATACATAACTTTTTTATCAATTCAAAGCAGGCTTTATCAACACAAAGCAGACATATGAAGACTGAAAACTAAGTCACAAAACCAGGTCACAAGGATACCATTATGGGTAGTTTTTCTATTACGCATTGGCTGATACTATTGGTCGTCGTCGTTGTCGTATTTGGCACTGCAAAACTAAAAAACGCGGGCAAAGATTTGGGCGGTGCGGTTAAAGGCTTTAAAGAAGCGGTCAAAGATGAAAATACAGAGCATGCCAAAAAACGCGTGGTGCTTGACCATGATGGCACGGCCCATACCGACGAGCGCCCAGCAACCACTAAGGTTGATGACAAGCATAATGTATAGCATCTAGACAGTGATAGCGGACCATTATGTTTGATATCGGGTTTTCTGAACTACTTCTCTTTGGCGTAATCGCCCTAATCGTCTTGGGCCCAGAAAAACTGCCACAGGCAGCGCGTACGGCTGGGCAATGGTATGCCAAAATTCGCCGCACCGTCTCCACATTACAGTCTGAAATAGAGGCCGAGCTAGACTTGGCTGAGACACGCCAACAAATGCAAAAAGAGCTGGCCAAAATTCGTCAAACCGAAGCCGATATGAGGCGTGAGATGGCGGAGATGCGCGGCAATATGAAGGCTTTTGAAAGCTCACAAAACCATTCTCTAAAAGCATCAAATGAAACGGTCGCGAGTGATAGAGATAACAAAGCTGACGACACAAAAAATCATCAGCAATCAGCCATACCAAAAGCATTCGACTACTCTTATGCAACTGACGAGCCACAAGATACTTTAGAGAAGGGTCAGTTATCAAAGCACGGTAACAGCAACGATGATAGTGATATGGCCGCGCCCGTTACTCAAATCCTTAATACCCGACCGTGGGAAAATATGTGGTTCCGTTTGGGTGCTTACGATAAAGCTCGTCGCCTCCCAATGCCACCTTATCTACCGAACTATAAAGCCGATACCTTACTAAATAGCTCGGTAAGTACGCAGACTTCTGATAATAAGCAGGGGACTGACTGATGCAACTACTCAAACGCAAAAAAAGCCGCCAAGAAAAACTCACTGATTCAGATATTCCTGCTTTAAATGGCATTAATCAAGACGGTAAAGCAACAACTGATAGCACTCAAAATGAATCATCAGAGGATGTTTTAAGCGCATTGGGCGATATGCCTATCACTGAGCATTTGATTGAACTACGCCGCCATCTAATCAAAATGTGCGTGGCTGTTTTGATCATATTTTTGGGGTTGGTCGGTTACTCACGTGAGCTGTATAACTTTTTATCGGATCCATTGGTGGCACAGTTGCCTGCCAATTCGACCATGATTGCCACAGATATCACCTCGAACTTTATGGCACCGATACGTTTGACGGTCTTCGTTGCTGCCTTTTTGGCGATGCCTTATATTCTTTATCAGATATGGTCATTTGTTGCGCCAGGTTTATATAAAAAAGAAAAGAGAATCGCTATCCCAGTGCTGCTGTCTTCTATATTTTTGTTTTATGCAGGTGTGGCGTTTTCTTATTTTATTGTGCTCAAAGGGGTATTAAAGTTTTTTATTATGTTTGCCCCGCAAAACGTACTACCGATGACCGATATCGACAGTTATCTGAGTTTTGCTTTAAAGCTATTTATGGTGTTTGGCTTGACCTTTGAGATTCCAGTTGTGACCTTGCTATTGATATTGGCAGGGATTGTCTCCATTCAGAGTCTAGAGGAAAAGCGTCGTTATATCATTGTGGGCTGTTTTGCTGTGGCTGCCGTGGTTACGCCACCTGACGGGGTATCCATGCTGATGCTAGCAATCCCGATGTGGTTACTGTTTGAGCTTGGGTTATTTTTGGCAAAAATCTTGATCAAAGAAGAACCTAGTACTGACCTGATATCAACAATCAAAGAATAAAGCATTTACCCGTCTGACTTATCTTGTTTTCTTCTTGCCCCACGCGTAAGCTTAGTGCTTATTGTCACGATTGAGTACCACCATCTATGAGCCATTGTTTATCCAGTGGCTTTTTTTGCCCCTTGTGTTTTTAATCACTTCTTGTATTTAGGTAGCTTTATTATGTCCGCATCGATGCCAGCTTATATGAGCGATCCCACTGATGAGCAGCTCGCCGCGCTGAATATGGCGATGGACCAAAAATCATTTAAAGTGGTGGCGTACGCAGGCGCTGGTAAGACCACAACGCTCAAGCTAATCGGTGAGCGTTTGCGAGGTCGCGGACTGTATCTGGCCTTTAACAAAGCGATTGCCAATGATGCTCGTTCAAAGTTTCCACCACATGTCGAGTGCCGTACTTTTCACTCATTAGCTTATCGTCATGTTGCTCGTGATATTACCGCCAAGCTGTCTTTGCCGCGCTTTTCACCTAAGCGCCTCGGTGATGATTTGGGCTTGCAACCTGTGCAAGTGCGTCGGCAAATGGATGGGGTTAATAAATACATTACGCTGACACCAGCACGGTTGTCTCGATTCGTCAGTGACGCAGTAAGTAATTTTTGTAGTACACATGCCAGCTACCCTGCGCCAAGGCACATACTGTTTCCAAGCTGGCTCGATGATTCAGACGCCGAGCAATTACGCGAGATGCTCTACCCTGCCGTTGAGCAGCGCTGGCTACAGTCGATCGATGCGCGTCATCCTGCGGGCATCGGGCATGATATTTATCTCAAGCTGTGGGCATTGTCCAAGCCGAGTATCCCTGCGGACTTTATTTTATTTGACGAGGCGCAAGATGCTGATCCATTGATGATGGGTATCTTGACCCAGCAATCAAGACAAGTCATCTATGTGGGCGATGCGCACCAGCAGATTTATGAATGGCGCGGCGCTGTGAATGCCATGAAAAAGCTGCCGCTACCGCAGACACTATTGACGCAATCCTTTCGCTTTGGTGAACCGATTGCAGAAGTCGCCAATACCTTACTAAAAGCGCTGCAAGAAGATGTACCGCTAAAGGGCAATCCAAACAAACAGTCTTCTACTGATAAAGGTATGGTACACAGTAAAAAAGACGCCATTTTATGCCGGACCAATGCTGCGGCGATGTCGCAATTACTCACAGGGTTAAAGCACGGGCACCGTGTAGCGCTACAAGCAGATACCGATCGCATGCTCAAATTCTGTCAAGCAGCAGAAAACTTAAAAAATGGTAAATCGGCTTATGGTGTACCCGAGCTGGCTTATTTTTATAATTGGGGCGATGTACAAGAGTACGCTGAAACCAATGAAGGCAGTGATCTTAAAACACTGGTCAAACTGGTCGATGATCACGGCACTAATGTACTAAGCCAAGCGGTCAATAGTCTCACCAGTATCGAAAATGCGGATTATGTCATCTCTACTGCGCATAAGGCCAAAGGGCTTGAGTGGGGCAAAGTACAGCTAGATAATGATTTTTACTACGATGTGACGACCAGTGCGGTCAAGATAAGTCCAGAAGAATTACGCCTGCTTTATGTTGCTTGTACGCGGGCGCAGAGCAATTTGGACATTCATAATATTAAAGACTTGATATCAGGATTACAGACAGGGAAAAAAGTGATTTTTGGCAATACTTAACCACTTTTTTGGTTGCCAACCTAACGCCTCAATCCACTTCACATTATAACGACCTTTTAACAGTGCATCACAAGTATGAATAATATTCAGCAACACCAAGCACATCAAAATACCATGCATCAGTTATTTGCCAATCCCGTCCGACTCCTCGCACCCATGGAAGGTTTAACCGATCCCTTGATGCGCCAGATCTTAACGCAAATTGCAGCAGACTTAGGTCGTCCCTATGATTGGTCAGTCAGTGAATTTATTCGTATCACCCAGCATGTCTTGCCAGCCCATGTGTTTTATAAATATGTACCAGAGTTACATCATGATGCCAAAACGGCTTCTGGCACGCCGATTCATGTGCAGCTTTTGGGTAGCGACGCGCAGCTGATGGCAGAAAACGCTGCTTATGCTGCCGAGCTTGGCGCGCCTGCGATTGATATCAATTTTGGTTGCCCTGCTAAGACCGTTAATAGCCATCGCGGCGGCTCGGTGCTACTTGATGAACCCGAGACCATGTATCAGATTATCAGTGCGGTACGTAAAGCGGTACCCGCACATGTTCCTGTGTCGGCCAAGATTCGCTTGGGCTATACCAACACCTCACGGATGGATGACATTCGCGGTGCAATTGCTGCAAGTGGCGCTGACTGGTTGACCATCCATGCACGCACCAAAACCCAAGGCTATAAGCCGCCTGCCTATTGGGACAAAATCCAAAGTTTTAACGCGCTCGATATTCCTGTGATTGCCAATGGCGAGATATGGAGCGCCGCGCAAGCAAATGACTGTATGACACAGGCAGGCACGTCACATCTCATGTTAGGTCGCGGCGCAGTCACACGACCTGATTTGGTTGCGCAAGTCGATAACCATACTGAAAATCATGATGACAGCGGAAAAAACACGGCAACCTTGTTATGGCAAGACTTGATCGCGCATCAAATTAAGTTTTTGAAAGGTGAGGCAAAGAACGATGTGGTATTGGTTGGGCGTTATAAACAGTGGCTGGGGATGCTCACCAAAGGCTATGCTGAGGCGCAAACAGTGTGGGAGAGTATCAAGCGAGAGAAAAACAAAGCGGTGATTATCAATGCACTACAAGCAAGCGTACAATAATAATCACCTGATCATATGTGGTCTACTTGGTAAATATAGATGGGTAACGCTATACACTGACTCGTATCGCCAGATAAAACAGCATCATACAGCATGCCATGGATAGCACCCAGAGAATAGAGCGAAACGTCGATAAGTTGGTGATATAAGCGGTGCAATAACCAATTCGAATGATCACATACAGCCATGCCAACACATTGATAATCGATTGTGGTACAAAGAACAGCATAGCCACCAACACGGCCGCCAAAAACACTGGCAGAGTTTCATAGCTATTTTGCTGCGCAGCATTGGCACGTGCAGCCATTCCAGTTGTGTGCTGAAAAAAATCGCGAGGATGTGCATTATTTCTGACCCTAAAGCCGCCAGATACTTTTGCCACTATTGATACCGCCCATGGTAGTAGGCTCGCTACCACCATCGCCCAAATGGCAGACGCAACTTTATCAGAAACCAAGTCAAAAAATGCACTGATCATCGTATAAATCCTTAGCCTGCAATCACTTCGAAATCATGGGTAATATTGACCCCACCTGCGACCAGCATGCGACTGGCTGAGCAGTACTTCTCTGCTGATAGATGAATGGCCTTTTCGACCTGTTTTTCTTTAATGTCTTGACCTGTGACTACAAAATGCAGATGAATATCGGTATAAACAGCTGGTACGGTTTCGGCGCGCTTGGCGGTCAGCTCACAGCGTACATCCGTGACATCTTGACGCGACTTTTGGAGGATTGACACCACATCGTAGCTGGCACAACCACCCAGCCCTAGTAAGACTAGCTCCATTGGGCTTGAGCCTTTTTCTTTGTCCGCATCGATTTGTACATTGTGTCCTGACGGTGACACGCCTATGAACGCTTTGTTCTCTTGCCATGTAACGCTTGCTTTTGATTCTGACATTGTAAATGTTCCTTACTGTAATTGGCATAAGCCTATTTTTATTGTTTGAAATATATGCAGCTTGGCTAGTGTAGCATAAGCCAAAGCAAGATTTTATAAAGCCATTGTTTGGCTATCGTGTCGTAAGAAAACAATTTCTTGGTTTTACTCTCTTCTTCAATAAATGATTTGAGCACTATGAAGCTATCGTTACTCGCATCGATATTTATCAAATTTTTATTTGAAAAACCCACAAAAGTCTGTTTATAAATAATTGATTTTAAAAGGTAAAACTCGTGAAACATTTTATAGCAAAATACTGTTACACATTCTGCTTGTTTCTTGGTTTAATGACGGTAATGAATCTTGTTTTTAGCTGATATTGATAACCATCACCTTATAATAATTATGATTGCTATCGCAGTATCAGATGAAAACAGGCTATTTTTAAACAAATTAAAAAGGTTTAGTCATGATAGATGCAGACGGCTTTCGCGCCAATGTCGGCATCATCTTGGCAAATACACAAGGGCAGGTTCTGTGGGCAAAACGTATTGGTCACAACGCTTGGCAATTTCCGCAGGGTGGTATCGACCGCGGGGAGACGCCGATGGATGCAATGTATCGCGAGCTCTGGGAAGAGGTCGGTTTACACCCGCGTCATGTGGACTTATTGGCAGTCACTCAAGACTGGCTGCGCTATCGTCTGCCAAAACGTTACGTACGCCATGGCCAGCACCCCTTATGTATTGGGCAAAAACAAAAATGGTTTTTGCTACGCTTAGATGAGCCGAATACCCAACACATCCGCTTTGATGAAGGGAAACCTGAATTTGACCATTGGCAATGGGTCAGCTACTGGTATCCACTCGGACAAGTGATTCACTTCAAACGAGGCGTGTATCGTCGCGCCCTACAAGAGCTGGTACGTGAGCTACCCTTAAAGCAAGAGCTGATCTTGCCTGAGCAAAGCAATCATTTGATTCAGTCTTAATCAGTAAAACGTACTTTTATTGTTTGTCATATTACAAAAAGCCTGTATCCAATGATGCAGGCTTTTTTGTGTGAATGGTTTTAATAATGATGTATAGGTTCTCGTGAAATCAGTAGAAGTTATCACTGACATTGAATAATAAGTTTTTACTCACTAGCCACTGAATGTGGATACTCTCGACTGACAATGTGAGCGGTGATCTCTGAATCTACCCCGCCATTTTTGCTCAAGGTCAAAATACTCTGGGTTCGTGTTCCATAAGTAGGCTTGCTGGTGTCAGCATTGCCAAAGCTTACAGGCTCAATATAAACAGAGGATAAGGTCTGTTCAAGCTCAGTGCTCATCCCTGTATCTGGCAACTGATCATCCGGTGCCTTGGTATTATCTGACAACACATTGAATGCAGCTGCTTGCCAGTAGCTAGCCGCGCTGTCCTCGGCAATCAATGGCAACACCTCTTGGCGTAAACGCCCACGCAACCGCTCAGTCTTAAACCAGCTGTCCTCTGGCTGACCGTTTGAAATCACATGCAATCCTGTATGTAGCGGCGTGGGGGCATGACCGCGATTATTAACAATGACTGCTTGCCGAGCGTCACCGACGATCAGATTAAAGCCTGCATAATTGCGCAAATCAATCTGTCGTGCAAACGCCATCGGACTGAGCGTACTGGTCAAAAAACGCGTTACCAACTCACCGCGCGAACGTTCATTGGCACTTGCCTGCACACCGTCCCGAAAGTTCAATACGGCCGCCCAGCGTCCATTTTGCTGATAAATAGTGTCATCCTCGCCTACTGTATCTGTTAGCGACTGCTGATGAATACCTAGCCATGTACCGCCGCTTTGACGGTCACGCCCTGCATAAATCGGCTGATCAGACCATTGATGCAGCTTCTCTGTCGGACGCTGCAAAAACTCATCGCGATTAGACAATAGCACTAATGGCAGCTCGTCAAACAACTGCCAAGCAATGGCGACAATACACATAGTATTCCTTTGATAAACGTTTATGGGGCGCGAGATTTTTGGTAAAAATAAACATCATCGCTTAAAACTGATTTGCTGAGCAAGTATCATTTATCGATCACCAGTCAATATCTTATTGGCAGGGTAACTGATTTGGGATGTTGTACGTATCACCTGTGACTGTTTACTCGGCACGTTGAACTCCCACGCTACCATGCCTTGATTGTCATTCCAATTACGCTCGGTGACAGGCGGCGTGTGGGTGACGGCGACTTTGAGACTGTCATCACGGCTAATAGGCTCGCTCCCCAATACTTGCAGGCGCACAGTGCGGTTATGCTGATTGGTAAATTCATAGGCTTGGGTGGTTGTTAAGGTTTGGGTGCGGTTGAGCACGCCTTTTTCCCCTTGCTTGTCTTCATTAATTAGCGCTTTGACCATCATGCTAGGATCACGACCAAAACCAATCCCTTGCTCTTTTAGCATTTGATAGTTATAGCGCGATTGTCCAACATAGTTGTCATCACGGTACAGCTGTAGTGAGCCGTCCACCCACTCTGGCGTCAGAAATGGTGCTGATGCGTACCAATAAGCGGCCGTCTCAACGCTCGGGGTACTACGAACCCACAGCTTACTGCTGCCAGACTGCTCGCCAATGACAGTACGCACTCGCCTGCCACCACTGGGTATCGTCACTCGCTGCGGCAAGCGATATTCAATAATACCGTTTTTATTTTGGCTACTGACCGTAAAGTTCGGCAGTGGTGCCATATTTGGTGCTCTAGAATCGTCGCTATAACCTTCTCTGGCAGATACTACAACAGGTAAGCTCTCTTCCATAGGCGTTACACGATGCACTTTTTGGTTTTCTTCATAAAGTGATAGGCGCGGCACATGAGGCAGTCGTCCTGTCGCGCGCTGGTTGGGGTTGGCTGTACTGAGAGTGACAGGAACGTTGGTCCAATTCTCGCCCGTTTGTTGGGCGATAATCGCAGAAGCGATGATATTTAGCTGCTCGCTATTGGTATTGAGACGCGCCTGATACGTAGGCTCCCACCCTGCGCCTTGCACTTGATAATGCAATTTAATGCTACTTGGCGCGCGACTGGCAGTGCGTACACTCACTTGGGTCACATTACTCGCAGTTGACGTGACACTGCTTGCCATCATCTGATTCAGTGTATCTTGGGCGCGTGCTTGGCGCTGCTGAATGTCCAAAATCTTTTGGTTAATACGGGTCGCTTGCGCCTCTATATCGCGTGCGTTGCTAGCAATAGTCCCTTCGGTATTGACTTGCGTGGCCTTAGTCAAATTTTGCAAATAGGTTTTTGCTAAGCGCGCCGCTTCTAATTCCGCATTAATACTAGCTAAAGTATTTTGCTGTGTTTGTACCTCGGCATCGCCTTGATATTGGCACTGGATTGCTTGCTCTCCTGTTAACTCTTCAATACTGATTTCACCAATATTGACATTACCCACCGCCTGCACGCTGAGGCTTTCTTTATCCATATAAGGTGATAGGCACGAAAATACCACGGTTTGCTCACCGCTACCAGTAATGGGCAATGAGCGTGTCACACTTGCCAAGCCTTGATAGACAATCACTTGCTCGATACTACTCGTTGCCGCTTGGGCAACGGGTAAGCCTAATACCGTACTGCCACCAAGCACAAACGGCAAAACGATAAAGCGCGCACGGTTCGGACGCGGTGCTGCTGTGCGAGCATGAGCCGTTAGGCCAGACCACTGGGTTGAGTATGCGTTCATATATCTTTCCTTGGGGGTGTGATTAATCATGGCGTCAGCGTAATCTATTCATGAGATACGTATGTGAAATAATGTCTATTCTATAGGCATTACCGTAGCCGTTTTGCAGATTTTTAGCAATAAGCGCTTTTCGCAACCTCTGTACTTACATAAGCTCTTCTCTATGGCGTGACTTTGTTTTTACATTGCACCAATTTTTTATCTCCTTCCCCGTTATGGTGCGCTCTATTAACAATCGTGCACTAAATTAACGAAAATCATAGAAAATATTTTTTTATTGCTCAAATATTATACGATTATTGGCATTTTTGACTTGGCACGGAACTTGAACGCTTAATAACTGTTCAGGAGCCATACTTTATCTTTTGTGTCTATTTAGGAGATGTCCATGTTTTCGTTACCCACTTTAGCCAATCCTCAGTTTGTTGACGCTCACCTACACGGCAAAATCAAAACACGTTTTTCATTATTAGCGATTGCCGTCGTTGGTAGCCTCAGTCTAGCTGGCTGTCAAAAGCCTGCCGAAACTGCGACATCGACAGAGACAACGACTGAAACCACAACAGAGACAACGACCACTCCTGCCGCTGATGGCGACACGATCAAAGTAGGCATCTTGCACTCGCTATCTGGCACCATGGCCATCTCTGAGACCTCGCTAAAAGATACCGCACTGATGACCATTGACGAAATCAATGCCAATGGCGGTGTGCTTGGTAAGCAATTAGAGCCTGTCGTTGTTGACCCTGCCTCTGACTGGCCGTTGTTTGCCGAAAAAGCGCGTCAGCTGCTCACTCAAGACAAAGTCGATGTGATTTTTGGTGGTTGGACCTCGGTCTCGCGCAAGTCTGTCTTACCCGTGGTTGAAGAGCTCAACGGCTTGATGTTTTATCCCGTTCAGTATGAAGGACAAGAGCAATCAGAAAACATCTTTTATACTGGCGCGGCGCCCAACCAGCAGGCCATTCCAGCAGTTGAGTATTTGATGAGCGAAGAAGGCGGCGGTGCAGAGCGCTTTGTATTATTGGGTACCGATTACGTCTATCCACGAACCACCAACCAGATTCTAAAGGCATTTTTGAAATCAAAAGGCGTGGCTGATGAAGACATCATGGAAGAGTACACGCCATTTGGTTTTAGCAACTATCAAACCATCGTCTCGAATATTAAAAAATTCTCAACAGGCAAAAAGACGGCGGTGATCTCTACCATCAATGGCGACTCAAACGTGCCATTCTATCGTGAGCTTGCCAACCAAGGTATCAAAGCCTCGGATATTCCCGTCATGGCATTCTCAGTTGGCGAAGAAGAGCTGCGCGGTATCGATACCAGCTTGCTACAAGGACACTTGGCGGCATGGAATTACTTTATGTCGATCAAAAATCCCGTCAATAACGATTTTACCAAACGCTATAAGCAGTACGCCTTGGACAAAAACCTGCCAAATGCCGATAAGGTCGTGACCAACGATCCTATGGAAGCCACTTATGTGGGTATCAATATGTGGAAACAAGCCGTGGAAGATGCTGGCACCACCGATGTTGATAAAGTCCGTATTAGCATGGCTGGACAGACATTCGATGCGCCCTCTGGCTACACCCTCAAGATGGATGAAGAAAACCATCACTTATGGAAGCCTGTCATGATTGGTCAAATTCGCGCCGATGGTCAGTTTGATACGATTTTTAAAACACCAGAGGTCATCCGAGCGCAGCCATGGAGCGAGTATATCCCGAAATAAATGGCTCCCTCAATAAATAGGTGCTGAAAAGCGCTTGGTGGTAGCAAGTATGAATAGTCGACCAATAGACTATATCAATGAACGAGCCACCGCCTACCCGCTATCTTGAAGTTCAGCACTTATTCTCAAAATTTTAAGTACCTCCAAACCTTATCACGGCTTCTATGACTTACTGCGTTGAGTAATAGAGGACAAGGATTTGTTGTCTGTAAAAACAGGGAGCCGCACATGCAGCACCATACTTTACGCCCATTGTTGGGGCAGATATTATCCAAAAGCAACAATGATCAGCAAGCATTAGCAAAGACATACGCGTCTAGTATCTCAATGGTTGTGCCGCGACGGCTGCTGGTATTAATCGCCTTACTGTTAGCGGCCTTCACCACCATCGTTCATGCAGATGACGATGCTCAATCGGCAAATATCGCCACTGTGACCTCAGAGTCGATGACCGATGGTAGTGACACGCTGCGCACCAATAATGAGCAGTCATTGACTACCCCGACACAGCCTACGACGGCAGTATCAGGCGATGCTATTCAACAATTTGTGGCGGGCGATTTTAGTCAGCGCCAAGCCATGCTAAGTGCTTGGCCAGGATCGGTTGAGAGTTTGGACAATCTGGTCGAGTTGATTGCCAATGATGAGCTGTATCAAGGCAACCGTGGGCAAACGTATTTGCTCAATGCAGAGGATCAGCTCTTCACATATCCCGACAAAACCGAAACGTCTGATTGGCCAAGCGATTTGTCCCAAGTCACCTTGACCAATACCTTACGCTCGGCGCTTATCTTTGGACAGGCCAAGGTAAAGCTCGAATCTGACAAGCCAGCACAGCGCTTGCAGGCTGTGGAGATTTTGGCAGATAACATTGACCAAGTCGATCCAGCCATTATCACAGCCGCTGCCGCAAATGAGGACAATGCCAACGTTCAAAAAGCACTAACGGCTCTACAGGCTCGTATTGATTTCAAAAATGGCGATTTACCCACTCAGATTGAGGCTGTGAACCTACTTGCTGATAGCGATAATCCGCAGGTATTGGTTGATCTTGAATCTGCCCTTGCATCTGACAACTTGGATCCGACGCTTGAGGCGGCGCTCAGTGATGCCAGAGATAGCGTGGCACGCCGTATTGAGATAAGCACATGGACAGGTCATATTTTCACTGGCATGAGTACCGCCAGCATTTTATTGCTCGCGGCACTTGGCCTTGCGATTACTTTTGGCTTGCTTGGCGTGATTAATATGGCGCATGGTGAGCTGATTATGATTGGTGCGTATACCACTTATATGGTGCAAAACTTATTTCAAGCTTATCTGCCAGATATGGTTGGCTGGTATTTGCTTGCGGCGGTTCCCGCTGCATTTTTGGTCAGTGCCATCATCGGTATGATTATTGAGCGCATTGTGATTCGTCCGCTATATGGTCGTGAACTAGAAACCCTATTGGCAACCTTTGGCGTCAGTCTAATCTTAATGCAATTGGTGCGGATGATTTTTGGCGCGCAAAACGTTGAAGTCAGCAATGTGGCGTGGCTCAGCGGTGCCTATCAAGTCTCATCAAGTTTGGTACTGCCTTATAACCGTATTGCCATCATCGTATTTACCGTCATTGTCGTGGCGCTACTGGTGTACTTGCTCAATAAGACTCGCTTCGGATTATTTATACGCGCCGTCACTCAAAACCGTCAAATGGCACGTGCCGTTGGTATCCCTTCTGCGCGCATCGATATGATGGCATTTGGTTTGGGCTCTGGACTGGCTGGCATGGCTGGTTGCGCGCTTGCTCAAGTGGGCAACGTGGGTCCTGATCTGGGTCAGACGTATATTATTGATACCTTTTTGGTCGTCGTCGTTGGCGGGGTCGGACAAGTATGGGGCGCGGTTTTGGCCGCCTTGGGATTGGGTGTCAGTGGTACGGTGCTTGAGATTGGCATTGGCGCGGTATTAGCCAAGATTGTGTTGTTGGTTCTTGTGATTCTGTTCATTCAGAAGCGGCCACAAGGTTTATTTGCCCTCAAAGGCCGCTTTGTCGAATAAGGAGACTCTTATGATACTGACCAAATTACTGTCTGATACAAGGCGCAGCGCCATTTTAATCGGTTTGTGTTTTGCCGTGCTATTGATACTCCCTTGGCTACACTTAATGCCAGAGACGTCACCCTTTCATCTCTCTGCCTACTGGATTACCCTGATTGGCAAAATCATGGCATTGGCAATGGTGGCCTTGGCACTAGATCTGGTCTGGGGCTACGCTGGTATTTTGAGCTTGGGGCATGGTTTATATTTTGCACTGGGTGGTTATGCGTTTGGCATGTACTTAACGCGTGAGACTGCTGGCGATGGCCTGCCTGATTTTATGCGCTTTTTGAGCTGGACTGAGATGCCATGGTATTGGGCCGGCACGCAGCATTTTTGGTGGGCGATGGCATTGGTGGTTTTGGTGCCAGGTGTGATTGCCTTTATCTTTGGTTTTTTTGCTTTCCGCTCAAAAATCAAAGGTGTTTATTTTTCTATCATCACTCAGGCCATGGTCTATGCCGCCGCCTTACTGTTCTTTCGTAACGAAACAGGATTTGGTGGCAATAATGGATTCACGGGCTTTACTACCCTCTTAGGTTATGACATTACTGCTGCCTCAACCCGTTCTATGCTGTGTTTTGTTACCGCCTTGGCATTACTCCTCTCTTACATGGGTCTGCGTTATTTGATGAATCAGCCGTACGGGCGAGTGCTAGGCGCAATTCGTGATAGCGAAAACCGCTTGCAGTATTTAGGCTATCGCACGCTGTGGTACAAGCTCTCCGCTTGGGTATTGTCCGCCGTCATTGCTGGTATCGCAGGTGCGCTCTATGTGCCGCAAGTCGGCATTATCAATCCAAGTGAGATGAACCCTGTGAACTCAATTGAGATGGCCGTTTGGGTAGCCACTGGTGGTCGAGGCAGCTTGGTGGGTGCGATTTTGGGAACAGGTGTGGTGAATGCAGTAAAAACCTATTTCACGGTTGCCTATCCTGAGTTTTGGCTATTGATATTGGGCGGGCTGTTCGTTGTAGTCACCTTATTTTTGCCCAATGGCATCATGGGCTTGTTCGATCGCTTCAAAAAGGAGAAACAGTAATGCTAACTGATAAATCAACACCATCTGAGCAGTCGAACCATGAGTATGGGCGTACTCATGGTGGTACGGGTCGCAGCCACCCAAAGCCAGCAGGCGTCGATTTTAGCCATGGCATTGCGCTATATCTAGAAGAGGTGAGCGTTTGGTTTGACTCGTTTCGCGCACTCAACAATCTGTCGCTCTATATTGAGGAAGGTGAGCTGCGCTGTATCATCGGCCCCAATGGCGCGGGTAAAACCACGCTGATGGATGTCATCACTGGTAAAACTCGACCTACCGAAGGCAGTGTGTTTTTTGGTCAAACGCATAATCTTGCCAACCTATCTACCGAAGAAATCGCTGAAGCGGGTATCGGGCGTAAGTTTCAAAAACCCACCGTGTTCGAAAATTTTACGGTAATGGATAATTTGCTACTTGCTGCGCCAAAAGACAAGCGCGTGGTCAAAAGCTTGTTCAACAAACTCGATGCCGATACGCGCGATACCCTCAATTCGACCCTTGAGCAAATCCGCTTGACGGACAAAATCAATAAGCCAGCAGGCTTACTCTCTCATGGTCAAAAGCAATGGCTAGAGATTGGTATGCTGTTGATGCAAAGCCCCAAGCTCATTTTGCTCGATGAGCCTGTGGCTGGTATGACGGATGCCGAAACTGAGCATACTGCCGAGCTGTGCCTGCGCCTCAAACAGAACCATACCTTAGTGGTGGTCGAGCATGACATGACTTTTATCGATGCGATTAGTGAAAAAGTCACCGTATTGGCTCAAGGGGCGATATTGGCCGAAGGTACCTTGGCGGAAGTGCAAGCCAATGAAGCGGTGATTGAGTCCTATCTGGGTCGATAGTTGGACAATGACTCAGTACATCATTAGCCCATAAACCGCGAAACTATGCAAATGCGAAACCCTGCAAATATTAAAAATCATTGAAAGATTAGGAGACCGTCATGTTACAAGTCAATGGTATCAATCAATATTACGGCGGCAGTCATATTTTACGAGATGTCTCGTTTACAGCGCCTGTAGGCGCGTGCAGTGTGGTACTTGGACGTAATGGCGTGGGCAAAACCACGTTACTCAAATGCCTGATGGGGATATTACCGATCAAATCAGGACAAATTTTGCTCAATGACCAAGACATCAGCAAACTCTCCCCCGAGCAGCGCGTGCGAGCAGGTTTGGCTTATGTGCCGCAAGGACGTGATATCTTTTCGACACTAACGGTAGAAGAAAATATCTTAATTGGTATGGCAAAGTTTTCACGCGCTAAAGCCAAGCAAGTACCCAAGCATTTATATGATATTTTCCCAGTGCTTGATGAGATGAAACATCGCCGCGGTGGTGATTTGTCTGGCGGTCAGCAGCAGCAGCTTGCCATTGCTCGTGCGCTCGCCTCCGAGCCGTCTGTCCTTATTTTGGATGAGCCAACCGAAGGTATTCAGCCGTCTATTATCAAAGATATCGGTCGTGTGCTTCGCGACTTGGCTGACAAAGGGGACATGGCGATTGTACTGGTTGAGCAGTTTTATGAGTTTGCCGAAGAGCTTGCTGACAATTACACCGTGCTCTCGCGTGGCAAGGTCATCTCTCAAGGTGCAGGCGATACGATGGTCGACAACAAGGTACAAGATTTGGTCGCCATTTGATGACTCTTTCTCATACTTAGATAGTCATGCTTGCTCTTTGCCACTGATAATTGTGTCTCTATCTTACGCTGTGCATCATGAGAAACTCTTTATGATCGGTCTAAACCGCTCGCCTCTCTTCTATCATCCATATCTAGGGCATCAAATCAATGCCCTAAATCGTCAATACCGCGTGCTTGCCTTGATAGCAATTGTGTATGACCAGCGCTTGAAATTTGCTATTATAGTCAGCACTTTATTATCGATATTATGACACTCTTATGATGATTCATCCTCAGTACGATCCTGTCGCCTTGGCACTTGGGCCCGTCGAAGTCCACTGGTATGGCCTCATGTATTTATTGGCGTTTGCTGCCGCTTACGGTCTGGCATGGTATCGCAGCACCAAGCGTGAGGGCTGGACAACAGATATGGTCTCAGATCTTGTGTTCTTTGGTGCACTGGGCGTTATCTTGGGTGGCCGTGTCGGTTACGTGTTGTTTTATCAGTTTGGCGAGCTGCTACAAAACCCAGCCTACCTCTTCAAGGTTTGGGAAGGCGGCATGTCATTCCATGGTGGCCTGATTGGTGTCATGCTTGGGATGCTGTACTTTGCTCGCAAATATAAAAAGACTCCGTTTCAAGTGCTCGATTTTATCGTGCCTTGCGTGCCGACGGGCTTATTGTTTGGGCGTATTGGCAACTATATCAATGGCGAGTTATGGGGCCGTGTCTCTGATGGTGGCTACAATTGGCTCACCTACTTTCCCCAAGCGGCTGGCTTTGATATGCAGCAGCTACAAGCCAATCCTGCGCTACAAGAGGTGATGACCGAGGTCAATGGTCAGTATTTATTGCCTCGTCATCCGTCACAGCTGTATGAAGCCTTTGCTGAAGGTCTGCTGTTATTCTTGTTCCTGTGGTGGTACTCATCAAAGCCTCGTCCGCGCATGGCAGTAACTGGTGTTTTTATGCTGGGCTATGGCTTGAGCCGCTTCATCATTGAGTTCTTCCGTCAGCCTGATGTTGACCAAGGGTTTATTTTGTTAGGCTGGGTGACCAAAGGGCAAATATTGAGCACGCCTATGATTATTATTGGTCTGTTTTTAATCGGTTACGCTTACAAGCGCGGCATCTACGATTGGGGTAAGCATGCCGCTTACTAAGGCTATCGCCTTACCGATAAAACGATTAATCACTTGAATAAGAGGGTACGCCTCATAACGCCTACCCTAGCAATACTTTTAACAATGACAGCTTCTATGTGGATTATTAGCCTAATCTGTGGACGCTGTCAGCAGTAATTAAAGAGCACTTTTATGAGCAATGGCACCCAAAGTAACAACGAGCAAGCGTATCTTGATTTGCTGCGCCACGTCTTAGACAATGGCACTGAAAAAGGCGATCGCACGGGTACGGGTACGCTGAGTCATTTTGGCGCGCAGCTGCGTTTTGACTTAGCGGCAGGTTTTCCATTATTGACGACCAAAAAAGTCCACTTTAAGTCCATTGCTTATGAGCTACTATGGTTTTTGAGTGGCAGCACCCATGTTCAATATTTGCAGGACCATGGCGTGCGTATCTGGAATGAGTGGGCGACAGCGGAGCAAACCGCACGTTTCAATCGTCCTGAAGGTGAGCTGGGCCCTGTCTACGGTCATCAATGGCGTAACTATGGTGCAAGTAAAGACGCGGACGGCAGCTACAACGATGATGGTGTCGATCAAATCGCACAGGTCGTTGAGCAAATCAAGACCAACCCCAACTCGCGCCGCTTGATTGTTTCTGGCTGGAATCCAGGAGAGGCAGAGCAAGTGGCACTACCCCCGTGTCATACACTGTTTCAGTTTTTTGTGGCGGATGGTAAGCTCTCTTGCCAGCTGTATCAACGTTCGGCTGATCTTTTTTTAGGTGTGCCCTTTAACATTGCCAGTTATGCGTTATTGACGCATATGGTCGCGCAGGTTTGCGGCCTAGAAGTTGGTGAATTTGTTTGGACAGGTGGTGATTGCCACATTTACCAAAACCACCGCGAGCAGGCTGAGCTACAACTGACACGTTCGCTATATACACCGCCAACATTGACCCTGAACCCAGAGGTGAAAGATATTTTTGCCTTTGAATACGACGATATTAGCGTCAATAACTATGAGTCTCATCCGACCATCAAAGCCAAAGTTGCCGTTTAAAATATGTTTCATGCACGATAATAAATAAGTCTGTGAGTTAAAATACAGACGTTTAAAAATATAATAGAAAGGACCCATTATGAGCTATGCCCACACTGAAGTTGCCCAAATCGCCGCCATAAGTAGCAATCGCTGTATCGGTAAAAACAACGAGCTGCCGTGGCATATCTCACAAGACCTGCAGCACTTCAAAAAAATGACCACACGTGACCCGCAAAATACGGCCTCGAGTAGCGATATTCAGGGCATCGTCATCATGGGTCGCAAGACATTTGAATCCATGGGTAGCAAGCCTTTACCAAAGCGTATGTGCTTTATCATCTCTACCCAAATGGACTATGCAGAACAGCAAGGACTGGTCGGACATGAATACGCGCATGTGGTGCATAATTTAGATGATGCCCTTACTCATGCCGCAAGTTTGGCACATGGGCTACATCTGGAGACGATCTGGGTGATTGGCGGTGAGCGCGTCTTTAGCGAAGCACTGATGTATACCGACCGCATTGAGCTGACCCACGTAGATACTGATATTACGGATGGCGATGCGTTCTATCCTGAGCTACCAGATCGCTTCAAAGTAGCAGAAGAATCTGAGCAAATGCACGATGAAAAAAGTGATTTGAGCTTCAAATTTACGACCTATAAAGTAGAGAAGACTGACCAATAGTATTTGATTGACTCAAAAAAAAGGGTCAGCTTCAGATATGTATATTTATCAAAGCTGACCCTTTTTTATTTACTATCGTTTTAGCGTTACAAATCTACTCGTGTAATACTTTATAAACCGTCTTTGCCAGTACAGGGCCAATCCCTTGTACGCCTGCCAACTCTTGCTGTGACGCGCCAAGCAGTTGCTGCATACCGCCAAAGTGATTGAGTAAATCACGGCGGCGTTTTTCACCCAGACCTGGAATGACCTCAAGTACCGATGAGGAGCGGCGCTTGTCGCGTTTTTTGCGGTGCGCGGTGATCGCAAAACGATGCGCCTCATCGCGAATATGCATCAGTAAATGTAATGCTTTGCTATCCATGGGCAAATCTAATGGCTCATGATCCAAAAAGTGCAAGACTTCAAGTCCCGCCTTACGCCCTTCCCCTTTGGCAACACCAATGAGCAACGTATCACCAAGAATGCCCAATTCAACCAGCACTTCTTTTGCCATACTCAGCTGACCCTTACCACCATCGATAAGCAACAAATCAGGCAACGGCTGCTTCTTATATCGCCTTGTCAGCACTTGCTTCATTGCTGCATAGTCATCGCCGCCTTGGATATCATGAATGGCATATTGACGGTAGTCACGCCTGCGCGCACCGCCTTGATCAAATACGACGCAGCTACCGATGGTCGCCTCACCCATGGTATGAGAGATATCGAAACATTCAATGCGATCGACCGTTCTGTCTGTCACATCTGATAATACATCTTTTAGTGCGCCAAAGCGTGCGTGCAGCTCTAAATAATCACTAAGCTTAGTCTTTAGGGCATTGCTGGTATTGAGTGTTGCTAAGTCCAGCCACTCTGAGCGATGCTCACGCACATTGGTTTTGATGACTACTTTGCTGCCAAAATGCGTTGCTAGTGCTTCGCTTACTGCTACCTGATCAGGAATCTCATGGCTTAATATAATCTCTGCTGGCAGATCGTCCGTCACCTGAAAATAAAACGAGGTAATAAAAGCTGATAGGTTATCTGCTAGCGGCTCGCTACTGTCCACATCAGGGAAATAGTTTTTACCGCCTAACACGCGACCACCGCGCACGGTCAGCACGTTGACGCAAGTCATGCCCGCCTGACTGGCAATGGCTATCACATCTGCCTCACCTTGCACCGTGTAGACAGCTTGCCTTGCCTGCACTTCACGTAGCATCGACAATTGATCACGGTACAATACCGCCTTTTCAAAATCTAACGCTTCGGCAGCGCCTTCCATTTTCTCGATCAGCGTACTATGAATATCACTAGAGTCGCCCTTCAAAAAGCGAATGGTATTATTCACATCTTCTGCATACTCTTCTGGCGATACCAATCCTACGCAAGGCGCACGGCAACGCTTAATCTGATACTCCAGACAAGGGCGCTGGCGCTGCTTAAAAAAGGTATTGGTACATTGGCGCATTTGAAACATTTTTTGCATCAACACCAGCGTTTCTTTTGCTGCATGGGCAGAGGGAAATGGGCCAAAGAAACGACCTTTTTGATGATTGCCTTTGCCGCGTCCATACGCCAAACGTGGATAAGGCTTATCCGCTGAGATAAACACGTATAGATACGACTTATCATCACGTAGCAAGACGTTATAAGGCGGGCGATACTCTTTAATTAAGTTCTGCTCGAGCAACAACGCCTCGGTCTCACTACGCGTGATAATGGTCTCAATATTATGAATCCGCGCCACTAGCGCCCGTGTCTTTGGATGATCTATCGTTTTGGCAAAATAGCTATTTACCCGACTTTTTAGCGACTTAGCTTTACCAACGTATAATATATCACCGTTCTTACCCAGCATCTTATACACCCCTGGTAAATTAGGCAGGCGTTTAATCAAATGCTTAAGACGGGCTTTTTTATCATCGACAGGACTCGATTCTGAGACATTAACCATAGAATGTATTGCTCTTAAAAACCTTAGTAATACTGCTAGTTATGGGGCGGGAGTCATTGTTTTACAAGCCAATTATTATCGCAGCGCTACCCATAAAAAAGCCAGCTTTCGCCGGCTTAGTTTGTTCTATTATCGTTTATGCAATCACATACTACTAATGACGGAAGTTAGCCATCAATGCTGGGATACCCGGCAGCATACCGACGATAGCCATGACGCCTGTCAGTACCACAAACATAATACCCGGTATGATCCAGCGGCTCATCTTAGTCAAGTTGGCACTACGTTCTTTAGAGCCAATCAAGCCCAAATTATCAAGCAACAACGTGAGCGACCAACCAAAGGCAGGATTCACCAATGCAGAGGCAAACACCACAATCGCAGCAGACTGCGTGGTTTTGCCTTCACGCGTCATCTCCATACCAGCTTCTAGTAATGGAATAAACACCCCAACGATCAAGGCCACACACATCACTGGTTGCCAGATGGCTAAATCCATTGGATAGCCCCAAACCCCTGCGATAATACAAAATAGAGCCGTCAATAAAGCACCGGCAGGAATTGGACGTTTAGCAATCGCCGCAGGAACAATATACGTTCCCCAAGATGACGCAAAATTGGAGCCGCCCAATACAGAGCCGACTACCTGACGAAATGAAGCGCTAGTCATCGTATCATCAATATCCATAAGCACTTTTTCAGTACGTTTAGGATAGCTGATTTTTTGGAATACCTGATGGCCTAAGAAATCTGGTGACCACATTGCCACGGCCAAAATAGCAAACGGCAATACTACAACGAAGCTTTCAATCGTCGGCAGACCTAACATCCAACCTGTGTTTTCGCCCCACCAATACATTGGATTCATGTTTGGTAGACCTGGTGCTGTTTTGAACTCAAAAGGTGCGCCCAATGCAAAGGCAAGACCACCACCCAACACACAGCTTAGCGGAACCGCGAGCCAGCGTTTTTGCCAATGCTCAAGCAATGCATACAGCAGGATAGTCGCCAAAATAATAAAGAAAGCGATATGCGACATGCCAATCCCTTCTGCCCAAGCAAAGAGATTTTTGACCTGTGAAGTGGTACCAATAAAGCCCAAGTAAATCAAGAGGCCACCGCACACACCTTTACTGGTCAAATTAGCCAGCAAACTCCCCCCTTTACTAATCGCAAGGAGCAGACCAAAAGCTCCGATAAGCAAACCAAAAGCCATCGGGTGTCCACCAGCTGCTACCACAATAGGAATCAGAGGAATAAGTGGGCCGTGAGTACCTGCAAGGTTGGCCGTTGGCAATAGAAAGCCCGAAAATAAGATAATAAAGAAGGAGACGATCAATAGCTCGTAGCGCACGTTTTCTAAAACAAACGCATCACCTAAGCCGAGTGGACCTGCAAAGGTTGCTGCAATGGCGCCCACCATAACAACTTTACCGATGGTCGCGGCCATTGCTGGAATAGTATCTTCGTATTCAAAACGGTAATCACGGAATGGTAAATTAGGACGCCAGCGTTTCGGCTGCATGATTTGTAATTCATGGTTTAAATAAGCATCACGACTGTCAAAACTAGAACTGGGCTTATGCAAATCTACATAACTGCCTTGTACTTGACTGTCGTGGTTTACGTTCGAGGTCGGCGGATTAGACCCTGAAGAGGGGGTCTGAGGGTTACTCATCACATTTCCTTGTGTCGATTAGGTTTTGATTGAATACTTTTTTGGTTTGGCGTTAGCTAAATGACCAATCGGTCATGATAAGCGGAAAACCATTGTATGTTAAGACATAAGGAAATGCGAATTTAAGATGAATTAAAAAGACTACATGTATCGTTATAAAAAATAAATTAAAGTTTTCATTGGATACAATAATAAACTTACTAGGAAACTATTGGGAATAAACAGCGCTAATTTGGACATAAAATTAAATTAAAGGCCAATTTTCTTAAGAATAACTGACATCTAAACATTTTTTATCATATAACTAAATACTAAAGATAGTCATATTAAATATTGCTTTGCGATAACTATAAAGACTATGCTTAGTTACGCTTTGAAACTAGCGAGCGCAGTCATTTTTAACTATGATAAATGTCTTTGTCGTTTATCGTCTAATAGCAAGCACTAAGAAACAGCGCTACCCATATCACTGAAAAATCAATAAAAGCAACAGGATAGATTTATGAGTGTGCTACCCAGCAATTTTGAGACTTTGAAGCGTCGAGCCAAGCAAAGTATCATGCCGCTACTGACCCCGCATCTTTTAAAGCTGCGACTCAATACTTACGCGCCCTATATCGGTGCAGGCATCAAAATCGACCACATCAGCCTCGATCAGGGATTGTGCGTGGTCAGCATGGAACTGACCACTCTCAACAAAAATATCGTCGGTACTCAATTCGGTGGTAGTTTATACTCCATGGTAGATCCCTTCTATATGCTCATGCTGATGCATCAATTAGGTAGCAACTATGTGGTCTGGGACAAAAGCTCAAATATTGATTTTATCGCCCCTGGTAATAGTAAAGTCACCGCACGAATGAAAATACCTAGCACTGAGGTGATTACCATTCAAGAGTTGGCAAAAGACGGTGAAGCTGTATTTCGGGAATACCAAGTCGATATCGTCGACGACCAGCAAAAGCTCATTGCTACCGTCACCAAAACCTTATATATCAGACTACGCAAATACAGCAAATCTAAAGAGCAAGCCAGCCGAATTGAAACACCCCATACTGAATAGTTTTTGGCTACTTTACTGGTAAGGCTTTTTGACTAATGACAAGGCATAGTATCTATCAGCTGTGAATATCCAGTTAACACCCAGCAAATTTAAATTGATAAGCGCGCACATACAAAAACCCCAATCTAGCATTCGCATAGATTGGGGTTTTGTCTTTTTTGGTATGGCCCGCTTATTTATAAATAAACCTATGAATAAGGGCTTGTATCTACTATTACCTTATTTGAGTCAATTCTAAAACCATACAATCAACTCAAAACGGCAAACTTGTACTTAGATACCAGGTGCAGTATCAACGGCATCAGGTACACCAGCGTCAGTCTTTTTCTGAGCTGGACGTGGCGCAAGTTTTTCGCGGATACGTGCTGATTTACCAGAACGCTCACGTAAGTAGTACAGTTTCGCACGGCGAACAGCACCGCGGCGTTTCACTTCAATGCTATCGATCAGTGGTGAGTGCAGCTGGAATGCACGCTCAACACCAACGCCGCTTGAGATTTTACGTACGGTAAACGCTGAGTTTAGACCGCGATTACGCTTAGCAATTACAACGCCTTCAAAAGCCTGTAAACGCTCACGCTCACCTTCACGTACTTTTACTTGTACCACAACGGTATCGCCGGGTGCAAAGTTTGGGTGTTCACGCAATTGAGCGTTTTCGATGACCTGAACCAATGGATGCTTGTTGCTCATGAGAGTTATCTCCTCACATTAGATAATAGAGGCTTTACGCATATCACCTGTTTGTAATAATTAATTGTATCTCTTTATAATAAGACACAACGTAAATGGGTTATAACCAACGGCCACTATGCGATGACTCGTTTTATTATTGCTCAAAATTCTATTTGTTAACTGTTTATCAAGCTTAATGACGATAAAGTCAGGTATCAACAACCTACTTTTTATCTGCTTTTGCTAGTGCTTCAAGCCATTTCGCTTGCTCTACCGTCGGAGTAAACGCTTGCCACAAATCCGGACGACGCGTTTGCGTACGACTGACTTGCTGAGCAAAACGCCACTTAGCGATATTGGCATGGTGTCCTGACAGTAACACTTCAGGAACCGCCATACCCGCAAACTCATGCGGCTTGGTATAGTGTGGACAATCAAGCAAGCCATCGACAAACGAGTCCTGCTCTGCTGACTTGTCATCCCCCATGATATCGGGCAAACGACGTATCACACTATCCATCAGCACCATTGCTGGTAGCTCACCACCAGTCAACACATAATCGCCTAATGATACTTCCATATCGACATATTGTGACAGTAGGCGCTCGTCGATGCCTTCATAACGACCGCATAATAAAATCATGCCATCATAATAAGTCATACCGACGACACTACTCTCACTAAGCGTTTGCCCTTGCGGTGACATATAAATCACCGGACAATGCTCACTATCGACACGGCAACCGTATTCCTTGGCACGCAAGCGTGCATCCTCAATGGCTTTTGACAATGGCTCAGCCATCATCACCATCCCAGGACCGCCACCATAAGGGCGCTCATCAATACGGCGATAGTTATCAGTGGTATAATCACGTGGATTAATGCATTCAATCGTAACTTGCTCCTGAGTCACTGCCCGTCCCGTGATTCCAAACTCACGAATCGTGGCAAACATCTCAGGAAAAATACTAATGACGGCAAAATACATCTGATGTCTACTTACATTGAGGCTAAAACAATCGGTGTGACTATTAATAAATTCTGATAATAAATTCTGACTAAAAAGCCAGAAGCGATATCACCAGAGGCAATATTAATAATCACTTGGCCATGCCACAAGTACGGTTTTTTCAGTCGTATCGACTTCTATCACCGTTTGCTTATGCCATGGAATTAGGCGCTCTTCATTATCCAAACTGTCTGAATTGGCTGCCACGCGCATGATGTCATGGGCACCAGTTTCAAACATTTCAGTGATATTGCCTAAATACTCGTTCTGCTCGTTCATCACGCGCATACCGACCAAATCCGACCAATAATATTCGTCTTCAGCTGTTTCCGGCAAGACATTTTGTTCGACCCAAACGGTCACACCGTTCATGGTCTCAGCAACATTGCGATCAGGAATCTGCTCAAATTGAGCCACAAGTCCTGTGCCTTGCTCACGCCAAGCTTTCACAGTCAAAGGTTTCATGCCAGTAGCAGTTTTCATCCACCACGGCTTCATGTCGAATATTGCTGTACGATCATCCGTATCGCTAAATACCCAAAGCCAACCTTTGATGCCATAGGGCTTCTTGAGTTGACCAATTTTCATGAGATCACTAGCGTTTGGAGTGGATGACATAGCAGCTAACCTAACAATGATTACAACAACAATTGCAAAAACAATTGTGTCAAAAGCGATAAACAGTTAATGGCGCACCCTGGTCAGACCAGTTACGCTATGTGTTCTAAAGTCTACTGAATCAGCTTGTAATAAGACTACGAGCGACTCAATAACAACGGAAACTTAAGCAGTTGCTTCAGTTTGTGCTGCAGACTTGTTGTAAGCTTTTGCTAATGAAGCAACGCGATCTGAAGGTTGTGCACCTTTTGCGATCCACGCATTGTACGCTTCCATGTTTAGGCGTACTGCTTCTTCAGACTCTTTAGCGAGTGGGTTAAAAAAGCCGATGTTTTCAATGTAGCGACCGTCACGCGCGCGGCGTTGATCAGCAACAACTACTTGATAAAATGGGCGTTTCTTGGCACCGCCCCGTGCTAAACGAATAACAACCATGTGAATTCTCTCTTTCGCAGGTATACCAAAAAGGGCATAATTATATCACAGTCTTGATTTATTGAAAACATAAACTGTGCTTATTTAATTATTTATTAACAATAGCTTAAATACCCGTCTATGTAAAACATAATCGAGCATAACCGTACGTTTTATACAATTATTAAGGACTCTCTATTTTAATCAGTTACTAAAATATACCGCGCTTTAGATTTGGTATTATTAAAATATTGGAGAGGCACATAACAAACTGCTTAAATGAATAGCGTCACAGTAAGATTCATCGATTATGCTATTCTATGGTGTGTTGAAATAGACTGGCACACCCTACTCTCAGCCGCCATGTTTAGAAATAACCTGCTCTTTCTCCAAAATACAATTGCGGCTTAACTCAAAACCAAATTTAATCAGACATTTTCTTAATCTGCTGGATTTATATGATTACTCCAAACTCAAAGCCCCGTCGCAAAGGTTGGCTGCCACGTTCTTATTCCAATACTTGGCTGACAACCTTGATGGTCGCTTTTATTGTTCTCATAAGTGTGAGTTTGTCGATTTTATTCTTTTGGCGCAGTCTTTATCTGCCAGAACTCAAAAACCATGCGCGTTATTTGACAAGTGAGCTGCGATTAATCAATAGCGTAAACGAAGACTGGCAATATCGTCCTGATATCCGCCAATGGGTGTATCAACATTCTCATGTCGTGGTGGTGAACAACCCCAGTGACTTTCCAGAGGTGGCTGACAAAGCATTTGTGAGCTTCTTTACTGATGTGCTGCAGTATGAGATTGGTGCACAGCTGGGTCGACCTGTCGAAGTTTATTTCAAGTTCAAACCAACACCGCAGCTTTGGGTACAAGACAGCCGCGATGACAGTTTCTGGATTCGTGAGCCAGTGGTTTATTACTCGCAGTACAGCCCAACATTGCTCATATTGTTTTTGATTGGTTTGCCTATCTTATCGCTGCTAACGATTATTTTGTTAGCTAGGCAATTGAACCGCCCTTTACGTTATCTACAACGTGCAGCGACTAACTATATTCGTCTGGGTCATGCGACCACACTGCCAACGCAAAAAGGCCCTACCGAGATACGTCAAGTAAACATGGCTTTCAACCGTCTATTTACAACATTAAATCAAGCCCAAAAAGAGCGAACCATCATGCTCGCTGGTATCTCACATGACTTGCGTACGCCATTGACTCGTATGCGTTTGACTGCTGAGATGCTACCAGATGATTTTTTTCGTGAAGGGCTAATTTACGACATTGAGGATATGGATGCGATTTTAGAGCAGTTCATCTCATTTATGAAAGACGGCTCCGATGAGCCAGTTAGCTTGACCAATTTGGACACGATATTTAATGAGATCATGGTGCAGTTCGCACCCATGAAGTTCGTTTATCAATCAGAGTGTCACAAGGTCATTCCTGTACGCCCCTTATCCATCAAGCGTCTCATCATCAACCTGATCAATAACGCCAATCGTTATGGCAAACCGCCGATTTATCTATCAGCCACGGTGATACCAACATTTATAGAAACGGTTGAAGAAGAAGATAGCGATGTCGTCAGTGAGAACGTTGTCAATAAAGAAGCACAAGAGCAACTGATGATTTGTGTGCGTGACTGCGGTGACGGTGTGGCAGAGGATCAATTGGAGCGTATCATGCAGCCATTTGAGCGTGGGGAGACCGCACGTACTACCCAAGGTAGCGGTCTAGGGCTAGCCATTGTAGACCGCATTGCACGATTACATCATGGCACAGTTGAGGCCATCAATCATCCCGATGGTGGGTTGCAAGTATGTGTGCGTATACCTCTACTCTCTAAAGTTGCTGGAGACAATACTTTGGCTGCTGATGCAGTCGATGACACATCTACAGTCGATAGTATTACATCGAATGCAGACAACTCTTAACACTATAGCTCAGACAAACCCTGCGTGGATAAATTAATCTTTGCTACCAATGATAGGCGGAATATATTCAGCACTATTAGTAAATGCTAATGGCTGAGTAATTTCTTCTTTGGCTGTCTTTAGCGTTTGGGTTGTTGATGGCTGCTTTAGAAACAAGTAGTAACCCAGCGTAATCGCATTCAATAGCACCAAGCCACCAAATAAATATGGCATCCTTTGCCTCCTGTATTGTCAAACTATCCTAGAATAAGCTGCTGCAAGCATGACACCTGATTATCAAAATATTGGTAATCAGGTTCGTTTAATGATGACAACTTTTTACTTGTCATCATTGTTCAGCATTGTTATTTAGTATCAAAATCGCGTTCGCTTTTTTCTTGCGTCAATTCATCAGCAGCCAAAACTTGTGTCAATGGTTTGATAGGCCATGTCATTACGAATCTTGCGCCGCCAAGTTCTCGGCTCTCATCTACTTTCATACTACCATTAAACCAAAAGGCAATGCGCGATACAATAGACAGACCTAGGCCGTAGCCGCCTGATGCTCGTGTACGGCTATCATCCAAGCGCGAAAACGGTATAAATACTTTTTCACGATCAGCCTCAGGAATACCATGACCGTCGTCTTCGACGCTAACGAAAGCATTGCCCTTCTTAACACCAGCACTCACGATAATAGTAGTTTCAGCATAACGTAAAGCATTACCTGCAAGATTCTGAATCACACGGTGCAGATAGCGTCGATCAGCAATCGCGGTTACTTTCGCATTTGGCAAGTTGGTCACTATTTTAATCGGCTTACCTAGTGCATTGGTCTCACGCTCAATCTGCTGTAGCAGCTCTCTGAGATTTACTGGTTCTAAATCTAATTTTGGCGAGCCTTCTTCGAGCTTGGCATAAGTCAAAATCTCATCAATCAAGCCATTAAGTGATTCGATATCTTCATCGATATAGTCACGCTGCATAAACCGTGAATCTTCGTCATCAGTATCAGCCAGCATATCTACCGCAAATCGAATACGAGCAACTGGCGTACGAAGCTCATGTGATACGGCTCGCGTGAGCTCTCGTTGCGACTCAATCAAACGCTTTATATGTGACGTCATTGCGTTAAAGGTGGCTGATAAACGTGCGATCTCATCTTGACCAATGACTTGTACTTGAATATCAAGGTTGCCTTTACTCACCTCATTAACACCAACTTGAATCAGCTGTAGCTTGCGCTCAAGTGGGAAAATAAGCGCATAAACACCCAAACTGATTAAAAACATACTAATCAGGATCATACTAATAATCAAATTAAGTGGAAACCAGTTAAATAAGGGTACAGGCCCTATCAAGACTGCCATATCATTGATTTCAGACGGAACCACTATCTTGATGGCCGAGCTACTGGTACTACTATTAGGGTCTTGTAATGAGATGACCACTTCATCGCGGCGTAGGCGTGACATTTGATCTGAATCTAAATCGAGCGTGTTAACAGGCACAAATGCCAGAGGAAAAGAAAATTTCTCCTCAAGTTCGGCCAAGCGTGCACGTTTATCAGACAAGGTGACTTCATAAGACAAATCGTCCAATAAAAAGACAGCAATTGCTCTGACTTGCTGCTCCGTAACCTCCGATATCCGTGCTGTTAGGACATTCTCATTATCCGGCAAGCGATAATAAACATCTGCATACACAGGCTGTTCGACGTAACGAACGACAGTATTATCATTTTTAAAGCGTCGTAGCTCGCTTGCGGTAAAATCTATGTCATCAATAGGTATGATTTTAAAATTTGCCCCGAACAAACTACTTGCATCAGACAACCAGTATTCACGCTCTTCTGCAGTGTTTTGGTGAGAAATACCTTCGCTCACCAAATGAAAAGCCCCCATTGCCATGTTTTCACGGTAGGACTGTACACGCTCCTTATTGATAGTACCCATCAATAACTGCGCAAACAATGCTACGCACAAACAGACTATGAGTAGTCCAGCATAGATACGAACAAAAATACTGTGTTTTAAAGAAGAGACTAATGACATACGTGCCGTGACCAACTTAATAAATAAAAACTGCTGATATCTTATAGCCTATGAGCACTGCTATATTACTAATATCAAGCTCTGTAGAATAGAATGATTAAACGCCAAATAATATACTCAAGTTCATATACCATTATGTTCCATAAAAAACGTGCAAATAGTTTATGTATTTAATCAGCGTCTATAATAATTGCTTAATTAAACCACATAACACCGCATTTAAGTTTAAAAATTAAAATTTAGCCACAAAAAAACCAGCATAATGGCTGGTTTTTTTGTGAAGTGATTCTCAATATTTCATGACTATATGAATCAGTTCGACCTAGTTACCTTCTTTCACGAACAGGTAGCCTTTACTACGTACTGTTTTGATACGTTTTGGGTTCTCTGGATCATCACCGATTTTTGGACGGATACGCGAGATACGTACGTCAATAGAGCGATCTTGACCATCATATTCAATACCGCGCAGGCGCTCAAAGATATCTTCACGCGATAAAATGCGACCAGCATTCGATGCAAGTAACCATAATAAATCATATTCGGCGCTAGTAAAATCTACCAGCTCATCACTAAGCGTGACTGAACGACCACCGTTATCGATGACCAACTCACCAAACTCTAGACGCTGTGGCACATCTTCTGATGGTGCATTTTCTGAGCGGCGCAATAACGCACGAATACGAGCTAATAGTACGCGCGGCTGGGCGGGTTTGGCAACATAATCATCAGCACCCATCTCAAGGCCGAGTACTTGATCCATGTCTTCAGTACGGGCAGTCAACATCAGAATTGGATTTTGATAATGCGGACGCACTTCACGGCATACGGTCAGACCATCGCTACCAGGAAGCATAACATCAAGTACGACCATGTCTGGTTGCTCATTGACGATACGGCGAATAGCGCGGTTACCATCAGTTTCAATTGCTACTTCTAAACCATTTTTGACCAAGTAATCTTGAGTCAACATGGCCAGACGCTCATCATCTTCAACAATCAAGATTCGGGGGGTGTTGTCTTCTTCAGTCGTTGTCATTGTTATATCCTCTAATACATCTAAATTAAAAGCAGTAAAAGTAAGAGCGGTAAAAATTAATAGCACCATAAAGTGGCACAATCGATGTTCGTATAGCTGTTACAAACTTAGCAGCACAGTATACTATTAAACCTATCGCTTGCTATACTATAGCTGATAGTCGTTAACAAAACCTATAAACTATACCGAATAAAACTTTAGTTTACGTCCAAGAATAAAGTGATTTATCCTCTACTGGCTAATCGTTTTATTCTGATTTGCCAATCACTGCCTAAATACATATAAATTGTCAAAATGAGTGATACATTAAGCTTACATGCGCTCAATCATCACTCCCTATTTACAATGTTTCATTGTCTAATATAACGACATATTACGATTGTCGCCAGTCACTTTTGGACAAATTCTCATATTATTTTATGTGACAATGGATGAGTGGCTATATTTTAAAGAAGACATGAATGATGGATTCATCTATTTGAATTTAGTGAATTTAGCTTAAAAAAGACTGACAATAAAAAATCCATAGGCACAAAAAAACAGTCCATAAAGGACTGTCTTATTGTTGCTTGAGAATCCAAGCTAAAAATATCTAACCAAAACTCTGCTTTACGCGCGGTTTTTATACTTGCGAATAGTTTGTAATTGTCCGACTGATTCTGCAAGCGACGCTAAAGCTGCATTGGTTTGTAGTGTATCAGACTGATTGACCAGCATTTGCTCTGCTTTTTTGCGTGCTTCAACGATTTTGCTTTCGTCAAGATTGTGCGCACGCATAGCGGTATCAGCCAATACAGTTGCCATTTTTGGTTGTACTTCTAGTACACCACCTGAAACATAAATGATTTCTTCTTCGCCGTTTGCTTTTTGCACTCGCATTGCACCCGGTTTTAGCAAAGTAATCAGCGGTGTGTGACCTGGCAATACACCAATCTCGCCTTCGGTACCAGTAGCTATTAACATGCTAATTTCGCCTGAATACAACTCTTCACGAGCACTTACGACGCGACATTGTAACGTTGCCATACTTAACTCCTTACCATCAAAGCGCAATCAAAAAACAGTAAACACTGCGATGCGTTACTAAAGAGTAGATATAAAATTTATATTATACCTACTCATTAACTCATGCTCATACAACTTACGCTGCAGAAGACTTCATTTTTTCAGCTTTAGCAACAACTTCATCGATGCTACCAGCCATGTAGAATGCTTGTTCTGGCAGGTCATCATACTCACCTGAGATGATTGCTTTAAAGCTAGCAATGGTATCGCGTAGTGGTACGTATTTACCAGGTGCACCCGTAAAGACTTCAGCGACGTGGAATGGCTGAGACAAGAAGCGCTGAATCTTACGAGCGCGATAAACAACCAATTTATCTTCTTCTGATAGCTCATCCATACCCAAGATAGCAATGATGTCTTTAAGCTCTTTATAACGCTGCAATACTTCCTGAACACCACGAGCAACGTTGTAATGCTCTTCACCGATAACTTGTGGATCTAGCTGACGCGACGTCGAATCTAATGGATCAACCGCAGGATAGATACCCTGTGATGCGATATCACGGCTTAGTACGACTGTTGCATCCAAGTGAGCAAACGTTGTAGCAGGTGATGGATCGGTCAAATCATCTGCAGGTACGTAAACGGCTTGAACTGAAGTAATCGAACCTGACTGCGTTGACGTAATACGTTCTTGCAGTAAGCCCATCTCTTCAGCGAGTGTTGGCTGATAACCAACCGCTGATGGCATACGGCCAAGTAGTGCCGATACTTCTGTACCCGCTAGTGTATAGCGGTAGATGTTATCAACAAACAACAGTACGTCACGACCTTTGCCAGTAACAGGATCTTTGGTATCACGGAAGTACTCAGCCATGGTCAAACCAGACAGTGCAACGCGTAAACGGTTACCTGGTGGCTCATTCATCTGGCCATATACCATTGCTACTTTAGACTTACTAAAGTCTTCAGTGTTTACAACGCCAGCTTCCTGCATTTCGTGATAGAAATCGTTACCCTCACGAGTACGCTCACCAACACCAGCAAATACTGATAAACCTTCATGTTTTAGAGCGATGTTGTTGATCAGCTCCATCATGTTAACGGTCTTACCAACACCAGCACCACCGAACAGACCAACTTTACCACCTTTAGCAAACGGGCAAAGTAGATCAATAACTTTAATACCCGTCTCTAGTAGCTCAGTGCTGTTTGATTGCTCAGCATAACTTGGTGCTTCACGGTGGATAGACCATTTATCATCAGCAGTAACAGGACCTTCTTCATCGATAGGACGACCAAGAACATCCATGATGCGACCTAGCGTACCAGTACCTACAGGCACAGAAATCGGTGCACCAGTATTAGTAACAGGTAGGTTACGCTTTAAACCTTCGGTTGAACCCATTGCAATAGTACGTACGATACCATCACCTAGCTGTTGCTGTACTTCTAGGGTGGTTTCGGTACCATCTACTTGCAAGGCATCAAAAATTTGAGGAACTTCATTACGGTTGAACTCAACGTCAAGAACCGCGCCAATAATCTGTACAATACGACCGCTACTCATTGCGTTCTCCTTGAACTTCTATATATAGGTGTAGTCAATTATGAAACAGCAGCAGCACCGCCAACGATTTCCGAGATTTCTCGGGTAATCGCCGCTTGACGCAGCTTGTTATAAACCAACTGTAAATCGTTAATAAGGTCACCAGCATTATCTGTTGCCGCTTTCATCGCGACCATACGTGACGACTGCTCAGAGGCAATGTTTTCCATTACCGCTTGATAAACAATCGACTCGATATAGCGACCAAGCAATTCATCAATCAACGTCTTGATGTCAGGCTCGTAGATATAATCCCAGCTAAGTTCTGTCTGTAGACCACTGTCTTCATCACCAAATGACTGCTCTGGTAGAGGTACCAACTGATTAACAGTTGGCTTCTGAGTCATCGCATTGACGAATCGGTTATAGACCACATAGATACGGTCAAGTTTACCGTTACTGTAGTCCTCAAGCATGGCTTGAACCGGTGCATTTAATTGCTCAAACGTTGGTTTGTCACCATAATCGGTCACAGCCGATGTAACATTACCACCAAAGTTTTTGAAGAAGCTGACACCTTTGGCACCGATGACTGCAAACTCAGCTTGTACTGACTGATCTTGATAATCTTGGATACTTTTAGTTAAAGCTTTGAATAAGTTAATATTCAAACCACCCGCTAGGCCACGGTCAGAGGTGATGACAATATAGCCAACCTTATTGACTGGACGCGATACCATATACGGATGTTTGTAGTCTGATGAGGCATGCACCAAATGTGAAATAACCCGGCGCATACTATCAGCATACGGGCGACCCACTTCCATGCGCTCTTGAGCACGGCGCATCTTACTCGCTGCTACCATTTGCATGGCACGAGTGATTTTCTGGGTGCTTTTAATACTGGTGACTTTGGCACGTATCTCTTTTAAGCTTGCCATAATGATTCCAATATAAGAGGGTTAAAAAGCATTGGCGCATGCAACAATCATTTGATATACAACATCACTTTTATAGAATAACATTTTATATCTTGTGGCATTACGCGATCTAATACCGGTCATGGTTAAGACAGTGGCGCCAATATCTAGTCAGACAACGCGCCACTTTTCTAACGACAGTCATAACCACTTCGGCTTAACCCGTTAAATTAATAACTGTGATTTTGTTTAAAGGTCTCTAACGCTGACTTTAAACGACCTGCGATATCATCATTGTAGTTCGCAGTGTCATCAATCTCACGCATCAATTCACTTTGTTCATCATGCATATAACGCAAGTAGGCTTCCTCAAAAGAACCAATCTTCTCGACTGGTACGTCAGCTAAAAAGCCTTCGTTTGATGCATAGATAACCGCTGCTTGCTCAGAGATTGACATTGGCTGATACTGCTTTTGCTTCATCAATTCAGTCACACGCTCACCATGATCAAGCTGTTCGCGAGTGGCGTCATCAAGATCTGAGGCAAACTGAGCAAATGCTGCCAATTCACGATACTGAGCCAGTGCGGTACGAATACCACCAGAGAGCTTTTTGATGATCTTAGTCTGAGCAGAACCACCAACACGCGATACCGAGATACCAGCGTTGACTGCTGGACGGATACCTGAGGCGAATAAGCTAGACTCTAGGAAGATCTGACCATCAGTGATCGAAATGACGTTGGTTGGTACGAATGCAGATACGTCACCAGCTTGTGTTTCGATGATTGGTAGTGCGGTTAAAGAACCAGTTTTACCTTTCACTTCACCGTTAGTGAACTTTTCTACGTAATCCGCGTTTACGCGTGATGCACGCTCAAGTAAACGTGAGTGTAAATAGAATACATCACCAGGATAGGCTTCACGACCTGGCGGACGACGTAGCAATAGTGAAATCTGACGATAAGCAACGGCTTGCTTTGATAAATCATCGAATACAATCAGTGCATCTTCACCGCGGTCACGGAAGTATTCGCCCATCGTACAACCTGAGTAAGGCGCGATATACTGTAGTGCTGCAGGCTCCGACGCTGAAGCTACCACAACAGTGGTGTATTCTAGTGCGCCAGTTTGCTCAAGCTTACGTACCACGTTAGCGATGGTCGAACGTTTCTGACCGATAGCCACGTATATACACTTAATGCCTGAAGCTTTCTGTGCGATGATCGCATCGATAGCCATTGCTGTTTTACCAGTCTGACGGTCACCAATGATAAGCTCACGCTGACCACGACCGATTGGGATCATAGTATCTACGGCTTTATAACCAGTCATCACTGGCTGATCTACTGACTGACGATCGATAACACCAGGGGCGATCTTTTCAACTTTGTCAGTCATCTTGGCATCGATAGGACCTTTGCCATCAATAGGATTACCCAAAGCGTCAACAACACGGCCTAGCAGCTCAGGACCTACGGGTACTTCAAGAATGCGACCAGTACAATAGGCTTTTTGACCTTCTTGTAATTTTAGGAAGTCACCTAGTACTACTGCACCAACAGAATCACGCTCTAAGTTAAGCGCCATTCCGTAGACTTCACCTTCAAACTCAATCATTTCGCCGTACATGGCATCTTCAAGACCATGAATCTGCACGATACCGTCAGATACTTTGACAATCGTGCCTTCATTCTTTGCAGTTGCACCCGCATCAAGGTCTTGAATACGCTGCTTAATCAGGTTACTGATTTCCGCTGGATTCAATTGTTGCATTGCCTTGTTTCCTTTAATTTATGATAACCCGCCCACTGACTCAAATGCTCTTACTGTCACGCAGACATTATATGACTGCGTCGATAAATGGCATTAGGCAGTTAGCTGTGTTTTTAACTGTTGTAACTTGCCGCGCATCGAATCATCAATGATTTTGTCACCGACTTTGATTGTAGCGCCTGCCAATAAGCTTGGATCCACTGATTCATGAATGACTATGCTTGCATTTAGTGATGTAGCAAGACGCGTTTGCAGCATTTGACGCTGTTCATGGGTCAATGGGTAGGCAGAAGTCACATATGCGTCAAGCTGCTTTAAGCTTATTGCCTTGTGACGGCGATAATGCTCATAAACTTCAGGAAGCAGCGCCAGACGCTCTTGTTGCGCCAACTGCTTAACAAAATTATTGAGCTGGGGTGATACTTTAGGGTAGCTAATACTGTTACCGTAGCGAGAACCTTTGCTCTCGCCCAGTAGCTGTTTAAAAGCAGAGTCGCTATCACCGGCTACTTGTGAGCCATAAAGATCGACCAAAGCAGCTGACTTATGCTCAGCAGAAACAGCTGGATTGTCTAGCCAAGTACTGAACGACTTGTCATTGACAACAGTGCTAGCGACAAGTAAGAAATCTTCCCACTCGTTTACAGCGCCGTTTTCATTGGCATAGTCAAACGCGGCTTTAGCGTACGGTCGTGCTAAGGTTGATAAGTCAGCCATTATATCCTCACAATTACAGCTTCGCCGCCAGTTGGTCTAACATACTGGCATGTTTTTGCACATCGACTTTGTCTTGCAAAATCTTCTCTGCACCAAGTACAGCCAGTTCAGCAACTTGGGCACGTAATGATTCACGCGCTTGATTGATTTCTTGGTCGATAGACGCTTGCGCTTGTTGACGAATGCGCTCGCTTTCCGCTTGGGCTTGCGATTTTGCATCTTCGATGAGCTGATTGGCACTCTTGTTTGCTTGCTCGATTAGAGCGGCAGCCTTGGTCTTTGCAAGATCAAGTTCCTGCTGGACATTTTGCTCCGCGGTTGCCAAATCTGCTTTTGCTTTTTCTGCGGCATTCAAACCTTCAGAGATTTTGCGCTGACGCTCATTGATGGCACCGATAAGTGGTGGCCACACGAATTTCATGCAAAAAACCACAAATATTGCAAAAGCAATGGCTTGACCGACGAGGGTAAAATTGATATTCACGTGATCACCTCTTTGTTAATGAAAAACCAGTTTCATTGATCATGTTTGGTAGTCAAATCTTGACTATATTTAATAGAAAACCCTTGAGCACCAAACATGTACAACTGAGCTTTCGGATTAACCTGCTAGAGGGTTAGCGAACAACAATAGCATAGCAATACCAACACCGATCATCGGAATAGCATCCAAAAGACCTGCTACGATGAACATACGAGTTTGCAACTGTGAGCCAAGCTCTGGTTGACGAGCAACGCCTTCTAAGAATTTACCACCTAGAATAGCAAAACCAATACCTGTGCCAAGTGCGCCAAGACCGATAAGTAGTGCTACTGCGATAACTGTGTAACCACCTAATACTGGATCCATTGATGTATCCTCATTTACCTATTGAATGTCTAATTAATGTTCAGTTGATGATGCAAGCGACATATAAACTATCGTCAGCATCATGAATACGAACGCTTGAAGTGTAATAACTAAGATGTGGAAGATAGCCCACGGTACCGATAACGCCCATTGAATCCAAAACGGCATTAGAGCAATCAGTATGAAAATCAATTCCCCAGCATACATGTTACCAAACAGACGCAAACCGAGTGATACAGGTTTTGCTATTAAGGTAACTGCTTCTAGGATGAAGTTGATCGGGATCAAAATCGCTTGTACGATTGGGTTTTTGGCACTAAATGGATGCAGTGTTAACTCACCGATAAAGCCGCCCAACCCTTTTTCTTTAATGCTATAAAAGATAATCAGTGCAAAGACAGAGAACGACATGCCAAGCGTGATGTTAGGATCAGTCGTTGGAACAATCTTAAAGAAAACATGATGGGGATCATGACCCATAGCAGCGCCAACTTGGCCAGCTAAACCTGGAATAAAATCAACAGGGATCAAATCCATCAAGTTCATCAAGAAGATCCAAACAAAAATAGTCAACGCCAATGGCGCGATCAATTTTGATGTACCACTATAAGAATCACGAACGTTGTTATCAACAAACTCAACGATCATCTCAACCGCTGCTTGAGTTTTACTTGGTACGCCTGAAGTAACCTTTTTGGCAACCATCCAAAAGATGGTACAAAATAAAATACCCAGACCCACTGACCAGAGCATAGAATCAAGATGGATAGCGTTAAAGCCCATTTGCGCTGCTTCTTCAGCAGTATGAGCGACTTTCCAACCTTCGCCCGGCAGATAACCGTACGTCCAATTCGTTAAGTGGTGAGAGATATATTCTGATGATGTTTGCTCGGATGCCATAATGTAAGCTTCTTATTAATCAACGATTTAATCAACTACCAAAAATATGGTTGTCATCTGATGGGGTTTGTTATTTCTATTTGCCCTGCAATTAAGCAAACAAATAAATCATACTAAAAGCACCCATGTAACCAACAACATCCAACCCATAGTTCTATTACTAATGCTATATTTGATAACTTGACATAAATTTTAGCTATCAAAAAAGGGCTTATGATAACTCAGTAATAGCCCTTGCATGTATACGCAAAATTATTATATATGTGCTTGTCTACTGGCCGTTTTTTACGACCGGCGCTTAGTGCAGCGCTTATAAACAAAATATTTAGCTGTCTATATTAATGCAGCGTAGTATTCGTGTAAAGTCAATTATGATTTTATTATCCAATGTATGAATAAGTTAGCTGACAATAACGGCTACTAATATAGTTAGTCGTCCATAACTAAACTGTAAAAATTTAATCATCAATGATATTAGTAGCTAAATTGACTCTACCCTATCATTGTGTCGTTGCATACTACGCCTCATATAAAGGCTCATACTTCGATTTTTATAATCAATGGTGCTGTCATGGGACAGTTTTGTACTTTGACTTTTTGAACTAGTCATAGAGAAGTTGGACGGCAGGGTGACTTGCCATTACTATGAATAAATTATCTATGTAGTGATCATTTATTAGCGCTAGCGTATATGCCACAACATCCAACTGTGACTAATTTGCATTACCATAAAACCGATAAATAGCGCAGGTGCCGATAGGGGTTGTACGGTAATAAAAATTAGTGCGAAACCAAACACAGTCAATAGCCATTTAGCCATCTGACCTCGATATAGCTGGCTAACGATATGTTGGCGCGCGCGATATCCAGTGTACCAAAAGATAAAAAAAGCAAAAACAACTTGAGTCGTAAAACTGAGCAGCGCACCAATGGCGGCGCTTTTTGCTACAGTAAGCTCACTACGTAACCAAATCGTATCTATAATCCAAGCAATAATGATAAGGATAAACAATATCCATGCTTGCCGTTTGATATAGATGCCTATTTTATCTTTTTGCGTGCGTTTGGCAGGCTTGGTCATCGATATTCCTATAGCCTTTCAGCATTGGGATAATATAGCATACTTACATCACTTTTATCCGTAAATGACTTACTCTACAGGCATTATCTTTAAACCAAAATAAAACGCCACTTATTATAAGGAGACAGCCACTATTAAGCAAGTAAAATATGACTTTTATCAGTCACCTAACGCAACCCACTAGTATTGCTATGTTACGTAGCCGTACCAGATACTTGAAAAACAGCTGTCTCACTCTTTTTAAAACTTTAGCTTATAGAACAACCCTAACGAATAGATTCCTATTCTAGGATATACATTGGTGGATTTGCTGAGCCATTTCTGTCCATCCTTCTACAAAGTCTTCGCTATCGCTCATGTCTTCGATTTGGACAGTGGTATTGATAGGCTGCAATTTGACAAGCAATCCTTTGCTAGCGGTGCTCTGATTGACTAAGCACATTTGTTTGGTTGGACGATTATCATTAAGCCAGCGCAATTGACTTGCTTTTGGAGCAAGGTGATGGTCTGGGCTTAAGCTACCTGCCAGCTTTATTTTTGTGGCATTTTCAATATATTGATAGGCATCGTGATAGGCCCAATAAGGACGCTGTTTTTGTGTGGATTGCTGTATTTTCGCTACAGCATTGTCCATACGCTGTGCAAATTTTTTGGCGTTGGCTTGGTAGGTACTTTTATACTCTGGATTGGCATGGCTATGAATAACAGCTAAGGCACGAGTAATGGCCTTTGCATTTTCAGGATCGAGCCAGATATGTGGATCAAACGTGCCCGCAATAGGCTTTCCTTGAATATCACGAAGAGGATGCCGAGTAAAAGCATCAAAAGCAAATAAGTCAATGGCATTAGGTGCCATCTCTAAACTGCCAGTCAGGCTGTTTTCTAATGAGGGACCAAACCAAACCACAAATTTACTGTCTTGAATGGCTTTCTTATCACTTGGACTAATACTGCCATGATGCCCCACATCGCCAGCTTGTAAAATTTGGTTAGCAGAAGGTGTGCCTTCCGTTACGGCTTGACTGAGTAAAAACATGGGATGATTGCTGACACTGACCGTTGCTGCGTGCGCGCTTAATGTAAAAGAGCCTAAGACTACCAATCCTGTAATCAGTAAGCGCTGTAACGTAATGATTGAGCGTCGTAAATAAGTAAAAGCAGAGTTCATGGTAAGCTCTTTAATCAATGAGTAACAAAGTTATGAGTCACAGTGTCGTGCCGCATCATTGGATAAAAAATGATCAATATATATAAGCGATGTGAGACAACTGATTCGATTTCACGTTTATTATGTTATACTATAACAATAGAAAACGCTATCATAAAAAACGTCATGCGATTACCATGCTATTTTGGGAGCCTGTACTATGTCTACTACCTCATCGAATTGCGAACATTTACATGATGTGCAAGATTTGACTCCGCATGACGTTATTGAACGCTTAGCAGCAGCAAAAGAGCACTGTCGTCTAAGTGGGGCACGTTTTACCCCTTTGCGCCAGCAAATATATCAGCTGGTTTTAGAGTCTGATCAACCTGTTGGTGCTTATGACTTAATCACGCAATTGCAGCAAATGCGCCTCTTTGAGATGGATGATAGTGATACGCTAAAAGCATCTGGCTTATCAAAGCAATCTGTAGAAAAACCATCAACCAAAAAGCGAGCGCCAAAAAATGTTGCGCCGCCGACGGTTTACCGCAGCTTAGAGTTTTTACTAAGTGAAGGGTTGATTCATCAATTAACGTCTATCAATGCTTATGTTCCTTGCTGCCATCCCAGAGCACAGCACACAGCTGCCTTTTTAATCTGCGATCAGTGCCAGCGAGTTCAAGAATGTAGCAGCTTACCAGTACAAGAAATGATGAGTTTCGCTGAACAAGATGTCGGTTTTACGGTTGAGCGTAGTGTTATTGAGCTGAGTGGTCGTTGCCAAGTTTGCCAGTAAGATTTATTGAGGCTCTTTGGTTGCCTGAAAAGTACGTCGCTGTCCTTGATTGTTTATTTGTATTATCCATTTACCTATTCGTTGTTATCCTATGAGCCTGTCTACCTCACCCTCTAACCAGTCGACTACTGCTATTGTGAATAGTAGTACCACGAATGAAGCTGGCAAACTGCTGAGCTTGAACGACGTCAGCTACCATATCGGCCACCAACGTTTGCTCTCACATATTGATATCGATATTGCAATCAATGAGACCGTCAGTATTATCGGACCTAATGGTGCGGGTAAGTCAACGTTGGTCAAGCTTATTTTGGGTCTGATCGAATCCACAAAAGGCAGTATCACAGCTCATCAACAGCTACAGTTTGGCTATGTACCGCAGCGATTCGCTGTGCCACCCATATTGCCGCTGCGCGTCTGCGATTTGTTGGGACAAGCAGATAAGAGACGCCTTACCGCTGAGCAGCGACAGTTTATCTTTGATAATTTATCACTAACGCATTTATTGTCACGACAAATGCTGCAATTATCAGGTGGTGAGACGCAGCGAGTGCTACTGGCAAGGGCGCTATTAGATAAGCCCAATTTACTTATTCTAGATGAACCGATGCAGGGTCTCGATCCTGATACCGAGGTTTGGTTATATCAATTTATCGATGAGTTGCCGGAGTTTTTGCGCTGTGCGATGCTGGTAGTATCACATGATCTGCACTGGGTAATGAAAGGCAGTCGCCGTGTCATTTGTCTCAACAAGCACATTTGCTGTGAAGGACAACCAAGCGAGCTTGCTATGAGCTCTGAGTTTCAAAAGCTATTTGGTCATCATTATGAGCAGCCATATGTGCATCAGCCACATGCTTGCGAGCATCATGCACCAAGCGAGCTATAACGATAATGACCAAAAACAATGATGAACTAAATCGAAAATAGCTAACATCAAATTCGTTAAAGCCAGCGTTACCAGACCGATAGACAGCACTAACTTTTCTTATAAAAATTTTACGGACACTTCTTATGACCGCTTGGTTAGCCATTATTGCACCTGCTTGGATCGCTGGCAGTATTTTAGCCCTACTATCAGCGCCTTTAGGATGCTTAGTCTTGTGGCGACGCATGGCATTCTTTGCCGATGCTTTAGCACATGGTACCTTGCTTGGAGTCGCACTTGCTGCTTGGTGGCAGTTGCCCATGGGTATAGGTGTGGCATTGGTTAGTGCAGCGGTGGTGCTGTGTCTGGTACTGATGGATGATGACCGTCTGCCAGCTGATGCCGTGCTTGCGGTGGTAGCCGTCACGCTGTTGTGTTTGGGGCTATTGACTTTAACGCAGCTGACCAATCAACAAGCCAATGTCTTGGGGTTTTTATTTGGCAATTTACTTGAACTGGACTGGGCGGATTTGCCACTACTCGCTGGTAGTGTACTGGCTGGGTTGGGGCTACTATTGTATATTTGGCCCGCTCAAATAAAACTTGCAACTCATGAAGCATTAGCTCGCATTCAAGGCATTAACCCGACCCGCCAGCGACTATTTTTTATGGGTGTTCTTGCAGGGTTCTGTGCGATTGCGCTACAAGCTGTTGGAAGCTTATTGATCAGTGGTTTATTGGTATTACCTGCACTAACGGCACGCTTATGGTCTTCATCACCAAAACAAATGGTGATCACAGCGTTTATCATTGCGCAGCTCGGCGTGACGCTTGGCGTGTGGGGAAGTATCTGGCTAGATATCCAGACTGGACTCTCTATCGTATTGATATTAGCGATATTGTTTTTTATCGCGCTAATGATTTCGAAGCTAGCCAAAATAAAATTTCGGTCAGCGCGCTAGCGTGCTGATATATAGGCTATAGCAGCATTATACATCTGCTTTAGTCAACTTTATTTCATTGATATCACTAGAGCTTTCATTGGCTTTATGTTATAAACTTGCTTTGCCATTATTTGTACCGATTCACTATATGACTCGTCATTAATTAGTGTTAATAATAGATTAGGGCGTGTTGAACATTCACAAATAGGCACTGCTGATCGCTAAAATTGTTCCAGACAAGGCACAAAGCGACGATAATGCAGATGCCTTAGCGAGATTTGTAACGCAGTATGGGGCAATTTTAGCATCAGTCCCAACGATAAAAGCAGGGGACAGGACTCTTTTTTGCCGCTTCATCGTTAAAAATAAGCGCTTAGAATGACTAAACTTATTATTTTTAACATCGAATCGCCTAAAAAATAGTCGCTGTCAGTGCCATGGTCGAATGTTCAACACGCCCTAATATAATTTTGAAAATAGTAGATCATTTATCCATATTCGTTCTCACAATGACCATTGTTTTGATTCGATAAGGGACCGACCCAATGCCGAACTATCCCGTCAATAAAATCAGCACGTCCGATGAACAGATAAATATTTTACAAATCACTGATTTGCATCTATCTACGCCTGTCGCTGCTGATACTGACAGTAGTCATGTCAATGAAGTGGGTGATTGTCAGCGTAATTTTGAAGCTGTACTGCAGCAAGCACTGAGTGAAGATATTCGCTGTGATTTGATTATCGTGACTGGCGATCTGGTCAGTAAAGTAAAGCCCGCCACCTATGACCATATTTTTGCCGTACTACAGGCAACTCAAATTCCTTTTGTATGTATCGCTGGCAATCACGATGTGACTGATGAGAATGGTGAAGACTTGCCGTTTTTTCAGCGGACACTCATTGCCCAGCCTGCTGACTCACGCTTACTCAGTCGGCACATCATTGAGAGTGATCACTGGCAGCTACTGTTATTAGACTCGTCTATCACAGGGAAAGTGGCAGGTGAGATAACCACTACAGATATTGATTGGTTATGCAAACGGCTTGAGGCATGTGATAAGCCTGCGCTTATCGCCCTACACCATCACCTCATCCCAGTAGATTCTGACTGGATTGACACCCATATGGCGCAAAACGCTGAAACTTTTTGGGAGTATATGGCGCCTTTTGAGCATTTACAGGTAATCATTAGCGGTCATACTCACCAAGAGCAGATTCGTCATCGTCAAGGTGTGACTGTTTATAGCACACCATCTACCTGCTATCAATTTAAACCTTATTCGCATGATTTTGCTTACGATGAAGCTTGCTTGCCTGGTTACCGCTGGTTGCAATTAGCCAACAATGGAAAGGTTGCAAGCTGGATTGAAAGACTGGATACTTAATGCCCATATTTATTGGTGCATAAAATAGCTATAGCGCTTACACGTCAAGGATTTAGCACCTATTAACTGAAGTGGCACTAGAGAGTAGATTAAGCAAAAATGAGATCAGGATAAAAAATAACTTCATTATTATTAAAAACAATGATACAACTTGTAAAATGAAGCGAAATGACCTGATATCTCACATTAGTCAGCAATATAGTAGCTAAAATCGTTTTTCACAGTCAGTCATTTACCACATGATTGCAGCCATGCTATTGAACGAAAATTTTGCATCGCAGTATACCTAAGCAATGGTGTGTCGATACCGATAGACCAGCATAACGATATTATTTGATCAGCTGTGTTACTTGTGTTACCAAGTGGTAAAACGTTTGATAAAAGGACAAATTATAGCGTTTGTAAAACTGATAACGTCTTGTCTTTTGATACGTCGTTTTATTGAATTAATTTGAAAAAGTAGGATACCTATATGAGCACCGTGACCACAAATCCAAGTGAAGTCAAGTTTACTCCTTATGTGCCAGCCCCAGACGAAGAGTATATGTCTGATGCACAGTTAGAGCATTTTAAGGCGATTTTGTTGGAATGGAAAAACCAACTGATTGGCGAAGCGGATCGTACCAAAAGCTACATCCAAGACGAATCAAGCGCCATGCCTGATATCAATGATCGTGCCACTCAAGAAGAAGAGTTTGCCCTTGCTTTACGCACACGTGACCGTGAACGCAAACTTATCCGCAAAATCGACAAATCCATATTGGAAATCGAAAATGATGACTATGGATTTTGTGAAACTTGTGGCGTAGAAATCGGTTTGCGCCGTCTAGAAGCACGTCCAACCGCAACCCAATGTATCGACTGCAAGACCTTGTCTGAGATTAAAGAACGCCAAAACCAAGGCGCTTAAATCAGATAGAACTAAGATGACTGTAAAACAAAGCGACCCTATGAGTGGTCGCTTTTTGCATTTTAGACGACCGTTTAGATGACTGCCTCTTCACGCAAACGCTCCCCCTACTCTGTGTTGAGTAGAGGGAGCGTTGGTGAAATGTTGCCTTTCCTCACGAAACAATCTCATTTAATAAATATCTTTTGGACCTGATTTTTATTATTCTATCTGTATTATTTTTATCGATAGCCATTTATTGTGAAAACTATTCCTACTGATACGCCATCTCACACCAAATCATCCCAGCCTATTGGCCGCTTTGCCCCTTCACCAACGGGTGAGTTGCACCTTGGTTCTTTGACCACGGCACTTGCAAGCTTTTGCCATATCAAATCGCTCGGTGGACAGTGGCTGCTGCGTATCGAAGATACCGACACCGAGCGCTGTGATAGACAGTTTACTGAACAGATTTTGATGGACTTAGAGGTGCTTGGGTTGCACTGGGACGGTGATGTCATTTATCAGTCTGAACGTATTGATATTTATAACGAATACTTGTCTTCATCGTTACGCCCATTGACCTACGGCTGCCAGTGCTCACGCAAATACCTAGAGCAATATTGGGCGCAAGAGGAAATTAATAGACATCACAATAATGCTAACTTAACACAACCATGCAATCAAACGCAGCCAAACAGACAGCGTTACCCACGACGCTGTGTTGCATCTGGCCTTGATAGGCAACAGCATAAATTACGTATACAGCTGCCAGACTATAAAATTGGCTTTCACGATGGTATCCAAGGACTGCAATGGGACAATCCGCAGCAGACACTAGGAGATATGGTGGCTCGTCGTCAAGACGGTATGATCAATTATATACTGGCAGCCAGCATTGATGACGGCCTACAACAGGTAACTCATATCATGCGTGGTTTGGACATTTTACCCATGACCACAGCACAGATCAGTATCATGCAGGCGGCACAACTGCCAACCATCGACCATTGGTATCATTTACCATTAATCAATAATGCTGACGGTCAAAAGCTCTCTAAGCAAAATCTTGCGCAGCCAATTGATACCTCAGACCCAAGCCGTCTCATTACTCATGGATTAGAGCTACTCCAGCAACCAAAGGTCGATATCGACACACCAGCCAATATGCTCAAGCAAGCAATTGCTCAATGGGACAATACGCCGCTACGAGGGAAGCAGCAGTTGAATTCGCCTTATTGAAGATAACTAAAAAGCAACTCACAAAAAAAATAGATAGCAAAAAGCGCCACTGTTTGCGGCGCTTTTTTAGTGCTTGATCATAGAATGTATAGACTAATTTAAACTTTTTAGTAGTAGCGGCATTGGCTCTTTTCAATCTCAGGACTTTCTTTATATATTTTTAATAATAAAGCCACCATCATCAAGCTAATCAACATTGAAGAACCGCCATAACTAAAGAATGGCATGGTGAGACCTTTGGTAGGAATGGCACCCATGTTCATCGCCGCATTAATAATCGTCTGCGCAATAAACACCACACCGATACCGAACGCGGTATAGCTCATGCGCATTTGGCGACGTTTTAGCGCGTTGTAACTGATACGCATCGCACTACCGATAATCAATGCTTCAAGTATCAATACCATACTGACACCAACAAAACCCAATTCTTCACCCGTAATCGCCAATAAAAAGTCAGTATGCGCCTCAGGCAAATGCGACAGTTTTTGCACGCTTTCGCCATAACCAACCCCGGTAAACTGTCCACGGCCAAAAGCAATCAGACTACGTGCCAGCTGATAATCGGTATCCTGCACATCATCAAACGGATCCATGAACGACATCACACGTACCAATCGATACTCTGCCGTGGTCACCATCAACACTGCGCCACCAACGGCTGCCGCACCCAATGCTAAGAAATGCTTATAAGGTGCTCCAGCGATATAAAAAATCGCAAATAGCGTCCCCAAAATAACGACAAAAGAACCAAAATCTGGCTGCGACAATAGCAGTATCGTTATCAGTACCACCACTAGCATAATGCGTAAAAAGCCGTCTAGGCCATTACGAACCTCAAAAGAGCGGCGCACCACAAAATCAGAGACAAACACAATCATGACAAGCTTAGCCAACTCGGCTACCTGAAAGTTAAAGCCTCCCAGCGTGAGCCAGCGCTTAGAGCCGTTAATGGGTGTACTAAACAGCGTTGCCACCAGCAAAATACCAGTAATACCCAACAAAAGAAACTGCGTTTCAGTCTTATATAGCGTCCGTAACGACACACCATAATAAGGGATAATGGCGACGATTAACCCAATCGTCATGTAAAGTAGCTGATTATTGAAAAAATACAGCTCCGTCATACCGCGACTGAGCGCAAAAGGAATAGAAGCAGAAGCCACCATCAGCAGACTAAGTACCATCATGCAACCTACGCTCGATAGTAAAATTGCGCGCGCTGATGGCATAGAAAGCACACCATCTGAGCCAGAGGCTTGCTTGGTTTTGGGCGAAGAACGAAAAAAAGAAGAGAGCGCCATAATTTTATATACACTAACAAACGAAAAAACACGACGTCTATGAAACGCCACCGTTTAAAAAATCATAAAGTAAATCTTACTAGATAGACGATGATAAAAACCCTCAATCATCAAAAAATGCTTGAGCAATCATTTATCTAGCAACCAGAGTCATTACGATCGACAGTAGCAGCAATTTATAAGCAAAACAATCATTTATACGAGAAATGCTGCTTTGGTTAATAAGTAACTCACATGCTACTACACTATCTAAGCTAATCTGTTCGAGCCCATAGCCATTTAAAACTTTTAACTGATAATCGTGCTATCTGATTGTGCCGTGTCTAACTGAGCAACCAATCGACTGAAATGCTCACCGCGAGCCGCATAACCACTGTATTGATCAAAACTGGCACAGGCAGGTGACAACAATACCGCTTGCACTTGCGATAGGCTGCTGGCAGTGACTTGCTGAATAGTGACAAAGGCGTTTTCTAATGTTTGGCATTGATGCAATGCCACATCGTCGCTTAATTTCGTTGCGCGTAAATGCTGCTCAATCTGCTTGCCATCCTCACCAATAAACAGCACTTGGCTGACATACTGATTGATAAAGGGCGTCAACTCGCCAAACTGCTGACCTTTACCTTGCCCGCCCAAAATCAATAATAGCTTACCATCTTTTGGTGCATAGACCGCGCCTAGCCCTTCGATAGCAGCCATGGTCGAGCCAATATTGGTGCCTTTAGAATCATCAAAATAGTCGATATTAGCAAAGCTCCCTATATACTGGCAGCGATGCTCAAGACCTGTGAATTGCTGTAACGTTTCGAGCATACTCTCAAGGGGCAAACCTGCAAGCTCACCGAGCGCTAAAGCTGCTTGCGCGTTTAGCAGATTATGACGTCCTTTCATCAACAGTTTGTCTGCGGACAGTAACCTTTCTGTACCACGCGCAATAAATGTTTGACCTTCCCCATCTGTTATCAGGCCGTACTGTCCTTTGTCAGGCGCATGGATGCCAGTACTGATCCTTGGCAGATTGTCTGCAACCAATGGACGGGTGAGTGCATCCTCACGGTTGATGACGACGGACTTAGCGCCTTGGAAAATACGATGTTTGGCCTGATGGTAGCCCAGCATATCACCATGGCGATCGAGATGATCTGGCGACATATTGAGGACAGTAGCAACCTTTGCCCCCAAGTTTGTGACGGTTTCTAGTTGAAAGCTAGATAGTTCTAGCACCGCCAGCTCCATGTTCGTATTATCCAGCAAAGTGAGTGCCGGTATCCCTATGTTGCCGCCCACACCCACATTGATACCAGCGTCTGCTGCCATTTGCCCCACTAAGGTGGTCACGGTGCTTTTGGCATTGGAGCCTGTGATCGCCACGATCGGCACCGTACAAGCCTCACAAAAAAGCTGAATGTCGCTGACGACGGGAATATTTGCGTGACGAGCTGCTGCAATGGCAGGTGTGTCAAGCGAGATACCAGGACTGATAATAATGCGGGCAGCTTGCTGCAATAATTCTGCATCAATGTTACCAAACTGACGAACCTCAATCTCATCTGGCAGTTGTGCTGCCAGTGTAGGCGCGACCTGTGCATCTGTTACCGCCACTTGATAGCCTTGTTTGGCAAGATAATGCGCGACCGATAACCCAGACTGTCCCAAACCAACCACGACCTGTAGACCATTACCCTTGTGGATCAAGGTTTCTGTTGCGTTATGAGCGGTCATATCTATTCCTTCTATTGAACGAGCGAGATGTCATCAAGCACACTGATGCGGATAGCGACTCCAAATGACACCGTCGAGATGACAAGCATCATAACGGTATCGTTCAGATTTCGGTACTGATTTTTTATGTGTTTGTGCTATTATTCGCCTATTTTTATATTCAGTGGCTAATGCTATAATAGCTAACTTAATTGATGCGTGACATTGCTATATGATAAAGCAGTTCACCCAAGCATTTTAGTTTATCATGTTGTCACATTAATCGCGCTATTGTCACGTCTCTTTAGCAATGATTCAAGTGTCACAATGGGATGTCAGACCCGCATTCTTTTCTGGCAGATTATTGATTACCCTCTACTGCAGCAAGTGATTGCTGATTCTATGTCTTACGATAGGCCTTTTTTATAGCCTATTTTAAGCAATCTGGTTCAAACCATATTTTAGGTAGTTTTATTGCTCTTATCATCTTTTTGAATATTGATGAGCGTATTTGTGATACCAAAAAAATCAGTAGACATACTTATGATTGACCTTTCACATTCCAACACGGCAACATGACCTGTGCATGTTGACGTAAAAGAAAAATGAATAGCTATTTTTAGTGACACGATCATTTTATAAATGAGTAATGATTACTTTTTTTGCCTCTAACCCTATGTAGTTTACTTATGATATCTTTTGTTGATAACTTGCGTGACGAGTGGTTCTCCAACGTTCGCGGTGACGTTTTATCGGGCTTGGTTGTCGCCTTGGCGCTTATTCCAGAAGCCATTGCCTTTTCTATTATCGCAGGTGTGGATCCAAAAGTCGGCCTATATGCCTCATTCTGTATCGCTGTGGTGATCAGTTTTGTCGGTGGTCGTCCAGGTATGATTTCGGCAGCAACGGGTGCTATGGCCTTAGTCATGGTTGATTTGGTTGCCGATCATGGTTTGCGCTATTTACTGGCTGCGACCTTATTGTGCGGCGTCATTCAGGTCGTCATGGGCATCCTAAAGCTTGGTAATTTGATGCGCTTTGTCTCGCGCTCAGTCGTCATTGGCTTTGTCAACGCACTGGCAATATTGATATTCGCCGCCCAGTTACCAGAATTAAATCCCATGACTGAGCGTGTCGGTATGACGGTATATATCATGACGGCTGTGGGTTTGGCAATTATTTATCTGTTTCCACTTATCCCTAAAATAGGCCGTGTGATTCCCTCTCCATTGATTTGTATCGTTGGTTTGACAGCGGTCGCCATGTATATGAATCTTGATATTCGTAACGTCGGTAACATGGGTGATTTGCCAGATTCGTTGCCTGTGTTTTTGTTGCCTGATATTCCATTGAACCTAAATACATTGTTGATTATTGCTCCTTATTCTATTGCGCTTGCCATTGTGGGTTTATTAGAGTCTATGATGACTGCGACGATTGTCGATGAGCTGACCGATACGCCAAGTGATAAGAACAAAGAGTGCCGTGGTCAAGGCATAGCTAACGTGGTGTCAGGTTTCTTCGGTGGTATGGCAGGCTGTGCGATGATTGGTCAGTCAATGATTAATGTAAAATCCGGTGGACGCACGCGCCTTTCTACCTTGATCGCAGGTGTAGTACTGCTTATCATGGTGGTATTCTTAAGTGAATGGGTCAGCCAAATTCCGATGGCAGCTCTCGTTGCTGTCATGATTATGGTATCGATTGGCACGTTTAACTGGCAATCTATTCGCGAATTCAAAACCCATCCGATGTCATTCAATATAGTGATGCTAGCGACGGTATTGACCACTGTCTTTACGCACAACTTAGCTTATGGCGTTGGTGTTGGCGTGTTGCTATCTGCCTTAGCATTTGCCAATAAGATTGGTCAGTTCTTAACCATATTCAGTGAGTACGATGATAGTAGCAATACCCGTTATTATTATGTTCAAGGACAGGTGTTCTTTGCCTCTACGACACAGTTTTTGAATAGCTTTGATACCAAAGAAGCGGTAGACAGCATTCAAATTGACGTCAGCCATGCACATTTTTGGGACATCAGTGCTGTTGATACCTTGGACAAGCTGGTCATGCGCTTGCAACGTGAAGGTATTAATGTCAAAGTGGTAGGACTCAACAATGCGAGTCGAACCCTTATTGACCGCTTCTCTATTCACGATCGCCGAGATATTGGCTTATTAGATTAAGCAAATCTACGTCTAACTTGTCATTGATGTATGGCAAGGTTTTGTGAATCGATGAGTGATTTGTGAATCGATGGATAAATAGACAGCTGCGTTGGTCAAAAGAGTTGGGTATGTACGTGATGCCTTAGCCCTACGCTGAGTGGCTGATTTTGATGATTAGAATGATGTGGCCGTTTTATGAGTAACTTAAAACCAGATAGTGTCATTGCTTGCTTGGACTGTCCTGATCATGTTCAAGCTGTATTAGAGGCCAGCATGTGGGCTTCTATTCGCTTGCGCGCGCCTGTAGGACTGCTGCATTCAGTCCCAAGCTTACAGCAAAAAGCTGCAATCAATTATTCAGGTTGTCTCAATATCGATGATGAAAATGCCTTGCTTGAGCAGTTCACAACCAAAGAGCATTTGGGCAACTGTGAGCTAAAAGCACAGGGCAGACTATTACTGTCTCAAGCTACCACGTATTGCGAGCAAAAGCCTCATAAGCTTAAAACTTATACCTTGCATCGTCATGAAAACCTGAACCAGAGTATCGATTACGTCGATGACAAGGCACAATTGATCGTCATCGGTCATCATGTCACGTGCAAATCGACATTAGGACAACTGATTAGAGTCAGCCACTGCCCCATTTTGGTGACACATGCACCATTTTTGCCCCCTACTACCGCTTTGTTTGCTTTTGACAACAGTCCAACATGCCATAAGTTACTTAATTGGTTGTGTAAAACCCCGCTCGTGCGTGCCTTGACCATTCATATTGTCATGATCGGTAAAGAAACCTCTGATAACTGTGACGCCCTACGTGAAGCATACGCGAAGCTCAAGCAAGCAGGTATCAAATCTAAAAAAACATTATTAGACTGCCGTGATGTTGCGGCGGCTTTAAATTACTACCAAAACCAAAACGATATCGGCCTACTCATAACAGGCGCGTTTGGCCAATCGCGTTTACGTGAGTTGCTACAAGGCAGCGATACTAAGAAGTTATTAGGCAACACCAAAACACCATACCTCCTTTTTCCTAAGGCTTAAGCATCGTTTTATCTACACACATAGCCTATCTATATAAGCGCAGAGCACCAATGACTCTTTTGGTCTCTGCCGCTTACCGCGACCTCTCCTCTATTTAGCTTTAATCAGCTGTCATCAAACGTTCATTTTATTACTAAACTCAAGTTAGCAAATCGTCACATGAAATAGAGGGATAGCCTCCCCAAGCACCTAAAAAGTTGGTTATAATAAAGTTTTCATTAACCAAACGCTAAAGGTTAATTCGCTTTTACTATGTTTATAATGATGGCTCTCATCATTACATCGTCACCCATATACTCTGTTGCAACCGCGGTTATTTTTGAATAAATAAACCCAATTCTACCTCCCCCTTGAGTAGGTTGGCACAGTTCTTGAATAACTTACCGTAAGCAAAGCAGAGATACGACGATGCACCATAATGCCTCTATCAATCTGCGGCATCACACAAATAAGGAATTTTTTATGAAGCTAATCACTGCGATCTTAAAACCGTTTAAGCTCGACGATGTGCGTGAAGCGCTTTCTGACATCGGTGTTAAAGGTGTTACCGTCACTGAAGTCAAAGGTTTCGGTCGTCAAAAAGGTCACACAGAGCTCTATCGCGGCGCAGAATACGTGGTGGACTTTTTACCTAAGGTAAAAGTCGAAGTCGCTGTGATCGACGAGATGGTTGAACCTGCTATTGAAGCAATCACTCGTATCGCTAGCACTGGCAAGATTGGTGACGGCAAAATCTTCGTCACTGCGCTTGAGCAAGTCATTCGTATCCGTACGGGCGAAACCGGACCTGATGCTATCTAGATTTGAGGCCATATCTATAAACATCGATTTATAGAGAAAGGCTCTTACTGCATTTTTATCTATCGGTCATACCGATATCTATATTGTAAATTCAAGGGGAATTTAAATGGAAAGTCAAATCTTTGAGCTCCAGTATGCGCTCGATACGTTTTACTTTTTGATCTGTGGGGCGTTGGTCATGTGGATGGCAGCTGGCTTCACTATGTTAGAGGCCGGATTGGTCCGATCAAAAAACACGGTCGAAATCTTAACTAAGAATGTCGCGCTATTTGCAACCGCCAGTATCATGTACATGATATGCGGCTACGCTATTATGTATGGTGGCGATCTGTTCTTGAGCGGAATTGCAGGCGGCGACACCTTGGTAGAAGACGCGTTAGCAGCCTCTGCCGAAAATGGCTTTAGTGGTGACTCCGTCTACTCTGCAGCCTCGGACTTTTTCTTTCAAGTTGTCTTTGTAGCAACCTGTATGTCAATCGTTTCAGGTGCTGTTGCTGAGCGTATGAAGCTATGGGCTTTCTTATTATTTGCTGTTGTCATGACGGGCTTTATCTATCCATTAGAAGGCAGTTGGACTTGGGGCGGCAACGATGTCTTTGGGTTATTTAACCTAGGTGACATGGGTTTCTCTGACTTTGCAGGCTCTGGTATCGTACACATGGCGGGCGCTGCTGCTGCTCTAGCAGGTGTATTACTCCTAGGACCCCGTAAAGGTAAATACGGTCCTAACGGTGAGATACGTGCGATTCCTGGCGCCAATCTTCCACTAGCCGCGCTTGGTACGCTGATCCTATGGATGGGTTGGTTCGGTTTCAACGGTGGTTCAGTACTAAAACTTGGCGATATCGCCAGTGCCAACTCTGTTGCCATGGTCTTTTTGAATACCAATGCTGCTGCTGCTGGCGGTGCTGTAGGCGCTCTGTTAATCGCTCGTATCATCTTTGGTAAAGCGGATCTAACCATGCTCCTAAACGGTGCATTAGCCGGCCTAGTCGCCATTACTGCAGAGCCATCAACCCCTTCTGCGCTACAAGCCACTCTTTTCGGTGTTGCCGCTGGTGTCATCGTCGTATTATCAATCTTAGCGTTAGATAAAATCAAAATTGATGATCCAGTGGGTGCAATCTCAGTTCATGGCGTGGTTGGTCTGTTTGGTCTACTAATCGTACCAATTACCAACCCAGCATCTACCTTTATCGGTCAGATTGCAGGCGCTGCGACCATCTTTGCTTGGGTATTTGTTGCAAGCTTCATCGTTTGGGTCATCATCAAAGCTGTCATCGGTATCCGTATCTCTGAAGAAGATGAGTACGAAGGTGCTGATATTGCAGAGTGTGGTATGGAAGCTTATCCAGAATTTATCAGATAAGATCTCTTAATAGTCTAAACCCTATCGTTCGATACGCTGATACTACTTACCGTAGTGTCAGCGTTTATTATTTTATTGAGTAACCTCCCCTTACTGACACAATAAAATATAAAACATAAAAAATCCCGCAGTACCTTTCGGTAGTGCGGGATTTTATCTATTAAGTACAGATCTGATAAAAAACTACTTGATCGACTTATTTCTTTTTCCACTCTTGGCTACGAGAGAATGGACCAATATAGCCTCTTAGCTTCAAAGTATTACCACTTAGATTTGCCGTCATACGATAATCTTTGCCTTTTTCAGGATCAGTAATCGTACCACCGCTGTATTTACCGCCACCATCAGATTTTAGACCTCTAATAATGGTCTTGCCTATATGCTTTTTGCCTTTGGCTGAGTTAGTAGCAATGAGCGTACCTGTCAGTACCCCATTTGACTCAGTAATTTTTACCGTACCTTTTGGCTTGCCTTCATCATATGTCTGCCAAGTCGTATTGGCTAATGGGTCAGCAGCAAATGCCATACTAGCAATACCAATACCAGCAACGGCTAACGTGGTTTTTGTAAATAATTTCATAGATTGACTCCCTTCATACAATGATTGCTCGAAACATTATGTTTCTGATGTCCTATGCTTATCCTTTGCTAGAATCTTTTATTACAAGCTTTGCGACTCTCTACTTATAAAGCGTAGGTTATCGATATTGCTCATAACTCTTTGTCAAAGATTTTGAGCGACATAAGCGATGTCTTGACTCATTATAATCAATTTTCCGACTTTGCCTAGTAATTTTTTTATACTTTATTATTTCTATAAAATAAAACCATATCAAAGACTTACAAGAAGGGATTGTCGATATCTTTGCCCAATTGGTCATCATTTTCCTTTGACTTATCATCATTATTATTATAAAGGTTTTTACTTTCAAATATGTTTATGACCCGACTCATTAGCTCATGCAATTGCTGAGCGTGTTCATATCCGGATGCATCCAAAGTCAGGTCTAGATCACCATAGATGATGATTTTGTCCTTTTGGTTTTCAATAACAAGATCACCAACCTGCATGCTTTGGTGATCATTGGCGAATGGGTCAATCATGTGTGCATCCTTATGGTGTATTTAAAACTCAAAAAGTATTCTACGTTTTGCTCTATGCCTTTAACTGCGAAAGTAACCACTCCAAAATAGCCCAGACGAATAGCATCCAATCCGGCTCCTGAGCTGGCGCATCAGTTGTGTCTGAACTCTCCCCTGCCTTCAATGGCAAATCCAATGCTTCTCGCTTAGTTTGAATGTCCAACATCGGCAAGACATCGATACCGGTTTCAGCGGTCAGCTCATCGATACTAATAACATCAATGCGTTCAGATTCGTCATTTGGTGCGTAATATACCCCTGCCTGATTGGTCGCGGGTATATACACTGCTTTGAAAAAATGGCTGGGTACAAGCACACGATTGGCAAGCTGCTTGGTCTTAGTATTGGTAAATGCGACGCCAGTAATGGTATAAACCTCACCGTATTGCTGGGTCAAATAGCGAGTAGCCGATTCGATATTGCGCCAAATATAACGATTATTGCGCGGCGACTGCGGCGCGATATTGACCAGACTGAAGCTATCATACTGTTGGCTGCGCGTTGCCATATTGGCATTTGGTGCTAGGTGCCCGCGATCATAACCAGAACCTGAATAGTCAGATAATGACGCGCGTGCTGATTCTGGGAGCTTGCTTTCTTCATGGAAGCTATCTTCACGGTCGATCTGTTTGGCTTGCTGCAGACGCGCACGATCTAGATGTTCTGCTGACCACAGCGGTGTCCGTGATACACCAGAGTACATAACGGCAAAGCCATCCATGCATAGTGTTTGTGTCTTATTACTCAGCTTGGTGTTGGTAAATTCAGGATAGATACCACCATAAAAAGATTGGCTACACTGCGTGAAATTATCAGCATGCGCTTGAGTGATACCTATTGCAACTGTCATGACAGTCATTAGTATGCTGTGTTTAAGCCCATATGTGCGCTCACGGAAACTTATCATTCAATCTTCAACCATTTATACTCATCATTGCGTATCTGCTATCCTAGCAGGCAGTTAGCAATAAAGAAAGATAGCGCGCAAGTCGTGACATTTTAAATGGTATCCGCTATACTTAGGCGTTCAAAAAACGGTGAAGTGGGTGAGTGGCTGAAACCGCACGCCTGGAAAGTGTGTATACGTTAATCGCGTATCGAGGGTTCGAATCCCTCCTTCACCGCCAATCTTATCTATTCTGAGAAACGCACTAGTTTTTCTGTACTGTCATACTCTATCCTAAATAAAATCCAGACACCTTAACAGTAAGACTGTCAGTCTGATCGTCTAATGCTGCCTAAATGGTGATTTTTATCCTATCTATCAAAAAAAACCACCAATAAAGAATATTGCTGGCTCATATCACTGCTCTATTGCTGCTAATATCTAAATCTACAGCTGTTTACTGCCTATACATCTCTTTATTGCTTCTTTTTCACTGTCACTTAGATTCATATGTAACTTGTTCAACCCCAAATTTATGCGGCAGTCTCGTCTGATTTTTTTCGTTTCAGCAGACATGACTGGTTTTGGAGTCGCGTTTACTGCTTCTGCAAAAGCAATGCTTGGTACCATCGCGTTGGCTGAGTAGCCTATTACACTGAATAAGGTGATAAATAGTACGAACAAGGTTTGTCTCATGGGCGCTCTCAGTCGATTTTTAAGATGATTATTTAGGACAGTCAATGAATATTTAACACCACTGGTTTGATTGAAAAGCACTATTTGAGATAACTAGCGCGCGCAGATGATGTTAATACTGTCTCTTATCATAGCCAGTTCCTATGTTAAGTAGCTTGATGAAAGTTTAAGAAACGTTAAGGTGTGAGCGTTTTGCATACCTGCTAGACCGTAATATCTCTTCAAATAGAGATACAAGACCGGATATATCACAACTACTAGCCAAACCATTGCACATAAAAATGACGCCTACTTAGGGCGTCATTTTTAAATAATCAGATATCACTTTTAAGAGCGGTGTCTGTAGTCGTTTTTGCTTTGTTTATCGTTTTTATATTTGCCCTGATATTTGTCTTGATGCTTTTCTTGTGCTTTATGCTTGGCAGCCACTATTTTTGCTTTTTGCTGTGATACCTTTGCCTTGTTTTTGACAACTTTATGTTTACTACCTACTTTGGCTTTAGCATCATGCTTTTGATGCTGTACTTGAGCGGCATGAGATTTTGAGTAGTCAGGTGCAGCGTTGGCTTGACCAACCATAGATAAACAAGCGGTAGCGGCTAAAATCGAACTTACTATTATCTTTTTCATTGTTTTTTCCTAATGTAATTCATATTAATAAATGATGATTAAAGATACCTTATGAAGTATCACGATAAAGCATCGCTCTATCGACAAAGAAAATGATAACTGGTTCTCGTATTAAGTAGCTTTATGAAACTTGAAGAAAGGTTGCGATTGTTACCTTTATTTGGCATATTCGTCCACTAAACTGCAGACAGTTGTATAGTTGTGCCACTGGTGTAAATAGACGGGCAGACCTAGAAGTATGTATAACGCTTTTGGTCGCTGTTGATGTGGCTGTAGCGTTTAATATTTGATGCTGAATGTTTGACACTTATATAGAAAGCGTGATTGATCTATCAGTGCTGACAGGATAAAAAATTTATGTTTGGATTATTACGTATCGTATTGATAGCGCTTGGATCCATACTCATCATTGACTGTACTGCTCTGATGGCCGTAGATAAGGTTAATTTTGGTACAGTGCTGCCTTTTTTGATAGGCGTGGTTTTTGTAGGGCATGGACTAGGTGCTCCTTTAATTATAAAAATACTTGCTAAGAATCCTTTACTGCGACGTATTTGGTACGGATTGTGGCTAGCGTTTGGGTTATGGTTCATAAGCTTTTTGGTATTTGTTTATTCATTGCAGCAGCAGATTGCCCAGGGCAGACAAGATTTGCCACCTGTAGCAGCTATTATTGTACTCGGTTCTGGGACGGTCGATGGCAAGCCGACCCCTACCTTAGCTAGTCGCTTGGATACGGCAGCAACACTGATTGAGCAGCAACCACAGGCATTGATTATTACCAGTGGCGGTGTGGGCTATGAGCACACGCGCAGTGAGGCGGACATCATGGCGACTTACTTGGCGCAAACCCATGACATTCCACTAGATCGTATCTATCAAGAAGGGAAAAGTACCAGTACTGAGGAGAATTTGGCGTACAGCCAAATCATACTTGAACAGCATGGTATTGATAAAGAGGTACCGATTGCGATTGTCACCAGCGACTTTCATACCATCCGCGCAGCCGCCATTGCCCTCCATCAAGGTTATACGCAACCAATCACGCTTGCCAGCCCAACCCCACTGTCTATTCGCTACAATGCATGGTTTCGAGAGTATTTTGCCTTTGGTAGCGGTTAGCTACTACAAGAATACTGATTAGTGGATGCCGTAACAAAAATATTAAAAGGCTCTCAACTGGACGCCTTTTTTTGCAAAATATAAACCACAAACTTGGCCTCTGTATTAAATGGCGCGTGCTTACTAAGCTCCAGTAACGCTTGTCTTTTTTCACTACGTGCGCGGTAGGCATACGGGGTCATGGTCATTAAATCAGCCAAATCATCCGCTGATAATGTCATCTCTGTACTAACATGGTCAGTCCCCATCAACGTAAAGTATGGCGCCAACTCGTGTAAAAACTTATCAGAATCATGCTCACGCACATCATCGAATAAGGCATCTCGCATCGTCGCCAAGTGTCCGGCATCTGGTTTGGCAATGATTAAATAACCATCATCGGCCAATACCTCAGCGAACGCTTCAGGTAAAATAGGACTAAAAATACTGCTAATACCCGTCACACTATGAGAGCGTAACGGTAGATGCGCGGCGCTGGTCACTAGCGGATAAATCACCGTTGTTTTGGCAGCATTAGTATTATTGCGCTGATACCAAAGACGACCTGCCGCCTTACTGACTTTAGCCAATTCCACCAATGCAGGTTTGCTGATATCCGCTGCGAGTAAGTTATCAATAATACCTGAGCCAAGTTGTGCCATTGCCTGCGTGTAGTAGCCCTCGCCGCAGCCAATATCAAGCCAATTCACAGACTGAGTATCCTGCTCCTCTATGGCCTCACTTTTTGACAGTAGCGCTGCCATCTTTTGGCTAATCAGATTCTGTAACGGCCCATAGTGCCCATGGTTCAAAAATCGCTTGCGGGCATTGATAGATTCTTGACTGTCGCCAGGTGCTTTTGATTTCTTCTGCTGTACAGGCAACAGGTTGACGTAACCTTGGCGAGCCACATCAAAAGGGTGTGAGGTGTTTTTGGGGTGCAAACTACCGTCACAGCGCCACGTATCGGCTGCAGGCTGCATGGGTGACTGGCAAAGGGGACAAATAAATAAGGACACAGGTATCTCAACGTCATAGCAATATGACCCACATTTTAACAAATTTCGTGTTGCTTAGACGATAAAAAGCCACCTCAATAATCATCGAGATGGCTTCTAAGCAGGAAAGTTAGGTATGTTTGAGGCTTGTTTTTCTAACGCAGCTTCAAAGTCATTAGCCCAAGGATGACGAGAATGATGGCGATAATCCAAAACCGCGTCACCACTTGCGTTTCTTTCCAGCCAATTTCTTCAAAATGATGATGTAGCGGAGCCATACGGAAAACGCGTTTTTTGCGCAATTTATAAGAGCCAACTTGCAGCATTACTGATAGCGCTTCAGCGACAAATAGACCACTCATAATGGCAAAGGCAATCTCTTGTCGCGTCATCACGGCAATCGTACCGAGCATCGCACCCAGTGCCAACGCGCCCACATCACCCATAAATACTTGTGCAGGATGCGCATTGAACCACAAAAAGCCAAGACCCGCCCCGACCATGGCGCCACAAACGATAATGACTTCAGAGTTATAGGGAATATACGGAACGTGCAAATAATCCGCAAAGCGCACATCGCCTGACACATAAGCCATCGCACCCAAGCCTGCTGCGACAAGCACTACTGGTAGGATTGCTAAGCCATCAAGGCCATCAGTTAAGTTAACCGCATTGGACGCACCATTGATCACAAAGTAGGTAAAGATAATAAAACCAATACCAAAAGGTACTGCCGAAAATGGAATCATCCAATCTTTAAAAACCGGCACCAACAGATCTTGCATCTCGTGAGTCGTATTGATATCCGGCTGTAGTGTGGCGATGTAGTATAAAGAGACGCCGACGAATAATGCGCCCATCGACAACCAAAAATATTTCTTGCGCGCAATCAGACCTTTGGGATCTTTATACTTGATTTTGAGCCAATCATCCGCCCACCCTACAGCACCGAAGATCACCATAACAACGAGCAAAATCCACACATAAGGATTGTTCAAACGTGCCCATAGCAGAGTCGATACCCCAATAGCACTGAGAATCAATACCCCGCCCATGGTTGGCGTACCGGTCTTGACCAAATGCGATTGCGGCCCATCATTGCGAATGGCCTGACCGTATTTGAGCGCACGCAGATGCTGAATGACCCGCCCGCCAAAAAACATACTAAACACAAGCGCTGTGATAACCGCAAGCAGCGCTCGCAACGTCAACGAAGAAACCGCAGAAAACGGTGTATAATACTGGCCAAGCCAGCCAAACAACCAAACTAACACCGCCTACTCCTCTACTAGCGCATGAATAAGTGTTTCCATTGTCATGGAACGCGAGCCTTTGAACAACACCGTACAAGGTTTTGCTTGGTGCGCTTGTAAATACGGCTGCAAATACTGCAATAAGCTGTCTTTGTCTGCGAATGCCTGAGCATTGATATCAGCAACCTCTTTCGCACCAGCAACGGTGGCCTTGGCATATTCGCCAACACAGAGCAGCACATCGATACCTGTGGTCGCGATAGTACGGCCGAGGCTTTGATGCTCACTAACTGCCGCCTCTCCTAGCTCGCCGATATCACCCAACACCATCACTTGCGTACCCGTTTGTGCAGCCAATACTTTGGCAGCGGCGCGTACCGAGTGTGGGTTGGCATTATAAGTATCATCAATCAGACGGTGCTTACCCAGTATCTGACTGTTCAGACGACCTTTGGCTGGACGCGCGTTTTCAAGGCCGATAACAATATCACTGACGTTGATATTTAATGCATGCGCACAGGCTGCAGCAGCCAAAGCATTATTGACATTGTGCTCGCCTGCTAATGGCAAATTGATATCATGAACCTGATTACCGATATGTAGCTTAAACTCACTACGCTCAGGCTCTACATCTAGATGGCTTGCGCTCACATCGGTATTACCAAACCCAATCACATGTGACGTGTGCTTTTCAGCAATGCGGCGTAACTGATTGGTAAAATCGTCTTTATCAGGAACAATCGCAAACTGCGCATCCGTTAAGGTGTGATAAATCTCCGCCTTGGTTTGGCAAATACCTTCACGGCTACCGAACTCACCCAGATGAGCCGTACCAATATTTAGGATACAGGCCACATCAGGGCGCACAATCTCAGTCGTATAGGCGATCTCACCAATGTGGTTGGCACCCAATTCTAAAATGGCATAGCGATGATGGTCTGATAACTCAAGCAGCATCATTGGCACACCCAAATCATTATTGAGGTTACCACGAGTAATCAATGTCGGTGCCAATCGACCAAAAATACTGCCTAGCATTTCTTTGCAGGTGGTTTTACCGCTAGAACCAGTAATCGCTATCACGGTCAGATCTTTATGCTGCTGACGACGATAGCTTGCCAACTGCCCTAACGCCAAACGGGTATCACTGACAACCAGCTGCGGAATCGCATTTGACTCAGATAAGATAGGACGAGACACAATGACAGCAATGGCACCTTTTGATGCTGCCATATCGATATAGTCATGACCATCGAAGTTCTCACCACGTAACGCCAAAAAGATATCACCAGGCTTTATCGTACGAGTGTCGGTCGCAATACGCTGACTGGCTAGGGCTGGCTGGCCTGCATCTGTATAGTCTTGTGGCAGTTGCCAGTGACCATCGAGCGACGCTGTCGCCTCGAGCATATTATCCATTTGCCAGACATAAAGCCCTTGCGACTGGATGGTGTTATCGTTGTCGGCTGTCATAATGGTTACCTTATATAATGACTACTCAATTTTTATATTTAATGTTTAATTTTTTGATAATAGGGGTATCGATAATCACTCGACTATATACGGCCCGCTTGCGCTAACGCCTGCTGCAAAATCACACGGTCATCAAAATCGTAACGGACATTGTTAATCTCTTGATAGGTCTCATGGCCTTTACCAGCGATGACGACAATATCGTCTGGACCTGCCTGACTGACGGCATATTCAATGGCCTTTTGGCGAGCAGGTTCTATATGCGTACGTTGATATTGCTCAGCACTCATCCCAGCCTGCATATCCTGTAAGATGGCATTAGGGTCTTCGGTACGTGGATTGTCAGCGGTCAAGACAACTTGATCAGCACCTGTGAGGCCCGCTTGCGCCATCAGTGGGCGCTTACCTGCATCACGATCGCCGCCACAACCAAACACTGCCCATAGCTGACCTTTACAGTGAGTTTTCAGGCTCGCCAGCACTTGACTTAAGGCATCTGGCGTATGTGCATAATCAACGATAAAACAGCCATCATTCGATGGCACGCGCTGCATACGCCCAACTGCACCTTGTAGCTTAGGAACAGTCGTCGCAATATGCTCGGTACTGATGTCTGACTTAGCACCGAGCGCCGCAGCTGCCGCCATCGCTGCGATCAAGTTGGCAACATTAAAGCGACCGACTAATGGACTGACAATCTCGATAATATCCGTTTTCTCATCACCAACTGTTTTATCATTAAAGTCAGTACGCAGACTTATCTTGACGCCCTGTAGACTTGGCTCGATATCAGCAGCGACAAAAGTAGCAGATGTTGCAGGCTCTAGACTGTACGTCCATACCGTCAAATCACTAGCAGTGGCTGTATCCAACATAATCTGAGCATGTTCATCATCGACGTTGATGATGGCATGGGTCAAATCTGGGAAGTGAGCTTTATCAAATAGCTTGGCTTTGGCAGACGCGTATTCTTCCATATCAGCATGATAGTCTAAGTGGTCACGACTCAGATTGGTATAAATCGCAATGCTAACTGGCACGCCTTGTAAACGCTGCTGATCCAGACCATGAGAGCTGGCCTCTAATGCCAATATTTCAGCATTCTCGGTACCCATTTGATATAAAAACTGCTGTACAGCCAAAGCGTCTCCAGTGGTATGGCTGGCTTGCACCAAAGCGCCAAGGCGACCATTACCTGCCGTACCCATCACTGCACTGCTCATGCCTGTTAATTGGGTCAGCTGTGCCACCAATTGACTGATGGTGGTTTTACCATTGGTTCCCGTGACAGCGACTACCTTTGGCAGGGTCACTGGCTGCTGATATTGCAAATATGCTTGGATTAAGCTGCCTAAGAAATCACGAATATTAGGAACGTATAAGATTGGGCACGGCAGCGCTGCTAATTGCTGCTGTGCGTTAGACTCACCATCCATCTTCAGAGGGGTATTTGCTTCGCTAATCAAGGCAGCAGGATCCATCTCTGAGAGGACAAAAGCAGCCTTCTCAGCGGCTTGTAGCAAATAATTTCGGCTCTTTTGGTAATTTGGATTGTGGCTTTTTAAAAGGATGAATACGTCATTATTGGATAGTTGACGGCTGTCTAGTTGGAACTGCTGAAAAGGAATATGAGCAATTGATTGAATCTGATCCGCCCCTGACTGACTCGACGCCTGTTGAACCGATGCTGCGATCATCGCGGTTAGCTGTTGCGCCAGCCTATTATCGCTAGTATGGATAAGCTGCTGTAGAGTGGCCGTCGTAACAGTGGCGCTATTTGGCGATAAGGTAGGCATGGTCATGAGCAAATCCTAAACAGTTAATACAAATCAGCCCTTAAAGAGCTGACTACTTAAAATCATTGAACGCCTACTGTGGTTCTGTTTTGAGCGGCTTATCTAAAGGCACATTATACAATCGTAACGCTTCTTTCATCACGTTGTGGAACACAGGTGCGACCGTTAGACCCGCATAAATCTGACCGCGCGGATCTTCAATGAGCATGACGCCCACAAGCTTTGGATTAGACGCTGGTGCCATACCAGCAAAGACATTGCGATACTGGTCAGAATAATAGCCACCCTCTGGGTTGATACGGCGCGAGGTACCCGTCTTGCCTGCCACACGGTATCCGTCAATGGCGGCAGCTTTAGCTGTTCCACCTGCCTCGGTCACGCTCTCAAGCATCTGTACAATAGACATCGCCTGCTCGCGCGCCATAATACGCTTGCTTGGTTGCGGTTTGTCATCTTTGATCAAAGTCAACGGGTGCATCACGCCACCTGCTGCGAGGGCTGAATAAGCCTGCGCTACCTGCGCTAGTGTCACTTGTAAACCATAACCATAGCTGACTGTCGCACGGCGTGAGGTTTCTTTCTCTTTTGGCGTCACAATCAGACCACTGCCCTCACCTGGGAACTGTAAAGGCGTTTTTGAACCAAAGCCAAACTGTCGTTGCATATTAGTAATGGCATCAGGCGGTAGCGACAACGCAATCTTAGTTGAAGCCACGTTACTAGACTTCTGTAATAGCGTCGCCATGTTGATCATGCCCAAATTATTATGATCGCGGATGGTATAGCCACGCACGCGAATTGAGCCAGGATTGGTATCAATTAAAGTGGTCGGCGTATATTTGCCTGAATCTAAGGCTGCCGCAACGGTGAACGGCTTCATCACCGAACCGGGTTCAAACACATCCAATAGCGCACGGTTACGCTGGTTTTCACCGGTCATCTCATTGAGATTGTTTGAGTTGAATGATGGCCATGTGGAGAGCGCCAGTACTTCACCAGTCTGTACGTCGACGATCATACCCGTCGACCAGCGCGCTTTTTGCAGACGCCCTGCTTTTTCTAGCTCTTTGTAGAGCAAGTATTGCAACCGCGAATCAATCGTCAGCGCCACATCTTTGCCTGGTATCTCAGGCTCAAGTTGCTTGATCTCTTTTAAGCTGTTTTGTTTGGCATCTTTTAAAACAAGCACTTTGCCATCGTCGCCTGCTAAATCTTTTTCATACTGGCGCTCAATACCAGCACGTCCTTCGTAACCACCCTCAGGGTCGTTGGCGTTTTGCCCCATAAACCCTAACAACTGCGCGTTAGATTGCGGCTGCGGATAATAACGCTGAAAGAAATTTTTCTCATGGACACCAGGGAAATCAAGCGAGCTAACACTTTGCGCAATCTCAGGTGTGACTTTATTGAGAAGGGGTAAATAATGCGAGCCTGCACCAGAGGGCAGCGCCGCTTTGACTGCTGCTTCATCGGTCACATCAATACTGTCATCGATTGCCGTGGCTTTTTTTAGCTCATCGACAGAGATGTTGGCAGCCGCAGCCAGCGTCGTCAGATCCATATTGTCCAAACGCTTTTGCATACGCGCCTGCAATTGTGGACTATTAGGATTGGTCAAGATAATACGTTTGAGCTCGTAGTATTCGCTCGCGTAATCATGCGGGCTAAATGACACGGTCGCCAGCGGTGCGCTCACTGCAAGTGGTAAATCATTACGGTCAGTAATCATACCGCGATAGGATTTTTGCGTGCGCTCACTGGTAATGAGCTCATTACCTTTGTCTTGATAAAACTGCGCGTTGGCCACCTGAATATAGTAGGCACGGCCAATCAATAGCACCAATATAACCAGCGCCAAACCCCAAACGGTACGAAAACGGTTTTTGTCCTGCTCAAAGCCGCCACGAGACGAGGCGCCAGAGGCTTTACCTAAAAACCCTCTTTTGCTCTTTGGGTTTCTGGCACTAGCATGCGTCCCTTTCGTGTCACTCTTTTTGATACGATCAAATAATTTGGCTTTACGACTGCCTGCCGCTTTATCACTCGTTTGTCCAGATTTAGCAGCGCTCGCACGGCGTAATGGTTTGGTCACCTTGCCACTGGCTGGTTTTTTACTGGTATTTTTTGCTGATGTGGATTTAGGTTTTTTGTCGCTCATTGTCCTGCCTCCGCTACCGGTTCTTCAGGGGAGATATCGGTAGAGGCTCGTGGTCCGACCACATCTAAATCTAACTCATCGTCGTCATCAGAGACTACTGGTGCCAAGGCGGTGGCGACACCAGGCTGAATAATCAGCTTATCCTTTAGTGTCGGTGAGTACATACCCAATTCCGCCACTGCACGACTGGCGATTTGCGGCGTGGCGCTAAAAGTTTGCTGCTCAATCAATAGACGCTGATGTTCTATTTGTAGCTTACGCTCTTGTTTTTTCATGTCTTGCAAGGTTTTATAATCCTGATGATATTGCTGAACGGCTTCGGCAGTCTTGATGCCGCTCCATACGATTGCGGCTGCCAAGAGCAGTAATACGACCACATAAATGCTCACCACATTGAACCGACGCACGAATAGCTCGCCGATATCGGTGTTATAGGGCGCGACGGCGCGGCGGTTTGCAGGTTTGTCAGATATTGCCATGACGATCTCAAAAAGTGAACGTAAACGATAAAGTAGATAATGGTCTGCAAGCAATGAACGCATCATTGCTCAGCCATACCATTGATAAAAATAAAACCAAAGATGACCGTCTTATAGCGGCAACAGCCTACCGCTATAGCGATATGTCATATCAAAACCTGCTGTCTTACTAAACCTGCTATCTTGCAAAGTCGAATAGGTCGAATAAATAATCACGTTATTTTAGAGTAAAGAATGATTGAGTTGCTTGATATCTCAGACACTCTCAACTAATAAATGACGGAAAATTATTTGCTGAGCCTAACAGACAATATTTACAGCTTTTTAACAGTGGCGTAGCGATTAAGACATTTATGCATCATTCAGACAAACAATAGCAATCATATGCGATTTACTCAGTGTTTTCATCCATGATTTATGGCGCGACTGTCTGCTGATACTCTGTGTCGGTGCGAGTTGCCATACGCAACCATGCACTGCGCGCGCGCGGGTTTTGGCTCGTTTCAGCTTTGCTGGGGCCAACGCGTTTTGGCTTGCTAAAATAGCGCGGACGATTGGGCAGCATCGGTAGATTTTCATCTTCTGGATATTGCCCTTTGCTATGTCGCTGCAAAAACTGCTTGATGCGGCGATCTTCTAATGAATGAAAGCTAATGACCGCAAGCTGCCCGCCTGACTTCAAGATAGCAATACTTTGCGCTAAAAATTCGTCAACATCGCCCAGCTCATTATTAATAAAAATACGCATGGCCTGAAAGCTTTGCGTGGCTGGGTGCTTACCGCGTTGCCAATTGGGATGCGCCTCTTTGATTACCTCTGCCAGCTCAAGCGTAGACTCGTAGCTCTCCATCTGTTTGATAGCGCGCGCAATACGGCGACTATGACGCTCTTCACCAAATTCATAAAGCACATTGGCCAATGTCTCATCGTCAACCTGCTCAAGCCACTCGGCAACTGACTGGCCGCGACTGGTATCCATACGCATGTCCACTGCCCCATCGCGCATAAAGCTAAAACCGCGGCTACCATCATCAATTTGCGGTGATGAAATACCCAAATCCGCCATCAAGCCATCCACTTCACTAATGCCCATAGCAGCCAGACTATCTGTCAACGTTGCAAAGCTGTCATGAACCACATGCACACGGCTGTCTTTACTTGCCAATTCCTGCGCCACACTAATGGCTGTCGGATCTTTGTCAAAGACAATCAGTGTGGCGTCATCGGCAAGCTGACTTAATAGTAACCTGCTATGACCGCCACGACCAAAGGTCGCATCAACGTATATACCGCTTATATTTAAGCCATTTTGGTCGCCGTCTTTTTGCTTGGGTAGGGATTTTACCCCTAGCACGGCAGCGACGGTCTCCTCTAGCAGTACCGCATCATGGACAAAACTTAATTCATCAGACGTGATATCACGCTCACTATCGGATTGAGTCGGGTTTAGGGGTTCATCTTGCATGGTGACATCCTCATTAGAGAATGGACTGGGCGCTGATTCAGTGCGGTCAGTGGGAGCAAGACTGGCTTTCGATTTTGGCGTAGACTTTGATAGGGACACAAACAACTCAATAGATGACGACCATACTGGCCAGTAATTGGATGAAAATAAACAAGTTATGACTTGCCTAGCATTATTATCGCAAGGATACACGGGTAGTCAAGCACTAGAAGGGCTTTTCATTAAAAATATCACATGTCTCTGTTATACTAGCGCTATATTTTACGCTATTTCTTAGCACCCTCTTCATATCTTTCATCGCTATTTATACTAATAGCCTATATTGATAGTAAACTTTGAGACTTTTATCATGCAAACCTCTACTGACAGCAAGCGCCCTGTACGCACGCGTATCGCACCTTCACCCACGGGCTTTCCACACGTAGGTACTGCCTATATTGCCCTATTTAACTTGGCTTTTGCCAAAGCACATGGCGGCGAATTCATCCTACGTATCGAAGACACTGATCAGACGCGCTCGACTGAGCAATCAGAGCAAATGATTTTGGATGCCTTGCACTGGGTTGGCCTAGACTGGAGCGAGGGTCCAGATATTGGCGGCCCGCACGCCCCTTATCGTCAGAGCGAGCGTAGTGATATCTACAAAAAACACGCCGAGATACTCATAGAAAAAGACCATGCGTTCCGCTGTTTTTGTACCCCTGAAGAGCTCGATGCCATGCGCGCTGAGCAAATGGCCAATGGCGAGACGCCGCGTTATGACGGTCGCTGCGCACATCTTGCTCCAGAAAAAACCGAGCAATTAGTAAGCGTGGGCAAACCACACGTGATTCGTATGCGCGTGCCGACCGAAGGCACCTGTCAGGTACAAGACATGCTACGCGGTACAGTTGAGTTCCCTTGGACCCAAGTCGACATGCAAGTACTGCTAAAAACCGACGGTATGCCAACCTATCATCTCGCCAACGTCGTCGATGACCACTTGATGGAAATCACTCACGTCATGCGCGGTGAAGAGTGGCTGAACTCTGCGCCCAAGCATCAACTGCTGTATGATTATTTTGGTTGGGAAATGCCAACACTCTGCCATATGCCACTACTGCGTAACCCTGACAAATCAAAACTGTCTAAGCGTAAAAACCCAACCTCTATCACTTACTATCGTGATGCAGGCGTGCTGCCTGAAGCGTTGCTCAACTATCTGGGTCGTATGGGTTACTCCATGCCCAATGATGCTGAGAAATTTACCTTAGATGAGATGATTGCAAGCTTTGATATTCAGCGTGTGTCGCTTGGTGGTCCTATCTTCGATATCGAAAAGCTTAACTGGGTCAATAGCGAGTGGCTACGTGCGCTTAGCCCTGAAGAGCTAAAAAATAAAATCCTTGAATGGGCCAGTAACAGTGACAAGCTGACCGCTATCGCCGCTGCGATTCAGCCACGCATCGAGCTGTTGTCTGACGCGGTCAACTGGGGCGGCTTTTATTTCCAAAACCTGCCAGACATCACCGCTGAGAGCTTCACCCATAAATCGCTTGAGCCTGAGCAAATCATCGAGCTGCTACAACTGGCGCTTTGGCAGCTTGAGACCCTGCCGACGTGGTCGGAGGAAAACATCTATACCACGCTAAAAGGCCTCGCCGCTCACCTCGATATCAAGATGCGCGATTTTATGGCGCCGTTCTTTATCGCGATTGCGGGTAGCACCTCATCGACGCCCGTTATGAACTCGATGGCGATTATCGGTGCGGATATGACCTTGACGCGCTTGCGCCATGCGGTTGATGTACTCGGCGGTCTTGGCAAAAAGAAACTGAAAAAACTTGAGAAGCAGGCGGCAGAGTTGCCAGATTTTTTGGCTGCTGCTGAGTAATTCAGAAGCTGAATAACTTATCTACTAAACAGTTAATTAGCGAAACTTGTCGAATGTAAAAGGGTCAAGCCATCTCTGACCCTTTTTTTGTTGTTAGTCAATACGGCTACTTCCATATCATCAAATTTTTAATTGGAAATAAACATGGCCGCCAAAACCGTCACGATAGAAAGCAAAGATTATGTGTTTAACACTCTAAAAGAAGCGCAAAAATACTACGATGCCATCGTAAAAGAGCTTTTTGAGACAAACCTTACCCAAACCACAGGTCGGGATTTTGAAGATTTAAAATGGATATACCGCACTTACTGCGGTTATACCAAGCATAATCTAGATAAATTAGGCAAATATGACATCATTGGGGTCAAAAGTATCAGAACGATCCGAGAAAAAGGCGGTCAATATGTGCCAACCGAATGCTGTGCGATTATTTTGTCTGATGGCAGCGAAGCAGAGTTTTATACCGATAAAGCCATTAAAGAGATCGCGCTTAAGCAAAATCTACGCTAATTTGGACTTCTTGGGCCTTTAAAATAGGCTAAAACGCTTTTTTTTGCATATTTATGCATTTTTTTAAAAATATCGGTTGACAAGACTGCTGGTCTTACCTAAAATACGCACACTCTTAGCGAGGGGCTATAGCTCAGTTGGTAGAGCACTTGCATGGCATGCAAGGGGTCAACGGTTCGACTCCGTTTAGCTCCACCATACTATTTATCGCTCAACGGATAAATATTGCTTTGAGAACAATGTCAGCACCTAGGCAAGGCTTATTAATAAATAAGCGCTCTGATATTGTGAAGTACCGTTATAACCATAGGTTATAACACTCTATGCGTCCCCATCGTCTAGAGGCCTAGGACACCGCCCTTTCACGGCGGTAACGGGGGTTCGAATCCCCCTGGGGACGCCACTATTCGGCGTCACTTATTAGCACTTTTGCTTAGCATCAGGTTAGACTAATAAGCGAACACTAAAAAATCCCAGTCATCATCCAGTGACTGGGATTTTTTTCGTTTGTCGTTTATAAAAATCATCGATATGAGCTGCTCATGACGACCGATACCAGGTAAACTACGAAATAAACGATAAATAAAACACTCCCCTATTATTGCTATCACAAGGAAGTATGAGCCATGTTCGGTATCGAAAACTATCTGGGCTTTGTCTTGGCGGCGATTTTGTTAAATCTCACTCCAGGCACCGATACGATGTATATCATTACCCGCAGCGTCTCACATGGCAGCGCAGCAGGGTTTTATTCTGTCCTCGGTATCATTTCAGGCATCTTGGTACACACGGTATTCGCCGCATTGGGTCTATCGATCATTTTGATCAACTCGCCTCTGGCCTTTACGGTTGTAAAATATATCGGTGCCAGCTACTTATGCTATCTGGGTATAAAAATGCTGATGAGCAAGCAGCCTTCTTTACTGGCAAATCATTTACCAAAAAGCAGCCCATCTGCACCTGCCAACTCTATAGCGCACTGGCAAATATACAAACAGGGCGTATTAACCAATGTCTTTAACCCAAAAGTCGCGCTATTCTTCCTCGCATTTTTTCCGCAGTTTATCGATCCTAGCTATGCTCATAGCGCCTTGTCATTTCTGATCTTAGGATTGAGTTTTGCGCTGACGGGCTTTGTATGGTGTTTGTGCCTTGCTTTATTGGCATCAAGATTTAGTGCCAACTTAAGAAAAAACCCAGCTATCGAAGTTCTGTTAAATAAAATAAGCGGCGTGGTTTTTATTGGTTTGGGGGTTAAGCTATTGACTGAGAAGGGTTAAAAAAGCTGCTATAAATGTCCAAATAAGCTACTTTCTATAAAATCTAACTACCCATAAAAAAGCCCAATCCCCTACATTAAGGAGACTGGGCTTTTTCGTTGTAAGTCTAACGAACCACTAAGCAGCGCTCTTACTCTCCGCCGCTAGCTGACGTAATACATAGTGCAGTACGCCGCCATGACGTACGTATTCGCGCTCTTTTGGTGTCTGTAGACCGACATTGACCTCAAAGGTTTCAGTCGAGCCATCGGCGCGGGTGGCAGTGACTTGAGCGGTTTTGCTCTCGCCATTGTTTAGGCCAGTGATGCTCAGCACTTCAGAGCCATCGAGCTTGTAGGTTTGAGCGTCTTCGCCATCTTTGAAAGTCAATGGCAGCACGCCCATACCGACGAGGTTTGAGCGGTGAATACGCTCGAATGAGGTGGTGAGTACCGCTTTGACACCAAGCAAAATCGTACCCTTCGCTGCCCAGTCACGGCTAGAGCCTGAGCCATACTCCGCCCCACCGAGGACGACGAGTGGACGCTTATCTTCTTTATACTTCATCGCTGCATCATAGATGGCCATTTCTTCGCCATCTTGTAGCGTCGACTTGTCATCTTTGAAGTAATAGGTATAACCGCCTTCTTTGCCGCCCATCATTTGGTTTTTGATACGGATATTGGCAAAGGTACCACGGGTCATGACTGCATCATTACCACGGCGTGAGCCATAACTGTTGAAGTCCGCTTCCATGACGCCGCGCTCTTGCAGGTACTTACCTGCTGGTGAATTTGGATCAATATTGCCTGCAGGTGAGATATGGTCGGTGGTGATTGAGTCACCGAATAGACCTAAGATACGCGCGCCTTCGATATCAGGGATACCTTCTGGCTCCATGGTCATACCATCAAAGAACGGTGGGTTTTTGATGTACGTTGAGCCTTCATCCCATGGATATAGCTGACTATCGGCTGAGCTAATCGCGTTCCACTCTTTACTACCATCGAACACTTCACCATAGTTTTTACGGAACATATCAGCATCGATATTATTGGCAATCAGCTCGTTGATCTCATCTGACGTTGGCCAAATGTCTTTTAAGTACACATCGTTGCCGTCTTGATCTTGACCGAGTGGGTGGGTAGTCAAGTCAATATCGACTGTACCTGCTAAGGCATAAGCGACAACCAATGGCGGCGATGCTAGGTAGCTGGCCTTGACGTGTGAGTGAATACGACCTTCGAAGTTACGGTTACCAGAGAGCACCGCTGAGGCGACTAAATCGTTCTCTTCGATGCCTTTTTCGATCACATCAGGAAGCGGCCCTGAGTTACCGATACACGTGGTGCAACCATAACCAACGAGATAAAAGCCTGTTTTTTCTAGCTCATCCATCAGTTTGGTTTTTTCTAAGTAATCCGTCACTACTTTTGAGCCGGGCGCCAATGAGGTCTTAACCCAAGGCTTGGCTTTGAGGCCTTTGGCAGCGGCCTTTTTGGCGACCAATCCAGCACCAATCATAACGGCTGGATTTGAGGTGTTGGTACAAGAGGTAATAGCGGCAATCACCACGGAACCATCGCGCAATTTGTGCTCTTTGTCGTCAATATTAACGCTTGAGAACACGTTATTGGCTGGCTGGTAGCCTTTGCTATCGTCAGTTTCGGTATCAACGTCGATGTTGGGTTCAGCTGCCAAGTGTTCCGCTTGCTCTTGCTCGCCGCCTTCTTGATCAAAGCGTACTTTGCCTTCAACTTCTGCCTTGCGGTCCTTGGTCATCTTCTTAAGCGTTTCGCCGAATTTTTCGTGCATATCCGCTAAGTTAATGCGCTGCTGTGGCAGATTAGGGCCTGCCAGTGCTGGCTGGACAGAGGACAGATCGAGCTCTAGCTTGCTCGAATAAGTCGCCGCTGGCGTATCGGCATCGTGCCATAAACCTTGCGCTTTAGCATATTTTTCGACCAGTTCAATCTGCGCTTCTTCGCGACCTGATAGACGCAGATAATCAATCGCCATTTGGTCAATTGGGAAAATACCACAAGTTGCACCGTACTCTGGTGCCATATTAGCAATCGTGGCACGATCTGCAAGTGGCATACTGTGCAAGCCTTCGCCATAAAACTCGACGAACTTGCCCACTACGCCATGTGCACGCAGCATCTCAACGACACGTAATACTAAATCGGTCGCGGTAACACCTTCAGTTAGCTCGCCAGTCAGCTCAAAGCCGACCACTTGCGGAATCAGCATAGATGACGGTTGACCCAGCATCGCCGCTTCGGCCTCAATACCACCCACACCCCAACCCAGTACGCCAATACCATTAATCATCGTGGTATGACTGTCGGTACCAAATACCGTATCTGGATACGCCATCAGCTCGCCATCAACATCCGCTGCCATCACGACGCGCGCTAAATACTCAAGGTTGACCTGATGCACAATACCGGTCGCGGGCGGGACAACGACAAAGTTCTCAAAGGCATTACGGCCCCAATGTAAGAACTCATAACGCTCATTATTACGCTTAAACTCAATCTTTTCGTTGAGATCCAGCGCATCCTCACGGCCATAAGCATCCACTTGTACCGAGTGGTCAACGACCAGCTCACTGGGGATAAAGGGGTTGATTTGCTCAGCACGACCTCCAAGCTCGACCACTGCATCACGCATCGCAGCCAAATCAACGACTGAGGGCACACCGGTAAAATCCTGCAATACCACACGCGCTGGCATAAAGGCGATTTCTTTTGACGCCTCGGCGCCTGCATCCCAATTGGCAACCGCTTCGATATGGTTTTTGCCGACTGACTGACCACCGTCTTCGTTACGCAGTAGATTCTCTAACACGACCTTCATACAAAATGGTAGCGTTTTGATATGCTCGTAAGTTTCGGTAAGTTTGGGCAGGCTGTAGTAGGCATGTTCCTTGCCAGCAACTGAAAGGGTGTCTTTTACATTAAAAATATCACTCATGATAGCTTCCTTATCGTTGTTATAGATCCTAGACATAAATTATTATAAGTTTATGTATAACGGGTGGCTCAATAGATGATCGATATATCTTTAATCAGCAGAGCAGTTTAATAAAACGGTCTGATGTGACTCTGTGTTAACAAAAGAGATAACCATCTCTTTCCTGTTTAACAGAAACGTCCTTTTACCATAACAAACATATGAGGCTTTGTTAACGTCTGGACGTTGTCAAATCGTGGCACAATCGTAAACGTACCAAAGGTTTGGCTAGCCAATCTTGAGTGACTCATTCCTTTTTATTTTTTTGGCGTCGACCACTGCGAAATACATAGCTGTCTTCATAAAAATCAGGCACTGCATTTTCTGCCCAGAAATGCGGCACACCTAAGATTGGCAATGGCGCAAGCTGACGCGGTGTCACCTCATCTTTTGATAATAATGTGTCCATGTATTCGGCAACTTTGTCATCCAAAAAACGTATACGCTCAGCTAATGGTAGGGTAAAGAAACGTTGGCTCACATGGATGACAATGCTGTGCGCACATAAGGGTTTGCGCGGATAGAGTAACTGCTCTAGCAAGGCATGCCCAAAGATATACACGGCTGCCTGAGCGCTGTCATCAGGCTGTGTTGGATCGTCCCATTTATCACGGGGTCTCACCAAACTTGACTGCCAGTCGAAATCAACCAATGCCTCACCAATATTAGGGTCTGCAGTGACCAGCACTGCCCCATTCTCATCAAACACCGTAATAGTGTCGCGCACACGCCCTCGGCGCTCACTGATGCCTTGTTTGGCGATTTCCAGCATGTGGTAATAATTCAGCACTGCTTTGGTCTTAGGAAAGGTCAGCCAAATGCTGCCATTAAATAGGTCATGCAAGTTGTCACGCGTCGGAATGTTGCCAGTTGTACCGATGAAATACTCGTAAGCCTCCCCTTCAGGCAATGCATTTTGAGAGACAAACTGTAGCGTTTGAGGCGTTTGGTTATGGGTAGGTTTGGTCTGCGGTAATGGCTGTTCTAAATGATTGGCCTGCTGCTGCATCGCCGTTTTTAAGACGTTGGCAATCGTGTCAGGCGTGCTGATGTAAGAAGCATCTACATACTGCTCATCTAAATTATCCGATTCACTTAAGCTATTCATCTGCTGACTTGGTCTACTAAGGCGCTCAATAGTGGTGCTCAAGTAATGTTGTTGAGTAATGTGCAACAGCCACGGCGCTTGCCAATCAATCTCAGCAAAGCTGTTATCAAGTGTGCCCTCTATTTTAGACGGCGGCTCAATACAGGCGGTAGAATCAGGTTTGGTAGGTAAATCACTGGCAGGCATAAGCGCTATCTCTTAAAGGCTATCTCTGTTAGATGTCTGGCTACTCTATGGTATCATGGGGCGCTTTTTTACAGCTAGATGCACCGCTCGAAAGGACTTTTTGAGCGCTATGGATGAATGAGTTTTATGGCAAATTTTAATACCCACTTAAATGTCGCTTTTATGGTCAGCGGCACTCTGAGTTTGACGGTTTATAAGGCAGGCTTGATTGATGATTCAGGGTTTTTAGTATGCGTGGCGCTTGGTACTATCGGTGGATTACTACCAGATTTGGATTCAGATAATTCAACACCGATTAAGCTCGGTTTTAATATCACCTCGTTTGTCTTTGCTTTTGGTCTGGTCATGCATTGGCGTAGCGATCTGAGTTTGCTCGCATTGATCGCATTATGGCTCGCGGGGTATGGTTTTATGCGTTATGTGATCTTTCATATCTTTACCACCATGACGGTGCATCGCGGCGTTATCCATTCTGTGCCCTATATGGCGATACTCGGACTGGGGTTAACCTGTCTAAGCTATTATGGTCTGCACCTACCACTGACAACCAGTTGGTTTTATGGTCTGTTTTTATTTGGTGGCGCGATGGTGCATTTGTCATTGGACGAGCTATATAGCGTCAATTTGTCCAATATGAAAATGAAGCGCTCATCGGGTACGGCGATGAAGTTTTATCAGCCGAAAGACAAATGGTGGTACCTGCTCTTATACACTATCCTTGCTCTACTGGTATATGTCGCCCCGCCTTTTGAGATGTTTTGGTTACGACTGAGCGACCCTTCTGCATGGGCGCAGCTCAAAGTCGGTATCTTGCCAGAGTTGATAAAAAGCATGCTGCAATAAAGTTATCATAAGATCATTAAGCATAAACAAAAATTAGAGTAAAACATGCAACCTTCCCTACATACTTGCCCGTGCCAAATCAATCCAACAGCAGAGACGGCAAACGCGGCTCTTTCCTATCAAGACTGCTGTCAGCCCTATCATGATGCTTTTTATAATGAAGAAGTAGATGATATAAAAGCGGAAACAGCCGAACGGCTCATGCGTACGCGCTATAGTGCCTTTGTATTGATTAAACCAGACTATATCGTCAAGACCACAGTACCTGCGCAGCAAGGCTTGCTTGACGTTCAGGCAATTAAAAGTTGGGCGATGGAGACCGACTGGGCAGGATTAGAGATTGTAGAACACAAGCCAAAGCTTGGTAAAAGACATGCACAGGTTGAGTTTAAGGCTTATTTTAATACCAAAGATAATGCAAATGATTTAGCAGGAAAAATACAAGCGCACCACGAGTTGTCTGCTTTCGTAAAGGTTACAAACAAAACTAATCAAGATGCACGCTGGTACTTTTTAGATCCGACGGTTGCGATGACAGTGACGCAAAAGCAACCGTGTATTTGCGGCTCTGGTGAGAAATTTAAGCGGTGTTGTGGGGCTTATATTTAAACAACGTTAGATATCCATTGACCTCTAAACACTCGCCCCAACTTCCCGTGCAATCGCAATGCCTTCGTCCACTGTTAAAAATTTACGCTGACTTGGGCTGTCTTTATAAATGACGTCACCATCTTGAAATATTAAGCATTCATTGACGGCGAGCTGCTGCCATTTCTCATTTTCAGTCAATGGTACGGTCACCAAAATCGTCACCTTATCGGTATCGGTGGTGACATCGCTAAAATTAATCGCCATATCATCATCAGCGAGCTTGGCTTCACCAAATGGCGCTTTGCGCGTGAGATAAAACAACAAACTACCTGCATACGCCAGTTGCCACCTGCCATTGGATATTAAGCAATTAAACAGCCCATTGGCCGATAGATAGCGACATTGCGTGGTCAAAAAGTTAAACAGCGTCTTGTCATCAGGACGCGATTTAAAGCTACTCTTTAGACGATTGACCAAATAGCAGAATGCCATTTCAGAATCAGTACTGCCTACTGGCTGACAATGTGCGGCATTGCCGTTGTCTTGCAAGCGCTGACAGCGTTTGATAAATTCGCTATTCATCTGTCCATTGTGCGCAAATACCCACTGCTCGCCCCAGACTTCACGGACGAATGGATGGGTATTTGCCAAACAGTTCTGCCCTTGCGTCGCTTTACGAATATGCGCAATGACGTTCATGGCTTTGATTGGATAGTTGTTAACCAAATCAGCGACTGGCGATAAATGGCTTGGACGATTATCATGAAACAGACGCAGACCCGTTGAGTCATTTGCCGTCTCATCATTGGTTTTGTCATTATTGCTGCATTCGCTGCGCTCAAAAAACGCTATACCAAAGCCATCTTCATGACTGTCCGTCATACCGCCGCGCTTGCGAAATCCTGCAAAGCTAAAGCCAATATCTGTTGGGGTATTACAGTTCATTCCTAAGAGTTGACACATTTATAGATCACCATCATGATTGTCGTTATGGTCGTCGTTTTTTGTAGGATGTACAGTCGCGCTTGCGCCATTTTCTGCCCCTTCATCAAACATCTCATAGGGCGTCGCGCCTTCGGTATCGATACTGTCCAAGATACGTTTGGCATGCGCCAGCTCGGTATCTTGTATCCACAGCACAATACCTGAATTCATCCCTGGCATCGCGCTTAGCGGCTGCAAGGACACGGTTATGCCGTTATTACGTAATAGATTGGCATGCAGCTCTCCTTGCATATTGGTATCAAAGCGCGCCAGTTTGTGCCAGTTATCAACTTGATCGGTCATAGGGTCGCCTCTAAGGTTTTGGTGCTAAAATTAGTACTAGCATTGGTACTAAAATAAATGAATAAGCAACGCTTACGATAATTGATCTAGCGTATATTCTTTGATTGCAAACTCACTACTATTTAATGTTTCTTGCGCTTGCTCGGCTTGCGTGATACTGCTAAACACGCCGACTATTTGATTGTCTGGTTTCGTTAATAGTACAAATACAGTATTTTGCGACTTTTCAACATGCGCCCAATGATAAGCGGCCAAGCGTTTCATCAAGTCAGGATTCTTAACCATGATATTATCACCCGTACGGCCTTCGGTACGGTTGTAGTGAATCACATTGAGGCGCAATAACCAAAAAATCACGGCCGCTTTTGCTAGCATAACAGGTAGTGCACGGTTTTCGTCGTTATTTAGCGGGCGGATCGACTCATAACCTTGTAAGAACGCTGCCATTTTACTGCGGTCAAAGTTAACGGATTCGCCTTGTTCTGCAACGCCCCACGTGGTACAAAAATCATTAATGGTAATGGCGATATCCATCACATAGTGCTCGACACTGACCTCAGTAAAATCCAATAGACCTGTTAGCTTTTCCTGCCCTTTAGTCAAGTCCCATAGCGTATTGTCAGCGAACATATCGAGATGACACAAGCCTTTTGGTAAGTCGGTCAGGGGTAGGTTTGAGTAAGCTTGCCAAATATCACGCATGAGCTTGGCTTCATCGCCGGGCATAAACTGCATTTCACGGTCGCGCACCTCGCTCCACGGATAGAGGGGCACGCCGTAGTCTTGTGCCGGTTGTAGCGCTTGCAGGGTTTCATGCAGCATCGCTAACGCCGCGCCAATCTCATGACACATCGCAGGCGTGGTCTCTTGCGGATGCGCGCCAGACAAGCACGGCACCAAGGTGATTGCTTTGTCCTCATAATGAATGACATAGCGTTTTTTCGTATCAGCGTTATCATCAGCGCCTAATGCTACCAGTGCCAACGGGGCAGCGACCGGCAGCTTGCCATCTAGTTGATTTAATATCACTGCCATTTTTTCGATGTCTTCTGGCGGGCGCTCTTCAAACAAAGTAAACACATAAGCATGCGCGCCATCGACATCGTCCGTCGTTTGAATAAACCAGTTTGAGTTTTTGATACCTTGGGTGATCGGTACCGCACGAGCGAATGACACGCCAAAGCTTTGGCAAAAGGCGGCAAACTGATCATCGGTTAACTGGGTATAGACGGACATGACATCTCACTTATAGCAATTGGGTAAAGAGGTTAGATAGAATAAATTGATGCGGTAATGACAGCAATTGTACCGCGCACGATAAAACGACAGTGAAAAGCGTAATAATCTTGCGAAAACCTGCCTGAAATAGCAGTGATTTTGCTAGACTAGCGCCTATGAATTGATTATAAGGTGAAAGACCCTATGTTAGCAAAGCGTATCATTCCTTGCTTGGACGTTGACAATGGCCGCGTGGTCAAAGGCGTACAGTTTGTCGATATCAAAGATGCAGGCGACCCTGTCGAAGTCGCCCGCCGCTACAATGAACAAGGCGCTGATGAGATTACTTTTTTGGACATTACTGCGACTAATGACGAGCGCGATACCACTTATCATACGGTCGAGCGTATGGCGGAGAGCGTCTTTGTGCCACTCACCGTAGGCGGCGGCGTGCGAAAAATCGCTGATATCCGTAATTTGCTCAATGCTGGCGCGGACAAAGTGGCAATTAACTCAGCAGCTGTATTTACGCCTGAGTTCGTCGGTGAAGCTGCGCAGAAGTTTGGCAACCAATGTATCGTTGTGGCCATCGATGCCAAACGCGTCGCCGATATAAACGTCGATGGGGTTACTGTGCCGCGTTGGGAGATTTTCACCCATGGTGGCCGTAAGCCAACCGGTATCGATGCCGTCGCTTGGGCGAGCAAAATGGCTGAACTGGGCGCTGGTGAATTACTAGTCACCTCGATGGACGGTGATGGCACTAAAAAAGGCTACGATTTGGCACTCATGCAGCAGATTACGAGCCGCGTTAATGTACCCGTTATTGCCTCAGGCGGCGTTGGTAACCTGCAACATTTGGCAGAAGGCGTATTAGAAGGCGGCGTCGATGCCGTACTTGCCGCCAGTATTTTTCACTTTGGTGAGTATACGGTGCAAGAGGCCAAAGAATATATGGCAGCGCAAGGGATACAGATGCGTCTTTAGTACGCTCGTAAAATACAAATAACACCCAAAAAAATGCTATCATAGCGCTAACCATTTATTTTCGTTCAATTAACTAGAGCAACGCCAAAACAATAGGCGGCCAAGTCGATTGAACGCATCAGACTATTTAGCTATTTATTGACGCCTATATTTTAATTGAACGCTTATTAAGCAAAGGATTTTTTATGTCGAACTTACAACAGCAGCGTAACGACGTGACTCATATCGATGGTAACCTACATCAAAATGCTGATGCTCGCATTGGTATCGTTGTCGGTCGCTTTAACGGTTTCGTCGTTGAGTCATTGGTTGATGGTGCGATTGATGCCCTACTTCGTCATGGCGTATTGGGTAGTAACATTACTGTTATCCGCGTTCCTGGTGCATTCGAGCTACCACTTGTGGCCCAGCGCGCTGCGGAATCAGATCGTTTTGACGCCATTGTGGCATTGGGTGCAATCATCCGTGGCAGCACCCCACATTTTGATATTGTAGCCAGCGAGTCGGCCAAAGGTTTGAGCGCTGTTGCAATGGATTATAATATCCCTGTTGCCAACGGTATCATCACTACTGACAGCATCGAGCAAGCTATCGAGCGCTCTGGTACAAAAGCGGGCAACAAAGGCTCTGAAGCTGCGATGGTTGTGCTAGAGATGATCGCTGTTTTGTCACAGCTAGACATCGACGAAGATATCGATGAAGCTTAAGCCTTAAGGCTCAAATTTATTAGTCTAACTGGTGCTGCTATTGAGTAATAGCAGCATTCTATAGCACAGGCCAGCTATCAACACACTGGCTATTTTTTGAATTTTCGCCGTATTTCTATACCCTTTAAAATTTTGAATAAACAAAGCTAAAAAGTTACTTTGTTAATTTATATTTTGACTGGGTATCATCTCAAAAATTTAGGTACAGACCCCCTATGACTGACCAACTCAAGCGCGCTATCAGCGCTGCGAAAACCGCACAAGCCAATCAAGCTGAAGCTACCCGTATAGCGAGCAGTAGTGCAGGTGATCAAACCTTCGATATGAGTGAGTCTTCTTATAAGACCAGTCACACTGCTATCCGTAAGGCGCGCCGCTTTGCTATGCAAGGTCTATACGAGTGGCTCATCACCGACCGCCGCTTTGATGTCGATGGCAAGCTTGGCTGGAAAGACAATGCGCCGCATGATATCGCGGCTCGCACGCGCGCAACCAACGCCATGCACACCGTCCATATCGGCTACTATCACGAAATGATGCGCGATATCCCAGAGCAAATTGAAGCGTTAGATGCGCTTATCAGTCAGTATCTCGATCGTGAGGTTGATAAGTTAGATACGGTTGAACATGCTATTTTGCTTATTGGTGCGTACGAGCTACAAAACCGTATGGAGATTCCATATAAGGTTGTACTCGATGAAGCAATGAAGCTAAATAATCACTTTGGCGCGACTGACGCTCACAAACTGATTAATGCGGTACTGGATAAAATGGCTGGCGAGCTGCGTGCTTTAGAGGTACAAGCAGATACCAATGCCAATCTACGTACGTCACAAAAAGCGGCGGCTAAACAAGCTGAAGCGAGTTCGGCTGAAGTAACGGTAGCTGACAATATCGAAGCGGCTGCTGAAACAGAAAGCGCGATCGATAATGCACCAACTGCATCAAACAAGCCACGTATCAGTGCTAACAAAGCTAACGTTAAACGCAGTAGTGCCAGTAAAGCCAGTGCCAATATCAGTGACTTCAAGGCGAGCAAGAAAAACGCTAACGATACCAAAGACTAAGACTAGTTATGAACGAGTTTGAGCTGATTGAGCGTATATTCTCACAGATGCAGGCCACGCATGCGCCATTAACGGATATCGAAAAAGGTATCGGTGATGACGCGGCTGTGATGGCATTGCCAGCAAGATCACGCTTGGTGAGCTGTATTGATACACTGGTTCAAGGGCGTCACTTTCATGCTGACTTTGCACAAGTAGATAAGCTTGCGTTTGAAATTGGTTATAAAGCGGTCGCGGTCAATGTGTCAGACATTGCAGCGATGGGCGCTACCCCACATAGTATTTTGCTAGCGTTGGCATTGCCTGAGCGTCTAGCGAATCATGAATGGCTCACGACATTTGCCAAAGGATTGTTTCATGCCTGCCAGCTGTTTGGCGTAACGCTGATTGGTGGTGATACGACGCGCAGTGAGCGCCTAGTGCTGAGTGTCAGTGCGCAAGGATTGCTTGCCGCAGACACACCAGCTGTTTATCGCTCAGGGGCACAAGTTGGTGATAAAATCTATGTCTCAGGCACCCTTGGTGATGCCGCTTATGCGCTACAGCATCCTGACAGCGCACAAGGCATAGAACTGGCGCATCGCTTGCACATGCCGACGCCGCGCATCGCTTTGGGTGCAGCATTAGCGAAAACTGGTGCCACCGCGATGATCGATATCTCTGACGGTCTTTATCAAGATCTTGGACATATCTGTCAGCAAAGCTCAGTCAGTATGCGTATTCATTTAGATCAATTACCGAGTAGCGAGTCACTAGCCACGGTAGAGTTATCTGAGCGTTTGTTATGTCAATTAGCGGGTGGCGATGACTACGAATTGGCGTTTACCTTGCCTGCACATATTGAACCACCTACTTCTAATACGCCTATCACTTGTATTGGAGAAATCGTTGCGCTCGCAGATTCTATTGCGACAGATGCCAAATCGCCTAATCACTCACGTCTTGAGTTGTTTTATCAAAATCAGCCAGTCACGCCGACTCAATCTGCCCCCTTCTCTACGTGGCCTAATCTCACCGGTTATCAACATTTCACAGGCTAATCCATGACTGATCAACACCTATCTAAGCCTGATATCCGACAAGCAAATGACTGCCCACCTCTACCAGTCGGTGCCAGTATGCTTGACCGCATGGTTTATTGGCTCGGACTGGGTTTGGGCAGCGGCCTACCTCGACGCGCGCCCGGTACGTGGGGCACGGTTGGTGGTCTGATTGTGGGTGTGCCACTGATGAGCTTGGGTTTCGTTCCTTTTTTAATCTTGACAATTTTGTCGTGTTTGGTTGGTGTTTGGATTTGCGGGCGTACGTCTGAGTTGATGCAAGTACACGATGATCCGCATATTGTGTGGGATGAATGGGCTGGCATGTGGATTACCCTATTGCCGTTATCTTATATATTATCATATGTATTTCCTACGTCTGAAAATACCTTGTCGATAATGATGCTGCCGATGTTTTGGGGCTGGCTACCGACTGCTTTTATCCTATTTCGCGTATTTGATATTTTAAAGCCACCACCGATTGGTTGGGCAGACAAAAAGGTTGCGGGTGGCCTTGGGGTAATGTTGGATGACATTATTGCAGGGATTATGGCAGCCGTGATTTGGTTGATTATTTACATCATTGTGATGATGTTTATGTCTTTTTAATATTATTCCGCGGAAATCATTAGGGCGTGTTGAACATTCGACCATGGCACTGACAGCGACTATTTTTTAGGCGATTCGATGTTAAAAATAATAAGTTTAGTCATTCTAAGCGCTTATTTTTAACGATGAAGCGGCAAAAAAGAGTCCTGTCCCTGCGGGCTGATGCTAAAATTGCCCCATACTGCGTTACAAATCTCGCTAAGGCATCTGCATTATCGTCGCTTTGTGCCTTGTCTGGAACAATTTTAGCGATCAGCAGTGCCTATTTGCGAATGTTCAACACGCCCTACTTCGGTTTAGCCATCTTACGTATTTGATTTTGCTTGCTTAAGTTTTGGGTATTCAAGTTACAAAGCTTGCACGTCATAATTTTTTTTGTGCAAGTTTTTACGCTATAATTCAACATTATATTTTGTTACATTTGTAGGCTTATTATGACATCTCCTCTTTCTGTGATTATTTTAGCGGCCGGTAAAGGCACACGTATGCAGTCGGCAAAGCCAAAGGTTTTGCAGACCCTAGCTGGTAAGTCATTATTGGCTCATGTATTGGATACCTGTCATCAGCTCACTGTTGATGAAACCATCATTGTCCATGGTTTTGGCGGCGATCAAGTAAAGTCAGAGATTACCAACCAATATACACAGTCGACGTTTACTTGGGTTGCGCAAACTGAGCAATTAGGAACAGGTCATGCGGTCAAAGTAACATTGTCTGATTTACCGAAATCAGGGAAAAGTCTCATTCTGTATGGTGATGTGCCATTGGTCAGCTGCCAGACATTAGCTGCTTTAAAAGCTGCCAATACTGATGGTATGTCTATGCTGACGTTGACTGTCGATAATCCGTTCGGGTTGGGTCGTATCAAACGTGACCAAAACGGCAACATTGAAGCCATCGTTGAGCAAAAAGATGCCAGTGCTGACGAGCAAAATATTAGAGAGATCAACAGTGGTATCTATTGCGTAGACAACGCCCTACTGCATAAGTATTTGCCAGAGCTCTCTAACAATAACGCGCAACAAGAATATTACCTCACTGACATCGTCAAAATGGCCGTCGCTGATGGTATTACGATTGCGGCGATTGAGCCTGAGCATACGTTTGAGATTGAAGGGGTTAATAACCGCCAACAACTCGCAAGCCTAGAGCGCACGTGGCAACGCAAGATAGTCGCCGACCTACAAGAAGCAGGCGTTCAATTTGCCGATCCCACGCGCGTGGATATTCGCGGGTCATTGACTGCCGGACAAGATGTGTTTATTGACGTCAATGTGGTATTTGAAGGCGACTGCACTTTAGGCGACAATGTCTATATTGAAGCAGGCTGCGTCATCAAAAACGCTCAGATTGGTAATGCTTGTTATATTAAGCCTTACTGTGTGATTGATCGCGCTGACATCGGAGCTGGTGTCGACATAGGACCTTTTGCACACCTGCGTCCTGATACGGTATTGTCTGACAACAGCAAAGTCGGTAACTTTGTTGAAATTAAAAAATCAACAATCGGTCAAGGCAGTAAAGTAAATCACCTAAGCTACATCGGTGATGCAACTGTCGGCACAGGCGTCAATGTCGGTGCAGGTGTCATTACTTGTAATTACGACGGTGTCAACAAGTCGCAGACCATCATTGGAGATAATGCCTTTATTGGTTCCAATGCAAGCCTAGTCGCGCCAGTAACCATCGGAGACACGGCTACCATCGCTGCAGGTTCTGTCATTACCAAAGACGTTGATAGTAGTGCTTTAGCATTTGGCCGAGCTCGTCAGGTACAAAAAAACGACTTTCAACGACCGACTAAAAAATAACTGATTTATCGAAAGTTTGATCAATCGCCGTCATTCTTGAGTAAACCTAAGCAGTACGGCAAACTTGGTGGTACTGCTTCATCATACTTTTGAGCTAATAACTGAGCATTGGTAGCTAACGACACTTACTAGTCTTGTACCATCATATATTGAATTATTAAAAAACAAATTTAAGGAAAAGCCATGTGTGGAATCGTTGGCGCAGTTGCTGAACGCAATATTGCGAATATCTTGCTTGAAGGTCTTAAGCGTCTAGAATATCGGGGCTACGATTCGGCTGGTTTAACCGTCATTCGTGATGGTGAATTACATCGTGAGCGCCAAGTGGGCAAGGTTCAAGCCTTGGTCGATGCGGTTGAAGCCAGTACCGATTTTTTTGATGGGCATATTGGTATCGCTCATACTCGCTGGGCCACGCATGGCGAACCTGCACAGCGCAATGCACATCCGCACGTATCTGGTAAGATTGCCGTCGTTCACAATGGTATCGTCGAAAACTACGCTGAACTCAAAAAAGAGCTCATCGCTAAAGGCTATGAGTTTACCTCACAGACCGACACCGAAGTGGTGGCGCATCTGATTCATGACATTTATGAGCAAACCAATGATTTGCTAGAAGCGGTACGCGCAGTGATTCCTAAGCTGCATGGTGCATTTGCTTTAGGCATCATTCACGTGGATACGCCAGATGAGCTGGTCGCGGTACGTTTAGGCTCGCCTTTAGTCATCGGTGTTGGTATTGGTGAAAATTTTATCGCCTCAGATCAGCTGGCACTACTGCCAGTCACCAACCGCTTTATGTACCTAGAAGAAGGCGATATTGCCAAATTGACCCGTGACAGTATTAAAGTCTATGTCGATGGCGAGGAAGTCAGCCGCGAAGTGCATGAAATCGATGCCAAGCAGCATAATGCTGACAAAGGCGAGTTCAAGCACTATATGCTCAAAGAAATCTATGAGCAGCCAGATGCAGTCGCGCGTACGCTTGAGATGGCGATTGATAACCGCCAAGCATCAGCCCTGCGTGATGACTTTTTAGCACGCAATGAAGCGCAATTATCAGGCGTACAGCATGTACAAATCATCGCTTGCGGCACTAGCTATCATGCGGGGATGGTTGCTAAATATTGGTTTGAGAGCTTGATGCGCCTATCCTGCTCTGTTGAGGTTGCTAGTGAATTCCGCTATCGCAATCCTGTAGTACTCGACAACTCGCTGGTGATTTGTATCTCTCAGTCTGGTGAAACAGCCGATACCTTATCAGCCCTGCGTGAGATCAAAAAACAAAATCCAGCAGGACTGGTTAGTCTAGCACTATGTAACGTGCCTACCTCCTCCTTGGTTCGCGAGACAGACATATTCTTGCCGACCCTTGCAGGTCCTGAGATTGGTGTAGCATCGACCAAAGCTTTTACCACCCAGCTGGTCGCACTCATGCTATTGGTCTTAAAAACAGGCGCAGTGCAGCAGCGTATCGACAGCGCAAACCTAAGCATCTTACTTAGCGAGCTACAAAAGCTGCCCGGTCAACTCTATGCCAGCTTGCACCTTGATGCTCCGATCAAAGCGATGGCGGAGCACTTTGAAGATAAGAAAAGCTGCTTATTTTTAGGGCGCGGTCTACAGTTCCCTATCGCTCTAGAAGGCGCATTGAAGCTCAAAGAAATCTCTTATATCCACGCTGAAGGTTACGCCGCAGGTGAGCTCAAACACGGTCCGCTAGCGCTTGTTGACAAAGACATGCCAATCGTCGTGCTGGCACCCAAAGACAGTATGCTCGATAAGCTCAAAGCCAACATGCAAGAAGTACACGCCCGTCACGGCGAGCTATTTGTCTTTGCCAGTGAAGATAGTTACATCAATGCTGAAGACCGCCTACATGTAGTATATGTTAAAGCAGTTTGCGAGACGCTTGCTCCTATCGTCTACAGCGTACCCATACAGCTACTGTCTTACCATGTGGCTGTAATGCGCGGTACGGATGTTGATCAGCCACGTAACCTTGCCAAGTCTGTGACGGTGGAATAACAGTGATTACTCGCTGACCGTGTGTGTCTGCGAGTAATAAAGTATCATACTGAGTAATAAAGTATCATACTGTTGATTCCATTATTACCCCCTGCTAAAGTTGATGTAACTTTAGCAGGGGTTTTTTATGGTCTTAGAAGTAGGCAAAGCGGCTTGAGTAACGCCGAACAAAAACAGATTATTTATGATCAGCACAGCTCAAGAAACCCTAGCAAACCTCTAGTGACTGATCATCCATGGCCTTTGACCAATAAAAGTTTTTGTGCCGTCGTTATTGATTAAGGTTCGACTGCTTTTACTCATTGACGCATCAGGAAGGAGCAATTTATTGCTCCTTGATAGCGCATGTTCTATTTGACTGCTTTTTAGTGGTGCATGTTGCGCACGCTCGTTGCACGCACACGCCTGCCTTTTATGGCTATCCATATTTAAAAAGCTAGGTGCAACAACGATGACCTGCAGGCACGGTATCTGGCATTCAGGGCAAGGTCTGTTTTCTCCAGAGTCACTCATCTCTACCAATTCATGAAATAAACCATGTTTTTGACATTTATAGTCGTATATGGGCATCACAAAATCTCCATATTTCGTATTATCGGGTAGACTCTATTTTTCAAAAGGCTTAAGTTGAGGCGGGTTTTTGGCCAATGGTAAATCTGCTTCGTCTTTTGGCTGACGCTTGGGCATTTCTCCGCCTGGATTGATATCAAAATCAAATATCTCTGTCGGTAGCCATAATGTTGCACAAGCATTGGGCACATCTACCACACCGCTAATATGTGCCTGTATAGGCGCGCAGCCTAACAGCGAATAAGCCTGTGCGCCGCTATAACCAAATTTTTTCATGTACTCAATTGCATTGAGAACGGCTTGCCGATAGGCGACATTAACGTCTAGATAATGCTGCTTGCCACTTTCATCGACCGAAATACCTTCAAAGATCAAATAGTCTTTATAACTTGGGGTCAATGGGCTGGGTTTAAAAATTGGGTTTTTGATTGCGTATCTTTCCATGCCATCTTTGATAAGCTTGACACGCAAATGAATCCAGCCCGCCATCTCAATCGCCCCGCAAAAGGTAATCTCACCATCGCCTTGACTAAAGTGCAAATCACCGACAGACAGTCCTGCTCCTTCGACATATACGGGGAAATACACCTTCGCGCCTTTCGTTAAATCTTTGATATCGCAATTGCCACCATGCTCACGCGGCGGTACGGTGCGCGCCCCTTCTGCCGCTGCTGTTTCTTTGTCATCACCCGTCATTCTGCCCATGTGCGCCGTTTTTGCAAAGGGCAAATTACACAGTGCTGGGACGCGATCAGGTTCGGTATCGTACAACTCTTTTTCGCGTCTATTCCATTCATCCAGCATTTTTTTGGAAGGCAATGTGCCAATTAGCCCCGGATGAATGATGCCAGCAAACTCCACGCCAGGAATATGGCGCGACTTGGTATAAATACCATTAAAATCCCAAATAGATTTTTGTGCTTCAGGAAAATGCTCCGTCAAAAATCCGCCGCCATTTTGCTTAGAGAAAAACCCATTAAATCCCCACTCGCTTCCTGCCAAAGTACCAATATCGAGAATATCAACTTCTAGTAAATCTCCTGGTGCAGCCCCTTCTACACCAATAGGTCCGGACAAAAAATGAACCTGTGTTAGGTCTACATCCCTCACATCCTCCGCGCTATCATTATTTAATATCTGTCCCCCAGTCCAGTCAAAGCACTCCAAAATGAAATCTTCTCCTGGTTTGACGGTCGCTGCCATCGGTATATCAGGATGCCAGCGGTTATGTATGTTTTCATTATCATAAGGGGATTGGGTAAGATCAACTTCAATGAGAACTTTAGTCATAAGACACCTTTAGTAATTAATGAATTTTAGTTTGCAATTTTATCGATGCAAACTTAGTGCCAACATTTGTCATTAACACTATCAATCATAATACCTAAGGCGCGAAATCTAAAGAGGCGTTTCTTGAAATGGCGTATTATTTTGAACGCAGCTATTTGATAATGGAATATTCGATAATGAAAAAAGGGCGCTGTACTAGGTTTTTGCATAGTCAAACAGAAAAACATCAATAGCTGATATCATTACCATATCGTCAATATGAGTAATATGAGTATGGAAATCCAAAGCAGTGTTGCAAACGACATAGACATCATCTACGAAGATGAGTATTTGGTCGCAATTAACAAAGAAGCGGGGCTGCTGGTGCATCGCAGCTGGCTGGATAAAGGCGAGGCGCGCTTTGCCATGCAGCTGACCCGTGATACGGTTGGCTGCCATGTGTTTCCCGTACATCGCTTGGATAGGCCGACATCGGGCGTATTATTATTTGCCAAAAGCTCAGCGGTGGCGCGCACCTTAACTGAGACGTTTACTGCGCATGAAGTGTCCAAGCAATATCTGGCAGTCGTGCGCGGCTTCATACCAGATAAAGGCACGATTGACTACGCACTCAGTTTTCAGCCCGATGCGATTGCGGATAAGTTTGCCGATTGGGACAAGCCTGCTCAAGAGGCGGTAACTCACTGGCAATGCTTGGCACAGATCGAGCTGCCTGTCGCAGTTTCAAAAAAGCACGATACCAGCCGCTATAGCCTTGTGCAATTGACCCCTGAAACGGGACGCAAGCATCAGCTGCGTCGGCACATGAAGCATGTCTTTCACCCCATCATCGGTGATACGAGCTATGGCGACATACGGCACACGCGATTTTTTCGCACCCAATATGACTGTATGCGGATGCTGCTACATGCTCAGGCGTTGGCGCTCAATCACCCGATTACGGGTGAGCCATTATTGCTAAAAGCAGGATTGGACGATCAATGGATGGGTATCTTAGAAGCGTTTGCTTGGGTGGAGAGTGCTAAAGCTTATCTAAAGTAATCAGTGAAAGAAGCCAGAATACGGCTGTTAAAGGTTTGTTTCCCTAGTGAGGACTCGAAAGCTAAGGTGCGAGCTAATGATGTCAAAGTTTTGAATTATTGTGATACCTGTAGTGCACTTCATGGTGTACTTACCGTAAGTATTCTGATCATGATCGGTGGGCTATACAGGCGTCGAACTAACCATATTAGATACGATTTTAATAAGCGCATAACTGTTAAACTATTTTTTATGGTGTTACGAAAATAGCTCAATATAGAAGGGAGTTTCGTAAAACAGCTAGTACTTTTACGATAGGTCTAATAATAAATTTCACTTACTTAAGTTCAACTCTTTTTGAATAAGTGTGTTACTAGTTATCATATAGTCATGAAAATCAAAGGGAATTCGTCCCCAAAGTATTCTCATAATATGATTAAAACGGTCACGACATTCGCATGCCTCGTCTTCATTAAATTTCTCTAATATGTAACATTCTGAAGGATGAATTTGGTTTGTTATCAAGTCATTTATGCTATGACCAAGATAGTACAAATCTGCCGCGAACTTTCTGTCCAATACCTCGTTATCTTGTAAGCTTGCACACAATTTAATTAAAAAATATTCTAGACTCCAGTATTTCTCAATATCCCAAATATGCAGTTCATCTAAAGCGTAGTTAAAAGAACTCTCGTCCCAAAAAATATCCTTGCATTCACTATACTTTCTAACAGTCATTATTAACCTCCTGTTTTTCATACTTTCATTGTATATATTCCTTTCTAGTTATATTATAAATACACCTGGATGTTGGTGAATTCATTTTAAGAAACTTCATTAGACTATAACTCAAAAAAAACCAGCTATCTACCCCTTCAAACCTATTAATAGACCACTTATAGTAGATAGTAGACCATTAAATTAGACGTGATTGGCAACATTAGGCACTAGCTTATTCATGAACTTAATCTTTTAAACACACTACTCCAAACCCTCAAAACAATCCTTTATAAAGAAAATAAAGTCCCACTACGAATAACAATACCGAAAAGCACTTCTTTAACAGTGGCGGTGAGAGCATATGAGCAACTTTTGCCCCAACTTTAGCGGTAAAAAAGCTCATACTCGCAATGCCCAAAAAGGCATAAATATGCACAAAGCCAATGGTATTAGGTACATCAACTTGCTGCTGCATACCAAAGAACATAAAGCCGAGCGCACCAGCAATGGCAATAGGCAAACCACACGCCGCCGACGTGCCTGCCGCCTTTTGCATAACCACATTATAACGGGTAAGATACGGCACCGTTAAGCTGCCACCGCCAATACCAAAAATGGCCGAAGCCACACCAATAATACCACCTGCCGCAAGTTGCTTGGGTTTAGACGGTAATACCACAGGCGTATGACTCGCATCACTCATATGTGTACGTCTTTTACCAGCGGTAAACATTCTATAAGCGACCCACAGTAAAAACACCCCGACAATCAGCTGCAGATATAACCCTGATATTTGCCCTGCTATCCCTGCTCCCAAAAAACACCCTAGCGCCAAACCAGGTGCTAGATTTTTAAAGACCGGCCACATGACGCCGCCCTTTTTATTATGCGCCATCAGCGAGCTGATCGAAGTGACGATGATGGTCGCAAGCGACGTCCCCAAAGCCAGATGCATAATGGTATCGGCATCGTAGCCCATTTGGGTAAAGACAATAAATAACAGCGGTACGATAATGGTGCCACCGCCCACGCCGAAAAGCCCGGCCGCAAACCCTGCTAGTGCACCTATGATTAAAAAAATGAGTAGTTCCACGGGATAGTGTCTTCTTATATAGATTTATTTTCTGAGCAAGTGCTCTATATTAATGCCAGTTATGACTTATACAAGCTCAACTTGACCGACGTAATGATAAGCACGGTTAAAATACACTAAACTCTCATCTTGCCCGCTTGGGGATTCTGGAGGTTTGATAGCGACCACTCGGCACATCAGCACACTATGCGTACCCACTTCTTGAATGTGCTCAATCTCACAATCAAAGCTCACTAGCGCATCTTTCAGGATAGGCGCGCCTGTCACAAGCTCAGTCCAAACTCCTTGCTCGAAGCGCTCATCTGAGCTTAGTTTAGAAGCAAAAGCATTGGATAAGTGTTCATGCTGGGCACCAAGCACATTGACGCTCAAGACTTTATTATCCACAAAATGCCCATGTGAGCGAGCGGCTTGATTCATACATACCAGCAGTGTCGGCGGTGTATCAGTGACGCTACATACCGCCGAGGCAGTAAACCCATGAGTGCCTGACGGACCATTGGTGGTGATCACATTGACCGCCGTGGGCAATAGCGCCATGGCATCTCTAAAATCAGTGGCTTCAATCATATCTTTTATCATTACTGCAATCCTGAGAAACGTTAAATCTATAAGTACCTTGTTAACTGAGGCCACTCATAAGCTTAAACAAGACAAAACTTGTTAAGTTTTGCTAAACGCTCAGCTCTTGCCGCACGATTGCCGCACCAGCGCTCAGCGCATGTAGCTTGCCGCGTGCCACCTCACGAGACAACGGCGCCATACCGCAGTTGGTCGAGGGATACAGCTTGTCCGCATCGACAAATTGTAAGGCCTTGCGTAGCGTATCGGCTACCTCCTCAGGAGTTTCAATATCATTAGTGGCGACATCGATTGCACCAACCATGACTTTTTTACCGCGAATGAGCTCTATCAAATCCATGGGCACATGCGAATTTTGACATTCTAATGAGACGATATCGATATTGGACTGCTGCAGTTTAGGAAAGGCTTGCTCATACTGACGCCACTCTGATCCCAGTGTCTTTTTCCAGTCGTTATTGGCTTTGATGCCATAACCATAACAAATATGCACCGCTGTTTCACACTTTAGGCCTTCGATAGCACGCTCCAACGTAGCGATACCCCAGTCGTTGACATCATCGAAGAATACATTAAATGCAGGTTCATCGAACTGAATGATATCCACGCCTGCTGCTTCTAGTTCTTTGGCTTCCTGATTAAGAATCGTCGCAAACTCCCACGCCAGCTTTTCGCGACTTTTATAATGATCGTCATACAGCGTATCAATCATGGTCATCGGCCCAGGCAATGCCCATTTGATCGGCTTGTCAGTATGCTTACGTAAAAACTTGGCATCTTCTACAAACACAGGTTTTTGGCGGCTCACGGCACCCACCACTGACGGTACGCTGGCATCATATCGATTGCGGATACGCACGGTTTCGCGCTGGTTAAAATCCACGCCGTCTAAGTGCTCAATAAAGGTAGTGACAAAGTGCTGACGGGTCTGCTCACCGTCACTGACGATATCGACGCCTGCTTGCACTTGCTCTTGTAGCGATACTAGCAGCGCATCCTGTTTTGCCTGAAGCAATTCTTCACCGTCAAGTTGCCACGGCGACCAAATTTTTTCAGGTTCTGCCAACCAAGAGGGTTTTGGCAAGCTGCCAGCGGTCGATGTTGGTAATAATAAAGTCATGTCGTATTATCTTCTCTATTTCAGATGTCTCTATTTTAGGTGTTATAGCGTGCGCTTTTATATTTGGATTTTTTAAGCGACGTTCTCGTTTACAGCGTAATTGGCCGCCCATGCTTCAAGAATATCTTGGTAAGGCTTGATAAAATGCGTTTCGGTAAATTTGCCTTGCTTGACCGCCATCTGACTACGCTCTTCACGGTCATAGACAATCTGCGTGAGCGAATAGTCTTGGTATTTTAGGCTTGGCTGATAGACCTGACCTGCGCTTGAATTGGCATTATAAATCTCAGGGCGATAAATCTTTTGGAACGTCTCCATGGTGCTGATCGCGCTGATCAGCTCAAGGTCGGTATAGTCGCTGGTCAAATCGCCCGCAAAATAAAACGCGAGTGGCGCCGCGCTGCCCTCAGGCTTAAAATAGCGCACGGTTAAGCCCATTTTGTGAAAATAGTCGTCGGTTAAGGAGTACTCGTTTTGCTGATACTCAACGCCCAGCACAGGGTGCACATTGGTGGTGCGGTAATAGGTCTTGCTGGTTGAGACACTCAAGCAAATCACAGGCTGTTTGTTAAAGTTGGCTTTGTAGGCCTCTGAGTTCAATAAATATTGAAACAATTTGCCGTGTAAGTCGCCAAAGTCGTCAGGCGCTTTGGCATTTGGATTTTTGTTAAAGTGCTCTAGCAGTACCACGCTAAAATCATAATCACGCACATAAGAAGAAAAGCTGTTGCCGACCATACCATTGATGCGCTTGTTTTCTTTGTGGTCCACGATGGTGGTTTGCAGCATCTCAATCACAGGGAACGCATCGCCATTGCCTTCGATATCCATGTTGGCAGACACGATGTCCACTTCGACCGAATAACGATCGGCATTGGGGTTATCCCAATGTGCCAGCGCGTTAAAGCGGTTGTTAATCATGGTCAACGCTTTACGCAGATTGTCTTCACGCTGCTCGCCGCGCGCCAGATTGGCAAAGTTGGTCGTCATGCGCGTGCTGCTGGCAGGCTGATAGTTTTCATCAAAACGAATGTGCTTGATTGAACATGCAAAAGGCTTAGTCATGGTGATTCCTACCCTACAAATTGAGATAACACTGAATGTCTGTATGGGTGTATTTAAGCAAATCTTTAACATGAATAAAAACGATATAAACTTAGTATAAGATGAATTTTATTCATGTTAAGAAAATGACCTGCTTGTTTTTTTGAATAAAGTACATCTCTATATATAAGAAACCCCAAGATAACAGCACTGCTATCTTGAGGCTTAAGTCTTTACGTATGAAAACGCTCAAATATATCGGTCACTAAAAACCTTGCTCTTCGCTACACCCCAAACCCACAGGTAATGCTGTTGTCTTTTTTATCAAAGGTTAAATGCTTGTAGCCCTCGCCCGTCACTTGATAGCCACTACTGTCGTTTTTGGTTACGGTGTTAATATCATGTTTATCAACAGGCAGCGTGAATTCACTGCGTAGCGACTGTGGGTTATTGGCAAAATACAGCTTTAAATGCGACCATTCAAAACCGCTGAGATATTCAATTTTTGAGAGCTGTTTACCAAAGGCGGTCGCGTTATTTAGCGTGTAAGTGGTGATGGTTTCGTCCAAATGCTCCAGTTGCTCCTCATCAGACGAATTGTAAGGTTTGATACGTGTATCGGTATCGATAATCGATTGCTGATAAGGTATGGGTAAGCTGCTGGTTGTCGGGTTAGGATAATCACAGCCTTTTTGCATGGATTTGAGATATGGGGTCCAGTCGGTACTGGCTGCCTGCCGCGTTGCACAACTGGTTAGTGATAAGGCGGCGACCATACTGAAAATGATGGCAGTTAGCGTCATGAGTGCCTCCTAACGACAAATCATAAGATATTGTTTGATAATGTCATTACTATAACGCATTGATATATCAGACAATTAAACGATAAGTAAAAAGGCATACACGTTCTATAGCAGTTTGGTTGTGAGATGTATCAAAAAACCCCATACGTGGTAGTCACGTATGGGGTGTATTATCATCATGATGACTGTGTATTGCAGTATGTTAAATATGTGGTCTTCTCTTCTTCCCATGTGGCACCAGCCATTTGGCAAACCATCCTGACACATCGTCCATCAACGTATAAACAACTGGAATGACCACCAGACTGAGTAGCGTTGAGGTCACCAGCCCGCCCAATACGGCGGCCGCCATCGGTCGCCTAAACGTAGGATCGGCATCACCCCAACCAAAGACCAGGGGTAACATGCCTGCACCCATCGCAATGGTGGTCATGATGATAGGCCGCGCACGCTTGCGACAGGCATCCATAATGGCCTCAAAACGCGCCAGCCCGCGGCGCTGAGCAATCAGCGCGTAATCGACGAGTAGGATTGAGTTTTTGGTTGCGATACCCATAAGCATAATAAAGCCAATCATCGACGGCATCGACAGACTACTATTGGTAATGACCAAACCCACAAACGCGCCGCCTATCGATAACGGCAGTGCCATCAAAATGGTAAATGGCTGTAATAAACGGCCAAATAATAAAATAAGAACGCCTAAGATACAGACCACACCCACCGACATCGCAATGATAAACCCACTAAACAGCTCCGCCATATTTTCGGCTTGACCTTGATCAATGATGGTAATCGAAGGCGGTAATTGCTGCATCGTTGGCACGGATTTGACCGCTTGTACTAGATCACCTAGCTCGCCATCTGCTGGTTGCACTGTGATGCTAATCGCACGCTCCCGATCCAGCCTGCTGATCTGCGCAGGCCCTGTCCCAAAGTCTAGCGCCGCCACTTCGCCCACCCGTACCCCTTGCCCAGCAGGTAGGGTACTTGGCACATATAAGCCTTCTAACTGACTGACGTTTTGCTTGGCGACATCGGGTAGACGCACCACGATAGGAATCTGACGCGTATCAAGATTGAGCTTAGATAAACGCTGCTCATAGTCGCCAACAGTCGCCACACGCAACGTGGTCGCAATGTCTTGCGTCGTCACCCCTTTGTCAGCCATTGCTAGTCTATCTGGCGTCACCGTGAGCTCTTGACGCGGCAAACTGCGATCACTGGTCACCGCGCCTGCACTTGGCAAACCTCGTATCTCAGTCATGATTTTTTGTGCAGTCTGCTCGAGCAATTGGGGATTGGTACTGGTTAATGAAAAATTATAACCACTCTCCCCGCCGCTCGATAGTCCAACGGTAAAGCGAGCACCGGGTACTTCGGTCATGAGCTGGCTAATTTTACGTTCGATCTCTTGCTTGGTACCTCGTTCTGCACGTGGGGCAAGTACGATATCTAAGCCCGCGATGTTTTCAGCTTTACCGCCACCACCGTCCGACGCACCCATCGACGCCTGCGCCTCCCCTACCGAGGTAAAGATATTGGTCACTTCGGGCATGGCCAAGATACGCTCACTGGCCATCGCTGCCACGCGCTCGGTATCTTCGAGCGCCACATCTGGCGTCAGCTCAATCTCAACACGCGTCTGATCGATATCATTGTCAGGAATAAAGGAAGTTGGTAGCAACTTCACCAGCATCAATGAAGCGACAAACAGCACCAAAGTTGCGCCGATGGTGATCCAGCGTTGTCGTAAGGTCCATGAAACAATCTTAAGATACCAATCCATCAGCGCGCTTTGTTTTTCCACGCGATTTTTTTCTGGTCGCAGTACGTAAGCTGCCATCATCGGCGTGATCAGTCGCGCTACCATCAAGGACGCAAATATCGATAAAGCCGCTGTCCAGCCAAACTGACGGAAGAACTGCCCAACAATACCGCCCATAAAGGCCGTCGGCAAAAACACAGCAATCAAAGTAAAGGTCGTAGCAACCACTGCCAGACCAATCTCATCAGCCGCCTCCATCGCCGCTTCATAAGGGGTTTTACCCATACGCAAATGTCGTATGATGTTTTCGACCTCAACGATCGCATCATCGACCAGTACGCCAATGACGAGTGATAAGGCCAGTAAGGAGATAATATTGAGACTAAAGCCAAAGAGATACATGCCCAAAAAGGTAGGAATCACCGATAAAGGTAAAGCAACAGCGGCGACAATGGTCGCACGGATATTACGCAGGAATAAAAATACGACGACGACCGCTAAAATGCCACCTTCGATCAACATCCGTAGAGAGGCTTCATAATCCTCAGCAATGGGTGTCGCTCGATCATAGACTTTTTCGATACTAATATTGCCAGTATCAGCGGTCAGCTTGGCAAGCTCATCATCAACCAGCGCCATGACATCGACCTCACTGGCACCGCGCGAGCGAGTGATATTAAATGCCACTACTGTTTTACCGTCAAGCTTAGCAATAGAGCTTGGGTCAGCGGCGCCATCAGTGATTTGTGCCATCCGTCCGAGCGCTTGCGTCCCGCCAGTGGGAACTGCGACTTGTACATCGTTAAGCTCATTCGCTCGCTCAACGGCGCCAAGGACACGGATCGTCTGCGTGGTTTTACCGACCTCGGCTTCACCGCCTGAGCTGTCCTGCTGAATCCCAGCGATTTGCTGCGATAGCTGAGAGATAGGAAACTTTAAACCACTGAGCGCAATCGGGTCCGCTGCTACGGTGATCTCACGCTGCAGGCCACCGATACGGCTAACGGTACTGACACCAGGGATATCAGATAACCGCTTAGTGACCGTATCATCAACGAACCAAGACAGATCTGCCACATTCATGTTTTCTGCGGCGACAGAATAAGTCACCACCGGAAACCCTGCGGTTGAGACCTTAGTGATAATCGGATCATTGGCCGCGGCTGGCAGATCCCCTCGCACCTCACCGACGGCTGAGCGCACATCATCAACCGCTTCTTGGATGTCTTTTTCTAGGACAAACTCAGTGACCATGGTGGCAGCGCCGGTTTGTAGGGTGGTGCGAATATGCTTGACACCTTCGATACTGGTCAGCTTATTTTCGACTTTCTTGGCAATGTCGTTTTCGAGCTGGGTAGGTGCCGCGCCAGGCAGGGTGACGGTCACCACCACGGCAGGCAAATCAATGTCAGGGAACTGCTGCACCTTCATTTTCATAAAGCCATAAATACCCCCTAATGTCAGGAGCACAAATAGCAAGATTGCGACGAGCGGATTTTTGATCGAATAAGCGGAGACGTTTAGGCTCATGATTGTGCCTGCGCTGCTGTATTGACGGCGGTACTGCCTTGGCCCACACCATTAACGATACGCACCAAATCGCCATCGTTTAAAAAACTACCGCCTTGCTTTACGATACGGCTGTCACTTGGCAATGGCTCTGTGACCGCCACACTATCGCTGAGACGCTCACCCAAACTCACACGCTGCTGCTTGATACGGCCTATTTTTTGCGCTGCGTGGTCGGTGCGGATTTGTGTGACCATCATCACATAGTCATAACCGTCGTTACTGACGATAGCGCTATTAGGAATCGTCTGAGTGCTGGCACTACCGAGTAGGAACTCGCCTGTCTGATACATGCCAGCGCGAATTTTTGAATTAGCCGCGAGGCTCGCATAAATCGTGATTTGGCGATTATTATCTGCCGTCGGTGCGATACGGTTCACCTGTCCCATCACACTATCATCACCGGGTAGAGCGACTCGTACAGGTGTACCAATATTGATATCGCCGACAAGCTTGGGATCTAACTCAGCGCGCCATTCCAATATGCCGTCTTTGATAATCGTAAACAATGGCTCACCACCTGCAACTTGTCCAACCTCGATCATTTTTTCACTAATAATACCGCTGACAGGCGCAACTACTGTGGCATTATCAAGGGTCAAACGCTGATTGCTTAAACGGGCTTTGGATGCTTGCAACGCTGCGCGGGCACGCACCTCAGAGGTGCGATAGCGATCGGCTTCTTGCCTACTAATGGCATCGATGTCTATCAAGGGTAGGACCCGTGCGGCATCGGCACTGGCATTGGCAAGGGTGGCTTCTGCCTCTGCCACATCGGCCTCAGCTTGCAGCACTTGCTGCTCCATCGCATCGGTATCAAACATGGCGAGCACTTGCCCCGCTCTCACGCGGTCGCCCTCTTCGACCAATACACGCTCGATGGCCACACCACTGACTTTTGCACTGACACTAGCGATATCTTTGGCGTTGATGGTGCCATCAGCGCTAAGTGTGCGACCGATATCATCTTGGCTTGGGTTGACGGTTTCTACTGACAAAACAGACTGCTCCGTACTCGCAGTGCTATCAGCTTCATTGCCACCTGCCACACCACTAGAGGCGACTGGCTCCTCTCGTAACTCGTCTGCACTACTACCCCAATATCTACCAAGCATAACCCCAATCACCAGCACCGCAACCAATGCTGGCAACAACCATAGTGGCATTTTTGCAGGAGAGTTTTTAGATGAGGCATCAGATTGACGATACGGTGGTAGCTCAGCGTGTTGAGGTGTCTCAATATTGGTTTGCTGTCCGCTAGTCGGTTCTTGCTTATTATCAGGGTCTTTAAAGTCACTCATAGTCGGTCTCTATAAATAAGCACAGTACTCGCTAGCGCCGTAAAAGGTATAAAGGAAACAAAGTGGGGCAGGCAGATCTTGTTGATAGTCGCTTTTAATATTGTAGACTAACGCTCAATGGGGTCAATCCTGTTAAGTATCCGCATAGTCAGCCGCCGACCCAGCATAAGATGCTGTTAAGATATTGAACTTCATCAAGATATTATCACTAAAAACGATGATACGAGTGTTAAATAAAAGCAGATGATGTAGGTATATGACGCTATCAATTCTAGGCTTAAACGCTTCACAGCGTGCTATTTCACATTTAGATCGTCAATACTCATGACCAAACATACCGTGATGATGAATGGCATGACATAAGACAACGCCTCTCAAAATCATTAGTCATAAAACCCAGCGATACAGATGCCCTACAGTTTCGGCTTGTATTTATGAGGGGATTTGTCATTATGGTTCTAAATCTATTAATAAAGGAAACCATCATGGCTAATAAATCAGAAGTAAAAAAGCTCAAACAAGAAATTAAAGACACCAAAGCAAAGATTAAGCAAAAAAATAAAGACCTCAAAGCGCTTAAGAAAGCATTGAAAAAAGCAAAAAAAATGAAATAGCTTAAACGGTGTAGCAATTGGCTGTAATAAATAGAAGGGGATAGCAATGGCTGTCCTCTTTTTTTGCTCTTTTTTACTCTCAGTATCAGGATGATCTTATGTTATTCAATGTCATGACGAAAGCCCGCACTAACTACATAACTGATTACCTCACTGATGTATGAACTAGGCATTGGTATAACGACTCGCCTCAGGCATCCAGCGGTGAATCAATTGGCTGACATCCGCTGTTCTGGTAGGGTCTGCAATCAAGTGCTTGGCCAAACGCTGCGCAATCGCAAATAACTGCTCATCACGGATAAGATCAGCCAAATAATAGCCAACATTGCCTGTCTGGCGTTTACCGAGCAGTTCACCCGGCCCGCGCAGCTCTAAGTCTTTTTGAGCGATAACAAAACCATCAGTGCTATCACGTAGCACGTTCAAACGCTCTGTGCCTGTTTCTGATAATGGTTTTTGGTATAACAACACACAAAAGCTCTTAGTTGAGCCGCGCCCGACGCGCCCGCGAAGCTGATGCAATTGTGAAAGCCCTAGACGCTCCGCATTTTCGATCACCATGAGCGACGCATTAGGCACATCAACCCCCACCTCAATCACGGTTGTGGCAATTAACAAATCCAAATCACCCGCCTTGAACGCCTGCATGATGGCTTGTTTATCCGCAGATTTCATTTTGCCGTGTACTAAGCCAATGCGAATGTCTAAGCGCTCATTTAAATCTTCATACGTGGCTTCAGCTGCTTGTGCATCGAGCACGCTAGATGCTTCTACTAAGGAGCACACCCAATATGCTTGCCTGCCCGCTTCGCAATTCACGGCAATGCGTTCGATCACCTCATCGCGGCGATTGCGATCGATGGTCACTGTGGTAATGGGGGTACGTCCCGGCGGCAACTCATCAATAATGGAGGTGTCCATATCGCCATAAACGCTCATGGCAAGCGTTCGTGGAATCGGGGTAGCGGTCATGATTAGCTGATGCGGTGTGCTATTGGCCACGCCTTTATTGGTCAATGCCATACGCTGCTCAACACCAAATCGATGCTGCTCATCAATGATGACGAGCCCTAGCTTGGCAAACTGTACTTGCTCTTGAAACAAGGCATGCGTACCAACGACAATTTGTACCGTGTTTTCCGCAACCGCTTCCAATGCTTCGCGGCGCTGTTTGGCAGTTTGCTTACCCGCGAGCCAACCAACACCGATACCTAGCGGCTCAAACCATTGCTTAAAGTTCACGAGGTGCTGCTCTGCTAAAATCTCAGTCGGCGCCATGACTGCCACCTGCCAACCACTATCAAGCGCATAACCCGCCGCTCCTGCGGCAATCAAAGTCTTACCAGCGCCCACATCGCCTTGTACCAGTCGTAGCATTGGGATAGAGGTTGCCATATCAGTCGTGATGTCTTTCATCACTCGTTTTTGTGCACCTGTTAGATCAAACGGCAATGCACCAAACAGCTTATCAGCTAGCGGACTGTGGGTTGTACATTTGGGTGCTTTGTGCTGATGCAGCTGCTGACGACGGTACAACAGGCTAAGCTGATGGGCGGTCAACTCTTCGATAATCAAGCGCTGACAGGCAGCGTGAGTACGCGCAGTCAGTTGGGTCAACAGTTTGTATTGCTGGCTTGCGTTGGTGTAGGTGGGCGGTGTATGTAGCAGTACTAGCGCTTCAAATATCGTTAAGTTATAAACATTGCTATGAGCGATGCGAGCAGCTGCGCTATGGCTATCATTATTGACGTTGTAAACGGACGCAGTAGGCCTATTCACACTATTGCCAATCACATGATCAGGCACACTTCGCGCCAATGTCGAAAAAATATCTTCTGGAAACTCTGTCTCTAGCAGTAAAGATTTGGCTGGCTCAAAAGGTACTAATGGTAAGTCAGCCACGACGGCAAAATCCTCCTTCGTAAACAACGTCATCGGTAGACCCTGACTACGAACCGTTTGCAGGGCCAGCTTGATCAAAGTGCGTAGTTTATTTTGGTGTAAGCCTTTCACACTCGGATAAATGGGCTGTAGACCCGTATCAGTCGTAGCTATATTATCTGTGATAACTTGATATTCAGGATGGTGTATTTGTTTGCCGTAACGACTGACTTTGACTTCACCAAACAGCTGTAATCGCGTCCCCACATTCATGGTCTGCGCAAGGCCGCGATAGACTTTAAAAAACCGCAAAGCTATGGTGCCCGTATCATCGTTCACAGTTACGGTCATGCCGCTACGTTTAGTATCGACATGGACCACACGTCCGGTAATCATAGCCGACTGTCCGTGAGCCACTTCTGCGATTGATACCAGTCGACTGCGATCTTCATAATCACGCGGCAAATGCAGTAGCAAATCAAATATCCGCTTAATATTCAATTGTGCCAATTGCTCCGCTACCTTTGTCCCAACACCTGCCAACGCTGTCACTGGCATATCTAACGCCGAGAGTGGCAAGTCAGGCCTTATATGGTCTGCTGAATTGGCTGAAGAAACATTCATCGATACTGGCATCAAAGATCCTAACAAGGTTATTTATTATTTTTATCTATGTCATCGGCTGTTTTAAATATAACTCACCTAAGAAAGATTGTCATAAAATGACCCGTAAAAACAGCAAAATATAAACATCGATTCATCTCATTATAGCTGAACAGTCAATGACTTATGCTAAGCTATTCCGTCATGACTGCAAAACCCTTTAAGACAACTTGTTTACATCTATTATATAAATAGTAGCTGTCTTATTTTCTACAACATGGTTTTTCTGCATCATGGTTTTTATAAACTACGGTCATTTTATAAGGTGTTTTTTATGTCAGACTCTGCTCTATATCGACCGTCTCATCAAGGTTTAAGTATATTACGTCTTAGCATGCTTGCCATAGTTGGGTTATGCGTCAGTGCTTGCAGCACCCTAACACCCACTGCTCAAACACCTAAAACGCCAGAGCCTATCGTGAAGTTACCTAGCGTCGCATTGGTCTTGGGTGGCGGCGGTGCCAAAGGGTTTGCCCACGTGGGTGTGATAAAGGCATTGGAAGAGAATGGCATCAAACCTACCCTGATCGTCGGCACGAGTGTCGGCAGTTTAATCGGTAGCCTGTATGCCAGTGGATACGCGCCGTTACAGCTTGAGCAGTTGGCACTGACCACCACCGATAGCCAGTTGACAGACTTTACCTTATCCAATCAAGGCTTTGTCGAAGGCATCAAACTCAAAAACTTTGTGAATGAAAAAGTTCGCGGACAAGTCATAGAAGACTTTCCAATTACCTTTGCCGCCGTTGCAGCAGAAAAAAACACCCTAAAAAAAGCCGTCTTTACCACAGGTAACGCAGGGCTTGCTGTCCAAGCATCCTGTAGCGTGCCCAATATTTTTATTGCCCCGCGTATTCCAGAAAAAGTCGGCAAAAAATATATTGACGGTGGCGTGGTCAGCCTCGTACCCGTTGACAGCGCACGCGACTTGGGCGCTGATATTGTTATTGCTGTTGATGTGACTGCCGCTCAAGTCAATGGCCCTATTGATAATAGAGCAATAACCATCAGCTCATTAAGCGACTTTTGGGGCTTTCTCGAAACCAATATCGTATCCCCTACCAATCGCTCCCCATCAATAAGCCGCGAACGAGATCGCGCGGACATTGTCATTACGCCTAATGTCGGTCGTAATAGCTCAATAGATACCAGGCAGCGTCGTACGCTGATAGAAGCAGGTGCACAAGCCACAACGCCACAAATCAACGCCATCAAACAGCTGATTCGAGAGAAATCTTCTAGCAAATATGCGACGCTTTAATTAAATTTATTGCGTACTCATCACAAGAGTTAAGCGACATTAGATCCAATGCATAAAAAAGCACCACCGTTATAAACGGTGGTGCTTTATCAATAATAAACATCATTATCTGACGAATTTTTTACTATGAAAGTCTTAGCGTTACTTTACGCGCGCGCGATATTTCACTGCAACGGTGTCGTTCAAACCAACACCTTCAAGATCCCAACGAACCGCTTTATAGTATTTTAGTGCCACATCTTGTAGTTGATTGTCTACCTTGGTACGTAGTGGCATACGGGCGAAGTTGTTGCCATCGACACTCCCATATGGGAACTCAGGTGCCACTGTACCAAGCAATTCTACTTGATCCGGAATACTCATGGTGACCGTCATCTTACGGACGCGATCGGCATTGGTGTTGGTAAAGTAGCCTTGATACTCCAATACGTTACCTGATTGCAAACGAGTATTTGTATCGACAGGGACGAGTACTTCTTGACCATTGGCATCAACACTGACCAACGACGCGGTAATTTTACTATTAACCGCTTGAGCACTTGAGTTGCTGCTCGCATTTGTATTGGCTTGAACTGCCATTGAGCTATCAACTGCTTGCTCTGGTGTTGGCAGCATGGCAGATGCCTGCGTGACTACCATCGCACCGATGAGCGTACCGGCAACAACGTGAAATAAGCGATGACCGCTCCAAGCACTAAATGGGCTAGCAAATTGGTTACTTTTTTTCATAGTTCTCATTATCCCTGATTGATATATCGGTAAAGCACAGATGGCAAAAACTGAGTTTTCTTAACACATAGTCAATAATTAAAAGAATCAGATTCATTATTTTTATTGATTATCTTCGTTCATTGACAGTAAAGCAATAGCGCTTAGCATAGCAAAAAGCATTTGTGGGTACATTAACCCCGTGTTGAGGTTGTGTATATCACCGATGGGCAATAAAAAGACCTCAACACAGCTGAAATAAAAGATAGCTCATAACCGCGTTTTTTGCTATGGTAAATCTTTAGCGTTAGGCATTTTTTTGCTACGCCCTTTTTCTTATTCTAACGACTACTGCTCCCATTATGACTACTAGTTCCATGCCACAGATTAACCCTGAATACGTCCATTGGTTCCGTAACTCTGCCCCATACATTAATACGCATCGCGGTAAGACTTTCGTGATTATGTTTGGCGGTGAAGCGGTCAATCATCCTAACTTCAGCACGCTGATTCATGACTTTGCCTTGCTCCATAGTTTGGGTATCAAGCTGGTACTGGTACACGGGGCGCGACCGCAGATCGAAAAAAACCTAAAAGACGATAATATTGAATCTCCGCTGCATCAAGACATTCGTATCACGCCGCGTGCTGCAATGCCCGCTATCCTACAAGCGGTTGGCGCGATTCGCTTACAGATCGAAGCACAGCTGTCGATGGGACTGGCCAATTCACCGATGTACGGCTCACGTATTGACGCCATCTCAGGTAATTTTGTCACGGCGCGCCCTTATGGCATTCGTGAAGGCATTGATTATCAAATGACGGGTGAAGTGCGCTCTATTGACGTTGAAGCCATCAAAAACAATCTACTGCATGACCATATCGTGATTTTGGGCTCTATGGGCTATTCTGCGACGGGTGAAGTATTTAATTTGCTCGCTGAAGACGTTGCACTTAGCGCCGCAGTAGAGCTGGGTGCTGATAAGCTGATATTTTTGGGCGAAGAAGCAGGTATCAATGATGGTGATCGTTTGCTACATGAGATGATTCCTAACGAAGTGGATCGCTTCTTACGTGACCGTGATTTGAACTGTGAAATCAATTATTTCTTGAACTGCGCAAGCTTGGCTTGCCGTCAAGGTGTCCATCGCACGCATATCATCTCCTATGCCAAAAACGGTGCACTATTAGAAGAATTATTCACTCGTGACGGTTCTGGTACGCTAATTAGCCATGATCCTTACGAAGAAATTCGCCGTGCCAATATCGATGACGTCGTTGGCCTTATCGAGCTGTTATCCCCTCTAGAAGAGCAAGGTATCTTAGTCAGCCGCTCACGTGAACGCTTAGAGCAAGAAATCGACAACTATAGCGTCATCGAACGTGATGGTATGATTTTGGGTTGTGCAGCCTTGCATACGCTAGACGCAGAGTCCGCAGAAGTCGCTTGTGTTGCCGTACGTCCTGAATATCGCAATGGTAGCCGCGGTGCTGATTTGCTGGCATTCTTAGAGCAGCAAGCACGCAGTCATGGTCTACATAAACTGTTTGTACTGACCACGCGTACCGCCCATTGGTTCGTTGAGCAAGGCTTTGCGGAAGTTGAGGCAAGTGCCTTACCAGCAGCACGTCTGGAGAAGTACCACAATGGTCGCAACTCTAAAGTCTTTCAAAAAAACCTATAATTTATAGACAAACTGATATAAAACCTCTGCGCATAAAAAAGCCTTCATAATCATTATGAAGGCTTTTTTTATAGATGAATGCTTCAGCCGCGCATTACTTTACTTTTAATAGCTCAACCGTAAAGATAAGCGTGCTATTTGGCTCGATACCAGCGTTACCCGCTTCGCCATAGGCGATGTCTGATGGGATATAGAACTCGTACTTGCCGCCCTCTTTCATCAACTGTAGACCTTCCGTCCAGCCAGCGATTACTTGGTTTAGTGGGAACTCAATTGGCTCACCACGCTCATATGAGCTGTCAAATACAGTACCATCGATCAATTTACCTTCGTAGTTCACTTCCACCACGTCAGTTGCTTTTGGCGATTTACCTGTACCTTCTTTCAATACTTTATATTGCAGGCCAGAATCCGTTTGCTTCACGCCTTCTTTTTTCGCATTTTCTGCTAAGAATGCTGTGCCAGCAGTTTTATTTTCTGTTGCTTTGGTTTGCATGTCTTTTGCGAACTGCTCTTCTTGCTCTTTTTGATACGTCATCAATACTTCTTGCATTTGCTCTTGGGTCAATGCTGAATCATTGCCTTCGTAACCATCACGGAAACCTTTTTCAAAAGTATCCAGGTTCAAATCTTTGACAGCTTCTTTATTGCCTTCTGCCATCATGAATCCTAAGCTATAGCCCACTTTTTCACTTGCTGAGCTTTGCTCTGTGATAGAAACGCTTTGAGCAGCTGTTTCTTGACTGCCGTTATTGGTGCTACAGCCTGTCATTAACAACATAGCACTAGCAAGGGCACTAATGCTTAAAGTAGTGATTTTTTTCATAGATTACTCTCTGATTGTAAGAATAGTGGCGAGATGTCACATTGCTCTATAATAACAAATCTTAGTTTTGGGAACCACGCTTTACATGAAATTATCGGGCGAATGTACAGTCTGTGTTAATATTTCCTATTATAATAACAAGTTATCACACAAATATAGTGGCAGGTAAAGCTTTCTATCTTTAAATCCATCAATACATAGGCTAAGCTAGATTGGGTAAGGAGATAAGTAATCGAATGTTGGTATTTATCATTGATATATGAGTGTCAGTAGCAAAGCGATAACTAAAAACCAGCCTGATACTTTTGATAATTACCTTTATTCGAAAATGATAATATCTTCCCATAACTCAATTTAAAGACACTATAATTTAAAGACACTATTTATAATAAACCATCTGTATATTTGTCTCATTCAACAGTGATTGTAATCACAATACTTTTGAGTGTTACCTATAGGATGATTCAAGGAGGATAAGATGAACCCAATGTATACATCTTTTAACGGTTATCTTGGTGGGCCTATCGGTTCTATCATTGGCGCTATCTTGATATTTATCATTGGTTGGCTAGTCGCACTTGGTATCGCAGCACTTGTCCGCGGTGTGCTCTCTAAAGTCAATCTTAATCAACGCATGAACTCTTCAACCGGTAAAACTTACGATCTTGAGGGAATTATCTCCAAGATTGTTTTTTGGTTTATCTTTATCATTGCTATTTCAGGGGCGCTTAGCCAACTAAACTTAAACTCAATCTCGGCACCATTTGCAAATATGGTTAATCAAGTATTGGCATTTATCCCTAACCTCATCGGTGCGATCGCGCTTGGTGTAATTGGTTGGGTTATCGCCACTGTCGCACGCACTACAATCAATGCGGCACTTTCTAAAACGACAATGGACGAGCGTCTAAGCACACAAGCAGGCGTAAAACCGATGAGCAGCACCATCGCTGATATGGTCTACTGGTTCATCCTATTGGTTGTTTTGACCATGGTACTCGGTCAGCTAGAGCTTGATGGTTTGTTTGCACCATTGACTAATATGGTCGACAAAATCTTCAGCTTTATCCCTAACATCCTAATCGCTGGTGTGGTCTTTGTTGTTGGTTATATCATTGCCAAAGTCGTACGCGGCATTGTGACCAACCTTGTTTCTACTTTTAATGTTCAAGAGTTAGCGACGAAAGCTGGCTTAAGTGAACAAAACAGCCTACCTAATATTGCCGGTTCGCTAGCATTTTTAGTGGTTATTATCCCAACGATTATTGCTGCTTTGAACGCATTAAAAATCGACGTTATTGCTCGCCCTGCGACCAATATGTTGAATAAAATCATGGAAGCATTGCCTAACATCTTCATGGCAGTGGCTATCTTATTTGTGACTTTTTATGTTGTACGTATGGTTGCAAATATCGTCAAAGGATTGCTTGAAAACACTCAAATCAATCAAATGCCTGCCAAAGTTGGCTTGCAAGAGACTATGGGTGACAAGAGAATCTCTGACTTAGTTGCTTATGCGATTATCTTCTTTGCTATGCTATTTGCTGCTATCGCAGCTGCTGATTTACTAGGTTTCGAGCCTATCTCAGCTATTATTACGATGTTTATCGCATTTGGCGCTAACATCATCTTAGGTGCGATTATCCTGTTCATCGGATTTTGGCTTGCCAATATTATTGCAGGTGTTGTTGAGCGTTCTGAACAAGGTTCACAATTCTTAGCAAACATTGTGCGTGTATTGATTATGGGCCTTGTACTTGCTATGGGTCTAAAAGCAATGGGTATTGCAGATTCAATCGTGAATCTAGCATTTGGTCTAACGCTAGGTGCCGTCGCCGTCGCCTTTGCCCTATCATTTGGTCTTGGTGGTCAAGAAGCAGCCGCACGTTTCCTACGTAAAATGCAAGATAAAATGGATCGTGAGCGCGACGAAGCAAAAGCAAAATCCACGCTGCAGCCAAGCTCATCAACGCAAGAAAAAGTTGCTGATTCAGTTCGTGACAACACACCTTCAGCTGCTAGCACGTCAACGACTGATTTGCGCACTGATGTGATTGACACTCCTCGCGTAGATACTGATACCAATGATATCTATAACAGTAATCAAATCCTTCCTGGTAATGATCTTAACGATGACATCAATAAATAAGTATCAATAATTACCTACTCTTAGATAAGAAAAAGACAGCCTAGGCTGTCTTTTTTTGTGAGTGTCAGTATAAGTTAGACTTACAGCAGCTTCTAGCAGAATACTCAGCTCGATTTTCAAAATATGTTACATGCTTATTATTTCTTTCGCGCTGGTATAGAAAGGCTTAGACGTACTTGAGGCAACTTGTCAGATTGAGGATGACTTTCAGAGTTTTGAGCAGTTTGCTTCTCTACCTCTTTCGTATTTTGATGCGACTTTTTGCTCTTTAATTGTTGTATTTGCTTGGTTAGCTGTCGCTCTCTTTGCGTCATCGCGTCCACTGACTGAATCCACACATCAATATCGATGAACGTTTCATTTGCCTCAGTAATAAAGTCGATACCGAGTACAACGATATGATGCAGCTCTGCTATTGGCAATCGAGTCGCAACATCCTGTGCAATTTTTGCTAGATTCGGTTGAATAACATTTTTGCTATTCTTTGCTTGAGCGTTTTGTCCATAGAATATCAGTACATAATGCCGCCCCAAGGTTTCGTAGGAATGCTGATGTACGATATAACCATCTTGTTGCAGCGTCTTACTTTGCTTAGGATGTCTATATAGCGTACGGATCAGCTCATGACGCGAAAATAAAGACTCATCTAATAGTTGCTGCTGCCAACGAAACCCCAACGGCTCAGTTGATGATTCTTGGTCATTACTAGATGTCTGCTTATCAGCATATGCTGCTATCATTTGTGTACTGAGCTGTGACCATAGCGTGGCTGCCTGCTGCATATGCTGTTGGTACATCTGCGCAGTCGTGCTCTGATTCTTATATGCAAGCGCCATGGCCACCAACGCTGGATTAGGTTTGTCCTGAATGTCGTACTTGATAAGTGCATTGTCTACTGTGATCGCAGGTGTGAATAAAGAGGCGCTTTGCAAAAATTCAGCGACTAGCATTTCTTCTGATACAAAACTTGGGACATGACTGATAACCGAATATTGTAGTTGCTCTAAGTGATAATTCAAAAACCGCCATAACTCACAGGGTGTCTGTACCGCAACCAGTATTGAGTGCCAGTCATGCCAGCTGAAGACTTGCAATTGCTGCCCGCCCTCACTCATGTCTACAACCAAGTCCTCCAAAAAATAACGAGCACCAAAAGCATGTTGCAAGTGATTTAATTGCTTGCTGTCCTGACTATCAGTATTTTTCTTATGACCATCTACTACATTATCAGTCAGCTGAATATCGAAAACCAAAATATCATGAGTCTGTGCAACATGTTCATTTTGAGACAATGAAGATTTATGCCATGCCAGCGCAGCTTTTATAGCAGTCATACGTGCTCGCTCAATATCAGCTGAGCTTGTACTCATTGGCAAGTATAATGTCAGTGCCAGCAGTTGCAGCTTGCCCGACGAGAGCTGGTAATGATACGAGCGTGCGCTATAGCGAGCATCATATTGCTGTTCAGTAGTCTGCATATCAGCCAGAGCGATGTCTACCGCTGCTGTCTGTAAGTAACAGGCCAGCTCACTAGCAAGGTAGCCCCCATCGGATATTATAGTAGACGAATGAGACACAGATTCTAGCCCTTTATAATCTTATGATATGTGATGAATGACATTTTGGCTGATTAAAATGGTGGCATATTTATAAACATAGTCATCAGCATTTCAACATTTTTACGAATGTAAAATTACGCTACATAAGCACTATCAGACGCAGTCGCTTTCAACGTAATGACTTGTTATGATGATATCAAAGCAGCAATGCTTGTGCGTAGATCTTATAATTATAAGCTGCGCTCACGTATCAATGTCAGGTACGTTTATCGAATTTTAATAAGCACTATATAATAACAAGGATTGAGCATTATGAAGCGTTTTAAAGAAAAAACCGTCATTGTCACTGGAGCCGGCTCAGGTATGGGACGCGCCACTGCTCTGCGTTTCGCTAATGAAGGCGCGACTGTGGTACTAGTGGGACGAACCTCTGAAACTTTAGAGGAGACCGCAAAACAGTTTCCAGAAGATCATACATGGATTCATACCGACAACTACATGACCATCACCTGTGATATTAGTGTACAAAGCCAAGTACAAGAAATGGTAAAACGAGTGATTGAGAGGTTTGAAAAGCTCGATATCGTCGTCAATAATGCGGGCAAAGGTATGGAAGGCAAAATAACGGACTTATCTAGTGAGGATTGGCACGCAGCTATTGATGTCAATTTAAATGGTACTTTTTATGTCTGTCAGGCTGCAATGCCGCATCTCATCAAGACACAAGGCAATATCGTCAATGTCTCATCGCTCTCAGGTATCGGCGGTGATTGGAACATGGCCGCTTACAACGCTGCCAAAGCAGGCGTCACCAACTTGACACGTACGTTAGCGATGGATCATGGCCCTGATGGTGTGCGCGTCAATGCGGTCAACCCTACCGCGACTAAGACCAACATGACCAAAGACATGCGAGAAGATCAAGAAAAGGTCGATAAATTTTTAGCACGCTGCCCTCTAGGACGCTTTGTGACTCCTGAAGATATCGCCGCCGCGATTACCTTTTTAGCCAGCGAAGATGCGGCGATGATTACGGGCGTTAATTTGCCTGTCGATGGCGGCGTGAGCGCCTCGAACGGACAGCCTAATTTCTAAACCTGCTATACTCTACGATTATCCTTTAAAGAAGGCTTGATTAACATCTTGTAGCGGCTGTGAGAGCCGCTCAGGATGATAAGGCATTACCCCGCCGTACTGGGCATAAATCTTTGGCAAATCCTCTTCGATATTACCCGTCGGGTAAACCATCTCCAAAAATCGCACTTCTTTAGTATTATAATCTAACGCTACTGGTAAGATAGGTACATTGGCTCCTACTGCCAAGTAATAAAACCCAGTTTTCCAGCTGTCAGTATATTTGCGCGTGCCTTCAGGCGCTAAACCCAAAAACAAAGTCTTATTATTTTTAAACTTATCGATACTCGCTTGTAGCACTGAGCCTTTGGCTTCGCGATTAATAGGTATGATACCAAGCCAGCGCATGAGCTGCGCCAGCACTGGTATTTTGAACAGCGTATGCTTGCCCATAATACTGATTTTGAGATCCAGTGCAAACAAGCAAGGTAGCGCATATATCCCGTCGATGTTGGAGGTATGAGGGACAGCCAAGACCACCGCTTGTGAGATATTAGGGATAGAGCCTACGGTCTTCCAGCCCGCCGACTTCATCAGCATACGACCTATTTTAGGAGTCAGTTTACCGCCGCGCTTAGGGATTAAGTTGCCCAGATCTTTTTTATTAAGCTCAGGCAATACTTTAGAGCGTCTGTTCGCAGTAGGTTTAGCAGTGGGACTGGTTTTTGGGTTTGAGGACATAATAGCACTACACAATGAGAATACCCCATCATAGCATTAACCTGAGCGGACTAACTTATTATTTATATTTTGCTTTATCTGTATAGCTTGACTAGATTTTAGTCATAAAAAAGGGATAACGCTTAACGCTTATCCCTGTGTGAAAATCGTTTAAAAACTTTGTAACTCTATAACGCAATATCGGCTAAGTTACCTTTATTCTCAAGCCATGACTTGCGATCAGCGGCACGTTTTTTCGCGAGTAGCATATCCATGATGCCATTGGTCAGTACCATATCGTCCATATCAAGCTGCACCAAGCGGCGCGTATCGCGGCTCATCGTCGTCTCACGTAGCTGCTCAGCACTCATCTCACCCAGTCCTTTAAAGCGGGTGATTTGCGCTTTTTTATTGCCCGGTACCTTGGCTAATATATGCGCAAGCTCTGGCTCATCTAGCGCGTAATGCACCTCTTTACCCACATCGACACGGTATAACGGCGGCATGGCAACGAATAAATGACCGGCATCCACTAGCGCAGGGAAATGCTTCACAAATAACGCGCAGATCAGCGTCGCAATGTGCAGGCCATCAGAATCAGCATCTGCTAAGATACATATCTTGTCATAGCGCAGCTCGGACAGATCATCAGAGGCAGGATCCACACCGATCGCAATAGCAATATCATGAATCTCTTGGCTTGATAGTACCGTATCCGAAGAGACTTCCCATGTATTCAAAATCTTACCCCGCAGTGGCAATATCGCTTGATAGTGACGATCACGTGCTTGCTTAGCACTACCGCCTGCCGAGTCACCCTCTACTAGGAACAGCTCTGCGCCATCGCGCAAATCACCGCGACAATCCGCCAATTTTCCCGGTAACGCTGGTCCCTGAGTGATTTTCTTACGAGCGACTTTTTTGGCTGACTTTAGGCGACGTCCTGCTTTATTAATCGCCAATTCAGCAATCTGCGTGCCCATATCCGCATGTTGATTTAGCCACAAGCTAAAGGCATCTTTTGCCAAGGTCTGTACAGCGGCTGCAGCTTCGCGGCTAGAGAGACGTTCTTTGGTTTGACCAGAAAACTGCGGCTCAGAAAACTTCAGGGATAAGATATAGTTCACCCCATCCCACACATCTTCTGCGGTTAGCTTCACACTGCGTGGTAATAAATTATGAATATCACAAAACTCACGCAACGCTTCTAGGATACCTGTACGCAGTCCATTGACGTGGGTACCGCCCTGCGCTGTCGGAATCAGGTTGACATAGCTTTCTTGAATCGGTGTACCACCCTCAGGCAGCCAAGACAAGGCAAAGGTCACACCCGCACGTTCGCCCGCTTTTGCATCATAATTATAATAAAACGGTGCTTCAGGTAGTGTCTCAAGACCGTCTAGCTGCTCGCTTAGATACTCGACAACCCCATCGGTAAATTGCCAAACGACCTTTTCATCATTGATATCATCGGTGAACTCAATCGTTAGTCCCGCGGCCAAAACCGCTTTGGCTTTCAAGTTGTGCTTGAGCTGTTTAACATTAAATTTGGGCGTATCAAAAAAGCTACCATCTGCCCAGAAGTGCACTCTGGTACCACGTTTGCGTTTGTTTGAGCTGACTGATTCCGTCAACGGCGTCACGGCTGCGCCATTTTCGAACGCCATATCAAACTGGGTGCTATCACGCCATACCGTCACTTCGACGCGCGTAGATAGCGCATTGACGACAGAGATACCTACACCATGCAGACCGCCCGATACTTCATAATTAGAAGTCGAGAACTTACCACCCGCATGCAAACGGGTCAAAATCAACTCAATCCCTGATTGACCAAACTCAGGGTGAATATCGGTTGGCATACCGCGCCCATCATCTTCGACAGACAGCGACCCATCACTATGCAGCTGCACTTTGATGGTTTTGGCATAACCCGCCAACGCTTCATCCACCGAGTTATCAATGACCTCTTGCGCCAAATGGTTTGGTCGCGTAGTATCGGTATACATACCTGGGCGACGACGTACGGGTTCCAGCCCTTCTAAAACTTCTAACGATTGCGCATTATATTGACTCACAAATGCATCCTTAACTATTCATGTGCGTTTAACTCTATAAAACCATTATAACCAAAAACAGCGACGTTAAGGTCAATAGTCCATCGTTCACGTCATATAATGTCGTCTATCTAAGACCTTACTAACTCTCGTAGCATCTCTATCACCATCGGTAGCTGCTCACCAAAGTCACTAAAGCGATGGTCTCCTCCTGCTTGTACGGTTACTGATGCGCCCTGACTTTGATAAAAGGCCTGAGACAACTCAGCGTTTAATAGCTCATCACCTTGTTTCAGCAGTACAGCAACTTTATTGGGATAAATAACTTGAGATATCCGATGATCTGCAAACCATTGCAAATCTGACGGCGTAATACGCCAACCGCCTGCCGTCGTATGCAGGACTTTATTATCCGATGACTCATCACTACTATCTTGATTTGATGCTGAATTATCAGAAAAGCGCTGTAGCGTAACGTGAGGCTGCGTGCTAGGATTTAGCAGCAATGCAGGACAATCTATTTGATTACTGATTAAGGTAGAAAAATACCCACCCAATGAGCTACCGACCAATACCGTGTTGGACGATCCCGTCTGTTGGTCTTTGCTACTGCTTAGTTCTTCTACCAATGACAATAACTGCTCACGCACTTGCGCAGGTGATTTATTCAAATCAGGACGCAGTACATTGATATCAGGATGATACTGCTGGCAATATTTTTCTAACAGCAGCCCTTTAGTCGAGTTTGCATCGCTGTCCAGTCCATGGATATAAATCAGGTTCACGTATCATCTCACTTATTAATTTTGTTATGATTGTCTCATATAGACCAGTGACGCTAAGCATAGCACCCGATGCACAAAAATAATAACAATAAAACGGCACACTATTAGTCAATATTTGCGACATAATAATATGGTCATAATCGTCCGGTACCAGTCAAAGGAATGACGGTAATCGCAATGGAGTCGCCATGAATCAACAGTTTGAGCTGTTCGACATTGACAACCCTTGTATCGGTGTCTGTCAAAGCAATAAAAAAGGCTATTGCTTTGGATGCCTGCGCAGTCGAGCCGAGCGCCAACGATGGCATGATATGACGACAGAGCAGCAACGCGAGGTGCTAAGGCTTATCGCAGGACGTAAACTACGTATCGAGCTCATGCGGCTGCGTAAAAATGAGCAGCTAGGATTTGATTTTGAAGAAAAGTTTGAGATGGGTGAGTTGTTTTAGGAATTAGAATTGTGATAAATACATAACACTTCGAATTTTTCACGTAGAAAATTAATCTCTAAACTTATAAATATTGAGAAAATTATGTATACAATACAGCCGATGTATTCAATTACAGAAAATAGATAAAATTAATATGTGATAAGTATTGTAGAGTATAGGATTTTTAGGTTCTCTTCCACTGAAACTCAACACCTAACGTGCAGTCAACCTTACCTGGTGTACTTTTATGAGTAAGCCCTCCAGTCATAATTAGTCGCGATTTACTATTAGTTATATAAAGAAGTAATGTAATAGCATCTACATGTCGATTAGACTTTGGGACTGCTGTAGCAAGAAAGTACATATCCCTAATACGACCTTGAAGCACATACTGATCAATTTCTTCATCACCTCCTTTATGAGAATATATACCCTCAACAACATCACCACTTTGCTTAAGGGATAGCTTGATAAAACCATCACTATCTTTGAGGTCTTTAAGATTTACTCCCTTAAATTCGCATACCTCCCAGTCTCCATCAATTCTTACTCCTCTATATATTTTGTCGCCATACCAAGGCAAAACTTTTCTCCTAAAAAACTCACTAACTAATATAAATAAAGCTGTGGCAAAAAGGCTGCTACTAATTCCTACAACTAAAGAAACCAAAAAACTATCCATTTTTCATCCTTGATTTAAAAAAAACTATGTTTTATAGTTCAAAGCTTTTAAAAATAATTTTTATCAATTGAATAGTATAAGTCTATATCGTAAGCAAAGAAAAGCCCCTTGATACTAACGTATCAAGGGGCTAATCAGGAATAAGGAGCTGACGATGACCTACTCTCACATGGGCGAACCACACTACCATTGGCGCAACGATGTTTCACTTCTGAGTTCGGGAAGGGATCAGGTGGTGCCATCGCGCTATTGTCGTCAGCAAAGGGGGTTAGATATGAGTCTGTTTGTGTGACTTTTGATAAGTACCACTTACCCTAACTGAATCAAGGTTAACGGTGATATCGAAATGTTTCTGTCTGTTTCTATAGCCTGGGCTATACAAGATAGATTAATTAGACTTGATACAAACCACTTGGGTGTTGTATGGTCAAGCCAAACGAGCAATTAGTACAGGTTAGCTACACACATCACTGTGCTTCCACACCCTGCCTATCAACGTCCTAGTCTTGAACGGCTCTTTAGGGAAATCTAATCTTGAGGTGGGCTTCCCGCTTAGATGCTTTCAGCGGTTATCCCATCCGAACGTAGCTACCGGGCAATGCCATTGGCATGACAACCCGAACACCAGTGGTTCGTCCACTCTGGTCCTCTCGTACTAGGAGCAGATCCTCTCAAATTTCCAACGCCCACGGTAGATAGGGACCGAACTGTCTCACGACGTTCTAAACCCAGCTCGCGTACCTCTTTAAATGGCGAACAGCCATACCCTTAGGACCTGCTTCAGCCCTAGGATGAGATGAGCCGACATCGAGGTGCCAAACACCGCCGTCGATATGAACTCTTGGGCGGTATCAGCCTGTTATCCCCAGAGTACCTTTTATCCGTTGAGCGATGGCCCTTCCATACAGAACCACCGGATCACTAAGACCTACTTTCGTACCTGCTCGACTTGTGGGTCTCGCAGTTAAGCGCGCTTTTGCCTTTATACTCTTCGACCGATTTCCGACCGGTCTGAGCGCACCTTCGTACTCCTCCGTTACTCTTTAGGAGGAGACCGCCCCAGTCAAACTACCCACCATACATTGTCCTCGGTATTGTGATACCTGAGTTAGAACCCCAACATGACCAGGGTGGTATTTCAAGGATGGCTCCACCAAGACTGGCGTCTCGGTTTCAAAGCCTCCCACCTATCCTGCACAAGTCAGGTCAAAGTTCAATGTAAAGCTGTAGTAAAGGTTCACGGGGTCTTTCCGTCTAGCCGCGGGTACACAGCATCTTCACTGCGATTTCGATTTCACTGAGTCTCTGCTGGAGACAGCGCTGCCATCATTATGTCATTCGTGCAGGTCGGAACTTACCCGACAAGGAATTTCGCTACCTTAGGACCGTTATAGTTACGGCCGCCGTTTACTGGGGCTTCGATCAAGACCTTCGCTTACGCTAAGCCCATCAATTAACCTTCCAGCACCGGGCAGACATCACACCCTATACGTCCACTTTCGTGTTTGCAGAGTGCTGTGTTTTTAATAAACAGTTGCAGCAGCCTGGTATCTGCGACTGCCAGCAGCTCAAGGAGCAAGTCCTATCACCACCAACAGCGTACCTTCTCCCGAAGTTACGGTACCATTTTGCCTAGTTCCTTCAGCAGAGTTCTCTCAAGCGCCTTGGTATTCTCTACCTGATCACCTGTGTCGGTTTAGGGTACGATTCGTTTATAACTATTGCTTAGAAGCTTTTCCTGGAAGCATGGTATTTGCCACTTCGCTGTACATGTACAGCTTGCTATCAGATCTCGGTATAGAATAGCCCGGATTTACCTAAGCTATAAACCTACATCCTTTCACCTGGACAACCAACGCCAGGCTGACATAACCTTCTCCGTCCCTCCATCGCATCATAAACAAGTATCGGAATATTAACCGATTTCCCATCGACTACGCCTTTCGGCCTCGCCTTAGGGGTCGACTCACCCAGCCCCGATTAACGTTGGACTGGAACCCTTGATCTTCCGGCGTGGATGCTTTTCACACCCATTATCGTTACTCACGTCAGCATTCGCTCTTGTGATACCTCCAGCATGCTTTACAACACACCTTCACAGGCTTACACAACGCTCCCCTACCACTTGAAAACAAATTCAAATCCGCAGCTTCGGCTCCTAGTTTGAGCCCCGTTACATCTTCCGCGCGGGCCGACTCGACTAGTGAGCTATTACGCTTTCTTTAAAGGATGGCTGCTTCTAAGCCAACCTCCTAGCTGTCTATGCCTTCCCACCTCGTTTCCCACTTAACTAGGAATTTGGGGCCTTAGCTGGCGGTCTGGGTTGTTTCCCTCTCCACGATGGACGTTAGCACCCACCGTGTGTCTCCCGGATATCACTCATCGGTATTCGGAGTTTGCATCGGTTTGGTAAGTCGGTATGACCCCCTAGCCGAAACAGTGCTCTACCCCCAATGGTGTTCGTCCGAGGCGCTACCTAAATAGCTTTCGGGGAGAACCAGCTATCACCGAGTTTGATTAGCCTTTCACCCCTATCCACAAGTCATCCCCTGGCTTTTCAACGACAGTGGGTTCGGTCCTCCGGTGCCTGTTACGGCACTTTCAACCTGCTCATGGATAGATCACTCGGTTTCGGGTCTATACCCTGCAACTAGTCGCCCTATTAAGACTCGGTTTCCCTACGGCTCCCCTAAACGGTTAACCTTGCTACAGAATATAAGTCGCTGACCCATTATACAAAAGGTACGCGGTCACCCAACAAGTGGGCTCCCACTGCTTGTACGCACACGGTTTCAGGTTCTATTTCACTCCCCTCACAGGGGTTCTTTTCGCCTTTCCCTCACGGTACTGGTTCACTATCGGTCAGTCAGGAGTATTTAGCCTTGGAGGATGGTCCCCCCATCTTCAAACAGGATTTCTCGTGCCCCGCTCTACTTAATATGTTAACGCTAATGTTTCGAATACAGGACTATCACCTACTATGGTCAGCTTTCCCACGCTGTTCTTCTACATTAGCATTAATCGGCTTCTCCCCGTTCGCTCGCCGCTACTAGGGGAATCTCAATTGATGTCTTTTCCTAAGGGTACTGAGATGTTTCACTTCCCCTCGTTCGCTTCCTAATAAATTAGGATACCTACCTTATGGTAGGTGGGTTTCCCCATTCAGAAATCTCCGGATCACAGGATATTGCCGCCTCCCCGAAGCTTATCGCAGGCTGTCACGTCTTTCATCGCCTCTGACTGCCAAGGCATCCACCATGTGCGCTTCATTACTTGACCATACAACCCCAAGTAGTCTTTCGACTTCTATGTGTCATACAATCTAATTATGATAACGATATCACCTATGTTTATACGCTTGATTCAGTTCTCTTTACTTTTTTAATAACTCACCCCTGGGATAACAAACAATGTCGTTAAGAGGTGAGTTATTAAGGTTAAGATGGGCGCGTGAATACGCTCATCCTAACCCAGACTCATATCTATGTTTTTAAATAGTTCCTATGCTCTCGTCGAGTCATAGTTTTCTGTATAAAACAGAAAGAAGTAATCGTGTGCAAATCACTTGTTTCTATTTGATACCTATTTTATTTAGCACGCTAAGCTTAGCTGTATGTAGTGGTGGAGCCAAACGGAGTCGAACCGTTGACCTCCTGCGTGCAAGGCAGGCGCTCTACCAACTGAGCTATGGCCCTGAGCGAGGATACAATCGAAGCACTGCTTCGATCCGAGCGCAAGAGGAAATCCCTTAAAGCGGATTTACTTAGGGCTCTTTCACCTACATTAATAATGGTGGGTCTAAGTGGACTCGAACCACTGACCCCCGCGTTATCAACACGGTGCTCTAACCAGCTGAGCTACAGACCCTAATACGTCCTAAAACGTAAGCTTAAACTAAAGAACAACTTGTTGTGAATTCTTGCTGAGCGAATGCTGTCTATAAGGAGGTGATCCAGCCGCAGGTTCCCCTACGGCTACCTTGTTACGACTTCACCCCAGTCATCGACCACACCGTGGTGATCGCCCTCACTAAGTTAGGCTAACCACTTCTGGTGCAATCAACTCCCATGGTGTGACGGGCGGTGTGTACAAGGCCCGGGAACGTATTCACCGCGGCATTCTGATCCGCGATTACTAGCGATTCCTACTTCATGGAGTCGAGTTGCAGACTCCAATCTGGACTACGATAGGCTTTTTGAGATTCGCATCACATCGCTGTGTAGCTGCCCTCTGTACCTACCATTGTAGCACGTGTGTAGCCCTGGTCGTAAGGGCCATGATGACTTGACGTCGTCCCCGCCTTCCTCCAGTTTGTCACTGGCAGTATCCTTAGAGTTCCCACCCGAAGTGCTGGTAACTAAGGACAAGGGTTGCGCTCGTTGCGGGACTTAACCCAACATCTCACGACACGAGCTGACGACAGCCATGCAGCACCTGTATCACAATTCCCGAAGGCACTCTCGTATCTCTACAAGATTCTGTGTATGTCAAGACCAGGTAAGGTTCTTCGCGTTGCATCGAATTAAACCACATGCTCCACCGCTTGTGCGGGCCCCCGTCAATTCATTTGAGTTTTAACCTTGCGGCCGTACTCCCCAGGCGGTCTACTTATTGCGTTAGCTGCGTCACTAAGTCCTCAAGGGACCCAACGACTAGTAGACATCGTTTACGGCGTGGACTACCAGGGTATCTAATCCTGTTTGCTACCCACGCTTTCGAGCCTCAGTGTCAGTATGATGCCAGGAAGCTGCCTTCGCCATCGGTATTCCTTCAGATCTCTACGCATTTCACCGCTACACCTGAAATTCTACTTCCCTCTCACCTACTCTAGCCTAACAGTTTCAGATGCAGTTCCCAGGTTAAGCCCGGGGATTTCACATCTGACTTATCAAGCCACCTACGCTCGCTTTACGCCCAGTAATTCCGATTAACGCTTGCACCCTCTGTATTACCGCGGCTGCTGGCACAGAGTTAGCCGGTGCTTATTCTGCAGCTAATGTCATCGTCCCCGGGTATTAACCGAAGAGTCTTCTTCACTGCTTAAAGTGCTTTACAACCAAAAGGCCTTCTTCACACACGCGGCATGGCTGGATCAGGGTTCCCCCCATTGTCCAATATTCCCCACTGCTGCCTCCCGTAGGAGTCCGGGCCGTGTCTCAGTCCCGGTGTGGCTGATCATCCTCTCAGACCAGCTACAGATCGTCGCCATGGTAGGCCTTTACCCCACCATCTAGCTAATCCGACTTAGGCTCATCTAATAGCGAGAGCAACAAGTTGCCCCCTTTCTCCCGTAGGACGTATGCGGTATTAATTCGAGTTTCCCCGAGCTATCCCCCACTACTAGGTAGATTCCTAAGTATTACTCACCCGTCCGCCGCTCGACGCCTGATAGCAAGCTATCATCGTTTCCGCTCGACTTGCATGTGTTAAGCCTGCCGCCAGCGTTCAATCTGAGCCATGATCAAACTCTTCAGTTTAATCTTGCTTGAAGTCTTCACTATAAATAGTAAGACGACTTCTAATCTTGGCTCATTTAATCTGGCAAAATCGCTCGTAATTATGTTCGTAATGAATTAACTTTGAGTTTTTCTGCTGTCTTAAATGATAATTTTTATAGTTGGTGTTCTACCGAAAAGATAGTCGACCAACTTTATTTTTTAGCATTCTGAATCAGCAAAAATCCACACAAGTTGTTCTTTAGTTATGCTTTTAAATAGTTTCAATCACTGTCGTCCAGTCATCGATATATAGGGTATTACTGATGCTATCTGCCTTTTCCGTGTCCGGTTAAGCTATCTAGCGAGCCGACTATCTTATCATAATGATTTGAATTGTCAAGACTTTTTATAATTTGTTTCGCCAGGTTAACTGGGTTATTAATGTGTAATCTACACATCTCTCACTGCCAGTCCGTCTGATGAGGGCGTATTATAGACCCTTTATTTATTTAGTCAAGAAGTATTTTTAATTAGTTTGAAATAACTTAATCGCTTAAGCTTCCTCACCACTTCCCTTTCGACTGGGACGCATTATACGCAGGTTTGAGGATGGGTCAAGGATTATTTCGAGGGTCTTGCTCACTGCCTTGGCAAACATCAAATTGTAGAGATATTCCAATGGTTTATACACTTCAATAGTTTTATTTATTTTACAATGGTTATGCAAAACAGGGTTTGAACTAGTTATCTAGGACAGCCCCTTTTGCTTTTGCTTTAATCGTCGTGAAAATGCCCGATAACGCATAGAGAATGCCAATCGCTAAAATACCAACAGGTATATCATAAAGCACAATACTCATGACCAGTACGCCAATGATAAGCACCACAAAGGGTACTTTCTTTTTATCAAACTCTTTAAAGCTGTAGTACTTAACATTACTGACCATAAGCAGACCACAAATGACCACCCACGCTGCGAACAAAAACATGATCGCCGTATCGTACTGACCAATCCATTCGTTATGATCAACTGCCACCATAACAGCAGAGGTTACTAGAATGGCGGCAAGCGGACTGGCCAAACCAACGAAGTATTTTTTATCGACAATGCCCACCTGCACATTGAAGCGTGCAAGACGAAAGGCAGCACAGGCAGTAAAGACGAACGCACAACCAATCCCAATACGACCCAGCGGCTCTAGCGCAAAGCTATAAACCAACATAGCAGGGGCCACACCAAATGCGAGCATATCTGCTAATGAATCATATTGCTCGCCAAACGGGCTTTGGGCATTCAGCATACGGGCAACGCGGCCGTCGGCACCATCTAGAATACCTGATAAAAAGATAGCCAAAGCCGCCTTGTAAAACTCGCCTTGCGTACTTGCCAAAATTGAATAAAATCCTGATAGCAGTGACAAAGTGGTAATCAAATTAGGCGCTAAATAGACACCGCGACTGACCACACGCTTACCTTCCGCAACCTCTGCCTCGACGACCTCAAAGGTCAAACCATCATAATTGTCATTGTCTGCTAGACGAATATTAAACTCATGCTCATCCATGTATGGAGGCTGGGTCGCTGCATTGTCCTGCAACGCTCCCTCTTTTGGTGACATGTTATTTGGTTCGCCTTCAGGTGGCTGCATATTCGTCATCTTGATATCCTTATTGGCCAATATTGCTGTTCACTGACATCATCTACTGACGTCACTATTCACCAACCAGCCAGCGTACATTGGTCGCACTGTCAGGTGTTAAGTCTGGCGCATCTTCTACTTTTAGTACTGGCTGCAAGAAACGTAATATCTCGCGAGCATGATTATCAAACTGCCATGGCGGATTGATAACCAGTAGACCTGTACCGTTCAGACCGACGGCCACATCATTAGGATAAATATTTAGCTCACAAACCAGTTGACGACGCATCTCGGTACGCTTGAGCTTTTTATAAAACAACTCAACCGCTTCGATATTTTTGATTGGGAACCACAGCGCATAAGTACCTTGTGGCCATTTTTTATAAGCCGAGACTAATAAATCGATCAGGCGCGTAAAGTCTTTATGCTCTTGCTCAAAAGGAGGATCAAGGAAAATCAAACCGCGCTTTTCCTTTGGAGGAATAACAGCGGTGATACCTTCAAAAGCATCACGATGCTGGATACCAATTGGCAACTTATATAGCTGATAGTTCAATGCATCATATTCAGTCGCTTTGGCTTCAAAAGCTTCGGCGCGTACTCTAGCATCAGGTTTTTTAGCGGCGGTTTTTTCGACATGATGAGCAATCCACCACGGCGAACCCGGATAGACTTTATTGTCGTAAGTGAATTTGGCTTGTTTAATGCCTTCCATATAATCTTTGACAGCGGCTGGTGCTTTTTCAGTATCTGCTTTCAAAAAAGCCTGAATACCGCCTTTGGCCTCCCCTGTCTTGCGCGCTTCTTCACTGCTTAGTGAATACAGTCCGCGGCCACCATAAGCGTCAAGCACATAAAACGGTTTGTTTTTTTGCCCCAATTGATTGAGCAGTTGTACCAATAAAATGTGTTTAACCACATCAGCAAAGTTACCAGCGTGGTAGGCGTGTTTATAGTTCATAATCTCAAAAGTTTAAATAAGAAAAATTGCATCTATGGTAGCATAGGCGGAGTAAAATATAATGTGGTTTTGGTAAGCCTTTCGATAAAAACGCATTGAATGGCGGTATATTGACCATTGATTGATAAGAATGAGATGAAATGACGCAGATTATTAGCAACCTGAACAAGACAGCGTTGGTGGTTGATCATCCGATAGGACAGGACAATCCTCCGTTACTATCTCCAGCCAGTCATAACGACGCCCCAAACGCGCCTACCCAGCAGGTATTGCAACTGTCTGATTTTGCAGTCAGCTGGGAAGATAGGCTGACGGATAAGCAGCTTGATACCTTTGTCACTGATGGCTGGCTCACTATTGATAATGTATTTAATAAGACCGCATTACTTGCGCTACAGGCTGAAAGTGGTTTTATTGACTATCGTGATGCGGCGCTAACCGCTGGCATTCGTATCAGTGATATTCGCGGTGATAGAATACGCTGGATCACCGAGAACTTCTTTGCAGGCTACTATTATCTGCAAAGTATCAACGCGCTGGCCGCTCTGTTTAATCGTAGCTTATTCGCGGGTATTCGTCATAGCGAAGCGCATTATGCGTGCTATCCGATTGGCTTTGGCTATCAATGGCATAGCGATAACCCTGCTGGGCGCGATGAACGGGTGATCTCAGCCGTGTTTTATCTCAATGATGATTGGGGAGCGACTGACGGCGGTGCGCTAGAAGTCGTTGATAAGCATGGCACGCACCATGAAGTGATGCCAGTTGCCAATAGATTGATTATTTTTGATAGCGACCTACAGCATCAAGTGCAGATCGCGCATCGTCAGCGTTACTCTATTGCTACGTGGATGCGCCGTGACGGTCTTGTACCCTTTGTCGAAGTAGACGCTTAGCACTTATTACTCATTATCTATTTATATTTAACATTTTCATTATTATACAAAAGGCTAACCCATGTCTGACTCTCACCAACAGCCCACCCACCAGCAAGCAACCTTAGATTTGAGTATTGCCCTACTCGAACGCCCATCTGTCACACCAGACGATGATGGTTGCCAAGATATATTGTCAGAGCGTTTGGAGCAAGCGGGCTTTGACTGCGAGTTTATGTACTATGGTGACAGACAAGCAAAAGGCGAACATGCTGAAGTCAAAAACTTGTGGGCACGCCGTGGCACGACGGATCCCGTTATTTGTTTTGCTGGTCATACAGACGTGGTACCAACGGGTGATGAAAAAAACTGGACGTATCCGCCATTTACGCCGACCATCGCGGACGGCTATCTATGGGGACGTGGCGCGGCAGACATGAAGACAGGCATTGCTGCCTTTACTATCGCCGCCGAACGCTTTGTCGCCAATCATCCTGAGCACAATGGCTCGATTGCTTTTTTGCTCACCTCAGATGAAGAAGGGCCGTCAATCAACGGTACGGTCAAAGTCATCGAAACCTTAGAAGCGCGCGCTGAGAAAATCACTTATTGTCTTGTGGGTGAACCATCGAGCACGGATACGTTAGGCGATATTATCAAAAACGGTCGTCGTGGCTCGCTAGGCGCAGAACTGACGGTCACAGGTAAGCAAGGTCATGTTGCCTATCCACATTTGGCCTGCAACCCAATTCATGCAGCGATGTCTGCCCTTGCTGAATTGACATCTACCGCATGGGACAACGGCAATGACTACTTCCCGCCCACGACTTTACAAGTCTCAAATATCAATGGCGGCACAGGTGCAACCAACGTCATTCCTGAAACGCTAAACGTTGTCTTTAACTTTCGTTTTTCGACTGAAACGACTGAGGATGAGTTAAAGCAAAAAACTCATGCTATCTTCGATAAACACTTTGCTAATAGTGACGCCAGTTATGATATTCATTGGAAATTATCCGGCAATCCGTTTTTAACACCCGAAGGGAAACTGGTCTCGGCATGCCAAAACGCCATCAAAAAAGTCACCGATGTCGACACCACCTTATCAACCTCTGGCGGTACGTCCGATGGACGCTTTATTGCCCCGACTGGTGCGCAGGTTGTTGAATTAGGCGTACGTAACGCCACCATTCACCAGGTCGATGAAAAGGTTGAAGTTGATGATTTGGGCAGGTTAGCGCAGATTTATGAGGGAATTTTGAAGAATTTGTTGCTTGATTAGGCTCTACCGTATCAATGACGTTAATAAAACAGCAACAATAAAGGCAGCGCTTAAATGTTTAGCGCTGCCTTTATTTGTTTTAAGTATTATTGTAGCCTAATAAATAACCTGTATTAACAGTCACTTAAGATGATAACCACTAAAATTTGGGTAGATCCATTAAAAATAGGATATATAAATGTTGCTTACTGCTTGCAAACGATAATCATTATTGTTAATATTCGTTTTTACAAAAATGCAGCATTAATTTTTATGTTTTCGTTTTGGAGCCCGTGCGATGTCTCATCCTTATAAGTCTGTTACTATATTTTTATTGTCCACTTTAGCCTTGTCCATGCAGGCAGTTTATGCGCAAAGCGTTGATACCCAGCAAGGTAATCTCGAAGAATCAGCAGTCTCGGTAACCTTAGACGAAATTACTGTTATCGGTAGTAAAGACAATGTGCCCTTGATGACGGGTTCTGGTTATTACGTCGATAACGAACAGTTAGAAAATGAGTACATTACAGATATTAACCAAGTTTTAAAGACCGTGCCAGGGGTTTACGTCTCTGAAGAAGATGGGTTGGGCTTACGTCCTAACATCAGTATTCGTGCTGGTATCGGTGGACGTAGTAGTAAAGTGCATTTAATGGAGGACGGTATTCCTATCGCACCCGCTCCTTATGCTGCCCCTGCCGCCTACTATCATCCGACAGCGCTGCGTATGTCAGGTGTTGAGATTCTAAAAGGCGCGCCGCTGCTACGTTATGGGCCGCAAACGACTGGTGGCGTTATTAACTATTTATCAACCCCTATTCCTGCCACTAATGGCGGTCAAGCGATGACCTCAATCAACGACCGTGGCGGTGTGGATGTTCATGCTTATGCTGGTGGACGCGAAGGCGACTTTGCAGGCTCAATTGAAACTGTGCAACAACGAGGCAAAGGCTTTAAAGAAATTGATGGTAAAGACATTGGCGACTATGACAATCAAGATTATGTCCTAAAGGGTCGTTATCAGATCAATCCTGCGCATAGTTTGTTTGCCAAAGCACAGTATTCTGATAGATCTAGTGATGAGACTTACTTAGGTTTAACAGATGCTGACTTCAATAAAAATCCTAACAGACGCTACCCGATGTCTGCGCTTGATAACATACAAGACGAACATACCGGACTTAACTTGACGCACAACTGGATCACGGATAATAATAGCGAGCTACGTACTACCGCTTATTACAATAAAACCCATCGTAACTGGTATAAGCTCAATGATAACAAAATCAATGATTTTTATGAAGGCAATATCACCCAAGGGCAGCTAGATGGTACCGAGGATTTAGCAGGTATCGAATTAAAAGCCAATGATCGCACTTATTATAGTACCGGTGTTCAGACGAACTTCAATACTGACATTTTAAGTGCCTATGGCGATCACAATATTGATGTAGGTGCTCGCTATCACCGTGACAAAGTTGAGCGCTATCAGCCAAGCGATATTTTTAATCAGGTAGACGGTAATTTAATTTATCAAAGCACCAAAGTCCCTAATGGCAGTAATAACCGCGAAGAAAGAGCCAACGCAACTAGTCTTTGGCTAACTGATAAGTGGCAAGTGACTGACCCCTTACTTCTAAACCTAGCCATGCGTTACGAGTATATTGATACTGAAGAGACACGCGGTGTTGATACTGATAATCAAGCACGCGTGAGCAATACTCAGTCTATATTTTTGCCAGGTTTATCCGCAAGCTATCAACTCAATGATGAAGTACAGCTTATAGGTGGGGTCCACAAAGGCTTCAGCCCATTAGGTGCTGGAGTGTCCGAAGATGACAACACGGATCCTGAAGAAAGTATCAACTATGAAATCGGTACGCGCTATATTGATGGTAACAATTATATTGAGGCCGTTGGGTTTTATAGTGACTTTGATTCTGTAATCAGAAACTGCACAGAAAACGTGCCTTGCGGCAGTGGCTCAGATGCCATAACGTCAGGTACCGAAAAAGAGAGTGGTTCTGCGGTGATCGCAGGGCTTGAGTTAATGGCTGGCACTCGCTTTGATGGAGATGGATTCAGTATTCCGCTGCATGCCACTTATACTTACACCCAAGCTGAGCTTGCCGAGGACTACAAAGACACTTTAGATGGCGATCGCTTAACGCTAGTGCCCAAAAATCAAGCCAGTGTACGCGCCGGAATCGAGATGGATTCAGGTTGGGATACTTACTTGACTGCCAAATATGCTGGCGGCATTTGTGAATCAGTGGGCTGCAATCGTACTAATGAGCCGCGTAGCGAGACTGACTCGTTATTCACTTTTGATGCTATTACCCACTACCCTATCGGTTATGATGCTAAGGTCTTTGGTAAGGTTGAAAACATCGCTGACAAACAAGTTATTGTGAGCCGTACGCCATACGGTGCTAGACCAAACCTACCACGTACCTTTACCATTGGCGTGACTAAAGCTTTTTAACTAGCATTGAATAGATAACCTTGATACATTACTCCTAATGGAAAAATCCCCAGCTATAATAAAAATATAGCTGGGGATTTTTTATGACTGTATCAATAAGCATAAATAATGCTTCGTCGGCCTCATTGATCCAACTTACCTGAATAAATGCTTCTATCGTAGAGTAGCTACCTATTAAACAATACGCGCATAAGCTACACGCCTAAGCATCTTAAAAATCACTCATCTGATAGCTCAATTGATGCCGCGGCGCAGATTATTAGACCTCTTGCAAAAGTACCAGTTCATTGACTTTTACTGACGGAGTTACAAGGGCTAGCGATGACTTATCCAAGAGGTCTATTATAGTAAAGTAGACTTCTTATAGTGTTGATATGATAGCCTCACTCAATACCAATATAAAGATCCAATTGCCCATATTCTAAATTACCCCCAATATAATGCTCAAAATCGACATTATAAGTGCGAGTATGCTCGCAATCACGATCATGGAAGTACTCCCAAGCCTTCTCCCATGCATTCATGACCGTGTTAGGCATTCTGCCCTCTTCGGTGAATACTAAATACTTACCTTCGGGGATTATGACGCTGACCACATCGCTCATATTAGCCGCAATTTTACTGCCTGATTGCTCATCCTTCTCACTGGCTGTTTTCCAGCTAGCGACAACATCAAACGCGCCTGCTAAATCATCACTCTCATAGTTATGATAAATACCGTAAATATCTTCGCCTTCAGGCAACTGTCCTGCGTAATTCTGGTAAAACTTCTGCCACAATCTACCAAGCTTGGCAGTGTCGTGGCTAATCTCAGCGTGATTGGTGGTGCGAACACTGATACCGCGACACGCTATCGCTTCTGGCAGCTCTTTAGTTTGTGATGTCATGATGCGGCCTTTTTGATTTATTGAATTTTTATTGATAACACTGCTCAACGTTATAGAGTCGATTAGTCGGCTTCATCGATCCAATTCATTTGAATGGCTTCTAAGATACCTTCGTTTGAGCGCTGCGGATCATCATCAAAGCCTTCAAGCTCCGTCACCCAGCGATGCAAATCGGTAAAGCGTATGTACTGCGGATCAGTCTCTGGAAATTTTTCATAAAGCTCGATTGCGATATCTAAGCTGTCTGTCCATTTTAATTTTTGTGGGGTCATAACGGTACCTTTTTTTAGTCGTTTTAGAAATAGTAGTCTCGCCTTAGTATTGGCGATTTGATGGACTCTATCCTACCAAAATTTAGCAAATGATTATAGCCAAGTTATTATAGGGCGCTATTTTTTAATACTGGGTTTCAATGTGGTTTAGGCTGACTTGGTAGATTTCACAGCAACTTGGTGGTTATTCCATGTGTTAATCACTTCCGTCAACCGCTCCCCTGTCATATCCAACACCTCTGGCGTACGCATACCGGTATCATCGGTAAATACAAACTTGGTCATACCAACGCCCATGAGCTGATTTTTGACAAAAAATCGATGCTCAAAATACACATATTTGTGATCCCAGCCTGCAACCGCACTGCTAAGCGTCATTTTATCCAAAAACTTGATTTGTTTGAGATAAACCATCTCTTGCATGGCAATGACCCAGTTCAGAGGCTTGATGCCTTTTTCATGACAGCGTGCCATCACCCAGCGTGTCACGTTTAGCTCAATAAATGACAAGTAACGATAATTGGGCAGATGATCGCGAAACCCCATGTCATGCGGTAATACCCGATAGTTACGGACAGTCGGTGCGATCAAGGTCTCAAGACTAATCGTCTCACTCATGGGCTCATGCTTGAGCTGCTGCTTAAGCAAACTGACCATAATAAAAAAGCGCAGTAACATATTCATAAATAGTACTCTTACTTTGTTGTGTTTATGACTGAAGGTTGAACGGCTCAACGATATTTTTTTATCGTTGTTTCCGAAACGTTGATCACTTTAACGCAAAAAAAGCCACCTCAGTGACTTTCCTTGTTCAAAATCTTACGGGCGAGAGTCCTTTATTAACATCCTATTTTAAATGTTAGTGACCACCACCATTGATACTACGCACCATCTCTTCGACCATTTTCTTGGCATCACCAAAGATCATCATGGTTTTGTCCATATAGAAGAGGCTGTTATCAAGACCTGCATAGCCGGTGCTCATCGAACGCTTGATGACCATCACCGTTTGCGCTTTGTTGGCTTCTAAAATGGGCATACCAAAGATAGGAGATGTCGGATCGTCTTTTGCTGACGGATTGACGACGTCGTTGGCACCGATGACCAAGACCACATCGGTACTGGCAAAGTCGGAATTAATCTCATCCATCTCTAGAATATCATCATAAGGCACGTCGGCTTCTGCCAATAGTACGTTCATGTGCCCTGGCATACGACCAGCAACAGGATGAATGGCAAAGCGAACGTTGACACCTTCGTCTTTTAATAGCTCGTACAATTCTTTTACCGCGTTTTGCGCGCGGCCTTGTGCCATACCGTAACCTGGTACGATGACCACGTTGCTGGCATTGGACATAAGGAACCCTGCGTCTTCTGCTGAGCCTGATTTGTATGTTTTTGGTGCGCCATCATCACCGCCTGCAGCGGCCGCTGACGTGCCCATACCGCCAAACAAAACGTTTAGTAGAGAGCGGTTCATGGCTTTACACATGATATAAGATAAAATCGCACCTGAGGAGCCAACAAGCGAACCTGCGATAATGAGCATCGAGTTGCCAAGGGTAAAGCCAATACCTGCTGCCGCCCAACCTGAAAATGAGTTCAGTAGCGACACGACCACTGGCATATCACCGCCGCCGATAGGCGCAATCCACATCCAGCCAAAAATCACTGCAATCACTGTCATCGCATAAAACGCAGGCAAGGAATCCGTGACAAAATACACGCCGCCAAACCCAATCATCGCTATAAATAGCAAGGCTTGAACAGGTTTTACCCAGCCGCCAGTGACTGTTTTTGCCCAGCTTTTTGCTGCCAGTTTACCAAAAGCAAAGACAGAGGCAGAAAAAGTAATCGCACCGATAAAGCAACCGATAAATAGCTCAACACGGGCAACCGCGCCATGTTCTTGCTCAGTGTGTAATACCGTCGCAAGGGCAATCGCAACCGCTGCCAAACCGACAAATGAATGCATCAACGCTACGGTTTCTGGCATCTGCGTCATGGCAACGGTTTTTGCCTTCCACATACCAACCAGCGCACCTAAAATCATCGCGCCAATAATGAGCCAAAGGACAGGACCTTCTGCTAAAAAGAACGTCGTCACGACGGCAATCGCCATCGCTACCATACCAAAGCGGTTGCCACGAATCGCTGTCTTTGGACTCGACAATCCGCGTAACGTTAAAACAAAAAGGATCGCACCAACCAGATAGAACCAATCCGCATTCGCCGCAATCATCGCTGATAAATCATTCATGCGTTGCCTCCATTATCAGTGCTTGCTGCTGGGGCTTTTTTTACTTTGGGTTTGAACATCGCGAGCATACGTTCAGTCACCGCAAAACCACCAAAGATATTGATACTGGCCAAAAATACCGCAAAAGCACCAAGCAAACTGGTCGGTGTAAACATCGAGCCGTCGATATGGACAGTCTGTAGCATCGCACCGACGATCACGATACTTGATAAGGCGTTGGTCACCGCCATCAATGGCGTATGTAGCGCTGGGGTCACGCCCCAGACGACGTAGTATCCGACAAAGATAGCGAGTACAAATACGGTAAAAATCGCGACAAATGGTGTGCTACTCATGGCTGCACCGGCAGGCGCTGCCGCTAAAATGATGGCGATCATCTCATCCTCCTAAAAATTTATTCGTGTCTGGCAAATGTATGGCGACCAGCAAGGGCTAGCGTTTGGCCAAGCGCACTTGGTTGTCGTGGGTCACTGCCAGTGCACCCTGAATCTCATCTTCCATATCTAAGTTAAGCGAAAGGTCGTTTGCTGCTGCATCGTCGCCAGCAGGTGCAATCAAAGTCGTGATAAAGTTAACCAAGTTATTGGCGTATAGATCTGACGACTGTGCGGCTAGCATAGATGGGATATTGGCGGCACCAACGATACGTACGCCGTTTTCTGTGGTGATGGTCTCATTTGGCGCACTGCCTTCGACGTTACCACCGGTACCAGCAGCCATATCGATCAGGACAGAACCTGCTTTCATTTTGGCAAGGGTTGCCGCGTGCACGAGACGCGGGGCATTACGACCAGGAATCTGTGCTGTGGTAATGACAATGTCAGCATTGCTGAGTGCCTTGTCAACCACAGCAGCTTGGTCTTTGATATATTGTTCTGATGGCGTCCACGCATAGCCGCCCGTTGCTTTGGCTTTTTGTGCTTCGTCATCACTCATCGGCACATCCAGCCATTTACCACCAAGTGATTCGACCTGCTCTTTTGCCGCAGGACGCAAATCACTCGCTTCTACAACCGCGCCTAGACGCTTTGCCGTTGCAATCGCTTGCAGACCTGCCACGCCTACGCCCAAAATAACCACTTTGGCTGGCTTGACTGTACCCGCAGATGTCATAAACATAGGAAAAGGACGAGAGTATTCGTTAGCCGCGAGCAATACCGCTTTATAACCAGCAAGGTTAGCCTGCGATGACAATACGTCCATGTTTTGCGCACGTGATAATGTGCGCGGTAATAACTCCATTGCAAAAGCCGTCGCACCTTTGGCCGCATAAGTGTCAAGCTGAGTGTTGCGATACGGGTCTAGCATACCGACGACGATTTGGCCTGCACTCAAATGCTCTGCCACTTCGGCGGGCAAGTCGTGAATGGTGGTAATAATTTGAGACTGGGCAATCACCTCGGCGCTGCTGCTGGCAATGTCGGCTCCTGCCGCCTGATACAACGCATCAGCATAATACGCTGCTTGGCCTGCACCTGACTGAATGACGACTTCAAACCCAAGCTTGCGCAATTTTTTGACTGCGTCTGGGGTTAGTGCGACACGGCTTTCACTCGCGATATCTGCACTGATTACACCGATTTTCATATCGTCTCCTTACTTATATAGAATGACTTACCCTTAATACCCTCAACGCATTTTCAAAAGCATAGGGGACAAAAATCCTTAACCATGACTTATCCAATATCATAAATAAAGACTATCAATTTAATAAATGATGTATTGTTTACCATCATGCCTTTTTATTATAGAGACATAATCTGCCAACTTTCATTGTCTAATGATGACCAACAAGTAAGATAAAAAGTTAGGTATTGATACCATCTGCATAACTTTTGTTGTTATATTAAAGTTTTTTATTTTTTCAAAAAACCTCTATCCCTTATATAACAAGGTCTCGCTTTAATAGAGGCTAACTGTATGGACATTTACGCATTGCCATATCCCCTTAAAAAAAACATAAAACACTCAAGGTCAAGTCAAGTTAAACTCGCAGCTGTCGTATAATAAGAATGCTTGATATCTGAACAGGTCGGTCATTGACTCACGATAATAAGGACTCACCATGTATTTTTTACTCTCTCCTGCCAAATCTTTGAATGAAACAGACGCTATACCAGTGAACTTGGGCAACTACTATAGTCAGCCTGAACTGATCGCGCACTCACAGTCACTCATGAAAGTATTGAAGTCCAAAGAGCCCGTTGATCTGCAAGAGTTGATGAGCATCTCTGATGATCTTGCGCAACTCAATGCCACGCGCAATCAACAATGGCATTGGAGCGAAGATAAGCCGTTTACTGATGATGAGTCTGGTAATGCAGCAAAGCCGGCGGGCTACTTGTTCGACGGTGATGTTTATACCGGTCTTGATATGTATCACATGGATAAAGAAACGTCCATCTACGTCAATGAACATCTGGGTATTTTGTCAGGTCTTTATGGGGTATTAAAACCGTTGGATCTTATTCAGCCTTATCGTTTAGAGATGGGTACAAAGCTAAAAAACGCGCGCGGTGATAATCTTTATGAGTTTTGGGGAGAAGAAATAACTGACGTTATCAATGCTCGTATGGCAGATAGTGAGGACAAGGTCTTGATCAATCTGGCGTCGAACGAGTATTTTAAAGCGGTGAAAAAGAAAGCACTGAAGGCGGATATCATCACGCCACGGTTCGAAGACGAAAAGAATGGCACGTATAAAGTCATTAGCTTTTATGCCAAAAAAGCACGCGGACTGATGGTCAAGTACGCAGCAGACAATAAGCTGACCAGTGCTGAGCAGCTAAAGAAGTTTGATTTGGCGGGTTATTATTACTGTATCGAGGCGTCTGATGATAAGACGTGGGTGTTTAGACGCGATGCGGCGGATCAGTAACTTGATATAAAAAACGGCTGGTAATGCCGAGACCTTGGCTAGATTTTCAGCAACGGTTGGGGTGATTTTAGCCTCAGCCTTTCAGCGTAGTACCACATTTGAATGTTCAACAGAACCTAGGGCTTGCACCTACTGAGCCACCATCAATAAATAAAAATTAGCCCCATTTAGTTTATCGCCTAATAACCATGGGGCATTATTAACGACCTTTTTCAATAATCTTCCAGCCGTGAGCTAACCTATAATTTTCTTCATCTTTCATTGGTTGCAAATCGTATTCGCCATGACACTTGCGTCATTTATTTCGCTCGATTGGACAAAATGACGCCAATGGTACTAAGTACGATTCCGCATATCATGATGACTGATAGAGACTCTTTGAGTATCAACGCAGCGAGTATAGCGGTTAATCCTGGGGACAAAGAGCCAAGTAATAAGGTACGAATGGAGCCCAGCTGTTTGACCGCATAAGAAAATGCAAGGGTTGATACCACCCCTACGCCAAGTCCTTGTATTAGGATAAAAGGCAGCACCTCATCAAAGGATACAGAACCTATATTGGTGTCCATCATGCCCGACAAAACCACCACCAATGTCAGAAAAAAAGAGGTATAAGAGAGCACGATCGCGATAGCTATTGGACTTAACGTGGTGCTTTTTAACCCTAATGTATAACCCGCCCAAATCAGGCTTGCCGTCAACAGTAACCCCACTCCGTACAGAAGACTATTAGGTATTGCCTGTGCATGCCCGCCAATCATAGTCGCGATACCAAAGAGAATAAGGGTTAATGCGGCAAATTTTCTCAACGATATTCGCTGACGATAAAAAATAAAAGACAATAATGCGGCAAAGAAGACTGGTGTGCCTGTCAAAATAGTGCCCATGTAAGATGCTGGCACCAAAAGCCGCCAACAAAAGAAACGGCACCCCGCCAAATAAAATAAATAGGATATCTGGCAGTCTGATATTTTTGATTTCATGCCAACTAGAGAGCGCCCAAGGGGTCAACAAAACGAGCGGTACACTAAAGCGAATGAGCATGACATCCGCAATGCTGAGCGACGACGCCCCAACCGCTCGCACAGTCAACGCAAATCCTGACCAAATCAATAAGACGACGCTCATCGCCACATAGCCTTTGGTCAGTGGCGACATTATAAACAAAGGGTTTTTGCGCGACGAGGGGTGGAATATCGTATTCATAGTCGTGTCTTATGCAGGTATACAAAGACCAATTATCGATTAAAATACGCGCTTTTATCTCTATTTATTCATTGCAATTTCCCAAATATTTGGTCGATAATGCTAATTAAATCAAAATTCTTGGCTTAAAAAGCCAAAAGGCAAATTATGGACAAAATCGACCGTCATATCTTGGAAGTGCTCCAAAAAGAAGCACGCTTATCTACGGCAGAACTATCTGAACGTATAGGGCTGTCGCCATCTCCTTGCGCAAGGCGCCTAAAACGTTTGGAAGATGAAGGTTATATAGAGAACTATCAAGCAAACATAAACAAAGCCAAAGCGGGTATTGCGATGAGTTTTTTTGTGGAGGTGAGTCTGAACAACCACCAAGAAGAATCTATTGCAACCTTTGAGAATGCCCTATCCAATATGGACGAGGTCATCAATGGACATGTGGTATCGGGTTCTTACGATTATTTATTAGAAGTGGTAAGCCCCAATCTCGATGGTTATGAGCGGTTCACACGTAAGCTACATAAACTTGCTAGCGTAAAGGACATACACACGCATTTATCAGTAAGAAAGGTTATTAACAAGACGACTTTACCTATTTTTGTGTAAGACTTTTAACACTAATGGGCAATCTCGAGCACGGCCTTCCCTGACGTTAAGTCTATTAAGATTAATATAAATAGCTAGTGAAGTTGAATTATTACATAACTTTATTATCGAGCATAAAAAAGCCCTGCTATCTTTCGATAGCAGAGCCTTGAATAGTCAAATAGACTTTATGAGGTTGATTTTACTTTTTGCGAAAAGTGATTTATCAAGGAAGACGAGCGAAAATAGTACTTATTGTACATTGAGCGCGTCTAACAAAGAAAAACCACTTTGCAGCGACAGTAAAATTACATCATGCCGCCCATTCCACCCATACCGCCCATTCCACCAGCACCGCCCATGCCAGCCATACCATCATCTTTTTCTGGTAGGTCAGTAATCATGGCTTCAGTCGTTAGCATGAGACCAGCAACAGAGGCAGCGTTCTCTAGTGCTGAGCGTGATACTTTGGCTGGATCAAGGATACCCATCTCAAGCATATCGCCGTACTCACCAGATGCCGCATTGTAACCGTAGTTACCCGTGCCGTTTTTCACTGCGTTAACAACCACTGATGCTTCTTCGCCAGCGTTGGTAACGATTTGACGTAACGGTGCTTCCATCGCGCGGCGTAGGATGTTGATACCAGCGTCTTGGTCGTCGTTGTCGCCTTTTAGCTCAGACAGTGCATTCATCGCACGAACTAACGCAACGCCGCCGCCAGGTACAACGCCTTCTTCAACCGCGGCACGAGTGGCATGTAGCGCATCGTCAACACGGTCTTTCTTCTCTTTCATTTCAGTTTCAGTCGCTGCGCCAACTTTGATTACTGCTACGCCGCCTGCTAGTTTCGCAACGCGCTCTTGTAGTTTTTCTTTATCATAATCAGAAGTAGACTCTGCGATCTGACGGTTGATAGACTCAACACGGTTTTCGATGTCAGCTTTGTTACCAGCGCCATCAACGATCACGGTGTTTTCTTTACCAACAGTGACTTTTTTCGCAGTACCCAATTGCTCAAGGGTCGCCGTCTCTAGGCTTAGGCCAATCTCTTCAGAGATTACGGTGCCGCCCGTTAGCGTTGCGATGTCTTCTAGCATGGCTTTACGACGATCGCCAAAACCTGGTGCTTTAACCGCACAAGTTTTTAAGCCGCCACGCATGTTGTTTACAACTAGAGTTGCCAATGCTTCGTTTTCTACGTCTTCAGCGATGATTAGCAATGGTTTGCTTTGCTGCATGACTTGCTCAAGTAATGGCACGATCTCACGGATGTTGCTGATTTTTTTGTCAACCAATAGGATATATGGGTTTTCAAATTCAGCAGTCAAGCTGTCTTGCTTGTTGGCAAAGTACGGGCTGATATAACCACGGTCAAACTGCATACCTTCGACCACTTCTAGGGTATCTTCGAAGCTTGAACCTTCTTCAACGGTGATAACGCCTTGCTTACCAACTTTTTGCATCGCTTGCGAGATCAATTCACCGATTTTGGTGTCTGAGTTTGCAGAGATAGAACCGACTTGCGCGATGGCTTTTTCATCGTCGGCTGGGGTTGATAGGTTATGGATTTCTTGCACAGCTGCGCGAACGGCTTTGTCGATACCGCGCTTAAGATCCATTGGGTTCATACCAGCGGCCACTGACTTCATGCCTTCTTGCAAGATTGACTGAGCCAATACGGTCGCAGTCGTTGTACCATCACCAGCGACATCGTTTGTGCGGCTAGCAACTTCACGAACGAGCTGAGCACCCATGTTTTCAAATTTGTTTTCAAGCTCGATTTCTTTGGCAACTGATACACCATCTTTAGTGATGGTTGGCGCGCCAAATGACTTATCGATAACTACGTTGCGACCTTTAGGGCCTAGGGTGACACGTACTGCGTTTGCTAGAACGTTTACGCCGTCCATCATTTGTTTACGGGCATCTATGCCGAATTTTACGTCTTTTGCCATGGTAAATTACTCCATTATTATAAGTATGAGAATACAATTGAATGATTTGATAGTTGCTTATCAAAAGCGGTTATCAGAACCTGTGGTCAAGATGTGCTGAGTATAAAACGATACTCAAGAGGACTAGCCTTCTAGCACACCTAGTACATCAGACTCTTTCATAATCAATAGTTCTTCACCGTCAACCTTCACGGTTTGACCAGCATATTGACCGAACAAAACTTTGTCGCCAGCTTTTACATCTAACGCACGAGTTTCGCCATTGTCACGAACTTGGCCATTACCAACTGCAATGACTTCACCTTGTGAAGGTTTCTCTTGAGCAGAACCCGGCAATAAAATACCACCAGCAGTTTTTGTCTCTTCTTCTATGCGACGGACGACGATACGGTCATGTAAAGGACGAATGTTCATCGATATGACTCCAAAAATTGGTTGTTTGAATAAAGGGTTTATTTGAATTAATAGTCTCAATACCAGTATCTATAAGAGTCGCCATTCAATCATAGCAATCTAAAGATACGCTTTGAGCTTGTAACAAAAAGTGGGGGCAAGATAGGTTGGCTTCAAGTGTAAAGCCCAAAAATTTACAAGATTATTCTGACGGTATCTGACAGAGATGAGGCTTAATAGAGGCCATACGTTTTATTTACCCTATATTGCTGGCTTTACAGCACGTTACCCTCGATGGTCGTATTAGATGTCATAGCAACATTCGCTACAATCGTCACACGTGCCAGTCGGTTCTTACTCTTGAAAATGTAACAGAGTATGACCATTATAAGCGTTGTGAACATAATAAGAATGACAATAGATGCTGCTATATCAGCATCTTATTAACTACTAAGAGGTATTTATGAGTTTTTTATCAATGCATAATAAATCACTGCCCAACGCTTCTAATAATACGAAACGCAGTCCATCTAAGTTTTTATCTGCCTTAATCACAGGTATCAGTATTTCTACCATTGGAGCCTTGAGTATGACCGCACCCACACTTGCCAGCGCAAAGACTGTTCAGCCATCAACGGCCAACTATAGTTTTACCGTTGAAGACAAATACAAAGGATCGGCGACTCGTACGTTAAACAAGTCCGGCAATACTTGGAAATACAACGTTAAGGCTCGCGTCGCCGGGGTAGCTAGTGCCTCGCAAAACAGTACGTTCACCCTCAATGGTAATAATGTCATTCCAACCCAAGCCAGCACCACTTATAAGCTATTAGGATTGGGTCGTACCCACAAACTAGACTTTAACCCAAATAGCAAAAAGGTGACCAGCAACTATAAAGGCAAGACCACAACGCTGAGTATGCCGCAGCAAGCCTTTGATGACTTGAGTCTTGAGGTGCAAATTCGCCAAGATCTGTTAAACGGTAAGTTCACTGGCAATTACTACATGGCAAAAAAAGACAAGATTGAGAAGACACCATTTAAAAAGTCGGGCAGCACCAAAATTACCGTTCCAGCGGGTACATTTGATACTGTCCGTGTTGACCGTATTCATGACGACAATGACCGCTCAACCAGTTTTTGGTTAGCGCCGAGCTTGGATTATTTGCCCATAAAAGTCAGTCAGATCAATGATGGTAAGAAGATGGATTTGGAATTGACCAAGGTTAACTAATCCAAGTATGTAAACAGAAGCGTTGAAAAGTAATACTGCAATAAAAAAACGGCGTCCTATTTGGAACGCCGCTTTTTTATATCTTAAGATTAATGACTATTATTACAGCCTACTAATGAGAACGCGGTTTTTTAACAACATTATTCATCGACGGCAAGCGTTTTAGTAAAATAAACAACCAAACGTTGATGGCAAACAACAATACAAAATCAATCAGATATACCGCTATTTCCGCCCAGCTGCTGCCATACGCGCGCGTAAACAGCACCACGCCACTTGCGCCCAAATATATTAGAGTAAACATACTACCGACCAATAACGCATAAGGAGAGCGTCCACGTAGTATCCATGGCGTCAGTATAAAAGCTGGCAAAAGCCATAGTGCTTGCCATGCGATACCGCCCACAATATCAGGGCTACTTGGGTTAAAGATGCTAATAAAAATAGGCAGTCCCATTAATCTGTAAACCAGCCAAATCACCCAAGTGACTATCAAGCGCTGCGCAATAGGCGCGATAGGCTTGGTAACTTTAGGAGACTTACTGTTAGAGTGGTTTGTAGCCATTAGAGATTTTTACTTCCTAAATGAATAGCATAGATATGTCGCTATTAGCGATTAATCATCAGTATTTGAGTGCAAAGAGTGTTTAAGTATCAAGCTTGAGCTATAACACCGGTTACATGAGACTCGATTAGCGACCCCAGTTTGCTTGTGCTAAAGCAGTAGCGGTGATTGCCAAGCGGCGACCTTGTGCAATACCTAGGTCACGCTCGTCTGCCGATACTGGCTGATCATGGGCGGCTCCGCTAACATGACTGGCACCATAAGGCGTCCCGCCGCGATGCGTCCGATTTAATGCAGGCTCAGCATAAGGCACACCCACGATGACCATCCCGTGATGCATCAATGGTAACATCATCGTGAGCAATGTGGACTCTTGGCCACCATGCATAGAGCCTGTCGCTGTAAATACGGACGCTGGCTTATTTTGTAGGTTTCCCGCCAGCCAGAGCGTGACGGTATTGTCCCAAAAATACTTCATGGGCGCGGCCATATTGCCAAAGTGCGTCGGGCTACCCAGTGCCAGACCGCTACAGTCTTTTAGATCGTCCATCGTACAATACAAGTCACCTTCATCAGGTATCGCAGGCTTGCTCAATGTGGTTTCAGGTGCCACCGTCGGGACAGTACGAATACGTGCGGTCATGCCAGCATCTTCGATCCCTTGAGCGATAGCATATGCCAATGTCTTAGTCGTACCGTAATTAGAATAATAGAGCACCAATACATAAGGGGCGGTCTGACTCATTAGCAAAGCTTCCTTATAAAATCGTTAATGTTATCTTTTATGGCAGACGCTATAATCTAGTCTCATACTACCGAAATATAACCTATAACTGCATTGTAAAATATGCGCTCATTATGCCCCAGTCATTCACTGACATGCAAACCAGCTGACGACTATTTTACGACCACTTACTCCAGCCACGCCTACCTGATGCCTTATCAAATAGCCGCTGTGCATTTTGACACAATTAAACCGCAGATGTGAGCAGCGCATGTTTGTTACACTATTATCACTCTTACTTTTGCTAACTGGTCGACATGGAAAAATTCTCACAAAAACTGCCATTTCTACAACAACGCTGGTTTCAATTCTTGCGATTTTTGGTTCGACATTTTTTTGAAGACAACTGTCAGCAAAAAGCAGCATCGCTAACCTACACGACTATGCTGTCGATCGTGCCTGTATTAACCGTTTTGCTCATGATATTGTCCTCTGTACCGGCACTGGCATCCGTCAGAGCGCAGATATACGAGGTCATTTATAGCAACTTGTTGCCGCAATCGAGCATGCAAGTCAGTGAGTATATCAATGACTTCGCCGAAAAATCATCGAACCTTACCATTATCGGCGCCATGGTGCTATTTTTTACCACCATCATGACCTTGACCACCATTGAGCGTGCCTTTAATCAAATCTGGCGGGTGGAGAGCCGCTCAGGTGGTATAAAGAGTCTGCTGCGCTATTGGACAATTGTGACCTTGGGGCCTATGGTGCTGGGTACGGCGTTTATCGCTTCAAGCACGGTACAAAGCTTGAGTTTTTTAAATCGCCAAATAGCAGGCTACGGTATCGATTGGGGGTTTTGGGTACAGGCCGTATCGATTGGTATCACCATGGCCGGCTTTATAGGGATGTATTGGTTTATTCCCAAAGCCCGTGTGCCCGCAAAAAATGCAGCGATCGCGGGTGTGTTTGTCGCAATAGTCTTTGAGCTGATGAAGCATCTGTTTGGCACAGTGATGGCAAACTTTACCAGCTACGAGGCCATTTACGGAGCCTTTGCCGCCTTGCCTATCTTTTTGTTATGGATATACCTGTCTTGGAATTTGATTTTGTTAGGCGTTGAGATCAGCTATACCTTGACGATTTTTGAGACCGAAGAAGTCTACCCGCGCCATCCCCTACTTAGCTTGCTGGACATGCTGAACTTGGTATATACCCATCATTTAAAAGGTGAGGCCGTCAGCGAACAAGCGCTGCGCAATGTGTTGGGCCGCAAAGAGTTACCCAAATGGTACACCTATATCAACTACCTCCAAGACAGCAACCTCATCACCATGACAGAAGACGATGACTATGTACTCAAAAAAGATCTGAGTAAGATGACATTATGGGATTTTTATCGCACCTTGCCTTATCCATTGCCTATTAAGGATGAGCTTGATGAGATGAAGCTAGAAGACCAAAAACCTTGGCTCAGCTTATTGGTAGATCGTTTTGAGCACACAGAAGCGTATGCTAAGCAGCAACTACATCTGCCATTGAGTGCTATATTCGCCAATAGTGAGCCGCGCAAAAAATCAGCCTCTAATAAAAATAACAATGGTGGCAAGTTGTTTAGAAAAACAACGGCGGCGAGCCATTCACTGACAAGTGATAACTTAAATAGCAGTGGCGCTTATAGAGATAATGTCGATATCGAGGCATCACCCCACTTCGACCCTATCGCCTATGATAAGGACAGCAATATTGATTGCGACTATCACCATAATGAGGCGATCATCCCTATAGGTTCTGGTGAGCCATCGGCTGAGACAGAGGCTGGTAGACGCGACTATAAAAGTGCCATTATTACTGAAGCTGATAATCCTAAAGCCAGTTAATGACAGATTAGCCAAAACCCATTACCCTAAAAAATTCATCGTTTGATGCTCTGAGCAAGATTATCAAACGATAGCGATGAGCCACTTTACGACTATTTTTGGATACTTTGAGTATATGGCAGTGTATAAAGATGATGAAACGAGCTTGTGGATCCGTACTATTAGTACAGGTCAGAGCAAGCTCAAACAGTTTACTCAGTTGTGGTCGTTACAGACATTGGCTGACCTGCCCGATCGTTTAAGAAACTTGTGGCAGGAGTTGATCGGCTCTTATTGGTTTATTCCAACTGCTTGCGTCATCGCCGGCATCTTACTGGCGCCGGTATTGGTGACGATAGATCAGCACTTTGACCGCGAGACCGTTCGAGAGATCTCTTTTGCGTTTACGGGTGATGATGATGCTGCACGCGCTATCATGACCGCTATTGCTGGCGCTGTATTGGGCGTTGCTGGTACGACGTTCTCAATTACGATTGCCGTGCTGTCGATGGCCTCCTCCCAGTTTGGCCCACGGCTATTACGCAACTTTTTGACAGACACTCCGAACCAGTTTGTACTCGGCGCCTTTATCGGCACCTTTAGTTACAGCCTGCTTGTCTTAAAATCCATTCACAAGTATGACGTGTCTTATGGTGTGCCACAATTAGCCGTAACCTTTGCCATTATCATGGCGATCATCTGTGCGCTGTTATTGGTCTATTTTGTCCAGCATATGGTCCACGCTATTCAGGCCTCGCGCGTCATTCAAAACGCCAGCAACGATGCGATTCATAATATTTATTATTGGTACAGCGATCGATGCGACGTCCAGCATCAACGTGATGCTGAACATCATGATGTCGAGCAGTTTCATAACTGGCCTGCCATGCCTATTTATTCACCAAGCTCAGGCTATCTACAGCAAATCTATTTTGAGTCATTGATTGCGCTGTCACAAGACTACGGCGGTGTGGTACAGATGCATGTCAATCTTGGTGGGTATATTACTGACAAAAATGTTATGGGATATTTTTACCAACGTCCAGCAGATCATCCAAACAATCAACAAAAAACAGCAACACCGCATCTAGCTACGATACCGCGGTCACCTGATGGGATGTTTTGGCAGCGCTTTGCCGGTTGTATTCGTATCGAGCAGCGACTGGCACACTCCAATGACATTGCCTATAGCTTGGGGCAAATGACTGAAATTGCCGTACGAGCATTATCTCCTGGTATCAATGACCCAAAGACAGCCGTCAACTGTGTACAGTCTTTGACAAGTTGCTTAAGTATTATGATGCGGCGCCAGCCCCCAAGTCCCTACCATTTTTATATACCAAAATCGGATAATAGCTCTGAAGATGAGGTAAAGCAAAAACGGCTGGCCATACTAGCCTTGGTCACTCACACCCCAAAAATATCGGATTTTATCAACGTATCACTTGGTGAAATACGCCGCTATGCAGCCGCTGATTTGATGGTGCTAAAAGCAATGTGCGAAGCAATGGTCAATCTAAACTATGCAAGGGTGAATAGCGCACAACAACAAACGCTACTGCATGAGCTACATCTGATCAAGCGAGCTGGAGAAGAAAACTTAAACTACCAAGAACTGATAGATGACCTTGTCGCTATGTGTGAGCAAGCCAAGCAGTTTATTCTTGATGAAGACGCACAGCATCAACATTTTAATTATGTCAGCGAATTTGCTGCCAATATCCGTGAAGCACTACAGTCACAGTCGAGTTAGTAATATGACAATTGGATCGCATAGCGTATTGGTAATACACAGTCCCTATCATTTCAATATTTATAGCTCAAAATCTTTACGTAACTCTCATAAGTCATAGGCTTAGGGTTAATTTTATATTCATACGAGATCTGCTTTATGGCATCTGCAACCAGCCTAACCATACTTGAAATCAGCGCCATATTTTTATCGATTACGGCCTTGCTGACCTATGTCAATCATCGCTTTATCGGTCTGCCCACGACCATTGGAGTCATGGTCATCTCGATTGTCCTATCTATCGGTGCGATATTTTTAGGATTTTTGGGGTTTGATCAGCTGATTGATTATGAAGTGAGCTTACTAGAGCAGCTAGATTTTACCGAGGTGCTATTGGACGGTATGCTCTCGATGTTGCTATTTGCAGGTGCCTTGCATGTCAATATTGGTGATTTGAGACGCTATAAACTGCCTATCGGTATCCTAGCTGGACTCGGTACTATCGTATCAGCCATGCTCATTGCCACCGCGATTTACTTTATGCTGCCTATATTCGGTTTTGGACTGCCGTTTCTTTGGTGCCTACTTTTTGGCGCACTCATCTCCCCTACGGATCCCATTGCCGTCATGGGAATTCTTGCATCAGCAGGCGCGCCAAAAAGCATTGAGACTGTCATCGCTGGTGAGTCATTGTTTAACGACGGTATCGGCGTCGTGATTTTTGTTCTCCTACTGGGGATTTTATCTAGTGGCGATATTCCAACCATTAACTATGTGGCGCATACATTGGCGGTCGAAGCTGGCGGCGGTGTGATATTTGGTTTGGTATTGGGTGCAATTTTGTACTATCTACTCAAGAGCATCGATAGTTATCAAGAGGAGGTACTATTGACACTAGCAGGCGTTATCGGTGGCTATGCGCTTGCCAGCCATTGGCATTTGTCAGGGCCGCTCGCTATGGTCATGATGGGACTGATGGTTGGTAACCGCGGGCGGGCGCTTGCGATGAGTGATCAGACGCGTCATTACATTGATCTGTTTTGGGAGCTGATTGATGAAATCTTAAATGCTATTTTATTCGTCCTTATCGGTCTAGAAGTAGTGATGATTGCTTATTCAGGCAATTTATTTATTGCAGGTGGTCTAACTATTGTTATTGCCTTAGTGGCTCGTTTTATCGTGGTTGGGATGACGACCAAGACCTTTCATCGCCAGCTTGATTTGCCCACTGGTGCATGGAAAGTACTAACATGGGGTGGATTGCGCGGCGGTATCTCAGTCGCTTTAGTATTACAGCTACCCATCGGTACCGAGCGCGATATTTTATTGGCACTCACTTATGCGGTAGTGATATTTTCTATCTTGGTACAGGGCCTCAGTGTTGGCAGAGTCGCCAAGAGCATTCGTAAGGATAAAGAAATAACAGAGGCATAAACCACAAATACAGCACGTATAAAAAAGCCAGCCTGGGACATGATGTCTTAGGCTGGCTTCGGCTGGCTTTTTTGAGCAGTTTCAATGGTTATATCAAACCCTTTCTTTTCATATTACGATAAACCACGATAATAATAAGCAGATTAGAAACCAATATTCCCAGTTTAAACCAATCAAATGGACTGGTTATCAGATAATAAACCTCTATAGGAATAAAGACACCATAGCCCAGCACACCAAACCAATACGCCCATGTCTTATCGCGCCATAATCCATAGGCTTCTAGGAAGCGCAAACTGGCATAAGCAAATATCAACGATAAAAACACTGGCCAGTTTTTGCTGGCCTGTTGGGCAATACTTACTACACTGTCGATTTGCGGTGCAAGTAGGTGGCCAAAGGTATGGCGCCAAGAGCCAGTCGCGGTCGTCAGCCAATGCTCAAGATCGGTATGCCACGACCACAATGCACCTGCACCTAATAATGCCCCCACACCTTTGACGACTTCATAGATGGCCACTGCTTTGATAGACTCACTGGCTGTGCTGTGCGTTTTTTCTAGAGGGTCAATCATTTCACCCCCTTTATCCTTCGAGGATAGCGGTAGACTATCATCCTGTCGGGGCAAATTAGCCAAAGAACGTCTCCACAACACGTCCTTGCAACTGCTGATTAAAAAATGGTGTGTTTTTACCATTCGATAGCATAGATTGCGCAGTCACTTGCCACTCAAAATACGGGTCAACCAATACCGCGCCGCCGATCGCTTCATACTGCTCATGAATACCCGCAATCTTTGCCGGATTAAGACAGATTTTATCAACCAGCTCTGAGAGTGTTAGTACCTCATCATTGACCAGCTGACAGGCTAGCGCCATAAAAGTATCAAAATTCGAGATACCTGGCGTACTCTCAGCAAATGGCGCTTTTTTCGCCGTACTGTTCAGTGGCTCGTGATGACTACAGATGGCATCGATAGTGCCATCTTTTAAGCCACGGCGGATTGCCTGCTGGTCGGTATTACTACGTAGCGGTGGCAAGACATATGCCTGAGCATTAAAGCCTTCAAGATTGTCATCAGTTAAATACAGCTGATGCATCGCAACATCACACGTAACAGGCAAGCCTTTATCTTTTGCCCAGCGCATGAGCTCAATCGAAGACTTGCAAGACAGCTGGCTGAAGTGAGCGGCTATCCCCGTCTCTTCAACCATCAACAGCTGCTTAGACAGTGCAACCGTTTCCGCAATCCAAGGAATCCCTTGTAAACCATGATAAGAGGCGATATAACCCTCATGCGCCACGCCATCTCCAGACAGACTTGGCTCATCAGGATAAAAGAATACTTTCATACCAAAAGTCGCCGCGTACTCTAGTGTTCTTAGCAATACTAAGTCATTGCGAAAAGGTCTACGCGCATTGGATACTGCGATACAGCCGCCCTTTTTAAGCCCTGCAATATTAGACGGTCGTTCGCCCTCTAACCCTGTGGTCAATGCGCCCAAAATATGCAAGTAAATACCGCCATCACTCAAGGCGCGCTCACGCAAGCCCTTTAAGAGGGAGCCATTTTCTAAAATAGGATTGGTGTCAGGTGGCGTGACTACATGCAAAAACCCGTTACCACAAGCTGCCCTACCTTCTGATTCCAGCGTACCGTGTTGCTGTTGGCCCGGCTCACGCAAGCGCGCGCATAGATCTACTAATGGTGGTAGTAACCACATCTCACGGCCAGAATCGAGTGTAGACAGTTTTTCTGTTACAGTTTGCGGCAATGCATCCTTAAATGCTTTTGGTAAATGGTCAAAGATGGGTGCATCCGTATTAAGCATGGTAGACATAACGTTATTACCGTATCAATAAAATGAAATAAATGAGAATAAGTCGCGCGGCAAGCTGTTACTTGCCAGCCGCTTGATGAGCACGTTGACCTTCCATCGCAAGCGACAAGACCGCCATTCGTATGGCAATACCGTTATTTACCTGCTTTAAGATCACCGATTGCGCGCCATCAGCCACACTAGAGGCAATCTCAACACCGCGGTTCATTGGCCCTGGGTGCATAACTAGCGCATCAGGCTTGGCCAATGCTACTCGCTCTGGCGTGATCCCATAATGCTTATAGTATTCACTTGACGATGCCAATAGGGGCGAACCGATACGCTCATTTTGTATTCTTAATCCCATAATCACATCACAATCAGTGACGCACTCATCCATATTTTCATATACTTTTACGCCAAAACGCTCAATACCTTTCGGCAATAAAGTACGCGGCGCACACACACGGATATCTGTCACACCTAGGGTTTGCAAGGCGCTAATATCAGAACGGGCGACGCGTGAGTGCTTAATATCACCAACGATTGCGATAGACAGCTCTTCAAATGGGCGCGGTGCCTCACGGTGAATGGTCAACATATCGAGCATTCCCTGAGTAGGATGCGCATGCCAGCCATCCCCCCCATTGATGATAGCAATATCAGGGGTCACTTCTGTCGCCATAAAATGCGCGGCACCTGATGCTGAATGTCGAACTACAAAAATATCTGCGGTCATCGCCTGTAGATTCCACAAGGTATCGCGTAGACTCTCGCCTTTTTTGGTACTAGAGCGTTCGATATCGATATTGAGTACATTAGCACCCAAGCGTTTTTCTGCTACTTCAAAAGTCGTCCGGGTACGAGTCGATGGTTCAAAGAACAAATTCATGACCGTATAGCCATCTAACTCAGGACGATTGATGAGCTGCCCGTTTTCATCAAAGAAAGTCTCTGCTTTTGCGATAATAGCTTTGAGCTGTGCTTTATTAAGACCTTCAACACCCAAGAAATGCCTGATACTGCCATCGGTGTTGAGCTGCGGACGACTCAGTGAGGTATTGAGTCTTTGATGAATTGTATTGGGATCAAATTTTGCATAATCAGTCGGTGAGACTGGTTGGGTAGCGCTACTATCGAGAGAATTTGACATAATGGCGAGTCTTTATTGTGGGTTTATATGAGTCTGTCGTAATCGCTTATTCATCTTTGTTCAATCATTTAGCACCGATAGGCACAGAGACGAGGACATTTTGACGCTTATTTGCTACAATTTACCGTAATCAAATTCGACCAAAAACCGCCTCAGCAGACAATCAGAAAGCGTAAATAGACATGCTATATTCTCATAGAGAATAATTCTGACAAATCTATAAATGAATAACAATAGATATAGTGTAGCCGATTTTGTGGTCAGGACAAAGATACCGTATAAGCTATTTAAAAATTCACCCCTTTAAGGTGTGCCAAATGCCGTCTATGACCTGACTCTAAGACCATCCATTTTTTACTTTCCATACCCTCTATTAGGAAGCTTTATGACGACCTTAGCAGATTATCTAAACCAACATGCCTCTAGTCCTGCACTCAACGACGTAATTACCACGGTCACTAATGTTGGTAAAACCATCTCACAACTACTTAGAAAAGGTGCTCTGGCAGATATTTTAGGCGAGGCTGGCAATCAAAACGTCCAAGGCGAAGATCAGAAAAAACTAGACGTACTGGCCAATGACTTACTGCTAGATGCATTGGCAAAGAATACCCATTGTGCCGGCGTTGCATCAGAAGAGCTTGATGATGCCACCCCTGCTAATGACGATGGCAGTCTATTGGTTTTGTTTGACCCACTAGATGGCTCATCAAATATTGATATCAATATGGCAGTAGGTACGATTTTTTCTGTTCTGCCGTACGAGCGTCAAGGTCAAACCAGTAAAAACAGCGACTATCTACAGGCAGGTAACAAACAGCTAGCAGCAGGGTACTTGTTATATGGCACCTCTACGGTACTGGCGTTGACCATCGCAGATAAGGTCGTGATGTTTAGCCTAGATCCAGAAACTGAAGACTATGTGCTAATAGAAGACAACGTGCAAATCGATGCCGATACGAGCGAATATGCGATCAATAGCTCAAATTATCGCTACTGGCGCGCACCGATGCAACAGTACATCGATGAGTTAATCGCTGGCGAGACAGGCGTACGTGGACGCGATTTCAATACGCGTTGGGTCGCCGCTATGGTTGGTGACGTCCATCGTATCTTATGCCGCGGTGGTCTCTTCACTTATCCGTTTGATACCAAATACGCTCATAAAGCAGGTAAACTACGCTTGATGTATGAAGCCAATCCAATGAGCTTATTGATTGAACGCGCGGGTGGCGGTGCGACAGACGCTGTCAATCGTATCTTAAATATCGAGCCCACTGACATTCATCAGCGTGTTCCTGTGGTGCTCGGTAGCAAAAACGAAGTCAATTATGTTAGAGACTTACACGTCAATTATTCTGAGCAGTAATTGATATAAGTACTTTCTAAAAATAACCAGCTTACAGCGAGATTATAAGCTCGATGCTGGTTATTCACCCTCCTACTCGTCTCTAAGCGATCCACTATGGTACTAAATCCCACCGAGCTGATTACCTCAGATAAGAACACCACCGTCAAGCTTGTAAAAGCCCTATTGGCACAAGCACGTCAACGCAAAAAACATGGTCAGACCGTCATAGAAGGTGTTCATCTGATAGATGCTGCACTTCGTAGTGACTATCCATTTGTCCAGATACTACTGTCTGAGTCAGCGCGTAGTCATCCTGAAGTTCAGCAAATATTGACTCGCCTGCCGACTTATACGCCTATTCTTATTTTATCCAATTCACTGTACGAGAGTATTCGTAGCTTAGGTACTGGTATCGATATCATGGCGATTATCAACGTACCAGCGCCTAGCTTGCCAGTGATTGATGAAGATTGCTTAGTCTTGAATGATGTACAAGACAGCGGAAATGTCGGCACACTCCTGCGTACAGCAGCAGCCGTTGGTATTCGCAACATCTTATGTACTAGCGCAACTGCTCAGGCTTGGTCTCCAAAGACGTTACGAGCCGGTATGGGTGCACAGTTTGCGCTGACTATTTATGAAGGCTTGAGTACGCAAGATATTTTAGATCACGTAAAAGTTCCACTGTTGGCGACCAGCTCACATACAGATACTATCATTTACGATCACGATTTATCTGCGCCTGTGGCGTGGATTATGGGTCATGAAGGTCAAGGCGTTTGTGACGAGCTAATGCAATGTGCCACCCCTATCGCTTTACCGCAGCCAAATGGGCAAGAGAGTCTTAACGTGGCGATTGCAGGATCTTTATGTCTGTACGAAACGTTGCGCCAAAGACAGTACTCTTAGCGTCCATTTATAACTACAATTAAAATCTTCTCTATCAAGCAAGAAAAAACCCACTATCATTTAATAGTGGGTTTTTGCTATCTGTCTACTACTAATATAGTCAAAGAAGTCTAAAACGGATACAAGGCAGCCGACTGCAGATTATACAAGTAGTACCTCTAAGGAGGGTAACGCCGTAGCCGTTTAGTAGTTCTGTGACTATATATTAAACCTTGCTAGTTAGCTCAGGCAGTGCTTCGAACAAATCAGCTTCTAAGAAATAATCAGCAACGCTAGCGATAGGCGCTTCTGGATCATTGTTGATAGCAACGATGACTTTAGAGTCTTTCATACCCGCTAGATGCTGAATCGCGCCTGAGATACCAGCGGCGATATATAGCTGCGGTGCAACGATTTTACCGGTTTGACCAACCTGCATATCGTTTGGTACATAACCTGCGTCGACAGCGGCACGTGATGCACCAACAGCAGCGCCTAGTTTGTCAGCCAATGGCTCAATATATTTGGTGAAGTTTTCACCATTTGCCAAGGCACGACCACCAGAAACCACGATACCAGCTGAGGTCAATTCTGGACGATCAGACTTAGCCATTTCTTCGTTCACGAAGCTAGCTTTGCCAGTTTCTTGTACATTATCGATCGTTTCAACAGTCGCTGAACCACCTTCGCTTGCTACTGGGTCAAACGCAGTCGTACGTACGGTTAGTACCACTTTGTCTTCTGTTGTTTTTACGGTTGCCGTTGCATTACCTGCATAGATAGGACGCTCAAAGGTTTGCGCATCTACGACTGCTGAGATTTCAGAGAGCATGCTCACATCTAGCAATGCGGCCACACGTGGCATAAAGTTTTTGCCAGTGGTAGTCGCTGCAGCAACGATATGGCTATAATCGCCGGCCACATCAGCAACCAATAGAGCCACATTACCCGCTAATTGGTGCTCATATGCTGCATTGTCTGCCAGTAATACTTTGGTCACGCCTTCAGCTTTTGCTGCTTCATCAGCGACTGCTTGCGCGCCGCTACCTGCGACCAATACATGAACGTCATCGCCCATTTGTTTTGCTGCTGCGATGGTGTTCAAAGTTGCCTTTTTTAGACTGGCATTGTCATGTTCTGCATATACCAAAATTGCCATGGTTTTAATCCTTTATTTGTTCGTATCATCGATTCATGAAGGGGTTTGTGTACAATGTGGTCTATATGGCCCTATGACTTGTCTTTATAGACGCAGCTTTATAGGCTTAGCCTTGTACACAATATGCCGCCGCGAAGTATCCAATCATTAAGATATTAGATTACTTTTGCTTCATTTTTTAGCTTATCGACCAACTCATCAACTGACCCTACTGTAATACCAGCTTTGCGCTCAGCAGGTGGCATGACTTTAATAATTTCTTGCTTAGACGCCATATCGACACCGAAATCTGCTGGCGTTTTCTCATCAAGCGGCTTTTTCTTCGCTTTCATAATGTTAGGCAGTTTCGCATAACGTGGCTCATTCAAACGTAGATCAGTTGTGATGACTGCTGGCAAATCAAGCGCAACGGTTTGCAGACCGCCATCGATTTCACGCGTGACGTTGACTTTGTCACCTTCAACCTTCACTTCTGATGCAAACGTACCCTGACCGATACCCATCAATGCCGCTAACATCTGACCCGTTTGGTTATTGTCATCATCAATCGCCTGTTTACCCAGCAAGATAATATCAGTGCTTTCAGTTTCAGCGATATTTTTTAGAATTTTGGCAACTTGCAATGGATATGGTTTTTCGTCACTCACGACTAAAATACCACGATCAGCACCCAATGCTAGGGCTGCACGAATTTGCTCTTGTGACTCTTTTGGACCGATAGACGCGACGATGATTTCATCAATGACGCCAGCTTCTTTTAGACGAACGGCTTCTTCTACTGCAATTTCGTCAAAAGGGTTAATCGACATTTTGGTGTTTGATAGATCAACGCCAGAGTTATCGGCTTTTACACGTACTTTTACGTTATAATCAATGACACGCTTGACCGCTACTAATGCTTTCATACGTTCCTCGTTTATTAATGTTATGAATTAAAAAATATCAGTTAAGAACCAAATTTCGTTGTGGTTCAAATCGTCGTTCAAAATACTACTCAAGGTTATTACTATATCAACAGATATATAACTAATTAAGAAAAATACGCCAATATTCGAAATTATATTAGCATTGCACTTCTTACGGATAAAATCTGCTAAAGCTAAGCCAACCGTTCTTATCAGACCTATGTATCTTGCGTCAGCCTGCAGATAAGGTCAAGACAACGCCGTGAATAATGCGTCATAAATTTGTCACTATTCTATAATAAATAGTTTATAAGCACGTAATCTAGTGATTTTCCTTTGATAATAGCCTTAAGAGTCCTCCTCTTTATAGCACTCTCAATGGTATGTTTATTTAATATTTTGTTATTATTTATTTCCTAGGGTTTAATTAATAGTAGTCGCGAAGAACCCAACAGCTATATGTTGCTATTTTTGCTAGAGCCAATTAACAACTCACTATCACGTATGTCATCAAACAACGCCCAGTCAGGAGTTACATCATTGTTTTTGATGACGCTCATGTCTCCTGTCGTCTCCATAATGACCGCAAATATTTCAGTTTTGGCTTTGATGCCATTCTTGCGCAGCACTTCTTGAACATCGCTGGTCGTAAGATTCGCTTCTTTTAAGTTATCTGAGAAGTATTCGCCATGTGCCATGAGTATGATGGCACGATTGTCTATCAGCGCTTTTAGAGGTTTAATCTGCGCCTCACTATTGAGATAGCACCTTGAATCAAAAACAACATGGCAACTGCAAACAGTCCTTGCAACAGAGACGGCTTGTCAGCCAATACCGTCGATGCCAATATACTGCCAATACCAACTGTCATGGCAAAATCATGACTTGATAGTTTGGAAAAGCTGCGCAAACCCATCAGTCGGGTAAAAAGCATCAAACCTATATAGAAACCCACCGCAGATAAAGAAATGCCTAACAGCTGTTGCCAGTCAATTGAAAACCAAGTTTCCCATTTCATAATAGAGCCTTATTTATTCTTGAGTCAGTACCTATTATGAACTGATGATTATTAAGAAAATCAATCAAACGCTACTTCAGATAAAATGATATAAAAAAAGCAACCTGATAAGAGGTTGCTTTTTTTTAAAGTCTAAACAGTATTTTTATTGTTTTTATAAACAAAAATTTTATGCATATCGTCACTCTCACTGTCATCAAGCCTACTAAACATCAGTGTGCCCAAACAGCAAAGAGATTATAGTGCTTCGATTTGCTCAGCTTGTGGACCTTTTTTGCCCTCACCTAAGATGAACGACACTTTTTGGCCTTCGGCTAGCGTTTTGAAACCGCTACCTTGGATAGCGCTGTAGTGAGCGAATACGTCTTGTCCGCCGTTGTCTTGAGCGATAAAACCAAAACCTTTAGCTTCATTAAACCACTTTACAGTGCCTTCAACTTTATCTGACATAAATTTTCCTGACTCTTTAACTGTTGGCGAGACTTGTATCATCACCGATTAATTGATATATACCCATGCATCTTTTGCTGAACGCTACGGTTCAAAATTGCAAATAATCTAAGAGAAAACCTGAATTTTTTACCTCAAATACTTTGAGTACAATCTGATTATAACAGTTTTCTATACAGGTAACAGTCTAAATTGATGATTTTTGTAAATAAATTCCAGCTATTAGAACCTATCAAAATAGCTAGCATTTTTGCCGTTATCATATTGATATTGAATAAATTTCCAACATATGAATATTAAGCTACAATTACGAAGCCATCGTTAAATACGACAAGACAGACCCTTATAGGCCAAAAACTCATTCATTACCTATTGCAATATCGGTAACCATGGTGAACTTAATACAAGCAAACATAGCCCAAAAAATATCAACGAAAACGACTGACTATAAGCAATATATTTGGCCGGTATGACCAAGTCTTTAGGAGAGTCAGGGATACCTTTGCGCTTTAATAGTCGCGTACCGTAGACCCAACCAAAGGTCGTGTAAATGCCATAAGCGGCAGGTACAGCAATCGCAAGCGGTGCCAAATCAATCACGTATAGGACAACCACAGAGATAAAGAACCAGATGGTATCTAAGATTGAGCTAATTTGGAAAAACTTAGATTTAGGCAGTTTACCATCGGTTTTCTTAAGCATTTCTCCTTCTATCCAAATTAAAACTGCTACGACAGCGCTAAGAGTAATATACACGAATTGCGGCGTTAGCCAGTCTGGATAAGATATTTGCACAACATACAACCTGTAATCTATAGAAAATATGAATGAGGACTCATCTACTTTAATCAATCAAAGATAAATAAGCACAATAAAAGCCCACTGGCTAATGTGAAGATGCCTGCCTATATTGGGCAGTTTTTACTGGTTTTCAACCAACACATATAGCGGTGTAACCATATGTCAAAAGTACAATATAAAAACCCGTGCTATCAGGTGATAACACGGGTTACTTAATAAACTACCAAATACTCTATTTAAGTAGTATCGAATTAGTTTTTGTCTTTATCGATAATTTTGTTACCACCAATCCAAGGCATCATAGCGCGCAATTTGGCACCTGTGGTTTCGATCTCATGCGCTGCATTGTTACGACGACGAGCTGTCATTGATGGATAGTTGGTTGCACCTTCAGAGATGAACATTTTTGCGTACTCACCAGACTGGATGCGTTTTAGTGCATTACGCATGGCTTCACGAGACTGCTCATTGATGACTTCAGGACCAGTGACATATTCGCCGTATTCAGCGTTGTTACTGATTGAATAGTTCATGTCAGCGATGCCGCCTTCATACATTAAGTCAACGATAAGCTTTAGCTCATGTAAACACTCAAAGTAAGCCATTTCTGGCGCGTAGCCTGCTTCAGTAAGGGTTTCAAAGCCCATTTTTACCAATTCAACCGCGCCGCCACAAAGAACCGCTTGCTCACCGAATAGATCGGTTTCAGTCTCATCTTTAAATGTGGTTTCGATGATACCTGAACGACCACCACCAACGCCAGCAGCGTAGGATAATGCTAATTGCTTAGCTTGACCTGAAGCATCTTGGTAGATGGCGATTAAGTCAGGAATACCGCCACCTTTGGTGAACTCTGAACGTACGGTGTGACCTGGTGCTTTTGGTGCTACCATGATCACGTCAAGATCGCTACGTGGCACTACTTGGTTATAATGGATAGCAAAACCGTGGGCAAATGCAAGGGTCGCGCCTTCTTTGATGTTTGGCTCAATGACATCGTTGTAAAGCTCTTTTTGGAACTCATCAGGTGTCAAAATCATGATGACGTCAGCAGCTTTTACCGCTTCTTCGACTTCAGCAACTTTTAGGCCCGCATTTTCAGCTTTTTTCCATGAGCCTGAGTTGGCACGTAGACCAACCGTTACATCAACGTCTGAGTCTTGTAAGTTAAGCGCGTGCGCATGGCCTTGTGAACCATAACCGATAATGGCCACTTTTTTACCTTGGATAATGGATAGATCACAATCTTTGTCATAAAAAACGTTCATAAATAGAGTCCTTGTCCTCAATCATGGCTCACCATGGATAGTAGACGCTTATACTGTAATCAAGATAGTGATTAAGATAAGCGCTTTGTTGATTTAGATAAATAGTTCTTCAATAAAAAAAATAGGATATTTGGGCATTAATTCTAGGTGCTAAGGGTTTTCTCACCGCGGGCAATACCAATCACACCCGAGCGAACCACTTCCATAATACGGTCACGTCCAAGTACGTCAATAAAGCCATCAAGTTTTGCTTTATCACCAACGATTTGAATCGTATATAAGTTGGCATTCACATCGACAATCTGCGCACGGAAGATATCTGCGCTGCGTTTCACCTCTTCACGTACGCTGCCAGTCGCTCGTACTTTGATAAGCATCAATTCACGCTCAACGTGTACATTCTCTGTCAGATTATGCACTTTAACCACTTCAATCAATTTATGCAATTGTTTGGTGATTTGTTCAATTCTTTCTGGTGAGGTAATGGTCGTTAAGGTCAAGCGTGAAATGCTTGGGTCATCAGTAGGCGCGACGTTGAGCGTTTCGATATTGTAGCCACGTTGTGAGAACAAACCGACTAGACGCGACAACGAACCCGCTTCGTTTTCCATCAATACCGAAATCAGATGTTGTTGTTGCATTAGGTACGCTCCCCTTTTGTTAACCACATATCACGCATGGCTTGTCCAGCGATTTGCATCGGATATACATGCTCATTACGATCGACATAAACATCGATAAATACCAACTTGTCCTTCATGGCCATCGCTTCAGCCAACTGCTCTTCCATCGTATCAGGGTCAGTAATCTTGATACCAACATGACCATAGCTTTCAGCCAATTTGACAAAATCTGGCAAGGAGTTCATATAAGACTGTGCATGGCGACCTTCATACAGCATGTCCTGCCACTGCTTCACCATACCTAGCTGTGCGTTATTTAAATTTAGAATTTTAACTGGCAAGTCATACTGCAAGCAAGTTGACAGCTCTTGGATATTCATCTGAATAGAGCCTTCGCCTGTGATACACACCACATCACGCTCTGGATTAGCAAGCTTGGCTGCCATGGCATACGGCAAGCCAACGCCCATCGTACCTAGGCCGCCTGAGTTCAGCCATTGGCGAGGCTCATTATAAGTATAGTAAAGGGCTGCAAACATCTGATGCTGACCGACGTCACTTGTGATAATAGCGTTACTGTTAGTCACTTTATCTAGAGCTTGTACGACACTTTGTGGCTTAATGCCATTATCTGTGCTGGTGTCATAACGCAAACCATGGCGCTTACGCCACTCATTAATTTGTGACCACCAATCGAGCAATGCGTGTTGCTCTAATTGCTTATCTTCTCCAACGATCTCTAGCATATCGGTTAAGACAGATTTTACATCGCCAACGATAGGAATATGCGCAAGGATGGTCTTTGAGATCGACGCAGGATCGATATCGATATGGATAATCGTCGCGTTCGGACAGAATTTTTTAACATTATTGGTGACGCGATCATCGAAACGCGCACCCACTGCCAAAATAACATCGGCATGATGCATAGTCATGTTGGCTTCATAAGTACCATGCATACCAAGCATACCTAGGAACTGACGATCAGAGCCAGGAAATGCACCAAGACCCATCAATGTATTGGTCACTGGTAAATTAAGACGGTGAGCCAGATCAGTCAACTCTTCGTGAGCATTGCTCCAAATAACGCCGCCACCTGCATATACGACAGGACGCTGGGCAGATAGTAGTGTCTCGACCGCTTTTTTGATCTGACCATTATGGCCTTTGAGCGAAGGCTGGTAAGAGCGTATAAATACCTCTTCTGGATATTTATAGGCAAACTTTTCACTAGGCGCAGTCATGTCTTTTGGCACATCAATAACGACAGGACCTGGTCGGCCAGACTGTGCAATGTGAAATGCCTTTTTGACAATCATCGGAATTTCGCTAGCATGGCGCACCTGAAAACTATGCTTAACGATCGGACGCGATACCCCCACCATATCCGTTTCTTGGAAAGCGTCTTCACCGATTAGACTACTTGGTACCTGACCTGAAATCACGACCATCGGTACTGAATCCATAAAAGCGGTCGCAATAGCGGTAACCGTATTGGTGGCACCAGGTCCTGAGGTTGCCAGTACAACCCCCGTCTCACCAGTAACTCGTGAATAAGCATCTGCCATGTGTCCTGCCGCCTGCTCATGGCGCACTAAGATGTGCTCAATGGCTTCTTGCTGAAATAGTGCATCATAGATGTGCAGAACGGCACCGCCTGGATAACCAAAGATATATTTGACACCTTCGTCTGTCAGCGCTTGTACCAGCATTTCAGCGCCCGATAGCATCACAGGCTGAGCGCTGCCTTCTGCAAGACGTTGTTGTTTTTCTTCAAAATTTTTGGCGGCATTACCCGTTTGGGTATGTCCCGTCATATTCGGACTTTGCGTGGTTTGCGTCACTGTCATCACCTTTTTTTGCGGCGAGAATTCGCAGTATGTTATGACTGAAGATAACCCCTTATAGGTATTATTTTCACGCTCATAAGATGGGTGCCAATTCTTGTCCATATCAAGAATATTTGCCTATCATATTTAAGTAACGTTGTTTTTTTAAGACAGCAAATTACTCAAACATAGCAATGTATGTAAGGTCAGTTTTGTGATGGATGTTTATCGATATACAGTGACAAGATGCGGACGCACCTATGAAAGAAGCTTATTATTGAGTCTTTCTATAAATAAGTACTGATAATAAATTCATGAGTGCAAAGACGTAGAGATAACAGGATATTTATACCCAAATACTATGCATAAGTTACTAAAACTTATAACAGAGGCTTTGGCGTACTTTTTTATAACCAGTACTGTATCGTATTTTGCACAATTGCCAGAATTACATTTAGCACAGTTCAAATAATAAGTTTATCTTAGTCATTGTAGACAGATAAGTCCGGAGACAATGTATAGTTATGAGTAGCCAATGCTACGTGTGCTATATCATCATCACAAAGAAAATAACACTGCATAAACTACCGATAAGTAGCTCGTAGTGATCATTTTCAAGTGCCACGGCAATATCATAAAAGCCGTTCACTGACCAATCAACTTCTATTATATTCGATGGTTTGCCCGCTATTGTCAAGAAAAACTTCTAAAGCCTATCCCAAACTATTAGTTATTAAATAATATACATTGATAAGTATTATTTGTTAGAATCGAAAGTCAGTATATTACTACTGTCAATCAACCATTCAAATGTTATATTTATACGAATCTGCTTTTATCAAACAAAAGGATTGCTGCTATGGCATATGCGTCTAAAATAGCGACTGCTGCTAAATGGCTAACGAGTACCACCTGTATGCTAATGCTATCCATGAATACCAGTCAGGCTATTCAAGTTTATAAATCCATTGGCGCATATGGCGAAGTTAAATATAGCCAGCACGCACCGCAAAATGGTAAAAACGTTGAGTTGATTGAATTTCGTAGTGACGGTAGACAAAACAACGCCGGACAAATGGCTGGCAAAACAGACCCCAGCCAAAGCAATAATACTCAAACGGCAGAAGAACAGCGCGTAGCCGCACTTGAAGCGCGTATCAAAGAGCAAGAAGCGCAAGCCAATGCTCAGCGCTGCCAATCGCTACGTAACAATTTAACGAATCTAAACGTTGGCGGACGTATCTATGAGATGGATGCAAATGGCAAGCGTCAGTACTTAGATGGCCGTGAGATTGAGCTAAAACGTGAACGCGTACAGCAGGCAATCGACCAATACTGTAGCAGCGCTACGACCTAGTCTTTATACTAATGATGACTACTCAACTATCATTAATTGCATAACATGACGAATGGCTGCTGGCATATCTTGCGCTTGTAGCCCTCGTTGTCCAATCAATAGCTTATTGTCACGATGATATTCATTACCTTGATTAACCAGTGTGTCCCCTGAAAATCCATGAATAAGCGCTGCCTGAGATAAACTGTACGACTCTGCCGCTAAGTCTTGTTGTGCTAATAATCCAGCAATCACTCCAGATAGAATATCGCCCATGCCAGCAGTTGCCATACCAGCATTGCCCGCATCACAGACATATACTCGCGCTCGTCCTGATTTTTGCTCCAAAACTAGCGACCCTGCTCCCTTAAGCACCCAATCACCGCCATAGAGTGTCGCGCATTGTTTTATCGTTTGCAATCTATTGCTTTCCACCTCACCTATGCTTTGGTCAAGCAGTCTTTCCGCCTCGCCGCTATGCGGTGTCAAGCAAACTCGATGATTGATGCTATGTTCGCGAAGCTCTGTTACCAGTTTATGGCTATCCATTTGCAGCGAGGCCAAATGATAAAGTCCATCTGCATCAATAACGATTGATTTTTCATGAGCTATCGCAGTCTGTATGTAGTCGATAAACAGCGCTTTTGCTTTTTCGTCACGGCCCAATCCCATACCAATAGCGACAACACTGGCTTGTTTGATAAGTGCCTTTACGCCATCTGCATCATGCAAATTAATTGTCATCGCATCTGGCAGTGACGTTAATAATGCACCATGAAAAGCCTCATGACAGGCAACGGTTATTTTACCAGCGCCAGTTGCCATGGTGCTTGAGGCAGAAAGTATCGCAGCACCGCCCATCCCTTGAGAGCCATCAACGCGATTTCCACCAATGATTAGCGCATAACCGTAGCTACCTTTGTAACTGTTTTGGCGGCGCGGCTTCATACTATGTGCAGCCGTCCGTAGTATGGCAACAGGTTCAAATGCTTCAATAGTATTTTGCTTGGTATTTTTATCAGATATTTTGTGAGGTCTAGCTATTTGATAAGGTATTAACGGTATATCGATTATGTCTCCGCTATAATCCGTACCATCTTTGGTGTGCAAACCAAATTTGCGCGCAATCAGGCATAAGGTGACATCAGCTTGTACTGCTATACGATCAAATACCGCACCAGTAGAAGCCACCAATCCACTTGGAATATCGACGGCGACTGCTAGTGCGTTTTGTTGCTGAGTAGTACGATTAAAAGCGCTAATAGCCTCTTTATAGACACCTTCTGGCGCACGATCTAGCCCAATTCCAAACAGTGCGTCAATATAAATGTCAGCTAATAAAGACATTTTCTCTGACTCATTGTGACTGCTATGAATCTCTTCGAAGCGTTGATAATGACAGTTGGCAGATAGCGCTATTTGAAGAGCCTTTGTTGCGTCAGTTATACGGTCATTATTGTGGTCTTTCTTATTAGAGATGGCCGACTGAGTACGAGTATCAAAATCATTGACATCAAAACCGACAGAGACCACTTCTACTTGCCAGCCTGCTTGCTGCAAGTAATAAGCAATAAGCCAACCGTCCCCGCCATTATTACCCTTGCCCACCCAGACACTTACTCGGCGCAAACGCTCTGTACGATGATAAACGTTAGTATTAGCAGAATGGTTAGCATTGAGACATTTTTGTTCATAAAGCAATTCTATCTGCTGTGCCATTTGCCAAGCTGCTTGCTGCATTAAGCCAAAACTATCATATCCTTGAGCAAACCACGCTTGCTCCATGGCATAAATTTGCTCACTACTATAAAGCGCAATAGGTTTTGTATTTTTTATAGGTGATAAATTGGTAAAATTCTTCATTTATTATCCTCGGCCATGTTTTTCTGATATTTTTATAGTGTTGAAAGTCTAGTTTCTAAACTTTGGTATCAGCTTAGCAAAAGCTCATGTCTACTTATGTATCAATATGAATGTGAGTTTATTTTCTTTTCTACTTGCGCTCTATGCTCACTGTCTTATCATAATGGTGCTCACACTGCCACTGATTGTGAGAAAATACCATTCTAAAAATAGATCGCCAATAAGCACCTATCTCTATGCCTACCGATAAAAACAAGATTGCCGTTAGTAACTCAATAGTCTTTGCAACAACAGCAGATGTTAAACAATGGATCAAAGTGCAAGCGCAAACATTAGGGTTTGCTGACTGTGGGTTTTTATCTGTCCATCATCCACTGTTTACTAAGCAAATCGAACAGCTACAGAAGTGGCTGGATAAAGGCTATGAGGGTCAATTGCAGTTCATGCACAACAACCATCATCTGCGCGCTCATCCTGAGCAGTTGGTAGAGGGTGCAAAAACCATTATCAGTGTGCGAATGGATTATCTCACTCAGGCACCAACACCGCGTGCTGTCACAGACAACGACCATCCCAACCAAGGCATCATTGCGCGTTATGCAAGAGGTCGTGATTATCATAAGACAATGCGTAGCCGTTTAAAGCAATTGGCTCTGAATATCGAGGCCATGCTTCCTGAATGGCAACATCTCGATATTGGTTCAGATAAAGAGTTTGTTTTTAGACCCTTTAGTGATTCTGCGCCTATCTTTGAGCGGCCTATTGCCGATGCTGTTGGTCTGGGCTGGACAGGTAAGCATACGTTATTAATCAACAAACAAGCTGGCTCATTTTTTGTGCTAGGTGAGCTGTTTTTAAGCTTAGAGCTGCCCGATGACCAGCCTGTTAAAGAGCATTGTGGCAGTTGTAGCGCTTGCATTGATGTATGCCCTACCCAAGCGATTGTAGCGCCTTATGAGCTCAATGCCTCTGCCTGTATCTCTTATTTGACGATTGAACACGATGGTATTATTGATACCAAGTATCGACGCGCGATTGGTAATCGGGTGTTTGGCTGCGATGACTGTCAGCTGATCTGTCCATGGAATCGTTATGCCAATCTGACTACCGTTGAGGACTTCGCACCAAGGCATGGTCTCGATAACAGCAGTTTGCTTGAATTATGGCAATGGCAAGAAGCGGATTTTTTGAACAACACACAAGGAAGCCCGCTCAGACGCACAGGCTATGTGAATTTTTTACGTAATATTGCTATTGGTTTGGGTAACGCTAATGCTAGTCCACACGTCATTGAGCAGTTGAAGTCTAAGTTGACGCTACATAACGCCATGCTTGATGAACACATTGAATGGGCAATAGCTGAACAGGGCAGAAAACTAGACGCTAGTAGTAAGCCAACGAGTTGATGTATATCATAACGGAGCAAGTCATTATTTGCTTTGATAGATGTTCATAAAAAAAGCCTCTTAACGATAAGAGGCTTTTTCATATTAAATACTTTTTAGAATCTGAAAATTATGGCTTGGGGATGCGTAGTACTTGACCTGGATAGATTTTATCTGGATCAGATAACATTGGCTTATTGGCTTCAAATATTTTCATATAATCGCCAGACTCACCGTAAACATCTTTCGCAATCTTAGATAAGCTATCGCCAGATTTTACCGTATACATCGTTGACTCAGGTGCATCTTCTTCGATATCGATATTATCAATGACCTTAGCAACATTTTGTACGTTACCAATAGCAATAATCGCTTTTTCACGATCAGCTTGAGTTTTCGCGTTACCGCTGATTTCTGCTGTATCTGTAGAGCCGTTATATTTGATTTTTAAATTACTGATGTTTAGATTCTGTTGTTGTATACGGCGTAACAAAATATTAGCAACGGATTGAGCTGAAGGTTCGCTACTTTGTACTGGTGTATTGGCATCTGCCTTGGTCTCTGATTTGGCATCGTGTTTCTCATCATCACGATTAAAAATTTTATCGCCAATATCTTTTGCAAAACTGAACATACCCATGTAATTACTCCTTTAAATGATATTATTTATTATTTGAATTTATTTTTGATAGAATGTTATCAAATATTACTACCCTTAGTAGTGTTTACCCTGATGAGTATAATCAAAGGTAGACAATGTGAATAGTAAGAGTATGTTGAGTAATGTTGATTTGACGTAGCTTATGTTAATGAGCTCACGATAAAAATCACATATCCATAAAAAAACCGCCTATCGATAAAATAAGCGGTCTTCTATAAATGACTAGATAGCTAGCGAATTATAGCTGCGCCTGTACGTAATCAATTGCTTTTTGAACAGTAGTCAATTCTGCAGAATCTTCGTCAGGAATAGTGATACCAAAATCACTTTCAAAAGACATTACCAATTCGACTAGGTCCAACGAGTCCGCACCTAGGTCTTCCATGAATGAAGCATCGTTATTGATGTCTTCAACGTTCATGCCTAGTTGCTCTGCTACTGCTGATTTTACTCTTAGCTCGATATCATTACTCATATAGATTACTCCGTTATCATCTATTATTTTTAATAAACTGCTATTGTGCCTTATTTAAGCTCTATAGCATGATATATAAAATGTATTTGCCAGATCAGCATTGCTGTCTGAGTACTCTATGACTTGTTACACAGTCTGTCTAATAAAGCCCTGTTATCATACAGGGCTTTGACTCAAAAGTATTCGTAATTATAGCACCCTTTATTATAGTTTACACTCGTTCACACAGTTTTTTATTATAACTATGTAACGCCTACATATACATCCCACCGTTGACCGGAATAACCGCGCCGGTGATATAGCTGGCTTCATCACTGGCTAAAAAATGTACTGCTGCTGCGATGTCTTCTGGTTGACCAAGACGGCTGATAGGAACGGCATCTAGCATAGAATTCAATAGGCGCTCGTCGAGCTCATCTGTCATATCAGTCTCGATTAAACCTGGTGCCACGCAATTGATAGTCACTTGGCGTGAACCGATTTCACGTGCAAGCGTACGACTGAAACCTTCTACACCAGCTTTAGTCGCGGCATAGTTAGATTGACCTGCATTACCCATTTGAGCAACAACAGAGGTGATATTAATAATACGACCACGGCGCGCTTTCATCATACCGCGTACTGCGCGTTTGCTCATGCGGTAAACTGAGGTCAAATTCGTATCGATGACATTTGACCAGTCATCGTCTTTCATACGCATTAGCAGACCGTCTTGCGTGATACCTGCATTGTTAACCAATACTTGTACCGCTCCATAGACGCTTTCGATCTCTTCAAACAATTTATCAATTTGAGTAGTATCACGTACGTCTAAGACGCGACCGATACCACCACTATCATGAAGATAGTCATCAATAAGTTCAGCACCTTTTTCAGTGGTTGCTGTTCCAATGACAAAATGTCCTTCTTTAGCAAAGCGTTTGGCGACTGCCTTTCCGATACCGCGACTCGCGCCAGTTACTAATGTAATCGTACGGCTCATGATAACACCTCTAATAATTTCTCTAGACGGGCAGGCTTGTCTGTAGGATAGCTTGCGATTGGCTGCGCTTGACGCTTAGCCAAATTGCTTAATACGTTGCCACTGCCACATTCGATTAATAGATTAATTTGCTTATCAGCCAGTTCCTGCATGGTTTTTGACCACAGTACTGGCTCACTCAGCTGTTCAGTCAATGCTTGTTTTATACCTACTGCACTGGATTCAACACGCGCATAGCGATTTTGAATCACAGGAATGGCCGCTTGATCAAATTGAATACCTGCTAATATCTCAGCTAAGGCATTACTTGCAGGCTCCATTAATGCACAATGAGATGGCACACTCACTTTTAAGGGCACAGATTTTTTGCCCGTATTTTTGACTTTGTCGATTACAGCGTTAACGCCAGCAGCGTTACCCGAGATCACTACCTGTCCTGGGCTGTTGAAGTTAGCAGCGCCAACAATGGCACCCTCGACATGCTCTGTTGCTTGCTCACACAGATTTTCGACTCGGTTGTCTTCTAGTCCTAACACGGCAGCCATAGCAGTATCGACACCTACAACGGCCTCTTGCATCAACTGACCTCGTTTATGCACTAGGGTGACGGCATCACCAAGCGATATCACATTGGCAGCACACAGGGCGCTGTACTCGCCCAGAGAGTGACCAGCTAAATAGCAAGGCGTCTCTTCTATTTTTTGTTGTAAGACACGCCAAATGGCAATGCTAGCTGTCAGTAGCGCTGGCTGAGTATACTCGGTTTGATTGAGTTTTTCTTCATCCTGACAGATTGCCCACAAATCCTCACCAAGCGCCTCACTCGCTTCAGTAAATGTATCGCGTATCTCTGGGTAGATTTCAGCAAGCTCACTCGTCATCGCGACTGCTTGAGATCCTTGTCCAGGAAAAATGACCGCGATACGAGCGGGTTGCTTTTTTACCATATCGGGTACAGAAGCCATAACCAATATCCCTTATCTGATTAGAAATATCCCTAAAACAATGGGGTGTATTATATTATTAGATGTGATACAAAGCCGCTAGTTCAATTATTTATCTAAGAAAACGGATTGTCAGTAAACTATACACTGACACACACTATTATCATAGCGGATGCAGACCAAACAACGATAGGAAAACACAGTACCAATCAAAAGCACTAACGATTGAGTACGCGTTTCTATCTGCTAAAAATAAAAAGTCATCTAAGCAATGAGTTTAGTCATAAATAACAAAAAGCCAAGTTATCCAGCCACATAATATATGATAGCGAAATAACTTGGCTTTTTTTAGCTCAAAGCTTATTGACTAATGATAGCCAGGTAAATACAACAACAGTCACCAGTACTGTCACTATTTTACCTAGCTATCATAGGGCCAATGTCTTAGGCATCTTGACTAACTTTGAATAGCTGACGACCACGGTAGAAACCATCTTTAGTCATGTGATGACGACGATGTTTTTCACCAGTAGTAGCATCTACGCTTAGTTCAGCAATTTCCATACGGTGATGTGAACGGCGCATGTCACGACGAGAACGGCTTTTACGACTTTTTTGAACAGCCATGATATAGCTCCTATACTTAAAAGGGATAAGCTTGAAATTCAGCTTTAGTCGATACTGACAGAGGCTATATAATCACAACAACCTAAGTCTGAAGCATCATTAGTTAAATAGATTGTTACTTACATAAAGCGCTAACTATGTCTGAAATTTATAAAAAATTTACCTAGTCAGCTTCTATCAGCACGCAACAGGTTGCTCGAATGCAATAAACCGGACATTATACGCATGTTTATTAGATTAATAAAGCCCTGCCTTGCACTCTTCTGTACAAAGCAGATAAAAGGCTTCTCAAATACTTGAATAAATAAATCTGGCTCTTATAGCTTACCTTTTAAGGAGGCTAAAGCAGCGAATGGATTTTCATTCTCTTCTTCTTCTGGTATCTCGCCAAACTGCTCAACTGACATCTCACAATCATCGTGCTTTGGCGCCATTGGTGTTTTGAGCAAGATCTCATCTTCTACCAGTTTTTTAAATGGTAATAGACGCTCGGGAGACTGTTCGGTGACGATTTCATCAAGTAACAAGTAGTCTTGCTCTTCATCAATCAAGCGTACTTGGCTATCATTCTCTAGTAATGCAATATTATAATCATCAGATAAATCTACGGCAACGGGCTGTAAACAGCGTTGGCATGTTAGCCAGATATCGCCTGTCAACGTAAATGCCAAATGCAAAACATTATTACGGCGATAGAGTTCAGCGTTTAACTGAGTGTTTGACTGATCATGCTCGGCGCTCAACGTCGTGGCAAGACGTTCAAAAGAGTTTGGATCGACTTCTCCTGACCACTCAAAACCCGTGTCTGCCCATTTGTCCAAAGAAATGTGCTCAGGCATGCTAGTAGATACAGGCGCTTTTTTATTGTCAGCGTAAGGTGCTGACGGTTTAGTTTCTGGAGTGCTTGACATGCGCGGCCTCATTCATAAAAACGGTGTATAATATTGCCTGCCATACTAACGGAAAGTGCCATATTCTGCTAGCGCTAGTATGTTAAGATTTTTTGATAGCAAATATGTTCAAGCTTTTTTACTACTTACTTTTTTACCTAAAATTTTTTGTCTTTAATATTTATTAAGTCAATGTCTTCTCTATGAATCTACCTGATAATAAAATTAATTTTTCTGATTTACTTTCTCCTGCTACAGCAAGTTCGTTGCTGCAATATCTTACTCAACTAGATCGTCATACTGAAAATGCTCTTAGCAATAGACTGTGCCTCGATGAAGATGAGTATTTAAGAGAATGGAGAAGTCAGTGGCAAAAGTTATCTACTACTCAGCCTGACAATACTTACTCAGCAGAATTGATAATTGATAGCGAACGATTAGCCACTGATTGGCTCATACAGCTATTTAATACTTTATTTACTAACCAGCAAGTGATATTGGTTCGTAGTGAGGGTGAGCCAGAGTATTTCCCTGCTCAAGACAATGAGCCTGCCAGAATTGAATTCGCTCATGGATTTTTTGCCAGTGCCCTGCACGAATTACACACATCTCCTTATAGGTTGACATGCTAGAAACCTCTTATTCTAATAGTGTACATCGCTATATTATTTGTAGGCATCTAAATTAAAACTATCACTTCGGTGATTATTACAACCTATCAGAACAAATCACTTTTACCTATCCAAAAGATAATGGTCGTTCTATCAATTAGGTATCATAACAATTAAGTTTTTCAGGTATCTTTCACATCTTCAGAAGCATTCTTTCTAATATCATCCTATCTAAGCTATAAACGCGGACATGATGCGCTTCGCTACGTCTATCTATTAATGGTTACTTTTGATCAATCGTACCATCCTCTAATCCAGTAGATTTTATCTATGTCAGATAGGTAGAAGTAAAAGTAGTTTTCTGCTATTCATGTTTATCATTAACGTCTTTGCACATAGTATTGTCAGTTGCAAGATATCGAATCATATGAACACGGATATAATGATGGTAATATTAAAGCACGCGAGTGTAGATAGAAGCAGACCCAAGGATGTAATTCACCACGGTGATATTAGGTCTTAATGCTTATCTATTCACTAAGCGAATAAGCTGACTAGCTATAGCATTATTATGTTTGTGGGCAGAATAGTTATTCTTTATTTCGGAGATGGCTGGACGAGAGTTAGTGATACTGGACTAGTAATCTTACATAGGTGAAATGATTTGATAAATATGATTGAATAGCACAATTAATTATGTTTCATCTTTCGATACTGGCTGTGAAAAGCAATACTATAATAGCTTAGCAACGTCGGGCTCAAACTATAAGAGCTAATTATCTTCGAGCGCTATCTTAGTATAGTGAGCATGTAGCAAAGCTTTTACTTCCTTGCTAGTTGCAATTTTACCTTCCTCAAAGTCTTGAAAGATGTGCTGAGTATCTGGGTTAATAGGAATATTATCGACTGCGAAGCTGCCCAAAGTATCAAAGTTAATGCGGCGGCGCTTTTCTATTTCTTGTTTGCTAACGAGGATAGGACGATCATCGGTAATCGATGCTTCAAATTTAGAATCTTCCATACTAGCTCCTATCAGTAGTAATAAAATTGTTCAGCAAGTCAGATAGTCTTCTATCTAGACAATCTTTCTCTCATTGCTATGTCTTATTCGGCTGATTTAATTGTATTAGTGATTTAGACATCGGTAAATCATGATTGTTTAATATCAAGAGCTATTGTGACTGAATAATTCGTACTTCTAGCATCTCCTAGAGTTGCGTAACTTACTTGCTCTAAAGTTTTTTGGGACCTATATGGGCTGAATAGCTCATCAAGAGTATGGTGAAAACCACCATCATCTACTGCAAATACATAATCAAAAAATATTTTGGCCATTGCAGACTGAGGGTGGCTAGCATCGCGAAAAGATTTATTGTGACTCCAACTACCACTGTATATTTTATTGAATACTCTCTCTATATTACCAGAAACAGAATTTGAAGCATGTTTTCGAGTAATACCTGGTTTTTGCACGTATGCAGCAGCATTTTCCACAGACTTCCAAATGATATAATGCATGGTTGATACAGAGCATTCAGCTAAACATGATCTGAGAATACTAATTAGCTTTTCGCCAATAGGCGGTGCTAGATAGTTCAATCTTGACCTAGTAATCAGGTAGCTTAAACACTCTCCTAGCTGTAACTTTTCACACCAGTTCTTAAATTGATCATTCGCTACTAGAGCACTGGTATTTTTCTGAGATTTAGCGTTTATCAAGATTTTAGTAAGATTCTCAATACTATAAGCAAACTCAAAGATCGCTTGATAGAAATCTATCTCTAGCTCTTTTTCTTCGTTGATAGTTACGTATTCGTAGCTATTTTCAGAAGCGAGTATGAGCAGATTTCGGTTAAAAAGATGCTGTAGTATCTCTTCATCTAATTTAGAGAACGGTGATAAAGGTAATGATAAATTGTCACGTAGAGAGACTGTATTCCTTATATTATCTGCCCCTAGGCTCTCTACAGTCGCTGCGAGTAGAAGTTTATCCACATCGTTAAGCTCAGTGACTGAAGGAATACTGCTTAATTGAATGCTTCGGCATTGATTGATGTACTCTAGAGCGGTCTGTCTCTTTTCTTCTGCTAAACGGTCTTGTTTAAGACGATACTCTAAGTACTCTTGATCCATTCTTTTTTCAAGCGCCGCCCTGCAATCATCACACCGCCATCTAATAAGATCCAATCGAGTTAGCTGTGAGCGAGTATAGCAAATCTTAGTTGTACCGCAGTCTATGCATTGGCAGTCTAGTACGACAAGATGAGCATTTATTTTAACGATACTAGGTATATCCTGATGCTTAACATCAAACTCTTGACCTATTTCTTTACAGGTATATATAAAACCACTTCGTTTATCGCCTTCTCTTAACCAGTACCTCTCACAGATCAGCTTATTAGTTTCTGTTATATCTGGCTGATACTCTAGTTTTGTTTTCATACTCACCTCATAATACCGACTATATCCCGTGGATATTATAGCCCACCACTGTGAGTATTGCTATTTTTAGCAGTGGTTGGTGAGATGAAGACAGATGAACGCATGATAGCCTTTGGAAAGCGTATCCGTGATGTGCGCAGAAGCAAAGGAATATCTCAAGAAGTGCTGGCAGAGATGGCAGATATTGATCGAAGTTATATGGGAAATATCGAGCGTGGAGAGAAGAATGTCACTCTCAAAAAGGCCTATGATATTTGCGATGCATTGGATATAGATATTAAGGATCTAGTCTAAATTGTTCGATTCATAATAATATGATAGTTAACTATAGTCAGTCTAGAATAAAAGAGATACAACCCATATCATGAAACAGCTTAGGTAGATTATTCTCCATCCAGCCTTGACGTAGAAATTTTGCCTGTGCCCACTTCTTTTCAATGGGATTTAGATCAGGGCTGTAGGGTGGCAACCAAAGAATACGAGAGACCATCCCAGATTCTGTGTAACTGACGTTTAGATTAAATACTTACACAAAATTTAGGAAGGTCTCTGAAAATTAACCACCTGACACAACTCGTCACCTACTAACAGATCTTGGCGGTCATAAAAGTTGCCCCAACGCTTATAATTATTATCCGTTCTCGACTCAGGGTTATAAGTAATGGCGATGTAGGTTTGAATTTTATTAGTGTCCTAAATTAGTTGACCACCACCAGATTCTTATCAAAGACTTCATCATCTATTATTCGCCAAACGGCAACTTGCTGATGGTCTTTGGTGGTGACTAGATTTAAAGTTTGTTCAATCATTGCTTGAGGTCTCATATCCTTATGATGTTTATTTGCTTCAAACCCAGTTACTTTACACTTAGCGGTTTAATTAAGCTACTTACTTGAGCTATTTGCTTCAGTTATTAGGCTTGGCTACTTACTCAACTTCAATATTCTAAAGGCGCCCTGAATAACTAAAGCAAATACGATGCTACCAATAATCAAATCAGGCGTACTAGAGTGTAACCAATTAACCAAAATCCCTGCAACAATTACCCCTAAATTGATAATCACATCGTTTGAAGTGAAAATCATACTGGCTTGCATATGGGCTTCTTCTTCTTTGCTTTTCGATTTTTGTAGTAAATAGAGGCAAATCAAGTTTGCAATTAGCGCAAGAATCGATATGACTATCATGGTAGAAAAGTCAGGTAACTGCTCATTGCCAAAGAAACGTCTTAGTACTTCTAAAAAACCAAGAATCGCTAGCGTAATTTGAAAATATCCGGCAATTCTAGCAATCCGTTTTTTCTTAATGACCGTTCCACCGACCGCAAATAAGCTAATTCCGTACACCAAGCTATCTGCTAACATATCTAAGCTGTCGGCGACCAACCCCATCGAACGAGAAATCAGTCCCGTGCTCATTTCAATAATAAAGAAAGCAAAGTTAATGACCAGCACTATCCATAGTAGCTTTCTTTGCTCAGCATCTTTTTTGTGACTAGAGTCAGCATCAATTTTAAAATTATTGTTGGGATCAGAGGGGTCAATGGTTTCGGTCGAGAGTAGGGTGTCTCCTAATTTTAGGTCATGAATAGCAGTCTCTATCCCTTCTATATTGTCATGATGAAACACAGTTAATTGACGGTTAGGAATGTCGAACTCAAGATGTTCAATATTCGAGTGGCCCTCTAATTTCATTCGGATTAGGTTTTCCTCCGAAGGGCAGTCCATCTTCGATATTTTAAAAGTTGTTTTATTCATAGTTACATTTATATCCGGGTGGTGGTTCAAAAAGTAGGCTGAAAAAAAACAGGCTGAGAAATTGATAAATAGTGAAATGCAAATGACACTATACATCAAATGCCCAGCCTGTATAAGTAACATTACCTTCCAGTTCACATTTTATAAACATACTCAAGTATAAAAAGTATTTTTCCGTATAGAGTGACTATGACGCTAGTTCTTTTTATTTGTACTGATCAATATTCACTTGTTTATTCATTACGCTTACTTTCCAAAAATATAATATCAATTATAATCAACGCTACACCGACACAGACACCTATATCTGCAACATTGAAAAGAGGATAATTCCAGACATCAGCATAATGCACATGGATAAAGTCAACCACTTTACCAATTCTTAAACGATCGATTAAGTTGCCAATCGCACCACCAAGCATTAAGGCCAACCCCATAGATAATAGCTTGGCTGCACGTGGCGCTTTGATTAAATAAACCGTTAAAAAGATAGCCATTACAAAAGCTAAGCCTGAGAAAAACCATTTCTGCCAACCGCCAGCGTTGGCTAAAAAGCTAAATGCTGCCCCATAGTTATAAGCGAGTGTCCAGTTGAGAAATGGTTCAATGACCGGTACGGGGTCATTGAACGCTAATGTGGTTTGGGCCAACCACTTAGTCCATTGATCAAGTATTAATACCATTATCGCCAACAAATACCAGATAAAAGCGCGACTGCCATTGGCAACCATTTTTGGCATTTTGTCCAACTTATCTTTAGGTGTTATTGAGTTGCCTGAAGTCACGTACATAGCTTTAGGCGTATGATTCATGGTTTTAGAGTCAATCGATTGATGAGTACTACTCACAGCTATAGGTACTTTATTGTCAGCAATATTAGTACTAGCCGATTCAACGCTATTCAATTTAGTACTATCTAATCTGTCGGTAGATTCAGTCATAGTTGTTTTCTTTATCTGTGTTTATACAATGAACAATGTTAAACGTATATGTTTTTGGTATACGACTATTAATCGCGCCACTTTTATAAACGGCTCCACTTACCGCTCTGGTGTTATGAAACTTACGGTAATAATTTTTTATTAGGGAATCTGTTGATTGATTTCAACATTAACCTGAGTCTGTTCAGCGCTAATCACTATAGGATTACCCGATAAGTCGCCTGACTCTGCTATGGCATTACCGCTATGACTAATACGAGCAACGACTGCTAACTGAGTTTTGTCACTACGAGCTGAATTTAACGTGCGATCTGGCATCATCGCATCAAGATTGCTTAAGCGGATACTAGCCTCACCTTGCTTGATAATACTAATGGGTAAACGTTTGGCGGCAAACGGTGGACCTCCTTTAACGTCACGTATCGCAACAAACAACACATCATCAGCTTTCACTAACGGTAATAAATTAGCGTTAATTTTCACTGTCACGTCAATACCTTCTAGCGCTTGCTTTTCTTGCGTGCTAACGTAGTTGCTTAACTCATCTAAGCTTGCTAAAGCTTTAGTATGATCACCTGGTTTGGCCACAATGCTGCCTTGTAAGCGTTTAATCCAACCTTGCGCTTGGGCAAAGTTACTACTACGAGTCTCACCCATTGCCATGAGCATTTGAGCCCGTTCATGCTGCGGATTCTTAGCTAATATAGCTTGTAATACACGGCGAATATTGGCGTCTAACTGACCTTCATTAACGAAAAAGCTAGTCTGAGCATAAGTGGTGGCGATTTCTTCATTTTCAGGAGCTAAACGATAGGCACGAGATAAGGCTTCCAGCGCAGAATCAGTTGCCTCCATAGATAAGAAAAGCTCGGATAGGCGCATCCAGCGATTAGGATCATCAGCATTACGATGAACATTGGTTTGCATGGCGCTAATCAGTTGACGACCATCTTCAAACGCCCATGATGGCGGCTTGTCAATTTTAGCTGTCAATAGGTCGTCAGCCACTTGTCCTACTTTGTCCTCAGCTGTCCACAAATCAAACACGGGCGTACGATTGCCTATTAGTAAATACGCCATTGCAGCCAATATTGGGATCCAAGCTGCGACAATTAAACGGCTTTTGACATCAGGGGTGACCATAGGTGTTATCTGACGCTGCACATCTAATAGCTGACGCTCCAGTTCCAGCTTTTGATTTTGATAATGGCTATTATTAATAGTACCGCTGTCTTTATCTGTTTGTAGCTCAGCTAAACGTTCGCGAAATACTGCAACATTAATATCTAGCAGTTGATTGTCTATTGGTTTGGACTGCAAACGCGGTGCTCGTAGCCATGGCATAATAGCAATCAGCGCAAATATAAGAGCAATCAGCAAGCTTAGAGTTACAAATAAGCCAAAAGTAGAAAATAGAGTCATTTTTTGTCCTCTAGGCTAGTAATGTCGTGGTCGACACTCTCAGCTTGCGATAATAGACGATCAAGCTCAGCCTTTTCCGTAGAGGTCAAGGCAGCAGTACTGTTCACTGTGACGCCGCTTTGACCACGGGCAACAACTTGGCGACGCTTACTTTGCCAAAACCAACCAATAATTAAGACGAGCAATAATAGTGGTGGAAAAAACCATAGGATCCATGTTGATGGTCGCATAGGCGGCTTGTAGCTAATAAAGTCACCGTAGCGCTCTTGCATATAGACGCGTATTTCAGCATCACTACGTCTATCTTTAATTAAATCATAGACTTTTTGCTTTAGATCCTGTGCAATCGGTGCATCAGAGGCTGCAAGGTTTTGATTTTGGCATTTTGGGCAGCGAAACTCTTCTATTAATCCACGATACTGAGCTTCTTGCTGTGGTGAGTCAAAATCGTATACGTCAATAGCTGCGTTTGCCGTCATGTTAAGCAGACACGCTAGTATTAAGCTTGCTAGTTTTAAAACTATATTGGGTTTTAGTTGAGGAGCTCTTATTCGAGTAACGTTCATTTGCACATCTCCTCAACCTGAATGAGATCAGGACTATCGTTGTTCTTATTAGCCTTATTAAGTACTGTCAGGCACGGCTTAACACGCTGTTGCCAATTGGCTTCATTAATCTCACCAACAATATGCTGACGAATGATGCCATCTCCATCCACAACAAAGGTTTCGGGCGCACCAGTTATGCCTAAGTCTAGAGCAAACTGACCCAATGAATCCTGAATAGACATAGAAAATGGATCACCGCCTCGGTTTAAGTAACTGAGCGCATTACCAATCTCATCCTTATAATTCACACCAACGATATCAACGCCGCGCTCTTCTAGTTGCATTAAAAACGGATGCTCAATAACGCAAGTTGGGCACCATGAGCCCCAAACATTAAGTAAAAACGGCTTATCCGGCAAATTATCATTGGTGATAGTACGGGTAGTATCTGCTAATAACGGCAGCTCAAAGGTAGGAACCGGACGCTCAAGAGCGGTATTGGTCACAATGTCTGTTGGTTTACCTAAGCGCATGTACAATATAACTACCAAACCAAAAAAGAGGATAAGCGGAATTAAGAACCATAGCTTCGTCTGCTTTTTTTTCATTGTCTTTGGGTTACGCTGCTTACTGTTTTGGCTATCTTTTTGCTCAGGAGTATTATTCGACATAGTCATTTATTTCTCCTTTAGTGTCGACATCGTCGATACTGAGATTGCCTGCTCAATAGCTACCTCATTGACTCCATAAGTAGCCAAACTACCAGTAACTAGCAACGGAGCTTTAATTTTTTTGATGCGGTATCGTTTATCAAGCATACTAATTAATCCACCTAGAGCCATGATAATTGCCCCTAACCAAATCCAGCGAATTAATGGTTTTACATAAATCCTTAATGCCCATTGGTTACTACCATCGGCAATAGGTTCGCCCAGTGCGACATAAACATCGCGCATAAGACTGGGGTCAATAGCAGCTTCAGTTGTTGGCATCGTGCTGATAATATAAGTACGCTTTTCTGGAGTCAGTTTCGCCACTTCACGACCGTCTTTGGATACCACCACTTGCGCTTGCGTTGCATCAAAGTTACTACCCTTTATTTCAAAAAATTCAGTTACTTCAAAATCGTAACCTTGAACATTGACTGTATCGCCAATACCCATTGCTACGTCACGCTCAATACTCAGGCTACTAGTAAAGGCTATGCCAATGACAGCAACCAATACGCCAATATGAGCAGTCTGTTGACCCCAATAGCTAAGACGCAGCTGACGCAGACCTTTAAAGAAATTAGGGGCGTTCTTGGTTTTGTCTCTAAAGTCAACGATCATCCATAGCAGTACCCAAAAGCTCACCGCTAAAGTCACGCCAATATTGAACATAGCAGATGGACTGGTAAAGTAGGCGATAATAGCAGCCAATACGATACTACTAGCGGCAATGGCGATACCCACCCCTAGTAACGGACGCTTATCTTGTTTCCAGCGAATATTAGAGCCCATACCCATAGCGATTAACAACAGCCATGTCAAAGGCACAAACAGCGCATTGAAGTATGGAGGCCCTACAGATACCTGACCGAGACTAAAGGCATCAGCGATAATAGGATAGAGGGTGCCGAGCAGCACCACTAAGGTTGCAATCAAAATGATGGCGTTATTGATCACTAAAAAGGACTCACGTGAAATCAGCTGATATTGACTTTCAACGGTTAAACGCCAACCGCGAACGGCAAACATTAATAGACCACTACCGATGATAATGCCAAGAATAGCTAAGATGACCAAACCACGCGTCGGATCAGCGGCAAACGAATGCACTGAGGTAAGGACTCCAGAGCGTACCAGGAACGTGCCAAGCAAGCTTAAGGCAAAGGCGAAAATAGCCAGCATGATGGTCCATGCTTTAAACACCCCGCGCTTTTCAGTGACTGCTAATGAATGCAGCAATGCTAAGCCGACAAGCCAAGGCATAAACGAGGCGTTCTCTACCGGATCCCAAAACCACCAACCGCCCCAGCCAAGCTCGTAGTAGGCCCACCACGAGCCCAGTGCAATACCAATGGTCAAAAATCCCCAAGCCGCGAGCGCCCATGGACGTGACCAGCGTGTCCAAGCAGCATCTAAACGCCCTTCCCACAATGCCGCCATACAAAATGCAAAAGGCACTACCATACCCACATAGCCCATATATAACATGGGCGGATGAATAATCAGACCGAAATCTTGTAGGACAGGATTTAAATCAGCGCCATCGACCGCTAGATTGGGTAAGGTACGCTCAAACGGTGACGAGGTAAATATCAGCATTGTTAGCATCATTAACTGTACACCGGCCAAAATAACTAATACCCGCGCACGCATTGATAACGGCAAGCCGCGACTAAAGTATGATACCAGTGCACACCATGTGGCCATGATGGTCATCCATAGCAGCAAAGAGCCCTCGTGTCCGCCCCATGTCGCCGATAACTTATAGTACCAAGGCAACAGCGTATTGGAATGCTACGCGACGTAACTGAGGCTAAAATCATTATAACTTAGATTAACACATGAAGTGCAATACCAAATGCAAGGTGAAAAAAAGACCTAGATGCGCTAGCATCAAAGTTTTTATCCACCGACCAAAGTGAGATTGCAACCATGAGCTATACACATCTAAGCCTAGGTGAACGATACCAGATTTATGCCCTTAAAGGGGCAAAACATAGTATTAATTTTATAGCGAGGGTGTTAAACAGAAGTCCCAGTACCATATCAAGAGAGCTTAGGCGTAATAAAAGCCTACGAGGTTACCGAGCAAAGCATGCTAATAACAAGGCTTGTGACAGACGGGCTAACAACGCCACAACTATTGTGACTGACCTCTGGGCATGGGTGACAGACAAGCTTAAAGAGAACTGGAGTCCTGAGCAAATATCTGGCGTTCATGCTGGTATCAGTCATATGAGCATTTATCGCTATATTTGGCGTGATAAGAGGCAGGGCGGTACATTGTGGCAGTGTCTCAGACGTAAAGGAAAACCATACCGGCAGCGTCTAACCGCTGAGACTCGAGGCCGTATCAATGACAGAGTCTCGATTCATGAGCGCCCTTGTATTGTTGAAGAACGCTCACGTATTGGAGATTGGGAAGCGGATACCGTTATCGGTCAGCATCACAAGCAAGCGATTGTCACGCTCGTTGAACGTAAAACGGGGCTGCTGAAGATGAAGCGTGTGGGTCATAAAACAGCACAGCAAGTATCAGAGGCAATGATAGAACTCTTAGCGCCAGTGAGGTTGCAGGTTAAGACCATTACCTCTGACAATGGTAAAGAGTTTGCTCAGCATAAGAAGGTGAAACAAAAGCTCTTTAGCCCTTTCTTCTTTGCCGATGCTTATGCGTCATGGCAGCGAGGAACCAACGAGAATACCAATGGCCTTATCAGAGAGTACTTGCCTAAGGGTTGTGACTTTAGACAAGTCTCTGATAATGAAATACAGGACATTGAGAACAAACTAAACAACAGACCAAGAAAACGATTAGGGTTTAAAACGCCTATGCAGGCGTTCTATAATATTAATTAGCGTTGCACTTGGTGTGTTAATCTAAGTAATAAAAACCTGCTATCAAAGCGCCAAATGACGTTATCATGGCGGCAAACTGTGCCCAAGCTAAGCTAGGGGCTAGTCGTTGCCAAGCAACTTGGTTACGAATAACACCAATAGTTGGCAGAATTACCTGCAATAACGCCAATACAAAAGCGGTAAGCAAGGCAAAATAGCCCAATTCTGTAATCAACATACGGTCTAACCTTATTTACTCTAATGCGGTTGCAGTTTACTGTAGCGGTGGAATTTTTATTATTAGAACCCACCCCCGAAATCTGCTGCTATCTCTAGTTTTTAATTGATTTCGAAGGGTTTTATTTAACTACTTTAGGCGGAGTTACCAGTGGAGGCGCGCCTTTAAAGCGCAGTAAACGTAACGCATTGAGAGTAACGAGCACTGTTGCTCCAGCATCAGCTAGAACCGCAATCCATAGTCCAGTAATGCCGAATACGGTCGTGATCAGAAAGACGCCTTTGAGACCTAAAGCGAAAATGACGTTCTGATGAATGTTGCGCATGGTGGCACGCGAAAGTGCGATGAGATGAGCCATGTCTGTAACACGACTTTTTAATAATGCGATATCGGCCGTCTCAATGGCCACATCGGTACCACCACCCATCGCGATGCCAACATCAGCGGTTGCTAGTGCTGGCGCATCGTTAATACCATCACCCACCATCGCTATTTTGCTGTTATTCTTCATCTCGTTAAGCAAGCGCAGTTTGTCCTCAGGCAACAGCTCAGCTTCCCATTCCACGTCTAAATTACTGGCAAGTGCTTGAGCGGTTAAGCGGTTGTCGCCTGTTAGCATGACGGAGCGCACACCCATCGCTTTAAGTTGAGCCACACCTTCATGAGCGTCGTCTCGTAACTCGTCTCTTAGTGCGACCAATCCAAGCACTTCTCGACTTTGCTCATCGAAAAGAACTGAGACGGTCTTGCCCTCATTTTGCAGCGCCTCGATTTGTGCCTGTTGCTCGGCTGAAATTGATGCCTCATCTGCGGCATAAACAGGCGAACCGATAGCTAGCGCGCGCCCAGCGATAGTTGCGTGTACCGCTTTACCCGCAGTAGCAGAAGCTTTAGAAGCCACAGGTATGACAACTTTGGCGGCTTTGGCATGACTGACAATAGCTTCAGCAAGCGGGTGACTAGAACCTGTCTCCACACTGGCAAAGAGCGCCAATACCTTATCTTTACCTTGAGAACCCTGATCCTGAGAATCCTGACCTTGAACACTTGAATACTCTTGTGTAATGTCAACAACATCGGTCACGCGTGGTTTGCCTTCAGTTAAAGTGCCTGTCTTGTCAAAAGCGACTGTCTTCACTTGGCCGATGGTTTCTAAAGCACTACCGCCCTTGATCAGCAAGCCGCGGCGCGCACCGACCGCTAGACCAGAGGCGATAGCAGCTGGTGTTGAGAGCACAAGAGCACAAGGACAAGCGATCAATAATAAGGCTAGACCTCGATATAACCAAGTTGACCAATCTCCGCCCATGGTTAACGGTGGGACGATGATAATTAGGGCGGCAATAGCCATCACAGCCGGTGTATAGTAACGACTGAATTTCTCAATAAAACGGGCAGTGGGTGCTTTGGAAGCTTGCGCTTGCTCTACCAAATCAATAATGCGCGAAATAGTGTTATCGGCGGCTGTCTTTTCTACGCGCACTTGGAGCACACCATCGATGTTAATTGACCCTGCAAATACATTGTCACCCATCGTCTTGGCAACAGGAACAGACTCTCCCGTCACGGGCGAATCATCAAGGCTGGACGCACCTTGAACAATGGAACCATCAGCAGATACCCTATCTCCAGGACGCACCAGCACAAGGTCATTCACTTGTAGTGAAGTCGCTGGAACGTTACGCTGCCCACCTTGAGCATCAAGTAAAATCGCACTTTTCGGAACCAGCGATGATAAGGCTCTGATGCCAGCGCGAGCGCGATCAGCAGCGATACTCTCAAACAGTTCACCGATTGAGAACAAAAAGACAACCGCTGCGGCCTCTTCAGCTTCACCAATGATAAGTGCGCCAAGCACGGCGACGGACATCAGCGTTTCAATTGAAAAGAATGAACCTGTTTTAGCCAGTGCTAAGGCTTTGCGTGCAAATGGAAAAACGCCTACAATCACAGCGATGGCAAACACCCATATCCCATAAGCGGGGAACAGTAGTGACAGTGCATAAGCGCTGCCCATCAAAATACCGAGACCAACAACCTGTTTGCCTTTTTGAGTTTGCCACCACCGCTTATCCTGCGGAGCCATCTGATTGTCGCTGTCAATATCAATAGCCGATACAGTTTGTTGACCAGTATTGGCAGATATACCGAACCCTAGGCTTTTGATTGTTTTTTCGATATCACTAGCCTGAGTCGGCGCACCAGGGGCTAAATTTAGCTCTAGCGTTTCTGTAGCGAAATTCAGCTGAACATCAGAAACCCCAGGCATACGTTTCAAAGCTGTTTCAATCTTGCCGATGCAACTGGCACAGTCCATACCTTCAATATGATATTTCATAATAATTTACCCTTTGAATAATGATATTATGAACCCTCTAGTGGCTTTAGAGTCAAGGTTATTTATCTACAGTTTCGTAATTTTAATTTCTCTAGCGCTAGTCTTTACAGCCACTTTAATTATTTAAATCATAGAGGTTGTTATGACAATCAAAATTGGTGAGCTCGCTAAACGCACAGGTGCCACAGTAGAAACCATTCGCTATTACGAAAAGGAGCACTTATTACCCGAGCCTTTTCGTAGCGAAGGGAATTATCGTTTATATAATGAAGAGCACATTGAGCGTCTACAATTTATCCTACATTGCCGTACGCTCGATATGGCTTTAGATGATGTGCGAATCTTACTTGAATACTGGGAGTCGCCTGACAAGGACTGCGGCGATGTGAATAACTTGCTAGATGAGCACATTCATGCTGTGGAAATACGAATGGAAGAACTGATGCACTTAAAGCATCACTTGACCGTTTTGCGCCAGAAATGTGCAAGTAGTGCACCAGCGTCATCATGTGGCATTTTAAACGCGCTTGTCGATAACTCCTGTCATGAGTAATGATATCAGTAGTGTTCATTTCTGACGGATCAAATCATGAAAGGTTAAATACGCCCTGATGTTAAGCACAAAAAAACCCAGCAATGATATTAAGATCACTACTGGGTTGGAGGAAATAACAACTATGTTGTGCTGACTTAGAAAGTCTTATTTATCATTCATAGCAAGGTGGATATTACGATCTGATGCGGATGCGTCATCCACGTATTTTGAATCGCGCCATGTCGTATAAGCATAGACACCACTGTATGGGCTGATGCTGTTCTGACGGAAATCAGAAATCCAATTTTCGCCATCAAATATTTGGATATGGCCATGCGGGCGCTTTGATGAGCGATCATAGACAATAACATCACCTACTTGGGTTGGCATATCATTACTGATTTTGCTGAAACCTGCTTTCTCAAGTGTGCCACGAGTAGCGTACTGATAGGCTGAAGGATTTGGAGTGAACTCATAACCAGCTGATTGTAGTGCTTTACGTACGTAACGGGCACAATATCCAGAGCTGCCAGATAAAGCCACTTTTGAGGCGCGAGCAGCAGCGATAGCGGGGGCTGAATTGCTGTCAGGAACCTTATTGACTTGCTGCTGTTGTTTTTCAGCGTATAAGCGGCTGTTTAATGATGAAAGCTGATTCTCTTTTTGCTTGGCCTGCGCACTTAGGTTGCTAATTGCTTGACTAATTTCATCATTATTAGAAACATAAGCACCACTTTTGGTGCTATAGATGTTTTTTGATGAACCGTAGTTTGATGCCACAGAAGTATTGGTGATGGTATTATTTGTTTGAGAGATTGTGATAGCAGCACCACTCGTTTGTGCTATGCCCATACCCAGTACTGACAAAATCAATAAAGCCTGTTTCATAAATCTAATACCTACGGTTAATTCAAAATCGTCTGTTATCAACAACAGCGCAGTCAATTAAATCTCAACAACACAAGTATATATACGTCATAGTGACTGATACTTCTGCTGCATATTATTCATATAAAAAATAATTATTGGCGATCACAGCTCATTGAAGTCTTACGAAGCTGTTACAAATCAAGCTGCTGACCAAAACACAAAGCCGACTTTAGCATAGGCTGTTTAGCCTGTCATCACCCTTAAAAACCCCAAAAATACTTTTTTGATGTTGAAAAAATTGCTAATATCCCACATTTTACAATGTAAGTTTGTGTAACATGTACAGAATATAGCTGACTAGATTGACCACAATTTCTACTGTTTTATAAGCAAAAAAAACGTCTGAGGGTTAAATCTATAATTTAGATTTAACCCTCAGACGTTTTTTTATTGGATGAAGTAATTACCCTATATAGGGTCTAACTAATTATTAAGATAATATAATAATTTATAATATTAATATAGATGCTAATTCCCTACTAGCTTATGTAATATTACGTAATTGTTTCGATACATCCTGTATATTCTTGTATTAACCCTTAGTCATTTATCTATTTTAAGGGTTAATAACCGATAAATTCGCTTACATTGTCATCAAAAGTTACAAATTCAAAGTTATTTTTAATTTTAAAGTCGCAATAGCTAATGAATTTTTTGATGAAGAATCATTTTATAAGCAATAGAACAGTCTTATACCTACCTCATTTACTTTTAACGCTAACACTATAATCAAAGTATTCTTAACTGCTAACACACTATAATTGCTGCTCTACCGATTCAATATCAGCATAAACTTGGGTTGTCCCGTCTTTATTGAGCTGCATAACCTGATAGGGCATGAATTTATTTTGATACTCCATACCTGGGCTACCAATAGGCATGCCAGGTACGGCAAGACCCATAGCTTGTACTGGCGGATTTTCTAAAAACTGCGCCATATATTTAGCGGGTACATGACCTTCAAAGACGTAACCATCCGTAGTGACTACAGTATGGCAAGAACGCATTTCATTTGGAACGCTGTAGCGCTCTTTAAATACGGCTAAGTCCGCAACATCTTGCGCGGTTGCACTTAGACCATTATCTTCTGCATGACTTATCCATTCTTTACAGCAGCCGCAATTGGCATCTTTATAGACAGTGGCTGATACGTTTTTTAGTAAGTCTGGTTTACTTACTGATGTCATCATAGAATTATTTATAACGTTTGGTTCAGCTGTCTTTGGAACAGCCAAAACATCTTCAGTTGATGCCGATGTTGTGCTTGCATCAGATACGCCACTACTCGGTTGGCTACAAGCAAATAGTGATGAGGCAGCCAGTAATAATAACGTACTACGCAACCCCTTAGACAGATAACGATTGCATATAAGACTGGATTTTATTTTTAAGGGGGGCATAGTGCTTTCTCATGTACTGTAGGTATTGTGAGCTATAGAAGATCAAGTAACACTTCATATCGTTTGGTAATGTAGCATAATAACCCATTAAACGGAGTACGTAAATTCATCCATTGAGCAGTGCAGGCTGGTATCATAAGCAGTTTTTATTTTAAAATACTGCCTGTAGTATTAACGGCTCTATCTAAGTTTTGGATTTTGATTAAAAATTCAAGGCTCATAATTTTGGATAATTTGCGATGCGCCTGTCTACTATTAATCTACAAAAGCGTTTGAGTACTCACTTAAATCAATTACCGCTATCGCTTACGCTAGTAGCAGCATGGCTTGCAGGAGCTATTTTTTTATTTTCGCTAGCGCCTTATGGGTTTTGGCCGCTAGCAATAGTATCACCAGCGATTTTATATGCGCTGTTGGTGACAAGTATGAGTGGTCGTCGCGCTTTTATTATCGGTGAAGCTTACGGTATGGGGCTATGGTGCGTCGGCGGCTTTTGGCTCTATACTGCTATCCATGATTATAGCGATACACCAACGTGGCTCGCATTGATTATGATTGCATTGATGGGTCTCGGTATGGGACTATTTCATGGATTGTTAGCACTAGTCTTTAACCGTATGGTAGGCAAACAACCCTTTTCATTTGCTGCTCTTTGGGTGCTACAAGAATGGTTAAAAACTTGGTTATTCACAGGCTTTCCGTGGCTGTTTGTTGGTTATGCATTTACTGAAGAGTATTGGTTATCGTCCTTAGCACCCGTTGCTGGTGTTTTTTCCGTCTCTTTTGTTGCCATACTATTGGCTGCAAGTTTAGTAGAGCTACTGCTTCGGCGCAGTAGTTATGCCATCGTTTCTGTACTGTTATTAGCCATTAGCACATCATTATGGCTGGTCAATCCGCAATGGACAAAACCTAAGGGCACACCTGATCTGTCAGTGTCATTGATTCAAGGTAATATTTCACAAGATATAAAGTGGCTGACTAAGTATCAAGTAGAAACGCTAAAGATTTATGCGAAGTTAACACGCACTGAGTGGGGACGTGATGTTGTGGTGTGGCCTGAATCATCTATTCCTATGTTTCAGGATGAGGCTGCGGGCTTTATTAGTGAAATGATAGAAATGGCTAATGCGACCAATACGACATGGATAACTGGTATCCCTTATAAGGATAAAGCGGCATTCAATGCCAGTACGGATAAGTATCCCCCATTTTACAATAGCGTGATTGCTCGAGGTGTAGAAGCGGAAGGCCTATACAAGAAGCAGCGTCTAGTGCCTTTTGGAGAGTATATTCCATTTGAAGGCGTGCTCGATATTTTCCCAAGTTTGGCCGGTAGTCAGGATATTAAGAACTATAGTCGTGGTAGTGATCAGCAGTCACCTCTAAAGGTGCGTGGACACAATATAGGGACGGCTATCTGTTATGAGGTAGCTTATCCAGATACCACGCGTAAAAATGCCATCGATACTGAATTTTTGTTGACCGTCTCTAACGATGCCTGGTTTGGCACTTCAGCAGGACCATTGCAACATTTGCAAATGGTACAAATGCGCGCGCTTGAGAACGGGCGCTGGTTTATTCGAGCGACCAATACTGGTGTTACCGCTATCATTAACCATAAAGGTCGTATTGTAAAACGCGCACCGCAGTTTGAGCGTACTGTACTACGTGGTGAGATACAGGCACGGGTTGGTAACACGCCCTTTATGCTTATGGGAAATTATCCTATCTTGATAATAATAACCTTGTTATTACTACTAAGCTATTTTGGCAAAGGTCTAACCACACTTAGAAGACGAGGGTAATAGTAAACTTAATCATAATAATTTAATCAGTGTAAGTTTTTTATTTTTTCTAGGTAACGTCCTAACGCACGTAAATATAAAAGTTTTAAACTATTGACCCCTGCCGTCAAATCCGTATACATAAACTTGGGAGATTTTAATTACGCAGCTTGACGATAATAATCAAACCACACCTGTCTTGGCGATTGATAGCCCAAACCCTTTTGAATCCTCGTCTGATTGTAGTACAGCTCGATATAACTGATAATATCATTGATGGCTGTGAACCTTGTTTTATAGTCTTGATGATATACCAGCTCATTCTTTAATGTGCCCCAGAAGCTTTCTATCGGAGCGTTATCGAAACAGTTGCCTTTGCCGCTCATTGAGCCTATAAATTGATGCTGCTTAATGGTCTTGTGGTAGGCGTGACTGCAATACTGACTGCCTCTGTCTGAATGAACGATTAGCCCTTTGCTTGGACGTTTATTCTTGATGGCCATATTTAGTGCTTTGCAAACTAAATCTGCGGTCATACGCTTGTTAATAGCGTAACCGACAAGCTCTTTGGTGTATAAGTCTTTGACCCCTGCTAAGTACAGCCAACCCTCATTCGTCCAGATATAGGTGATGTCGCTGACCCACGACTCGTTAGGGCGCTTAGCATCAAACTTCTGATCCAGTACGTTTGGATAGACCAGCTTGTTGTGATTGGAGTCGGTGGTGACTTTAAAGCGCTTATGACTACGACATTTAATGCCGTGTTGCTCTTTGATGCTTCTTACCATATACAGGCTAATGTTATGGCCTTGCTCGCTTAGATGAGCATGCAGTCGATCTGCGCCATAACGTTCTTTCGTTTCATTGTGAGCCGCTTTAACCAGTAATTCAGACTGGTTGCGATGTATCTGTTGCTCGCTGAGATCACGACTTAGCCAGTCGTAATAGCTTGATGGCTTAACCCTTAACACACGGCACATAGTGGTGATGCGAAAGAGGAACTGGTTGTCTTTGATAAAGGCGTACCTGACTAACTGTTTCTCGCGAAGTACGCCGTCGCCAACTCGAGCATAGCTCTCCCCTTACGTCGGGGCGAAGCAGTGCTTCGCTTTATCCCTCCTCATTTAGTATTTCGCGTTCCTCTTCGGCAACTTTAAGCTGTCGCTTTAGGCGTTTTACCTCTTCAAGCGCACTCATAAGTTCAGGGTCATACTGCTTTGTTCCTACAAGCTTGCCTTGATTAGCTTTGTTCTGCCAGTTGGATAGCGTTTGCATGGCGATGCCAAGTTGCTTTGCGGTCGCTGAAATATTGCCGTTGTTATCCGCTATCTTCTTGACGGCTTCAGCTTTAAATTCGTCACTGTAGGTTCTTACTTTCTTGGTCATGGTAAACTCCTGTCAATACGCTTAGTTTACCAAGTTTATCTCTACGGTTTCTTCAGCATAGCTCACCATGATTTTGTATCCCTTAATAGTATATTGTAGTATGTTGTATATAATATAACCCCAGTTCGGGATAAGCGCTCAAAAAAAAGATAAAAAAAGAAGTCCAAAGTTGCTAAAGTAAGTTTACCAAGACAAACTTCACAACAAGGACTTCTTACATGGACAACCTAACCGAACTATACTGCCATATTGACGACTTTTATCAGCAATTCAAACCTGAGTTTGACGCTCATTTAATCGCAACGGGACACCAAAGGTTAAGAGCATGCCAGATAAGTGTAGCAGAGATTATGACCATCTTGGTACTGTTTCATCAACTGCGGTATCGACAGTTTAAGGCGTTTTACTACCACCATATGCATGGCATGATGAAACGGGCGTTTCCAAATCTGCCGAGCTACTCGCGATTTATAAAGCTTGTGCCGCGCAGTATCATACCACTGTGCAGCTACTTGCAAAGCATGATGGGCGACTGTACGGGTATCAGCTATATTGATTCAACCAAGATAGCAGTTTGTCATAACAAGCGTATCTACCGTCATAAAGTCTTTAAGGGACTTGCAACCCGAGGCAAAAGCGCATGGGCTGGTTCTATGGCTTTAAGCTACACGCCATTATCAATCATAAGGGCGAGCTTGTATCTGTTAAAGTCACTGCGGGTAATACGGATGACAGAGTGCCTGTTAAGGATATGGCAACGCCTGTGTTTGGCAAGGTGTTTGGGGATAGAGGCTATATCAGTAAAGCCCTAAACGAGTGGCTCACAAAACACAGTGATACCACGTTGATAACCAAACTTCGGCGTAATATGAAACCCCAATTACTTGAGCCTATGGATGAGGCACTACTCAATCATCGCTCTTTGGTTGAAACGGTGTTTGGAGAGCTTAAAAACTTGTGCCGAATCGAACACTCACGCCATCGTAGTGTCACGGGGTTTATCACAAACTTGCTGTCAGGTTTAATTGCTTATTGCTGGTTTCCCTATAAACCCACCATCAAAAACATGCCTCAGCAGGGACAGGTAGCGACATTGTAAATAGTATCAATGAGTTACAATGTGGCTTATCCCGAACTGGGGTTGTAAATAGACAAGTCCATACAGACAGTGAATTGGTCAATTCGAATATTGGAAATAATAGGTAGCCCTTCATGTCCCTTAAGAGCGCAGAAAAGTCTCCGTCATTAACGCAAAATAAACCGTCAAAAAAATCTTATCTGTTGGCGTTCGCTTTCAGCGCGGGCTCATTATTGACAGGGCTAGGAGCTACTGGGCTGACGGCCGTGCCAGTGGCATCGCAAGCGGCAGGATTGGGTGATTTATTTGGTAATAAAAGTGCTGCCCAACCGAAATTTTTGCCTGTTGATGAAGCGTTTCAAGTTAGCAGTAGCAGCAAACCGACCAATAATGGCACGCGCTTATCGATTAACTTTGACATTACACCTGAGCACTATGTTTATAAAGACCAAATTAAGCTAACGTTGCCTGCTGGCGTGAGCGCTGCACCTTTTACCTTTAGCCAAAAGCCAGTCTCCATTGATGATCCAACCTTTGGGCAAGTATTGGTATTTGACCAAGCCAATATGGTTGCTACTACCATTTTGAGTAGTAGTAATGGCAAGGCGATAAATAATGCCGCCGTGACGATAGGTTGGCAAGGCTGTGCCAAAGCGGGTCTATGCTATCCACCGGAGAAAATAAAAACCACGGTCAATATCGCTGCTGCGTCACAATCGGCAGCCAATAGTTCAAGTAGTACTGCTACAGTTTCTGCGAGCAATAACAGCAATGTAGAAACTGCGCAAGCCTCTACAGATGGGACAGTTACCAATAGTCTTGCTACAGAGCAAACTACGCCAGATGACGAGGTGATTGATTATGCATTGTTAGATGACGAAGCGTTAGATGCAGAGCTTGGTGCAATCAATACCATCTCTGGAGCCGATGAAGAAGTGGTAGGCGATAATGTCACAAGTGAAGCAGCGAACAATGACGCTGTCATAAATAATGCTGCTGCAACAAACAATACCGTTGTTGGTGATAACACGATTGATAGCGACCCTTTTGGCTTAGCTTCGCATCCGTGGTTGGCATTGGTGTTATTGTTCTTGGCAGGGTTGGTCTTGGCATTGACGCCATGCGTGTTACCGATGCTACCGATTGTTGCCAATATCGTCGCGCGTGAAGACAATCCAACGGTAAAACGCGGTGTTATTTTAACGACCAGCTACGCTATTGGTGTTGCCATCGCTTATGGTATTTTAGGCGCGGTCATTGCGGTATTTGGCGAATCGTTAGGCATTATCGGTTGGCTACAAAATCCGATTATTTTAATTGGGTTTGCCATCGTTTTTGTCTTATTAGCCCTTTATATGTTGGGCGTATTTAGCATTCGTCTGCCGAGATTTATCAGTAGTAAAATGCAGGGTCTAAGCCAAGCGGGGGATAGCAAGCTTGGTAGTACGGGCGGCAGTTTAATTGCGGGATTCTTATCGGCGCTCGTGGTATCGCCTTGTGTTTCGGCACCCTTATTTGGGGCGCTGCTTGCTGTATCAACGATTGGAAGTCCATTACTTGGCTTTGCGGCTTTATTTATGCTCGGTTTTGGTTTATCAGCGCCGCTTATTTTAATCGGCGCGACCCAAGGTAAAATCATGCCAAAAGCGGGTGAGTGGATGAACTGGGTCAAGCAGGGCTTTGCTTTGTTGCTTTTTGCCGTGGCATTGTTATTAATTGAACGCGTCTTTATCTCGCCTGTGATGCTGATGGTTTGGGCGCTGTGGTTTATGGTCGTGGCGATGTGGGCGTGGAGCTGGCTAGGCAAAGGTCGGATGCTGACCCAAGCGCTAGGCTTAATCGCTGGTATTTGGGCGACGTGTTTAATCGTCGGCGCCGCATTGGGCAATGACGACAGCTTGCATCCGCTTGCCTCCCTAACTGCGGTTCCGGTGCTGCAGACAACTGCTGGTCAACCAGCCACCAGTAATGCAACCGATAAGACGGTCACGACGCTGGCTGAGTTAGATGCCATTGTCGCCGCCAATCCTAAAGTGCTGGTCGATGTCACCGCCGAATGGTGTATTGCATGCCGGATTATGGAGAAAAACTTATTTCATAATCGCCCTGCGCAAATGCAAGATTGGCAATTGGTCAGACTTGATATCACGGAGACAACAGCGGATTCAAAAGCAATCTTAGCGCGTTATAAACTATTTGGTCCGCCAGCATTGCTGTATTATCAAGACGGGCAATTGGTCAATCAGCAAGTGGGTGAAATCGGGCGCGCAGCGTTTGAGCAAACCTTAACCGCGCTAAATTAATCGTTTAAATGTAGATAAATTCCACATCATTTCTACCCATTAAAAAGACAACGTCCTTTGATAATAGGACGTTGTCTTTTTCAATCTTACTAAATAGCCTTTTTAACATAGACGCTAAATCCTTGGTTTAGCATTATTTATTACTACTTACCTTATTATTTACATCAGTATTTGCTCGCAATAACGCTAGTATAGTGCCCTTATTTTCATTACAATAAAGCAACATTGCTAAAGGCGCATTACCACGAGTAATGGCTACCTTGCACGTCCATATTTATTGATTTTCTTTAGGGCGTGTCATCAATTAAGCCAAACGACACAAGAAACTAAGTGAATGGCACTAAGGAAATGACTGGCTAACTTATCATAGCGAGTGGCAATCGCACGATACTGCTTAATCTTGGCAAAGAAGTTCTCTATTAGGTGCCTCGCTTTATAAAGCTCTTTATCGAAGTCTCTTGGCTGCAGCCGATGACACTTAGATGGTATAACTGCATTACCTTGCACTGCTTTAATCGGTTCAATAACGCGGGCATCAGCATCGTAAGCTTTATCGGCAAGCCACGTTTGGCTAATACTGACATCAAGCAATTCATCTGAGCCACACAGGTCATGAGCTGCCCCACCTGTTAGATAAAAGCCAGTAGGATTGCCTAATGCATCTGTTCGAGTATGTATTTTAGTCTTCAGTCCACCTTTGCTGCGTCCAATGGCTTGATCCCTTTTTTTCCAGCACTGTGCTGGTGGGCTTTAACAATCGTGGCATCTAGCATGGCATATTCGTCATCGGATTGTTCAGAGAGTTGATTAAAAACCTGCTTCCATACGCCTTTTTTTGACCAGCGACTAAAACGAGTATGAATCACTCTGAAGTCGCCAAAGCGTTCAGGTAGGTCACGCCAAGGTATGCCGGTCTTGTAACGGTACAGAACCGCTTCTACGAACAAGCGGTTATCCTTTGCAGTAACACCAACGTCACTTGGTTTACCAGGTAGAATGTCTTTAATTCTCTCCCATTGGTCATCACGTAGGGCATGTCGTCTTGTCATAGTCATTGAGCTCAAATTCCTAAATACGATCTAAGTATAGCTGACCCCTGCCGTCAAATCCGTATACATAAACTTGGGAGATTTTAGTTACGCAGTCTGACGATAATAATCAAACCACACCTGTCTTGGCGATTTATAGCTCGAGCCCTTTTGAATCCTCGTTTGGTTGTAGTACAGCTCAATATAGCCAATAATATCGTTGATCGCTGCAAATCTTGTTTTATAGTCTTGGTGATATACTAATTCATTCTTTAATACGCCCCAGAAGCTTTCTATTGGAGCATTGTCGAAGCAATTACCTTTAGCGCTCATTGAGCCTGTAAACTTATGCTGCTCGATAATCTTATGGTACGCATGGCTACAATATTGGCTACCTCTATCTGAATGAACAATCAGTCCTTGAGTAGGTCGTTTGTTCTTGATGGCCATATTGAGTGCACGGCATACTAAATCAGCGGTCATGCGCTTATTGATAGCGTAGCCGACAAGCTCTTTGGTGTATAAATCTTTCACTCCAGCTAAATATAACCAGCCCTCAGCAGTCCAGATATAGGTAATGTCGCTGACCCATGCTTCGTTAGGACGCTTAGCGTCAAACCTCTGATCTAAAACATTGTCATAGACCAGCTTGTTGTGGTTTGAGTCAGTAGTGACTTTAAAGCGCTTATGACGACGGCATTTGATGCCGTGTTCCTCTTTGATGCTTCTTACCATATACAGGCTAATGTTGTGGCCTTGTTTGCTTAGATGAGCATGCAATCGATCTACGCCATAACGTTCTTTCATTTCACTGTGAGCGGCTTTAACTAGTAGCTCGCACTGATTGCGGTGTACCTGCTGTTCGCTGATGTCACGACTTAGCCAATCGTAGTAGCTTGAGGGCTTAACGCTTAATACACGGCACATAGTAGTGGTGCTAAATATCTGACGATTGTCTTTGATAAAAGCGTACTTTACGGGCTGTTTTTCGCGAAGTACGCGGTCGCCTTTTTTAGAATCTCGCGCTCCTCTTCAGCCACTTTGAGCTGACGCTTGAGCTGCTTTATTTCTTGAAGAGCACTCATAAGGTCAGGATCATATTGCTCTGTGCCAACAAGCTTGCCTTGATTGGCTTTGTTATGCCAGTTTGATAGCGTTTGCATGGCAATACCTAACTGCTTTGCAGTAGCTGAGATATTGCCATTATTATCTGCTATCTTCTTGACAGCTTCAGCTTTAAATTCGTTACTGTAGGTTCTTAATTTCTTGGTCATGGTAAACTCCTATAATTGTGCTTAGTTTACCAAGTTTAGTTGTACGGTTTCTTCAGCATAGCTCAAGCTTATTCTGAAATATCTATGCTAATTGATGACACGCCCTAGTATGGCATACTTATTTTATCTCAAATTACTTTATAGATATTTTAGATAAAATCTCATGTCCACTAATATAAAGTTCATTAGACATGCACATCTCACTCCATCCTTTCCAGTAACTATTAGCTTTCTTTGAATACATTGACCTATCCCAAATATCTTCAATCCAAGAATTGTGACGATACTTATCAATTACTTTGATCGGATTTTGTTTGGCCCAAATTAATTCGTTAAAGTCTGGTTCTGAAACTATTGCTCCTCTGATCTTTGAGATATGGTACTTACAAAGATACTTTAATGTTAAGGATAGGAGCGCTCTGTCTTCAGAGCCACCTATACCTACTTTGTCACTGACATGCACACGAGAGTCTAGAACCAAACCATGCCAACTATCGTAATGCTTGATAATAACTAGTTCACCGTTTTCAGTATTGTTCCGAGCAAACCAGACCAACTTAACCTCATCTTCATTATTACCTTTTAATAAGCTTCTAGCATTCTCTTCAATATCATAACCAAACTCAAATGTTTCTTTTGCGAAAGGCCTTCCTTCATCATGAACGAGCCAATTCTTTTGGCATCCAAAGTATGTGGCTAATTTTTCTAATTCGTTAAACGATGGCTCTTTTCGCCCTTCAAACCAATCCTCAGTAACGCCCACACTATTGTATCCCAGGGCCTCAGCAACTCTAGAAATACTTGGGGTATGAAAACTATCAGTTGCCTTAGCTTCACTCAAGAGGAAATTTAGTTTGCCAGATAGTAGATTTAAGCGATCGCTACGTAAATGAGCATCAAAAAAACTCTTTAAATCGTCGATAGCTTCGATATAACTTCCTTCTTGACCTTCAAAAGATTTTTCTAGTCGATACTGTGCCTCGGCATTAATTGAACGTCCACTAACTTTTGAGGCATCGGAGATCAGGGCTTTCAATTCAGTAGGAATTCTTAAATTAAACTGCACATTTTTTGACATTTTAAAGCCCAAATAGAATATTGAATTTAAAACAAATAATATTACCATAAGGAACTTGCGGCAATGATAGCATAATGCTATCATATTATGTAACAAACCCTAAAGAGGTAAATACATGTCAAATCAGAAGGTTCAGATGAACGTCCGGGTACCTAAAGAACTTAAGAATTTTGCCATAAATGATGCAAAGAACCAGTTCCATTCGTTATCTCAATATATAGAAAAGCTTATGTTTAAAGCCAAAGAACTCAGTGAACTAGAAAAGAGATGAAACCTTCTCTTAAAGACCTTTTTGACTCTAATGCAAAAGTAATTTATCTAAGACGGTTTAGATTGCAGAATGCAAATTGGTCAAAGACTGCTCAGGCTAATGATTACGATTACACTTTTAGCTCTTTAGCTAACTCAGATTATCACTTCAGAATGCCTGTTATCATTCAATCAGATGGTTTACCTTGGAAAATAGGTAACCTATATCTCATGGGACAACTAGACACTCCTGCGCTTTCAAATATGAAAACGTTATCCGCAAGAGCTATCCACCTAAAATACTATCTACAGTACCTAGAACATAGTAACCAACACTTTTTAGACTTACCTACCCAGTATCAGCAAAGAGTTCCTCGCAAATTCAAAGCTTTTTTACAGGCTGTAATAGAACAGCACGACTTTAGCTCTCAATACATTAATAACATTCTGTCCTCTGTTGCTCATTTCTATAATTATATACAGCATCAATCATTCGTATCTCAGTCTGATATAGAGAATAAGCCCTTTAGAGAAAGGAAGGTTTCTATACCTATTCATAATAATGTAGGAATAATGAGGAATATTAGTGTTATTACAAATGATCTCAAGCTAAGAAGCAGCAGAAAACCCTTACCATCACTAGGTAAGTTGAGAGATGGAGGCAGTCTGCGTCCTTTAAGCTCTGAAGAACAAGAAATTATTTTCAGGGCATTTGATAAAAACTATGCGTCAATAGAGTTAGAGCTAATGATAAGAATAGCTCTCGGAACAGGAGCTAGACAACAAAGCGTATGCACTCTCTCTATTGCTTGTATCAAAACTGCTCTCCACTACTTAGAACAAAATGCTGATTCAAATTATGCCGTGATAAATACTGGATATAAATACAGAACAGATTCAAAGGGTGGGCGACTAAACCGCTTAATGTTTTCACGTAACCTAATTGATCATTTAGCAACATATATAGATTGCGAAAGAGCGGAACATAGAAGACAAAATATAAACAGCTTTTATGCAAATACTGACGATAACTATGTGTTTTTAACTCGAACTGGAAACCCCTATTTAACTGCTGAAAGAGAAATTATAGATCGTAATCGTAACAACCCTAAACCAGTTTGGAACACTGAAGCGCCCGTTATGGTACCTAAAAACGGCCAATCTTTAAGAAATGAATTAAAAAAATTCATTTCCAAGGTTCAAAAATTTGAACCAAGTCTTCAAAATTTTTCATTCCATGATTTGCGTGCTACCTATGGGATGAATATCGTAAGAAACCTTAGAGCTAAGGAATACCCTGATTCTAAGATATTTGATCATGTCAGACAAAGGTTAAACCATAGAAGCCTAACAACCACTGAGGCCTATCTAAAATTCGACTCGGAAGTAAAAGAATTCAATGATATACAAGATACGTTCGGCGTAACATTTGATAAGGGCGAATATAATGTCTAATTCTTTCAATGACAGGCAGCTTATTGAGATAAGCACTAAGCAAATAGAAGATATCGTTGATCCTCAATACACAGTAATTGTAGGTTCAAGAGCTGATGGTGTGTCCTTTAAAGTCGATATTGGTAGAGTCTGCTATACCAATAGAGAGAACGATTCTGGTCATTCCCGAGATAAAACTAAGAGCTATATTACGGGCCTAGTTGATGAATCAACATTGTCTATAGAACGTGTAGAATGGTTGAGAAGGTACCTTAGGGAAATCCTTCAAAAAGGGTTGAGAGATGAAACGGTGCGAGGTTACCTTCATAATTTAAGATATTTTTTTGATTTTTGTGATTTTGAAGGCTCTAAGCCTCTTACTTTAGATGATTTAGCATCTAATTATAAATATTATCAAATTAATCTCTATCAAAAGGCGCGTTTAAGTGGTGCAAAATCTATAAGCACTACAACTCTTTATGACAAGCTAAATACTGCAAGAGATTTCATAAAAATCGCTTATAACTTATCTGATATCGATATACTTAGTATTATTCCCAAGCATCGTCATATGGGGCATAACAGTAAAGAAAGAGACTCCTCATTAGAAGACTTCAAAAACTTCTTACAAACCTGCATTACATACTTTAATGAATTCTCATACGCCATATTAAATAAAATCTACCCTATACCTATTACTTTAGCAAAATCATCAAGTAATGATTATTATTGGGATTCAACTAGAAAATATGGCATAAAGAAACTACCTAATTGCTTCTACAATAGTGGTGAACCCTTACCCTTTAATGAGGTAAAAAATGCTTTATCAAATTATTATAATTGTGAGCATACTAAGAAAGATTTCTATAAAAACACATTAATAAACAACAGAAATACATGGATCAATGAGAATTTAGACTCTAGAAAAATTTATGCTTATAACCTATGTACATATTGCTTTTATTACATTTACCTTTCTTTCACTGCTGCTAATATACAACCCACACTTGATTTGAAAATATCTGATTTAAATTTGGAAAACCTTGGCTTATCAACTTTTGCTAAAAAACATAAATATCGAGCAGGTAGACAGATTGAATTTTCCGCTCCTTCTCACTTAAAACGTTATCTCATACAGTATTTGAAACTTAGAGAGTGGGTTGATAACCTTCATCTTCCTGGAGACTGTCAAGAATACTTGTTTATGCGTATTGGAGAACATCGTCAATTAAAGCGTTTTGCACGTAGCTCTGTCAGTTCTATTGACGACAATACTCCACTTTTTAAAGGGGTTAAAAGGGTTACTGCTAGAGACATTAGAAACCTATGTGCGGAATACTACATAAAACATTCTAAAGGAAATTTGTCATTAGTAGCTAGGAAGTTGAATAACTCTTTAACTACAGTAGCTAAATCTTACACTTCGATCGATATTGAGTCTCAAGCAATAGAGATGAATCATTATCACGAAAAAATGATTACCGCAGTTCTTAGGTCTAATCGAACTAATGAACAAACTATATCTATCAAGACTTCAACTAACTATGATACGGAGAAAATACCAGCAGGATCTTGTTCTAACCTATCAGATAATGATCCTGTTAAGGCATTGGGCTTTAATAATGAAGCCCCCAACCCTTCCTGTGCTACATTTGAAAGTTGTTTGTTCTGTGAATTTTTTGCAATTCATATAGATTTTGAAGATATACATAAACTATTAAGTTTGAAGGAGGCTCTACTAAAGTCTTCTATGATTCGTGATGATCCTGAATATCATCTTCTCTCTATAGAACCATCACTATTTAGAATTGACGAGATTATCAATATTCTTAAAGGAAAAGATAATAGAGTAATTGAACTCGTTGATGATGCTGAACAAAAAATAAAAATGCAAATTTATAATGAGTATTGGGATGAGCATATAAATTTTCTCACTGTAGCCTCAGAATCTAACAGAAAAAGCTTAAGTTTATGACCAAGACAATGATGCGTGAACCCCTCGTTAAAGAGATACAACCAATATCTAAAGACCTAATCGAAAACCCATCATCTGGTTTGATTGTAACGCTTTCCAAGAGTGGAGATGCTTTATCATTATTCTCTGATGATATTTGGGACTATAGTGCTACTAGCAATTCACATAGAACTATTAATTTTAGAACTAAAATTCGGAACCTATCCTCATCTATTAATACCGACGGCAAAAAATTCAAATCAGCAGTTAAGTTTTTGAAGGTATTTACTCTCAATTGGAATTGTGAGATGAATGGATGTTCTATGTCAAAATTGAATAGTGATATAGTCGCTATATCCTTCCTAATTAGTTACTGTGTAAACAATAATATTGACTTTAATAATATATTTACTGACAGTAGTGCAATCGACTTCCTAGTAACTAATAGTTCGACGGAGAAACAAATAGGTTTGCATTTAGGCAAGATACAAAGATTTATTGATACAGCATCTGTTTTAAATCAAAGTAATTTTTGGTGTAACATGCAACCTTCAAAAGAATTTTCAAGCAAACTAAGAAAGACTAGAAAATCTTTCCCTGAGACTTCTCAAAGTCTTCAAACCATGATCATTCCTTCACGTATTTATCAGAACCTGCTAAAAGATACCATTGAAAGTTTGCAGGTTTTTAATAAGCACGCTGAGCAGATCTCATATGTTTTTTCTGCACGTACTAAAGTAAGAGATGAAGCATTAAGATTAGATCAGAGTGTACCTATGAGTAAGCTTACTAAATCACAAAAAAGCTTAATCAGATTTTATTGGCAAACTGCTTTGAAGACAGATACAAAGCTAACTAAGATTTTAGCAGAATTAACAGATTTAAACATCATCAAGAATGCTAATTGGTTAAGTTTAACAATCAGCTTAGGTCAAATACAGATGAAAAGCGCTTTTGTTATAGCTGCGTTTACAGGTATGCGTAAAAATGAATTACTATCTATCCCTTTCAACGGGCTAAGACATATTCATTCCGATACTGGGAATATACCTGTAGTATGGTCAACTACAACAAAATTGGAAAGTAATGGAGTACCAAGATTTACAAAATGGGTAACAGGTTCAATTGTTGAAGAAGCTTTTGAAGCAGCTAAATTTATCACTCAAGGAGCTTTGAACTGGTCTGCTAATAAGAGTCAGGTGGCAGAAGATGAGAGTAAGTTACCGTTGTTTTTTTCAATTGAAAATGGGAAATCTGGAAAGCCTCATCCGCATTTTGATTATGCAACAACTGCCTTAAATAGCAACCTCATTCAAAAAATAATGTCATCAGAGCACTTATTAATTTCAGAACAAGACTTAAAGGAAGTCAGTCAATTTTTATACGGCGATGAAATATCTAATAATATTAAATTAGGTAAGCCTTGGCCTTTAGGCTTTCATCAGTTTAGACGCTCCTTAGCCGTGTATGCTGCTTCTAGTGGTTATGTTTCATATCCTACTCTTAAATCCCAGCTAAAACATATAAGCATGATGATGACAGTCTATTACACGGACTCAAACTCTAGAGCGATAAATATTTTAGGCAACGGCCCTGAAGTCAAAGCTATGCAAAAGGAATGGCAGGAGGCCCAAGCAAGAGTAGAGTCAGATAATTTGCATGAATTGTTAGATAGCAGGGTGACACTAACTGGTGCAGCTGGTAAAAATCTACAAAAAAGAAAAGTAGAGAATAAGCTTCCTAAGTTCTTAGATAATAGAAATAGTACTAAGAAAGCAGTCAAAAATGGCAAAATTCGTTATCGATCTACTTTAGTTGGCGGATGTATGTCTATTAAACCTTGTGATAAAGGTGCTGGTGTATTGGCATCTGCTTGTATTAGCTGTGAAAATGCGGTGTTTTCACCAGAATCCAAAAGTATTTTGCTACAAACTAAAGATTTTTATAAGTCTCAACTCACTTTAGATATTCCAAAGCGTGTTCATCATGAATACGAAGTGAGTATTAAAAAAATAGACAGTCTTCTTTCAGTATTAGAAGTAAATCAAGAGAAATAACATGAAAACTAGCCAGGCAGAACAGGCTTATTGGGATGCTTTGAATCGTCTACAAGATGGTACAGCCAAAATTGTCAATACAAAGTCATCACGGTTTAAGTTTACTAGAGACGCTGTAGGTAGAGAGGCAGGTAAAGGAAAAGGGTATGTCCGTAATGAGAGATATCCAGAACTTTGCGAAGCAATAACAAAAGCGGAAGAAGAACGCAAAAATCGTGCTCAAGAAAAACCTAATACTTCTACTAAGTTAAAACATGAAAAAGAGCTCAAAATCAAAGCTAATTTGAAATACGACATGATAAAAGAAGAATATGACATTATAATGCAAGATTATCTTAACATTCTAAGACAGAATTTTGAACTTCAAAGAGAGTTAGCAGATTCACCACATATAAGATTAGTGAAAAGATCTAATAAATAGCTTAATCTTGTTCCTGTTTAGCTCAAATACAATCTATGAATAAAGCCTCTCTAAAGCTTTATTTCTCATATTACGGCTATTAAGATGCCTTAAAAGTATTCCTATGAATGACGATCATTTGTGTAACAAACTAAAAATTTTATTTGAACATCTTTTTCCTACTCTAACCATAATTGGTGGAGTAGATGAACCCTACTATGAAGCGCCAAAAGCAGATACAAATGCGAAGATCTTTTTTAAAGAAAACTACCCAAGAAGCCTATTACATGAAATTGCTCATTACTGTTTGGCAGGGCAAAAACGACGCAAATTAGATGACTATGGTTACTGGTATACTGAATGTGGTAGAACAAGTGAAGAGCAAGAGCTATTTCAATTGGTTGAAGCAAGACCTCAAGGCTTAGAAAAGGCTATGTGTGAAGCTATAGGTATACATTTTTCACCTAGCTTTGATGATTTTTCAGGTCGACCGATATCAGAGGTGTTTCTAAAAAACTTAGAAGTTAATTATCAAGAGATGATTACGAATCCTCCTCCTACGGCTAGAATAGCTTTAGAAACATTAATGCATACAGATTTTTCTACGTTAAGGGATAATTAGTTTATTAACTACATATTGCAAATTCATACTTACTTAATTTTAAAATTTCAAAGCAGTCATGTGAAGTATATTCATCAGGCTACTATTCAGCCGATGATAACTATAGTAAATATTCTAGCCTTCCCAATTTTATTGAAAAAACAAAGAATATCTACTAAGAGAAGAACCAACAAAAAGTCCCGATCTATTCATCAAAAATAAAATATTGATATGTCTCGATTGTATATACACGGCTAATATAAGCTTCTTAGTGCTTTGAAAAGTGATAATTCCAATGACTCACTTAATGTACAATATCTCCTTTTATGAGGAATATTGTACATTTTTTTATCAAGAAGCTGATTTTACATCATTACAATTACTTCTTTATCAATCAATAACTTAGTAATGTACATTTATAGTTAAGAGTTTACTAGAGCTGAGTCATTGGTGCCTGGCTGGTGACGCTCGTAGACAATTACCTGACTTTGGCTACTGGTATGCTCCAGACGGTCGGACAGAAGCTCAGCAGCAAGCATTTGAGCGCGTAGAGATCAAACCACAGGCATTAGAATGTTTATTCACCTTAGCGTGTGGTCGAAACTTCCAAGTCTCACAAGATAACTTGTTTGCCGACTTCGACACTAGCAGTAGTACCTTTGCTAGTGATGTCTATCAGCAAGTAGAAAGCTATATAGCCAAACCTTATACTCTGCCGCGTGACGCTAAGACTTTACTGACTGCTTTAATTAGCGTTTGTACTCCTTCATCTGAAATCAACGCTTAATTCAAATTACTAAGTGTTCCTACTTATTAACGATTTTCTACGGTTGGTAACGCCTTGCCACTAAACTTATATTTGCTTTAAGCTATACTGATAACTAAAGTAGTATGTTAAAAATACAGATTTTCTTAATTTTTAAAATAACTTTTTTAATATGTCTAATGATTGAACTACATCTAATTAATGAAAAAATTGTCTAAATTAAAAACCAATAATTATAAAATAAGGAACCATTATGGAAGTTTTCTATATTCATCCCGATAATCCTCAGCCACGTCTCATTGAACAAGCCGCTGACCTACTGCGCAAAGACCAGTTAATCATTTACCCAACCGATACCAGTTATGCTTTTGGTTGTCGACTAGGTGCAAAAGACGCTTTGACTAAGCTCAAGCAAATTCGTGAGCTTGACGATAAGCATCAATTTACACTGTTGTGCCGTGACCTAAGCGAGATTGCCACCTATGCGACCGTAGACAATGCTCAGTATAAACAACTAAAAGCGCATACCCCAGCCCCTATCACTTTTATCCTAAATGCGACAAAAGATGTCCCCAAAAAACTGGCACATCCTAAGAAAAAAACCATTGGTATCCGTGTACCAAGCAATCCTATTGCTCAAGCACTATTAGAAGCAATGGATGAACCTATCCTGACCAGCTCGTTAATTCTCCCTAATCGAGATGATATATTAGACGATCCATTTGAGATTGAAGACTTATTAGGTAATCAAATCGACGGACTCATCAATGCAGGTATAAAAACGACCAAACTCACCACCATTGTAGATATGACTAGTAGCCGCCCTGAAGTCATTAGGCAAGGTGCTGCTGATGTCGATTCATTACTACTGTGATCAGATAGCAATATAATTAACTAAATTTAAGCACAAAAAAAAGCTCCAATTGAATTGGAGCTTTTTTTATAAAATATGTCTTTAATGCAAAACTAGTCGCGATCGACCAATTCTACATAAGCCATTGGCGCATTGTCACCATCACGGTAACCGCATTTTACGATACGCAAATAACCACCTGGACGCGTCTGATAACGAGGACCTAACGTGCCAAATAATTTGCCTACCATAGCTTTGCTACGCATACGGCTGAATGCTAAACGACGGTTAGCAACGCTGTCTTCTTTAGCCATAGTGATCAATGGCTCGGCAACGCGACGTAGTTCTTTAGCTTTTGGTAAAGTTGTTTTAATCAGTTCATGCTCAAATAATGAGTTGGTCATGTTCTGAAACATTGCCTTACGATGACTGCCGGTACGACCCAGCTTGACTCCACTCTTACGATGGCGCATAGTCAAAAATCCTTAAAGTTTAACGGCTACGATAAGAAAAGCGATCATCAACACGTAAATCAGCTGGTGGCCAGTTATCTAGGCGCATACCGAGCTCTAAATCTTTAGACGCTAGTACGTCTTTGATTTCTGTTAATGATTTCTTACCAAGATTTGGGGTTTTTAGAAGTTCAGTCTCTGAACGCTGTACCAAATCACCGATATAGTAAATGTTTTCAGCTTTCAAGCAGTTGGCTGAGCGAACCGTTAGTTCAAGATCGTCCACAGGGCGTAATAGCACCGGATCAACCTCTTCTTTCTCTTTCACAGGCTCAGGCGCTTCTTCAGCTTCTAGGTCAACAAAGATTGAAATCTGTTGCTGTAAAATAGTTGCTGCTTTACGAATTGCTTCTTCTGGATCTATAGTGCCATTAGTTTCAAGCTCAACGATAAGACGATCAAGATCAGTACGCTGCTCAACGCGAGCGTTCTCAACCTGATAAGCAACACGTAGCACAGGACTAAAGCTTGCATCAAGCTTTAAGCGTCCAATTGCTCTGGTATCACCATCTTCACGGCGCTGGTTTGCTGGCTCATATCCACGACCCATCACTACACGCAAACGCATCTTAAGATGACCACGGTCGCTCAATGTACCCAACACCAAATCTGGATTGATGATATCAACATTGTGCGGTAACGCGATGTCTGCAGCAGTGATAGTGCCTGGACCTTGTTTATCCAAGGTCAAAAATACTTCATTTTGGTCATGAAGTGTAATTGCCAAGCCTTTTAGATTCAAAAGCAGGTCAAGTACGTCTTCTTGTAGTCCTTCAAGCGTTGAATATTCATGGTCAACACCATCAATCTCAGCTTCAATGACTGCAGCACCAGGTAATGAAGATAACAAGATGCGACGCAGAGCATTCCCGAGGGTATGCCCAAAGCCGCGTTCTAACGGTTCGAGCGTGACTTTCGCAATCGTTTCGTTAACCGTATCCACATTAATGGCGTTCGGCGTTAGAAACTCAGTTGCATTTAGCGTCATGATGTCACCTCGATTTATTAAACTGGTTTAATTAACGTTAATTGCTCAACGCCATGATTATGACATTGAGCGGTACGTCATTTACTTAGAGTATAGCTCAACGATCAAGCTTTCGTTGATGTCAGCAGGTAGATCAATACGATCAGGCGCTTGTTTAAACGTGCCTTGTAGTTTGCTGTGATCAACATCTAGCCATTCTGGAATGCCACGCTGAGTCGCTAGTTCGATAGCGTTTTTGATACGTAGCTGTTCGCGAGACTTCTCTTGGATAGCGATGACATCACCATCTTGCAACTGAATTGATGGAATGTTCACACGAACAAACTCATCACGGCCAGCTTTTTTGACCATCACAGCACGATGGCTGACTAGCTGACGTGCTTCGGCGCGAGTTGAGCCAAAGCCCATGCGATATACTACGTTGTCTAAACGGCTCTCAAGCATGGCTAGTAGGTTCTCACCAGTAGCACCACGCTTACGAGCAGCTTCTTTATAGTAGTTCGCAAACTGACGCTCTAGTACACCGTAGATACGCTTAACTTTTTGTTTTTCACGTAACTGCAAAGAATACTCTGAGCTTTTGTTACGGCTTACACCATGTTGACCAGGTGGACGAGCAGCTTTCTTTGTTTTTACGTCATATGGCTTAACACCAGACTTAAGGCCTAAGTCTGTGCCTTCACGACGTGATAATTTGAGTTTTGGTCCAATATAACGGGCCATTGTTATGTCTCCTATAAGCTCTTATGATAAAAAGCTTCGTCTTTAATATTAGACGCGGCGCTTTTTCGGCGCACGGCAACCATTGTGTGGGATTGGGGTTACATCAGAGATGCTGTTAACTTTATAACCCAATGCACCTAGTGCTCTTACCGCAGACTCACGACCCGGTCCTGGTCCTTTGACCAAAACGTCGATATTCTTAACACCATATTCTTGAGCTGCTTTACCAGCAACTTCAGCTGCAACCTGAGCTGCAAATGGTGTAGATTTACGTGAACCACGGAAGCCTTGTCCACCTGAAGTGGCCCAAGCCAATGCATTACCTTGACGATCGGTAATCGTAACAATGGTGTTATTAAAAGACGCATGGATATGGGCAATGCCCTCCGATACTGAACGACGAGTCACCTTTTTGCGACTACGAGTGTCTTTTGCCATCTTTTAGCTTCCTAAGTTAATTATCTTTTGAGAGGACGTGTCGGACCCTTACGAGTACGAGCGTTGTTCTTGGTGTTCTGACCTCTAACTGGTAGGTTACGACGATGGCGGATGCCACGGTAACAACCAAGATCAACTAAACGCTTAATATTCATTGAAACTTCACGACGAAGGTCACCTTCAGTCATGTAATTTGCAACTTGTGCACGGATAGCATCCAACTGTGTATCATCTAACTGACTAACTTTAGTAGTAGGGGCAATGCCAACTGCTTCTAAGATTTTCTGAGCAGTGGTACGACCGATACCAAAGATGTAAGTTAGTGAAATAACAGCATGCTTATTATCCGGAATGTTTACGCCGGCAATACGAGCCATTGATTTCTCTCCATTAAAGAAAAATAAGCGTTATTTATCAATAAGGCATTATTCTTCAGATTTGTTGCTGTTAATACTAGATTCTTTATAACGATAGTCGTTCTTTTGACTTAGTTAAAAGCCTATTGATCGAAAACATTATAAGACATTCTGCATAAACACGGCAAGTGGCGGATGATATCCCATCCGCCGTTATTTTTCAAGTATTAATTTATTTAGTAACAAAAGTTAAAAAACTTATGCTATCAAATATTAACCTTGACGTTGCTTGTGGCGCGGTTCTGCTGTACAGATAATATGTACACGGCCTTTACGGCGCACAACTTTACAGCTACCACAAATCTTTTTAACTGATGCTTGAACTTTCATAGCATGCTCCTTGAAATATCGTACCGCTCATTAAGATTGAGTGTGCGATTGAATTAACGTCTGATCATGATATTGATGGGTCATCAAATGTGCTTGAATCTGTGAGATGAAATCCATTACCACAACCACCATAATCAGTAGCGACGTACCACCAAGATGGAACGGTACACCAAACGATGACTGGACGACCATTGGCATTAAACAAATAACCGTCATATACATCGCGCCAATAAAGGTCAGTCGGTTTAATACATGATCGAGGTAACGCTGAGTTTGTTGTCCGGGGCGGATACCTGGGATATACGCACCACTACGTTTAAGGTTCTCTGCTACTTCACGTGGACTAAATACTAGTGCCGTATAAAAATAACAGAAGAAAATAATCATTGCGCCAAACAGTACTAAATACAGCGGTTGCCCTGGAGACAATACCAATGCCATATTTTGTAGTATTTTTTGTACGAAGGTAGGATCTGTTGATTGACCAACCCACTGTCCTAAACTCGCTGGAAACAGCAACAAAGAACTGGCAAAAATAGCTGGGATTACCCCTGCCATATTTAGCTTAAGCGGCAGATGGGACTGCTGCTGAGCATATATTTTACGGCCTTGTTGCTGCTTCTGTGCATAGTTGACAGGAACACGGCGCTGAGCACGTTCAATATAAACGATACCAGTAGTAACCGCGATGCCTAACAATACAAAAATAAATAGTACAATCAAGTTCATCTGACCTTGATTGACCTGTTCGATAGATTGCGAAATCATACTTGGCGTACCAGCCACAATACTCGCAAAAATGAGCATTGAGATACCATTACCAACGCCGCGTTCTGTAATCTGCTCACCAAGCCACATCAAGAACATTGCGCCCGCTACCAATGAAGTAACGGCTGGAATATAGAAAGTCAGACCAGAGGATAAGGTAAGATTTTGGCTGATTAAGCCAGCACACATTCCTAATGACTGTACTAGTGCTAAAGCAAGCGTTCCTTGACGGGTATACTTGTTCAGCTTGCGTCGTCCCGCTTCACCCTCTTTTTTGAGAGCTTCAAGCGATGGTAATACCGCAGACATCATCTGTACGATAATCGATGCTGAGATATATGGCATAATGCCAAGCGCCATAATAGACATACGCTCTAGCGCACCACCTGAGAACATGTTGAACATGCTCAAGATGGTATTTTCGTTGCGCGAAAACAGATCAGCCAGATTAACCGGATTAATACCCGGGACTGGAATGTGCGACCCTAAACGATAAACAATCAATGCGCCGATTAAGAATAATAAACGCGACCATAGCTCATCATACTTACGTATAAATGCGAATGGATTAAGCGGTATACCAGCCGATGACATTGATTGCTTTGACACGTTACTACTCCTCGATGCTACCACCAGCAGCTTCGATTGCTTGCTTAGCACCTTTAGTCACTTTGATACCTTTGAAAGTATAAGCTTTAGTGACTTCACCTGATAGCATTACACGAGCACGTTTCATATCGTGACGGATAAGGTTAGCAGCTTTAAGTGTTTCAAGACTAACTACATCGCCTTCAATTTTATTCAGTTCAGAAAGACGTACTTCAGCAGTCTTCATAGCCAGTTTACTGGTAAAACCAAATTTTGGTAGACGACGATATAAAGGCATTTGACCACCTTCAAATCCTGAGCGAACGCTAGAACCTGAACGAGATTTCTGACCTTTTACACCACGACCACCAGTCTTACCAAGACCTGAACCGATACCACGACCACGACGTTGGGCAGTTTTCTTTGCGCCAACACCTGGTGATAATTCATTTAATCTAAGACCCATTACGCTTCCTCCACTTTTACCATGTAGTTAACGCGATTAACCATACCACGGGTTGAAGGAGTATCTTCAACGACCACACTATGACCAATACGGCGTAAACCCAATCCTTTCAAGCTCGCTTTGTGGCTCTTTAGGCGATGGGCACCCGATTTAAATTGAGTGACTTTCATTTTTTTCATCGTAACTCACCTAGTCTAAGTTAACCCAAGATTTCGTCTACAGATTTACCACGTTTAGCTGCCATCTTCTCTGGAGTTGACATATCACGTAAACCGTTAAACGTTGCACGAACAACGTTAGCAGTATTGGTAGAACCATAACATTTAGTCAAAACATCTTTGACACCAGCAACTTCTAACACAGCACGCATTGCACCACCAGCGATTACGCCAGTACCTTCAGATGCAGGTTGCATGTAGACTTTACTAGCACCATGACTTGCTTTGATCGGATGATACAAAGTTGCATCATTTAGCTCAACAGTAATCATATTACGTTTGGCAGCTTCTAGTGCTTTTTGGATAGCAGCAGGCACTTCACGCGCTTTACCACGACCAAAACCAACACGACCATTACCGTCACCCACTACAGTCAACGCAGTGAAAGAGAAAATACGACCACCTTTAACAACTTTTGCAACGCGATCAACGGTAACTAAGCGTTCTACTAGACCGTCAGTCTGTTCATTTTTATCATTTTTATCATTTCTAGCCATGATTAAAACTCCAATCCGTTTTCGCGAGCAGCTTCTGCTAAAGCTTTAACTCGACCATGATATTTGAAACCACTACGGTCAAAGGCAACTTTAGTAATGCCAGCTGCTTTTGCACGTTCTGCGATCATTTGGCCTACAGACGTTGCTGAATCAGCGTTACCAGTCGCGCCTGAACGCAAGCTGCTGTCTAAGGTAGATGCCTGAGCAATCACTTCACCACCATTTGGAGAGATAATCTGGGCATAAATATGTTTTGACGTGCGGTTAACCGTTAAGCGATGAACGCCTAGATGACGGATATGTGCACGTGTTTTCTTAGCTCGACGCAGACGAGCTGCTTTTTTATCAAACATTTCAACTCACCTTATTTTTTCTTAGCTTCTTTGCGAATCACATGCTCGTCACTATAACGAATACCTTTACCTTTATAAGGCTCAGGTGGACGGAAACCACGGATATTAGCCGCTGCTTGACCAAGCTGCTGTTTATTGTTTGATTTCAAAACAATTTCAGTTTGCGTTGGGGTTTCAGCCGATACACCTTCAGGTAGCGTGTACTCTACTGGATGAGAGTAGCCAACGTTCAAGGTTACTTTGTTACCAGCAACTTGTGCGCGATAACCAACACCAATCAATTGAAGACGCTTTTCAAAGCCTTCATTTACGCCAGTAACATAGTTGTTAACAAGAGCGCGCATGGTGCCAGTGTGCATCATAGCTTCTTTTGAATCGACTGCAGGTGAGAAAATGATAGCATCATCTTCCTGTTTCAGCTCGACCAATTCATGCAGGTGTAAAGACATAGTACCGTTCTTGCCTTTAACTTCGACCTGCCGATCGTTCAAAGTAACGCTTACGCCATTTGGCAGCGTTACTGGGGCTTTAGCCACACGAGACATAGGAATATTCCTTAAAAAATTTAACTTGCTTTTATTAGCGAAAAAACTAACAGGCTAAAAAGCGTGTTAGTTTAGCATAGTTGATTGTGTTAGACACCTATCAATTTGAAATAATTAAACACTCCTCAATCGATAGAAGCCTAACCACCATCAAATAGACTTCATCGTCGTATAGCTTACGCTACAAATGCAACGATTTCACCACCGATACCAGCAGCGCGTGCAGCACGATCGCTCATGATACCTTGGCTTGTAGATACGATAGCAACACCCATACCTTGCTTAACAGTAGGGATTTCGTCTTTACCGCGGAACTGGCGTAGACCAGGGCGGCTATAACGTTGAATAGTTTCGATAACCGCACGGCCTTCGAAATATTTTAATTCAATAGTAAGGGTTGCTTTGTTGTTTTCTTCTTCAGTAACAACAGCGCTCGCCACATAACCTTCGCTAACTAGCAAATCAGCAATTGATTTACGTAATTTAGAGCTCGGCATTGCTACCGATACTTTGTTAGCCATTTGTGCGTTACGGATACGGGTTAGCATATCCCCAACGGTATCTTGCATACTCATATAGTTACTCCTTACCAGCTTGCTTTACGAACACCAGGCACATCGCCTTGCATGACACGCTCACGCAGCATATTGCGTGATAAGCCAAACTTGCGGAAGTAACCGTGAGGACGACCGGTGATAGCACAACGATTACGCAGACGTACTGGTGATGAGTTGCGTGGAAGAGCTTGTAGCTCTAACATCGCGTCCATACGCTCTTCGTCTGATGCGTTGATATCACTGATAGTTTCTTTTAGCTTGATACGCTTTTCAGCATATTTAGCAACCATTTTTTCGCGCTTTAATTCGCGGTTAATCATGCTCTTCTTTGCCATAACGTCTTTACCTTATTTAAATGGGAAGCCGAATGCTTTAAGCAACGCACGACCTTCTTCATCAGATTGAGCTGACGTGGTGATTGTCACATCCATACCACGGATACGGTCAATCTTGTCAAAATCTACTTCTGGGAATACGATCTGTTCTTTGATACCCAATGAGTAGTTACCACGTCCGTCAAAGGCTTTAGGTGAAAAACCGCGGAAATCACGAATACGAGGAATTGCAATGGCAACGAGACGATCTAAAAATTCGTACATTTGCTCACCGCGTAGCGTTACTTTACAGCCAATTGGCCATTCTTCACGAATCTTAAAGCCAGCAACTGATTTACGCGCTTTGGTGACAACAGGTTTTTGACCAGCAATCGCGGTCATGTCAGCTACAGCACCTTCAAGCAATTTCTTGTCTTGAGACGCGCCGCCTACACCCATGTTAAGTGTGATTTTAGTGATTTTAGGCACTTGCATCACATTGTCCAAACCAAGATCTTCTTTGATTTGCTGCTTTAATTTATCGTTATATAAAGATTTTAATCTTGCCATTACCATTACACCCTTAGTGTCTTACGCAGTCGCCACTACTTCACCGTTTGAACGATAGACGCGTTGTTTCTTGCCATCTTCGCCAAACTGATAAGTAATACGGTCTGCTTTTTGGGTTTGCGCATTTAAGATTGCGACATTTGAGATATGCATAAAAGCTTCTTGCTTAAGAATGCCACCTTCAACGCCAGTCGCCTGATTTGGCTTCTGATGTTTAGTAACAATATTAACGCCTTCAACTTTAATACGATCGTTTTTTACAGCTTGTACAGTACCTTGCTTGCCTTTGTCTTTCCCAGCAATCACGATAACTGTATCGCCTTTACGTAATTTTGACATGGATTACCTCACAATACTTCTGGTGCTAGTGATACAATTTTCATAAATTGATCACCACGTAGTTCACGAGTTACCGGTCCAAAAATACGAGTTGCAATCGGCGCTTTATTTTGGTTCAACAATACCGCAGCATTGTCATCAAAACGTAACACAGAACCATCTGGACGACGAACGCCTTTTTTGGTGCGTACAACTACTGCATTCATCACGTCGCCTTTTTTGACACGACCACGAGGAATGGCTTCTTTAACCGTTACTTTAATAATGTCGCCAACTGATGCATAACGACGATGAGAACCACCCAGTACTTTAATGCACTGAACTCGCCTTGCACCGCTATTGTCTGCAACTTCCAGCATTGACTCAACCTGAATCATAGCGTTACTCCACACGTATGAGCAATAAAAACCAGTTGCTGCCGCTAGCACAGAATGAGCAAGGCGGCATTTTAATATAAATAGCCGCAGCTTACTCTTAATGTGAGTGATATGCGACGGGCGCAATCAGCATCCTTAAAAAGGCGGCTATTTTAACAGCTTCTGGCTTTTAATGCAATTTACTTAGATTTTTTCTACTTTTTCAACCACATCAACTAAAGTCCAAGACTTAGTTTTTGAGATTGGACGCGTTTCTTTGATGCGGACAAGGTCGCCTTGTTGACAAACATTGTTCTCATCATGTGCTTTGATTTTAGTAGAACGACGAAGCTGTTTGCCATACAAAGGATGGCGAACCAGACGCTCAATCAAAACCGTGATGGACTTGTCCATCTTGTCGCTGACAACTCGTCCTGTCAATACGCTAGCATTGGTAGCTGTTTGATTGTTATCGCTCATGAGTCGCCTCGTTGTTTCTCGTTAATCAAAGTCTGAAGCTGAGCAATCGTACGACGATTGGCACGTACTTCATGGGTATTACCCAACTGACCAGTTGCTTTAGCCATACGAATACGGAAAGCATCAAGCTGCTTTTCATCAAGTAACTGGGTCAGTTCTTCTAATGATTTATCACGTAATTCACTGATCTTCATTACATTATCGTCCGCTTAACAATGGTAGTTTTAAAGGGCAGTTTTGCTGCAGCAAGCGTTAATGCATCGCGAGCAAGCTCTTCAGATACCCCTTCAATTTCATATAGCACTTTACCAGGCTTGATTTCGCATACCCAGTACTCAACTGGACCTTTACCTTTACCCATACGTACTTCTAATGGTTTGTTGGTAATAGGCTTGTCTGGGAATACACGAATCCAAATCTTACCGCCACGCTTGATTTTACGAGTGATGGTACGACGTGCTGCTTCGATTTGACGGGCTGTCATACGACCACGCGTCAATGATTTTAGACCAATTTGTCCGAATGCAACGGTGCTTCCACGATGAGCTAGCCCAGTGTTACGACCTTTATGCATTTTACGAAACTTGGTACGTTTTGGCTGTAACATAGTTTAACCTCTGTCTGAGTTTCGACGGTTTCCGTTTCCGCGACCACGGCGTTTTGGCGCACGAGTCTGCTCTTCTTTGACGGGATTATAAACACTGTTCATACCGTCAAGGATCTCTCCGCGGAAAATCCAAACTTTAACACCGATGGTGCCGTAAGTTGTCTCTGCACGAATTGACGCATAGTCAATATCAGCACGAAGTGTATGCAAGGGCACACGGCCTTCACGATACCATTCGCTACGAGCAATCTCAGCACCGCCAAGACGACCAGACAGCTCAACTTTAATACCTTTAGCACCAGAACGCATGCTATTCTGTACAGCGCGTTTCATCGCACGGCGGAACATAACACGACGCTCAAGCTGGCTTGCGATACCCTCTGCTACCAAACGTGCATCAAGATCAGGTGACGTGATTTCTTCAATGTTGACCTGAGCAGGTACGCCCATAATTTTGGTCAATTCTTTTTGAAGTCTTTCGATATCTTCGCCTTTCTTACCGATAACGATACCAGGGCGCGCAGTGGCGATGGTAATCTTAGCAGCGCCAGTAGGACGCTCGATCATGATGTTGCTAATCATTGCGTTATCTAGCTTTTTACGTAGATATTCACGGACTTGAATATCGTTGATTAGGTATTCTGAGTATTGTTTAGGATCAGCATACCAGTTTGCGTTATGCTTTTTTACAACACCAAGACGAATTCCGATTGGATGTACTTTTTGACCCATAACTTATTCTCCTACCTTTATAGTGATGTGACAAGTACGCTTGCTGATACGATCAGCGCGACCTTTGGCACGTGGTAGGATACGTTTTAGCGTAATGCCTTCATCAACATAGATAGTAGCGACTTTTAGGTCGTCAATATCTAGGCCGTGATTATGTTCGGCATTGGCGATGGCTGAGTTAAGACATTTCTTAACAAAGATAGCGCCTTTTTTATTGCTATACGTTAGGATATCCAAAGCACGCTCAATAGATTTGCCACGAACTTCATCAGCAACGAGTCTAACTTTTTGTGCCGATATGGCGGCACCGCGTAATTTTGCAGTTACTTCCATGGTAAGCACCTTATCTCTTAGCTTTTTTGTCAATGCCATGACCACGATACGTACGAGTCGGGGCAAATTCACCTAGTTTATGACCAACCATCTGCTCACTGACGATAACCGGTACGTGAGTACGGCCGTTGTGGACAGATAAAGTCAGGCCAACCATTTGTGGTAGGATCATCGAGCGGCGCGACCAAGTTTTAATTGGCTTGCGTGAGTTGGTGTCTAATGCATTCTCAACTTTAGCAAATAAGTGCGCGTCTATGAATGGACCTTTTTTCAATGAACGAGGCATGAAATTCTTCCTTTATTTCTTCTTGGCGCGGCGGCGGATGATCATGTTGTCAGTACGCTTATTATGACGCGTTTTAAGTCCTTTAGACTTCTGACCCCAAGGGCTAGTTGGATGGCGACCTTTGTTACGACCTTCACCACCACCATGTGGGTGATCAACCGGGTTCATCGCGACACCACGAACTGAAGGACGAACACCACGCCAACGTGAAGCACCAGCTTTACCAAGTGATTTCAAGTTGTTTTCAGTGTTAGAAACTTCGCCAATAACAGCACGGCAGTTTACGTGTACACGGCGAGTTTCGCCTGAACGTAGACGTAAAATAGCGTAGATACCGTCACGGCCTAATAACTGAACGCTAGCACCCGCAGAACGAGCCATCTGTGCACCTTTACCGATTTTAAGTTCGATATTATGAATCACAGTACCCAATGGGATGTTTTTTAGCGGTAGGCAGTTACCTGGACGTATTGGAGATGTTTCGCCTGACATTACTGTATCGCCAACTGCTTGTTTTTTAGCAGCGATGATGTAACGACGTTCGCCATCAGCATACTTAAGTAATGCAATATGTGCAGTACGGTTAGGATCGTATTCAATACGCTCTACCACAGCTGGGATATTGTCTTTAGTACGTTTGAAGTCGATAATGCGATAATGTTGCTTATGACCACCGCCAATGTGACGAGTAGTGATACGACCATTATTGTTACGACCACCTGACTTACTTTTTGATTCTAGAAGCGCTGCATAAGGACGACCTTTATAAAGGTGTGGATGCACCACTTTTTCAACAAAACGACGGCCTGGTGATGTTGGCTTTGCTCTTACGATAGGCATGAGTGTAATCCTTATTCGTTATTCGCTGTTTCACTAGTAGAGGCAGTCGTGTTTGCGACTTCTTCACCAGCATCAGCCATTTGTACATCTTGACCAGCTTTTAAGGTAACATAGGCTTTTTTATAGTCGTTACGACGACCGATGCTTTTACCAAAACGCTTTGTCTTACCTTTAACATTCAAAGTGTTTACTTTAGTAACTTCAACACCTTCAAACATCAACTCAACTGCTTTTTTGACTTCAAGCTTAGTAGCGTTAGAGTCAACTTTAAATACCTGCACACCAAGTGAGTCGCCAAGCATTTGAGATTTTTCTGAGAATACAGGCCCTCTTAAGACCTGATAAAGTCTTGCGTTGTTCATGCTAGTGCTTCCTCAAATTGTTTCGCAGCTTCAACTGACATGATCACTTTATCAAATGCGATCAAGCTCACTGGATCCACTTCGTTTGTACCAAGTACATTGACGTGCGGAATGTTGCGAGCAGCTAAGTATAAGTTTTCGTCAACTTCTTTGGTGACGATCAATGCACGTGGTGCATCAAGCTCATTTAGCTTTGCAATCAGTTCTTTAGTTTTCGGCCCAGAAACGCTCAACTCTTCTACCAAAATCAGACGCTCTTGACGAATCAATTCTGCTAGGATGCACTGCATCGCACCGCGATACATTTTACGGTTTACTTTCTGTGACCAATCTTGTGGTTTTGCAGCGAATGCACGACCACCTGAACGCCAGATTGGGCTACGAATAGAGCCCGCACGAGCGCGACCAGTACCTTTTTGGCGCCATGGCTTGATACCACCGCCAGAAACTTCGGCACGGGTTTTTTGAGCGCGTGTACCTTGGCGAGCACCAGCTAGATAAGCGGTGACGACTTGGTGCACTAATGCTTCATTGAATTCACGACCAAAAGCCGTATCAGAAAGCTCAACCGCTGCACCTGTAACTGTTTTTAAATCCACGTTAATCCCCTTGCTTAGGCTTTGACTGACGGACGTACGATAACATCGCCACCGGTGGCACCTGGGATAGCACCCTTGATGACAAGTAACCCTTTTTCGGCATCAACCGAAATCACTTCTAGGCCTTGAACAGTAACACGCTTGTTACCCATCTGACCCGCCATCTTTTTGCCTTTGAATACTCTACCTGGTGACTGGTTTTGACCAGTTGAACCATGTGCACGATGAGACACTGAGTTACCATGAGTAGCATCTTGCATACTAAAGTTGTGACGTTTGATTGGACCTTGGAAGCCTTTACCTTTGCTTTGTCCTGTCACATCAACCTTCTGACCTTGTTCAAACAAGTCAGCTAGAATCTCACCGCCAACCTCACGACCTTCAAGGTCGCTATCGTTGACACGAAATTCCCAAACACCACGACCAGCTTTAACGCCAGCTTTCGCGAAGTGACCTTTTTGTGCAGCAGTTACGCGGCTGTCACGACGGGTACCTGTGGTGACTTGGATGGCTTGGTAACCATCTACATCAGTATTTTTTACTTGAGTAATGCGGTTTGCATCGACCTCAACCACTGTTACAGGAATAGATGCGCCTGTTTCAGTGAAGACACGGGTCATGCCGCATTTTTTACCGACTAAACCGATCGCCATTTTAGACCTCTTTATATCTTATATTAATGGGTTGGGTGTGTAATGTGCATTAACCCAAAGCAATTTGGACGTCAACACCCGCCGCTAAATCTAATTTCATTAGCGCATCCACAGTTTTGTCAGTAGGCTGAACGATATCAACCATACGCTTGTGAGTACGGATTTCGTACTGATCACGCGCGTCTTTGTTAACGTGTGGTGAGGTTAGAACGTTGAAGCGCTCAATGCGAGTCGGCAACGGTACAGGACCACAAACTTGCGCACCGGTGCGCTTTGCAGTATCAACAATCTCTTGTGCAGATTGATCAATCAGACGATGATCAAAAGACTTAAGACGGATACGGATTCTCTGGTTAGCCATGCCAGCAAGCTCCTAATATGTGCTTTCGTCATTCTTGGTTTGCAAGACTATGATCAAAAGCAGTTTGGTTAAATATTCACTTAAAGCGGCCTTCTGTTCTTAACCAGAATGAGTTCTTTATCCGAACTTATAGCGTGCCAAAAGCAAAATAGTTTAAAGCCCCGCCAACTCTCCTATAATGGATGTCAGCAAAGGCATAATGAAATAGTGCCAGAAACGATGCTCCAGCTGTCATAGCGCCAGCTTTTTTAGTCAGCTGCGCATATATAATTCAGTGGTGTGTATTATACAGAGTATTTTAGGTATTGCAAGGGCAATATCTGACGTAATTAAAGACCTCAATTTTTAGAAAACTGTTTTGTTGGTCAAGATACTTGTAACAAGTCTCTGGCAGTAGGCTCAGTAATCTCAGTCCAAAACAATATCATACTGCTCTTGGGTATATAGATTTTCTACGTCAAATGTAATCACTCGACCCAGTAGATACTCTAGATCGGCTACTGTATCTGACTCTGATGTCAGCAATAAATCAATGACTGCCGCATGAGCCACTACTGTGAATTTCTTAGGAGAATTATAAGTACGAGCGCAGCGCATGATCTCACGGAAAATCTCAAAGCAAACGGTCTCTGCGGTTTTAACGAACCCACGACCTTGGCAAGTTGAGCACGGCTCACAAAGCTGCTGACCCAATGATTCACGCGTGCGCTTGCGTGTCATCTCCACTAAGCCAAGTTCACTAACCTGCGTAATTTTGGTTTTGGCATAGTCTTGGGTTAGCTGCGCCTGTAAGCTCTCTAATACATCATCCTTATGCTGCTGCTCTAGCATATCGATAAAATCTAGAATAATAATGCCGCCTAGATTACGCAGGCGCAGCTGACGTGCGATGGCATGTGTGGCTTCTAGATTAGTCTTATAAACGGTGTCTTCTAATGAGCGACCGCCTACAAAAGAGCCTGTATTCACATCAATCGTCGTCATTGCTTCTGTTTGGTCAATAATCAGATAGCCACCAGACTTCAAGTCAACACGACGTTTCAATGCGTCACGTAAATCATCTTCAACCCGATGCACGTCAAACAGTGACTGCTCTGCCGTATAATGCACGATTTTATCGTAAATGAACGGTACAAACTCTTTGGCAAAGTATCTGACTTGTTCATAAACTTGCGTATTATCAATGATGACTTTTTCGGTATCAGCATGAACCAGATCACGGATAGAGCGCAGTGGTAGCGATAGTTCTTGATAAATAAGTTCTGAGCTTTGGTGATGATTGATCTCTTGGCGACGAGCACAGATGGTACGCCACAGCTGCAACAGGTAATAAATATCCTCTTCTAGCTTGTTTACAGGGACACGCTCAGCCGCAGTACGAGCGATCAGACCACCTTTTAGGTTGACCGTTTGCATTAAGCTACTAAGCTCAGTTTTCAGACGCGTGCGCTCTTCTTCACCATCAATACGCTGTGATATACCGATATGATCGCTTGATGGTAGATAAACCAGATAGCGAGATGGCAACGATATATTGGTCGTTAAGCGAGCACCCTTACTGCCTAATTGGTCTTTGGTGACTTGTACCAAGATACGCTGGCTTTCGTGTAATCGATGCTGAATCAAGGTCTTAGAAATAGGCACGACCTCCGTACTTTGAGCACTGACAACAGGTGGCGTGATTGCTAAGCTATCCGTGGATGTTTCTAAGATGGCGCTATTGTCACTATTATCTTTTTTGTCATTTGTAGCGGCTTTGCTTTTGTCTTCTGCAACTGGGCGAGGCTCGCGCTGCATATCATTGACATGTAGAAATGCGGTTCGCGATTGACCGATATCAACGAAGGCTGCCTGCATGCCTGGAAGGACACGTACGACTGTGCCCAGATAAATATTGCCGACCAAACCCAGTTTATGATGTCGCTCAATATAAATCTCACCCAAGATGCCATTATCTAAAACCGCAACACGGGATTCCATTGGACTAATATTAATCAGCAGCTCTTCGGACATAGTTTTTTCTCTTATCTCTCAGCTTTCTTATCAGACGGTCATCGTCTATTAGATTGACAGTGTAACAAATGCGCCTTGCTCTTGCCCATTGCCCTACCGTGTCATTATGTGCATATATAATTATAACGGGTCAACGATATCCTCACTGCCTTCTGTCATGTCTTTGATTAAGGCCAGCGTTTGCGCCAGTGGCAATCCAACGACATTGGTGTAACTGCCGTTAATACGGCTGACCCAAGCAGCACCTAAACCTTGAATACCATAGCCACCCGCTTTATCAGCAGGCTCTCCACTGTCCCAATAATTGCTCATCATCTCTGTAGTCAATGGTATAAAGGTTACTGCTGTACGCTCAGTAATTTGCTGCTGGTCGATAATTTGAAATGCCTGAGTGCGCTTTGATGCATTGTGTTCTGTTCCTTTAGGTAGCCGCTGTATTTTGGTGGCTTGTACGGCAGTCCATACTTCATGGATATTATCTGACATCTGCTGCCACATGCTATAAGCATGCTCACGATCGGTCGGTTTGACCAGTACTGTCTTGCCATCTGGTAACACTCCGATGGTATCAGAGGTCAAAATGATAATTAATTCGTTGGTACCGTTCTCATCGATTTCTAATGTGCCGTTTAGTTGCTCTATGGCAGCCATGGCTTTGGTAGCGACCATACGCTCAATATAGTCTTTGGGTAATTCATCATCTTGCGGCGTTTCGTCAATATCTACACTCAATACTCTAAAATCTAACTGTGCTCTTGCTAGTAGCTCTCGACGGCGCGGCGAACCAGACGCTAAAATGATATCCATCGCTCTTCTCTTTATTTACAGATTTATGAGGTATGTATTTTTTAGATATTTTGCATATAAGTTAATAAATACCATTAACGCGCAAACTTGCGTAGAGCCAGTAAGACAAGTGGCCAGCTGATGATACTCATCATAAGCGACAAAGCAGATTTTGCGATAAAGGTATTTTGGATAAACATCTGCAGCATCCATAAATTTAGCTGAAAAACAATTAATCCTAAACTGGCTATCAACCATGCGCTGATGGTATTTAGTTGTCTAACATAGATACTAGTAATTTTGATCACTAGTGCCACCACGACAGCGGCAAAGGCTTGCTGTCCTAGATGGGTGTCCATCAGCAAATCTGTAATAAGCCCAATAGTAAATGCGGTAAAGATACCCACATAGCGCGGCTGGAACAGTAGCCAATATATCAGCACCATAATCATAATCATGGGCCGTAATGTTGCCATACTTGGGCTTAACGGATAGACATTGAGCGATGAAGCAATGATAAAGCTTAGAACAATGACCACAATCAACAGTGCCGTTGAATTCTCAGAATCAGGATACGACATGAGTATTTACCTTCGATTGTGTAGCGACCGCTGTTATAGGATGCATTGGGTAATAATGAGATAGTACGATAGGCAAAATTTTGATAAAAAAGGCAGCTGGCATTATTGGTTAAAACGTTATGACATCAGAATTCATTGACTACTGCTCTTACTCTTAGTGAGTATCTTGTCTTGTAATATCAAGACATAAGCGTTGTCAATAAAGTTTGCAGAAGGCGTGACCTCAATGATTCTAAAGTTATCCGCTTGCCCATCTTTGATGTGAGCAATACGGCCAACACGATAGCCCGCTGGAATTCGCCCACCCAAACCAGATGATACCAACTCATCACCCACGCGCACGTCTGAAGTCTTAAAAACATAGTTTAGGCTCAGTGCAGATGGGATACCTTGGCCTGTCACAATAGCCCGCTGACCAGTACGTTTGACAGTGACAGCCACTGACTGCTGGTCATCTGTAATCAATAACAAACGGCTCGTATTAGGATAGACGTTAATGATCTGTCCTAAAATACCATCTTCATCGATAACCGTTTGTCCGACTTGTACACCATCTTGCTTGCCTTTATTGAGCACAACAATCTGTCTGAGTAAGTTGGTATCTGTACCAATGACTTGAGCTAAGTTGAGATCAAACTGCTCAGGCTTTGTGGTGGATAAAATCCCTTGCAAGCGCGCATTTTGTGCCAAGATATAATCTTGTTGCTGCAGTTTGGCATGTGCATGAATGAGTTGCGATTTTAGCTGCATGTTTTCGCGGCGCAGCGCTTCTTTTGACTGCAAACTACCACTCGCCCAATGCTTGGCATAGCTCGGTAATAAAGACATCTCATAAATAGGCTGCATGGCAGCATGACTGGTACTGCGCACTGGATTGAACCATTCCGAGTTTTTGCTATCAAACCACATCAGTATTAAGGCCGCTATCAACACGATGGCAGTCTTACGAAGTGATAACGCTTGGCGCGCAAAGATACTTGGAGTCATAAGTCGTCTAATTTAAGAATTCTAAAATGAACAATCACACTTATTGAGGACATACGTGTTTATCGGTGATATTGGGTTCTAGCATGGATTAATGCAATTAAAGGCAGCGCAGTCGGCTACCTTTAATTTATATACTTGTCATCGCATCGGCTACATCAATGATTGATGCATAAGCCATGAGGCATTATAGATATCCTAACAGGGAAACCATGCTCATGAGCAAAAGCTATTTAGACAAAAATCATGTTCAAGCTTTTGTTATTGATGAAATCAAGGGCGATACCACCACCACGGCTAACGCAGGTTAAAGGGTCTTCTGCTACCGTCACTGGTAAGCCCGTCTCTTGTGAGATCAGCTTATCTAAATCGCGCAATAACGCCCCACCGCCTGTCAATACGATACCGCGCTCTGCGATGTCTGATGACAACTCTGGCGGTGTCTGCTCAAGAGCGACTTTGACTGCACTGACAATACCGCTTAGTGGGTCAGTCAATGCTTTTTGTACTTCTTCTGAATTGACGATAAAGGTTTTCGGCACGCCTTCTGCCATGCTGCGACCACGAACTTCTACTTCTAGCTGGCTATTTTCATTCAATGCAGAGCCAACTTCTTTTTTGATGCGCTCAGCGGTCGTCTCACCAATCACACAACCATGCGTACGGCGCACATGTGTAATAATCGCCTCATCAAACATATCGCCACCGATACGGATAGACTCAGCATAGACGCAACCAGATAGCGCGATAACAGCAATCTCAGTGGTGCCACCACCGATATCGACGACCATAGAACCACTGGCTTCATGAACAGGCATGCCAGCACCGATAGCCGCAGCCATTGGCTCTTCTAGCAATAATACTTTGCTCGCGCCTGCTGATGATACTGCCTCACGAATCGCCTTACGCTCAACCAAGGTGGACTTACATGGTACACAAACCACCACGTTAGGCTGTGCCATAAAACGCTTGGCTTTTACCTTAGTGATGAAGTGTTTTAGCATTTTTTGCGTCACTTCAAAATCAGCAATCACACCGTCTTTTAGCGGGCGAATCGCTGTGATATTGGCAGGCGTACGACCCAGCATTTGCTTGGCATCGATACCCACAGCAGCGACGGTCGGGTTTTGAGTACGATTGCTTCGTAATGCGACCACCGTAGGCTCGTCAAGTACGACGCCTTTATTAGGAATAAAAATAAGGGTGTTCGCAGTACCGAGGTCGATAGCGATATTATTTGATAAAAATCCAAACAGGTTCATGACTAATATATCCAGCGTCTTACGAATGAGGCGAATGAGATTGACTGAGGTGTTACTCGTCAGCGTTGAGCAGGTCGTCGTTAGACATTAACGGGAGCGAAAGTGAATCATCGCAACCAGTCAAACCTAAGCAATAATGATGAAATGAAAAAACTGAGCTAAATTATACCGATTTAGCTCAAAAAAAACATAGGTATTTGCATCAGTAAGCAAGGATTTTTGTCTAAGACGCTAAAAGTTGTTACAAAGTTTGAAATAGTAGTGACTATCATTCAACTCAATGAAACTGCTTTTAATGTGATAACTAACAAGGCTCTACAGGCAGATAATTGTTTTGCTTAGTAGTAGGTACATACTGTAACGTATTTTAGAGCCTAATTGGGAAGCAATTGAAAATCAATCATGAATTATGCGGTCAGTTTTGCAAGTATTTGCGTATTGCTATGCCGGCACTCTGCCCTGATTGATACGGATGTTGATTGATATTGTGCATCAATCAAGCCTCATACTCTGTAAACTTGGGTCAGATGCTTTATAATAAGCCAACTTTATAGCCAATTACATTTGAGCGCTTATATATTTGCCTTATCCCTACTCTAACAAAAACTGTCCTTAACTGGAGAAACTATGTCTCAGCAATCAGCAACGTCTGACAACACTGTCAGCCGTGAAGAAATCCTGGAAGTTGCCAACCTTGCACGCTTGGGTGTCGATGAAAGCACGGCCGATAGCTATGCCGCCGATATCAGTAAAGTATTAAAATTGATGCATACCTTATCTAACGTTGATACAACAGATATCAAACCACTAGCCAATATCCATGAGGCTTGCCAAGAGTTACGTGCTGACGTAGCCAAACACGATATCAATCGCGAGCGCAATCAGTCAGTCGCGCCTGCCGTTGAAGATGGCTTATACCTTGTACCTCAGGTGATTGAATAATAGTGGCTGAATAATACAACCACGCATTTGTCATTATCCTATTTTATTTTATGCTATTCACATTTTGACGGACGACACCTTATGTCTGAACTTCATTTATTAAGTACCGAGCAGCTAATTACTGGCTTGCAAGACAAACAATTTAGCAGCGCAGAATTAACCGAGCATTACATCAAGCGTATCGATGCGCTAGATGGCAAAATCAATAGTTTTATCACGCATACTTCTGAAACAGCACGTGCACAAGCAAAAGCCGCTGACGAGATGCGTGCACAAGGCGATCAGCGTCCACTACTTGGCGTACCGATGGCGCACAAAGACATCTTTTGTACCCAAGGCGTATTAACGACTTGTGGTTCTAAGATGCTGCATAACTTTGTCTCACCATATGATGCAACCATCGTCTCTAACATCGACAAAGCTGGCATGATTAGCTTAGGTAAGCTCAATATGGATGAGTTTGCCATGGGCTCAGACAACAGCAGCTCATACTACGGCACCGTACAGAATCCTTGGAACCTAGAGCGCGTCCCTGGTGGCTCATCAGGTGGTAGTGCCGCTGCCGTTGCCGCAGGTTTTGTCCCTGTTGCTACCGGTAGTGATACGGGCGGCTCTATTCGTCAGCCAGCTTCATTCTGTGGCCTAACGGGTATCAAGCCTACTTATGGCCGTGTGTCACGCTTTGGTATGATTGCCTATGCCTCAAGCTTGGATCAAGCTGGTAGCATGGGACGCAGCGCTAAAGATTGTGCTTATTTGCTACAGCCAATGATTGGGCACGATCCACGCGATGCCACTTCTATCAAATACGATATGCCCAACTACGTACAAGACATCAATGATGCAGAGGCTGCGGCTGGTGATAAGCCATTTGACGGTTTGCGTATTGGTGTGGCTAAAGAATATTTCAGTACAGGGCTTAATAGCGAAGTCGAACAAGCAGCACGTGCCGCTTTAAAGAAATACGAAGAGCTGGGCGCAACGATTGTAGAAGTAAACATCACTGACCCTGAGATCACGCTCGCCACCTATTATATGCTAGCACCTGCCGAAGCGTCTTCGAACCTATCACGCTTCGATGGCGTACGTTTTGGCTATCGCTGTGAAAACCCAACGGATCTGATCGATCTATACACGCGCTCACGTTCTGAAGGCTTTGGCCCTGAAGTACAGCGCCGTATTTTGACGGGGACTTATGCGCTATCTGCTGGCTACTTCGATGCTTACTATACTAAAGCACAAAAAATCCGCCGCTTAATTGTCAAAGACTTTGATGATGCTTTTGCCAATTGTGACGTCATCGCCAGTCCCACCGCGCCGACCGCAGCTTATAAGCTGGCAGAAGACCTCGACCCTGCGACCATGTACTTAGGTGATGTCTATACCATCGCGGTCAACCTAGCGGGTCTACCTGCGCTCAGTCAGCCAGTAGGTTTGACGACAGAAGGCCTACCTATTGGCTTGCAATTAATCGGTAAGCACTGGCAAGAGAGTCAATTGCTTACGACTGCGCATTTGTTCCAGCAGCATACCGACCATCATCTACAACACTCTACCATCGCAAAGGAGACGGTATAATGAGTACAGCTACTACTGATAACAGTGCCGTCCGCGAGCACGCCGTGCGTAAAGAGCTACTTGTCGATGGCTATGAAGTGGTCATCGGTATCGAGATTCACTGCCAGTTGAATACAGAAAGTAAAATATTCTCAAGTGCGCCAACTGACTTCGGTCATGAGCCAAACAGCCAAGCAAGTATCGTTGACTTAGGCTTACCTGGTGTATTGCCAGTATTAAATGCTGGCGTGGTCGATCGCGCGCTAAAATTTGGTATCGGTGTCAATGCTGAGCTGGGTCTGTTTAATACATTTGATCGTAAAAACTACTTCTACCCTGACTTGCCTAAAGGCTATCAAATCACTCAGATGGCCAATCCTATCGTAGGTGAAGGATACATCGATGTTGTGGTCAACGAAGGCGAGAAAAACGAATATCCAAAACGTATGGGTATTACCCGCGCCCATCTAGAAGAAGATGCGGGTAAATCTGTCCATGATGCCGTCGATGGTATGACGGGTGTGGATTTGAACCGTGCGGGTACGCCACTAATCGAAATCGTCTCTGAGCCAGACATGCGCTCTGCTCACGAAGCGCTTGCCTACATCAAAGCCATCCATCAGCTAGTCACTTGGCTAGGTATTTCAGACGCAGTAATGGCTGAAGGCTCATTCCGCTGTGACTGCAACGTCTCTGTACGCAAGCCAGGCGCTGAGCTTGGTACACGTACTGAGCTTAAAAACCTAAACTCGTTCCGCTTTATCGAACGTGCTATCAATCGTGAAATCGAGCGTCAAATCGACATCCTAGAAGATGGCGGCAAAGTCGTACAAGCAACCATGCTATATGATCCAGAGCGTGACGAAACGCGTACCATGCGTACCAAAGAAGACGCCAACGACTATCGCTACTTCCCTGATCCTGACTTGCTACCTGTCCGAATTGAGCAGCATACCGTTGACGCGATCAAAGCAGCCATGCCAGAGCTACCCGTCGCTCGCCGTGCACGCTTTGAAGAAGCGCTTGGTCTGTCAGAATATGATGCTCGTATCTTGACTGGTAGTCGTCAGATTGCTGATTACTTTGAAGCTGTGGTCGCAGAAGTTGGGCAAGCAGATGCCAAAATGGCTGGCAACTGGGTCATGGGCGACTTACTCGGCGCACTGAACAAAGACGATAAAGACATCACCCACTCCCCTATCAGCGCCAAGCAGTTGGCTGGTATGCTTAAGCGTATCAAAGATGACACGCTATCTGGCAAATTGGCTAAGAAAGTCTTTAGTGCGCTATACGAGCGCGAAGGCGGCGACGGCGATGACGCCGCAGACAAAATCATCAAAGACAAAGGCCTCAAGCAAGAGACTGACACGGGCGCTATCAAAGCCATGGTCGAGGAAGTCATTGCAAAAAATGAAGCGATGGTCGAAGAATATCGCGGCGGTAAAGAAAAAGCCTTTAACGGTTTGGTCGGTCAAGTCATGAAAGCCAGTCGCGGTAGTGCGAACCCGCAGCAAGTGAACCAAATTCTAAAAGAATTGTTAGGTTAACACGAGCAGCGTAGCAATTAGACTGACTATGCTAGGCAGAATGGTATTGTAGATTTTGACTAATATAAATAGCCCTTGCAATATACATAATTTTGCGTAAAATAGTCAGTCATTCGGGGCGTAGCGCAGTCTGGTAGCGCACCACACTGGGGGTGTGGTGGTCGCAGGTTCAAATCCTGCCGTTCCGACCAAACACTAATATAGGGTAGTCTAGCATAAGCTGACTACCCTATATTTTTGGGCGTTTACAAGGCTTTTACTGTCTATAGCTATCTACAATCATCTATGGTAATACTCTTAAAAGTACGGTATATTTTACGGTATAAATTATACCGTTATGAGAATATACCGTCATGTCTCTTACTGATACTCAGATCAAACGCTTAAAGCCTACACCCAAATGCACCCCTTCACGCCCTGACAAATATAGTGACGGTGATAACCTACGTTTATGGGTGCGCCATACTGGTAGTAAGGTATGGGTAAGTGATTATAAATATAACAATAAACGGCAAAGCCTAACTATTGGCAAATACCCTACAATGAGCCTTGCCGATGCTCGCTATCGTCATAATGAGATAAAAGCCCTTATTGAGCAAGGCATAGACCCAAAGCAAGCAAAGAAGGATCAACAAGCCAACCGTGACGGATCAAAGGTATTTAATACCATAGCCCAGCGCTGGCACACTGACCGTAAAAACCACATTGCACCCACCACTTATAGCCGTGATTATTCACAGTATCAACGAGATATAAAGCCCGCCATTGGGCAAATGAATATAGACGATATAACCGCCCCTGACATTTTGGCTATTGGTAAAGCTATAGAAGCAAGGGGCGCTACTGATATGGCGCGTAGAGCAATACGCCAAACAGGGCAGATATTCAAACAAGCCATACGTGAGGGCTTAATAACTCACAACCCCGCCAATGATCTGACCGAAGCACTAAAGCCCCATAAGGTGAAGCACCATAGCCGTATAACTAGCCAGCAATTACCTAAACTATTACAAGATATAGACTCTTATGACGGTGATATATTAGTAAAGCTAGGGTTATGGTTTATGTGTTATACGTTTGTACGTACACAAGAACTACGCTTTATGGAATGGGCAGAAATAGACTACCAAGCCAATGTATGGCGCATACCAGCCGACAAGATGAAAATGGACAGACCCCACCTAGTGCCATTGGCACCACAAGCCATAGCCCTACTTAAAACTATTAAGGGCTTAGGCTTTTCTAATCAATATGTATTCTTTAATCCTACTACCCGTAAACCCTACAGCACTAACGCCTTTATTACTGCCCTATGGCGTTTAGGGTATAAAGGGCGCATGACAGGTCACGGCTTCCGTGGGCTTGCCAGTACCACATTACATGAACAAGGCTTTATGCATGAAGCAATAGAGCTACAGCTAGCACATGAAAAAGAAAACAAGATAAGCAAAGCCTATAACGGTGCTCAACATTTACCTTATCGTACTGACATGATGCACCAATGGGCAAACTTCATTGATGACGCTTACGCTGGCAAATTGGATAACGTGATACATGCCAATTTTAAGGCATTGGCTGCAAAACATGGGTGATAGATACCCTATTACTATTGGCATATATAAGCATTACCCCTTGCCCGCGCATAGGCAGAATGCGCTAATTTGCTAACTATCCTATCAATCATATGCAGGTAAAGGGCTTCAGGCTTCGCACCCCTTTGCTAAGTCATGCTAACTTTGCTAACTATCCGCTAATTTTACTAAAAATACGCTATTAATTGATTAAAAAGTAAACAAAACCAGTTTTTACAGCTTGCTAAGACTAGGAGTAGCTACCGAAAATCACGGCAAATGCACCCAAAGCCGTGACACGTCTTAGCCCTTATTTATTTTTGATTGGGTGCATGGGTGCAGTAATGAAATTATCACTAGATAGCAGTATTCAGGACTTATTAAAACAAGACTTGCCTAGAACAATTATTCTTAAAGATATTCATAATAGAATTATTAATTCACTAAAAGCAATGAAAGCGCCTGAGTCTGTCATAGAGCACAATGTAAATTTTATTAAAAACATAAGCCTTTACCATTGTGAGAGCTTTTACAGGTATTGGATTGAGGAAGCAAACAAACCAAATCCATTACTGGCTAAAACATTCCCTTTAGAAGTCCCTTTTATTTATGGGCTACTTTTACCTTATTACCTAGATTACACACAAACGGACTTTAAGCATTTCGATCATTTTAATTCACCTATCAATGATGATTTTAGGGTTGTATCGTCTATCAATGATACAAAATACCCGCATTCTTATTCTGTTCACCACGCCCACCAAATCACTAATATTTTGGTAAATAGGCTAGATCATATTAGTAAGCAGGGATTTATCAATGCCCAAAAGACAGCGGACAAAACTAAAGAAAAAAGACGTTCATTTCAAGGAGCTTTTAACGAGTCATTAAGACTAGAGCCTAACGCCACGCAAAAGAAACGCGCTGAAATAGTAATGGATTTATTAGAAAAAACCACACCCCATGAGGAATATAACCTCGATCAAGTAAAGGTATGGATTAGTGAATATTCTAGGGGCATACGCCATGATATTACATGGTTTGAAATACCTAGCATTCAAAGCGAGTTAATAAAATATATACAGTCAATGCCTAAATTACAGTGCTAGCACAATAATATAATGCTAGCGCTGTTTTTATAATATATCTAAAGTCATTCATCATTACCACATCGCCTAGCAGTCTATGACCATATACCTAGACCGCAAGCGCGTAATAATCAATCAATTATTATGGGTAATGACTATGACCACACAAAAGCAATCAGCTACCAATGCTAACACACTACCGCCCGCTTTCATCATTCCAGCGCCAACATTACAGCCAACTAATACCCCGCCACCTAATGCAATCAGCTTGCCATTAGACGGCTATAGCCGTGCCAGCCAATTAATACCTTTTTTACCTATTGGCTTATCAACGCTATGGAAGTGGGCAAAAAATGGGCGTTTCCCTGCCCCCGTCAAACTGTCTAACACTGTTACCGCATGGCGTAATCAAGACGTGCATCAATGGTTTAAAGACCAGTACGCGCCTACTGATACACCCGCATCAAATGACGATAACAACAATGGCGGGGTGGCTTAATATGTCTCATATCACCAGCATCATCACCAGCCCCGAAAGCGCAAAAAACCATGAATATATAGTTTTAGGTAGAAGCCTAGCGGGTAAGTACGCAAATATAGGCTACACACCGCCTAAATCATCCATGAGTAACCGCCATCATTGGTATAAGGTACTAAGTGATCATTATATAGAGCCAGTTAATGACCACCTTGGACAGTCAAACGATACCTTGGACGCTACCCTGTTGATTGCTAATACATCAAAAACAAATGATGCTTTCAATCATATTTTACAGCGGGGCGCGGGGTTTATATCTCAGCTACCTAACAACCAAACGATAATATATACGCCTAATCATTCAAAACGATGGGCTTGGCACTCAGGCTTATACCCCAGCATGAGCCAAGTCACAGAGTTAGAACAACTCACCCTTGACGCTGCAAGCACGGAATACCGTATAAAATATGGTAAGAACTATTGCGCTAGCCAATTAGTGACGGTATTCACTCAAAGCCGAAAGCATTATATTTTTACTTGTAATGCACACGGTTGCCTTTGGGAGCTTGAGCGCAAAATCAATGAACAAGGCAAACGCCCTGACCCTATATTATGGGTATTAATAAGCGACAAAACCAACGCCCCACACTTAGCAGTAATTAGAGAGCTGTTAAACCCGCAAGGGCAAGTTAGACTAGGGCACCTTGTACGCTTCATTAATCCCACTGGCAACCTACACACCAGCCCCACCATTGGCACCAAGCAAGCGGGCTATATCAAACCACCTTTTGTGCTTATGCTATTAATTACTATCTTATTGCTGGGCTTGTCATCTTGTACCGCCCTAGCGTATACTGCAATTCTCTCAAATCAATATAGCGGACAAGCCAGCCGTGACATTTTGGCTTTTTTTGTGTCTGATCATAGTATGAACTCTCAAATTCATTCTAAATACTCAGCCACAACCCTAAAAGCGTATTTAAGCGCATCAAGGGACAAAACCCTCATATCTATGGCAAATCAATTGCCAGCCGACTATGACGGGGTGACATCGCAAAATAAAATAGCCAATAGGCAAATATGCGGGGCGGTTTCTATATTGACCGAGAGTGAACCCCGTCACCCTATACCAGCGTATACATCAATGTATAGAGCGTGTAGCGTGACACCTACTCAAAACAATATAGGAGCTATCCATCATGGGTAATTCAATCAGCACAACCCTAGCAAACAATCAAACCCCTACCCAAAACCAACAAGCTACACAGCCCACGGCTTCACTGAGCGCCCAAAACCTAGCGTTACAGCTTGATGATACCCTTAGCTTGCAAATGCATCATACCAACTGGCTAAACAGTCTATACGAAGCCATACGCAAGTTATCCAATAACGATAATTACCCGCGTGGCATGGTTACTGACTTAATCAGTATTAGCCAGCACTTAGTTATGAACTTCAATGCTGATGCCAGCGATGCATTAGAGCAGTTAAGAGCTGCTAAGCAAGCGCCAACCACTCAAAACCAACAAGCTACACAGCCCACGGCTTCACTGAGCGCCCAAAACCTAGCGTTACAGCTTGATGATACCCTTAGCTTGCAAATGCATCATACCAACTGGCTAAACAGTCTATACGAAGCCATACGCAAGTTATCCAATAACGATAATTACCCGCGTGGCATGGTTACTGACTTAATTAGTATTAGCCAGCACTTAGTTATGAACTTCAATGCTGATGCCAGCGATGCATTAGAGCAGTTAAGAGCTGCTAAGCAAGTAAAAGGGGGTAGCCATGAGTAAATTAGAGACCACCACAGCAGCCAGCCAACTGGTAAAAATGTTTAATAAAAATACCCTAAAGCCTGAACAGATCAAAAGGTATAACGACACCTTAGCTTGTTTGCCTTTATCAGCATTTAGCACTCAACAGCCCCGCCATACAGCAACAGGCTTTAACATCACAGGGCAAGACACTACCCGCTTTCCTGATCACCTACTATTACCCTTAGTAGATGCTAAAGGGAATATAGTAAATACGGCAATGATACCACCCCCTGATGATAAAGATCACCAAGCGCCTATAGTTTTTGAGCCATTGAGCCAACCTAAAGGGGCGTTTGCTATTGGCACCTTAACCGATAGTAATACCGTGTTTTTAGTCAAAACGATAGAAGCGGGCTGTAATATCTATAGAGTACACCCGCAAGCCTTTATCTTAGTATGCTTCACACCTGCAAATATTGCTTATATGGTGGGACAGTGGCAGTTTAAAGCTAAAGGTAGATTATGCTTGCCTATTGGGTGCCATGAACTTGACGACTACCAAGCCATGCTAGTAGATGCCACGATAGCTATACACAGCCTTGATTATGACCTTGATTTTCCTATACCTGATAATGAAGTCAAAGGCTTGTTAGCAAATGCAGCTATTCACAACCTTGGCACATTGGACGGGCATGAGCCACTAACCAATGAGCAAAAACAAACGCTTAGCTGGCAAATAATCAATGAAAAAGAACCATTTACACGGTTAATAGATGAAAACGGAACGCCTAACCCTTACCCGCTTGATGCATTGCCTGAATTAGCCCGCCATGCTGTCACAGCAATAGCCCATCATGTGCAAGCCCCTATAGCTATGGCTGGTCAGTGCGTTATGGGTGCCTTGTCATACCTTGCCCAGCCCCATGTAAATGCTTATGACCGTTATAGTAATAAGGGGCAACCGTGTAGCTTATTTATACTTACTGAAGGTGGCAGCGGTGAACGTAAATCATCATGCCAACGGCTAGCCGATCAGCGTATATATGAACGTCAACAAACTATGATGAGCCAGTACCACGAGGACGTAAAGGATCACACCTTAGCTATAGCAAAGTGCCGTAGTGCCAAAGAAAAAGCCGACTTAGAGAATAACCACCCTGAGCCACACAACCCGCAATCATTATTTAAAGATGCCACGCTTGAACCAATAATAAGCACCTTTATACGCGGTGACGCTCATAACGTGGCATGGGTAAGCGATGAAGCAGGGCAGATTTTTGGAGGGCATACGCTAAAGGGTGATACCCGTGACGCTGCATTAGGTACATTAACAAGCCTATGGGATAAAGGAACAGCGGAACGCACCCGCGCACGGTCAAACCTTAACGAAAGCGGAACAGCTTACGAAGTGCGCCTAACCATTAATACATTAGGACAAAAGGCGGTATTAGAGGGCGTATTAAGTGACCCCGTACTACGTGAACAAGGCTTTTTACCTCGCTTTCTGTTTGCAGCACCCGCAAGCCTAGCAGGTACACGGCTTCACAATGACCTTGCTTCATTCAAAATGCGCCCATTCAATGATAAACGGCTAGTACAGTATTGGGAACGATGCAACGAGCTGCTAGACAAACCCTTCATACCACCACAGGAAGGAAGGATCACGCGCCCAGTAATGCCAATGAGCCAAGAAGCTGAAGTCATGCTAATGGAACTAAACAACACTACTGAGCGTCAAATGGGTAAGGCTGGGCGGTATGCACACTTTAAGCCCTTTGCTTCACGGGCATGTGAACACGCCACCCGCGTTTCTACTATTTTGGCATTTTTTGAAGGTATGGAAGCAGTAGACGGCAATCTTATGCAAAGCGCCATTAAGCTAGTGCAATACTCACTAGATGAATGGGAACGGTATAGCGGGTTTATAGAACGGGATCACGCCATTATAGAAGCTGACCGCCTTGAAAACTGGCTGTTAGCCTATTGCCGTGAACATGACACTAAAACCGTACCACGGGCAAGCATTCTACAACGTGTAACGCCTATGCACTTACGCAAAGCCAAGGCGCTAGATAAAGTCTTAAAAATACTCACTGATCAAAGCCACGCCCGCCAAATCAAAGTAGACGGCAAGGCTCATATAGAAATAAATCCAATATTATTCACTGAAAAATAAAAGGACTGTATTATGTTACTTAGATTAACACATGAAGTGCAATACCAAATGCAAGGTGAAAAAAAGACCTAGATGCGCTAGCATCAAAGTTTTTATCCACCGACCAAAGTGAGATTGCAACCATGAGCTATACACATCTAAGCCTAGGTGAACGATACCAGATTTATGCCCTTAAAGGGGCAAAACATAGTATTAATTTTATAGCGAGGGTGTTAAACAGAAGTCCCAGTACCATATCAAGAGAGCTTAGGCGTAATAAAAGCCTACGAGGTTACCGAGCAAAGCATGCTAATAACAAGGCTTGTGACAGACGGGCTAACAACGCCACAACTATTGTGACTGACCTCTGGGCATGGGTGACAGACAAGCTTAAAGAGAACTGGAGTCCTGAGCAAATATCTGGCGTTCATGCTGGTATCAGTCATATGAGCATTTATCGCTATATTTGGCGTGATAAGAGGCAGGGCGGTACATTGTGGCAGTGTCTCAGACGTAAAGGAAAACCATACCGGCAGCGTCTAACCGCTGAGACTCGAGGCCGTATCAATGACAGAGTCTCGATTCATGAGCGCCCTTGTATTGTTGAAGAACGCTCACGTATTGGAGATTGGGAAGCGGATACCGTTATCGGTCAGCATCACAAGCAAGCGATTGTCACGCTCGTTGAACGTAAAACGGGGCTGCTGAAGATGAAGCGTGTGGGTCATAAAACAGCACAGCAAGTATCAGAGGCAATGATAGAACTCTTAGCGCCAGTGAGGTTGCAGGTTAAGACCATTACCTCTGACAATGGTAAAGAGTTTGCTCAGCATAAGAAGGTGAAACAAAAGCTCTTTAGCCCTTTCTTCTTTGCCGATGCTTATGCGTCATGGCAGCGAGGAACCAACGAGAATACCAATGGCCTTATCAGAGAGTACTTGCCTAAGGGTTGTGACTTTAGACAAGTCTCTGATAATGAAATACAGGACATTGAGAACAAACTAAACAACAGACCAAGAAAACGATTAGGGTTTAAAACGCCTATGCAGGCGTTCTATAATATTAATTAGCGTTGCACTTGGTGTGTTAATCTAAGTTACGTAAAATCGAATTGCATGGCGTATTAGGCGAAAAGTTTGGCAAAACGTTTGAATTTGATGTTGAGTCGCCACAAGAAGCCTGCATAGCCTTAAGCTATCAAGTAGACGGCTTCAAAAAGTTTATGTTAGAAGCTGAAAGCACAGGCTTATTCTTTGCAGTTTTTAATGACGATAAAAATATAAGTAAAGATGAAGTTGGCATGAAAACAGGGGCTTCAGTTATCCGCATTGTTCCCAAAATAACTGGAGCTGGTGGCGACACATTGGGCTATTTACAAGTTGTAGCGGGCGCTGTTTTGATAGGTTTTTCAGGTGGCAATCCTGCTATGATAGCAGCGGGTGCGGGTATGATAGCAGGTGGTGCAGCTTCTTTACTTATGCCGCGTCCCAGCATCGAGCCGCAAGACCCAGACGGCAATAAACCTAGCTATGCTTTTGGTGGCGCTGTGACTACGGTTGCAGAGGGTAACCCCGTACCGATACTATATGGCCGTCGTCTTGTTGGAGGCGCTGTTATTAGTATGATGGTAGTCAATGAGGATACATAAACAAATCTACCCTTAAACGACTTAAGCCCCGCCCTAAAAGCGGGGCTTCAGTTTATTAACCCTGAAGCAATACCAAACCACAACCGATACGCTAAGCCGTGACCTTCACCCACTGGCAACCTACACACCAGCCCTGCCATTGACACTAAGCCAAGCACCAAGCTATAAGCTGATCACTATGATAATTAGCAGAGTTAGCATGACTTAGCAAAGGGGTGCGAAGCCTGAAGCCCTTTACCCGCATACGATTGATAGAATAGTTAGCAAATTAGCGCATTCTGCCTATGCGCGTGTGTGTGAATGATGAGCAGATGCCAAGTAGAAGCAGTGACAATCAGGCTATGAGCTAAAGCCAAGCCCTAAAGCAATACCAAATCATAACCGATACGCTAAGCCGTGACCTTCACCCACTGGCAACCTACACACCAGCCCCACCATTGGCACCAAGCCAAGCCATGAGACCAGCACCAAACCACAACCGATACGCTAAGCCGTGACCTTCACCCACTGGCAACCTACACACCAGCCCTGCCATTGACACTAAGCCAAGCCATGAGACCAGCACCAAACCACAACCGATACGCTAAGCCGTAACCTTCACCCACTGGCAACCTACACACCAGCCCTGCCATTGACACTAAGCCAAGCACCAAGCTATAAGCTGATCACTATGATAATTAGCAGAGTTAGCATGACTTAGCAAAGGGGTGCGAAGCCTGAAGCCCTTTACCCGCATACGATTGATAGAATAGTTAGCAAATTAGCGCATTCTGCCTATGCGCGTGTGTGTGAATGATGAGCAGATGCCAAGTAGAAGCAGTGACAATCAGGCTATGAGCTAAAGCCAAGCCCTAAAGCAATACCAAATCATAACCGATACGCTAAGCCGTAACCTTCCACCCACTGGCAACCTACACACCAGCCCTGCCATTGACACTAAGCCAAGCACCAAGCTATAAGCTGATCACTATGATAATTAGCAGAGTTAGCATGACTTAGCAAAGGGGTGCGAAGCCTGAAGCCCTTTACCCGCATACGATTGATAGAATAGTTAGCAAATTAGCGCATTCTGCCTATGCGCGTGTGTGTGAATGATGAGCAGATGCCAAGTAGAAGCAGTGACAATCAGGCTATGAGCTAAAGCCAAGCCCTAAAGCAATACCAAATCATAACCGATACGCTAAGCCGTGACCTTCACCCACTGGCAACCTACACACCAGCCCCACCATTGGCACCAAGCCAAGCCATGAGACCAGCACCAAACCACAACCGATACGCTAAGCCGTGACCTTCACCCACTGGCAACCTACACACCAGCCCTGCCATTGACACTAAGCCAAGCACCAAGCTATAAGCTGATCACTATGATAATTAGCAGAGTTAGCATGACTTAGCAAAGGGGTGCGAAGCCTGAAGCCCTTTACCCGCATACGATTGATAGAATAGTTAGCAAATTAGCGCATTCTGCCTATGCGCGTGTGTGTGAATGATGAGCAGATGCCAAGTAGAAGCAGTGACAATCAGGCTATGAGCTGAAGCCAAGCCCTAAAGCAATACCAAACCACAACCGATACGCTAAGCCGTGACCTTCACCCACTGGCAACCTACACACCAGCCCCACCATTGGCACCAAGCCAAGCCATGAGACCAGCACCAAACCACAACCGATACGCTAAGCCGTGACCTTCACCCACTGGCAACCTACACACCAGCCCCGCCATTGACACTAAGCCAAGCACCAAGCTATAAGCTGATCACTATAATAATTAGTACGGTTATAGATTAATAGTAAATTTACTACTTCACCATGTGGGGGGGTAATGTAAATATTTTTAGATGCTTATAGAGCGGACACCACTCCCCATACTACGCGCAAGAAAAATTCTTATTAGACAAAAAATGTCCTAAATGTCAAAACCCCTAAAATCAATAACTAAAGGTTATCAGTCATGACGCCTAAACAAGAGACCTACTGTCATGCAGTCGCCGACGGTTTAGAGCCGATTAACGCTGTAAAAAAGATAGGCTACAGCCCCACCATTGGCACCAAGCTATAAGCTGATCACTATAATACCCCCTAGGGTGGAGTAAAAAGTAAACATGATGCCCCGCCAAGACCACCGCCCCCAAGAGAATTTTCGCATGGTCAAAACTCTGTAGGGGGTATACCTATTCCTAATAGTTACAATTATATTATCAGTATGTATGGGTATAATATAGATCACTGAGAATTGATAAAAAGAGCACCATTTCATAGGTGACTTTTACATAATGCGGTATATTTTACGGTATATTTATAATATATAAATATAAAAGCCATACAATACAAGGTATACAGCTTTTACTTTACTTCCTGCCGTTCCGACCAAACATAGCAGTAAAGAGAAAAGCCAATCATTGTTTTCAATGGTTGGCTTTTTTTTGTGCTAAATTTTACTGATATCAGTATTCATATCCATCACATTAATATCATGTTTTGAAGCCAAAAAGCTTAGCACTGCCATCGCCGATACTCGTATCCTATAGACTTTTATAGAGCGAGCCGTTAGGGTAAATGCCTCACCACAATGATGGTTTATCCTATGTCCGAGCCTATCAATAAACCCACACATAATCGCCTCATAGATGATGTACCTTGGGAGCGTTTCCGCCGGCCTTACGTGCGCGATTTGGCTTATGTACTGGCATGTCCCAATGTCTTGACCACGTGGCTAGACTTTGCACCGCATCAGAGCACACATACCGTTGCTGTGCATAGTGCACAATTTTGGCAGACACAGTTTGAAGCGTATGAGCAACGATTAACAGAGCTAGACACCACTGCCACCTATCAAGAGCTGACTCGCTATTTACTCAAACGCCCTAGTCCCAATCGATTGGGGTTTCACTTTGAGGGACTACTATCGTTTTGGTTAGAGGATGGGTTTGCGCGTAATCTGCATCCGTACGAGACACTAGCTAATAATGTACAGCTGTACAATGGTAAGCAGACTGTCGGTGAGCTTGATTTGATTTTGTATAATCATGAAGAGAGGCTGGTGGAGCATTGGGAACTAGCCATTAAATTTTTTATGGGATCAGCACCTTTTGAGCCTGTGAACTGGGTAGGGATTAACTCCAATGATAATCTACAGCGTAAGATGACGCACATGCAAACCAAGCAGTTTCGAGCCGTCTGGGTAGATACGGAAGATCACGGGCAGGTCAAAATAGACAAACGCTATGGTGTAATCAAAGGGCGATTCTTTTTACCGATTAACACAACCAACCTTGGTGATTATGATTGGCCTCATTGGCTAACACCCAGCTTTCCGATACATGAATGGTGTGATAAGAGAGATAAAGCCGCTCTTGCGACGATTGACACCACTTCATTGCGAGCTGCGCATTATATTGAATGGTTCACCAAGCGCGACTTTTATGACCGCTATGGTCGGTGTCAGCCGCCCCTTACCTACCCTGACACGCCAAACCTCAGAACAGGATTGTACTTCGAAGGTGAGCGACTGATTGTCATTTATCCAAGGCAGTTAAGCCAAATAAAAGAATAGTCTAAGCTAGATAGTTTGAATAACTGTCTCATTTTAACAACCAAAGAAGCTTAGTGAACCATTTAATAACTCTCAATCACCTGCATTAGCTCGTATCTCAGCATATCGGCACTAGGCATACGCTCAGCGTGAAAACGAACGATAGCTATACCTGCACTCGCCAGAGCTTTGTCTTTTTTATCATCAGCCTTTTGCCGCGCTTTGCTGCTATGTGTCCAGTCATCAAGCTCGATGGCAACTAGCGTGGTCTGAGCGTCAACATCCACGATTACATAATCAACGCTCTGGCGACAGATACGATTAAACCAAAAGCTGCGCTCGGACGTCTCATCACTATTGGCTTCGATGATACGTGACAGCTGAACCTGTACAAAAATATGATACTCAGGTAGCGCATTTTTTAATTTATTAAAAAATATCACTTCAGTATCGGTCATGATTGGCATTGGGGCAAATGGCCAGATAGCCAGCTCATCACCGCGCACAGGTTTTGGCTCAGGCTCTACGACTGGACGTCTGGCCAATAGCTTTGGTAACGTAATAAGCCCTAAAAACCCAACGGCCAAGATTAAAAATATAGCGCCAAATGACATGGTTTTACCTTATACAATATAACAGTGACCGGCTAGCGTTCAAGACTCTGAAGAGTCAATGATCGGCTGATCACCACAGGGCAACCTTTATAGGCTGACAGGTTATACAAAAATGAGTAATAAAAATGGTGCTCATCGTAACCAAGCTTGCGCCAATCGGCAAACGATAAAACAAAAAACACGACAGTGGTTGTCGTGTTTAAAAATAATCATGGTCTAAATCGATAAGATGACAGCTAAGCCATATATCAGCGTGTAGGTCGTGATAAGGGATACCCCACTGATATCTTATTTAACGCCAATAAAGCACCCATGCACCTGTTGTATCAACATTGGCGTCACTATTGATCTTATCTTTTAGTGCCAATGCGGCGACCTTTCCACGTTCAGGACCAACAATGACGCGTACACCGCGACTGGTCGGACTGGTCTTCACTTGATATCCAGCCTCTTTGAATTTTTTCGCTAGTTGATCCGCTTTGGCCTGATTATCTGCGAGCGCTACTTGCACCCCAAAGCTGCCTTTCGCATCGGTTTCTTTGACTTCTTGACGAGCCTCACGAAGCTTTTGCTGAGCCTCTCGCTTAGCCTCAGCCGCTTTTTCGGCAGCAGCGGCTTCTCGCTCCAGACGTTGCACTTGACTGCGCGACGGTATGGTAATGTTTTGACCCAGCTGTAATGAGGTCGATGGTGAGATGTTATTTGCTTGAGCCAAGAGTTCGACAGGCATATTGTACTGTCTTGCAAGCTTAATCAGCCCATCGCCTTTTTTGACTTGATAATCAGAGGGCGATTTTGGTGGTTCATTTTTAGCCGCTTCAGCTGCCTCTCTCTTTTTTTCGGCCGCAGCTTGAGCGTCCGCTTGTCTTTTCGCTTCTGCTTCTTTTTTACTTTCTGCTAGTTTTTCAGCAGCGGCTTTTTCTTGTTTTGCTTTGGCTTGTTGCTGCTCATCTTCCGCCTGCTTTTTTGCTTTGGCTTCATTCACTGCATCATCGGCTGCCTTGACCAATTTTTCAGCATCTTGCACTTCCTTACTTTTGACACTTTTTTCTGTGTCTTTTACGTCTTCTGAACTCTCACTCTGTTCATTTGTCGCCGCGATATTTTTGACATACTGCTGGCTTTCAGCACGGGCTTTGGCCAACGCTTCTGCTTCAGCCACTTCTTGTTCTGTCAAAAACTCCTGTGCGCGTCTCTCCTGCTCGGCAACACGAGCAGCACGTTCTTTTTGCTTTTGCGCAAGGATACGTTTTTCTGTCTCAATGTCAGTCGTTAGCGGTTGCGGAGATTCTTGCTCGGTCGTTGGTTTCTCTATCATCGCTGATGTTGGCTGTGGCTGGTTGCTCTCGCCAATCTGCTGCACCATGGCGTATAACATCACGCTACCGCCTAGAATCATCCCAATGCCCAATAAGGCTTGTCTCGAAAAGTTCATCCGTTTACGTCTCTTAGTTGGTGATAAGGTTGATTGAGCGGCGCAGGGACTGTCTTACAGCAATATAGATAATTGCGCTAATAAATACCTCGTACCGCCAGTTACTGCCATCAGTGTTCAAAATCTATGCCGACCCATTTATGCCAGTCTTGCAAATCATTTTGATTATAAAGCATATTTTTCGTGCTGTCTGCCATCAGGCAAGTACTAAGATTAACACTAAACAGGCGCCACCTTAACTTAAATGATCATACGGCAAGTGCAGCAAGCGCTTCGCCAATCGTATGAAACGAACCACATACGACGATCAAATCTTGTGGTTGGCTTGCCTGTATGACCGCCTCCGTCGCTGCTTGTAAACCATCAAAATCATGGACATGGCGAGTATCTATGTATTTGGCTAAGACGCCTTGTAGCTGCTCGGTACTCGCGGCACGAGGATAATCAATCTCAGCAATGAACCAATCACTAATCGGCAAGCCTGCTTGAGTCAGACGCTGTACTACTTTGTCGATATCTTTATCACCCAACATAGAGAACAACATTTTGATTTTTGGAAGGTCTCTATCAGATTGGCTGCCGTGTTTACTCAAATGCTGATGCCAAAATGGCAATAACTGCGCTAATAAAAATTCCACACCTTGCTCGTTGTGCGCCACATCAAACAACCAATGGCGATGATGGCTTTCACGATAATCAAAGCGCCCTGCCAGTTTGACAGTTTGCAATGCCTGCTCGATGGCACTTATATCGACTTTCAACGGGCTTGCAAGTACCGCCGATAGTGCATTAGCAGTATTGGTTAAGGATAGCGCAGGGCGTGGTAGTTGCAAGGTAACAGCGGCATTACTGTATTGCCAAATCATTGAGTCAATATCGCGGTAGCTAAAATCTTGCCCAATTTGATAACAAGTCGCTTGCTTATTATCGATAGCGTGCTGCACGCTAGATGGCATTTCAATAGCACCATAAACTAAAGAAATACCTTGGCGCAATATACCTGCTTTCTCGCGACCGATGTCCTCAACATTGTCACCTAGCCAGTCGACATGATCGATACCAATATTAGTAATCACTGCCATATCAGGATCAATAATATTGACCACATCTAACCGTCCGCCTAATCCAACTTCTAACACCCATACATCACAGTCTGCCTCAGCAAATATGAGTAATGCTGCCAGCGTTGTCATCTCAAAGAATGACAAGGTCAAATCGCACTCTAAACGTGCTGCTTCGACTTTGCTAAAAGCATCAATCAGCGTCTCATCGCTGACCATTTCGCCATTGATACGCACGCGCTCATTAAATACGCTCAAGTGCGGCGATTGATATAGTGCCGTCTTATAACCTGCGGCTTTACACATTTCGGCGATAACAGCGGTCGTAGAGCCTTTACCATTGGTGCCTGCCACAGTGAAGACATAAGCGTCATCTTTAGCTGACTTTACTACTCCTAGCGCTTCGGCAACAGGCAATACACGCGATAGTCCCATATCTATCGCAGACACATGTATTTGCTGCATATAATTTAGCCATTCGGTCAAGCTGACCAAACCAACGTTATCGTTGGGGCTACTAGAGTTGGACGCTACAAGATCAGACATGGATAAAACCTATAGGAAATTTAATAAGAAATATAAATATATGTGTTGGCTAAAACCAAAAATAGCATTTACCGTGCAATGACGATAAATGCTATTAGAGGGTCTCGCATATGCAGTAGATGTTAGCACGCGGCTAGGCGTTTATGCACTCAATAAATGACTCATGATACTGAGCCATACATCTTATTAAGCATCTACATTAGGTACGTGGCACAGTTTTGCGAGCAAACGATAGATCGTATCAATCAGTTGATGACGATGCACCACTTCATCTACGACGCCATGCTCTAATAAGAACTCTGCACGTTGGAACGGCTCTTCTAACGTCTCACGCACGGTCTGCTCGATCACGCGCTTGCCCGCAAAGCCAATCATCGCTTTTGGTTCTGCCAGATGGATATCACCCAGCATGGCCAATGACGCAGTCACACCGCCGTATACAGGATTGGTCAATACCACAATATACGGAATACCAGCGATTTTTAGACGTTCAATCGCGGCAGCTGTACGTGCCATTTGCATCAATGATAACAGACCTTCTTGCATACGTGCACCGCCTGACGCGGCAAAGCAGACTAATGGGATTTTTTGCTCAAGCGCTCTTTCAGCGGCTTGTACAAAACGATCGCCAACCACTGAACCCATCGAGCCGCCCATAAAACGGAAATCAAAGGCACAAGCGACAATATCAAGGTTACGCAGCTTGCCGTACATGGCAACCAGCGCTTCACTCTCGCCCGTTTTTTCTTGTGCTTCGCTCATACGCGCAGGATATGGCTTGCTATCCACAAAGCTCAGCGGATCTTTGGCAGTGAATTCTTGACCTGTCTCACCGTCTATTTGATCAAGCAACCAATTTAAGCGCTCACGAGCACTCATCGGTAAATGATGATCACAGTGCGGACACACATAGCAGTTAAAAATCAGTGCGGTGTTGGTAATCACAGAATGACAATTGCTACATTTGGTCGACGGTTCAGTCTCTACCGCGGTCAATTGCGCAGTTAATTGCTGCTTGATACCTGGTATAGGACGGTTAAACCATGACTGCCTATCCGCGTTGCTGTTTGGCTCGGCTTTAGCAGTATTATTATCGAGTTTTGTTGCTGTATCAGTCATATTATTTGCCATCATAAAAGGCTTATTGACAAGTTGGCTCATTCGCTTGTCATTGAGAGTTTAATGGTTGTCTAAACAAAGCGTCAAACCCAGTCATAACATGAGCAATTATGCGACACGCTAATGTATCAATCTTACGTGTCGATCATTTGGTTAGGTGCTTGTTGATAGATGATGTGCTTGTTGAGACTTTTTGGCAAATGCTTTTTGGCAGATGCTTTTTGAAACTAGTCACTGACAAATCACGGCTATCAGACGCCATATAATAGTCATGTTAGTTTACACTCGTAAACTAAATTTAGCAAAGTCATTTAACGTCATCTTTCAGTAACGTTTTTGAGTCATTGATTCCCATTATTTAACTTCGCGATTCAAGGACAACTACTCAAAATAACCCCTTCAAACCAGCTATTACCTTTATCAAATTGCCTCAATGAGATACTTAAAACATCTTGCCGCTGTTAGATTAATAAAAGCGATACTAGGATAATGAATATTAAGCACTCAGACTGTCTAATGCCGCACGCAGCTCATCCATTTTTGCCATAATGTTTTGCTGAGCCTTGGCCACAGCCGCGGTGTCATTGGCATCAATATCTGCAAAATTCTGTACCAATGCACTACCCACGATAACACCATCCGCATGAGTACCAATTGCTTTTGCAGAAGCGCCATCACGGATACCAAAGCCGACGCATACTGGCAAGTCTGTTTCTGCTTTGATTGCTTGCACTTGAGTTGCTACATCGTCAGTATCTAGCGTGGCTGAGCCCGTCACACCTTTTAGCGATACATAGTAAATATAACCACCGCAATGGGTCAATACTTGCTCACGGCGCTCAGGCAAAGTGGTCGGCGACAGCAAAAAAATCTCATTCATTGAATGGTCGGTCAAATGCTGCGTAAAGCTACCCGCCTCGGCTGGTGGCAAATCTACCATCAATAAACCATCAACGCCTGACTGCTCGCATAGCGTGACAAAATTGTCATAGCCGATAATCTCTACAGGATTAAGATAGCCCATCAAGATGATTGGCGTTTGCGTGTCGGTTTGGCGAAACTCTGCCACCATCTTTAGCGCATCACGTGTGCTCGTACCTGCGGCTAAGGCACGCTCACCTGCCAGCGATACGACTGGACCATCTGCCATCGGGTCAGAGAACGGCAGACCGACTTCAATCATATCTGCGCCGTGCTTGACCAAGTTATGCAATAGACCGACAGTGGTTGCAGGATTAGGATCGCCTGCCATGACATAAGGAATCAGGGCTTTTTTGTTTTGTGATTTTAAAGTTTCAAAGGTGCTTTCAATTCTGGTCATAGTGGTCTCTTAATTATTATAAACTGGCTTGTCTGACCCTTTATCTAACAAGCTATATTAGGTAAAGGGCATTAGGCAATTTTCTTTATGAAGGAGAGTTTAGCAACTTATAAATTGATCATTCATCAAATGACTTGTTACTACATCTCAATCCCTTCTGCTTTCATTACTGAATGCAAATCTTTGTCACCGCGACCTGACATATTAACGATGATTGTCTGATCAGGCGTCATGGTTTTCGCCAGTTTTAAGGCATAAGCGATAGCATGAGAAGTCTCAAGCGCAGGGATGATACCTTCTTTGCGCGTGGCTTCATGGAAACCTTCTAGCGCCTCTTTGTCAGTACAGCCGACATACTCAACGCGTTTCATGTCTTTTAGGAAGCTGTGCTCAGGACCAACACCAGGATAATCAAGACCGGCTGAGATAGAATGCGTCTCTTGAATCTGACCATCATCATCTGCCATGAGGTAAGTACGGTTACCATGCAGCACGCCAATACGACCTGCAGCCAATGGCGCAGAATGACGACCTGACTCGATACCATCACCCGTGGCTTCGACGCCATACATCTTAACGTCAGTATCATTGAGGAAATCAAAGAACAAACCAATAGCATTTGAACCACCACCGACACAAGCAACCAACGCATCAGGAAGCTTGCCTGTTTTTTCTAAATGCTGAATGCGCGCTTCTTTCCCAATAATCGCTTGGAAATCACGAACCAATAGCGGATAAGGATGCGGCCCTGCAACGGTACCAATAATATAATACGTGCTATCAACATTGGTCACCCAATCACGCATCGCCTCGTTCATCGCGTCTTTTAGCGTGCGTGAGCCAGACGTTACTGGCACCACTGTCGCACCAAGCAAACGCATACGATAGACGTTCATTTTTTGACGCTCGACATCATCAGCACCCATATATACGATACATTCTAGCCCCAAGCGTGCTGCAATCGTTGCGGTCGCGACACCATGCTGTCCTGCGCCAGTTTCGGCGATGATACGTTTTTTGCCACACATCTTGGCAAGCAGTGCTTGTCCAATGGTGTTGTTTACTTTGTGCGCGCCAGTATGGTTCAGGTCTTCACGCTTAAAGTAAATTTGCGCGCCGCCGATCTCATCACTCAAGCGTTTGGCATGATACAGCGGCGTTGGACGACCGACATAATTGACCAAATCGTTATGATACTCTTCCCAGAATGCTGGATCTGCTTTGACTTTGGTATAAAGCGTCTCAAGCTCTTCTAATGCGGCCATCAGCGTCTCAGAGACAAAGCGTCCACCATGCACCCCAAAATGTCCGCGTGCATCAGGGTATTGGTTAAAATCTTGCACGTTTCCAGGATTGGTAAAGGTGTTTACAGATTGTGCTGTAGTAGATAAATCTTTGTTCGCGACATGACTCATGGTAATTCCTACTGTAATAAGTGGTATTTTTTAGAATAAATATAAAGAGAAAAATGAAATAAGATTGGAACGGAAAAATCGGAATAACGACCAAATAAGCCTATTATATATAGAAAATAACCTACGATAACAAACTTAAATGGCGTCAGTGACCGTAGCGTTTTGCCATCGGTCGCGCTTGACCGCTTTCATAAAGGCACGCATCTTAGCAGCATCTTTTTTGCCTTTATCAACCTCGATACCACCACTGACATCGACGCCGTAGATGGGCAGATTTGATGTCTCTGCGACATTTTGCGCATCAAGACCACCAGCCAGTACAATTGGTAGCGCGCTGTCATGGGGAATGAGACACCAGTCAAAGCGCTGCCCTGTCCCGCCATATGCCGCTTGATGATACGCATCCAGCAAAATACTACTGGCACCTGCGTCAGCAAACTGTGCAATCTGAGCACGAACGCTATCTGGCGTGTCTTGCTCTGCATTGATACGCAATGCTTTGATCCAGCGTTTATTGACACGGCTTGCCAGCTGCTCGCATTGTTCAGGCGTTTCATCACCGTGAAACTGAATGATATCAAAAGGTACATCGTTTGCTAATTTGACCAGCTCTTCTTTAGGCATATTGACCACTAACGCCACCACGCTGACAAAAGCAGGCACGGCAGCACTCAATGTCTGTGCTTGCTCTATCGTGACCGCACGCGGACTTGGCGGATAAAACACCAAACCGACTGCGTCTGCACCTAACTGTGCCGCAGTCTGTATATCACTAAGCTGAGTAAATCCGCAAAACTTAACGAGCATTTTGTGACCTTGGATTTTATATTCATAAATCTGACATCGATTATAGCGGCATCAGATAGCGTCAGACTAAAGATAAATCGTGAGATATGATGAGAATTTGTTACGCAAACGGCAAAGCCATTGCATCCAAAAACTTATCCTAGCATACTTTTATGCCGAGTTTTGTTTATGATTGCGATTGATTCATATAGGGATACTTTGATGTCAAAGACTACTAACAACAATGGTAGCAATAATAAAAACAATGACAGTAGCGATAGCGACAGTCCGTTGCATTACTTGATGTGGTTTCGTCGAGATTTGCGCATTCATGATAATACCGCATTGGCAGCACTGTGCGAGCGGGCTAATGAAGACAATGCATCGGTATCCGCCATATTCTTTTTGACGCCCGAGCAGTGGCAACAGCATGACACTTCTCTGGTGCAAGTCGACCATATTGCCCGTACGTTACCTATACTAGCAAAGGATTTGAAATCACAACTGAATATCACTTTAACAGTACAGCTCTGTCCAAGCTTTTCTGACTGTATAGAGTCTCTGACGAGCTTATGTAAGGACAACGACATCAGCTGCGTCATGGCTAACCATGAATACGAAGGCAATGAGAGTGATCGTGATGAGGCATTGAGTGAGCAGCTTGCAAAAGACGACATCGAGTTTGTCCGCTGGCATGACCAATGTATCTTGCCACCGCTGAGTATCACGACAAATGACGGCGATAGTATGTATAAAGTCTTCACGCCGTTTTATAAGAAATGGCGACATACGCTAGACGTTAGCACCACCCAGACGCATGACGCACCAGCAGTCGACTGCGATGATAAAATCGGGCTAAAATCATCGAAAAATAGTGCCCATACAGCTGACGATATCAAAGCCCTCAGTGAAGAAATGCTTGGTGATTATCAAAAGACGCTGCAAAAAGAAGACTCGTTACAGCATATCGATATAAAAGCCCAACTCACAGCCGCAAGAGACGCCTATCCTGCGGGTGAATCTGCTGCTTGCCAGCGCTTAGATGAGTTTGTCGCTGATGATATCAATGACTATGATGTCAGCCGTGATGTGCCACACCTGCATGCCACCAGTCAGCTATCCGCTTATCTCACTATAGGCACCATCAGCCCTCGACTGTGCTATTTACAAGCCAGCAAAGTACAAGAAAAGCTACACGGCAATGATGGCGATAATGAAGATATCGACCGCTGGATAAGCGAGCTTGCTTGGCGAGATTTTTATCGTCATGTGCTGGTCGATAAGCCAAACCTGATTCGCCATAAAGCGTATAAAGAGGACACTGACAATAAAGTTAGTTGGTCATATGATGACGATGATTTTAAATCATGGTGCACGGGCAAAACAGGCGTACCACTCGTTGATGCGGCGATGCGCTGTCTGAACGCTACTGGATTTATGCACAATCGACTGCGCATGGTCACGGCAATGTTTTTGACCAAAGACTTGTTGATTGATTGGCGCTTGGGTGAGCGCTACTTTATGCAGCAGCTCATCGATGGGGATTTTGCCTCCAATAATGGCGGCTGGCAATGGAGCGCATCAACAGGTACTGACTCAGCGCCTTATTTTCGTATTATGAACCCCTTTAGCCAAGGCAGCACTCATGATAAAAAAGCGATATTTATCAAAACGTGGCTACCAGAACTAAAAGACATCCCCGCGAGCACTTTGCATAGTGAGGATAAAATGCGTAAAGCACTGGCGAAGGGTGGAGACTTTGCAAATGTGGACTACCCTGCGCCGATGGTCGAACATAAATCAGCACGTAAGCTCGCCATTGCTGAATTCAAAAAAGAGTAAACTAGCTATTAAATAATTTAGCTATTAGTGACTGCTGGCAACTGACATGCGCCTGCACCCTGCGTGTTGACCGTCACGACAGCACCCGTTAAAGCAAACAGCTGCTGCAATTGCGTTTGAGCATTTTGCAGCGCCATATTCATGACATCTCCTCGGCAGGCACGCTCTAGCACTTCTTTTTTTGCCATGGTTTGTGCTTGCGCCAATATCTTAGGATCAACTTGCATCATGCCAAAAGCGCCTGTCTGCCAGTCATAAATCTCGATATCATCTAAATATACTGAAAATATCTCTGTAGGTGGTAAGGTAATATTGATTTGTGGCATGGCTGAGGCAGGTGCATTATTCGCTGCTTGCTCATCCTCTGCATCAGTTATAGTCTGAGTAGGCTGAATGACCTGCACCATCTCAGGCGTCAAAGCACTCAGATCAACCCCTGCTTCGACGCGGCCATGAGCGATGAACAGCGCTTTTTGTTCATCTTGCCACAACTTCATCCAACTCCCCGGACGCTCACTCGTAATCACCGTATCAACACTAAACGCGACGGTATGGAGTCTGTTTAATTGCTGGATTTGCGTGACCACGCCTTCTCGAGTGATGGTTTCTATCGGTTCTTCTTCTGTGATTTTTTGCGCGCTATAAATAGCAAAAACGATGGCTGCTAAGCCAATGAGTAATATTACCCAAGACATCATGGCAATAGGCTGCTTCGCTGGCTTGTGGGTGCCATTGGTATTGTTCATATCAGGACTACTCATAGAAGTTACCTTTATAAAGGTGCATCGTTATAAGAGTGCATCGTTTTTCAGATGACCAACGGTTTTATATAATTAAAACAAATACTTAACCTGTAAATGCGACTATTGTGCAGTAAATTCAAGTAGTGGCTACCAATCTTCTACATAATACGTAAATTGTGCTTATCTTAAAATCTTATAAATATAGTGAATTCAGTATAAAAACGACACAGTGGGACTGGGATAAATTTTTCGCAGCATCGAGCAGCGTAAGCACAGCACGCAAGGAAAATTTAGACCAGTTCCACCTTGATATATAATGTATCTGTTTTATTTAGGATTGACTATAACTCAATTATTCGAGTCTCATCTCAGCCTTTGTATAACGTTCGGTCTGAAAAGATAAAAAGTCATTGCGTCTTAGGCGAACTTTACCTAACATAGTCAGATTGTATGTATAAAATGTCAGTCTTTTAGCATTATCAGGCTCTTGCCCTGAATATATTGCATTTCGGCATATTCATACCTTAAATCAAATTTACCTCTCTTATTTACTCTTATAAGAGTGGTTCTTACTGATGTGCTTTTTTATATCAGCATGTGAGTAACTAGGAAATACCCTAGAATATTGCTAAGTGATAAAGGTAAGCTTGCGGCGGCAATGAAACGATTAGCCATACGCTCAACATCCTACTATTTCTTATTTTTTTATCAAAGATAAGGTTACGCTTTATTTATGAAAGCCAGTCAATTTTTATTTGCCACACTAAAAGAAACCCCAAGTGATGCCGACATCGCCTCAAGCCAATTGATGGTGCGTGCTGGTCTTATCCGCAAGATCGCTTCTGGATTGTATATTTGGTTGCCCATGGGTCTGCGTATTTTGCAAAAGGTTGAGCGCATCGTTCGTGAAGAGATGCAAAACATCGGCGCACAAGAGTTACTGATGCCGATGACGCAGCCTGCTGAGCTATGGCAGACCAGCGGACGCTTTGAAGACTACGGCCCTGAGCTACTGCGTTTCAAAGACCGTCATGATCGTGACTTTGTGCTGGGTCCAACGCATGAAGAAGTCATCACCAATCTGGCAAAAGGCGAGCTACGTAGTTATAAGCAACTACCGATTACTTTCTTTCAGATTCAAAGCAAATTCCGTGACGAGATTCGTCCACGCTTTGGTGTGATGCGCGCACGCGAATTTACCATGAAAGATGCTTACTCGTTCCATATCGATCAAGCCTCACTTGCTGAGACTTATCGAGATATGTACGACGCCTATACTCGTATCTTTAGCCGTTTGGGTTTTGACTTTCGTGCGGTACAAGCGGATTCAGGCTCTATCGGCGGCTTTGCCTCACATGAGTTTCATGTTTTGGCAGACAGCGGCGAAGATGACATTGCCTTCTCCACCATCTCTGATTATGCGGCCAATATTGAGCTTGCTGAAGCCATTAGCACAGGCGAGCGTCAGCCTGCGACCCAAGAACTGACCAACGTTGATACCGTTAATATGCCAACCTGCGAAGCAGTTGCTGAGCATTTAGACATTCCACTTGCCACCACCGTGAAAACCTTGATTGTCAAAGGTCATACGCCAGAAGGCGAAGAGCAGTTGGTTGCGCTGGTACTGCGCGGCGATCATACGCTCAACGACATCAAAGCGGAAAAAATCGAAGAAGTAAACACGCCGCTGACTATGGCGAGTGAAGAGGAGCTAAAAGCCGCAGGACTGCTCAAAGGCTATATCGGTGTCGATCTAGATATTCCTGTGTTCGTCGATCGCGCAGCGGCTATTCTCTCTGACTTTGTCGCTGGTGCCAACGAAGTCAACAAACACGCAACCGGAGTCAATTGGGATCGTGACGCGCACATCACACGCATCGTTGATATCCGCAACGTACTCGAAGGCGACGCCTCACCTGATGGTCAGGGAACCCTACAAATCAAACGCGGTATCGAAGTTGGTCATATTTTCCAGTTGGGTGATAAGTACTCACAAGCACTTGGCTGCAGCGTCTCAGGCGAAGCTGGCAAGCCGGTAACCTTGATGATGGGCTGCTATGGTATCGGCGTCAGCCGTATCATCGCTGCTGCCATCGAGCAAAACCACGATGATAACGGTATCATATGGCCACAAACACCTGATGTAAAAGACTCACTTGCGCCTTTTGAAGTAGCTATCGTACCGATGAAGTCAAAAGAAGAGACGGTCATGCAGACTGCCACTGAGCTTTATGAGATGCTAAAGGCCAAAGGTGTCAACATCCTACTGGACGATCGTAACGAACGCCCAGGAGTGAAGTTTGCTGATTTAGAATTGATTGGTATTCCACACCGTATCGTCGTGTCTGATCGTAACATCGCTGAAGACAAATACGAATATGTCAATCGTCGTGACGGTGAAAAAGAGTTGCTTAGCCGTGACGAGCTACTGGCAAAACTTGGCTGTGAATAAATCGTAGTCCAAGCATACAGCGTCAGTAAATTGAACGTCAGATATGTTTGATTTGAGACACAAGAAAAGCGCCTATCCCATTAAATGAGAAAGGCGCTTTTTTGTACGACTTATAAATTATTGGCGAATCAAACGACTCGGCGCAGGCAATAGTGCCATATCACTGACACGGCAAGGATTGATATCGATACCGCCGCGGCGTGTATACCATGCGCGTACCATCAACTCACTTGGCTGATAATACTGACTCAAATCCGCAAAAATCTGCTCAACACACTGCTCATGAAAGCCGTTATGCTGACGGAAACTTAATATATAACGTAGCATATTTGCGTTGTTAAAAGGCTTGTCAGTTGTTATCGACACGGCTAGTGTGCCCCAATCTGGCTGATTGGTCACAGGGCAGTTACTACGCAGCAGATTAGAATAAAAAACATAAGGCTGATTGCTGTTATTTGCCACACGTTCACCGCTCGCTTCTGTTACATCATTACTCAACAGTGATGCATCAGGATGCTCAGTTAACGCGATTTTTCCCGTGCTACCTGCCAATGCGTCATCAATACAAATACCTGTTGGCTGGGCTATTAGCAGGCTTGCTGCATCATTCAGCGTAAATAACTCCACCTGTACTTCCGCTTGCAAACAGGCTGACAGGTCTTTAGCGATCAACGCTTGAACATAATTCCAACTGGCGAACCCAGTAAAATTGATACTGTTCAAATATAGCTTGAGCGATTTTGACTCGACAATAAAGGGCGAGCTGGCAGGAATACTAAACCGCGCCATCGCCACTTGCGAAATACCTTGTAGATTTAACCACGAGATCTCGAATGCCTGCCACCAATCTACGCCGACCGTTAGTTTGTCAGCGTGCCAGCCAATCACATCGCGTCCCATACTACGTGCAATAGGATATAGCGTCTCTGGGCTATACTCAGTCGGATAATCGGTGGTTTGTTCTCCTAAAATACCATGAATACTCATTTACTTTCCTACTATTTAATCGTTAAACCCTAACTGCTCAACCGACAGCGCTTTGGGCATCGCTATCGCTTCACACGCTGACCATCACAAGCGCACGCGTGAGCCATTATTCAACAAACGATAAGCAATGGTATAAAATATTGCACAAAATACAAAAATCGCTGCCATCGAATACCAAACGTTGACATCAGAGTAGCCCAAGATACCGTAACGGAATGAGTTGACCATATAGACGATAGGGTTTAATAGCGAGATGTTTTGCCAAAATGGTGATAAATTTTCCATCGAATAGAACACGCCGCCAAGATAGGTCAGCGGCGTCAATACAAAGCTTGGAATGATAGAGATATCATCAAATGATCGCGCAAACACCGCATTGATAAAACCGCCTAATGAAAACAAGGTAGACGTGCCAAGTACCGTAAATACAGTGACAAATAAATGCTCAATACCAAGGTCAGTAAAGAATAACGCGACAATCGAAACAATGACACCGATGGCCAGTCCACGGAAGATACCACCGCTGACATAACCCATCAAAATTGCATGCTTGGAGACGGGTGAAACGAGCAGCTCCTCGATACTAGACGTGAATTTGGCACTAAAAAAGCTCGAAACCACGTTCGAGTAACTGTTGGTAATGATCGACATCATGATCAAACCTGGTACGATGAATTGCATGTAGGGCACGCCGCCCATCTCACCTACGCGCGAGCCAATCATCTTACCAAAAATGACAAAGTACAAGCTCATCGTAATCACTGGCGGTAATAGCGTCTGCGGCCAAATACGCAGAATACGGCGCACTTCTTTGAACCAAATAGTACGAAACGCAATCCACTTTTTACTCAGTGACATCGTTTTATTATGATCGATTAGTTCCTGACTCATAATCCCGCCTCCTTCATGCTGTTTGCACTTTCAATATTTTTGTCAACCAAGCGCATAAACAACTCTTCTAGACGGTTGGCTTTATTACGCATACTGCCGACTTTGATGCCTTTATCGGATAACTGATCAAAGACACCATTTAATGACTCGCCTTCTGTCAGGGTGACTTCTAGCGTCTGCTTATCTGGCTGGGAGATGTCTGTCACTCCAGTCAGAGCCAATTGCTCATTGAGCGGCGTCTCTAAATCAAAGACAAACGTCTCTACAGATAACTGCGCCAATAAATCTTTCATTTCTGTATTGATACGAATCTCACCGTGATCCAAGATCGCAATACGTTTACACAACTGCTCGGCTTCTTCGAGATAATGGGTGGTCAATATAATCGTGGTGTTTTCTTCGATATTGATCTGCTGCATAAACTCCCACATCGAGCGGCGCAGCTCAATATCCACCCCTGCTGTGGGCTCATCGAGAATCAGTAATTTTGGTTTATGAATCAAGGCGCGCGCGATCATCAGACGGCGTTTCATACCGCCAGATAAATCACGCGATTTGCTGTCACGCTTGTCCCATAGCCCCAGTGCTGTCAGCAGGCTTTTTGCGCGAGGTCTGGCTTCTTTTGCTGGAATACCAAAGTAACCTGCTTGCGTAATCAAGATATCTTCGACTTTCTCAAACATATTGAAATTAAATTCTTGCGGTACTACGCCAAGGTACTGTTTGGCAATCGAAGGGTTCTCTAATAAATCTGTCCCAAAAATATGGACACTACCCGTTGTTGGCTTAAATAGTGAACTGATAATGCCAATCATGGTGGACTTACCTGCGCCATTTGGGCCAAGCAGTGCAAAGAACCCACCTTGTGGTACGGTTAAATCAACCCCTTTTAACGCCGAAAACCCATTGTCATAGGTTTTGGATAAGCCTTGGATAGAAAGTGCTGGTACATCAGACATGAAGACCTCTTATTTTTTATCAATTTGTATAAAACACGATTTTAGAATAATAGGCCGTGTTGAACATTCGACTGTCATTATCATACTGACCGAGGCCATATAAAAATGTTCAACACGCTCTACTATCTAGAAGACACGGTGTAATCTCATAAAATGAGGCTGCTAATCGCAAATTTCAACTGCTTTATATTTGAAGTACCGTATTAATAATACTTATTATAAAAAAGCGCCTATCTCATTACTGAAATAGGCGCTTTATCGATAACTGTTGTAAGAGCCAGCAAAGCCGCTAGCAAAAATTAGCTGGCTTCTGCAACCATATAGTCTACAGCGTTTTGGACTTCTTCATCAGGAATGTCCGCGCCGCCTTTGGCAGGCATCGCATTGAAACCATTGATAGCATGGGTATATAGCGTATCTTTACCTTTCGCGATACGTGGTCCCCAAGCGCCAGCATCACCAAAGATAGGTGAACCTAACAAACCAGAGGCGTGACAAGTATGGCATACCGCATTGTATACTGCTTTACCATCACGAGGACCGTCACCAGCAGATGGGCCAGATGAGCGTGCTGTTACATCACACACTTCATCGTCTTCAAAACATACAGTTGCAACAGGTTGAATACGGGCAATCAGATTAGGATACAAAGCAATCAGCTTTTGTACTTGCGGCGTATCTTGCGGAATCGGCTCTTCGTCAGCGGCAGGCGCTGCAGCGGCGGTCTCTTCACCTTCTGCTGGAGCGGCACCATCAGCAGGTGCAGCGCCATCTGTTGTGTCTGCAGCAGCTTGGGGCTCACCACCTAGCGTTTGAGGTGCCTCTTCTACGACTTCTTGGCCTTCTGCGACGTCAGTCACAGTTACAGGCGTGTCGACAATATCTTCAGCTTGGCTCACCGCGATACTAGCGATTCCTAGAATGGCAGCTGCCGATAACATAACTACTTTTCTCATTCGTCACGTTCTCTTATTACGTATACAAGGACTAGCACGGCGCGGACATTCTGTCTGTCCTCCTTTGACGACCTCTAAGTCCTCAATAGCAGACAGCCATCCCGCGTGCCAGCGCACTTGCAATCGGTGATTATAAATATGAATTCTCCCCAACATTATAAGGGAAAAGGCAGGTAAATTGCCATGCTTGTTTAATGACTTGGCTGTTTTTTCTTAAAAAACCTCAATCACGACTGTCATTTATTGGCTTTATGCGTTTTATTTGTTAGACTAAGCGGTCTTTATTTCTAGGCATCTTATGCTGGTTATCATGCGCATCTAAGCGTGACAGTCAGACATATCGTTATCATATGCGCTCGTAGCTCAGTTGGATAGAGTATCGGTTTCCGAAGCCGAGGGTCGTGGGTTCGATTCCCGCCGGGCGCACCAATCATCGTATTTCACCCTTCCTCAGCATTACCTAAAACCTCTAAAGCCCTTTAATATCAAAAATTCAAGTCTTTCAATATTACTTGTCATTACCTAGTAGCCTCTATCAAGTGTTGTTAAATTTACTCGCAGCCTCTGACTTGTTATTCGTCACGTGACTATTTAATTGAGCCGCTTCTTTTAAACGGCCAGCTTGTTAAATGACCAGCTCTAAAAAAACTTTCTCTTAAAATACCCACTTGCTCTTTATCCACTGATACAAGCACCGCCTACTCTGCCTCTTGCAAATGAGTAGCAAGCTGGGCGCGGCTGGGCACGCGGTGATAATTGATCACAGAAATATCGCCCAAACGGCGCTGACCGGCTGCCAGTGTTTTATCGATGGTAATCATCGCCACTTTTTTATTGTGTTTACAGATGAGCAAATGCTTGGCTTTACGCATGACTTGATAATCAGGAAAATACTGCTTTAATAATGCGGATGTTTTTTGCAGGGCATCATTCGGTACTGTATTTTTTGACTTGGCACTACCGTGCTTTTCGCCTGCTTTTGCCCCGCGCGATTTCGCTACCAACCATAAAATTACGATGATGGCGATTAATATGACAAGCCACCAAATTCCGTCTATCATAAGTAAAAATATCCATTACTAACAAAGGTTGGCTCATGTTAGCAGAATTATCACCAGCGGTAATAGCAGAAGTAAAACTTGCGGCAACATTGTTGGCATCGAAAGAGCGCATTTGCATTTTGACAGGGGCAGGTATTTCTGCAGAAAGCGGCATCCCAACGTTTCGAGATAAGCAAACAGGGTTATGGGAAAACTACGGCGTCGAGGATTTGGCAACCCCTGAGGCCTTTACTCGTGATCCAAAGCTTGTATGGTCGTGGTATCAGTGGCGCAGGCAGATGGTCGCAGATAAAGTACCAAATCCAGCCCATCATGCATTGGCTCAGTGGCAGTATCATGCGCAAACCTCCGATCAAACAGTGACACTCATCACGCAAAATGTCGATGACCTACATGAGCAGGCTGGAAGCGCAGTGACTCATTTGCACGGTCAACTGTGGCGTGATCGCTGTGGTCAGTGTGAGATACCTTATCCAGAACAATCAAGAGCCGCCTATATTAAGCAAGATACGATACGTTTTGATGATAAGCTGATTACTTGTCCGCATTGCGACGGTTACATCAGACCAGATATTGTATGGTTTGGCGAAGCACTACCTGTACAAGCGTGGCAGACTGCCGAAGAGGCTGCGGCTAACTGTGATGTGTTTATCAGTATCGGTACCTCAAGCTTGGTTTACCCTGCTGCTGGACTCTCACAATTAGCCAAGCAAAATGGTGCGCAAGTTATCGAGATAAACCCTGACCCAACACCCGATACAATTGTTGATATCACATTAGCAGAGAAAGCTGGCGTAGTCTTGCCGCTACTCGTACAAGAGATCACTGATTTATAGCCTTGATGTTATAACAGATAGAGTAGATTGTAATTCGACTGTTTCATTGAGAAATCTATCTTTCACATCGTAAAAAAGGCTTAACGATTGATAGCAATCGTTAAGCCTTCGCGATCAAAGTAATCCGCCTTTATTACAATGCCGCGTCCACTTTCGCTAAGTAAGCTTCTTTTAGCTCGTCACTGATAAATGCCGATCTAAATGAGTTTTTTACTAACGTAATAATATCCTCTTCTGTTATCGGTAGATTCTCATATAAGTTGATAAAATTTTGGTTCACATAGCCCTTGAAATAGGCAGGATCGTCTGAATTGACGCTGATATTAAGCCCATAGTCTAAAAGCGCTTTGATATTATGCTCTTTGTAATTATCAAAAACTCGCAGTTCGATATTTGAGTTCGGGCAAACGGTTAGTGGCATTTGCTCGTCTTTGAGTCTCTGCATCAGCTCTGGGCTTTTTATAGACTGCACACCATGATCGATTCGATTGATATTCAGTAAGTCTAGCGCTTCGTAGATATATGAAAAGTCCGCTTCTTCGCCTGCATGAGCGACCAGTTTAAAGCCTGCTTCTTTGGCCTTTTTGAATACGTCTTTGAACTTCGATGGTGGGTTACCAAGCTCTGATGAGTCCAGACCAACACCGATGATGTCATCTTTAAATGCCATTGCTTGCTCTAATGTTTCAAACGCTGCTTCTTGCGATAAATGGCGTAAAAAACACATGATGATACAAGAGGTGATGCCGTACTTTTCTTTGGCATCGGCAAGCGCATCTTTGATACCTGTGATGACCGCTTCAAAAGCCACGCCGCGTTCGGTATGCGTCTGCGGGTCGAAGAATATTTCTGTGTGGATGACATTGTCTTCAACACACTTCAGAATATATTCCCACGTCAAATCATAAAAGTCGTCTTGGGTGAGTAAGACATTTGCGCCAGCATAGTAGATATCTAAAAAACTTTGCAGATTATTAAAGTTATAGGCGGCGCGCACGTCTTCTACGCTGTCATAAGGGATCTCTACGTTGTTCTTTCTTGCCAGTCTAAACATCAGCTCAGGCTCTAATGACCCTTCGATATGTAAATGAAGTTCCGCTTTTGGTAGTTTCTGTATTAAATCAATCATAGTATTCCAATAATGGTGTCATCGAGACGAGCCGTGGACAATTTATATATTTGTACCGTCTTTAAACGGTACGAACATTTTGCGTGCGATATTTTAGCATCAAAACCCTAGAGACGAGAACAGTCACCTTCGACTCTATCAATAATGCGCTTCAAGAGGCCGTATTACTATTTTAAAAATACCACGGTATCAGACAGCTCATTGCCTGCTGGATTGTGCTCAAGCTGATAGTACTGGCGCAGCACTTGTCCCACTTCATCCAACAATTGGGCCAAGCTCTCTTCTGTCTTCTTGTTGCTGATACCTGATACTGCTTTTTCGCACATAGCACGCCAGACGGTTGGGCTTACATGCGTGCTGATACCGCGATCCGCCACAATCTCTAACTGATGCTCGCAGATATTGACATAGATGAGAACGCCTGTGTTCTCTTCGGTATCCCAAACTCGATATTCACTAAACAGATCAATTGCTCGCTCGCGGCAATCCATATGATAAGCGTCTTGAATCGGTAAATGATTCTCTACAATCAAAAACACTTCACCACGATGTCCACGCTCAGCACGTGTCACTTGATCTGTTAGACGCGCGCGAGCGTCTGCCGTCAGCCACTTGCTATGCAGCAAAGGGACAAACAAGACCTGACGCCACCATCGAGCAAAGCTAGAAGTTGAAGCATGGTTTTCTGCCATTATTTTGTTTCCTAAAATACGTCATTGTTGATGATTACTGGTGTTTGGATAGTTGCAAACGTTCTTATTAAGACTCTAAGCTTTTACGAAGTAGACCGTTACCACGAGCCACCAGCACCGCCACCACCAAAACCGCCGCCACCACCACCAAAGCCGCCGCCACCGAAACCACCACCGCCAAAGCCGCCACCACTACCCCCACCCATACCGGGTAAGAAAATCATGCCACCGCCTCTACGCCCACCTTTACCGCCGCCGCCTTTGCCACCACCGCCGCCACGGGAAATCAAGAACATCCATATAAATATCGCCATGATCAATGTCATAAAAAAGCCGCCGCCAAGCGCTAATGAACCGGCGAAAAAGCCGCCTGCCGTGATAATAGAACCAAATACTCGGCCCAAAATATTGGTAATAAAACTGCCAAATATCATCGCCATAATAAATAAGAAAATAGGTGATGGTAGCTCATCTGAGCCTTGCACGGCACTACGCTCAGCAGCTTGGGCATCAGCACGCGCCAATACCTCAGGGTCAGCCGTTAGACGTGTCTTGAGTGCATCCACGCCAGCTAGTATTCCAGCACCATAGTTGTTTTGCTTAAATAATGGTGTGATGTCTTCACGGATAATACGATTGACCGCAGCATCTGGCAATACACCTTCTAACCCATAGCCTGTGAGGATATACATGTCACGGTCATTGACTGCTACGACGATGAGCAGACCATCGTCAATATCTTTGTCGCCCAATTGCCATTTTTCTGCAACCTGTAAAGCATAGTCAAATATAGGCAAACCATTGGTTGTTGGTACGATGACCACTGCTGCTTGTGCCAAACCCTGCTGATAAATATTTCTTAGCTGAGCCTCTAGACGCTGTTTTTCTTGCGGATTTAAGATATTAGCTTGATCAACGACTGGCTCGTTGAGTATGAGTTTGTCAGCATCAACGCTCTGGGCACTTGAGGTTACTGGTGGCTGAGCTGGCGCTTGCGCACTAGCGGTTGCCTCATCATTTGCTGCGCTTTGATTAATAGCGTCATTACCAAGCACCGCACCATTGATGGCGTCATTATTCAGCAATGCATCATTGATCGCCTCATTGGACTCCCCTGCTTTGGCAATGGCTACCAAGTCTTCGACACTACGGTTTTGTAGATTTGAGGGGCTATCTGTCGCTACAGCATTATTGCCAGCATCGGTATTGGGCGCAGCATGCAGCACTGATGCACCGCTGACGCTCAGTGTAAACAGTAATGCTGATAAGATTGCTTTTGAATTATTCATCTAATCTCTACCACCTCAAATGACATCTTTATAAATTAATAGACATTAACTAATAGTCATCAGCTAAATAAATAGAGCGGCATACACCGCTCTATTTTTGTATATTTCTAATACTTCCTACTCTGCTTTTGCAGAATCGCCAAAATCAACACTTGGCGCTGTCGAAATGGCATCTTCATTAGCAACGGTAAAGTTTGGTTTGGTATCCATGCCAAATACTTTTGCGGTGATATTGGTTGGGAACTGGCGCACGGTGGTATTGTAGCCTTGCACTTCTTGGATATAACGATTACGAGCGACCGCAATACGGTTTTCGGTGCCTTCTAGCTGCGCTTGCAGATCTTGGAACAGCGCATCTGATTTTAGCTCAGGGTAACGCTCAGACACTGCCATCAGGCGTGATAATGCGCCTGTCATTTGCTCTTGCGCAGCGGCATAACGCTCCATTGCTTCTGGGTCATTGAGCACTTCAGGCGTCACCGTGATGCCGCCCGCACGTGAACGTGCTTCCGCCACTTGGGTGAACACTTCTTGCTCTTGTTCAGCATACTGCTGTACGACTTTGACCAAGTTTGGTACCAAATCGCTGCGGCGCTGATATTGGTTGACCACTTCTGACCATGAAGCCGTTACTTGCTCGTCTTGCGCCTGCAGATTGTTATAACCACAGCCGCTCAGACCGACAGTAGACGTCGTCAATAGTGCTGCTAGCAACATCGGCTTCATAATAGATTTACGCGTCATCGTTGTTTCTCCTAATAATGATAAATAACAAATATCTGGTAACACGTTTTTTAATAATTTTTTTGCGCTTATGCCTTCACAATCATCTAACGGTCATATGCGCTCTATATTTTGTATTTTGTATTTTGTATAAAGGCACGTGCTTGTAGCTTTTATATCTACAGACACAACATGAAAAACCACTCATGCATATTGCTCAATCTTATAAGCTACAAGATATACTGCTTATAATGGCGCTATCATGATGCTTTTACAATTGACCGTTACCAAAACACAACCGCAACAACTGGGTGTCATTTTTTTGGTTATACCTTTATGTAGTGCTATTACTATTTAGATAGACTAAAGTTTATTAAATGGATTGCCAGCTCATAAATTCGCTTCTTTATTAAGGCTAATGATGCATAAATCGATGGTCCAAAAATAAAACTTATCCGTCCATACACAAAGAAATTTCTAGTAATTGGTACAAAAATATGGCAAATTGCAGTTACGTAGCCGTACGGTTTGAATACATTTGGTAGTGGACTTATAGTCTGATACGTATTAAAGAATTCATAATTGTGATAAAAAAACAGTTACTCACTCTTAGATACTCCACTAATACATTCAATCCGCCATACCAGCAGTGTAGCCAATCGGGACGGCTCATAGCAAATTAAATATCCTCATCATGAGGAGTATTTAATTATATAACCGCCTGTTTTATCCGCGGACTTATAACTCATCTCATTCATAACGTGATGATAGGACACCGCAGTAGTTGAGGCTGTAGAACAATCAAACACACAGCTGATATTAATGCTATCAATGACAAGCGCTATAAAAATAGTCTGTGTCACTGATGAAGCCAAGCGGATAAATACAGACAACTACAGTCCATTCTTGGTGGCTAAGCACGTATGAGACTTAACTAATATAGATATGAGTCGATGCAGATAATTTAACTGCTTAACTTAAATAAGTAAGTTAACCAGTTAATTTACTCCTAGCATACAGAGCCACCTTGAGACAGTACTAGGAATATACATATGGAAGGTTTAGTTAACTTAGTAAACGGAATTATCTGGAGCCCAGCACTGATCTATCTGTGCTTGGGCGCTGGTCTGTTCTATTCCATCATGACGCGCTTCGTACAAGTACGTCTATTCGGTGAAATGATCAAACTACTATTCACTGGTAAGTCCAGTACTGATGGTATTTCGTCATTTCAGGCACTAGCCGTTTCCCTCGCAGGACGTGTGGGTATGGGTAACATCGCTGGGGTAGCTGCTGCTATCGGCTTCGGTGGTCCAGGTGCTGTATTTTGGATGTGGATCGTGGCGTTCTTAGGCGCGTCTACTGCCTATGTCGAGTCTACCCTTGCACAGATTTACAAAGAAAAAGATGTGGTAACTGGCGAATATCGCGGTGGCCCTGCTTATTACTTTGAGCGTGCCCTTGGTCAAAAATGGTACGGCATCCTCTTCGCCATCGCTTCTATTTTATCATGCGGTATGTTCTTACCTGGCGTACAGGCCAACGGTGTTATCAGTGCATTCGCACAGTTAATGGGCGAAGGTACGATCATGAACATCGGTAGCCTAGAAGTCGGCTCTATGCGCTTGGTTGGCTTGGCCATTATCTTAGTCGTCTTAGGTGTCATCATTTTTGGTGGTATTAAGCGTATTGCAACCTTTACTGAGTTTGCCGTTCCATTTATGGCACTTGGTTACATCGTCCTCGCCTTAATCATCATGCTCAGCAACTTCAGCCTGATTCCAGATGTGTTTGGCATGATCATTGGCGATGCATTCACTGCACAAGCAGGTTTTGGTGCAGCAATCGGTTGGGGTGTTAAGCGTGGTATTTACTCTAACGAAGCCGGTCAGGGTACAGGTCCTCACGCTGCCGCAGCTGCTGAAGTTGAGCATCCATCACAGCAAGGTCTTGTTCAGGCATTCTCAGTATATGTTGATACATTGTTGGTTTGTTCTGCGACTGCATTCATGATCTTATCTACTGGCATGTACAACATCCAAGGTACACTACCAGATGGTCAGTTCATCGTTCAGAACGTTGCCGCTACGACTGAAATCAATGCGCCTGCGTTTACGCAGATGGCAATGGAATCGGTATACGGTACATTTGGTAACGCGTTTATCGCAATTGCTGTATTCTTCTTTGCCTTTACAACTATCCTAGCGTATTACTACATCGCTGAAGTAAACGTCGCTTACTTGACACGCTTCCTTGGTCGTAACGCAAACAAAACTGGTCTATTCCTCGTTAAAGTATTGATCATGGCGATGGTTGCTTATGGTGGTCTTAACTCAGCTGGTTATATCTGGGCCATCGGCGATATCGGTGTTGGTCTTATGGCTTGGCTCAACATTGTTGGTATCCTTGTTATCTTTATCGTGGCTCGTCCAACGCTTACCATGCTTAAAGACTACGAAGCACAACGTAAAGCTGGTGTGGCACGTTACAGTTTTGATCCTGCAAAATTCGGTATCAAAAACGCACCTTATTGGGAAGAGCGTCATCTAGCAGACCAAAAAAGAACGAATGTAGACCCACTACGTAAGTAATAGAGATAATATGCGCTAACGTAGCTACTGCTCAATCTTATTCAGTCTTCCTAAAAGCCCGAGGCAATGGTCTCGGGCTTTTTTATTGCAAATAAATAACACAGATTTTTAAGATACCGCTGCTACGCGCCACCATTTTATGCCCACAAAAAAGCCCAGCATTATAGCTAGGCTCTTTTACTCTTGTTAAGTCTCAGAGTGACTTAACTAAATATTAATCTTACTCAGGCATCAATACTGTGTCGATTGTATGAATCACGCCGTTGCTTGCCATGATATCAGTACCTGTGATGTTGGCTGTGTTACCAGTCGCATCAGTGATTACATTGGCATCGCTAATAGAAATCGTTTTGCCATTAGCCGTTTCGATATCGGTACCATAAGGGATGTCAGCTGCTTTCACTTCCATTGGAACAACGTGATAAGGCAATACGGTTTTTAATAAGTCTTTATTAGCCAATAGCTCGTCTTTGGTCACGCCTAATTTTTCTAATACAGGGGCAAATGCATCATCAGTTGGCGCAAATACAGTATATTTGGTGTCTTCCATCAACATGGTGTCAAGACCCGCTGATCTTAGTGCCGCTGTCAGAATAGTGAGATTGTCGTTGTTTGCAGCGATTTCTGCGATGGTTTGTGTCGCTTCCATATTCATGTCATCTGCCATTGGCTCAGCTTCAACCATTGGATCGGCTTCGGTCTCTGCTACTGGCTCAACCACCACTTCTTCAGTGGTAACTTCAGGCTCAGCTGGATCTGCGACTGTTTCAGTATCGTTACATGCTGCTAATGACATCGCTGCTGTTACTACTGCGATCGATAATAAATTCTTCTTTAACATGGGTCATTCCTTTTTAATAATTGGATGTCTGGTTTGTCTAGCGAATAACTGTCTTTACTACATGAATAGCTGACAGCTAATACGTATATCAATAATTGACATTTTTTAGCTATAGACAATTTGCTGTAAGTAAACTGATATTCGCTATATCAATAGTTTCAATTCTAAATGTTTAATTTTTAATTGATACTTACTTAAGTAGTAGCACTGTATCAATCACGTATATACCATTGTTCACTTGTATATCGGTTATTGCGATATATGAAGGATCGCGCTTATTAGTCATGCTCACTCATTAAAATAGGCGTTATTTATATCTAAATCATGCCAATTAAATACTAAAACAGCCGTTATCTAATGAAAAATTCATCAAATAATGGCCGCTCACTAAATCTTCATAATACAAAAAATAATTATTTTTTAATGAAGCTTATTTAGGTAATAGCACTCTATCGATGACATGGACAACGCCATTGGTCGCTGGGATATCTGTTTTTACGATATTGGCAATGCGGCCGTTTTCGTCCATCAACTTACCTTGATTCGTCACCATTAGCGTGTCTTTGCTTGCGGTCATGACATTGCCAGGTTTGACATCTTTGGCATACATGGCCATGTCGCCATTAACTACGTGATAGCCTAAAATTTTGGTCAACAGTGGCTTGTTTGCAAACAACTGCGCTTTGGTCATGCCAGTCTCTTTCATTGCCTGCATAAACGCCTCATTGGTTGGGGCAAATATGGTGTAGTGAGCGTTAGGATCAGACAGCATACCTGCTAGACCTGCTGCTTGTACGGCTTCTACTAAGACTGAAAAATCAGAATTACTTTGAGCAACTTGTACCACGTTCATTTTTGCCATAGTTTGGCTATGCATTGGCGGCTTCATATCTGCGCTTTTTGCTGGCATCATATTGTTACAAGCGCTTAAGCCAGAGATAGAGATAGCTAGCGTGCCGATAGTCGCAATTTTAGTGAGGTTCATAACATTATCCTTAATGATTGAGTATGTATTCGCTTATCGTCTTACAGGTTATATTGTCTTCTAATATCAGTTGCTCGTGCTGTCCAATTCTTATCTTTTTGATAAGCAACATCTAGATAGACCAACAGAACAATAATAACTTTTTGCCTATAAGCGACTTATAAGCAAAACTTACAAAGACCTAATTCTTCTGAAATAAAATTAACATGTATAAAACCTTTATCAACCTGCCTTTACGCAACTTTTTGTAGTACCGGTGTAAACTCTGTCGGACTTTTAAGCATAAGCGTTGGCTTTCATTTGCATAAGCAGAGCTTTATGTAACCCATAAACGAATGATATTCATTTGTGCACATATTCTTTATGAAACAGAATTTAATGCTATGCTCAGCAGTTCAATGAATAGGTATCTGCTTGTCTATGGTAAAAGTAGAATGAACAGTATCCATGTGTGCTATATTTTTCATGCTAGAATAATTCAAATTTGATGATTTCCTTTATAAGACTTTGTACTCTATTGGTTTGTTATTCCTTCCTTTCATAATATTGACGATATAAGCTGCGCACCTATGACTCAAACGATGACCTCACCGACCTCTTCTCAAACTGAGACCACTTCTGACTCATCATCTGCTGATGACTTTATTTTGACGCCGCCTGCTGTCTTTCCTTATAAGGAACAGCAGCTCACCGCGCGCGCCCGTATCACTGAGCAGATGGCTTCACGCATCTTGATGTTGGACGGTGCAATGGGTACGCAGATTCAGACCTATAAACTAGAAGAGTCAGATTATCGTGGTGAGCGTTTTGCCGATATCGACCAAGATGTGCGCGGCAATAATGATTTGCTAGTACTGACACAGCCGCAGATGATTAAAGACATTCATCACGATCATCTGTTGGCTGGTGCGGACATTATTGAGACCAACACTTTTAATGGTACGCGTCTGTCGATGGCTGACTATGACATGCAGTACTTGGTGCCTGAGCTCAATAAAACAGCAGCCAAAATTGCGCGCGAGGCGGCTGATGAATTTACCGCCAAGACGCCTGAGAAACCGCGCTTTGTCGCCGGTGTGGTGGGGCCAACCTCACGCACGTGCTCGATATCACCTGATGTCAATGATCCCGCCTTTCGTAACATTACCTTTGATGAGCTCGTCCTAAACTACCGTGAAGCAACCTTGTGCTTGATAGAAGGCGGTGTCGATCTTATTTTGATTGAGACGATCTTTGATACGCTCAATGCCAAGGCAGCGATATTTGCCATCACGGGTGTGTTCGAAGATATTGGCTTTGAGCTGCCTATTATGATTTCTGGTACGATCACTGATGCCTCAGGTCGTACATTATCTGGTCAAACGGCAGAGGCGTTCTATAATTCGATCCGCCATGCCAAGCCATTGTCCGTTGGCTTTAACTGTGCGCTTGGCGCGGATGCGCTACGTCCGCACATCCAAACACTATCGAACATCGCTGATACCTATGTCTCTGCGCATCCTAATGCGGGTCTGCCCAATGAGTTTGGTGAATATGACGAAACCGCTGAAGAAACCGCTGCGCTGCTAGAAGGTTTTGCCAAAGCAGGAATCCTAAATATCGTTGGCGGCTGCTGTGGTACAACGCCTGAGCATATCCGTCAAATCGCTAATATGGTGGCGAACTATGCGCCACGCGTGATTCCTGAAATTGCGCCTGCCTGCCGACTCTCAGGGCTTGAGCCATTTAATATCACGCCTGAGAGTTTGTTCGTCAACGTCGGTGAGCGTACCAACGTCACAGGCTCCAAAAAATTCCTCCGTTTGATCAAGACCGAAGCCTATACCGAGGCGCTCGATGTCGCGCGCGATCAAGTCGAGGGCGGTGCGCAGATCGTCGATATCAATATGGACGAAGGCATGCTCGACTCGAAGCAGGCGATGATTCACTTCGTCAACCTCGTCTCAGGCGAGCCAGATATCAGCCGTGTGCCCCTCATGATTGACTCGTCTAAATGGGATATCATCGAAGAAGGCCTCAAGCGTACGCAAGGTAAATCTGTCGTCAACTCCATCTCGCTAAAAGAAGGTCATGCTGAGTTCGTTGAGCGCGCCAAATTATGTATGCGCTACGGCGCTGCCATTATCGTCATGGCATTCGATGAAGACGGACAGGCTGACACCTACGAGCGCAAAATCGAGATATCTAAACGCAGCTACGATGTACTGGTCAACGAAGTGGGCTTCCCCAGCGAGGACATTATTTTTGACCCCAATATCTTTGCGGTCGCCACGGGTATCATCGAGCATAACAACTACGGCGCGGACTTTATCAATGCCACGCGCTGGATCACGGACAACCTACCGAACGCGATGGTCTCAGGCGGTGTGTCCAACGTGTCGTTTAGTTTCCGTGGTAATCCGATTCGTGAAGCGATCAACTCTGTGTTCCTATTTCACGCGATCAAAAATGGCCTGACCATGGGTATCGTTAATCCAGCCATGCTTGAGCTGTACGATGATATTCCAAAGGAAGCACGTGACGCCATCGAAGATGTCATGCTCAACCGCAATCAAGGCGAAACTGGTCAGGATGCGACTGAGCGTCTGATGACGGTCGCTGAAAACTACCAAGATGGCGGCAAGAAAAAAGACAGCACCGTCGATATGAGCTGGCGTGAGGGTACAGTAGAAGAGCGTATCGCCCACGCTCTCGTCAAAGGGGTGACAACCTTTATCGAAGAAGACACCAAAGAAGCGTGGGAGAAATACCCCAAACCGCTCGACGTTATCGAAGGACCACTCATGGACGGTATGAATATCGTCGGTGATCTATTCGGTGCGGGTAAGATGTTCCTACCGCAAGTCGTAAAATCTGCTCGTGTCATGAAGCAGTCCGTCGCATGGCTAAACCCGTACATCGAAGCGGAAAAAGTCGAAGGCGAAGTCAAGGGTAAAGTCCTGATGGCAACGGTCAAGGGCGACGTCCATGATATCGGCAAAAACATCGTCGGCGTGGTGCTCGGCTGTAACGGCTACGACATCCTTGATCTCGGCGTGATGGTGCCATGCGAGACCATTCTCGATACCGCTATCAAAGAGAAAGTCGATATCATCGGCCTATCAGGACTGATTACCCCAAGTCTCGATGAGATGGTCTATGTTGCCAAGCAAATGCAAGAGCGCGGCATGACCCTACCCTTGATGATCGGCGGCGCAACAACCTCCAAAGCGCATACTGCGGTCAAAGTCGAACCGCAATATAAAAACGATGCGGTCATCTATGTCTCGGACGCCTCGCGCTCAGTCGGCGTGGTGACCAAGCTGCTATCCAAAGAGCACCGTCAAGGCCTCATCGATGAGACCCGCGAAGAGTATATCAAAGTGCGCGAGCGTCTAGCCAAGCGTCAACCCAAAGCGGCGAAGCTGACTTATGCTGAATCAGTTGAGGGTGGTTTTCAATACGATTGGGACAACTATACCCCGCCTGTACCGAATCAGCTCGGTCAGGTGATATTGGACGACTACCCTATCGATAAGCTGCTGCCCTATATCGACTGGACGCCGTTCTTTATCTCTTGGGGTCTGGCGGGCAAATACCCTAAAATCTTGCAAGATGAGGTGGTTGGCGAAGCGGCGCGTGATCTGTTTAAAAACGCCCAAGAGCTGCTACACAAAATGATTGATGAAAAGTTAATCATCGCTAAAGGGGTGTTTAAAATTGCTCCAGCCAAACGCACTGGCGCAGATACGATTAGCGTTTATGACAAATCGCCTACAGATGGTGGCCGACCTACGCATACCTTTGAGCATCTGCGCCAGCAGTCTGATAAAGCGAGCGGCAAACCAAACTTTAGCCTCGCCGACTTTATATCTCCGTTAGAGGACTCTGACGATTATATCGGCGGCTTTACGGTGTCGATCGTTGGCACCGAAGACCTCGCTGAGCAGTACAAAGCGGCAGGCGACGATTATAATGCCATCATGGTACAAGCACTATCTGACCGCTTAGCCGAAGCCTTTGCCGAGCATTTGCATGAGCGCATCCGTAAAGACTACTGGGGCTATCAGGCTGATGAGACCCTCACCAATGATGAGCTGATCAAAGAAAAATACGTCGGCATCCGCCCAGCGCCTGGCTATCCGGCTTGCCCTGAGCATACCGAAAAAGGCAAATTGTTTGATTGGCTCGGTACGGTCGAGGCAATTGGCACGACTTTGACCGAAAGCTATGCGATGTGGCCTGCGTCATCGGTCAGCGGCTTCTATTACTCGCATCCTGAGAGTGAGTACTTTAACGTCGGTAAAATAGGCCGAGATCAGTTAGAGGATTATGCCGAGCGGAAAGATTGGGATATAAAGACGGCTGAGAAGTGGTTGAATCCGAATTTGTAGGAATATTTAGGTTTTAGATATGGAAGAAACTATAAAGCTTTGGTTTAAAGAAGGATATACAGATTTCGATTCAAGCGAAGGTTTGAATCGAGACCGTCCTTTTGAGTTAAAACGCCTGAACGTTATTGTAGGAGCCAATAACTCGGGTAAAAGTCGTTTTATGCGATATTTTGCTTATTCCACCAGCAACGAATTACAGATTATATATAAGACACCTAATTCTATTCTAGAAGTTTTGAATAATACTGAGCAGTTTTTTAGAGGTTTAAATAAAGATATTGATATCGGAACAAACATTACAGATTTTCAAACGTACCACAATCTTGAAAGCAACTACCAAAGCCTAATCAGCAGAGTAAGAGGGGTAAAAAATAGGCTTGAAAATACTTCCACAAACTCATTAAACTCATATCCACATGATTACGAAAGAAATATATTAGATAAATTTCCAAGGCAGAAGCTTAACTTCCCCCCCAATAGATGATTTAGAAGATATTTTAGAAAGTCTCGAGTCTAAAAAAAATAGGATTTACACATTAAAATTACATAGAAATATTTTCTTTTACATAGATACTTTGAGAAGCCTCAAAAACTTAAAGTCTATAGAAAACACTAAAAATTTAGTATCTCCTCTATTATTACGTACTCATCAGGACTACAGGTTTTCAAAGGAGCAAATTATTTCGGGTGAAGACTTCTTTGATTTTTTAACAGATTCATTACTAGGTATGCCTGAAGAACGCCAAAGAATTTATGATTATCAAGTCCAGCTTTCTCATTATTTCTTCAACAATGAAATTATTACCCTTATTCCTCATCGTAAAGAGGAAAGTTTACATATCAAAATAGGAGAAGCAAAACAGTTCCCTATTTCACAATTAGGTGATGGTCTACAGCAAGTTATTATTCTTACTTATAAGGCTTTCTTAACAACTGAACCCTCCTTCTTTTTTATTGAAGAACCAGAAATGCATTTGCATGCAGGCTATGTCAAACAACTGATGAAGTTCTTGCTAAATGAAACTGATCATTACTATATGGCAACCAGTCATTCTAATTATCTACTTGATATGATTAACGAAGATAATCGCATTGCTTTTGTAACTATCCCCTAAACTAACACAGCTCAAACGTAGAATTTCTTATAAAATACACATAAGGAGTTTTGATATGAGCAAACGAATGACTGAGACGCAAATAGTATCCATATTAAAAGAAGCAGAAGCTGGGATATCTGCTAAAGAGCTGTGCCGTAAATACGGGGTAGCTAGCTCGACATTTTACAAATGGAAGTCTAAATATGGCGGTATGGAAGCCTCTGATGTCAAGCGACTAAAAGAGCTTGAAGAAGAAAACCGTAGGCTTAAACAGATGTATGCTGATTTAAGCCTTAGAGCGCAGATGCAGGAAGAGATCATAAAAAAGCTATAGCGCCTGCCCTTGAGCGCAAAGTCTGGGCGCAAGAATTGCAGGCGCAGTATGGTGTTAGTATTGCATTGAGCTGTCAGGTGGTCTGTATGAGTCGAACCGCTTACTACTATAAGCCTAAGCTATCTGATGATAGTGAGATTATTGATGTCTTAAATGAGCTAACAGATAAGCACAATCGTTGGGGCTTCCCTAAGTGTTTTAAGCGTATACGCAAGCTTGGCTATTCATGGAATCATAAGCGAGTACACCGTGTTTATACCGCGTTAAACTTAAACCTACGCCGTAAGTCTAAAAGACGGCTACCAGCACGTAACCCCCAGCCGCTAAGTGTACCAAATACATTAGGTCATACTTGGTCTATGGACTTTATGAGCGATAAGCTGCATAACAATATTCGCTTTCGAACCTTTAATGTGATTGATGATTACAACCGTGAAGTACTCGGCATTGATATTGGTACCAGCATTCCATCACTCCGAGTAATTCGCTACCTTGACCAGCTAGCTGAGTGGCATGGCTATCCTAAGCAGATCCGTGTGGATAACGGCAGTGAGTTTACATCCAGCGTATTCACTGATTGGGCATCAGCTCATGGTGTCTATGTTGACTATATTGAGCCTGGCTGTCCTTATCAGAACGCTTACATTGAAAGGTTTAATCGCAGTTATCGCAATGAGGTTTTAGATTGCTACCTTTTCAACAATTTAAACGAGGTCAATATGCTGACTGAAGACTGGATCACGGTTTATAACACCGAAAGACCCCATGATTCACTTAATGATATGACACCTGCTGAGTACAGGCAGGTGGCTTAATTATTCTACGATGATGTTGTGTTAAGAATGGGGTATTTACACTTTATATCGTGTAGATAAAAAACAAATGAATGACGAAGAGAACAAATACGAGACGGTAATCAAACGTTGTGATGGTGACCGTACTGTATTGCAAACACTTGGCGTATCGCCTTCCTCAGTATTTTTAGCCAATTGTACAATTTGGGTAGAAGGCATCACTGACCGTCTATACTTTGTTCAATACTTAAAGAAATATCTAGAAGAGCTAAAAGAGATTGATAAAACTAAATGGGAAGACTACTCACGCTTTATCGATGGTTATCATTATGCGTTTGTGGAGTATCAAGGCTCAAACTTAGAGCACTGGGATTTCGAGGTTGACTCTTTAGAAGCGGTCGATAGCAGTAAGAATAAGGGTCTGAATGCAATACTTATCACTTCTAATGCCTTAGTGATCGCAGACGCTGATTTAACGAAAAAGCCTAGATTCAATGAACTTGAAAAACAGCTAGGAGATAAAATAGCTATCACTCAAGGCAAAGAGACTGAAAACTCATTGCCTAAGAAATTTCTCATAAAGAAGTTTTTTGAGATGTGTCCTGATAATGGATTAGCTAAACAAGGGAATAAAAAAAAGCTCGACTATAGCGATGATTATGAAAAGTATTTTACTGACAGTTATCAGACATCAACTAAAGGAGTAGGCAAATATTTTGATAATGTTTTAAGTAAAATGCGTAAGGATGGGGTCATACCTAAGCTAGAAAATAATGAAAAATCTTTTACTTTTTCAAATGGTAAGCAAGGCACTATTAAAAGTAAGACAGGTTTTTGTCGAGATATAGTTGAACTGATGCAAAGTGAGTCATGGAAACTAACACCATCAGCAACAGAGTTGTGCGAATCAATATTTCAGCATATAAAGGCTAACAACTATTAATTTATAATTTTGGAATGAACAACACATCGTACAAAGCTTCTATACTGTCGTATTTAGTGAACTGTCCCTTGTTAATTGTCCGTATGTTAGGTCGCTCAGCCTTCACTCCCTCCGCATTACCTTTTGTATGCTTCGCTACTTTAGTATTTTCTAATCCAGTTAATGGCTGTCCAGCTTCAGACCCAAAAAAATAAAACGAGCACAATTCTAAAGTATGTTCATCGAATTCTATCCAAACAATACATCCTGAAGGTTTATTAGCTAAGCGTATATTAACGTTTTGACCTGATTTTTTAGCACCAAATTTTGAGGTTTTCAGTTGAATATGGCGAACAACACTGTTTTCTTCGAGAACAATATCGCAACCTGCGTTATCGACTTCAGGTTTCATGACCTCCAATTGACAGTCATCTTTTTGCCACGAAAGTTTAAGCATTTCACCAATAAATAGACGTTCAATAAGTTTTTCTCGGAAACTTGAATGTTCAAAATGCTTGCTCATAATTTACCTTAATACTTTGTAATAACTCAATCCGCTTTACCCTTCCCCCGCCGACACCGCTCAGAACAATACACGACCTGCTCCCAATCTTTCTCCCACTTCTTACGCCAGGTAAAAGGGCGTTGGCACACGGGGCAGGTTTTTTGTGGTAGGTTTTGTTTTTTATGTGCCATGATGACCCTTACCGATTACTCATAACCGTCAAATATTTTATTGAGGCGATTGAGACTGTTGACAATAAGCTTACCAGATTGATCGGTGCTGCTGTCAATCGCCAGCTTCTCATCCATACGCATCGTTAGCGGTGCAAGCGCATCTTTGAGAGCGTGTGCTATCAGCGCGGCCTGCTCTGTGACATCGGTGGTAGATGCTTGATCGTCAGCACGGCTCGATAGACTCTGAGCCATCTGCTGTGCCAATTGCTCGAGCGCGCCCACCAGTTGCACCATCAGTGCTTTTTGCACGTCTTGGTTTTGCTTGAGGTACTCGCCCTCGGCTTTATGATCATGCTTATATATTTGTAGCAATTGGCTCACGCTTTTCTCAAAGCCATTATCGATGCTATCGCTGACAACTTTGGCATTATTGATCACGCACGCTATCCGCGAGGATTTTTTGTGAGGCGAGCTGCACCTCCATCTGAGTTTCTAACCGGGCCTGACGCTCCGCCTCTCGTAAGCGCGCGATGTGCTCTGGACCATTTTTGGTTTTTAATCACTCAGTTACATAGTTTGGTATGACATGAATGACGATTGCTCGACTTGATGCCGTTATATTTCTATTTTTAGAAACGACTTATGTTTCTTTATTAATGATTATATATACATTTCATTACATAATATATAGCTGTGGCTATTAACGACCCCATATCGGTGAGCGTACGACGCCACCATTTTGGCTATTAATGGCGTAACTTGTGTTCCCTAAGAGCGAATGAATGACCAAATCGCCACCTTTTTGACGTCCTAAACTTTGACCGCCTACTTGCCCGCTGACTTTTGAAAAACGCGTTGGGTAGACCGCATAATTTCCAGAAGGAGATAGACGTGCCGGTTCATCGAGTCCAGTTTCTGCCAGACTAACTACTTGTCCAGTCGCTAGTGTCATGACAGCCGCCTTACGACCATTTAGGTAAGCCATGCGCTGACCATCTACACTGAGCTGAGGACTGGCGACATAGCCATTTGTCGGTACAGGTACGGCTTTACCAGTCGCGAAGTGATAACGATAGATACGTGGGCGCCCAGCACGGACTTTGTCACTGGTATAAACAAAGCTTTTGCCGTCAGCGGCATAGCTGGGCTGTACCTCAGTGCTCGGTAGTGTCGTTAATTGCTCAGTTTTCCCATCACTTAGGCGCATCTTATAAATATCAGCATTGCCGCCGACCGTAGAGCTATAGAGCAGATATTGACCATCAGGTGAAAATGACGCTGACATATTACTGCCTTCAGCATTGACGACCAGATTGCGCGTTTTGCTGCTTTTATCATAAATATATATTTTAGGATGCTCGCGCGGGGCTTGTTTGCTATAAGCAAGCAATTGACCATCAGCCGACCACGCTGGCGCATAGATATAGCCTGTGATCTGATCGATGAGCTGACGATCACTGCCATCAGGACGGATGCTATAGAGTGTCGATACTTTTGCGCTCCCTGACCCTTGCTCTTCCACATAAGCAATGTGTCCTTGACGATCAATGGCAGGCATAGCAGCGGTCAGTGGATTGCTATCCACTGTGCTGGTCGGCTTTTTCATTTCAGCACTAGGCAGTGTCTGACAGCCAGTGAGAGCCACCAATATAGCGATCGTCGTCGCCCCTTTCATCGTGATGTTATTCGTGGTTGGTTTTGACATGATAGGTTTAAACATAAAATAGTATCCAATAAAATCGCTAAGGTGTAACAGCAGCTTTACGCTAGTGTAGCGCAAAATTCGACAAACTTTGGACGAAAAAAAGCCCCACATATTAGTGAGACCTTATCAAATCTAACCAGAATGTCTATATCGCTTTACTCAATCACCAAGTTATTTAGAGACAGCTTTAAAGTAAGCCACTTGATTGTCATTTTTGATGGTTAAGACAGGGACATTTTTGGCATTTTTACTGAGGCTGTATTTGCCTTGTACGGTTGCTAATGCAGCTTTATCAAAACTGGCTTTCGGCTCAGGACAGGCCATCATTGTGCTGATGCCGTTTTTGATCTGCACATCACCATTGACGACACTGTAGCCCGCGCTCATATTGTTGCACGTGTTCATAAATGCCACGTAGTTTCTACCATTGTCGTTCATGAAGCTCAAAGTGAGCGGCTTGGCTGGATCAAAGAACAGCTGAGACACCTGTTCACCGTTGCTACGTTTGGCATCAACCAATTGCCAATTGTGCGCTTGTAATGCCTCTACAGTGACGGGCTGACTGACTGGCGCAGGCAAGGTAGCCGTTGTCTGGCAACCAGCGGCAAGAGCACTAACTGAAAAGGTAGCTGCCATCATCACTTTAGTCATATTTTTCATATACATTCCTTTTTTATTGAATCCAAAAACCTTGCCGAGCATAAGGTCATACTTGACACAAGACCCAACAAGCGCATTCAGAATTTTGATTTATTATGGTAATTGTCTTATTCACTGTTTCAGACAGTAGCGATATTTTGTTTGACTCACCAGTGACTGTCATTATCAATTGAGTAAGTATTTAGCGGATATTTTTTGCCTCATACATACTACTGACTACTGATATTTACTATTGACGCTATTTCCCAGTGATAATGTCACTTTTCTTGATGAGGTTTTATTTAAACCTTCTCTTGGCAGATGTCAGCTGATACAAAAACACTCCACTAAATAGTGAAGTGTGTTTATCGTGCGACTATCGCATCTGATGACTGATATCGTTTATCGAAACCTTAAGTAATACATATAGGTCTCAGTACACGTATTAGCAACTGCTTTAGATCACATCTGTACCAGTAATATTTGGCTCTTCAGTCGCAGGCGCTGTCATACTTGACATCGACTGGCAACCGACGAGTACCGTTACCATGACAATACCAGTCATCAATGCTTTGGTTAAGTTTTTCATATTCGCTCCTAGAATCGTTTTAATAGACTGTTGGTTCAATTGAAAGATTACTGTCATTTTACTAAGGCTATAAATATCAGGCCGTACTTCTCCCAATGATCATAGCTTATTCACACTTTTAGCATACCCATCTCTCATATTGCTGTAAGTTAATTAATGTTAAGGGAATATGCTTACTGAGTTTTGGTTTCTTGCAATGCTGCATAACCAGACAAACGCTTGCGCTCAGCATCATCAAACAACTGCTGCTCAAGTTGGTCTATCTGAATTTGCGCCTCTGCTGGATCTGCACTTTGATTTAGCAAGCGCTGTTTTTGCGTTTGATACTGAGTGAAGCGCTGATCAAAATTGGCATCTTCTTGATCGACCTGTGCCAGTCTCTCTGCCGCTGGTGCGCCCACTAGCTCTCGACGCATATTGTATAGTGCTTCAGGGCTGGCACCTGCCGCTTTCATCTGTTCAGTACGAGCCATAAGCTCATTAAGATTGGCTTGCTGCATGATATTGGTTTTGATCGCACCATCTGGTAGACGGCTCACATAATCTTGTCTGGCAGCCTGTTTTTGTGCCTCGCTCATTTGCTCATTTTGATTGATTCTGACCATCTCCATACTATAGTCATCATAACTATCACTAGCACCAAAGAAGGCTTCGATGGTGGTTTTGTCAAAATACTGCTGACGTAAACTCGCCACATCCTGCTTTTGCTGAGCAATGGCATTCAAATCTAGCTCACCATTTTTGGTCGCTTGCAGTTGCAGATTGCCATAACGCTTTTCTATCTCAGGAAGCGCTTTGAGATACGCCACATATTTGCCAAAGATAGCGACCGCTTGGCTGGCAGCTGGCTCTGGCGTGTGATGGCGAATATAACTCTCGACACGTGCAAAAATAACGGCTTCGTCCTCCTCTCCTATTGCGGATAAAAAATAATCGAATAAACGCCGCAGACCTTCAGTGACGACCAACTGCTTGTTTTCATCGATGATGATTTCGCCGTCCACTTGCGTGCCCTTTAATGAGGCTGGCAAACGCTCTAACCCAGTGACAAAGAAAGCATCGCTTTGAGCAAATGGTGCCTCAGCTTGAGTATTGCTTTGCGCCGTGGACAGTGTACTCTCAGACCTATCAGTGGGTGAAGCAGATAGCGACTGCTGAGTCGCCATCGGTTTATTATCTGGTTTAAACCACACAATCACCGCCGCCGCGATGACTATGATGACCACAGCGATGATAGCGATTGGTAAACAGGCTGGACGGCGATTATTCGACATAGATGAGAGTTCTTTTTACAAGTCAGCTTAAAGATTGGCGTTTTTTAGGCGATTGACCTGAGTACGATAGATAGATTTTGGCTTAGACTCGCCCCATGCCGTCAGACCTAGTACTTGGTCTGCTGAATCCAAATGGTTCATGATGTAATTATCACGAATCACATACCCAAGTCGGCTTGAGCAGGCAGAAACCAGACCATCATTTCCCTCCAATAAAAACGGTACGCTTGTTGCTGCAAGCAGATAATCACTAGGGTCAAGGACGCTCATGACTTGTCCGACGCCACTAAATGAGTAATATTTGATACCGTTTGCAGAGGTACTGGTTGGCTGACCACAGTAACTTGTTGGCATTGCTGCGGGGAATTTGGCATTGAATTTGGCCGCACCATCGGTTGATAGCGCCATGAGTGCTTGCCAGCCATCTTGCGCTTGTATCTCTTTAATACTGATGCCTGATCCCACATCTGTAAAGCCGCCAATCAAATTAAACACCCCTGATACCAGCTGTGTCGTGACGTTTGATGGCTCACCTGTGTCATTGTTTGGTTCAAGGACGTTTTTGACAAAATCGGCGGTTTTTGAGCCTTGCTCTGGGCTTGATACGGCGGTGACCGAGGCGACGTATTTTGGCGCAACGCCAGCGACATAGCGGATGTCTATACCGCCTTGACTGTGCCCAAACAAATTGACTTTTGGATCGCCTGAAATGGCAGTGATGGTTTTGACTTGCTGTAATAGCTGCTCGCCGCGGACTTCACTATTATTCACCGCTGATGTTTTGGTGGTGTACACCTCTGATCCACCTTTCATCAGCTCACTAGGAATCCCGTTGAAATAATCTAAGACCCCAAACAACTTGGTAAAACCGCCAAGCCCATGAGCCAGGACCACTGGATACTGAGTCTTGGTATAACTGGAGGTAAAGTATTTGCTATCGACTAGCGTGCAGCCATTGGCGTTGGCACAATTATAGTACTGCCCTGCCGCTTGCGCTGAGGTGGTTTGCATGGTCATTAATAAAACGCCAGTACTGATAGAGCCCAGTATTGGTAAAAAAGTGCGCGGCGTGAGCGCAGCACGAACGTACGAGGAGAGCGTCATAACAACATCCTTGTCATCATTAATGGTGAGTGCCTTTACCTCATAACGTCGGCAAAGACTGCTGCTAATCCCTTTAGCATGCAAAATTACATTACTTCTATCTTTTACAAGATTCAACTAAATTGTCAAAATATGAATATATTATCGTGACTGGAGGGTCATAACGGCTCAAATGGGGCTGTAAAGCAACTATTGTCAATAATAATGATAGATTTAATATCACTTATCATAAAACTGCCATTCATCCATTTATGGTATAATTTCCCCACATTAACCCCATAATTATAAGACACAAGATGATGACTAAAAAATCCCTTATCCAGTCCCCAGAGGCTATAGAAAAAATGCGTGTGGCGGGCAAGCTCGCCAGCGACGTCCTAGTCATGCTCGACGAACATGTCAAAGTTGGCGTCAGTACCGAAGCCCTCAACCAAATCGCTCATGACTATATCGTCAATGTGCAAAAAGCCATCCCTGCTCCGCTGAACTACAATGGCTTTCCTAAGTCTATTTGTACATCCGTCAACCACGTGGTCTGTCACGGCATCCCAACTGAAAGCAAGCTACTCAAAGATGGTGATATCATCAATATTGATGTGACCGTGATCAAAGACGGCTACTACGGCGACACCTCAAAAATGTGGATCGTCGGTAACGGCTCTATCATGGCGCAGCGTATCTGCAAAGTCGCACAAGACGCGCTATATGCTGGCATGAGTGTGGTCAAAAACGGCGCGCGTCTCGGCGACGTTGGTGCAGCGATTCAAGCAGTGGTCGAGCCTGAGCGCTTTAGTATCGTCCGTGAGTTTTGTGGTCATGGCATCAGTGATGAATTCCACCACGAGCCACAAGTCATGCACTACGGCAAAAAAGGCACAGGCTTTGAGCTAAAGACGGGCATGACCTTTACCATTGAGCCGATGATTAACCAAGGCACATGGCAGACCAAGATTTTACCTGATGAGTGGACAGCGATTACCAAAGACCGCAAACTGTCCGCTCAGTGGGAGCATACGATGGTCGTAACCGACAATGGCTGTGAAGTATTTACCACGCGCCCTGAAGAAGATTTGAGTTTTTTGACACAGTAATACCATAAAAGATCGCCTAGGCGGTCTTTTTTTTGGCCGATGGTTAGCGTGTATCGAGTTAGGACAGATTGAGTATTGTGCTTACTGGCTTTTTGTCTTTATACTCTGATGAGTTAACAATTTATATTGATACATTTATTATAGTGAATTCAGTATAAAAACGATACAGTGGGACTGGGATAAATTTTTCGCAGCATCGAGCAGCGTAGGCACAGCACGCAAGGAAAATTTAGACCAGTTCCACCTTGATATATAATGTATTTGTTTTATTTAGGATTGACTATAGTACATTCTATTGGTGACTTTTATCAGCTATCAGCAGCTCAAACGCTCTATTTTTAAACTTTTAATTGGATAACACTCATGTTTACTTGTGATGTCGCTTCTATTGATCTAACGCCCCTACCGCTACTATCAAATGATACGGCGACAGATAAATCGCTGTTGTCAGAGCAAAATACGACTGATAAAGCGCTACTTGGCATTCCTGAATGGCTGGGACAAATCAATGAGGACATCAGCCGATTACTAGAGCGTGGTACCAATATTCGTCAATTGGTCGAAGTACGTGCCTGCGCGATTGATAGCTTACTCATTGCGCTATTCAAATGGTTTGAGCTAGATAAGACGGATTTGGCATTGTTTGCAACGGGTGGCTATGGACGCGGTGAGCTGTCGCTTTATTCAGATATTGATATCCTGCTGTTATCTCCTGACGAAATCGGCGCTGATGCCAGTAGTAAGATTGATAAATTGGTCGCATTGCTATGGGATATCGGGCTGGAGCCTGCGCTGTCTGTACGTAGCGTCAACGATGCGTTAGAAGCTGCACTTGACCATACGATAGCCAGTGCCCAGCTCGAAGCTCGATTGTTAATCGGCAACGAAGCACTGCGAGATATGCCCATCCAAATCGTTAACAAGCAGTGGTCTCCTCGTGCCTTTTTTGATGTAAAAATGGAAGAGTCCAAGGCTCGCTACCTACAGCACAATGCCACCGAGTATAATCTGGAGCCCAATATCAAAACGGCGCCTGGGGGATTACGTGATATTCATATCATTGGCTGGGTGACCAAACGCTATTTTCGTGTGGGCAAGCTCTATGACTTGGTACAACAAAACTTTTTGACCGAAAAAGAGTTTGATGAGTTAAGCTTTGCAGAAGGCTATCTATGGCAGATACGGCATTATCTGCATGTGCTGACCGGACGTAACGAAAACAAGCTGTTGTTTGATTATCAGCGTGAGATTGCTCAATTAATGGGTTACGAGACCCAGCCAGATGACCAGCCCAATGCGGCCGTTGAACGCTTTATGCGTGATTACTATCGCTGTGCCATGCAAATATCAACGCTGTCTGAGATGCTGACCAACCACTATTATGAGACCATCATAGAGCCCAACCTGCCTGATGATGAGCGCCCCAAAAAGCAGCCGATCAATGCAAGATTCAACCGTGTTGGTGATCATATTGCTATAGCGCACCATCGGGTTTTTGCTCAGCATCCTGAATCTATTTTAGAGATGTTCTTATTAATGGGTCAGCACGGTATCGACAAGGTTCGTACCCATACCTTGCGTGCACTCAAAATTGCGGCACGCGGCATTGACCAGACCTATAGAGACAACCCTGTTCACAAAGCTTTATTTTTATCTAATCTGAAAGAGCAAAACTATCTGTTCCATCGTTTGCGCACCATGAATCGCTATGGGGTATTGGGCAACTATATTCCTGCTTTTGCGCAAGTCACGGGTCTGATGCAATATGATTTGTTCCATCGCTATACGGTGGACGCGCATACGTTATTTTTGATTCGAATTTTGCACCGCTTTACCGATCCTATGTTTTCTGAAGAGTTTCCGCTGGTCAGCACTATCTTTCAGCGCATCGAACGCAAAGAAATTTTGGTACTGGCCGCGATGTTTCATGATATTGCAAAGGGCCGCGGCGGCGACCATAGCGAGCTTGGTCAGACAGAGTCCATTGAGTTTTGTCTGTCACATGGCATGAGCTTAGCCGACGCCAATTTGGTTGGCTGGCTGACTCGCTACCATCTATTAATGTCGATTACCGCACAGAAAAAAGACATCTCAGACCCTGAGGTGGTGACTGTCTTTGCAGACCTTATCGGTAATGTGACGCACTTGAATCATCTGTATGTACTCACCGTTGCTGATATGAATGCAACCAACCCGCAGCTTTGGAACAGCTGGCGGGCAACGCTGATGAAACAGTTATATTCTCAAACGCGGCGTATTCTGCGCGCCGATATTGACGCCCCGACCAATCGCCAGGATATGATCAGCGCCACACGTGCGCAAGCGCTCGCGATGCTAGACAATGTCAATAATCAGCACATGAATCGCGATGAAGTATTGCAACTATGGGATGATTTGGGCGATGAGTACTTTTTGCGAGAGATTCCAGAAGATATCTTGTGGCACACCGAAGCCATCTTAAACCATCCGCCCATCGGTCTGGCATCTAATGCCGATAGTCCGCCACTGGTGGTTTTGCGTGAGCATCGCGAGCTGGCACTGGATGCGGTACAGGTATTTGTCTATACCCAAGATCAGATGAATCTGTTTGCCGTTACGATGGCGGTGTTCGATCAGATGAATCTTGATGTATTAGATGCCCGTATTATTACGGCTACCCGCGACTTTGCTCTGGATTCTTATGTGCTGCTAGATCCTAGTGGTACGCTGTTGGTCGATGAAGACAGTCAGCAAGAACTTAAACAGCGCCTGATTAATGCCTTTAAAGATCCAACAGTACTAAAGCTCACCAACAAACGTATGCCACGTCAGCTCAGGCATTTTGAAGTGGCTACGGTGATTAACTTTGAGTTTAATGAGGCATCTGACCAGCATATCATGAGCTTAGAGACACTGGATCAGCCAGGACTCTTGGCTCGGGTTGGACAGATATTTTTGCAGGAGCAAATTGAGGTTCATGCGGCTCGTATTACGACCTTAGGCGAGCGCGCAGAAGATATGTTTTATATTAGCGACCAAAATGATAAGCCCTTATCTGCTGAACGACTTGATGCGTTAAAATCAGCATTGCTTGCCAGCCTAGCGACCAAAAGAGAAAACAACGTGGTTTATAGCTATTAATTGAATGACAACATCTTTGATGACAAGAGCGCGCTTTACAGCGTGCTCTTGTATATTATATTGTCAGCATGTTCTATCAGCTCTACATCAGCAAGCTCTGGTGGCAAAACACCTACTTCAAGTAGCTGCTGCTCCATGATTAATCGTCCAGCCTTGATTTCTTTTTGTAATAAGCAATGCAAGCTTGATAAATGAAACTCGCCATTAAGATAGTCACCCAGCTGCCTCAAAGAAATAGGCGACTTGGCATGCACGTCAGGATACAGACTATCCTCTGCCAAAATAATCATTTCATTGAACGTCTCTTCACGCATCAGTTCATCATTGTCTATCTCATCCTGCAACTTATTCGCCAGACGGCCTTTCGCTGCAAGAATACCAACAAAAAATACAGTCTGTAAGATAAATAAAGCAATGTATTGCCACAAAGATAACGATAGATTCAACATATTATTTAGCAGCATCAGCGCCATGGCGACAACCACGTAACCAACCAACTGCCATAATAACCACATGATCAAGCTATTTTCGCCATACCAAAAGATTTTCTTCTCTTGATGCTCAATCAATTGCCGCCTCGCCTGCCACCAGCACGCTTCACGTTCTTTTAGCAGCGCATATACGTTAATAGGGTGCACACCTGCATCAGGAATGTCATTATTGATATTTTTAGCGATGAAGTTATTATGATTTAGTGCACTAGGCATATCAAACTGTCCTTAAAATGATCTGTCTCTGGCACTGACAGTCATCTTTTATATTGTTATAAGTTATCAGACGCGAAGCGTTCAATGCGCTTTGTAAGTACGACTGAATGGGCTATGATAAGGTCAGCCGTTCAAGCACAATAAATTCGCATTCACGTTATGAAAAGAAAAAAGGCAAAAGAGGTATTACACTGCTCTAATGTAAATTTTCTTTATAACTTTATTATTAATTGTCTATTATAGTTATCACACTTATGAATCACAACTTAAAGCATCTACATCCTTATCCCTTTGCCAAGATGGCAACCTTACTCGCTGACAGCATACCTGCCGACGGTTACAGCGAAATCAAACTGGGTATTGGTGAGCCAAAACATGAGCCACCAGCATTTGTACTGGACGTACTACGCGAAAACTTGGACAAAATAAGTCGTTATCCGACCACCAATGGTATGTTTGAGTTACGTCAGACGATTGCGCATTGGTTAGAGAAGCGTTTTTTTCTTAGCCATGTCGATGCCAACACCCAAGTTTTGCCAGTGATGGGTACTCGTGAGGCCATTTTTAGCTTTGTACAAGCCGTCATAAATCATGATGCCGCTGATAACGAAAGCACGTCCTCTTCAGCCTCTAATGCCTCGCCTTTGGTTGTTATGCCCAATCCGTTCTATCAGATATATGAAGGTGCAGCAATATTGGCACAAGCGACGCCCCATTTTGTTCCCTGTACGTTAGACAATGACTTTAAGGGGGATTATCGCGCGGTGCCAAAAGACGTTTGGGCACGCACGCAGCTTGTATTTGTCTGTAGTCCGAATAATCCAACGGGTTCGGTTATGACTATGGAGGATTGGGAATATCTCATTCGTTTATCAGACCAATACGGTTTTGTCATTGCCAGCGACGAGTGCTATAGCGAGCTGTATTTTGATACTGCTCCGATTGGCTTACTGCAAGCTTGCGCGAATCTGGGTCGCCGTAATTTCAAAAACTGTATCGTATTTCATTCGTTATCCAAACGCTCGAACCTACCTGGTTTACGCTCTGGGTTTGTGGCAGGCGATGCCAAGATTTTGCAGTCTTATTTGCAATATCGTACTTACCAAGGCTGTGCGATGCCGATACCGCATCAGCTTGCCTCTATCGCTGCGTGGCAAGATGAAAAGCATGTCGCACACAATCGCGCCCTTTATCAAGAAAAGTTCGCGCTATGGATGTCAGAGCTTGGCGAGTTGCTAGATTTGCGCATGCCAGAAGCTGGATTTTATTTTTGGATAAAAGTACCTGAACCGTTCGATGGCGATGATGAAGTATTTGTCAAAGCATTATACGAGCAGGCCAATATCCATGCATTGGCAGGACGCTACTTGTCACGCGAGGTTGATGGGAATAATCCTGGAAAAGGCTATGTCCGTGTTGCTTTGGTCGCGAGTGTCGAGGAGAGCCGCGAAGCAATCAGTCGTATTCGAAAGTTGCTGGCGGCATAAACAGCCACTCAAAAAGCCTTTATCTTGAGCTAATAAAGCAGCCTCTAATAACCACAATATAAATAGGGTTATTAGAGGCTTTTTGCATGAATAGTGCTATAGTAAAGTCTCTACTGCAAAATATACCATCAAGGATGATGCCATGCCCCATCTTGACTTTACCCAGCCGCCCTTTGACGTACTGAGTCTAGCTGAACGTCAAAGCATCAGAAAAAACGCGAAGATCCGCTATCTTGCTAGAGATGAGATCCTACCCGCAGCAGACTTGCAGTATCTATATGTGGTCATCAAAGGACAAATTGAGCAATCACTGGGTGGTGAATTTGTCGCCTCTTATTTGGGCAGCAACCATTATGATGAGCCAAACAATAATGACTGGTTTGATAGTCGCCGCTTACCTGAGTCACTCATAAAAAATGGTGTGCCAGAAAGTAAAAACACGCCTATACAGCCGTACCAGTTTCGGGCCAGTGAAGAGACATTGCTGCTACAAGTCGATGGTGCGACTGTCGATAAAATCAGCGCGCAAAATCATCTGGTACGCCAAATGCTATCAGACAAGCTACCCGAAAGACTAAAGGCATTGCGACAGCGCCGTAGCAACAAAGCCCTAAACCCTGCTGGCTATACCCATCAACAAGAAGTGCAGCAAATCATGCTGCAACCTGTCATCGACGTCCATTTATTGCCAGTACATATTGTCGATGCCAATAACAGCTTGTACGAAGCTGCGCGTATCATGACCAAGGCTGGACTAAAACACGTACTGGTACGACCGCTGAACTATGTAGAAAATATACGAGACACTGAGCAGCCAAAACTGCTGTTAGGCATTCTCACCGATACGGATATTTGCCGCGCTGTGAGTGACAGACAAGATCCCGCTATTACGCTTTGCCAGCGCTATACCAATTTTAACCTACGTACGATCAAGGCCACTGACGAGATTGGCGATGCGTTGCTCACTATGACTCGCTATCGCATTCACAGGCTGCCGGTCATTGATAGCAGTGGTGATGTCGTCGGCGTGCTTGGACAAAGCGATATGCTCGCCCACATTGGTCATCACTCACAGCTTATTAGTATTCAAATCGAGCAAGCAACCGATCTACCAAGCCTAGATACCGCAGTCGAACTCATCGGTCGCTATATTCGTGCGCAGCATCAAAACGGTGTCAAAATCGGTAATATCAGCCGCATGGTACAGACGTTGAATGCGCAAGTATTTACCAAGCTCTGGCAGCTGATCGTACCTGATGAAGTGATAAGCAATACTTGTCTCATCGTCATGGGCTCAGAAGGTCGCGGCGAGCAAATCATGCGTACCGATCAAGATAACGCACTAATCATTCGTGATGGCTATACGCATCCGGATTTGGCACAGTTTGCCGATACCTTTAATAATCACTTGGCAACGCTTGGCTATCCACTGTGCGATGGCAATATCATGATGACCAATTCCATGTGGCGACAACCGCTCAGGCAGTTTACCGCGCAGATCGCCTCATGGTTTAGGAACACTGACCCCATGCATGGCATCTACTTGTCCGCCATAATGGATGGCGAATACGTCTGCGGTGATGAAACCCTACTGACACAGGTACGTCAGCATTTAAGAATGGCTCACAGACAAGCCGATCCAATGTTTGTACGTCAGTTTGCCCGTGCAGCATTGCAGTTTGGCGATGTCAATCAGTGGTGGCAAAAGTTTGTGCCGCTGCTAGGTAGCAAGTCGGCATCAGCAGATATCGATCTAAAAAAAGCAGGGATCTTTCCATTGGTTCATGGTATTCGTACGTTGGCATTAGAAAATGATGTGCTCGATGTGCCTAGCAGTAAAGATCGCCTAAAGGCATTGGTGCAGTCTCATGCCCTGACCCAAGAGCGCGCTGATACCTTATTGGAGGCGCTTGAGTTTTTTATGGCGCAGCGTTTATCAGTCGCACTGTCAACCGAGGACAAGCAGGCAAGGCAAGTCGATCCAACGACACTAACCGCACTAGAACGCGACCTGCTTAAAGAATGTCTGGCCGTGGTAAAAAGTTTTAAAAATCAGCTGCGTCAACACTATCAGTTAGAAATAGCATAAATATAGCAATAGAATAAATAAATGGATGATCAACATGAGCTGGTTACAGCAGTTATCTTGCGCTTGGCAAAAGACGCAGCTACAGCGTCCGGAGCTGGCATCAATGTTCACCACACCGTCGGCTGAGCAGTGGGTAGCGATTGACTGTGAAATGACTGGCCTGAACCCCAAAAAGCACCATTTATTATCCGTGGCAGCGATACATATCAATGGCAATACGATCGATACGGGTAATGGCATGCACTTAGTTTGCAGACCGCCTGTAATGCCAGATCGGGATACAATTGTCATTCATGGTCTGCGTACTGCTGATGTAGAGCATGGCATGAGTTATGACGAGATGCTGGCTCTCTTGTTACCTTTTATTGATAAACGACCCATCGTCGGGTTCTGCACACAGCTCGACATGGTATTTTTAAATCCTTTGGTCAAACGCTATATGGGAACGACCCTGCCCAACAAAGTCATCGATGTGCGTCAATTATACAGTCGACGTATGGGCGACCGTACGCAAGGTATTCCCAATCAAACGCAGCATTTGACTAATATTCTGGCGCATTATGGTATTCCTGAGCTTGGTGCCCATGATGCTTATAACGATGCAATAATGACGGCGATGGCATTTTTGCATGTACGATAGCCTTTATTATTGACGATAAAATTGAGCTTCTGAGAGCATATGCGAAAACAGCAACTCATGTTACCATAAGCAGTTTTTGCCACCTGATGAAAGATGCTCATGCGATACCGTTCAAAGCGCGACCATCAGTCGCCCATTACTTCCAAAACTGCCGCAATCTGTAGCCGTGTATTACCCTCTCACTTATCTAATAAACGTCTGCCTACCCTCACGCTATTCGCCGCAATGATCATAGCGCCTGCTTATGCACAGGCGGCTCTACCAGCCCCCATTGAAGCAGCATTGTCACGTGCCAATCTGACAGCGTCTGATATCAGTCTTATCGTAACGCCTGTGGGTGACAAAAATGCCAGTCGACTGCCCGCGTCTGTGCAAGTGATTGATAGCCGTGATACGGATCGCCAATCGACGCGACCCTCTGACTATAACGCTGTGACTGCTAATGAAAACAATAGCAGCCAAAACGTGACAAAGACAGATAACCTAGCGACCAACATCACCACTCATACTGACTCACAAAGCACGCTAATCACTATTGAACAGCGTACGATTGAACAGCATGAGCGAAAAATACATACGTATACTGATGATCCTTATACGTATCAGAGTGTAGAGAGCATACCGACGGTTGTACCTGATGAGAACCCTTCCCTTACTAATGATGACAATAGCGCAGTGAGCACGGATAATGCCTCGGTAAAAATCTCCTTTTCACCACTATTGAATCATCAGCCTGATGTACCGCGTACGCCTGCCAGCACCATGAAGTTGGTACCCACTTTTATCGCGCTTGATACATTGGGGGCAGGTTTTGTGTGGCACACGCGGGTTTATCATACGGGTATACAAGTCGGTGATACCTTGATGGGCGACTTGATCATTCAAGGCAGCGGCGACCCTAAGATGACTCATGAACGATTAAAGCAGCTCCTTTATCAAGTGCAAGCGGCAGGTATTCGCCATATCAATGGCGATATCATCGTTGATAGCAGCATTTTTGAGTCGGTGAGCAAAGATCCTGCCGCCTTTGACAATGCGCCACTGCGTCCTTACAACGCCAGTCCAGATGGGTTTTTGGTGAACTTTAGCACCGTCGGTATCAAGACTCACCCTTTGGACAACGACTACGCAAGCTTGACTTATAAGCCGCGACTGGCTAACTATCAACTCCCTAATAAGATCCGTACTCGCGACGCGGCTTGCGGACAGGTAAGCTACAGCCTATCGCCGCAGTGGCAAGCGGAGCGGCTAGCACTCAATGCCAGCCTGCCAAAAAGCTGCGGTGAGCATGTGTTTTATGTGGCGTATCCTGATGCCAAAACGTTTGCCGCATACGTCATTGCTGCAAAATGGCAAGCACTAGGCAATACACTGAGCGGACAAGTGATCTCACAAGAAACCCCTTACGATGCCAAAAATACTTCAAAATTAGTACATGGTCTCACGGCTATTACCATGTCGCCTTTGCCTATGGTCAGCTATCCTTCATTGGACTTAACGCAGCAAATTTATGACATTAATCATTTTTCAAACAATGTCATGACAGAGCAAGTTGCCTTATCCATCGGCGCTTATGACACAACTGAGCGCGCCAATATGCCTGCTAAAAACAGCACGCAAAAGGCCGCCAGCTTATACCAGTATCAGCCGATGCATACTGACTATCCTGCAGCGCTAACACACATCAGCCAATGGTGGCAAACCAACCTAAGCACACCGCCACCTTATTTGACCAATGGCTCGGGACTCTGCCGCAACTGTACCATCACCGCCGCCAATCTAAGCGAGCTATTGACCTATGCTTATAATCACCCAAGCTTTGATGCGTATGTAGACTCGTTAGGTATCGCTGGAGTCAGTGGTACCATTGCCGCTCATAGTGAGCGACTACCTGACTCAGCAGCGATTGGCCGAGCGTGGATAAAAACAGGCACATTAAATAACGTCACCTCAATGGCAGGCTATGTCAAAGGGTTGTCAGGTCAAGACTATGTCGTTGTGGGTATGATTAATACAGATCAAGCGCTCAATCCTTATACGGCAAGACCTGTATTAGATGCAGTACTTGACTGGACCGCTCAGCGCTAATGGTTTTGCTAAAGCGATGCTTAGTAAGCAGTAGTAAAGCAGCAGCAGATATTTTGACGCAAGTGGTATGATTATTTGCACAGCAATTATGATTGCTATGTTTATGAATACATTTTTAAAACTTTTATTTTTACCTTTATAAAGGCAAGCTTATGTCACGCCAGACAACCAATCTCAGTAAGCCTCGCACGCTTGCGTCAAGTCAGCCTAAACTGGCGCAATATATTGGGTTTTTCGCCATTGGTTACATCCTTGCCAGCGCCATATTTATGATGATTCAGACCAAGATTGCGCTTAATTCGCAACTGGTCATGGTCGTCTCTATCATCGTCGGTGCTTATATTGCTGTCAGCAAATTCATCAAGCATCAGCAGCGTGCCTTGGCTAAAAATGAAATCAACCGGCTCATGTTTGGCGGTGTAGCGGTGGTTTGGTTATTGACGATCCTTTATTTTTTAGCCATATGGTTTTGGTTATTCGATGGGGTTAGCCGTGAGGTATTACTCGAGATGGCTATGGCGCGGCCTTTGCCCTTGCTTTCTTCATTGGTGCTGATGCTGGTGTTCACCTTGGTCAGTACGCGTATCAGCCTATGGGCCATCAACCATTTCTTGAACCCTGCTCCCAAAACAGTATGAACACAGCCAACTATCTACAACGAGCATAACCGACCACCTACAAGGTAATACAAAGTTTTCTCCTACTCATAGGTAAAATCCGTTAGGCTAACTTTGAGCAGTCAAATTTTAGCGATTATTTGTTTTACTTTATAATAGGAGCAAACATCATGGAAACGGTTTTTTTTGACAACATAGATAAGCTCGGTCGCATTGTTTTAACGACCTTTATGGTCTACGTGTTGATTGTGTTGGTGACCAAAGCCTCTGGTAAACGCTCGACGTCACAGCTCAATAACTTTGACTGGATCGTGACCGTCATGATTGGCTCATTGGGTGCCAGTACCATTTTGCTCAAAAACATCCCTTTCATCGAAGGGGCTTCGTCGATATTGGTACTCTATCTCTTACAGTTTTTGATAACCAAATACGCCTCTATCTCACCGCAATTTAGCAGTGTTATTCTGTCTGATCCACGTATTGTCTTTTATCAAGGGCAGTTTCTGCCAGAAGCGATGCGTGCCGAGCGCCTGACTCGTCAAGAAATCGAATGTGCGATGCGCGCTGAAGGGGTCAATAATTTTGATGATATCGAAGCCATTGTCTTCGAGTCTGATGCCAAACTCAGCGTGATTCCAAAACAACGCCAAGCCGATACGAGTGATGATGAGCAGGATGTAGATCACAGCGTGTCAGAGACCATTACCCCTTTGATGTAGTGATTAGATACTTGAGCACTGATGGCTATCAATACTCAGATTCAGTGCTCGAATGTAAAAATTTTTCAATTTAAAAAATGGTAGGAACTATGAAGGTTAGAATTTTGAGCGTTGGCAATAAAATGCCAAGCTGGGTACAGACAGGATTTGATGAGTATTTTAAGCGTATTCAGCCCATGCTGAGCACAGAGATTGTAGAGATTGCTGCTGCAAAACGGGCAAAAAACCCATCAGATGCCAATCTAGCACAGTACCGTGAGCAAGAAGGTCAAGCGATATTGGCCGCTCATAATGCCGCGAGCCGTGAGCAATTATGGGTACTAGACGTCAAAGGTAAGATGATTTCAACGGAAGGATTGGCTGATAAACTCGCTGATGGCATGCAGCAAGGTGATGATATTGCGTTGGTCATCGGCGGTGCAGATGGCGTATCACCAGCAGTGTTAGCAAAAGCCGACGCAAAGTTATCATTATCAGCACTGACATTGCCGCATCCGCTGGTACGCGTTGTACTAATGGAGCAGCTATACCGCGCGATGAGTATCAACAATAACCACCCTTATCATCGCGGTAATTAACCAAACCCCAAGCTTTTTTTTGATTTAAAACGTCAATCCCAAAATAGATTGAAAAACTGGCGCATGCCCTAATAAATGGAACATGAAATATCCAAAACGCGCGACATCCAAAGCCTCTCAGACTACGCATCAGCGTGATCATCATCACGACACTGTACAGACACCTATTACCTCTGCTGCGGCATGGGAAAGTGCGTCTGCTATAATGCCTAATGCATCCAAACTACCTGCGTTGTTTATCTCGCACGGGGCACCCACGCTTGCGATTGAGCAATCTGCCACGACCAGTGCATTGGCACGTATCGGGCAAAACTTACCTAAGCCACGTGCCATCGTCATTATGTCGGCGCATTGGCAATCAGCAAAGCTCGAGATTAGCAGTAACCCGCAGCCAAAAACGTGGCATGATTTTTCGGGTTTTGCGCCTGAGCTTTACGATCTTCAGTATCCTGCATCAGGTCAACCAGCGCTGGCTGAGACACTTGCTCAGCAGCTCACCGCACGCGGTATCACATGTAGCGTCAATCCTGTACGTGCCTGTGATCATGGCGTTTGGGCACCGCTCAGACACCTGTACCCAGAGGCAGATGTGCCTATCGTTCAAGTGTCACTACCGCAGCATTACGATAGCGTTGCTTGCTACCAATTGGGCGCGCAGCTCGCGCATCTGCGTGATGAGAAAATTCTTGTTATTGGCTCAGGCAATATCACCCACAACTTGCAAGCGCTACGCTGGGATGCCGATAGCATTGACCAAGCTGCCAAATCCTTTAAACAGTGGTTGCTCCAGCAGCTTAAGATAGACATACCCACTGCCCTCGACTGGCAACAATATCCAGAGTACAAAGACATTCATCCAAGTGACGAGCATTTGCTGCCATTGTTTTTTGCATTAGGTGCCGGTCAGCGCGTCTCGGTTGTTCACCAGAGTATGGCCCATCATAGTTTGGGTATGGATATTTACCGCTTTGATTAGCTTCTATTTACTATTTCCTACTTATCTAATTAAAGCACACAAACCAAACCTACTTTTCAAAGGCAGGTTTGGTAAATAAACCCGCACGCTCCATCTCACCTGCCAGACTAAATAGCGTCGCCTCATCATTCATACGCCCAATCAGCTGCATGCCAATTGGTAAGCCTTTTTTACTCATGCCGACTGGCACTGACATTGCTGGCAATCCTGTGACATTGCCCAACAATGTGAAGCCCATTTTTCCTAGCACAGGGGCGCTTAGCTTTTCGATCATGCCTGACTTAAAGGCATATCTACCCATGTCAAACCCTTTATTAATTACCCCAGCGCTACGCATCATCATCTCATCCATGCGGCTGGGTGGTAGCATGCCGTGTTTGACCGCAGGCGTCGGTACCGTCGGGGACAAAATCATATCGTAGGTTTCTAATAACAGTCCCGTTTGATACTGACTGTTATGCCAACCGTGTTTGGCATGAACCAAGTCCACTGCTGATAGCGAACGTCCGAGTAGCGCCATATTGTAGGTTTGCGGCTCTAGGTTTTTAATATGGGCAGTGCCAAACTCGCGCTCGATATTATCAATCGTAAAAGCGGTATGCGCGCAGACCACGACGATAAAGTCATGCCAAAACTGCTCGATATTAATATTTGGCTCAGCGGGTATTACTTGATGCCCCATCGATTCTAGCTGCTTAGCGGTTTGCTCTAGTACAGCAAGTACTTCTTTGTCTACTACGGTATTGGCAATCAGCGGCTGCTGCTGTAACGCGATTTTCAATGGCCTTGGTGCACGCATCGCCGCCTGCAAAAACGTGCCGTCTGGCGGCGCAATGACATAAGGCGCGCCAATCTCTGCACCACTGGTGGCATCGAGCATCGCGGCACTATCACGTACCGAGCGCGTAATCACATGATCGGCCACTGCCCCATCCCACCCTTCACCAAGATTAGGGCCAAGTGGATTGCGGCCACGGCTTGGTTTTAAGCCAAACGCACCGCACCAGGCAGATGGAAACCGTATCGAACCGCCACCATCACCGCCGCCTGCCATCGGTACGATACCGCTCGCCACTGCCGCGGCACTACCACCTGACGAGCCACCAGAGCTATAGCCTTTTTTAAACGGGTTGTGAGTGGCGCCATGGGCTTTTGGCTCAGTGGTGATAATCAAGCCAAACTCTGGCGTATTGGTTTTGCCAAAGGTATTGACGCCTGTCGCTTTCATGCGTTTGACGATTTCGCTGTCTTTTTCTGAGAGGATAGTGACGCTGCGGCTGCCCATCGTAATAGGCTCACCTGCGAAGCTAAATGAGAGATCTTTTAGCAAATACGGCACGCCAGTAAATACGCCAGAAGGCAGTCCTGCCTGCGCCGCGTTGTAAGCGCGCTCATCGAAACGGTGAATAATGGCATTTAGCTTGGGATTGAGTTTATTGGCCTGATAAACGGCGGCGTCTAATAGCTCCTTTGCACTGAGCTCACCTGAGTTAACCAGTGCCGCTAAGGCGAGTGCATCGTACTGGGTATATTCTTTAAACATAACCAACCTTCCTTGGAGAGTAATTGTAGTAAGAATTTTTAAATATCTATTTCATCAGTAACTGTCAGTTTATTATAAAAAACCACGACTTATGGTTGATAAACAAACTCACTAGTCATTTGAAAGTTTTGGTAGCTTATTCGCTTATGAGTGAATTAATCTTGAATCTCTTTCACAAAAAAAACGAGCCATTGTCATGACTCGTTTTTTCATTATTCATTCAATACTAAGCACTACATTAACAGTTCGCGCTTACCACTTTTGCCCATCGAGCTGACCAGTCCAGCGTCTTCCATTGAGTCGACAATACGGGCTGCACGGTTATATCCGATACTGAACTTACGCTGGATACTAGAAGCTGAGACCTTACGCGTTTCCATAATAAAGGCGACGGCGTCATTATATAGATCATCATCTTCACCAGAGGCATTAGCCGTGCTACCACCGCCCGGACTAGATAGCTCAAAATTTCCTGCCATGTTGTCAATATAATCGGGCGCACCGCGCTCACGCCATGCGTCACAGACACGGTTGACCTCTTCATCACTGACATAAGCACCATGCACACGATCTGGTTCAATCTGACCTGGTCCCAAGAACAACATATCACCGTTACCGAGCATGTCCTCAGCACCGCCACTATCCAGAATCGTACGCGAATCGACTTTTGAGTTGACTCGTAGTGCTGCACGCACTGGGATATTGGCTTTAATCAAACCCGTAATGACATCGACTGATGGGCGCTGAGTAGCTAGCATTAAGTGAATACCAGCCGCACGTGATTTTTGTGCCAAGCGCGTGATAAGCTCTTCGGCTTGCTTGCCCACCTGCATAATCATATCGGCAAACTCATCTGCGACGATGACAATCATGGGCAGAGTTTTAAGCTTTGGCGCTTGGCTGATACTTACGCTGTCGTTTGGTCGCCATAACGGATCGAGCATTGGATTGCCTGATTTCTCTGCCGCGATGACTTTTTTATTAAACTCATTGAGCTTACGAACCTTGAGTAAGCTCATCAACTGATAGCGGCGCTCCATCTCGGCCACGCACCATGACAAGCTGCTAGCGGCCTCGGTCATGTCAGTGACAACTGGGGTAAGTAGATGCGGAATGTCATTATAGTTGGCAAGCTCCAGCTGCTTTGGATCAATCAAGATGAGTCGCAATTGATTGGGCGTGTACTTGAGTAACATCGATAATAGCATTGAGTTGACCAATACCGATTTACCAGAGCCTGTGGTACCAGCAACCAGCATATGCGGTGCACGCGCCAGATCAGTAATAATGGGGTTACCGCCAATGTCTTTACCCATCGCCATGCTGATTTGTGCTTTAGGGTCTTTGAACATCTCGGTACTAAGTAGCTCGATTAAGCGTACCATTTCTCGCTTTTTATTGGGCACTTCGATACCAATATACGGCTTACCAGGGATGACCTCGACCACACGCAAAGAAGCCATTGATAATGAGCGCGCCAAGTCACGTGAGATACCAGTGACTTTGCTGGCTTTGACACCAGCCGCCAGCTCCACTTCAAAACGAGTCACCACAGGCCCTGGTATGGCATTAACTACAGAGGCTTTTACATTGAACTCTTGTAGTTTGATCTCAAGCAGCTCAGATAATTGTTCAAGCTCAGCGACGGTATAGCTAGGCTTACGGTCAGGATCAGGCTTGTCCAATATAGACACTTCTGGAATAGGGGTTAGGCTACTGCGATAGGCAGCCGTCTGCATCGAGCGTGATTTTTGACTGAATGCCGCATCGTCACTGATATGCGGCATAACGGGTGCACTATCGTCAGTACTATCCTCCTCCGGCATCATGTCAGTGATATGGTTGCTACTATCACCTTCTGGTACCGCAAAGCTGACAGAAGGTTTAGCTGGGGCTACAGGCTGCGTATTTGAGGCCGAACTGACCGCTTCAATAGTTGGCGCCGCTTTTGGATTGGCAGGCGGCGTGTTGGTCGGTGTCATATCCGAAATTTCTGATACTGATGCGGCCACTTCTACTGATGGCTGAGCCACTGTGACCTCAGGTACAGGCGATGACTCATTACGTTGTAATAGTTCGGACTGTGCAGCAGAGAACCCATAAGAGTCGTCACTTAGAATGCTATTAGTGGCGTCTGACGTAGGCATTGATAGCTCTTCTTGCGGAATTTGATTAGTGACATTAGTTTCCTCAGCAGTAGCAACCGACGATTTTGCAACAGGTTCTGATATATTGCCATGCTCCGCCAACCATGCTTCTGCCAACTTATCGACATTCTCCGTTATATCATCTGGGTGAGAGTCTTCCGGCTCAGTAATAGCCTGATTGACAGCTTGAGCATTCGTTGATTCATCCATTGAGGATTGAGTAGCTAGCTCTTGATTAGATAAATCTGATTGAGTTTCGGTTTCTACCATCGGTGCTGCCACAGAGGTTTGTACTGCTTCTTCTAGTGACACGTCAGTGACGACTTCACTCTGTGCATAGTTAGGCACAGTAGAATTATCTATGCTGTTAGTGCTATAAGCCATCTGTTCACGCGCGAGCAAATTATCAACCGTATTTGCATCATTCCATGCAAAGCTTGGCTCGACTTTGCAAACAGGCGCTGCGATAGGGTTTGGTATCGTTGATGTGTTGGTATCACTGACTGTACTGCCAACCGTAGCATTATCGGTCGCTGCGACCGCGTATGGTGAGTCACTTTTTTCATCGCTAGACGTTGCTGCTGCTTTTGCTGTCGCCATAGATGCTTTCACACTATCAGCCAATCCTGAGGTCAATAAAAAATCTGATAATACATTACTGAATCTGCCACTATTATCTACTGCGTGAGCACTATTCGCATCGTCAGCTGATTGCGACTCAAGTGGCAGCTGCTCATACTCGGCTGTTTGATTGGGATTTCCCTCTTTGATACTGTCACGGTCTTGCGACACCTCACTTTGCTCATCCAACTCGGCAGCATCTTCTTTATTTTTTAACCCTGAGCCAAGCCAAGATAATGCTGTAATCTTCTGATATATAGCGAGCCAATGGATGTTAAAGGCAAAGGTCGCGGTAATCACAACGAACACCGCCAAGAAAACCACACTGCCCCACTGCGATAGCAACTGTGCCAAACGTTCCTGCAACTCAAGACCGATGATACCACCAGCCACGCCTTCAAGTCCCATTGATGCAGGATTGGCTACTTGCTGAATTAAGGCAACCAGTTGTGCAAATAATGCACTGGCGCTCAACAGCAAAAACACATAAGCGACCAGTCGCATGAGCCAAAACGTCGGCTTATTGTCCCACCAAATAAGGATAGACTCATAAACCACAAACGCTAAAAACCACCATGCACCATAGCCAAAAAAGCTATAGAGCAAGTCGGACAACCAAGCGCCCGTCTGGCCACCCATGTTGTTAATAGTCGTCATATCACTACTGATGTGCGACCAGCTAGGATCATTGCCTGTGTAAGTCATTAAAATAACAAACAAATAAACAGCCAGTATTAACCCAAGGAGGGTAAATATTCCCTTTTTTAAATACTCAATAAGCGGTGCTGATATCACGTAAAATCTGCCTTGTTGTTAATACTAAATGGTCGCCAGTGCATGACTAAGTCTAATCATGCTGGCATAAAGTGCTGACATATAAAGGTACCTAGCAAAGTGTTTGGTTGAGATCACCTCTCAAAAGGCCTGAGCATAGCAGTCATCGCTTAAGCTCTATCACACTTGGCATAACTTCTTATAATAACAAATACATAGGTACAGTGGCGACACTCTTATAAAGAAAGCGTGCAAGAAAGTAAATCAATGTACGATTTGCGCAAAAAATCTGCGAATAATCCAAAAGTTACTAACAGAATACTGCTAACAATTTTGTATAGACCCTATAAAATACCAGCTGTTTCTAGCACGAGTATTTCAAGGTTATCATGCTTTGATTCTAATGATAGCTGTGTTTGTTTTAGCAAACTTGCACTTTTTGCTATCTACCCTTATGTTATTATCACACAGCAATTAGAAAAACCATATTAGTAGCAACGCTTGACGTTTTTTTATTAGATTTATAACTCATATTTTTCATGCGTATATTTAGAAAGGAACCACTTATGGCAACTGACACTACTGCTCCACGTCACGAAAAGCTCATCATTTTAGGCTCAGGTCCTGCCGGTTATTCGGCTGCGGTCTATGCGGCACGCGCCAACCTTAAACCTGTTATGGTAACGGGTATGGAAGTAGGTGGTCAATTAACCACCACTACTGAGGTTGATAACTGGCCAGGCGATGCGCATGATTTGACCGGTCCTGCATTGATGGAGCGTATGAAAGCACATGCTGAGCGTTTCGGTACAGAATTGGTTTATGATCATATCAATGATGTTAACTTGAATGTACGACCTTTTGAGCTGTCAGGTAACAACGGTACCTATACTTGTGATGCCCTGATTATCTCAACAGGTGCCTCTGCTCAGTATTTAGGTCTAGAATCAGAAACCAAATTTAAAGGGCTTGGCGTATCCGCTTGTGCCACTTGTGACGGTTTCTTTTATAAAGATCAAAAAGTCGCTGTGATTGGCGGTGGTAATACAGCCGTTGAAGAAGCCTTATACCTCTCTAACATTGCTTCTGAAGTGACTTTAGTGCATCGCCGTGATAGCCTGCGCTCTGAAAAAATCCTACAAGACAAGCTGTTTGAAAAAGCCAAAAACGGTAATGTTAAAATTGAATGGAATCATCAAGTCAAAGAAGTTGTCGGTGATGACATGGGCGTCAATGGTGTCGTTATCGAATCAATGATTGATGGCAGCACCAAACAACTGGATGCAATGGGTATGTTTGTCGCCATCGGTCATAAGCCTAATACCGACCTATTCAAAGGTCAATTGGATATGAAAGATGGCTATCTGGTCGTCAATAGTGGCTTGAATGGTAATGCCACGCAGACCAGTATCGAAGGGGTGTTTGCCGCAGGTGACGTGGCTGATCATGTCTATCGTCAAGCCATTACCTCTGCTGGTACTGGCTGTATGGCAGCGCTGGATGCTGAGAAATATTTGGATGCTATCGGTGAGACAACGGCGAAAGACCATACCTATGCGTCAACGCTGACTGCTGATTAAGAAGACTAAATGAATAACTTTGCGCAGCACGGCGATCATGATCAATACATCACGCCTGAGACTTTACAAAGTCTTGGGCGTTATGACTTTCCTGATCCTATCTCTATCGATCCTGAGGGCATTGGTATTGTCGCGATGGGTGGCGATCTTGCACCCGATACATTAATATCTGCTTATGCACAAGGACTGTTTCCATGGTTCAATGAAGATGAGCCTATCGCTTGGTGGTGTCCTGAGCCGCGTTGTGTGATCGTCCCATCTGATTATCAACCGAGTAAGTCACTGCGCAAGCAAGCAAATCGCACGCGTTGGCAACTAACACTCAATCAAGCTTTTGATGACGTCATACATGCCTGTAGTCTGCCGCGTAGCGATGGTCTTAATAATGACCTGCCCGAAGGCGAACACACTTGGATTCATGAAGAGATGATTGAGGCTTATACCAAACTGCATGCGCAAGGATTTGCCCATAGCATTGAGGTGTGGGACGAGACAGGTCAACTCATTGGTGGACTGTACGGCCTAAAAATAAATGGCATCTACTTTGGCGAATCCATGTTTCATCGTGCCTCTAATGCGTCAAAACTCGCGTTTTGGGGGTTGATGCGCTTATGTGAGCAAAGTCATGTTGCACTTGTCGACTGCCAGTTACCTAATGATCATCTCATGAGCTTGGGTGCCACTACTCTACCGCGTCCTGACTTTCTTGCTCAATTAGATCGCTTAATAAGCAGTCGCTCCATCAATTGGCACAATAATTTTCATCAGCCATTGGCCGTATCCCTTCTCGATACAGCAAATCCTTGGCAGCATCAATCATGAAATCTACAAAAGCTAAAGAGTTAAGAGAATTTTATGGCGCTTGATACCTCATTTCTGCTAATCGGAGAGCTGGCAGCAAAAGCCAATACAACCAAAGACACCGTGCGTCACTATGAACAGTTGGGCCTATTAAGGTCGCGTAAGCGTCAAGCAGGCTCACGTTTATATACTGAGTTTCATCCCGAGTGCGTCGAGCGTATTGAGCTAATCAAAAGCGCGCAAGCCATTGGTTTCACCCTTACTGAAATCAAAAACAGCTTAAACGATTACTATGATGGCCAATTGGATATTGATTTGCAGCTCATGCTGACTCAGCAAAAGCTAGAACAAGTCAGGAAACAGCAAGCCAATATAAGCGTGATGGTAGAATTATTGAGCGAGCGTATAGATGTTCTTGCACGGATGAAAGCAGACAGCAATTATCAGTTAGACACTAATATCTGTAAGAAGAAAATACCATCAAGTTAAACACGATAACGTTGGTTGAGATAAATAATTTATCTTTAAAGAAACCACGCTTATAACTCCTAATGAGAATTTACTCTCTTCACTCACCATAGACATGTTGCATGATTAACGCATCAATTGCGGACTGATTCGGTGACTTATAATAGCCTTTGCGTCTATGAATGATTGCAAATGCTTGCTTTTCATATAACGCTATCGCAGCATGATTGTCTGCTCGTACTTCTAATAACAAATTTTCCACCTGATTACTCTGCAATACTTCATGCAACTTATCAATAATTTGTGAAGCAATGCCTTGTCGTTGATAATCAGGATGCGTGCCAATACGCAAAATCTCTGCTTGCTCAAAAATCACTTGATAGAGGCAGTAGCCAATGACTTTATTATTATCGGCTTTATCTTCTTGTTTATAAACTATGAGCATATGCATACTATCTTGCGCGAGCATCTCAGCCAACGACTGCTCAGTCCATGCGTCGTGCGGCTGTACGAGCGCTTCGATATTTGCAACGGCTTGAAGCGCTTGTTGCCGCTCTGATGTATTGATTGCTAATTTCTTTATAATAAACACCGCTTCTCCCTTTATTTTTCTTATGCAATAAACGCTATCTTATCGTCATTTTTATAATTACTCAGAAATGACATTATTTATGTCATAAATACCCGCTTTCGCGCCTCATATTTAACACTATCTTAGGTATTTCTTTTAATATTGCCAAAGTTTTTGTAGAAAACATAAAAAAACTGCTTAGCCCTTATACTTAAGGATTAAGCAGTTCAACAGTATTTGAGCTTCAGCATTCAAGTATTTATCGACGCCTGATGATACCAGTCAAACGTCAACACACTTAAGAATTGTGATTAAGCATTACTTTTCAGATATTCTAACATGGTATCTGCATCTGACACTTCAAATGGGTCTGTTGAGCAGTTGTCACCGAAGTTAGGTTCTTTGAACACCTTTTTGATTTCTTTATTATCCACATACATCGAATATCGCCATGAACGCATGCCAAAGCCAAGATTGCTCTTATCCACCAGCATACCCATCTTACGAGTGAACTCACCGTTACCGTCAGGAAGTAAGAAAACGTTTTCACGGTTTTGCTTCAGGCCCCACTGGTACATAACAAAGGCATCGTTAACAGAAACACAAACAACTTCATCAACACCTAGCGCTTTAAACTCATTGTAAAGCTCTTCATAGCGAGGCAAATGACTGGTTGAACAGGTTGGTGTAAAGGCGCCAGGTAGTGAGAATACCACTACTTTTTTATTGGCAAATAACTCGTCTGTGGTTAGATCATACCATTTGAATGGGTTTTCACCACCGATAGATTCATCACGAACACGAGTTTTAAAAGTTACATCAGGTACATGGGTAATCATTATTTACTCCGATTTAAGTTATTGTGTTTTTATTTTTAAAATCCTGCCATTATATAATAAGGGTTATAGCTATCTATAAGCAAATCTTTAATCTACTGTATATGAAGCAGTCCTTGTAACTTATAGCTTTAGAATTTATTTTTTCAAATGAGAGAAAAACCCTAGTATTTAACTCCTTCTCCTCATTCACACCCCCAAAAAAAAAGCCACCCTAGATAGGGTGGCTTTTTTATGACTAATTCATAATCTCATTACTGAGACTTAAGTCTTAGTTCAATACGTTAGCAACAACACCAGCGCCTACAGTACGGCCACCTTCACGAATTGCGAAGCGTAGACCTTTGTCCATAGCGATTGGGTGGATAAGCTCTACGCCCATCTCAACGTTATCACCAGGCATGACCATTTCAGTACCGTCTTGTAATTGGATTGCGCCAGTTACGTCAGTGGTACGGAAGTAGAACTGTGGACGATAGCCGTTTAGGAATGGTGTGTGACGTCCACCCTCTTCTTTTGACAGTACGTATACTTCTGCGTCAAATTTGGTGTGAGGCGTGATTGAACCTGGCTTCGCTAGTACTTGGCCACGTTGTACGTCTTCACGCTTAGTACCACGTAGTAGTACGCCACAGTTTTCGCCAGCACGACCTTCGTCAAGCAGTTTACGGAACATCTCTACACCTGTACAGGTGGTTTTTTGAGTGTCACGGATACCAACGATTTCGATTTCGTCACCAACTTTTACGACACCAGATTCAACACGGCCAGTTACTACGGTACCACGACCTGAGATTGAGAATACGTCTTCGATTGGCATTAGGAATGCTTTGTCAACGTCACGCTCTGGCTCTGGGATGTAGGTGTCTAGTACGTTTAGTAGTTCTACAACGGCTGGTTGGCCGTATTTTTCTTGTGAGCCTTTTAGGGCTTCAGTAGCAGAACCGTGGATGATTGGGGTGTCATCACCTGGGAAGTCATAGTCGTTCAATAGTTCACGAACTTCCATTTCTACTAGTTCTAGTAGTTCTTCGTCATCTACCATGTCACATTTGTTCATGAATACGATGATGTATGGTACGCCAACCTGACGTGATAGCAAGATGTGCTCACGAGTCTGTGGCATTGGGCCGTCAGTTGCTGATACAACTAAGATTGCGCCGTCCATCTGAGCGGCACCTGTGATCATGTTTTTAACATAATCGGCGTGACCTGGGCAGTCTACGTGTGCGTAGTGACGTGTGTCTGTGTCATATTCTACGTGTGAGGTGTTGATGGTGATACCACGTGCTTTTTCTTCTGGTGCTGAGTCAATAGACGCGTAGTCTTTTGCTTCGCCACCAGAAGTGATTGCAGCTACGGTTGCGATTGCAGCGGTAAGGGTGGTTTTACCATGGTCAACGTGTCCGATGGTACCGACGTTGACGTGTGGCTTGCTACGTTCAAACTTGGCCTTTGCCATGGGTATTTCCTCTTTTTTTTGGTGAATGATCAATAAAAAGCTGTTTAATGGCTCATAATAAAACTAACTCATCATAAACCTAGCTATCAACCGCACGAACCACTGCTTCTTATCAAACAGCACTTCGAACTAATTTTTGTATCCGTTATTATACGCCGGCTTATCCTCAATAGTCATACATCTCTTGCTCGAAACCTATTTTTCTATTATCTAAAGAGGTCTTAAATATGCTACTGCTTATAACCGTTTAACGGCTCGATGTGCAAAGCTATTATATCAGCTAGATGACATCATCAAACAATCCGTAAAATCCGTTAACATATGAAAAAGCAATCCAATCCCAATGATGTTAAAAGGCTTACGAAAAAAGAGCAAAGCAACATATACCAGCATCGCATAATACGTATGTAGCGGATGAAAATTAATGCTACATCTATTAGCCTGAAAGATCGGGTCTGCTACTAAGTGATCCAAATCAACTAACATAGTCGCAAGCAATATCAGATATGCTTTTTTCCACTCTTTCTTAAAAAATACAACTGCGATAACGAGAGGGAAACCAAAATGCAAAAAGTAATATATAGTCAAGTCTAAATAAAAACAATACAGGACAATAAATTCATTTGATTCAACGCTATTTTTCTTGCTTGCTGTGACTGCGTCTCCAGAGGCTGCGAAAAATAACGTTGAATCTTATTGTATCGATTTTATAGTAATCTAACTATATAAACGTTTGCATACTCGTTTACCAGTTTTAATTCTGTTGATATCGAATCATCAAAAGCAATATTTATTAATATGCTGACAGCACTAAAAGGCAACACCTCAGTGTCACCTTTAAATCGTTACCTGTCGTACTAGTTTTATATGTTTCAATATTTTATATTTTCGATATCGACGCAAAGCTATATATAAATAGCAAAACAAGCATAGAGGATTTACATAATAAATGGAGCTCATATCGAGAATTGAACTCGAGACCTCTCCCTTACCAAGGGAGTGCTCTACCGCTGAGCTATATGAGCGTATAGTGTAAACCTTTGAGCTGCACTAAAAAAAATATCACGATACAGTAGTAATAACTGATGTCGTGATGAATAATTAATAGGCTTTGCGATGGTGTATATATGGAGCGGGTGGCGGGAATCGAACCCGCGTCATTAGCTTGGAAGGCTAAGGTGTTACCATTATACCACACCCGCATTTACTCTAATCTTAATAACTCTAGTTGAGAGTTAGAAACTATAGAGCATGCTTGGCGCTATAACAAACTTTTAAAAAAATATGGTGGTGGGAGAAGGATTCGAACCTTCGAAGCTTTCGCGACAGATTTACAGTCTGTTGGGTTTGACCGCTCCCCAATCCCACCTAAGGGTGCTTTGAACAAAAATGACTCTCATTTAAGACAAATTCATAAAAAGCTACTTTAAAAGAGATGGTGCCGACTGCCGGGATCGAACTGGCGACCTACTGATTACAAGTCAGTTGCTCTACCAACTGAGCTAAGTCGGCTTGTTCTCTCTAAAGTGGTGGCTATTCTATCAAATATTTTGAGATGCGCAAGCCCTTTTTTATCTTTTTTTTTATTATTTTAATAATAATATTCAAGCTACTGATTACGTTGTTATTTTTTTGATAGAAAAATAACAACGTAATTGCTCTTCTGATCTGTTGTGATTATATGCGCTGCATAGCTGGCTATATAACTAGCGAATGCGTAGTCCATTACAGGCCATTTTTACCGCTTTGACCAATGCCAATGCTTTTTTATTGGTTTCATCCCACTCCGCTTCTGGCACAGAATCAGCAACAACACCTGCGCCTGCTTGGATATGGATTTCACCGCGGCGCATCACTGCTGTACGAATAGCAATGGCGGTATCCATATTGCCATTCCAACCTAGATAGCCCACTGAACCACCAAATACTGTCCGACGTACTGGCTCTATCTCATCAACGATTTGCATCGCGCGAATCTTGGGCGCGCCTGATAGTGTACCCGCTGGAAACGTGGCACAAAATACATCTAGCGCGTCTTTATCAGACCTTATCGTGCCCTCCACATTGGACGCGATGTGCATGACTTGTGAGTAGTGCTCAATAAACATCTTGTCTGTAACTTTGACACTGCCATATTCACAAACACGGCCGATATCATTGCGACCCAAATCAATAAGCATTAAGTGTTCGGCAGTCTCTTTTTCATCATTGAGCAGCTCTTGTTCAAGTGCCAGATCCTCCGCTTCATTCTGACCACGCTTGCGTGTCCCTGCTAGTGGCCGTACGGTGACTTTACCGTTTTCGATACGGGACAGGATTTCAGGAGAGGCGCCAATGATATCAAAGCGTTTGTGATCATCAAGCGTATAGCCATGCACCAAAAACAGATACGGCGATGGATTTAGATAGCGTAATGCACGATAGACGGCTAGAGAGTCGCCTGTGTAATTTGCCGTCAACCGCTGTGCTGGAACCACCTGCATGACGTCGCCTGCTGCGATATAGTCTTTTATTTTCTTAACGTCGCTGCAGTACTTTTCCATACCGGTTTGCGAGATAAATTTTGGTGTGGGCATCACTGGCGCGGACAAATTGGACGGTTCTGCCAACTTCTCTTCGATTTTTTCCAACTCACGGATAGCTAAGCTGTAGCCCTCCTCGGTTTGACAGTCAGCATAGACGATGATCGATAAGGTATTTTCTAAATTATCAAAAACAATGACACTCATCGAAAGCATCAGCCACATATCTGGCATTGACATTGGATTGGGTGCGTCAGATAGGCCCACACTAGGCTCAATGATACGTACCATGTCGTAACCAAAGTAACCGACTAGGCCGCCGCTAAAACTTGGCATGGTGGGCACATCTTCAGCAGTCGGCATCTGATACTGCTGCATCAGCTGACGGATATAATCAAAAGGATTCTCTACTGCTGCTGTATCGATATGATCGTTCCGCTTGGTAGTCATATTGCCATCAGCGTACTGTAAAATAAGATCACTACCCAAGCCGATCATCGAGTATCTTGCCCAGCGCTCACCGCCTACCACAGACTCAAACAAATATGCAGAGCCGTTTAAATCACGTACTTTGGAAAACACAGACACTGGCGTCTGTGCATCCATCAAACGTTTTTTGACTAAGGGTGCATGACTAAAACCCCGATCTTTAAACGCTTGATATTCTTGGAAAGTCATCATACTAACGCTCTCTTAGCAGCAGAATGGCAAAAAATAAAACAGTGGACTGAACCATAAAATATAGCGCCAACACCGTATTTGAATGTTAGCGCTATAAAAAGCAGTTTGTCTGAATGACGATTCATACAGCAGTTAAGTTCAGGTCTCAACCTTCATAAACTAACTGAGCTAACGGACTGCTTATCAATCAGGATAGCTATGGATAAACGCTCGTATTCAAACTACGGATCGATGTCACTACATAACGCCCATGTTAAATAGCCATAATGCCAAGCCAATAATCAAAATGGCAGCAAATACCCATATAAACCAACCACCGCTAGATTTTTTCTCTACTTGTCCTGTATGAGCTGGATTACTGATTTCTTGATCCATCGCGTTGTTGCCTTGGGTGCCAAGATCATGAGCCTGCCCTAAATTTGCCGTACCCGAAAACTGCGAGGTCGCTGCTTGCTTGGCTTTTAAAACCTCAGGATCGGCTTCTTCTTGTAATTCAGTCTTTGTCGTTTTGTCGTGCTCTTCACTTACTACTGGTCTTTCATTTACTACAGGTTCTTCACTTACTGTTGGCTGCGATACTGTTGGTTCATCATCAGTAGATACTGTTGGGGTCAACGGCTCTGCAGTCGTCACAGCTTCTGACTCCGTTACAGTTGACTCAGTCGCCGCTGATACAGGCGTTTCAGATACAGACGTCTCAGATACTGGCTCTGACTCTTCTGGTGCTGTTTCAATCGATGCAGGCGTAGCACTTTGTGCAGCCGACAAGACATCCTCAATACCTGTCTCTTTAACTACTGGCTCTTGAGGCGCTGGTTCAGCCACTTCCGCTCTGTCAACTACAGGCGCACTTGCTGAATCTACTGCGGTGTCTGAAGTAGTATCGACAGATGGACTCTGTGCATCCTCTGCAGCGGGTAAAATCTCTTCAATATTCGTTTGCTTTACGATTGGTTCGCTGACGATATGCTCTTCGATGATATATTCATCATGCAAATTCTCAGTAGTTTCTGCTGGGGCAGTCTCATCACTGACACTACTTACTGTATCGTCCGTTATGACTGGCTCTAGTGTCTCATCTGCTGTAGCAGCGACAGGCGCTTGTACCTGAAAGCTAAAGCTTGCAAAACCAAGCGTATCCTCAGCCTGTAGAAGGTTTGATTCGTTGCCCGCGATACGTTGATCATTGATAAAGGTACCGTTAGAAGAGTCTAAGTCTTTTACGTATAACTGACCATCAAGTATGCTTAGAACGGCATGATTGCGAGATACTTGCTTGCTGCCGAGTACTACATCATTGTCACCGCCGCGACCAACAGACAAGCTATCCTCGACTGTCAGTGTCAGATCGCCCAGCGCCTCTGTTAATGCATTTAATTGCCATGTGCTGGCTTGTGCTGCCGTGCTCACACTATCTATATTATCCGTCATCTTGTTACTCCTTATTTTTTCTATTAATTTTCAAACGATTTTAAGCAAATTACTGTTAATTTTTATTCACTGACCACTCTATGATAGAGAGCATAATTAGTGGTCATGTGCTTGCTCTATTTTGGTATAAAGTGAGGCTTGATGACCTTATCAAGCTGGCTATACGGAATGCTCAATACCGGCATACCGTAGGCGTATGGACCGATAGAATAGTGCTGATAACGAATGTTAATCCCTGTTTCTGTCAAGGTCACATTGTCGCTCAACATAAACGGCCAGCTTTTCTCATAGCTACTGACATCATCAGCGACGGTCTTCACCCATGCTTTATACGCATCATGCGCGAGTGCTTCAAAACGAGGCTTTTTGCCTTTGATCAGCATGTCATCAAGAGTGACTTGTTTTTTGGTGGTCAGATCAAACGTCAAGTACTCACTATAAGGCATACCGTGAGCACCGCCAGTAAAGACGTAGGAGTTGATTTCGAACAACTCAAAGTTATTGACGTGACCCAAGTAAACAGGCGTCACCATCAAGCTATAAGCCCACGAAACCTCTTCAGGCATATCTTGAAACTGCGATGTCGCAAAGTCATTAATCGCAGCAGTTACGTCTTCCTGGCTGCTTTTCGTCTTAATAGGTGCTGACTCAGTTGGCTTGCTATTCACCACCAAATTATCAATACGTGCATTGACTGTCTTATCTATCCAACCATGATTTGTCTTAAGGTATTTAATCTCAATTTCTGGGCAATTATCACGCTCAGTACACATCTTTTGAATTTTTTCTGGTAACTGATAATCGAGATACTCTGTTGAGCTGATAAGGCTACCTGCATTTGCGGACAGACTAGCGGTACCCATCAGTAAACCGCTTGCTAAGAGACCAATTCGCCGTGTACGCCCTACTCTGCCTAAAGAAATATGCGTCAGCGTGAACCTATTAAGATGAGATTGAACCATAGCTTTCATGCATCCTCTTTTATAAATATAAAGTGTTGTAATACATTCTACCGTAACAATGACGCTGTATTGTAGGAACACTGTTTGTGTTTTTGAAGTGTTGCTAATCACTCAAAACCTCTCTTGACTCATTTGCCGCATAAATAACGGACAATAAAAAAGACACGGCTAGCGTGTCTTAATCAATGAACAATACAGTGATACGGTTGATTTGATAACAGTCGTTTTAATGCTCACGCGTGCTGCTAAAGGTGATCTCTGGATAACGATCTTGCATCAATTGTAAGTTGACCCGTGATGGCGCAAGATAAGTCAGATAACCACCACCATCGATTGATAACTGGTCATGGGCTTTTTTCTTGAACTTTGCCAAAGCCACGTCATCATCGCAGTGAATCCAGCGTACCGTGGCAATCGATACTGGCTCAAAGCTGCATTGCACTTTGTATTCTTCTTTGAGGCGATGCGCGACCACTTCAAACTGTAGCACCCCAACCGCACCCAATACCAAGTCATTGTTAATCTGCGGCATAAATACCTGCGTGGCACCCTCTTCGCTTAATTGCTGTAGTCCTTTTTGCAGGGCTTTTGATTTGAGCGGATCTTTTAGTACCACGCGGCGGAACAATTCAGGGGCAAAATGAGGAATACCGGTAAAGCTCAGCTCCTCGCCTTCAGTGAAGCTATCGCCGATAGAGATCGTTCCGTGGTTATGCAAACCAATAATATCGCCTGGATAGGCTTCTTCTAGCGCCTCGCGGTCGCCTGCCAAAAAGGTCAAGGCATCAGCGATACGGACGTCTTTACCCAGACGCACGTGCTTCATTTTCATGCCCTTCTCGTACTTGCCAGAGCACACGCGCAAGAAGGCGATGCGGTCACGGTGACGCGGATCCATATTTGCCTGGATCTTAAAAACAAAACCTGTGAAATCGGTCTCGGTTGCTGATACTTTACGCTCAGTCGTTGGATGGGCTTTTGGTGGCGGCGCGTATTTGACCAAGGTATCGAGTACCATGTTGACACCGAAGTTGCCAAGCGCTGTACCGAACAATACTGGCGTCATCTCGCCCGCCAAAAATGCGTCAACACTGAACTCTTCTAGCGCCATCTGTACCAGCTCGAGTGACTCCTCAAAAGCATCAAACATCAGCTGCCCGAGACGCTCGCGGATATCAGGATAATCGTAGCCTTCACGCGTTTCAGAGACGGTCATCTTGCCGCCATTGCCTTTCTCGTATAAGTAGGTTTTGTCTTCTGCAAGGTGATACACTCCAACAAAATCCTGTCCCATACCAATCGGCCACGTGACGGGCACGCATTTAATTTTTAGTACCGCTTCAATTTCACTCAGTAGCTCAAGCGGCTCACGAATCTGGCGATCGAGCTTGTTGACGAACGAAATGATTGGCGTATCGCGCATGCGGCAAACTTCCATCAGCTTGATGGTTCGTTCTTCGACACCTTTTGCGCCATCGACCATCATCAGTGCGCTATCCACGGCAGTCAACGTACGATAGGTATCTTCACTAAAGTCGGCGTGACCTGGGGTGTCTAGTAGGTTGACCATGTGGTCTTTGTACGGGAACTGCATGACAGAGGTGGTGATTGAGATACCGCGCTCTTGCTCCATACTCATCCAATCTGAGGTGGCATGGCGATCGGTCTTACGGCCTTTGACTTCGCCTACGACCTGAATCGCTTGTCCCCATAACAACAGCTTTTCAGTCATGGTGGTTTTACCAGCATCGGGATGCGAGATAATGGCAAAGGTGCGGCGCTTGGCCACTTCTTTGGTTAGTTTTTTTGGGTCTACGCTCATAGTTTTCAGCTTCAGCAGTTGGGTCATTTAGAAGTCAATCTAAATAAATAAAATCAATAATGAGCGTATTGTAGCCGATTTCGCGTTATGGTGCAGAGTTCACGCACAAAAAATACGCTCTATCAGTCAAACAAAGCGTGTTAACAAAATTTTTAACCGTCAGCGTAGGGCTTGCTTGATTTTAATAATAGCGCTTGATTTGCTCCGCTAAGAAGTCTCCTGCGACCTCATTGACAAGCGTACAATCTACCACGCCAAAGCGGCTATCTATATTCGGATCGGTGCTACCTTTGGCAACATAATTTGCCTCATAAATATCCTTCCCATATTCAACACCACTATATTCATAGGCAGGTTGATTTTTGTATGCAAAGAACATCACTTGCGCCGCTTTTTGCTTATTTGCTATACCAACACCAAACTGAGAGGTTCTATGATCTCGGTTATCACTAAAGCGTTGTTTAGCAGCTTCGATCCATTTCTCCAATGACGAATAGCCTGTCTTATTTTTGTCATTGAAAGCCAAAAATGAGCGCTCGCTTGTCACGACTGGAATGTAACAAACGGAGCCTTCAGGGAAAGCAACATTGGATGGAATTTCTGAGTAGTTGCTCAAATCGGTGAGAATACCGCGGCGCTCTTCAATACTCGTGCCAGCGCTATAACTGCGGGTCGTTAAGCCCGACAAGTCCAGTGTTTGATAGGTGGTTTCGTAGCCTAGTTTGTTATTACTGTTTTTTTCGTAAATAGGACGCTTGACCGTGCGACCATTGACTTCGATGTCTTTATTCTCAAGTCGACCTTCAAAATTATCTGCCAGTACCGTTCTGTCTAAATCATTGAGGCTCTGGTTGCTATAACTGTTAATAAGATTGGTGGTTTTGATGTTGCGTGCGCCTGTGCGATAAGTCTCATCGATGCGCGCAATGGCAGTATCGTTGGCCTTACTATCGTAACTATTGGCAAAACTCGTCAACGTAATATTGTCGCTGTCAGAACCATAACTGCCGTCATCTACTTCGCAGCCTATCAAAGCAAGCATTGTCCAGAAGAAAACACCAGATATCGCAACCACTCTATTCATCGAACAATGTCCTTATGATTTAGATTTTTTATCACCCAATTTGATGATATTAGTATGACCCACCAAATGGCTGGCTTCGGTCATTCTGTTTATTAGCACCAGCAGGTATTGCTACTGTAGAGAGCTCCAAAAGTCATATTTACAAACTTGTCGTAAAGATTTACTACCGACTTACTGAGCTGTTTTAATGATTTGTTATCCTAGGTTGGTTATTTGGCTTTACCACGAAAATCTAAAAACCAAAACAAAGGATGTGTTATGAAAACTTTATATTCAACCAAGTCTACTGTCACAGGCGGCCGTGCAGGTTCAGCAACCTTGAGCGATAGCGATCTTGAGATCAATATGGCCCCACCAGGTGGCAATCAAAAAGGCAATAACCCTGAGCAACTGCTTGCTATGGGCTATGGCGCTTGCTTTGATAGCGCACTTGGCGTGGTCAAAAAGATGGAAGACGCACGCTTTGGTTCAACGACTGAAACGTCTGTTGACCTGTTGCAAGGTGACAACCACGAGTACAAACTCTCAGTAAAAATCCATGTGATCGCCGATAACACAGACCTATCAGCTGACGATATTCAAAAACTGGTTGAAAAAGCGCACCAAGTGTGCCCATATTCTAAAGCCACACGCGGCAACATCGATGTTGAAGTCACCTCAGAAGTAAAGTAACGCATTATGAGACTCATTATCAATGATTAATTGAGAAAGTAGTTAATTAAAAATACGTTAATTATAGAAGAACTCAGCTGGTCTGGGTTCTTTTTTTGTTTGAAATTTTGGTGAAAAAATAAAAACGCCAGAACATCTCGTAACGGTTAAGCAGTTCGGCACGCACTGTTTTTATCGTTATAATAAGGGCATATTTTTATCTAACAGCTGATAAGTGACCTCTATGACTGATCCTATAAACGACCATACAACCGACAGTGACCACAACTCCCATCAAGCACTCGATCCTAAAACCTTACCGAATTTTGACGATATGCCAAATGTGGCACTGATGGATACCAGTCACGTAGACAAAGATCAGCCGCCCTTTATCTTAGTCGACGGCTCGTATTATCTGTTTCGCACCTATCATGCCCTCCCAAAGACCATGCAAAACTCGCAGGGTCTAATCACCAATGCGATACGCGGTACCTTGAATGCGCTGCTAAAACTGATGCGTCGTTATCACCCTACTCATATGGCCGTCTGCTTCGATACCAAGTCACCGACTTTTCGCCATCATATGTCGTCTGACTATAAAGCAGCTCGTCCGCCTATCGATGTAGAGTTGGTAGAGCAAATTCCTTATATTCATCGTTTGGTCAGCGCCTTGGGTATTCCGCTATTACGTATTGAGGGTGCAGAGGCCGATGATATCATCGGTACACTTGCCTATCGTGCCGTCGAGCAAGGTCACCATGTGGTCATCTCAACGGGTGATAAAGACATGATGCAGTTGGTTAATGACGGCGTGATATTAGAAGATAGCTTCACCGGCAAAATCACCGATACCCAAGCTGTCATTGATAAGTTTGGCATCAATCCAAATCAAATGATTGATTTCTTAACGCTCATGGGCGACAGCTCTGATGGGATCAAAGGCGTGCCAGGTATCGGTAAGAAAACTGCCAAAGACTTGTTGGTTGAGTATGGTGACATTGACAACATGCTCAAGCATATTGGCTTTATCAAAGGTCGTGGCGCAAAAGGTCTGATTGAACATGCCGATGACATTCCTTTTAACAGAAAGCTTGCCACCATCATTACCAATCTAGAAATCGGCCAAGATTGGAATGATCTCAAAATCAACACCGATCCTTGTGCGCATATAGAGGAGCTTCGCACCCTATATACCGAGCTTGAATTTAGAAATGAGCTAGCATCACTTGATCACCCAAACCATCCTGCAAATGGCTTACAAAGCGTTGCTGATAGCCAAGCCAATACTGAGTCACACGCGCAAGTTGCCAAATCACTGCAATCGACCAATACTGATAATATGACGGGCAGTAACCATCAGGATAAAGCGTGGCATACTGTGCTCGATGAGCCAGCATTTGATAGTCTGATTGAAGCTTTAGAGGCAGCGCCGCACTTCGTCATTGATACCGAAACCACCAGTGTTCATTGGCGCGAGGCGCAAATCGTCGGGCTGTCTTTTGCGGTGCAAGCGCATGAAGCCTATTATATCCCGCTCACCCACCGCCTAGAAGGTGATGAGCTAACAGCGAAACAACTCGACCGCGATACCGTGCTGGCGCGCCTGAAACCGATACTAGAAAATCCTAATATCGGTAAAATCGGTCAGCATCTAAAGTATGATGCGCATATCCTTGCGCACTATGATATTGACTTAGTCGGTGCCATACATGAGCAGCCAAATAACTGGGCGATGGATACCATGCTGGCAAGCTACGTCATCAATGCGGCTGCCACTCGCCACGGTATGGACGATTTGGCACGCCATTATCTGCAAACGCAAACCATTAGCTTTGAGGAAGTCGCAGGCAAAGGCGCGAAGCAAGTCACCTTTGACCAAGTGGCTATCGATATTGCTAGCGATTACGCGTGTGAAGACGCTGATATTACTTATCAGTTATTTGATGTATTCAGTGTTGAGTTGGCTAACGATGCCAATAATGCCAAATTGCTCCATGAGTTAGAGATTCCAACAGCAGAGATACTTTGCCAGATGGAAGCAAACGGTATTCTCATCAAACGCTCTTTCTTAAACGAGCTATCAAAACGCTTTGATGAAGAGATTGTCGCCCTAGAAAAACGGGCTTATGAAGTGGCTGGCGAAGAGTTTAACTTAGGATCACCGAAGCAGCTTGGCGAGATGCTTTTTGAAAAGCTGGGCGTGCCGGGCGGTAAAAAAACCAAGTCTGGTCAATACTCGACTGGTGAAGCCGTCCTATCGAAAATCGATCACCCGCTAGTCGATATCACCTTAGAGTATCGCGGGCTGTCTAAGCTAAAAAGCACTTATACCGATGCACTCGATAATGTTGCAGATGCTGAGACCGACCGCGTGCATACCAGTTACCATCAAGCACTGACCAGTACTGGCCGTCTGTCATCAACTGATCCTAACTTACAAAATATTCCCATTCGTACGGCGACTGGCCGCCTGATTCGCCAAGCCTTTATCGCCCCAGAAGGTCGCGTAATCTTGGCCGCGGATTATTCACAAATCGAGCTTCGTCTCATGGCGCATTTCTCAGGTGATAAGAACTTGACGCATGCCTTTAACGAAGGCCTAGATATTCATGCTTCGACTGCTGCTGAAGTGCTTGGCAAGGATGTTGCGGACGTTACCCCAACTGAACGCCGTAATGCCAAAGCCATTAACTTTGGTCTGCTATACGGGATGAGTGCCTTTGGACTTGCCAAGCAATTACAGATGAGCCGCGGTGAAGCGCAAGACTATATCGATATGTACTTTGAGCGCTATCCGGGTGTCAAAAACTATATGATTAATACGCGTGCTAGCGCGTACGAGCAAGGCTATGTCGAGACGATATTAGGCCGTAAACTCTATACCCCTGATATCAATCATAGCAATCGTATGGTCAAGCAAGGCGCTGAGCGTGCCGCAATCAACGCGCCGCTACAAGGATCTGCCGCTGATTTGATTAAGCTTGCCATGATTGCCGTTGATAAGGTATTGCCAAAAGATCAAGCCAAAATGCTGCTACAAGTCCATGATGAACTGGTGTTTGAAGTGGATATCGATAAAGTAGACGCGGTTAGCCAATTGATTACCGATGCCATGCAAGATGTCTTGACGACTACGGCCGTAGATAAAGGCTGGCATGTCGACTTTGCTGTACCGTTACTGGTTGAGACTGATAGCGGTCAAAACTGGGATGAGGCGCATTAATCATTGATTTGGTCAACTTAGAACGCTAGCGAGCTTAAAGATATTATGGGTTATGATGGGTTTTGAAACCCACTGTATCATCTATATAAACAACCACTTATGACTACTTGGTTATATTCTATGACGTTATTATTACCATATTGGGTTATAATAGCATCATAGTAGATTATGCATATTTCGTTAGATGTTTTTTGGTTTAGAGTGAGCCTACGGGCTCACTTTTTTGTTTTTGACACATTTTTTTGATACGCAGGAGCCAGTTATTTTGAGTTCAGATGGCATTATTGAAATTCCTGGTATGATCTTGCTATTTGTCTGTTTGCTGCGTTGCACACAGTACATGATAAAAAGTCATATCAAACACATTCAGGCCTTTTGGTTGGCAGCCGTACTTGTATTTTTTACCGTCATTCGTCGCGAGCTAAACTATCTACCAGATTTGTTGGTTCCGAGCGATTTCTCGTTTTTAAATCACTCTTATGATTGGTGGGAAGACAGTGTGCTGACCGTTATCTATCTCGTCGCGCTTGGCCTATTAGCTTATTCGAGGCACTACCTATGGGCAGTGTTAAAACACGTGCCTGTCTCGCTCTACCTCATCGTTACCGCGCTGGCAATCATTCAATATATGGGCGAGAACGCCATTATGTTCCCGCCTACATTTGGTGAAGTTGTCGAAGAGTTGGCTGAGACTGCGATTTACGCGATTGCCTTGACGTATTTATGGCGATTCAAACTGGCTGATTATGAATCATGTCTTGTGCAGAAATTAAACTATGAGCTCAAACACGCTGATAATTAAAATCATAGTAACGATACTATTAGGGCGTGTTGAACATTCGACCATGGCACTGACAGCGACTATTTTTTAGGCGATTCGATGTTAAAAATAATAAGTTTAGTCACTCTAAGCGCTTATTTTTAACGATGAAGCGGCAAAAAAGAGTCCTGTCCCCTGCTTTTATCGTTGGGGCTGATGCTAAAATTGCCCCATACTGCGTTACAAATCTCGCTAAGGCATCTGCATTATCGTCGCTTTGTGCCTTGTCTGGAACCATTTTAGCGATCAGCAGTGCCTATTTGCGAATGTTCAACACGCCCTAATGACGTAGCAACAAAGATCTTTTAAGCAATTTTATAAAAACTCACGGCTGCTCAATATGAGTAGCCGTTTTGCATTTTGGCAATCGCCTTACATTTTTTGAACATCCTGTCACACCTTACTACTAGTGAAAATCCCAATAACCGTACAAACTTATGGACAGATTATCAATGTCGCTATAAGCAACGCTTTTATAAGCCCTTACAATGACTTTACTGCTAATAATTACAACAAGGAATGACTTATGGAAAACACAAAGAATCCACTACCAGAAGAGATGGATCATATCGATGGCAATCGCCGCGACAATAATGACAGCACCGATAACCAAAACAATCAGTTGGTCGATTTAGACAATCCGATGCTGCACACTATCGACAATGATGATGTGATTGATAATAGTGCAGGGTTTGATAATTCAGAAGTCGGTAGTACTGCTACGCAAGGATTAACACCTATGCATCGTCAAAACCTTGATGAGTCGCGTGTGGATGAAGTTTTGGTTCAAGACAATCTTGATGATAATGATTATCCAGATACAATGGATATTGCTGATAGAGATGCCGCAGAACGCAGCAATGACGATGATTTTTAGAAATTAGCACCGCGGCTAATATAGCCCTTTAGAGCGAAAAAGCACGCTTAATATCGTTAAGCGTGCTTTTTTATGACTTATCATTTAACTAACAGTAATAGATATTTTCAGCCGATTAAACCCATCCATCAAGTGTGCCAGCCCAGCCTTTTACAAGAGGCAAGCTCAACGCTTCGAGCAATTCAATGTGTGTCTCATCGAGGTTTAGCGCAGGGATATAGTGATACTCTTGCCCGCCTGCCTCCAGAAAATTATCGCGGTTTTCAATGGCCAACTCCTCTAGCGTCTCAAGACAATCCGCTGAGAATGCAGGGCTAATCACTTGTACTGAGCGCACACCAGATTTGCCCCAATCTTCTAATACCACATCAGTATACGGCTTTACCCACTCTTGCTTACCAAAGCGTGACTGAAAACTAATAATCCATTCATCGTCTTTTAAACCAAGTGCATGTGCCACTTGTGCAGCGGTACACTTACAACGCTTAGGATACGGGTCGCCTTTATCTGCATAAGGCTGCGGAATGCCGTGAAAGCTGAACATTAACTTCTCAGGCTTGCCATGTTTCTCTTGGAAACGGCGGATAGAATTGGCTAGCGCCTGAATGTATAGCGGATGGGCAAAGTAGTCTTTGACAATGGTATAGTTTGGCAAGTTGCGCTGCTTAAGTGTCCATTTTGTCAGCGCATCATATACCGCACCGCCTGAAGAGGCTGAGTACTGCGGGAACAAAGGCAGAATGACAAAGTGATCCACGCCTTCTGCGCGCAGTGCATCAATCACATCAGGCAATCCAGGATTACCATAGCTCATCGCAGGATGCACAGAGACGCGAAATGGCGCTACGCTATTGGCCAGACGCGGCTCTAATAGCTCCACTTGGCTCTTTAGGATTTTACGAATCGGTGAATCCCCTTCCCAAATGCTCGCGTAAGCCTTTGCGACACGCTTAGGACGGCTTGGTAGGACAAACAGATTTAAGATGATGGCCCACAAAAACTTGGGAATCTCGATCACTCGCGGATCTGACAAAAACTGTTTGAGATAACGTCTTACGGCAGGTGCCGTCGGCTCATCTGGCGTACCAAGGTTGACTAACAGGACAGCAATACGTGGAGGCAATTCAGGTTTCATAGCAGCACTATTTATCAGCAGTAAGTTATTAGAAGTCGTGTCATCATAAAGGTACCAGATTGCTCATACACCTTTGTGCAAACACCGCATTAGTGTAGCATTTTATCCATGAATCACGCATGGCAAAAGCGCACTTGTACAATTTGCTACGCAGTCGCCAGCCTTCTATCATTTACTCTTTATTATTTGACGCGATAAAACGGCATTTAAAAGACCTGCTCGGCGGTTGTACTCCTACGCGCATCACCATACAATAGGCAAGCCCAGTTTATAAAAATGGTGTAAGTAAAGTAGCCCGTTAAAATTTTGCCATTTTACTTTTATTTTATTGATGATTGTTGTCTTGCGAGGTAGCTTTGAACGCACGCTCTGATAATACCGGTGACCAGTCTCCTAATTCTCAAACTCACGTAAACAGCTCAGCCAATACTGCTGCTGGATCTGTGGGTGTGGTTACGCCACAAAAATTCCATTTTGCCGAGCCATTGACCTTGGAATGTAACCGTACTCTGCCCTCGTTTGACTTGATGGTAGAGACTTACGGCACGCTCAATAGCGATAAATCAAATGCGATTTTGATTTGTCATGCGTTATCGGGCAACCATCACGCGGCAGGGTTTCATAGCGTTGATGACAAAAAAGCGGGCTGGTGGGACAATATGATTGGTCCGAACAAAGCCATCGATACCAATCGCTTTTATGTGGTGTGCGTCAACAATATCGGTAGCTGTTTTGGCTCAACAGGGCCTACAACTATTAATCCCCATAGCATTAGTTCGGATGACAGTATCGATTCAAGCGATAACAGTGCAAATAACAGCAATGAGCCACAAGTCTATGGCCCTGACTTTCCGCTCATCACGATTAAAGACTGGGTAAAAACCCAAGCCATGCTCTCAGATCGTCTGGGCATTGACGTATGGCATGCTATCGTTGGCGGCTCGATGGGCGGTATGCAAGCGCTGCAATGGTCTGTCGATTATCCAGACAGGCTAAAACGCTGTGTGGTGATTGCGAGTACACCGAAGCTATCTGCGCAGAATATCGCCTTTAATGAAGTCGCACGCCAATCGATATTGTCCGATCCTGATTTTAAGGATGGACGCTACATACAAGCTGGTACCTACCCTCGTCGCGGCCTCATCTTGGCACGGATGGTTGGTCATATCACTTATTTGACTGATGACGCGATGAAAGCCAAGTTTGGTCGTGATTTAAAATCGGGCAAGTTCATGTATGGCTACGATGTCGAGTTTCAGGTTGAGAGCTATCTACGTTATCAAGGTGAGCGCTTTAGTGAAAACTTTGATGCCAATACTTATCTGCTCATGACCAAGGCATTAGATTATTTCGACCCGACACGTGACTACTCATCAGCGGTAGCAAAAGACAATACAGAGTCGGCCGTGCCATTAGAAAATTCTATCGCGGCGTCAGTCGAGTCTAGCAAAGCCAATGCGCAGAACGAGTTAGAAGATGCGGTAGCGACGATTGAAGACATTGAGTCTGATCGACAGCAAGAGCTTTCTGCGCTCAAAGCGGCATTCGCCCATACACAATGCCAGTACTTGGTTGTGTCATTCACCACCGATTGGCGCTTTGCACCAGAACGCTCGCAAGAAATTGTCGATGCGCTGATGGCTACTGGCAAACCTGTTAGCTATATTAATATTGATGCGCCGCATGGCCATGACTCTTTTTTATTTGATATTCCTCGCTACATGGGTGCTGTTAGAGGATTTTTGACAGCGCCATTTATTAACCCTAGCCGCCCAGCCACAGGAGAGCGCTCATGAGAATGGATCACCAACTGGCAGAGCGCTGGATCGCACCGCAAGCACATGTACTTGATTTGGGCTGCGGTAATGGCGAGCTGCTCGCGCACTTACAGCAGAAGTTAGGCGTCACTGGATACGGGCTTGAGATTGATGAGGACAAAATCAACGAAGCCATTGGCAACGGCTTATCGATTGTTGAGCAAGACCTAAACGATGGCTTGGCACGCTTTGCCGATAACAGCTTTGATACCGTGGTTATGGCGCGTGCGCTACAAGCGGTAAAAGCGCCTGATGTGCTACTGCTTGATATGCTACGCGTCGCCCGAGAGGCGATCATCACATTCCCTAACTTTGCCCATTGGCAAAACCGTCTTCATTTAGGGCTTAAAGGGATGATGCCGGTGTCTGAGGCACTGCCTTATGAATGGTACAACACCCCCAATATTCATCTATGTACGTTTAAAGACTTTGAGCAACTGTGTGCGCAGCATGATATTCATATCGTTAATCGCTTTGCGGTAAGCGACTCTGATAAAGGTCATTCCCCACTGATGACGGCATTAATTAGACAGGCACCCAATCTACTCGCAGATGTCGCTATCTATCGAGTGACAAAGAAAAAAACGAAGTAATGTCAGATATTTAATTTTTGCTCAAAAGGATAAAATGACCGTTATTGCTGAACCTTTTATCTTAGCAAATTGTTAACTAATGATTGTCTTATAGTAACTCTATGATTTTACTGAGGACAATCAGGTACAAGCAGCTATTAAATCTTGTAATTAGTATTTGAGTTTCGTAAGTTTGGGTGTTAAGCTAGCAAAATGTTGTCAGTTATCCCACTATTACGACCGTTTGTCTAATTAGTTGGGTTAAATCGATGATACAAAATTAAAAACTCTATTGCTGATGATTAGGTAATTCATCTCGCAAGATGTCACCTAATTGTTATCGCCGTCTAACTGTCTTTAGCGAGACGATGTTTAGCGGTACAATTTTCTTGCGTATTAACTGCCTAATTTTGGAGCTGCTATGAAATTATTAAAAGCCGCATTGTTTACTGCCTTATTTTCTTGTGCTGGTTTGGCCAATGCTGAGTTAATATCAAACGTACCGCTTGATACTTCACGCTTTGAGCTGATGCCTGTGAGCGAGCTGTCTAGTCGTGCTGCCCAAGGTAACGATCATGCTCAGTTTTATCTAGCCAAGCGCTTGCAAAAAGGCGAAGGTATTGCTCAAAACACCCAGCAAGCTATCCAGTGGTACACCAAAGCCGCTCAGCAAGGCGTTGCTCCTGCTCAGTTAAACCTTGCTATCATGTATTTACGCGGTGAAGGCGTACAACCTAACTTGCAGCAAGCGCGTCTTTGGCTAGAGAAAGCCGCGATGCGTGGCGACAACCGTGCCAGCTATACACTTGCATTGTTAGATGAAAAACAAAAAAATCTGGTAGATGCCTATAAATGGTATGACTTGGCTGCCCGTGATGGCATGCTCGACGAAAAAGTCCGTAACAAAGCGCGCGGCAAAATTGGACAGTTGGCATTGAACTTATCAAGCTCAGACATCGCCAATGCACGTAACCAAGCGGATCGCTGGTTCCAGAGTAAGTAAACTCTAAACGAACCTCAAAAAAGATTAAGTTGATAATAAGAAATCCAGCCTTTGAGCTGGATTTTTTGTTTTTATCTTATAATCAAAACATTTATTATTTCAGCTCCTATCAAGCTGAGCGACCTAAACTATTCAAAACCCTGCCAAAATTTGCTACACTACGCGCGCATTCATCAATCCCACAATTTTGTTAATGCTTTAAATTGAAAAGATACTTTAAACCCAACGCACTAGGTTTGCGACCTAGCCAGCAGGAGAAACACATGAGCACCACTCAAGATAGTAATATCAAAGAAACCGTGGTAACTGACAATCAATCAGCCCCCGCCTACGATAGCCTCACTAACAATATCGTTGTTGCCGCACTTTATAAATTCACACGCTTTACTGACTTTGAGCAGTATCGCGAGCCGATTTTGAATACCATGCTAGATAACGATGTCAAAGGCACTTTATTGCTGGCAAGCGAAGGCATTAACGGTACGATTTCTGGTACGCGTCAGGGTATCGATACCATCCTTGACTATCTGCGCAATATCGAAGCGATTGGTACGTTTACTTTCAAAGAGTCTTATACCGATGCGCAGCCGTTTTATCGCACTAAGGTAAAGCTCAAAAAAGAAATCGTCACCATGGGCGTAGAAAACATCGACCCACTACAATCGGTCGGTCGCTATGTAAAGCCTAGCGAATGGAATGCACTGATCTCAGATCCTGAAGTGACTCTCATCGATACACGTAACGATTATGAAGTGCAAATCGGTACGTTCCAAAATGCCGTCAATCCAAACACTGAAACCTTCCGCGAGTTTCCAGAATACGTATCAAAAGAGCTCGATCCAGCCAAGCATAAAAAAGTGGCCATGTTTTGTACAGGTGGTATCCGCTGCGAGAAGTCAACTGCCTATTTGCGAGAGCAAGGGTTTGAAGAGGTCTACCATTTAGAAGGTGGTATCCTAAAATACCTAGAAGAAATCCCAGCCAGTGACTCTATGTGGCAAGGTGATTGCTTTGTCTTTGACAACCGTGTATCGGTCAATCACAACTTAAAAAAAGGTAATTATGAGCAGTGTTTTGCCTGCCGTATGCCCATCACTAGCGATGACATGCAGAGCCCAGCCTATATCAAAGGCGAGTCATGCCCGCATTGTATTGACAAAGCCACAGATGAGCAAAAAGCGCGTTTCCGTGAGCGCGAGCACCAAATGCAACTGGCCAAAAAACGCGGTGAAGCCCATATCGGTAGTGACGTGATGGATGTCATAGAAAAACGCAAAGCGGCCAAGATTGAAGCGCGTCTGCAAGCAGAAGCGGTAAACAACGCTAAAGCCAATTAAACCTAGCATTAGTACAATAAAACAGAAGTAAAAAAGAGAGGCTCTAATCAATAGAGCCTCTCTTTTTTTGTGATAAATCTTCAATGCGTATCAAAACTATTAGCACTGATATAGTTAATCCAATTTAAAAGCAGATTGACTATATTAGAATAAGATACGTACGCGGATAGTCTCTTCTACATCTTTTAATTGATCGAGTGCAGCAGTCGAATCGTTGTAGTCAACGTCCATGACTAGATAACCGACATCGCCTTCTGTCATCAGGCTCTGTGCTAGGATGTTGATACCTGCTTCAGCAAACAGACGGTTGATCTGAGACAGTACGCCTGGCACGTTTCTATGAATGTGTAGCAGACGATGCGAGTTTTCTTTGAACGGAATAGAAACTTCTGGGAAGTTCACCGCCGTCGCCGTATCACCTTGGTCAGAATATCTGACAAACTTATCAGCGACTTCAAGGCCGATATTAGCTTGCGCTTCTTGTGTTGACCCACCGATATGCGGCGTCAAAATCACATTATCAAACTTACGTAGTGGTGATTCAAACTCTTCGTCAGCTGATTTTGGCTCTTTTGGGAACACATCGATAGCCGCGCCCAAGATTTTACCAGACTCAAGCGCATCCGCCAGATCATCAATCTCAACACACGTACCGCGAGCCGCATTGATAAAGTAGCTGCCTTCTTTCATCTGAGCGAACTGCTCAGCTTTCATCATATAGCGCGTGCTTGGCACATCAGGCACATGCAACGTCACGATATCAGCCATTGATAGTAACTCTTCTAGGCTACCAACTTGTACCGCATTACCTAGTGGCAATTTGGTCACAGCATCGTGATAGATGACTTTCATGCCAAAGCTTTCTGCGAGCACAGACAACTGCGAGCCGATAGAACCATAACCGACGATACCGATAGTCTTGCCGCGCACTTCATGTGAGTTAGTCGCAGACTTACCCCAGCCGCCGCGATGTACGGTTGCGTTCTTTTCAGGAATACCGCGATACAGCATAATCGCTTCAGCCAATACCAGCTCAGCTACCGAACGGGTGTTCGAGAATGGCGCGTTAAAGACAGGAATACCTAAGTCACGAGCGGCATCTAGATCGACTTGGTTGGTACCAATACAAAAGCACCCAATGCCGATAAGTTTGTTTGCATGCTCAAGTACATCGCGCGTCAATTGAGTACGCGAACGAATACCGATAAAGTGAGCATCTTTGATCTTTTCGATCAGCTCTTCTTTGTCTAACGCGTGACTGATATTCTCGATGTTGTGATAACCAGCACCCTCCAATACTTTTAGGGCATTGTCATGTAGACCTTCAAGCAATAAAAACCGGATTTTGTCTTTTTGTAGTGATAACGCCATATGAGAACTGTCCTATATTTGTTTTATAAGATTATCTGTCGGATAATCTGTGATGGATGAAACGAAAACAGTCCCGATATCTTACACAAAATTTGACGCCGATGTTAGCAGATTAGATGAATTATTGATTATCAAGCCTGAAAAATTTTTATGCTATAGTGAATCATTCGGTTTGAAATCAAACAAACCACTTTTTATTATTTGTCTCATTTTTTATTTAGAAACTATCACCCACTTATTGCCATCACGAGCCGACTCCTCACTGAATTTATAGTCATTTCGCTATATAATAAACAGTCCCAACATCGTGCTTACGCTAATATTGAGATTTGACCATGACGCTAACTACCGAACAGTCCACCTCCCAAGCCCATACCAACGCTGTGCAAACGATCCTAAGCTCACTGACTGACACCCATCAATTCGACCCCAGCCAAATAAAGACCGACGCAGAGAGCTTAGAGCACTGGGGCAAAGACTGGACCAAACACTTCGCCCCCGCCGCCGCCGCCATCGCCTTCCCAAAGACCACCGAACAAGTCCAAGCCATCGTCCTACTGGCTAATGAGCATAACGTCGTCCTCACCCCTAGTGGTGGTCGTACCGGACTCTCAGCAGGCGCCGTCGCCGCCAATGGCGAGATCGTTGTCAGCATGGATAAAATGAACCAGATTGGACAGTTCTATCCAGCGGACCGCATGGTCGAGATTGAAGCGGGCGTTGTCACCGAACAGCTACAACAGTTCGCCGAATCAAAAGATCTCTACTATCCTGTCGACTTTGCCTCAGCAGGCTCTAGTCAAATGGGTGGTAACATCGGTACCAATGCGGGCGGCATCAAAGTCATCCGCTATGGCATGACCCGTCAATGGATCATGGGACTAACGGTTGTTACGGGTAAAGGGGATATCTTGCACCTCAACCGAGGCATGGTGAAAAACGCCACTGGTTACGACTTGCGTCAACTGTTTATCGGTGCTGAAGGTACCCTTGGTCTTGTCACTCACGCGCAAATCAAACTTGAGCGTCAGCCACAAGACTTAAATGTCATGGTTCTGGGTATGGACAACTTTAGTGACGTCATGAATGTGCTCTCTGCCTTTCAAGCCCAGATTGATTTGACTGCGTTTGAATTCTTTGATGATGTAGCGGTTGATAAGCTCATGGCACATGGTCAAGTACAAGAGCCGTTTGAATCACGTACCAAGTTTTATACTTTATTAGAGTTTGAAGCCCCCTATGAGCCAATCATGGAAAAAGCCATGGCCATCTTTGAGCAGTGCATGGAAGAGGGCTGGGTGGTTGATGGGGTGATGAGTCAAAGCCTTAGTCAGGCGGCAGAGCTGTGGAAGCTGCGCGAATATATCTCTGAGACGATCTCTGTGTTCACCCCTTATAAGAACGACGTGTCGGTACTCATCAGCTATGTACCGGAGTTTATCGCTGAGATTGATCATATCGTCGCCAGCAACTATCCAGACTTTGAGGTGTGCTGGTTTGGTCATATCGGTGATGGTAATTTGCATTTGAATATCTTAAAGCCTGATAACATGAGTAAGGATGATTTTTTTAGTGAGTGTCAAATTGTCAATAAATACGTGTTTGAGACGGTACAAAAATATGGCGGGTCGGTCTCTGCTGAGCATGGCGTGGGTATGACGAAGAAGCCGTATCTGCAATACAGCCGCAGCGAGACTGAGATTGATTATTTGCGTAAGGTGAAAAAGGTGTTTGATCCAAACAACATCATGAATCGTGGTAAGATTTTTGATATGTGATTGGTAGGCCAACGATTTATCTCAAAAAAAAAGACGCTAACCCATAGGCTAGCGTCTTTTTTTATTCATCAGATCATCGTTTGTAAAGGTACATGGTTTACCAGTATAGCAACATCAACCCCACTACCAGCAAGATACTAAGAAACCCTTGGACAATCAAAAAGGCTTGATGCGGTGCCGCCATATGGCGGAACATATTGCCTAGCGCATTGTAAGTAATGCCCGCTGCCTTGATATGTGGCTGGGTATCGAAATTTTTGATAATTTGCAAAAATTGCTCAGTACGATCAGGTGACCAACCGTGCGGCGCAAATGGTAGAAATGGTGACAACTGCGCTGCTTGCTCTTTGGTTGCAGGCGACCATAGCCAGCGCTCCAAAAACAGCAGACGCATGCGCCAGTCTGAGAAGCTGCGATGATTAATCTCTTGTAGTAAAAGCACTTCGATATTTTTGTGACGACTATCAGCAAAGATACGTTCTTGTAGCGCAAAGACATGTCTTTTTTCGCCTTCGATGCACTGCAAAAACTGACCATTGCCATAACATAATGTACCAGTAATACCATGCTGCTCATTATAATCGCGAGCATGGGCCTCTATATCCTCAAATATAGAGGTATTTAGGCGTGAACCGAGCGTTAGCGTACTGACATAGACCAATTGAACCAGTACTGATTCTTGTATTGCATCCCATTGCTTGATTCTATTGCTACGAGTTAAGGGCATAATAAAATAATCCTAAAAGCCGATAACGCCGGCCAAATGAAACAAGCAAAACGATACTATGCCTGAAGTAGATAAAGCTGCAGACTCACAAAAACGTAGCAAATAGTTACTACGTGAGACTATTATTACTTATATAGCTTGCTATCATAGCAAGCAAAATGAATGATACTGATAGATATTACTTAGATTTTATATTTAGATAATAAATAGCAAAACAGTCGCCGTTGTAAAGGCATTGGACAACCCTGTATTTCGTTATTAACAATCCAATAAAAAACCAAGTGATACGGCAGGCAATGATTACTAAGGTTTATTCCTCTATATCAGTCAGAATAAACCTCAAATACACTGAGCAACATGGCATAAAATATTGCTATAACCCATTGTAAATAGGGTAATAATTATTGTAACGGCTATATCTGACTATTGGAATATTTTTACTGGTTTTTTTTCATGAAAATTGACAGAATCGAGTGTTTAGGATCATTGCATTACGCATACTCAAATTTAGTAGAGATTTAACACAGGAATATCATGAGTAAAATCGAAAAAACAGATGACTTTCATCTCACGATCGCTGAGATTAAGAAAAAAGACTACCCCCAGTTAAAAGCCTTGATGGATCGCGTCTACGTCAACCTAGGCGGCGCGTGGTCAAAAAACACCATTCATACGCTCATAGACGCCTTTCCTGAAGGGCAGATTGCGCTGTTTGACCATGATCAATTAATTGGTATTGTACTGTCTATGCGTGTTGATTATGCCAAATTTTCTAACCCGCATACCTATGATGATTTGATCGGGCAAAAAGAAATCATTAGAGACAATCCTGAAGGCGATGCCATCTATGGTCTAGACGCATTGATCGACCCTGAATATCGTGGCTATCGTCTCGGTCGTCGCCTTTATGATGCGCGAAAAGAGCTGTGTCGTCAGCTCAACTTCCGCGCGATTTTGGCGGGTGGCCGCATTCCTAACTACCATAACCACCAAGACTTAAGCCCAGGCGAATATATTGACGCTGTTGAGAGCCGCGAAATTCACGACCCTGCATTGTCTTTTCAGTTGTCAAACGGGTTTATCGTCAAGCGTATCTTGACCGCTTACCTACCAGATGACAAACAATCTAAAGGGTTTGCCACCTTGCTTGAGTGGTCAAATATCTATTATGAGCCAAAAGACTATAAGCCCAACACGCGCAAATCTGAGGTGCGTATCGGTGGTATTCAGTGGCAGATGCGTGAGGTCGAGTCGCCAGAAGAGCTACTACAACAAGTTGAGTTCTTTGTCGATGTGATGGCCGATTATAACTCTGACTTTGCTTGTCTACCTGAGTTCTTTAACGCGCCGTTGATGGGCTTGTGCGAGTCTACTGACCAAAACATCGCCATTCGCTTTTTGGCCGATTACACCGAATGGTTTAAAAATGAAATCTCGCATTTGGCCGTCAGTTACAACGTCAATGTCATTACAGGCTCTATGCCTTTATTAGACGAAGACGATACCTTGTACAATGTCAGCTACTTGTGTCGCCGTGATGGTACGGTCGACGAGCAGCGTAAAATCCATATCACCCCGCATGAGCGTAGCGCGTGGGTCATCGAAGGCGGTGACGAGGTCAAAGTATTTGACACTGATGCTGGTCGTATCGGTATCTTGGTCTGCTATGACGTTGAGTTCCCTGAACTTGCACGCCTGTTAGCACTTGATGATATGGATATTTTGTTCGTGCCTTTCTGGACAGATACCAAAAACGGCTATTTGCGTGTACGCCATTGTGCTCAAGCACGTGCCATTGAAAACGAATGCTATGTCATGATCTGCGGCTCGGTAGGTAACTTGCCACAAGTCGAAAGCTTGGATATTCAGTACGCACAGTCGTCTATCTTCTCACCGTCAGATTTTGCATTCCCGCATGATGCGATTATGGCAGAGACCACGCCCAATACCGAGATGATTTTCTTCTCTGATGTCAACTTAGATAAGCTTACCCACGTGCGTCACGAAGGCTCAGTGCACAACCTGATCGACCGCCGTGATGACTTATTTAGTTTAAAATGGAAACGTAAATCTAAAGTTTCTGCAAGCAAATTAAGTGACGAAGAACGCCGCGAAAACTCAGGCAGTGTGCTTACTGGTGATCCATTGCAGAATCGTGCGCAAAAGCCATAATAACGTATCTGCTATAACTCCCCACTGACTTTTTAATCCAATAAACGGCTGCATCATCAGCCGTTTATTTTTATCTATCAACACATAAAAGTATAAAAGCAGCCCCTATGACGACTGATATTGGCATCGACAAAACCCTCGAAAAACCGAAAAAAACACCCAAACAGCGCATCCTGTCTGTGCTTAAGACAGCACTGCTCTATGGGGTGATATTTTTGGTGATTTATAGTGTGGTCAACTGGTGGCGACAGCCTGTCATGCCAGCCGATTCGCAATTGCAATTAATGGACTATCAAGGGCAACCGGTGGATTTGGCCGAGCTGAGTCGCCAGCAGCCAACACTGATATATTTTTGGGGGACATGGTGCTCAGTCTGTAGCGTCACATCGCCAACGATAAATAGGCTAGCAGCGACAAACGATCATGCTGTCATCACTATCGCTGTGCAGTCAGGCTCAAATCAAGAGCTACGCAGCTACCTCGATCAGCATCAGTTTGACTTCACCGCGATAAATGACCAAGAAGGTGATATCTTTGCGGATTGGCAAGGACAAGTCACACCATCCTATGTGGTATTAGAGAATGGCAAGATGACACAAGGGCTAACAGGTATTCAGCCACTATGGTCGTTAAAACTGCGCTTATGGTTAGCATCAGTTTTTTAGCGGCTGAACCTGACTTTATTTTTTAATAAATTATCTTGCGAAGAGGTCATCGTTATACTCTCAACAACGACATGCAACGTAGATAAACAGTTGATATTGGTCAAAATGAGGATGAAATTGCTCAGCTCTTTTTACCCTACTCTTTTTGTCATATAATAGCTGCCGATCTAAATATTTTTTTGAATTATTTTTACTAGCATATTTTATGTTGCAATCGTCTCGTTACCATTTATTATTGACGTAACTATTTGTGGACTAATGAGCAACAATGGGTATTTATTGACATGACGGTTGATAAACCGACTATGATGAGCAATATACCTACTATTAGTAATTAAGTATTATCGACACAGCATTAACCTCAGCACTATATTGAAATACGTTGAACATCGAGCCTTGTAGCCGGTTTTAACCGACACACAAACCTACCTTTTAAAAAGATACCTTCTATGACTGATAAAAGCACTGACACACCAAGCCAAGATTACAAAGACACGCTGAACCTTGCGGATACGCCATTTGCGATGCGCGCAAACCTTGCCAAGCGCGAGCCAGATTGGTTAGCTGCTTGGGAAGCAGATGACGTGTACGGTAAAATTCGTCAGGCGCGTGCTGGTGCGACTAAGTATATTTTGCACGATGGCCCTCCATACGCCAACGGTCAGATTCACTTGGGTCACGCGGTCAATAAAGTACTAAAAGACATTATTGTCAAATCAAAAACCTTATCAGGATTTGATGCGCCTTATGTCCCTGGTTGGGATTGTCATGGTCTGCCAATCGAACAAAAAGTCGAAGCCAAAGTCGGCAAAGTCGGTCAAAAAGTGTCTGCTACCGAATTCCGTGGTCTATGCCGCGAATACGCCAACACTCAGATTGAACTACAAAAGGCAGATTTCAAGCGTCTAGGCGTATTCGGTGATTGGGACAATCCTTATCTGACTATGAACTTTGCGCAGGAAGCCAACATCGTACGCGCGCTTGCCAAAATCTATGACAATGGTCATGTGACTCGTGGTATGAAGCCAGTTAACTGGTGCTTGGACTGTAGCTCAGCTCTCGCAGAAGCTGAAGTAGAGTATCAAGACAAAGTCTCTGACGCGATCTATGTCAGCTTTGATGTGCTTGGTACGGACAAAGTGACTGCATTAGCTGAAGTCACGAGTAATATCGCTGCGGTTATCTGGACGACTACGCCGTGGACACTGCCTGCTAACCAAGCCATCTCAGTCCATCCTGAGCATAACTATAGCGTGGTTGCGACCAAAAAAGGCAACCTGCTACTAGCAGCTGATCTTGTTGAAACTGCGCTAAGTGAACTCAAACTTGAGAATAAAGGCGTCCTCGCGACTGTATCAGGCAGTGAGCTTGAAGGATTGAGCGCTCAGCATCCATTGATTGAAGACCGCCAAGTGCCGCTCATCTTGGGCGATCATGTGACCACCGATAGTGGTACTGGTTTGGTACATACTGCACCCGGTCATGGTCTCGACGATTATATCGTTGGTCTAAAATACAATTTACCAGTGGAAAACCCAGTAGGTGGTACGGGCGTTTATTTAGATAGCGCGGCAGTATTTGCAGGCGAGCACATATATAAAGCCAATCCAAAAATCATCGCTGCCCTACATGACAATGGCCATCTAATCAGCCATACCAAAATTGAACACAGCTATCCACATTGCTGGCGTCACAAGTCACCGATTATTTTCCGTGCAACCCCGCAGTGGTTTATCAATATGGAAACCCAAGGTCTACGTGCTCGCGCCCTTGCTGATATTCCATCGGTCAACTGGACACCTGCATGGGGGCAGAACCGAATCGAAGCGATGATGAATGGTCGCCCTGACTGGTGTATCTCACGTCAGCGTACGTGGGGCGTGCCGATTACGTTCTTTACCCATAAAGAAACAGGCGAGCTGCATCCAAATACGCTTGAGCTGATGGAAACTGCGGCGCAAAAAATCGCTGAGGGCGGTGTTGAAGCGTGGTTTGACGCCAGCTGCGAGGACTTCTTAGGTAGCGAAGCGGCTGATTATGACAAAGCAACGGACACATTGGACGTGTGGTTTGACTCAGGCACGACGCATTCCGCCGTACTTGAGCAACGCGATGAATTGACCAACCCAGCTGACATGTATTTAGAAGGTTCTGATCAACATCGCGGCTGGTTCCAAACGTCATTACTGACGTCAGAGGCCATGTATGAGCGCCCACCGTTTAAGCAAGTACTGACCCATGGTTTTGTGGTCGATGAAAACGGTCGTAAGATGAGTAAGTCATTGGGTAATATCATCACGCCACAAGAAGAGATCAACAAAACGGGCGCGGACATGTTGCGTCTGTGGATTGCGTCTAGCGACTATCGTTATGAGATGAGCGCAGGTAAGACGGTGTTTAAAGGCGCGATCGATATGTATCGCCGTATTCGTAACACCTTGCGCTTCTTACTGGCCAATACTGATGACTTCAATCCTGCAACCGACAATGTAGCGATGGACGAGCTGGTCAGTCTTGATAAATTCATCATTGAGCGCGCGCAAACCGTACAAGCGGAAATCATCAGTGCCTATGATGCAATGGACTTTCACCAAGTCACCCAGCACGTGACCGCGTTTTGCTCGCAAGACTTGGGCAGTTTTTATTTAGACATCATCAAAGACCGTCAGTACACCACCCAAAAAGACGGTCAGCCGCGCCGCTCTGCCCAGACGGCAATCTACCATATTGCTCATGCATTGATTCGCTGGATCACACCGATCCTGTCATTTACCGCGCAAGAAGCGTGGGAAGTGCTGAACCAACGTGAGGCTGATAAAGGCGGCTACGTATTTACCCAAGAGTGGTACGAGTTCCCAGCGTTTGAGCTAAGTGCTATCAGCAATGATGACTGGCAGCGTATTATGTTTGCCAAAGATATGGTAAACAAGCATATCGAAACCGCACGTGGCGAAAAAATTATCAATGCCAACTTGTCTGCCGATGTGAGCCTATACGCTGACGGTGCCATGTATGAAAGTCTAGCCAAGCTTGATGAAGAGCTGCGCTTTGTACTCATCACTAGTAACGCAGAACTAAAGCCAATGAGCGAAGCACCTACTGAGTCCAAGCAGGCAGACGAGACCAATACAGACGAAGCTGCTGACTTAGTGGTACAAGTTAGCGCTGCCACTGGTACTAAATGCGTACGCTGCTGGCACATCCGTGATGATATCGGCACAGATAGCGCACACCCTGAACTATGCGCGCGCTGCGTAACCAACGTCAGTGGTGACGGCGAGGTACGTCATTATGCCTAACCCAACGGATTCATCTGAAAGCCCGCATGACTCGCAGGTTGAGGTTGATCATTCGCCCAAGCCTGCTCATGCGACCACAGGTAGCTCAACCACGCCTAGAGGCCGCCTGAGCAAATCAACACATAGGACACCAAAACTGGTGGCCAATGGCAGTCGTGCTTTTATGTGGTATGGGCTGGCATTGGTTATCATTGTCATAGATCAGTGGACCAAGTGGCTGGCAGAAACCAAGCTGACCTTTCATGATCCAGTGCCAGTGATCGAGCCATTTCTCAATTGGACACTTGCTTATAATTACGGGGCGGCGTTTAGTTTTTTGGCAGATGCTGGCGGTTGGCAGAAGTGGTTTTTTTCAGGACTGGCATTACTCATGTCACTGTTTCTGATCATCTATTTACTCAAAGCGCCTCGCAAAGCCACGCTACTCTCGCTTGGACTTGCCATGGTACTAGGCGGTGCGCTTGGTAATTTGATCGATCGCTTACTACATGGTCATGTGATTGACTTTATCCATGTGCACTATGCTGATGTCTGGCATTATCCGATTTTTAATATCGCGGATATCGGTATATCCATCGGTGTTGTACTGATTGTCATCGATATGCTGTTTTTGGAAAAGAAGCGTGAAATGCCACGGTCATAACCGTCTACAGTTAGAGATATTAATTTAATTGATAAATAAAAAAGGTGGGTTACGCAGTCGTAACCCACCTTTTTTTGTCTGTTTTTGACGATTGAATATGTATGTTAATTTGACCTATCTGCACAATCTCTATTCATGCACCCAAATACCAGCCTCACCGACAAAGTAAGTGTGCGTGTCTTCGACCTCGATGTTATATACCGTCATAGTAAGAGGACCTTCGCCTTCTGCCCAATCTATAGTATTAGGATCTTTCCATTCGCCTTGGCGGAAGCCAAAGAACTCAGCATGTTCACGTTCGTCTTTAGGTGTTTGTTCTAATAGGCGTTGCTCCCACTCCTTATCGTACTCATATAATTTGTCTGTCACTGCTTGATAAGTGACGCCATTTTTGATCTCTGTACCTGTGGTTAAATCAATCAGGCTGCCATATTGAGCAGGACTGTCTTCGTCAAACTTTGGTATAAAACCAATATTAGATCTATCCGTTCTATAAATTTTTCTTAGTGATGTAGTGTCATAGGGATTATTACCAGACTCAGCCGAATACTTAATCAAGTCTTTGTTAATTAAAACATCTTGAGATTTTACCTCTTTAGCATTTATCCATTGCTTGTCATATACCCATAATGGATGATTCTCTGTTATCAATAATCGAGTCAAAGGTTGGCTATCAGATAACTCTCTTAATCTAATTCTCTCTTTAATTGGTAAAAAAGAGTCTACAGCGATAGAAAGCTCAAGTAACCATACCGATATATTCTCAGTACTCATAGTATTAGTTATTGCTTTATATATCAGTTCACCTAAACCATTAGCTGCTTTTGAAAGTACTTTATCGCCAATTTTTAGTTGTTCTATTGGTACTAGTCCTGTTTCTGTATGTACTAAGGTGCCGGCAGTGAAACCTGAAAAATCTTTATTCATATTATTCATTCGCCAAAATTATGTCTTGTCAGGATGATCGCCATTCACCCACAACCCCTGCTCACCGACAAAGTAAGTATGAGTATCTGCTACCTCAATGTTATATACCGTAGTGGTAACTGGCCCTTCCCCCTCTACCCAATCTATAGTATCAGGATCTTTCCATTCACCTTGACGCAAACCAAAGAACTCTGCACCTTCTCGATCAGCTTCTGGCGTTTGTTCTAATAGACGTTGTTTCCACTCCTCATCATGCTCATATAACTTGTCTGTCACTGCTTGATAAGTGACGCTATTCTGAAGCTCCTCGCCTGTTGTTAAATCAATTAGACTGCCATATTGAGCAGGAATGTCTTCATCGAATTTTGGTACGAAACCAATATTCGATCTATCCGTTCTATAAATTTGTCTTAATGATGTAGTGTCATAGGAATTATTGCCAGACTCAGCCGAATATTTAATCAAGTCTTTGTTAATTAAAATATCTTGAGATTTTACCTCTTTAGCATTTATCCATTGCTTGTCATATACCCATAATGGATGATTCTCTGTTATCAATAATCGAGTTGAAGGTTGATCATCGACTAACCTCTGAAGTTCAATTTGTTCTTTCATGGGTAATGAAGAATCAATTGCAATCGATAATTCTAATAGCTTCACCAATACACTTTCAGTAACCATAGTATTCGTTACTGCTTTATATATCAGTTCACCTAAACCATTAGCTGCTTTTGAAAGTACTTTATCGCCAATTTTTAGTTGTTCTATTGGTACTAGTCCTGTTTCTGTATGTACTAAGGTGCCGGCAGTGAAACCTGAAAAATCTTTATTCATATTATTCATTCGCCAAAATTATGTCTTGTCAGGATTATCGCCATTCACCCACAAACAACCCCTGCTCGCCGACAAAGTAAGTATGAGTATCTGCTACCTCAATGTTATATACCATAGTGGTAACTGGCCCTTCCCCCTCTGCCCAGTCGATACCTGCACCCTCTTGCCAAAAGCCTGTACGGAAATTATAAAACTCGGCAGTGTCTCTTAACTCTACTGGGGTTTGCTCTAATAAGCGTTGTTTCCATCCCGAATCTTCCACGAAAAGCTTTTCAAATACTGGGGCATAACTTCCAAAATATAAAGTACGACCTGTTTCTAAGTCAACAAATCGTCCGTTGTTTGATTGATCATAAAAATTAGGAATAAAACCAACCGCATTTTTATCAGTTTTGAATACAACTTCAATTCCCCCTTCTTCACTACCTCCTTCAAAGAATGCAGATTCGTTATTTTTTAAAACAGTAATGTTACCTCTACTCAACTCTGCAGCAGTTTTCCATCCTATATCTCTCACCCAAAACGGATGGTTTGCGGTACATAACAAATCCACATAAAGGTTATGATCAGTTAGTTGTTCGAATGGTAAGTCGTCTACAGACTCAGGTGTAAAAGTAGCAAAAAACACAGGTACATCTTCAGTAATTATAGTACGAAGTACTGGCTTATAGACTAGCTCACCTTCCACGTTGTGTTGATCTCTAGATAAAACCATATCGCCGACTTTAATGTCTTGTATCGTTATTAATCCTTTATCGGTATGCACCAATGTGCCACCAACGAAGCCTGACGTATTCATAATCACATTATCCATATGTGTGTCTTAGTTATCATTTATAGCAACTCTGATAATACATCAGTTAAAGTCTCTAACCCACCACCTGCCAATAAAAACAATAACCCTGCCATATTAATGACAACGGTCAAATAATAAGTCACTCGAAACTCAGGCTTTTGTGATTTGTGCCGCAGATACGTCTGAGCCAATAGCGCCCCTACCCAACCGCCAAGCGCGCTTAGTATATGCAATGTAGACTCAGGTGTACGCCAGTCGCCACTTTGGGCAGCAGCTTTGTCTTTGGCATACATTATATAAGTGATTAACCCTAGTGCAGCATACCAGCCGACCACTAGCCAGCTCAGTTTACCTGTCGCTGCTAATAAAATTAGGACACCATAAAAAGCCAGTCCAAGGAACGAGCGTTTTTTTTGTCCTGCTTCAAACTCTGCCTGATGGCTACGCTTATGATTGCGCTGACGGATTTGCTGATTTTTTTGTGCCATTTTTTGCTGTACAAAACCAAGTTCTTGTACTTTTTTGGCTCGCCTGCGCCCTTCTGCATCTTGTCCAATACTAAAGACGACTTGCTCACCGATATTAGGACGGCGCTTTGCTCTAAACTCACTCACGTGAAAGAAGATTGAATCCCCTGTCTCAGTTTCGATAAAGCCAAACCCTTTATCGTCCTGCCATTTTTTGACAGTGCCTTGTTGTTTATTCACCACCGACACCTCATATCTTTTAGAATTGCCAATTATAGTACACCATATGCGTTACATTATTGACGCTTACATCTAATCGCAGATGGCTTATCATTTCTTACACTATAATACGGCATTCAGATTCTTTATTCTTTTATTCCAGCAACCGATGGCTTTTTATTATGACTCAATCTCAATTTATTAATCCAAATGAAGACACGCGCATCACCTTTGGTAGCCTTGTTAGCCTACACTTTGAAGTATCACTAGAAAACGGCACGGTCATTGACTCAACGTTTAGTCGTGATGCGCCCGTATCTTTGACTATCGGCGATGAAAGCTTGTTGCCAGGGTTTGAGCAGGTGCTTATGAATCTACGCGCAGGCGACACGCGCACAGCTCACCTTGAGCCAGAGCAAGCATTTGGTGAATGGAATCCTGAAAACATCCAACACTTTAGCCGTACTCAATTTGCGCTCGTCGCTGACAACCCAGAAGTCGGTATGATGGTTGAATTCGAAGACAAAGGCAAAAACACCTTGCCCGGTACGATCAGCGCCATTGATGATGACCAAGTCGAAGTCGACTTCAATCATCCGCTGGCTGGGCAAGACGTATTATTTAAAGTAAAAATCTTTAAGGTCACACCACCTGGCGTCACTGGTATACAACTTATGTAGTTGTCCAAACGCACAATCCACAATAAAAAAACGAGAAAGGACAATCGAATGCAATATACAACGTTACCGCAGCTCGATGAAAAAGTATCTAAGATCTGTCTAGGTACGATGACTTGGGGACAGCAAAATAATAAAGCTCAAGCACATGAGCAAATGGACATGGCACTCTCTGAGGGTGTGAACTTTTGGGATACTGCCGAGATGTACCCATCACCACCAGACAAAGACAAACAGGGTGATACCGAACGATTCATGGGTACTTGGTTTGATAAAACCAAACAGCGTGACAAAGTCATCCTTGCCAGCAAAATATCACCAATGGATTTTTTGCGTGATGGTCAAACACGCTTTAACGCGCAGCATATCAGCAGCGCTATTGACGGCAATCTTGAGCGCTTGCAAACCGATTATATCGATATTTATCAGCTGCATTGGCCTGAGCGTCAAGCAAACTTTTTTGGTCAGCGCGGCTATACAGAGGACATGGCAACGCAGTCATTAGATGACTTAACGCCCTTTCTAGAGACCATTCAAGCATTAAATGATGAAATCAAAAAAGGTCGCATTCGTGCTTATGGTTTATCAAACGATACGGCATGGGGACTCATGCGCTATCTATGGGAAGCGGACAAAAATGGCTTGATCGCGCCTATCACGGTGCAAAACCCATATAGCCTATTAAACCGTTTATACGAAGTTGGTATGGCTGAGATTGCCCATCGCGAAAACGTGGGGCTACTTGCTTACTCGCCACTTGGTTTTGGCGTATTGTCTGGTAAATATCTCGATGGCAAGCGTCCAGATGGCGCACGCTTGACGATGTATGATCGCTATGCCCGTTATACCAATGAGCAAGCGGTATCAGCGACCGAGCAATATGCAAAGATCGCCGCTGATGCTGGGTTGGACATGGCGCAAATGTCATTGGCTTTTGTCAATTCACGTCACTTTGTCACCAGCAATATCATTGGCGCGACGACAACCGAACAGCTCAAATCAAACATTGATAGTGTCAATGTGGAGCTAACAGCAGATGTATTGGAAGCGATTGAAGCGGTACACACACAACATCCCAATCCATCCCCTTAGTTCGATCTAGATCAGCGGTCTATAAATTGCTACACCTGCATTTATTATAGACACAAAAAAGGCGCAAATCGCAGTCATATAACTCGCGATTTGCGCCTTTTTATTAACTAAACTGGCTTAGCTATAAATAATCAATCTTCAACGGGTACACGAAGTACTCGTGAATGCAGTTCTGCCAACCCTTCTTGCATACGTGCTTGCAACAAATTGGTCAGCTCACTTTTGGTACAGCCTTTTGGATCTAGCGGTGCCAATGGCAATACATACGCGGTGACATCTTTGCTATCGAGCACTTTTTTCATACTGTCCTTCATTGTCATCTTGCCATAATATGGCAGCGCGTCACTGAGCGTGCCATCTTTATCGACATAAGCGATAACAATGGGTCTGATAGGCACATCAGCATCTATCGCTGACTGGAGCAATGTCCCATGAATACGCTTGATTTTTTTGCCACTGGTGGTGGTCGCCTCAGGGAAGAAAATCACCGAAAAACCTTTGGCTAAGAAATCAGCTATTTGTGAGGATACGGAACCTGCATCACCGGAGCCGCGCTCGATGAAAAGCGTGCCTGCCGCATGCGCGAGCTTACCGAACACAGGCCACTCACCAATCTCAGCTTTGGATAAAAAGAATGCTGGACTCACAGTGCCCACGACAGGAATATCCATCCATGACACATGGTTTGAAACCCACAGGCCGTGATGCTGCTCTACAGGCTCCACCTCAACGACCTTGACCCCAAATGAGCCTGCCATCTTGCGACAAAACGTTTGGATGTAGCGTGGTAGTTTTTCGCGTGGTGGCTGCTTAAATGCTCCAATGCGTTGAGCGGCACGCATACCACCAGCGATGGTGGTGGTCATGCCAGCAATTTGCTTACCGCGTCCCAACTGTCGTCTGAGTGAAAAGCTTGATTTAGCTCGGCTCATCTTCGCCCTCATGATTAAATAACGGGTGTTTAATAGTCAAAAAAACGAGCCCAGTATAACAAAGTTCATACGCTCAGTGATAGGGTATCCATTCAGTGGCTGCTCACTTTTATACAAACGGGCAATAAAGCAGATTTATAAAAAATTAATCCCAGTCATCGCTGTAACATAAAACCATCGCTAATTGTGCTCATACCCTTTAATATCAAGTGATAAGACCACATATAGACAATCATATGAACGCTATATCAAAGTATACTGAACTGATAATAGCGAGACATTTACTTTATTACATAGGTGATACTCTTTGGATTATTTTGAAAGACATGAAGGTGGCGAGCGCGCCATTTTAGTACATTTAGACATTCGCCAAATTCAGGATCCTGATGATCTCAATGAGTTTGAATTGTTGGCGGATTCAGCAGGTGCCGATCGCTTGGCACTGGTCACAGGCTCACGTGCACGCCCTGACGCCAAGTATTTCGTTGGTAGCGGTAAAGCGGAGGAAATTGCAGAACTGGTGCGCGAGCATGATGCGGATATTGTACTGTTTAACCACAGCTTGTCGCCTTCACAAGAGCGTAACATCGAAGCGCTGGTGAAATGCCGCGTCTTGGATCGTACTGGTTTGATTTTAGACATTTTCGCTCAGCGGGCTCGTACTTACGAAGGTAAGCTACAAGTAGAGCTGGCTCAGCTAAACCATTTATCGACACGTTTGGTCCGTGGTTGGACGCATTTGGAACGTCAAAAAGGGGGTATTGGCTTACGTGGCCCCGGCGAAACCCAGCTTGAGACCGATCGTCGCTTGCTACAAGTGCGCGTCATGCAGCTCAAAAGTAGAATTGAGAAGGTCAGACAGACTCGTGCTCAGGGCCGGGCACGTCGCCAAAAATCAGACGTACCGACTATCTCACTGGTTGGTTATACCAATGCGGGCAAATCCACTTTATTTAATCGCTTAGTCGATGAAAATATCTATGCGGCTGATAAGCTATTTGCGACACTCGATCCAACGCTACGCCGCTTAGACTGGCAAGGTGTGGGACGTGTAGTCTTGGTTGATACGGTAGGTTTTGTCCGTCATTTGCCGCATGAATTGGTTGAATCCTTTCATGCAACGCTAGAAGAGACGCTAGAGGCGGACTTATTATTACACGTCATCGATTCTTCTAGTGAAGATATGCATGAGCAAATTCAGGCGGTCAAAGAGGTACTGGCTGAGATTGATAACGATGTGCCGGTACTCAATGTTTATAATAAGATTGATTTGACTGACGAGCCTGCACGTATTGGTTATGCTAGCGAAGGTCAACCTAATCGTGTCTATGTGTCTTCTAGAGAGAACTTAGGCATAGAAGAGTTGTCATTAGCCGTGCAGCAGCTACTAACTGGCACATTGACCACTTTTGATTTGACGCTACCCTATCATGCAGGACAGTTAAAAAATACCTTGTACGAGCTTGGTGTTATTGAAGAAGAAAGCTATGATGATAGCGGCCATGAGTGCTTGACGATTCGCTTGCCAAGCGATAGACTAAGACAACTACTCGGACAAGCCAATCTCAAGCCCACCGATGTATTACCGCTTGCACAAGCAACATTGCTGATGCCAGTACTTGAGGAATTTGAGCAGCCCGACGAACATGAAGTTGAAGAGCCGACGATGACAGCAGAAGAAGAAAGAGCATTTGACGAATTTAATGCGCTCAATTCACAAACCGCTGATTCTGAAAAATAGTCGCTGCTGAAAAACGATTGTTGACGTCAATAGATAAGTAAACCTTTGATTCATACTGTTAGACAGCAATCTTTTATACAGTAGGTTAAAATAGCATAGACGGTATCAATCGATATCGTCTATTTTTTTGAATGTGTCTACAAGTTTTATTAGTAAGCTTATTCTCTATATAATCAACGGTTATACATTCAACAAATATTGATAGGTAATACTCGCCACTCAAAAGTTGAAATGTCACTACTGTCTATTATCAGCGTTCATAATATTATTTTTCACGTTATATCATTGATACCATCGCCCGCTCGTTTTTATAAACCCATCACCTATATCTGACTTGGCCACACTGCTTATGAAGCCTGCTCACTCCTCCCATCTCCCGCTATGGATTTCGTTAATTTTAACGTTGACCATGGTTATCGTTGTCCGAGAGACGGCTGTGGTTCTTTGTCAGTTGGCAGGTATCGCAAAAGCCGCCAATATTGTCGGCTTGGTGGCGATGTTTGTTATCTTGATGATATGGCGATTGCTCAAAGGGTTGCCTAACTGGCTCACTCAAGCCAGTAACACCCTCCTCGTCGATAGTGGTTTTGCATTTCTGCCCGTCTCAGCGGGTGCAGGCTTACTGCTATTCGCGCTAGGAGATGAGCTGTTGGGCGTAATGGTCACAATGATAGTAAGCACGCTCATACCGATGTGGGGACTCGCGCTACTGGCCAATCGCTGGTTGAATCAAGATGCCAATGCCGATAGCAGCACGACTAATCAGCAAAAGGAACAGCCGTGAGCTGCGGAGAGATATTATGACTTTTGACAGCGTATTTATGGCGACCTTAGCAGCCGTACTTCTAACCTTGGCGGCACACGTCATTGCACGTGTGTTAGCGCGTAAATTATCATGGTTACCGATGGTAATTACCGCGCTCGTTTTGGTACTGGTCTTCTTATTTTTATTGCAATGGGATTATGACAACTACTACAGCGCGGCAAAGCCTATATTCGATCATCTATTAGGATATGTCACAGTACTTTTGGCGGTACCACTAGCCGCAATGAACTTTAAAGGACTGCCTGTCAAAAAGCTCTCTTTGATCGTTGCTATTGCTAGTGTCATTGGTGCCCTACTGCCCATGTCATTGGCTTATCTATTTTCATTGAGTCACGACAGCATACTTGCTTTTGCTACCCGTTCTGTGACTACTCCCATTGGCCTCAGTGTTGCCGATTTAATCAATGCGCCATTAGCACTAGCGAACCTGATCATCATCGTCTCAGGTCTCATTGGCGGCGCTGTCGCCCGTTTTTTGTTTCGCGGTATCAATGATGATCGAGCTAAAGGTCTTGCACTTGGACTGGCGGCGCATGCCTTTGGTACAGTCGAGGCTTGGCAGATCAGCCATACAGCAGGACGATATGCTGCCTTTGGGCTGGCAGTCAATGGTATTGTCACTGCTATCTGGGTGCCTGTATTTATCAGTGCGTTAGGCATCTAGACTGATTTTGCTTACCGCTTTGACAGATGACTGAGCACTGTTTCATCATTTCAATCATTATTGTTATTGTTATTGCTTACTCAGTAACGAGACTAATAGACATAACATTTGGCTCATCCAACCATTGTCATCACCTTTGCATTTTAGAGAATTAAAATAAGGTACGCATCAAAAATTGCTTGCCTGTAATCCAATATAAACAGATATTTAACAATCTTCAAAAATATAGCACTTTGATTTATTTAAGTTTGTTTAACGATAAAAATTTGATTTTACAACTTATTTTGTTAATCTGATGCGGTAAAAAGTTATTATATGTTATAGTAAGCAACTATTATTTTTTGTATCTATTGCAAGTGGTTCTTGTTAAACGTGGTATTTGCTAGGTGGCTATATCGATGACGAGCTATAAAATCCTGCAACCCCGATGACCGCTTAAGCGCGTAAAATAACGCGTCTATAGGCAAAACAATTTGCTATTATTCGATAAAAAGTGATAACACTATGATAAATACTGCTACTTTGATTATTCGCTGTTTGTCTCCTATTTTATTAAGTGCGATTGCCCTCTCTACTTTTTCTACTGCTGCCAACGCTGGCAATATGTATATCTATAAAGACAAAGCTGGACAAGTACTACTGACCAACGTCAATCCTAGTGGCAATTTTGATAAATTCACTAAGAAAGTTAAAGTCACTTATTATAAAGACTCTAAAATGTATGACGGCATTAATAGTAGCAATGGCTATGGTAGCAGTGCCGCTAGCAAGAGTGGTAGCCGCAATGCTTACGACAGTTACATTCGCGCCTCTGCTGAACGTAATGGCGTAGATCCTGCCCTTATGAAAGCAATGATGCATACCGAATCCGCTTTTAATCCCAATGCTCGCTCACCTGTCGGTGCGCAAGGCCTCATGCAGTTAATGCCAGCGACGGCTCGTCGCTTTAATGTAAGTAACCCTTGGAACCCTGCAGACAATATTGAAGGCTCAGCCAAATATATCGCTTGGCTCATGCGCCGTTTCAACAACAATGTCGAACATGCAGTAGCTGGCTACAACGCTGGGGAAGGTAATGTCGATAAATACGGCGGTATCCCTCCTTTTAAAGAAACCCGTAACTATGTGCAAAGAGTCATGAGCCGTTATCATAGCTTGTATAAGAATGATGCTGGGCTATCTGGCGCCAGTATGAGTGTCAGCAATCAAACGAGTAGCACCATTAACAGTGGATTGCGCAATGTCAGTTACGGCACTAGCAATAATGTAAATAGTGCCAGCTATGCTAACTCAGCTTATGATGCTTTACGCTAAGCCAGAGCTAAGCTAGAAATGAAATAGACCGGTGACCTAAAAAGCCAGACACAAAAAAGCCCGTTAATTTCTTAACGGGCTTTTTTGTGCTTGGACGCTTTATATCTTGATAGGTCATCAGTTATAAAGATAAACTGTGAGCGCTGAATCAGCACTCACAGTTTTTTCCAATATGACTTAGTTCTTACTTGGTGCTTACTTGTTAGCAGCCTGAGTTGCAGCAACCTCAGCAGCGAAGTCTTCTTGCTTCTTCTCAATACCTTCACCAACTTCTAGACGTTTGAAACCAAGTACTTTTACGCCTTCAGCTTTTAGGACATCACCAACTTTTTTGTCGTTATCCATAACGTATGGCTGACGTAGCAAAGTTACTTCGTCTAGGTACTTACGTAGGCCACCTTCGATCATTTTTTCAACGATGTTGTCAGGCTTGCCAGACTCTTTTGCTTTGGCTTCGATGATGTCTTTTTCGCGTGCCAATACATCAGCAGCAACGTCTTCATCATCGACAGCAACAGGGTTGAATGCTGCAATGTGCATGGCAAGATTTTTGCCAGTGTCAGCGTCGCCACCTTCATAAGAAACCACTACACCGATACGTAGACCATGACGGTATGCAGCGATGTTAGCGCCTTCAAGTACTTCAACACGGCGAACCTGAATGTTCTCACCGATTTTTTGTACTAGAGATACACGTGCTTCTTCAACAGTCTGACCATCACCATAAGGCAATTCAGAGATAGCAGCAACATCAGTGACGTTGTTTTCTAGTGCAACGTTAGCCACTTTTTCTGCAAAAGCAGTGAAGCTTTCGTCTTTTGCAACGAAGTCAGTTTGGCAGTTAACTTCTAACAAGAACGCTTTGCTGTCGTCTTGAGCGATGATGATAGCGCCATCAGCTGCGATGTTACCCGCTTTTTTAGCTGCTTTTGCTTGACCAGATTTACGTAGGTTATCAATGGCAACTTCAACATCACCGTTTGATTCTTCTAACGCTTTTTTACATTCCATCATGCCAAGACCAGTACGGTCACGCAGTTCTTTTACCATTTTGGCAGATACTTTTACTTCTGTCATAAGAGTCACCTTAGTATAGTTATGTATAAGAGGAATTAATGTCTATTCGATATCTTAATGTTGCTTTAAATCTAGCAAGACCGCTCATTTTGAGTCATTACTAATAATAGCCATCAATGATGTCAAAAAGATAACATCTTAAAAACATAGCGCTATAGCCAGTACGAACGATAATACTCGCCCATTAGCTACTCGGTTATGTATAACGGCCTCATTAATAATGCTCTATTCAATAACAAGGCATGACGAGTAAAACTACATCATGCCTATTATGAGCTTATACGCTGTTCATAACATTATATGGATGCTGATAGCCACACTATCAAGATATCCTTACAAAGTTAAACTTTTTAACTCAGCTATTTACTCTGCTGGAGTTGCAGCTTCTTCTGCAGCTGGTGCTTCTTCAGTAGCAGGTGCTTGCTCAGCTTTACCGCCAGCTTGAGTTTGTGCGTATTCTTTACCAGCGATGATCGCATCAGCCATAGAAGTTACGTACAAAGTCACAGCACGGATAGCATCATCGTTAGCTGGGATGATGTAGTCAACGTTGTCTGGGCTAGAGTTAGTATCAACGATACCGATAACTGGGATACCTAGGTTTTTAGCTTCTTTAATAGCGATGGCTTCGTGATCTACGTCTACAACGAAGATTGCATCAGGTAGGCCGCCCATGTCTTTGATACCGCCTAGTGAACGCTCAAGTTTTTCCATATCGCGAGTACGCTCTAGCGCTTCACGCTTGGTTAGCTTCGCAAAAGTACCGTCTTCTGATTGCTTTTCAAGCTCTTTTAGACGGTTGATTGACTGGCGTAGTGTTTTCCAGTTAGTCAACATACCACCTAACCAGCGATGGTCAACGTATGGCATACCAGCACGAGCTGCCTGCTCACGTACGATACCGCTTGCAGCACGTTTAGTACCAACAAATAATACTTTGTTTTTCTTAGCAGCTAGGCCATTTACGTAAGTCAACGCTTCGTTGAACGCTTTTACGGTGTGCTCTAAGTTGATGATATGGATCTTATTACGCGCACCAAAGATGTATGGACCCATTTTTGGGTTCCAAAAACGTGTTTGGTGACCAAAGTGAGCGCCAGCTTGTAGTAAGTCGCGCATTTCGATTTTGGTTGGATTCTTTGTAGCCATGAGAATATATCCTATTGGTTGGGTTATGCCTCCACATCACAAAAACAGCCTATTTGGCGACACGCATCTGCTACTGACTAGTCTTTATTACTAAAGCCCTAATGGTTCGCAAATTAATCAAGTCGCCAAACACCCAGCAATTTTTTGCCATGATGTGTGTGTCATTGGTTGGTTTAAAAAAGAAGCTATGGTCAGATTCAAAAAAACTTCAAATCTAAACTATAAAAATAGCTGCGCTGTATTTTACCACATAATACCTTAAAGTCTCCAGCAGTTTATTCATAGTGCCTCAATGCGTTACAGACACAGTAGATCGGTGGTGCAATAAAAAAAGCGACACATTCGTATCGCTTTTTATTTCTGGCTTTAGACTTTATATGAATGGTTTCATATTAGATTATGCAATACAGATACCAATCACAGCCTTGTAACCGCGCCATGTGAATGGCGTGATATAGCTTTGGCGATCTCTAGGTAAGTAAGACACACTTGGTGCGCTTTCAACAATCTGCGGCGGAGAGATAATGAATTCAGAACCAAATTCTGTACGGGCATTACCAGAGATAGTATTGGCCATTTCACCCAGCAAGTCTTTCATCATCGTGATCGAAGAGTCAGGCTCACCCATCACATTTATCACTTCTCGCAACATTACGCTTGGTGCGCTGACATAGACACAGCCTTCAAGAGGCCCTGATATCTTAATGACACCACTATAATCAAAACCAATCGCCGTTTTATTGTTGTTCAAATAAGGGGTATCGATAGATACTTCTGAGCCGTCGATCTGTGCAAAAAATGCATTGATCGAGCTTAGAAACACACCCAACTTTTCTACTTTAAACATAATATATTAATATCCATCTGTATTACGTGACAGCAGCATTAGTCCTGCAAACAAACCACAATCTCGCCAACTTGTGAGTGCCAAGTGATGGGAATGATAAAAGAACGCTCATCGTTCGGCAACACAATACTTTGCGGTGCGCCTTTGAACACAAACGGCACAGAGATATGAAATTCAGAGCCGAACTCTTTACGCGCATTACCCGAAATCGTGTTGGCAACTTCACCAGCCAAATCGATGTAGTTTTCCTCACTCTTATCAGCTTCACCCATGCTATCCAATATTGAAGACAGTAATTGACGAGTTGCCGAAAAATACACCACGCCTTTTTGTCCACCTGATATACCAATAACGCCTGTATAATCGTGGACTTTTGGCTGTTTGTTTTCTAATAAGTAAGGGGTGTCAGCAATTAGCTCTTCTCCACCAAACTGATTAAAATAGTTACTAATAATACTCAAAAAAATCTGTAGCTTTTGTTCTTTCATAATGACATCTGCTTTAATCGATGAATGGTATTAGTCTTGCATCAGCTCATACAAAGACTCCACGAGCTCCTCTTCTGAGAAAGGCTTGCACAAGAAACCGCTGGCACCTAGTGATAAAGCTTCGATGCCAGTGGCCTTATCAGACAACGCTGATACGACCAAAATGCGTACATCAGGATCAATCGCAATGATTTTTTCGATACATTCAAGACCATCCATTTGTGGCATGGTCAAGTCCATCGTGATCACGTTAGGACGATGAATGTTAAATTTTTCAATGGCTTGAACGCCACTAGTTGCGGTAGCAACCAGCATGAACTTTCCTGAATCGTATGCGCGCTGAATACGGTTTCTGATAATATTTGAATCATCAACAATCATTAATTTATGCATAACTTGTCTATTACCTTTAATGAAATGCTTGTCGTCCCTGACAATATCGTTACTGTTTTTAATTAAGCTTTAGGTAAAGTGATGACAAACCGTGTCATTTGACCCAGCTCACTATTCACATTCAGCTTGCCATTGTAGTCTTTTACTTGTGCTTTGATGATATCAAGTCCAACCCCGCGTCCACCATCTTCATCTGCGTTTTCTTTGGTAGAGAACCCAGAAGAAAATAACTGCTTGAGTAAATCGCCTTGACTGAGTTGACTTGCTTCTTCCTCACTAAAGCGACCTTCTGTGCTTAGCTTATTACGGATGCTGTCATAATCGATACCTTGACCATCATCTTGTACGACCAGTGTGACATCTGAACCATTGTCTTGTACTTCTAAGTCAATCGTTCCGACTTCAGTCTTACCAGCCGAATGACGAACACTTGGTGCTTCGATACCGTGCACAACTGCGTTTCGTAGTAACTGGATACTAATTTCTTTGATTGGCTTCGCAAGATGCGCCGGTATGTGAGTTTGCGCCAGTGTCGTGCTTTTTAGCTGTACTTGCTTGCCTTGTCTAGCGGCAATCTCTTTTACAAACTCATTGTAAAAAGACAGTCGATCATCATTACTTTCACCGCCTAGATCAATATCTAAACCGCCATCAGTGCTGTTGCTACTCGCTGGCTGACTATTTACCGCAGCTGTTTTTGCCACGCTGTCTTTTAAAGCAGAATCGCTTAATGGGGCTTGCGTATTGGCTGTCGCCGCTTTAGGTGGTGCTGAGCGGTTGATGCGTTCACCCAAGGTCGCAATGGTATTTGATAGACTTAGTAAGTCATCTAAGTGTACTGCCAACTGTAAGAAATCATTACCCGATAGCTGACCTTGATTTTGCAAGGCATGCAGCTTATCTTCTGCCTCTGAGGCGATTTTGGTAAAGCTATGCAGTTTTAGTGCCGATGCCTCACCTTTCAAGCTGTGCATTTCACGATAGATCGCATTTAGTTTGCCTTCAAGCTCGTATTGTGAGCTACCAGGATTTTTCAAGATGTTGTTCATACGCTCGATATGCGCTTGGGTGTTGCTAATAAACTCATTAATGATCTTTGGATTTACATTCAAGATAGTGGTTAACATCTCAATCTGCATATCGTTTTGCGAGCGTTCTTTTTCTAAACGCTGTTCTAAGTAAACGGCATCTGACACATCGTTGACGTTAACCAAAATACGCGCAATGTCTTTATCTTCATAAACACGTGAGAATTTAAAGTCTAAGAAGCGATTGTTAAGTCCTTTATCATCAGAGCTGTTATGTAGCATCACTTTGTGCAAAGGATTTAGAGAATCTACCAATTTTTCTTTAACTCGAGGATTATAAAGCTGCTCAATGAACTGCTGAGTGGTCTTAAGATCTTTGTCAGAAATACGACCACGCAAGACGTTGGTAAAGTTTTCTCCTGCTAGCCTATCAGAGCCGACAATACCGTTAAGCGCGCGCGAGTGCTGCTGACCAATATTTAAGTCTTTGTCCAGTAGGAATAGGCCCGTATTTACCGTTTCCATAATCTCTTGCGTTTCACGACGAGCAGCAAATGCCTCAGCATCGGTCTCACGTAAGCGGCGTACAAAGAAGAATACGAAGATCAAGAAGTAAGCAAAAATCGCAACAACCCCAAGTGCCTGAATTAGACGAATGGTATTGGCTTGGCGTTCTGCATCATCAAACACTTCGTTGGTCAAATCATCTAATGATTCGTTCATTAGCAAACTTGAGGTTTTTGCCTGCTCTACCGCCTGAGTCAAATCATCTGATGAATCGACCAGTACGTTATCAGCATCTTTTAAGTAAGTTTCAATTCTAGGCTCAAGTAGCTGCCATTGCTCGTTTGCCGCTTGTACATTTTCTTGCGCACTACCGCTAACGCTCGGTAATTTGTACGTTTTGCCATCAGCATCGTCGGTAATCGTGCCGCCTTCTCCGATAGCCGTCAACGTATTGTTAATTAGTGCTGTATTCTGTTCCAAACGCTCCAATACACGCTGAATGTGCGGCGAGCTGGTATCTTCACCGTAACTGCTATCCAAATCGAACAGATCTTTAATTACTGACTGTGCGCTGTTTGCTACTTGGTTGGTCTGATCAATCAATACCGTGTTTCTTTCAAGCAAGCTTGAGGTATAGAAAGTAAATACAAGCAAAGCACCGATCAAAGACAAAAACAGTGCAATCGAAATAATCAAGCCGCGATAACGTTTGTTATCTCCATTATTTATTGTAGCCATATCAATCGTCCCTTAGTTTGCTTGTTCAGTGGTGGCAGAAGCACTAGCCGCTGGGCTTGATGTCTCACCAAGCCAGCGAGCTTCAATCTCTTTAAACTTACCTTCCGCTTTTAGCTTGGTAATACCGTCATTGATTTTGTTAATTAGCTCAGTATTACCTTTTGCCATCAAAATAACCTGCTGTGCTGATGGATTGTCTTGCCCTTCATAAGGAACGATGGTTACTTTTTGCTCAGGATGGTTTTTTGCCGTATATTGCAAGATAGGTAGATCATGCAAAATCGCATCTACTTTGCCTTGCATTAAATCTTCATACAATAAAAAGGCAGTCGTTCTGGTCGAGAAGTTGTTGTACTTACCCATTTGCTGTGCTTGATCGACCTGCTTAGAGCCTTCCATTGCAGAGATGTTTTTGCCTTGCAAATCATCTAGGCTGTTAATATTTAATTCTGGTTTTGCATACATGATGGCGGCAGGGTTAAAGAAGTAAGGCTGAGACAACCCGTACTTAGCATCACGCTCATCTTTATAAGAGATGCCTGAAATCGCTAAATCACGACTGCCCGACTCTACTGTGTCGAACATGTTTTGCCATGTTTCTTTATAAAACTCAACTTTAAAGCCTTGTTCTTCACCAATTGCTCGAATAGCATCAACATCAATGCCCTGCATATTGCCATAGTCATCTTGAAATGAGAACGGTGGTGTTACACCTGTAGTTGCAACTTTAAAAACAGGTGCATTATCAGGCAACTTACTCACAAAACTGTCTTTATTTTCTGTTGCTGCTGTACTGGCTGTACTGGCGCTTTCTTGGGTGGAAGAGTTGCCACAGCCGAAAAGGCCAACGCTCAGCAAAATGGGTAACGCTCGATATAACTGCATCATAATCTACCCTTAGAGCTTAGAGTTGTTGTACATTTTAATGAATGACAATCTAGAGAGGTTAGGCAATATTCCTATAATATTTACTTACAGAAAGTTACGTTAGATAATACTTACCTAACTTTACAATTGCAATAATAATGTTTGACAGTTATATATAATTAGTTATATATACATAATAATTCATATATATCTATACAATATATATATTATTAATATTTATAGAACTTGAAGAAAAAGTTTTCTTAGAAAGAAAATCTTATATACAAATTAATAGCAGACATAAAAAAGCACCCATACGCTCTAAACGTATGGGTGCTTTTTATGAGTACTTAATTTACGATGAAACCTTATACTTACTCTGCATCGTCAAGATTTAGGTTACGGTCTATCTGCCAGATTAAAAACGCACCCAAGCTCATCAGGACAAAAAGTGCAATACCGATTTTTAACACTGGATTAAGAGGGAATAAGTTTAATAATAAACCACCAAAAATACCCACTGAAAACATCAGCGAGCCTTGCAGCGCGCTTGCCATACCCGCACGCTGCTTTTGAAAAGCCAGCGCAATCGCTGAGGCGTTTGGCTGGGTCAATCCCAAGCCTGCAATACAAAAGAAAATACACGCCAGCACCAGTGGCAACCAAGCATCGGTCCCCAAAAATATACCGACAAAAAACAACGTGCCTGCAGAGAGCACCTGCATCATCGTCCCAAAGCGTAATATGCTCAAGATACGAAAGCGATTGGTCAACCACTGATTCAACTGAGTCAAACCAACAAACCCTGCTGCATTCATTCCAAACAGCCAGCCAAAGTGCGTCGCCGATACACCATAGGTATCCATGATAAGCTCAGAGGCTGAGCTGATATAGACGAACATCGCACCCATCAACAACCCTCCACCAATCGCTGGATAGTTAAAGGTTGGATCTTTTAATAAATCCCAATACTGACTAAGCACCTCTTTTGCAGGACGCACATTACGATTTTCTTCGGTCAATGTCTCAAAAAAGAAAAACTTAGTAAGCAATAAATTTAGGGCACCAAAAGCGGCCAAAAACCAGAAAATGGAATGCCAATCAAAAAACTGTAAAAATAGTGCACCAAGGGACGGCGCTAATATGGGTGCTAAGCCCATGACCAAAATCATAATCGAAAAAGCTTTTGCGGTTTGCTTGGCGGTTAGGCGATCTCTAATAGCAGCTCGGGTCACCACTGCCCCTACACAAGCGCCCAATGCCTGCATCGTTCGCCCTACAAATAATACATATTCATTGTCAGTGGTCGCACAAAGAATGGACGCAATCACATATAGTGTCATACCTATGTATAAAGGCTTAACACGGCCAACACGATCACTAAAAGGACCATAAAATAACTGCCCGAATACCAAACCCAAAAAATACGCTGGCACAGAGTTGGCCATAAATGCCGTAGATACGCCAAAATCATCTGCCATTGATGGTAGCGCAGGCAGATACATATCAATGGATAACGGTCCTACCGCAACCATTAATCCCAGCATCATAATCCATGCAACAGGCAGATCAGCAGAACGTACTCGTTCGGCGGCGATAGGTTTCTTTGAAAGAGAGGATTTTGGGGCAGACATAGTTAGACCGTTTTATATAGTGATGATTACTTTATTGCATTGACACTTACCAGATAAATAGAAATAGCCAGATATTTTTAAAAACAATAGTGCATCTTTATCTACATCTACGCAAGTGGACAGTGTTATATCGTGCTATCTGACCGTATTTCAATAGCCATAACACGCGACTTAACAACTAAAAACAATCAAAGTAATTTATCAAAATATGTCTAGTATATTTTTGATCCAAATACGGCTGTAAAAGTGACTAAAATTAAAGATGTTGAGAGCAGGATCGTTCTAAATAAACCCTTTGACCTCTAGCTTAGATTTACTTTTTTGAATTATTAATTTCGTCAAATTCTTCTTGAGTCATTATCTGTCTATGATCTTTAAAAAAATTAATTACGCGCTCATTATTATCAACAAACCCTTGGATAATCTCCGGATGCTTTAATATATTACCATCAACGGCTATGACATCTTTAAACGCTTGCGCAAATTGTGTATCGTAACCGCTTATATTAAATCTTTGATTATAAGCGTTATTCATAATTCTAATTTTGTACCGTAATAGAAAATCATTATCCAGTAATGTTGATAATCTATAATAGTTGTGAAAATTACCTAGTCCTTCTTCATCATATTTCATAAACATTATTTTCAATGGGCTAGTCTGATGTGGCATACCATCTATCACTAACATTTCTTGACTAGAATCAGCATAAAATCGCTCGATATTTGACGTTTTTTCTAGTAGCGACTCTGGAGGAAAAGTATAGTAGAAGTAATTTTTACCAGTCACAACTGAACCGCTTTGCTTATATAAGGGCATTACAGTAGCTCTGAATACCTTTCCTAAGTCCTCAGAAGGACAATGAAAATCACCAGATAAGTTTCCTGAGAAAGTCTCAGCTTGAAAGTTTAATACCAAGCTTTTCGTTGAAAACTCATCTAAATCGCCAGCATCATTATGGTTACATCTAGGAAAAGTAGCGACATACACTTTGTCTGATATTTCCGCTGGCATGTAAGCAGTAACTGGCTCATTTGGATCTTCTGGCTCGGTACATGCGATTACTAAGATTCCTATAGTATTTAAAATAAAAATGCCTATGAACCTTAGCATCGTCATAATCATCCTAGTTCATATAGTTAAGTCTTATTAATTTCTGGATAGAGTATACTTCTAGCACCAAAAGAATGTTAGCGAAACTGACGTTTACTAAATACGGTGCTGGCTTGCTTTGCTTTTCTAAGCGCAAGTTTACGATTGCGTCCAAGCATCATCTTAATTTGCCAGATTTTTTCTTTATATAAGGTAGTTGCAGGCTGCTCATACATCGCATTAATTACGCGTTTGCTTGCTAGCACAGCGTCAGGAGAACGCTCAGCAAACTCAGCCGCCAGCTGTCGTGCTTGCTCAAGCGGCGTCTCACTACAATGACTGATTAATCCTAATTCTTTGCCGTCATTGGCATTAATGATGCGCGCAGTCATGGCAAGCTCTTTGAGAACGTCTTCTCGTACCACCCCAAATGCTGATTGCGTCAATCCCATGTCCGGTACTAAACCCCATTTGGCTTCCATAATAGACAGCTGGCAATCTGGATGGCTAATACGCACATCGCAAGCCAATGCCAATTGTAGTCCAGCGCCAATACAGTAGCCTTCTAGTACAGCGATGACAGGTACTGGTAGATCACGCCACACCAAGCAGACACGTTGGAATGAGCTTTGCCAAGGCTTAATCAGCTCCCAAATAGCAAAGACTTGGTTTTTTGGATGGTTTAAATCCCCTAAATCAATACCTGCACAGAATGTGCCTTCTGCACCATTTAAAATAACCGCGCGTATCGTTTTGTCTTTGCCAATGCGATCTGCCACGGTAATCAGCTCATCTATGACTTGAAAGCTCATGGCATTTTTTTTGTTTGGACGATTCAAGGTGACCGTTAATATATTGTCTAAGACACGCACTTGTAATGTTTCATACTGGTAACTGGCGACCACGTTCATAATAATCCTTATTAATGAATAAAATAACTATAGTAATGATGGTCACAATATTAGCAGGCTTAACCCTACTCTACCGTAGCAATAACTGACTGCTACGATACTGTATCAAGCGTCTGCCTTTTAATATTCGCACATTATCTGGCTGCTAGTGATCGGTATCGTATGCAATTCACTTATTACATCGCATAATAACGGTCCGATTACCTGCTCTAAATCATTTTCCACGTCATGTCATTTTCGCTCAAACGATGATAGTTGAGCTGAGGGTAAGCCGATAAATCCACGTTTTGTAAATTATTCAGTGCGGTAAGTAGTGCCTCATAATATGGCTCAATCATTGCAAACTGGGCAGGCGTGGTATGTTGGACATTCAATAAACACTTATCTTCTAAGTCTTGGCTGGCCTGACGAAGCTGCGGTACTCCTGTATAACGGCTACCGCCCAAAATACGATGGGCAATTTGTGCCAGCAGATTACGATCTCGAGCTTCCCAAGCTTGAGTCAATGCTTGCCTCTCCTCATTGATAGTGTCAATCATCATAATGATCAGCTTCGCTGCCAAATCAGGTTTGTTCGCTGAGCGGGTAAGTGCATCTTGCCAATCTAAAATTTCAGTGGCATTGAGGCTATTTTGCTGATGATGCAGATCGGCTTGCTCATAGACTCTTTTGTCCATATTTGCTGTGACGTCATCAGAAGGATCGTCCAGCTCTGTCGGTAGATGCAGCAATGAGTCTTGCCCCTGCTTATGTAAGCGTAAGCTCTCGTAGCGTGGCTGATTTTCACGAGTGGCTTCTCGTCGATAGTCGTCACGAGGTTGACTGTCACGTAGATAGTCGTCGCGTATTTTTTTCAGTGATAATGGTCGAGTGACTTTTGGCGGTTCTGTGATTTCATTCCTATTACGAACGCTTTCATTGTCTCTGGCGATCGGATAAGTCGCCGTTTTTGATTCTGTAGGCGGTATTGAGAGTTCTGTGAAATCTGAATTTGTGGCGTCAATGCTTTGCGAGTGCGTACGCTGCGAGTCAATAGTTTGCGGCTCAGAGGTCTGTAAGCCCGTGTCAGGTAATGCCGTTATTTGCGGCGTGGTGTTTTGGCGTCCTAACCATTTCTGTAGCACTTGTAACAATTGAGGTTGACTGATGGGCTTACCGACGTAGTCGTTGATACCACTGGCGATCAGCTTGTCGCGCTCATCCGCTAGGCCATGGGCTGTCAAGGCGATAATAGGAATACGACTATCCGTAGCCTCAATATTGCGAATTTGCTTGGCTGCTTCATGACCTGACATGCGCGGCATTTGGATATCCATAAATATCAAATCAATATGATTTTTAACTTGAGTAGCTGTTTTATCGTCATTTGCGCTCTCTTCAGCATACAGGGAGGTGCTGGATTTTTTATTGACCTCATCGCGTGTTTCCGCTTTTGAGAGTTGCGTTTTACTCGATAGACTTTGCTTATCATTTTTAGCAGATTTGACATTTTTGGTTTGCTGCTTGCTGATAATCTCTATGGCATCAAAGCCGCTACTCGCTGTAATGACTTGTATGCCAAGCTCGCTCAATAGCGCATCAAGTACCAATAGATTTGGCAGATGATCATCAACTGCCAGCACGGTAATCCCTTTCCAGCGCGGCTCTTGCAAACTCTTTGGCATACTGCGATTTTGTGTATCAAGCATTGCGTATAGCTGTCTTTTGTCCAATGGCTCATACAAGATATTGGCTTGATAGCGGTTAAGCAGCGCTTGGTTAGCCGCCACTTGATAGCCAAACACAGCAAGTTTGCCTTGATAATGGAGACGGATTTGCTTGAGTAACGCCATCATATCGTCTTGCGTGTCATCATCGACGATGACCCAATCCCAAAAGTTGCCATGCTCTTTGAGTGACTCAAGCACCCCTGGTAATGAATTGGCTTGGGTGAGCTTAATCGGCAAGTACTGCAAGCTGGCCTTCAGCACTTGTATTGAGGCGGTATGACTGATCCAAACCAAGACGTTGAACTCATCTGTCTCGCTTGCAAGCGGTGCCAATACTGGCAGCTCAATGGTCTGACCAGTTGGTGCCTCTAGCACATCGACATGGGCTGGCATGCGAAACCAAAACGTCGCGCCTTGATTGGCGATGTTCTCTTGAGCATTGTCATGAAAGCCAATATCGCCGCCCATGAGACGCGTTAATTGCTTGGAGATAACCAGCCCCAGCCCCGTACCACCATATTGGCGCGTGATTGACGGATCACCTTGGCTAAAGCTCTGAAACAGCATTTTTTGGTCAGCAAGCGAGATGCCTTTACCACTGTCTTGCACACTAATCATCAGATAGTTATCACGGTGATCATCCAAGCTGACCCGTACGACCACATCGCCACTGTCTGTGAATTTGATGGCATTCCCCACGATATTGGTCAATACCTGCTTGAGGCGCAGCGCATCGCCATTGATACGCATTGGCACATCGTTATAGAACAAGACAGCCATGCGCAGCCCTTTCTCGGCAGAGACAGGAGAGAGCATATCAACCACATCATAAATGGTGTCATACAAATCAAACTCATGACGATCAAGCACCAACTTGCCCGCCTCAATCTTAGAAAAATCCAAAACATCATTGACCAAAGCAAGTAGGTGAGCTGAGGATTTGCGGATAGTCTGTACGTATAAATCCTGTTCAGGATTGAGCTCACCGTGACGCGCTAATAAGTTAATAAAGCCATCGATACTGTTCAACGGCGTGCGCAGCTCGTGGCTGATGTTGGCCAAAAATGCGGATTTGGCTTGGCTGGTTGAGATGGCAGCATCACGCGCATTTCGAATAGAGATGTTTTGCATTTCCATCTCATCAAATGCCAAACGCAGATCGTCTTCGGTTTGCTCGGCATGATCCTTGAGCTCCTGAAAACTTCTATGGAGGCGACGAAATGTCTTGACCAAATCTTGCTGTAATAAATTAAGCTCACCATCTGACTCTACTGGTACAGGCTGATATAAGTTATCAACATGGGTACGTTGTAATTGCAAACGCAGCTCATAGATAGGTGCAATCCAACGCTTTGAGTAAATATTTAAGCTGAGTAATAAAATCAGAATGGTAAACAGACCGGTAATCACCAGCGCCATCGCGATACGATAACGGGCGATATAAAGTGGCTCGTTGTCCATATCGACCAGTAGCCACAACGTCTGCCCCTCAAACTCACCCAACACGCTGCCATATGCCGTGCCTACAGGCGTTGGTTTTTGCGATAAAAACTTTGCTGAGTCACTGATTAGCGGCCATTTCTCGTTCAGACCATAGCCTACGGTCGCCAATACTTGATTGCCTTCATTGATAACAGCAATACGCTGTACATGCTGCTCAGACTGCATACGCCCGAGTTTATCCTGTATGCTTTCGAGCGTTGTCATCGCACTCTGTGATGCCTCATCTGTGCTGCTTTTTGATTGCTGACGTTCTTGCTCCAACAAATCAGGAATCAGCTCTGCAATGACTGGTGTATAACGAATCAATACCGCCTCAGCCAGTGCCTCTTGCTCTGAATCGCTCGCACGCATGGTTTCGTGAAATACCAAAATCCCCCCTACCGCCGCCAACACGCAGATGGGTAAAAACACCAATAGGATCAGCTGACCATAAGCGCTACTGGTATTAAAACGTTTTTTATATGCCATGCTCGCTCTACTCTCTACGAAAATGCTGTCTGTGAATTTTGTTACGGTCTCTACGCTACCATAAAAAATGCTTAAGCTTGCTAGCTTGTTTTTTAAAGATACGCCTTTTATGGTTCAAGATTATCTTAACAGGATTCTATAAATCGCGTTTACCCATTCAAGGTGAATGAAACACAAACTTTGACCAATATGGCTTTAAGCAAACCTAACAAATATACATACGTTACTAAACGGCATGGTTGCGGCACCATAAAACCTGCTTTTGTCCCTAAAAAAATTGCCAGTAAAAGGCGCTTTCATCAAGTATTATTCTTTTATGCAATAAGCGCAACTAGCAACAAAATGATATAATGACGCAACTTTTTATTTGCCACACTAGATGGTTTACCCTCATGATGAATGAGAGCGTACGCTACTGCCGTTAAGTTTTGGTTTATCTGTCACTATAAGCCAATACACAAAACGCTTGTCTCAAATGATGATCAGACAATAAAAAATAGTGATTCGATCACAGCCTATCGCCCAAAAAATATTTTAGAAAATAAATAAGGATTTCTTATGTCCGCAACGGCCATGTCAAACGCTAACTTTATCACTCAAGTCACCACGCTTGCCGATTGTGTCGGTCAAACGCCATTGGTTAAATTGCAGCGCCTACCTGAACAAGAGCATATCGAAAATGGCGCCACATTATTAGCCAAATTAGAAGGCAATAACCCTGCTGGCTCTGTAAAGGATCGCCCTGCTTTTAATATGATTTATCAAGCAGAGCAGCGCGGTGATATCAAACCCGGCGATACATTGATTGAAGCCACTAGCGGCAATACTGGCATTGCATTAGCTATGGTCGCGGCGATGCGCGGTTATCCAATGACATTACTGATGCCAACCAACTCTACTCAAGAGCGTAAAGATGCCATGATTGCTTACGGCGCGACGTTGATTGAAGTCGATGAAGGCATGGAAGCGGCGCGTGATTTGGCATTACAGATGCAAGCCGATGGTAAAGGCATCGTACTGGATCAGTTTAACAATCCTGACAACAGTCAAGCGCATTATCTCACCACAGGGCCTGAGTTGTGGGCGCAAACTGACGGTAAGATCACCCACTTTATTAGCTCAATGGGTACCACTGGCACCATCACTGGTGTCTCACGTTATCTAAAAGAACAAAATCCAGACGTCAAAATCATTGGTTTGCAGCCTGATGAAGACGCTTCTATTGCTGGCATCCGCCGTTGGCCTGCTGCATATATGCCGGGTATTTTTGATGCAGACTTGGTCGATGAGATCATGGATGTCGATCAGCGTATCGCTGAAGTCTACATGCGCAAACTGGCAAAAACTGAAGGTATTTTTGCTGGAGTGTCCTCAGGTGCAGCGGCATGGGCAGCAACGCAAGTCGCCAAAAATAATCCTGATGCCGTCATTGCCTTTATCGTCTGTGATCGTGGAGACCGTTATTTATCGACAGGTTTATACAATGTTGATGACAGTCATATCGATAATGATGCAGATAACGCAGCATAGTAAGCTTATAAAAATGCAGGATTCTTTATGTCACAAGCTCTACCGTCCGACCCTATACTAGTTTTCGATATCGAGACGGTCGCCGATATCGATGGCGCACGGCGTATTTATCCGCAGTTGGCTGCACTGAATGATGAAGACACCTTAAGCGCACTGACAGCCATCCGCATGCAGGAGGCAGGACATGATTTTATGCGCTTGCCATTGCAGCGCATTGTCTGTATCTCGGCACTGTATATCAAGGATGGTAAGTTATCGTTGTTTTCATTGACCGCGGATAAGTTTAGCGAAAAAGACATTCTTGCCAAGTTTTTTCGGGCATTCAGTGATCTTGAGACCTTGCCACAGCTCATCAGTTGGAATGGTTCAGGTTTTGACATACCTGTACTGATATATCGCGCTATGCAATATGATTTATCAGCGCCATGGCTGTTTGAAGAAGGTGAACGTATCAAAAATATGCGCTTTGATAACTACGTCAATCGCTTCCATACACGTCATCTTGATTTGATGGACAGATTTAGTCAGTACGGTGCCAGTCGCCGCGAGGCCATGGATATCGTCGCCAGTTTATATGGATTACCAGGCAAAACTGACGTTGATGGTAGCATGGTGGGCGCGCTCGTCAGTAGTGGTGATTGGCAGACACTCTCCATCTATTGTGAGTCTGATGTGATGAACACTTGGCTCATCTATCTTCGTTGGCTACGTCTGACAGGAAAGCTGTCCTCACCAGATTTTGATGCGTGGCAACAGCAGAGCTACGACTATCTAGCACAATATACCCAAGCCGATGGTAGTCCACGACATCAAGAGTTTATTGCTGACTGGTCATCGGCACCCAAATTATAGAAACCGTATTATTAGCAGTTTATTATTCTCCTCTTATAGTTATTTATTATTAAGGCAGGTTTATGCAACCCACCGATTCCAAAACGTCGACAGCAACTGATGCAACATCGCAGAACAATGTTACTCAAGCCAATGTTACTCAAACGAATGATAGCCAAAAGATTGCCATTCCACCCAGCAAGAAAAAATCTAAGCCATCATCAAAAACGCGCCGTCGTCTAAAAGATGCAGAGCCGATTCCATTTAACATTGATGGTTTGTCACATGATGGTCGCGGTGTTGCCATCTATGGCAATGGTTTTGGGGTTGATGATGGCCATGCTGAAGATAAGCATGGCAAAAAAATATTTGTAAGCTTTGCCCTACCGGGTGAAAGCGCACTGGTAAAAATCACCAATAGCCGTGCCAGTTTTGAGGAAGGCGATGCAATCAGCATCACTGCCAATCCAAATCCTGAGCGTGCTGTGCCGCCTTGCCCACATTTTGGTGTTTGCGGTGGCTGCAACTTACAACACTGGCAGCCCGATGGGCAGATAAATTTTAAGCAGTCCGTACTTGCTGAGATGCTCATGCATCAAGCCAATGTAGAACCTGATAACTGGCTAGCACCTGTCGTAGGTGATCGTCTTGGCTATCGCACCAAGGCTCGTCTAGGCGTGCGCTATGTCGTCAAAAAAGAAACCGCGCTGGTCGGCTTTCGTGAGCGCTCAAGTAACTTTTTGGCAGAGCTCAATGAATGCCATATCTTAGACCCACGCATCGGTTTTGAGATTGAGAACTTAAAGACGCTCATCAGCACGCTAGAGAGCCGTGACAAGATTGCTCAGCTTGAGCTTGCGATGGGTGAGCAATTGCCAGAATTGCCTGACGGCAATCAACCTGTTGCACTAATCGTGCGTCACTTAGAGCCGCTGTCAGAGGCTGATATAGACAAATTAAAAGCATTCTTTGCAGCGCGCAATTGGCAGCTATATCTACAGTCAAAAGGTGCTGATAGTATTGAACGTATCGCTTTGACAGAGGCAGATGATCTAAGCGAGCAGTTTGGTCGCCTATATTATCAACTGCCAGAATATGATTTGACCTTTGAATTTATTCCTACTGACTTTACCCAAGTCAATTTATCTGTCAATCGCCAAATGACCAAGCTGGCTTGCGACTTATTAGATTTAAAAGCAGGTGAGCGAGTACTGGATCTGTTTAGTGGTTTGGGTAATTTTAGCCTGCCGCTAGCACGTCTCGTTGGTGAAACAGGTTCTGTGGTGGGTGTCGAAGGTAGTGAGGCCATGACCAAGCGTGCGGCTGACAATGCTCGTCGTAACGGTATCAGCAATACTGAATTTTATAGTCAAGATTTGACAAAAGATTGCACTGACAAACCTTGGGCCAATCAGGGTTTTGACGCCTTACTCATCGACCCCCCGCGCTCTGGTGCTTGGGAGATTATGCAGTATTTGCCAAAATTCAACGCTGAGCGTATCGTCTACGTTTCTTGTAATCCAGCAACCCTCGCCCGCGATACCAAAGCATTACTAGAGCAAGGGTATCGCTTGACGCATGCGGGTGTCATGGATATGTTCTGCCATACTGGACACGTCGAGTCTATCGCTCGTTTTGAAAAAGTAGACAGCTGATTTTTATACGTATCTTATGATTCGTAATAGCCTCTTAAGTAGCCGTATTATGACCGCAACACTGAATCCAAGCTTGGATAATATTTTGCCTATAACTCACGGCTATTTCACATAATTAACCAAAGTCATTACAGAGCCTCGCTTGATTTGTCCTTTCAAAGTGAGATAATAGTAAACAATCTTCTTATACTGTATATCGCCGTATAAGCAGCACTTGTACTCGTAGCTTTATATATTTTACGCGCATTTTATGGCTGTTAAAAATCAGATTTTTAGCAGTTGTATTGGTTTATAGCTGGCACTTTATGAATCGTTCATTCGGAGTGTGTGCATAGTAGATGAGGTTATAATCAATTCAAAATAGCTAAGAGGAGTCGGCTATGGTAAAAATTCGTGAGGGGTTGCCGTTGGTGGATGGACAAACCACGCAGGCCGACAGTGCCACACTGGCGGCGCAATTGGTAGCGAGCCAACGCTCTCACCAATCTGCCAACAGCTACGCCCAGATTCCTCTCGATATCAAATACCAGCTGTCAACTCACAAGCTACATACTACTTTTGATCGATCAGCGGCACATACTTATGATGGCCTCGACCCCGCGCTTGAAAACGAGTATCTGGACAACACCTATACGCTCTCAGATGAAGAGCTCGAATCCATTGATTTAGATCAAGCCAATATCGATGTACCCACTTGGCTCGACAATGTGGCGAAGCGTATCGGACAAGAGTCTGTACCTCATCTGAGTGCTGCTTGTGAGTTTATCCGCAGTCACATGAATACTAGCGAATCTGAGCGCTCAGGTGCTTACGTCACTGGTATTGGCATGACAGACATATTGACCTATCTCTATCAAGATGAAGACGCGCTTGTTGCTGCCATGCTATATCGCAGTGCCCGCAAATCCATCATTAGTCTTGCTGAAGTTGAGAAAAATTTTGGTGCGGATATCCTAGCCCTTGTTAAAGACACTTTAGCAATGGGGAAACTCTCAGAGATTATTGAGAGCAATAAACGCTTAGAAGATCATTTCGTCAATAATCAGCGTGACCAGCTATCAAATATTTATAGCATGCTCATTTCTGTCACCAACGACGTGCGTGTGGTACTCATTAAGTTGGCAGAGCGTACCTTTGCCATGCGTGAGTTGACGTTTTCTAGGCCAGAGCGTCAAACTCGTGTCGCGCGCGAGGTCATGACTATTTATGCGCCATTGGCCCATCGCTTAGGTATTGCACAGCTCAAGTGGGAGCTTGAGGATCTGGCGTTTCGCTACCTTGCGCCCGATAGGTACAAAGAGATTGCCAAGCTACTGTCCGAAAAGCGAAGCGAACGCGAGTCTTATATTCAGCGTGTAGAAGAGAAGCTCAATGAGGCATTAGCGAATGCTGGCATTGAGGGCGAAGTATCCGGACGCGTCAAGCATATCTATTCTATTTACCGCAAAATGAAACTCAAAGGTTTATCCTTTGACCAGCTGTATGACATCCGAGCATTGCGAGTATTGGTCAATAATCCTTCAGACTGTTATCACGTCTTAGGCTTGGTACATGGTTTGTGGCGTTATATTCCTGAGCAATTTGACGATTATATTACCAACCCAAAGTCAAACGGCTACCGCTCACTACATACCGCCGTCATTGCCGAAAACAAATCGCTTGAAGTGCAGATTCGTACTCAGGAGATGCATTTTGAGGCGGAGCTTGGCATGTGCGCACATGTCAATTACAAAGAAGGCCTGAAGAATAAAAAAGACAATTACTTAAATCAAAGAATCAGCTCGCTACGTCAGCTACTGTCTATTAACAACGAGACCCGTAACCAGCCGCGCTCATCTGTCATGACAGGCGAAGAGCTAGATGACATGGAGCTTGACGAAGAAGAACAACTCGTTGATTTTGATGAGCTCGAGCGTATCTATATTTTCAGCCGTGACGGCGACATCACCGAGCTACCAAAAGGTGCAACCGTTCTCGATTTTGCCTATTATGTGCATACCCAAGTTGGTAACCGTGCACAGGCAGCCCGAGTTAATCAGCGCTATGTGCCATTGACTTATCAGCTAAAAACAGGGGAACAAGTTGAGATCATCACTAAGGCATCGCGTGAGCCCAATCGTGATTGGCTAGTCGCCTCACTGGGCTATATTCATACCAATCGCGCACGCTCAAAACTGCGTCAATGGTTCAACAAACAAGACCGTGATAAGAATATTGAAATAGGTCGTCAGATGCTTAGCAAAGAGCTTGAGCGCCTATCTGTGCATCCCAATAGCATTGACTTAAATGACTATATCCAGCATTTCCACGTCAATACGACCGATGATATTATCGTGGGGCTCGTCACAGGTGATATCGGTCTCAATCAGCTAACCAGCCATATTTCTCGGCAGCTGCATTTAGAACCCGAGATACCACCAGAGAACTTTGCACCGCACGTCGATACTAGAGATGCGAGCAAGCTCGATGCCTACAAAATCCGTATCGACGGTCTGGATAATATTGAAATCAATTTAGCAGGCTGCTGCCATCCTGTACATGGTGAGCCAATTGCCGGATACATTACCTTATCGCGAGGTGTCAGCGTTCATAACCGCGGTTGCCCTGAGTATCTGCGTTTGGTCGAGCGTGATCCTGAGCGCAAAATAGAGGCAGCTTGGCAAGTACAATCTGGTCGCTATCAGCCAGTTGATATCCACGTAGAGGCGTATGACAGACGCGGCCTGTTGCGTGATTTGACACAGATTATTGATAAAGAGAACGTCAATATCCGCAAAGTTGAAACGCTTAGTAACGATGACAATATCGCCTTTTTGAAATTTCATATCGAAGTTTCAGGGCTAGCGCATCTATCTAAGTTACTGGCGAAACTAGAGCAACAGCACGGTGTCTTACATGCTCGTCGCGCTGTGGCTTAGTTGACATGCTAAGCTACCAATTATTCACTCAAAAATAGAGTTGTCATAAAACATCATGCCCGAATTGCCAGAAGTAGAAACCACCAAGACTAGCCTTGCACCATTATTAGGACAACAGGTGATTGACATAAAGGTCTTTGAACCCAAGCTACGTTGGGCGATGCCAGATGACTTAAGTAGTCTGGTTGACTACACGTTAGATAGCGTTGAACGCCGAGCAAAATATCTTATTCTTAAATTTTTGCCCACAGTGCTTAATGATAATGATGCCATGGTAGCACCACTTAAGCTTTTGATTCATTTAGGCATGTCAGGTAGTTTACAGCAGCACAGTTATGGCACTGACAAACGTAAACATGATCATTTAATAGTAGTATTTAGGGATTCTGAAAATGCAAAGTCTCAGCTACATTATTACGATCCAAGACGATTTGGCTCAGTATTATGGTATGAAGATTACGGTAGCAAATTACTGGACCACTTGGGCCCTGAGCCACTCTCAGAAGATTTTACCGCAGAATATCTTTATAACGTTATTCAACGTAATAACTTATCCGATAAAGATCATAACAATACAGGCTCTAACAAAAAACCATCGACCAAACGAACACAGTCCATCGCACGAGCTATCAAATCTGTCATTATGGAACAAAAAGTCGTGGTAGGTGTCGGTAATATCTATGCGACGGAAAGCCTCTACCTATCAGGCATACATCCCGCTACCCCAGCGAACCAACTTTCATTTGACCAACTTGTTGTTTTGGTTGATCATATTAAAGACATTCTAAAAAAAGCCATTGAACTTGGTGGCTCAACGCTACGAGATTTTACAGTCGCGAGTGGTCAAACGGGTTATTTTCAGCAGACTTTAAATGTTTATGGTAGACAAGGAGAGCATTGCCTAAAGTGCGATACCATTCTAGAAAATGTTAAGCTCAATGGTAGAGCCAGCGTTTATTGTCCAAATTGTCAGCCGTTAGCTTCAGCTTAATTAGTGGTCATATGATTTCTTACCTTAACTAAAGACAAATCTGCTACTATTTCAAAATAAATACAATCTAGTTTGATATATTTTTTTACTCACATAAGAATATCCCATGTATTCTTGTTGCTTATTGGCGTACATCTTGCTTTAATAGTGCTAGCGCTTACAAAAATAGTGCGCACTATTTATTCTTCTGTAATACTTACCCTACCTGTCGTTGCCGCGATATTCCTATATGGAGACAGCAGCAGCCATTAATCATACTAATTGTAAATTTTAGGATATCGTTATGACGGTTAAAGCCACAAACAAACGCGCAGTTAAGCAAAAGTTGTTTCCTGTCTTTACTTCCTTAGCGTTAATGGCTGCTAGTATGCAACCTACTTTTGCAGCCATAGAAATAGACGAAACTGACTTTGGCCCTTCGTATGAGACGATGGTAGTAGATACGATTGTTGGTAAACCATTACAACTGGTCAATGCTGTGGCTGGTACCGCTGCCTATATCGTGAGCCTACCCTTCTCTCTTATCGGTGGAAATGCCGATCAAGCGCAGCAAAAATTATTTGTTGAGCCTTGGGATACTATGGGAAGATGTTTAGGCTGTACAGTTGCTGAAGACAACTATTATAAATCACAAGTTATTGACAATAATACTGTGCGTATTGTCGTTGACCAACCATCAGAGATTTTGATTAATACTAACGATTACGTGGTTGTCACGCCATAAGCTACTGTGTTTGATCGTTTTTAGCATAAATCAAAAAATATGACTTTGTGAATAGACAATAGAAAAGGCTAACGTAAAGTTAGCCTTTTTTGTTACCACTAAACCGTACGTTATTATTTTACAATATGAGTATTACTTAATTTAGCACTGATTTCACGCAGTAACTGTACTTCTTCTGATGGCTCTACTACAGCTTCCTCTACAGCTTCCGTACGACGCATTTTATTTACTACTCTAACCATCATAAAAATAATAAAAGCTAAAATTAGAAAATTAATGAGTACAGTGATGAAGCTACCATATGCTAATACAGGAACGCCAGCTTCTTTGAGTGCATCATAGGTCATAGCAACCCCATTAGGCACATCACCCAATACCAAAAGCATATTTTTAAAGTTAATCTCGCCCCCTACAATGAAAGCGACAATTGGCATAATGATATCATCTACCAATGATTTAGTGATGGTAGCAAAAGCCCCACCAATGATAACACCAACTGCCAAGTCCATCACATTGCCTTTTAGAGCAAATTCTTTAAATTCTGAAACCATACTCATTGTATTCTCCTCAAAAATTATCTATAGGTGTATAGATATTTTATATAAACAGTATCATACTTCACTCTAACGTTAATCATTGAACACATCAAAACTAATGTTCATTTTGTATTTATTTTTTCAAAATTACAACAAAAAAAAGCAGTATAAAGTGAACCACTATAGCTCACCCTATACTGCTAATTCTTTAACTACTCCGATGTCTAAAAGACATTAAATTTTGGTGTTGAAAATCAACGCTCTAAAAGATTGAGTAGTTTATACTGTCGATATTATGCATTTTTCTTACTACGGCTGTGACGCTTACGCTCACTTTCAGTCAAATAACGTTTACGTAGACGAATCGCTTTTGGTGTTACTTCAACCAGCTCATCATCTTGAATGAACTCAAGCGCTTGCTCAAGCGTAAACTTAACTGCTGGCGTCAACGTCAACGCTTCATCTGTACCACTAGCACGTACGTTGGTTAACTGCTTACCGGTTGTTGGGTTCACTGTCATATCATCGTTACGCGAGTTTAGACCGACGATCATACCTTCATAAACTTCAAGCTGTGGCTCTGCAAATAACTTACCACGTTTTTGTAGGTTAAACAGTGCAAATCCTAGGCAAGTACCGTTTGCCATAGAAACCAATACGCCGTTCGAACGACCACCCACATCACCGATCTTTTGTGGACCATAATGCGAGAAGCTTGACGTCATGATACCACTACCTGAAGTCAATGTTAAAAACTCAGAACGAAAACCGATCAAACCACGAGCTGGTACTGTCGCTTCAATACGCATACGACCTTTACCATCAAGCTCCATATTGGTCATCTCGCCTTTGCGTAGACCAACCTGCTCCATAATAGAACCCTGATGCTCTTCTTCGATATCGAAGACAACGTTTTCATACGGCTCTTGTAGCTCACCATCAACTTCTTTTACGATAACCTCAGGGCCTGAAACACCCATCTCAAAGCCTTCACGGCGCATGTTCTCGATAAGTACAGATAGATGAAGCTCACCACGACCAGAGACTTTAAATTTATCTGGAGATTCAGTATCTTCCACGCGCAGAGCAACGTTATGAATCAGTTCACGCTCTAGACGCTCACGGATATTACGCGACGTGACAAACTTACCATCACGGCCTGCAAATGGTGAGTTATTCACTTGGAAGTTCATCGAAACGGTTGGCTCATCCACAGTCAATGCTGGTAATGCTTCAACTTTATTAGGATCACAAATCGTATCTGAGATATTAAGCGCATCGATACCCGTGATACAAACGATATCACCAGCTTGTGCATCTTCAACATCAATACGATCAAGGCCATGGTAGCCCATAATTTTTAAGATACGGCCGTTACGTGTCTTACCATGCTTATCAATGACAGTAACTGGTGTATTGGTTTTAACCTTACCACGCTGGATACGACCAATACCAATCACACCGACGAAGCTATTGTAATCAAGGCTTGAGATCTGCATACGGAATGGTGCGTCTGCATCAACTTGCGGCGCCTGTACAACATCAACAATAGTTTTAAATAGTGGCGTCATGTCATCAGCTAAATCATCTGCTTCCAAACCTGCAATACCATTTAACGCTGATGCATAAACCACTGGAAAATCAAGCTGCTCATCAGTTGCACCTAGATTATCGAACAAATCAAAAATTTGATCCATTACCCAATCAGGGCGTGAGCCAGGACGGTCAATTTTATTGATAACAACAATCGGCTTTAGACCTTGTTCAAATGCTTTTTGCGTTACAAAACGAGTCTGAGGCATCGGACCATCGACAGCATCAACAACCAAAAGTACGCAATCAACCATTGACATCACACGCTCAACTTCACCACCGAAATCGGCGTGACCTGGGGTATCAACGATATTAATACGGTATTCAGTTCCTGAAGTCTGATCTGTCCAACGAATGGCTGTATTTTTAGCCAAAATAGTAATACCACGTTCTTGCTCAATATCACCTGAATCCATTGCACGTTCAGCAATATTTGCACGATCGCCAAAAGTACCAGATTGATGTAATAATTTATCAACCAAAGTTGTTTTACCGTGGTCAACGTGGGCAATAATTGCAATGTTACGCAGGTGTTTGATATCGTTCGCCATATAAAATGCTCGTGTCGTCTTAAAAAAATGCAGTAGCAATAAGCGCCGCTGGATAAACTTTTATCATCAATAAGATAAATATTGAATTTTAGATGATACACAATAAATGCTATCACTCAGAAAATCTCAATATAATCAAATATCTATGCCGATAAATTCATCGTACAGATAGCTATGCTAATGTACATTCTGTCAATTTACAGAATGTTTGGGTGGCTAGTATAACATTATTGATTCATAAATTTATGAAATAACTTACTTTTCTCAATACATAAATAAAAAAAGCCACCCGATTGGGTGGCTTTTTTTGTAACCATATATCTAACTATACGATTATTTATCTAATACTTACTGAACAACCATATCTTTAGTTTGTTCAACAGTCATAGTTTTGTCACCAGTGATGATGGCATAAACACGACGGTTCATAGCACGACCTTCTTCAGTATCGTTTGATGCGATTGGTTGGTCATAACCATAACCAACAGTTGATAGACGGTTTGGAGCAATACCGAATTCGTTAGTTAGCATAGATTTAACAGCAACGGCACGAGCTTCAGATAGACGTTGGTTATAACGTGCTGAAGGACCAGTTTTAGATGCATGACCTTCTACACGAGCTGTAGAGTTTGGATACTCACGCATTTTTTCTGCTACTTTAGCGATTTCTGGCTTGTATTGGTTTTTGATAGCTGATTTATCGTTATCAAAGAATACACGTAGTTCCATTTTTAGCTCATCAGTAATATCTACTGGTACTGGGCAACCACGCTCATCAACCACCACATTCATTGGAGTGCCTGGGCATGCATCCATGCTATCAGGTACGCCATCACCGTCAGAATCAAGGTCAGCTTCAACAACAACTACTGGAGTGTTGTCAACCATTGGCTCTTCCATTGGCGGCACTGCTACTGTAGGTGCTAGATGGCCACCAAGTACAACTTCTAGACCGGCCAAGGCCATGCCTTCCCACCAGTTGTTATCAAAGTTATGAATCGCACGAGCTTCACCACGTAGGCTTAGTGCATCGTTGATACGATACATAGCACCTAGACCTAGGTTACCGATAGTATCTTTAGTGCCTGAAACTTTGTCACCTGAAGAGTCTTTAATCTCAAGTTTAGATTGGCCAGCACCAACTAACACATATGGCTTAAGAGCGCTATCAGTATAACCAGTGAACTCTTCGGTACCAACTAAGAAGTTACCAGAGATCATTTCTTGCTCTGCATCGAAGTTATCAGAACCGTCTTGGCGGATAGCATCAGTATCTGATACACCATACTCTACTTGGAACTGAGTAGAAGGAGTAAGTTCGATACCTAAAGCGGCACCAGTATATAGACCGTCTTCTTTATAGTAGCTATCACCACTACCACTATAGTCGCCTAGTAATTCAGCTTGATCATCATCAGCGCCTTCGCTGTAGTGATAACCTAATAATAGTGGGCTAATAGTAACACCAGCATTAGCTGCTAGAGGTGCAGCTGTTACAGCGAACAGTGCTAAAGCAATTTTATTCAGTTTCATGGACTTCCTCCAAAGGATAATTTTAGTGATGCATTAAGCAAAACCGATTTTCAAGACGCTCTAAATTAGACATCTTTTACGCATTTTAGGTACAAAGCAAAACCAATTAAAACGTAGCTTAGCGATTATCCATTCAGTTTACAACTTTTTTCGTTAACGAGCTACACATTATTACACGATAATGTTGTAACTAAAACACAATAGCCATTCTAAGTTACTTAGAACTAACACACCTTACGCTTTTTATCTTTTGTATGTCAGTTCACGATAGATGCTAAATCAACTAGCACCTATCGTTTGAACATATTTTATTACAATTAATAATTTTTCTCTATTCCTAATGCACATTATTCACTAATTGAAACATTTTTTGACAATAGACATATATTCTGTTTATATTAAAATAGTCGACTTTATTTGATATTCGAAGTAACTTATAAAAAAGTAATAATTTTGTATACTGCCAACAAACCAAAATACTAGGGCGTGTTGAACATTTGCAAATAGGCACTGCTGATCGCTAAAATGGTTCCAGACAAGGCACAAAGCGACGATAATGCAGATGCCTTAGCGAGATTTGTAACGCAGTATGGGGTAATTTTAGCATCAGCCCCAACGATAAAAGCAGGGGACAGGACTATTTTTTGCCGCTTCATCGTTAAAAATAAGCGCTTAGAATGACTAAGCTTATTATTTTTAACATCGAATCGCCTAAAAAATAGTCGCTGTCAGTGCCATGGTCGAATGTTCAACACGCCCTAGTCTTTATCAAGTATTTTTTCTACATAATGGATTAGCTAGATGTTGCAGATAAGCGCGATTATTTTATTTGGAAAGTCTGAAGCCATAGGATGTAGCAACCTATGAAATCGCTTTATAAAACATCATCAAATTATCGCAGATTACTGATAGTGGTTTTACCTGTATCTACTTTGATGAAGGGAATGCTTAGTCATGATAGGCTAATATTTCGAATAAATCAGTTGTACGCTCCACTACACCAGTTAACTATATGTAATAAACGCTCTGCAATGCATTTGCAAGCTTTAAGCGCTAAAGGTAGGAATGGCTTCACTCTTGTTGAGCTGATTGTTACTGTAACGGTGCTTGCTATCATAGTAGCGATTGCAACGCCAAGCATATTGACGCAATTAACGCGTATGGAAGCCAAACGCGTCAAAACCCAATTAGAGAACGCTCTCGCTTTGGCAAAAGCTGAAAGCTATATCACTAGACAAGATGTATTGGTTTGTTTATCGAATGACGGTATACAATGCGACCGCAATAGTGACAACATGCTTATATTATTCGTAGACAAAAACGGTAACAAAAACTTCGATACAAATGCTGATACTCTAGTACTCAATCAATATTTTAATTTAAAATATAGTACACTGAAACTCAGAGTCGGAGCGGGTCGCCATTACATCAAATTTTGGGGTGATAGTGGCAAACCTCGGGGGCATTTTGGCCATATCAAGTACTGCCCCACATCTACCTATAATGATGCAATGTACCAAATTTCTTTCAATCAAAACGGTCGAGTCAGTCAGAAGCTTAATCAAGACCACCCTACCGATTGTGATGGGTAATTGAATGCGGACAAAGTAGCAAGTACATTACCTTTAAGCATTTTAATACATCGCATTTTTTACCATAACAACAGCTTGCTATAATCCTAAATCATAGCGTGTTCTATATTTAACTCATCAACACCATCGACCTAGGCAACAGTATCGATATTCCCACAAGTTAAGCCATGGCCTAAACTCAATAGATTTAAAAATGATAATCTCTTTATTGATAACGTTGTTGCTGTTGCCATAGCAGCCGACTTTGTAATGGTTGATAATCAAGTAGATGATCTATCAGATGCCGATGTAGCTTTGACCAATTATTCAGCGTTGCTTTAGTGATACCTAGGTAGGCCATCTCGATAATATCGATACCCTTAAATATAGTCTGTCCGGTACTACTCTCTAAATGCTCGGACTCTATAGCATTCTGCATGATTGGTAGTAACCCCACATCAGGTAAAAAGCGATATACACAATTAGGTTCGATAGTATGTTCGATGTTATCATGCGTTAGCGTTAAGGTGAAACCTAACTCATTGAATAGGTGCTGCTCAAATTGGCGCAAACATAAACGAAGCTCAGTGTTATCTAAAGGTTGCTTCAGCTGCTGTAAACTGTCCTGATAATGTTGCCATAATACTGGCATTGGATCTTCGGTCGGTAACAATCGCCACAGTATCTCATTAAGGTACAACGCCGCATATTGGTGCTGTCCATTGATATTACTATAAGGTACAGCAGATAGTGCGGCAGGGGCACTCTCTTTTTGCTCGTTACTTGTTTGGAGAGTGGTTTGCGAAGTAATCTGGATTTGAGTGAATGTCTTTAGGTCGCGTTTGCCAGTGGCAAATAGCTGTAACGGCATAAATAACGGTGCACCTTTTTTCCCAACACCATGTATCACACCATGCTGCTGAGAAAAAAGATAATACAACGCACGCTTTTCTTGATAAGGACGCTGATGTAATAAATAGCCAATTAACGCTTCGTTACGCATCGTTTATCACCTCAGCATTTAACATATAGATAGCAATATTACCGCACTATGCGTGATTGCTATCAATATCCCAAACTGGTTAATGCACGTTCGTCATCAGACCAGCCACGTTTGACTTTGACCCATAGCGTTAGCATAATCTTTTTGTCAAACAGTTGCTCCATGTCTTTACGAGCATCCATACCGACTTGCTTGATGCGCTGACCTTTATCACCAATGACAATGGCTTTTTGACCACTGCGCTCAACATAGATAGTTGCATCAATAAAGGTACATGCTTTACGTGGACGCCCTGTCTTTGGATCTGTATGCGCAGGCTCATCTTTAAACGCATCAATCTGTACAGTCAAGTCGTATGGCACTTCATCACCAGCACTACGCATGATTTTTTCACGAATGATTTCGCTCGCTAAGAATCGCTCTGAACGGTCGGTGATTTGCTCTGTATCATAAATAGGTGCAGCAACTGGTAAATGTGAGGCAATCACTTCTTGCAAACGATCTAAGTTTTGGTTCTTGAGCGCCGATACTGGCACGATATCAGCAAAGTCAAAACTTTCATTAAAGGTTTCAATAAGCGGCAATACGCTGCCTTTATCTTTTAAAGTATCTGATTTATTAATGACCAGTACGATCGTTAAATCGGTCTCACCAAGCTTTTGCAACGTCAGTAAATCATCATCACGCCACTGATCTGAGTCAACAACAAATAAAACCAAGTCAACATCAACCAAAGCGGATACTGCCGCTTTATTCATACGCTCATTAATCGCACGTACTTCATTGCGATGGATACCTGGCGTATCGACAAACACCGCCTGCATCTCGTGATTGGACAAAATGCCATGAATACGGTGGCGCGTCGTTTGCGGCTTACGTGAGGTAATAGACAGCTTTTGACCCAATAAGTGGTTCATCAACGTTGATTTACCCACATTTGGACGTCCAACAATGGCAACATAACCAGCTCTGAAGTCGTCAGCCATACGAGCATTCGTATTTGGCGCAAAAAATTCTTCAATCGCCATATCATTGTCGATTGTGATATCTTCTACGCTATCTGCATTCGTATCGACATCTGTATTTTCAATCATATTTTGAGTACTATCTTCATTATTCGATGGCACATCAGGGTGATTGCTCATAAGTTGATCCTATAGGGTTTATATCCAGCCAAATATGACTTAATAGTTTGTCGGTGTAGTTACTATTGGATATCAGCTGGTAATATTTGAAATAAGTAGTATACAAGGTAAATTAGGTCTATGCCGCTTCAGGTCTCATCACGCAAAAGCGGCATTGTTGACTCAGAAGTATGCCTGTAATCACCTGCGAATATTCGCTAAGAGCGTTTTTTAGCGGATCCTGGAAGTTTATGCAACTGATTAATCATAAGTTCTGCTGCTTTTTGCTCAGCGATGCGGCGACTTTCACCAGATTCAGTAATATCAGGGCAGTTTTGAATATTCACGTGACAGCGCACCACAAATATTTGATGGGGAGCGTTGCCACGTGTTTCCATAAGCTCGTAGCTTGGCAAATCAAATTGCTTAGACTGTAACCACTCTTGCAAACGGCTCTTCGCATCTTTTAGTGCTTTTTGGTCATTAACGTTGTCAATCAAGTCTCCATACCAAGAGAGTACGCAATGACGAGTGATATCCATATCTTGACTGTCTAAATAGATGGCTCCAATCAAAGACTCTACCGCATCCGCCAATATAGAAGCACGATTACGGCCGCCACCCTTACGCTCACCCACGCCTAATATCAGATGGTTAGACAGCTCTAGATTTTGCGCGATAATAACCAATGATTCTTGGCGGACCAAAGTTGCACGCATACGGGTTAGACGCCCTTCGTTTTGATTGGGATAACGATGGTATAAAGCCTCACCCACAATCATGCCCAAAAGCGCATCACCTAAAAACTCTAGACGCTCATAATTTTTTTTGCTATCAAATGAGCGGTGCGTCAAGGCAAGCTTTGGCAGGCTCAAATCATTAAATACATAGCCTAACTTGCGCGTTAAGACTGCTAAGCGCTGAGTAAATTCTGAGCTAACAACAAGCGTGTCGACAGACGTGCTATTTTTTTTAGGAGTAAGAACCGTTTGGGAATGTTGCGAAGTTGGTTTCATGCGTGGCTTGTGGTTATCCCTTCTGTTTTACAGATTCAGTTTAATAAGAGTCTATATTGGATTTTGTTGAGGACACTAAAGCGCTGTCCTATCTTATAACTATTTATTCTGCTGTAGCCATATCGATGTCTCCTTCGAAACGATTCACAATATCGACATTGCTAAAGAACGTATTGGTTACTGCATATTCTTTATGAATGGCCAATTGGCCCGTTTTTTTGTTGGTAAAAGTGAATACATCTTCTGCCTTGGTGTCATAGTCAGCATTGATGGATAGCTGTTTATTAACACGCTCAACGAATTGCTTGGCTGTCTCGTTATTGTCATTGGCTACTTTAAGCTCTGCACTCAAGAGCTTAGTCAACTGATAGTCACCAATTTGAGCAGGCACAATGGCCACTAGGAGTTTAACCGCGATCCCCAACATCATAATAATGAGAACGATGTTTGTTACACTAGCACCGCGCTGCGTGGCAAGACCAGATAACTGCTGCATTATGATATCCCTCTACAGATAGATGACTATTTTTAATAGCGTTCTATACCTATGACTTAGATAGTAAAACGCTATTTATTGAATAGTAACGATATTAGCATAAAACTATTATCGAGAACTCAATCAATAGAGTACTCATGGTATTAATCAATGGTACCATTACGCTCGAAAGTTGGTAAGTTTAATCCTGGTGGTTTATGCATCCAAATATAGACCGCTTTACCCGCTAAATTTTCATCAGGAACAAATCCCCAGAACCTGCCGTCTGCACTGCGATCACGGTTGTCACCCATCACAAAATAATGACCTTCTGGTACTTTAATGCGCCACTCTGTCCCCTCTGAACTCACAACTTCTGGTGATTGTTGTTGTAGGAAGGGAGCATACTGTGAGCTGTTCATACCATTTAAGTAGCGAACAAGGTGTGTGTTTTTACCCTGTGTCTCTTGGAAATATTGTGCGGCGTCCTCTTCTTCCTGACCCATCGCAGCAGCACTCTCTTCTGTGAGCACCTGACCTGGACCAACTTGTCCTGGCAAATAAAGCTGTGACGTCAATTCTGCATTGGCCGAAAAATCGACAGGCGTCGTCTCCACTGGTACATCATTAATAGAGATTGTGCCTTGATTGTAGCTGACGGTATCGCCAGGCAACCCAATCAAGCGCTTGATATAGTAGATGCTTGGGTTTTCAGGATAACGGAATACCACTACATCGCCATGCTCAGGCTCGCCAGTATCCAAAACTTTATTATACGTTAGCGGTAGACGAACGCCATACGCATACTTGTTGACCGCAATAAAATCACCCGTATATAACGTTGGCACCATGGAAGAAGATGGAATATTAAAAGGCTCAATCAAAAACGAGCGTACGATCAATACGACGGCCAACACAGGAAAAAAATCATAGGCCCATCGCACTAACAGGCTCTCTTGACCTCGACCGCGAGTTTTGCGCTGCTTGAGTGCCAGCTTATCTAGCAACCAGACAATTCCTAAGCCTATGGTCAACGGCACTAAAATTAAATTGAAATCAAAATCCATACCAAATTGCCTATTAACGTGCTGTTTGTCTAGTTGCTTTGATCAAAAAACTGACGATATTCAACTACTGCTATGTACAAAAACTATCTGAGATAGCACTGTCTATTAACTATCAACTTGCAAGACAGCCAAGAAGGCTTCTTGTGGAATCTCCACACTACCCACTTGTTTCATACGTTTTTTACCTGCTTTTTGCTTAGCCAACAGCTTTTTCTTACGCGATACGTCACCACCATAGCATTTGGCCAAGACATCTTTACGCATGGCTTTTACCGTACTACGACCAATGATCTGACTACCAATTGCGGCTTGAATCGCCACGTCGAACATTTGACGTGGTATCAGCTCTTTCATCTTGCTCACCAATTGATTACCACGGAAACGCGCTTGGTCTTGGTGTACAATCATTGCCAAGGCATCCACCTTTTCACCGTTGATTAGCACGTCGACTTTAACCAATTTGTCCACTTGATAACGATCAAAATTATAGTCCAGTGATGCAAAACCACGCGAGACTGATTTTAAACGGTCAAAGAAATCCATGACCACTTCACCCATCGGAATATCAAAGATAACCTGAACCTGCTTACCCATAAAGCGCATATCAACCTGCACACCGCGGCGCTCGATACATAGCGTCATGACGTTACCCAAGTAATCTTGCGGTACTAAAATCTGACAGCGGGCAATTGGCTCACGGAACTCTTCGATATTGTTGGGCTCAGGCAGTCTTGATGGATTATCAACATAGATGACTTCGCCGCCTTTCTTTTCAATCTCATAGATAACTGAAGGCGCAGTGGTGATCAAATCCAAGTCATACTCACGCTCTAAGCGCTCTTGGATAATCTCCATGTGTAGCATGCCTAAGAAGCCACAACGAAAGCCAAAGCCTAACGCGTCTGAAGTATCAGGCTCAAAAAATAATGACGCATCGTTGATTTGCAATTTCTGCAGCGCTTCACGGAATTTTTCAAAATCACTCGAATCGACTGGGAACATCCCTGCATATACTTGTGGCGTGATCTGTTTAAAACCTGGGATACGTTCAACATCAGGCGTACTGGCATGTGTAATCGTATCGCCAACTGGCGCGCCTGCAATATCTTTGATACCAGCGATAACAAAGCCTACTTCACCCGCTTCTAAGATACCCGTATCGACAGGTTTGGGCGTAAATACACCGATAGAGCTTACTGGATGAGCATCGCCCGTTGATTTGATATAGATCTTATCGCCTTTTTTTACCGTCCCTTCACGTACGCGAACCAGTGAGACCACACCCAGATAGCTATCAAACCATGAATCAATGATAAGTGCTTGTAAGGGTGCTTCACGGTCGCCAGTCGGTGCTGGAATGAATTCAACCAACGCTTCCAACAATTTATCGACACCCAGACCAGATTTCGCTGAAACACGAGGGGCATCAATGGCTTCTATTCCGATAATATCTTCAATCTCTTGAATAACACGCTCAGGTTCGACCTGCGGCAAATCAATCTTATTAAGGACTGCCATCACCTCTAAACCTTGGTCCACTGCTGTATAACAGTTGGCAACCGACTGTGCTTCTACGCCTTGCGCGGCATCGACCACCAATAGCGCGCCTTCGCAAGCGGCCAATGAGCGTGACACCTCATACGAGAAATCAACGTGGCCGGGCGTATCAATAAAGTTAAGCTGATAGCGCTCACCATTTGGATGGTCATAAAATAATGTTACCGATTGTGCTTTGATAGTGATACCGCGCTCACGCTCAATATCCATCGAGTCGAGCACCTGCGCCTGCATCTCGCGATCTTGCAAGGCACCGCACATCTGAATAAAACGATCGGCAAGGGTCGACTTACCATGATCAATGTGGGCAATGATTGAAAAGTTACGAATATTGGCTAATGCAGTCACAAAGCGCCTACTAAATTAAAGGTGATAGAATAAAGATAAGAGATAAATATGGTAAAGTACACTTGATAAGATAGGTATGCTTCGTTAAAACGTATGCTACAGGTCAGCTGTTGTGTCGAGCGTAATCCTTAGAATGGATAACCTCGCCTAAAGCCCAGTACTTAGTACGGTAACTCTGCTGCGCTCTTGTACGCACATACCAAAGAGTATTCTAGCAGTTTTCTACTGCAAAGTAAGGCGATTTTAGTAGCAGAGAAAGTATTTATCAAGTAAGCGAGACTGACAGACATCTAACAAGGAGTATTTGACTAAGCAATAGCACATACAAACCTTGTAAATGAAAGATTATTTCAGGCAAAAAAAAGCCAATCCCAGAGAGATTGGCTTTTTTAATACTGCTATATATGGTGGCGATGGAGAGACTTGAACTCTCGACCTCACGATTATGAGTCGTGCGCTCTAACCAGCTGAGCTACATCGCCGTTTTAGGCTGCACATTATGCCCAAGCTGCTGACCGCCGTCAACCCCTAATGGGCATTTTTTGCAAAAAAACGAATGTCATTCAGATTAATTGCAACGATTACTACAACAAACGATAAAAAAGGTTTGGTAAACCGATAAGCCGGGTTCTGTCGTGGACGATCATTCCTCTAGGCGTATCATCGCTAATACGCTCAAGCAACCTACCCGCATCGAACGCGGGCCGCGCCATGCCGATGCCTATTTGGTCTTGCTACGCGTGGAGTTTACCATGCCGTGAGATGTTGCCATCCACGCGGTGCGCTCTTACCGCACCCTTTCACCCTTACCGATGATATCTAGGATACCAAAGGCGGTCTACTCTCTGCTGCACTGGTCGTCAGATTACTCTGCCCAGCCGTTAGCTGGCACGCTGCCCTATGTAGCCCGGACTTTCCTCCCCTGCTCATCTGTTGCCAGTGTGCAGCGGCGATCGCCTAGTCTACCAAGCGCGCTAGTATAGCAAAACTAACGCCTGTATGGGAATGTCTTTTCGGCTTATTTTTAGAATGACTTTAATGACCTTAAAAGCACTTTAAACACTTAGATAAACGCTGTTGGCAAGGCTATGTCAGCATTATCTGAATGTTCATTTGCTTGTTTATTCAAAACTAGCCAATGCGCTTCAGGATAATAATTGGCTAAATACGCTTGTAGAAAATCAATGGTACTATTTGCAATCTCAGCATCCGTTTGTTCAGCATCATCATGGATATGATTGTAAATCACACTATGGATCATTAAGCCGCGCGATTTTATGGCTTCTAAACTGAGTAACGTATGATTAATACTGCCCAGTCGGCCAGAGGTGACCAAGACGATAGGATAGCCTCGCTCAGCGATATAATCCAAGGTTAATAGTTGCTCATTTATCGGTACCAGTAGCCCGCCTGCCCCTTCAAGCAACACCATCTCATAATCGGCTTGTAGTGCTTTGGTGGCATCAGTAATCACATTGATGTTAAGAGGTTGATTGGCCAATTCTGCGGACAGATGCGGTGACGCAGGCTTCTCATAGCGATAAGGACAGGTGGTAAAGTCCAGATCGCATGGTTGTAATGGCATTCCCATCAATTGACGGTGACTTAAAATATCATCTGCAATGCCTAGCTCGCCATCTGGTTGTTTACTGATGCCCGTTTGTACCAACTTTTGCGTGATAACGTTGACGCCTTGCTGCATTAATGATTTGGCAAGCAGACCCGTGGCATAGGTTTTGCCAATATCGGTATCAATGCCGGATACAAATAGCACGCTCATGGTTAACCTCGATGTTCTAAATATTTACGTACTACTTTTAGCAGCGCTTGGCATAAGGTGGTCAGCTCATCATCAGTAATCACATAAGGCGGCATGATATACACCAACTTACCAAAGGGTCTGACCCAGATACCATTATCAATCAATAAGGATTGAAAAATGGGCATATCAACAGCGTCTTCTAACTCAATCACCGCCACTGCCCCCAAACAACGTACCTCGGCTACACCTGCCAGCTGCGCAGCTGGCGTCAGGGCTTGCTCCATCGTACGTTGCATACTGGCAGTACGCGTTTCGATATCATAAGACAGGATCAAATCAATCGATGCACAGGCGACCGCACAGGCGAGCGGATTACCCATAAAGGTCGGACCATGCATCAGCGCTGGATAGTCGCTATTGTGAATGGTATCGGCAATTTTGCGGGTACATAGTGTTGCAGCAAAAGTCATGTAGCCGCCGGTCAGCGCCTTGCCAATGGTCATGATATCAGGGCTGATGCCAGCATGTTCACACGCAAATAGTTTGCCACTACGCCCAAACCCAGTAGCAATCTCATCGGCAATCAATAGTACATTATGCTTATCGCACAGTTGACGCAGCAATTGTAGATATTCAGGACTATAAAAACGCATACCACCTGCGCCCTGAATAATCGGCTCGATAATAAATCCTGCCAGCTGCGCGCCATACTCTGCAAAAAACTGAGCTAATGTTTCACGATCATCTACTGTCAATACGCGATCAAACCCAAGTGGCGGCGCAGGAACGAAATGTTGCATCGGTAATTGCTTGCCATACAGACTGTGCATTCCATTGATAGGATCACAGACACTCATGGCATGCCAAGTATCTCCGTAATACCCTGAATGGGTTGACGCAAACTGCTGCTTGTTTGGGCGCTTGGCAGCCACTTGATATTGCAGCGCCATTTTTAGTGCCACTTCTACGGCGATACTGCCACTGTCCGCATAAAAAATAGCGTCAAGGCTAGAAGGCACAATATCGAGTAGCTTTTTGCCCAAATCTATCGCTGGCTGGTGGGTCAAGCCACCAAACATCACATGCGCCATTTTACCTAGCTGCTGAGTCAGCGCGTCGTTTAGCTTAGGATGATTGTAGCCATGGACGCTCGCCCACCATGACGACATACCATCCATTAAGCGCGTGCCGTCTTCAGTAATGATATAAATCCCTTCAGCGCGATCGATAACGATATTGGAATAGGTTGGTGGCAGGCTGGCATATGGATGCCAAAGATGTTGCTGATCGAACTCACTGGCTACTTGCATGGATTTGGTTGTCATTGTATTGCTGGTCATTATATTGTCCCTAAAACGTTGTAAACCCAAACGTCATCAATCGCTTATCAATATTTTATTGACCTGTAATACGCTTGTATTTGGCTAATAAATCATTTTCTGTCTCGACATGATTGGGGTCATGAGGGATACAGTCGACGGGACAAATCACCACGCATTGTGGCTCGTCAAAATGCCCGACACATTCTGTGCATAGATCTGGATCAATGACGTAGATATCATCGCCTTCTGAGATGGCCTCATTTGGGCAAGCAGGCTCACACACATCACAGTTAATGCACTCATCAGTGATTAATAGCGCCATAAACTGCTCCTTATATTTTTGCTCATATTAGCCCTATCTGGCTGCGCTTGACTATTTTAGCAAGTGCTAGCAGAGTATTTTTAATGCAGCATCTTTTAGTTACTATTTAATTTTTTGTCAAAAGCTTGCAACACACAAGGTGGGACAAATTTACTGACATCGCCACCGAGTTTGGCAATTTCACGAATCATGGTAGATGAGATAAATGAATAGTTCTGAGATGGGGTCAAAAATACTGCTTCAAAGTTTTCATCAAGCTCGCGGTTCATATTGGCCAGTTGAAACTCGTACTCAAAATCGGACATCGCGCGCAGCCCGCGCAGCACGGCGGTGGCGTGTTTTTCGCGCATAAAATCAACGAGCAACCCTTCAAAGCCAATCACCGAGACTTGCGGCAAATCGGCAAATACGGTCTCGACCAAGGCGACTCGCTCTTCAAAATTAAATAGAGGTTTTTTATGATGCCCCGAGGCAACCGCAATCACAACCTCATCAAAGAGCTTGGTTGCGCGTGTTACCAAATCCACATGACCATTGGTAATGGGATCAAACGTACCAGGATATAGAATTTTGGTGTGTAGCTTTGAGGAATTAGGAGAAATAGAATGGCTCATAGCATGGCTAATATAATCGGTAATATTAGGCCATATGCTAGCAAATTTTGCTCAAACTTAATACTTATCTGCTACATTTGTCCTAACAGCCGATTTACCTTTTCACCAGAGGCTTTGATACAATAGGCGGTTCGACTCATCTGACTTATAATCCAAATAAAATTCAATACCATTGAATGGGTTAAGATGAGGAATTAGTAGGACTGGACAAATAAGGCGCCTGTGTTTTTAGGCAATCCTTATGGAGAAATTATGTCAAAAAAATCAAAAAAACCTGATAATCAGATTTGCGCCAATAAAAAGGCGCGTCATGAATATTTTATCGAAGAAACCTTTGAAGCGGGACTGGCATTGCAAGGCTGGGAAGTCAAAGCCATTCGTGCAGGAAAAATGACCATCACTGAAGCGTACGTCATATTTCGCAATAACGAAGCTTTCTTATTTGGTGCGCACATTCAGCCATTACTATCGAGCTCTACGCACGTCAGTCCAGACAGTATTCGTACCCGTAAACTGCTGCTCAATCGTCGTGAAATCGAAAAACTGTCTGGAGCAATCAATCAAAAAGGCTACGCTTGCGTACCGCTGTCTTGCTACTGGAAAAACTCGCTAGTGAAATGCCAAATCGGCCTCGCACTAGGTAAAAAGCAGCATGACAAACGTAAGACGTTAAAAGATCGTGACTGGGAACGTGATAAGCAGCGTGGTTTCAAGCAGCACTTGGGTTAATATTCATTCAAGTATTGTCGAACAATCATTATAAAAAAGGACGGCTCAGTAAATATTGAGCCGTCCTTTTTTGTACCTTATTAATGCTTATATAGTCAGTTCAAAACAAAAATGTCATAAGTTCCAAAGCGCTACTGGGATGAATTTTTCACAGCCTCTGTGTATACAGCACGCAAGGAAAATTTATACCAGTAACGCTATAACATTTTTAAATTGAATCTACTATACTGATCAACTGTTAATACTCGTGACTGACAATACTCATTAACTACCATACTAGCCGCTTACGCGACCTGCCCCTTGATTGATGATGGCACACTTTTACGAGCGCGAAGCTGCTTTATCCCATGAGCAATCAAACAAGCAATACCTAACCAGATCAACCCATAACTATAGATCATCGCTGATTCAAACGGATTACCGAGCACCGTCACCGCCAATATAAATAGCAAAGCAGGTTCTATATAACTCATCATGCCATAGACATTGACGGGTAGCATTTGGCTGGCATCAATATTGGTTTTCATTGCTAGGATGCTCAAAACGCCAAGACCAACTAACATCATGATCAAAAATCCAGACCCTGCTACCATCGCCAAATTGCTAGGTGCAAAAAAGTACAAGTAACCAAGCGCAAATGGGGCAAACAAGGTCAGATCGACCAGCATACCAGTGATGGCGTCAATGCCTTGGAGTCTACGCACGATATAATATATCGGATAAGTACCACACACCCACAATGTCGCCCAAGAAACACTCTGCGTACGAATAATTTCACTAAACACCCCTACCGCCGCAAATGCGACCGCAAGCCACTGTAGACGACTGAGCTTTTCGCCGAACAGCAGGCAACCGAACACTACCATCATGAGTGGAAACAAAAAATAGCCCATCGCGGTTTGTACACCTTGCCCATTGACCGGTGCCCACATAAATAGCCAAAGCTGACTCAAAAATATCGGCGTAGGTAGTAGCAGCCAAACCCACTGTTTGACTGAGCGCAGTGCACGCAATTTATCGATGTGCATGCCTAGCCGTCCACTTATCAATAAGTAGCCAACCAACACCGCCCACATTGACAGCATACGCCAGATAAACACTTGTGTGCCCGACAAAGGCGTCAGAAAGCTGCTATACGCATAGAGTACACCAAACAAAATATTGGATAAGATGGCAAATGACACTCCCAACATCAGCGTGCGCTGCTGCGTGTTACCAGTCGTCCAAATCGCAGGCAATGGCAAACGTGAAGTAGTGGTTGCTAGCGCATTAGCGAATACATTGGAGAGCATTGAGATAGACATGATAAGCACCGTAGTTATTAGTAGATGATAAAAAAACAATTACTCGCTCTTTTTTTAAAGCAGCTTTGATTGGTACGGTCTATTTTACTAGAGTGCTTTGATATATTATCTCTATAAAAATGTATTTATGGATAAATTTATCAAAATAATGTCATATAAATAACTATTTTCTTAAATTTAAATTATTAGTGATAATATTTATAATCGAAAACCTAATAATCATAATTAATGAGGGTACATTATCATGAGCCATATCCTAGACAGCACTGATAAAGCTATTTTGAATTTATTGCAAGACGATGCGACATTACCGCTTAAAACTGTCGCAGAACGAGTGCATGTGTCTGTTGCCACTGCTCAGCGCCGTATTCAAGCGTTGATAGATAGCGGCGTGATTACCAAGCAAGTCGCCATCGTTAATCCTAATAAAGTGGGTTACGGTCTGACCGCAGTGGTGATGATAGAAATGGAGCGCTCCAACACATCAATGCAGCGCCGGTTTGAGCGTTTGATGGATTCGCAAACACAGGTGATGAGCTGTTATGAAGTATCTGGCGATTTTGATTTTATGCTGATGGTCAATGCCAAAAACATGAGCGACTACCACCAGTTCACCCGTAGCTTGCTGACATATGAAAACAATGTACGCAATTTTAAGAGTCAGTTTGTGATGAACTTTACCAAGAGTGGAACCAAGATTACCTTAGACTAAATATATATGTCCCTATTTCATCACTTTTTCTTGTTAATAATAGAGGTTTAAGCTGAACTCAAAACTTGTAATATATGAACTTAAGTTTGATAATAGTTAGGATATTTTTTATTCATCGAAGTAGACAAGGAAGCCTGATCATGACCTATCAACCTGACTACCCTCATAAAATAAACAGCAGGTACAGCACTCTAAATCAAATAAGCCCAAAAGCATTCATAACAGGAACCATGTTGACTTCTTCAATGCTTGCAATGTCAGGCTGTGCGACCAGCTCATTGCTAGAAAGTAATGACCATATCATCACGACCAAGAAGACATTGTCAGAAGATCAAGTGATCGCTTTTGGCCGTCCGGCGCAGGCATTACCAAAAACGCCAAATGCGACGATGGTTATCGTTGGTGAAAAAAACAGCTACGTACTTACCCAAGGTGGGACTGAGATGATCAGTTTGCTCAGCAATCTGACACAAAAAGACATCCACGTTGACAATGACATGAGTTTTTATGTCCCCAATAACGATGGATATTTCCAAGGGGAGATGAAGCTTTCTTACGCCAAATTAAAAGACGAGTTTGGACGCTCAGATTATCAGTTCTTTTTACAAAATAATGCCCGAGAGTGTACCTCCGCCAGTGATCAACGTATTGGTGCCCAGCGTTTTTGTTTTAATGTCCCCGTGAAAGGTGCCATATATCCGCAAGTGAGTAATTTAAGCTTGATTCAGTCAAATTATCGCGCTCTAACCAAGCCTTATACGGTAAGCTTTTATACTCAAACGCAGCAAAAAAACACAAACCGTCATGGACCAAATAGCGCACAAAAACTGGTGCTGCTGCCCTTTGCCCTTGCATTTGATGTGGTGACTTTCCCGCTTCAATTATTAGATAATTAAAAGCTATCAGACAGCGCACTGACTCACCTGAAACCATAAGGTACGTTACGAGGCGATATCCGTACTTGCTCGTAACGTGCTCACTTGATAGGTTAAAATAACTTTTCAACAATGGCTTTTGGATAACTTTGCTTGGCCGTTTGTGCCGCTTGAAACAGTATCTCATCTGCCTCTACAGGACCAGTAATATCGCACAAGCACACGTAGGCAAGCTGCATCAGATTATTTAACAGGTGCTCATTGTCCGGTACAGGTGGACGATTACCTTCCAAAAATTGATTGATATTGATGTGGTGCCCTTTGAAGGTGCGTTCTTGCGAAACAGTTTGGTGCATACTATGAAAAAAGCTGCGACTGTCTGCTACCGTTAGCTGACTGCGCAGCGCTTCTATCACGGTATAAAATGCGAGAACGGGCTCAGAGATAGGTACGGGTGCATTGATTGTCTCGTTATGGCCATTGTGACTGTCAGACTCCACTGTCTGCTGACTATCCACTTGCAACGTAGCCCAAAAGCCTTTACGAATTTTAGATTTGTGATCTTGTAGTTCAGGATAGCGCCTTGTCGCATCCAACACACACTGCTGCATCATTTTGACAGAGACAGTTGAGTACTGTTGCCACTGCCTCTTGAGCAGGCGCACCTCTTCAGGATGTAAATACTCTGACAGCACCTCTGCCATCGCAGACACGGTTTGGTCGACGGATTGAGTATCAATATTCATCAGTTCTCTCCTATAAATGCCGCTCTGTTAGGCTTTTCGCATCGAACATCTGCTTTTGAAATTCAGGATAGCCGAGCTCGGCATGCTCGGTATAATCAAGGCCACGCTGCTCATGTAAGCGGCTGGCCTTTAACCCAAAGCTCATATCAATCAGCTTATACATCACAAGACCAAGCCCTAGCCCCCATGCCAGTGCTACTCCCACGCCTAGAGCCTGTACGCCCAGCCGTGATAAGTTAAATAAGTCCCCTGTATAAAACAATCCAGCCGCGAGTGTGCCCCATGCACCGCCGAATCCATGCACTGCCACCGCTGATACCACGTCGTCTATTTTGAGCTTTAATAATGCTTGCGTGGATAAAATATAGACCACAGAGGCGATGGCACCGATGACAACGGCGAAAATGGGCGTTGTTGTGGCACAGCCTGCCGTGATAGACACCAGACCAATCAAACTGGCATTGACACTATCACTGAGCAAAATGGCTTTGCTCATTGTCCGAGCAATCAGCATGTAGCTCACCACCGCACTGACCGCAGCGATAAAAGTATTGACGGCAATCAAGCCAATATTTCCAGTGATAGATAATGTCGATCCGGCATTGAAGCCAAACCAACCAAACCATAAGATAAACCCGCCAAGCGCCAATAGCGTCATGTTGTGACCTGCGATGAGTCTTGGCGTACCATCAGGGGCAAAGCGCCCCAGTCTTGGCCCAATGACCAAAATACCTGCCAGTGCCAACCAGCCCCCGATAGAATGCACCACGGTCGAACCAGCAAAATCAATAAAACCAAGCTCAGCTAGCCACCCTGACCCGCCGAAATACCCACCCCAGACCCAACTGGCAAACACAGGATAGATAAATAAACAGATCAAGCAAGCGGCGACTGCATAGCCGATAAACGAGACACGCTCTGCCATGGCACCACTCGCAATGGTCACCGCTGTCGCCGCAAACATCATCTGAAAGAACATCAGCGCCCAGTCCATATTGGACAGATTGACTGGCATAAAATGATCGGTACCGACAAACCCCGAATGATTAGTACCCATCATTAGCCCAAAACCCACCAAATAAAACGCCAGACCACCGATACACATATCGGTATAGTTTTTCATCATCACGTTTACCGCGTTCTTGGCACGCACGGAGCCGCTCTCAAGTAGCGCAAAACCTGCCTGCATAAAGAACACCAAAACCCCGCCCCAAATAATCCAAGCGATATTTTGATATTCGAGTAGCTGCGCCACCGTCAATGTTTCAGCCGCGGCCGCTTGTGCACTGGCGATCGTGCCAAACAATAGCGTCCCCAGCATAAGTATCTTGTGCAGTAATGTTCTTAGTAGCCCTTTTATCGCATCCAGCCCAACAGATGATGTTCTCATTTTATCTCCAAACACTTATCTATCCGTTCAATTTTTATCGATGCACCATTTTCACTCATGAATGCACACAAATAAGCCCTAACGGGGTTGGAGCAAAAGCTATGCCAAAAGCTATGGATGAAAATCAGAACGGCTAACAAACATGAGAAAACAAATGATTAGTACTGACCAAACCCATACTTTGATAACTGCACTTTAACAACCATGCTTGCGACAATGTGACGGTTCTGCTGAAACCATTTTTACCATTGTTTGGCTGGGCTAGTCGCTCACTTTGCATAAGCAGTTTATCTCGCGCTATCAATAACTTATCGGCAATCACCACTCATAGAATAGGTCGCATAGTGAAGGTGATTCATGTTAAAATGAGCGCTTTTAAATCAGCCTTCATCATCAATGATGAATAAAGGTTGTATTTTTAGTGCCATTTTCTAATTAACAGGTCCGCCCATGTCTGCCGATACCATCGCCCGCACTGCCTTTAAACAAGGCACCAAGCCACTTTATGATTATGACAAACACTGGGCGAGCTGCTACGAGCCTGCGCCTTATCTGCCGATGAGCCGCAAAGAAATGGACGATCTGGGCTGGGATGCTTGCGATGTTATCATCGTCTCAGGCGATGCCTATGTCGATCACCCAAGCTTTGGTATGGCGATTATCGGTCGCTTGCTTGAGTCACAAGGCTTTCGCGTCGGTATCATCGCGCAGCCTAATTGGAAGAGCAAAGACGCCTTTATGGAGCTTGGCAAACCTGTCTATGCGTACGGCGTGACCGCTGGCAATATGGATAGTATGATCAACCGCTATACCGCCGATCGTAAAATCCGTAGTGATGATGCCTACTCTCCTGGCAACGTCGCTAATAAGCGCCCTGACCGCGCGGCTATCGTCTATAGCCAGCGCTGCCGTGAAGCCTATCCTGATGTGCCTATTATTTTAGGCGGTATTGAGGGCAGCTTACGCCGTATCGCGCATTATGACTATTGGTCAGACAAAGTGCGCCGTAGTATTTTGCTCGATGCGCGTGCGGATGTCTTACTCTATGGTAATGCTGAGCGCGCCATCGTCGATGTGGTACATGGTCTGTCGAAAGGCTATAGCTTTGAGCAAATGAGTAAGCTACGCGGTACAGCGTATTTATTGACCCCAACGCGTCGTCATTGGCAAGCGGATATGACTGAGGTCGCCAGTAACGATGTCGATACCGTTGGCCGTGTCGATCCCATCATCAACCCGTATGTCATGACCGAAGACGTTGATAGCTGCTCAATTGAGCAGAACAAACCATCGGACTCGCCTGTCGGGCAAGCCATGCCGTCATCTATGTCATCACAGTATCAGGGTTTTGTCGCTGAGCCAGTCACTGACAAAATCATTAATGCCGACCAAGTGGATACTGATACCCAAGTGGTACAGATGCGCGGCTTTGACAATGCGTTTAATAAGCCAAAAACCGCCCGCAAGCATAAAATCAAAATGCCCCCACGTGAGCAAACGGTGATTCGTCTGCCCGACTATGAGCATGTCAAATCTGACCCTGTGCTTTATGCGCATGCCAACCGTATCTTACATTTAGAGACCAATCCGGGTAACGCCCGCGCGCTGGTGCAGCGTCATAGTAGCGGTGCAGGTAACTCGCATACTTCTATCGATGTCTGGCTGAACCCACCACCGATTCCACTCTCGACAGAAGAGATGGACTATGTGTTTGACCTGCCCTATGCCCGTTTGCCGCACCCAAGCTATGGCGATGCGCGTATCCCTGCTTATGACATGATTAAGTTTTCGGTCAATATCATGCGCGGCTGTTTTGGTGGTTGCACCTTCTGCTCGATCACCGAGCACGAAGGCCGTATCATCCAAAACCGTTCAGAAGACTCAATCTTGCGTGAAGTCGAAGCGATTCGTGATACTGCACCCAACTATACTGGCGTGATCTCTGATCTTGGTGGGCCAACGGCCAATATGTATCGTCTGAGCTGTAAAGACGATACGATTGAGAAAAACTGCCGTAAACCGTCTTGCGTCTATCCTGATGTCTGCGAAAACCTGCTGACCGATCACAGTAATTTGACCAAACTGTATCGCAAAGCGCGTGATATCAAAGGCGTGAAAAAAATTCTGATTGCTTCAGGTTTGCGTTATGATTTGGCGGTTAAAGATCCTGAATACGTCAAAGAATTGGTCAGTCATCATGTCGGCGGTTATCTCAAGATTGCCCCAGAGCATTCTGAAGAAGGCGTGTTATCGAAGATGATGAAGCCGGGCATGGGCAGTTATGATCAATTCAAAGCGATGTTTGAGCAGTACAGCGCCGAGGCTGGTAAAGAGCAGTATCTGATTCCTTACTTCATCGCCGCCCACCCGGGTACCCGTGATGAAGACATGATGAACCTTGCGCTGTGGCTAAAAAGTCATGGCTATCGCGCTGACCAAGTACAGGCGTTTTATCCAAGCCCGATGGCAACCGCCACGACCATGTATCACACGCACAAAGACCCACTACATAAGATCAGCCGTAGTGAAGGTGATATGGATATTGTCAAATCTGGCAGGCAGCGCAAACTGCACAAAGCGTTCCTGCGTTATCATGATCCAAAAAACTGGGCACTACTACGTAAAGCGCTACAAGACATGGGCCGTAGTGATCTGATTGGCAAAAACCGTGGTTGCTTGATTCCGCCATTTAACGCGCACTTAGAGGGGCGTGATGCGGCGCAAGACAGCTATCAGTCAGCACGCAAAAAGAACAGTCGCCTAGGTAATGACTCAGTGAAGCGTAGCAACAACTCGTCAAACAACAACGCTGCAAACCGTGCTGGCACAAGCAAAAATACGGTCGGGAAAAACAGTAAGAAAAAAGTCAGCAAAGGCAATTTCCAAACTCAGCATACAGGTCTGCCACCGCGCAAAACCAAATAGCTTGATAAGAAGTAGTTTTAATAATATGAATAGTATAGAAACATGAACTAAACGTAGGCCGTATTAAACTCATAAAAAAAGCACCTATCAGCGCTCAGTTGATGGGTGCTTTTTTATCTGACTTATTAATGAATGAAAATTTTAATGAATGAAAATTCAAATGATTATCGTTTATCTTTCAATAGGCTGGAGATGGTAAGTTACATTAGTCAGCGATTGGGTAACGAAGCTAATAAGTAATGAACAATTTCTAACACGGCAATACTTCGTTTTCGCTACTATAAGCCTCATATACTAAACGCATTATTAAGAACAAGTAAATGACACCAGCAATACTTTGGAGAGAATGATGAATACCATCACTAAAATTGCAACTGCCCTACCTGCACTTGCCTTACTGAGCGCTTGTGCCACGACTGCTCCCACCACGCCAGAGACGACTGATACCCCTGCGCCAGAAAAAGTCAATGCCGCTTATGACCGCATGGCAGCAGCCCCATATACCTGTACCGATGGCAGCACCATCATGGCAAAACAGTCTATTAACAAAAAACAAGTCATGCTCAATGCCACCTTACCCAAGGTAAAATGGACAGAGCAAAAGCTCGTCTTAAACGGTGATGTAAAAGGCGACGTCGCAAGCTATGTCAACGACTCAAATCCAAAAGCAGTCTATGCGTGGCACATGAAAGGTGACAAAGGAATCTTTGCGATGAAATGGGCAAGCGGTCAAGAATATAAAGTGAACTGCCAACTCTAATCAATCAAAGATAAGCAGAGATTTATCAAAAATAAAACAGTCGCCCTTGAGCGGCTGTTTTTTATGCGTGTTCTTTATACACATCTTCTCTCTGATGATTATGAATATCATCAGTGCTGGTTTGTTTTGCTAGAGAAGCACACCGAAACCTGTCAAAATAGCCTTTAGCACAAATTAATGATGATCAATAATAAAAAGGACAACCCGATGGCGACGCGTCTGATAACGATGATGGTAATGGCAACTGCTAGTATATGGACGCTAACAGGCTGCGACGATAGCGTCAAAACCCCTGATCCAGCTGCCGAAACAGCGGTGACCGCATCAGACTCTTCAATACCAGCAGCCGATCAGATAAACTGGTCATTAGTCGATAGCGGGACAAAGCCTGCCGATCCCACCAACTACAAGTATCCATTTGCAATCGATAGTCAAAACGTCCGTGACTATGCAGAGTACTTCGATGTGGACGCGGCGACAGCGCAGCACAACCTCACTATCAGTATGGCAAGTAACGAAGCGCTATCCAAAGCCTTGGATCAGCTGAGCGAAACCTATGTCTCACATGAGCTGACCGATGGTAACGAGATGACACTGGTCATTCATACCACACCCAATGTCGCTGCCAGTCGCTATGACTATGTGTTATCAGACGACTTTGCCAAAGGGTTGATATTACCTATCGTAATCAAACCTGATGGCAAAAAAGGGGATGCTAAGGCACATGGGGAAATGACGGAGTAGCTCGATGTATCGGTTACGCATGATCAAACCATTTGATTATAATAAAGCGTGAATCAGCATATAACCACCCATACCGAATATCATGACATTTTCGGTTAAAGAGATCGCACCCAGTGGTACATTACTATCGGCGCGTACGTGGTGTCGTCTGTCTAGGGTTCTTAATTGCCCAAAAATACTTGCAGATCATCATTGCCGCCAATGCGCTTGCCATTGATAAAGGTCTGCGGCGTGGTCTTGACCCCAAGCGTCTCTTTGACCAATGTATTCTCATCTTGGGTCGTGATATGACGATCAATGATGTCATAGCCTGCGTGCTTGAGCGCATCGATTGACTTGAGGCCAAACGGACATAGGTGGTCTGGCATCACCATCCGAAAGATGACGGCAGACTGCCCGCCTTCTTTGCTGATATGCTCGCCTTGCAGAATATCGATGAGATGCTGCACTTGCGGACTGTGGCTACTATCTATAGTGTCGGTATTAGATTGATTATTAGTATTGTCTGCCATAACGCGCTCCTTACGTTTTGCTTATTCGCTGCTTGATAATCGTTTTTCTTATGACTATGACTATTATCTTATAAGCATCGGTCAGGGCGATCTGAATCAGTCTTGTTAACTTTGTTAGGTTTAATGATAAGTCGTGGGTTTTTCGGAGGTAGTATGGTGCTCAGACTATGGCTACATTTTGAGCTGTAAATGATGCGCAAGTGACAATGTCATTGGAGTTTTAGCAAATTTCATTCAAAAATTAGAGTAAACTATTTTTCATAATGAAAGCAATACGCAGCCCTTTTATGAATATGAGATAAAAAATGATATTTGGAAATCCTGACATTTATTATGAAGATGGTACGTATAGTGAATTTGCTATCGTTATTGAGCATCTAACAGCAGACCTTTATAGTCTCAATTTATGAGTCGATATACAGATGATTCCACCACATCTGGCTTATAACATGAAAAGCATGTTTGTAGCGCCGCTTACTGACAGAGATGTTTTTAAGACTCAGTCACCTGCATTATTTCATCTAAGCGATAAAGAGTTAATGATTGCCTTAGCAAAACAGTATTACTCTGACTGGAAAGTGGAAGAACGAATAAGATTAGGTTTTCAACCGACGCTTTACACGACAGATAAAATCGAGGAATATGAAGAAAGCCTATACGATGATAGCTATTTTGATTTTGAAAATTTTGTAGATTATTTTTGGGATATAGAGCCACATGAATATGGGGACAAAGGGTGGTTCCCGTTTATTATCAATAATAAAGACGAAACCAAACTGGTCATTATCTATCTCAATCGTGATGCCAAAAACCTCACCGACTATCCCGAAGGTTTAAAAGCGTATGAAAGGTTTTTTAATGCCGATAAGTCGCCTAAACAGCCCACATACTTTGATGAGCACTATTGGTCAGTCAAAGTGATTAAGATAAAGACAGCGGATATACTGTCGGTATTAGATGAGGCGTATAGATATTTATTTGGTGGTGATACAGACTGATAAAGCGTGCGCTGGGACAAAGCACGCTTTTTTAATGGCTGATAGATAAAATTCGTTCAAAAAAACATTAATTAACTAATGTCTAATAAAACAATTATAAAGTCTAAGTATTACTTACACAAAATACTTAACAACAATACTTTAATCTTTGTTAACTTACTAAACTTTCAATATCATTAATAATGTAAGAATTTAACACTTGCAATAAATGATTGAATAACTCATATAAACTCTCTTCAGGCTTGAGTGTTTTTGTATCTACTCGCCAAGAGTTATTTGATTCTAACTCACTAGTACTCCAGTTTAAATCCTTATATCTCTCAAACTTGCTAAAAAAGGTAATTTTATTTTTTGATATGATATAAGTGACAAATATATCATATTTTGGTAAAAATTCGAATTTCGGGAAAAAATTAATAATCTTTACATTATTAGACTCTAGATATGTTGGACTATAATCGCTTACCACATCTACAAAATATTTTTCTTTCCTCCCTTTTCCTATAATAACACCAAAATCATGAACCGTTCTTTCTCTTTCCTCTTTTACATAAATTAACTTAACAAAATAATTATCATCCCCTTCTTTAATCCATTCTGATATTTTACGTCTATCAGGAATTTTGTATAATTCATTAGAATTATTTATTTCTATAATAAACAATTCACTAACATCTTCACTAAATTCGAAATTATTGGCTATATCATCTAAGTGACTAAGAATTGAGTCGACCTCATCTTTAGAGCAGTAATACTTATTAGCCTCTCTAACTCTAGCAACCAATGGTAAATCTACTGAATTCGATGTAACCTCAGTATTATTTTCATTCGTAAAGTATGGAAAGTCACTCTTTATGTTAGGAATATCAATCTTATTAACATCGATAAATATTTCTGTCTGATTGGCTTGTGTCACAAAATACGGATTTTGATGGAATCTTGGACTACTTAAATCATCAGTTATAAAACTTACTAAATCTTGATATCTAATATTACCTTTTTCAAAACTAAATATAGCTTTTACAAAGCTCTTAGTGAACAAACTTATATCTCTAAAAGCTATAGAAGTTTCATCTCTAGTAGATGAAAATAGAAAATATACTTTATCAAAATTGTTTTTATGAAGTGACTTATCAAATATATTAGAGATATTATGCCAGCTCTTTATATACTCAGTTCCAGCGAAGCAAGCATCTACTACTTTCGCTGTTAATGTTGGACTAAGAGACTTCAAAATCTCATCTAATTCACTATTCGATAATCCTGTTGTATGGGGATTAGTATTGTCAAAGTCTGATGTTACGTACCAAAATTCTTCACCGATACGAGTTCCGTGTCCACTGAAATAAAAAAATATTTCTTCTACATCGTTATTTTCATAATCTCTAATAAATTCCGATATCTTTGACTTTATATCTCTACCGCTAACATATCCATCTATATTGAGAATACTATCGAATTTTTTTGAATCTATTAGAATTCTATGAATTATACTTGCATCATTCTTACATGCAGGTAAATTTGCTTCACCACCATACTCACTAACGCCTATAACAATAGCTAGATTAGACATTTCTATCTCCAAAGTTATTTATATTAATTTACCATTCTCAGAAACTCATCTTCACTCACCACTTTTACGCCCAGCTTTTCGGCTTTGGTGAGTTTTGAGCCAGCCTTATCCCCTGCCAGTAGCGCAGTGGTTTTTGCGGAGATACTGCCTGAGACTTTTGCACCGAGTGCTTGCAGTTTGGCTTTGGCTTCATCACGCGCCATGCTATCGAGCGCACCGGTGATAACCCACGTCTGCCCATCGAGCGGCAAGCCATCTGCCGAGACCGCCTCGACCGTGTCCCAATGCACGCCCGCTGCCTGTAGCGCGTCGATCACCTCAATATTGTGCGGGGCGTGGAAAAACTCATGTACCAGCTCGGCGGTAATTGCGCCCACGTCGGGGGTCTGTAGTAGCGCGTCGATGTCCGCCTGCATCAAGGGGGCAAGCTCGCCAAATTGCTGCGCAAGGTTTTGCGCAGTGCTCTCGCCCACGCCGCGAATGCCGAGCGCGTAGATAAAGCGCGCAAGGGTGGTGTGTTTGCTCGCTTCAATAGCGGCAAGGATATTATTGACCGACTTTTCGCCCAGCTTTTCAAAGTTAATCAAGTCATCGGTGTGCTTGTGCAGCTGATAGATATCGGCAACGGTCTTAATCAGTCCGTGCTCAAAAAAGCTGATCAGCCAGCGCTCGCCCAAGCCATCAATGTCCATGGCGCGGCGCGAGACGAAGTGAATCAGCGCCTCTTGCTGCTGCGCGGGGCAATACAGTCCGCCTGTGCAGCGGGCTAAGGCTTCGCCCTCGGGCAAGATGACGGGCGAATGACAGACAGGGCACGCGCTGGGCAAGGTGACAGGCTCACTATCTACGGGGCGCTGGTCTGCCCAAACGCGGGTGACTTTGGGTATCACATCGCCTGCGCGGTGCACGCTAACCATGTCGCCTGCGCGCACGTCCAGACGCTGAATCTCACCAAAGTTGTGCAAGGTGACATTGCTGACGGTGACGCCGCCGACTTTGACAGGTTCAAGCTTACCGACTGGGGTGATTTGCCCTGTCCGTCCGACTTGCCATTCGATATCGTTGAGACGCGTCATCACAGTCTCGGCAGGGAATTTATAGGCCGTCGCCCAGCGCGGTTCACGAGATAAGAAGCCGAGCTGCTGCTGCAAGGCAAGGCTATTCACCTTAATCACCATACCATCAATCTCAAATGGCAAATCGGCACGACTTTCTATCACTGACTCATAATAAGTCTGCGCGGCGCGTGGATTGGCGACCACTTCTACAGCGCTGACGGTGAAGCCAAGCTCGGTGAGCCATGCCAGCGCCCCTGATTGAGTGTCGATATTTTCAGGCAATCCTTGATTGACCGAATAACCGTAAAAGGCCAGTGGACGACTGGCAGCAATAGCGGGATCGAGCTGACGTAAGCTACCAGCGGCGGCATTACGTGGATTGGCAAAGGTTTTGCCCTCATTCTCTTCCGCCAATCGATTCAGACGCTCAAACCCTGCTTTTGGCATCAACACTTCACCGCGCACTTCTAATAGCTCGATATCAGCCGCATCGGCGATCCATAGTGGCAGATTACGAATGGTTTTGGCATTTTGGGTAATGTCCTCACCCGTCTGCCCATCACCGCGCGTGACCGCTTGGACGAATTTGCCGTGCTCATATTTTAATGAAACGGCCAATCCATCAAGCTTTAACTCCATCTCGTATTCAGGGTTTTGCTGCGAGTCGCTAAGACGATCATTGACACGGCGCATAAAGTCACGCAAATCATCATATTCAAAGACATTACCCAGTGACAGCATCGGGATGTCATGCGTGACTTGAGTAAAAGCGGAGAGCGGCATATCGCCGACTTGATTGATTGGGCTATCTGGCTGAACCAAATCTGGATATTCTTCTTCGATTTCAAGCAGCGAGCAGCGCATTTGGTCGTATTCGCTGTCTTCTAAGATTGGATTATCTAGCACATAGTAGGCGTAGTTGTGCGTTTTTATCGACTCGATAAGCATGCGCATTTGCGAGACAATTTCTGCATTATTATTGGTGCCGTCATTGGCCGAACTGGCTATATTGGATGTTGCGGTTTGTGCTTGAGCAGATAGGTTTTTAGAATGATTTGGTGAGGTAGCGTCAGTCATAGTCGGGGTCTTTTTTGTCATTCAAGATACCGATATGATAACAAGTTTACAGGAGGCTCGGATATAGCCAATCCCATATAAATCAGCTACTGTGTCAGGCTCGCTCAGTCTACTATGTGTAGTACTTTCACTCACCTTCCTCGTATCTAAATTATCTTGGGTCGGCTCTAAATTTTTGCAGAAACTATAGCCCATTAAAAAAGGCAAATAACGTGAATCGCTATTTGCCTTTTTTAATGGGCTATAATTGTTTTTAGCAGTTGATTTACTTAGCCTTCGAGCTATTCGCCTTTAAGCTTTTAGCTTTCATAGTCACGAACTTGGTTACGTAGCTGCTGCTTGTATTCAGGCGTGATTGGTTGGTTCTCTTCATCGAGCATAATCGCATCAAGATCGCTTGCCATCATATAAGCAATGCTCATCATGCTATCGAAGCTGCGCACGGCTTGTGGATGTGGCAATGATAAAAACATAACGATGCCGTCATACGTGTTGGTCGCGACACTATGCGGATCAAATGGCGCGATACCACTGTCGGTGATACCCATCATGCTAAACCACAGCATACCCGTGCCGTCTTTTTGCTCATAGCGATGGAACATATTCATCGCACCATAGCGTAGACCATACTTGTCAATCAATGCTAGCAGGTCACGACCACGGATAATCGCCGTTGGACGATCGCGATATTGGTGCGGCAAGATGGTGATATTGATGTTGTCTTTGGCATTGATCAAGGGGCCATTTTGCGCATCATCGCCTGACTCTGATAAATGCTGATCCAGTATCGGGCTGTTGTTATCGAAGCTTGGCTCTTCTGCCGTGTCAATCGTTGGCATCAAACTATCTGTTGCTGACATGAGGCTTGAGAATGCATCAGGCTCTTGCTCGATATGCATCTGCTCAGCAGCCTCTGCAAACTCGCTGTTGTCACTACGCTGCTGCTCTTCTTGCCAGCGTTCATAGTCATCATTGTCGATGACATCGTGATCTTCATCTACCATAGTGCTGCGCTCAGCAGTCAGCTGGGGATCGACGTTAGTATGAGGCTGCGTCAATGGCTCTTCTTCAACGACAGCATTCAGATAAGTGCGGTCAGGGCCAATGCTCGTCTCGCCAGCAACCGTATCATCAAAGTCTGGCTGATCAACGATATTGCGCTCATGACGCGGTATGATGGGAATACCGTTTTTATCATAATTGACCGCAGCAGCTTCGGCAGCACCTCGGCGCTTAAAACTGCGAATGACCATAAACAGCCCTGCGAGCACGATAAACGCGGCAATGGCAATCAATACAAACTGAATAGCGGTCATGATAAATACATCCTAGTATATATAACAAAAGGGAATACACAAACGAGCATAAATGGCAATATTCTAGCATGGCTGACCCATGTCGTCACCACATTGTGTACTTTATAACCAGTATGTTGGACTGAGGTCAAGCATACTTGGATTTATGCCGATGGATTGATTATATTTGCATCGCTTTGATTCTCATAGCGCTTTTGGTATCTGCTGTTGTCTCTTAACTCTCTATATAACGCGCGGCTTCGTCCAGCGACACGCTGACTAGGGTAGAAATACCAGCGCTTGGCATGGTGATGCCTTTTAGCTCATCGGCAATCTGCATCGTCAGTTTATTATGACTGATAAAGATAAACTGCAAGTCATCTGCCAACTCATGAATGAGGCTAGTAAAACGCGCGACATTGGCATCATCGAGCGGCGCATCAACTTCATCAAGCACACAGAACGGTGCGGGATGCTGCTTAAATATCGCAAAAATCAGGCTCAATGCGGTCAGCGTTTTTTCACCGCCCGAGAGTACGGCTAGGCGGCTATTGCGCTTGCCTTTTGGCTGCGCCATCAAGGTAAGCCCTGCCCGCCATTGCTCTGATTTTGGCGTGTTGGCTGGCATCTCTTCTGTGTTCAACGTCAGACTGGCTTGCCCACCGCCAAAGACTTTGGCAAACAAATTGGCCAGCTCATTATTGACCGCATCGAGCGTCTGCATAAATAGCGTCTTGGTCGTCTCATCGATCGAAGCAATCGCTTCAGTCAATGTCTGCATACTGGCGGCGATATCAGTGGTCTGCTGCGCAAGTGGCTCCAAGCGCTCATTGACCTCGGCCAACTCCGCGACAGCAGCAAGATTGACAGCGCCAATCTTGCTCAGCTGCTGCGCAAGCTTGGCACGTTCAGACGCAAGCTCAGCGATTTTGTCTGGGCGCACACGGCGATCATGAGCGATAAAGTCTGCCAGCAAGTTTGAGACACTCATGGTTTGTTGCGAGTGTTCTGCTTGCGTTTTGTACTTCTCACTCACTTGAGTATAAGCCTCTAGCGCGCTTTGGGTATGTCTACTTGCATCCTCCAAACGCGCGGCACTTAATGCTAACTCAGTTGCATGCTGTGCAAGTTCGCTTTGCTGCGTCTGCAAGGTATTTTGCAACGTATCAAATGCCGTCTGCTGCTCAGAATACGCTTGCTTTAGTGCCGTGAGCGCGCTATCACGCTCGGTCAGTAACGCTTGCTGCTCATCGCGCGTTGTCTGTGCGCGCTGCAGCGCCGCTTGCAGCTCTGGCAGTTTGGCTTGCTGCTGCTTGTGACGCGCCTGTAGACTCTGCTCACTCTCTAATGACTTGTCATATTGCTCGGTTGCACGCCCCATACTGCTAACACTATGCTCTAGGCGCATCTCGTACTGCTGAATACGTAGCTGCAGTGCCTGCCAAGCCTCATCATCGGTTTGACGTGTGCGGTGTAACTCGCTGCGCTCAGATTGTAATTGCTGATTGGTCGCTCGTGCCTCTGCTATTTGCGGTGTGAGTGTGGCGATCTCGCATTCGATATCCTGCTGCTCATGAAGAAGTGTCTGCGCCTCATGCGCAAGCTCTTGCTTTTCCTGCTCGAGCGTCACTTTATCAGCGTTCAGGCGTTGGCTGTCTGCTTGCAAGCGCTCGGCATTGGCGCGCTCGGTCGTCAGTTGCTGCTGGTATTTATGCTTATCACGGGTTAATTGCTCAGCTTGGGCGCGCGTTTCTTCCAAACTGACCATCAATGCGTCATAGTCACGCTGATTTTTTGCGATAGATTTTTGCTGATTGTCGATGCTCAACTCTAGCTCACCGAGTAGGTCCTCTAGCGTTTGCAAACGCGTGCGCTGCGCCAAACGCTGGGTGAGAAACTGACTGCTGCCCTCGCTTTGATCGTCTTGCGCGCCAGCGAGCTTACTCAAATTAAGCGTGCCTTGACAACTGATGATCCAACCATCAGCAGTCAGCAGAAGCGCTGATGACGGTAATGACTTTAAGACATCGGCAAACACGTTAATATCATGCTCACTAGCAGACTCAAACTGCGCTGTGTATAGATAACACTGCTGCCATAGCGCAAGCGCAGGCTGCGCAATCAGCTGTGATAATGGCAACACTTTATCAGTTAAGCTCTCTGGTAAGTCGCTGATAAAGGCACTGTCTCTGGTTTTATTTTGCTTCGCAGGCAACCATAGGCTATGACCCGTTGCTAGTGTTTTTTCTTTTGTACTGGCTGAGGTGTTTTGTATGGTTTGATAAGTCAGTAAATCAGTAATGTCATCTTCAAGTGCTTGCCACAAACTCAAACTATTGGCTTTTTGATCCGCATCATTCACATGATCAGCACGGCTTGCAATTAATACATGGCTGTCTAGCCATAACGCCAAGATACTATCGAGCAGCTGTGCGTGTGCTTGGCCCGTCGTACTCAGTTCAATCTGCTCTCGCAGCGTCGTAATAGCCAATTGCTGCGTATTTACAGCGCCACTATCGGTGTTATTTGTTGCAGCTGCTTTGTTTTGAGAGTTTGATATAGGTTTTGGATGCAATATCTGATGCAAAGTGTCGTATTCACCTGCCAGTAACGCATGACGTTTTTCATCATCGCTCAGCTCGCGTTGCTGCGTGTTCAGTCGCTGCTGCAAATGATGCGCTTGCGGCTGTATCTCAGACAGACGCTCGTCCACCCCTTCTTGCTGACGCTCAATCTGCTGTAGCTGTTTGCTCAGCTTAGCGACTTGCTCTTCTAGCACCTGATGCAAGTCTTGCTCGTCCGCTGCCTGACTTGCATCAGCACTGGCACTAACAGCACTGGCAGATGGGGCTATAGACTGCTGCAATTGCTGCCAGAGGTTTTGCCAGTTTTGCGCGCGGCGTTGCCACTTATCATCGCTTTGCTGGTGACGCTTTTGTGCTTGAGTATTAATCGCCTGCTGCTGCTCAAGCGTACGTGCCTTGTCTTGCAGACGCGACAGCTGGTTTTGTGCGTCATGCCATGCGCGCTGCAATGGCTGCTCATGACGCTTTTGGTTATCACGCTTGTCGCTCAGCTCAGCGAGCTGTGGGCGTAACGTCTCTAATGCTTGATTCTGCTCAGCTTGTTCAGCGTTAAGCCGCTCGATATCAGCGAGTGATTGCTCACGCTGCTGCGCTAAGTGAGACAGTTGCTGCTCAATGGCTGCCAGCTGTGCAGTGGCATCACTCAGTTGATGCTCGGCAGTTTGGTAACTCAGCTGCTGCTCGTAATGCGCGCTTTGGGCATCATCTTTGAGCCATTGCTCTTGGTTGATACGGGCGGTGAGCTTATCTTGCTTTGCCTTTAGCGTGTCATAATCGGCTTGCAATGTCGACACTTCAGCGGCGCTGCGTTCATGTATGATTTTTTGCTGCTGCTGATTGTGCTTGGCTTGGTAGAGCTGCTGAATGGCAAGCTGCTGCTCAATATCAGCCAAGCTTAGTGAGATTTCCTCATAACGCTGCGCGCTCGCTGCCTGTTTGGACAGTGTCTTTTGTTGGCGGAGCAGCTCGCTTTGCATATCGTGCAGACGCGCCAGATTGTCTCTTGTCTTCTCAAGCTTTTTTTGTGTCTCTTCACGCCGCGCCTGATAGCGCGACACCCCAGCCGCTTCTTCGATAAACTCACGCAGCTGCAAAGGACTTGACTCAACAATCCGCCCAATCATACCTTGCTCAATGACCGCATAACTACGCGCGCCCAACCCTGTTCCCAAGAACACATCGACCACATCGCGGCGACGACAGCGCGTACCATTGATAAAATAATCCGAGCGTCCGTCTTTATTGACCTGACGGCGAACGGAAAGCTCTTGGTACAAGTTAAGCTCATGGCGAATACCTGTCTGCTCATCTTGGGTATGCTCAAAGGTCAGCTCGACACTCGCCACACTCTTAGCCGCTTTGTCTTGCGTACCAGCAAAGATGACATCGCTCATCGCCCCGCCGCGCAGCTGCTTGGCAGAGGTCTCACCCAGCACCCAGCGTATGGCATCAATCACATTGGATTTGCCGCAGCCGTTTGGCCCGACAATGGCGGTGATACCATGGCGAAAGGTAAAGGTCGTTGGGTTGGCAAAGGACTTAAAACCTGCCAGCTTTAGGGATTTTAAACGCATGAATAGTCAATAGATGTGGCGAAAACAGGCGGCTATTCTACCTGAAATTGTCGTGAGTTTTTAGGATTAAACGCCTAAATGCATAAACGATTTTGCCTTCAGGCTTTGATGAAACCCTCGTAATAGTTTTTGCTCCACTTGGCTGACCTCGTTTTCTGCTAAGTAGCGCTGATTGAACGCAATCAATGCTGACCACGTGATACTGGCCACTTGCAGATGATCGACGATGTCTAACAGCTCTGGTCTTAATAGATGCTGATATTTTTTGGGTCTTTTGTGACACAGCGCCAGCTCTCGGTCGGCTAAGCGCTGCTTATTGTGCTCTAGCTCACTGCCACCGATGAACAACAACAAAAACTTGGCACCTTTATCGATAAAGCCTTTTTCGAGCAAATGCTCATACATCACGCAGTACTTGAGCAGCTGATCTGGGTTTTTTCGACCATTAAATTTTAATTCGTTTGCTACCAGCACATTCGCCTGATGGTTGTAGGCCAAGTTGTCCATATACATCGCTTTTAGCTCGGTGCTTGCCTCAAACAATCCGCTGTTACCATGTGTCGACCATGATCCATTTGGTTCAAAGGCGATGAATTGCTGATAAAATGAGTCTAAGTAGACATCACTACATAAACTTAAAAAGATATCAAACTCTTTATTTAGATACTCTTCAGAAAAGAATTTTACGCGGCGCACAGCTTCTCTAGGATGACAGATGCCAACTCTTTGGGATGAATAGGTTCCTAATTGCTCCGTGTCATGCATTTTTGCGTTGAGCTTTTTGATAATGGCGTGTTCAATCTCTTCTACACTTTTGCCTGCTAGCTCAGGCTGGGTGGCCCACTCAATGATTTGGCGTACATATTGCTTTTTGGTGATACCAAGAATTTGCTTGGGCTCCCACGCCAAAAACTCTACCATATTGGTAAGACCAGTCGTCCATGATATCTGGTCTTTCAAGTGCCTCACCGAGCCAAAGACACGGCGATATTTTTCTGCTGCTTTCATACTAATAATGTCTCATGGTTTACATTTTTTACAACAAAGATGTGCCGTGATTACAACACACCCAATCCACTTAATAACAACTGCCCTCCTGCAAATATCAATAATACGCCAAACGCGCGCTTGAGCATCAAGGCAGGCAATACATGAGCGAGTTTGGCACCCACTTTTGCCATTGCAAAGCTCGCCACCGAAATACACAAAAATCCTATGACATGGACAAATCCGATGGTGCCCTCAGGCAGATTGACCACATCTTGACCAAACCAGGCAAATCCAGCCGCGCCAGCCAGAGCAATAGGCAGACCGCACGCCGCTGACGTCCCGACCGATTGCTTCATCGGCAGCCCCGCCCAGTTCAAAAACGGTACGGTCAAACTACCACCGCCAATCCCAAAAATAGAGGACGCCATGCCAATGCCCGTACCAGCGCCAAACTGTACCCCAGCAGGTGGCAGCGGTTTGCCCACTTGCTCTTTGTTAGAAAAGAACAGCATTTTTAGCGCAACCAATAGCGCACCGACCCCAATGATGGCTTGTAGCGCCTGACCATCAATCATATCTGCGATACCAGCGCCGACCAGACTCCCGATGACCAAGCCGAGCGCCATCTTGCGCCATACTTCCCAGCGGACACCGCCGCGTTTATTATGAGCCGTCAGTGAGCTGATCGAGGTCACAACAATGGTCGCAAGAGACGTACCAATAGCTAGGTGTGTCACCACCTCTGGCGAAAAGTCGTACGCGGTAAAAATCCAGACCAGTGCGGGGACGATAATCATGCCGCCGCCCACGCCAAACAAGCCTGCACTGACACCTGCAAACGCCCCTGCAATCACAAACCACACATATAACATCATAGAACAAACCTTTTATAATACTGACCTAGGGCGTGTTGAACATTCGACCATGGCACTGACAGCGACTATTTTTTAGGCGATTCGATGTTAAAAATAATAAGTTTAGTCACTCTAAGCGCTTATTTTTAACGATGAAGCGGCAAAAAAGAGTCCTGTCCCCTGCTTTTTATCGTTGGGGCTGATGCTAAAATTGCCCCATACTGCGTTACAAATCTCGCTAAGGCATCTGCATTATCGTCGCTTTGTGCCTTGTCTGGAACAATTTTAGCGATCAGCAGTGCCTATTTGCGAATGTTCAACACGCCCTAATTTTATTGCCTACTTACTGGTTTCTTAGCGCACTTAACTGTATTTGCCAAATCTCAACGTGACCTTTATGCTGTCTTTGGTAACCGCTTAGTATATCAAAGTTTCCTTTAACCACATCGATTAAACTTATGCCACCACTCATCAATTTTTCTCCCGCTTTATCCGAGCTTAACCACCGTCACGTTGCCAGTAGCGCCTCGACCAACAGCGAGCTGATCGCAGCGCTGCAAGATGGCACGCTAGATGCTGCTACCGTACACGTCTTGACCGCAGAGACGCAGAGCGCGGGACGTGGTCAACATGGGCGCTCGTGGCAATCACCGCGCGGCAATGTCTACCTGTCGTTGTACCATCCGGTGCATATGCCGATCAGTGGGCTACTGTCTTTGATTATTGGTCTTGAGCTGGCAAAAATGCCTGTTATCCAAACCGTAAATGGGCAACTACAAGCGCAAGGTCTGACGCCAATTGGGGTGAAATGGGCAAATGATTTGGGGTTTTATCAGAGTCAAGCCAGTCATCATTCTGAATTGGCGCACTCTGCACCCGATGGTTCAGCTTTAGACAGCGCCATCTCACTTCAGCGCACATTGCCCTTTCAAAAGCTCGCTGGCATCTTGATAGAACCTGTGACCAAATCTGGCAAGCTGGTTGGTGTGGTGCTAGGCATTGGGTTAAATGTAAAAGCTGCGCCAACACTCACCGCGCAAACCTCTGAGGGGATGAGTTATCAGGCCATCAGCCTCCAAGATATCTATGCAGTGCTGCAGCCAGCAACACAAGCCACTCGCCTGCCAGACTTACAAACATTGTATCAGCAGATGAGTAAAGCACTGATGGCAGCGATGACTCGCTTTGAGCATTTGGCCATCGAAAAACCAACGGGGCATACCTATTATTTAGATAGATTTTTGCAGCAGTTTGCAGCGATGGATGCGCTAGCCGGTCTGCGTTTACGTGTTACCCAAGACTATAATAATGAGAAAAAAGTCATGACGGGAGTCGCTTGCGGCGTCGACACTCATGGGTGTTTGCAATTACAGCAAGATAACGGTAAGATTTCTACGCTTTTTACTGGACGTATTGACGTTATTTATTAGGGACACGCCCTAGGCTTAATCATAACACTGACGAGCACCATCATTAACGAGCGCTATATAAAGGGATTTTTATGCTCTGGCTTGATCTTGGCAATACCCGCCTAAAATACTGGCTGACCGACGATATCGGGCAGATAGTCTCACATGATGCCAAGCAGCATCTGCAAGCACCCGCTGAATTACTCATGGGTCTGACTGACCGCTTTGAGCGGTATGCGCCCGACTTTATTGGTATCTCATCCGTACTGGGCGATGCGCTCAATGCCCAAGTATCAGAGACGCTCAGTCGTTTGAACATTCCATTTGAGTTTGTCCATGTTGATGCCGCGCATGCGCTTATGAAAAGTGCTTATAATGACCAGCAGCTCGGCTGTGATCGCTGGCTACAGATGCTCGGCGCCGTCGATAAGAAAAAACGCCAATGCGTGATCGGCTGCGGTACGGCGGTGACCATTGACTTGATTGATCACGCTGAGCATTTGGGTGGTTATATCTTCCCCAGTATTTACCTACAACGCGAGTCTCTGTTTTCTGGAACCAAACAAATCACTATCTCTAACGGCACGTTTGATAGTGTTAGCCAAGGCATGACCACCCAAGATGCGGTGCACCGTGGCATCTTGCTCTCTATCGTTGGTGCAATCAATGAGATTAGTCGTCGTCACCCAAACTTTGAGGTGATCATGACAGGCGGCGATGCAGCCACTATCTCGCAGCATGTCAATCGCCCCGTACGCTTGCGCGATGATTTATTATTAAATGGTCTGGCACGGTATTTTGATTATCGTAATAAGTCATAATCCATCATAGATAAGCCAATATCATACTGTCACACTGACAAAAAAAGCAGCACGTTTAAAGCGTGCTGCTTTTTTATTAGATACTTTTCTCTTTTATAAGGTCGAAGCTTTGCTAGCTATAGTCGAACCACTATTAAAGCGTTACAGCGTTAGACTCGTTTAGCCTACTACTGTAGTACTTGCACTCGTCTGCCTTGTACCACTTTTAATATTGACTGACTATACTGCCCTAACCCTTTTTTATTTGGTCTCATTAAACAGCTCACGACCGACCAGCATACGACGAATCTCGCTAGTACCTGCGCCAATCTCATACAGCTTAGCATCGCGCCAGTAGCGACCGAGTGGATACTCGTTGGTATACCCATTACCGCCAAATATCTGAATGCCCTCACCTGCCATCCATGTGGCTTTTTCGGCACACCATAAAATCACACTAGCACAGTCTTTTCGCACTTCTCGGCTGTGTCCTGCGCCGTGCGCGTCTAGCATATCGAGGTTTTTACCCACGGTGTATAAGAAGCTACGACCTGCCTGCAAAATAGTATACATATCAGCCACTTTGCCTTGGATTAATTGAAACTCACCAATTGCTTGACCAAACTGCTTGCGCTCATGGATATAAGGGACGACATTGTCCATCACCGCCTGCATGATACCGATAGGCCCTGCGGCTAATACGGCACGCTCATAATCTAGGCCACTCATGAGTACCTTAACGCCTTCATTGAGACCGCCCAAGATATTGTCGCTTGGTACTGTCACATTGTTAAAAGTCATCTCACCCGTATGGCTACCACGCATGCCAAGCTTGTCGAGCTTTTGCGCGGTACCAAACCCTTCCATACCTTTTTCTACGATAAAGGCGGTCATACCTTTGGCACCCATCTCAGGATTGGTCTTGGCATAGACCACCATCACATCCGCATCAGGGCCATTGGTGATCCACATTTTGCTACCGTTCAAGATGTAATTGCCGTCTTTTTCTTCGGCTTTGAGCTTCATGCTGACGACATCTGAGCCAGCACCGGTCTCACTCATTGCTAATGCACCGATGAACTCGCCGCTGATGAGTTTTGGCAAATATTTTTGTTTCTGTGCTTCAGAGCCGTTGCGTTTGATTTGGTTAATGCACAAGTTAGAATGCGCACCATAGCTAAGCGCCACCGATGCCGACGCTCGGCTAATCTCTTCCATCGCCACCATATGAGCGACATAGCCCATGTTGGAGCCGCCATACTCTTCAGGGACGGTAATGCCATGTAGACCCAGATCGCCCATCTTTTGCCACAGATCCATAGGGAACTCATCACTGCTGTCGATCTCGCTTGCACGCGGGGCAATCTCATTGGCCGCAAACTGCTGTACGACATCACGTAGCGCGTCAATATCTTCGCCAAGCTGAAAATTCAATCCAGGTAAACTCATAACCATTCCTTGTTTTTTAGTATTTCATTTTTACGATAATTTTTTAAGACTGACGTTTATTAATCAAAGCCCGTGCCACATTTGAGCCATTTGGACGCTTTAAAAACCCACTAATACGCTCGCCTGCCACGACCAATTTTTCCAAATCGATACCCGTGCTAATACCCATACCATGCAGCATATATACCACATCTTCGGTCGCGACATTGCCCGTTGCGCCTTTGGCATACGGACAGCCACCGAGGCCTGCGACTGAGGTATCAAATTCGCTGACACCCATTTGTAATGCCGCTAGGGTATTGCTGAGTGCTTGACCGTAAGTATCATGAAAGTGACCTGATAACATGGCAATATCAGCATACTCAAGCGCTGCTTGTAGGGCACGCTGTACTTTGAGCGGCGTACCCACACCGATCGTATCGGCAATGCCAATCTGCTCTGAACCAATCTCAATCAACCGCTTGGTCACGTAAGCGACTTGGCTAGGGTCAATCTCGCCTTCATAAGGACAACCAACGGTACAAGAGATAACGCCGCGTACTTTGATACCTTGCGCTTTTGCCGCAGCGGCAACGGGCGCGAAACGCTCAATACTCTCATCGATACTGCAATTGATATTTTTTTGGCTAAAGGTTTCGCTGGCTGAGCCAAAAATAACAATTTCATCAGGACGATAGGCAATCGCATTGTCAAAGCCGCGCATATTGGGCACGAGTACTGAGTAACAAACGTCCTTCTGCCGCGTTGGCGCAAGCGCATCCAGTAACGCGCTGTTATCGCCCATTTGTGGCACCCACTTTGGCGAGACAAAACTGGTCACCTCCAGTTTTTTAATCCCTGCGTCAATCAAATCATTGATTAAGGCTTGTTTAACCGCGGTCGGTACCGTCATGGATTCGTTTTGCAATCCATCACGCGGACTGACATCGACGATGGTGACATGGCTTGGATACGAGTGGCTCATGCTTATTGTCCTTTTCTATTCGCTTTCACTATCGATACGCAGTAGCTCATCACCATCAGCGACCAAATCACCTGCTGCAAATAATAGTTCTGCTACCACACCATCAGTTGGTGCGGTAATGGTATGTTCGATCTTCATGGCCTCAATGACCGCAAGTGGTTCGCCTTTTTTCACAGTATCGCCAACAGCTACTTTGAATGCAACGACTTGCCCTGGCATCGGTGATTTTAGGCTGCCGACTGCTGCTGTGTCTTCACCCACATGCGCCATCACATCAATTAAGGTAATCTCATCGCGTCCGCTATCTGTGAACACATAAACTGTCTCATTATTGACCCAGCTCTGCGCACTGATACGTGCACCCTCTAACCATAAGGTATGATTGTGCGCATCACTGCTATCATAGCTGACTTGCCCTTCATAAACCGTTTCAGTCTGAGCGGCGACATTGATATTGCTATCATCCTGCGTATTCGCGATTTCTTTACCAATGACAAGCGCAAAGCTACTGAGATTCTCGCTCCCTTTTTTATTATCAAAGCAACTCGCATTGTGCCAATTGCTGATACGAGCAATATATGACTGCTCATTATAAATGAGGCTAAATGTGCGAGTATAATCGCTATAAGCACGGAACCCTGTCGGCTTACTAAAGGGGTCATTGTCTGCCTTTTGTAATACGGCTTCGCTCGCAAGCTGCTGCGTAATAGCCGTCACCACAAGCGTCGATAATCCAAGCGGATGCTGATCAAACAGCTTGTCCTGCTCACGCTCTATCAATGCCGTATCAAGATTGGCGTTGCTAAATGAGTCGGTATTTAAGATATAACGCAAAAATGCCACGTTATTTGGTAGACCGACGATACGCGTCTGCGCCAATGCACGATCGAGTCTCGCCAACGCTTGCTCGCGTGTGGGCGCATGGACGATAAGCTTGGCAATCATAGAATCGTAGAAGGGACTGATGACATCACCCTCGCATACGCCATCATCGATACGCACATCAGCGCCGTTTTTATCAATGACAAAGGTGCTGTGCTCAGGCTTCTGGTAGGTAAACAACGTTCCTGTCGCTGGTAAAAAATTATTGTCAGGGTTTTCAGCGCAGATACGCGCTTCGATCGCATGACCATTGATCGTCAAATCGTCTTGTGCTTTTGGCAATGACTGACCCGCAGCGACCAACAGTTGCCACTCGACCAAATCCACACCAGTAATGGCTTCGCTGACCGGATGTTCAACTTGCAAGCGCGTGTTCATCTCCATGAAATAAAAATTCATCGTGCCTTCGCGCTGCTCCACAATAAACTCAACCGTGCCAGCGCCGACATAATTAACCGCACGCGCCGCCTCAATTGCAGCCGTACCCATCGCTTCACGCATGGCCGTATCGACACCCGGTGCTGGCGCTTCTTCTAATACTTTTTGATGGCGACGCTGCACGGAGCAATCCCGCTCAAACAGATGCACATAGTTGCCATGCGTATCGCCAAATATTTGGATTTCGATATGGCGTGGTTTGAGCGCATATTTTTCGATCAACACTTGATCATTGCCAAAACTGGTAATTGCTTCACGGCGGCACGAGTCAAGCAAGTCAATAAAATCACTGCTTTGCTCAACGATACGCATGCCTTTGCCGCCGCCGCCTGCACTCGCTTTAATTAAGACAGGATAGCCAATAGCATCTGCTTGCTGCTGCAAAAACTGGGCGTCTTGATTGTCACCATGATAGCCGGGTATCAGCGGCACGCCAGCGGCCTCCATCAAGCGCTTGGACTCAGATTTGCCGCCCATGGCGCGAATCGCCTCAGCAGAGGGTCCGATAAACACCAAACCAGCATCTTGGCAGGCCTGTGCAAAATCGGCGTTTTCACTCAAAAACCCATAGCCTGGGTGGATGGCCTCAGCACCTGTTTGCTTGGCGATGGCAATAATGGCATCACCTTTGAGATAGCTGTCTTTCGGTGCCGAACCGCCTAGATAGATCGCTTCATCACAAACCGCCACGTGCTTGGCTTCGCGATCAGCATCAGAATAAACAGCGACGGTACTGACGCCAAGACGCTTGGCAGTTGCGGCCACTCGGCAAGCAATTTCACCACGGTTGGCAATTAGAATTTTAGAAAACATAACTATCCCTGTATCTTGTCGTTATTATTTGACGTCTTGTCTATTTGTCCGTTTATCTATTCGTTTATCGTTAGTTTGCTGTCAACCAATCAGGCTTGCGCTTTTGCAAAAATGCTTGCACGCCCTCCTTTCCTTGTGTTGATGCGCGAATATCCGCGATACCTTTTACCGTATCGGCAATCAGCTCATCAGTGATGGGCGCGCCAGCAACATCGTGTAATAGCTGTTTGCAGGTTTTGACCGCATCGGGGCTGTTCTTGACGACCTTGCTACAGAATGCCGCCACTTCATCATCCAGCCACTCTTCGCTCACGCGCTCGTGAATAAAGCCAAGCTGACGTGCTTTTTTGGCATCAAACACCTCAGCACTTAAGAAGTAACGCTGTGCAGCTCTAGCGCCCATCGCTCGGATGACATAAGGACTAATGGTGGCAGGTGCCAAGCCCAAGCGCACTTCGCTCAGGCAAAAATTGGCAATTTTCACGGCGATGGCCACATCACAGACGGCAACGAGACCCATACCACCTGCATAGACATCGCCTTGGATTGCCGCAATCGTCGGCTTGGGACATTCATAAATCGTCTTGAGCATTTGCGCCAATTTATCCGCATCCGCAAGATTCTCTTCATAGCTATAATCCGCCATGGCGCGCATCCAGTTAAGATCAGCGCCTGCACAAAATGCCTTACCAGCAGCGGCTAACACAATGACACGCACCTCGTCATCCGCACCAAGGGTGGTGAAAGCCTCTGTCAGCTCGGCGATCATCTCGTCATTAAAGGCATTGCGTATCTCGGGACGATTTAACGTCACGGTAGCGACGTGTTGTTTTATATCGACTAATAGAATTTTATAATCATTACTATTTTTTGATTTTGCTTCTTTCATAACTTTCTCTATGTTCCTATTTATATGTCTATGTAAATACTTAGCCCAACGTTTGGGTCATCCATCATAATGCTCATACAAGAAAGTAAGATGTCAAAACCCGATGTCGCGGTAGAATCGTATTTAAAAAGATTGTCGCACCACTCTCTCATCACGAGCAGACCTTAGCGCTTACATTCTAAAGACACCAAAAGTCGTCTCTTCAATCGGTGCGTTATAGGCAGCGCTCAGTCCCAATGCCAATACATGACGGGTATCAGCAGGATCAATCACGCCATCGTCCCACAGGCGCGCGGTGGCATAATAGGGATGACCTTGCGCTTCATACATTTCACGAATTGGTGCTTTAAATGCCGCCTCATCTTCCTCACTCCACGCCTCACCCTTACGGTCAAAATTGTCACGCTTGACCGTTGCCAAGACCGAGGCTGCTTGCTCACCGCCCATGACAGAGATACGGGCATTTGGCCACATCCACAAAAAGCGCGGACTGTAAGCACGGCCACACATACCGTAGTTACCCGCGCCAAACGAGCCACCAACGATGACGGTGAATTTCGGTACTTTGGCATTGGCAACTGCCATCACCATTTTGGCACCGTGGCGGGCAATGCCTTCGTTTTCGTATTTACGCCCAACCATAAAGCCTGTGATATTCTGCAAAAATACCAATGGAATTTTGCGCTTACAGCACAGCTCGATGAAATGCGTGCCTTTTTGTGCTGACTCACTGAATAGAATGCCGTTATTAGCAATGATACCCACAGGCATCCCTTCGATATGCGCAAATCCACAAACCAATGTCGTGCCAAAGCGCGCTTTGAATTCATCAAATGCACTGTCATCAACGATACGCGCGATAATTTCTTTGATATCAAATGGCTTGCGCTTATCGGTTGGAATGACACCGTACAGCTCTTTGGCGTCATAACGTGGCGGCTTGGGCGTAATTTGATTAGGAATGTGTTTGGCAGGGCGGTTGAGGTGACTGACGATATTACGGGCGATGGATAACGCATGAGTGTCGTTTTGCGCTAAGTGATCGACCACGCCTGAGAGCCGCGTATGCACATCACCGCCGCCCAAATCCTCTGCACTCACCTCTTCGCCAGTTGCTGCTTTGACCAGTGGAGGCCCACCCAAAAAGATGGTGCCTTGCTCTTTGACAATAATAGACTCATCGCTCATGGCAGGCACATAAGCACCGCCAGCCGTACAGCTACCCATGACCACCGCGATTTGCGGAATACCTGCCGCACTGAGGTTGGCTTGGTTAAAAAAGATACGGCCAAAATGCTCTTTATCAGGGAACACGTCATCTTGGTTGGGTAAATTAGCACCACCTGAATCAACCAAATAAACACACGGCAAATGATTTTCTTGCGCAATCTCTTGAGCGCGCAAATGCTTTTTGACTGTCATTGGGTAGTAGGTGCCACCTTTTACCGTGGCATCATTACAGACAATCATACACTCAATACCATTGATACGACCAATACCGGCAATCACGCCAGCCGCTGGAATCTCTTCGCCATACATGTCATGCGCTGCCATCGGTGCTACTTCCAAAAACGGCGTACCCACATCAAGCAAACGCTCAACTCGCTCGCGTGGTAGTAGCTTGCCACGTGCTAGATGCTTGGCACGGGCGCGCTCTGAGCCACCTTGGGCGACTTTACGCAAGTGTACATACAAATCATCGACGATCGCTTGCATCGCCGCACTGTTTTGCTGAAAGTCGCTTGAGTTTGGACTCAGTTTACTGGTTATGATAGCGCTCATGATATCCCTTTTTCTTTGATACATAGATACGTAAATGCGAGTAGCTTTTATATGAATGATGCCAACTGCTATTTTTTAAGTATGACCCACATAGTTCATCTTTAATGTTTTAGAGCTGATAAATAAGCTTACGACAAACCCAACTCTTCTTTCATTTGCTCAATAATTTTATACTTTTGAATCTTGCCCGTGATGGTCATGGGGTAATCAGTGACAAAGCGATAGTAAGCTGGCACTTTATAATGAGCGATATGCTCACTACAGAACGCGCGTACTTCCTCTTCACTCAAGCAGCCCGGCTCTTTAGGAATAATCCACGCTGCGAGCACTTCACCATAACGCTCGTCGGGTATCCCAACGATTTGCACATCGCGAATCTTGGGATGACGATAAAGGTAGTTTTCGATCTCAACCGGATAGATGTTTTCACCACCGCGAATCACCATGTCTTTACTCCGGCCGACGATTTTCACATAGCCGTCTTCATCCATCGTTGCCAAATCACCCGTGTGCATCCAACCATCTTGAATGGCTTCTCGCGTTTTAAAACGGCTACCCCAATAGCCTTTCATCACGGAATAACCACGCGTGAGTAGCTCGCCAGTCTCGCCGATAGGCACAATCTCGCCCGTCTCGGTGTCGATCACTTTTACCTCAAGTGCAGGCTGTACCAATCCTACGGTCGAGACTTGCTTCTCAAGAGGGGTGTGCTCATTGGTCTGGCAAGAGACTGGACTGGTCTCTGTCATACCGTAGGCAATGGTGACTTCACTCATGTGCATCTTGTCGATGACGCGGCGCATGACCTCAATCGGACAACTAGAGCCTGCCATGATGCCTGTACGCAAGGTAGATAAATCAAAGTTTTCAAATTCAGGATGGTCAAGCTCGGCGATAAACATCGTGGGCACGCCATGTAGACCGGTACATTTCTCTTCTTCAACCGCTTTTAATACCGTCAACGGCTCAAAGCCATCGTTTGGATAGACGATACAACCACCGTGCGTGAGAATCGCGAGATTACCAAGCACCATGCCAAAGCAATGATACAACGGTACTGGAATGCACAGTCTATCGGCTTCCGTGAGATTCATGGCCTCACCAATGAAGTAGCCGTTATTAAGAATATTGCGATGGCTTAAGGTTGCGCCTTTTGGTGTGCCTGTCGTGCCACTGGTGAACTGCACGTTGATGGCATCAGTATTTTTGAGCTGGGCTTGACGCTCGGCCACGCGTGGATCGTTGGCGTCGCCTTCCGCCATCCATGCAGAGAACTTTTGCATAAAACCAAAGGCCTCATCAGAGTCTGGCTCATCAATCCAAATGATACGCTCGATCGTTGGAATCTCAACCAAATCAAGCTGGGTATAATCTTTATGGTAAATCTCAGGACAGAGCTCACGAATCAAGCTGGCATAGTCACTGGTTTTAAAATGACGCATAAGCACCAGTGCTGAGCAGCCGAGTTTGTTCAGGGCATATTGCAGCTCAAAGGTGCGGTAGGCAGGATTGATATTGACAAGGATAACGCCGACTTTTGCAGTGGCGAGTTGCATCAGCAACCATTCAGCATTGTTGTGTGACCAAATCCCGATGCGATCGCCAATCTCAAGCCCCATCTCAATCATGCTACTGGCTAGCTGATTGACCTGCTGCTGTAGCTCACGATATGTCCAGCGAATATTTTGATGACAGACGACCAGCGCTTCGCGCTCAGGATATTTGGACACAATAGCATCAAAAAAGTCACCGATGGTCGCTTCAATCAGCGGTACATCAGGACCTTTATCATAGCTTTGGGTGAGCGGCGCATTTGCTGAGCGTGCGCCCATATTGATACTAGGGATATTATCTAAAATAGCGTCGAAATCAACGTGAGTCGCATCGAAATTAGAGTTTTGAGTCATAACGAGTCCTTTCGTTTTACTTTTTATAGTATTTATAGATAGTGCTGATTAATCGCTGGCGAGCAAACCTTCTTCCTTGATTCGGTTTGATATAGCATTCAGCTACTATAACGCTATAAATGAAAGCATGTCAACAATATCAATACGGTATGTATCATTTAATTGGCCATTTAAAGACCTTGATTAAAAAAAGATACCACAAAAACATGGCAGGTTTTTGACATAAAAAAGCCAGCCACATCATCAATAATGGCTGGCTCAATCTTAAATATTGTCTTTTAAACCTACTTTTTAGCAGAGTCTATCAGGATGCTTTGGGAGTGGCAGGCGCTTTGATTGTCACCGTTGCGCTCACTGCGTCAGTGTCATCTAGCAAGTCCATGATGAGTTCTTCATCGCTTTCCGTCTTCACTTGCCAATTCCCAGCCGCGTTTGGCACACCCGTTACCATCACCGAAATCGCTTTGTTCTTTAGACGAATCATTGGTGGTTTATGATCATAACCGCTGTGCTCGTGCCCTAAGATATCATCAGCGATGGTCGCAGCCTGTGCGCGTAATGGCGCAACATAACGACAGGCAACACCATTGATAGACATACAATCACCAATGGCATAGATGTGTGCAGTGTCGGTGCGCAATGTCGATTCATCAACCACGATGCCTGTACGACGGTCAAACGTAACCCCCGCTGCCGCTGGTAATTGCCCATCGACGGTCAGACCTGTGCTGGCAATCACATGGTCTACGATCAATGGCTCAGGTTGCTCTACATCTGCATTATCTTCAGTTGAGGCGAGCGGTGCGTAGTCTACTTTTAGCTTTTCGCTATCGCTGCTGTCGTCATTGCCACTCACGCGGGTGACAGCAGATACTTGAGAGCCGCCCAAAAACTGAATACCTTGTGACTCAATTGCTTTGGCAATACGTGCCGTCGCTTTGGCTGGGAGCATTTGTGATAATGGCGCATCGTTCAAATCAATCAAGGTCACTTTATGACCTGCTTTTAGCAAGTCTTCCGCAATTTCTGTCCCGACCATACCAGCGCCAACGATGGCGACGTGCTGGCTACCAGCTGCCAGCTTTTCTTGCAGCTGACCGAACTGCTCAATGTGATTGACATGCCAGACCAAATCTTCTGGCAAGCTTTTAGGGAAAATAGGATGCGCGCCCATCGCCAGCACCAACTTACCATAGCTGATCGTCGCATAATCGGTATGTGCTGGATCTGGCCTATTAGCAGAGATAAGCTGTAACTGCTGGGTTGCCGTATCGATATCTGTGACTTGTGTGTCAGCCAGCAACGTCACGCCTGCGGCTTTTGCCGCGTCGCTACCTGTTGCTCTTACTAGGTCTGATGCGCGCTTGTTTTGGCTGATCGCCATGGTCAGCATGGGCTTATGATAGCGATCGCCATTATCGGCAGTGATCAAGGTGATTGGTATCTCTGCATCTTTTGCACGAATCGCATCAATCACATGCCAGCCTGCCAAGCCTGCGCCAATGATGACAACGCCATTTTTTGATGAGGTTGCCGATGCTACGGATAGATTGTCTACGCTCATAAAAACTCCAATATGGTTTATGAATTATTCTAATTATCAACAAGGATGGCAGCCATTGTATCAGTAAACAGATATGCACTCACCTATCTAACCGTATAACCAATCACATATTCATCTATAGTCGAACCACTATTAAAGTGTTACAGCGTTAGACTCGTTTAGCCTACTACTGTAGTACTTGCACTCGTCTGCCTTGTACCACTTTTAATATTGATTGACTATAAACCAAATTGCTAGATTAACGCCCATAAAAAAGCGCCTATTAATAGACGCTCTTTATTGATGATTTCATTTATGTTTTAAGCACTAGCGTCAATACAGCCAAGGTGGTTAATGATTCAAAATTTTCGATAAGAACATCCGCGCACGATCACTTTTCGCCCCTTCAAAGAATTCGTCTTTACTACAGTTCTCAACGATATGCCCTTCATCCATAAAGATAATACGGTTGGCAACCTGACTGGCAAAACCCATCTCATGAGTCACGCACATCATGGTCATGCCCTCACGCGCCAGCTCGACCATGACGTCAAGCACCTCTTGAATCATCTCAGGATCGAGCGCTGAGGTTGGCTCATCAAAAAGCATCGCCACAGGATCCATAGCAAGTGCGCGTGCAATCGCTACACGCTGCTGCTGACCGCCAGAGAGCTCGGCTGGGTATTTTGCCGCTTGTACCGTCAGACCAACGCGGTCTAGATACGCCATAGCCTTTTGCTTCGCCTCACTTTCTTTACGGCCCAAGACCTTAATCTGAGCCACTGTCAGATTGTCAATAATGGTCAAATGCGGAAACAATTCAAAATGCTGAAACACCATGCCGACACGGCTACGCAGCTTGGGCAGATTTGTCTTTGAATCACCGACAGAGATGCCGTTGACCATGATGTTACCTTTTTGAAAAGGCTCAAGCCCATTAACGGTCTTAATCAGCGTTGATTTGCCACTACCTGAAGGGCCACAAACCACGACCACATCCCCTTTATGTACGTGCGCTGTACAATCAGTCAGTACTTGAAAGTCGCCGTACCATTTGCTGACATTGGACATTTGAATGACCATCTCATCAGTCGCATGGCCATTGTTAGTCACCAGTCCACCAAAGGAATTTATGTATGTATCAGCATTACTCATTACTGGCTCCTAACCACATTATTATCGATAACCGTCGTTTAAAAATTAAATCAAAATACCAAACCACAATCTTAAAGCTCAAAATCCTAAGTGAAATATCTATTAAAACCGCAAGCGTTTTTGTAGCTGCTGCACACCAATCGACGCACTCAAACTAATCACGAAATAGATAGCGCCCGCCCCTAAGATATAAGGGGTGAGTAAGCCCATCAGCTCACCGCGGACGTAGGCGGCGCGGAAAAAATCCGTCAAACCAATGGCGAATACCAGTGTCGTATCTTGGAATAAGATAATACACTGCTGCAAAATCAGCGGTAGCATTTTGCGAAAGGCTTGCGGCAAGATGACCAGACGCATGGTCTGCCCGTAAGTCATGCCAAGCGCTTTGGCAGCATTGACCTGACCGCTACCGATCGATTGAATACCTGCACGCACCACTTCTGAAAAGTAAGCGGCCTCAAACATCATGAAGGCCACCACACAAGAGGCAAAAGCGGCATTGATTTGTAGATACTTACCTGCTATCCAAAAGTAAATCATCGGTACAGCAAAATAAAACCACAGTAGTACCAAGAGCAGCGGCACTGAGCGGAAATAGTTGACGTATAGCCTAGAAGGTACTTCAAGCGCTTTGATACCAGACAAGCGCATCAACGCTAGTATCGTGCCTAGGCTGATACCACCAATAACTGCCAAGAACAGCACTTTTAAGGTGGTGATCATACCGCCCATCAAACCAGGGTAGGCTGTCGCCAATTCGGTCATCATACTCATTTCTGACCTCCTGCAATCAGCCCAGGCACGCGCAATTTACGCTCGATAAGCCCCATCAGAGCAATCAATGATAAATTGAAAACGAGGTAAATAATCGTCGCGTAGGTATAAATCTCAATACTGTTCTGCGTGTATTCACTGATGGTTTTGGTTTGGCTAATCAGTTCCATCACCCCGACCAAGGAAGCCACAGAGGCGTTTTTAAAACAGTTGGTCAGCTCAGAGCTAAGCGGCGGCAAGATAATACGAAAAGCTTGTGGTAGCAGCACTTCTTTGTAGACTTGCGGAATACTAAAACCCAGTGCATAGGCGGCATTGGTCTGTCCATCAGGTAGGGATTCAATCCCTGTACGAACTTGCTCAACGATACGAGCAGCGGTAAATAAGCCAAGACCGATACTTGCCGATAGCATGGCTGAGGTATTCGGCGACAAGTCCTTATACCACCACTCCTGTATTGCTGGCGTCAGCCAGCCGGGTGCGATGTAAAACCAAAAGAACAATTGTACCAGCAGTGGAATATTGCGAAAGAATGTCACATAAGCCGTACCAATCGCTCGCGCCGTCTTGCTCGGCAGCGTGCGCATGATGCCTAAGATGGTACCGACGACCATGGCGATGGCCCATGCGATACTGCCGATTAATAGCAGCCAGCCAAGACCTGTGATCATCCAATGGATATAAAGCTCGTTACCGATACCAGTTTGCTCAAAGAGCACGCCCCAGTTCCAGCTATAATTCATGGTTGTCTCTCCGAGCAGCGATTCATAAGCCTATAGGTCAGACACATAATATCTGACCTATAGACAAGCCATATTGAGGGACAAAGAGCTTATTGAGCGGTCGCCGTTTTTGGCTGAGCACCGTCATGCGGATTGGCAATCAACGCTTTTAAGTTGTCAGACATCTCAAAGTTTAGATTGACGTTTTTCGGTGGGACTGGGTTCAAGAACCATTTGTCATAAATGCTATTGATTTCGCCTGAGCTAAAGACATTATTTAATGCTTCATTGACGACGGCTTTGAATTCAGGATCGTCTTTACGCATCATACAGCCATAAATCTCAAACGATTGTGGCTCACCAACGATAACCCATTCATCAGGATTTTTGGCTTTGGCTTTTTCGCCTGCGAGCAGGACATCATCCATCATAAAGGCATCAGCACGACCATTTTCTAACATCAAAAAGGCTTCGCCGTGATCTTTTGCTGAGATGATATTCATATCCATATTGTTGTCAGCATCGTATTGACGGATATAACGCTCTGAGGTCGTCCCCGCGGTGGTGACAAGGGTTTTGCCTTTTAGGTCTTCAAAGCTTTGGATACCAGAGTCTTTGTTGGTCAATAGACGCGTACCAATCTCAAAGAAACCATTAGAGAATGCCACTTGTTTTTGGCGCTCTTCGTTGTTGGTGGTTGAGCCACACTCAAAATCCACCGTACCATTTTGTACTAATGGAATACGCGTTTGCGAGGTGATTAAGTTATAACGGACGTTGAGATCTGGCATGTTTAGCTTTTGCTTAACGGCTTCAACGACTTTCATTTCTAAATCGTGGGCATAGCCGATAGGCTGATTAGGATCATCAGCGATATAAGAGAATGGGATAGAAGAATCACGGTGACCGACGACGATGGTGCCTGAGTCTTTGATTTTTTGTAGCGTGCCGTTGGTATCAGTGGCAGCTGCTTCTGTCGTCGTGGCGTCATCTGCTGGCGCAGCTTCTGTATTGGTCTGGCTACTGTTGTTACAACCAACTAAGCCCAGTGCCATAAAGGCTGCCAACGTTAATGGTTTAGAAAATAAGTGGGTCATGAAATACATCCTTTTATCGCAAGCTTTTATCACAAGATTGAATGAGTGCTTTGAAGACACGAGTCTGATTGACCGACCTCATTGCTCCGCATCCGTACGGTTGTTGCTATTTTTTTTCAAAATGCAACTCAATGTTACTGTACAACAAATTTATGTCAGATGGTAAATTTTTTTGAAGGAAGTGATATTTTGGAATATATTTATTTTTTGGACAAAACCCGTTGCATTTAGCTAAGGCGCGGTCGTTCATACAGTCCAATAGCGGTTTTATTTCTCCTTAGACTTATCTGATATTGCTACCATTTTTCAGAACACATTGTGACCATAATATTGTGGTTGCTACGATTGATAAATTGGCCATAGTCCCCATAAAGCTAACAACTTCTTAATACTACAAATGACTTATGACACAAGATACTCAAGTCCCGAATACGGACAGCCAAACTGCTGGCACTCATAGCGACAACGACATACGCCAACGTTTTTTTATTGAAGACTCTCCTGTGCGCGGTGACGTGGTGCGCCTATCACGCAGTTACGCCAGTACGATTGCGCAAAAGCCCTACCCTGAAGCCATCAAACGCTTATTGGGTGAGATGCTGACGGCAGCGAGTTTACTTATCAGTACCGTTAAAATTAACGGTCGTCTCTCTATCCAGTTGCAATCATCAGACAGCGATAGCTTGCTGAATTGGGCGATGGCAGAATGCGATCAAGACGGTATCATCCGTGCGCTTGCCAGCTGGAAAGGTGAGACGGACGAACAAGTGCAGGCGTGGGACAATATGATCCATGCCAAAGATGCCTTTGCTGAGCTGGGTGCTATGGGACAAGGGGTATTGTTCATTAATATTCACCCTGAAGGTGGCGAATCGTACCAAGGTATCGTTGAGCGTAGCCACGACAATCTGGCAGATTGCTTGGCGCATTATCAAAAGCAATCAGCACAGATTCCAACGCTCATTAACTTGGCATCTGATGGCTTGCAAGCGGGTGGTATCTTGGTACAGATGTTACCGCGTACTGCAGAAGAAAACTTTGAGGTTGAGCGAAACCAAGATGCAGGTATCGACGATGATCTATGGACACGTCTAAGCGTGTTGACGCGCACGGTCAAGGTAGAAGAGCTGACGACATTGGATGCCAATGAGATTTTGTATCGCTTGTATCACGAAGAAAACGTTGTCGCCCCTGAGCCTGCTCCCCTAGCGTTTGGTTGCACGTGCTCACGCGAGAAATGTGAGATGGCCATCGAGCAAATAGGTGAAGCAGAAGCGTTAGATATCGTCGAAGAGCAAGGCGGTACGTTTGAGATGGACTGCGGATTCTGCGGTGAAGTCTATAAATTCAACAAAGACGACGTAGCAGCGGTATTTGCTGATTAGTTTTTTATCACTAAGCATCTGTATCAAAAACCCCTCAAGTGTGATGCTTGAGGGGTTTTTATTTTTGAAATTTTAAAAGTATATGAGTGATTTTACGTTGATCTGCCTTTAGTCTTGATGCCATTTTTTCATGTAATCAATCGCCATGGTATTGATTGCCTGCCAGTCAGCTAAATGTTTTTTCGAAAACTGAAGTCTTACATAGTTATTGTACTCAGGATACATATACTCCATTTGGCAAATTCTATCTTGGTCTTCATTAATTGTAGGCATACAGCGAATCGTAATCGGTACGTCTGTATAAGTACTTCCTATATAGTATATGGCATAAAGATCACCTGACCCAACGTATGCCTCTAATTCATAGTCATCTCTATCGAAATCTCTGTTCTCTTCCTGCTTGATACTATCTATTCTAGTCGGTATATCAGCACCTTCAATTTTCGAGTTTTTAGCTGCCCAGTAAAACTCTATAATATTATTGTCATAATCAAAGACATTTGGGTTTTTATCATTATTATTGAGGCCTCGACCACTTGGCCAAAAGAAATACCCATGACCCATATCCGTCTCAAAACTGGCATAACTACCCGTATCTGGTCTGACAATATGGTTTAAGGGAATAACGTATTTGTCACCCTCTACATCTACTTTAATTTGAGCGTTAGGGTCGTGTACATTTGGCTTGGCACAGCTAGTAACTATGAGTGCGCTGCCTAACAGCAAAGACACATTTCTCAGTAGCACTTTCTGAGATGATAAAAACGTCATTGCGCAGTACATATAACGCAGATAACTCGAAATGATACCCACTGTTCTCTACACTGCCACAGCCAGACTTCTAGGATAAGAATGTATGCGCGGACGTCCAGCATAGTCGCTTAGACCATTATCGAGCAGCCATTCAACGACTTGCTCACGCACTCGCCTGCTATGGATTAAGTTAAGATGATTGACGCCATAAAACACCGCTTTATGACCATCTGGCACAAATAACGCATGCTCGGCATCATCTTCACCTAACGCGGATGCGACCGATACCAAGCTGTCTCCTAGCAAATCCGTCATCTTAGATTCGTAATGTGTCTCAATCAATGCACTGGCGACAAAGTAAGTTTTGATACCACTTGGCAGGCGCGCAGGATGACGAAAGTCTTGTGGTAATACGCTGCGGCCTTCTAGCGCTTTCCAGTCAGCATCGCGAATACTGCCATGACGCAGATCAATAATACCCGCACTACGCATATCACCGAGCTTTGCAAGTGAGCCTGCAAATGGCAACTTGGCGATGATGTCTTGCACATAATTACCGATACGCTCAAGCACTGCCCCATGATGCGGTGAACCTAAGGTGATGAGATTGCCCACGCGCTTTATCCAATCTAGGCGCTCTTGCTCACCATAAAACAGCGCACTGCGCGCCACCAAGCCGCCCATGCTATGACCCACCAAATCTATCTGAGTAATATTTGGGTTATTATCGACCAAGTCCTGTAGTAATTGAGAGAATTTACGACCACTGCGTGAGATACGTCGACCTGTATTGTAATCTAAGTACAGAACGGTGGTATCAGGCTGGCTGATATGAATCGCCTCGCCCAGATCATTGCCTTCTTGCGACTGCCAGCTTAAGTGACTCATGCACAAGCCATGGCACAAAATAGCAATCCGCCCTGATAGCCGCTCACTTTGGGGCTTACCATCTTTGGTGTATAACATCATCGGAATTGCGAGCGCATTTTGATTGTTGACCAGATGATCACCCATGACACCATTGATGACGTTGACCAGCTTTTTTAGTGAGTCAGGTAGTGGCTGAGCTGTTTTTTGCACGATGAAGTTTTTGTATATGCGTAATACAGAGGCCAGATTGTTACCGACCATCAGCATGATATGGCGTATCGTGCCATAGATGCGCCCAGTGAAACCGCGCTGCCATTTGTTGAGATGCTTATCATTGAACCGACCTAAGGGACGCAAGATGACTTCACGGTGGATGGACTCCACAATCTCAGTGACCTCAACCACCCCCATAGTCGCAAGCTGCGCCAACCCTTCAAAAAAATCCGCCAAAAAGACAGGGGTTTTAGTCGTTTCCTCACTGTCTTCTGCGTCTGCCAATAATTTGACCAGCTCATCCATATCGATGGCTTCGAGTTGATCTATCTGCTCATACAAATCACCATGCCGTGGCACGCTATCAGCTGAGACAAAATGCGCATCAAGCTCATGGCGATTACGCGTATAACTGCTATCATTCTGAGCGCTACTGTCACTAACACGGCTGTTATAAAACAAATTTTGACTGCTCATAGTACTGGCACGTTTAGCGAAAAGAGGTTTTTCTATACTATCCTTTAACAGTCGCAAATAGAAGCGAATGATTTAGTTTTAGCGTTCGTTTGTGACCAAAAGAGACGTATGGATGATGAACGGTATCTCTATTATTGTTAAAGCATTAACTAATACATGCATCAAAAGAAAAAATCCCAAGCCGAAACTTGGGATTTTTATTTAGTGAATACGCCTTTCTGCTACTTTTACTTTCTACTGATTCGTCATCTAGCGCTTACCGAGCTATGCCGGGTTGGCTGCCGACTCAAATGATTCCGCCAATATGACATCGCCGTCTTCTTTGGTAATCATAACCGTCGCTGAGCGCGGAGTACTACCGCCAGCGACCGCACCCCATGTATTACCTGGATGCTGAATGTTGATAAACAATGTTTTGAAATCTGGTGCCATGGTAATACCGGTGACTTCGCAGCCTTCAGGGCCGACAAAGAAGCGTTTGATATTGTCGTTACTAGCCGGCATGCCAATGCGCGTTTGCTGTCCTGCTGACGTCGTGATGGTAGTACCATCGCTGACTTTGCCCGGCAGCGCTGCCAATAGCATACAGCTGGTAGTGTCGGTATACGCACCATCATCCGTTTGAATCCATAACACACCACGTGGATCAAAATACAAACCATCAGGAGAAGACAGATCATTGCTAGCACTTAACTGCGATAAATTCTCTGCGGACAAGTTACTTGGTGCACCAAACAGATAGATATCCCACTCAAAACTGGTTGCGGCATGATCGCCGCCCGTCTCTGCCCAGCGAATGATATGACCGTTGTCATTACCACTTGGTTTGCCATTGACTTGATAACTACGCGGATTGGACGCTGAAAGCGGTTGGTCATCACGCACACCGCGATATTTATTGTTTGTCAATGTCACATACACATCACCCGTTATAGGACTGACCGATACCCATTCTGGTCGATCCATCTTAGTGGCGCCAGCGGCATCGCCAGCAGCGCGAGCATAGACCAACACTTCATCTTGGCTATTAAATGGTAACGCACTATTGAACGCATCTAATCCATTTTGACCTTGAACAAGTGCTTTCCACTCACCGCTGCCATCTTCATTGAAGATAGCCACATACAAGGTGCCTTCATTCAGATACTTATCGCCTGCTTTTAAGCCGCCACCGATATCACTATTTGACCATGTGGCTTTGGAAACGAACTTATAGATATACTCACCTCGAGCATCATCACCCATATAAAATACCACAGGTTTGCCCTGCTCAACTGGCGCATAGGCACAGTTTTCATGGGCAAATCGACCCATGGCGGTACGTTTTTGCGGTGTAGAGTTTTGGTCAAACGGATCAATCTCAGTGATATAGCCAAAGGTATTGAAACCGTTACGGTAATCTTCAGTGGCGTTTGCACCAACAGCGGTCATATCCCAACGTGAAAACTCGTCTGTGATGATGGCATCTTTTGCAACAGGCGTGTGCCATAAGTATTCCCAACCAGGGAAATCTTGTTTAGCTCCGTAGCGCTCACGACCGTAGTTTTGAGCTGCACTTAACTGACTGGCATCTTGTCCGCGCGCAAACACACCGAGGAAGTTCTCTTCTGTGGTCAGGTAGGTACCCCAAGGTGACAAGCCTGCACCGCAGTTATTATTAATGCCGCGCGTCTGAAAACCTGTTGGGTCAAACTTGGTTTTGACCAAATCAGAACCTGCCACAGGGCCTGCCAACTGTGCGGTCGTACTACTAGTGATACGTCGATTGTATTTGGAGTTTGGCACCATCTCATAGCCCATGCCATTTGCGCGGCGCTTCATCTCAACCACGGCCACACCATGGCAGTTGACTTCACGGCGCACATCGCTGGCAAGGCGGCGATTTTTAAAGATAGGAGCAGCATCTTTATCTTCGATGACATAATAGCCAAACGGGCTTAGCTCCTCACTATTGACGTATTCGTGATTCATAACCAGTAGGCCATTCTCTGAGGCTTTGGCATCGTACGCATTGCTGTCTTTGCCAAAGAACCACATGCCATCATGGTTATCGCCCATGCGCCATTCAAATGATTCTGCCGACTGCTCACGATTGTCTTTCCAGTCGTCAAGGCCAGGCATCAGCGGTGTGCCAAGCGGCAGTATCATCTCTGCCTTGTAACCTTCTGCCACCGTCATCGTCTCAGCAGTTGAGTGCGCTACGGCCTTAAACTTTAAGGTTTCAGGACGCTTCAAATCACCTTGCGCCGGAATAGCAGCATCATTGCCATCTTCGATAATAGGACTGCTGATATTGTCATCGTCATCACTACAACCAACCAAAGGTAGCGCGCCAAAAAACGCTGCTGCCGTCAACCCTGTACCACCTTTTAGAATACTACGGCGATTCAGACGGCGATTAATAACCGTCTGAAAATCAGTATTATTAGTAGGGTTTGAATCTTCAACGATTTCGTGAGCGAGCTCTAGTTCTTTATTCAATAATGTCATTATCAGTCACCTTGCTATTGGGCTAGATTGGCGGAGAGTGGGTCGCGGCGTCACATTACAACCACAAAAATACGAATTCCGCTTAAGTCTACTGACTCTTTATGACAGCACGCTGAACGATAGATGACAAACTGATGACAAATAACTGTACAAACAATTATTGAGAGATATAAGTATTAAAAAATTTTGAAAAAATATATAAAGTCTAAAAAATAAAAGCTCCAAGCAATGGCTCAGGGCTTTTTGATATTTATGACGACTAGCACTGGTTCATTTCGCAAGCTTACTGCACTTGTGTTACCCATTCATGAGCACCCAATGTTAGTTTGAGCTTATCGCCTGCTTGTAGTACACCCACGCCGCTTGGTGTGCCAGTCATAATCACATCACCTGCCTGTAAGCTAAAAGCATGGCTGATGTTGACCAGCAGCTCATAGACAGGGAACAGCATCAAAGCACTATCACCGTCTTGCGCCAGCTTATCATTGATGGTTAGCTGATAATGTACATTCTGAAGATTGCCAAACGCTTGCGGGTCGATCCAGTCAGCAAGCACGCATGCCCCATCAAAACACTTGGCACGCTCCCATGGATGACCTTTTTCTTTAAGGGTGCTCTGCAAATCACGCAAGGTCAAATCCAGCCCCAACGTCACCCCGCCAATCGCCTGCTGTGCCTCTTCAATCGTTGCCATCGACAGGTCAGCTGACAGCTGAATACATAGCTCAGCCTCGTAATGCGTCCCGCCAAATATCTCTGGATTGGGACGGATCACATCATGGCGAGTAGATACCACAGAAGAGGCGGGCTTCATAAACAATATGGGTGATGATGGCACCTCATTGCCAAGCTCTTCTGCATGCGCCGCATAGTTACGACCCACACAGACGACTTTGCCAATAGAGCTACGCAGACGCTCATTGTGGTTATCAATGCTCTGTTCTTCACTGACCCCAGCGGTGATGGCATTTGCTAATGACATATGTGGCGATTGGCTCATACTAGACTCTCCCTATAAATGATAAATATTTTTCAGCAATCCCTACTATATTGTCTACCGTCACCTTTATTGTCATCTTGGCGACCATTCATGACTAGTGACTCTCTATGGAATCGTGTTGGTCACCACATCTGGTGGCACATAGCTGGCGTGTCGGTTCATACGTTTTTCAAACAGTCTAAAGCTAAACAAGATAACCCATGACAGCACAAGATAAACGATACCGGCAGCAAAGAACAGCTCCATTAGCGTATAGGTACGCGCACTGATCGTACGAGCCACCCCCGTAATATCCATCAACGCGATGGTCGATGCGAGCGCACTGCCTTTTAGCATAAAGATAACTTCATTACTGTAGGCTGGGATCACAATACCAAACGCACGCGGCAACGTTACACGTGTCAGCTTCTGCCATTTTGACATACCAAGCGCATCGGCCGCCTCAAGCTCACCGACAGGTATCGTCTGAATCGCACCGCGTATAATCTCTGCCAGATATGCACTGGTATTTAGGGTAAAGGCGATGATGGCACACCAGTATGCTTGACTGAGCACCGGCTCCCATAAAAACGACTCACGCACCGCCCCGAACTGACCGAGACCATAGTAAATCAGGAATATCTGCACCAGCAGCGGCGTACCGCGGAAAAAGAAAATATAAAGAAATGGCAATATCTGTACTAACCAGCTCTTCGACAAACGCAGCAGCGCTAAAATCAAACCAAAAAACAATCCGACAATACCTGAGATCACGACCAGCTGTACAGTCAGTACCGCACCGCCCAGTAAATCAGGTATATGATCAAAAATGACCTGCCAATTCCAATCCATAGTATCTCTCCTCTATCCTATGGTCGATTGACTGTGAGTGGATTGACGGCTTATCTTTTTGGCATAGCGTGCCGCTGGATTGGCGCGCCACTCAAGCCACATCATAAAGCCAGTAATCAACATGGTCAGACCCAAATAAATAATCGCAGCTGCCATATAAAAGGTAAATGGCTGCTGTGTTGACTGCGCAGCACGCGACGACTGATACATAATATCTTTGAGACCCACGACCGACACCAGCGCGGTGTCTTTGAGCAGTACCAAAAATAAATTGCCCAAACCTGGCAATGCAATCTGCCATACTTGCGGCAAGGTTATGCGATAAAAGGTCTGAAAAGGACGCATACCAATCGCTTGCGACGCTTCTCGTTGCCCTATCGGAATCTCTTGAATCGACATGCGAAAAATCTCAGTCGCATACGCCCCAAACGCGATCGACAGCGCCATAACACCGCCCCAAAAAGCGCTTATCTCGACATAGTCGTTGTAGCCGAACTTTTTGAGGATGCTCATCAATAAGATTGAGCCGCCATAATAAATAAAGAGCACCAATAGCAACTCAGGAATACCGCGCATCGTCGCAGTATAGACAGTCGCAAGCTTACGCAGCAACCAGATATTGGACATCTTTGCGGTTGCGCCAAGCAAGCCTAAGCCTAAACCAATGATTAAACTGGTCACGGCAAGCTGTATGGTGACGGTAGCGCCGCTTAATAAAAGCGCGCCAAATCCTTGTAAGTCAAACACGATTATCCACTCAGTCTCTTTATATTAGCAATTTGCAAAATATGAGTTAAAAGAATCAGCATCAATAGCTGAACGCAGTCCATCACCGTATTTTATACCACTTTAATACAAATGGTCGTCGTCAAAAAAAATGACGTCAGAGCAATACGGTTGGCGCTGCGATAATTGACACAGTAGAAATGAGCGCTGATTTTATCATATTCGCTCGCCGTGATGTTAATCCTGACGCGTAAAAGCTGTGTCTAAACCGTACTTAAACAGACACTTGGGCAAATACGCTTGAAACGAACTGACTAAATTTGAGTAAAGCGAATGGTGAATAACGATGACTATGCCATGACCATACGATACGTTTATGGAATAATAAAAAAGGACATCACCATCATGGCAATATCCTTTTATTAATCAAAACAATATTTTTTGACTGCTATCTTTAACTACTGTTAGCTATTAACTAACGTTTTCTGTCGCTGGTTGCTTGCTAATATCTGCATCTTCGCCTGTATTTGCGTCCTTATCAACTGTACTCGTTGCAGATACTGGCACCGCAAAGTACTTTTGATTGATTTTATCGTAAGTACCATTGGCTTTAATATTGGCTAAAGATTGATTGATTTTTGCTTGTAGCGGATCGCCTGGTCGTACTGCTATCGCAAAGTTATCATTGATATCAATCTCTTCACCTTTTAGTGCATATTTACTACCAGCAGGAGAGCTCAGCCACTCTATCGCAGGCAACTTATCAGAGATCATCGCATCGACGCGGTTTGATCCTAGATCCAAAAACGCATTGCTCAACGTATCATAAAGCTTCATGTCAGCGTTTGGATACTTGTCTTCGAACCACTGTGATGAGATGGTCGAGCGCTGTGCGGCAATCGAATGAGCGTCGATGTCGCTTTGGTTACTAGGGTCAAAACTGCTGTCTTTTTTGGCCAAAAAAACCAAGGTATTGCTAAAGTATGGGTCAGTGAAGCTAACCTGCTCTGCACGCTCTGGCGTAACGGACATCGCCGCGACAATCGCATCATACTTACCGGCTTTTAGACCAGGAATAATACCGTCCCAATCTTGCGCCATAATCTCACAAGTCACCTGCATATCGGCACAGATGGCATTGGCTATCTCAACGTCAAAACCACCCAGTGTCCCATCGGCGTTGGTATAGTTAAAAGGTGCATACGCCCCTTCCGTACCAATACGCAATACGTCATCCTTAGTTGCCTTCGTTTCGGTCGTATCAGAACTGGTATCGGCCGCATTCTCTTGGCTATTGCTACAGCCAGCGACGGTAAAAATGGTCGCTAGCGTAAGTAATGGCACAGATAGACGGCTGCTCGTCATAGCGCTAATAATAGATTTGCCAGTCGTAGCACGGACTGGAACACAGTGATTGCTCATGATCATCCTTGGGTTTTCTTGGGTAAACAACACTTTTCAAAATAACGGTCTATGCAGAAGACCTCGTCTTAGTTCGTTGCCGCTTCAGCTGGTGCGTCTTCTTCAACGACTATGACTTCATCGACGCCATCAGTGACCGATGCTTTTTGTGCCGCAGCGGTCGAGCTGGTACCAAAGTAACTGCCTGTGATTTGATCATAAGTGCCGTTGTCTTTTAGCTCAGCCAATGCCGCATTGAATTTAGCAACCAATGGATCGCCTTTACGGAAAGCTATACCCATCGCATCGTCATTGGTGCTGATCTCGTCACCTTTTACTTCATAGTCTTTGCCGGCGTCTGTTTTTAGCCAGTCAATACCAGTGACTTTATCAGACATCATCGCACGTGCGCGACCTGAGGTTAGATCTAGGTAGGCATTGTCTTGGGTATCATATAGCTTGATATCAGCATCTGCGTGCTCGTCCTGTAGATACTGTGAGGCCACGGTAGAGCGCTGTGAAGCGATTGGCTGACCTTTTAGCGAATCGATGCTGATATCATCACCTTTTTTACCAATGAGGATGATACCACTATGGAAGTAAGGGTCACTGAAGTCGACCACTTCTTTACGTTCAGGGGTGATTGACATACCAGCGATGGCTGCATCAAATTTCTGTGCATTCAACCCTGGAATCAAACCATCCCAATCTTGAGAGATGACTTCACACTCAGCTTTCATTTGTGCGCATAATGCGTCAACCAACTCAATCTCATAGCCGATAAGTTTGCCATCAGCATCTGTGTAGCTAAATGGCTTGTAGCTTGATTCTGTCGCGATTTTGATATTCATAGGTGCTTCAGACGCGGTATCAGCTTCAGCATTTTCTGCTGGTGCTGAGCTATCGTTACAACCTGCCAGCAGTAGCATGGCGGCGCTAAGCGGTGCTAGCAACAATGCTTTTTTGCTCATTGATGAGGTCATTAGTGATGTCATTGAAATTGTCATACCTATTATTCCTTAATATAGTTACCACCATATCGTCACTTATTACGTGCTGCTTGATGCCTTATTGAGCGCCACTTATTCAGTACTTGTCAGTGGCGCGCGCGTATTCGCAGCAATCTTTAGTGAGTCATTATTGTCCAAAGTTTTGCTGCTCAAGACGGGCAAGCTCACCGTTGCTACGGATTTCGCTCAATGCTTTATCAAATTCCGCTTTGAGTCCATCACCTTTACGCACGGCAATAGCAATATTGTCATCGTTATCAATCTCATCACCAACGATACCGAAGCCTTCTTTATTGTCAGCGAGCCATGATTTGGCAGAGACTTTTTCGGCCAATACTGCATCGCTACGACCAGACTTTAGATCCAAGTAGGCATTGTCGTAGTTGTCATATAGCTGAACGGTATTGCCATCTTTGCCTTCGTAGTTATCTTGTAGATAAGCGCCTGGCGTGGTAGAACGCTGTCCACCAAGCGTGACGTTTTGGATCGCCATTGGATCAAAGCTGCCATCAGTGTTGGTGAGCCATACCATCGTATTGGCAAAATACGGTTCGCTGAAATCGACTTTTTCTTGGCGCTCAGCCGTGATAGACATACCTGCGATAACGGCATCATATTTTTGTGCCAATAGACCTGGGATAATACCGTCCCAATCCTGCGCTACGATTTCACAGTTGGCTTGCATCTGCTCACACAAGGCATTGGCAACATCGACATCAAAACCGCTCAAGCTACCATCAGCATTGGTATAGTTAAATGGAGGATAAGCGCCTTCGGTTGCAATGCGGATGGTTTGGCCAGTCGTTTCTGCGGCAGGTGCATCGGCATTGGCTTCGGTAGTTTCATCGGCAGGTTGGCTACAAGCGCTTAGCATGAGCGCAGCAGAGACGGTCATCGATGACCACAATAGACGAGCGTTCGACATCATATGTTCCTTAAATTCTGATGGGTATGGATACGGGGTTCTGATACTTTGTTCTCTGACGTCCCTGACAGACAAGCAATATAGATAGCAGAATAATGGACAGCCGTTAAAATTGACCGACTATAAACCTTTTGATAATACCTGAGTAAAAAATCAAAAACAAACGTTTTGCATACTCACCGTGACTATTGGGCAATAAAGGATAAACAATAGGGCGTGTTGAACATTCGACCATGTCACTGACAGCGACTATTTTTTAGGCGATTCGATGTTAAAAATAATAAGCTTAGTCACTCTAAGCGCTTATTTTTAACGATGAAGCGGCAAAAAAGAGTCCTGTCCCCTGCTTTTATCGTTGGGGCTGATGCTAAAATCGCCCCATACTGCGTTACAAATCTCGCTAAGGCATCTGCATTATCGTCGCTTTGTGCCTTGTCTGGAACAATTTTAGCGATCAGCAGTGCCTATTTGCGAATGTTCAACACGCCCTAGTTACGCTATAGTGATTTTTATATTTGATAGGATTCGATGGCGGTAGAGCCGGCAGGGCTTTACCACCATCTGATTTATAGCTTGGACAGGATTAGTGCGGACGATGCGAGGCCATAAAATCTTTGACGCGCTCGGAGGTAGGATTGTCAAAGACTTGCTCAGGTGTGCCGATCTCTTCAACCACCCCTTGGTGCAAGAAGACCACTTTGCTTGATACTTCACGGGCAAAGCGCATCTCATGAGTGACGATCAGCATAGTGCGACCCTCTTCTGCCAGCTCTCGCATGACAGCAAGTACTTCATTGACCAACTCAGGGTCTAGCGCCGAGGTTGGCTCATCAAATAATAGCACTTGCGGCTGCATGGCAAGCGCGCGCGCAATGGCAACCCGCTGACGCTGACCACCAGATAAGTTCGCTGGATAAGCGTCTTTTTTATCGAGCAAACCGACTTTGTCGAGCAGTTTTTCGGCATCACTGATCGCTTGGGCTTTTTTGATCTTGAGAACCTGCGTTGGCCCCTCAATAATATTTTGCAAAATCGTCTTATGTGGCCACAAATTAAAGTTTTGGAAGACGAACCCAACGCGAGCACGCAAGCTCTCTAACTGCTTCACATCCGCCGCTTGCAGCTCACCTGATCTGGCAGGTTTTAGCATCAGCTCTTCGTTACCGATCAGGATACGACCTTGATTGGGATTTTCGAGCAAGTTAATACAGCGCAGCAATGTCGATTTACCTGAGCCAGATGAGCCCAAAATAGAGATGACATCACCATCATAGGCCGTCAGAGACACTCCCTTGAGCACCTCTAATGAGCCATAACTTTTATGGATGTCTTGTAAGTCTAGGGCGATAGGCCGAGTTGGTTTTTTTGCAGTATCAAGCATGGTTCAGCAGACTTCCAATAAATATGAGTGAAAACACGAATAAAAATAAATAAGAGCCGTATATATAGTATAAGTATCTATAGCATTATTATGCTAATGCTACGCCTGAGCAGGCCAAGAGAAAAATGCCATATTGTCTCTTATTACACAGTAAAAAGGCAAATCTTGTGTTTAACCAGTCAGTTAATCAGTACTGGATAACTGACTGGCACAAAAAAGCCCAGACCATATTTATCGCTCTGGGCTTTATTTTATCACTTTCGCGTGCCAGGCGTTGTTTTATCTGATAATGCTATATTGACCAACACACTATCATAGCGTTTGGCGCGCCATAAAACTTAGTACGTCGATACATGCTCTGAATCTTCGGTGCCATCCAGTACTTCTGCATCATCTGCGGTTGCCACAGCCACATCATCCCCTGTACTGACAGCCATACCGTCATCGGCGCTAGCAACGGCGATGTCATCAGAGCTACTCGCAGTTGCGGTTGCATTCTCTTCAACGCTGGTTTGAGCGTCAACGCTTGTATCCGCTTGCGTCTCCATTGGTGTCTCGTCTTTGCTACAAGCACTGAGCGCAAGCACCCCTGCAACCAAGCCAACCGTCATCCAGTTTTTGTATGTCGTGTTTTTAGTCGTCATCGTTATTCTCCATTACTTGTCATATAATTTAGCGTTATCTATTGATAGTGCCGTTTTCTTAGTGCCTACTATACTGATGATACATCGCAGCTACCTTAGTATTTACAGCGCAGTTCTGTTAAAGGCACGTAAACACAGCTCACAAAATATTTGAAGCAACCCTTTTTAAACACTAGGAAATAAACTTTAAAACAACCCTTTGTAAAGTCACTTTGATGCTTTGTAAAGCGGGTTCTGTTCACAAAATCATCTTTACTATCGCCGCAATCTCCTCTATGTTAAATAGTATAATGACCTATGGACCGCTAAATAGGCATTCAAAACTGATTTTTTGCTAAATTTTCGCCTTTTTAGGCGCTTTTATTTATATAAAACTGATATCACATAAGGAGAATAATTGATGAGTCAAGCAAATACGACGGATATTACCACCTACATGCAGTCTGTTGGCAAGCAAGCCAGAGCCGCTTCTCGTGCGCTCGCGGCAGCCAACACCGGTGACAAAAACTCAGCACTCATGGCCATTCATGATGAGCTAGTCAATGCCAAGCCAGATATTTTGGCTGCCAATAAAATCGATATGGACAACGGTCACAAAAACGAGCTTGATAGCGCTCTGCTCGATCGCTTGGAATTAAACGAAGCACGATTCAACGCTATGCTCCAAGGCCTAAAAGACGTGGCGAGCCTGCCTGATCCAATCGGCGAAGTGACGGATATGACTTATCAGCCATCTGGGATTCATTTGGGCAAAATGCGTGTGCCACTGGGCGTCGTTGGCATGATTTATGAATCGCGTCCTAACGTAACCTTAGAAGCTGCTTCACTGGCACTAAAATCAGGCAACGCCATCATCTTACGCGGTGGCTCTGAAGCGTTTGAATCCAATCAAGCGATTGCCAAATGCATCATAAAAGGTCTCAGTCAGACGGATCTCTCTGAGCACAGCGTGCAGGTATTGCAAACGACCGATCGAGCTGCTGTTGGCGAGCTGATCACCATGACTGAATATGTGGACGTCATCGTACCGCGTGGCGGCAAAGGTCTGATTGAGCGTATTAGCAATGACGCCCGCGTCCCTGTGATCAAGCATCTAGATGGTAACTGCCATACCTTTATCGATAGCGATGCGGATCCTGAGATTGCCATCAAAGTCAGTGTCAATGCCAAAACCCATCGTTATGGCACGTGCAACACGATGGAGACGCTGCTGATTGATGCCTCTATCGCCAAAGATTTACTGCCCAAGATTGCCACCGCCATTATCGAGGCCGATGATGCCATGCAACTGCGTGTTGACGAAAGTGCTGAGAGTATCTTGGCCGATGTGATCACCTTAAACGGTCACTTGTCTGCTGCTACCTCTGAGGACTGGGATACAGAATATCTTGCCCCTATTCTTGCGGTCAAAGTCGTCGACGGTATTGATGAAGCCATTGAGCATATCAATACACATGGCAGCCATCATACCGATGTCATCATCACGGACAACTATACCAAATCGCAACGCTTCATTCGTGAAGTGGACTCAGCGAGCGTCATGATTAACGCCTCTAGCCGTTTTGCTGATGGCTTTGAATATGGTCTTGGTGCTGAGATTGGCATCTCAACGGACAAAATCCATGCGCGCGGCCCAGTGGGTCTTGAAGGTTTGACCTCGCAAAAATGGATCGTCTATGGTCATGGTGAAGTACGTGCATAACTAAATCTGTATTCATGATTGAATCGAGAGTTTGAGAACGTCGGCCATTGTGCTGGCGTTTTTTTATGATAATCATAGCTATCTATATTACGGATATCTAAACAATAAGGAGCGGTGCCACCATGCAAAGCGGCAAGATTAAACATTGGAATCACGAAAAAGGCTATGGCTTTATCGATGTCGATAATCAAGATGAGGACGTGTTTTTTCATATTAGCAAAGTAAGTTTGGCGGAGCCGATAGCGGTTGGTCGACGTGTCTATTTCACGAGTAGTCGTAATGATAAAAACCAATTGCGTGCCACCAAAGTGACGTCAGCCATACTCAGCATTGAACCAGATACTGCACCAAATACACCAAGGCAGATGCCCAATAATAGCAAACGAGATAATCACAGCCGCCTCTCAAATCGCAACCATCAAAACACTCGTCAAAATAGCTCTCGCAACAAGAGAAGCCTAGGCAGTACCCTATTTAGCCTCATTGCCATTATCGCTGTCGCTGTCTACTTCTTTGGTGATTTAGGCTCGACGTTATCTCAGTATACGTCTGACAATACCAGACAAGTCGCCACAACTGATACAGCGACCACAAGCATCACGGGCGATGCACAAGTCGATAAGACAATTGCGCTGATTCAACAAGGCGGACCATATCCTTATCCCAATAAGGACGGCACGACGTTTTATAACCGTGAAGGCAGACTGCCAGCACAATCGCAAGGCTACTACCGCGAATACACCGTACCCACCCCTGGCGTCTCCCATCGCGGTGCGCGGCGTATCGTCACAGGTGGTTATCCGCCCACTGTTTATTACTTAACCGTCGATCACTATGACAGTTTTCAAAAGCTTGAGGTACCCTAATATGAAACCAAAGGATATTAGTCAAAAAGCCATGAATCAGAAAGATACGAGCCAAGCCATCCACTATGTCAGTCAAGACCCCATTAACCAAAACGGTACAGCGCTATCTGCCGTCATTCCTACTCAGGCTGTTACCATACCTGCGTGTGACACACTGGACAAAACCACGCTATTGATGAGTCTGGCGCGTGCCTGCCACTTCCCCAGCTATTTTTCACACAATTGGGACAGTGCATGGGACTGTCTGACAGACAGCGATATGCGGCACTTAGTGCTTGATTTGACGGTAATAAAAAAGATAAACACCGAAGACTTCAATATCTTTAAAAGCATTATCGAAGATGCTTATAGCGACTTTGGTAAGCCGCAGCTGTGGATTATTGTGCCTTTTGAGAATGACACTTAGCGGTAAAAAAATGATGAGGAGACTGCAGGGAGTAATAAGGACATCTTTGAGAGACCCGATAGCATGCGCTTTATCACGGCATCCTCTACTATCGAGACATTAGCGCTATTTGCAGGGGCATTGGCTTTTGCCGATGGGATGACGCTCGTGGCTGAGCGCACATGGTTTGAGCTACCGACGTTCGTCTGGGCACTGGCAGGCGGCGTTATCATTCGCAATGTGTTAACGATGGTCTTCAGCTTTGAGATGTTTGATCGCTCGATTGATGTATTTGGTAATGCGTCTTTGATTCTGTTTTTGGCAATGGCGTTACTGTCATTGAAGCTTTGGCAGTTGACGGATTTGGCAGGGCCTGTATTGGTCATATTGATCGTACAGACCATCATCATGATTATCTACGTCTACCTCATTACCTTTAAAGTCATGGGCAAAGACTATGACGCGGCAGTACTCTCAGCAGGACATTGCGGTTTTGGTATGGGAGCTACCCCGACAGCGATTGCCAATATGCAAGCAGTCACGGATCGCTATCTCCCCTCGCCGAAAGCCTTCTTAATCGTGCCAATGGTTGGTGCGTTCTTTGTCGATATCGTCAATGCCACGATATTGCAAATATTCACCAAGTTGCCGTTTATGTAATACTACGTCTGAGCGTATTTAAGCCGTGATTAATCTTGAGGAGATTGCATGGGTCACATCGTGTGATAGCATTATTATCAAATACAACGTGATCTCACCGCCATTCATCGTATCAATAGATATTACTCAGAATTATTAAAACTTATTAAAAGTATCGAGGCATTTTATGTTGGTATTTGCCATTATTCTTGTGGTTTCAGGCGCACTCATTATTGGTGCATTGTGGGGTCTATACGGCTACATGCCTGACTGGATACAAGGCAATCTGCTTGCGCTGGCAGGTGGTGCGCTCATGAGCTCAGTGGTACTTGAGATGATTCAACCTGCGATTGGCGAGAGTGGTTTGTGGACGACTGTCGCCTTTACCGTGTTAGGCGCAGTGGTCTTTACGGGTATTGACTATCTGATTGATGAAAAAATGCAAAACAAAGGCGGGGCAGGTTTGCTTGCTGCTATTACGCTTGATGGCATCCCAGAAAACTTAGCGCTTGGCGTCGCGCTGATTGGTGGTAACGCTTTACAAGTCGCGGCACTAGCAGGGTCTATTTTATTATCAAATCTCCCAGAAGCCGCAGGCGGTGCCAAACAAATGCGCGATGGTGGTAGCAGTCACAAAAAAATACTCATGCTATGGATTGGTGCAGCTATTTTATTATCATTAGCAGCTATTATTGGCAAAACGCTTCTCAAAGATGTCGATGATGCAGTAATTAGTGCAATTGACTGTTTTGCCGCAGGGGCAGTTATTGCTTCATTAGCGACAGAAGTTTTTCCGTCTGCATTTAAAGATGGCAACCATTGGGCGGGTATCAGCACTGCTATTGGTTTGGTGCTGGCATTAGGACTCAATCAACTCGGTGGCTGAGATTCTAAATATTCGTAGGGTTTAAATTTGCCCCTTATTGCATGAGCATGCTCTTATCGCACAATTATTTGAATGAATAAAACCGCCCAGCGATAATATTGGGCGGTTTTTATTTATCTGACATTCGGTTCAAATATGTCTAGGTGCGACGTCATGCAGCAACATGATCGACTCACTAAAGCGTAAACCCAATCACATTGAGCTTGTTCTCTTCTGCAAACTTAAACAACTCGTGAACGTGATTTAAATTCTCACGAAACGTATTCAAACCTTCTTGGCTCTCTGCTTCGTGGTAGCCGATATCGTGTACCAATTTTTTTAAGTCTGTCGCGGCAAACGCTTTGACGATCTCAGGTACGACGGCCACATTGTATAATAAACCGTCATGCTGCTCATGCAGCGGGGTGCTATTGTTTGCCAAAAACAACAAATCGCACAAGGCATAATGCCCCTCTCCCAATAACTCAACCAGTTCTTCCGTATAATGTTCAAGAGACGCTTGTCTCACATCTAAGTATTGGTTATCGCGATTTTCTCTTAGCTCATCCAGTGTCATATCACCAACAAGTATGCTGGTTAAATTTTCCTCGCGAACACTACAAAAGCAAAACGACATAGTTGTTGAAATAGACATCGTATCTTCCTTAACTGTGATTAAAAATAAAAACCGCCTAGCAAACGCTAAGCGGTTTTTTGTTATACAACTCTCAAATAGAGTCAGTTAATACTTACTGGTTTTTTTCGTACACTGGTAGCTCTTTGCAGATTGCTTCTACCTTACCGCGTACTTCAGCTGCAACCGCTTCATCACCGCGGCTGTCTAGCACGTCACAGATCCAGCCTGCCAAATCAGCTGCTTGCGCTTCGTTGAAGCCGCGAGTAGTAATGGCTGGTGTACCGATACGGATACCAGAGGTGACAAATGGTGATTTTGGATCATTTGGTACGGCGTTTTTGTTGACCGTGATATGTGCATCACCAAGCCATTTGTCGGCTTCTTTACCGGTCATTTCTTGCTTCACTAGGCTGATCAGCATGAGATGGTTTTCAGTACCACCAGAGATGATTTCATAGCCACGCTCTTGAATGACTTTTGCCATGGCTTGTGCGTTTTTCACAACTTGCTGCTGATAGGTTTTGAAGTTGTCTTCTAGCGCTTCTTTAAAGCAAACCGCTTTTGCCGCGATGACGTGCATGAGCGGGCCACCTTGGTTGCCTGGGAATACGGCAGAGTTTAGCTTTTTGGCTAATTTCTCATCACGCGACAAGATCATACCTGAACGCGGGCCACGTAGGGTTTTGTGCGTGGTGGTGGTGGCTACATCCGCGAAAGGTATTGGGCTTGGATAGACGCCGCCCGCAACAAGACCAGCAACGTGTGCCATATCTACCAATAGATACGCGCCTACTTCATCAGCGATGTTACGGAAACGCTGCCAATCAACGACTTGTGAATACGCTGAAAAACCTGCGATGATCATTTTTGGCTTGTGCTCACGCGCTAGGGCTTCTACTTGATCATAGTCAATTAAACCAGTGCCATCGACCAATCCATACTGTACGGCATTGTAGTTCAGACCTGAGAAGTTGATGTGTGCGCCATGCGTCAAGTGACCACCAGCGTCTAGACTCATGCCAAGTACCGTGTCATTGGCTTCTAGCAACGCTAAAAATACAGCAGAGTTCGCTTGGCTGCCTGAATGTGGCTGGACGTTGACGTATTCAGCACCGAACAGCTCTTTTGCACGGTCAATGGCCAATTGTTCAATGACATCGACATGCTCACAGCCACCGTAGTAACGCTTACCAGGATAGCCTTCAGCGTATTTGTTGGTCAAATCAGTGCCTTGTGCTTCCATCACTGCTTGTGAGCAGTAGTTTTCAGAGGCAATCAACTCGATGTGATTTTCTTGACGAACGCTTTCTGCAGCCATCGCTTCAGCAAGGGTCGGATCAAACTCTTTGATAGAAATGTCTTTAAACATAATAATGTCCTAAGTAGTGACTGTCATTGAAAAAGTATCATTAAAAAGAAGCTGATAGCTTGCCCACAACCAAACGAACACTGCATCGACGTTGCTCAAAGTATGCTAGGTACTTGTGCACGCTGTTCTTTTGCCAGCTGTTTTATGGTACGACCATGATTGTGAATGGCGACTATCAGTAAAAATTAACATAAGAATAAACACAGGCAGTTGGCCTGTATTAACTTGACCGATCCGTCAATAAAATCGATATACAGCGGCATCGATAGCATTGCGAAAGCGTAAGTGTAACATGAAAAATTGTGCGATGAGCGCAAAAAAGCCTGCCTGAAGATGAGCAAATTAAATGGCGATATAACACAGATAAATAGCCAATTAAATAGGGCGTGTTGAACATTCGACCATGGCACTGACAGCGACTATTTTTTAGGCGATTCGATGTTAAAAATAATAAGTTGAGTCATTCTAAGCGCTTATTTTTAACGATGAAGCGGCAAAAAAGAGTCCTGTCCCCTGCTTTTATCGTTGGGGCTGATGCTAAAATTGCCCCATACTGCGTTACAAATCTCGCTAAGGCATCTGCATTATCGTCGCTTTGTGCCTTGTCTGGAACAATTTTAGCGATCAGCAGTGCCTATTTGCGAATGTTCAACACGCCCTAAAGGTTTTACTCAATGCAAATTTTTGACCCTAGTTTTTTCTTTGTGTATATAAGAATAAAACGTTTTTAAGTATCACTGGACAAAAATGCCGGCAAAAAGGTTTCGCTGATAAGTAGTAAGCGACCATACCAGTCATAGCGCGTTTGCCGTTGCCAGCCCTCGCTCGTCTGTCGCACAAATCGCTGATTTGGCACTGTGCGCCGACGTTTAAATAACACATAACCGATGGGCGTACCTTTTAGCTGCTGCAAGCGTCGCGCGTTACCTTTTAGGCTTGATAGCGGAAAGATGCTTTGCGCACCGACCCACGGCCGCTCGTCATTGCCGTATAGCTGTACTTCACGTATCCACGCCAGCAGTGGACGATTTAGCGCTGAGCCTTGCAGACCCAATTGTCGCTTTTGTTGCAGCGTCAATAGCCGATAACCCTCAAAGGTGCGCTCCACTCGTAACGGCTGCCCTGCCTTCTCTTCTAGCATGGCTGTGAGCGAACCTTCAGCATTGAGCCACGATACGAGTTCAATAGGAGGCAGAGAGGTAGCAATACTAGCAATAGAGTTTGTGGGCATAGTTAACGGCTAATCGTGAAATGTGTAAAGTAAATGCCTGCAGGCTATTATTAATGGTTGGCATTAATGGTGTATATCAATGAAGTGTATCAAAGGCTGGCATATTGTCCGCGTTAAATGGTAGTGCCTCATGGGCTTGCTTGCGATATTGTGCCATATGCATCCGATCTCTGGCACAAAAATCGCCAATCGCAGGGACAAAACGCGGATCATAAATACGGTGAAGCGAGTGCGTGGTCGTTGGGATAAATCCACGAACCAGCTTATGCTCCCCTTGCGTGCCTGGATCAAAGGACGCTAGCCCTTGCTCGATGGCAAACTCAATGCCTTGGTAATAGCACAGCTCAAAATGCAAACTGTCATACTCACCAAGCGCGCCCCAGTATCGACCGTACAAGGTTGCATTATTATCAACATCATTATTAACATCGCCATCAACACTGTCGCCGTTGTCGCTATTACTATCAGGTGTGTCATACAAGAACAAACTACTGGCAATAATCTCACCCTGCGCGTCTAACGCTTGCGCGAGCATAATATGTTCAGACATACTCGCTGCCAATGCCATAAAAAAGTCTATCGTCAGATAAGGCTGCTGTCCGCGTACCGCATAAGTCATAACGTAACAGTGATAAAAAGCCTTCCAGTCTGCATCGCTGATAGCATCGCCGATTTTTCGCTGGCAGATGATACCTTGCTCCGCCACTTTACGACGCTCCGCACGAATAGTTTTGCGCTTTTTAGCTTTTAGCGTCATCAAAAACGCATCAAAGTCTGCAAAGGGCTGACTGTCATTGAGCAGGTCTTTGTTTTGCCATAAGAACTGACAACCTTGGCGCTCGAATATCGGCATCGCAATCGGCGCGGACTCTACGCCGCGCTCTTGTGCTGCTAGCGCACGCTCTATATCAATTTCGGTCGGCATAGACGTGGTCGCAATAGAGGCTAGATTAGGAGTCACAAATAGCCCATGCCAGCTTGAGGCGCCGACTTGCTGAGCGATATCATCGACACCTGCGATGGCTGTTTTGATTATCTCTTCATTTAGCCTTTCCCCTTTTGCCAGCCAAAACCGCTGACCCATAATCGGCGTATACGGCACACTAGTGACCAATCTTGGATAATAGTCGAGACCATAGCGCGCATACGCCTCTGCCCATGAATGATCGAACACGAACTCACCGCGATGATGGCCTTTTATAAAGACTGGCAGCACCGCGACTGGTTGCAGTGCGGCATCCTTAGTATTATCATTGACACGGTGCACCAAAATAAATATCGGTAGCCACCCTGCCCGCTCGCCAATCGCGCCTGTCTCAGCAAGCGCCTGCCAAAAAGCAAATGACATAAAAGGCGTGTCTGGCGTTTGCCAATCGGTCTGGCTCTGCCAGCTAGTATCATTCATCAGCGCATACTCTAAACTCATACTCACCGTCACTCTTATAATCGCTATATATTTATCGATAACCAATCTGTTGATGACCTAGCCTAGCAAATTTTTGCGGTTTTGCTGTCACAATTTGCAAAGTTTTTTTGAGACGCAATAAAAAACCACCAATCGTGACATTGGTGGTTTTTAGGATTATCCTTATGTCCTCTCAAGAATAATATAAAGGTCAATAAAACACCGTCCATATTATTGAAAAGATGATATCGCAACAAATGACTGTTAGAATAAGGTTACTACCAGCTTAGTATAATTTGAAACCCTAAGATATGAGCGAAAACAGTATACTTAGTTCATGGTATGTGATTGACATCCTCTCGAATTTATAGTGGGTTTATTATAATATACCGTCAGCGACTTGCTGTCTGGCAGTTTTACGGGGCAGTCAACGTGCCATCTGAGAACGCCCTTGTAGTGAACATCAGTAAAAGAAAATGTTTTATCAAACTTGAATATCTCTAACTTAAATATTGCTAAGCAGCTACATACGACGTACTTGTTCGAACGATATCATTGAGCATTGCATAGTATCATTGACCCATATTCAACATTATATTCGAGCTTTATTATTAACGACAACTAAAGGAAGATTCAAATAAAATGTCAAAAATTATTTATACAAAAACTGACGAAGCCCCAGCGCTTGCGACACTATCTTTTTTACCTATTGTAGAAGCGTTCACTAAGACCGCAGGTGTCGAAGTTGAAACTAGTGACATCTCTGTTGCGGCACGTATATTGGCTGAATTCCCTGAATACTTGACCGAAGAGCAACGTGTTCCTGACAACCTAGCTGAGCTTGGTCGCCTGACTCAAGACCCCAATACCAACATCATCAAACTGCCAAATATCAGTGCCTCTGTACAGCAGCTCAAAGCAGCCATCAAAGAGCTGCAAGGTAAAGGCTATGCCATCCCTGACTTTCCAGATGATCCACAAACGGATGAAGAAAAAGAGCTACGTAAGCGCTATGGTAAGAGCTTAGGCAGTGCCGTAAACCCTGTACTACGTGAAGGTAACTCAGACCGCCGCGCACCAAAAGCCGTCAAAAACTATGCACGCAAGCATCCACATTCAATGGGTGAATGGAAACAATGGTCAAGCACACATGTATCGCACATGCATGGCGGCGACTTCTATGATGGCGAGCAATCTATGACCCTAGATAAGGCGCGCACGGTTCGCATGGAGCTATTGCTAGACGACGGCACCAAAAAAGTATTGAAACCTAAAATCGACCTACTAGACAAAGAAGTTATCGATTTGATGGTCATGAGCAAAAAAGCCTTGCTTGAATTCTATGAGCGTGAAATGGAAGATTGCCGCGAAGCGGGTATCTTGTTCTCACTACACGTCAAAGCCACCATGATGAAAGTCTCACACCCCATCGTGTTTGGTCATGCGGTCCGCATTTACTATAAAGATGCGTTTGAAAAACACGGCGAACTCTTTGATGAGCTTGGCATCAACGTCAACAACGGTATGGCAGATTTATACGATAAGATTGCTACTTTGCCAACCTCAACGCGTGAAGAAATTGAGCGCGACCTACATGCTTGTCAGGAGCATCGTCCACGTCTGGCCATGGTTGATTCGGCCAAAGGTATCACCAACTTCCATTCACCAAGTGATGTGATCGTGGATGCCTCTATGCCAGCGATGATTCGTTCAGGCGGTAAAATGTGGGGCGCTGATGGCAAAATGTATGACTGTAAAGCCGTCATGCCAGAGTCTACCTTTGCTCGTATTTATCAAGAAATGATTAACTTCTGCAAATGGCATGGCAATTTTGACCCAACGACCATGGGTACCGTACCAAACGTCGGCCTAATGGCACAAAAAGCAGAAGAATACGGCTCTCATGACAAGACCTTTGAATCTAGCGATGCTGGTATTGCGCGTATCGTCGACGTTGAGACCGATGAAGTCTTGCTCGAAAAACGCGTTGAAAAAGGCGATATCTGGCGCATGTGTCAGACCAAAGATGCCCCGATCCAAGATTGGGTCAAGCTTGCTGTACGCCGTGCCCGTGAATCAAATACGCCTGTTATCTTCTGGCTCGACCCATACCGTCCACATGAGAACGAGCTCATCAAAAAAGTTAAAATGTATCTAAAAGATCATGATACTGACGGTTTACACATCGAAATCATGTCTCAGGTTCGCGCCATGCGTTATACCCTAGAGCGTGTCGCTCGTGGCCTCGATACGATCTCTGCGACTGGTAACATCTTACGTGATTACTTAACTGACTTATTCCCAATCCTAGAGCTTGGTACCAGTGCTAAGATGCTATCGGTTGTGCCACTCATGAAAGGCGGCGGCTTGTTCGAGACAGGTGCTGGCGGTTCTGCACCAAAGCATGTCGAGCAGCTCACCGAAGAAAACCATCTACGTTGGGATTCACTTGGTGAGTTCTTGGCCTTGAACGTCTCTTTGGAGCATTTGGCCAGCAACGACAACAATGCTAAAGCTCAAGTATTAGCCGATACGCTCGATACCGCGACCGAAAAACTGCTGCTGAATGACAAATCACCATCACGTAAAACTGGTGAGCTTGATAACCGTGGTAGTCACTTCTATCTAGCGCTATATTGGGCTGAAGAGCTGGCGGCGCAGGATCAAGATAGCGAGTTAAAAGCACAGTTCACGCCATTGGCGCAAAAGCTGGCAGAAAACGAAGACGCGATTGTCAAAGAACTTAACGACGTTCAAGGTAAGCCAGTCGATATCAAAGGCTACTACTATGCTGATGAGGAGCTTGCGAAAAAAGCCATGCGTCCAAGCGCTTTGTTTAACGAAGCCTTGGCATCGCTATAAGTAATAAGCAATTGATCTTGAAACATTAATCCTAATCGCTCTGGTTTTTATACACAGATCGATTAGGTAAGTTTAAGTATTAGCAAACAAAACACCTCAGCCGTCTTAGAACGTTGAGGTGTTTTTTTGTGCCTATCTCAAAATGATAATAAACAACTTGCCTATGTCTATCCATTTCAAACACATAAAAAAACCACCTACATCAGTAAGCGGCCTTGAATAAATATAATAGAGTTTAACGCTCTAGGCATTAATGCGATTACGCATCCATGTGCTTGATAATGGCTTTGCCAAACTCAGAAGTACTGAGCAAGATAGCATCTGGCATCAAACGCTCAAAGTCATAAGTAACCGTCTTATTGGCGATCGCGCCTTGGATACCACTGATGATGAGATCCGCCGCCTCACACCAACCCATATCACGCAGCATCATTTCCGCAGACAATATCAATGAGCCTGGGTTTACTTTATTCTGACCAGCATACTTAGGCGCAGTACCGTGCGTCGCTTCATAAACAGCGATTGCGCCGCCTTTGTTAGCACCTGGGGCAATACCGATACCGCCTACTTCCGCCGCTAGCGCGTCAGAGATATAGTCACCGTTCAGGTTGAGTGTTGCTACTACGGAGTAATCTGCCGGACGCATCAGAATCTGCTGCAAGAATGCATCAGCGATCACATCTTTGATGATGATGTCATTACCCGTTTTGGGATTTTTCATCGTCATCCATGGACCACCATCTAATGGCTCAGCATCAAAACGCTCTGCTGCCAGCTCATACCCCCAATCTTTAAACGCGCCTTCCGTAAATTTCATAATATTGCCTTTATGCACGAGGGTCACGTTTGGCAAGTCATTATCGATAGCATGCTGAATGGCTTTACGAACTAGGCGCTGCGAGCCTTCTTTTGAGACAGGCTTGATACCGATGCCGCAGTCTTCAGGGAAGCGAATGCTGGTCACACCCATCTCTTCTCTTAAGAAATTGATGACTTTTTTGGCATCATCACTGCCTGCCTTCCACTCGATACCTGTATAGATATCTTCTGTATTTTCACGAAAGATCACCATATTGGTCAGCTCAGGATGCTGTACTGGGCTTGGCACGCCTTTAAACCAGCGTACTGGTCGCTGACAGACATACAGATCAAGATTTTGACGTACAGCCACATTCAACGAACTAAAGCCACCACCCACCGGCGTGGTCAACGGTCCCTTGATACTGATGACGTAGTCTTTTAAAATCTCTAATGTCTCACTGGGTAAATATTCACCGTCATATATTTTGGCCGCTTTTTCGCCCAAGTAAGCTTCCATCCAGATAATTGATTTTTTACCGTGGTAGGCTTTATCGACCGCTGCATTGACCACCTTTATCATGACAGGTGTGATATCCACCCCAATACCGTCACCTTCAATGAACGGAATAGTCGGATGATTGGGCACATTTAGCGACAAATCAGCATTCACGGTTACTTTTTCGCCGTCTCTTGGTACGATGACCTTATCATATGACATGGATAAAACTCCTTAGTGGTAAGTTATACATCGCAAGCGAACTGAACACGTTGTTATGCTGGCTTTTCTATTATAATGGTTGCGCTCTAGACGCTTATTAGCTAAACAAAGTCTGATGTATGAGATACTTGCGGCATTGGATTGAACGATACTAAAAAATAGCTTCAAATTAAACATATATGCATTGATGTAAATACAAACTAAAACTGTGCATAGAAACTGCTTATCATTAAATTCAGTGTTATTGGCTAATTAATAAGAAATATCACATATACAATTTATAAATTATTAATAAAATGCAGCATCTATAAATTTATAATCTTTAAAGGGTTATAATACATTATCTTGTTGATAGTAATAGAACAAAGAGCTGGACAATCATTTTATCTTGTAGGTGATAGGTTTATTACTATCAAAAATATAAATACCCCTATAAAAATATGGATTTAGAGTAGCAGTAAATTTGCGTGGTTGCTGTCCTACTTTTGTAGCAAAATACATCGCACAGCGTATATCAAACACAATACCTCTGTTCTTATTTTTTAGTACTGACTTTGCTTGATCAAACATAAGCCAAGACTGCTAATCACTCATTTACCTTCAGGAAATATCACTTTATGCCGACTTCTAGTCTCATCTTGTTCAATAAGCCTTATGGGGTGCAAAGTCAGTTCAGAGACGATAGCAACAATGACCACGCCACCCTATCGCAGTACTTCACTGATAAGTCTTTGCGAGTTGCTGGTAGGCTTGATGCAACGTCCGAAGGGTTACTTATTCTGACCGATGATGGCCGAGTCAATAAAGCAATTACCCATCCGCCAAAAGCCAATGCTGGACGTAAGCAAGGTAAGACTTATTTGGTACAGGTTGAGGGTATTCCTACTGCTGAGCAACTCAATCAGCTCAAACGTGGCGTGACGCTCAAAGATGGCAAAACTCTGCCTGCTGAGGTTAAACACGTCAGTGAAGATGAGCTACCGATGGCGCTCTGGCAACGTCATCCGCCGATACGTGAGCGTAAAAGCGTACCGGACTCATGGTTGATGCTGACAATTTATGAAGGTAAAAACCGTCAAGTCAGACGAATGACCGCGCATGTTGGTCTGCCCTGCCTACGTTTGATACGTTGGTCGGTGGCAGGGTTTGAATTAGGTGACATAGCAGTTGGCGAGTTTGTGCGCATTCACTTAACTAGTCAGCACTATCAGCAATTGGGTATCAGCTATTAATTTGTCCCGTCTAAACGCTTAGCTATAGTCAATCAATATTAAAAGTGGTACAAGGCAGACGATTGCAAGTACTACAGTAGTAGGCTAAACGAGTCTAACGCTGTAACACTTTAATAGTGGTTCGACTATACCGACATATATTTTCATTTAAAGTAAATATATTACTTCTTGTTAAACATAGCGTCTCGAATGGGTAAGGTTTATCTGTTAAGATTCAGCACGTCATTATTTATGTAAAATAGACCTCATTTATTTATCATTTGGTCTTCTTATAGTAGGGATATATCATGATTGCTTCTCATCGTTTTGTTCTGTTGGCCACCAGCATTTCTACTGCACTGCTATTAGGTGCGTGTCAGCCAGCAGCAGATAGTCAATCAGCGCCTGTAGAAGAAGCCACCCCGCCAATGACTGACATGACTCATGCTGAGCATGAGAATATGAGCCACGATACATCGGTAGATAGCGAAAACGCCACAGATGACACTCAGATGACGGATATGCTCAAAGACTACACAAAGTCCATGACCAGTATGCATGATGAGATGATGATCGGTATGGGTTATAACGATCCTGATACCGCGTTTGCCAAAGGCATGCTTGGGCATCATCGCGGCGCGATAGATATGGCAAAAATTCAGCTAAAGTACGGTACAGATGATGCCATGCGCCAGCTTGCTCAAGATATCATCACGGCGCAGCAAGCTGAGATTGATATCCTAAACAAATGGCTTGCCAGCCATCCTGACACAGCCAAACCTAAGCCCAATACCGCTGCTATGCAACAGGCCTACGCTAAGGGCATGGAAAGCATGCATGGTGAGATGACATTGGGTATTGCTGATCCTATGCCGGATATGGCATTTGCACGTGGCATGCTACCACACCATATTGGCGCCGTAGATATGGCAAAAATCGAGCTCGAATACGGTACTGATGAAGAAATGCGTCAATTGGCACAGCATATCATCGATACTCAGCAAGTAGATATTGAGCTCATGCAAAACTGGATTGTCGCGCTTAAAGCGACGAGCGATGTTGAAAACGATAATGCTGAGGTTGACGAGCCTAACGGCGACACTACTGCAAGCGAGAAGTCTGCCAGTGAGGACCCTGATAATAAAACCAAGGAAGAGTAGCTAGCCATTCAGCATACCCAAAAACCTTTCAGCTATTACTTGAACCCCCTAATAACCATATTTGCTTATTAGGGGGTTTTGCTTTGCTTACTTATATCTCTCGATGTCACTACTATCTCTCGATGTCACTATGCTGACTGACGCTTCATCACATCCAGCCATGGCTCCCAAGCGGATTCTGCTTGCTTAGGATCGCTATGATCTGCTAACGTTGGAGCACCTTTTACTAAGCGCAGACTGACCTTATGAGGAAATGCTTTTTCAGGCATATCACTGTCATCCCCGTCAGCTTGTGGCAGTGCCTCAGGTTGCACTTGCACACACATCAGCTCATCGCGGCGAAACAGATGACACTCAACAGTGCGCGCTGCATTACTCAGCGATGCTAGCTGCTTACTATCCGCCTTGATGCCATCAATCGCGATAATGATGTCATGGGCTGAGATACCTGCTTTGGCAGCCACACTACCGCGGTTCACCCGATTGATTTTGAGTCCAGCGGGTGTCTCATTGCAGCGCATACCCCATGGGACATGCTTATCCGCAGTCTCTTTGGTATTGACCTGCATTTTGATACCGTTTGCGAGCAGCAGCGCCTCAATTGGCAGTTCCTCTACGCCGTTGACGTAACGGCGTTCAAAATCCTCCCATTCCGCTATCGGCATAAACTGCCCAATCACGTCGCCCATATCCGCGCTATTGATGCCGATACGCTTGCTGTCATTTTGCTTTGCTTGGGTATAGAACGCTTTGACCACATCGAATAGACGATAGCGATTATTGGTATTTTTTAGCAATATCAAATCCAAACACAGCGCCACCAATGCGCCTTTATTGTAGTAACTGATACCAGCATTGCCCGTATTTTCATCGCTACGGTACAGCTTAATCCACGCATCAAAGCTTGACTCTGCGACACTTTGGTTATCGCGTCCAGGCGTTTGATAGTAGCGATTGATTTGTTCCGCTAGTAACCTGAGATAGTCTGACTTATCGATCACGCCAGATGCTTGCAGCATAAAATCATCGATATAAGACGTAAATCCTTCAAATACCCAAAGCATCGGCGTGAACGCTTCACGGCGTAGATCAACATCAACCATGACATCAGGGCGCACGGTTTTGACCCACCACGAGTGAAAGTACTCATGACTGCACAAGCCCAAAAACCGCTGATAATCCGTGCTCGGTATTTTTGGCTCATCAGCATTTGGTAAGTCACGGCGCGGGGTAATCAGACTAGTAGAATTGATATGCTCAAGTCCGCCGTAATCCTGACCACTGGCAAACGTCATAAAGGTGTAATCATGAAAGGGGGCATCCCCCAGCCAGTCTAGATAAGTCTGACAAATCTGAGTGACGTCTTGCTGTAGCCTGCCCATATTGGCACTATGCTTGCCTGAGAGATAAAAACTGTGATGAAGCGTCTGATGCTGACTGTCATGAATAATAAAATCAAATTTATTCTGTGTTGCAATCTCAAAAGGATAATCAATCAGCTCATGATAATTATCTGCCCGTAATTGATAACAGTGCCGTTTATCTTCGCTCTGACCATCAACACGCAGATGCGTAGATGCCAAACCACATGCCAAGATTACATGACTTTCTTCTTTATCTAACAAAAACGACTCCGGAACAATCAAGCTGACTTGTACAGGAATCTGCTCTTGCCCATCGACCGCGAGTGCAAGTGAGGTAAAATTACCATACAGACGCTGCTGATCGACATAGGCAGTACGTACCGATAGGTCGTAGCAGTAGACTTCGTATTCGACGACTACCCTTTGGCCTGCTGTGATAGTTGGGAGTTGCCACGTATGTTTATCTACCTTTTGTGCACGATAAGTTTCAGAAAGCCCGTCACCTTCTTTTATTCGGCTGTCTGTTACTCGATAATGCACAGCGGTGATGTTGCGAGCAAACTCGCGCATCAGATAACTGCCTGGTATCCATGCTGGTAGCCAAAGCTGAGGCGCATCATCTGTTGCCGTAAAAAACAGTGATACATCCACCAAATGCTCAGAAAAACGGGCAAAATCGAATTGGTAGCTAACATTAGCTATATCGTTAGTATCATCGTGGTTCACTGGGTCGCCGTTTGATGACGAATTAGTCGCCGTATTTACAGATAACGTCATAATATTTCTCTTCCTTATTTTATTATTATGGTAGGAGCCCTTCCCAAAAAACGCAACTCCCAAACCCTGAGTGGCCAGTAGTTATCGATTAACTATAGAAAATAGCAGTTATTATGATAAATTGTGGCATTAATTGGCATTTTTTATGTTTTTTGCCTTGAAACTTATATACTCCATCTCAATTAAAGATGCTAACTGCTAAAGTTACTTTAATAAACTGATGATAATTGACTAATACTGTGGCTATTTGGCTTGCTGATTGGCTTTTTTAGGTTTATTGCAACCGTATTTAATTTTTTACATAGATATACTTAGGATATTTTATGACTACTATCGCAAAAGACACTGCCGTCAAATTCAATTACACATTAAAAGACGACGAAGGCAATATCCTTGACCAGTCTCCAGAAGGTCAGCCACTTGCTTATCTACACGGTCACAGCAACATCATCCCAGGCCTAGAATCACAATTAGAAGGCAAATCTGCTGGCGAAAAAGTCAACGCAGTGGTTGAGCCTGCTGATGGCTATGGCGAGTATCAAGAGCAAGCGGTACAGCGCGTACCACGCGAAAACTTCCAAGGCGTTGATGATATCCAGCCTGGTATGCAGTTCCAGTCAGAAGCTGGTGGCCAAGTGATGCTAGTGACAGTCACTGACGTAAACGACCAAGAAGTAACTGTTGATGCCAACCATCCATTGGCTGGTAAGCGTTTGACGTTTGACGTTGAAATCCAAGAAGTACGTGCAGCAACTGAAGACGAACTAAACCACGGCCATATACATGGCGCAGGTGGCGTTGAGCACTAATCTCTCCTAGAGTATCGTGAGACGGTTAGAGAATAGGTTATATTTGAGCTTATCCTCTCATCAAAAAGGCCAGTAGCACTGTCTACTGGCCTTTTTTTATGTCTGTCATAAGTGCTGATTGATTAGATGTAGATAAAAAGAGCGTTCTAACAATGAAGCATTCATTACGCTTCTGTGAGCATCCTTACGCTCAATAGCCATTCTCACGAATCTATCAAAGAAGCGTAAGCTAGCGCCAGAAATAACTCTTAGATTCAGACATAACAAAGCCGCATAACGACAAGCGTCATGCGGCTTTTATTACCAACCATCCATGTTAGCGTTATGTGATACCTAATCCCGGGGTATCTCATAACTGACAGGCATCCAGCCTTATCATCCCTAATCAGCAAACCACTTATCCCTGATGCGACCTTAAGATACCAATCCCTAGTATCAATGAATCGTGCCGTACAGTTATAATCGCAGATTGTCCTATCACTAGTAAGTGGTCTAAACGTCAATCCATGTAAGCATATGCTTACATGGTAATACTAGCTATCGTATAATCCCTTATAGTTTCTCTTCAGGACTGAGTAAGGTCTTGGGTTCAGCACTCAACATCAGATAAGCCGCTTCATTAATAAAGGCTTCATCTTCTGGCAACTCTGGACGCTCAGTAGCTTTCATACGGCTACGCTCTTCAAACTTTGCATCCATCGCGGCCTGATACGTATTCCAATTAGAATAGGGGCGTTCACCAGTAGCGATCAGACGTCTGTTTTCGGCTTCTAGCGAACGCTTTTCAACCAGCTGCATTTTGGCTCGGCGGCTGTTAATATCTAAACGAACTGGTTTTTTCTCATCATCCATATTACGAATATCATTGAGCGTTGATAGATACACAAACTGCGGATTTTTCTCTTGGCGAATTTTAGACTGCTGATTGAGCGTCGCTAAAGTGTCATTGGTAAACTTCCCTTCAGGCTTATAAGGCGCCGTTCTGATGGTATCCCAAGGCAAGGCTTTTTTCTGGGCGCGTTCGCCAAAGGTCGCATCATCATAAATATTGACCAATTCAACATCAGGTACCACGCCTTTATTCTGCGTACTACCACCTGTGATACGGTAGAACTTACGCTGAGTTAAAGTTGCAGAGCCTAACGCCAAGCTATCCAGTTGAATCTGCGCAGAGCCTTTACCTGTCGTTGTGCTACCAACCACCAATCCACGACCATAATCCTGAATAGCAGCGGCAAAAATTTCACTGGCTGAGGCCGATGCTAGGTTGGTTAGGACGACCATTTTGCCGTCATAGAGCTGCTCGCCGCCATCATTATCGCGGTACACTTGGACATTGCCGCGGTTATCACGAATTTGTACCAATGGACCGCTTTTAATAAAGAATCCTAGCATTTTGGCAACTTCATCTAACGAGCCACCAGGGTTGTTGCGCAAATCCACCACGAGCCCATCGATATTTTCTTCGTTCAATTTTTTTAACGCTTTTTCAGTATCGATACTGACACTACGGTAGTCCTCGCCATTACGGCGGGCACGATAGTTCAGATAAAAGCTCGGTATCTCAAGAACACCAATGCGTTTTGGTGTTTTGTCGATATTAGGACGCTGCACCTCGACCACGCGCTGCGTCACGCCTGATTCTTCTTGCTGGATAATATCACGCACAACGGTGACCGTACGGGCACTGGCATCTGGCGTATTAGGCTGACGCAGCTTGAGCGTGACAGACGTACCGCGCTTACCGCGAATCAAGCTGACGATCTCACGCGTTGACCAGCCAACCACGTCCGTCATGGTTTCGCCATCTTTTGCGATACCCACGATCAAGTCATTGGGCTTGATTTGACCAGATTTGGCGGCTGGGCCACCATCTACCAAGGTCACGATACGGGTGTAATCTGGGTTTTTACGATCAGGACGGATAGAAACACCGATACCCTCTAGCTGCAAACTCGACTGAATCTGCAGCTCAGTTGCCTGAATCGGCGCATAGTAGTTACTGTGCGGATCATAGGTCAGCATGGCGGTGTTTAGAATCGTCTCCATGATTTCGTCATCTTTGAGACGCTTAAACTGCTCTTGCTGACGCGACAAACGATTTTGCAAAATCTCATTTGGCGTACGTTCATCGTTGCGTACCAAGTCCTGTCCACGAGTGATATCTGGATTGCTCAAAAACACTTTTTCTTTGGCTTTTTCGTCTTCTTGTCCCAGCGTAATACTCATCAGCTGAAACTTTAGCTGACGTTCCCAATAGTCACGCTGCTCTTTTTTGGTTTTGAAATGTCCGAGCTTTTCACGATCAAGAATGATGGTGTCATCACCGGTCAAATCAATATCTTTCTTGAGCATCTTGGTTGCCATGGCAAAGTATTCGTTTGAGCGTTTGCGATAACGATCAAAGACTTCTACCCCTGCGGATAGGTCGCCTTGCTTGAGGCGCGTGCCAAAATCATCAGCGTGCTTTTTCTTCAGCTCATCGACATCAGATTGCAAAAATAAGGTATGGTTTGGATCGAGACTATCAATATACATTGATAAGATTTCGCTACCGGTTTTACTATCTAATGGCTGATTAAGGTAATGACTGCGATCCAGCAAAGCGGCAACTTGGCGAGTAGTGACCTTTTGCTCAGGTGTCTGAACAAAACTTTCCGTATTGGTTTCTGCTACGGCAGTACCGTAGCTTTGTGTCAGGATAATACCGGCGATGCCCACTGACGCTGCACTGAGTAACCACTGTGCTGGTTGTTTTTTCATCATATGTACCTAGTTATTTGAAGTTAGTGATATTATTTGTGTTATAAAAATTAAAAACTGCTGAATGTATTATTGCCCATGACTGTCGTCTGTTTTTGCTCAATGTCTGTCTTACTTTGCCTTAGCTTACTTATTACTATGAGCTTACAACGCTATAGCTTTATTATTCCGCCGCCTTTATATATAGATTCTGACGCTTATTATCGAATCCTGATATATAGTCAAAAATCAATATTATCATGTGCATAAATACTGAACTGTCTCAAACTGTATAAGCAATCTTACACGCAACGCCTGCACATACCAAACTTTCTCTCACTTTTATCACACATAGCGACTTAAGGATATTAGCATTAATTCGCCGACTACCCACAAATTGATTTGATGCCAATAATCTGCCACATTAGGCTCAATTGATAATAACTGTCATAATAAAGTGCATGAGTAATGACTGCTAAGCGATTGGACATCGATGATCGGTCAACCCCATAATATAACAATATACAAAAAAATAAGGATGACGCAATGTACGGCGTTTTAATGATTGATATCGATAATACCGCACTGACCGCAGAAGACGTCAGCTTGATCAAACAAGCACAGATTGGCGGGGTCATATTGTTTGGACGCAACGTCGCTGATGCGGCCCAAGTACGCGCATTATGTGACGATATCCGGTACCACAACCCAGATATATTAATCGGTGTCGATCAAGAAGGCGGACGAGTCGCACGGCTGCGTGAAGGGTTCACACCGCTACCTGCTATGGGTAGGCTTGGTGAGTTATTCAATCACGATCCAAGCCGTGCGCTCAGCTGCGCATACGACTGTGGCTATCTGATGGCAGCCGAAGTGATGGCAGTAGGTATTGATTTGAGCTTTGCGCCCGTGCTGGATAGAGATGGTATCAGCCAAGTTATCGGTGACCGTAGCTTTCATCAGGAGCCACAAGCAATCGTTGCCCTAGCCACGCAGTTTATGCGCGGCATGAAAGCGGCTGGCATGGCCACCACTGGCAAGCATTTCCCTGGTCATGGCGCTATCGCTCCTGACTCTCATGTATCAGAGGCCATCGATACACGTAGCTTGGACGAGATCATCAATAGTGACATGCAACCTTTTGCGCAAACGCTGTCACTGCTTGATGCTTTGATGCCAGCGCATGTGATTTTTTCGCAAGTAGATAATCGGCCCGCTGGATTTTCTAAAATTTGGCTAAAAGATATCATTCGTGATCAGCTCGCGTTCGATGGTGTGCTTTTCTCTGATGATTTATCAATGGCAGGGGCAAAGGCCGCTGGCGATGTCAGCGCGCGCGTAAAAGCTGCCATTGAAGCTGGTTGCGATATTGCACTGGTGTGTAACGATCGTGTTGCCGCGCATGAAGCGGCGGCAGCGGCGCAAGAACTACCCTATCCTAACCAGAAGCGTATCAAAACCATGTGCGGCAATATACCAAAGTGGCAAGGTGATCTTGAGTCTACTTGCCAGCAGTTTGATTATTGGCAACAAGCAAAGAACAATGTCACTCAGAGCTTTTTTAACGTTGAGTCTGATACACAAGCTGATAAACCTGCCAATGAATCAAAAGACCCTACTGATTATAAGTAGCCTTGTATTCATACGAAACCGTTGAAAAATTTGGCAAATAAAAAACCGCATCGTTATGAACCGACCCCCATAAGTTGGACACAACTTACGGGGGTCGGTTCGCGTTAAGGTGCTGTTTTTTAGACTTAACTACTATTAAATTAGATGATTTTTGCTTAATTCGTTGGATCTACCGCAGTACCTTGCGTTGCATCATCGCCATCAGGCAACAAATCATCATTATTGCTGTCTAGCGGATTCAAATCTGGGTCAAGCGAGTCGCTGTTGATGATCATGCCATCATTCAGCTCGACCATTTTGTCATTGACCATAAACTCAATCCGGCGATTACGGAAACGCCCCTGTTCAGTTGAGTTATCAGCGATAGGGTCTGACTCGCCCATGCCTTTTGTACTAAGTTTGCTCGCGTCAACACCTTGACCTACTAGGTACTCTTTGACCGCGTTTGCACGCTCTTGAGACAATTCCATGTTGTAAGAATCAGACGCTTGACTATCAGTATGACCGATGATCATTAGGTTCAAGTCAGGCACATCATCGATAATTTTTGCCGCGCGCTCTAAAATGGCTTTATTGACATCAGGGATGACGGCTTCATCTACTTGGAAGTTGATAACTTGAAGGCTCAGAGCACGCGCCACATCACGTGGGTCTGGATCGTCACCGAGATTGGTCATAGCAGCATCTGCAGCAGCCACACTCTCGTCAATCTCACTTTGCAGATCGAGCGGCCCTTCAGCTTCGACTGTCATCGCAGGCGCAGCGGCTTGTACATCGGTCACCAATTGGGCCAATACCCCATCATCAGGTGCATTGACCGTGATGGTATCTCCTTTAATCACCATGCTAGCATTCGGTACATTTTTGACAATCGGCAATATCGTAGTAAGCTGTGCAGCAGCTGGCATATCTATGGCAAAATTATCATCGACATCAGCGCGGCACTTATTGGCTTCATCGCCGAATGCACCAGTTAGTGCATTCATTACATTGGTCTGTAGCGTCTCGTTGCCTACGCTCATGCGGCAAGCGTATAGCTCACCATTTTCGCCAGTGGCGATACGGAGTGAGGCAGGCTCGATGTCAGTTGCTACTACTGCTTGCTCATTACCTTGCTCGTCTTGCTGCGCGGTAGCTATCGGCGTAGCAACAGGCTCAGGGTTCTCCTGACAGCCTCTTAATAAAGCCCAAGCCAATGCACCCAAAATAATCAAACCGATAATCGGTAATAGGGCTTTCATAAAGCTGCCTTGTGGCTCTTTTTCTTTCTGTAGTGGCGCGGTACTGACCGTATCGGATATAGGCGTTGCAGCAGGCTTCGCTGCTATCGCGCTCGCAGGTAAGACAGCCCCTGCCCATGTAGGGATATGATGCTGATAACTGTTGAGATTGTCATTGAGAAATTGCGGTACAGGGGTAGTACCAGCCAAGCTTTTGATTTCGTGAAAAGCAAGCGGCGCTGCCATAGCAATCAGACCATGAGAAGCTGTCTCATCGACGCCATGTGCATTAGCGAGCTCACGAGAGATTTGGTCACGGTGGGCCCCTTCTGTCCATACACGATCATAAAAAGAGCTATCATCACGAGCGATATTCTCATTAGCAAAACGGCTATAGGTATCATTATTCGCGAGGCGAGCAGCAAAAATTGCATAAAATTGCTCAAGTAGATTTTGCTTAGCAGGACTATGATCGTCTGCTAATACGGCTGGGCTGACTGTGCGTGTCAAATGACTGATAATATCCATAATACAACTCTCCCCTTAATTTTTATTTATATTGTTCGATTCTCTAAAGCATAAAATCATCTAATAACGTGGCGGCTGTTTACTCTGTCAAGTCAGATTTATCAGACCACTATGATTGATTTTAGATATTATAGAATTGTTAAAGGTGTTTTCACAGTCGATACGTTGTTGTGCAAATGATACGTTAAGTAATGTTTTAATTGGTGCGCGTAACTATACACTCATAACTCAACAGGCATTTGAGTACAAATTAAGAGAATGCGATACTCAGTTCCGCGAATCTGCTTTTTTGGTGAAGTAGCACCATTTTTGATGCTCAGATCTTAAATACGTACGCTAAGCAACAGTTAAAATCAAAAAAGCGGTATGACAAATTCATACCGCTCCCTTGCTTAACTTTTGAACTATTTCTAAAAGTTCTGAAAGTACATTCGAACTGAGTCGATTTAAATGTACTTTATACGACTCACTACCTGACTTGTGCTGGTTCAGCAACGATGACACTGCTCGCCATGTCATCTACTTCTGACTCAGAAATAGGGCCTGACGGTCTGCTCGGTCTATTACCAGAAGGGACGCTGCTAGGAATATTACTTGGAACATTGGCAGGTACGTTGTTGGAATTATTATTAAATCCATCATTATTGTTAGGTAGTGGCGCAGGTATCACGCGATCACCTGTGTCATCATCAGCGGCTTGATATTCTCCAGTACCATTGCTCATGCCGTCATTACTGTATTGGTTATTAGTGCCCGTTCCATCGCCGAGTTGATTGTTTACGCCATTAGTGCCAGCCATACCATATGTCGTATCACCATTACTGTTGTTAGGCAGTGGCAATGGCGCAGTACTATCGACTGCCATGGTTGGTGCTAAACTACGTACGTTTGTGACCAATTGTTGTAGTAGCATGTCATCCGGCGCCTCTACTGTCAGACGATCGTTTTGTAAGTGTAGACGGGCGAACGGTGTCGATCTGAGCATGGTCAGAACATTGGGCAATATTTCCGCAGGCATGTTTGCGATAGTAGTTGCTATTCCATTCTGTACGGTAAATTCACATATACTCGCCTGCTCGCCAAAGCTCGTATTGAGTGCCTGTTGTAAAGAGCTTTGTAGCGCTGCATCACCGACCGTCGCGCTACAAGTATAGAGGTTGCCACTATCATCTACGCCAACGATGAACTCGATGGGAGTCATCGTTGGTTCTGGTGGCGGTGCTGGAGTAACCACAGGCGCGACAGCAACCGGTTCTACTGGTAGGTCGCTTTTGGGTTTTATTAATAATGCCCAAGCAGCCAGTGCCATCGCAGCCAGTGCTACTATCAATAAAAATACTCGCATCAGTAAGTCGTTTCGCTGATTACGAGTGCGTACGCGCTCTCGCTTAACGTTGCTATTTTCTGCCAAGTGATGAGCTGCTGGACTGGCATGGATAGCGTCATTACTGTCACCAAAATGCTCATCGTCATTTAATGCGTCAGTAGCGCTTATATGAGCGTTTTCTACATAAGCGGCTGTAGTAGCTGTCGTTGCAGCGACTGCGTCAGTACTTAGATCAGGCTCACTAAGTTTATTCGGTACGGTATCACTTGATGGCGCGATACCATTATCTGCGACATCTGCGACAAAGTTTGACATTGATTCGTGTCCAGCGCCTTGAGTAGCAGTGATAACGGACGCTGACCATATAGGTAAATATGGGCGCAGCGTCGACTGCTCTCCTTGCAAGAATGCTGGCAAAAACTGTCCATTGGCCAAAACCTTTAGCTCACGATAGGCTAAGGATGCTGCATTAATTAGCAATTGAGCAGTGATCGACTCATCAATATGATGCGCGGCTGACAGCTCTTGGATAATCGTTTTTTGTAGTACTTGGTCTTGCCATAGCTGCTCAAATAAAGGCCGCTCGGCAATACTGTCATTAGCCATCACCTGATCGTTACGAAGTAGTTGCGAGTAGACCTGTGGCACCGCTAAGCGCGTGGCTAAAATGGCATAAAACTGCTCAAGCAAGCTGATATAAGCCACGCTATCACTGCGATTATGCTCGCCCAATATAGCGGGGGTGACGGTCTGTTCTAATTGATCGATAATACTCATGGATCACTGCCTCTCTCGACTTTTTGAATCCGCAAAAATTAAGCACTTATTGTTCGTTGTATATACGGCTACTTGCCCTGAAACTGTCAAGCGTTCTTTAGCAGCATCGACGTCTATATAGCGGTTTCACTTATCTCACATGATACACTGCTACATTACTCACTATAAAAGCATAAAAATGCATCGTTTTGTCACATAATAGATATTTGTATCAGCATAACTGCTGTTAGTATTAACTAATTACGTTACGAGTAACTTGAACTTAGTATCAATATATTAACTTAGTATGAATATATTAATTAATGGTCATATTTGTTTTTACTCAGCCCTAACGCTTAGGCTTTGAACATTGTCATTTATCGCATTGCCATTTATTGCATTGTCACCTATCAGGCGCGACCTAAGGATTTTCCTTTGTTAAACCATACGACCCTTATTATCATCATTACTGTTATTGTCAGCTTATTAGCATGGCAAAACAAGAAATTACTCAACCGTCTTATCTTTTATCCACCCGCTGTAAATAACGGACAATGGGATCGTTTTGTCACGCATGGCTTTATTCATGCCGACAGTATGCATCTGCTATTCAACATGTTTACGTTATACTTTTTTGGCCGAGCTATTGAAGGGCTATATCGTTCATTTTTGTTCGGCTATGGTTTTGTGGTTTTTTATGTGTTGGCTATTGTTGTTGCCATGATTCCAAGCTACCTTAAAAATAAAGACAATGCCAGTTACTTAAGTCTTGGGGCATCAGGCGGTGTATCGGCAGTCTTATTTGCCTTTATTTTGCTAGCACCGTGGGAGCGAATTTACTTATTTGCCATTGTTCCTATTCCTGCGATACTGTTTGCCGTCGCTTATGTATTTTATAGTATTTACGCGGACAAACGCGGTGGCTCAAAAATCAATCATATGGCACATATGTGGGGCGGCGCATTTGGCGTCATTGCTACGATTATTTTAGAGCCTAAAGTACTACCCCATTTTATAAATGCTTTATTGTCGCCTGGTTTTTAAACTGTTTTCTCAAATAGAAATTCTTTGAATCAGGTCAATTAAGCAAGTTGCTTACTTTTACGTTTGAGATTTAATATTTCATTATGATTATAGATATTATCGGTGATATTCATGGTTATGCAGACAAGCTCGTTGGTTTGTTAAACCAATTAGGATACGAGCATAACGGTCAGCATTTTGTGCCACCGGCAGGTCACAGGGCATTATTCATTGGCGATTTGATTGACCGTGGGTCGCAGCAACTGGCCACATTAGAGATTGTCTTTGCAATGTTAGACGCGGACGTGGCCGATGCGGTGATGGGCAATCATGAATATAATGCCTTGGCTTATGCCACGCTCGATCCTGAGGATTCTAGCCAGTATCTGCGCTCACATAATGCGGTACATAAACGCCAACATGAAGCATTCTTGGCAGAGATACCGTTCGGCTCAGAGCAGCACGAATACTGGTTGCAGCGCTTGTACGAGATACCTCTGTGGATTGAGACAGATTATGCCTGTTTCGTCCATGCTTGCTGGGATGTAGATAGCATGGCGGTTCTAGAGCCCCTGCTGACGGATAATAACTGCCTAACCTCTGAAGGTCTAATCGCAACCGCTAAAGAAGATACTATCGCTTTTGATGCCTTAGAGCGTGTACTAAAAGGGGTCGAGACGGGCTTGCCTGATGGTATTGTGATGGTAGATAAAGAAGGCACTGAACGCAGACGAGTACGGGTGCGTTGGTGGCTTGATGCGTTGAATCAGCGCACGCTTCGTGAGGTCGCTCGTGCACCGTCCTCCGCATTGGCACAAATACCGCCTGATGCACTGGCTGAAAATATTGACTTTGCGATTCAAACACATAAACCTGTTTTTGTCGGTCACTATTGGCTCACTGGTACACCTGAGCCACTCAGTCCACAAGTCGCCTGTACTGATTATTCGGCAGCGGTAGATAGTGGCTACTTGACTTGCTATCAGCTGGATACCGAACAGCCATTACCACTGACAGCTTCTCGCTTTGTGCAGCATTATCACGACAAAAGAATAGAGATAAACCAGTGATATAAATGCTATTAACACCATATCATTATTAAAAGTCAAACTTGGCTTTACGAGTGTAGCAAAATTTTTGTATGATGGTCTTTTTGAGGATATCCAATCATGAGCACCACCAATACTGCGGCTAACCAGAACGGTCCAATCACCTCCCCTGCTGGTCAACCAAAAGTCGGCATTATTATGGGTTCGCAATCTGATTGGGCGACCATGAGTGCCGCGGCACAATTGCTAGCAGACTTTGATGTTGCCTTTGAGTGTGAAGTGGTTTCTGCTCACCGTACACCTGACAGGCTATTTGATTACGCCAAAAGTGCAAAAGACAATGGTCTACAAGTGATTATCGCGGGTGCAGGCGGCGCCGCTCATCTGCCTGGTATGTGTGCCAGCCAAACACCACTACCTGTATTTGGCGTCCCTGTAAAATCCTCTATGCTAAGTGGTTGGGACAGTCTGTTGTCTATCGTGCAAATGCCCAAAGGCATTGCTGTTGGGACATTGGCAATTGGTACCGCTGGCGCTTATAACGCGGCCCTACTTGCGATTCAAGTCTTGGCCTTGCATGATGAAACGATTGCTACTAAGCTGGATGAGATGCGTCAGACGCAAACCGAGACCATTCTCGCTAGCCCAACACCCGGTATTATTAATTCTTAAATAAATATAGAGTGACTAGCTTTTTTAGCATGGTATTTTGTATTGATCGCCTAAAAACAAGAGCTACCACTTTTTATTTTTAAGTAAGTCATACTAGATATAAGGTGCCTATAGTGCACCTTTTCCTATTTTCACCCATTGCGTTTTAAATTTTAATACAACACAGACCTCATTCACTTTTATTCAAAGAGCCTTTCATGACTACAGCAAACGCTTATCCTGTTACCCAAACCATTCGTACCATCGGTATTTTAGGCGGTGGTCAGCTTGGTATGATGCTTGCCGAAGCCGCGATGCCACTCGGTTACCAATGCGTGTTTTTAGAAGACAATCCAGAATGCCCTGCCAGCCTATACGGTCGCGTATTTCATAGCGATCAATTAGCCGACTTTATCGCAGCCGCTGATGTATTTACCTTAGAGTTCGAGAACACACCAACGTCTACGGTCGAGCAATTAACGAGCGTGTCAAAATCTGGCAGCAAGCAAGGTATGTTCCCACCACTGATTGCGCTTGATATCGCCCAAGACCGTCTAAAAGAAAAGCAGATGTTCAATGCGCTCGATATTGCCACCGTGCCATTTATGGAAGTTAATTCTGAAGCTGAGTTAAAGCAAGCTTGTGAAGCGTTAGGCCTGCCTATCGTTTTGAAAACCAGCCGCGGTGGCTACGATGGCAAAGGTCAGTTCGTGATCAAACAAGACAATGACATTAAAACTGCTTGGCTTGCGCTAAAAGACGCCGTTAGTGGCAAAGGGTCACTCACGCCAACGCCTGCGCCACTGATTGCTGAAGGTTTCATTAACTTTAATCGTGAAGTGTCTATCATTGCAGCAAGAGCGCAAAATGGTCAGGTACGCTGTTATGATTTGGTCGAAAACCATCATCATCACGGTATTTTGGCAAAAACTCAAGCCCCTGCGGTCGGTACCAGCCACCTGCTCCAGCAGGCAACAGACGCCATCACAAAGATCATGAACCATCTAGACTATGTGGGCGTCATGGCACTTGAATTGTTTGTCACCAAAGATGCTCGCGGTCATACCACGATACTGGCCAATGAAATCGCACCACGTGTACACAATTCTGGCCACTGGAGCATCGAAGGCGCGGTTACTAGCCAGTTTGAAAACCATATCCGTGCTGTGGTCAACTTACCACTCGGTGATACGGACAACGTCCATCCAGCGATTATGGTCAACGTACTCGGCCAATATCCTGATATCAGTGCCGTGCTAAATATCGATGGCGCTCACTATCATAGTTATCATAAAGCTGAGCGTGACGATCGCAAGATTGCTCATATTACCTTGATGCCCAATGACGTGACTGACTTAGAATCCGCTATGGCAAAGCTGGTTGCCGTATTGCCAAATAAAGTAGGTTTGGACAAAGAATACGCGAATATCGATACTCACTCTAATACCGCAGATGCCAAAACTAAAAACGACGTCTTAGAAGATAACAGTGGTGAAGCAGACAGTCTGGCAGAATTGTCGCCAAAGACAGAAAAGGCGAAGAAATAATGCAAATTTGGGTGGATGCCGACTCCGTACCATTAATCGCCAAAGATTTGATTATCAAAACGGCTGAACGTACCAAAACGATGGCGATATTCGTCGCCAACCAGCCAATCAAACTACGCAAATCTCCTCTGCTCGTCATGACGGTTGTGCCATCAGGGTTTGACAAGGCTGATGATTATATCGTCGAGCAAATACAGGCAGGCGACTTGGCGATTACGAGCGACATACCTTTAGCCAATGATATTTTGGACAAAGGCGGCTTGGTGCTAACCACACGCGGCGTGGTCTATGACAAAAATAACATCAAGCAAAAGCTTAATATGCGTGACTTCATGGACACCATGCGCGGTACTGGTGTCCTAGAGCTGCAAGAGATGAGCGGTCAAAAACCCTACGGCGACCGCGATAAAAAAGCTTTTGCCGACGGTCTGAATCGCTTAGTTCGTTAGTACGCTTTATCATCCCATCCGACACTGACCTGCTTACCACTTATTAGATGATGTCTTTTAAGTGACATATGCCTCCTTGCAAACCGTATACACTCTATAACCAACTCCTATCCAATCCGCACGCTTTATAACGAAGCGTGTTGCCTATCTTTGTTAGGATACATTCAGTTTTTGAGATAAACACATTCACTGAATCACTCAAATAACAGAACTCAAATAAAAATAGGAATGATTATGAAGATTTTAGTTATTGGTGCCAGTGGTCGTGTCGGTGGTGAATTGGTTAAGCAATTATTAGCTGACGAACATCAAGTCATTGGTACGACTCGCCAAGAAAAAAAGCTGTTTGACAATGACAACTATACTCAGCTAGATTTGGATATTACTGCTAGCAAAGAGTCTATCGAGAAACAACTGGATCAAGATATTGATGCTGTCTATTTTGTCGCAGGATCTGGTGGTAAAAATGTACTAGAAGTCGATTTACACGGTGCAGTAAAGACCATGCAAGCCGCGCAAGACAAAGGTATCAAACGCTATATTATGCTTAGCTCTGTATTCTCGCTAGAGACTGAGAAATGGGATAACAACCCTAACATTGCAGATCTAAAAGACTACTATATCTCTAAGCATTACGCTGATCATTGGCTCGTGAATAATAGCTCACTCGACTATACAATCGTACAGCCGGGTGCACTGAAAGAACGTGACGGTACAGGCAAAATCACTATCAATGATACCAACTCTGGTGAAAATGCTATTGAAGATGTCTCAACGACGCTGGCAGCTGTCCTAACCGCCGATAATACTATTGGAAAAGTATTCAACTTGCATAATGGTGATATCGACATCAATGAAGCCATTGCTACAGTATAAACCGTCACTATTTAGATAGATCTGACCGCCAAGCTATAACTACACCTACAACTACGTAAGTCAAATCACTGAATCAGATTATAAAAAAGGTCGTTATCGATTCGCCAATACTCAATTGGTCAGTCGGTAACGACCTTTTTTCTTGCTGCTATGAATAAAAACTACCTGTTGGTTATGCTTGACCACTCGGAAAAGCAATCACTTCCTCTAAAGTTTTTGCGCCCTTTATCACCATGAGCAATCGATCAACACCGACCGCAATACCACTACAAGCAATCAAATCATCAGATGCAGCAACTAAATGCTCATCAATGGGCATTTTCGGCAACCCATGACGATGACGTAATTGATTGTCTTGCTCAAAACGTGCTCGCAATGCTGGACCATCTGCCAGCTCATCATAAGCGTTGGCAATCTCAATGCCATTAATGTAAAGCTCAAAGCGTTTCGCTATTTTATTGCCTTCTTTATCTAGCGCTGTCTTTGCCAATGCAGCTGTCGCAGGTGGATATTCTATGATCAGTGTCGGCAAATCATGTCCCAAATTTGGCTCTACTGCATGACTAAATAGTAAGTCTAACCAGCTCTGGCGACGATTTGCTTCGCTATCATCAGCATCATTAAAATCAAATCCTATCAACCCTCTATCTTCTGCTACCGCTTGGAGCGCAGATAGGCTCGCTGTCAGTGGATGTATACCAACAAAATCCATAAAAGCATCAACATAGCGATAATGGCTCATCACCATTGGATGACCATACAGCGCCGTAAGCAAGTCATTAAGCTCACCTGCCATATCATCGAGGCTGTAATTGGGCTGATACCACTCTAACATTGTAAATTCGATATTATGACGCACGCCTATTTCATTATCCCGAAACACAGGACAAATCTGATAAATAGGCACTTGCCAGCTCGCCAGTAAACGCTTCATCGCAAACTCAGGAGACGTATGCAAATAATAAGTACGAGGACGATCTTGATAGGTTACGTGCGCCGCTACTGATTGCAAAAAGGTGTCGGTGTTCCCCGCTTGCGATAAAAGCGGCGTCTGTACTTCCAGTACCTGACGACTGATAAAAAACTGGCGAATATCACCGATAAACTTGGCGCGTTGTTGTGCCATTGCCAGTGTTATGGTGGGTGCGTAGTTAGGTTGATGACTAGAGGTACTGCTTGATTGGCTCATGACTGTCTACCGTGATTCATAAATAATAATGCTTCAATGACGTAGATTATTTATGTTTTTAAGAATAGTATTTTTAAATTGCTAGATTAGGATTGCCACTCACGGCGCAAGTGGTAATCACGTCTCAGACCGTCAAAATCAGGACCATTCACTTGTTTGTCAAGATTTTCATCAGATATTTTGCTTCGCAACAAGGCATCATCTTGCATAATGTCATAAAATTTTGACAATCTGTCTGGGTGTGCTTTTAACTCAGACCACAAAAACAAGTTAAGCGATAGCAGGTTGGACATCGACTGGGCAGGTATGATCGCTAGCTTCTCACACAAGGCATCATAGATGATTTGTGTACCACGTAGCTTGCCCTCTAATGTATAGCCAGCGATATGCGGTGTGGCGATTGTGAGCTTAGCTAGTAGGCTATCAGCAACCGTTGGCTCATGCTCAAACACATCCAAAACCACTTGCCGCCCAGTATGAGCAATATCGTTCTTGAGATCATTTTCATTGACCACAGGGCCGCGCGCGCTATTAATCAATATGGTATCAGCAGGCATCATGGCCAATGTCTCTGCATTGATGAGATGACGCGTTGGATAGTCACTGCCTTTAGCATCACTGTCAACTTTCTCACTTGTCAAAGGCACATGCAAACTCACCGCGTTACTTTGAGAAAGCACCTGCTCAAGGCTAGCATTATTAATAGTAGAGCTTGGTAATAGTGGATCGTATCCAAGCACCTGCCAGCCCAAGTCATTGGCATATTGAGCAAGCGTACTGCCAATATTGCCAAGGCCGATAATACCAAGTGTCACAGGCTGCTGCCAGTAGTTTGGACGCAGAGTCAAGATAGCCGTCAGTACATACTGAGCCACCGAGTGCTTGCTACAACCAGCGGCATTGGCAAAAGTAATATCGCGCATCGCTAAATAGTCTTGGTCGACATGATCTGTACCGATAGTCGCTGAGCCAACAAATTGCACACTGTGATTTTCAGCCAACAGCGCCTCATTGACTTGCGTGACCGAGCGTATTAACAAAATATCTGGCTGTACTTCAGACAGCAGCTTTGCGTCAATATCACGACCAGCGACCGGTATAATTTTGACTGTTTGCCCAGACAACTGACCTAATGTACCGTCATTAAAAAAATCATTCAGGCTAGCAATATTGCTATCAGCAACGATCGTGATACCTTTGGCCATCTGGTTTATCTTATTATCCATAGCATCTGCAATATCATTGTTTGTCATTGGCAATTTTCTCTATCGATAAGGGTTTTCTATGTAGACTCATTTCCACTGACTGTGTCTTGTGCTGGATTATGTACTGGCGCTATGGCATTTGAGTCAGAGAGCGTGACGTCTTGCGACGCAAATATCTCATTTTTGTGCTGCGATATCCACTCGCGCCATACGGCAAGACCGATGGCCAGTACCACAGGGCCGATGAACAATCCAACAAACCCAAATGCGGTTAGACCGCCCAACACACCGATAAAAATAATAATAAATGGGATTTTGGTCGCACCACTGATAACAATAGGTCGAATGAGATTATCCACCCAGCTAATAACAAACACGCCCCATAGTGCCAAACCAATCCCTTCTGCAGTATGTCCTTGGCTCAAGAGCCAGACAGACACACCGCCCCAAACAAATGGCGTACCAAAGGGAATCAACGCAATAATAAACGTGACAATGGTCAATAAGATAGGGCTTGGCGCACCAGCGAAGTAATAGCCGATACCAGCCAATAGCGCCTGAGCCAATGCCGTCAGCCCGATGCCGTATACCACCGCACGCGTGGTTGTACCTACAGAGTCAATATAACCGTCGATGCGATTGCCGATGATGTTACGCAGCGCTTGGCGAATCTGACGAACCAGACTGGTGCCATCACGATAAAAAAAGAATAGTGTCATCAGCGCCATACCCAGCTTAGCCAGACCACTGAACACCACGTCAAATGCTACCTTGCCATAATACAAGTGCGACTGAACCCAAAGACGGAAGGCTTCTAGCGTGCCTTCTGGGTTTTTATTGATTCGCCACAGTACGTCTTTGATTTGCTGACCGATAATCGGCAAGTCTTTAAATGAGTCAGGCACATCCAAATAGCCCACTTTAATACGATAGACCAAATTACTGATTAAGCTCAACGCTTCTTGCTGCAAAATAAACACACCAATAACCAATGGCACACCTATTATCAAGGAGATGCTCACGGTCATAATAGCAGCGCTAAAATCTGGACTCAGTTTAACTTTTTCGTGAAAAAACTCATAAATAGGGAACGTCACATACGCCAAAATTGCCGCCCACAATGCCGGTACAATAAAAAACTGCACCACTTTAAAGCATAATACGAACAGCGCAACCAGCAAAGTAATCGCAAGCAAGCGCTGGATAATAAATTCTTTTGTCCAATTTTCAATCATAGCGTATAAACCAAGAGCGGACAGCAAACGATAACTTTGCTGGCAAGTTTATAAATGTGTGATGAACATCAGCTTATAGACGCTGTCCATAAACTGTATCCATTAGCGAGGATGGTAGATTATAAGTATATAAAGAAAAAACGGTGTCAAACCCATTAAATCACATGGCAATACTGCGTATTTACAAACTATCACTCTGATAAATAACATCGCGAAAAACGCAGCTATTACGCTCCATTATGCAATAGATTATGATAATTATATAACGCTATGTTGTAATCTTTACTTACAACTTTGTCTATGCAAGCTTACTAGATGATGACCGGAATGACTAGCGCATAATGCATGGATTTACTGTGAAAAACAGTGCCATCGCAGCTGCTTTTATATTCAGCTATTAAACTGCAATCTTATCAGGGAATTCACTGGTGCGTTCTATTTGTCACGACAATTGATGTTATACTAAAGCAATTATTTTAAGCTTTTCAATATAGTTAAGTGCATTTGTACGCTTTTATTTTTGTCGTTGCATAAACATCGCATCTATCAAAGCAGATTCCAGACCCTCTTGTATCGTCTTCTTCTAGACTATCATAAGATCTCATTTTAGGATGGCACGATCATTTGGGATAGGAGGCATAAGCAATTATGCTTTTAAGCATTGTCTAAGCAATTATGTAGGATTTAGGCTTGTCATATCAACTCAACATTCGAGCTTGATAAGCAAGCACGCAGTTTTGAATGAATTTCGGACTTACTTTGATTTTATTTTAAATCAATACAGACTCACCAAATTTTAATAATATATCGATAGGAACAATAACAATGTCAAAAGACACTGATAATCCCAATCTTAACCCCTCACATGAAGCCAGCAAGACCAACAAACCACAAGATACGGTCACTTTTGCTTTAGCGCAGTCACATTTTTTGGTAGGCGATATCGCAACCAACGTTGAAAAAATGCGCACGCTTGCATTACAAGCACGCGAACAAGGTGCTGACGTTATCGTATTTCCAGAGCTGGCGCTACTAGGCTATCCTCCGCAAGATTTATTGCTACGCCCAAGCCTATCAGGCCGTGTCAAAAGCGCCTTATCTACCTTGAGTGATATCGACGATATCGTCATGATTGTCGGCTATCCGCATGTCGATCATCACGGTACTTTTAACTCCGCTGCTATCTTACATAATGGTCATCAAAAGGGCTTCTATCACAAGCAGATGTTGCCAAACTATGGTGTATTTGATGAGCGCCGTTATTTTGATAAAGGTCGCAATCAAGTCTTATTTGACTATAAAGGCATTACGATTGGCCTGCTCATTTGTGAAGATTTGTGGGACAAAAACCCGATTGCTGAACTCAAAAAACAAGGTGCTGACCTCATTGTTAGCTTAAACGCCTCACCTTTTGAGATTGAAAAACAAAACAACCGCAAAGCCATGCTTGCCAAGCGCAGCCGTGAAAACAACTTGCCTATCGTCTATGTCAATGCAGTTGGCGGTCAAGACGATCTTGTATTTGATGGCGGCTCTATGGCTGTGCAAGCCGATGGCAGCGTGGCCCATGAAGCACCGCGCTTCATGAATCAGTTATTATTGGCCACTTTAGATGTCAAAACGGCTAAATTCAACAATCAAGCCAAAGCACCTTTGTCTCTAAGCCGTGAGTCTGAGATGTATCAGGCATTGGTCGTCGGTCTACGCGACTATGTCAATCACTCAGGATTCTCTGGCATTATTGTTGGACTATCAGGTGGTATTGATTCAGCACTGACGCTCTGTATCGCGGTCGATGCGTTGGGCGCTGACAAGGTCTATGCCGTCATGATGCCGTATGAATATACCTCTCAAATCAGTCTAGAAGATGCACAGGCTCAGGCACGTCGCTTAAATGTCTCTTATACCGTGTGTCCTATTTTCGATGCCGTCGAAGGTATTCGTCATACACTAGCGCCTCTATTTAACAAGTCACCAGCGGATACAACCGAAGAGAACATCCAAGCCCGTGCACGCGGCGTTGTGTTGATGGCACTCTCCAATAAGTTTGGTCATTTGGTCATCACGACAGGTAACAAATCAGAATTAGCGGTTGGTTACTCAACATTGTATGGCGATATGGCTGGCGGCTTTGACGTACTAAAAGATGTGTATAAATCACAAGTGTATAAGTTAGCAAGCTACCGCAATCGCCTAGAAGACACGCCTGTCATCCCTGAGCGCGTTATTACTCGTCCGCCATCTGCTGAGCTACGTCCAGATCAAAAAGATCAAGACAGCTTGCCTGATTATGATGTATTGGACGGTATCTTGATGTCTTATATCGATGAAGACATGGGCTATCAGGAAATTATCGATAAAGGCTTTGATGCTGAGATGGTCGCAAAAGTCATCAAAATGGTAGACAATAGCGAGTATAAACGCTTGCAATCGCCCATCGGTACAAAGATCAGCCACAAAGCTTTTGGACGTGAACGCCGCTATCCGTTGGTCAATAAGTGGTCAATTAAAGGCTAAATCGCACTTGCCTTTCAGCTTAGGGCGTGTTGAACATTCGACCATGGCACTGACAGCGACTATTTTTTAGGCGATTCGATGTTAAAAATAATAAGTTTAGTCATTCTAAGCGCTTATTTTTAACGATGAAGCGGCAAAAAAGAGTCCTGTCCCCTGCTTTTATCGTTGGGGCTGATGCTAAAATTGCCCCATACTGCGTTACAAATCTCGCTAAGGCATCTGCATTATCGTCGCTTTGTGCCTTGTCTGGAACCATTTTAGCGATCAGCAGTGCCTATTTGCGAATGTTCAACACGCCCTATATGATTTACGAATTTATGAGTTGAAAGGTGCAAGTCAGATCGTTTGACAAAACGTCGAATTTTTCCTATTAGCTGGGTGCTTGCCCAGCTTTTTTGGTTTTTATACATGAACAAATTTACCGTCCACCTTCTGATTTTCTCCCTTTAACTACTGATTATTTTTGACCCAATTCCGCTTTACTTCTTTTCGAGTATGTCATGAGCTTGCTAACTGCCAGTGTTTTTCTTCTCCTTCTACTTGCCTTGAGTACCTTTGTCTCTGCGGCTGAAATCGCGATTGCCGCAGGGCGCAAAATCAAACTGCAAATCATGGCAAAAGAAGGCGATGTTCGCGCACTTGACGTCCTCAATATGCAGGATCATCCTGGGAGCTTTATCACGGTCGTACAGATAGTACTGAATGCGGTTGCTATCTCGGCGGGTGCTGTAGGCGAGTCAGCCATTAGTCCTTATCTGGAGCAGATGTTTAATAGTGAAGCGGTGGCTTCAGTGATATCGTTTGTACTCATCACCAGCTTGTTTTCACTACTTGCCGATCTCATGCCCAGACGCTTGGCAATGTCGAGTGCTGAGGCGATAGCGGTGCGACTGGTACGTCCAATGATTCTCTTGATTTTTATATTAAAACCCATTATCTGGGTGTTCGATGGCGCTGCAAATATCCTTTTTAAATCCTTTGGTATCTCAACCATCCGCCAAGACGATATGACCCCAGAAGATATCTATGCCGTCATGGATGCAGGCGCTGAAGCAGGCGTGCTAAAAAAACAAGAGCATCATCTGATAGAAAATATCTTTGATATGCAGGAGCGTACCGTCACCTCAGTGATGAACCCACGCGAAAATATCGTTTATTTTGATACCAAAACCAGTACCGAAGAAGTCGTAAATATCATGATTGAGCAGCCACACAATAAGTTTTTGGTCTGCCATGATGACGACCTAGAACATATCGTGGGTTATGTAGAGTCTCGTAGCTTTCTGGCCTTGGTTTTAAATCAGCAAGAGGTTAGCCTGACAAACAAATCTCTGCTAAAGCCTGCGCTCTTTGTACCTGATACGTTGTCTTTGTTTGAAGTATTAGAGATGTTCAAATCGACTGGCGCAGACTTCGCTGTCATCGTGAATGAATATGGGCTTGTGGTTGGTGTTATCACACTCAAAGACGTGATGAGCATTGTGATGGGCGAGCTTGTGACGCTTGAGGAGCAGCCTATTGTTCAGCGCACAGACAACTCATGGTTGATCGATGGTATGACCCCTATTGAAGATGTCATTCGTGCATTAGATATCGTCGATTTACCGCGCAGTGAGAACTATGAGACCATCAGTGGCTTTATGATGTATATGCTGCGCAAAATTCCTAAGAAGACTGATACGATCGAGTATGCCAATTATCGGTTTGAAATCATTGCAACAGACAATCTAAAAATCACGCAAATGCTAGTGACCAGATTAGAAGAGACGACTTGATCGGTCAATTAGTGACTCATTCGATTGGCCTAGTACGCAGGATTCTAGGGCGTGTTCGTATTTTCAGAATGGTGATAAACGTTTGCATTAGGGACATGATTTAGTCTCGCGCACCAAAGATAGCCGTACCAACACGCACCATGGTAGAGCCGTTGTCTATCGCCTCTGCCATATCACCACTCATCCCCATGCTAAGCGTATCCCAAGCATCCAACTCTGGATGGCTGGCTTTTATATCGTCAAACAATGCCTTGGTTCGTGCAAAAGCGTTTGTATCTGCTTTGGCAGGGATAATCATCAACCCGCGCAGTTGCAAGCGCTCATAGCCTTTAATCGCTATGATCAATGCTGGCAGTTCTGCTGGTAGGCAACCTGACTTGCTGTCTTCGTTATCAATATTTACCTGAATTAATACGTTCAATGCTGGGAGCTCATCTGGGCGTTGATCGTTTAAACGTTTGGCAATGATATCGCGCTCAAGGGTTTGCACCCAATCAAAATGCTCGGCAATATCGCGTGTTTTATTACGCTGAATACTGCCGATATAATGCCAGACGATATCCGCGCATGCAGGATTCGATTTTAGCGTATTTATTTTTTCAATGGCTTCTTGTAGATAGTTCTCGCCAAAGTGCTGCTGTCCTTCATTCGCCAAAGTAGCAATCATATTGGCAGGCTTGGTTTTTGACACGGCTAGCAAAGTGGTAGTATTGGCAGATCTACTATCTCGCTCAGATGCCTGTTCATAGGCTTGGGTCATTTGCTCTTTGACTTGCTGCCAATTAGCGACAAGCGTCTGATTATCAACACTTTGATTTGTCTCTTTCATATCAGTCATATATAAGGCTCTCAAAATTTACTTAATTTTTAATAGGTTTTATAAATAGTTTATGGCTGAGACTGCTTAATTTAAACATTTTTAATAAAAATTATTTATCGCCCATATATAAAATTAGCTGAAAAATGACTAATTTCATATTTTCTTAAAGGAGTAGATGGTTAAATACTCACAGTCTTGTTATGATATTGTTACATGCTTTAACATATGCTACTGAATATGATAGCGGTGGTAAAGACGGCATGCTGGTTCACTCTTCAATATTTTACGCTTGAACAAAGCGATTGATGGATAGTTTACCACGTGCCTTTATGCTCTTTTGTCTTACCCTGACTAATTGATAGGAATATCGGATTATGGCTGAAAAAAACACCTTAAGTATCGAAGACTTGCTACGTTTTACGGTCAAACATAAAGCATCGGATTTACATATTTCAGCTGGCATGCCTGCGATGATTCGTACCGATGGTGAGATGACACGCATCAATATGCCTGCGATGACGCACCAAGTGGTTCATCAGCTCATTTATGACATTATGAACGACAAGCAGCGCGCTGATTTTGAAGAGTTCTTTGAGACAGATTTTTCTTTTGAGATTCCAAATTTGGCACGTTTTCGAGTCAATGCATTCAATCAAAATCGCGGCGCAGGCGCGGTATTTCGTACCATCCCTTCTAAAGTATTGACCATGGAAGACTTAGGGATGGGCGACGTGTTCAAACGTGTCTCAGACTTCAAACGTGGCGTGGTGTTAGTTACCGGCCCAACTGGTTCGGGTAAATCGACGACGCTAGCGGCCATGATTGATTATATTAACGAAAGTCGTAAAGAGCATATTTTAACAATTGAAGATCCGATTGAATTTGTCCATGAATCGAAAAAAAGCCTGATTAACCAGCGTGAAGTGCACCGCGATACCTTAGGTTTTGAGCCTGCATTACGTTCAGCATTGCGAGAAGATCCAGATGTCATCTTGGTTGGTGAGTTACGTGACCTTGAGACCATTCGTTTGGCACTGACTGCGGCCGAAACAGGACATTTAGTATTCGGCACTCTGCATACTAGCTCAGCCGCTAAGACGATTGACCGTGTCATCGACGTATTCCCTGCCGCCGAAAAAGATATGATTCGTGCCATGCTATCGGAGTCACTACAAGCCGTTATTTCACAAACCCTATTGCGTCGTCAAGCTGGTGGACGTGTGGCAGCTCATGAAATCATGCTAGGCACACCCGCTATCCGTAACTTAATACGTGAAAACAAAATTGCTCAGATGTACTCTGCCATCCAAACGGGTGCAGGCGAAGGCATGATTACACTCGATCAAACGCTAAAAAACTTGGTTGGCAAAGGCACTATCAGTAAAGATGTGGCTCGTCCTTATGCCAAGCAACCTGAGGCATTTTTATAGTCTCAGCCAAATCACAAAAAAGCGTGAATGGTGCTAGATTGTTATTGGTCTCTATGAATGACCTTTAATATACTACTCTAAATAACTTTTAATCGACTTACATCGAATGCAGGTACGATATGGACATTGATAAATTATTGCAGTTGATGATTAATAAAAATGGCTCTGACCTTTTTATTACTGCTGATGTAGCGCCTTCCATGAAAGTAAATGGAAAAATTTTACCTGTCGGTAAAACCCCTTTGACCGCTGATCAAACCATGATGTTAGTCAAAGGAGTGATGACCCCTAGCCAGCAAAAAGAATTTAAAGAGACGAACGAGTGTCAGTTTGCTATATCTGATGAAGCACAGCAAGCACGTTTTCGGGTCAGTGCATTCATACAGCGCGATATGGCAGGAATGATTTTACGGAAAATTGAGAATAAGATCCCAACTGTTGAGGAACTACGCTTGCCGCCAGCGCTCAAAGAACTGGCTATGAAAAAGCGCGGCATTATCTTGCTGGTCGGCGCGACCGGCACAGGTAAATCCTCTACGCTCGCGGCTATGATTGGACATCGTAACCAAAACTCTCATGGGCATATCATTACCATAGAAGACCCTATCGAGTTTGTCCATAAACATCGTGGTTGTATCATCACTCAGCGTGAAGTCGGTATCGACACTCATTCATTTGAAGCAGGACTAAAAAATACGTTGCGCCAAGCACCAGATGTCATCTTGATTGGTGAGATTCGTAACCGTGAGGTCATGAGCTACGCTATCCAGTACGCTGAGACAGGGCATCTGGTATTTGCAACCTTGCATGCCAATAATGCCAACCAAGCGATTGACCGTATTATTCATTTCTTTGAAACCAGTCGTCATAATCAGCTATTTATGGATTTGTCACTGAACTTGCAGGCCATTATCGCTCAGCAGCTCATTCCAACCCCTGATGGCAAAGGACGCCGTGCTGCTATTGAGATTTTATTAAACTCACAGCTAATTAGCGACTATATCCGTAAAGGTGAGGTGCATGAAATCAAAGACGTCATGACACGCTCTCGAGACAGCGGTATGCAAACCTTTGATCAAGCGCTTTTTGACTTGTATGAACAAGGAGAGATCACTTATAAAGAGGCAATTTTGCATGCTGACTCCCCTAACGACTTACGTCTGAAAATTAAGCTCAGTAGCAAAAACGGTAAGGCTAATTTAGATGAAGGTGCGGATAGTTTATCTTTAGACATCAGTTAAGCTATTGGGAGCGATGTCAGTACATACTGAAAAATTAAACTCAAAAAAGCCCTCATTATCAATAATGAGGGCTTTTTAATATAAGAGATCTTAGAGTCATTTATAAAAATAAAGCTTTAATTGATAACCAAGGTCTTTACTTGGCACTGTCTCTGCAAGCTTGGTCAGCACAGATACCATATAAGACTAACGAGTGACCCGATAGTTTAAAGCCGTGCTTTTCTGCGACTTTCAGCTGCTCTTCCTCGATCATCTCATTATGGAATTCAATGATTTTGCCACAAACATCACAGACCAGATGGTCGTGATGCTCTTCTTGGGTAATTTCAAACACTGACAAGTTATTTTCAAAGTTATGACGCTCTACAATGCCCGCCTGCTCAAATTGGGTGAGTACACGATAGACCGTGGCAAGACCAACATCTTCACCTTGTTCGATGAGCGCTTTGTATATTTCTTCTGCACTCATGTGGTGTAACTCGGCGCTTTCTAGCAGCTCTAAAATCTTAATACGAGGTAACGTAACCTTCAATCCTGCTCTACGTAAATCTTGATTGGTAAAAGAAGCCATAATATCCCTTCTGACTGTGACAGTCTTAGCAAATGAAAAACTAAAAAATATGAGATAAATAATCGTTGCTGATTATTCTTTATTAAATATAAGTGGTTTTAACACCTTCAAAACAGTGCTGATGAGGTGACTGACTGCTTTATAATTCCCTGAATAACCGCAGTGCAAGCCTATGAATTTAAAATATAAATAATAAGACCATTCAGGTGGTGTTTGGTAAATAATGTCGTAAGTGGTAGGCAATTGCAAGTAAATGACGTATCATTTGTCCAAGATTGTCGGTCAGACTCGCACCATCTAACTTTGGCCGCGCCTAATTCATTTCTTATGAGTCATCTTACCATGATAAAGACATTAAATTTTCGTCCGTTAAGCCATGCCAGCGTACTACGTAACATTGTTATCACCAGTATGCTGAGCGCTACTGTCGCTATGTCTGGCTGCTCACTATTGAGCGTTTATAAGATTGATTTGCCTCAAGGCACAGCGATTACTCAAACCCAAGCACAAAAACTAAAAGTAGGGATGAATCAGAACCAAGTACTTTATATCCTTGGCAGTCCTGCGATTAGGGACACCCTTGAGCCTAAGCGCTGGGATTACATTTACGATTACCAAGCAGGCACCGAAGGCCGCCGTAAAGGCATTGCTGATGTCAAAAATGCAAGCCAACACTTAGTTGTTTACTTTGATGATAATGGTTTGGTCACTCGCATCGAAGGTATCGAGAGCTTACCAGCATCGTAATCCGTACGATTTATCAGCTCGAATGACTAACAGTTAAAATTAATAATAACTTAACCGCGAGATTTATTTTTGCGCTGAGACATTGGATCAGCGCTTAAACTGCGATATACCTCGATACGGTCAAAAGGCTGCAATAGATAATTCAGCGGCTGTTTTTGTGCATAGATGCCCACATGCCAACGTTTAGCGGTTGGCGTTGTAATGTCTACTGCTTGCTCACACCATTTTGCCAGCGCTGCAAACCTTTCAAGCCAGCCAGCTTTGCCTAGGGCCTCATACAGACTCGTACCTTGTCTAACCTCTAACGCCAGATAATGCTGGCGCTGCTCATCTTCCGCATACGCCAGATAGACTGTCATTAACTCCGATTGCAGCGCATTACTATGCTTACTGCCATCACCTGTTAGCTCAACCACTGTATCACCCAACCTATTAACGCCAATAGCAATGCCAGCGGTACGACAAGACGTATCGCGACTCGCCATAAGTTATAGAATGCTTCGCTGCTAAAGTTCAATGATTTGCGTAAATGACTGATCTTCATCTGCCACCCTGCAAATACCGATAATAGTAGTACCGCTATGCTACTTACTATAACTAGAATGCCTACCAGCCAAGTCGTCGGAGTCGCAACCACCAGTAGCAACGCTAAAACAAAAGTTATTATCAAGCTGACTAACAGCCCAAACTTATGCGCTAACTGCTGAGTACTGTAATGCAGCAAATAGCTAACGACGAATAGTACGCCAGCCCAATAGAGTAGTTGTCCAATCGGTGGTAACGACATACCACTAATAAATAACGCGACAACCCCTACCAATAGCTGCAAAATCCAAATTGGTAATACCAATTTAGTGGCACGATAATCACGAGCAGCCCTACTTTGTGCCTGTTGGCTGTTTGCTTCCACGGCAGTGACCGTCTGCTTACTGACCAAGTTTTGCCCGAACCAGTACAACCCTGTACCCGCACCAACACTGACCAATGCTAGCGCCACTGCCCGCGCCCATTCAACCAAGCTGATATCGGTCATGGCAAAACTAATATTAGGCACACCATTTGCGATGCCCAATATTAATCCAACGACCATCAATCCGAGGCCAATAGGCAAAGGCGCGGTCCCAAGCAGACTTAATAGCACAGTAATAACCATCAACCCTGCGGCAACCGCAAAACTTGGTACATCAGGGGTACTATTAAGCTCAGTCAAAGCGGTTAATATCCCTGTACTGGCACCTGATATGATCAATGCTGCAATCACAATAGAAACCAATGCAGCCAGCCAACCAAAGCTTCGCCATATTGGGCTTGCATCTGATTCGCGAGTGAGCTTTTGCATACCGGCCAAAGGTCCCTCGACACTACGATAAGCCAAAGCTATCTCAGCATAAACAACTGGCAACGCGACCAACACCATTGCTAGCAGCCATAATAACCAAAAATCGATCTCACCGATTGAAGCAGGGGCAAACCAGCGAAATAATAACAACGGTAACAATACCGCGATAAAATAAGAAGCATAACGGATCATCATAATCTCAATCCAAACGATCTAATACCATTCACAAAAACGACAGTAGCAAGCAAAACGAGTTCGATACAGCTAATCGCATTTTTGAGTATGGTATAAAGTGAATAACGGTAATTTATAATTATACAGAGCAATGAGTTGCCTCTGTAAAGCAATTCAGCTGTACATTGTCTTTTCAATATAAGGGACAAACAGTTATAAAAAAACCCCGAAATCGGGGTTTAGTAGTTCAGACATGATCAATATGTGCAAGGTGCTCAATAATTCTATCTACAACGTGCGTATCAGATAGTGAGTGATCATCAGTGCCGTTTAATTAGTGAATAGCACTCACATAGTCTGACAAGATACGAATGTCACGATCTGATAATTTCGATGCAACGGTTTGCATCATACCCATCTCACCTTCTTTCGCAGCATCATTGACACGTTTTTGATCATCGCTATCGATATCATCAGCACGTCCAGCGGCACGGAATAGTTTTAGCTGAGTGGCAATGTATTGAGCATGCTGTCCGCCTAATTTTGGAAACGCTGCCCAAGGGTTACCTGCAGCATCCGGACCATGACAACCAGCACAACCAATCACACCGCGTGACTTATCGCCACCCAAGAATAGTTTGGTGGCTTCTTGGTTCGTTGCAGGGTTGCCGTATCCAACACCCCAAGGCGCTTGGCTAGAGTAGTAACCTGCCACGTTGGCTAGATCTTGCTGAGACAAGTTAGCAACCTGTGACTGCATGATACCGTTTTTGCGATAGCCTGCTTTAAAGTTAACTAACTGTTTATAAAGATACTTCACATTTTGGCCGCCAAGGTTTGGCTGCGCAGGAACAATACTGACCCCATTAAGACCATGACAAGCAGCACAAACGGTTTCTGCAATTTTCTGACCTGCATCGACGTCATACTCAGGAACAATAATAGCAGCTTGTACGCTGAAACTTGCAACGCATAAGCTGGCAGCAGCGATTAACTTTTTCATTGATACAAATCCTACTAGCTCGGCGTAAGCATTATTTAGAGTGATTGCACGGATAAGATACCTAATATAGTCGCCTCTTTAATCATAGGCGTGGCATATATTTTGAGGTCTTGGACACAAGCAGTCTGAAAGTACTTACTAACATCAGGGTTTATTTTCGATTATTATAGCAAGACTTTGTATCATTTGCCTACTTAATCGTAGTATTCATCAGTTTTCTGATGAGCATAGCTTAAAGTATAGGGCAAAAATAAAAAGCGCATTCAGGTTGTAAACCCAGCGCTCTATCTTACTTATCGCTTCAAGCTTCATGTCTAAATGGACTACTTGCTCATATACTCGATAAGCTTGCGGTAGTCATCATCGCTACAGGTGTTACAAAGACCGCCTGCTGGCATTTGAATCATGCCACTTTTGACAGATTTAATGAGTGTCGGCATGCCCTTTTGCTCAATAAGTTTCTGCCATTTGGCACTATCGCCTTTTTTGATAGCATTTAGTGCGCCACTATCATGACAGGCTGCACATGAGTTATCATAAGTAGTAGCAATATCAGCCGCACCTGCGCTACTGATCATGATGCCACTTAGCAATAAGGCAGCACTACCAACTGTTAGAGCATGATAGCCCTTACTAAGAAGTCTATTGATTGAAAACATAGAGCACCTCCTCGTGAGATTTCACGTGTCACATCAATCGTTCTATTAGGGCGTGTTGAACATTCGCAAATAGGCACTGCTGATCGCTAAAATGGTTCCAGACAAGGCACAAAGCGACGATAATGCAGATGCCTTAGCGAGATTTGTAACGCAGTATGGGGCAATTTTAGCATCAGCCCCAACGATAAAAGCAGGGGACAGGACTCTTTTTTGCCGCTTCATCGTTAAAAATAAGCGCTTAGAATGACTAAACTTATTATTTTTAACATCGAATCGCCTAAAAAATAGTCGCTGTCAGTGCCATGGTCGAATGTTCAATACGTCCTAAATGTCTTTTATTAAACATTGTAACAATATATGTCATGCAAACATAGATAAATTATATTCAGCTTTGTTAACACTAAAAACTTATTCTAATCAACAATTAACTTTAATGTTATCCTACTATTTATATGATGCTAATCGCAGTTATTTCAATAAGTAAGACAGGTAATAGTATAGAATAGCGGATGATATCAAATCGCTAACTTTACAAGGTGTAAGCGCTGATAAAGAAGAGCCTCTTACCACTTTTTGCATATTTGCTAAATTGAAGTCATGGCTTAAACCAACCACCAGCTAACCAGAATTTTATACCCGTATCTAATTTTTTAAGATTAATGAGCCATTTATGAATACCCCGTTTACCGATGTTGCTGCCGAACATGCGCTGTTCAACACCAAATCCCGTCAGAAAATTCAGCAGACTGAATTTATGACATCAGCGCCCACCTTTAAGCTTTGCCCACCTGATATGGGATTAGAAGTTGCCTTTGCAGGACGCTCGAACGCTGGTAAATCCTCAGCCATCAACGCTTTGACCAATCAGCGCCAGCTTGCACGCTCGTCCAAAACGCCTGGACGCACGCAGATGATTAACTTTTTTAGTATCGGTAACCCTGATAGACGACTGGTTGATTTGCCAGGTTACGGCTATGCCGCTGTACCACTTGAGATGAAAAAAGAATGGCAGGTCGAGCTAGAAGAGTATCTAGTATCGCGCTCAAGCCTTGCTGGCCTAGTACTTATGACGGACATTCGTCACCCACTCAAGTTTTTTGACGAGCAGATGCTGCATTGGGCAAAAGATGGTGACCTACCCGTACACATCTTGCTGACTAAAGCGGATAAGCTTAAGTATGGTGCCTCTAAAAACGCCCTACTCAATACCCGCAAAAGACTCAAAAAACTCGGCTTAAACTGTACTATCCAGTTATTTTCAGCCTTGAGAAAAGAAGGTCTGGATGAGCTGGCTGGTGTCATGGGTAGATGGTACGATTATCAACTGGATAATGACAAAATCATTGAATCGTCTTTTGCGTTATTAGAAGGCGATGAGTTAGAAGACGCCATTGAAAAAGAAAGCAGTCAAGAAGAAAGTAAATAGAAATTATAGTCTCAAATAAAAAAAGGGGTTTATCGTTAATATCGATTAACCCCTTTTTTATATAAGCTAAAAAGGCTTTTATTTAAGCACACAATAGCTTAGCCAATGCTTGCGGCGTATCAACCTGATATGTCGGATTTTGCTCTGCAAGCTCTGCACTTGTTGCCGTGCCATAGTTGACCGCGATACTGGTCATACCCAGTTTGGTTGCCATTTGAATATCATAGATACTGTCACCGATGAACACGGCATCAGATATTTGCTGCTGCGTGTAATCCAAGATATCAGTCAACATCTGCGGGTCAGGTTTTGTGCCTGACTCATCAGCACAGCGTGTCATGACAAAATAATCGCGACTGTCAGAGGCATCCAATACACGATCGAGCCCTTTTCTTTTTTTACCAGTTGCAACAGCAAGCTTTTTGCCCTGCTCCTGCAGAGTCTGCAACATATCCTCTATCGGCTCAAAGAGTGGCGTGCAGTGGCTATTAGCAATATAGTACTCTGCATAAGTCTGCTGAATGGCGAGCGTCTGCGACTCATCTGCATAAGGATATAAAATCTCGATACCATTCATTAAACTCAGACCAATGATGTCTTTCACCGCTTTATCAGTCGTCTCAAATCCATGTGCTTCTCCAGCCACATGCATCGAATCCACAATTAAGCCGATAGAATCCATCAGCGTGCCGTCCCAGTCAAAAATGACTAGTGTCTTATCAGATAGACGATGCTCATCTGCTGGCTGAGAGTGTTGAGTAAGTTCTGGCGTATCAGTGGTAAATAATGCAGTCATGGATTCACCTTAACAAATAACAATAGTAAGTAGCAGATACGAAAACGTCACGGCGGCTTATTGATTAAATAAGGTATCATGACGTTTTCATGTTTCTATAAAGGTCTACATTTTTAGACCAAAATGATTATATTTAGACTTATTCAGGCAACTTGGCTGTCTCTGGTAGCCAATCCGCCATGTCGTCTGGCAATGGTGCGGTAATAGCGTCATAACCCGGAATATCTAAGCGCCACGCGTGGAGACACAGACGATGAACGCCTGATTTATCATGCACGTTATACTTATCATCACCCAAAATGGCATGACCAATATGAGCCAAATGCACACGGATTTGATGCGTGCGTCCGGTTAGTGGCTTGGCTTCGATGAGGCTTACTGGCTGACTATTAATCATAAAGCGCTCATGAACGATGATATCGGTTTGGCTTTCTTTCGCTTGTGGGTCTTGTGCGTCTACTTTGACACGGCGCTCGCCACTAGCAAGTGTATAACGTAGCAACGGTGCATTGATACGTTGCTCATTAAGCGCAGGCTGTCCTTTGGCCAGACATAGATAGTGCTTTTGAATAGTCTTGTCTACCAAATGCTGCTGCAATACTTTGAGTGTTGAGCGTTTTTTGGAGATCATCAACAGCCCTGAGGTATCTTTGTCGATGCGATGTATCAGTTCTAGATACTTTTTACCCGTCACTTCACGCATGGCTTCGATGACGCCGAAGTCCAAACCGCTACCGCCATGCACTGCAATACCAAAAGGCTTGTTTAGTACTAGCAGACCTTCATCTTCATAGACCACGCGGGCGAGCAAGCTTTTGGCAAACTCAGTACTGATGATGGGTTTTTCGCGCGTTGCTAGCTCCACAGGTGCGATACGTACAACGTCTTCACGCTGCACTCTGTCATGTGCCTTGCAGCGTTTATTGTTGACGCGCACTTCATCTGAGCGAATCATTTTATAGATGTGCGATTTCGGCAAACCCTTTAAACGGTTCAGCAAAAAGTTATCCAAACGCTGGTCGTGCTGATGTCGCGTTACTTCAAGGTAGTTTACCTTGCCAAAGTTACTAATCTCATCGTCAGCGCTTTGTGGGCGGGTTTTACTATTGAAAATAGCAGGGGCTTCATGGGTAGGAGCGTCGTCAGTCATTTTTGAGTTTGTCATTTTTAGTTAGGTATTTACACAAAGATTTGTTATAGTTTAGCATGTTGAGCGACAATTAAGCAGAGGCGACAGCAATAATCATTGTTGTTTCAGATAGCTGGTTACTGTTTTATTACTTTCCAGTGTTTACTGATTGTTAGTAAAGAGGTCAATGCTATTTACCTTGCTGATATTAGACGTTTGATCTTATCGAATTTTACTCGGTACCATAAAACAAATAGTGACACTAAATACCATCGCGTTAATAACTTTGACGATCAGTCTATTTATTAACGGATGACAACACCACATTGACTCACTAACTGCATGACAACGACTTTTTTTGATAACTATTTATTATTTAATGATTACTTATCTGATGGTCCTTTATGACAGCATAGTTGAGCAAGTATGGGTCGGTTAGGGTTAGGATCGAAAAATAGTTCGATAGCTGCCTGAGTATTGGTGGTCAAACAGATGACGATAAAGAGGTAAATACGATACCATGCTGACAAGCTGGTCCATTACTCTGTTTGCCAAGTACGCCCCGCTGATAATCAAAGCTGTGATACCTAACCTTGAGACACCCAAGATATTATTGACGATATATAAAGAACGATAAATAAAGAGTAACCAATCGCTTTGCCTGAATAGATAACCGCTGACTGATGACGCTACGATATATAGTAGCAATCACGACCGCGATATTATTGTTAGACTTTGAAGGATGAATGGCTACCGCAATATGCCTTTTTAATATCAGTATTTTTTAGACCCGTAACTGACCGTCGCCCACGCTTACAACGTGCGCCAACATCACTACCAATAGAACGTACTGACATTAAGAGAGTTTTTATTCGCTGACATATTCATATATGTACCAAGTTTATTGATAATAGAATATAAGTATCATAGCCTTACACCCTATTTTATTTATATTAATGTGAGCATCGCTCATAAGTTCAGGTAAAAGAGCCATTGAAAAAGCCCACGTGCTTTACGAAACCCACGATTTACGTTCTACTGTTCACTGATATCTACAAATGCTAATGTCATATTAGCCACACTTGCTACTATCTTTTAAAGACTGTCTCATCGTTGTTATGCGTACTCATAGGATATAAATATGAAACGCATTTTGATCAACGCAACTCAAAACGAAGAGATTCGTGTCGCCTTATGTACAGGCAATCATCTATACGATTTCGACCTAGAAAATCGTACCCGCGAGCAAAAAAAATCTAACATTTATAAAGGCCATGTAACCCGTGTTGAGCCATCGCTCGAAGCGGTATTTGTCGAGTACGGCTCTCAGCGCCAAGGATTTTTGCCGATTCGTGAAATCTCTGCCGAATACCTAAGCGGTAACCCACGTGATGAAAACATCAAAAAACTGATTAAAGAAGGCGACGAGCTAATCGTCCAAGTCGAAAAAGAAGAGCGCGGTAACAAAGGCGCTGCCCTATCGACGTATGTCTCTTTGGCTGGTCGCTATCTGGTACTCATGCCAAATAACCCTCGTGGCGGCGGTATCTCACGTCAAATCTCAGGCAAGCTGCGCGAAGACATGAAACGTATGCTGAGCAATCTTGATTTGCCAAAAGGCATGAGTGTTATCATTCGTACCGCGGGTATCGGCAAGACGCAAGAAGACTTGCAACATGACCTTAACCATTTGCTTAATATCTGGCAGGCCATCCAAGAACAAAACCAAAAATATCCGTCACCACGCCTCGTCCATCAAGAAGCAGGTGTCGTTACCCGTGCTGTCCGTGACTATTTGCGTGATGATATCGCTGAGATTTGGATTGATAACGAAAACGCTTATATTGAAGCAGCAGGCTTTATTGATGCAGTGATGCCAAAACAAGCCGAAAAGCTACGCAAATATACCGATTATGAACCAATGTTTTCGCGCTTTAATATCGAAAAACAAATCGAAACGGCCTATCAGCGTGAGGTGCGTCTACCATCAGGTGGCTCAATCGTCATCGACCAAACAGAAGCCTTGGTCTCTATCGACATCAACTCAGCTAAGTCGACCAAAGGTTCAGACGTTGCTGAGACTGCTTATCATACCAACCTAGAAGCGGCCGACGAGATTGCCCGTCAGCTGCGTCTACGTGATATGGGTGGTTTGATCGTTATTGACTTTATTGACATGAATGACAATAAGCATCAAAAAGAAGTCGAAAAGCGTCTAATTGATGCGACCAAATACGATCGTGCTCGCGTCCAGTTTGGTGATATCTCTAAATTTGGTCTGATGGAAATGAGCCGTCAGCGCCTGCGTCCATCATTAGAAGAATCAACTGGTTATATCTGCCCACGTTGCCATGGTAACGGTATGATTCGTGACCTGCGTTCATTGTCGCTCTCTATTATGCGTCAAATTGAACAAATTGCGCTCAAAGAACGCCAAGGTGAAGTACAAGCGGAAGTTCCAACCGACATCGCAGCATTTTTGCTAAATGAAAAGCGTGACAGCTTGGTTTATCTTGAGCAAGACAGTGGCACTCGTATCACGATTTTGCCGCACGCCCATTTAGAGTCACCAAACTTTAAGCTGCACTTTAACCGCGATGGCTTTGCTCCATCGAGTTACGAGCGTATCACTGATACCCAGCAACAAGAGCACAGTGACCTTGGCTACAATGTCGACTGGCAAACGGCTGAAAAAGAGCGCCCTGAGCAGCAGCCCACTCGCCAGCCTCGTAAACCGTCAAATGATAACAACAAGCAGAGCACAGCTACGCAGAACGATACCGTCAATCATAGCAATGATCGCCGTAATCATAAAAATGCTAATGACGCTGCGCCAGCGCGCGCACCACAAGCCAGTCAACCTAAAAACGTTGTAGCGCCAGTCGCAGCGCAAGCTCAAAATGTGGAAGCCACTGCTCAACCAAAAGCAGTCGCTTGGTTATCAAATCTGTTTGCGCAAGCACCGCAAGCCACCACCACACCTAGTGTCAGTAGTCGCGATGCCGCTGAAGCGATCGAGGCCTTGGTAAATACTGGCGCACAAAGCTTAGGCTCATTTGGCCAAGTTGATAGCAATGCATTGAATAGTGCCGCTTCAAATAGTGAGCAGCCAACTCAACAAAACAATCATCAGAAAAACGACAACCAACCATCAGATAGCAACGCTAATCGTCAACAGACACGCCGTACTAACGACAGCGATACTGATGACAGCAATAACGAAGACAGAAGAAGACGTAAGCCGCGTAAGTCAAGAAACTCAAAGCCGCGTCAAAGAAAAGAAGCGACTGACGAGACGACTGACCATACCAATAGCGGCGCTGATGAGAAATCGTCTGACACGCAAGGCCAACAACAGCAAGACAAGCGTCAACAGGAAAACAGACGTACGAACGATCGCAATCGTAATAACCGTCAAGACAACAGCAATCGTCAAGACAATGACCAAAAAGCAAACGATCGTCATGACGCAGACAACGTAACTGGCCAAAAAGCCGATGAACAAGTTCGTGCTAAGCGTAAATCGCATAGCCAACGTGGCTCACGCGGAAAGCTAGAGCGCGGTGAGACGCTAACGGCTGACGATGTTAAGCAAAACAAGCAGCAAAATGATAAAAATAGCGACGATGCCAATGGTAAAAACCAATCTGGCACACGTCGTAGTCAGGACCCTAATGAAGTCGTGCTACAAGTCAATGAAGCACCGACCAAGCTAAAGGCGTCAGAAGTTGTACACTTATCTTTAGATGATAGCAAGTCCACGCCTGCTAAGCCTCAATCTAGCGATAAACAACGCTCAACAAACGGCACGGCAAAGAACGAGAGCACAAAAGATCACGCTACTCAACAAGCTGCCAACAAGCCTAGTAACAGTGAGAAAAATACTGACCAAAAAGGTGACAATAAAAAGGGTACGGTAGAGACGTCTGAGAATCAGACTCAAAACAACCAAGAGGCGACTACTAACGCTAAGGTGCAAAACAATGCACCTGATCGTAAGCAGAGCACTGATAATAAAAATCAGTCAGAACAAGCGCAACCAACCTCTTCTGGCGACGTAGACAGTCAGTCAGTTAGTACAAAAACGGCTGATGCAGAACAGGCCAAAGCCAAGCCCGAGCATCAGAAAGCTGAGACCACTGATACTGTCAGTAAAGCTGAAGAAGCTAAAAGAGTTCCAGCTAATGACAGCGGTGCCAATAATAAAGGCATGAGTAACTCAGCACTTGAGTTCACACACGAATCAATGTTTGGTGAACGTTACGTGACTGCTGAGAAGTTTGGTCAAGCTAGCAACGACCCACGTGTGGTACGTGCTCAGCAAGCAAAAGCAACACCTCAGGTCGAAGCTACTACTGTAAGTGCAGCAGCGATACGTGGCACCGTTGGTGAGTTTATTCGTGCGACGCTGCCAGACGCGCAAACTCGCTTAGCAGAAAATGGCGTTATTAGCTGCTTTATCGAAACAATTGCCTTGTATAACGAGCAAGCGCAATCTGCAGATAATAGCACCAACGTTGAGAATGCTGTCGATGACAACCATAGCAACAATATGGCCAGTCAGCACTTTGACTTTAGCAACTATGGCTACCAGCCATTAGCAGCAGATTACTTGGCACGCTTCGCAGCGATGACTCAAGCAGTCAGTCAATTTGCAGTAGCTCAAGGCAAAACCGCCGTTGAACCACGTGCCATTGGCAAGCGTGCCAGCAATGATCCACGCGGTCAGCATCCTGACTACCAAGAGCCAGCTGTGTTGAGTGTTCCTACAAAGCAGACTTCGAGCAATGAAGCATCGCTAGTAAATACTAAGCAAAACAATAGCGAAGTGGATGCACATAACGTTGAAGCGACAGCACTGACCAATCAAGCTCAGGCTGACCATGTCAGCGCTGATAGTGAGAAATTGCTAGAAGTCGAGCAAGCGCAATCAGCTGCTAACAGTGTAGAAGCTCAAGCCAGTGAAGCACAAGGAGTCAATACGACAGAAGCTGATGCAACACAGGCGGATGTAGAAAAGTCTGATGCAGAAGAGGCTGAGCAAACAACCGAATCTAAAGTAGAAGAATCTGCTAAAGAAACGAGCAAAGATGACAGTCAGGCAGCTAAATCTAAGACCACCATCGCCAGCTATAAAAACATGATTGAGAATGTGGCTGAGCAATTGCTGCCACAGACCGGCATGTTTAACCTGACGACGCCAAAGGTGCCAAAGGCACGCAGTCGCAAGCCCAAAACGGATCATAAAAAACCGACCCAAGCTGAGAAGCTTGCGTCTGATGATACCGATAGCGAAAGCTAATATTATAGAAGCAGAAATATAAAAGCCCCAAAGCTACTAATAGCTTTGGGGCTTTTGTTTTAATAGGTTTTTGTTTAATTATCTATTTAGAATAAAATTGGACATAAGATAAAACCACAAACCAGCTTAATGAATAGAAGAAGCCTTATCATCTTTGCCGCGAACTTTATCAATCATGGTAAGCAATGCCACAACTGCCGCACCAATAATAAAACCAATAACACCATTTAATACGGTGGTTGTTACTCCTTCGAAAATACCCGTGAGATGTGCGATATCCTCTACACCATGATGCAAAAAGCCAATACCATGTACTAAGATACCACCACCCACTAAGAACATAGCCAACGTCCCTGCAATGGATAAAAACTTCATGAGCTTTGGCGCGGCGGCAAACATCACCTTACCCACTTTTTGCTTAAACGTGCTTTCTTGCTCCATCAGATGTAGGCCTGCATCATCTATTTTGACGATACCAGCAACCAAACCATAAATACCAATCGTAATACCAATTGCTAAAATAGATAGTACTAAACTGCGTTCTAGCAAAGTAGCACTTGCCGTTGCCCCTAGTGCAATCACGATAATCTCAGCTGATAAGATAAAATCAGTTCGTATGGCCCCTTTGATTTTTTCTTTTTCAAATGCCACTAAATCGACTGTTTCATCGGCATTGGCTTTTCGGCGAGCATTTTGTTCTTCATCATGTGGCAATGCATGTGGCCAAAACCGATGTATGACTTTTTCAGCCCCTTCATAAACTAGAAATAGACCGCCACACATTAATAAAAACGTGACAAGCGGTGGATAAATCGCACTAATCAACAACGCTGCTGGCACCAAAATGAGCTTATTGATGAATGAGCCCTTGGCGACTGCCCAGACAACGGGAAGCTCGCGGTTGGCTTTGACACCAGTAACTTGCTCAGCATTCAACGCCAAATCATCGCCCAATACCCCAGCGGTTTTTTTGGCAGCGACTTTGGTCATGACGGAGACGTCATCCAATATCACACTGATATCATCAAGTAAGGTTAATAAACTGGCACCTGCCATGTGTGCTCCTTAAAGCAAATTTGTTGAAGTAAGTACTACTGAAATCATTAAAACAAAGTTTTTTATTAGAGTTCTTATAAAAACAATTATTATAATAACAATGCTGTTAGCAGTAGACTACAAGGGCACGCCCATATATTACATAGTACAAATGTATCTTATTTTTTGAATTTGTGTTGTCAGCTATTCTTAAAAGTTGGGATTATTTGCATTTATTAGACAATGCATTTGAGCTGTCATTATCCACAAATATGGTAATATAGCGATTTTACCACTTATCTTTATTATCAATCATTTATAAAAACTTCTGTAAAATTAAACCTTTAAAACACTATACAGACACCTTACTATATATTGTAATCCACAACGCTTTGTATATAACGAACTCATGTCTAGGCGCGATGCCTATAGGAAATCCATATGCCGTCATCCATTAGCAAAAATACCACGACGAATAATTTTTTCTCTCGTACTACCCTATCTCGTTTTGTGATGAGTGCCTTGCTAGTAGGTATTGCTGCTGGCTGCTCAAACAATGCAGCGGATGCAACCGGTAATACCAGTGTTGTCAACGCGGCGCAGACCAAGGATGCACCAGCCAAAGCGTCAGCTGATAATGACTCTGCAGTAGTTAGTGCATTGCAAGCAAACCTAAAGGCCTCTGGTATCGAAGAAACGATCGTCTCAGCGGTACCAACAGATATGGACGGTATTTATTGGGTGACGGCTGAAGGGCTACCCTCTTTCTTTACCGATAAGTCGGGTAAGCATATTATCCAAGGACAGATCGTTGCCGTTGGCGGTGCTGCGCCAGTGGATATCAGTGCTGCTTTGGCGGCCAGTACCGCGCAAGAAGCGTTACAAGCCGTGGATAAAAAAGAGATGATCATTTATCCAGCCAAAGGTGAAACCAAAGCGGTCGTCTATGCCTTTACTGATGCCGACTGTGGCTACTGCCGTAAACTACATTCAGAAATGGATGATATCAATGCGCGCGGTATCGAAGTGCGATATCTCGCATGGCCACGCAGTCAAGAGTCTGTGCCAAAAATGGAAGCTATCTGGTGTAGTCAGGATCGTAACGCAGCGATGGATCAAGCAAAAATGGGTGCCAATGTGCAAGCGCCTAGCTGTGCTACCCCTGTGCAAGCGCATATGGCTCTAGGGTCCAGACTGGGTGTGCGCGGTACTCCTGCTATCTTTACTGAAGCAGGCGAGCAAGTAGGTGGCTATTTACCTGCAGCACAACTGGCGCAAGCTGTCGGTGCAAACTAATACTTAATCCTAACATGTGATATTTTTGATGTATTCCAATATCTATTATTTATATGAATGGATTTAAATATAAGACAGCATCGCTTGAGCAATACCTGAGTATGCCAAGTACAGATGAGCACGATAGTTATTCTATAATCTATACCCTATATAACCTTATCGACATTGTGTAGACGTCACAACTGCTTGTCGGTATGATACGATAAAGCGCGATGCAAAATTAGCAATACCCTTTTATCTGAGCATTTTTTATTCAACTATAATGAAGTATGTATGCAAAGTAGCACTAGAAAATGCCTATAGACTGCCGGTGTCATGCCGCAGACTCATTTGCTATTGCCCCAGCGTTATGCCCGCTTCATTATATTTAACCTCTTGAGGATACTGTGAGCAATTCCATCAAACTAGCGATACTTGGTTTAGGCACCGTCGGAACAGGTGTGATCAACCTAATCAATGACAATTTAGATGAGCTAAAACGCCGTAGTGGACGCGATATTATTGTTACCGAAGTGGGTACGCGCCGTCAGCGTGATGATATTGATACCAGCATCATGCAAAGCAGTGACTTGATGGCAATTGCGGCAAGCGACAATGTCGATATCGTTATCGAAGTGATTGGTGGTACGACCTTGGCTAAAGACGTCATCATGCAAGCTATTAAAAACGGTAAGCATGTCGTAACTGCAAATAAAGCGCTATTGGCTGAACACGGTAATGAGATTTTTGCCTTTGCTGAAGAAAATAATGTCCATGTTGCTTATGAAGCAGCGGTGGCAGGCGGTATCCCAATTATTAAAGTGATGCGCGAAGCGCTTGCTGCCAATAAAATTGATTGGCTCGCAGGTATCATTAACGGTACTGGCAACTTTATCATGACCGAAATGCGTGACAAAGATCGCCCATTTGCCGACGTACTAGAGGAGGCGCAAGAGCTGGGTTATGCAGAAGCAGATCCAACTTTTGATGTGGAAGGTATCGATGCGGCGCACAAACTAGCCTTGCTTGCCTCGATTGCCTTTGGTATCCCGCTACAGTTTGACAAAGTCTACTGTGAAGGCATCACTGGTATCACACTACAAGATGTCAACTACGCCGAAGAGCTTGGCTATCGTATCAAACATTTAGGATTTGCAGTACGCCGTGATGGTCAAGGCAACAGTGATGATGCTGGCGTTGAGTTGCGTGTACATCCAACGCTTATTCCACAAGATGCACTGCTTGCCAATGTCAATGGCGTAAAAAACGCGGTATTGGTCAACTCACATCCACTTGGGCAAACACTCTACTGCGGTGATGGCGCTGGTGCTGGTGCTACTGCTTCGGCAGTGATGGCCGACGTCATGGATCTCGTCCGTGTATTAGGTAGCAAAAGTGGCGACGAGCAAAACAGCAGCGAGCAAAACAATCGTGGACACCATGTACCGCACTTAGCATTTATCCCTGAGCAACTCTCAGACACACCAATATTACGTGCTGAGCAGATGATTACTGGTTACTACTTACGTGTACATGCTTATGATAGCCCAGGTGTTTTAGCGGACATCACTCGCATCCTAAGCGATGCAGGTATCAATATCGATGCCATTCTACAGAAACCTGCGCATAAAGTGGGTCAAGTACCTGTCATTATCTTAACCCTACCTGTGGTCGAGAGTCAGATGAATCTCGCTATCGAAAAAATTGAAAAATTAGAGACCATTACTGATAAAGTAGTACGCATTCGCTTAGATGAGCTGGCTTAAAACATAATTTTAGCAAGCCACGCTTATCACTCCCTTTATCAGTGAGTCAGGCAAATGCTAACTGATAGAGGGTAACAGCGAACCAGCCCTTACCTCTCTATGAGGCACTTTCATTTAAAATACGTAAATAAGGAATAATAACGATGTCAAATGATGCAATTGTAATCTTAAACGGCGCACGTACACCAATGGGCGGCTTCCAAGGTGTACTAAAAGACATGAGTGCTAGCGAATTGGGCGCTGCTGCAATCAAAGCCGCTGTCGAACGCTCAGGCGTTAGTGTCGATGATATTGATGAAGTAATCATGGGTTGTATCTTGACTGCAGGTTTGGGTCAAGGCCCTGCCCGTCAAGCCATGCGCAAAGCTGGATTGTCTGACGCGACTGGCGCGGTCACCATTAACAAGCTATGCGGCTCAGGTCTAAAAGCCGTCATGCAAGCACATGATGGCATCAAAGCTGGTAGCTTCAATGTTGCTGTAGCTGGTGGTATGGAGTCAATGACCAATGCACCGTATCTGATGCCAGGGTCGCGTGGTGGCTACCGCATGGGTCACAAAGAAGTCAAAGATCATATGTTCTTAGACGGCCTAGAAGATGCTGAGACTGGTAAGCTCATGGGTATGTTCGCTCAAGAAATGGCGGATAAAAAAGGCTATACACGTGAAAAGATGGATGAGTTTGCCATCGAATCACTCAGTCGCGCGCTAACCGCTATCAAAGACAATCACTTCAAAGATGAAATTGAGCCTGTGACGTTTGAAACTCGTAAAGGCGAGCAAACGGTCGATACTGATGAGCAACCAGGCCTAGCGAATGCTGATCGTATCCCAAGCTTACGCCCAGCATTTGCAAAAGAAGGTACGATCACTGCAGCCAATGCCAGCTCAATCTCAGACGGTGCTGCTGCTGTCGTCGTCATGAAAGAGTCACAAGCAAAGGCTGAAGGTCTGGATTATCAAGCTCGCATCGTTGCCACTGCTTCAAACTCTCGTCACCCAAGCGAATTCACCATCGCTCCGATCGGTGCCATCGAAAAAGTACTAGCAAATGCTGGCTGGTCAGTCGCTGATGTGGATCTATGGGAAATTAACGAAGCTTTTGCGATGGTCACTATGGCGGCTATGGACGAGCTAAACATCGACCACGCCAAAGTTAACGTTGAAGGCGGCGCTTGTGCGCTTGGTCATCCAGTAGGCTGTTCAGGTGCACGAATCCTAGTGACACTCATCAATTCTCTCAAGCGTACCGGCGGCAAAAAAGGCGTTGCGACACTTTGTATTGGTGGCGGCGAAGCAGTTGCCGTTGCTATTGAGCTTCCTTAAGTAAAAGTAATACTAGCGTGTCTTTGTTCAGATAATACGTAACATTTAACTTCACGCATTTATTGGTATTTATTCTTTGTTCAAGAACCGCATTGCTCATTGCTCTGCGGTTTTTTTGTGTCTATTGATTCAGCGTTAACTTCAAACATTTCTTTGTGTTAAGGCTCGTTAAGTTGTACCCCACCTATGTTATACCACTTACAGCCTATTACATGTAATTACCCCAAGCGCACATTTTGCTACCTTGCTCATGTATTTCATCCAAAATCATAATGTTAGGATGGCTACAAGTTGATGCAGAGATGTTGTGACCTATCTCTTAACTTACTTATTGAAGTTCGATTATTGAAGTAATTTTTGCCTAGAATTTAAAATAAGTATTCATCAGCAATTTTAAGAATATCCATTTATAAAATAATTTTTACAAATACTAACTCATAAAAAAGGAAGACAATAATGAGCCAACTAATCCGTTTAAAAGATATTCAAGCCACTCATCGTGACCTAATCGGTGATGACTATTATGATCCAACAGACAAAACTGCTTACGGCGTTAATGAAGAAAAAATTGGTAAAATTGAAGGTGCGTTAGTAGAAGACACTACTGGCCGTATTCGTTACCTAATCGTTGATGCAGGTGGCTGGTTTAGCTCAAAAGAGGTATTAGTACCAGCGGGTCTTGCTCGTATTGTTGGTGATGATGTTTTCTTCGATAGCTTGACCAAGTCTCAAGTAGAAGCCATGGAAGTATATGACCACGACTATCAGTACAGCTATAAAGAGCAATACGAAAAAGACCGTCAAGCGTTTACTGCTGATACCGTTCCAGCTGAAGAGCGCGTAGACATCGCAGACCATTCTTATGATGCACCAAACACACTAGAGCTTCTAGAAGAGCGTTTAACTGTCAATAAAGACCGTATCGTTGCAGGTCTTGTCAAAGTTGGCAAACATGTTGTGACTGAAGAGCGTAATGTCGAGGTTGAGCTAGAAGAAGAACATGCTGATATTCAGCGCACTAGCGTTGATCGCCCAACAGACCGCCGCATCGGTGATATGGACGTTAATGATACCGTTGAAGTTGAACTAGAAGCAGAACGTGCTCGTGTTGGTAAAGATACTTATGTGTCTGAAGAAGTTAATGTTGGTAAAACAACAGAGCGTCATACTGAAACTATCGTTGAGACTATCCAGCGCGAAGAGCTAGACGTTAATAATGACGGTAATGTGGTCGACCGTGAAGGCAACTTAGTTAACCGTGATGACATCACAGCAGATGATGTACGCCGCGCTCGTGGTATGTAATACCCTGATACTTTGCGTCTTTTAATGACATTGTGATTTCATTATGAGATGTGATAATAATAGGTAGCTAAGCATTTTGACTTAGCAGATTAAGACCAGAGCATGTCTCTGGTCTTTTTTGTATCGATAATATGGGGACGTGAGTTATTATAGTAATGATTAATGATAGTAATAAATTCAATATCATTCGTTAACATTGCATTTTGCCCGATTCATCATTTTATAATTATAAGGAAATAAAAATGACTACTGACCATACAGAAAACTTATACCAAGACGATTTGGAAAGCCAAAAAAGCACACTAGCTGATGAAACCTCCAATGTCGTCAATGTTGGACATTTGGAGCTATTAGAAGAGCGACCTGTCATCAATAAAGAGCGCCTAGACGTTGGTAAAGTGACTGTCACCAAGCATGCCCGCACCAAAACTATCGACGTCCCTATCGAATTAGTAGAAGAGTACATTACGATTCGTACTGAATACCATGATGCAGAGAGTCAAGACTTACTGTCTGGCCATTACGACGAAAAAGACATATTGCGTCATGTTGAGCTATCACTTGATAGTAAAGCCGTGGTGACCGTCAATGGTAAACAAATAGAGATTGGCGATGATCCGATTGAAATCGTTCTATCACGCCAAGTAGCGACTATTACCAAAGATACCTACGCCATCCAAGAAATTGAAGTCAATAAGAGCACACATATCCATACCGATAATATTCAAGTAGAGTTGAAACATGAAGAGCTCGATGTGACTGAAGAAGGGTTTTTGGCACATGAAGCCAATGCTACTCGACCAAAATAAACCCTTTGGCGTTGATAGCAAGCATATAAATCACTGACAAAAAAAAGCAATGCCAAACCAGCGTTGCTTTTTTTGTGTGGTACGTAGTAATCAAGCTTTTATACTTTATTACATTCAAACGTATTCACGGTTGACTCATCTGCACCCGCCGTACGCATGACACCAGTTTCGCGTTCTTCATGCGCCACACGCCACTGAGTAAACCCTTGACCGCCATCTAACCCTGTGGCAACTTCAAACACTTCTGGATTACTGCCTTCATTGGTCTGATTCAGTGTTACTGTTCCCATATCAGTGGCAACGACCACTTGATTGGCATCTTCTTTATAAGTCGCTTCAACTTTTAGCTCAGGTGAGCACAGATACGATACCTGCGTCACGCTGCTGTTTACCGATGCGACCGTATCACCTTCTACTTCATTAAGTGAGGCATCTTCAGTATTTACAACGACATCACTTGGCTCAGCAGGCTCAGCTGACATTGGTACAGATTCTTCAGCATTGACACCATCTTCCATACTTGACTCTGGCTCTGATTGCTGCTGACAGGCACTGATCGTTAATGCACCAGCGAGCAACCCCGTCAATGCGACTGAGGTACGCAATTTTTTTAATAATTCTAAACTCATAACGCTCTCCCAAATAAATATGCTAAACACTATAGCGTGTCCATAAATTCACGCCTATGCTGAATTTGTAAGCAATCAATACAAAGTGTTCATCTGCTATAGAACGGTAAATTATAGAACAAGCAGCCTTGATAAGATATAAAAAAGCCCCTATCTGGTTGAGATAAGGGCTTACTATTTAGCAGTCTACAGACTTTAATCATAGTTGCTAATGATTAAAAGACCATACTGATTAGATTTTACCGTGGCACTGTTTGTACTTGAGCCCTGAACCACAAGGACAAGGGGCATTACGACTAATATTCATACCAGCATACGGGTTTGGCTCATTGGCGTTGCTACCACTGGCTGCCATAGCAGCGCCAGCTGCTGCCGTACCACTAAGGCTGCGGTTTTGTGGTTGCGGCTGAGCGGCTGCACTGTTTACGTTGCTATCTAAATTATCTACGTCATCATGTTCAAACTGCATTTGCATATGCGCAGCATTCTCACGCTGCTGAGCTTCCAACGCCTCTAGCTCTTCTTTGGTTGGGATATGAACACGTGATAAATCTTGTACCGTTTCAGACTTAATCGCCCCAAGCATCATTTGGAACAATTCAAATGATTCACGCTTGTATTCCTGCTCAGGGTTTTTCTGCGCATAGCCGCGTAGATGGATACCTTTACGCAGCTGATCCATCTGTGTCAAATGCTCTTTCCAGTGCTTATCTAGACTCTGTAGCATAAAATGACGCTCAAGCTGGGCGGCGTCTTGCTCACCCATTTGTTCACGGCGGCTGTGATAACGGTCTATGGCTGTTTGGATAATCTTGGCACGCAGTCCTTCTTCATCTAGACGGCGGTCTTCATCTAGCCAATCGTTGATCGGCATCGTGACTTTAAACTCGTCCTCAAGCTCATCTTCTAATCCGTCAATGTTCCACTGATCGTCGATAGAACCAGGCGGAATGAACTGGTTGATCATGGCGTTATAAACTTCATGATGCATCACTTCAATGGCTTCTAATAAGTCCATTTCGGCGAGCAAATCATCACGCTGACCATAGATAACTTTACGCTGCTCGTTGGCAACGTCATCGTATTTCAACAGATTCTTACGCGCATCAAAATCGCGGCTCTCAACTTTACCTTGCGCGTTTTCGATTGATTTTGACACCATCTTGTGCTCGATGGCTTCGTCTTCTTTTAGACCCATGGCACGCATCATATTGACCACGCGATCGCCTGCGAAGATACGCATCAAATCATCTTCAAGCGATAAGAAAAAGCGTGACATCCCAGGATCACCCTGACGACCAGCACGACCACGTAACTGGTTATCGATACGTCGTGATTCATGACGCTCAGAGCCAATGATATGTAGACCGCCAGCCGCTACCACTTGGTCATGCTTCACTTGCCACTGAGACTTTAGGCGCTGCATCTCCTCTGGACTGACCGAATCCACATCTTCAATAAACGACTGCCAATTACCACCAAGGATAATATCCGTACCACGACCTGCCATGTTGGTGGCGATTGTCACTGATTTTGGGCTACCAGCCTGTGCGATAATCTCAGCTTCACGCTCATGCTGCTTGGCGTTTAGGACGTTATGCTTCACGCCTTCTTGATCGAGCAAATAAGACAGCTCTTCACTGGCTTCAATGGTCGCTGTACCGACCAGCACAGGTGCACCTTTGGCTTGAATGTCTTTAATCTCGCGGATAATACCCTTGTATTTGCCTAGCTTGGTTAAGAAAATCTGATCATCCATATCGATACGAGCAATCGGCTCATGCGTTGGAATGACGATGACATCTAGATCGTAAGTAGATTTAAATTCTGCCGCTTCAGTATCAGCGGTACCCGTCATACCAGACAGCTTGTCATATAGACGGAAGTAGTTTTGGAATGTCGTGGTCGCAAGCGTTTGGTTTTCTGCTTGGATTTCAACATTTTCTTTGGCTTCTACTGCTTGATGCAGACCTTCTGACCAGCGGCGACCAGGCATAGTACGGCCTGTGTTTTCATCAACGATGACCACCTCGCCTTCATCGACGATGTAGTGGACGTTTTTGACAAACACATGATGCGCACGAATGGCAGCTTGGACGTGAGCCAACAACGGCAAGCGGCTTGGACTATATAAGCTTTCGTTTTCACCCAGCTCGCCCACTTCGACTAAGAAGCGCTCAATTTTTTCATAGCCTTTTTCGCTAATCTCAATCTGACGGTTTTTTTCATCAATCCAAAAATCTTCATCTTCGTTGTTTTTATTGGCTTCTTCGTCTTTTGAGCGCTTAAGCCGTGGAATGATGGTGTTAATCAGCGCATACATGCGCGATGAATCTTCGGCTTGCCCTGAGATAATCAGCGGCGTACGTGCCTCATCGATTAAGATTGAGTCAATCTCATCGATAATACAAAAATTCAGCGGACGCTGTTTTTTCTCTTTTAGACTAAAGACCATGTTGTCACGCAAATAATCAAAACCGTACTCGTTGTTGGTACCATACGTGATATCAGCTTGATAGGCGTCGATTTTTTCTTGTGGCGGCTGCTGTGAGTAAATCACGCCGACAGTCATGCCCAAAAAGTTAAAGAGCGGACGGTTGAGCTCCGCATCACGCGCCGCAAGATAGTCGTTGACCGTGACCAAATGCACGCCTTTACCACTGATGGCATTGAGATACATCGCCAAGGTGCCCATTAGGGTTTTACCTTCGCCCGTTTTCATCTCAGCGATTTTGCCTTCGTGCAAGGTGATACCACCGATCAGCTGTACGTCATAATGGCGCATACCATTGACACGCAATGAGGCTTCGCGGCAGACGGCAAATGCCTCTGGCAATAGTGCATCTAAGCTTTCGCCTTTTTGGTGGCGGGCTTTGAACTCTGCCGTTTTTTGTTGTAGTTGCTCATCAGACAGGGCTTGTATTTCAGCCTCTCGTGCGTTGATCTTGCTGACCACTTTACGCATGCGTTTTAGTTCGCGGTCATTTTTGGTGCCAACCACACTGCCTACAATCTTTGATAACATAATTTTTTGACCTATGGAATATTCGATAATTAGTGCGCATTAGCCAAAGCTTAGCTCGTGGCCTTGTCATTACCCGACTAAGTACTACCTAATTTAGTATCGCCCAATTAAGTGTGCCGTCATTATATATGGTTATGGCGCTGATGGATACAAGGGCGGTGAGTAGATATTTGCCAAGGCAAAAACCGAGCAGGACGTGTTAAAATAGCGCTTACTTTATTAAATTTCTTAGCTTTTTTGGCGCCTGTATGTGATAGCTATGAGGTAACTGTCATATGGCGCTGTCGATATAATCTAGCCTAAATCTAATCGTTATATCCTTCTTCGGTACGTACCAGGCGCATTTGTTATATCAACTCTATCGTACCAAAACAATCTATAAAACTGGCGCTAATCCGAAACCAGCTGCCGCAAATGCTATTTAATAAAAATCTATCGAAACATAATGAGACTCTGCATGACCGTAAAGCCGTCCGTCCAAAATCATTCATCTATTTCTACTCAATCAGATAATGCCTTATCAAAACCAAATACATCTGACTGTTTAAGCATCGGCGATACCGTCTATAACTTAGCAGATCATACGCCAATGATGGTGCAATATCTAACCATGAAAGCCAACTATCCACAAGCATTGCTGCTATACCGGATGGGGGATTTTTATGAGCTGTTCTTTGATGATGCTAAGCGGGCGGCGCAAATATTAGACATCACCCTAACGCGTCGTGGTACGGATAAAGCGGGCAACCCAATAGCGATGGCGGGCGTTCCTTTTCATGCAGCCGATAGCTATATGGCACGCCTCATCGCGGCTGGGCAAACGGTCGTCGTCTGTGAACAAATTGACGAGTCAACAACGACCAATGCTGGCAGTGGTAACAATAAGGCCAATGTCCCTGCGATGGGCGACAAGCAAAAAAAAGACAAAAGTAAATCGGCGGCCGGTAGCATCATGCGCCGTGAAGTAGTCAAAACGCTGACAGCAGGTACCATCACTGATGATGCATTAATCGCACCAAACCATACACCGACTGTCGTCGCCATCGATATTGCTCATTTAAAAACGCAAGATAATAGCCAGACGTTACAAGCAGCTGTTAGCCAAATGGATCTAGCTGCAGGTACATTGACTACCCAGACGCTAATAGCAGATAAAAACGATATAGATGGATTGCAAACTCAAATGCTGACGGTACTTGCTCGTTTTGCGCCTAGTGAATGTATCATTAGTGAAGCACTCAGCGATAGCATTGGCGGCACTGATGGCACTGATGCAGAGTGGATGCTGTGGTTACGGCAACATCTGGACTGCCCTATTATAGAAGTCGCGGCCAATGACTTTCACCGTACGCACGCGAGCGACACGCTTTGTCAGCAGTTTGAGGTGCAACGTCTTGATGGTTTGGGTATTGCAGATAACCTGCTGGCGCAAACGAGCTGTGCTGCGCTAATTCACTATGCACAGCAAACGCAGCAGCGCCATGTGCCACAAGTCAATCAGCTGATCGTTGAATACAGTGACGATTATTTGATTATTGATGCCAATAGTCAGCAAAACCTTGAGTTATTTAGTCCAGTCAGTAGTAGCGGTACTTCCCTAATATCCGTCCTTAACCATTGTCAAACGCCAATGGGCAAGCGACTGCTCGTACAGCAAATGAAGCGTCCACTGCGTCAGCATGCGCGCATCAATATGCGTCTAGACGCGATAACGTCCCTATTGAATGCGGATGGTAACTCGAATCAAAATTCAGAAAATAGCTCACTGGTGACACGTTTACGAGAAACACTGAATACCATTGGCGATATTGAGCGAATCAGCAGTCGCATCGGGCTGATGAGTGCCAAACCTCGTGATTTACGCAAGCTTGCTGACGGTATCGGGAGTAGCGCCCAGATTACCACTCTATTGACAGCGTCAGGTATCAGCCATGAAGACGCTGGTTTATTGCCGATGTTGATGCAGCAATTGCCTGCCAGGCTGCCAGCCGTTCAAGCGGTGGCTGAGTTAATCGAGCGCGCCATTGTCATTGAACCACCTGCACATATCCGTGATGGCGGTATGATAGCTGCCGGTTATGATGAAGAGTTTGATCGTTTGACCCATTTGCACGACAATATTCAAGTGACATTGGATGAGATGGTAGAGCGAGCGCGTCAAGACAATCAATTACCGAGTCTAAAAGTCGGCTTTAATAAAGTCAGTGGCTTTTACTTTGAATTGCCTAAGATGCAAGCAAAGAACGCCCCTGCCCACTTTATCCGTCGGCAAACACTCAAGAGTAGTGAGCGTTTTATTACTGATGAATTAAAAGAGGTCGAGACAGAATATCTGAGTGCCCAGTCTCTGGCATTGGCTCGTGAAAAAACGCTGTACCAAGCGCTGCTAAACCAACTAAACGAGAACTTGGCTGAACTACAACAGTTGAGTGCTGCTATTGCCCAAATAGATGTCCTGAGCAATTGGGCGCAGCTTGCGACGACTTACCATTGGCAACGCCCAGTTATGGGAGGAGTTTCAGAAAATCAAAATAAATCTATAGCCAAAAATCAGACCCATATTGATATCCGCCAAGGTCGTCATGTCGTGGTCGAAGCGGCGTTAAATCAAGCGAACGCGAACAATCGAAACGGTGCTGCATCAAGTACAAACCATTTTGTCGCGAACGACTGCGTGCTGGGTCGTGCCAATACTGATGAAGGACACCCTGAAAGACTGCTTCTCATCACTGGCCCTAACATGGGTGGTAAGTCTACCTATATGCGCCAAACAGCGCTGATTGTTTTGCTTGCTCATTGCGGCAGCTTTGTGCCCGCTGAGTATGCTCATATTGGCGATATTGATCGGATATTTACCCGTATCGGCTCAGCGGACGATCTGGCTGGTGGTAAATCTACCTTTATGGTTGAGATGATAGAGACGGCCAATATATTAAATCAAGCGACCCATAAATCACTGGTATTGATGGATGAAGTCGGACGCGGCACCGCCACCACTGATGGTTTGGCAATCGCTCATGCCTGTGTCAACCGTCTAGTCGATATTGGCTGCCTGACGTTATTTGCCACTCATTATTTTGAACTGACGCAATTGGGACAGACAAGTGACGAGATTCGTAACGTCCACGTCGCCGCCAGTGAGATCGATGGTCAGCTACTCCTCCTTCATCAGATCTGCGAGGGCGCAGCAAGCTCTAGTTTTGGATTGCATGTCGCGAAGATGGCGGGTATCCCCACTCAAGTATTAAATGATGCCAAACGTTACTTGATAGACAATCTAAAAGCAGAAAATGAAAAAACTATTGATGATAAAAATGACTTAGCTAAGTCAGTAAAGGATAAACAGCGGGAGTCTAACAACGATGTTGTTCTAGAACCACAAAGTAGTTACGCGATACAATCACCAAATACAGCGGGTAATCTAAAGCAAAATCAGTTATTTAGCATAGAAGACGAACTCAGCGCCATTGATCCTGATAGCCTGACACCCAAACAAGCGCACGATTTAATCTATCATTTGAAAAAAATCATTGGTCACTAAAGGGAATTGTCAAATCGTAGTAAAGGCGCTAAAATACGCTTTATTTTCGACTATTCTATTTAGCCAGAAGCCAAATCAATAACAGGTAGACATTACTATGACCTTTGTCGTTACAGATAACTGCATTCTTTGCAAATACACCGACTGTGTAGAAGTCTGTCCTGTGGACTGCTTTTATGAAGGACCAAACTTCCTTGTCATCGATCCTGATGAATGTATCGACTGCGCACTATGCGAGCCTGAATGTCCTGCCAATGCCATCTTCTCAGAAGATGAAGTGCCTAAAGGGCAAGAGATGTTCACTCAGCTAAATGAAGAGCTGGCGCAAAAATGGCCAAACATTACTGAAATGAAAGAGCAGATGCCAGAAGCCGCCAAATGGGACGGCGTTGAGGGTAAGATTCAGTATTTAGAGAAGTAGGCAGCCTGATCGCACTTTGACGCGTGGATAAATCCCGTCAATAAAAAACCACCGAGCGGCAACTGCTGTTCGGTGGTTTTTTATCATAACTACTGACAAGCTTGTGGTAGATACGCGTCTTTGATACCCGCACTTGCCCGACATTGCCACGTCCCATCCGCTAAATAATCAAGGCTGAGCATCTGCGCTTGCAAATAAGGCAGGTTTTGAATACGACAAATAATAGCATTTGCTGTCGTACTGCCAGCCTGCGGTGCTGTGACACTAAACTGACAATACTTGGTCTGGGCTGGCATATTCAGCCCACGAGGACTAAAATCTGTCACCCCTGCGCCATTGTCAATCAGTGTGCGATATGGCATTTGATACTGATTTATTTCTTTATAAATAGTTATGATCTGGGTCTTTCTGACCTGCGTCTGATAGCTGATGGTCGCTGTTGCTGCCAAGATACCGATGATAGCGACGGCGATCATTAGCTCTATCAAGGTATAGCCAGATTGCGCGCTGCCTGATGGTGTCAGATGACGATTTGCGGCAGTATTATGTTGATACTTCATAGCATTATTATCAATTAATGGGATAACTGCTATGGTGCAGAGAGTATGCCAGTTAGGCTTGGGGCGATTAGCCAGTTATTAAACATAAAAAAGCCAAACAGTGCGTTTGGCTTCTATTAGTACACTTCATTTTAAAGCTTTAAGATAGGATAAAGCTCATGCTATCAAACCTTAACCTTTGTTTAATACCGGTTTATTATTAACCTGCAGGTGGTGCATCACAAGAACTAGGACGAAACTTATCTGCTAAATTAGACACACAAGTCCAAGCACCTGTAGAGCTAGTATAAGTATAAGTCATAGTCTTACCTTTTACATTATCGTTCAATCCAGTACTCTGATATGTAGCTAGTAAAGCACATGTTCCACCTGTTGCACCATCTCCAGTAGCAGCTGTAGGAGTAGCAGTAATACTAGCAATGTATTTACCTGTTGTCACAGCTCCATCAGGAAGGGCACATCCCGCTGTGATACCTTTATTTCCTACTTGCTCAGTTATTGGTGTTTTTAACCCTCCCAATAAAGCTGGACCTTCCGCTACTTGAGAACGGCCAATATAATCTTGATAAGCAGGAATAGCAATTGCCGCCAAGATACCGATGATGGCAACCACGATCATTAGTTCGATTAGGGTAAAACCTTTTTGAGCGTTCATAAGAACTCCTTTTTGGATAATAAGAAAATAACCTAGCTAGCTTTGTGCTACCAACTTACCTTCCGTTATATAGTGTATTTGCTTCTTATCCTAAACAGAGCATTTATTATGCCAATTTTTACTATTTCCCAAATTTAAACTCATTTTTTATCAAAAAAATACTTTGGGTCGTCATTACTATTGTTTAAAACACATTAATACTCATACATTCTTATTCATGTTACTATTAGATTACTGAAAATTGTCAGCTTATGTATTTTTTAAAAAAGCGAATTTATCAATACTGACATTTTTTGTCATAGTAAAAATATCAGTACTGACTATTTCCATTCATCACCAGTACCACAGGTTGTGCCACGACATTTGTAGCCGCGATAGTCCAAGCTGATATCTTCATCATTTTTCATTCGCTTGTTAGGTATAGGAGTTGCCGTGATGATCCATGTAGATGATAGTGGATTTGGATCGATTGCAACCGTATAGAGTGCATCATTTTGAGGGTAGTTGTTAACCAAGTCTGTCGTAACAACACTGTTATACTTACCTTGTGCCAATTTACGACTTTCGATAGTACTAGCGATATTATGCATCTCACTCATCATATCGGTGCGATGGCCGCGCTCTATGTAGCCTTGATAGCTAGGATAAGCGATAGCTGCCAGTACCCCAATGATGGCGACGACGATCATCATTTCTATTAATGTAAAGCCTTTATTGTCATTGGTGAAATTTTGCATCACCATCCCTCCGAGTAAGTACCACAATTAATAGAGATGGCTGTAATCTTATTCTCAATATCCTTGGTCTTACACCGTAGACCAGCACTTGCAAGTAGCATTTTATGTCCAGTATTATAGCTGCTGCTAGGTTCAGCAAACATCCTCCAAGACCTACCTGTTACAGGAGTCATTAAAGAATGGGCCGTCATCTTATTACTATTAGGATCGATACTAGATACGCCTTCAACGAGAGTAATTTGATAACGATAATTAGTACCATCGCTACCATCTGGGACATAAATAATCTTGTTGTCTTTGTTATACCCATAAATTGTTTCATTATTGGCACTGTTAATAATCTGCGGCTGAAATCCTCGATAGCTTAATGATTTTGCTCGCCAGCGCTCTAGCTGAATCTGAAGTTGTAGCATCTTAGCTTGAGCTTCACGCTCGGCATTTTTAATCACATATTGCCGATAACTGGGAAGCGCAATAGCCGCCAATATTGCGATGATTGCGACGACGACCATTAGCTCGATGAGCGTGAAGCCACTTACACCACTAACTTTGATTCTATTGGAGTTGCTAGGCTGATTATTATTACTCACACTCATTGATTTTGATTTTGTCAATGTCATAGATGGCGTCCTATTGTCGACCTCATTATTGAGAGCGTTCATACCAAGCTTTAGGCTGGAAAGTATAACGTTCACTGAATATATATTCAGAGCCGCTACCATCTCCACCACCATTGAAATCGACTCTATTATCTGCTTTTATACGTTCTGCTAAAGTAGTGGTACCAATCAACACTTTTAAATTAGTATTGTCTTTATTAAACGCCCCTAGGGCTAGTTCCTGTATGCCTTGACCTGCCGGTATAAAGCCACCCGTCCCATTTATCGACGTTTCTTCCGAACAAATACCGTAGGGTAAACAGTACATCTGACGCTCTGAGCCACCTACAATCCTAGCTGAGCATTTATTAGGACTACCATACTGTTTTGTAGGATTATAGACTGTTGTATACAACAAACTATTAATCACAGCACTATCACCCATACCCTTAATGTGCTTTTCGCCATTTTTGCCGTCGAAACGGATCAGCGGATAGAACCAACCTTGACTACTACCAGTAATCATAAGCTCCTTAGTATCATTTTTTTTCTCTTTATTAGGCTGAGGGCCAAGCGTGGTTGCTAGATTAACTAAATTTTCCTCTGTTAAATTCTCCACCTTACGCTTAGTAAGCGTATAAAGATCACTCCTCGTTACATCACTATCAATAATACCGTAGACACGATTAGCATACTTATTGTCCGTACGTAGCTCAGACAGTGGTGAACTACGGTTACCAGAAGTAACATTTACTAGAGCAAAAAGCTTCCCATTATCAGGGCCACCTTCTCTACGATAAAAGCTTACCACTGGACGTTCATAAAAACGATAAGCATATTTAGCTTCGCTAAGTTTAGGGCTAGCATCTAATATACGGATGGGCGGCTTAGCTGAGAACTTTGTAATTTCTTCAAAGCCAAATTTATCAGTACGGGCATTTTGTAAGTCAACACGGAATACTTGTCCACCTAAGTCAGCGGCATAGATATGATCGGTCAAGCCATCATTATCTCTGTCAAGTACTGTGATCTCACCAGTGATGCTATGAAACATACTGACATCCTTACCCTCCTCAATTAAACCACTGGTTGACCATATTAGCTCCCCAGTTTTTGCGTTGATCATATAGATGGCATTACCTTTAGCAGGCAAAAGAGAGGTTGCTACGTATCCATCATTCTCATAAGCCTTGTCATAGCCCCCACCAAAGATTAGTACATCAGTAGGATTTGCATCATCTTTATTTATACGAATCTTAGCGGCTGTTGGTTTACTCCAGATCTGTCCTAAACGTTCAAAACCTTCTTTTTTGATTACCTTTTTATCGGTAGAGCTCAAACCATCTTTAGTGATAGTAAATAGCATTTCTGGAGCAGATTTTTTGGTGATTTTCATTCCATAAAAAGCTTCACCTCCCATACGCAAACCACCGTATGCGAACATACCTTTACCTGAACTCTCATCTACAGTAACCTTTTTAGGAGTAGAATCCAGATCATACTTATAATCGGTTACTACCAGCCATGGCGCATCAACGCCAAAATAAGGTTCGCCAACTTCTCGCTTCTTTGAATCACTAACTAAAGCTTCTGCTTGGTTAATAATTATTTGTCTCGGTATAATAGCAAATGTTTCTTCACCACTTTCAGCGTCCGCCATATGTAGTGCACCATCCATAGAGCCAAAAAGTACGTAGTCATCACGAGGATCAATAATACGACCACTATTATCTAAGGTAGCGGAATAAGAAACAGCTTCAGGGGTTGAATGTACAACACCGCCTAAGACTTTTATTTCTTTAGTGGGTGCAGTTAGCGTTAACTCTTCAACCTTTACATTGTCTTTAGCTAGCGCCCTATCATTTAATAGATTATCAAAGCCTAAAAAGCTAAGAATACGGCGCTTATTGAGTTGATTGTATGTGCCTGTATCTGCATCTTTATCCACATCTACTAGTGCGTCGAATCCTACTGCTTTACCATCAACAACGCTTAATTTGCGTAATATGGGTGTTTTATCATCTTTTGAAGTATAGTCTTCTACATAGACAGTACGCATACTACTAGCTGAATTTGGAGCCTTTAAGCGAGCATAGACACCACCTACATCAATCTTATTACTACCTGATGAATTACCATTTTGCCATAAATCAGGAGCATCAGAATTAAGCTCACCAGAGGTATCTTTATATAGTTTCTGATCATTCTTACCAAATAGAGTGCCTTGATTTAATTTATATTTTTTGAGATTACCATTCCAAATACTTGATGTAGAAGCAATGTCAGGGTCGAGCATAGGTAGATAAGCATAAGCTAATTGGTTGGATGCACGATATGGATCATTAGGAATAGTGATGGTTCCTGATGGAGCAGTATTAATCACCTGTACCAAGTTTGCTGCAAAATCTGTAATACTTGCAGCGATATCTTTAGACTCTTCGGTATAGTAAAAGCCCCCACCACCAAAGACTTGCTTTGTAGCTCTATCATCTTTACGTTCACCAAGTCTACATAAATTACGAATATTTGTTTCATTGCTTGAAATGCTACCTCTTTCACAGTCTATTATTTTTTCTGGTGTACCGTTGACATAAATATCTTTGAGGACATTCAGTCCTTTAAATTCACTACCAAACCCCACTGTTGCTGTGTTGATAGGTAAGCTCTTTCTTGGTGCTGATGGAGTAGCACCCGAAACGGTATGATTACGAAGTAATCCAGCATATTCCGCCATACAACCCCAAGCTTGGTCATCTTCGCCACTTAAACTATTACATTGATTTACTGTGGAAGTTGCAGAGGTTCCTATTAAAGAAGCATTCATTACTGCCTTAGCTACATTATTACTAGAGCTTCCCGGAATACCATCAGTTAGCAGATAGATACCATTACCACTACATTCACTGGAATTAAGAGGGGATTTATACTTTGTTTGGTCTTTAGGGTTCTTAGATTCAACTACAGAGTTAGCGAAACCGCTGTAGCTACTATATGAAGAATTCTTCGTTGTCGTTCCCATCATATAGGCGCCTGCTTCTGCCAATGCTTGGGCAGTGGGTGTTCCTCCCACTGCTTCTAAACCTCCAATTTTAGTAATCAGTTTAATACGTTGGTCAGGCGTTAAAGCTTCCGTAGGGACTAACACAACCCCCGTCTTACTATCATTATTATGGCTATAGACGCCCAGTCCAATCTCATAGTCATTAGGTAATGAGCCTTTTTCACTATCAGGCATTCTTACGCCATTTACATATATTTCATCCGCCAGTAGATTAATCAGAGCTATTTGTAATCGAGATAATCTATCTAAATAAGTTTTAGTAGTTTGATTCCACCACCAGCCACTCGTGATAGTGCAACCTTTTGGTTTGTACTTAATCAGCTGAGTACTGCCATTATCTTTTTTTACATAAGCTTTTATTTCCTCAGAACTTAATTCTCCATACCCTCTCCATGGACAGCTTACATTATAATCTTTATTTATACTGTCGTAACTATTTACTATACCCATACTTCCCGATATATCGAGCATCATAAATATAGTCGCAGCGCCTGGTTTTGCCGCTTGATAAATCTCTAAATCACCAATATTATTAGCTGCTTGACTACCGGTTCCACTTAGACTAAATACTAACGCGGCTGATAAGGCAGTAGTACGCCATAGACGTTTAGTAACCTGCTTATTATTTGAGTGTGTCATGGTCCTGTCCTTATGCTATCAGTATGAATATTGTTCCACTGCTATTATTAATTTAGGGTATTAGACTACAAAGCAATTCTGTAGTTTTACCGCTGCCTTTTCCTAGATTGACACATCTGGTACGCTGAGATTTATTTTCAACATTGGCAAGCTCATGTAACACAGTGCTTGGTACGCCTGCTTTTGCCATACATCCAGCAATCGTTTCATCTTTATTATTGACACTCTCATATTTGCTTGTTTGTTTAAAACAATCTTTAGCAGCGTCTGCTGCACCCGCATAAGCCGGTAATATGGCAGTAGTACTGATATCAAACATATAGGCTTGACTAGAAGTCTCGCTACCATCTTGTCCAATAGTATAATTACGAAAAGCTTCATATTTGGGGTTAGGCGGTGTTAGTGAGACATTCACTTGAGTCATGCTAGCGTTGCGCTGACTGACATAATCGTCTGGCTCCGCAGGATCACAATAACCATTATTATTACCCAATACGTTACCACCACCTGATGTGGTTATAGTCGCTCTATTAATGTCAAAGAACTGACCACGTGGACGAAAACAAAAGACATACTCATCATTGATATTGCTGGTCTTTGACATGAAGTGACCAAAGGGACCTCCACTTGATGTCATGGCTATATAGATATCATTGTTACTATTACCATTGATACTTTGTTCGATGTTTTGATTGGCATTATCAGCTGATTGCACTAGCAAGGTATTTATCTGATCGCTGGTCGCAAGTCGTAAATCAGTCGTGCCGCTCTTAACCGCAATGACACCAGCTAATATAATTAATACTAGAAACAGTAACACCACAATTAGTACCGCACCTTGCTGGCTATTTAATGACTGTGCTTTAGGGTATGGATACTTCTGATGATAATTAGACATATTACCCTCCAGTTATGGTGTTTTTGCAAGTGTGGGCGCAGTGGCTACTACGTCCATCAGTCGAGCATTGCGCAATAGAATTGTGGACTCATAACTACGGCGATAGTACTTCCTGCGTGCTGTATCGGCTTTTAAATTTTGTGTAGTACCTAGAACGTTAAAGCTTATTTGATCAGTATCTGTTATTAGAGGTGTGGTACTACGAATAATAACTCCTAATTTGACAGTAGTAATTGGCGGTCTGTCTGTCAAATCTAAATAAGTACTAGGTGCTAGATAGGTTAGTTGGTTGATATCCATCTTAATACCCAAAAGTATCTTGAATTGATCAATAGCGGGAACGATAACAGAGCCAGTGCCCTCAAATTTTGGCAAGACAGTACCGTCATTACTTACACGACCAGCAGCACAAGCAAGAGCTAAATCTTGCACGCCGCTTGCTTTGGTACTAGCATTGGTCGCCAAACGTACAAAGTAGCGTTCAACTACCCAATCAGCACTACCCGCTTTAATTTCGCCGCCTTGACAGTCATATAAATCATTAGGTGTAATATTTTTATATTGAATGGTTAGCTGATCACTATCCACTCCTGTAATATTAGATATTCCTGCCCAGCCTTTGCTACCTGCACTATTGGTAAGATATTTAGCCTCAGTATTATTACTTGATCCTAAATTGGTTGAAGTCAGCACTATACCACCATGGTTAGTCGTATCATTGATACTGGTTATCGGATTGCCTAAATTTGCAATACGAATGTGGTCTTCCAATGCTTGTAATGCGAATATAGTACTGTCTTGAACCTCTGAAGCACTTTGTTGAATAGTTAGTGTACGAGTATTCACTATATAGACTTGTATCACCGCCGCTGAGATGAGCAATCCCAAAACCAACGAAATCATCAGCTCTATTAGAGTAAAACCTGCTACATTTTTAGTATAGCCATACTGACGTTCGTTATGTATATACTTGGCTACATGAGTACTTAGTTTATTATGATGATCCATTAGTAAGCCTCCGAAATCAAGCATTGACTACCGATTTTGTAAACACCTTTACTATCAGCACACGCATTTGAGTTATTGCCTTTATCATCATCAATCAATAGTGGCTTAGTTCCATTCCATGCAGTAATAATACACATATGTTGTTGGATGGCTTGTTGTCCTGTATCAGCAGGACATTCAACCACGGCTAATTCGATATTTTCTTCTCGCGCCATTTGTTTAACTAACAAAGTGTCAAGAGCAGCAAGCTGATTGGTGCTACAAATCTGTGATGGTACAAGCTCATTCTTCGCATTTTTTACAGTTGTGGTTGAGTGACAGTTATTACTACCATTTATACTTATTTCTGTTCCATCGACCTTTACGCTATAGTAGCCACTTGCATCAGCGGCTAAAGTCGGAATAGTAGCTATCGCCTGCACTATGGGTTCTGCATTAGCTTTGTCAGCAAGCACAGTTGTAAATACCGTGCCATTACTAGTAACGTAACCGTCAGGATAAGCACGCATTACTTCAGCCAAGTTACGCACTAAAGTTAAAGACTTAGTACGCACCAAACTCTCATCAGTGGCGCTAATGGCACGCATCTGCAATGCACTGAAACCTAATACAGCAACGGACAATAATAGTACTGCAACCAACACTTCAATCAGACCAACACCACGTTGTGAGGTTGAAATATTCATGAACAAGTTCCTCCAACCTTAATAGTAATGTTAGCGACTTTATCAACCTCAATTTGGCGCGATGTCGCACCGTTATAATTATCACAGACTGTGTAAGTAAGCGCTGTAGTAACCCACTTACTTGGTTCAAAAGTGGTGGGGGTTGCTATATCTGGTTTAATAACACTTTTAGAGTTATAGCTGTAGCTTGCAATAATAGTCGAACCTGGAGCAGTAATAGTAATCACTTTAGGCGTGCTAGTATTAGCATAAGTCAAAGTTATTTTTTGACGACGGATAATGCTCTCAGCCTTTGCTTCTTTTAACGCATTCTCAAGCGTCGCAGCCGTCGACTTAACACGCTGATTAGCAAGCTGTGTGCTGATACTGGGTGCAGCAATACTTACAATAATAGCTAGTACAGCAATCGTTACCATCAGCTCAATCAAGGTAAACCCTGAATTGGCTGTTCTTAGCGAGGTCGGTAGACTATTCATAGATGCGTTCACATCAAATCCCTATTTAGCACTGCTAATGTCTGTCTCTGATCAGTTTTTGTTTTAAAATAACTAAAATTTGGTGTCAGTTTTGCTAATAGTTTTATAGTTAGCTTGACTAATAATATGCAATTTTTGTTCCACAACATTCTGTTCATGTTATATACGGATGAACAATAATACATACTTGATAGACCAGTAAATATATATGTATTTAATAATATAGCGTTACGATGATATATTAGCAATATATCAATAATTTCAATTAGATAGATGATTTTTAGGACTGACTGCCATGAGCTAAGGCACAGGCAGAAATATGATAATTGTTATGGCTTTGAGCATTTATGGTTACTGTTTGCTCAGATGAGATGAATGCACGTGCCAATGCCTGCAAGCTTGCGCCTGTCGTAGAGACATCATCGAACAATAGTAAGCGTTTTACCGGAGGCTTTTCGGTTAGTGCAAAGGCGTTGTCTAAATTGCTTAGACGTTCAGCGCGTGTAAGCCCTTGCTGACTGACCGTATCATCAATGCGCTCCACACCGTGCCATAAAGGAATTTGCCAATGCTTTGACAGTTGTGATGATAAAATACTGACAGGATCAAACCCTCGTTTCACTAGCCGCTGATTGGTCGTTGGCATGGCAACAATCACGCTATTATTACGATGACAGCCATGTGGCCGTGGTAGCTGGCGTAATGCATGTAACAATAATGGCAATTTCGTCATATCTTCATGATGCTTAAACGCCCGCATCGCTTGACGGATTGGATATTCATAATAGGTGGATACTTGGATAGATAAGGACCTGCCAGCAGCAATGTCAACATCAAAAGGCTGTGGCAGCCATGCGATACTATTATGGCAATAAGTACAGAGTAGACCTCTATTTAAGCGGTGATTGATTTGATGAAAAATATGAGCGAACGAGGATCGATTGCTTGAAAGGGAAAACTCAGAATGTTCGCTCGATGCGTCATTACTATTAGCGTGTGAGTGCTGCATCAATAGCTGAGATTGTGATGTACTTCTATACATACGGCACAGCTGGCAGCGTACATTTAAATACTCTGCCAGCCACAGTCCGGTTTGATAAGGCACTAAGCGGTGCATAGACTATTGATTATCATAAATATGGTAAGACTCGCTTATATTAGAGGCCTTTCCAGTCATTCAGTACAATACCGAAACCAATAGAGGTATTCTCATGATTATAATCAACAATGGACTCGCCATAACCTTGGAATAGCTGCACCATACCGTTGACGTTTTCTGACAATGGATAGATATAGTCGATTTGCGCCGCCCCTTTATTGGTGCTTGGATTGTAGCGCAAAGTACCGCTAATGCTCTGCTCAGCAGGCAAATCATATAAGAACTTGATATCGCCATAACCCATGTAGTCTTCGATATCTGAGTTGTCATCGTCGCTACTGCTATCACCATTCACTCGAGCCCATAGACGCGGTATGACTGACAGCTTACCCCACTCGGCCCCTGCCATTAAATAAGCACGGTTCCACGAACGTGATAATGGATCATCCTGTCCATTAGAATGGTGCACAGCACCCGCGCCTAACATGCGTAGACGTCCACCGAAAGGTAGATCTGCCGTCACAGGCTGAGTCAAAAATATCTCAGGTTGATAGTCGGTAGCACGGAATGGTCGTGAATTGTCTTCGTTATACACCTGCCAATGTGACTCTTGGGTATAACCAAACCACAGATCAGCGCTGGTATCGAATAGATCCTCTGCGACTTTACTCTTTAAAGACAACTGGAATTTTAGCTCTGTCTCACGTATGTCATTAGAGTCAAAAGGTTCAATTTCTTGAGAAGGGGTGGTTGGGCTTAAATTAGGATCAAAAGTATAAAACAATGGCAGCAGATAAGTCGGACGGTATGGTCTTACCGTCCAAGTACCGCGCTCACTGTTTTGATCGAGATCATATGCCAAACTGAGTGGTGTATATTTTTCAATATCTGCTTGAGTGACACCCACACTTTCTAGAACTTGAGCCTCTTGCTGATTGTCTGTGACCGTATCCAAACTATTAGTAGCAGACTGTTGATTAGCAGTTGCGCTCTCATCACTGAAAGTATTGGTCGAGTTCTCTTCCACAAAAACAACTTGTGGATTACCCAAAATAGTCGTCTTAAATGTTTTTGCCAAATCAACTGGTTGTTTGGTCGTGGTATAGCTTGGTGTTTTACCTTGTTCAGCTACCTTATCAAAACAAGCCAAACGAGCGGCACTGCTCTGCACTTGCGTACATTCAGAAAACAGCTTCGCTTGTTGCGCAATAAATTCTTTGCTGATTACTTTACCGCTCTGTGTGGTTACGCTCTGCGGCATCTCAACGGTTTCATATTCAAACGCCGCTTCTGGTACTGGCAGTTCGTTATAAGTTTGACTATTGTCAGCTGCTTGTACTTGTACCGCCGTACAACTCAACGCGATAGCGACTGCGATACTCAAATGAGTATGTATCGTGCGACTACTGGCGTTACGACTGATTACATGAGTACGTTGTAATTGACGCTGAGTGGTGATGTGGGCAAACATAAATGTCCTTTATCTAACCAGCATTATCGCCAGCAGAGTATGTGAGTTAATTAATATAACTGTTAGCGTCGCCGCTAAAAAACTAGAAAAAATGAGAACATCAGAAGCAGTTATGACAAACTGATATACCCCTTCAGTATTGTTACTTTATTGTAATGAAAATATAATCACTATACTAGCGTTATCGATATATTAAATCTGCTTAAAAAGGCATATTGTGTGTAAAACCAAACGTTTAGAAGATATTATTAAAATAATTTAATGGCATGAAAAAAGCCAGCGTACCATTATTGGCGTACGCTGGCTTTTTTTCATTATTAAGCCTTAGCAAAAGAATTACTCAGGTTGTTAAGTACGGGTTGTGAGCCATCAGTTGTTTAGCGTCGTTAAGGTTTGCTCAAACTCCACGCGACCGATTTCGCCCACTTGCTGATTAACCAATTGACCACCTTGATAATAAAGTAATGCTGGCGGGCCAAACAGCTTGTAGCGTGACAAAACGGCTTTGGAGTCTTCCGTAGTATCCGTGATATCAAGTCTCACCAGCTGCCAATCTTGCATCTGTGCTGGGCGATTATGAAATAAGTTTTTATCCATGATACGGCACTCAACACACCAATCTGCTGTCAAATCGACAAGGACATTAGGATATGCTGCAACAATCGTATCTAGCTCTGCAAGTGTGGTGATCGTTTTATCTGTCGCCGCACTATCGTTGCCCATCGGCTGACCAGCCGTGAATGGTATCATCATCGGCGCGGCATTTAACGAAGCTAATGGATGCAGGCTATCATCATTCCCTAATGCCGCACCCACGATCAGACAAGCGGCCCAGATACCAGCAATCAGACTCATGGCTTTGGTTAACATGCGTCTTTTGCCAATCCAGCTCCACGCCCATGTCGCCACCACCATAAACCATAATGCCCATACCATAAGCATCACTGGCGATATAAACACGCGCTCAACTAATAGCAATGCTACCGCGAATAATAGTAGCGCAAAGCCTTGCTTGACCCAGTTCATCCATTCTCCTGCTTTTGGCATGATTTTGCCCTGAGTAGCACCAATTAAAATAAGCGGTGCTGACAAACCAAAACCCAGCATGAATAAGGCGGCGAAACCCAATAGCGGACTACCAATGGTAGAGACTGCCAGTAGCGCGCCGAATAATGGCGCAGAGACGCAAGGAGATACGACTAATGCAGATAAAAATCCAGCAATCAAACTACCACCTGTGCTACCAAGCTTGCTATCGCCTGCTTGGCTAAGCCCTTGCATTTTTCGGCTGAGTGCTTGCGGTAAACGTACAGTAAAAGCATCCAGCATGTATAGCGCTAACAAGACGAAAACAATCGCAAAGCCAATCAAAATAATAGGATTTTGCAACCAGCCAATAATACCTAATGACTCACCAAATACCGCAATCACAGCGCCCAAAATACCATAGGCAGTCGCCACACCAATTGCGTAACTGGTGGTTAGAATGACGCCGCGTTTGACCGTTGGGTTTTGCTCGCGGGCGACAATATTGGCAACGATGGGCAGCATCGGTAGGACACACGGCGTCAAGGCCAAACCTAGACCTGCTAAGAATAGCAACACCAATGCGAGCCAAGGATGAGACGCCAAACCAAAGGGATCACCATCAACAAGGTTGCTAGCATTTACATTCTCGCTATTGGTCGCGTCACTTGATACATTGGCGTTTGCTCCAGAAATCGTGGTCGTTGCAGTGCTACCATCTAAAGAGTCGTACTCCAAAGTACTGTCATCGATTAGATCATAATCAATAACATCCTCATCCATCAGCGCTTGTTCTGCTTGCGCCGTGGTGCTACTAGTACCAGTCGTTGCAAATGTCGTTTCAGTATTCCCAGCAGATATCGTCGCATCAGTCAGATTGTCGCTCGCGGCCGTCTCGTTAATAGACGCACGTTCTGCCTCAGTGTTGGTATTACTTGTCGCGCTCTGTGACGATGCTGCTGCGATATTGACAGTGGTTTTGATTTTTTCAGGGGGATAGCACAATCCCGCTTTGGCGCAACCTTGCCAACCAATGACAACTGCTGCTTCATCGATGTTTTTGCCATTGTTACTGGTCAATGTGGTAGTTGCGACCATATTGGCTTGATCAAACACCAACACTTTACCAAATGTCGGATCGTCGATTGAATATGGCTTTTGGTTAAAGGTAAAAGGTGCCGCTGTCACGCCCGCAGGTAGCGTCAGTTTGATTTGATTTTTATAGACATAATGCTCAGGCGTGATATCAAAATTAATAGATAGACGCGTACCTGACTTGGTAGAGGCACTACTGCTACTAACCTGAAAGGCTTCATCTACTGGCAAAAATTTCGATTGCGCTGTATTTTGGCTGCTGCCAAATAGATCACCCAACCCTGCCGCTTGCGCCGTCGTTGACGTAGCCAACAACCCTGTCAATAGCGAGCCGCTAGCAATCGCACATGCTAAGACATACGATTTTTTTACATGTGTATTTGCAGTCAATGATGGCGATTGTTGTGATGTCTTCATGAGCATGAATAGCTACCTGTTATTACCAATATTTGAATCAAACTGCTCAATACTTATCTACGTGTCGCAGCAATATTTACCTTAGTTTTGATCTTTTCGGGCGGATAGCATAGCCCAGCTTTTGCACAGCCTTGCCAACCAATGATAATCGGGGCATTTTTTGCGCCTTTACCATTATTGGTCGTCAGCATCGTGGTGGCAACAACACTCCTTTGCGTAAATACAGGAACTTTACCAAAGGTTGGATCATCAATGGACACTGGTGTCTGATTAAAAGTAAACGGCGTTGCGCTTATGCCTTTAGGAAAGCTTAACGCGAGCTGGTCTTTGTAGACATAATGTCCTGGCGTGATATCAAACGTGATGGATAAACGCGTGCCCTTAGATGTCGCTTTGGTGCTACTGATCACCTGAAAAGCTTCATCCACTGGTAAGAATTTTGATTGGGATGCGCTACTACTATTAAATAAGTCGTTCAATCCTGCCGCCTGTGCGCTAATTGATGTCATTGATAAAGCTGTCATCAACGAAGTGGTTGCAACAGTAAGTGCAAGCGCATGGAACTTAGTAGCGCGTTTATTGATATCGACTGATTGTAGTGTTGGTATTTTTATTGACATAAGTTATTACCTTTGATTTTAGCTTGCAGTGACTGGCAGTACGGATATACACTTACTGATAAAACTACTGACCCTCAATACCAGGTTCATATCAGGATGGTATTTATTTTACGTATCTTAGATTAACACATGAAGTGCAATACCAAATGCAAGGTGAAAAAAAGACCTAGATGCGCTAGCATCAAAGTTTTTATCCACCGACCAAAGTGAGATTGCAACCATGAGCTATACACATCTAAGCCTAGGTGAACGATACCAGATTTATGCCCTTAAAGGGGCAAAACATAGTATTAATTTTATAGCGAGGGTGTTAAACAGAAGTCCCAGTACCATATCAAGAGAGCTTAGGCGTAATAAAAGCCTACGAGGTTACCGAGCAAAGCATGCTAATAACAAGGCTTGTGACAGACGGGCTAACAACGCCACAACTATTGTGACTGACCTCTGGGCATGGGTGACAGACAAGCTTAAAGAGAACTGGAGTCCTGAGCAAATATCTGGCGTTCATGCTGGTATCAGTCATATGAGCATTTATCGCTATATTTGGCGTGATAAGAGGCAGGGCGGTACATTGTGGCAGTGTCTCAGACGTAAAGGAAAACCATACCGGCAGCGTCTAACCGCTGAGACTCGAGGCCGTATCAATGACAGAGTCTCGATTCATGAGCGCCCTTGTATTGTTGAAGAACGCTCACGTATTGGAGATTGGGAAGCGGATACCGTTATCGGTCAGCATCACAAGCAAGCGATTGTCACGCTCGTTGAACGTAAAACGGGGCTGCTGAAGATGAAGCGTGTGGGTCATAAAACAGCACAGCAAGTATCAGAGGCAATGATAGAACTCTTAGCGCCAGTGAGGTTGCAGGTTAAGACCATTACCTCTGACAATGGTAAAGAGTTTGCTCAGCATAAGAAGGTGAAACAAAAGCTCTTTAGCCCTTTCTTCTTTGCCGATGCTTATGCGTCATGGCAGCGAGGAACCAACGAGAATACCAATGGCCTTATCAGAGAGTACTTGCCTAAGGGTTGTGACTTTAGACAAGTCTCTGATAATGAAATACAGGACATTGAGAACAAACTAAACAACAGACCAAGAAAACGATTAGGGTTTAAAACGCCTATGCAGGCGTTCTATAATATTAATTAGCGTTGCACTTGGTGTGTTAATCTAAGTATCGATAAAAAATATCAACCAATAAAGAATTATTGGTTGATATTGATAGGCCGTTAATTGCACGATAACAAGTGCATTTAACGATATTTTATTGGTATAGGCTTTCTAGATGCCGACAAGTCTAAATCTTATAGCTGAGCATAAAGATCCGCATCCTGACCTTCACCACCTTGCTGTCCATCTGCACCTAAAGAAAACAAGTCATAAGCTCGCCCTTCACTACCCGGTGAGACATATTGCATCTCATTTTCCCAACCATCTGTTGGATAGCCACCTTTAATATAGCCACCTTCAGGATAGTTTTTGGCGTCACTTGGCGGTGTGGTAAGCGCTTCTAACCCTTGCGCTGTCGTCGGATAGCGTGAATTGTCGACTTTATACATATCTAACGCGTTGGAGACAGTAGCGAGCGCCGTTTCAGTGGTTTTGACACGCGCTTTGTCACTTTGTCCGACTACTTTTGGGACGACCAAGCCCGCAAGAATAGCCAAGATGACGATAACCACCATAATCTCAATAAGCGTAAATCCTGATTGTGCAGACTTACCTATCGAGCTTCGATGTGTCATTGAATGGACTCTCTGATGATCATTTACAATGCCACCATGGGCTTGAATATTATTATTGTCATTTTTGGTATTGGCACTTTTTGGGCTAATATTTACTTGAAGGGTGTCAGTCATAGTCATCGCTTTGGTCATCACAGTTATGTAAATAGTAAAAGTGGCGTTCTAGTAGCACTCATGCGTCTAGGTGCTTATCAATAAAACCCTAAATCATTGTCACTATAAACCATGGTTTTATTTTTATCCAGCGCTGTGCTCAGATTGTCATTACAGTCGATACCAAGTAACCATCAGCTAATAATCATCGATATCTATCCTATCGTTTTGACCCGCTTTCACTATAACGTGGTGCTTAGGTTTACCATAGCAAAAACTTTGCTTGGTCAACAATATACAACAGTAAGCAAATCTTAAGAAAGCTAACGTAGGGTTTAGCAAGATAGGTAATTAAGAGAGGATAAAAATGCAGATAGTTGATAATTTGAGAAGAGCATATCGGCTGTTTTTCAGCTAGTCAGTTAACTATTGACTAGCCTGCCAAGTCATTCATATTAACGATTGGTAGCATCACTGCCATCACGATAATCATCACCACCACGCCCATCAAAACCAACATCAAAGGCTCAAGTAATGATAGTAAGGTACTGATAAAATTGGTGGCCTCCACCTCCTGCATCGTGGCGGCACGACTGAGCATACTTTCAAGCTCGCCTGAATTCTCACCGCTTTTGATCATTTGTACCATCATGGGCGGAAAGTAAGTGGATTTTTCGAGTTGGCTGGATAAACTTGAGCCTTCTGTGACCCTATCAGCAGCAGTCACAATCGTTTGCTTGATGTGCAAATTGGTCGTCACTGCCGCACCAATATGTAGCGCCTCAATCAATGGCACCCCTGAACGCACCAAAATCGCAAGCGTACTAGCAAAACGCGCCGCATTCAATCCCTTAGACAATCTGGCTAATATCGGTAGCCTGAGTACCATACTATCTATTGCCAATTTCCCAGCCTGCGTTTGGGCAAAACGATAAAACAAAAACGCAGTACCTGCCAATACCAGTAGCATTAACCACCACCACTGCGTAATGATATTTGATAACGTCAGAACGACTTGAGTAATCAATGGCAAGGCCTGTTCGGACTGCTCAAAGACTTTGACAATTTTGGGCACCACAAAACTCATCAGCCCCATGATCACGCCAATTGCCATAACCATCAGTACAATCGGATAGACCATCGCCCCTTGGATTTTCTTTTGAAGGGCAAAGCGGTTTTCAGTGTAGTCGGCTAGCTGATTAAGGATTAAATCCAAGTGACCAGATTTTTCGCCTGCGGCAATCGTGGCAATATATAGAGGCGGGAAACTTGCCGCTTGTTGCAAGGCACGCGCTAAGCTCAATCCCTCCAAAACATGTGAGCGTACCGCCAGCATCAGATATTTGATATGCGTCTTTGGCGATTGTTTAGCGACAGCAGCCAAAGTTTCTTCAAGTGGAATACCGGCCGCTAGTAACACAGATAACTGGCGTGTGAGTAATGCAAGCTCATAAGCAGATGGTTTTTTATAGCGGCTTTTGTTTTGGCTTTGTCTGTCATTGACCGCACTGACTTCGACTGGTGTCCACTGCTTATCGCGCAGCTGCTGCCGAACTTGCCGAGCAGAATCCCCTTCTAGTAAGCCTTTTTGGACACTACCTTGGTCGTCAAGCGCTTTAAAATGATAAGCGGGCATAGCGGCAGATATCCTAAAAAAGTCACAGGTAGGGGTTTGGATGTATGGCTTAACAAAAAGGGTAATGTCTATAAAAACTATCTATAGTGAATTCAGTATAAAAACGATACAGTGGGACTGGGATAAATTTTTCGCAGCATCGAGCAGCGTAGGCACAGCGCGCAAGGAAAATTTATCCCAGTTCCACCTTGATATATAATGTATCTGTTTTATTTAGGATTGACTATATCAAAGCGGCGTTGAGTCATTACTGTCAGGCATCAAGCCTTGTAATAATAAAACATCCAAATGCTGCTGCTGTAACTTTTTATCAAAGTCATTGACCTCAGCGATCAGCATTCTCTCAATGCGTTTATCACTTGCAAACACACTCAAGCGCGCACAAATCACTGCCAATTGATAGACACGTTTTTTACAATACCCATCCAGACCTTGTAACAGCCTGACCATGTGCGGCGTCTCAAGACTAGCATAATCATAATCAGCAACGACTTGCTGACCGAGCGCTGCCACACCATAACTGATAGATAAGTGCGCGCAAAAATAACAGCTGAATAAATAACCAACCACGTGACCGATATAATAACCGCGATCATAGGTAAAGCTGCTCACGCCAAAGTGACCTAGCACGTAGCTATTGAGACTGCCTTGATCGCGGATTGGCTTGCCATGTTTTAGCTTACCGACAGTGGCAAAACACAGCGGGTTGCGCCCATCCTGCGTGGTAAGCTGCCAACCTGCTGGCTGCTGAGCGGGCATATGATGCACGATATCTGCAATAATATCATCGACCACGTGCAGCTGCTGCCAAAGTCGTTCAAGCATTTCTGTATCCATCAAACCACGCTTATCAAGCTGCTGAGCAAGCAAATACTGCTGATATTCTGCAAATTGTGATTTGAGGGTTTGTACTAAATACGTGGGGCGCGTATTGGCGGATGCCATATATAGCAGTCGAGTGCGCTCGTGCTGGGTATGATAAAGAGCCACACGCTGCGCAGCCACGTTTGACTCATTGGCAGTAGGCTGTATGGTTGATGTATCGGTGTCAGGCTGTTCGCTAGCGCCTACTTCATCAATGCTCTCCTTGGTATCTGACAAAGTAAATAGCGTTAATAATGCCGCTTTATCAGGCATCTCAGCCGTATTAGCTAACATCGTTTTGCTAGCATGCACGTTATCTTGCGCATTAGCTTTATCAGATTTCTGTTCTTTTTTAGCAGTTGCAGTAGTACCTTGGTGGCTATTGGCTTCTGTACTTGGCTTTGCGGTCGGTTCAGTCATAACATACCATCAGCAGCAAAAATAAACATCGTCTCGATCCTTCTATATCACTGGTATACAGTCACATATTATGCGTCAAATATGAACGCTCACACCTCGACGACTCATTATTCCATAGTACCTGAACACAAGCGTATTGTCAGCCTTGCCTAGCCAAAATAGCGCCAGTTGACTGCCAAGTATTTTACCTAGGCAAATGCTAGATATATATCAATCAAAAAAAGCGCTAAGGATACCTTGGTCGCCTTAACGCTTTTAATAAATGAACACTGAGGACGTTAAAATAATAACTTATGCAAGCTTTTGCTGTTGATACTGTTGACGGTATGCTTTTGGTGAGACACCATAAACGCGTTTGAACGCCTGACTAAAAGTTGAATCTGACGCATAGCCCACCATATCACTGATACGGCTGATACTATTTTGCTGTAAGCGCAAATAACGTGCTGCCAAACGCAAGCGGTAATCAATCAAATAAGTGAGCGGCGGCATCCCTACCGTATCTTTAAAGCGCTGGGCAAAGCTCGAGCGCGACATACCTGCCACCTCTGCAAGCTTATGAATGGTCCAGTTTTGACTTGGCGCCTCATGCATCGCTGCAAGCGCCTTGGTCAAAAACGGATCTTTCATGGCCTTTAGCCAATTCTCAGTCGCCTCAGGTAAGCTTTCAATATAAACGCGCAAACATTCAATCATCATGATGCTTGCCCAATGATTGATCACAGCCGTTTTGCCCATGCGTTCGCGCTCAGACTCCAAGGTCAAAAGCTTGATTTCCACATCAATCACCTCAAACCGACCATCAGCCGCATCATTGAGCTCAGGCAATATCGGTGGTAACACAGATAGTAGAGGGCTAATCATCTCTTTATCGTATTTACATTCAATCAAAATCAATGAGGAATTAGGATCGCCATTGCCATCAATCTCAAGCGTGCGATCTTGACAATTGGTCAGTAATTCATCGAGGGGTTCAGCTACGTCACCATGATGATTGAGTGCATAGCTTACGTGCTTATGCGCGTTCGGGATCATAATCATATCACCAGCACGAGCTTCGCGTAGGCCATTGCCAACGTCTATACAAAAACCACCAGACATCACCAAGTAAAATAAAATGGTGTCTTTTCTACTCATAGAATAAGACCAATTGCCAGCACCATTCAAACGATAATACTTGGTCTCAAATAGGTGCACATTCTGTAGCAATACGCTCAAAGCGTCCATCAATCAGTTCCTCAATAATACAGGGTCAATAACAACAAATCTTAAAAAGGCGGGTGTGTATCCAAAATGCTTTAAATTTTTTCGATCTAGCCAATACGATGTTTTCATCAGCAGGATTCATCAAGACCTAAGCATAATGCCCGATTTAAAACATGATGTCTATTTACTCATAAGCAGTACTAACCAGTAGTCGAGCAGGCACAGCTCGCTTAGGTCTCCGAAGAAAAACCCATCACAAAATTGATATGAGTAAGAAGTCAGTAAATTGTTAAACAATTAAAAGTTCAGAAAGCTTTAACTGTTTAATATTATAGGATAATACAGGGAAATATAAATCATGCAGACACAAAAAAACGCCAACAGTGGCGAGTGCTATTTATTCGATAAGGTTTAGTATAAAGATAGGATTTATATGCAGACAATGCAAAATAAAATGGGGCGACTGATGGGACTCGAACCCACGACAACCGAGATCACAACCCGGGGCTCTACCAACTGAGCTACAACCGCCATAACTACTGCCAAGAAGAAGGCAAGATTTGCAGGCTAAATGGCGCGCCTGGCAGGATTCGAACCTGCGACCACCTCCTTAGAAGGGAGATGCTCTATCCAGCTGAGCTACAGGCGCTCTTAGAGGACTTTTATATACTATCATTCAGTCTATAATATAATTTTTACTATATCAGAAACTAAATCATTATACATAAAAAAAAGCCTGTAAGGCTCTTAAAATAGATGGTCGGAGTGATAGGATTCGAACCTACGACCCTCTGGTCCCAAACCAGATGCGCTACCAAACTGCGCCACACTCCGAAATTCTCTATTATCACGATAGTTTGTCGATTAACTCGTTGTTGGCAATGCCGCTAACTTGTTAATGTTCCTCGCTATCGAGGTGCACATATTAAGGGGTAAAGGCGATTGTGTCAACACCTATTTTCGATTAATTTTAAATAATCTCTAAATTCTTTCAAAAAAGACATTCTTATAAAAATAGTCTCTTTAAAAACCTTCGTTAATTATGATTCTTATGATTGATGGAATCATTATTTCTCATTCAAATTCGTAGATAAATCACCGTTGACCATACCTGTCAGCACATCAAACGGTATTAGCCATAAATCCGCATGGTTTAAGTGGTTACTTTTAGTACCATCGCTAATGTCACTGCTAATGTTACTTTTATTATCGCCATTGTCACGATAAATCTGCTGCTTAAGCGCCACTGGTCGTCTCTTGTCTCCTAATACAGGATATACCATCCAACCTTGCCCTGCTTGATAGGCCTGTGCATAACTGGTCAACTGATAGGCATCGCTGGCAGTAATAGCACCAGCATGAGGCAGATATTTCCATTTGATATCGATGACGTGGCTATAGCAACCGTTTACTGTCTCTTTACTAACCGCGGTGTCACTCTGATTTTGGTTATTATCATTATCAGCCGTTTTATATATCAGCAAATCTGGTCGTATCGATACACATGCTTGACCCTCGCTATCATTGAGCCAGACACTTTGGGTTTGATAAAAAGCACGATAATGGCTACTCACTTGCTGAAACATCGATGCGATACGCTGACTCGCCCACTGTTCAAACGCCTGATTCATATCGATTAATAGACACAATCTTGGCTGAAATAGGTTTGGTCGAGTGGGGTCAATACCATAACCTGTCGATGCATTTGACTGCTGTAATAGCCAATAAGCCAAATCTACTAATTGCTGAGCGGCGTGCAGTTTTTGTTTTTGAAGTGGCTGAATATCTAGTTGCCGCTTTGCTTGAGTATATATTGACTCTAGCCGCTGTCGTTCACGCTGGTTTAGCCCAAATAACGGCCGCCATGGCTGCAAAAGAGTTGAGCACATCGACTGAGACGACTGAGACAATAGCGGCATCAAGTAGAGTAACGAACTTTTAATCAAGCGATTGGCCAACATATCTTGGCTCAGCACACTACGCTCACAGACAAACTTATGCGGCTGCATGCTGTTGTGTCGTAGCTGCTCTTTGATGACCAGCCGCCCTTGTAGCGATGATTGGTTATTGATCTGCGCCTGATAGTGCTGGGTTGGCTGATAACGAACCAAGCGCTGTAAAAATTGCGTCACCAACCAATCGGACAAAGGCGGCGCCTCTACAGATAATGGCATTGACTGATCACTAAATTGACCTAGGTTTTTCATGCTAGGCAGCTTACAACTTTGACGCGCATCAAGACGAGTTAAGTCAGATAACATGCCTTGTACCCAGTGACGAGTCTGAGCAATATTATTATATTGAGTGGATTGATTCAGTTTTGGCAATAGCTCAAGTGTCATACCACTAGGCAAAAGGATAATTCCTATATGATGCCCAACCTTGAGTTGCCACTGTCCTTGTTTACGCTTGATGGTAAACACAGCAAATTCTTGCGCCATTAGCCAATGAAAGTCAGAGACATGCGCGAAATCGTGCGCTGTGAGGCGTTGATGTTCAAATACCGTGATAACATTTGCTACGAGAGCCTTACTGTTAGGCATGCGAGCATAAAAACTGTCTGCATTAATATAGTTTCCTTGCGCATAGTATTGATTATGAGTTCTCACTAAACAGCCACCTTACTCGTACAAACGCTGATAGATAGCGGGCTTGCCAAACTCACCAGTCTTAGCAATAAGGTCAGGATTCATCATATAACCACCTACGTTCATCGATTGACCAAGAAAGGCGCCTTGTTCTGCAAACATTTGATGTTGCGTCGTTGCATGGTTCTTACTCGTCGGATCATACAAATCATTATTTATCATTGTTTGGCTGTCGTGGATGAACTGGGTGCTTAACGGCTGCTGCTCATCTCTAAAAACATACTGCAAGATAGCCACTTGACCGCCCGCAGCTTGCGCCAACTGCGGAATGATCTGTTCGACCAACACCATTTGCAATTGAGCTAAATCATCGACTGAAAATAAAAAAGCATGCCCCAACTGCGCCTCGGCTCCTAGCGTCTGTGTGATACGCATGTTTAAGCCTGTTAGCAATTTGCTTAAATCTACCGTGTCTGCTTGTGCACGATCAGTCGCGCTAGCGATATCACCAATTATCGGTAATAATTCAGGCTGCGGCGGACAATCAATAAAACGAAAACGTCGACGTAATGCCATATCAAGGGGCGCAAGTGAATGATCTTGTGTATTCATAGTGGCATAGATATCAATATTGGCAGGCACACTAAACGCACGCCCAGAATACGCCAAATGAATCGTCATCGCATTTGGTTTGCCAGCGCGCTTGTCTGGCTCGATCAAACTGAGCAGCTCACCAAATACTCGTGACACATTGGCACGATTGATCTCATCAATCAACATCGCGTAACGATGCTGAGGGTCACGCGCGGCACGCTGACATAGCTTTAAAAACGCTCCATCTTGAACGGCGTAGCTCATCTGGGTATTACTCGAGTGACTACTATTTGCCTGAGGAGAGTTACTTACAATAGGACGAATACCTTCGACAAACTCTTCATAACCGTAAGCCTGATGAAAGCTCACCATACTAAAACGCTGCTGACCAGAGTTTTGGTTTTGATTGGACTGGTTATCATGCTGTGCCTGCTGAAACTCCGCCAATTGCTGTGACAACTCTGTTAGCAACACCATACTCTCAGGCAGTAAATACCATGCGCCGCTGTTATCTTTATCAAAATATGCTTGGTTGGCACGGTTTTTATAACTCACTGTGTCTGACGTCGTAGGACTGTGCATTTGCAATACAGACCAAGCGGTATTGCTTAGGTTTTTCTCTCGATCGTTTTGCAGTGCTTTTGTAGCAAAGAAAATATGATTAACCAATTCAGGTACTTTTACCAAATCTTGCTTTTTTGACTGAAGATCTAAAAATATCAAGCATACAACTTCGCGCCAGCTTAGGCTTTGCAACAGCTGCCCAAGTAGCGCTTCATTATCTGTCTCAGGCAGGTAATCGGTATATTGCTTCGCGATTTGGAGCAATCGATAGGTTTTGCCAGTACCCGCGACGCCAGTATAAATAATATTGGTCGGCTCGTGAGTAGACATATCAGACATAGCATCATCCAGTATTGAAAATTTATGAAATAAGACGTACCAACATCACGCTATTATAGCGCGGTGGTCTCGTAAGAGATTGTCTACTAAGCAGATCCGTGCATCACCATTGAGCCATTTTAATTATTTAAAACTATATCCTAGCAACACAATATAGATGACTGCTGTTTTATAAGCGCAGCAGTTCATGCTAATAATAGTAGGGAAGCAGCGGTTAATGTACCATAGTGTTTGTAATGGCTTTGCTAACACTTACTGTTTGCCACTATCAAAAACAACATTCGATTTATCTACATTAAGGAAATTTGTATGTCAGGATTATTAAAAAAACTGCCCGTCAAGCTGACCAATAAAAAACCAGCCAAAGTCTCTGACAGCACAAGATCATCCATCGAAAAACCTAGCAGCACGCTAAAACCAATCAGTAATCAATTTACCAAACTGTTGTCTGTGACCAAATATCTACCTGTCAGTGCACGCTCAAGTATTCTCTCAAAAGCCTTTGGCAAAGTTGTACCCTACGTAGGGACAACAGGCGTGTACTATGAAATGGTTGAGCCCAATCAAGTCATCGTCAGTCTAAACAATGTCAAAGCAGTACAGAACCACATTGGCTCAATCCATGCGGTAGCCATTACTTTACTGGCTGAAACAGCAACGGGATTTATCTTGGGCTTAAATCTACCCTCTGACCGTGTCCTACTGATTAAATCTTATTCCGTTAATTTTTATCGCCCGATCAAAAAAGGTCAAATTGCAGCCGTAGCCAGCCTATCTGATGAGCAGCGCTTGCAGATTTTAAATACGCCAAAAGGTGAAATGGTTATCCCTTGCGTCATTGATGACCGTGAATCTGATAGTGACCGCGACCCGATTGTAGTGGAGATGACTTGGGCTTGGATTCCAAAATCTGAACTAGAGGCGCGCCGCCAAGGCAAAGCACATGAAAATGCCTCAGAAAATAATACGGATACTACAGTAGATAAGGAGCAAGACGACACACTCTCTGCAGATGACGAGACTATTAATAACAAATAATCGATTAAACCGACATAACATTTGCTATCTGCATTTTGTGGCGCATCTAGCATGTTTATGATCAATCAACTTAATAAGGAAACAAGGATGTCCAAACTTAGCACCTATTTATCTATCGTACCACTGGTTGCTATGTGCTCATTAGGCTTGGCTGTTGGTGCTAACGCCAATCCGGCGACAGCTTCTGCCGCTAATATTAAATCTAGCCCAACTTTTTTGGGTGATGGCGGTCCCTACCCTTTCTCAGAAGCCGTACGTGTTGGCAATACATTATATATGTCGGGACAAATTGGTATTAAAGACGGCAAGTTGGTCAAAGGCGGTATCGACGCTGAAACCAAGCAAACATTAGATAATATCCAGAACACGCTATCCAAATACGGTTATCAAAAATCCGACCTGATCAAATGCACAGCCATGCTGGCAGATATGGATGACCTTGATGATTTTAACAAAGTCTATAAGGCAGAACTGTCCAAACCTTATCCTGCACGCTCAGCGTTTGGCGTATCGGAGTTGGCCGCAGGAGCGAGCGTTGAGATTGAATGCATCGCTGCCAAGTAATAGCAGTTGAAAACGTTACCCTGTTAATTTCGAAAAAAAAGATCAGATAACTGGCTATTTCGCTCAGTTATCTTTTTCTGCTTTTCAGACATTGCTCTCTAGACACTGTTCTCCAAATACTGTTTCTCATCGTTTATAGCTAAGCATTTATACCAGTATCGTATCATCCGTTAGGGCGCTTTCTTTCGTCACTCGCAGTACTTCTTCTAGTGTCGTGCGCCCTTCTATCACTTTACGTAGACCATCCGCGCGAATCGATGGTGTCTGCTGGCGAGCATACGCTTCTAACTCATACTCAGCGGTATTACTATGAATCATACGGCGCAGCGTATCATCAACTGGTACGACTTCATATATCGCCGTACGTCCTTTAAACCCTGACTGATTGCATTTATCGCAGCCAACTGGCTTGGGTAGACGAATCGCATTATTTGCTACATTTTCAATATTGCTGTCCAATACTTTCTCAATACCAATTTCGGTAAAAAGTTTGGCTTGTTCGGTGTCCGCTGCTTGCCAGCCATGACAATGTGAGCATAAAGTACGCACCAAGCGCTGTGCCACCACGCCGATCAGTGACGACGATAATAAAAATGGCTCAACACCCATATCTTGCAAGCGAGTGACCGCGCCAATCGCGGTATTGGTATGCAGCGTTGATAAAACCAAATGCCCTGTCAAAGACGCCTGTACAGCGATCTCTGCCGTCTCTAAATCGCGAATCTCACCCACCATCACCACATCTGGATCTTGACGCAACATCGCACGCAGACTTTTGGCAAAGGTCATATCCACCTTATTATTAACCTGTGTCTGTCCGATACCGTCGAGCTGGAACTCAATGGGATCTTCGGCGGTCAAGATATTGCGCGTTTGGTCATTCAAATCAGTCAATGCCGAATATAGCGTGGTGGTCTTACCTGACCCCGTCGGCCCTGTGACCAAAATAATGCCATGCGGACGATGAATCAAGCGCTTCAGCTCGGTATAGTCATTATCAGACAGCCCCAAATACGTCATGTTAAGACGTCCCGCTTGCTTGTCTAGTAGACGCATCACCACGCGCTCGCCAAAGCTCGACGGCAGTGTCGATACACGCACATCGACTTCTCGCCCTGCCAGTCGTAAGCTAATACGCCCATCTTGCGGTACACGCTTTTCAGCGATATCCAGCTTGGCCATGACTTTGATACGCGAGACTAATAATGGCGCGAGTTGGCGTTTTGGCGTGATAATTTCTTTAAGCTCGCCATCGACTCGAAAGCGAACCACCAAGCGTTTTTCAAAAGTTTCTATATGGATATCTGAGGCATTTAGGCGAATGGCTTCTGACAACAGCGCATTAATCAGACGAATAATCGGCGCATCATCTTGCTGATCCATCAAGTCTTCAGTCTCAGGGACGCTATCTGCTAAACTATCAAGATCCGGATGATCCTCAAGCCCAGCAGCGATATGCTGCGACTCTCCGGTATTACCAGCGTAAGCCGCGTTCATACGTTTTTCAAAATCATCCGAGCTGACACTTTCGTAAGTTGGTACGCCGCGACTGCCTTGCTGCTGCAAAAACCGCACCGCTTCATTGATTGCGGATAATGGGGTGGCTTTCGTCAATACCAAAGTTGGCGGCAACTCAGGATCAATGGCGAGTATGGCCAAAATCTGATGGCGTTTCGCAAAGCTGTACGGCAACTGCATCATAAAGACAACCTAATAAATAGAGATAGTGTCAAATAGACAATCACACCAAAGCACTGTAAATACACTGAGCTTGACTGACCAAGCCCAAAAAGATTGCAAGTAAGATTGCATGAGTTTGTTATAATAACATTTTGTTTTAGACGCGTATTATTTTATGTGGTCGGCGTTTTTTATGTATCGCCACTCGCCTATTTTTACGGTATATATAGCCAACTTATCATGCGATTTTTTATTTTGCTAACAGTGCGCTATTATTGTCTACTGCACTTTTTTAATATTACTTAGAAATCTCGTTATATTTTTTCTGTCCACTTTGCCCGCTCTCCATTAGGATTTTTAGTTATGTCAGAGACCGTTAGCACTGCTACTCACCCGACACCACTTTTGCAAGATACCTTTACTGTTGGTAGTCGTACCTTTTCCTCTCGCCTGCTGGTCGGTACAGGCAAATATAAAGACATGAGCGAGACTGGAGAAGCCATTGCCGCTTCGGCAGCAGAAATCGTGACCGTCGCTATTCGCCGTACCAATATCGGACAAAACAGCGACGAGCCAAACTTGCTCGATGTCATCTCCCCTGACAAATACACGATTTTGCCGAACACGGCTGGCTGCTTCGATGCCGAAACTGCCATTCGTACGTGCAAACTTGCGCGCGAGTTATTGGACGGGCACAATCTGGTCAAGCTTGAGGTATTGGGCGATGAAAAAACCCTTTATCCTAATATCACTGAGACCTTAAAAGCGGCGCAAGTACTGGTCGATGATGGCTTTGAAGTCATGGTCTATAGCTCAGATGATCCTATCGTCGCCCAAGAGTTAGAGAGCATGGGCTGCGTCGCTATTATGCCACTTGGTAGCTTGATTGGCTCGGGGCTTGGTTTGCTTAATCGCCATACCCTCAGCCTCATCATCGAAAACGCCAAAGTACCTGTGTTGGTCGATGCAGGTGTCGGTACTGCCTCTGATGCTGCGATTGCCATGGAGCTTGGCTGTGATGGCGTTCTGATGAATTCAGCAATTGCCCATGCACAAAACCCTGTGATGATGGCACATGCCATGAAACATGCCGTATGGGCAGGCCGCGCCGCATTTTTGGCAGGTCGTATGCCAATGCGTAAGATGGCAACTGCCAGCTCACCGCAGACGGGCTATTTTTTCCAGTAAGCGCTTGCTCGGGTCACCCCTAACAAAAAACCGATTATAAAATAATAAGACGGAAATCTGATTGGGTCAGCACGCCGTCAGTTATCATTTTTATTCATTATCGTCATAAAAGGATTTATTATGCGACTTCTCACAGCAGTCGACCAGTTGTTCTTACTTCTTGAGTCGCGTAAACAACCAATGCACGTTGGCGGATTGTTTTTATTTGAATTACCCGAGGGCGCTGATAGCGACTTTGTTTATCAGCTGGTAAAACAAATGCAAGAATCTGATGTACCGCCGAGCTTTCCGTTCAATCAGGTGCTAGAGCATTTGGTGTTTTGGAAAAAAGACAAAGATTTTGATGTAGAGCATCATTTACATCATGTGGCGCTACCGAGTCCTGGGCGTATTCGTGAGCTGTTGATGTATGTCTCAAGAGAGCATGGGCGACTGCTGGATCGTGCGATGCCTCTCTGGGAATGCCACGTCATAGAAGGAATTGAGCCAGAAGTAGAAGGTGGGCCTGAACGTTTTGCTTGGTATTTTAAGATTCATCACTCGCTCGTTGATGGTGTCGCTGCCATGCGTTTGGTAAAAAAATCCTTATCACAATCCCCTACCGAACCTGTCTCGCTACCAGTATGGTCACTGATGGCGCGTCACCGTAATCAAATGAATGCTATTTTGCCTGCCGAAAGATCTATCAGGCGCATCATGAAAGAGCAGATATCTACCATCAAACCGGTATTTACAGAACTGATAGACAATCTGAAAAACTATGGTGATGAAGGCTATGTCGGTACGTTTGACGCGCCGATGAGTATTTTGAACAGGCGCATTTCCGCATCGCGTCGTATCTCGGCGCAGTCTTATGACATACAGCGCTTTAATAAAATTGCCGAAAGATTAAAAATCAGTAGAAACGATGTGGTATTAGCCGTCTGTGCTGGCGCTATTCGTCGTTATTTGATCTCAATGGATGCGCTACCTAGCAAGCCGCTGATTGCGTTTGTACCGATGTCACTGCGTACTGATGATAGTATATCGGGCAATCAGCTGTCATTTGTACTAGCGAATTTGGGCACACATTTGGACAACCCATTACGCAGATTGGAGCTGATCCATCGTAGTATGAATAATGGCAAACGTCGCTTTCGCCGTATGAATCAAGCGCAAGTCATTAATTACAGCGTCATCGCCTATGCATGGCAAGGTATCAACTTGGCGACTGGTATCTTTCCCAAAAAACAAGCCTTCAACCTTATCATCTCTCACGTTCCTGGTTCTGAGAAGCCGCTATATTGGAATGGCGCGCGCTTACAATCACTGTATCCCGCTTCTATCGTATTCAACGGTCAAGCCATGAATATTACTTTGGCCAGTTATTTAGATAGAATTGAGTTTGGCATCACTGCTTGCAGTAAAGCATTACCGCGTGTCCAAGACATGCTCATGCTGATAGAAGAAGAGCTACGGTTGTTAGAAACTGTCAGTCAAGAGTTGGCGTTTCAAGGTATTACGGTCGAAGACAAACGCGCTAAAAAAGCAAAAAAGCTGGCTCCTTAACGGAACCAGCTTTTTAATATTTGACTCGCTCAGCGTGAATGCCTGTTTATTTTATAATTAGATCACATCGCCCCAGATTGGCACGACGGTTTGCATCAATGGCTTGAGCAGTTTGACGTTACAAGCAAAGATAGAGCCTGAGGTCATAGAGTTGTGCGCGCCCGTGTGATCGACCACCACGCCGCGTGCTTCAGTGACGATAAGCTCACCTGCGGCGATGTCCCAAGGCTTAATCGACATTTCAAAATAGCCATCAAAGCGTCCAGCAGCAACATAACACAAATCAAGCGCCGCTGATCCCAGACGGCGTACTTGACCACCGGCTTCCGATATCTTTTGTAAGCTCCCAAAATGCTGCTTGGCATAAGAGATCACTTCGCCATTACGCTTACGCTCAAGCGGATGACCTGTGGTGAAGAAACCACCATCGATGGTTTTGCGTTCGCTGACGTTGATACGGCGTTGGTTCAAACGTGCGCCTTTACCGCGGCTAGCAGAGAACATCTCGTCACGGACTGGGTCATAAATGACACCGTGCTGCGTCACGCCTTTGTGCTGTACAGCGATAGATACGCAGAACTGCGGTACACCATGAACGAAGTTCTTAGTACCATCTAGCGGATCGATGATCCAGCACCAGTCGGCGTCTTCGCCCTGACCTTCTTGCATACCAAACTCTTCACCCAAAAATGAATGATTCGGATAGCTGGCTTTTAGCGTCTCAATCGTGAGCTCTTCGCTAAAGCGATCGATGCGCGTCACCAGACCATCAAGTCCTTTAGACTCGATATCTAACTCGATTTTGTGACGGTTTTGATGCGCATATAAAATCTCTTTACCAACTTTTTCAGCAGTACGCGCTGCGATGACGACCATGGGTTCCATAAATAACCTATTTGCTTGATGAATGAATATAAAAAATAAAACCAACTCTGTGCCCACAACATGCCAAACAGCCGCCGCATCACACCACATCTATGCGATTAAAAACGTGTCTTCTATAAATAAAAACTCATAAACGACAACCGCATTATACTAAAATTGTTCGATAAAAACGAAAAAACCGTCACGCTGACCAAGCCAATATTTTGGTGGTCATACAAACTGCGCAAGTTGTAAAAAAGTTGGCACCTACGGCTAGCAGGCGTTTGCTCTGTTTAAAGAGCGAGTATCTGTTTACAGTAATAGCTTTTAAAACAATAATTTGTAAATAATACTACAAATCTAAAAAGTAAAATTTACGACAACAGTTGCTTAAGCTGCTTAATAACACCTGTCACATCCAAACCACAATCAGCCCACTGCTCTGCCTGTGAGCCATGCGCGATAAAGCGATCAGGAATACCGATGTTGCCAACAGCTGGACGCTGACGTTTAAAAGCAGCCGATTCATTGAGCAAGTATTCATTCACTGCACTACCCGCGCCACCCATAATCACATGCTCTTCTATGGTTGCGATATGCGTCACCCCTTGCGCCAGTAAACTCTCAAGCATAGCTGTATCTAACGGTTTTACCCAGCGCATATTGACCACATGTACCTGACACTCTAACGCTGTATCATCACTGGTTAAGCTCTCGGCCGCTTGCTGAGCAGTCGCAACCATCGTACCAAAAGCCAATAGTGCTAGCTTATAAGGCGCATCATTGCTGCCCAATACTGACTCAATAACGGCTTCACCGATTTTATAATTCTGTGCTGGCTGCTCGATAACGGCGCCTGTACCGGTACCACGCGGATAACGAACTGCCGTACATCCCTGATGTTCATAGCAAGTATTGAGCAGATGGTAGCATTCATTCTCATCTTTTGGCGCAGCAATCACTATATTTGGGATACAACGTAAAAAGCTAAAATCAAACACGCCTGCATGCGTGGCACCATCTTCACCAACGAGGCCTGCACGGTCAATTGCAAACATGACATCGAGATTCTGTAGCGCCACGTCATGAATCAGCTGATCGTATCCGCGCTGTAAGAACGTCGAGTAAATCGCTACAATAGGTTTGACACCTTGCGTTGCCATACCGGCCGCTAGCGTGACCGCATGTTGTTCGGCAATAGCCACATCAAAAAAGCGTGTTGGAAAATGACGAGCAAAGTCAATCATGCCCGAGCCTTCTTCCATAGCAGGAGTGATCGCGAGCAACTTATCGTCTTCGGCCGCTTTATCGCATAAGAAGTTACCAAATACTTGCGAGTATTTTAGCGCAGGTTTTGTGTTTTGCTTTAATACTTCTGCAGATTTACTCTGAGACTCATTATGAATCTCTGCTGGTAGCTTACTAATCGCGTGATAGCCGACCGGATCTAGTTCTGCTGGGGCAAAGCCTTTGCCTTTGGTGGTATAGATATGTACCAAAACAGGCCCTTTGACTTGCTTGGCAATTGACAACACACGTAGTAGCTCAGGGATATTGTGTCCATCAAACGGACCAAAATAGGTAAAGCCAATCGCTTTGAATAAGTTATCTTCTAATTGCGGTACATCACGCATCTCTTTGTGACGTTTGCGGCGATCAAATGCTTGCATATCAGGACGCTGGCAAAGCACAGGCTCACCTGACTCAGAGATATCGACTTGGTAGCCCGACTCCCAAAGCATCGCTAAATGCCGCGAAAAACCACCGATAGAACAAGAAATCGACATATCGTTATCGTTCAAAATGACTAGTAGATCGGCATCTTGTTGGACTGCATCGTTCATGGCCTCAAAAGCCATACCACCAGTCATCGCACCATCACCAATGATACAAGCAACCGTTTGCGCGAGGCCTTGATAGCGCAGCGCCAAGCTCATGCCCAAACCGGCTGAGATAGAGGTTGATGAATGCCCAACGCCAAATGTATCGTAGATAGACTCTGCACGCTCTGGGAATGCAGTCAGACCATCTTTGGATCTGATCGTTGCCAGCTGCTCACGGCGACCGGTCAGGACTTTGTGTGCATAGGCCTGATGACCCACATCCCATACAATCTGATCTTGCGGAGCATCAAGTAGATAATGCAATACAATCGTCAGCTCAATCACACCCAAATTGGCGCCAAAATGCCCACCGCTCTGACCGGCTGAATACAACAAAAAAAGACGCAGTTCATCAGCCAGCGTAATCAGCTGAGTGGTTGAAAGCGTATTCATATCAGAAGGTGTGTTAATGGCATCAAGCAATGGCGTATGCGGACGCACGCGAGGAATCACAGTATAAGTCTGCTGTAAGCTCGATAGCTGGGCGGCAGAATCAGATACTGATGCAGATGAGGACTGAGACTTTGGGGAATGAAGTGACTGCTGCATAAACCGTACGATACCTACCAATCTGCTGACAAGACGTGTCTCCAATATAGCAATAGCTACAATTGAGAGACGTCAATAATATCTACATCATTATTGATGTAATCGACCATATAATTATTCATGCAACTTTACGTGTATATAGCTGCGCTACGTATCATATGAACACGCTACCACAGTAGATCGTGCCTAAAAACTACGTGCTTTAATACAAAGGACTATTATTATGCCCTATTATTTTGCATCAATATCGGATGTTAGTGACGACATAGTAATGTAAGGATAAAGACTTGTCACTGTATCCGCCAAAATAGTATGGCATAATAGCATTTTTTTTTAATTGTCGCTTTAATCATCGTGCGTCGTCTGTGAACTTTGTGTGTTTTTATAATAAATACAATAAGCACATGCTCTTTATGAAACTGCTATCATCTTAGCCTTTTTATTGAGGCTAGGATGTCGCCGCTTTTTCAACACAGAGATAGCCTCCCTTTCACCGCCACGATTATAGGCTTATGCAGGACAGTAATGTCATATCAATTTATCACTAGTGCCAAACTACCCACTCGTCATGGCGAGTTTGATATTCATATCTTTGAAAACGACGAAGGCCAAGAGCATGTTATGCTGACCGTCGGTCTGTCTGTGGTCGATCAAACGACAGCACCTAGCTCAGATGACACGTCGTCGCAAAGACCAATTCCGCTGGTTCGGATTCATTCTGAGTGCCTAACAGGCGATGCGTTTAGCTCATTAAAGTGTGACTGCGGACCACAGCTCAATACTGCCATGCAAGCCATCCAAGAGTCAGGTTGCGGTGCGATTTTGTATTTGCGTCAAGAAGGTCGCGGTATCGGTCTGACCAACAAGATTCGTGCTTATGCCCTCCAAGATCAGGGACACGACACGCTGGATGCCAATCTCATGTTAGGCTTGCCTGCTGATGCGCGTATCTATGATATGTGTGGTCCGATGCTTGCCCATATCGGTGTCAACGCTGTCAGACTCATCACTAACAATCCAAACAAAGTTGCTTATTTGACGGAGCATGGTATTGACGTTGTCGAACGGGTGCCATTGTTGGTCGGTGTCAACGATATGAACGCTGAATATCTAGCAACCAAACGCGATCGTATGGGGCACATGCTCGATAAAGATTTTAATACAGCCATACACCTAAATAAATAGATGTCTTATGAGTATTTCAAATATAGATAACCAAGCAGACCTATCAACCATAGCGTCAGAGACCACGCCAACCAATCAAGACATCCTGCGCGTACGGGCGTTTTTGGTGGACCTGCAGGCTCGTATCTGCGACGCCTTAGAGGCACAAGAACGCGATGGCGGCGGCAATGCAACTTTCGTCCCTGACGATTGGGAGCGCAAAGAGGGTGGCGGCGGTCGTTCGTGCGTATTGACAGATGGCACGGTCATCGAAAAAGCAGGCGTGATGTTCAGTCATATCCATGTCCACAATTTGCCTGCTTCTGCCACTGCACGCCACCCCAATATCGCTGGTCGCAAAGCGCAAGCCATGGGCGTGTCCTTAGTGGTACATCCCAAAAACCCAAATGTTCCAACCAGCCACGCCAACGTACGTTTGTTCGTGGCAGAAGCAGAAGGCGAAGCGCCGATTTGGTGGTTTGGCGGCGGCTTTGATTTGACGCCTTTCTACCCCGTACTCGCCGATTGTGTACACTGGCATCAGGTCTGTCATGATCTGTGCGCGCCTTTCGGTGACCATATTTATGCTGATTTCAAACAGTGGTGCGATGAGTATTTTCATCTGCGTCACCGCGATGAGCAGCGTGGTATCGGTGGTTTGTTTTATGACGACGTCAGTACAGAGAGTCGCGGCTGGGACTTTGAGACTTGCTTTAACTTTATGAAGGCCGTTGGCAATGGTTACCTTGACGGTATCATGCCGATTTTTGAGCAGCGTAAAGATATGCCTTATACCGAAGCACAGCGTGAGTTTCAGCTCTATCGCCGTGGCCGTTATGTAGAGTACAATCTGGTCTACGATCGTGGGACTTTATTTGGCTTACAAAGTAACGGCCGTATCGAGTCTATCCTAGTCAGTATGCCACCTCTTGCCAGCTGGCATTATCGGTTTGAGCCGGCTGAGGGCACACCTGAATTTGAGTTGACTGATTATTATCTCAAGCCGCGTGATTGGTTGGCTCTCTAAGCTTTTTTAAAGCTCAAGAATGTTAGGTTTGAGAGTGTAGGTCAGCGATTATCGTTGGCCTTTTTTATATCTAACAAACGATTTGCTAAAGGGGTTTTATATCATCCGATGATTACGAGGATATAACATTATATTGCTCCCATTCTGCCGATAAACGCTACAATAGTAGAGACTCTTTCGCAGCCACTGTGCGCAAAAGAATCTTAAGAAATATTCTTATAATAATATTTGAGGTAAGGCAAGCGTGATAGCGATGCCTACTATTAGCCACGTTTAAAGGAGTAAGTCATATGGCACAGGTTTATACCAAAAAATCTTTGAAATCTTTTTTTAGCATCACCTTAATGGCAGCGGCGCTGGGTTTGACAGCGTGTAGCGGTGCAGGCGACGATCCTGATATCAAAGCGCGCCAAGACAGCATGAAAAGCTGGGGCGATGCGATGGGCGTCATGGGTGATATGGTCAAAGCCCCTGATACCTTTGATGCGGCGGTTTTCAAAGAGCAGGCATCATTCTTGGCAGAAGATGCGGCAAACCCTTGGAGTCACTTTGAAAACCAAGAAGCCATGGGCAACGCGACTGAAGCCGTATGGTCAAATGCTGATGGTTTCAGTGCTGAAGCGGACAACTTTCAAAAAGTGACGGCTGAGCTAAATGCTGCTGCACAGTCGGCTACTAGTGTCGAAGACGTCCAGGCTGCCTTTGGTGAAGTGGGTGCAAGTTGTAAATCGTGCCATACCGAATTTAGAGCAAAGAATGACTAACTTTTTGTACTGGCCTAGTATAATCAATCCTAAATAAAACAGATACATTATATATCAAGGTGGAACTGGTCTAAATTTTCCTTACGTGCTGTGCCTACGCTGCTCGATGCTGCGAAAAATTTATCCCAGTCCCACTGTATCGTTTTTATACTGAATTCACTATAATAGTTTGTAGAAAGACAAAAAACCGCCATATCATTGAATATGGCGGTTTTTTATTGCTCAAAAAACATCACGTGAAGACAGCTCTTTGAAATAACGCTCTAAGCAAATTACTCTGTCTCTGCTTTTTTGGCATTATCATCATCATTGTCATCTTGCTGCTTATTTATCTGCTTAACAATAGACTTCACCGAAGGGTCGCTTAGATCTATCGTACGTATGGGGAATGGAATATTGATACCGGCTGCATCCAGCGCTTTTTTGACTTCTACGATGACTTGATGAATAGAAGCGACTTTATTAGCCTGAGTGCCGTTATCAATAAACCAACGTACTGTCAGATCCATAGAAGAGCCGCCAAACCCTGTCGCAATCACGCTTGGCGTCGCTTTTCTCGATACGCTTTCAACTTTATCCAAAGCTTGTAGAATCTCAGCTTTTGCTGTTTCGATATCATCCTCATAACCAATACCGACCGCCACTTGCAAGCGGCGCTGCTTATAAGCGGTATTGACGGTTAATGCCGAGGTATATAGCTCTGAGTTTGGAATAACCACTTGCCTACCATCATAAGTCTTGATGGTCGTTGCACGGATTTTGATATCTTCTACCGTTCCTTCGTAGTCCCCTGAGACGATTTGATCACCGATACGAAACGGCTCTGAGATTAGTAACAAAATACCAGATAATAAGTTTTGAAAAATATCTTTAAAAGCAAAACCAATCGCCACCGAACCAATACCCAGCGCGCCGATTAATTTGGCTGGTGTAAATCCTGGAATAGCAACAACCATGGCGATCATAAAGCCAATAAACAGAATAAGCGCCCCGCCTATGCGCTGAAACACTTTCACCAAGTTTTGATGACGCACGCGCGCGCCTAAGGTTTTATGCACGACTTTTTTGAAAATAATCGACAACAGCCAAAAAATCCCCAACACAATGAGCGCCGCTATAAAATATGGAATGCGCTCGATAAAGCCACTTGCCAAGTCTTGCGTGGTATAGACCACTTGTTGATAGACGGTCACACCATCGGTTAGCGTGTTCGATAGGCGGCTCACGTCAGGGGTGGGCATAAAAGGTTGCTCCTATTGCTGTCTTAGCGCGTGTTTAAGGGGATAAATAAATGAACATCTCACTACTGTTTTGCCAGTTATGACATCAAATCAGCTTGTACGATTTCAATCCAGTAGCCATCAACATCCTTGATAAAGGCGATGTTTTTCATGCTGCCGTCTTCTGGACGTTTTTTAAATTCGACATTGTTTTTGTCAAACCAAGCCACCGCGTCTGCCAAATTGGGCACATTAAAACAAATGTGTCCAAAACCTTGAGGGTCTTGGTTGCCATCGTGATAGCTAAAGTCAGCTTTTGTCTCTGTGCCGTAATTATGGGTCAGTTCCAAAATACCGCGCTGACGGAAAGCAAAAATTTCTAAATCATCACCAGCAGGCAGGTTCTCACGCTCGCTCTCAGTTAGCTTTGCCAAGAAGTACAGATCAAACTCCATATCAGGGAATTTTTTGACCGCCAGCAACGTCATACCCAACACGCCAGTATAAAACGCCAATGACTTGGCAGGATCTTTGACGCGTAGCATGGTGTGGTTAAACGTAAAACCTGTCGTTTGCGTAGAGATTGACTGGACGCCATCTGCACTGATACTGCTCGCAGGCTGTGCGATGGTCGCATTATTATCGTTAGTAGACATAGTTATCCTAAGGTTATTCAAAAAAGAGTGTTATAAATAAGCGAATCACGACTGTCATGATTCACTGCTGTCTCTCAGCATAATAAAAAATGGCAAAATAATTGATAGGGTTTTGTAAGAATATGAACAAAGTATGTTCATGTCTAGATATATATTAGCTGTCTAAGAATCTCACCTTACCTGTCTCTAGGTCATACTCAGCACCCACAACAAGCAGTTGACCACTATTGGTCAAGTCCTCTAGTGCCCGCGAACCATGTCTGAGCTGACTCACTGACATACGCACATTGGCACGGATAGAACGATCAACCAACTCATCGGCATCGACGTCTTGACCATTGGCGGTCGCCAGCTCATGCAAGTTATAGACACTTGGGCGAATGCGATCAACGATCGATTGCAAATTAGGAGAATAGTTCTGATCAGGATTGATCAAGGTCTCAACGCAGGCCGTGACCGCGCCGCATTTTGAGTGTCCAAGGACTACCACCAACTGTGTGCCAAAGGCTTCGGCGGCAAATTCGATTGAGCCAATCTGTGATGGCGCCACCACATTGCCGGCCACACGTATGACAAACAAATCCCCCAAGCCTTGATCAAAGACAATCTCAACAGGTACTCGTGCATCCGAGCAGCCCAAAATAATGGCCAATGGATTTTGATCCTTGACCAATTCTGGGCGACGCTGCATATATTCATCGGTACTGGTGAGACTATCCACGTAACGGGCATTACCTTCTTTTAAAAGCTCAAGGGCTTCTTGACCTGTTGTTGGACGTATATCAGTAGGCATGAGAGATCCTTTATTATCAATAATATGAGAGTTATAAACGGCTTTATATACTTGTATGCAAACATAAATGGGCAGATGACTATTCATACTCACCCATCAGATGCCTTATGTTTGTCAGCCATACCGTGATTGTATAGGAATAGAGGCCAAAAAACGGTAAAAAATTTTGTTTAAATGTCGTTATACACCAACCTATAACTGTAAAAATATAGCCGTAACCATCGCTGCTATGACGGTACGACTCGCGTAACTTATAACGAACTTGCACTGATTTATATCACGGGTTTGTTATAATACGCAGCAATCAGACAGCTATCAGGCAGCAATCAAATCGTGCTTACGCTCTTGCCAGTTTTTTGATGACATCGAGATACCTTGATGGCTGCATTGATTTACTGCTCTGATCTATTGGACGCTTAGGAACAGATATTATGACCGACCCATCGCCAAGCACGCACAAAACCTCTGCGTCACCTCAAAATGACAAGACGTTGCTGCAATTAAATGGTATCAAAAAAACCTACGATCAAACCGAGGTTCTAAAAGACATCAACCTTGATATCAAGCACGGCGAGTTTTTGACCCTGCTTGGGCCCTCAGGCTGTGGCAAAACGACATTACTGCGCTTGATTGCAGGTTTTGAGCAGCCCAATGCGGGGACAATCTATCTAGATGGCGTACAGATGGCAGGCTTATCCGCTGATAAACGTCCGGTCAATACCGTCTTTCAGCAATACGCGTTGTTTCCACATATGAGCGTCGCCCAAAATGTCGCGTATGGATTAAAGCTAAAAAAAGTGCCAAAAGCTGAGATTCAAGCTCGCGTCAGCGAGATGCTGGCCATGGTGCAGTTAGAGCATTTGGCCAATCGCAAACCGCAGGATTTATCTGGTGGGCAGCAGCAGCGCGTGGCGATCGCCCGTGCGGTGATCAATCGCCCCAAGCTATTACTACTCGATGAGCCACTATCCGCGCTTGATCACAAACTGCGTTTGCAAATGCAATCTGAACTCAAGCGTCTGCAACGCGAGCTTGGCATTACCTTTGTATTTGTCACGCATGATCAAGAAGAAGCACTGTCGATGTCTGACCGTATTGCGGTTATGAAGGACGGTAGGTTTCAGCAAATCGGCACGCCTATTGAGATTTATGAAACTCCTGCCAACTTGTTTACTGCCAAATTTATCGGCGAGACCAATCTGTTTAGAGCTGAGGTCAAGGGTGTCTATCCAGACCTTCCAGATCGTGATGGCAACGTGACCAATGGACGCATCGAAGTTGAAGTCTGTGAGGCTCAAGCGCAAGAAGGGCCAACAACGCTACGTAACTTGCGTCGACCCAATTTTGCCAATGATGTACAAGTAGGTGACATCGTTAATTTACTACTTCGTCCTGAAGACTTACGCATATATGATCCAAAAGATAATGAGCATAGCGGACTACTGGGCCGCGTCATCGAAAGTAACTATAAAGGCAGTACGTTAGATTCGATTATTGAATTGGCAAATGGCCATATCATTAAGGCCTCTGAGTTTTTTGATGAAGACGACCCAAGCTTTGATTACAAACTCAACGAAGGCGTCAAAGTCTCATGGGTCGATGGCTGGGAATGGGTATTGCCAGAAGACGCTGACCATACAAACAAGGCGACTGCACAAAAGGGTGGTAGCTGATGGCCCGCAACCACTTAAGCAGCAAAAGTCCGTTTCGTACGGCAACGCTCTGGCTGATCTGGGGTTGGCTACTGATATTTGCGCTATTACCAAACATATTGGTCATCGCGGTCAGCTTTTTGACCCGAGATAGCAGCGCCTTTATTAGCTTGCCTGTCAGTATTGACAGCTATGTGCGCATGGTTGATCCGTTATATTTTGAGGTGTTTGTTCATTCATTATGGATGGCAGGTATCACAACGGTTATCTGTCTACTGCTGGGCTACCCTTTTGCGTGGCTCGTGGCCAAGGTAAAAGTGCGATGGCAGCCGTTACTCATGCTGCTGTTGATCCTGCCCTTTTGGACCAACTCTTTGGTACGTACTTATGCGCTAAAACTGCTCTTTGCGAATAATGGCTTGATTAATAAGTCACTGCTGGCAATCGGTGCCATTGATGCTCCTATCGATATTTTATATACGCAAGGCGCGGTCATTGCTGGTCTAACTTACTTATTATTCCCATTTATGGTACTGCCGCTATATGCGGTGTTTACCGATTTACGCAATGACATGCTATTGGCTTCTCAGGATTTGGGTGCATCAAAAACACAGACCTTTTGGCATGTGGTACTACCACTGACGACGCCAGGGATTATCTCTGGCGTACTGCTCGTGCTGTTGCCTGCGATGGGTATGTTTTATGTGGCGGATATTTTGGGCGGCTCTCGCAACCTACTCGTTGGTAATATCATTAAAAACCAATTCTTAGACGCCCGTGACTGGCCGTTTGGTGCTGCTGCTAGCGTGTTATTGACAGTGGCAATGGCGGTATTATTACTGGCTTATCGCGCCAGTAGTCGCCGCATTGGCAAGACTGATTTTAACGAGGTGGCCTAATGTCTTATTCACGTAAGCTCAAGATTGGCAGGATCGCGGCTAAAGGCTATCTCGGTCTTATTTATACTTTGTTATATCTACCCATCATTGTTTTGGTGGTGATGTCATTTAACAAATCAAAAATTGGCTATAACTGGGGCGGCTTTAGCTTAAAGTGGTACGAATCACTGTTTAACAACCAAGCGATGCTCGATGCGTTTTGGCATTCTATTGTCTTGGGGCTAGTCGCGGCTACCGTTTCGACTCTTATAGGGACGCTCACTGCCCTCGCATTACATCGCTATAACTTTCGCGGTAAAGGCTTACTAAACGGGCTGCTGTTTGTGCTGATGATGTCGCCTGAGATTGTCCTGGCTATCTCATTACTGGCACTGTTTTTATTGATAGGCTTACAGCTAGGCTTTGTGTCTTTACTGATAGCGCATATCACTTTTTGCCTACCCTTTGTTGTGATTACTGTCTTTGCACGCTTGAGCAGCTTAGATGAGCGCTTGATGGAAGCGGCACGCGACTTGGGCGCATCTGAGTCGACGATGATACGTACGGTATTGATCCCCGTTATCTTGCCCGCGGTCATGGCAGGTTGGTTGCTTGCTTTTACTTTATCGCTCGATGATGTGGTGGTATCGACCTTTGTCACAGGGCCTAGTTATGAGATTTTACCGCTGCGTATTTATTCGATGGTGCGGGTGGGTCTCAAACCAGAAGTCAATGCGATAGGTACGTTATTGCTGGTCGCCTCGCTAGTATTGGTGGTAATCTCACAGATATTATTACGGCGACGCTAGACGTTGAAAGCTGGCTAATAGCAGGCACTTGGATAAAAATATTTGAGTTGAATTCACCGATATATTGCTTATAATGAATTTTTCTCACCTTAGCGTTTAGATACTATTATGCTTGAGCTTCGTCATCTTAATACATTAACCGCGCTACGGGCGCATGGCTCACTTGCAGCAGCAGCAGACGAGCTACATGTCACGGCGTCTGCAGTCTCGCATCAGCTCAAAGAGCTTGAGAACTATTACGACGTCAGTTTGGTCAATCGCCGCACGCGCCCGCTTAGCTTTACACCAGCGGGCAAGGCCGTGCTAGCCTTAGCGGATAATATCATGCCGCAAGTCACGCGTACCAAAAACGATCTAAAGCGCTTGGCACATGGTCAAGCGGGCAGGTTACGACTGGCATCAGAGTGTCACAGCTGCTTTGATTGGCTCATGCCGATACTCAATCACTATCGCCGTGAATGGTCAGATGTCGAGCTTGATTTTGCCACGGGCTTTGAGCCTGAGCCGCATCATCTCTTGATGGAAGGCGATATCGATTTGCTTATTACCACCAGTGATTTACCGCTCGACGGTATTAGCTATCAGCCATTGTTTGAGTATGAGAGTCGCTTGGTGCTGTCACCAACGCATGATTTAGCGACGCAAGAATTTATTGAGCCTAATGATTTGGTTAACGAGACATTGATTGCCTATCCGGTAGAAGCCAAACGCCTCGATATCATTGCCAACTTTATGACGCCAGCTCAATTGAGCTTTGAGAGTGTTCGTACCACAGAACTGACCGCGATGCTGATTCAGTTGGTCGCCAGTGAACGTGGCGTAGCGGCATTGCCTGATTGGGTGGTGGCTGAATATGAGAAAAAAGGCTGGGTGGTCTCCCGTCCATTGGGGGACGGCGTGTATTGTCAGCTTTATGCCGCAACGCGCACGGCGAGCCAAGATATGGCTTATATGCAGGGGTTTGCGAGTTTACTTGATGGAATTGTGAAGCCGGTTTAGAGCTTTATTTGTCATAATCACTCTTTATGGGTAAAGGTTCGGTACCCTAGTGAGGACTTGAACAATAGGCTGTCGGCTAATGATATCAACGTTTTAACTCGCTGAAATAATCACAGCGTACTTTAAGGTGTACTTAGCATACATATTCTATCCGTGGTCAGTGTGCTATACAGGACTTGCACTCAATACGTCTATCTCAGCTGCTCACACTGGAATATGGAAAATTAACAATACATTTAACAAGCTGCTACTTGGAAAAATCAGTAAATGAACTTAAATTTTCGTGATTTATCTACCCTTGGAAAGCTATACATTGTTTTTTTAACCTTTATGGTTTTAGTAGGTACTATCTACATGCTTATTGTGATGGATGTAGATAGAAAGTCTGACAAATATCCGGTTGATGAATCAAGTATCTATAGCAGCGAAGGCGTTTTAACACTAAGAGAAACCTATAGTAATGAGTATTGGCTAAACCTAAATAGCAATGGAAGCGACACGATTATTAATTGTTATTTTGGTGCGCGAATGCCTAATGGAAATGGCGGTTGTCGCATACCTTCTGAAAAGATAACTCTCATTCAAGGTAAGGAAGTTACTGTTCATTGGTATAAAATCCCCACATTATATTGATACCACAACCCTTATAAGCAACTCATAAGTATTAGCGCTGATGATGAAATTATTTATCAGATACACAAAGGTAAGAATCAACTTCTCGTAAATGTTGGTCATGCCTACATAATACTTGTGTTATTTGTGGGAAATATCTTAATGTTTTTTGTCATTAGATATTTTATCAAATCCAATTTTGGTGAGTTTAAATAACTTAAACTAGAAAGTCTTTATAACGTATACCCTACAGGAACCACCCAAACAGACCTTATAACTAATTAATGAACTACCTAAAACAGACCTCTATAAAGGAACAACTCAAACCATATCACTAATCAAACAAGTAATATCTAGAGATGCTAAAGTACCAACTTAAACAAATAAAACCCCACAGCAGTCGCCAATAAAGTCAAGCCAACATGCAATCCAATCAATCCTAGCCCTGCCAATACTTTACCCGCACTAATAAAAGTAAATACCTCAGCACTAAAGGTACTAAACGTCGTCAGTCCGCCCAAAAACCCAGTAATCACAAACAGTCTGATATTAGGCGATAAATCGCTACCCATACGCTCAAACCAGACGAGCGCAAGGCCAATCAGCAGACCGCCCAACACATTTGCGCCAAGCGTACCAAGCGGTATCCAGTGATGCAGTGGATTAAAGCGCGCTAAATAGCCACGTAAACACGCGCCTAATGCTGCTCCCAGACCAATAGCAAGCCACTGCATAGACTGTCCTTAGTTCAAATAGGTTTGGTGGACAAAAGGCTCAATTATACGGCTGGCAACTCTGTCATTGGCCAACGCGGGATACAGCTCACTGCCAGATCATCCGTTTGTCCAGCGTTTAGGCGTTCAAATCCGGCATAAGCAATCATCGCGCCATTATCTGTACACAGTGCTGGCGGTGCGTAATGGACGGTAGCATTGATTTTTGCTAGCTCCGTCTCTAGCGTCTCGCGCAGATGTGTGTTGGCACTGACGCCGCCTGCAATGACCAGACGGCTCATACCTGCTTGCTTGAGTGCTTTGACACATTTCTTCACTAAGGTATCGACCACTGCATGCTGGAAGCTCGCGGCGATATCCGCGCGAATGTGCGGATCACTATCAGAGCCAGCAGTGTCTTTAATCAGGTTATGTACCGCTGTTTTCATACCGCTAAACGAAAAGTCCAAACCTCGATGTAGTATCGGTCTTGGCAGTGCGTAAGCATCAGGGTTGCCAGCTTCTGCCAGTTTGGCAACATTAGGCCCACCGGGATAAGGTAAGCCTAGCATCTTAGCCGCTTTATCAAAGCACTCACCCGCCGCGTCATCGATCGACTCACCCAAGATTTCATACTGTCCCACACCATGAGCGGCTATAAGTAAAGTGTGACCACCAGAGACCAACAGCGAAACAAAAGGAAAAGCGGGCGGATTGGCACCCATAAGCGGCGCGAGCAAATGCCCTTCCATATGATGAATACCAATGGCAGGAATATCCAAACCATACGCCAGACTGCGGCCAAATAATGCGCCGGTCATCAACGCACCGATCAGCCCTGGCCCTTTAGTATAGGCAATCGCATCGATGTCGTTTTTACTCATATCACACTGCTCAAGCAGCTCGTTGAGTAAGGGCACGAGCTTACGAATATGATCACGACTGGCAAGCTCAGGTACCACGCCGCCATAGAGCGCATGTAGCTCAATCTGTGAGTACAGTACTTGCCCGACCAACCCTTGATTGTCATTATTGATCTGCTCGCTATCAAAGATCGCCAGCCCAGTTTCATCACAAGACGTCTCTAAACCCAATACCTTCATACTTTTGCCTTTATGCTTTTGTTTTCGGACTATTTTTTGCCGCGTTTTTATTGTATATCACTTTAAAATTTTGAATAGCGAATCAAATCCGCTTCGCACAGCCAGTCATATTTTTAAAATCGATAGTAATAGAAAACGCGCATAAAAAAACCGCCATTGTCAGTCACAATGACGGTCATTTTAACAAATTTCAACGGCTGATATCTTCTATATATACCGTGTCAGTTTACTGACGCCAGCATATAGTCAACAGCGGCTTTGACTTGTGCCTCACTGACACCATTTACTGCTTGTGCTGGCATTTTGTTAAAGCCCTTAGCGGAGTGCATATATAGTGTCTCTTTATCTTTGGTCAAACGAGTCGCCCAAGCGGCTGTGTCACCATACTTCGGTGCATTCAATAAACCCGTTGTATGGCAGACTTTACAGTTTGACTCGTAAAGTTTAGCACCAGCATCTGCAGCGAGCACTTCAGGCTCAGCGACAACAGCAGTCTTTTCTTCAACCACCATGTCGGTAGTCTCAGATTCAGCCATAGGCTCAGGCACCGTAGTTTCGAATTCTGTTGCAACTGTTTCTTCAACACTCGTAGCAGCAGGTTCGTTGGCTGCGCTAGACGCTTCCGTAGTTGCGTTATCACCACTACAAGCGCTCAATACTAATAACACACTCAGACTGATAACAGATAAGCTCAGTCTTTTTATATGCTGCTGTATATCGATCATGACCTTACCTTTATTTGATGCGTCTGTGGCCAAATTTTTTGTAGCAGTTCATAGACTCACAATATTATATTACGAGTCTAATTAAGAGCTTATTCAGCAGGTGTTGCCATATCAGCGCTGTCAGTGGCAGCAGGCGCAGCCGCGGTATCAGCACTCTCTGTGGCTGGGGTTGTCGCGTCTGCCATGCTTGTATCCGCCGTACCTGCTTCAGCAGTGGCATCAGCTTCTGTCCCATCTGCAGCTGTTGCATCCGCCGCTGGCATCGGTGCCGTCTCTGGAAACTCCATGTCTTCTGCTTCAGGGGCGTTTGCGCGTGCCAGCTCAGCCGCTTCATCTACCATATCGATCGCCAACACTTCTTCGTGCTCTTCGCCGCCGCTACAAGCACTCACGCCCGCACCCAAAGCTACGATAAAAGCTGTGCTTAACACCGTGTTCAATACTGTTTTTTTCATTCCAACATCCTCAATAAAATACGCACAAAACGGTTCATAGACCCTACAATATGGGAAATATCATAGCATAAACTCCCACTAAACCGTTATAGACCGTAGGGATTTTTTATTGACACTAAACTTTGTGCTCTAACTCACCTAAAACCTGACAGCTCGGCCTCGATACATTTTAAACAAAGTATAAATAGACAATAAACTGTTAAAATCATTGACTTTGTTGATATTTTTTATTAAAATACCTGCCCTTGCGCCAATGCGTGAGAATTGTCCTAGTTTGAGCTGATGCCTGTAATCTTGAGATATTACGGCTAAATACTAATATACAGCCAAACTAATGCCCTTATATCTCATCCTAATCGAGGAGTCTTCATGCCTGCAGTTAAGGTTAAAGAAAACGAACCAGTTGATATCGCTATCCGTCGTTTCAAGCGCGCTTGTGAAAAAGCTGGTGTATTATCAGACGTACGTAAGCGTGAGTTTTATGAAAAACCAACGCAAGTACGTAAGCGCAAAAAAGCAGCTGCCGTAAAGCGTTATAAGAAGAAGTTACAACGCGAAACTATTCGTACTACTCGTATGTACTAATCAATGATCTGATTAGTTAAGTACCAGTGCTACACTAACGCCACTGTTATCCATCGATATCAGTGGCGTTTTTTATGCTACAATTTTCGTTGTTACTGCTGACGCAATTTTTTATCAAAGCCCGCTCTCAGCAGGTTTTACCCAAAAAAACTTATTAAACAGTACCCAACAAATAGCATTTAACAAACGAATAAGGATAATAGCAGTGAGCCAACTTAAACAGACGTTATCAGACAACATCAAAACTTCTATGAAAGCTCGTGAGCTTGAGCGTGTCAAAATACTGCGCAACGTACAATCAGTGGTCAAACAAATTGAGATCGATCGTCAGACAGAGCTTGATGACGCGCAAGTATTAGAAGTGCTACAAAAGCAGCTCAAACAACGTCAAGAGTCGCTCACTATTTTTACTGAAAATGGCCGTGATGATTTGGCGGCCAAAGAGCAGTTTGAAATTGATATTATCAATGAGTTTATGCCGCAGCAAATGAATCAAGATGAAATCATGGCATTGGTCAATGCGGAAATCGCAGAGCAAGGTGCCACTTCTATGCGTGATATGGGCAGCGTGATGGGTGTACTGAAAAACAAGACCGCTGGTCGTGCTGATCCTGCGTTGATCTCTAAAATGGTTAAAGATGCGCTACAAGGCTAATTTTTCATTTTGGATAGCAAGCCGGCATATGAGCTGCTACTACTGAAAATGATGTTGTCAAGCGCACCTGTTGTTGTACGAAAAACTGACTATTTACAAACCGCCTAAGGCTCAAAGTCTTTGGCGGTTTTTATTGCTTTGATTTCTGCATTGATATTGGCTAGCAATGAGCGCGCACTACTGCTTTGTGCTGTGGCTTGCAGGTTTTCAGTCAATTGCTTGGCCTGCGTCAGTGATGTCAACGCACTCTCATAGCGCCCATTCCAAAGTTGATCATAACTGCGATAACGCAATGCGTTGATCGTTGCAATATTAGCCAGTTGTGGTGACGTTGCGGTTTTAGCGAGCTTTTCATTAGCAAGCTGCAAACTTTGCCATGCATAGCGATCGCTTGGTTGTTGCTCTGTGAGTGGTTTTAGCAGTACTTGTGCCCTTAATGGCTGATTGCTATTGGTCAGTGCTTCCGCCAAATACAGACGCAAGTCACGGCGCTCAGGATAAAGACGCTGCTGACTCTCTAAAATATCTGCCGCTTGTTGCCATTTGCCTTGTTCGCTTAAAAGCTGACTATAAGTAATCGATAGTAAAGGTTCTAGGCTTTGACGCTGCGTATTTGGGAGTTTATTAATCTGTGCCAATACCTCATTAGCCTCTTCGATGCGCTGCTGTTCTCCGTACCAACTCACTAAGGCAAGTTTGGCACCCAGACTATTTTTAGCAGCGGTTGTGAGCGTCACTTCAGAAGCATGTTTGCCAGTAACTTGTACACGCCAATAGAGCAAATCAAACAAGGCTTGATGGCGCTGCTGCTGGCTCAATGACAGTGTGGGATACTGCCCAGCACGGCTCTGCGACTCACTCAGTCGCTCATCACTGAGCGGGTGCGAGCGCACAAAGCTTGGTAAAAAGCGATTTTCAACCTGATTGAGCTGGCTTTGTTGATTCATCGTGGCAAAAAACCGTGGCATTGCCCGAGGGTCATAGCCTGCCTGAATCATGATTTGCATCCCTACTCGGTCGGCCTCGCGCTCGTTGTTACGGCTAAAAGCCATGCTGCTATTCATAGAAGCTGTCTGGCTACCCGCCATTACAGCCGCCGCCGCATCACCATCGACTGCTGATGCGGCAATCGCAGCCAACATACCGCCTACTTGCATCAGTAAGGCTTTTTTGCGCTCGTCTGCGCTGTGCTCATAGTGACGTTGACTGATGTGCGCGACTTCATGGGCGATGACACTTGCCAGCTCATCCATACTTTTGGCGGCCAATATCGTCCCTGTATTGATCCCGATGACTCCACCAGGTGCCGCAAAAGCATTGATGCTGGGATTATCAAGAATAACTAAGCCAAGTGGTGCTTGCTGACGGGCTTGCGCATTCAATCGCCATGTCATGTCTTTTACCGTTTCTTGCACCCAAGGGTCGTGCTCCATTTTGACCCGACCATTGATGTTCTGTAATGACCACTCACCCAGCATTTTATTTTGGTATTGCTCGGCAAAGCTCAGTCCTTGCCCGCGCAAATTGGGTAGCTCTAACGATTGTGACTCTACTGTTTGCCATGAATGATTGGCAAATGGCATAGCTTGGCTATCATCACCATCCTTGCTATGAGCACTTGTAGCAATTACCAGCAGTGTCACTGACAGTCCGATTTTGATACTATTTGAAAAAGATAAAACCACAGAGTTGCGGCTATCTGTTTGCCCGAATAGTTTAGATAGCGAGCTTTCCGACAGCTTATTCATCGAATGGCTGGTGGCTTTAATAAGTCGTGGCGGTCTATTAGCGTGGTACAAATTCGTATCCTATCAGATTGTTGACGACGTCTTTTCGACTATACGAGCTTGTTTGTATAAGGTCAATTCTACTATGTGCTTAGCTACCAATCACTCAGCCACCCGTCACGATTGTGCAACATGACTGTGTGATTCTAATGAACCGAACATGGCGTTGATTATATTCAAATGCAATTATACATCGGCTATTTGGTATAATGGTTAAACACAATAATAGTAAGCTCATGGTTGCCGTAAATAGATTGACGATATTCAAAAATAATTGTTAGAGCCTTTTTTGATAAAGAAACCGAAATACTGATACTTGTAAGGTTTGTATTATGTCCGCTGATAGCCAATTACCCATCAAACGTGCATCACACTCTATTTACTTATCAGCGAGCTTATCCGATCCAGAACAGCAAGAGATCAATCATCTGTTAGACTTGTTGCCAGTAGAGAATGGTGGCCCAGATGTTGGCACTGAGACGAAAATAGATGAAGAGCAACCTTTACTAAATATCAAGCGTTTCGTCGACGGTCGCGGGCTTGCATGCCCAATGCCACTGCTGAAAACCAAGGTTGCGTTACGCGATGTAGCCGCTGGTGACTCATTATATGTGGTCGCGACGGATCCCAACTCACAAGCTGATATCACAGCGTTTTGTCGTCAGAGTCAGCAAACACAAACGAGCGACTACTTAGCGTTAATCGTCAACGAAGTTACTGATTTGTCAGGCAATAGCACATCATTGCAGCGTTTCGCTACAATATATCACTTCATCATTACCAAAACTGATAGCAACTAAACGCTGCTGTCCTTTACAATTACAACTATAGAGATTTTTATCTGACTATTTGCTTAACTATTTAACCAAGGTCAAGAATATGGCTACTACTACTTCTGATGCTGCGAATGCGAATAAAAAAGACAGCACAGCTCCTATAAAAAACGATGCGCGCGATGCGGCACTAAAAGCCGCAGCTCAGCGCCCACCTTATGATGCCAGTACATTAGGCAATACCAGTACGCGCGATTTGGTGCCAGCAATGCCAACCCATTTGGCAGCGCCGGGGGTTAATCTGGGCGCCTACATCAATACTGTGCATCAAATTCCGATCTTAACGCCTGTACAAGAGCAAGAATTGGCCCATCGCTATTATGATGAGGGCGATGTTGAGGCAGCGCGTCTGCTGGTGATGTCGCATCTGCGCTTTGTCATTCATATTGCGCGCAGTTACTCAGGTTATGGTTTGCCTCAAGCCGACTTAATTCAAGAAGGTAATCTTGGATTGATGAAGGCGGTCAAACGTTTCGATCCGAATAAAGGCGTGCGCTTGGTGTCTTTTGCCGTACATTGGATCAAAGCTGAAATTCACGAATTTGTCATCCGTAACTGGCGTATCGTAAAAGTCGCGACCACCAAAGCACATCGCAAGTTATTCTTTAATTTACGTAGTTTAAAGAAAACCAATAATCAGCTCACGCTAGAAGAAGCAGACGCGATTGCCAAAGATTTGAATGTCACGCGAAAGCAAGTGCTCGAGATGGAGTCGCGTCTGACCTCTTATGACGCCTCATTTGAAGCGCAATCCAGCGACGATGATGACGGTCGCTATGCACCGCAGCTGTTTTTGGAAGATGGCATTGACCCAGCTGAGCAGCTAGAAGAAGAAGACTGGGAAGAAAATAACTCGTCTGCCCTCATCGCGGCTATGGGGACATTGGACGATCGCTCACGTGATATCGTCGAGCAGCGCTGGCTCTCTGAGCAAAAATCCACTTTGCACGAGCTGGCCGCGGTTTACTCTATATCCGCTGAACGTGTCCGTCAGATCGAAAAAAACGCGATGGACAAAATCCGCGATGCCATGACCATTGATAGCGTGATTTTACCTGATGATATTCAATAGCATCAAAAAAAGACGAGTGTTGTCATGTTAAATTGGATCGGTATTGCCGCGATTAATATGGCCATCGCTGTCGCTTTGGGTGCATTTGGTGCGCATGGTTTGAAGGGCGTCGTAAATGTGCAACAACTTGAATGGTGGCATACTGCGACGCTGTATTTGTTCATACATGCGCTGGGTCTATTAGTTGTGGGCTTACTGATACGCTTAAAATATACCACTCAAGCTACGGCTTGGTTATTGCAAACCGGTATTATTATATTTGCCGGTAGTCTATATGCCATGACGCTTGGAGCACCGCGCTGGTTTGGCGCGATTACGCCCATTGGCGGGGTTCTTATGATTGCAGGTTGGTTATGGCTTGCTATCTCTGCATTTCGACTTGAGAACTCAATGGATTAATCCATTCTACTCATACTGCCGAAGATTGATTGATATTATGAGTATAGATACAAATAGTCGCCTATAAGATTCAAAGCACCTATATTGCGACTAATACTTATAGGACCGTTACTACAAGGAATCTCAAATTATTAAGGAGGATTTTATATGAGCACCATTAGTGTTAATGGTAAAAACTTACAAACCACTCATCAGACAGTGCAATTAGTCATCAATGAACTTGGACTCAGTCAAGGACGCTATGCCGTTGAAGTAGATGGTGAGCTAACACCAAAGAGTGAGCTGGCTCAATTGCGTATTGTAGAAGGTATGAATATAGAAGTCGTACAGGCTGTGGGCGGAGGCTAATTTTTATATTTCAGTCTATCATTAGTTTTTATTAATTATCAAGTCTTAACCGCATCATTAGAGACGTACTAAAAAAGACCTCAACGTGTCAAACGTTCGAGGTCTTTTTTCTTTTATAGATCACCAATGAATGAAATAGCTGTTTGTCAAATTTCTTATTTTTTAGTTCGTTCAGACGCTCTTGATGATCTGATTACCCACTTAATCAACGTTATTCAAACCTATGATTAAGCTGCTGGTACTGCTTCAGCAGGCGTGGTGTCTTGATAGCGCTCATCACGCCCAGCACCCTGAGTCTTTTTGCGCTCTTGACGGGTCTTGTACTTACGTACTTGTCTATCAAGTTTGTCTGCCATCTCATTAATGGCTTTATACATATCATCTTCTAAGGCTTGGACAAACATTTCTTGACCTGAGACGCGCATAATTGCTTCAGCTTTATGGCTTTTTTTACCGCCATCACTTGCGCCACTATTGTCTAACGATAATATCACTTTAATACTCTGTATCTGATCAAAGTGTCGCTCTACTTTTTCAAGCTTTTCACGAACTGCTGTGTCCATAGCTTCGGTAACACTGATATGGTGACCACTGATAGAAACATTCATATTATTGTCCTTGTATTTGTAACTTACATTCAACAGATGAAGTCGCATTCCTGCTCTTATCATCCTGCCTTACCAATAATCTATCTAATGCCTCTAGTAAGATTTCGACGTATCCTTTTATCGTCTCCTTTATTCATTACAAGTAAGTACTATAGATTGGCACTTAGATTTCGTTGTTGGTATGACTCTAATTTGTCATGAAAGAGGGATAGTAGCAAGACGTTAAATTGTAATTAAGTGTAACAATAGCTGTTGTCTCCATCATGTTTCTATATAATCAAAAAATTTTATTTTTTATATCTTGCCACAGAAATATCAATGATTACTCAAAATTGTTGCAGATGGCTGTATTTAAACGATTAATACTTCTGTTTGCGCTGAGTAGATGAGCCAATATTCATGGCTTCACGATATTTGGCAACAGTTCTTCTGGCAATATCGATACCATCTGCCAATAATTCTTTTTGAATACGGCTATCCGATAGCGGTTTTTTGGGATCTTCATCAGCGATGAGCTTTTTAATCATGGCACTAATGGCCGTTGATGAGATATCGCCATCCGAACTGCTGACGTGAGAAGAAAAAAAGTGCTTTAGTGAAAATAGTCCTTGCGGTGTCAAAATCGTCTTACTGGTCGTAAGACGTGAAACGGTGGACTCGTGTAGATTTACTTCTTCTGCGATTGCCTTTAGAATAAGTGGTTGCATGGCCGTTGCACCGTGCTGCAAAAACTCCTGCTGATAACGCACAATGCTAGTGGCTACCTTTAATAGGTTTTGATTGCGCTCCTCAATACTGCGGATAAAGAGGCGCGCATCGGTGAGGTTTTCACGCAGATATTGGTTGTCCGGACTGTCATCACCGCGTTTGACTAAATTGGCATATTCTTGATTTACTCGCAGCTTCGGCAAGGTGTCAGGATTGAGGCGTACATGCCAACCGTCTTCTAATGCCTCAGTATTGGCAGTGGCTTTACGACTCCTAATGGGTGTGACTAATACATCTGGAATGTCGTAACTGTCGGGCTGCTGGGTATAATCAGGCTGGTTGATCTGAAAGAGTAATCCGGGTGAAGGGTTTAAGGTGCGCAGTAAGTTAAGCGCAGGGGTGATGTTCTCAGGAGCAAGGCCTGTCCGTTCAGTCAGCGCTTTGATATTGTTGCTCACCAAAAGCTCGCCGGCTGTTAGCAGCGCTTTTGCTTCTTTGAGATATGCAGTATTGGCGTCTAGCTTGGATAACTGAATCGCTAGGCACTCACTCAAATGACGTGCGCCAACGCCAATCGGATCGCAAGATTGGATCATACGCAATACGGCCATGACCTCGTCGTACTCAACGCGTTCATCCCACTGATAAAAGTTGGCCATGGTATCAAAGCTCTGTAGCAGCTCATCGATATCAATTCGTATGAATCCCATGTCATCCATAGAGTCCATCAAATACTCTGCAATCAGGGTGTCCGCTTCTGATAGGCGCTTAAAGTTGAGCTGCCAACGTACGTGATCTTGGATAGTCGACGAAGTACCGCCCTGATAACTATCAAAATCCTCATCCGCTCTACTGCTACCAGAACCTGTGGAGGCAGAAGCATAGTTACCTGTATCAAAGCTGCTGGCATCGAAGCTATCCGTCTCAAAACTGCTATCACTATCCATCGCTCCATCATCAATACGAGATTGCTGCAGTTTCTCCCAGCTGTCAGTGCTATCATCACCATAGTCTGTATGGTTATCAGATCCTGCGCTAGATGCGTCACTGCTGCTTTGGTTCCAGCTATCAAGTGTTAATGACTCGCTTAGCTCATCTGCTCTATCGTCACGGTTATTCTCGTACTCGTCATCATCCTCTTCGATACGTTCAAGCAGCGGATTACTATCCAGTTTGGCTTGAACCTCTTGTGCGAGCTCAAGACTAGAGAGCTGCAGCAATTTAATGGCTTGCTGCATTTGCGGTGTCAGTTTTTGTGAGGTGCTTAGCGTGCTCGCCAATCCGAATGACATACTCATGGGCGGCTTATTACACTCCAGTCTTGGTCATATTGTATTTATTTTGCCAATTAAGGCGATGATGTCACCTTAACAGGACATGACGATAGCATTTTTTATCACAATTTTGCTACGTTAATTTATATCCTATCCAGATACGATTGGTATGTTTGTGATACAAATTTAGCATGTTTGCCTTAATAACCAACCGATAACTATGAATGGTTTGTTCAGCGTCATCAACATTTTATAATAAAAAACGTCATAAAAAATTGTCATGAGCAGCCATCAAGACTTACCCGTCACGGAGAATATTGTCATGACTGACACAACAATGCCCTCTCAATTTAGTACAGCTGCCATTCAAATGAACAGCCAGCAAGACATCGATAGCAATTTAGCGAATATAAAAGCGGCGATCATTGATGCCAAATCGCAAGGTGCTGAACTCGTTGTCGTACCTGAAAACTGCTGTAGCATGGGTCAGCAGTTTGCGACTGCAGAGCGTTTTGACGCGCTATCAGCGACGATGGCAGAGTATGCCCGCACTCATAACATATATCTACTGGCAGGCTCACTGCCTTGCCCTTATCGGCCTGATGGCATGATCGTTCCTGATGGTCGGCTGCGCCAAGTCAGTCAATTGTTTGCACCTGATGGTACGCGAGTGGCGCGCTACGATAAGATTCATCTGTTTACCGCGACCGTGGCCGACAAGCAAGGCAGCTACAATGAAGCGGCGACGTTTGAGCCGGGCACGCAGACCGTGGTTGCGCCTCTTGAGTCAGAAGGCGCTGTCTATCAGTTGGGTATGATGGTCTGTTTTGATTTGCGCTTTCCTGCTTTAGCGCAGCGCTTACGTCAAGCAGGTGCTGATATATTAAGTGCACCGTCTGCTTTTACTTATCTGACTGGACAAGCGCATTGGTCGCTATTGTTACAGGCACGTGCTTTGGACAGTCAGTGCATGGTGATCGGTGCAGCACAGGGCGGCGATCATGCATATAAAGATGGCAATACTCGCCAGACGTGGGGACATACTACCATTACTGCTTTTGATGGCAGCGTTATTGCGAGCCATGATAGCAGTGAGCTAAATCTGTCTACGACATCTGACATAGATAAAGGATACGCCATCGTCATGGCATCATTAGACAAGCAAGCTCAAGTGCAAGGTCGACAGAAATTACCTATCTTTGATTGTCATCGTTTGGCATAACTTAAGAAGTAACATAGATTGCTTAAACCGTAGATTACTCAATTAGGTAGGATTTTCATCATTTTGAGTGTGGGTGGCTCGTGGATGGGCGCGATCATAGACTTGTGTTAATTTGGCAAAATCAACGTGGGTGTAAATTTGCGTGGTACTGATATCGCTATGTCCTAACATCTCCTGCACGGCACGCAAGTCACCACTACCTGACAGCATGTGTGAGGCAAAGCAATGACGCAGTAGATGTGGATACATGTTTTGCGCAATACCTGCGCGAGTCGCCGCAACTTTTAGACGCTGCTGTACTGCTCGCGTCGATAGTCTGGTGCCGAGTTTTTCGCTAATGAACAAGGCGCTGTCCATCTGTTCGACCCATAGATTGCGATGCGGTAGATAGCGTGTTATCGCCTCTGCTGCCTTTGCACCTAATGGTACTAAGCGGGTTTTATTACCCTTACCAGTGACTCGCACCCGTAAATCAGACAAGTCCACATCAGCCATATCGAGTGCGACCAACTCGCCAACACGTAGACCACTACTATAGAGCAGCTCAAACATGGCTTTATCACGCAACCACAAACGAGCCTGCTCTGGCGTATCAGGGATTTGTTGATCGAGTAACTGCGTCAATAAATCCACATCAGCGATAGAGGGTAATGGTCTAGGGCTACGCTTGAGCTGATAGCCGGTCGTTGGATTGATACGCGCCAAATCCTCTTCTATGAGCCAACCATAAAAATGCCGAATCGCTGACAGCTCTTGCTGAACGCTAGCAAGCGCAAGCTTGTCTTCATCGAGACGCTGACTAATATGCTGAGCCAGTTGGCGCTTATCACAACGCGTCCACGTCAGACGCTTACCGCGTAAGAACAGTGCCAGTTGGTTTAAGCCAGCAAAATAAGCGGTCAGCGTATGCGGCGAGTGATTACGCACAGACAGCGTATTGAGCCAACGATGGACAGGTGCTAATAACGCTCGTAGCGCGGCATCTGACTCTATATTCGCCGCCAGCTCAGCTGATAGCCAAGGTGCCGTTTGCGTTGTCTGACCGTCTTGATGAGTGGACATAACCATATCAGAAGCACCCATGTTATTGATATCATTTTTCTAACGACAGATATCAGCCTTCAGAACTTGGCTTAATACCTGCTTGCGCCATCAAACCATCTGGACTAAAGACTCCTTCATAAACAAAAGCAGTCGGACCTGTCATCATAACTGAATAGCCAGGCTGCCACTTGATGATCAAGCTGCCACCATAGAGCTGCGCGCGCACTTCTTCGCCTTCATCGAGCCAGCCCTCTCTTATACCGACTGCAACTGCTGCACAGGCGCCCGTGCCGCAAGCTTGCGTCTCGCCCACGCCGCGCTCATACACACGCAGACGAATATGACGCTGGTTCATCACTTGCATAAAGCCCACGTTGACGCGATCTGGGAACGCTGGATGGGACTCAATGGCCTTGCCTAACGTCTCAACCTCAGCGTCAAGCACGTCATCAACTTTGATAACGGCATGTGGGTTGCCCATATTGGCGACATATAGCTGTACAGGTGTGCCATTGACATCGAGGTGATAAGTGTTTTGGATTTTGGTCGTGGCTCTTGGGCTAAAGGGAATCTCATTTGGCTCAAACTTGGGCTTACCCATATCAACCTCTACCCAACCAAACCGATCAGTGGTCAAAGAGATAATGCCGCTCGCCGTCTCGACACGCAGGCGCTGCTTAAATGACAGTTTACGTGCTTGGACAAAACGAGCGAAACAGCGCGCACCATTGCCGCATTGCTCCACCTCGGTGCCATCGGTGTTAAAAATACGGTAACTAAAATCAACATCGGGGCGCATCGGTGGCTCAACCACAAGCAGTTGATCAAAGCCAATACCTAGGTGGCGATCTCCCAATAACGCTACCAACTCCTTGCTCAAATCTAAGCGCTGGGTCACCAAATCGATAACCATAAAATCATTGCCCAGCCCATGCATTTTAGTAAATTCTATTAGCATATCTTTGATGTCCTATCCTATTTTTATGTATGGCTTATATTAGCACGCTGTCAGATACAATCATAATTATCACCGCTATCAAATACTAACTTATCGTTATACCTCAAACTCGATATACCCCATTCGAGTTTGCCATAAAAAACCCACCGTTATTATCACGGTGGGTTTTATTTATTATGCAAAAACAGTGTCAGTGTTGGCGGGTTGGCGGCTTTATCTATCCTGCCACAGTATTTCGTCAGCATACAATGCTTCAACCGTTTCACGTTTGCGGATGAGCTGATGGTTATTGCCTGATACCATCACTTCGCTGGCTCGCGGACGCGAGTTGTAATTACTACTCATAGTAAAGCCATAAGCGCCTGCGCCCGTCACTGCCAAGACAGCTCCTGCCTCTAATGACAGTAAGCGGTCTTTTGCTAAAAAATCCCCTGTCTCACAAATCGCACCAACAATGTCCCACGGCTTTGTACCATTTGTATCAATACCATCGCTCGGTAATGTACTTGGAATCACGGCCATTTCAGCTTGATATAAAGCAGGACGAATCAAGTCATTCATCGCAGCATCGACAATCGCAAAGTTCTTATGCTCAGTCGGCTTAAGTACATCGACTTGCGTCAATAGCACACCAGCATTGGCAACGATACTACGACCTGGCTCAAAGAATACGGTCAAACCAAGCTCGCTAAGCTTTGGTAATAAAGCCTCGGCAAACTCATCGATAGACACGGGCGTCTCATCAATATAACGCACGCCTAGACCGCCACCCAAATCAATATGACGCAGCTCAATACCATGATCGCGCAGGCTATGTATCAGCTCAATGACTTTATCTAGTGCGGCGACAAACGGCGCGACTTCCGTCAACTGCGAGCCAATGTGACAATCAATACCAACGATATCAATATGTGATAAATCCGCCGCTTGCTGATAGACCGCTAAGGCGTCTTCGTGGGTAATACCAAACTTGTTGTCTTTAAGACCTGTTGAGATATACGGATGCGTCTTGGCATCGACATTTGGATTGACGCGTAATGAGATTGGCGCATGTTTGTTCAGTGCTGCCGCTACCTCGTTGATCAAGGTCAGCTCACTGAACGACTCGACGTTAAAGCAGCCGATACCTTGGGTCAGTGCGTATTCGATATCGCCATAAGTTTTGCCAACACCTGAGAATACAACGCGCGACGCGGCGCCACCTGCAGCCAATACACGCATCAGCTCACCACGAGAGACGATGTCAAACCCAGCACCTGCCTGCGCAAGCACTCCAAGCACCGCAAGATTCGAGTTTGCTTTTACCGCGTAGCATACCTGATGATCGAGACTGGCAAAGCTATCGGTATAGGCTTGATAAACATCCAGTATCGCCTGCTTTGAGTAGACATAGCATGGCGTACTATATTGTTTTGCCAACTCATCAACACTGACCTGCTCCATATATAGCGCGTCGTCGCGATAGCTTAGCGCGGGCAGATGAGCGCTCAACGCTTTAGGATCAACATATAGACCGTGCTCAGTTTGAATAGTGACAGATTCGCCAGTAGCAGAATCGGTTACGTCAGCAGGTAGTTCAGAATGACTCATATAAACATCTCTAATATAATCAGGGTATCAAGGGTAAGAATAAACATTAATAATCGTTAGGATCTGTACTCGGCTCGGGCAGTATTTGCTGTTCATCTAGATAGTTATTTTTTTGATAGGTATCATCATCAATACCAGCAAAAGCGGCATCTTGTGGATGGCTCGTACTATTTAGTACAGATGGGCTACCCTCTACCGTTTGGCTAGTAGACTCTGGTAAGTACAAAGCGCCTTTTTGCCCGCAGCCTGACAACCCTACCATCATCGCACTGCCAATAACTAAAGTAATAATGGCGCGGCGACTGGCAAGTCTCCATAAGGCGATATGCCCAGTTTCTGATGAGCGAAGTATAGTAGACATAGAGTGGATCACCTGTGAGCGTGTAGCGGTGTAAGTGCGATTAAAAATCGTAATAAATAAAGAGCGAAAAAGGCAGCCCAAAAATGGCCAATATCAAAGTTTTAATCATAGCATTATGACACAAAGCTGTACGCATACTGAACAGCATTGGCCAATAAATTTGGCTCATAGTGGGGATTGATTTGATGCTTTCATCATAATTTACTGACGGTATCGCTTGATAATTTGCGCATAAAAACATGTCTGATAGGAATTTGGACAATATTTCTTACAATTTTTGATATTCATAAGGCAGCTCTACAACAGCCAATAATCAATGGCTAAAGTACCTAGGAGCCACTAGCTATAACAGATGTACCAATATTTTGAACGCTTGATAGACACCAATTTTAAACCTTACCATTATCGCTACAAAAATATGTTACATTATACCGCGGCCTTACGGCTATGCTGAGGCTCAGGCCTACGATTCAGCGGTACTGCTATATAGTAATAAGATACAACCCTCAGCCTCAGTATGACTAAGATCGATCATATACTTGTTTGATAGATCAGCATGGATATGGCTAATTTTGTGTTAAATACGATCAATCTATCATCACCTTAATATGAGCACGATGCGATGTCAGTGTCGTTTTTATCATAGTAATCTGACGATATGATGATTTTCGACCTACAAAAACCCACCTATAAAAACCAATCTAAGGATAGAGTATGAGCGCCAGCCTAACCACCACTTTTGATGATAAGAACTCTGAAACATCAACCCTGACCAGCCCAACCTTGGTTTTAAACTGCGGCTCGTCTTCCATCAAATACGCGTTGATTAGTGATGACAACTCTACTCGTATCACCGGTCTTGCCGAAAACCTAGGTCTCGATACCGCCCGTATTAAACACACGACCTTAAAAGGTGAAAAACTTGAAATCTCTATTCCTGGTGGTCGCCATAAGCTGGCGCTACAAAAAATCCTTGAGCTACTAGAGCAGTACCACTTCATCGCCGTTGGGCACCGCGTGGTACATGGTGGCCGCGAATATTCCAAAGCCGTTCGCGTTGATGAGCATGCGTTAGAAGAAGTGAAGCGTCTCAAAATATTAGCTCCGCTACACAACCCTGCAAATGCACTGGGTATCGAAGCGGTTCAGGCGATCTATCCTGATATGCCGCAAGTGGTGGTGTTTGACACCGCTTTTCACCAAACCATGCCGCCCGTTGCTTTTCGCTATGCACTACCCAAATATCTATACGAAGAACATAAAATCCGTCGCTATGGCTTCCATGGCACATCACATGCTTACGTCTCAGAACGCACCAGCCAAATCACTGAGGCAAAAGGGCCACATGGCTGGCTAACAGCACATCTAGGCAATGGTTGCTCAGCCGCCGCAGTATACGATGGCAAAAGTCTCGATACCAGCATGGGTCTGACCCCACTTGAGGGCCTTATGATGGGTACGCGTAGTGGCGATGTGGATCCTAGCTTGCACATGCATCTGAAGCGTCAGCTCGGTATGAGCTTAGAAGAGACCGACAAAATGCTTAATAATGACAGCGGTCTACTTGGTATTTCAGGACTGTCTAATGACTTGCGTACCATCGAGCAAGCAGCCAGTGAAGGTCACGAAGATGCCAAGCTCGCTATCGAGATGTTCTGCTATCGTGCTGGTAAATATCTGGCCAGCCTTAGCTGTGCGCTACCAGAGTTTACCGGTATTGTCTTTACTGGCGGTATCGGTGAAAACTCCGATATTACACGTACCAAAATCCTGGCAGTGATGCGTCATTTCGGTATCAAAATAGATGCTGACAAAAATGCCAGTTTGGTTCGTGGTAAAGAAGGTAGCTTCCACGCAGATGACAGCAGTATCGAGTTATGGGTCGTCCCAACTGATGAAGAGTGCCGTATTGCTCAAGAGACTCGTCAGGCATTGAATTTAATATAAGCGTGAGCGTGTTTGATACGCCATATCTATATAATTAACATTTGCTATAAGGCTATGGCGTACATACTCAGCACATTGCTCATTCTGCCAAGGATGAATTGAACTTAATAATAAAATAAACCGTAGGATACACTATGCAGACTATTTTACTTGTTCCCATTAGCCGCAGTATCGGTGTGACATCAGCCGCGCTTGGACTGATTCGCGCCTTTGATTATAACGGTATCAAAGCGGGCTTTATGAAGCCGTTTTTGCAAGACGATACACTAGACAAGCAGCACAGCTTAGACAGCTCAAATGCATTGACCATGCATGCCTTTGGTCTAAAGCCGCCCAAATCGATCAGCCGTCAGCACGTCGAGCGGATGTTGGGCGATGGCAATCTAGATGATTTGATGGAAGAAGTGATTACCAATTATCACACCATTGATGACGGTCATGATGTCATCATCTGTGAAGGTCTGGTGCCGACCACTGAGACCTCTTACGCCTCACAAATCAACCGTGCGCTTGCCCATGCTTTAGATGCCAAGATCATATTTGTTGGTGCCGCTGATATCGGTCAACCAGCGGCGTTGGCGGACAAGCTTGATGTACATGCGCGCGAGTTCGGCGGTGTCATCGATTTGCGGACGCTTGGCGTGATTTTGATGCGTGTACAAGATGTGCCCAATACGTTTGAGACGCAACCAGTCGCGCCTGGTGAGGCCGTCGTCAGCTTAGATCAAACCTTCATGCAAGAAGTGCAGCGTCTATCGCCTTCGTTCAATACCGACGCGTTTCGCCTCATCGGCGTGGTGCCCTTTAGCGATTCGTTGTCTGTACCGCGCACTTGGGATATTGCCACCGAGCTTGATGCCACTTGGCTTAACGTTGGTGAAGCAAAAACGCGTCGTATCAATCGCATCAGCCTAACGGCGCGCTCAGTCGCTCGTGTCAATCAAGTGTTCAAACGTGGTACGTTGATGGTGGTCCCTGGTGACCGCGATGACTTGCTACTGGCCGCAGGATTGGCCTGTATCAATGGTATTCCGCTGGCAGGACTGGTCTTGACAGGGGGTATCCTACCAAGCGAGACCGTAACGGAGCTGTGGCAGTCGGCGCTCAAAACGGGCATCCCTATCATGAGCGTCGAGAGTGACAGCTATGAGACGGTACAGAGCCTTGTCCATATGAGCTCAGAGATTCCAAGTGATGACACCGATCGCGCTGAAGAAGTGGCGCGTTACGTAGCAGCGCATTTGGATTTGAGCTGGATTAAAGAATACTTTAGCCGTAATCATGAACCGCGCTTGTCCCCATCGGCGTTTCGCCATCAGTTGGTCAAAAAATCACAGCACGCTAAAAAACGTATCGTATTGCCAGAAGGTTCTGAACCACGTACCGTCGAAGCGGCCTGTATCTGTCAGAGCCGCGGTATCGCTGATTGCGTACTGCTCGCAAAACGCAGCGATGTCGAACAAGTCGCCAAAAATCGCGATTTGACGTTGCCAGAAGGTCTAGAGATTATCGATCCTGATAGCCTCGATATGAGCAAATATATCGCTGCGGTCGTTGAGCGCCGTAAAGGCAAGACTGGCGCAGACGTCGCCGCTGAATATCTAAAAGATACGGTGTATCTTGGCACCATCATGCTCCAGCTCGATGAAGTCGATGGTCTGGTCTCAGGCGCGATTCACACAACTGCCAACACCGTACGCCCAGCGTTTCAATTAATCAAAACCGCGCCGCAGTACTCGCTCGTATCGTCCGTGTTCTTTATGCTGTTGCCTGAGCAAGTGGTTGTCTATGGTGACTGTGCGATCAATCCTGATCCGAATGCTGAAGAGTTGGCAGAAATTGCCATTCAATCGGCACAGTCTGCTGCTGCCTTTGGTATCGATCCAAAAGTCGCGATGATCAGCTATTCTACGGGCTCATCAGGCGCAGGCGCGGATGTCGAAAAAGTCGCTCGTGCCACCCAAATCGTCCGTGAGCGTGCGCCGAACCTCAAAGTCGACGGCCCACTACAATATGATGCCGCCTCGGTCATGAGTGTGGGCAAACAAAAAGCGCCTGACTCTCCTGTCGCAGGTCAAGCCAACGTCTTTATTTTCCCTGATCTCAATACTGGTAACACCACGTATAAAGCGGTGCAGCGTAGCGCCAATGTCATCAGCGTTGGACCGATGCTGCAAGGTTTGAATAAGCCAGTCAATGACTTATCGCGTGGCGCACTCGTTGATGATATCGTCTATACCATCGCGCTGACCGCTATCCAAGCGTATAGCGACCTGATTTAATCGCTATACGATTTGCCAATCAAAGTCCGTTATACCACCGACTATCATCATGATGGTCGGTTTTTTATTGGTGCTGTGGTGGTATAGTCAAAGTATCTCAAAAACGATAAGGTACTGCTAATATCAATTTTTGCAGCCTCTGTCTGCGCAAGCACAGCAAGCAAAAAAATTGATTTAACAGTGCCTAATGTAGTGGTATTAATTTTCACTGACTATAGGTGGTGATAGATAGTGGTGACAGATACTCGCCCGCCCTCTACAATAGCGCTATGATTCAGTTAATATAAAAAGGTTAGCTAATAAAAGAATGAGAGGTACCAAAAACAGCGTGCACCTCATTCTTTTATTTGCATTTATTTATGTCAAATACGAGCAATAACTCTCACGAAAAGATCTCTGCCCCTGCCATCCGTGCCTATCTTGGCGGCTCGTTTGATCCGGTACATAATGGTCATTTAGAAGTGGCTCTACACGTCTATCAGGACTTGTTGCCAATCGCAAAGCAGCAAAACCGCCCCTTGCACGTTTCATTATTACCCAATGCGCGCTCGCCATTTAAAACGCAGAGCACTGACCCTAAACACCGCTTAGCCATGTTGCAGCTCGCAACGCAAGACACACCGATACAAATCAATGAGCTTGAGCTATGGCAAGCGCCGCCTGTCTATACAATCGACACTGTACGCGCACTCAGACAGCAGTACCCTCATGATAGTTTGATATTTATCATGGGTATGGACAGCGCGCGCAGTTTGGATAAATGGAAAGACGGGTTAGGACTCACTGATTATGTCAATCTGTGGGTGTTTAATCGTGAGGATAGCGATCATATTAATGGTGGAGTTTCTGACAGGGCGACAACATTTGAAAACCCTATATCGACCTCGCAATATCTTGCTACCTTGCAATCGCAACTGCCGCTACCTTTACAATCACATGTAACCGACTCACCGATTGAGCTATTCACTCCAATTGCTCGATGCTTGGTAGATAGCTTAGAAACAGATGGCACTGACTTGAAAAGCGCTATGAAAGGACGCATTTATATAGATACGCGACCGATCACTGCCGTATCAAGCACGCAAATACGCGAACAACTACACATATTGGCGACTGAAACAAATAAAATGCCCGTCACTGACAGGCAAATCGCATCTATCGCAGCAATAAATGATATTATGAGCAATACTCACCCCAATTCATTAGCTAAATGGCTCAATCCTGCCGTTTATCACTATATTATCGCCCATCAGCTATATTCTGCTGCTCAATTCCGTTAAAATCGCCTTATCTATGTCATTTTGCCTATCCTGTCTCTATACGTGACTGACGACATATGATCAGTCGAATCAGACAAATTGACGTTTTACCCCTTTATTTTTAATAGTTACGATTGAAGAGATTAAAATTTATGATCAACACCATGACCGAAGAACGCTTAACCGTGTGCTTGAACATTGTACAAAGCGCGCTAGATGATATGAAAGCAAAGAACATCACTGTAATGAATGTAGAAGACTTAACTGACGTCACCGAGCGTATCGTCATCGCTGATGGTACCTCAAAACGTCATGTACGCGCGATGGCGGATAGCGTCGGCGCTGAAGTCAAACAAGCGGGCTTTATGCCGCTTGGCCGCGAAGGCGGTATCGACTCTGACTGGACACTGATTGACTTGGGCGCGGTTGTCGTTCATATCATGACCCCACAAGCGCGTGAGTTCTATGACTTAGAAGGCCTATGGTCATCACCGGATCAGTTGGCTGAGCTGGTCGCCACACCGCGTGAAAAGAAAACCGCTGGTCGTCGCAACAAGAACAAATAAGATTATTGAGTACAATAATCGCGTCATACTAAAAGCATAAGACCAAAAGACCAGAATCGTTATTTTGGTCTTTTTTTGTGCCGATATTTGGGGATACGCGTCATGATAATGCCTGATTAAATAGATAATTGCTGCAGAGGTTGCTATCATCTTTATCAATCACCATTGCCCAATTTTTGTTTTGATCTCAATGCTCATTAAGGATTGTCCATGTCTTCTACTCACCGCTCAAACCCTGAGATTAACCTACCCTTGCATGTGGCAAACGTAGTATGTGTCCGCGCAGGCAAAGCCATGCCCTTTACCCGTGATGAGATGAGCGCCATTGATAAAGCGCCCATTACAGCACCCGTCGCCGTCAATTTTATGGGATTGACCACTGACGAGCAAGCCGATCGCAAACATCATGGCGGCCCGCTCAAAGCGGTACATCAACTGCCAACGGTCACGTATGAAAAAATCAATACCGAGTTTGACCTAAAAGCACGCATCGGTACGCTCGGTGAAAACCTTACCACTGAAGCCGTTGATGGCTTGCCTGAGATGGATGAGTCTAACGTCTGTATCGGCGACGTTTATCAGTATGGTGGGCAGTATGGCGACGACAAAATAAACGGTGAAGATAGCGTGCAACTGCGTATCGTCCAACCGCGCCGCCCGTGCTACAAAATCAATGACCAAATCGGTCAATTTACCAAAGTGCCGAATATCGCGGCATGGGTCAGCAAGCAAGGTATCTCAGGCTGGTATTTTCAAGTCGTGCGTGATGGCATGATTAACGCTGATTTGCCGGTCTACTTAGTCGAACGTCCCTATCCATTTGCTACGCTTGAGAAACTCTGGCAGTTGTCTAATTCAAAAGAAAAGTTTGACGCTGAGGTGATTGAGCCGTGGCTCGCGATTGAGTGTTTGGAGGCGAGTTGGAAAAAGGTGTTGGCAAAAAAAATTAAAAGAGGCTGAATACAATCAGCAAAATCTCTAGACATCATCTGATAATAATAGGTGCTTAAAATATAAGTGGACAGCGACATATACCCTTTATCTACACAGAGCATTTCATGGTAAAAAACATCTTCTTAGCACTTGGCTTAACTCTGCCTTTAATTGGCTGCGTGACCACGACCTCACCAGTCGCAACGACCAAAAATTATAGCGTCGACAGCGATACCTATCAATCGACTGGCAAAAGCCAGCGTATCAAAACCATTGTCCTACACTACACAGTCTCAGATAATGAGCGCTCAATCAAAACATTGACCACGGGCAATGTGAGCGCGCACTATCTGGTCTTGGACAAGAACGATGATAAAATTTATAACCTCGTACCAGAGTCTGAGCGCGCGTGGCATGCAGGCGAAGGTGGCTTTTCAGGTCGAACCATCCTCAATGATACCTCTATTGGCATCGAAATCGTCAATGCAGGAATCAAGCCTGAATATCGAGACGCGCTAAAGAATGGCGATATGGATTACCATCCTTATGAGCATTATGTGGCGTTTGATGAATTGCAGATTAAGAAAGTCGCAGAGCTGGTGCAGGATATCGCCGCCCGCTATGATATCTCACCCAAAAACATCATCGGTCATGCAGATATGGCACCCTCGCGCAAGATCGACCCCGGTGCAAAATTCCCGTGGGGGCGACTGTATTTCGATTACGGTATCGGCGCTTGGTATAACGAAGCGGACAAGCAAGAAATTATGAATCGGCGTACCTTGGTCGCGCCAAGCGTGCAGGAGATCAAGCAAGCTTTTCGCAAATACGGCTATCAAATCAATAATAGCGACGAGTGGGACAAGCCCAGTCGCGATGTCATCTATGCCTTTCAGCTGCATTTCAGACCGCAGCAGCCAACCGGTAATATGGATAGCGAAACCTATGCGATATTGCAGGCGCTCAATATGAAGTATGCTAGTCGCGATGATTTTTATTGAAGCGATACAAATATAGGCAGTTTAAAAAGATAACTGGCGCGACTGGCATGAATTTTTCGCAGCCTCTGTCAGCGTAGACATAGCCCGCCAGAAAACTCATACCAGTCAAGCGTGATAACATAAGATCTATGTCTTATTATTGGACATAACAACAATGAAAAAGGACATATTATGAGCACCCTATTTAGTGTCAATTTAAACAAACTCGCCTTAATCAGAAACTCTCGCGGCACGGATTATCCCAATCTGCTGTACTTCGTGAAGAAGCTGATTGATCTGGGTGTCAAAGGCTTTACCGTGCATCCGCGACCTGATGAGCGTCATATCAGATACCAAGATGTCTATGATATCAGTGCCTTTTTAAAAGACTATCCAGAGATTGAGTTCAATATCGAGGGCAACCCAAATGAGCAGTTCTTAAAAATTATTCGCGAAGTCAAACCGCATCAATGTACCCTCGTGCCCGACAGCGAAGATCAACTGACCTCCGATCATGGTTTCGACATCATCAAACACAAAGACATGCTGTCAGCGTTGAATCATGAGTTGCAAGGGTTTGGCACACGCTGCGCGGTATTTATCGATCCTGATATCGAGCAGATTAAAGCCGTCATCGACAGCGATGTGCAAACGATAGAGATGTATACCGAAGAATGGGCGCGCGCCTACAGTAATGGTAAAAACGATGGCAATATTGATTTCGATGAGGTCAAGCAACGCTTTAGCGACTGTATTACCCTCGCCAGTGATAACGGCATTCGCGTCAATGCGGGTCATGATTTGAATTTAGAGAATTTAGCCGATCTGCTCGCGCTTGGTGATATCGCTGAGGTGTCTATCGGTCATGCGTTTACGATTGAATCACTAGAGCAAGGCATGGATAATGTGGTGCGTCAGTATTTAAACATCTGTGCTTAACCTAAATCCATAAGCAAATAATTTGGCTCTATCAACAAACCCTAAGCAAACACCAATAATACTAAAAAAGGAATACTTATGTATCAAGCCTTTCAAAAACACCTACAACAAGAAATCAGCGATATACGCGAGGCAGGGCTGTATAAAAACGAGCGCGTTATCACCTCTCCCCAAGATGCGCTCATCACGATAGCCGATCGACGATGGGCGTGAGATATGGGAGACGTGGTATCAGATGGAGCAAATGCTGATTAGCGGTATTGATCTGTCGCCAATCATTACCCGTCGCATGGACATTGATGAGTTTCAAGAAGGCTTTGATATCATGTAAAGTGGGCAATGCGGTAAGGTGATTTTAAGTTGGGATTGATTTTGGTGATTTAGTATTTGAAAAGTCGTGGTTAGGGTTTACATTGTCACGACCTATAAAACGAACGGTACTGATTTCAGTGCCGTCTTCTATGTGGTAAAAATCATACGAGGGATAAACTATGAGCGATTCTGAAGCAGATAAACTTGAAAAGTATTTAGCAGAAAAAGCCAAGCAAGATCAGGAAAAAGAACAAGAGCCTGAGCCGCTTTCTGCCTATGATGCTTGCGTGCTAAAGGAAAGTGCTAAGATTCATGAGTTGATTGCTGAGGCTCAGAGAAAGGGTAAAGAGCTGTCAGAAGATAAATAATCATATAACATGATGCTTTGAATCAAAACTCTGATTGAAGCATATTTATTCAACATAAATCAACTCTTCTTCAGACCCATAATAACCCATTGTGGGGCTGTCCTAGATAACTAGTTCAAACCCTGTTTAACCCACTGTTTTAATTGTAGTAATTGCGACTTTGGGTCACTGTGATTAAAACGCCACTCACATTCCTTTAAATAGAGGTGAAAATGCTCTTTTGGAACTCCGTTAAACTTGCGTAGATGCCGTTTAGCTTGGTTCCAAAAGTTCTCTATACCATTAATGTGATTCTTGTCATTAACAAAGGTTTTGGAGTGGTTGATACGATAATGAGTAAACTCACTGACATCTAATGCGTTATAGCTTTTAAATGAGTCAGTATAAACAATGCTATCAGGCTTCACTTTTTCTCTTATGATGGGGATCAAAGTATCTGCTTTAGCATGGGGTATAATACAAGCGTAGACCTTACCATTACGCTTTAATAGGCCAAACACGGGCACTTTGCTACCAGCACCTCGCCCTCGCTTGCCTTTACGAGTTCCACCAAAGTATGATTCGTCTACTTCGATTTCGCCCTCAAATAGACCAGGGTCTTGGCTATTCTCGTAAATAAGCACTCGTAGCCTATGAAAGTAATAACTGGCTGTGGTTTTATTAACACCAATTAGGCTTGCTGCTGTTCTCGCGGTAGAACCAGCAACAAATAACTCGATGAGTCTGTTTTGTTTATACCAACTTAGTTTACTCTTTCTCATAGTACTATCCTAAATAATTTTACTTATCTAGGACAGCCCCCCCATTGTAGTTAATAATTATACGACTAACTATCTGTTCGAGCTACTTTAGTCTCACTTATTTCTCAAAAATCTTCATGTAATCTATAATAGTTCTGGTCAAACTCTTCTATAGTATAGCCTAATCCTGCTATAGAAGAGACTACCTCCTCGACTACATCAAAATTAGGATTACCAACAGCAACCGTAATATAAATTTTCCCTGAATCAAAATTTATGTTTTTTATGAGCGGGCTAATTGGTTCCAAAGCTTCATGCACATTCAAATATAATTCGTCTTTATTTCTTATTCTATCGAGATAAAACTCTAAAACATTTGGTTCTTCGTGATCATGAAAATCTAGTTGGTGTGCTGTTGCATTCCTGACAAACTGAGTTTTATTATTGCGGTTTGAAGATTTAGAATTCATAGAACTAGAAAGGCGACTAACTGATGATTGAAGGCTTTTAAGCTCTTCTAATACATATCTATCTATAGAGACAGTCTCTTCAGTAATTAATGGGGCTTTAAAATCACCATAGTTTTTCAAGAAAGTTGAATAATTTTCAGGATCGTTTTCATATGCTTTGTAAGTCTTTTTTATTCTATCTTTTAAATTTTCTTTGAAAATCTCAATGTCATGATATCTTAAGTCTTTTGGATAACTTAGATGTTCAATTACAGATGTATCAAAAGAATAAGGTGTTATTTCGTCTTTTATAATGATTGTTGGTTTGTCGAAAGCTAGACGTAATCCTAGCTCAAACATGACATTTGGATTTCTACCGCTTATATCGCAAACTATCATCGGATTATCATATAAGTTCTGAACAATACGTTTGTGAATAACGCCTATATCATCCGCATCACTCACCAATCTAGCTTCAAAATTAGCTTCTTTAATAGCAGATTCTATTATCCTTTTGACATCTTTCCAATGAGATTCAGGATAGCCTTCCATACTTGCAATAGGCATTACAATGCCACATTTTTTCGGTAAATTATCATCTGATTTTTCGTGTGGCTTGTTTTCGACTTTATTCGGTTCAGATTGATTGTCCATTCTAATCTCCAAAGAAAACAATGAGTTCGTGGGGTGCGCCCAGCGCACCAATAATACTAAAATTAAAGTTTAGACTAATTTATCATAAAACGGTCATTCAGGAGCGCGTTTTAGCCCTGATTGCAGCGGATATACTTGGTTGGTCACTGGGCTGCGGAGGCTTGGCTAGAGGTGGTCGCTCGAATGCTGGAACGCCTCTAGCCTTAGCCACCGCCCCAGTGAACGACCAAGATAGTAGCGAAAAGCAGGATTAGCTCCCAATAGAACCAAAACCCAAACACAAAAAAGGTGAGCTTTACGCTCACCTTTTCATTCTAAAAAACAGTTATCTACAATAATATTCTAAACCAACTTAGCCTATCTAAACCAAGCACAAGCGTTACGGAACATACGCATCCATGCGTCATCGCTTTCACACACATCCATAATCCCACCGAGTGCGTGACCAAGATAAGATTGAATGTTTTTGATCAATTAAGCTTCGGTAATTAACTCAGGCTTTTTATTCAATAAGCGCATTAATGTGACGGCAGCCCCTGTTGGGTTTCTAGTACCTTGCTCCCAATTTTGTAAGGTACGCGAACTGATATTAAGTTTATCGGCAAACTGCTGTTGCGATAGCCCTGTCTTAGTTCTTATTTCCTTAATACTAGGCACGTCATGGGTAAACTGGCGGCTAGGCTGAGTCTGTCCCTTAGCAATCGCCAATGCTTGATTTAGTGATGTAGATAAATCATCGTAAAATTCATTGCTCATGGCTATACACCTCTTTAATTTGTTGAGTCAGTTTGTATAAACCAGACTTCTCTTCGCTTGATAGAGAGGCTTGTTTATTCTTCGGATAAGCGAGCAGCATAAAAAATATGCCTTGACTATTCACAAAATAATAGATAATCCGAATACCGCCACTCTTACCTTGGTTAAGTGCCCATCTGGTTTTTCGAACGCCCCCTGCACCTTGAATCAAATCACCTTGTTCTGGATTATTGATTAGATTTTCCTGTAGCTCTTTATAAGCTTCATCATCTAATAGTTTCAGTACTTGCTTAGTAAATATTGGCGTTTCGATGAAATGTAACATTCAATATCCTTTATCTTTATGTCTTATTATATACGTCATTGAAGTACTTATCTATATGTTTTTTCTGGATCTAATTAAGCTAAATATCATAAACACAAAAAAGGTGAGCTTTACGCTCACCTTTTCATTCTAAAAAACAGTTATCTACAACAATACTCTAAACCAACTTAGCCTATCTAAACCAAGCACGAGCGTTACGGAACATCCGCATCCATGCACCATCTTCATCCCACTGCTCAGGTTTCCAGCTATGATTGTAGGCTTTTAGGTTACGCTCAGGATGCGGCATCATGATAGTGACGCGACCGTCGGTGCTACACAGACCTGTGACACCGCCGAGCGAACCGTTTGGATTGAGCGGATACGTCTCAGTTGGATGACCTTGGCTATCGACATAACGCATCGCAAGCTGACCGTGTTTTGCCATACCGTCGATCTCGGTATTATCTAGTGTGGCATAGCCTTCACCATGCGCCACCGCGATTGGCAAGATGCTGTCTTGCATGCCTTTGAATAAGATGGACTTGGTACGCTCAACTTTGACGTTGACCGTACGCGCTTCAAAACGCGCGGATTTATTAGCGATGAAGCGTGGGAAGTTTTCTGCACCTGGGATTAAATCTTTCAATTGCGCCATCATCTGACAGCCGTTACAGACACCCAAGCTAAAGGTATCAGGACGAGCAAAGAAGCGGACAAACTGCATGCGTAGCTCGTCATGGAACAAGATAGAGTTCGCCCAGCCAGAGCCAGCGCCCAGTACGTCACCATAACTAAAGCCACCACAAGCGACCAGACCGTCGAAATCACGTAGATTGATGCGACCACTCAGTAGATCGCTCATATGTACATCGACCGCTTCAAAGCCAGCTTGGGTAAAGCCTGCTGCCATCTCTGTCTGACCGTTGACACCTTGCTCGCGGAGGATTGCGACTCTTGGTTGGCTGTTATTAGCATCAGCACGGCTGTTTACATAAGGCGCTTCCACTTTTTGATTGAGATCAAAATTTGGCGCTGCGATCAGGCCTTTATGGCTCGCGTCGCTAATCAAGTCATACTCTTGTTGCACGCATTCTGGATTATCACGGCGGCGGGCGATTTGATAACTGACCTGCGTCCACGCTTGCTGCAATTCAGTACGGCTAAAGCGTAGCGTGTCATCACCCATGTGCAAAGGCGTTTGGATTAATAGGTTGTCTTCTTCTGAGCTTTGACCAACAAGGCTGAGCATATCGCTGACGTTAAATTCTTCTGCCAACTGCATGAGCGCTGCGACGTTTTCTGGCAATACTTGGATGACTGCGCCCAGCTCCTCACTGAACAGTTGACCGAGTAAGTTGTCATCATCTAACGACAGCTTGATACCTTGACGGCTGGTGAACTGCATCTCTGCGATGGTCGTAAGCAGACCGCCATCACCGATATCGTGATAAGCGCTGATGACGCCTTGCGCGTTGCCCGCTTGGACAAAGTTAAAGAAGTCGATCAAATCACTTGGCTGCTCTAGATCTGGGCAGTCGTTACCTAGTTGGCTAAGCGTTTGCGCAAGGATAGAGCCACCCAAACGTAATTTACCTCTAGAGAGATCAAGACGATAAAACGCGCTGTCACCATTGATTAGCTCAGGGGTTAGCGTTTTTGCGACGTCAACGACAGGAGCAAACGCAGTCACAACCAAACTCATTGGCGAGACGACTGATTTGTCAGCGCCCTCTTCATCAGTCCAGTTAGCACGCATAGATAGCGAGTCTTTACCAACAGGGATGGCGATACCGAGTGCTGGGCACAGCTCTTCACCGATTGCATGTACTGCATCGAATAGTGCCGCATCTTCTGCATCATCACCGCATGCTGCCATCCAGTTCGCTGACATGGTGATATCAGACAACTGAGCGATACGCGCGCCCGCGATGTTAGTAATCGCTTCGCCGACCGCTAGACGCGCAGAGGCTTTTGGATTGATAAGGGCAACAGGCGTACGCTCGCCGACACTCATGGCTTCACCAGTCATCGGCTGACCATCTAGCGCCACTAAGCCTGACGCCGTCACCGCACAATCTGATACAGGCACTTGATAGCGTCCCACATACTGATCACGCACGACCATACCGGTGATAGAACGGTCACCAATGCTAATCAAGAATGATTTGCTCGCCACGGTTGGGTGACGCAATACATCGGTAATTGACTCGGCTAGATTAACTTCACCAAGCTCTAATGCTGGTAACGTGCTATCAGTACGCTCAAAGCTACGCTGCATTTTTGGTGTACCGCCGAGTAGTACTTGCATCGGCATATCGACTGGTTGCTCAGCTAATAGCTCGTCATCAACGATGAGCTGACGGATATCCGTCGCCGCGCCCAAGATGGCATATGGACAGCGCTCACGGGCACAGATGGCATCGAACTGATCTTTGCTCTCTGGACGAATCGCCAGCACATAACGCTCTTGCGCCTCATTAGACCAGATGGCCATTGGCGACATGCCCGCTTCTAACGATGGGATCTTACGCAAGTTCAGATGCGCGCCCATTTCATGGTCGTTGACCAGCTCAGGCATGGCGTTTGACAGACCGCCCGCGCCCACATCATGGATCGAGACGATAGGGTTGTTGTCCGAATTGTCATTGCCGTCTTTGTCCGCGCCAGCTAAGGCCCAGCAGCGATCGATGACTTCTTGACAGCGACGCTCCATCTCAGCGTTATCGCGCTGGACTGAGGCAAAGTCCAAGCCTTCATCAAGCTCGCCACTATCGACTGACGATGCGGCACCGCCGCCCAGACCGATTTGCATCGCAGGGCCACCAAGGACGATTAGCAAATCGCCTTTTTTGATTGCATTTTTTTCAATCAGATTGCGTTTGATATTGCCGTAACCACCTGCCAGCATGATTGGCTTATGATAGCCACGCATCTCGCTACCGTCTTTTGCCGCAGAGGTATCTAGCTGAAAGCTGCGGAAATAACCGCATAGGTTTGGACGACCAAACTCGTTTGAGAAGTTGGCGCTACCTAATGGGGCATCAAGCATAATCTCAAGGCTGGTTGCCATACGATCTGGCGTACCATAGGCTTGCGTGCTCAGTTGGCCTGACTGCTCCCATTTCTCGGACAGCTCTGGGATATGTAGATGCGACACGTGGAAACCGGCTAGACCCGCTTTTGGCTTACCGCCGCGACCTGTTGCACCTTCGTCACGAATCTCACCGCCAGAACCCGTTGCTGCACCTGAATACGGAGCAATTGCCGTTGGGTGATTGTGCGTCTCAACTTTCATCAAGATATCGATGTCTTCTTGATGGAATCCATAAGGATGGATTGCGTTGGCATTCATCGCATCCGTTGGGATAGGATAAAAACGCATGCCATCAGACCCAGCCATCACAGCGGCGTTATCTTTATAGGCTGATAAGATGCCTTGTGGGTTCGACTGATAGGTGTTTTTGATCATTTGGAATAGTGATTTTGGCTGCACCTCACCATCAACGGTCCACTGGGCATTAAATATCTTATGACGGCAATGCTCTGAGTTCGCCTGTGCAAACATCATCAGCTCAACGTCGGTTGGATTGCGATCTAATTCATTGACATACGCATTCATCAGATAGTCGATATCTTCACTGGATAACGCAAAGCCGAACTCGGTATTGGCCGACTCTAGTGCTGACTGACCTTGTCCGATGACATCGATATGATTGAGTGATGCTGGTGCTTGATCATCAAACAACTTGCTGACATCGCTCAAGTCATAGACCAAGCTCTGGGTCATACGGTCAAACAATAACTGCTCAGCGGCAGCGGGTAGCTTGTTGTCAGCCGCTTCATTCTCAAGCGTTAGCGTATAAACCACGACACGCTCAACACGGTTGATTTTGATTTCACAGTTATTGAATATATCGGTGGCTTTACTCGCCCATGGTGAGATGGTGCCAAAGCGCGGCGCAACGATCACTTGCAGTTGGTTGTCTTGTGGCGTGGTAAGCGCGATCGCTTCTTTGATCCCAAACAAGTCTAAGGATTTTTTGTGCTCCTCACCGCTCAATTCGCGTGAGAGTACATACACTTGCTGAGTACTTATTTGACTAACATTTAGCTTGGTTTTTTGCTGGAACTGACTGATGAGTTGCTGCGTCTGAAAATCGGTAAGAAACGGTTGTCCGGCGATGGTCATCATAAAGGCATAATCCGTAAGATCAAGGCATCTCTGCCATGCTAAGTAAATGGTCTGGGTATTATAACAAGAAGACCTATAATAAGCAGGTTTAAACCAAGATAAATTGCTGATAACTGATACGGTGTCGCCGCTAACCACATGCTCAATAACACAATCAATTCAATAATCCGCCCATGAATGTTTAGATAGCATTCACATACAGTGACGACACTCGGCGTCGCAATTTTTACCTAACCCTCATACTCCTTACAAACACTCACATCGCATTACTGGGCACCTATATAAATGTAAAGGCATAACTCGGTATTCTAGTTCCAGTTGTTAAGGCGATGTTTTTAAAAGATGAATTACATCTACCTTGAATAAAAATGATTACTACAAACAATTAACTTTCTAATCACTATAAAGAAAAGGAAATCCTCTATGAATAAGCAAGAACAAATCGACAAAATTCAAAACGTTATTAAAGATGTAAAATTTGCGATGTTAAGCACCGTCAATAGTAAAGGTGACGTACATGCGTGGCCAATGACAACCAGCGAAGCGAGTATCGGTGGTAAAGAGATCTGGTTCATCGGTGATAAAACCTCAGATGTGGTCAAAGACATTCAGAACAATCAAAAAATTGGTTTGTCTTATGCTTCTAAAGATGAAAAAGACTATGTCTCTGTCAGCGCCAATGCTGAGTTACCAACGGATAAAAACAAATTAGAAGAACTGTGGTCACCAGTCTACAATGCGTTTTTTGAACATGGTAAAGAAGATCCAAACGTACAGTTAATCAAGGTCGTCCCACATGGCGTCGAGTGCTGGTTAGGTGGCAGCTCTACTATTAATATGTTCAAAATGGCAGCAGCAGCCCTACAAGATGGCAAAACGGCAGAAGATATCGGCGAGCAATTTGAAGTATCGCTATAGTTTAGAAGCCATATATAACTTCATTTGGCTCAGATAAGCCTACGGTTACTGAGTCGCCCAAAACGTCAATATACCTCGGTTTATTGGCGTTTTTTATTGCCTTATTTTTGGTAAGGTTATTTTTAGACAGTATTTTTTGATTGATAAATCATCTACTGAATAAAATCACGCAGATAATTACAAACTTTCACAGGGTATTACAGACCAGCTGTATCGTTCTATTAGGTGATATCGCTATATTGATAACTGTTAATAGGCGTCATTGACCACCTTATCAGTACTCTAGATCACTCTTACCGAATAATAATTTTTACTCCAAATTTTAAATAGTAAAGGATAACTACGATGAGCAAGCAACAACAAATGGACACCATCCAAGCCATGGTAAAAGACATCAAATATACGATGATGACCACGCGCACCAGTGAGAACCATCTTCACTCATGCCCCATGAATACCACCGAGACCAGTATTGGTGCCAAAGAAATTTGGTTTATCGGTCACAGCCCTTGTGAGACCATCGATAACATCAAAAACGATCCACAAGTCAATTTGGCCTATGTCAGCCAAGACAACAAACAATATCTGTCTATCACTGGTAAAGCGGAGCTGGTAGATGATAAAGACAAGTTAGATGAGCTGTGGTCGCCTATGTACAATGCGTATTTTGAAAAAGGCAAAGAGGACCCACGCGTTCAGCTAATCAAAGTCACCCCACATGGCGCTGAGTACTGGGCAAATGGTAATGCCATCACTAGTGCTGTCAAAATGGCGGCGGCGGCAGTGACAGATAATGCCATTGAAAAGAGCTTGGGTGAGAATTTTTCGATAGAGCTGTAATGCTTCAATCTTTAAAACAGTAAGAATAGACAAATAAAAACGCCAGTCGCATGAGCCACTGGCGTTTTTTATGCAGGTTACGATTGTTTGTCTCACTATTAGCCACTTTGCTTTAGGTACGGCCACGCAGCTTTGAGATAAATCATCATCGACCATAGTGTCAATATCACCGCGGCCACCATCAGCGCATAACCGATTGTCTCAAGCGACTCCCAGTTTAATAACAGTACTGTAATCGCTATCATCTGAAAGGTCGTTTTTAATTTGCCCACATAGGACACAGCGACACTGGTTCGGTTGCCAAGCTCTGCCATCCACTCGCGCAATGCGGATACAGCGATCTCACGTGAGATGATGACGATCGCAGCGATTGCCATAATAATATTAGGATGCCATTGCACCAAAACGATCAAGGCCGCCGCCACCATCAGCTTGTCAGCAACTGGGTCCAAAAAGCGCCCAAACGCTGACATGACATTCAGCTTACGAGCAAAGTAACCATCTAGCCAATCGGTAATTGCTGCAATAATAAAGACGCTGGTTAATAATAAATGGCGCAATAGGCTATCGCTAAACTCACTCATCCCCACTCGAGCAATGACATTGTCTGAGATTGCAGGCAAGCCTATACCCATGGCAGGCGGCCAGTAAGCAATTGCAACAAACAACGGAATCATCAAGATACGAGCAATCGTAAGATTATTGGGCAAGTTAAAAATACTTTTGGTATTTTGCGAACTTGACGGTTCCTGCGTATGCAAATGCGTGCTCTCAGTCATGGCAAACCCAGTTTAATATAGACATAATAATGGCAGATAGCTTAGCATTTTTCCGGCAAGCCGTCATGCCATCTCTTTAATGATTGAATGATTCAAACTATCAACATCGAGTCATTCGTTTCATAATGATATAACCCATTGAAATCATTTGTATCTTTTATTAAAAGCATTATAAAATTCTTAAAAACAATCTGCTACCTAATGTAACGTCCTATTATGTATAGGGCTCGATAGTTGGTCACAGGCTGTTTACTTATCTGCGTCTTTCTTCTTACTTCCCAATGACAGAGTCTATGCTGTGATCGTGCAGCCGAGTATTTTTACAAAGTAATATACTGTAACCAAAATAACCAAATAGCAAGCAACTGAGTTATGATATCAACTGTCACAAAACACTTGTACACTTAAATATGTAAGCAAATATATGTACCCATTGTATTGGTTATTATTGCCCTAATAAATAACGGTATAGAAAGATAATAATGACAACAAGTCATGACCACGGAGTCTGTCGTCAATCTCCACAGCCCGTTTTCCTCAGCCCACAGCACCTCCTCTGTGGGCTTTTTTTTGGCTGGTAAACCATTGATTTATATATACTTATTATTTTTAATTAGTAAATTGACCACCAATTTGACCACCATTTGCTCAAAATTTTAATGTTTTGACCACCAATATTAATATAGTCATGACTGCCATTTACTTGACTGTGTTTTGAGTTTCAACATTTCTCGACACGGTAGGGCGGTGTAATTGTTCAGGACTTCGCAAGCGGTGACCGCAGCCATCTACATATTTTTACGACCGCGTAATTAAAAGTTTAGCCCCTTGACTTTCTGTTTTAACCTTACTTAACTTTTTAACCTGCTCACTTTAATCTGTTGTACGCTTTAGGGTATATGCTGCCAGTGTTCGGCGGTGGTGATCGCTTTAACTTCTTTTTGAAACGGTTTTTATTTTGTGTGTGTGAATGGTGGCGGTGTCCTCTGTCGATACGCTCAACACTAAAAATAGCGCCCCCCCCCTCGATACCTGTCCGAAAAGTCGCTTATGCTGCCTCATGTTACTTGTCGCGAAACTACCCATCATAGGCAGAATATGCCCCGTGCGCGTACTGTTCCATAAACTACCCCTAACGTGTCCAACAATTCATTTTTAGCCGCTGCTTAAGATGTCCGAAAAGTCCCTTACGATACCTGTGCATAAAGTCCCTTTTATGGACTCCGAAAACCCCTGTAACTTGGTTTTCAATGTAAGGTTTTATAAGGTTTTGAATAACAAGTTTTGACAAGTCGGTACTGTCTGCCCATAACAACATTCCACAACATGCGCGGGGTTTTGAATATGAGGTTTTGTGAGGTTCTAACCTTGTGGTAATCATGGGGTGGTAGGTGCTGCCAGTAATGAAATGAATGTAAGGTTTTGCTGGGTTCTAACGTGTCCGAAAACTAGCCGTAATCTTGCCGTTATTCCTACCCTTTGATATGCGATATAACCAAAATAGGATTTATCTATAATCCGATACAGGCCTCCTATAATTTACCTCTAAAATCGCCTTGTAACCTATGCCTAGTAATCGTTTTCGGCTCATTCGCTTTTTATCAATCCGTAACCAAATAGTTAACTTAAACCGCGTTTAATGCGCTCAATTTTGAGCCTATCTATCTTTTAATACGGCTATTGCGGTGCATATCTACTATGAGCCTTGCACGGGCTGCCATTGGGTCGATTATCTAATGTTGTAAAGTGGTCATCTCGTATTAAACAGTATAGAAAATCACCCCTTTTTATGGACTCCAAAAACTACCCTTTGTATGAGATACGCGCAAAACTGCTCACATCAATTTAGGTTTACAACCCCATGCTGATTTGCCGTTAAAACCGCATTACAGACTATGACTAGCCAGCGGTTGCCCTCCAGTGGAGTTTTGGCAATCCGTAAACACTGGTAAACCTAAATCATGCTTAACGCCCCCAGCTTTGGGGTTATCTATTTTACTTTGACGGCCCTATGCTGTTTTAGTGAGTCTATAACGCTGTAGGCTAATGATGGTCATGCTTTGGGCTTAACTTACCCCATTGGGGGTTATGCAATCTGTATCGCTAAGTAAAGGTAATCATGCTTTTAAACCTTAACATTTATTAACATGCTGGCAGTCGGCAAACTGGTTTGAATGTAAACAAATGACAACATGCAGCCCGTGATTATTGAGCGCCTAACCTTAGGTTTCCCTAAGGTTTTTGCAGTCCATAAAAAAAGGCAGACGATAAACGCCTGCCAATATAGTTTTATACCCGTAAAAAGTCGCTAAAGTTGCTAAAGTTCCCGTAAGCCTTATCAGCTATAGCCTGTAGCTTAGATTGCACCTGCTAAGGTGCTGCTAAAGTTGCTAAAGTTCCGCTAAAGTTAGCCATTCTTAGCTAAAGTTTAGCAAGTTTAGCAATGCTTAGCAGCGCGCTACCTAAAGTTAAGCCCTTGACTGGCAAGGGCTAGATGAAGTTTAGCAAGTTTAGCAGCTTTTTAGGGTAGCTAAGTTATAGCTAAGGTTAGCTATTCATCAGTAATTAGCTTCGGATTGATTAAAACTAAGCGCCTGCGCCCGTCACTCTCTAACCTGATATGCCCCATGCTTTCTAAATCATCAAGTAAGCTATTAAGTTTCTTGCCTCTTAGGGCATTAGGTGCATTCTGTGATACAAACGACTTATTCAAAGTAGGCGGCTTCTTACCCCTCGCTTTATCTACTAGCCAGCTGCTTAGTTTCTCACTGTCGTTCTGCTCACCCGTGGGGGTGGCATCAAGGTAGCGTAGGCGCTCGCTGGTTGAGTATTCCACAAGCATAAACGCCCGTTTAATATCATCAGTGGTGATTGCCTTACGTCCATCAAAGAACGCCATTAATGACGCTATACGGCTCGCATTCTCTGCCATACGTGAGGCATACGCCTTTAGATACTCTAATGCCTGCCCCTGTGCTTGGCGGTTCTCTATCGCCTGCATGTGCTTATAAAATGCTTGTTCTGTTTGTGCGTCCTGCCAGCACATCTTAACGCGCTGCGGCTGCCCTTGCGCGTCTGTTGGCTCATTGGCAGGTATGCTATCAAGCAAGCTGTGACAGCGTTGCCAGTATTCTATTAAAACGGGATTGTCATAGGGATTATCACGGCGGCGCTTGGCATCGTCCCAGACGCGCTGCCCGCGTAAGTCCTCAGGGCAAGCAATCAAAGCGCGGGCTAAAAACCCTTGCCCGTTCATTAGTGGGTCGGTTAATGCTGGTTCTAATATCACGCGCTGACCTTGTAGTAGTAGGGTCAGGCGAACGTCATAAGCATCTGTGCGCGGCGTGGCGTGGGCTGACTTTTGCGAGCGTTGGCGCGATGCTCTCCCACTGCTATGTAGCTTTGTGATTGCGCCTAGTGCGTTGCCTGCGGTATCGCCTTTCATGGTATGACCGTTAAAAAACTGCCCTGCCTCGTCTGTTGACCATGACGCGTTACTGATCTCACCATCAACAAACTTATCTAAGATAGGCTCAATCGTTGCATCATCAAAAACCGTTTTGGGGTTGGCAGGCTTTAGCGTATTGCTTAGATACTCTTTTAATTCAGCGCCTTTTAAGCCTGCCTTGTCCGCCTCCCATGTATCAAGGTCTGTTAAATATTGCTCATATTGCCCGCGCTCATGTTGTTCTATCTTAAAGTGAGTTAAGCCCATCGCCTGCGTTTTGCCGCTACCGCTTTCGCCCTCTGTGATTAGAATAAGACTGGCTGGCATGTGACCATGCCCCATCGGTGCATCAATAAAGCGTTGCCCCATGTGTGCCAGTGCGCCTAAAACGCATTGCCCTGCCATGGCAAGCGGTACTTGTGCGTAATATGCCACGGCTTCGATAACTTGCCTTAATAGCCCTGTGAATGCGTTAATAGGGTATGGTGTCGGCTTGCTTGGATCATTGGCTAAGGGTTCAGGCTCGCCCCATATCTCAGCTTGTAGATCAAGTATGGCTGTATCATCAAGGGCTAGTATGTCCCTATAGCTTAAATTGCCATATTCTAAATGCTCTAAGACGTTTCTATCACTGGTAACAATGGCTTTTACGTTCTCACCTTTGAACGGCTTACAAACTTTGTCTTTTTGATCTAAGGTAGTAAAGATAGTCACGGGGTAGGCTTCGGCAAAATGACTAACCATGCTATTAAATAGCAGCTTATCAAGGCTTACCAGTAGCGTGACATTATCGGCTATGAGGTAGTAAGACAGCTTTACTACGTCCTCCAGTGGGTCATCAATCGCTATAAGCTCATTAACACTGTCTAACGTGCCAATGATTAAGGCAGACGGCTGCATACGGTCAATGATTAACGGTTTATGATTGCTGTTAGGCGTGACACTGGCAAGGGTTACGGGTTGATCTTGGTTATTACTCAATACTAGCCCTATCGTGCCAGCTGTGGGCACTATCGTGCCTGTATCAATGCCTGTGGTTATGGTAATATCACTATCAAGGTGCAATAGCTTGTCTTGTACGCCTAACTGCTCACATAGGTTATAAAGATTAAGCAATATATTGTCATCTGCCAGCCCTTGCCGTGTGGCTGCATTAAAACGACCTATCATGTCTAAGCCTGCGCTCAATGCGCGGGCTTTTTCATGGGTGTTTGTTTGTAGTGTGGTGGTCATCTGTTCCCCCTTGCGTGTGACTGTTTAGGCTGGCGCGTGGCTCTGTACTTCTTGTAGTAGCTTTTGCGCTTGGCATACTTACGGCTTTGTTTTGGTGGGTAGCGTTTCATTTGCTGCCCTCCCTGCCGTAACGGGTCATTGCTAGGGTTTCTTTGATTGCGCTTGCTTGTCTTTGTAATAAGTCGTCCCACGTTACCGTGGTATCGTGCGTCAATCGCGCCATTGATATAGCGGTGTTAGTGTCTATTTTTTCGTAATGAATGAGGGCTAAGAGTTTGCCAATATCGCTTATGACAGTAGCAGCACCTTCAATGTCACAGACAATACCTGATAAATCAAAAGCTGATATTAAAACCGCCTCTTTATCGTCTGCCTCTGTGGTGTCTATGACTTTGAGCTGGCTTGATTGGCTGCCATTGTATAGCGTGGCTATCGCTTGGCGGTTGGCTTTGGTGTCGTGGAATAACTGGGGCAGTGCGTAGCAGTCATCATGATAAGCCCTACCATCAGCGCGATATAGGCACTCAACATTGCCAATATTGATAGTAAGACAGTCTTTTGACTTTTGGACTAGCTTATAAGTACCACTGCCCACAGACGGGCATAGCACGCTGTCACCTGCCTTGAATGTGGCTGGTGTGCTGTTGGTAGTGGTTTGGGTGTTTGAGGTCGTACGGATTGATTTAGGCATGATTATGCCCTCCTATTAGATTAGTTAGTTTGTTGTCACCCATAAAAATAGGGTGACGGGTCTTAACTACCGCTAATAGACGGTTGAGCTTATTTACCGTAAAGGCTTTTGTATTAGGCTCTATCAACCCGTCATAGATGTTCGCACCAATAAAGGCGCTAAATATATGACGTGCCTGTATAAAGACAGACGTATTTTTATTCATGCCCGTAGTAGCTTGCTGGTTAGTAGTCAGGCAAGTTTTAGGCACAAAAATAGCCAATGAATGACGGCTTGGCTTAACCGCTATTAGTTTAGTAGTGTGGCTATGATAACCGCTGTTATCATCACTTGCAATCGGTTTTGCTTGTGCTGGCTGGCAAGCTACCAATGACAGTAGCAAGCCAATACCTGCCACCCATGCCATAAAGATGATAAATCTCAGTAGTAAGCCTCGTTTGTGTGGCTGGCTGTCGCTGTGCTGCCCGTGGTCGGCTTTTAGACTGGTTCTGTTATCTTTGGTCATTTCTTACGTCCTCCACGTTAAAGGCTATTTCTGCTATGCGTGTCGATAGCTCTTTTAGTGACTCCACTTGTCGGCTGCCTGTCGGTAACAAGCTGCCTAACATTTTTACTTCTATTTCTGCTAATTGGGTCATGGTGTTAATGATTGTCACATTGGCGTGCAAGGTAATGATTAGCTGGTCGATAAAGCCATCAGGCATCATCAGCACGCCCTGTTCTTTTAGCCCGTCCATGACTTGAGTTATAAAGTCGTTATCACTCATAGTCGTTCACCTTGATTTCAGGTAGTAAGATAAGCCCGTCCATCTGTTCGCTTAAAATGGTTGCTAGTTCACTGTTAGCGAATAAGGCAGACTTCACAGCGACTATTACGCCCTTGCTTGCGTCATCATCGGTACTAATCGCACTAAGCGCCATTGCTAGGTGCTCGCTATTGCTTGATAGGTCTTGTATGCGGTCATTAATGACAGACAGATAATAGCTATCTACTGCCACTAGGCGCGGCTCTAAAATGTCGTTTGATTGGCTCATGATTGCACCCCACTAGCGTTGTTATCGGTATCGGCTGGCGTGTCTATCCAGTAAATTTTGAACGTCTTACCATTGCGTTTGACTGTCTTATCTTGAATAACTACGCCTTGCGCTCTTAGCTCACTGATCCGCTGTAAAAAGCATGTGATTTGCCATAGATCAAAAGCCTCATAAGTAGATAGGCTGTTACCTGCCAGCATGTGATTATGGATAATCTGCTTATAGCTCTTTTTTGGTTGCCGTGTGTTCATGTCTTACACCTCGCTTGCTGAATGCTGACGATCAAGCCATGCCAATAGGTCGGCATTTTTAAATAACAAAATGCCGTTAATGTCGGTTGGTTTTGGGAATTTGTCCGCTTTCCACCAGCGGCGTAACGTTTGGTGGTGAACGCCTATGAGATCGGCGGCGGCTTTGATGCGCGTCTGCCCTTGTGGGTGTAAGGTGCTAGGGGTTTGGGGATTGTCTGCAATGTTTAGCATGATTGCTAACTCCTATGTAATGCCAGTGATTGGCGTTAGTAAGTGTTAGCAATATAGCTTTTTGATTGTTGGGTCAGGTAAGTGGGGTAAACAAAAAAATACCTTAGGTAAGCTACCTAAGGTATATATAAATCAAAGACTTACGGATAAATTATTTTTTAACCTCCTTTGGTCTTTGTCCTCCAAAATCCTTTAAAGGCGTTGTGATCTCTCTTAATCTTTTAACTGGGCTGCTTTCCGTGCTACTTTCATATCCTGTATTGCCATATATCCAATTATTCGCCATAGCAGAATGCGAGCCGCCGCCTACACCTTTGTTAATATATAAATCAATCCGTAAGTTAATGGCGTGCTTTAAATCGGGGGCGTGTTCATTATGGCTTTCATCTAAGATGGTTTGCAAGGTGAGGTCATCGGCTGGCGCGTCTATCTTATTGCTTAGCTGCTCGTTAAGGACTGCATTATCGGCGTTCACTTTCTTAAGCTGCGCTTTGAGTTCTTTAATCTCGCTTTGGTTCTGCCTGTAAATGTCACTAGCTTTGTTCAATCTAGCGTTAAGTTTGTCATTTTCAGTTTTTAAACTGTCTAACTGTTTGAGCTTATCGTCATTAACTAATTTCACATGCTCAATAAAGTAATCATCATTATCATTGTCAGGTTGGATTGAGGTTATATAACTTTCTAGTTCTCGCTTTGAAAACCTAATCTCATCAGCTTCCATATGTGTTAGCTTCAATTTCTCAGCATCATCTAGGTTTGATGGTTTTTCAAAAAATAAGAATAAACCATCATCATAATCTACATATTCTCCAGTTTGCTTTTCCAACAATCTATAGATTTTAACTCCGTCGTTTGGTAGCTTCATGTAGTCATCAGAATTATAAACTTCCTCAGTTAGCAGTCTATATGTGAAGTAACTCGTTATAATTTCTGTATGTAAAGAATTATCGTGGCCACCTGTAAAGCTGCCAACATAGCCACTAAAATAAAAGCATGGAGTTATGAGCTTTTTTCTTGCTAAATCTCTTAGCTTTTTATAATCATAACTTGAAATATTAATGTCAGTATTGTGATTAAGAAAATCTAAAGCTTCACTTGATGTTAGGTAGTCGTCCTCACGATTTTTCTTATACTGACTAATATCATAAGTCCGCCCATAAACATCGTTAACTAAAGGGGTTTGCTTGTCGTCAAAAATACCGTGCTTTGTGATTGGCTCAAACGCTACTATATCGGACATTCGAAAGTAAGTTGTGTTTGCGTCATTACCTACGTTTACTAGGAAGCCATTATATTGGTAGAAATTATAATTCTCACCCATATAAAACACGGTGAGATGTTCATCAACATCATGGGCATTAAGATACTTTACTACATCATTAGGTTTGCTATTAGTTGCATTTGCCATTGCTTCTATTACATCTGCTACTAAAATATAATCATTTTTACGCGCTTCTAGTTCATCAATTAAGATACTCACATTCACACCCCTACACCCTTAATCAAAATAGGTGCAAGGCGGTGACAGCATAAGGGTGTGAATAGCTGTCGTTCGGGTAATTAGTCCTAGCCTTGCATAGTTGGTGCTAAGCCTTAACCTAGCTTTTGTGATTGTTGTTTAAAGCTGGCGTGTATGACGTTATCAAACTTGCCAGCCTTAATATTATCTAAATAGTTCGCCCAGTCCGTCATCATGCGCGTGCGCTCAGGTATGGCTTGCATACGGTTATAAGCCTTGCCGTACTTGTTAAGCATTTGGTGCCCTAACTGTATCTCTGTTAGCAGTTCGTCATAGCCTAATCGTTCCATCAGCATAGTTTTTGCGCTGGCTCTAAAGCCGTGGGGCGTGTGAACTTCTTTATAGCCTCTACCCTCGTAATTGGCACCAATGCCGCCGCCGTTCATAGATGGGTCGTTTAAGACTTTGTTCACTGCCTGTGGGTCTTGGTAATTACCTTTCTTACGTTTAGGGTTATAAAACACATATTCATGCCCACCTGTCAGTGGCCGCAATCGCTCAAGCACTGCTATTGCTTGCGGTGCTAGTGGAATAACAAGGCTTTCTACCATGTCATCGCGCCTCTGCCCTTTTTGAGGGGTAAAAACCCATTGCTTAGCGTTCAGATCAATATCTGCCCATTTCATCGCGCATATATCGCCCACACGGGCAAAGGTTAAGGCTAGTAACTGCAATATAGGCTTATTGTATGGTTGGCTTGTACTGCTTAGCAGCTCAATATCGTTTAGTAGTACAGCAAAGTCTTTGGGGTCTGTCAGTGACGCATGGTGCTTGGTTCGTGTGGCCTTCAATGCTTTGGCACCTGATAGCTGCGTTACTGGGTTGTACTCAATGAAGCCTTTTAGCACAGCATGGGCAAAGATACGCTGCGCCATATGCTTCACACGGTTGCCTTTATGGACGTATTCCTTTTGTATTTCACGGCATAGGGCAAGCACTTGCTGACTTGTGATCTCACCAACTGGTAATTGACCGAAAGCAGTTACTAATGGCTTAAGGTAATTATTGATATTCCTTAGGGTGCTGGTCGCTGGCTGGTGGTCAGGGTTGCTTGTCAGCTCATAAAGCCAATCATCAGCCACCGCTTGAAAGGTGTTGGTTATAGCAGTAGCTTGTCTTGCACGTTCATTATCACGCTGGGTGATAGGGTCAATCATTTGGGCAAGCATTCGCATATTATCGGCGTGTGTCTGTCTTGCCTGCTCAAGCGTCAAAGCTGGGTATTGTCCTAGCGTCATCTCTTTACGCTTACCAGTGATAGGGTGCGTGTAGCGGTGCTGAAACTCTATACAGCCACCACGTAAGCGCAAACGTAAGCCAGCATAGCCACCAATGGTGTGATAAACGCGCTTTTGTCCCTGTGCGTCTTTGATCGCTCGCTTGATTTGGGTATCAGTTGTTAATGCCGCCATGACTACACGCCTCTATTGCTCATTTATCGCGTTAAAAATCTGACCACCACTTTGACCACCATTTATGTAACTAATTGGTGGTCACTTGTGATAACGCTAGATAATAGATATTAGCATGTAATGCACGTAATATATAGCTTTAAGCTAACAATAGATAACGTGAGATAGCCCCACAATAACCCCCTCTGTGGGCTTTTTTTTGCCTCGCTATTTATAACAGGTTCAAATCTCGATGCCTATCGCTATAAACACGTAAAAACCTCTCTAGCGATTGGCAGCCGATAGATTCAGCCAGCAATCAACTCATATAGATCGTGCCCTATAGACTGCCTCTACTGTCTGCCGAGCTACCTGATAGCAGCTTTCGATATTGCCGCGTGCGCACCAGTCACCACTGACCATCCACTGTCTGGTTTCATCGACTAAGATACCTAGCTCTTTAGTATCTATATCTATTATAGTAGCCGCATAGCGCCAGCGATGACAATCTGTTTGGCTTGGAGCACTATCTTTGCCCCAGTTTAAGGCTTGCTGCGCTGCCATTAATAACGCGGCTTTGACTGTCTCCAAATCATCATCGACGTGGACTTGTGACCAGTCATTACGCGCATGAATGGTGATGCTTGGTAATAGCTCATCACGAGCGGGTTTATGATGTTCAATAAATATTCTATCGAGTACCTCACTATTTGAATAAGCAACATCCCACTGCGGTGCTGTTTGAGAGTTCAATGTTTCAGGTAATTCTTGGGCATTGTCCCAACCGAGCATCAACGTATAGCAGGCCTGCATCTGCGGCTGGGTGATGTTAACTTGCTGACTAAACCCACTGTCTGCCATCAGCTCTACTGCCTGACCGTTTGGTGCAGTACAAATGACCCAGTCAAACCAACCGAGGCTCTCCCCTGTCTCATCAAATAGCTCAGTTTTTTTATCATCTGAGTGAGTGGTATGCCCACCAAGCGGAGCCACACGCGTCTTAAACACTATGTTTGTGTGCTTGAGCCCAGCGGCCAATTCACGTCCCCAACTGGTCATTTTTGGCGTGCTGATATAGCGCGCGTGCACGGTATCCCACTGCTCTTTACTTTGGATATCGGGCGATTGGCCATTATCATCGGCGGGTGTCAGCTCGACCACGTTGGCACACCATGGCTGTAGCAGCCCTGTCTCTAGCCAAGGGGCGATAAACTGCTGAAAACTATCAGTCTTTGCCGTAAAGAACTGTGCCCCAAACGCCCATTGCCAGTTGCGGCCCGTCTCACTGTCGGTACGATAGCGCGTCGCTAACCGGCCAACACTACGCGACTTTTCAAATATCGTGATTTTCGGTGTATTGGATAGATCGTGTGTCTGATTTGAGGCGCGTTCTAGTAGTGTCGCGGTTAGCAGTCCTGTCAGACCACCACCAATGATCGCGATTTTTGGTGAAGATTTATCCGTTGAGAGCAAAGTATGATCAGTCATAATGACAGGAAACCTTATCGAGTATTTATGAGTCGCTACCATCTATAAATGGCAAAACGATCTCTTATATGGCGGGCAACTAGTAGGTAGCAATGTTCGTTGACCATTGATATTGAATCGTCAAAACGCCGCAATATCAATATCGTCTGCGTAAAAAAGCCATGCTATTCACGATAACATGGCTTTTATTTGACGTTGCTGAACGGATATCAAAGTTGAAATAGCACCGTTCGCGTGCCCGATAGACGGGCTAACGCAACTACTCTCCGCGGCTCGCTTTGACTTCTTCGACCAAATCATTGATCACTGAGCTGTCCGCCAGCGTAGATAAGTCGCCCAATCCGACATACTGACCTTCTGCCAGCTTACGCAAGATGCGACGCATAATCTTTCCTGAGCGAGTCTTTGGTAGCGCATCCACCATATAAATAGCATCTAAGGTCGCAATCGGCCCAATCTCGGCACGCACATGACGTTTTAGCTCCGCTTTTAGATCGTCTGTTTTTTCTTCGCCAGACTTTAGAATGATAAAGGCACAGATACCTGTCCCGCGAATCTCATGCGGCATACCAACAATCGCGGCCTCGGCAGTAGCCGGATGAGCAACCAATGCACTCTCAATCTCTGCCGTACCCAAGCGATGCCCTGAGACGTTTAGCACGTCATCCACGCGGCCTGTGATCCAATAATGTCCGTCTTCATCACGCTGCGCACCATCACCTGTGAAGTAATAGCCGGGATAATCGCTAAAATAGGTTTTCAAAAAGCGCGGATGGTCATTGTAGATCGTACGCATTTGCCCAGGCCAACCAGTACTGATGACCAAATTACCTTCAGCAGCGCCTTCCATGATTGCGCCTTCAGCATTGACGACTTCAGGTTTAATACCATATAGTGGCGTCATCGCGGCACCCGGCTTAAGATCGACCGCTCCCGGAATCGGTGCCATCAAAATACCGCCTGTCTCCGTTTGCCACCACGTATCGACAATGGGACACTTGCTGTCACCAACGACATGATAGTACCAATCCCACGCTTCTGGGTTGATTGGCTCACCGACTGAACCTAGCAAACGCAGGCTTGAGCGATCTGACTCACGTACAAAGGCATCACCCTCTTTCATCATTGCTCGAATCGCCGTTGGGGCGGTGTATAAAATGGTCACGTCGTGCTTGTCGATGATGTGTCCGATACGTGCCCATGTTGGATACTCTGGCACCCCTTCAAAAATGACTGTCGTGGTGCCATTGGCGAGCGGTGCATATGTTGAGTAGGTATGACCTGTGATCCAGCCCACATCTGCGGTACACCAATAAACGTCATCTTCTTTGACATCAAAGACATCACGGAAGGTAGACAAGGCATAAGTGATATAACCCCCTGTGGTATGCACAACGCCTTTGGGTTTACCCGTTGAGCCAGAGGTATACAATAGGAATAATGGATCTTCGGCATTCATCACTTCAGGCTCACAGATTTCTGATTGCCCATCAACGAGATTGTGATACCAGACATCGCGGCGACCGCTCATCGGTATAGAGTTGCCTGTGCGGTGGACGACGATGACTTTTTCGACACTGTCTGTGCCATCCATCTCAAGAGCATGATCGACATTGGCTTTGAGCGGTGTATGTTTGCCGCCACGTAAACCTTCATCAGCCGTAATAACGACTTTTGAGCGACTGTCTATCAAACGATTGCCCAGACTCTCAGCAGAAAACCCACCAAATACCACTGAATGCACCGCACCAATACGCGCACATGCCAGCATCGAGACCATGGCTTCTGGTATCATTGGCATATACAACGTGACCCGATCGCCTTTGCCAACGCCAAGCTTGCGTAGCGAGTTGCCCAGACGACAGACTGCTTCATGTAATTCTTTAAAAGAAATAATCTTGTGTAGTGAAGGGTGATCCCCTTCCCAAATAATAGCTGGCTTGTATGGATCTTTTTCGAGGTGACGATCAAGACAGTTGACGGAGATATTCAGCTCACCATCTTCAAACCATTTAATACTGAAATCGTCTAAGTCATAATTGACATTGCTGACTTTGGTCGGTTTTTTTATCCAGTCGATCAGCTCAGCACGCTTCGCCCAAAACGCATCATTTGCTTCGGTTGATTCGATAGATTGATTGTAGTCTTCGAGATACTTTTCAGGGGTGGTATTGGCAGCAGCCATAAACTCGGCTGAGATTGGAAATGATTTCTGGGTCATAGTATGGTTCCTTTTTAATTATCATGACTTACACAGAAAATCGTATATAACGACTAACCATGCAGGCAATAAGAGTCATCTTCCATAATGCGTGACACTCAGCGATAGTTTGACAAATAAGCGTGTCGGTTGCAAGACATCATCAGCCAATCATAACAATTTCGCTGTACATCTGTATACTTGGTGATTGATAGCAGCGGTTATTGAAGAGTTATTAGTAAGGATTATTGCAACATCGCAATCAAGAGTGCTCTTGATATGCAGATGCCATGTCACAGCTCATCGGATATCACATTTAATCCTTGTAACCTCAAATGAAATATGGACAATAGCTACCCTACCGATACTGCTTTAGACAACACCGCCGATCTGTATTATTAACACATACAATTGGTTTTGTTATCACCTTTTTTTAAATGATTGTTTTACGAGACCACAATGACTAATCACCGCAATGCACAACCCTCTACTCACTATGACGTCATCATCGTCGGCGCTGGCGCTTCAGGATTATATTGTGCGCTCACCGCCGGTCGCCGTGGTCGTCGCGTTTTGGTCATAGATCACGCCAATAAAGCAGGCAAAAAGATTTTGATGTCAGGTGGTGGCCGCTGCAACTTTACCAATTACTTCGTCGAACCTGAGCATTTTATCGGTGCCAATCCTCACTTTTGTAAGTCGGCACTGAGTCGCTATCCAAGCTGGGAGTTTATCGGCATGGTAGAGGCGCATCAGATTCCCTACCATGAGCGTGAACACGGGCAGCTATTTTGTGATGATTCTGCCCAAGATATCCTCACTATGCTCCTTGATGAATGTACGGCTGTCGGTGTGCAAATCAAGCTCAATACCCAAATCAATCATGTACAGACGACTGACCATGATAAAGCAAAACGGTTTGAGCTAATAACCAGCAAAAAGCTTGGCAAAAAAGACGTCGCAAGCGAGAGTCAATCGTCACAGACGCGCTATCGTTGTGAGTCGTTAGTGGTAGCCACTGGTGGTTTGTCTATTCCAACGATGGGCGCAAGCGGCATTGGCTACGAGCTAGCGCAGCAGTTTGGGCATACCTTGATAGCAACCGATGCCAGTCTCGTACCATTTACCTTCACGGACAAAACAGGCGAGCTGATTCGTAGCTTAGCAGGCATCAGCCTACCAGTCATTGCCAGTAACGAGCGTATCTCTTTTAAACTGCCTGTACTGTTTACCCATCGCGGGCTCTCTGGCCCTGCCATGCTCCAGCTATCGAACTATTGGCACAGTGGTGAGACGATCAGCATTAACCTACTGCCCGATGTAGATGTCACCGATATTTTACTCACCCGCAAAAAGTCACACCCACGCCAACTGATCCGTACTGTATTGGCAGAAAACACAGACAACGCACTACCCAAAAAACTATTGGCAGCACTACAGACCCAGCTTTGGGACGATATCAAAGATACTGAGCTTGCCAATATCAAAGATGAGCGACTGAGTGAGCTTGGCGCTACCCTCAACGGCTGGCAGCTCAAGCCGTCTGGTACTGAAGGCTATCGCACGGCCGAGGTCACCCGCGGCGGCGTAAAAACCGATGAGGTATCCTCAAAGACCATGCAAAGCAATCTACAAGAGGGCTTGTATTTCATCGGCGAAGTGCTCGATGTAACAGGCTGGCTTGGTGGTTATAACTTCCAATGGGCTTGGGCCAGTGGCTTTGTGAGTGGCGAGGTCGTTTAAGAAGCAGTCGCATTTGATAGCTTAAAATAAACACGACATAAGTTCATTTTATTATGAAATTGCGGTATAATATTAACTAATATGACTTATGCTAGATAAAATCATGAGGTAATCCATGCGTCCAATCAAACAGATTCATGGTGATAAAGCACCACATTGGGTCGGTGACGGATTCTTTGTGAAAACATTGATCAATTATGTCGATGACCAACCAGACTTCAATTACAGTCATACCGATCCATTTTTACTATTTGATTATGGCGAGCCGACGACATTTGCACCAAATCCTGATTATCAGACGCAGCCACATGGCATTGGCAAACACCCTCATAAAGGTTTTGAGACCGTCACCCTCGCGTACTCAGGTGAAATCAGTCATGCTGACTCTATCGGTGGACGCGGGGATATTTTGGAAGGCGATGTGCAATGGATGACCGCTGGTCGCGGCATTCTACACGAAGAGTTCCATTCTGAGGCGTTTGGGCAGCGCGGTGGTGTGTTTAGTATGGTGCAAATGTGGGTCAATCTGCCAAGCGCGCACAAGCTGACTGATCCTAAATATCAATTTATCAAACGTGCTGAGATGCCTATCATAGAATTGGTGGACAGTCGCGATGCCGACTCTCAAGATAATCTTACTAAAGATGCTGTTGCTCAAAGCGCTGACAAACAAACGGTCATCGGTCAAGTTGCCATCATTGCAGGTGACTGGCATGGCGTCACAGGTAATGCGGTAACCTTTACGCCCATTAACCTATGGGATATCGCGCTGCATACCGCAGGCACAACGATACTCGAAGTACCTAGCACGCACAATACCCTGCTTCTCGTACAAGAAGGCCGAGTACTGGTCAATGGCACATCTATCAGTGCAGGCAATCTGATTCAGTTTGCAGCGCCGATTGAACCATCTGTAGATTCTCAACCTGTACCTTTATCTGATGCTGCTACCGATACTATTGAGCTCACCTATTCTACCGATAACGATGAACACACTCCTGCCAAACTACTGTTGTTAAGTGGTGAACCTATCGGTGAGCCTATCGCAGGTCACGGCCCCTTTGTAATGAATACCCAAGATGAGCTACGACAAACGTTCCGTGATTATCAAACAGGCAATTTTGGTACATAATGAAAATAGAAGCACAAAAAAGCCCTCTGACTACCGATAGTCAGAGGGCTTTTATGAAGCATAATTTAGCTATTTAGTCAGCAGAACCGACAAATAAACTATTGCGCCTGATCCATAAACGGATAATCAGTGTAGCCAACCGTGCTGCCACCATAGAAGCTCTCTGGATGCTGCTCGTTGAGCGGTGCACCCTCTTGAATACGTTCAGCGAGATCAGGATTGGCAAGATAATCACGACCGAATGCTACTGCGTCGATATAACCTGCCTTGATATTTTTTTCTGCTTTGTCCGCATCATAGCCTCCCGCCGCGATGATGGTCTGATCGAACGCATCACGGACACGCTGACGGAACTCATCGCTATACGGCGTACCCCCTGCCCAGTCTGGCTCTGACAGATGCAAATACATTAGACCACGCTTGTTGATTTGCTCAATCAGCCAAATGTTATCGTCTTCTTCGTAGCCTCCCTCAACATTGTTGAACGTGCCAAGTGGTGAAATACGAATACCCACGTGATCAGCATCCCATGCCTCTGCGCAAGCATCAATCACGTCCAAGGTCAGACGCGCGCGGTTTTCGCGGCTGCCACCGTACTCATCGTCACGCTGATTGGTATGCTTGGCCCAAAACTGATGCAGCAAATAACCATGCGCGCCATGAATCTCAATACCATCAAACCCCGCTTCCTGCGCGCACTTGGTTGCATGTGCAAAGTCAGTAACCACTTGCTGAATCTCATCAAGACTGGCTGGGCGCGGCGGCGTGGCATCCGCGCGAATGGCTTGGTTGTCACTATCACGCAATGAGGTACGGATACCTACATCGACATCTGAGGCTGAAATTGGCGCACGGCGCTCAGGTTGTACGCTTTCATGTGAGACAAGTCCTGTGTGCCATAGCTGGACGACAATCTTGCCACCTTTGGCATGGACATTGTCAACGATGGCTTTCCATGCAGTGACTTGATCTTGAGTATGTAGCCCTGGTGCGCCTGCATAGCCTTTTGCTTGAAACGATACTTGCGTCGCTTCAGTGATGACAAGGCCCGCCCCTGCACGCTGCGAGTAGTACTCTGCTGCCCATGTGATAGGGACATCGCCTGGCTCAACGGCACGCAGACGTGTCAGTGGAGCCATCATAATGCGGTTTTTTAGCGTTTGTGTGCCCATTTTTACAGGCTCAAATAAAATATCGTGTGCCATAATCTGTCCTATTGGTTATTGTCGCTATTTATGATCTTTAGTTATAGCAACCATCATTCATACTGATTATTATCGAATGCTGTTTAGAAAAACTTATAATATCATTAGTAAATCTACGTTTAGCGCCTACATTTATAGGGGATAGATTTCATTATTCCAAGCAATATTTACAAACAGATACAACAATATTCACCTATACAAATCTTTGTATTTGTTTACTACGAAGACTGTTTACTAAGCCTTAAATACTGTTCATCTGGGCCTTGTCTTTTGGCTTTAGCATTTTCTTAATTGATAGCTCTAATGACAGATATGTGCCGATTAATATCACAATCGAACCAATGATGGCTTGTATATTTAGCGCCTCGCCAAGCAATAGATAGCCCAAAATAATCGCAAAAATTGGAATGACTAACGTGATACTCGTGGCACGCGTTGGCCCAATATTTTTGATCAACTGATTCATAAAAATAAGGGCAATGGCGGTTGAAAACACACCGATACATATTACAGATACCCATGCCTTTATGCTGATCGCTTTGCCATAAGGGAACTCTGTAAAAGTCACCGGCAGCATGATAAGGCTACCGATGATGAGTGAACCTGCCGTGATCGCAACTGGCGAGACATCGTATAAGTAGTTTTTGGTGATGTTTGCGCCAAGCGCATAACCCACACAAGCGAATAGCGCGTAGCCCATCGGTAATAATCCCTCGACCAAGCCTTTACCCTGATCGCCACCACCAAATAAGCTTTCGCTCATCAATATAATCACCCCAACTACCCCAATCACCAATCCAAGCGCTTGTTTTTTGGACAGTCTGTCTTTAAAGAAGACGCGAGCGATAAAGCCGCTCATCATCGGTACGGAAGCGTTTAGTACGGCGAGTACGCCTGCATTCACTGACTGCGCAGAAAAAGAAAACAACACAAATGGCAATGCGGCAGAGAATAAGCCAACCAGCGACAGCATTTTCCAGTGCTGTTTGATACCAACTCTGTTTTTCTTTTTTAGCAGTACAAATACGAGCATGACCAATCCTGCAAAAATCACCCGCAAACTGGCAAATGCCAACGAACCAAATTCAGGCACGCCAACCCGATAAAACACAAAAGAGAGTGACCACATAAAAGAGAGGGTCACAAAGATGATGAGATCACGGTTGGTCATCGGATAATCCTATTAAGCACGTAGACTGCATTTGCCAACTCGTGTCGGTCATAACCGTCTGATATGTGGTGGAGGTTAATGTGCTAATAAGGCACTATGATGGTAAATCTATAACCACCTTGTATATTGCTTTTTATAGGTGTCATCGCACATTCTTATGGATTAACCTGTCTTATTTAAAGCCATTTCACGATGTCTAGCTTTTCTATATCTTAGATAACTGGGTAAAATACTTTATCGAGCGAAAAGCCAGTAGACGCTGCTACCCTACAATTTTTCTACTTTAGCCTATTTCAGCGCTTTATTATTTATATACTGGCAAACTCCAAAGTCACTCTTGAGTCATTACCCTCATCAGTATGTATAAGAATAGAACCTATCTTGATATCGAAGCTTTCTAACAATAAGACTCATCGATAGACAATCTTAATAATATCAAAGTATAAGCAATGCCATCTAATCAGTAGGAGGTTTCCTTAAAAATATAATAATTGATATTTGTTTGCTAATTTTTTACTATCTATTTACTATCTAAGAGGTATTGGCTCGTATCTGGCGATACAAAAATAGATGACAAATTACACAAAAAGCTAAACTGTCAGTATGAGGGCGCTGAAGGTGCAGCGATGAGTTATAGCTTTAGGCAGGTCTCTTATAACCTGCCAGGACTTGGCAAAATGGCCACATCTAATCAAGCAAACTACAATGACCGTAATGAGATCACTGGATGGACGACCACCGTCAATGATGAGCCAGCCATTATCAGATATCGTTTGCCAAGCAATCAGCGTATCGTCAGTGATGCCTATGCGCAGTCTGGCAAAGCGGTGATGCAGTGTTATCTTAGTACCAAGTCGCAGTGGGAGATTTGTGCTGAATAGAGTGAGATATTATTGAGATTTAATACATCATAAAGCTGAGCTTATTGCTCAGCTTTTCCACTACTAGCAGCAAGACTTAATACTTTTTACGTTATAGTATTGCTTACATATTCCATCGAATTACTCTCCCTACCACTCTATCATTGAACCCCAATCTTTTATCAGTAAGAATATCAGTATCTATTTGTAGCACTTCCCTATAAAAACGATTAAAAAAGGATCCATCATGAAACTGCGCATCTTAAAGTCTGCGGTGACCAATCCTTGGTTCAATCTTGCCACCGAGGATTGGATATTTAATACGCTCAATCCCGACTCGCACACGCTTTTCTTATGGCGCAACTCTGAGACCGTGGTCATTGGTCGCTCACAAAATCCATGGGTAGAATGCAAGACGGATAAGATGGCAGCAGACGATGTCTTTTTGGCGCGGCGTCAAAGTGGCGGCGGTGCGGTATTTCATGACTTGGGCAATACCAATTTTACTTTTTTATCCCCAAAACACGCGTACGACCAAACGGCCAACTTTACCATTATCATCAATGCGCTAAAAAAGCTGGGTATCGATGCTGAGCAGTCTGGTCGTAATGATATGCAAGTGGGCGATCGAAAAATATCAGGCAGCGCCTTCAAACACGCCGCCGATCGCAGTTTTCATCACGGGACACTGCTAGTCAATGCCAATATGCAAAAGCTTGGCGATTATCTCAATCCGCATCCCTTAAAGCTCAAAGCAAAAGGCATCAAATCGGTACGTGCGCGCGTGGCAAACTTGGTAGCGTTCAATGATGCCATCAATCATGAGACCTTGTCTGAGGCGATTATCGAGGCGTTTTGTGAGTATTATGGAGAAACTGCGCCAGTTGAGCAGTTGGATGAAGCCAGCCTTGCCAAGCAGCCGGCGCTAAACGCTTACTATCAGCAGATGGCGGACTGGGATTGGCGCTTTGGCAAGACGCCTGAGTTTAGCCATCATATCGAGACGCGCTTTGATTGGGGCATGATGGATGTGCATTTGGATATCAAGCAAGCTGTGATTACGGAGGTTGTTATCTTCTCTGATGCGTTAAATATTGAGCTGATTGATTTGCTCAAAGAGACATTGACTGGTGTGAAATATAATAAGCATGAGATTAATGCCAAGCTTGCTGAGCTGGGCAAAGCACATCCTGAATTGGCAGCACAGATAGACGATGTATCTGAGTGGCTGACTAGTGAGATGGAAGGTTACTAATTTATGATTAAAAGTGTATAGTTTAATTTTTTATCACATAGAAGTCAGAAATGTTAGGTTTAAATCTTGAATCTTTAGACAGTTTATGGCCAATCGCAATTATCATGGCAACATTGAAAATACTTTTTGAGATAGGAAAGGTATGTAAATCTTACCAAGAGAATAGATACTATAGCTTGGATAAGCTCAAAGAAGCTTTTGAAACAGAAAAAGTTGATAACAAACTCAGAGAACAGTTAGTTACTACCTATGAAAGAGAGGTGTTCCACAAGATTTATAAATTAAATATAAGTAAATATTATCGTAGAAAAATTATTGATATCTCCAACAATTCTTGCGATATTGAGTTATCGACTTTTAGAAAAGCAAATAACTATATTACTTACGAAAATGAAAATATCTGCTTAATTTATAGATATTCATACCCTATATTAAAAACACTAAATAAAATATATTCTTATTTTTACTATATGCTCTCGGTTTTTTTCATTGTAGGTTTTCTATCTTATTTCTTAGAATATGAGTACTTATCAAAAATCTATGTCTCTGTAGACAATCAGTATGTATTACTGTTTTTAGGGCTTTATTTTCTTTTGGGATCGTTTTTCAGTATAAAAAAGGAAGTCTCTCTGGAAGCAGTAATAGTATTGAAAAAACATGCTGACATACATCGAAGTGATATCAATATCATACATAAAGAATTAATATATGACAAAATAGTAAAAAAAATACTTAATATCCCTTAATCAAGCTAGATAAAGAATCATTAATAATTTCAAGAATTAGTTTCTTTAGCAAATTAATGTACTTAAGCAAAGGCTGTTCTCAAGAAAAACAGCCTTTGTCAAAACATTCATTTTTTCAAATATAGATTATTTGAAAAGTCTAAATAATCCTTAAATCCCTGCCGCAACCTCAGCCCCATCACGAATCGCACGTTTGGCATCTAGCTCAGCGGCGAGCTTAGCACCGCCGATGAGATGATATTGCGCGTCTGGTGCATCACCGACATTTGGCATCAGACTGGCGACTGACTCTTGACCAGCACAGACGACGACGCTATCGACACGGAGTAGCTGGCTTTGACCTTGGGCGTTGGTGACCCAAATACCTTCGTTGGTGATTTTGTCGTACTGCACGCCAGCGACTTGGATGACGCCATGCGATTTGATATGCGCGCGATGTACCCAGCCTGAGGTTTTGTTCAGACCACTACCCAAACGGCCTTTGCTACGCTGCATCAGATAGACTTGGCGAATGGGCTTAATCGCTTTAGGTCTGACCAGTCCGCCATCACTTTGATAATCGGTATCGTTGGTCACGCCCCATTCCTCGCGCCACTCGCTGATGGACTGAGGTTCAGGGCGATAATCTGGATCTTTTAGACCTTCAGGGCCGATCTCATCCAGCGATTGTCCGTGATTGGCAGTCAGATATTCACTAACATCAAAGCCAATACCGCCAGCACCGATGACCGCCACGGTGTTGCCCACGGCTTTTTCACCAGAGAGCAATTCAGCGTAGCTGATGACTTGTGGCAGATCAGCCCCTTCAAGCTTACCTGCGAGACTTCTAGGTACAACGCCAGTGGCGACGATAACATGATGGAACTTGGCTTTTTCCAACATGTCTTTATCTACAAAAGTATTAAGTTTAATCTCGACGCCTAAGTGCTCAAGCTCGTTGATATAGTAGCGAACAGTCTCAAAGAACTCTTCTTTACCCGGGATGACTTTGGCGTAGTTGAACTGTCCACCCAACACATCTTTGGCTTCAAACAAGGTCACTTCATGACCACGTAAGGCGGCGACATGAGCGGCTGACATACCAGCGACCCCGCCACCGATAACGGCGACTTTTTTCGGTTTCTTGGTTTTTTTGTAGACCAGCTCAGTCTCATAACAGGCTTGTGGATTGACCAAACAAGTCGAGCGTTTGTTTTCAAACGTATGATCGAGACACGCTTGGTTACAGGCGATACAGGTATTGATACGATCTGTCTGACCGTTTTTGGCTTTGTTGACCCAGTTTGCATCCGCCAAGAATGGACGCGCCATTTGAATTATGTCAGCTTGACCCGCAGCGATGATTTCTTCTACCGTGTCTGGCATGTTGATGCGGTTGGCCGCCATCATCGGGATGCTGATGTGTTTTTTGATCTCAGCGGTGAAATCAACGAAAGCGGCGCGTGGTACGCTGGTGACGATCGTTGGGACACGCGCTTCATGCCAGCCGATGCCCGTATTCATGATCGTCACGCCCGCTTCTTCTAACGCTTTTGCCACGGTGATGACTTCATCCATGACGTTGCCATCTTTGACCAAATCAATCACTGACAAGCGGAATAGGATAATAAAATCTTCACCCACGGCTTCGCGAACAGCTTTGACCACATCGACGGCAAACTTCATCCGGCCATTGATATCGCCGCCGTATTGATCGCTACGCTGATTGACGTGGCGCGATAAAAACTGATTGAGTAAGTAGCCCTCAGAGCCCATGATTTCGACACCGTCATAGCCCGCTTGCTTGGCAAGACGCGCTGAGCGGGCATAGTCTTTGACTGTCTGCTCGATATTTTTTATGCTCATCTTGCGCGGTTTAAACGGCGAGATTGGAGATTTGATTGGGCTGGAGGATACCGCAAAAGGATGATAGCCATAGCGACCACTGTGCAATATCTGCATGATGATTTTGCTGTCATGCTTATGCACAGCACGAGTGAGGCGTTGGTGATTGATGACGTCAGCTTTGGTATTCATCGTGCCGCCAGCAGGCAACAACCAACCTTCGCGATTGGGAGAGATGCCGCCTGTGATCATCATTGCCACGCCGCCTTTGGCACGTTCTGCAAAATACGCCGCCAGCTTACCATAATTATAAAAACGATCTTCAAGCCCTGTATGCATAGAGCCCATGACCAAGCGATTTTTTAGCGTGGTAAAACCCAAATCTAATGGCTCAAATAAATGTGGATAATATTCGTTAGTGCTGGCAGTTTCGATCGTATTGGCAGAACGGCTGGCGGTCATATCATTTTCCTTATGAATGGTTTTTTTGGACTATTTTTGCAGAACAGACATACTATAAGATGTAGCGTTATCAGTATCGTAACACACCGCTATTATCACTAGCTATGCAGACAAACGACTGATGAGTGAGCACTATTTAGCGACGATCAGAATATGATCGTGAAGTGTGCCAATTATCACACGGGCTGGTGGCGTATCGTTAGGTTATTATGGTAAAGCCCGCTCCAGTGTTGACAATGTTTTTTTATAATCAGACAACTATTTTATCACTTCCTCCTCACCGCCCATTAGACTAATCGATAAACATCGACTATTCTAATCTAACACCTTTCTATGTTAAATTACGGTGCTGCGTTACCCTATTGACGCGTTATAAAAATACGATAAAGGATTATCATCATGACAGATTTTCATACCGGCCTCGGCAAAAACGCTGCCAATTATCAACCACTCACCCCTATTGATTTTATTATCCGTAGCGCTCAGGTTTATCCCGATAAGACTGCGATCATTTATGATGACCTTGCACACAACAATCTCACTCAGACATGGCAACAGACTTATACGCGCTGCCGTCAATTGGCGGATAGCTTACGCAAATTGGGTATCGATAAAAACGATACGGTCGCCGTCATGCTACCAAACACGCCAGCGATGGTCGAATGCGCCTTTGGCGTACCCATGTCAGGCGGCGTACTCTGCACGTTGAACACGCGCCTTGATATCAACGCCCTGACCTTTTGTTTGCAGCATTCAGAGGCCAAGGTTCTTATCTTGGATAGCGAGTTTGCGGAGCACGCTGAGATCATCAATGAGACCTTCCCAAACCTCATTGTCATTCACGCGACCGATCATGCTATCGATGTCGAGGCGTTTGGACAGATGAGCTATGAAGCATTGGTTGACAGTTCAGACAGCTTGGATAATTGGGAGATGCCAGCGGATGAATGGGATGCCATTGCCCTGAACTACACCTCTGGCACAACAGGCAAACCAAAAGGCGTCGTTTATCATCATCGCGGTGCTACGCTCAATGCGGTGTCGAATATTTTGGATTGGGATATGCCAAAGCATCCAATGTATCTGTGGACGTTGCCGCTGTTCCATTGTAACGGTTGGTGCTTCCCGTGGAGCATCGCTGAGCGCGCTGGGGTCAATGTCTGCTTGCGTAAGATTGATGCGGATTTGATATTGCAGCTAATTGCCAAGCATCAAGTGACCCATTACTGCTCTGCGCCCGTCGTCCATAATATGATTGCTGGCGGCAAACCCGAATACAAGGAAGCCATTACGCATACCGTCAAAGGCTGGGTCGCTGGGGCACCACCATCTGAAACCATGCTGGCAGCAATGGAAGCGATGGGCTTTGATATCTCTCACGTCTACGGTCTCACTGAGGTCTATGGGCCAGTGACCGTTTGCGCTGAGCAAGAAGAATGGAATGATCTTGATGTCGCTACCCGCGCCCAAAAAAAATCACGTCAAGGCGTGACCTCACACTTAATGACAGGGTTTGAGGTATTTAAACAAGGCACGACTGAGCCAGTCGCCGCCGATGGCGAAGAGATGGGTGAGCTGGCACTACGTGGTAATATGGTAATGAAAGGCTATCTAAAAAGCCGCAAAGCCACCGAAGAAGCATTCACTGATGGTTGGTTCCGCACGGGGGATTTGGGTGTCAAATACCCTGATGGCTATATCAAAATCATGGACAGACTCAAGGATATCATCATCTCAGGCGGTGAGAACATCTCTAGTATCGAGGTCGAAAACGTCCTATACAAGCTCCCTGCGATTGAGAGCTGTGCGGTCGTCGCCGCGCCACATGATAAATGGGGCGAAGTGCCCGTCGCCTTTATCGAGATTCATGAGGGCAGCACCTTGCAACGTGATACAGTCATGACGCATTGTAGTCAGCACTTAGCAGGTTTTAAAGTACCAAAATATATCGTCTTTGCTGAAATTCCAAAGACCAGTACGGGTAAAGTACAAAAGTTTGAGCTACGCCAAGCAGCCAAATCGTTGGCGCATGAAACGTCAAAAGTCACTGCTAGTGCTAAATAAAACGGCGATTTATTAAATCCTGTCATCAACTAACATTCATAAAAAAGGTCAATCACATATACGTGGCTGACCTTTTTTCGAGTGCTAGCCTATTTATACTATAGTTGGTTCAATATAATTTGGAGACAAGGAAGCCAAGTAAAAGTACTACAAATAGTAGACTAAGCGAGGCTGACACCGTATCCAATTTATAGAGAACTAACTATATCAGCCAATTTTTGGCTCAAACCACTGATAGACCAGCATCCCTATGATCATCGCAGGGATAAACACGTACGCTTGCCACTGACCCGTCCCGAGCAAGACGATGCCTGGCCCTGGGCAAATACCGACCAGCCCCCAGCCGATACCAAACAACATGGCTCCGATAATCAATTGTTTGGTGATGACGGTTTTGCTTGGCATATCAATGGGCGTGCCAATCCAGCTACTCTCTTGACGCTTGGCCAACAGCACACCAAAAAATGCAACGAACAAACCACCACCCATCACCAGTGCAAGGGAGATATCCCATGCGCCAAATATGTCCAAAAACCCTTGTACTTTTACAGGGTCCGTCATACCTGACACCAGCAGCCCAAACCCAAACAGTAACCCTGCCAGTAATCCGATTATATTTTTTAGCATCGTCGTCTCTCGCTATTATTATCTTCTATTAACTCTTATATATCGTGCGTGCTTTAGTCCTACTAGCAATCTCATGGCGATCTGCCATTGAGCATTTATAGTAGCCCTAGGACATGACGACCGATATACACGGTCACAATACCCAACAGCATAAAGGTGACGGTCGCGGCCAGTGAGCGTGGAGACAGACGTGCATTACCGCAGATACCATGCCCACTGGTGCATCCTGAGCCAAGACGCGTGCCAAAGCCCACCAATAGCCCTGCGGCAATCAACAGTGGCAAAGAAGTGCTAATCTCTACGTTAGGTAGCGGTCTTGCCAGCCTGTACAGCACGGGCGATATGACCAAACCCAGTATAAACAGCACCTGCCACATCTCTACACGCTTGGGTTTTAGTAAGCTTGAAAAAATGCCACTGATACCGGCTATACGCCCGATACCGAGCAGCAAAATAACCGTCGCCACCCCTAGCATCAGACCACCGACTAAAGAGATCGGTGTAAATGCTTGCCAGTCTATTTGTATACTCATAACGGACTACCCATTTAGGTTTATTAAGTATTTGCTTAACGTTCTATTTATATAAATACATTATATTATAAAATATAATAAAAGGGTAAAAAAATACTGAGCACGTATGATGATAATAACGGCTCAGTATTTTATGATGATAAAAGCGTCTTCAGAAGTACTTATAAAGTTAGCGGTATCATTTTAAAAGGTTTCTCAATCATAACTACTGGCTTAGTACTTCATCCAGTGCGGACTCAAAACGCGTGACCGTACCGTCGATATCGGTTAATTTATCCAAGCCAAACAGACCCAAACGGAACGTCTTGAAGCTGTCAGGTTCACCTACTTTTAAGGGTACACCAGCGGCGATTTGCACACCCGCTGCCGCAAAAGCGCTGCCTTTATGCATATCATCACGATCGGTATAAGACACAACAACGCCAGGCGCTTGAAAGCCTTTAGCCGCAACGCTCTCGATGCCTTTGGCTTCTAGTACTTCACGAATACGTTTGCCAAGCGTCCACTGCGCCTCACATAGCTTATCAAAACCAACCGCTTTGGCTTCATTCACCGCATCACGGAACTGGCGTAAGCTGTCTGTCGGCATCGTCGCATGGTAGGCATGACCGCCGTTTTCGTAAGCGCGCATGATATTTAGCCATTGCTTTAGATCAATACTAAAGCTATCAGACTCTGTGCTGTCTACTTTTTTGACCGCCGCCTCGCTTAGCATGACAAGACCAGCGCCTGGTGTACTGCTCCAACCTTTTTGCGGCGCGCTAATCAGCACATCGATACCCAAGTTTTTCATGTCTAACCAGACACAGCCTGACGCGATACAGTCGATAACCAACAATCCACCGACACTATGCACAGCCGCGCTCAACGCTTTGATATAATCATCTGACAAAATCATGCCAGACGAAGTCTCGACGTGCGGCGCAAATACCACTGCTGGCTGCTCTTCTTTGATTTTAGCTACCGCCGTGTCGATATCGACTGGTGCAAACGGCTTTGGTAACTCGCTATCATCTGCACGATTGGCTGTGAGCACGGTAGAGGATTTGGCAATTTTGCCTTTTTCTAAAATCTGCGTCCAACGATAGCTAAACCAACCATTACGAATGATGAGGCAATCTTCGTCATTTGCCAGTTGACGCGCGACCGCTTCCATACCATAAGTACCAGAACCCGGTACGATCACCACGGCATCCGCGTTGTAGACAGATTTTAGATCACTAGATAAGTCATTCATCACTTGCTGAAAGGCTTTTGACATATGGTTTAGCGCACGATCAGTGTAGACCACCGAATACTCTAATAAGCCGTTTGGATCGATATCTTGACGTAATGCAGGCATGGAACACTCCTAGTATATGATTAGATGATGACTGTTTCTTAATTTTTTGGACCTTATTTTTATACCATAATATGGGGATAGGAAATAATATAGATACTAATATCGTTAAGTACCATAGATGATTGGTATCAACCGAATACTCATATCGAACAAAAATGAAGAAGATATAGGATAGACAAGATAACCCTTTAACCCAGCGCTACTGTCTTTGATGATGAGGTCATGTGTTGTTTTGATATCAATGCTTCAGATTCATGATATGCAAACGCACTGATTCTAATACACATTAATGAGGGCTATAAACATGGGGCGAAACTATTTCTAGTCACGTTATAGTCACAACATGAGCGAGTCTCATCACCCTATGTCAAGCCAAACTGTCTTGACCCAAATCATCCATAAGATTTGATAGTAGCACTGATACTAGAGGTTGACAACGATACGCTCAGGCACTGATATGGCTTGCGTGATTAGAGTTTTATTGGTAAGTGTTCGTTGATCGACGCTGTGAGAACATTAGCGCCCGCGATGGGCATCCTGTAGCCCAGACACCACAAAATCTAGCAAATCGCTATCACCTTCGCGGGCCGCTTTACGCATGAGCTTGGATGGTGCGTGCGTCAGTGTTTGAGTCAGGCGCCGTGACAGCTCAATGAGAATGTCTTCTGGACTGTTATCTTCTTGTTGCAGCTTAGCAATGGACTCATGCAGTAGCTTATCTACTTGATTTTGAGTACAGGTACGATACTGCTGGATGTCTTTACCCACTTGACGAACTTGGAAGCGACGATCTATTTCAACGACCAATTGACTGACTAAAAGTTCCGCATCGACCGCCGCTTGCCGACGCTGCTCAATATTGCCAGCAATCACATGCTGCAAATCATCGACAGAATACAGATAGACATCATCCATGCGACTGATGGTTGAGTCAATATCACGTGGTACGGCCAAATCTATCATCAACATTGGCTGATAACGGCGACGCTTAAGCGCTTGCATGGTCATGGTTTTATCAATCAATAAATCCATACTACCACTACAGCTGCTGACAATATCGGCGTCTGCCAGCACTTGCGGCAAATCTTGCAAGGGTCTGACGTCTATGCGGCGATTGGGACTACGCAGTTCAGCCGCCAATGCCTCAGCACGCTCAGGATTACGATTACAAATAATCACTCGCCCAACGCCAAGTCCTGCGATATGGGTGGCAACCAAGCGATTCATCTCACCTGCCGCGACGACCAATAGCGTACGACTCGGCAAGTCATCAAATATCTGCGTGACCAATTTGGCCGCCGCAAAACTCAGCGATACCGCTTGTGCACCCACTTGCGTCTCATTACGTACTCGTTTGGCAGCGGCAAATACTTGATCAACGATCCAACCGAGCTGATTGCTCAATACTTTTTGCTCTTGTGCCAAATGCACAGAGCGCTTGATTTGACCAAGTATTTGCGGCTCACCCAGTATCATAGAATCCAGCCCCGCTGCGACTCTTAGCCAGTGGGTCAATGCGTGCGTGTCGCGGTGCACATAGAGATAAGGATCGATATCTACGAGTGGCAGCTGTTTGAATTCAGCAAGCCACGTCTTAATCTTGAGGATATGAGCGCTGATCATGCTTGATGTGACATGAGCACTGCTACTAAAATCATTGTGGGAGATGGCGTGATCTGTCTGCTCATTGACTGCCGAGCTTGATGAATGTGAGTGGTGCGGGGTCAACGTATGGGGCACAAGCGCATAAATCTCAGTACGGTTGCAAGTAGAGACAATCACACTGCCATCCGTGAAGGATTCTATTTGCTCAAGCGCGACATTCACATCGTCACCCACCAGCGCCAAGCGCTCTCGCAGAGCGACTGGTGCAGTTTTGTGATTGACCCCAATGACCACTAATCTCATTATCGATAGACCATAAACATGACGCCTAGCTGCCCACTCACGCTATCTTATTATTTTTAAAAGACAGTTTTTGACGACAGCGCTGAAAGGAAGACCCTAAAAACCGCTTATTATATCATTATTGCTGGCGTTAATTAACACTCACCCATCTATGATAGCGATATCTCTGTATCTGGTCGCAAATGTAACAAATCAACTACCGATATGATTGATAAAATCAATGGATGTATTTTGGCAAATAGTCGCTAAGATCATCATAAATCATTCGCTTAGTGTCGCCTAACTTGTTATATTTCCACAGTATTCTGATCAATATACCTATTTGTATAAAAGTCTTAGCAAGATAACTCATGCTTAAAACAAGTATCAGTCATAGCCTATCAATAGAATGATGATTGCTCAGATATGAGTAACACGGATGCTATTGTTTATACTGTTCATCCGCTCTTATAATATTTGTCATGGGTACTCATTACCACTATTTGATTTGAAATGATTAAAATAAAATTGCCTCAGCTATGTAGGTAAACCATGGGCGAACACGACTATCTATGATGTTTTTTGGATCATTATCTAGATCACAACCTCTTTATAACGAGCAATCTAGCCTCCGCGCTTTATTGCAAGTCGTTATTGATCGTTTGTGCCAGCGTTATAAGCTAGCGTTGTCATTGGCCGTCTGTTTATGCCTTGCCGTACCTGCACATGCCAGCCATGCTGATACAGAATTGGCCGCAAAAACGCCACCAGTAGCAGTCATTACTAGCGATAACAGGGCAAATAATAATGCTACTTCTAGCACCTCTATCAGCACGACTGTTCATAAAAACAGCCAAATGACAGATAGCGTAACCAACATTGATGGTCTAGCGCCAGCCAGCCTATGGCAGCCTGAACTCAACGAACCCAGTTTATATGCTCTATTAGATGCAGAGTTTGCTGCGGATCGTGATGACAAACAACGTGCGATGACGATCTATAAGCAACAATCTTTTAAAGAAGATGCCACAGCGGTATTTGAGAGGGCGCTAACTCTATCATTGCGTAATGAAAGGGTTGAGGATTCATTAGCCTTTGCGAAATCATGGCAAGACCAGAATCCTGATCATGTACCTGCTTGGTTTTATGTGGCGCATTTGGCACTACGGGCACACGACTATATCTTAGCTGGCGAGACCTTAAACCGCATCTTGCGTTACGATCCGCGTGCAGATTTGAGCGAAATCCTTATCGGTATTTATCCCAATAATGACGATGACAAACGCGAGCTGCTTGCCGCTTTGCAGCCACTAGATAGTGAGCAAAATGCTTCACTGTCCGTATTAAAAGCTGGTTTACTTTACCAATTTAATGAGCCCGAAATCGCTATCGTGCATATCAACCGTGCGCTAGAGCGCCAGCCTGATTATGTGCCTTTTATCACCCTAAAGGCTGACATCTTGCGCAAAATCGTCACCTCTGAAACTGTGGTCAACTATATAAGCCAAGCACGCTTGCGCAATCCTGATAGCAAAAGTTTGTACCTGTACGAGATTCGCTACTTATTAGACTTAAAACAAAGCGAGCAAGCTTGGAAACTATTGCTCGAAGCCCACAGCCGCTTTAACGACGATGCTGAGATTACCTTGTTAGCAGCACTAGTGAGCTTGGATATCGAAGAATATGCGAGTGCGGATGATCTACTCAATATGCTTGCCAAAAACCCCGCTTACCTTGACCAAGCTTATTACTATCTCGGTATCAGTGCTGAGCGCCAGCAGCAGTTTGATAAAGCCAAATACTATCTCAATGCCGTGATGCAAGAAGACTTAGTATTAGAAGCACGTCGAAAAGTGGTCGCATATGAATTGCTCAATGACGACGTCGACGCCGCCATTGCTACTTTAGAAAAGCTACGCAAAGACTTTACGGTGTTCGCCCCTGACACCTTTGTGATGCAAGCCGATATTTTGTGGCAGCAAAATGAATCAGAAGAAGCCTTACGTCTATTGACGCGGGCCGCTCGTAAATATCCTGATAATGAGATGTTACTCTTTGCCCGTGTCCAACTGTTAGATGACAAAAGCGACTATGTCGTCAAACGTACACTCCTTAATCATTTGCAGGCGCTCGATCCTACCAATTTATCCTATCAGCTCAGTTATGCACAGTTGCTATTGGCCAACGAGCGTAGCTCTGAGCAAGGTCTGGCACTCGCCACAGCAATTATCCAGATTCGCTATGATGATCCGCGCTACGATAATGACCTTCATCTACAGGCCCTAAACGTACTGGCGGGTAATGCACTGGCCAAAGAAAACTATAAGCAAGTCATCGATTATCTGCAAACGCCTTACGATGTGCTCCCAACCCTGCGCTCAGGCACTCTATTACTGCGTGCTTATCAAGGTCTTGGCAATAACGAAAAAGTCGAAGCACTACTCGCAGATTTGCAACAGCGCTTCTCCTTTGGACAACACAATATCAATGACAGCATACAGCTATATTGATAGTGGTTTTTCAAAATAACTGTTGCGGCATGATGCCATTAGGCTTGACACGTCACAAAGCACTTATCAATTACAAGGGACGTATAAGAAGCTAACAGCCGTGCATAACTGAGCAACAAATAGCCCTTAAGCTAATATCTTTGTTAACCTGTCCATTTTCCCATTTTGAGAGCACATTATGTCAGCATCAACGATGTCTTATAAACCAAATAAACTGGCTTTGCTTACTGCGATAGCGACTACAATGGTTATTACCTCTGGCTGTCAGTCACTAAAAACAGCCAACGCGACCAATCAACCAACCACGATGCAAGCTCAAAACGCAGATCAGCCCAAAAAGCTAGAGAGCTTTAATATCACGGGTAAAATTGGGGTGACCATACCTGCTAATGACACCTCAGGTACCCAAGGTGGTAGTGCGTTTTATGCATGGGGACAAGAAAACGATCGTTTTGCTATTGAACTCATCGGCGCGCTTGGCATTGGTAAAACCAACATCGAGTACAATGGTCAAACCGCGACGCTAGTCAGTGAAAAGACAGGCACACTGACCGCTGATGACCCTGAGGAACTATTACAAAAAGCCACTGGCTGGCAAGCGCCTATCTCGCAAATGCCTTACTGGATTTCTGGTCGCCCCGCGCCTTCAGATAGCGCTCCGCAGCTAGATGCTCAAAACCGATTGATCAGATCAGTCAATGGCGACTGGAGTGCCAGCTTTACTTATAAAGGGAATGACAAACTCCCTAGTAAAATCAGCGCTGTACAACCACAGGGCAATAAAGTTGTGATGACGATTAATCACTAGTCCGTCATTACTAGTATATCACCACTGAAAAATCAGCCCCTATTGCTCATTACCATAGTCGTTTATGACTGTACCTTATGATGAAAAAACATGATTGAAAACATAGCCGAAGCATCTGACTCTACTGTTACGCGTCTATCCCCTGCAAAAATCAATCTATTTTTGCATATTACAGGCAAGCGTGCTGACGGTTATCATAATTTGCAAACGGTGTTTCGCCTGCTTGATTGGGGCGATTATTTGCATTTTTCACTCATGGATGATGTTGTGATACAAACGGCTGATAATAAAGCGGATGCCAATACCCTCTGTCATCAGCTATTGGTATTAGCTGGTGCAGAGGCGATAACTGCCAATATAGAAGACAACTTAATCTTCAAAGCGGCGCGCGCATTGCTCGCTTTTGCCATACAGTCAGAGACTCTACCTAGGCAATTGGCACAAGTCACTGTCACGTTAGACAAGCATTTGCCCATGGGTGCAGGATTGGGCGGTGGCTCATCCAATGCCGCAACAACTATGCTGGTACTTAATGAGCTTTGGCAGCTTAACGTTACTTGTGATGCGCTGATAATAATCGGTGCAAAGGTAGGCGCAGACGTACCCATCTTTATCTTTGGGCAAGATGCCATTGCCATGGGAATTGGTGAAAAATTAACTGCCATCAATTTACCTGACCAGCAGTATTTAGTCTTAACGCCTGAGGCGCATGTGAATACTGCCAAACTATTCGCCCACCCCAAACTACAGCGAGATATCACTTCTCTGTCGATTGATACGATTAAAAATCAATCCAATGATTATGTTCAAAATTTAAATACGCCCTATCATAATGTCTTTACACCAGTAGTGACAAGCTTCGCTCCTGCTGTTGCAGAGGCTTTAGATTACTTAAAAGGGTTAGAGACGCAAGCAATGGGTACAGCACGCATGACTGGCTCTGGTAGCGCGGTGTTTTTACCCTTAGATGCGAGTATTGCCTCTGATAAAGCGCTGTTGGTAACATGGATTGAAAGTGCGCCTTGTTCGGGGTATGTGGTGGGGAGTTTGTAACGTGAATGCTTTATATCTAAAAAAATGCTCAATAATAGGTACGGTTTTTGTTTGCTTGTCATTGAGTCTAACTGGGTGTACATCGCTACCTAAGTCTTATGATGAACCTAATTCCAAGCGTTTGTCTGATAATGTAATTTTACCATCGCAGCTAGGAATTGAATTAAAAGATAACTCTCAGAATATATCTACTCCTGAGCAGCACCGTAAAACCAGTTCACCTGCTGAACTATTTACTTACGCACCGGCTCTTTCAATGCGCGAAATCAATTTTGTTTTGAAAGGCAAATACGTTATAAAAGATAACTGCTTATACTTTGTTCAGAACGATGATAAGTATCTTAGTCCTATTTTTTATCCAGATAGAGCCATTCTGTTTGAGGATGAAAACTCTATTTCTTTAAAGGGAACCAAGGTTAAACTGGGTGAGGAAGTTCTTACGAGTGGCAAAATTAAAGACCGTATAGGTAGTTACTATTTACGAAAAGGTGATATTGTCATCGAAGACCCAGAGAATACAGCTTGTTTGACGGAACCTGCAATATTTATGAGTGGTAGAGTGGTCAATCCTCTCGTACAAAATTAACTCATACAACATTAGCTTACGATTGACAGGCTTAATAAAAAGACCTCTATTCACTACAATAGTAGCGATGCAACTCAGGCTAATTCACTTAGTTTCGAATAAATACCAGAAAAAGGCGCAAATGACTTGCAAAATCTGAAAATTTACTTATAATAGGTCGCCACAATAGGGGTATAGCCAAGTTGGTAAGGCATCAGGTTTTGATCCTGACATCCGTTGGTTCGAGTCCAGCTACCCCTGCCATTTTTAGTTTGGATTGCTAGTGATAGCAATTGACAACACCTTCCCAATTTCGGTATAGTTCGCAATGAACACCGCTAGGGAACACCGTCTTAGACGGTTGATAGGTAGCGAAGCCTAGCTAATACTTTGTTAGCATTCAGCGCTCGTCCTGCCTAGACATTACAGGGGTATAGCCAAGTTGGTAAGGCATCAGGTTTTGATCCTGACATCCGTTGGTTCGAGTCCAGCTACCCCTGCCATTTTTTACTATCTTAGTAGTCTATAATTACTTTCACCACTCTTTTCTTTATTTGGGCAGTTAGACACTGCTTAGTGGTCGCTGCTTGAGTCAATAAATAGGACTTCAGTCATGCCTTATTTGGCAATTTTTACGGGCAACGCCCATCCAGAACTTGCGAAAACCGTCGCCGACCACCTACACATTCCTCTTGGTAAAGCTGACATCACGCGTTTTTCTGATGGCGAAATTGCCGTGGAAATCAAAGAGCACGTGCGCGGTAAAGACGTGTTTATCATGCAGCCGACTTGTGCACCGACCAACGACAACTTGATGGAAATCATGATGATGGCTGACGCTTTGCGTCGCTCTAGTGCTGGTCGTATCACAGCTGTCATGCCATATTTTGGTTATGCGCGTCAGGATCGTCGCCCGCGCTCAGCGCGTGTACCTATCTCAGCAAAAGTCGTCGCTGACATGCTGAACATCGTTAGTATCGATCGCGTGATGACAGTTGATTTGCACTCAGATCAGATTCAGGGTTTCTTTGACATTCCTGTAGACAATATCTATGGTACGCCAGTACTCCTAAACGACCTACAAAAACAAGATTATGACAACATCATGGTGGTTTCACCTGATGTTGGCGGTGTGGTTCGTGCCCGTGCAATGGCCAAGCAGTTAGGCGATACCGACATGGCGATTATCGACAAGCGCCGTGCTCGTGCCAATGAGTCACAAGTGATGCACATCATCGGTGATGTTCGTGACCGTGATTGCGTCATCGTTGATGATATGGTCGATACGGCTGGTACATTATGTAAAGCCGCTGAAGCACTAAAAGAGAATGGTGCACGCCGCGTCTTAGCTTATATCACTCACCCTGTCCTATCAGGTAATGCACTCAAAAACATCAGCGAATCTGCGCTAGACGAAGTCGTCGTGACTGATACGATTCCATTATCTGCCGAAGCAAAAGCCTGTAGCAAAATCCGTCAGGTCAGTATCGCGCCAATGCTTGCTGAGAGCTTACGCCGCATTAATAATGAAGAATCTATTAGTGCGATGTTTGATGCTTAATATGAGACAGTCATTGCTATAAATTTTAATAACATTGTAGTGACAATAAAAATTTAGTCATAAAAATAATAGCGTCAAGTATCAGTACTTGACGCTATTTTTATGTACGTACTTTGCGTAGGTCTTTATTATTACTACAAAATCCCGTATAATGCGCGCCTGTGCTGACCGTTTGTTTTATTCAATCAGGCCAGCATTATCAAAAGTGCTGATCATGCTGAATAATAATGGCTATTTTGGTAATTTTTACTATAAAAATCATTGTTATAAGCAAATGGCTAACATCGATAGTTGTGTCATTTATACGCAACGATAGATATTAGCTCTCATCACGTATTAGTGGATTGGTCGCAAATCCACTTTTTTATGACCAGACACTTCATCATTCTTTTTATAGGATTATATCCATGAGCAATAATCATTTTGAACTAAACGCTACTGATCGTTCTGCTGACCTACAAGGTAAAGGTGCGAGCCGCCGCCTACGTAAGCAGAACCTAGTTCCTGCTATCATCTATGGTGGTGGTGAGCAGCCAACAGCGATCTCTATCAAAATCAACGAGCTAGTAAAAGCACTTGAGTTTGAAGCATTCTTTTCACACATCTTGACCATCAATGTTGACGGTACCGAGCATCAAGCTGTTATCAAAGACTTGCAGCGTCATCCTGCTAAAGGCTTCCCAATGCATGCTGACTTCCAGCGCGTTGTAAAAGGTCAAAAAATCCACATGAACGTTCCTGTGCATTTTGTTGGTCGTGAAGAAGCGCCAGGTACTGCTGCTGGTGGCGTATTGTCTACTTTAGTATCTGATATCGAAGTGATCTGCCTACCATCACAACTTCCTGAATATCTAGAAGTAGATGTATCTGGTATGGAAATCGGTGATTTGTTCCGTCTATCAGACATCAAACTTCCTGAAGGCGTTGTGATTCATGAGCTTGAGCTAGAAGACGGCCATGACCGTACTATCGTTAACATGCAGCCACCAACGGTTGAAGAAGTTGACGAAGATGCTGACGACGTTGATGCTGATGAAGTACCAGCAACTGAGCAAAACGACGGCGCTGATGCTGAAGAAAGCAACGACGACGAGTAATATACTATGTCTAGGTAGCATTTTATTTTGTGCTACTTAGTAACAGATTCGTTTAGTTAAGAAGACAGCAGGCGATTTGAAATCTCCTGCTGTTTTTGTAAGTAGGGCGTGTTGAACATTCGACCATGGCACTGACAGCGACTATTTTTTAGGCGATTCGATGTTAAAAATAATAAGCTTAGTCACTCTAAGCGCTTATTTTTAACGATGAAGCGGCAAAAAAGAGTCCTGTCCCCTGCTTTTATCGTTGGGGCTGATGCTAAAATTGCCCCATACTGCGTTACAAATCTCGCTAAGGCATCTGCATTATCGTCGCTTTGTGCCTTGTCTGGAACAATTTTAGCGATCAGCAGTGCCTATTTGCGAATGTTCAACACGCCCTAAGGTTTGAGAATATATTGTCTATCAATATTTCAAACCTTATCCTTATTTATCAAATTTAAGCAGGGTGTTTTTATGGCCATAAAGCTTATTGTCGGTCTTGGTAATCCTGGTCAGCAGTATATGTTTACGCGTCATAATGCCGGATTTTGGTTTGTCCATCACTTGGCGCAACAATTCAACATCACGCTCTCCCCTGACAAAAAATTCCACGGGGTGACAGGACGTGGGCACATTCATGGATCTGATGTGCGCTTACTTATGCCTCTGACGTTTATGAATAAATCTGGTCAGTCAGTCGTGCCTATGGTAAATTTTTATGGCATCAAAAACGACGAGTTATTGATTGCTCATGATGAGCTCGATATTCCAGCTGGCAGCATCAAACTCAAAACCGACGGTGGTCACGGTGGTCACAATGGCCTGCGTGATATTACGCCGCATATCGGTAATGACTTTCATCGTCTGCGTGTGGGTATCGGTCATCCTGGTCACAAATCTAAAGTCAGTGGACATGTGCTCTCAAAAGCGTCTCCCGATGAGCAAATCGCCATTGACAGCGCATTGACGGCGGCTTTTGACGCGCTACCACTATTGCTAGATGGTGATATCGAAAAAGCACGTTCACAAATTAATGGCTTTAAATTGCCTGAATAAAATATTATTTCTATAGTAATAGCCTTTTATTTTGGTACGTTTGTCCCCATTAACCTTTTGATTTAGTTATTTAATATCAGTTACGCTAAGGAAGCAACCTATGCTACTTAATATGCTTAAATGCAAATTACACCGTGCTCGCGTTACCCATGCTGAGCTTCACTATGAAGGCTCATGCGGTATCGATGGTGATCTACTAGACCTAGCTGGTCTACGTGAAAACGAATCTATCGATATCTATAATGTGACCAATGGCAAGCGCTTTCGCACCTATGCTATCCGTGCTGAGGCGGGCTCTGGTATTATCTCATTAAATGGTGCTGCGGCTCATATGGCAGACCTAGGCGACATCGTCATTATTTGTGCTTACGCGCATTTCGATGAAGTTGAAGCATCGACGTATCAGCCAAAACTGGTCTATTGCAACGAAGACAACACGGTGAAAGACACAGCAAATATCATTCCTGTACAAGTTGCTTAATATGACAGGATGGTGAGGTTTTGGTAAATTTAAGATAAACACAAAGTTACATCTTTGAGTTAACTGCTATTATTACTAAAAATCTCGATGCTATGAGGAAAGCTGAATCTAAATCAAGATTCGGCTTTTTTTGTGCGATTTTTATTTATTAAACTCATATTTTTCATCATATATAAGGAAACATACCGATGTGGTTGGCGGTGATTGCAATACTGATTGGGTTAGCAATTTTGGTTTGGAGTGCCGATGTCTTTATTGACGGAGCAACAGCGCTGGCAAAAAAGTTTAGTGTACCGAGTTTCCTAATCGGTGTTTTGATATTAGGTATCGGCACATCAGCACCTGAGATGGTCGTGTCAGTACTGGCTGCATTAGAAGGCAGTCCTGAGCTGGCTTTAGGCAATGCTTACGGCTCAAATATTATCAATATTGCCTTAGTACTGGGTGCAACCGTACTGATTAGCCCTATTATCATCCGTAAAGGTATCGTAAAGCGTGACCTGCCGCTGCTACTGCTAATCACCGCCATCGCTGCATGGCAGCTACGTGACGGCATATTGAGCCAAGTGGATGGTCTGATATTGCTTGTATTGTTGATTGCGGTATTGGGGTCACAGATCGTATTGAGCATTCGTGAGGGCTATCATGAGCATGAAGAGGACATTGATAATGCAGATTCAGATGCGACAGAGCCAAGCGTAGCGCGTGGACTTGGTAGCTTACTGCTCGGTATGCTGATGCTGGTACTTAGCTCGCGGGCGATCGTTTGGGGAGCGGTCGAATTGGCAACGCTCTGGGGTCTCAGCGAGCTTATCATTGGCTTGACGATTGTTGCGGTTGGTACATCACTGCCTGAGCTGGTATCAAGCTTGTCAGCAGCGCGTAAAGGCGAGCACGACATGGCACTTGGCAATATCATTGGCTCAAATGTCTTCAATACATTGGCGGTCGTAGGCCTAGCTACGGTGATTGCCCCTATCTCTGCTGATCCAGTGATTTTATCACGTGATGTGATGGCAATGGGGCTACTGACGGTATTACTCGTTGCTCTGTGTGTGTTTGCCTTTACAAAAAAGCGCCAGTTCGGTCGTACGTCGGGCGCTACGTTGGTGCTTTTCTTTGTCGGTTATACTGCATGGCTGATTCAAAGCGTTAATATATAACTTTCACTTTTGTATGTTTTGAGCCTTGCTGGCTATTTTATAATCCTAAGATTTTTTCTTACGATTTTTAAAACCGCGCCATAACCCTTCATGTGCTACTTTTGGCATTTTTAGGGTAATGGTGTTGGATAGCATATCCTGTACTGCGAGACCACGAGGGTTAAACAGACAAAAAACATAGTTGAATACCAGTCCAAGAAACGCGCTGGCCAATAAGGCGGCGCGTGACCCATCAATAAGACTACCGATGATGCCAAAGAGTAACGGCATCAGACAAGCAGCCAAGATACGCTTAAACGACTGCCCCCACGTGAGCCACTGACCCGCGTCATTAATGGTTTTGAGCCGCCATGTCTGCATCCCCAATGTCTGACCACCACGGCGCCAAAATATGCCGTAGAAGGCCACCAATGTCAGTACAAATGATGGCGTCATAATGGCGTTTTGATACCAAAGCGGTAGTGACTGGGCCTGTGAAGACTCGGTACCCGTCTCCATCGTTAGCAGCGTGCCAACTACGGTCAATATCGTACCCACCAAAAATAACAATGCCAGAATCAACATACCATCATACAGAATGGCTACGACACGAACCATGGGTTTGGCAATGGCGGGCGCTTCATTAGGATCTTGCTGCGCAAAAGCGCTCGGTTGCGGCTTTGATTTATTGACAGATTTTGACGGGCGTTTAGAGGAACTTTTTGGCATGGTACGAGCTCATAGCAAGCAGTGAATAATAACGCTATTGTACCGTAAATGACTGGTCTATCGTACATTATCCTAGATGACCGTCTGATCATATTGACTATAGTTGCAAAGCGATTGACAGCAAGTCACCAGTACGAAGCCATCAAGCCCCGTGATAGATTACAAAAATGATAGACATAAAAAAATCGCCAATTGTCATAAGACAGGCGATTGATTTAGTTGATTATGCAAATGGTGCGCTTGGAGAGATTCGAACTCCCGACCCCTTAGTTCGTAGCCAAGTGCTCTATCCAACTGAGCTACAAGCGCGTACTTTGCAAATCATTTACCGAGTTGTTAAAAACAATTTCAGTAAATTAGGTTGGCTATTATATAGATAATATCGCTTGTGTCAACATCTTTTTTAATTAAAAACAAAATATTTTTTGATTTAATTATTAAGAATGTTTAACGCAATATGCTGCGTTACTACTCTAATAATAACTGAATAAATGGCGGTGAAGGAGGGATTCGAACCCTCGATACGCTTACACGTATGGTTCCTTAGCAGGGAACTGGTTTCAGCCACTCACCCACTTCACCTAACGATTTAAGACATTTATAAAAATAAACATAGTATTAATGCTAACAATACGTCTTATGTCGTGGGCGAGTATTATAACAAAGCCAAAACGAATTGCAAGCCTTGTCTACCGATTTAATGAGGCTTTTCTCATAATTATCGATATAAATGCTTTTCTCGCCTTTTAATACTTAAAATTACGCCATATTGCAAAAAAATACCACTGCTAAATTGATGATTCAGAACAGTCTCATTTGTTTTGATACTTTATACTTAATCTATAGGTACTAGACTGAGATAGATTTTTTGGCAGTAGGTGGCTATAGTATTTATCACTGATTATAAAATACCTAAAAGGAGCGGTTATGCGACCTGTCGTACTGTGTTTTTCTGGACTGGATCCCTCAGGCGGTGCTGGATTACAAGCGGACATTGAAGCCATCGGTCAATCTGGTGCGCATGCGGCTATTGCTTGTACGGCAGTCACGATTCAAAGCTCACAGCAGGTATTTGGCTTTGAGGCGTGCGCTGCCTCCTTAGTGCAAGCACAGGCCACTGCGGTGCTTGACGATTTACCTGTCAAAGCCATCAAATCTGGTATGATTGGTACCACTGACAATATCGCCATGCTAACCCAGTTGTTTGCTGAGCAAATAATAAGCCCTGATACCCCGTTTGTATTAGACCCTGTATTAGTCGCCAATAGCGGTGGCAGTTTGGGCGATGAGAAAACGCTGGTGCGCGCGTTTAGGCAGCTGCTACCCTATGCCACCTTGATTACACCCAATACGCATGAACTGCGCGCGCTGAGCGGCGAGCAGGATTTGCACAGTGGTGCGAAAAAACTGTGCGCGCAAGGCGTTCATGCGGTGTTGGTAAAAACCTCTCATGATTTTGATAGCGGTGATATCGAGCAGTATTTATATATAGAGGGCGAGATGGTACATAAGAGCATCTTACCGCGCTTAGAGGGTGAATTTCATGGCTCAGGATGTTCGCTTGCCAGCTTTATTGCTGGGCGTTTGGCCATGGAAGATGATTTGATTGATGCGGTAAAATCCGCAGATAATTGGATTAACCAGACATTGCGCGCGGCTGACGACCCTCACCCTGATGATGCTCAGGCGCAATTAATACCCAATCGCTTTATCCACTCTTAATGTCTTTATAAAGTAACAACATAAAGTAATAACGTTCATCAATAGCAGACATAAAAAAGGCGCTCTATATTTTATAGTGCGCCTTTTGGCATGCGATGCGTTATTTATTCTCTGTGATTTAGAGACACCAATTATCCTAGCATTGGCATAAAGTTTGCCGACAAGCCGCCGATGAAGATCTCAAGCAGATAGAATACAAAAAAAGCAATCATCGGTGATAAATCAAGCATGCCTAAGTTTGGCGTAATACGACGGAACGGTGCCAAAATCGGTTCTGCTAGCTGAATGATGATACCAATAATAGGATGCTGGGATTGGGTAAACACCACGATCCAGCTGACGATAATAGACCCAATCACTAGGTAACGACACATGCGTAAAAAGTCTAATACCAAGCTGATCGTACCCGTGAAGAATAGCGGCACAGGCGCAATCCCTTGATGCGTCAAGGCCGCTTTTCCAGAGATATCAATCAGACGAATCAAAAACATCAGGACAATAGCAGCAATGCTAATACGTCCCTGTCCGACCGTTGGGAAGATACGCCCAAACACATCGACGATATGGGTCGCTTTATAGGCAGGTGCAATCATCGGGTTGCGCGCATCCATCCCTGCAAATTGCAGCATAAAACGAATAAACACCAGCATCATAGCGAATGTGGTGACCAGATCAAAAACTTGAAATAACATGTTGTTCATGAAGGGCTACTCAATGGGACATTGTTGACAGATTTTAGGATGACAACTGTCATTATCAGATGCGAATCATCATACAATGCAGGTCAGCTGTTGAGCCTGACCTACTTTTTGGGTCGTTACTTACTTAATTGCTAATCAATAACTATTTACTCATCTCTTCACTAAGCGCTTGGCTACGATCATAGCACGCTTGCATGGCTTCACCGATTTGGCGGCCAATCTCATTGGCTTGCATGGATTCAACAGCGGCTTGAGTGGTACCGTTTGGAGACGTCACTTTACGGCGCAGCTCAGCAGGCGTATCTTCACTATTCATCGCCATTTTTGCCGCACCAAGCATGGTTTGCATGGCAAGTACTGAGGCTTGTTCTTTATCAAGCCCTAATGCCACTGCGCCATCGACCATCGATTCGATGAAATAAAACATATACGCTGGCGCTGAGCCTGACACGGCAGTCACAGCATGCATATGTTCTTCATCATCGACCCACATGACCAGTCCTGAGGCTTCCATCACCGCGGTTGCCAGCTCTTTTTGTTCAGCTGAGATATTATCTGTGCCATAGAGACCGGTTGCACCCATCTGAATCATGGAAGGCGTGTTTGGCATGGCGCGCACGATATTACTATAGCCGCCCAGCATGCTAGACAATAGGTCAGTTGACAGACCTGCAGCAACCGAGATGACCAACTGATTGTCCAATGCCTCAGCAAAAGCACCAACCACCACTTTCATCATTTGTGGTTTTACTGCCAGTACCACGATATCAGCACCGACCACAGCTGCTTTGGCATCCGCCATTGGATCGACGGTGTTTAGACCTTTAGCGGCTAGTTGCTCACGGATATCGCTGCTAGGATCGGCGACCGTGATTAGACTTGGTTTGATGCCGCAGCCCACAAGCCCGCTGATAAGCGCTTGTGCCATATTTCCGCCACCAATAAAACTGATTTTCTTATTATCTAATACCGACATACTTGTCTCCTAGTCACAAAATTCAAAAGTATTCAACGTAACATACTGATATATAAAACGACACTCAGTTTAGCATACTGCCACTACAACCGTTTGATAAATTCCTGTCAGCTACAATCGCATTAAACCTAGTTAAAACACGCAACTGACGTCGACTATGACATGGTTTAGCTGTTAGATTGAGAAATAATTTTTATAAAATATTTTGAGGTGTCAAATATGTTTTTTATTCGTAAGGCGGTTCAAAAAGACTTCAAGGTATGGGCAGCACACTTATGAAAGCCTCATTGCAAGATATAATAGCCGCTATAGTTTTGTTTCATCTACTCAACTACGCTTATAACATTCTTAAAAACATCGTCGATATCACTACCTAGACTTTTGGTATTGCTCGAAAAGTCATTTTTCAATATCCACCTATCAAAAGGCGATAATAATAAGATAGGAATCTCATTTTTAGCGTGTTCTTTATCTAAGAGTACGACACTGACCACAACCAAGCTTTCTCGCAGCCATAATGGAATACCAAGCGTTTGATACAGTTTTTTGCCTGATTGTGAACGTGTCGCCAATGCCGTCTGCACACGCTGTTTGCGATCTAATGGCTTTATCTTTAATACTGCATTGAGTGCGCCTATATGACTTTCTATCAATCTTGCCAGCGCATCTGGATACACTTGCAACTGCCAGATATAGTCTTCAGTGCGACGAACAGTCAGTAGTGCAAAATCACTGTCTGCTGAGTCATTTGTTGTCAAATCCAAACGCGATAAAAGCTGCGCTTGCTCTATTAGTGGCACGTTTAACCAAGACAACCATTCACTGCTTTGACGATAGAGCTGCTGACGATAGCGGCGAACAACATAGGAGCGCGTACGAGCTTGCCAAAACAGCTCAGTTTGGTGATCATGGTCGCTGCGCTGAGTCAAATTCCATACGTCATCGACCAGCTGCTTAGCAGGCGGTAATGGCTCATCTTGACCCAGCCAATGATGCAGTAGTTGCCGCTGGCGATAAATGGGCAATACTTGCAATGTATCGATATTGAGCATGCGCTGTGCTGCTGGTAGCTGTAGGCTTTCATCAGCTGTCTGCTGCATATCTTGCTCAGCCTGAACATTGACAGTGGCTTGCGCATCGCCTAATAGCTGCGCACTGCGAGCAATATTATCAATGACATTGGGGTTATAAGTTGCCAGTATAGGCATGATATCGCGGCGCAGTCCGCTACGGACATTATCACCCGTCTCGTTGGTCGGGTCATCGATATAAGGCAACGCTAAGCGCTTGGCATAATTACTAATCGTGGCGCGCCTTACCGTGAGCCAAGGTCGCCACAATGCATGGCGTCGTCCATGCTGCGTTTGTACTCGCCATGGTTGCATACCTGATAGACCATTGACCCCAGCGCCTTGGATCAAGCGCATCAGTACCGTTTCGGCTTGGTCGTCGGCGTGATGTCCTAGTAGCAGTACATCATCTTGGTTGATATGCGCACGCATGGCGTTATAGCGGGCTTGCCGCGCGGCTTGCTCATCATGACCTGTCACTTGTGCTCTTAGGATATGACAAGGTATCTGCTGTGCTTGCGCCCAATCAGCGACGTGCTTAGCCCAGTGCCGACTATGCGCTTGCAAACCATGATCAACATGTAACAGCTGCGGCAAACATGGCAATCTGCCTTGCCGATAGAGCTGCACACATAACGCTGCAAGCGCTAATGAATCACGCCCACCGCTACAAGCCAGCCATAGCCGACGACCATGCAGCTGCTCCCTATAGTCATTTATACTGCCCAATAATGCATCTGCCAATGTCTCATCAATCGGCAAATCACTGATTGGTCTAATAGGATGCGTGAGGATGGCACTGCTGGTCATAATCAGCCTTAGTTTTAGATAGATAAATTCATGAGCAAATTAATAGACATAAAAAAACGCGCCATTGAATGACACGTTTTATTTTAGCATTAAGACTCAGTCTCGAATATGAAAAGCTTAGCACATGCTTTGCATTAAGCAGGCAGCATCACTTCTGAGTTAAACGTCTTTAATTTTTCGTAGCGGAGCTCACAACGCTCTTGAGGATCCAAATCTTTGATTTCATCAAGCTGCTCAGTGATCAGTGATTTTAGAGCTTCCATAACGGGTTGTGGCTGCACATGTGCGCCCTCACCTTCATCGATGACGGCATCAACCAAACCTAGCTGGTAAAGGTTGATGGCATTTAATTTCAGTGCTTCACTAGCGTCTGGTGCTTTTTCAGCGGTTTTCCATAAGATAGATGCACAGCCTTCAGGAGAAATGACCGAATAGATGCTGTTTTGCAGCATGTTGACTTTGTCGCCAACGCCAATTGCCAATGCACCACCTGAACCACCTTCACCGATAATGGTCACGATGATAGGCACTTTTAGGCTAGAGAATACCGCGATACTCTCTGCAATCGCTTGCGCTTGACCGCGCTCTTCTGCGCCAACACCAGGATAGGCACCTTGAGTATCGACAAAGGTCATCACAGGAATATTGAAGCGCTCTGCCATTTTGACCAAGCGAATCACTTTGCGATAGCCTTCAGGGTTGGCCATACCAAAATTATGCTCGATACGCTCACGAGTACTGCGACCACGATGCTGACCGATGACCATTACAGGTTGATCATTGAACCGTGCCAGACCGCCCAAAATGGCTTTGTCATCGGCAAAAGCACGATCGCCGTGCAACTCATCAAATTCAGTAAAAAGCTGATTAACATAGTCCATAAATAATGGACGCTTGGCATGTCGTGCAAGCTGCACACTATCCCAGACAGTGCTCATAGACGCTTCCCTTTAATCATTATACTTAATGTATTTATGTTTAAGAATAATATCGTTATCGGTGTTCAGATAATGAAAGTACAGTTGTAAACTGAGTAGAAGCTATAGTAGCACATCTTATATAGCATGACATTATCGACAGCACTGCTTTTGTTACGTTAGTCTTTAACTCGATACGGACAATGGTAACGGTTCAGTTGCTTGCGCCTCTACCACACTAAGCTGTACGCCCCATTTGGCAAACTGCTCAATCTCTGTGCGCAAATCAGCAACCAAAAACGCATAATGCTCGCTGCTATCAGCCACCGTGATTTGCCAGTCGCTATCACTGATGACCTTTAATTCTAATTCTGGCAGTTTATAATCACTACGGCTATGATGCGCGAGTACCGCAAGACGCAATAGCAAGCACAGATAAACGAGCTGGTTTCCCCCGATCTGACAGGTCTGCTCGAACATATCGGCTTTGAGCTTACGGCGATGGTTGAGCATCAACTGCGCCATACGCTTTTGATCCACTTGTGAGAACCCTGGAATATCAGAATACTCAAGCAAATAGGCGCTGTGCTTATGATAACTGCTATGACTGATTGCAAGGCCAATCTCATGCAAAAACGCGGCACGTCTGAGTAAGTCACAGTCATCGCTTGTTAGGGCAAGCTTATCTTTTACTTGCTCGAACAGGTTACGACTGGTTTTTACCACTTGCTTGGCTTGCTTTTTGTCGCCTGAATAACGCTTGATAAGCGCGAGCACACTGCGGTCACGCACATCTTCGCTCGCAAAACGCCCCAGCATGTCATACATCACGCCTTCACGTAATGCCCCATCTGAGTAGGTAATGGTCTCAACGCCTAGTACCTTCATCACCGCACGCAACACTGCCACACCTGCCGGAAATACCGCTTTACGGTGGTCTTTGACGCCTTCTAGCTCGATATCATCAATATTGCCAATCTTAAGCAGCAATCGCTCTAGTTTTTTAACGCCTTTATAAGTAATGCGTTCTTGCTCATCGGCCCAGCCTTTGGACACAAGGACATTACGCACCGCTTTGATCGTCCCACTTGAGCCGACCACGCTGCTCCAACCAGTCTTTTGGTAACGACCATTGATTGCCAGTACTTCCTTGCGCGCGCCTGAAATCGCATTGTTAAAAGCCTCTTTGGTAATGAGGCCATCAGCAAAGTACTTCTGTGTGAATGCGACGCAGCCCATTTGTAAGCTTTCAGTCAATAAAGGATCAAACTCTTGACCGATAATAAATTCCGTCGAGCCACCACCAATATCAATAACCAAGCGCTTGTCGCTACTCTCATTGGTATGCGAGACGCCCAAATAAATCAAGCGTGCCTCTTCGCGACCAGCGATAATCTCAATGGGCTTGGGCAAAATCTTATTGGCTTTTGCAATAAAATCATTGGCATTTTTGGCTTGGCGCAAGGCGTTGGTCGCAACCACACGAATACGCTCTGGCGGTACAGAATCCAGACGCGCCACAAACCGACTCAAACAATCCAGACCACGCTGTGCAGCTGTCTCGCTCAAGATTTTATGCTCATCCAGTCCAGCAGCGAGCTGTACCTTTTCAGACATAGAGACTACTTTGCGCACTTCCCCATGATCAAGACGGGCAATGGCTAAGTGGAAACTGTTGGAACCAATATCAATGGCTGCCATCATTTCATCATCGCCGAGTGGCGGGTTTGTAAGATAGTCAGTAGGCATAAGGCAAGTTGTCACCGTATTAGAGAGAGTGTGTAGTTTAACAAAATCAGGTACGACATAGATATAAAATCATAGGTATAGAAAAAGCAGCCGCCACACAAATCTGGGCCATTTTGCCATTAAAGCATTTATCCTAAATACGCGCAAGCGCCGCAAAATCATAGCAAAAGTGTAAAACCACTCTATCAAAGGCTAATGACCAAGCCTACATCTAACGCTTGTGTTAGCAATAACGGTTTGCTACATTGAAAGCTCATAATATTGTGATAAAAAACCGTTATTTACTGCTTTTACATCGGTATAAATCACATCGAAATCCATCAATTATTTACCTAAAAACTGCCGACAATGGATAGTCGATAAACCCGCCAGCAAGGACGCTAACCGCATGAATCAAACAACCGAAAAAAATGCGACCGAAACCGCTAATACCCATAACAGTACCAGAACGGATATGATAAAAACTGAAGCGTCACCCAAACAGGCGTTTTATGATTTTTATTTAGACGAGCATCAAAACATGGCTTGTCGCCGTCTCCATTTTGCAGGTAGCAGTTTTGGTTTGTTAGGATTGGCAAAGTCAATCAAAACTGGCTCGGTAAAGCCTCTCGCAAGAGGTGTCGCAGCAGGATATGCCTGCGCTTGGGTCGGGCATTTTTTCTTTGAAAAAAACAAACCCGCCTCGCTTAAATTTCCGCTAAAAAGTTTTGCTAGTGATTTTCGTATGTATGGCGATGTCCTGCGTGGCAATTTAAGCCTAAAAGATCACAAATATGACAAACGTACAAAAAAACCAGCATCATAATTTATTATGAATGCTGGTTTATCTTTCAAATGTCTAAAATTTGAGAGATTTAGAGTGGGTTAACCCTTTGTTATCTCTGCAAATATCTCATCAGCAGCAGTAATCGATGCCTCGATATCTTCATTGCTGTGCTTGATTGACATAAAGCCTGCTTCATACGCAGACGGCGCTAGGTAAATACCGCGATCTAACATACCGTGGAAGAAGGTATTGAACATCTCCATATCGCACTCTGTCACATCATCAAAGTTACTTGGGGTTTTGGTATCAGCGTCTTTGACAAAGAACATACCAAACATACCGCCCAATTTATTGGTGCGCAGATTGATGCCATGCTTATCCGCCGCCGCTTGGAAACCATCGACCAGATGATCGACTTTGGCAGCTAAGTCTTCGTAAAAACCTTCTGCCGTTAGGTCTTCAAACATCGCGATACCGGCACGCATCGCAAGTGGGTTGCCTGATAACGTACCAGCTTGATACACGCCACCAAGCGGTGCGATGCACGACATGATTTCTTCTTTACCGCCAAACGCACCAACTGGCAGGCCTGCACCGATGATTTTACCAAAACAGGTCAAATCAGGCGTGATACCGAAGTGTGCCTGCGCACCGCCCAGACCCACGCGGAATCCTGTCATCACTTCATCAAAAATCAATACTGCGCCATTGTCCGTACACTGGGCACGCAACGTATCATGAAACTCTTGTGTTGGGATTACCATATTCATGTTGCCAGCGATCGGCTCCAAGATCACGCAAGCAATCTCGTCGCCCCATTTTTCAAAGCAGTCTTTGATCGCTTGCGGATCATTATAAGGAATCGTGATCGTGTGCTTCGCAAAATCGGCTGGTACGCCTTTAGACGTTGGTTCACCGATATCAAGCATGCCTGAGCCTGCTTTGACAAGCAGACTGTCTGAATGGCCATGATAGCAGCCTTCGAACTTGACGATTTTGTCACGCTGAGTATAACCGCGTGCCAAACGAATCGCACTCATGGTCGCCTCAGTCCCCGAGCTGGTCATACGAATCATCTCAACGCTCGGCACGAGCTCACAGATTTTATCAGCGACCGTGGTTTCAAACGGCGTTGGTGTCCCAAAGCTCAAACCATCATCGGCGGCTTGTTTGACAGCGTCGATGACTTTTGGATGCGCGTGACCCAAAATCATTGGGCCCCAAGAACCCACATAATCAATATAGGCATTGTCTTCGGTGTCATAAATCTTGCTGCCATCAGCGCGGTGCATAAAAATTGGCGTACCGCCGACCCCTGCAAAGGCACGGACGGGTGAATTAACGCCGCCTGGAATATGTTTGCGGGCTTGCGCAAAAAGCTGTTCGTTTTTAGTACTCATAGCTATTCTCTATTTATAGGTTTTATATTCTGTCAGTTCTGTATTTTCTAAATGTCGTCAGTCTTATATTTGTTTATTATCGAATCTTTCAAGACATTTTTACAATTTACGCTTTTTTGACGACAGAAGATTTCAGCTTCATTGGGCCATAACCGTCAAGTTTACAATCAATATCGTGACCATCGGTTGCGTCTGGCAATAGGCGAATACTTTTCGCTTTAGTTCCAACTTTAATGACAAGTGAAGAGCCTTTAACCTTGAGGTCTTTAATGACGGTCACGGCATCGCCGTCCTGTAACTCATTGCCAACCGCATCACGAATGGCAGCATCTTGCTCTTCCGCTTGTGCCGCATCCGTCTCAGCCGCCGTCCACTCGTGAGCGCACATCGGACATACCAGTAACGCACCATCTTCATACGTATATTCAGCATCACATTTTGGGCAGTTTGGTAAGCTCATCATATCCTCGGCAGTCATCGGGTATCAGGGTTGTTATAGAGCGCCCATTGTACCGTAACTCACCATTTTTAACCAATTTGTACCGTTGAAAATGGCGCACTACGCCCAATTTAATGCTTAACCCACACTGAAGCGCCCCACTTATGTATGACGTTTTTGTGACACCATTTTTGTGGTACTCTTCTTAACCTTATTTACATTTTTGCTGACACGTTCTGTCAGTGAAAAAGCACCTCTATAATTTTTATTTTTATCACTTCGATTTTGTCTCTAGACCTCAATAATGAAGCTTTCAGTAGAAGGATAATAACAATGACTCAGTCTCCAAACCCCTCAGCATTGCCGCAGTTTTCGCAGTTGACCATTCAAGGTGAGGATGCCGAAAAATTCTTGCAAGGGCAATTGACTTGTGATGTCACCAAACTTGGGCTTAGCTATCAAGCCGCTGCAATCTGCAACTTAAAAGGTCGGATCGAATTTGGCATTTGGATCAAAAAACAAGCCGAGAAGCACTATGATGTGGTCATCAGCAGCGATTGTGCAGATGCCTTACAAGCTCATTTAAAAAAGTTTGGCGCGTTTTCTAAATTTGATACCAGTGCACCAGCTACCATTTACCCTTGTGTGCTGGCAGATGCGCCAACCTTTAGCCATAAAGACGATCACAATACCGCTAAAGACACTGAGGCTTGGATGGCATGCAGTATCGCGACTGGTAATTACTGGATTGTCGCGGCGACTCAAGGCGAGTTCCAACCGCAAGAGCTGCGCCTGCATCAAAGTGGCGGTATGGACTATGATAAAGGCTGCTACTTGGGTCAAGAAGTCATCGCTCGCATCTACTTTAAATCTGCGCCAAAAGCGTTTTTGCATTATATCAAAGGCACAGGTGCGCTCCCCGCAGCAGGCGACAAACTCGATAAAATCCAAGTGGTCAATGCGATGGAAAATGACAATGGCTTTATTGCCCTTATCGTTGCTCGTCCTGAGCACTTGGCAGAAAGCGATTTGAATATATTGGACTTGCCAGCCGCACTACAGGTGGATGTTGCGCGCCCAAAGTAAAATCAAGCTGAAACAAATAGGCGGCGCAGCAACGGTGATGGCAAGCTAATACACGGCTGCCGTCATGATTAACATGAGCATAGAGAATCCCATGACACATATTGCGGTACTCGGAGCAGGCGTGGTGGGCGTGACCACCGCATGGTATCTACGTCAAGCAGGCTATGATGTGACTGTGATCGAACGCGAATCGGCGGCAGGGATGCAGACGTCTTTTGCCAATGGTGGTCAAATATCGGTCTCTCATGCGACGCCGTGGGCCAATCCTGCCACCCCGATGAAAGCGCTCAAATGGTTGTTTAAGGAGGATGCCCCGCTGTTATTCCGTCTGCGTGCGGATAAGGATCAGCTCAAATGGGCGATGCAGTTTTTGCAAGAGTGCCGCGCTGATCGTGCCGATGCCAATCTGGTGCAAATGGTACGCTTAGGGTTATATTCTCGCGACGCCTTACAACAGCTACGCGCCGATATCGGTATCAATTATGAGCAGCAAACACGCGGTATCATGCATTTTTATACCAGCCAAGCTGAGTTTGATGCGGCGATTGAACCCACTGAGCGCATGCAAGCGCTTGGTTGTGAGCGCCATGTGATTGATATCAATAATGCCGTCAACTTGGAACCTGCCCTCTATCCGATTGCGCATAAACTCACTGGTGCAACCTACACCAGCCGTGACGAATCTGGTAATGCGCACCTATTTACGCAAAGACTCGCACAGCGCTGCATTGATACGGGTGTACAGTTCTTATATGATACTGAGATTTTGGCACTTAACGTCGATACCGACTCTACCCATCGTCATGTACACAGTATTACCATTCGCCCAAAAGGCGAAAACGCACAGACTTTCACAGCTGATAGTCATGTGATCGCGCTAGGCAGCTATAGCGTTCCTCTGTTAAAACCATTGGATATTCGCGTGCCTATCTTTCCAGCAAAGGGCTATTCAGCCACCTATACGGTCAATCCACGAGCGCCGCATTTAGCGCCTTTTGTCAGCTTGATTGATGATGAGTTTAAGCTGGTGACTTCACGTTTGGGTGATAAGTTGCGAGTGGCAGGCACCGCAGAGTTTAATGGTTATAATTTAGACTTAAATGCCACGCGCTGTGAGGCCATTACGCGCCGAGTGCAGCAATTATTTCCAAAAGGTATCATCGCAAATTCGGTTCAATATTGGACAGGACTGCGCCCAATGACCCCATCGAACGTACCTTTGATTGGGCGCGCGCATTGCGGTCAAGTCAAACATGGTAGCCATAACGCGTCAGCCACTTTTGACAATCTATGGCTCAATACAGGACATGGCACGTTAGGCTGGACGCATGCTTGCGGTTCTGCAAAAGCCATCAGCTTATTGATACAAGGTGAAACGCCCAACGTTGATTTTGATTTTGTGGGTACAAACAGCTGACTGAATCTCTAGACACTATAAAAAAACTATCTCCATAAAAAAGCAGGCGCTTACATCGTGTAAGCGCCTGCTTTTTACTTTAAAAAAATTGAACTTATGCGATTGCACTATCTATTGAGTTTTCTAATACCGCATTAGCCACATTGTCTGCGTTAGCGCCCAACGCCTCTAATTGCACAGGTACGCCATTAACGGCGGCATTACCACTCAACTGATCAATTAAGGTATCGTCTGTTAGGTCATTAACACTGACACCGGCATGCGCTTGCGCAATCTTCTGCTTCACCCCTTTACGTCCATGACCAAAGCCATGCGGAATACTGACGACGCCGGGCATCAGCTCATCAGTCACCTCTGCTGCAATAACCACACTGCCTACGCGAGAGGTCACTCTCACGTCTTGTCCGTCTTCAATACCATGCTGTGCTGCCGTTTCTGGATGCAGCATTAACGTACAACGAGACTTACCTTTGACCAATCGATAACTATTGTGCAGCCATGAGTTATTGCTACGTACATGGCGACGTCCGATGAGCAAAATCTCCTGATTATCATACTGCTGCATCATTTCTTTGATCCGTTCCAAATCTGCCTGATAAAAATCAACATTGAGATTGATTTGCTTATCGGCATGCTTGATCGCCTCCGGCAACATACGATGCAGTGGTCCTAAATCAATACCGTGTGGATTGTCTATCAGCGCATCCAACGTGACGTCTTTATAAGGTCCGTACTTGAGACCTTGCTCAAGTAAGAATTTCGGTCCAAACGCTTTTGTCGCGGCACGCTCTTTTTGTACCGCTTCTGGCGCGTCTTTATCCAAGCGATCGGCAAGCTCTAGATAAATCTCCCAGTCATGCTTCTCATTCTCTGTTTTGCTAAATAAAGCAGGCGAGTATTTGGCAACATTGTGTACAGCAAAACCATTAAACGTAATGTCGTAATGGTCACGCTCGAGTGGCGAGACGGGCGGCAGGATAATATTGGCATGACGGCTGGTCTCAGTCACAAAGTAATCAAGCGACACCATAAACTCAAGCCCTGATAAGGCCTCATCTAGCTTTTCACCATTTGGCGTGCTAAGGACAGGGTTACCGGCGACACTCATAAAGCCTTTTAACTGCCCTTCTCCTGCGACTAACATCTCATCCGCCATCGCAACCACTGGATATTCGCCATTAAAGTCAGGTAGATTGCTCACGCGGCTGTGGCGTTTGCCCAAATAACCTGGGCCCGAGCTATTGACCACATCGACAGCAGGATTGGGGAACATGAGTCCGCCCACTTCATCTAAGCGTCCTGTGACGATATTGATGACCATGGACAGATATTGGCTGAGCAAGCCAAACTCTTGGACCGAGATACCCATACGGCCATAACAGACTGAGCTTTCGGCTTCACAAAACTCTTTGACGATACGTTTGATTTCAGTGGCGGTAATACCTGTAATATTTGCCACTGACTCAGGGGTGAATCCTTCTGCAAATGATGCAATACGATCAATCTCTGGTGCCAAACCTGCCACTCGGCTATCTACCTTGGCGTAGCCTTGCGCGTAGATTTCATTGAGCATGGCCAATAGCAATAATACGTCTGTCGCTGGACGAATAAAGTGATGTTCACTGGCGATATCTGCGGTTTCGGTACGCCTTGGATCGATCACCACCACTTTGCCATCACGTGCTTTGATGTCTTTGAGCTTTTGACGCATGTTGGGCGCAGTCATGATACTGCCATTAGAGGCTAGCGGGTTACCGCCGATGATGAGCATATACTGCGTGCGATTCACATCCGGAACAGGGATGCGGAGCATATGACCGAACAGATGCATGCTGACGATATGGTGTGGCAATTGGTCAATTGAAGTCGCAGAAAAGCGACTACGCGTCTTTAGGCTAGTCAGTAGCTGCTTGATGGTCAGCATACCGCCCATGTTATGGACATTCGGGTTACCTAAATACACCCCAAATGCGTTTTGACCATATTTTTGCTGAACAGACTGGATACCTGCAGCGACTTTATCTAACGCCTCAATCCAACTGATCGATTTCCAACCGTCCGCCGTTCTTTCAACAGGCCCTCGTAAACGATCAGGATCTTCGTACAAATCCTGCAAAGCAGTGGCTTTTGGGCAAATGTAGCCTTGAGAAAAAGGATCGTTTTTATCCCCTTTGATCGATAAGACTTTTTCGCCATCGTGCTTGATCTTGATGCCGCACATGGCCTCGCATAAAGTACAGGTTCTAAAGTGGATTTGTTCGTTGTCCGTCGCGCTAGCCGCTGTAGTGCCCATAGTCATACTCCCTTTTATGTTTTATAAATCCTAGCTTTCATGAGATATATCATGAGTCGCTATGGTTGCTTCCTTGCAAAAAATTGGCGAACAGTGTATCAAAGCTGATATTCAATGTCGCAATCGCTTGCTCCCTCGAGTAGCGCTGCTGATGACAGCCCAAGATCAGCTCATGTACTTGCGCGGCTGCCATATCTACACAGAGATTCACCGCACTGCGCTCACAAGAACGATTGGATAGCTGCAATCCTTGAATAAATATCTCCGTCCACTCCTCTTGTATGTCTGCGACTAGATTACCCAGTCCATTATTGAGTGAGGATTGGTTCTCTATATCGGCAGTGAATCGCGGACGATCTTCGAGTAAGTGCTGAAATAGCGCAATATTCTGAAAGGCAGAATCAAAAATCATTATCAGACATTGCTGACACTGCTGATTAAACTCATCCTTAGTCAATACATCATAGTCCTTGAGCATATTGACCCATGCCAGCCGCATTGGCGATAGATAGTGGTCTTTTAACTGAGCGCTGAGCTCGTTCTGTAGCGCATCCAAGCTCTCAAAATGATTATAAAAACTGGGCTGCGCAATACCTGCCCCTTTAGCCACTTTATTCATGCTCATGCCTTGAGCACCTTCTAGACTATAGAGCCGTAACGCACTTTTTAATAAGGCACGCCGCGTCTTGGCTTTTGCCAGCTCACGTTTTGACTCTATAGGTGCGGATTCATTTTGCGCTAATGCATTCAATACAGAGGTATCCCTACTCGATAAATGATTATGTCAACACGCCAGTAATTTACCTGAGGTGCTATTGTGCTAAAAAAGTGTGATGATAGTCACATATCGCTCACTATTTTTAGACTCGTCATTTTTAAACCCACAACAACTTTTACTAATTATGTTTCGACTATAAGGTTATAGTCATTTAAACGATAAGTCTATAGCCAAACACATAGTAGGACTCGTGCTTCACAAAACAGATTAATGCTTCATAAGATCAGAATGTTTGTCTACTATAAATACCCCACCCCCTTTCCCAGTTGACATACGCTAAGAGATTGCGCAGTTACCTAGCCCGTATATTCATAGTTCCCCATGTGACACTTACCTCTAGATATCGGTCTCAATTCGATGGACATTACGTACAATAAACGCAATTTACGCATCATTAATACAGTCGGTGAGCAGATAACACACGATGCACGCTCACTATAATTAAGTAACACTATAAACATAGCGTATACAGACAGCTGAATTGAAAAGCCTTATATTAATTATCACAAGATATTTGGTAGCAACCAATGATACTTGTGAACTACTAAAATAAAAAAAGTAATAAATCAGTAGCTCTAACAAACGATATTCATATCGTCAATAAACTCAAAGACTATTTGATGAAAGTGAATCAAACAAAATAAAAGGAATATAATCATGAATGAGAATACTTTAAAAGGCGAATGGAAACAGATAAAAGGCTCAGTAAAACAAAAATGGGGTGAGCTAACTGATGACGATTTAGATCAAGTGGAAGGCAGCCGTGATAAGCTGGTTGGCCGTGTCCAAGAGCGTTATGGTCATGCCCAAGATCATGCTGAGCGCGAAGTAGATGACTGGCGCCGCGAAAACAATTACTAATCCACTTTTCTTATAAAAGAAAGTTTTTTGAAAAATAGATATTCTTTGAAGCTTAGATTAACACATGAAGTGCAATACCAAATGCAAGGTGAAAAAAAGACCTAGATGCGCTAGCATCAAAGTTTTTATCCACCGACCAAAGTGAGATTGCAACCATGAGCTATACACATCTAAGCCTAGGTGAACGATACCAGATTTATGCCCTTAAAGGGGCAAAACATAGTATTAATTTTATAGCGAGGGTGTTAAACAGAAGTCCCAGTACCATATCAAGAGAGCTTAGGCGTAATAAAAGCCTACGAGGTTACCGAGCAAAGCATGCTAATAACAAGGCTTGTGACAGACGGGCTAACAACGCCACAACTATTGTGACTGACCTCTGGGCATGGGTGACAGACAAGCTTAAAGAGAACTGGAGTCCTGAGCAAATATCTGGCGTTCATGCTGGTATCAGTCATATGAGCATTTATCGCTATATTTGGCGTGATAAGAGGCAGGGCGGTACATTGTGGCAGTGTCTCAGACGTAAAGGAAAACCATACCGGCAGCGTCTAACCGCTGAGACTCGAGGCCGTATCAATGACAGAGTCTCGATTCATGAGCGCCCTTGTATTGTTGAAGAACGCTCACGTATTGGAGATTGGGAAGCGGATACCGTTATCGGTCAGCATCACAAGCAAGCGATTGTCACGCTCGTTGAACGTAAAACGGGGCTGCTGAAGATGAAGCGTGTGGGTCATAAAACAGCACAGCAAGTATCAGAGGCAATGATAGAACTCTTAGCGCCAGTGAGGTTGCAGGTTAAGACCATTACCTCTGACAATGGTAAAGAGTTTGCTCAGCATAAGAAGGTGAAACAAAAGCTCTTTAGCCCTTTCTTCTTTGCCGATGCTTATGCGTCATGGCAGCGAGGAACCAACGAGAATACCAATGGCCTTATCAGAGAGTACTTGCCTAAGGGTTGTGACTTTAGACAAGTCTCTGATAATGAAATACAGGACATTGAGAACAAACTAAACAACAGACCAAGAAAACGATTAGGGTTTAAAACGCCTATGCAGGCGTTCTATAATATTAATTAGCGTTGCACTTGGTGTGTTAATCTAAGAAGAAAATAAAAAGCCGCATAATAAATTATGCGGCTTTTTTGTGTTAGGTAGATAATGATGTCAGTTAAATAATAGTTTAGATAGAGGTTTCTCATACCATATAAAACTGTTTAGCGTTTCCCAGACACGATAAAACCGCATAGCAATAAATTGTTATGCGGTTTTATTGTTAACTGTCCATGTTACCTATCACGACTGCTTTCTATGCATCCTTGCACAAATATTCAGTGATTGTGATACTGGGCATCCTGCCCTTATTACTGCATACAGCATCTAATCTTAACTGCTGCTATCAGCAATGGGTATGTGTCCTTACTTCAACTATTATTATCATCCTGATGCTAATAATTGAATCATTATCCTTAATGCGGCCAACTCAATCCTTGAGTCACACTCCCTAATGCCGTGTAACCATAATGCCTAACTCTCACTCTAATGTTAAGTCGCGTAAACGTCATTGCGTGTAAGCATATGCTTACAACGATTTAATTATTCTCAATAATTACAACTTATTAACGCAAATGACACTTAATATAAAGCTTTGTATCCTATGATAGATAATGTAAGAAAACATTTCTAAAAATACTTTTTTTAGTGATAGTAGCTCTTAATACCTATCTGAGTATGGCTGTATCAACATATTTTAGAACCTTCTACCTTTGACTTATATAAGCATTCTTATTGCAAACTCTCTGAAACCTTATAGGATATTGCCTCATGAAAACTCTAAAACCATTTTCCTTTAAGACAACCATATCTACTGGTCTTATCGTTGCTCTATTGGGTACCACTGTCGGTTGTGCTGTCGTTGGTCCTGGCTATGATAACCAGCCCATATATCGTGGCGATAATAATCGGCAGAACGATAGCTTCAACCGTGTCAGCCAGCAGCTACGTCAAGACTTACGCCGCCAAGGCTATCAAGTCATAGACATTCGCTCTGATAGCTATCGTGGCGATCGCGCAATGACAGCTTTTGCCAAAAAGAATAATCAGCTCTATGAGCTAACATATACTTATCCTTCTCTAAGACTCATCAGCTCAAATAAAAGATCATGGTCGAACAATTGGGAAGATAACAAGTATCAAAAAGACAGTGACCGCTATAAAAAAGATAAGCATAAAGATAATGGTAAATATAAGAACGACAAGCGCTATAAAAAAGGTGATATAGAGGACAGCATTAAAAGAGAGTCACGTTACCCAGCGATCAAGCGCCGTGCCATCAATAAAGTAAGATCTATGGGTTACCGTGTCGAAGATATCGATCTTGAAGAAAAAAACAAGCGTGGTGTCTTTGACATTGAGGCCAGACGCGGCTCGCAGGAGTATGAGATATTGCTTAGCTATCCAAATTTAGACGTTATTAACGTTAAAAAAGACTGATGACGCTGACACTACTGTCAGTAGAGCAGTTCTACATGCCCCTTTACTGAAATATTAGAAAACTATCTTTATCCAACGATAGTAGATTATGAGTACATTTTTATGAAAGCTTTATCATCTTCAACACTAAAGAATGTAGTGTCTGGCAGTATTGTCGCCACTTTATTAGCGGTAACTACTGGCTGTGTCACCACACCTGGCGGCTATAGTGTATATGACGATATCTATGGAGACGTCTACAAAGATAACAAAGATCATAAAAAGCACAAAGACAAGCATAAAAAAGCTGATAAAAACGTCTACTCAGCTGCTATCGAGCGTCGAGCTGCCAATAAAGTTAGCAGCATGGGATATCGTGTCAAAGATGTTAAATATAAAAAGGGCGACCGTAAAATCAAGGTCAAAGCTGAACGCGGTCGCGACGATTATAAAATCGAACTGGGCTATCCAAGCTACAATGTCATTAAGATTAAAAAGGATTAATCGATTATTAGGGTCTGATATTCACTGTTAATACTCAGTTGAAATATCAAAAAATTTATAACCAAATAAGTCATCAAGTGGCTTATTTGGTTTTTTTGTGAGAATTCCTACACTTAACAAGCTAATATTTTTCTAGATAAAACTAAAAATCCAAGACTTTTATCACATCATACGCTGGCGTTTCATACGGGTGCGCCTCTTTTAACGCGATGACAGCAGCAGTAATAAATGCGTCATCGACGACCATCTCTACTCGCCATTCATCGACCGTTTCTAAACTATCTTGCTTACCGATATGCGGCGCGCTACCTGCTAACGGCCTAAACTGCCCTATTCCTTGCACTTGCCAACAGCACTGTTCATAATCGCCAATCTTACCAGCACCAGCGGCAAATAAAGCGGACTTTACTTGCTCTAATGCCTCATCAGGAATAAAAACCGTCAACTTATACATGAACTTACCTCACAAAATAGATTTAAATCTCAATCTACCAGTTCTTAGATAAAGAAGGATGATCAGTCCATATATAGCGTAGTAGCCAGTCTTTAGCATCACCGGCATAATCAATACCGATACGCGGACGCACTGATACAGGTGGCTGGCAACCATCATCTTCGACCCAAACGCCTGAGTCTGGCGAGATCGGTTTGCCATATAAATCGCGAGTTATCTGCAAGCGCTTGGTCAGTTTACCTGGCCCTGCAAACTGCTTGGGGTGAGTCAGCTGCTTATTTGGACTGAGTTGTTGCTCATCAATCAAACGGTCACTATCATCGGTTAAAAATCCAGCGCGAATCAGCACCGATTCAGGCGACTCTACAGAGCCACTAACCAAATTTAGCATATGATGCACACCGTATGTCAAATAGACATAAAACACACCGCTTTGCTCATACATAATCTCTGTGCGCGCCGTCCGTGACCCTGCATGTGAATGGCAGGCGGGATCATCTTGACCAATATAGGCTTCGGTCTCAGAAATACGCATTCGCAAAACTTTTTCTGATCCGTCGCTATCTGTTAGCTGTCGACATATAACTTTACCAATCAAGTCAGCAGCGACCACACAGGTCGGACGCGTAAACCAAGCTAGCTCTAAAACAGTTGATAAAGCAGTAGACATTAGCGAAACCTTTTCTTATTTTTATGGTCTAATTGATATGAGTAAGTACTAACAAATTAGCATAAAAGTAAGATAAGGTATGGAGTACAGTGTTGGCGCTATGTTTGATTTTTTATACGAATTAAGTGATAGGCCTATGGCTGAAGAGTGATACTGTTGATAAATGGATATGAATTATAGTCTGTTATAAGTGGTTCTATTATAGCGGTCTGTTTTAAGTGGTTTGTTAATAGGTTTTTGGTGTGAAATAACTGGTTTCATTAGGGTATTCCAAATCAAGGCTAAAATCTATTTAAAATGCTTTAAAATTTAAACGCTCAAGATAGGCTTTACGACAAGGGCTAGAATCTGTCCAAGATACATGTACGAATAAATATTGAACTGTACCTTTATTTAATACAATGTCATCATCATTTTCTTTATTAATAATAAGACTATACTGATCATAGCAATATTCTTGACTATTAGAGTCTTCTGTAGGCATCTCTTTCCAAATTTTTTGGCTAGTAATATTTTGCATTAATCGATTAACAGTTGTTCGGGTCGGGTTTTCATAAACTTTGACTGCGGCCCTAACCATATCTTTTGATCTCTTAGTATTTCGATCTGCGAGAGGAAGCCCTTTAGTTACATAATCTAGTAATGAGGCAACTTCTTGCATTGACGGTCTATCTTCTCTGGATGGCGTTTCACCCCCGAATCCTATATAGCCGTCTGTGTAAAAAGTCCACCAAATTAGTGAAATAAATGATATTACCATTGTAATAAAAACAGTTTTTATAATAGAAACGATATTTTTCATTGTTTTATGCCAGTTCGATGCCTGTATAGCGCACCGATCACTAATAGAATATGTATGGTAAGTACACCATGAAGTACACCGCGCCTATCTTATTGAGTTAAAACCTTGATACTCTTAGCCCACAGCCAAAGATTTAAATACTCACTAAGGAACCATCACAAATATAATGCCATAAAAAAACTGAGCGCATGGCTCAGTTTTTATTTTATGCTAAGTATCTGATACTTATTTTAATGGCACACCAATACGGTCAGCCACTTCTTCATAAGCTTCAATCACATCACCTAATGACTGACGGAAACGGTCTTTATCCAGCTTTTTCTTGGTATTCTTATCCCAGATACGGCAGCCATCTGGTGAGAACTCATCACCTAATACGATACGGTCGTGGAATACGCCAAATTCTAATTTAAAATCAACTAAAATCAAATCACCCGCATCAAACAATGCTTTGAGTACATCGTTGACTTGATAGGTCAGCTCTTCCATCTTAGCCAATTGTTCTTTGGTCGCCCAGCCAAGAGATACAGAGAGCGACTCATTGACCATCGGATCACCTAGCGCATCATCTTTATAAAAAAGCTCATACGTTGGCGGTGTCAATGCTTGCCCTTCTTCTAAGCCCAAACGACGTACCAAGCTGCCAGCGGCAAAGTTACGCACCACGCACTCTACAGGAATCATATCCAAGCGCTTGACCAATACTTCGTCGTCAGACAATTGCTTTTCAAAATGCGTCTCGATGCCAGCATCAGACAATTTTTGCATGATAAAAGCATTAAAGCGGTTATTCACCACGCCTTTACGTGCCAGTTGTTCGATACGCTTACCATCGAGCGCTGAGGTATCATCACGGAAGTGTAAAATCAGAAGATCATTGTCTTCTGTTTCGTAGACAGATTTGGCTTTGCCTTTATACAGCAGTTGTTGCTTTTGCATTATGGGGGTTCCTGTTCGTTCAAGCTTATGTGGTAAAAACGCGCAGCGACCGCTGACTCTTATTACAATATCGATATTATTTTAATCAATAATCATAAAAATCGGCGGTACAAATGAAGAAAGAAATTAGTTTGAAGGGCTACTAACAGCACGCTGAGGCTTTGGCAACTGATACTGATTACCTGACTCATTCTGTAGTTTAAGCGTGTTCGCGCCCACATTAGGGGTTGGATACAAAGGCACGAAAGGCGCTGTTTCTTGAGCAGCCGGCAGCTCTATCGGTGCAAGCTTTTTGCTTTGTTGATAGTCTAAGCTGCCATTGTCGCGCTTTCCAAGCAGGCTCTTGGTCGCTTGGCAGCCGCTCAATACCAACGTACTACCCAAAACTAAGGTCAGTATTGCAGGAAGTAGTTTTGTCGTTTTTGATGATACTGTTTTTGATGATACTGTCATCATGTTGTCTCTCTGAGTTAGCAGTTATTGCTCATTTAGGCGATTGGCTTATCATGATAAATTGACTTGTTGCTCTCTTGAATATTAATCGTCAAGCAACAAGTCTTAAATCGCTGAAGATCAGGTTATAGTATGTTTGCTCGAACCAACGCTTCATCAATAGTCGCATGATGTTGCTCTGCCAACCAAACGAGTGGTAAGCGTATCCCTTTATCGATCATGCCCATTTTATGTAGCGCATACTTAGCTGGAATAGGACTTGACTCGATGAATAAGTCACGATGTAGATGTTTGACTACGTCATGAATCTGACTAGCCGTTTCAAAATCACCACGCAAGCCAGCAGCGAAAGTCTCGCTCATGGCTTTTGGCGCCACGTTGGCAGTCACTGAGATATTGCCTTTACCACCTACTTTTAGTAGATCAAGCGCTGTACCATCATCACCAGACAATACGACCATTCTGTCACCAACAGCTTTAATCAATTGCTCACCGCGACCAACAGAGCCTGTCGCATCTTTGATAGCAACGATATTGTCGATATCAGCAAGACGTTCGACCGTCTCTTGGGCAATATCGACGACCGTGCGACCCGGTACATTATAGAGCATCTGAGGAATATTGACGGCTTTAGCAATGGCTTGGTAATGTTGATATAAGCCTTCTTGTGGCGGCTTATTATAATAAGGGGCAACCAATAACGCACAGTCTGCACCAGCATCTGCTGCGTCTTGAGTCAGTTTAATCGCTTCTATGGTGTTGTTTGCACCAGTACCTGCGATGACTGGTACGCGACCTTTAACATGCTGGACAAAATAGCGAATGACATCGCTATGCTCTTGCATCGATAGGGTTGCCGACTCGCCAGTGGTGCCGACAGCAACGAGGCAATGCGTGCCCTGCTCGATCTGCCAGTCTATGAGGTCAGCCAGACGTTTATAATCAACTGTACCGTCAGGGTGCATGGGCGTTACCAAGGCTACCATTGAGCCTTGTAATCGGGTTTTGATCTCGTCGTATGCTGTGCTCATAACCGTGCCTTACTGTATTATCCTAGCTTTTATCAAAGCTGTCACATGATAGGTCGTTTGCAAGTGCCAAAAATTTATATACGTTGATAAACGCTAATGACCAACCCTTGCTTGATGTTAATGCTGAAATTTTATTTATTATCATAACGTTTACATTATAAATTACTGCGTATTAAAGTGAGTATTGGCATTATCGATGCCAGTGACCGCAAATACCTGTTGCGCCATAAAATATAATAATAAAAACGCCTGCTAGTGTAGCATATTTTGATTTGACCGCTATCAATCAATTGATGCTGCAATCATAAATCAAAGGTCAAAAAGAGGTTTTTGTATTACCAAAAACCATAAATATAAGCTCAGAGCTTTATCAATAAATACACGCTGAACTTAATAGCTAGTTTAGCGTAATGAATCAGCACTGATAAGTCTTTTGATTAATGTTAACGAATCGTCAACACATCGATGGTGGGACGATATAAGCGAAAAGGCAGGCCTCGCGTGCCTAACCGCTGCTGACGAATATTTAAATACATTATTTGCAGACTGATGCAATATCCGTTTGCGTATCTCTTATAGCGAGCGGTATTTATGATGAGCAATTATACTTTTCGGTGTTTTTCGGTATGCTGCTGCCCAAATCACTTCCTTATGGTTGTATCTATTCAATACGCAGACCAATAATAGCAGGGATGCCTTGTCGAATAATTTCTATCGTGACAACGCCTTTTTTGGGTAGGGATGAGATGGCGTCAGAGAAATCCTTTACGTTTTTAATAGGCTTTTGGTGAAAATTGGTAATGACATCACCTGCTAAGATCCCCGAGCGCGCGGCTAACCCTGTCGGATCAACCGTCGTGACCAACACCCCCGTTTTATTGTCTGTAGCAATCTCTGCTTGTTCATCTTTGGTCAAATCGCGCAAACGTAGGCCCAGTTGGACATCATCACTTTGCTGATCCCCACTTTGGGCTCTGACATCATTAGGTGCATAAGCAAGCTTACCTGTGATGGTTCTTTGCTTACCATTGCGCTGAATCTGTGCGCGAAATGGATCGCTTGGCTTTGCTCGGTTGAGCAGATTCAATAAGTCGGATGCTCGCATGATTTGTACATTATTGTACTGCAAGATAATGTCACCAGGTTTTAGACCTGCTTTTTGTGCTGGCGAGTCTGGAGAAACGCGGGTCAGCAAAGCGCCTTGTGGTTTATCCAATTTATAAGCTTCGGCCAGATTACGGTCAATATCTTGCGGATAGATACCCAAATATGCGCGAGCGACTTCACCGCTGGTCTTTAATTGCTCATAGATATCCATAGCAGCGTCAATTGGGATAGAGAATGATAGCCCCATGTAGCCGCCCGTCCCACTAAAGATACGCGAGTTGATACCAATCACCTCACCGCGCTGATTGAATAGAGGGCCACCTGAGTTGCCAGGGTTTAGCGCCACATCGGTTTGTATAAACGGCACACTGGTTTCGCGTGAGAAGCTGCGTGATTTGGCACTGACGATGCCAGCGGAGGCTGAATAATCAAAACCAAATGGTGAACCAATGGCTAGTACGGGCTCCCCTACTTTTAAGCTGTTTGAGTCGCCAATCGGTAGCGCGGGGAACTGAGTGCCTTCAACTTTTAGTACAGCCACATCTGAGCGCTCGTCGCTACCAATCAAGGTTGCATCAAGCTCGGTTCTATCATTAAGTGTGACGGTGATTTTGTCAGCGCCCTCGATGACGTGATGATTGGTCAGCATATAGCCATTAGAGGTAATAAAAAACCCCGTACCATAAGCATGCTCTATCGCTGGCGTGACTGCTCGATCAGGAATGCGCACCCGATCGCCAAAAAACTGCCGCAACACTTCAGCCGTTTGCGCCTTAGCAAGCTCAGCCTCACTGACTGTCTTGGTGACGTTGACGCGCGCCACTGCTGGCGTCACTTGTTGAACTAGGCCAGAGAAATCAGCCGTGGTTACAGCCGCATGTGCATTGCTCATTGTGGTGACATTAATACTAGCCACCATCGCCGTACTCACAGCGAGCGCCAGCGCACTGCGCTGTAACCAAAGTCGCATATCGACAGTGGTTCGTGATTTAAACATATTGATAGGCATATTGTCCTCCATATGAATGGTCATTATTATTGTTGGTAATTAGATGATGGTACTCGATAACGTCTTGCCTGACGCACATAACCCCAATCGTTATTGGTCAGCGTTCTTATATTTGCTTATATAGTGAATTCAGTATAAAAACGATACAGTGGGACTGGGATAAATTTTTCGCAGCATCGAGCAGCGTAGGCACAGCACGCAAGGAAAATTTAGACCAGTTCCACCTTGATATATAATGTATCTGTTTTATTTAGGATTGACTATATCGTTATACTCATATTACACGATGGTATTCGTGCTATGCATCGATTTCATATATGTTTTATCGCTAGGCTGATATAGTAACGATCATGTCAGCCCCGTTTTTATATTTATTTTAATCAAAACCAGGGTTGTTGGCTTTAGTAAACATAAACCCTCAGCGCCAATATACGGTCTCTGATTGACGTCATATTATTGTTGTTTTAGCGGCGTGCATGACCAACGTAGCTACTGTATGATGGACAAAACGTTATCTTGCCATTATTTACATAATGCAGGATAACCCAAGGCATGGTTATTTCATACTGACTTTGTACAATTTTGTGGCTGCGCGCTGATATCGTGGCAGGCTCTATATACATGTATATGAATCAAATCATGTTATGATAGCAAGCAAAACAAATCATAAAACAAACAAAAGTCAATTAGTAAAAATGCTATCGACTACTCGTTTATCAAGCTTGCTATCATCATCCCTGTTTTCCATCTTTTGCATTTTTAGACCACTGTTATTTGTCTAAGAATGCTTTTGCCCTTGCTACTTTATAGTGTATATATCATCTCAAGCTCATGTTGCGATTCATGATGGCTATCAATGTGATGACCCAGATATAATCAGTAATGATAACAATTGATCATAAACGAACGGTAGCGACTATCTTATAGCAGCTATGGATAGATATAAAATATGACAAGATTACAAAAGGATTAATTTATGGATACCGCCCTATTGCTATCCGGCGTGGTTGGGATTGGCATTGCCGCCCAATGGCTGGCTTGGTATTTGAAGCAACCGTCCATTTTATTTTTATTGCTCATTGGCATTATCATCGGACCAGTCCTGGGGGTGTTTGACCCTGATTTGGTATTAGGTGAGCTGATGTTCCCCTTTATCTCTTTGGGCGTGGCAATTATTCTATTTGAGGGCTCGCTAACGCTAGAGTTTGATGAGATCAAGCAGCATGGTACTGTGGTGCAAATGCTGGTCTCGATTGGTGTACTCATCACCATCGCTATCGTGGCGCTGTCGACTTATTTGCTATTCGATGTCGACCCATTGATTGCACTCCTGTTTGGTGCGCTGGTCTGCGTGACCGGTCCGACGGTCATTATGCCCCTGTTGCGTAGCGTACGCCCCAATAAAACCATCTCTAATATCCTAAAATGGGAAGGCATTATCATTGATCCAATCGGCGCAATTGCCGTGGTATTGGTCTATGAATATATCATCTCAGGCGGTGAAGCCAGTAGTATCTTGCTATTTGCCAAAATTGTCGTATTGGCAACGGCACTTGGTATGGCAGGCGCTTGGTTACTGGCGTTCCTCATGCGGCGCCATATGGTTCCTGAGTTTTTGCGCAATGTTTTTACCCTTGCATTCGTCTTGGTCTTGTTTTCGGTATCAAATCACTTGGAGCATGAATCAGGATTATTGACTGTGACCGTACTGGGTGTGGCTTTGGCAAACTGGCCAAAATTCCCACGCGAGACGATTCTAGAGTTCAATGAGTCTTTAACCGTTCTACTGATCTCTGTGCTATTTATTATTTTGGCCGCTCGTGTAGAGCTGGCAAGTTTATTGAGCGTAGGATTTGTAGGTCTGGTGCTCCTTGCTATTGTCATGTTTGTGGCGCGTCCATTATCAGTATGGGCGTCCTCCATCGGCTCCAACCTCAAAACCAATGAAAAGCTGATGATCAGCTGGATTGGCCCTCGCGGTATCGTCGCTGCTGCTATCTCATCCCTGTTTGCGATTCGTTTGCAAGAGTATGATATTCAAGGCGTTGAGCTGCTTGTACCATTGGTATTTATGGTCATCATCGGTACGGTAATGATTCAGGGTCTGGGCGCAAAGATGGTCGGCAACTTGCTGGGCGTACGTGAGCCTGAGACCAACGGTATTCTTATCGTCGGTTCAAACCCGATTGCCCTACTCATCGCTACCTCTCTTAAAGAGCAAGGCTTCGATGTCATCGTCGCGCATAATAACTATACCAATATCGCGCGCGCACGCATGAGTGGATTGCGTACTTATTTTGGCAACCCAATCTCTGATCACGCTGATCACCATCTTGATCTGATTGGTATTGGGCGTTTGTTTGCCATGAGTATGGACAAAGAGATGAATACCTTGTCTGAGATTCATTATCGTCATGAATTTGGCGAGCGTAAGCTATACCGTCTCAAGTTCAGTGATGAAAAAGTCAAAAGTGAGCGCGACGATAAACAGTCAAACTTCCATTCACAGTGGCTGTTTGGCAAAGATGTGACATATACCAAGCTTGCTAGTATGCTGTCCAAAAAAGCCCGCATCAAAATCACCAACATTACTGACAGCTATAGCTTTGAGCAGTATAAAGCGGATAACAAGCAGTTTGTGCCACTATATACCATAGACAAAGAAGGCAAGCTGCACGTCATCACTGATAAGTTCGAAGGTACGGTGCCTCGCGATCGCAAGCTTATCTCCTTAGTTGTGGATGATGAAGTACAGCCAAAACCAGTGGACGTAACACCAAAACAAGAGCAAGCGCGTATGGTCGCCGATGCCAACTTTGAGTCCAGCTCAAAAGCGCCTGAAAAGCGTAAAGAAAAAGAGCTGGGCAGCGATAACCTACAAAAACCAGCGCCAGAGGCACCAACTAATACGGCTCAAAATACTGAGCAAAGCGTCGCCAGTGCCCCTAATGCGAACAGCGCCATAGATAAGTCCAATACTGCGACAGTCGCGGCCGATGATAAGGCAGTAGCACCAAAAACAGAGGCTACCAACACAGCGAACACAGGTGTGATGACAGCAAACTCGACCGCGACCTCAAAGACTAAGCCGTCTAGTAATAGTAATGCCAATGGTAATGGCAACGCGCCTAAAAATAAAAAAGGAGCGCTTGATCCCAATCGTCTCCCTGACTCTGGTCAAGACAGTGCTACTCATTCGACTGCCAAAGCTGACACCGACGCTTCTGGCGCGGTTGGGAAAGAAGCCAAACAGAGTGAGCTGAATGACAAAAATAGTGATAAATAAACTCTATCGTTATTTAACCGCTAACGTCATAATTGGTTAAATAACAAACTGTCATCAATAAAAAGCCCCAGCGACATGCTGGGGCTTTTTATTTTTATCATATCTGCTTGATTATTAAATCTACTTACAAGATAAACATGCTCACTCAAATATGATTATTCAACATCAAATCTGTCTACGACTGCCTGCCATATTCGCGCGCTCACCTCATCAGTACTGCCTGACGCATCGATACGCTGGATACGTTCAGGATGCGAGCTTGCAAGTTGACTAAAACCGGTATGTACCCAAGTAAAAAACGCCATTGCCTGCTGCTCAAAGCGATCTGCTGCGCTGCGCTTATTGGCGCGTGCCATGCCCTCTGCTACAGGTAAATCAAGCCATAAAGTCAGCTCAGGCAACTGCGTCACAAACTGCTCGATCAGCGTCTCAATTTTGGTCAGCATCGCTTTATCGCCATGTCCGCGTCCAAAACCCTGATACGCAATAGTAGAGTCCGTAAACCTGTCACAAATAACCCATGTGCCACGTTGTAGCGCAGGCAGGATGACTTGCTGCATATGATCACAGCGTGCTGCAAATAATAATAAAAGCTCTGTATCATCCTCAATTTCAGTTGCAGGATCTAGCAATATATCGCGCAGTCGCTCAGCAAACGGACTACCACCCGGCTCGCGAGTACGAAGGTATTGAATACCATTTTTCTCTAGTTGCAAGCAGAGCTGCTCAATCGCCGTGGTTTTCCCGACGCCTTCCGTTCCTTCAAAACTAATAAACCGCCCTACAATAGGTGCGGTCGTCGTTTGTGAAGCATTTGATTTCGGTAGCGTGGACGATGCTGTACTCGTCTGTGCGGATGGCGCGTTGGTCTGTATAGATACTGACATGATATGACCTTATGTCATCGGTGAGCGCTATCGTTAGATTATAGCGCTCAATAAACGATACGTTTTATAAGAGATAAAGAAGGTACTCTATTGTGGCGGTGTTTGAGATTTTTTCTCGCGCATGACGCTCAGATAGTCTTTTACCGCTTGATTGTGCTCAGCCAAGCTATTGGTAAATTTGTGTCCGCCGTTACCAGTTGCCACAAAATATAACGCGTCGCTATCGGCAGGATGCAAGGTGGCTTCGATAGATGCGGCAGATGGCAGCGCGATTGGCGTTGGCGGTAAGCCATCAATCTGATAGGTATTATAAGACGTTTTTTCATCGATGTCTTTGCGGCGGATATTACCATCATAACGGCTACCCATACCATAAATGATGGTCGGATCGGTCTGCATACGCATATTTTTAACCAAGCGATTTCTAAATACGGCAGAGACTAGCGGACGCTCTTCTGGTACGCTGGTTTCTTTTTCGATGATAGATGCCATTACTAGTGCTTCGTAAGGGCTATTATAAGGTAGGTCAGGCGCGCGATTTTCCCACGCATCGGTCAGCGCTTTTTGCTGGCGTTTATATAGGTCTGTGAGCACTTTTTTATCGCTCGTTCCTTCACCATAATAATAGGTATCGGGCGCAAACCACCCTTCAAGATTATGATTGACGATAGGATCACTACTGTTGGTCACGCTGTCTGGCAATATACCAGCCAAATCTAACGCTTGTGCAATGCTGGCATTATCACTGCCTGCGGTCAGCACTTCTTTTTCGATATTGTCATTATCACGCAGCGCTTGATACAAATCTTTTGATGTTTTTCCTTCGATGATTTGCACCTTTACCATGGCTGCTTTTGCGCCCTGCTCTAATATTTGCAATGCCTCAGCAATGGTTGGGTTCTCAGGTAATTGATAGATACCTGCATGCAAAGGCGCATCGACTTGCGACTTGATATATAGCTTGGCTACGCTGGCCGAAAATAGCGGAATCTGATTTTGCCACTGCGGCAATAGGCCATAATACGTCTGACCTTGCTCAATCGTGACCATTTGCTGCGGCTGCTCGATACGGCCAAATAAGGTCTGATATACCATAACTAAGAAAAATGCAGCAATGAGCCCTAGTACCAGCAATACCTGATAACCGCGCTGCATAAAAAACGAGGGATTGTTGACTTTATATTGACGCGGTTTGCTGTTGCCACTGATCAGCGAGACATTGGTTTCTGGCGTGTCTTCCACCCTATCTACCACTGGTTGCGCGTCCGGTAGCGTGGTGTCTACACGCTCCTCGACTGTGCCATCTTGCTTATTCGACAGCGACTCATTGGGACGTTCAGGTGGTGTATTGGGTGTGGGCTTGCTCATGGCAACTCGCGAGGCAGATGTTTGCTAGAATTTAGCACTGAACCGTACGATTTTCAATGGTATTTGCTTAGCTTATGCATTAACTTGGTCTATACACTGATTTATATGGCTCAACATTCCCACCTTTTACTGGTATTTTTATCACTGTCCATCGATGCTGACACTCTATTATGAATCTATATTTTGACCAAAGACTCGCCAAAAACTATCACTCTAAATCACAGATTATTCGCGTTCTCAGTGAAACATGGGTAACAGAAAATGGTTACTGTCCTAATTGTAGCGAGCAGCCTTTGACTGAATTTGTTAACGGTCAACCTGTTGCTGATTTTTACTGCGCGCATTGTAATGAGCAATATGAGCTAAAAAGTAAAAAAGCCAAGTTAAGCAACATCGTTAATGATGGCGCTTATAAGACGATGGTTGAGCGTATCAATAGTGAGGACAATCCCAGTTTTTTCTTTTTGACCTACTCAAAAGCATACGCCGTTAATAACTTTCTAATTATTCCCAAGCAGTTTTTTACGCCCGATATTATTGTTAAGCGCAAACCATTATCAGTGACTGCCAAACGCGCAGGTTGGGTGGGTTGTAATATCGACTTACGAAAAGTGCCAGAGTCAGGCAAAGTCTTTTTGGTCAAAGACCAAAGAATTATGGATAAAGAGTCGGTTACCCAGCAATTCCAAAAAACCTTATTTTTACGCACGCAATCTATAGAGTCGCGTGGCTGGACATTAGATGTTTGGCAATGTATCGATCGACTTGATGCTCACTTCTCTCTCAATCAGGTTTATGCTTTTGCTGATGAGTTACAGCTCAAACATCCTGAAAACAACCACGTAAAAGATAAAATTCGCCAACAGTTACAGGTATTACGAGATAAAGGCATGATTGAGTTTGTCAGTCGTGGCCATTATCAAAAGTTATACTAAGAACACTTATCATCCCATAATGGCAAACCTTTGGCAGCAACCAAACGACCGTAAAACTTGTGAGGAGGATAATCTAGCTCTAGCTCATCATTTACTTTGAAAAAGTGTTTCACATTGCCATCGAGACAGGTATAAGCTCGATTTTTTACCTGTTTATTCCAGCTCATTAACAGCCCTAACGGAGTGCGAGAAGCTTTAGTAAAAGCTTGTCTTTCGGTTGTGATTGCACACATCACAGTATCTTCATGAAACTGCTTATCTAAACCTTGTTCAATGACTTCTTGACGGGTATGCGCATACTTAAACACACTTCCAAACGCTGTGTATTTTTTATCTTTCTTAGAATAGACAATACTAAATGCTATCTGTGAGTAGCAAGGTAAGTGAATTACTTCATCAGGATTTTCTTTTGCTACACAGCAAACTTTATTAAATATCATCAATCTACGAACTTGTAGCGGAATTCGTTGATCTTTATATACCGAACGCATGCGATATTGTCCTTTTAATCATTTCTATTGAAAAAGGATCATTGATCGATTTGCTTTATGGCACAAGTCTGCGTAACAAAAGACGATCACTTCTTTTGAATGCTTTTGCTAATCTAATTGGTATAAATGACTGAAGCGATATATGAGAGACTTTAATTATTGAGGATATTTATGATAAAGACAGGCGGTTCAAATACTTATCAAATAGAAGTAATCGAAACGATGAGTGCACTTATAGAAGTGGTTGCAGAAGATGGTGAAACTGCTCTACTAAAAACGCGAGAAATGTATAGAAGCGAGGATATTATTTTAGAACCTGATGATATGCTTGATACTGAATTTATTATCTTTGGCGTAGAAGAGAATGAGTAGCTAGCTCAAACCAAAAGTAGCTCTCAGTACTTGTGAACATTAATGAATAAGCGTATAGATAATAGTAGAGCGCTGTCTCTTGACCAGTACATTCAATGATGGTTTGACAGTGAAAAACGGTAAAGTCCAGTCAGTCAATAAAGGTCAGTGGGACAAGCTTGTCAGTGACAATGATGCTTATGTATTCACCTATGAATGGCTTTTTGCTGTACGAGAGAAAATGGCAGATAATGCAACCTTATGGGTCAGTGGTACACATCACAATATTTTTACTCTGGGTCGTATTTTGCCGCAGCTTGGTTTTAAAATACTTAATGTTATAACTTGGGAAAAAACCAATCCACCGCCTAATTTTTCTTGTCGGTTTTTCACTCATTCTACGGAATTCATTATCTGGGCGAGAAAACATCCTAAAGTGCCGCACTACTTCGATTACGACTTGATGAAACGACTCAATAACGATAAGCAAATGAAAGATGTGTGGCGCTTGCCAGCAATTGCTAAGTGGGAAAAATCTTGTGGTAAGCACCCTACGCAAAAACCTTTGGCATTATTGGCACAGATGATTTTAGCCTCTACCAAAAAAAATGCTTTGATACTTGACCCTTTCGCTGGATCTTCAACAACAGGTATCGCAGGTAATGTCTTAGAAAGACGTTTTATTGGTATTGAACAGGAAACAGAATATCTACAGCTCAGCCAAGCGCGCTATGAAGACCTACAACATAAAGGGAGAAAAGAGTTTTTTAAACAACATTTCTATCGTTTATTAAATAAAGGAAATGACAACTAAACGAATTTAAAATCTATAATATCACCTGACAATAACGTCAAACTACTCATCGGCATGATGCCGCGCAGTGCATTACAAAAGAATAACCGCGTCAACCTAGGCAAGTCCTCATCTGATAACGACCGTATCACCACTGGGTACTCTGTCGCGGACAAAGCATCAATAATCACCTGCCGCATCACGCCAGCAACGCCCGATTTATCCATAGAAGGGGTATACCATTGACCTGTTGTTAGATAATTCTCATGATTGTTATCAACACCTTCGTGGCCACTAGAGTGCGTTTCAGATTCGCATAAAGGCTCATCTGCTAACTGATAGAACACATTACTCATCGTACCTTCAACCCAGTGACCACTCATATCACGTAGCAGTCCTTCACTGAGGCTCTTTGTAACGTTAGCCGCTAATGGTTCAGCTTTTATACGCTGTAGCTCGCCACTGGCAAGGACATTATCTAGGCGGCTTAAGCTTTTGAGTCCTGCCAGCGATGGCGGCAGGCAGGCAATCTGTGAAGATAAACATATTGCCGAGGCATTCGGCTGCATCGGTACTAGATTGCCGTCAGGTAATGACAGTTGCACAGCCGTGGAGACTCTCATAACAGCCGGTTTTAGCCATATCTCACAAGCACTTCCTGATTCACTTGGTGCATAGCCATAACCGCGAATGTCTTGTGCGGCGCGAGTTACTACGAGCTTGAGCATACCCTGCTCTAGCTGCTGGGCATATATTTTTAATACTGCCAGTAGTTCCTCGCAGTCTATATCTAACTGCAAGGCGTCGGCATGGGAGATGAGCCGCTGATGATGGTAGTCTGCCCATAGGATGAGTCCGTCCATCACACCCATGGTCGTAAAAAACCCATCCGCATATGCTAGGCCGCGGTTGTCTGGCGACAGTGTCACCGCTTTGCTGGTTGCCGTATCGTCTTGTGGATATAGACAGACCCAACGGTTAGGCAGTGACCTCATATCTAGCATCGCTTAGCTATTGTCTGTTTGGGCAGCGGATTTATTGATGACTAGCATACAGCTATAAAACTCACATTTTGCCAGTTCTACTTTTTGTCCACCAATGACTCTGTTTTTGATGATTTGATTACTGAGCATATCAGCGACCATTTTGCCACCCTCGTCACCCATCAGTCGGCGCGATAGTTGGTAGGCTTTTTTGGCATGGTCTTGGCTCAACTCTTTTTCTTTATCAGAATCGGTCGGATTGGCATAATACCAGCCAAGCTCAAGATATTTTTCGGAGTCGATAATATCTAGATAAGGCGCGTCCGTCTTCATAAAGCGATATTTGGTGGCAGGATTACTGGCATAGTCTAGGCTGTTCTCGTCCGTACTTATTACTTTACCAAATGCTGACTTGATACTATCTAACTCATCGGTGCCAAGGGGCTCGCCCTTGTCAGCGTTCCATGCCGAGACATCGTATTTTACTGGTGTACCTTGCTGGGCGGTCGCGCCATCTAGATCAGGATTATCCCCAGCGCTGTTCTCTACAGGAGCCTCGGCCACAGCCTGCTCGCTGCTCTCAGCGTTTGTCTCTGGATTTTGAGCATCCTCTTTGGTGCTATCACAGCCGCCAAGCGTCACACTAACTGCCATTATCGTACCGACTAGAAGAGTCTGAAGGTTATGATTCCACATAGATAATTTACTCACACTTTTAGATTGATCTTAAAAGAATATTAACGAGCTGGCCCACAAGCCACCGATAACAAAGGATTTTTTAATAAAGAATGTATGTAATAAAAGTTATAACCTAACAGTCATTAGAGCATATTATACTAATTAACATATAATCGATAGTTTACCCAACTGCTCAGCGCTTGACTACCTTTTAGGTTACACATAACGTTCCAAGAAGGTACATATTTGTTAAAGAAAAAACGCCTCAGAAACCTTACTCAGCAGCAGCATACCTAGATGAGCCATTGGTTTGTCAATCATCATTTTATCGCTTATGATAAATGGCCGTAAGCGATGCATCTTTAATGATGTCTTGCCTCTTTTAGCCAATGGACCCTTTATGACCCAACACTTCATCGTTATTGGCAATCCGATTGCCCACAGCAAATCTCCTGAAATTCATGCGCAATTTGCCTTACAGGCAGGTATTGATATTCGCTATCAGCGCCAGTATTGCCCTGACGATGCTGCCAGTTTTACAGCGGTCATTGAGGCGTTTTTTCATGGTGGTGGTGTGGGTGCTAACGTGACCGTACCCTTTAAGCAAGTCGCTTATGACTGCTGTGCGGCGCGCGGCGGCTTGTCAGAGCATGCCAAAACAGCAGGCGCGGTCAATACCCTCATGATAAATGAGGCGCTACTACAACAAGGCGCGTCGATAAAAGAGGCCATATACGGCGATAATACGGACGGACAAGGGCTCGTCAATCACATAACACGCTTAGGTTGGCCACTGGACGGTGCTCGCGTTGCCCTAATTGGCGCAGGCGGCGCGGCACGCGGTGTCATACTACCGCTGATTCAAGCAGGTATTGGCTCACTGACTATTGCCAATCGCACCGTGAGTAAAGCGGTAGATTTGGTGGACGAGCTGAGCGCAGCAAGCGCGGTGATTGCAGCGCAGCAGATTCAGACCTATGCCACCAAGGATTTGAGCGGCACGTTTGATATGATTATCAATGCCACCTCTATTGGCTTATCAGGCGATAAACTGCCGCTGGATGACACTCTACACTGTCAATACGCTTATGACATGATGTATGGGCGCGACCTACCCTTTTTGCAGCATTTCGCGGCGCGTGATGCCCAAACGTCTGAAGGTTACGGCATGCTCATCGGACAAGCAGCATTGAGTTTTGAGCGCTGGACTGGTCATACAATTGATGTCTCAAAAGCAACAGAAGCACTGAGTCAAAATACTTAATGGAACTCTTAATCAGCAGCATCAAACTGCTGCTTATTATTCACTAAAGCGCAGCAGCAGCCAGTGCTCCAAACGCCGCAGTGGTACACGCAATTGTGTAGAGTGGATGGCCAAACCACCGCTCAGACCAATCACACAGCCAAGTGCCGTATCAATCATGCGCGTATGAATGACATCTCCTGCCACTGGCGGCACCGCCATCGTGCTGCCGTACTCTGCGATAAATATCGTCAACGGTGTAATAAAAATCACCGCCAGCCCATAATGCCGATCGACAAACGACTCAATCAATAGCATCATACATAATATAGCCACGGCGACACCCCATGTCGAGAGCCCCCAAGACAGCATCCAACTGGCAACCACCATACCAACCAACGTACCCAATATACGATGCAACTGCTTGATCCACATGGTTCGCAGCTGGATGCCTTGAATAATAATAAAGCAGCTCATTGCCACCCAATATGGATAAGGCATGTCTAATAAAACTGCTATTACCAACGCCAGACTGATGAAACTTACGACAATGAGGCTATCACTGATCATATCTGGCTCATAATGATAACTAGGCGCAGGGGCAATAGGACGTGTGGCGAGCAAAAACAGCGTATACAGTAGCGCGAGCAACATCGACGACCCACTACCCAGCAAGACCAGACCTATTGCTGAGAGTATTCGGTCTACAGGTATAGGAATGAACAGCGCAATGGCACCTGCCATCAATGTAAACAGCCCTGCTGGTGGTGGCTGCTTATAATAACGACCCAACATCACCACGCTAAGCGCAATGAGCATAAAGACAGGCAGCCTGAGTATAGGTAATTGCTGCGCCATCAAACCCAGCGCAAAACTGAGTATCATGGCAAATCCCCAAGCCATCACTGTCACTAGCCGATAAGGTAACCCGCCCACCAATGGCAGGTTTAAAATAATCATTGACCCTAGCGACGCTTTGATTCCAGCAGACAAGTCACCAAAGTAAGCGCCCACAAATACTGGAAAGCTGATCGCAATCGCTGCAATAATAGGCATATGCCATGGCCTTCGGCTACGATTGACGGTTAGTAAATGCCCAAGCTCACCATCAATGAGCCCCTTAATACGCGTGAATAGCGCGGTCAACCAAGAGGTTTGTTTGTGTAATTTTGACTCACTCATAGAGGGTCTGCCTTATTTATAGTCAATCAATATTAAAAGTGGTACAAGGCAGACGAGTGCAAGTACTACAGTAGTAGGCTAAACGAGTCTAACGCTGTAACACTTTAATAGTGGTTCGACTATATTATGTCTATTACTCTTCGGTCTTCTGCTTATCATCAATCATCTATAACAGATGATCTTTGAGCACATCCAGCACATATATCAGCCACTTCATAAAACTAAAATTGATTAATTAAAATAAAAGTCATGAATAATAGTTATGAATTGTATATTTATTGGTCTATAAGATTTATAATCATATCAACGCAATAATAGCTGACGCTCAACAAGGACGTCCTAAAGCCCTTCACAATGGACTCGCTGTTTATTACTAGCACTCATAACAATAGATATAGTATCTATCTCGATTAAAATAATGACACATCGCTGACATGACTTTTGACTCAAATACTGCGTCGTAAGTCCATGATAGCGAACCAACCAAAGAGAGCGATTATGTTAACTTACAAAGCACCTTTACGTGACATCAAATTTTTGATTAATGATGTATTTGATTACCAAACGCATTATAAAAGCCTAGACAATGGCGAAAACGCGGATCCTGAAACCATAGATATGATCCTACAGGGTATGGCAGATTTTGCTGAAAACGTCCTTGCTCCTATCTATCAATCAGGCGATGAAGAAGGCTGTCATTTTGAAAATGGCGAAGTCACCACACCAAAGGGCTTTAAAGAAGCTTATGACCAATTTGTAGAAGGCGGCTGGCAAGGTATCTCGTATCCTGAAGAATACGGCGGGATGAACTTACCGACGTCAATCACCCTAATCAAAGCTGAAATGATAGGTACTGCCAACTGGCCGTGGGCGATGTACTCTGGCCTCTCAACTGGTTGTATCAATACGCTACTGCAATACGGTACGGATGAGCAAAAAGCCCTTTATTTACCAAAATTGGTCGAAGGAACGTGGGCAGGTACGATGTGTTTGACCGAGCCTCAATGTGGTACCGACTTGGGTCAGGTAAAGTCAAAAGCCATCCCGCAGGATGATGGTACCTACAAAATCAGTGGCACCAAAATCTTCATCTCAAGCGGTGAGCATGATTTAACAGACAATATCATTCATATTGTCCTAGCACGTCTACCAAATGCGCCAGAGGGTACACGCGGTATCTCGCTATTTATCGTACCAAAATTCACGCCGAATGCTGAAGGCGAATCTGGCGAGCGCAATGCTGTTGTTTGTGGTTCAATCGAGCACAAAATGGGTATCAGCTCGTCTTCTACCTGTGTGTTGAACTTCGATGGTGCTACTGGCTACCTAATTGGCGAACCGCACAAAGGCCTAAAAGCGATGTTTACCTTTATGAACACTGCTCGTATCGGTACTGGTATCCAAGGTCTGGCACATACGGAGCTATCTTTCCAAAATGCATTGCCCTATGCCAAAGAACGCCGCTCTATGCGTACGCTATCTGGTACCAAAGATCCTGAAAAAGTAGCTGATGCGATCATCCACCACGCTGACGTACGCCGTATGCTACTGACGCAAAAAGCCTTTGCTGAAGGCGGTCGCTCAATGATTTATCATTCAGCACGCTATGCGGACAAAATGGCACAGGGTATCGTGAATGGCGATGAAGAAGAGTTTGAAAAATGGGATGACAAGCTAGGTTTTTATACGCCAATCCTAAAAGGGTTCTTGACTGAGCTTGGTATCGAAGCGGCCAAACACGGTCAGCAAGTCTATGGCGGCCACGGCTATATCAAAGAATGGGGTATGGAGCTGATTGCTCGTGATGCTCGTATTGCGACGATGTACGAAGGTACGACTGGCGTACAGGCATTGGATCTATTAGGCCGTAAGGTTATCTTGCAATCTAAAGGTAAAATCATCCGTGACTATACCTCAAGCATCATGAAATGGTGCGGCGAGTATGCCCTTGATAAAGACATGCGTAAATTTGTTTGGGCACTTACCAAGCTGTGCGCTGAGTGGAACACCTTGACAGTACGCTTGATGCTAATGGCTCGTAAAGACCGTGAAATCATCTCGGCCGCATCAGATGACTTCTTGATGTACTCAGGTTACGTCATGATGGGCTACCACTGGGCACGTATGGCAGCGGTCGCTTATGACAAGCTTGAAAATGGTGGCACAGAAGCACCAGAATTCTACAAAGCAAAAATTCAAACCGCCGAATTCTATTTTGACAAGCTGCTACCACGTACCTCTGGACATGCTGAATCCATGGTCGCACCAAGCAATAGCATGACAGAGATGGACATCGAAAACTTTGCTTTTCTAGACTAACACTGTATTCATAATCCACGAAAAAGCGCCTATCATTTAGGCGCTTTTTTGTGTTTAACTGACCGTATTATGATTAAAGACTATCAAAAGCAACCTGTAATTTAGGAGCAAATAATGGTTTTACCTAACGATAAAAACATCGCTTTAGCTGCTCGATATATACGAGCATTGGTCATTAGTACCACGCTCGTCAGTATTGGCATCAGCAGTGCAGCGGCCAAAAGTAGCGATAGTACTCTACATTTTGCAAAAGGCGCTGTTACTAGCGTCGTCACTGGTAAACTCGCTCCTCATATCGATGAGCAGTGGTATCGTTTCGATGCTGCAAGTCAGCAATATGCCGTTATTAACATTTCACCACTTGCAGGTACGCCCGAGACTGCTAACGTCGGTGTATTGCATATGCCGGATGGTACCCAAGATGGCACCAAAGGCGGTATCATTTATCAAGGCTGTCTGCCACAAACAGGAGAATATCGACTACGTATCGCCCGCAATCTTATGGCCACTCATGGCAAAACAGCAGGCTATAAAGTTGAGGTCATGATACTACCAAAGGTTGCTAGTCAGTCTTTGTGCAAGCCCGCTTAACCATATACGTCTAACGCCTTCAAACAACAGTATTCAAAATATAATAAGTCGTTTTGGAAAAGGTTAAAGCGTTTAACATTAACTACCTAGCATCTTCTTATGATATACCGCACTAATCTCTTCGACTTCTACGCATATTTGCAGTGCCGCACGACCTGATTGCTCGTCTCCGATCTTTTCTTCGATGGTAGCGACTAAGAGCTCAGCCAGCTGATTACGAGTCTCTATATCGCGGCCGCTCATCAGTTTTAGATTGGCATAGATAAACCCATTCGCTTGCTCATCATCTTCCACACCCACCAAAAACGTCTCAATAGGTAAGATACGTGTTTTGATATCTGTCGGCTTATCAAAATATCCACTGTCCCATAATGCTTTATTGAGCGACTTTAGCAATGATTCTTCGTGAGGGATACTGACATTGGGCGTGGCTTGAATGGTTAAATGCGGCATGATTGTGTCCTTAAATATAAAAAGTAATAGAAGATCTGGCTGATAAGTTTACGCGCTCTGCCTCATCGCCGTAAAACGTTTATTTGTATTATTCATCAGTAATAGCGCCAAAGCATGCATCTAGTGTCTGAGCTAGCTGTGCTGGTGGTAACTCAATCTCCAAACCGCGACGACCGCCACTGACATAGACCGTTGTCTGATCTTGAGCACTACTATCTATGACTGTTTTTAGGCGCTTTTTTTGCCCGAGTGGACTGACGCCGCCCAACACATAGCCGGTACTACGCTCTACTTGTTTGGGATCTGCCATTTGTACTTTTTTGCAGGCGAGCAATTTATTCGCGGATAGTGCTTTGGCCATTTTTTTAAAATTGAGGGTTTTATCTACTGGCAATATCGCAACCGCAAGGTCGCCAGTATCAGTCGATACCACCAAAGTTTTGAACACTTGCACTGCCGCCACGCCAAGCTTTTCTGCGGCTTCTAAACCAAAAGAGGCCGCATGACTGTCATGCGTGTATTCGTGTATGCGGTAATCAAGACCGCGTTTTTTGGCAAGATCGATAGCTGGCGTCATAATATTTCGGCTTAATAAAATAGAACTAAAGAATAGGCGTCATACGGATTAAATAGACATGGCATCAATATATTATTACGCCAAATATCGTAACTTTCAAATACTTGACCGTTTTATATCATTGCTCGCTTACTAGTGAGTAACCCAATAGTATTAATATTAGCAGTATATACAGACACTATATATCGCTTTAGTGGCTTTTATGGCATCATAAGCGCAACATATTTGACTATTTTTGATACTGATTATGATACCGAAGTTCCTAAAAAAACGGATTTTTAAAGCGCCAGTCAGCACTGACCGCACTTCTGAAACTGACGCGGGTCCAATCGTCACCAAGCCTTACGCTAATGCGCCGATCAATCAGCTGTATCGTAAACTATCGGGACAGCTACTCGACGTTGCTGTCAAACCAAAACTATTGGGTGAATTGCCTGAGTTTGATAGCGACGATCAGGTACTCAGATTTTATGTGCTACAGGATTATTCTCGCTCCAACAGTATTTTGATCGATTTGCAGACGCAAGAGCATAACTTGCCGCCTGCATTGGTTGGGGTCAATGACGCGGCTCACAATATCAAAGAAAATGCAGCCATCATATTTTTGAATCACCCACATGCCAAAGACAATCAGTTGTCTCCGCGCCTTTCTCGCTTAGTCTCTGCGGTATTGCAATATCCAGAGCTAAAGGTGCGCCTAGTACCCGTATCTATCCTGTGGGGACGCGCCCCTGAAAAAGAAGACTCGCTATTTAAACTATTAACCGCTGACAATTGGCAAGACCCGAGTATCAGCAAGCAGTTATTTAATATCGGCGTGATGGGCCGTGATACCTTTGTACAATTCCACCCACCCCAAGATTTGCGTACTATCATCAATGATAGCCTCAAAGGTGAAAGCGCGGGCCCTAACGTTTTTGACTCAATTTCTGAAGGCTTGGTTTCTAAAGACTTAGTTTCTAAAGACTTAGCTTCTAAAGATTCAATTGCTAAAAGCTCACCTGCTACAGACTCACAAGATACTGAAACAGCAACGACGGATAATGATGTCAAAACTGATGCTGAAAAATCACCCAGCTATACGCTCGTGGCGGCTGCTGATGGCAATCGTGAACTCGTACGTATGTTGCAGCAGCAATTGACGATTTATTTAGACAAGCAGCGCGCCAGTATGCTGGGCCCTGATTTGTCAGATAGACGTAATTTGGTCGATAAACTGGTCTACTCGCCAGCGATTAAGCACGCAATAGAGCTGGAAGCTGCCGAAAAAGGCACCAGCGTACGCGACGCTCGTAGTCAAGCGCGAGGATACGCCAATGAGATGGTGAATGATTACTCTCATTCGATTATTCGCGGTTTTTATAAATTTTTAACGTGGTTATGGACGCAGTTATATGACGGTGTCGAAGTTCATCACTTTGAGCGAGTACGTGACCTTGCGACCGATTATGAGCTGATTTATGTGCCGTGCCATCGCAGTCATGTTGATTATCTATTGTTGTCTTATGTCATCTACAAACGCGGTTTGAGTATCCCTTATGTCGCAGCAGGTGATAACTTAGATGTGCCAGTATTGGGACCGTTATTGCGCGGCGCTGTCGCTTTTTATATTCGTCGTAGCTTCCGTGGCAATGCCCTTTATACCGCCGTATTGCGTGAATATATGCATACCCTTATCACGCGTAATACGCCGATCGAGTACTTCATTGAAGGTGGTCGCTCACGTTCAGGTCGCCTACTACCGCCCAAAATGGGTATGCTGGCGATGACGGTACATAGCCAGTTACGTCAAACCAATAAGCCTGTGGTGTTCATCCCAACTTATATTGGTTATGAGCGTATTATGGAAGGCGGCACTTATATCGGTGAGTTAAAGGGCAAACCAAAAGAATCAGAATCGTTGATTGGGCTACTCAAAGTGGGTCGTAAAATTGAGCGTATTTTTGGTAATGTACATCTAAGTTTTGGTACACCGCTGCATCTTAGCGATTTTATGACAAAGTTCGATGTTCCAGCCAACAGCTTACCGTCCGATCGCACCGACTCCCCACTCGATGAAAAAGTCAGTGCCATGGTCGATAATATCGGTGTAAAAGTCATGCAGCATATCAATAAAGCTGCCGTGATAACGCCTGTGTCGCTGCTATCATTGGTACTACTATCCGCACCGAAAGCGGCACTGGATGAAAACAGTTGCCGTGAGCAAATCGCTTTGTACCAAGGCCTTGCGCAGCGGCTTCCTTATGCAGATGACACTGTCATCACAGATATGAGCCCGCAAGAAATCATTGATTATGGCATCAAGCTAAAACTCATAGAGCGTACGCCGCACATCTTGGGCGATATCATTCAGGTCGCTGGCAAGCAAGCGGCATTGCTCAGCTATTTCCGCAATAACATTCTACACGTCTTTATCTTGCTGTCTTTCTTATCAGCGCTAGTGGCACGTAACGGCCGTATCAAACGCAGTCGTTTAGATAGTATCGCTGAGCAGTTATACCCATTCTTGCAAGGTGAGCTGTTCTTATACTACCCAGCGCATGGTTTGGCGGAGACGCTCAACAAAAAAGTCGATAGTTTACTCTCTCATGGGTTGATTGTTGAGTTGGGTGATGACACGCTTAGTGTTCCTGAGTCTAATAGCAAGCGCTATCAACAGCTACAAGTACTGGCGACACCCGTTGGGCAAAGTCTTGAGCGTTATTTTATGACGCTTGCCCTACTCGCTCAGCAGGGCTCTGGTAATCTGACCGAAAGCGAAGTCGTTGACCTGTGCCATTTGCTTGGACAACGCTTGTCTGTACTGTATGCCGATGATATTCCTGACTTCTTTGATCGCGCATTATTTACTAGCTTTATCAGCGCTTTGACTCGTCTTGATTATCTACAAAAAGATGATGAAACGGGCATATTGACCTTTGACCATCGTATCAATGACATCGCCAGTCATGCCAAATATGTGCTGACGCCTGATATGATGCAAATCTTGCAGCAAGTCGCAAGTTTAAACGAAGAAGAAATCACTCGTGCTATTACTGAGATTAGTAATAAAAAGCAGCGTAAATTTGGGCGTAAGCGTTAATCGTTAGTCATGACTTTTAAACAATTAAGCTAAACAAAAAAGACCGCTATTGATTAGCGGTCTTTTTTTATGCAGTTCCAATATACCAAACAATGGTATTAGTTGGTGATTTTCTTATACTTAGCACGCTTAGGCGTGGCGTCATCACCCATTGTCTTTTTACGATAGGCTTCAAACTCACTGTAGTTGCCATCGAACCACACTGGGCCTTCTTCTTCAAACGCCAAGATGTGGGTGGCGATACGGTCAAGGAACCAGCGATCATGCGAGACGACCATGACCGTACCTGGGAATACTTGAATCGCATCCTCTAGCGCACGTAAGGTTTCAACGTCCAAGTCGTTCGAGGGTTCATCGAGTAGCAGTACGTTTGCGCCCTGCTTTAGGGTTTTTGCCAATTGCAAGCGGTTACGCTCACCACCTGATAATTGACCGACATGTTTCTGCTGGTCTGAGCCTTTAAAATTAAAGCGGCCGATGTACGCACGGCTTGGCGTGGTGTAGTCACCGACAGTAATCATGTCAAGACCGTCTGATACTTCTTCCCAGACGGTCTTTTTGTCGTCTAGGTTGTCACGCACCTGACCGACATAGGCAACCTTGACACTTTCGCCCAAATCAACCGAACCAGTATCTGGGGTATCACGCTCAGTAATCATGTTAAATAGCGTGGTTTTACCCGCACCATTTGGACCGATGATACCAACGATAGCACCCGCTGGGACATTGAAGCTTAGGTTTTCATACAATAAACGATCGCCAAACGACTTGGAGATGTTATTGACCTCGATAACTTTATTACCTAGACGCGGACCGGGCGGAATATAAATCTCTGAGGTCTCATTTCGCTGCTGGAATTCTTTTGAGTTCAGCTCTTCAAAACGCTGTACGCGCGACTTAGACTTCGCTTGCTGACCCTTTTGATTTTTACGAATCCACTCAAGCTCTTTTTTCAGCGCTTTGGCAAACGACTCTTCTTGCTTCTGTTGTTCCTCTAAGCGCTTGTTTTTTTGCTCTAACCATTCAGTATAGTTACCTTCATACGGGTAGCCATAGCCTCGGTCAAGCTCCAAAATCCACTGCGCCACATTATCCAAGAAATAACGATCATGGGTAATGGCAACGATAGTGCCGCTATAGTTTTGCAAGAATTGCTCAAGCCAAGCGACTGATTCGGCGTCCAGATGGTTAGTAGGCTCATCGAGTAGCAGCATATCGGGACGTGATAGTAGCAGGCGACATAAAGCAACACGGCGTTTTTCACCACCTGACAGTTTACTCACGTCCGCGTCCCATGGTGGCAGACGTAGCGCATCGGCGGCTTTCTCTAACTGGTTATTTAGATTGTGTGCATCCCATGACTGGATAATGTCTTCCATTTTGCCCTGCTCTTCAGCAAGTTTGTCAAAATCAGCATCCGGTTCGGCATACTCAGCATAGATTTGGTCTAAGCGCGCTAACGCATCTAACGCCTCACGCATGCCGTCCTCGACGTTGCCGCGCACATCTTTGCTGTCATCGAGTTGTGGCTCCTGCGGCAAGTAACCAACTTTGGTTCCTGTTTGCGCACGTGCTTCACCGCTGAACTCAGTATCCACACCCGCCATAATACGTAGCAAGGTCGACTTACCTGCCCCATTGATGCCTAAGACACCAATTTTGGCACCCGGGAAAAAGGACAGATTGATATTTTTTAAGATTTCACGCTTAGGGGGAACAAGTTTTGACACGTTGTTCATCGTGTAAATATATTGAGCCATTAACACTCCGATAGACTGCATAGAAGAGAACAGCAAATACCACTCAGCGCTGCTGCCAAGCGTGCCGTAACTCAAAATCAGGGTTACAAATTATCGTTCATTATCGCATTGTGGCGCATACCCTGCAAGCTAACAGGTTGTTTTACCCCTTGTTTTGCAGCTTTTGTCATAGAGTATCGCTGTTTCTGGATAAAAGCGGGCAAAAATATTTTTCTGAGGTTACGAGCTTAACATTCTGATTCATTGCTGTTTGATAAAAACCACAAAAAATAGCATCAAAACTTTCGCAAAGTTAATCAATAGCCGTTAACATATTAGAGTGGCTTAACAGCGCAAAAAATAATGGTTTAGTATGCCATTAATGAAACTGGCTATAAGCTGAGTCATTATTTCTCATATATTTTTAATAATATTTATACAGGTACTGATTAATGGCCAACGGCTATCGCCCTGAAATAGTTCAACGTGCGTTTGTCGATTTTATCGGGTCGCGCTTACATCCGTTTTGGTCATTGACGACACCCAAGCTACGCCTTATTGCTCGATACGAGATGAGTGATGATTTAATTGCACTGCAATTTGAGACCAATCGAGCGTTTAGGCAGCAGATATCCAAAGGGGCAGATGATTGGCAAGGCGGTCAGTATCTTGATTTACGTGTTTTTATCGATGGGGTTTATCATCAGCGCAGCTATTCACTCGTAGGATTGGCGAATCAGCCATTGTGGTGGCAAGATGATGCCGTCATTACTAAGTCAGCAAAAAGCCAACGCCATACGGTTACTATTGCTGTTAAACCGCAAGGGTTAGTATCTGACTATTTGACCAAGCAACTGTCGCTATCTAGCATCGTTGATACCAGTATGCCACTGGGTCATTTTACTTTGGCACAGGCAAAGACAAGTTTAGATAATAGAGAACCAGATAACCAAAAACTACACCCTTTATTATTTGTCGCTGGCGGTAGCGGTATCACGCCTATGCTAGGACTTATTGCGCAAGCACTAGCAGACGGACATCAGGTAGCGTTGCTACATTATAATCGAACGAAACTTGCCCAGTTTCAACATCAGTGGCAACAGCTGAGCGATATCTATCCAGCCTTCAGCTATCATTTTATCCATACTGATAACCCTGCGACTTATTTGGCTGGCGAACGATACTTAAGTGCAGAGGGTCTGTTATCACTTAATCTACCATTGGTAGATACTCAGATATTTGCCTGCGGTTCACAAGCGTTATTAGCTGGCTTATATAAAGCAGTGTCAGAAATCATTTTACCGCAAGGCAATCAGCTACGTGACAATATTATTATAGAGAATTTCGGTAGCGCACTGCCTGATTTTGATAGCGGTGGTAATCAAGTACTAGATAATGCACTACAGACAGAGTCGCATACGGTGTATTTGCGATCACGGCAACGGCAGTTCGATAGCGACACTACATTATTGGTCGCTGCCGAAAACGCAGGTATACGACTGGCGCATGGTTGTAGGCAAGGAATTTGCCAGTTGTGCCGCTGCAATAAAGTGAGCGGCGTGGTCAAAAACATCCAAACTTACAAGATAAGTAGTGATGGTTACGAGTCTATCCAAACCTGCATCAATATCGCCATGACAGACGTGGTGTTAGACATTTAGCCCTGCTGAAATTAAAAATACGACCACCAACCCCTGACTATCGCCCTCTTAAAACCAAAAAATAGACTGATGTTAATTCATATTGTATGCTAAAACTTAGATGACTCATAAAATCGAATCCAGTGCTGCTTATTCGTGCCATTTCGGTTAAGGATTATATATGCGCTTATTACCACCTATTGATACAGCACATTCTGCCGTACCCATGTTGACGCCTTTGTCCGATGCACAGTTGGCAAGAGATAGTAGCGAGCAGCCAACTCTATCATCACAGCAAACGCCTTATCCCACTGTGACGCAGGCGCCTTTACCCAAAGCACAAAGTGATGCCTTGACAGTAGAATTAAATGCGCTATATGAAGGTGTGATGGACTCATTAGGTAGCGATGACGCCAAATACATTCAGCGGATTTATGCGACTGTGGTCTATAGTGAGCTTGTCGCCCGTGGTTTACTGGCTGTCGCAGGACGCATGTCATCACGCCGCTCGCAGATAGGGGCTTGGCTGTTGGGTACGTCAATACTTAGTTTTAGCAAAATACTCAACAATATGGAGCTTGGGCATAATGTCATGCATGGTCAATACGACTGGATGCAGCATCCGCATCTGAACAGTCAGAAGTTTGATTGGGACATTGTCTGCCCTGTCCCATTATGGCAACACTCGCACAACTATCTACACCATACGTTTACCAATATTGTTGGGCGCGACCATGACGTTGGCTATCACTTGATTCGGGTGACAGATGAGCAGCCTTGGACGCCAGAAGATCGCTACAATATGTTTAGTACTGCCGTATTGGCCTTTGGCTTTGAGTGGGCGGTTGCCTTTCATGATATTCAGATCAGTGTCGATGAATACGCCGACTCCCCTAACTTGCATAAAATCATGCAGCAAAAATCTCGTGCACTATTTGCCAAAATTGCCCGCCAAGTTGGTAAAGATTATGTGGCTTTGCCAGCCGTAGCCGCCTTGACCTTAGGTCGTCGTAGCGCTATGAGCACACTGAGTGGCAACATAGCAGCCAATACGGTTCGTAACCTGTGGACGTGGGCGGTGATTTTCTGTGGCCATTTTACAGAGCAGGCTCACATCTATACCCATCTCGATGCGGATGAGAGCGAAGGCGACTGGTACGTGCGTCAGATTCTTGGCTCTAGTAATATCAAAGGGAATAAATGGTTTCACATTTTGACTGGCAATTTGTCTCATCAGATTGAGCATCATATCTTTCCTGATATGCCAGCTAGCCACTATGCCAGTATTGCCCCGCAAGTAAAAGCCATCTGTCATAAATATGATTTGCCTTACAACACTGGGCGTTTTAGCACACAGCTACGACAAGTAATAGGACGTATTCATCACTTTAGTAAGCCCAGCGAGCAAAAGTGGCAAGCCTACCAGTCGGTATCGGCTGCGGATACCACCACTCACTCACATAAGTCGACACCAGAGAGCGAGACAGCAAAGGGTCTTAGTCGATTCTTACCACCCGTCGTTCGTAAAGCGATAGCTTATATATGGTGATATATTCACATTTTTAACGCAGATTAAAAGACATTAATACTATTAACAATCGTCATAACGACTATTACGGTAAGCGACTAGATTGTTTGATATCAATCATACATACTCAACCAAGCACAAAATATTTACTGATGACGTAGTATTTAATAAATCTGCCTTCTTCATTCATCCTTAGAAAATATGGCAGTTATTAAAAATTCGATAATAATAAATGGAGTTGTATCATGAGTAACCAAACCACTAAATCAGCACTAGATATCACACATAATCAAGCAGCGAATCGTTTTGAGACTACCGTCGATGGTCAGACGGGCTATATCAGCTATCAAGACCGTGATGACACCCTCGTCTATGACCACACGATCGTTCCGCGACAGTTAGGCGGTCAAGGTGTCGGTTCAGCACTAGTCAAACATGCGCTAGATTACGCCCGTGAACATGATAAAAAGGTTGTGCCGCAATGCTCGTTTGTGGCCTCATATATCAGCAAGCACCCTGAGTACCAAGATTTGGTATAGCTTACCGCCCTTTATCCCAAACAACTAGTATGCAGCAATTTTAGATTAGGAGATCCATCCCAATATAACTTTTAATAAACCAATCCGTATAACAATAAAGGTTATTAATATGAGTAGTTTATCTGACAAGCAAATTGATCTACAGTTAGAAGAGCTTGCTGGTTGGCAGCGTGATGGCAATAGTATCGTCAAGACCTATCACTTCAGCGATTTTATTGAGGCGATGAGTTTTATGAACCAAGCGGCATTTTATGCTGAAGCACTCGAACATCATCCGGAATGGCGTAATATATACAATATAGTCGAGGTACGCCTAACCAATCAGGACACCGGCGGCGTTTCTAGTTTGGACATTCGCCTTGCAAAACGCATGGAGCATATCGTGCAACCCAAACGTCTATAGCCTTATATTTCTGTTAAATGAGTAACTGAAGTGCTTTAGTTGAACATAAGAAAAGACCCTCAATTGAGGGTCTTTTTTTATACTGGATTTTTTATAGTAATAAGCTGTGTTTACATTTTGCGACTGACAAATGCCACAATAAATAAAATCACAGCGACTGCTAAGAAGATGTATGCCAGATTAGCAGACAGTCCTGCGACGCCGCCAAATCCTAATAAACTTGCTAGCAGTGCGATTACTGCAAAGATAATAGCCCAACGAAACATAATATTCTCCTCAAATAATTGTTAAAAATCAGATAGTAAACTTTATATAGTATTGATTTAATATAGTATTGATTTAACTTTTTTTTCTAGTACCAGTCATATCTGCTTACAAACATAGATTAGCAATATTTCTCTTTAAACAACGTGCATTTTAGTAATGATGTCAGTAGATTATGTAAAGTTTGTAGCAAGTGTTAACACCTTTTATTTTTTCTTGTGTCTATAAACATATTATTTAGGATGATGAGCACCTTATTTGCTAAATTATTGATTGTCTTATGATTGCATATAAATAACATCAAAAATTTCTGAAAAAGAGATTTGGCAATGAAAACTGTCGCGACCCCATAAACTTCTAACTTATTCAGACCACTTGGTTTATAGTTTAAAGTCACATTATCATCCAATATATTAAGGACAATACTTATGAGTACCGAGACGGATACCGCAAAACCCGCACAACAAGATACTAGCGACAACCGCCCTTATGCCGTCATCTTATATGGCGCAACGAGCTTTGTCGGACAAATAACCGCTCACTACTTAACCAATTTTTTATCCAATGCTAAAAATAAAGATGGCTCTAATGTCACTTGGGCAATTGCAGGACGTGATGAAGAAAAACTCAATGAGCTACAGTCGAAACTTGAGAGCAAAGTAGATATTATCATTGCCAATAGTAAAGACTCTGTCAGCCTTGATAAGATGACCAAACAGACACAAGTCATCATCTCAACCGTCGGCCCTTATCTCAAATATGGCGAACCTCTTATCAAATCTTGCGCTGAAAATGGTGCCGATTACGTCGACCTTACTGGTGAAGCGATTTTTATCAAAGACATGATGGACAAATATCAAGATACTGCCAAGCAAAGCGGCGCACGGATTGTCAACTCTTGCGGCTTTGATTCTATCCCATCAGATTTGGGCGTGTACTTTACGCAGACCAAAGCAGAAGAGAAGTTCGGAGAAGCTTGTAACGTGATTCACATGCGAGTAAAAGCGGCAAAAGGTGGTATATCTGGTGGTACGATTGCCTCGATGGCTACGATATTCGAAGAAGTTGGTGAAGATAAATCACGCCGTAAGCAAGTGGCCAACCCTTATCTACTAAACGATGACACAGATGTGCCCAATGTACGGCAAGACAATGTCAGCAAACCAGAATACGACAGCACCCATAAACGTTGGTTGGCGCCCTTTGTGATGGCGAGTATCAACACACGTATTGTCCATCGCAGTAACCAGCTACTCGGTTACGAATACGGTCGCGATTTTAAATATGACGAAGCCATGTGGATGAAAGATGGTGTCAAAGGTAAGTTATCAAGCTACGCGATGAGCGCGGGTCTACTAGGATTTGCCACTGCCATGATGATTAAACCAAGCCGTGAGTTATTGTCCAAGCATGTTCTGCCCAAAGCAGGCACAGGCCCTTCTAAGGATGAGCAGGAAAATGGCTACTTTGATATTCGCCATTTCGGTCAAACAGCTAAAAACGACACCATCACGGTCAAAGTTACCGGCGATAAAGATCCTGGTTACGGTAGCACTTCTCGTATGCTCGCGCAGGCAGCATTATGTCTGGCACAAGATATCAGTAAAGAAGACGTTGGCGGCGGATTCTGGACGCCTGCCTCTGCGATGGGTGATAAGCTCATAGCCCGTTTAGAAGAACATTCAGGTCTAAGCTTTGAAGTTATCGATGGTTAACCGAATGTAAAACATTTAAATAATGATTTATTAATGCTGATGATTTTCATGACCGTATCTTGATAACAAGGTGCGGTTTTTTAATACGCAAATTTTATAGCGCTCATCTATCATATTAGCGAATGCTAATAGCGTATTTTTTGGTAATCAATGTTGCGGTTTTTCGATTTTTTAGTACATTATGCTACAGATTTTTAGTCTAATGGCACAGCCATATTCTCCTCAATACGCTAGGACAAAATACATTACGGTTTGATTGTTATAGAGAATATTCATTTAAAAATTTTAATCAAAGTTCACTTCAAAAAACATCATCTAGTAAAAATATTTCTCTAAAATAATGTTATTGATCGAATTGATATTAGTCAAAATTTTCCAGTAGTTCGTGTGCCAGATAAAGGTTTTTAGCAGCCTGTTATCGATACAAATACTGGTAAATCTATCATTGTTGAATAAAATAGATCCAAATGCTTACTTCATTTCTTAAATGAGATGTGGGCTTAATAGTTTCATAACGTCACAACAATACACCAAGCTGTTAGAACCTTAATGAGTTTACTACTGAAATGTCTGTTATATAACTGGTACTTTGTTTTTACAAATTATAGTAAGGTCTAACCAAAATTAGGCTGTCCTCAATTATCTGCATTTTAGACATAATTATATATAGATATGGCAGCTGTTTTTAATCATTGTTCATTTATCGAATTTGGAGTTTTATAATGAAAAAGAATATTTTATCGTTAATTTTAGGTACTACACTTGCATTGCCTACACTTGCAATGGCTATGCCGACCAACAGCAGTGATTCTATGCAATCACGTATGCCAAGTAGCTCTGTTAAAAGCAATGTACAAGTCGGTGTAGAAGGACCAACTGGTAAATTGGGAGCTGCACAGTCTAGTCAGGTCAACATCAATAACTCTAGCAATAAGATGAATGACTCTCGTAGCGAGATGAATGATTCGAACAAGGGTATGAACAACTCTGACAACAGAATGAACGAATCGAATAACAAGATGAATGATAAGTCTGGCACTATGAGCAATAGTAATATGCCTACAATGAACGGCAATATGCCAGCGACAACGGGTGCAGCTTCTTCACAGTCTACCCAACGTACACAAACGCCAAATATGCAGCACAGTAATTCAAACTATCAGCCATTAATTGCAGGTGAAGCCGCTTCTAACAATAAAACGGCAAATGCTACTAGTACCTTACAAGAAAAGAAAAAAGACCGTCGTGGTGAGCTTTTAGCGACTCAGCCTGGTCAAGTGGAATTTAACGAAAACCGTCGTTTCACCATTCGTTAATAATGACAGTGCTTGATTGAATAGTATGATTAACAGTTTACTACTATCAATAAGTGACATATAAAAAGGCAGCCAATTGGCTGCCTTTTTTGTTGCACACGGCTATAAATTTTGGCTATTTCTTAGTTTTAGTCACGCCAGCTTCTTGTAACAAGGCGCCAAGTGTACCCATTTTACTAGGTGCTTGCGCTTTATCGTTTTTGATCGGTTTGCTACGGTTACTATTCGTATTGTCCTGACGTTTACCACGTGGCTTAGACGAACGCTGATCAGCAGCAGAACGACTATTATTTGCACGGTCACTATTCGCCTGATTACGGCGTGGACGGCTCACTTTTTCACCATCTGTACTGGTTGCAGTAGACTTAGCAGCCGTACGGACAGGTTTTTCAGACTCAGGCTTCATACTAAATCCGATACGACCACGTTTTTCATCGATAGAAATAACACGAACCGATACGATATCACCAGGTTTGACGCGGTTCATGGGATCTGCGACAAAGTCATTGGCCATCTGAGAGATATGGACCAAACCATCCTGATGTACACCGACATCAACGAAACAACCAAAAGCCGTTACGTTAGTGACCACGCCTTCAAGCTGCATACCTTCGCTCAAATCTTTGATGCTATTGACATCATCACGGAAGTTAGCCGTTTTAAATTCAGGACGTGGATCGCGTGCAGGTTTAGCAAGCTCTTCGATAATCGCTTTTACGCTGACATTATCATCGTTAGCAGCCAGCGCAGTCGTATCGATAGCATTCAGTACACCATCGTTACCGATGACTTCTGATAAAGGCTTGCCGGCTTGTGCGAGTAAGCTATCAACCAAGGCATAGCTCTCTGGATGCACGCCCGTTGCATCTAATGGATTGCTACCATTACGAATACGTAAGAAACCTGCTGCTTGCTCAAACGTCTTAGCGCCTAGACGTGGAACATTTTTGAGTGCTTCACGGCTATCAAATGCCCCGTGCTCGCGGCGATAAGTCACGATTTGCTGCGCCACATTACGGTTCAGACCCGCGATATGTGCCAAAATAGCAGGACTCGCTGTATTCACATCCACACCAACCGCATTCACGCTATCTTGAGTCACTTTATCAAGACTATCTGCCAGCTGGTTTTGGTTCACGTCGTGCTGATACTGACCTACACCGATGGCTTTTGGATCGACTTTGACAAGCTCTGATAACGGATCTTGCAAGCGACGTGCGATAGACACCGCACCGCGCACCGACACGTCTAAATTGGCAAGCTCATCACTAGCAAGCTCGCTCGCCGAATAGACGGAAGCGCCTGATTCATTGACGATGACAGCTTTGGCTTTAAGTGCAGCGTTCGCGGCCAAAATCTCTTTAATCATTGCATCGGTTTCGCGACTTGCCGTACCATTACCGATAGCGACCAAATCAACATCATAAGTACTTAATAGCTCATCAATGACTTTTTTGGCTTCATCCATTTTGTTGTCAGGGGCAAACGGATAAACGGTTGCGATGACAGGTTTTTCTTCGCTATCTGACATGACATGACCTTGCGCATCCACAATGGCCATTTTTACGCCATGACGGATACCAGGATCGACACCTAAGATCACTTTAGAGCCTGCTGGTGCAGCCATCAATAAATGCTGTAAGTTACTAGCGAACACATCAATCGCATCTGCTTCTGCAGCTAGGCGCTTTTCGGTCAGTAAGCGGTGCTCGATATGTGGACGCCATTTGTCTTTCCACAAACTACTGGCCGCCTCTGTCAAAAACTCACGGCGTGCTGCTGGCGCTTTGGCATCGACATCGAAATGATTGATAATTTTTTCGATAAATGGTGCGTCTTCGCCTTCGATTTTTAGACCCAAGACGTTTTCTTGACGACCACGTAACATCGCTAATAGGCGATGGTTTGGCAGTCGAGCCAGGCTTTCGCTATGCTCAAAGTAGTCTTTGAACTTTTCGCCAACTTCACGCTTTTCTTCGCTCGCAACGCTCGATACGATACTGGCAGTTTTGGCAAAACCATTGCGTAAGTTGTCCAACAACCCCAATGCTTGCGTCCACTCATCAACGATAATGGCTTGCACACCAGCAAGCTGCTTGTCGATATCGCTAAAGTCAACGTCGATCTCATTACCACTATCATCAGTGATACTTGACTGAACTTGATAATCAGCCAGCGCCTCTGTCGGGGTGATCTCTTGCGTCAAGACAGCTTGCGCAGCAGCATCGAGTCCAGCGGCACGTGCTTTGGCAGCCGGTGAACGACGACGCGGACGATATGGCAGATAGATGTCTTCAAGCTCAAGCTTAGACGTCGCGTTATCGATACGCGTCTGTAGCTCATCGGTCAAATTGCCCTGTGTGCTCAGTAGCTCAGTGATTTTGAGGCGACGGGTGGCCATGTCACGCTCATAATTCAAAGACTTCTCGAGAGCACGCAGCTGTGCGTCGTCAAGGTTTTGCGTTTTTTCTTTGCGGTAACGCGCAATGAAAGGAACCGTTGCGCCTTCATCATAAAGCTTCACAAACGCATTGACTTGAGCAGTCTTAATGCCAAGCGCGCGAGCAAGCTTGTCGTGAATATTCGCGTGTGTGGTTGCATCCAAAACCTGTGCATTTGTCGAGGTTTGAGATGACGTTAAGGTATCAGTGCTACTCATATACGTATCAATCGTTGAGAAATGTAGTTTTGCATTATAGCAAAAGCTGCATGAATAAAAATCCTTTTTATCTTTTCGTTAATTATCGCCTGTTTTGCGGCATAAAACGTTTTATATCAAACGTTCTGTAGCCTTGTTAAACAAACGCATACAGCATTTATTCTTATGAGTGATGCAATTCGCAGTGCAATCTTATACACTAAAGTATCCATAGCACAAATATTGAGATGTGCTGATATATTGAACAATAGTTTTTGGTTTTATGACGTGCTTGTTTTGATCCATCATTAAATAACGATAATTAATGGCAGTGTTTTACTCATCGCTTTTTACTCGTCATTTCTGCTAACAATAATTTTTATAAGAGGATGCCTGTATGACTGATAACAACAGCCCCGATACTTTGACTCAGCGTATTTTAGTTGTCGATGATGACGCTCGCCTGCGCTCTTTGCTACAGCGCTTCTTAGAAGACGATGGTTTTGTCGTTCGTACTGCCCATGATGGTAGTCAGATGGACAAACTCATGCAACGTGAGCTCTTCTCTTTGGTTGTGTTAGATTTGATGCTACCGGGCGAAGACGGTATTAGCATCTGTAAGCGCCTACGTGCGGACAATGCGGATATTCCGATCATTATGCTGACTGCTAAAGGTGGCGATGCTGACCGTATCGCAGGTTTGGAAGCGGGTGCAGATGATTACCTGCCTAAGCCGTTTAACCCAAAAGAGCTATTGGCGCGTATCAAAGCCGTCTTGCGTCGTCAGAACCGTGAGCTTCCAGGGGCACCAAGTCACCAATTAGAAGTGGTTGAATTTGGTCCATGGACACTAGATCTATCGACTCGCACGCTCAAACGTGATGGGAATGTCGTCACTTTGACGACAGGTGAGTTTTCGGTGTTAAAGGCTTTAGTTCAGCATCCACGTGAGCCGTTGACCCGTGACAAGTTGATGAACCTTGCTCGTGGTCGTGAGTGGGGTGCGATGGAGCGCTCTATCGATGTGCAAGTATCACGCTTGCGTCGCTTGATTGAAGACAACCCTTCGCAAGCCCGTTATATTCAAACGGTTTGGGGTGTGGGCTATGTATTCGTTCCTGATGAAGCTGAGGTAGAAACCGTCAAGAGTGAATAACCTTTGACTGATGACATTTCTTTTAATATAGGCCGTGTTTGATTATTCACAAACACGTGCCAATATGATGAGCATATCTGTGAAAAACCCTATTATTTTTCAAAACATACCCTGCACGTTAGTGACAGGGTTTTTAGGTGCTGGCAAAACCACCGTCATCAATCACCTACTTGCCACAAAACCTAATGACGAGCGCTGGGCGCTATTAATCAATGAGTTTGGCCGTATCGGTATTGATGGTGCACTATTGGCAAGCTCTCAAGATAACGATCTTGAGCAACAGAATATCGCCATGCGTGAAGTCAGTGGCGGCTGTATTTGCTGTACCAGTCAACTGCCCTTACAAATTGCGATCAGTCGTCTGCTTAATGACCATCACCCGCGAAGACTGCTTATTGAACCCACAGGATTGGCACATCCACGCGAGCTGATATTACAGCTCAGTGCGCCGCATTGGCAAACCGCACTACAGATGAATGCGGTGATAACTGTACTGAGTGGCGAGCAGTGGCAACAGATTAAGTATCGTGACCATGAGGGTTTTCAAGCGCATGTGCGTGATGCCGATGTGCTGATCGTCAATCGCTATGATCAACTAAGTAGTAGCGAAAAACACACCTTGATAGAGTGGATAGCCACGCTAAACTCACATGCAAAAATCATTTGGGCAGTATCCGAACTAACAACTGAGACAAAAGACGCATCAAACACCCCATTAACCAAGGAATACATAGCAGGTCTAAACTACCAACTCGACAAGCCCAGCCATATCATTGCAAATCAACGTAAAATCAGTATCACTCATCTTCACAAACCGATGATCGGCTTGCAGTCTCAAACCCATTCTTTAGCAACTGTACCATCATCGAGTTCATCTACCGATGAGACAGAAGCTCAGGCTAGTGCTAATAGTGATCTGCCCTATCGCTATCATGAAGAGCAGCAGGATTTTCAGTTGGCTGGATGGCGATTACCCGCTCATTACCAACTAAACGCTGACGATTTGCAGAATTGGTTGTTAGCATTGCCAAATTGGCAACGTATCAAAGGCGTGGTTCATACTTCTGATGGCTGGCTGCAGATCAATTTTAACCCTGGTAGTCTAACCACCAGAACTATTAATCCACAGTCTGATAGTCGGCTAGAAATCATTTTGCAACTAGGCAATGCTGTAGATACAGATGCTGTCGATACAGCTACAGAAAAAACAGAAACTGAGCATGATGCCAAAGCGTCAGCAGCTTCTATAAATTGGGAGGATTGCGATCGCGAACTGATGGCAATGGTTATATAGCAACAGACAGAAAAAGGGCGGGCATTGCTATGTTATCTAGCAATGCCCGCCCTTTTGCTTTCTTCTTCCTTTTAGCGCAATTGGCTGTCTTTACTGCCGCGACGATTAAATAGCTCCACCGCCTTTGCCTCTTGCTCAAGCGCTGTCTGACAACTGACGCAATGCTGGATACCAGGCACCGCTAGTCGCCGCGCCTCCGGAATAGAATTACCGCATTCGTCACAAAACTCTGCACTCACACCTGTTGGCAATGAGCGTCTTGCGCGCTCTAACGCATCATTGACCGTTGCATCCATTTGCTCATGCTCAGCACCATCTCTTGACCAGCCACCTGCCATAATTTTATCCTATTTGTTTTTTATTAGTCATTATTTTATATATAACTTCTTTAATAACAAATATATGGGGCTAGATACGACTGATTACAACCTAATAATCGTCGCAATATCATAAATAGAACATGACCACATAAAGCAAAAATATCACTGTTAATCTTTTGGCTGCAACTCAACAACTTGCCCGCGCACCCCAATACTGGCATCACTCATCAAACAGACGTAGCCTGCCATAATATCTTCAGGTGTTTTTAAGCTCATAGGGTTCTCCCCTGGATAAGCATGAGCGCGCATATTGGTGCGAGTAGCACCCGGATTGATACAGTTAAAGCGCAGGTTGGTGGTGTTTTGAGTTTCTTGCGTGAAGATATCACTCATACCTTCAACCGCTTGCTTAGAGAGCGCATAAGCGCCCCAAAACGCACGAGGATGCGTACCTACAGTGCTAGACGTAAAGACGATAGAGCCATGATCGGCATCTTTTAGCAGTGGTAGCAATGCTTGGGTGAGCATAAAGGTCGCTGTAAAGTTAACCTTCATGACTTGAGCGAATGTATCAACGTCATACATCTCAAGTGGCGTCAATTGCCCAAGCACACCCGCATTATGCAAAATACCATCCAGCTGACCAACTTCTTTATCAATCAATCCTTCTAGCTGCTGCATTTCAGCATAGGTCGCCCCTTCTAGATTCATCGGCAACATAGCAGGCTGTTTACCGCCAAGGCTCTCAATCTCGTCATAGACATACTCGAGCTTGCTGCTGGTACGACCTAGTAGTAATACTGTAGCGCCATAGCGAGCATAGGTTAATGCTGCAACACGGCCAATGCCATCCCCTGCACCTGTCACTAAGATAGTTTTTCCATCTAGACAATGAGTAGGTGGCACAAAATTGCGAATATCGTCATGAGTCAAAGGTTGAGTAAGACTTTGAACGTTTTTTTGGTTGTTTGTCTGATTAGCTGGCTGATTGATATTGTCACTCATGGTATTACTCACTACTTATCGTTGAATCATTAAAATATATGCTTATCAGTATGAACTCAAGATGACTCATACTGACCATTTACTACCCAAAAACCAGTCTATAAATACTCAAATTTGCCAGAAGAAAGCAGCAATTTTTTCAACTGCTCAGGGGTCTCAACAATATAGTCAGCTCCCCACTTTTTTAGCGTTTTTTGATCTTCAGGCGGAATATAACCATAAGCGGCCAAAATGGTTGGCATGCCAGCGGCGTTGCCCGCTTCAATATCACGGATATGATCGCCCACATAGAGCACAGAGCCAGCAGCACCGCGAGGGATGCCCAGTTTCTCTAGGGCCATATACATCGGCTCAGGATCCGGTTTTGAGCGTGATACATCGTCTGGACAGACCAAAGCGGCACAGCGCTCATCAAGTTGCATTTTATTGAGCAGTTTTTCTGCCAGATAGCGGGGCTTGTTGGTGACAATACCCCACGGTACGCCTTTGCTCTCTAGATCTGCCAGCACCGCGTCAAGGCTATCAAACAAGCAGCTATCGACACAGATGTCGGCTTCATAGTCATCTAGGAACTGTTGACGAAAATTAAGTAACTCGTCCTCGCCAACCTCTAGCTGATCGTTATGTCTGAGCATTAATTGCACCATAGCGGATGCACCCGCAGAGACTTGCTCACGAATATCTGTCTCAAGCGGCGCTTGCCAATTATTTTCAAGGCTCATTTTACCAATGATACGCACAAAATCTGCAGCAGTATCGATTAACGTGCCATCAAGGTCAAATAAAACAGCTTTTACAAATTGGCTCATAGTGAATGCTCTTGAGATTGATAACGTGTTTAATAAAAATACAATGGATATCGCTGGTCACTGATAATGTTAACCCAGTGGCTTTTGAACGGCGATCATATAATTGACATCGACATTTTGGGCGAGCCAATAGCGCTTAGTAAGCGGATTGTAATGCAAACCGATGATATCTTGGCGTGCAAATCCTGTATTGATGGCCATTTTGTCTAGCTCAGCTGGCGTGATAAATTTGGCATAATCATGCGTACCGCGATCAAGCAATCGCAATACATACTCTGCCCCAACGATGGCAAACAAATACGATTTTGGGTTGCGATTGATGGTTGAGAGCACGCAGACGCCGCCAGGGGCTAGTAGCTCATAACACGCTTGTACAATTGAGCTAGGATCAGGCACATGCTCCAGCATCTCCATACAGGTCACTACATCGAATTGACCTGCATGCGTTTTTGCTAGCTCTTCAACTGAAATATGCTGATAGCGCAATGTGTTCTCTAACCCGCCCTGTGAGGCATGTACGGTTGCGGCCTTGAGGTTTTCAGTGCCCAAATCAATCCCTGTCACATCCGCACCGCGGCGCGCCATAGATTCCGACAATATGCCACCGCCGCATCCTACGTCCAGTACCTTTTTACCAGAGAGCCCTTGCTCTGCTGTTTTGATCGCGCCAGTGTTGTTGCCATTGTTAGCGTCGTTTTGATAACCCCGTTTGACGTTTTCTTCTATCCAATTTAAGCGTAATGGATTGATTTCATGTAAGGTTGCAAATGCACCTGTATTGCTCCACCATTCACTCGCCAAGTTGTTAAATTTTTCGACTTCGCTGGGATCGACGTTTATCGTATTTGTTACTGTATCATCGAAGCGGTTTTTGGTTGTATCGCTCGATGTTGGCGAAGAAGATAAGGCTGAGCTCATAGTATTTCCTTTGTTGTCGTTATCATTATTATCGTAGAAAGTGCACGATTATGTGTTCAATATTATCATGAGCGCAGCTTCTTTGTCGTAAGTACATCGTCACTGATTGTGAATAGACTGGGCAAACACCTAAGTTTGTGTGCCAGCTGCTTTGTAATAGCGCCGTTATACGGCCTATTATAAAAATATTCATTCATATTATCGACAATTACTCCTAGTATAGAGAGATCTGATCTAAAAATATAAATGAGCGGATAATATTGATAAAAATACAAAGCAGCGTAAGTAAGATACCTTAAATAATAGCTAACAGCTTTACAACTGTCGGTTAAGAATCCGATTCACAAGCGCCCACGTTTTACGTTATCATAGTCGATACCTCAATATTATGTCACTTAAGTATATTGAAATTCTTCTCGCTCAGATATCATGTATTATAAGCGCCATAGATACACAAACCCTTTAACAAACTCTAAATTCCTACATCTTAAGGATAAAGTATGAAACGTGTCATTACATTGACTGGTCTGGCAATGGCCATTGGACTTGCTTCTATGGGCGCACAAGCTGCAGACTATGTCGCTGGAAAAGATTACCGTGTGCTAGACAATCCAGAGACCATCAGCGGTGATGCCATTATTGTTCGTGAGTTTTTCTGGTACGGTTGCCCGCATTGTAATATTCTCGATCCACACATGGAAAAATGGGCAAAAACCAAAGACAAAGATGTCGTATTCTTTAAAACACCAGCAGCACTAAACCCTGTTTGGGAAGCCAATGCTCGTGGTTTTTATGCCGCTCAGCTTTTAGGGTTTGAAGACAAAACCCATTCTGCCTTGTTTGATGCGATTCATAAAGATGGCAAAAAACTGTTTGATCAATCATCATTGAGCAAATGGTATGCATCAAAAGGCGTGAATGAGAAGAAATTCAACAGCCTTTACAACTCATTTGCTGTCGGTACTAAAATTGGTCGCTCACAAGAAGGCGCTAAGCGCTATCAGCTTACTGGCGTACCTGCTGTAGTCGTACAAGGCAAATATGTGGTCACAGGTGAAGATGCTAAAGTGCCTAAAGTGGTTGAATATCTAGTCGATAAAGCCCGCGCTGAAAAGAAATAACTTAAATCACGTTAGCTTGAATAACATCATTTACGTGCGATAATATCTATATGACACACTAAAAAGCCAATCATTCATTGATTGGCTTTTTTGCGTTCTAAAATCTAATCGATATTACTATCGTATATCTATTTTTTCAATTGCGACAAGATCGCCACTTCGCGAATATAAGTTGCCAAGTCTTCTTTTGATTCCGCCATCAACTCATCATCTTGCATATGCTTGGCGTATTCAATCCACAATAGTAACTGATACATACTATTATGTTCAGAGGCTTTGTATTGTTTGACAAATTGCTTGAGCGTTCCCTCATCATTGATATTTAGGCGATCGTACCAACTTTCAATTTTAGACACTTGCTCTTTAGGAAAAAATGCATCAAACAATGCCTTGACCAACTCGTGGCGATTTTCTTCGCTGATGAGCTTACCGACGCGTTTGGTCTGACGGTTACGAGCATTGGCGCTGGTAATATCGGCCAATGCCATGAGCTCCGCCATAAAATAATCACTGGCTGGCAAAGTTTTTAGCTGTTTTTTTGATAGGCCAGCGAGCGGTATAGACAGTTGCTGCAAGCGCTCATGAGATTTTTTGAGCTCTGTGCGCGAAACGCGCATATCTTGTTCTGACCAGTCAATCATAAAAGCTTTCCAAAATAATAAGTAATAAATTAATAGTGCTGAATACAACTACCAACGACTTTTTTCGCGATGTTTTGCTAGTACCTTTACACCTTCTGGCATCGTATCAGCGAGGCGACGCTGCAAATGATCGGTGATAAATACTGAACGATGCTTACCGCCCGTACAGCCAATCGCAACGGTCACCGTATGGCGATTATTATGCAAAAACTCTGGTAGCCAACGTGTCAAAAACTTATCGATATCATCTAGCATTTCAGCCACTTCAGGATACTCTGCAAAAAACGTGCTGACTTCAGCATCGAGCCCTGTCGAGGCACGCAGCTCAGGATTCCAATGTGGATTGGGTAAAATCCTAACATCAAATACAAAGTCAGCATCAATAGGACTACCGTGCTTAAAACCAAATGACAGCAGGTTAATGACAATTTGATTGTCCATGCCAATGTGTTCGCGTAACCTGTCTTTTAACTGATGAATATTTAAAGTCGTTGTATCGATCTTGATATCTGCTTGACTGGAGATGGGCTTTAACAGCTCAACTTCTTTTTTGATCGCGGCAGGTAGATTGAATACGACATGGTTTGCATTGTCACTATCGACATCCTGAGACATGAGTGGATGTACACGGCGCGTCGCATTGAAACGCGCTATCAGGGTGCTCTCCTGCGCGGTCACATATAACACTTGAACAGCTTGATTGCCGTAAGTGTCTTTTAATGCTGCATAGGTTGCTGCAAAATTGGACAGATCCGCGCGCGGCGTTCGAATATCAACGCCAAGGGCAATGCGATTGATACCGCTCTCTTTTACCAGTTTGTGAGCGGCGCTAGGCAATAAAGACAGCGGTAAATTATCAATAGAGTAGTAACCTAAATCCTCTAAGATATTCAGTACTGAGGTTTTTCCTGAGCCTGAACGTCCTGATACCACTAAGATACTGAGTTTATCCGTTGATATTTTTGGCGCTGATATTTTTGGCGTTGTCGATGCGGCTTGATTATCGCTTTGATCCTGACTTATATCCATGGTCTACCCATTCTAGTTCATTGCATCCGATACATTATGTACCGAAGGGTTTACCCCACCACTACTAACTGATTATCCAATAAACGTGCGCGTCCCAGCCATGCTGCAACCAAAATAACAATGTTTTTATTTTCTATATTGAAAGTTGTAGAGTCACTTACGACAGAACCCAGCGCTTCAGTTTTTACTTCTAGATAATCGATCGTGAAACCTGCATCAGTAATGCGTGTACGCTTGTCTTTTAGTAGTGATTCAAACGCTTGCTGACTAATACCACCACCTTTCAACTGCTCTGCCAAATCTTGTAGCTCTCGATGCAGTATAGGCGCAACTTGTCGCTCAGATTCGGTTAAGTATTGATTACGTGAGGAGAGCGCTAGCCCATCATCAGCGCGAATAATAGGCGCACCAATAATCTCAATTGGGTAACTCAAATCACGCACCAACTGCTTAATAATAGCTAGCTGCTGATAGTCTTTTTGGCCAAATATCGCCACATCTGGTTGCACAATGTTGAAAAGCTTAGAGACAACGATACCAACGCCATCAAAATGACCAGGACGTGATTGACCACATAGTTGGCTACTAATAGCGCCAGCTAATACAGTAGTCGGTGGTGGTAATACTGGGTACATCGCATCAACGCTTGGCGCAAACACATAATCTGCACCAACAGTGGCAAGCTTAGCCACATCTTCGTCTAGTGTACGCGGATAGCTATCAAAATCCTCACCCACACCGAACTGAGTAGGATTGACAAAAACACTGACGACCACCACATCAGCGTGTTGCTTTGCGATATTTACCAGCTCAAGATGGCCCTCGTGCAGATTGCCCATCGTTGGCACTAACGCAATACGCTGCTGACGGTCTTGTTTGTCAATTTCGTGACCACGATAAGGCTGAAGCGCTGCACGTAGTGATGGGATATCATGATAAATAATTGGAGACATGGTAGTTTTTCTTATATTTCAACATTCTGATATTTGAAAGCTCAAATAGATTAGCTAAATTGATGCTGTTCAGTTGGAAAACTGCGGTCACGTACTGATTGCTGATATAACGCAAAAGCCCCTTCAATACTGCGTGCATGATTGCGCTCATCGGTCAAAAAGTCATGTACAAAACGTGGCACACGACCGTGTACCATGCCCAACATGTCATGCATCACCAGTACCTGACCATCAGTATCTGCGCCTGCACCGATGCCAATGACTGGTACAGCAACAGCATCTGTCACTGTTTTGGCAAGTGCTGCCGGCACACACTCTAGCACCAACAGCGCTGCACCAGCATCAACCACTGCCTTAGCATCAGCGAGCAATTTGTCAGCCGCTTCGTCACCGCGGCCTTGAATCTTATAGCCGCCAAAGACATTGACCGATTGCGGAGTCAAACCAAGATGTACACAAGTAGGCGTTCCTGCTTGCGCTAAAGTCGTCACCAATTCACAGAGCTCACTACCGCCTTCGACCTTAATCACATGCGCCCCTGCTTGCATCAATTGGCGGCTATTGGCAATGGCTTCTGGCAACGTCACATAACTCATGAACGGCAAGTCCGCTAAGATCAACGCATGCTGATTACTACGGGCGATATTGGCTGTGTGATATGCCATATCATTGACGGTTACAGGTAGTGTTGAGTCATGACCTTGCACGACCATACCTAGACTATCACCAATCAAAATCGTATCGATCTGTGCCTTATCCATCATCCGTGCAAACATTGAGTCATAGCACGTCAAGCAAGTAAACTTAGTACCCTCTTTTTTAAATTTATTCAACGTAGATAATGTTGTCATATGACCCTCAATTAACTTGCAATGCCTTTAATTATCAATGTCTATCATTTTAGCTAGCGTTAGTGAGCTATCATAAAAAGTATCTAATACTTAATCAGTTATGATAAGCTACTGCAGATCAGTCGTTTGATAATAATTTTAAGCCTGTCCAATCATGACTTTGTGGGTAATCAGCTATTGGTGTTTCTACGATAGTCAAATGTGGCGCTAACTCTCGCAGTGGTATTAATACAAAATTACGCTCGCATAGTCCAACGTGCGGAACCGTTAGCTGTGGTTCGGCAATCTGCATATCACCATATAGTAAAATATCGACATCTAGACTACGCTCACCCCAGCGGCGCAAACGTGCCCGCTTGGCCATGCTCTCTAACTGCTGACAAAAACTAAGCAGCTCAAAAGGCGTCATTACCGTTTCAAACCCAGCAACCGCATTGATAAAGTCTGGCTGGTCTTGTGGACCCATTGGCGCTGACGCATAAAAAGAAGACACGCTAATTTCGCGTATTTTCTCACTCTTTTTCATGCTTTCAAGCGCTTGCTGCAAATGGTCTATAGGCGAGCCCAACTCATTAGATAGATTGCTACCTAGGCCCACATAACAGGTAACCCAGTGACTATCATTCATACTGTTATTCATATCAGGCACTTTCAGTACTAGGCTGACGGCGACGGCGTTTTGATGGCACAGGGCCTTTATCGTCGGTCACTTTAACAGCAGGCGCTTGATTACTATCAACTTGCTCAGTCTTTGCTTTGACTGGTTTCTTGGCCTTTGTTGGTGTAGCCGCTTTCTTTGTCCCTTCACGCGCTACAGTTTTTGCTTCTGTAGTATCAGCTGGACTAGCTGATGTCGCTACTGACTTAGGTGCTTTTCTCGCATACTTCGCTGTTGATTGTTCTTTATCATTCTTACTTTGCAACTCGACACTATTTGTACTATCAACAGTAGGCTGACGACGGCGACGCTTGTGCGGAATCGGCTCGTTATTCATACTGACAAGCGCAGGCGATCTGGCGATTGTGCGAGTTGGTTTTACCTGATCAGATGATGCCTTAACCTCTGACGAATTAGCTTTAGACAACTGAGTACTATCTGAACGATCAGCTTTATCCGTTTGCACAGGTGTATTCTTGCGCTTCGGCTGCGATGCACTCTCTGCTGGCAGCTGCTTTTGTAGCGGTGGCACAACTTTTTCGTGTTCTATCACAAACAGTGGGGCAGGTTTAGAGTGATGGCGTTTGTTTGTCGCCTGGTTATTACTGGCAAGCGATAGCTGCTGTAGCTGCGCAAGCTCATTACTGTCTTGCTTTACCTGCTGCGTGTTGTATGCTGTGTTGTTACTGCTGTCATTTTTAGACTGACTGACAGCGCGACGACGGCGTGCTGGGATATTTGATGGGTCATTTACCATTGTCTGATCATTCCTACCTTTATCAGTACTAGTATTGGCTTTACTTTGTTTTGCACTGTTCTGATTAGATGGTGAGTGATCAGTGATATTTGCTTCTGGTTTTTGACGATTGCGCCCGCGACTACGTTGCCCTTTTTTATAGGCACCGCGGCGAATATTTTCGTCGAACGCTTCAATCGCTTGCTGTTGCTCTCGTTCAGACAATGTCTGATACGTCTGCCACCACTCGCCCATGCCATTCGTCGACTCTGACAATGGGTGCTCAGCATCACCGCATTGCTCACGCAATAATAAAAAGTCAAAACCTGCACGAAAGCGCGGATGCTCAGAGAGCTGAACGATTTGCTTGCTACGCGGAGCCGCAAGTTTTGGCTGCAATATCCAGATATCACGGATAAACTGCTCAGCAAATTTTGGAATAGCGGTTTTGATGCGTTGACGGTCAATGACTTTACCAGCGGCATGCATTTGTGCTTCAGCAAACGGCATATTGCGCTTTTTAGCTTTTGCCAATTGATGCAAATAGTTTTCCCACAATAGCGCCGCATAAAAGAACGCTGGATTGATGCTTTTGCCTGCCGCAATACGCTTGTCGGTATTGATGGCCACTTGATTGACTAAGGCGCTTGGCTCGGCTGGTGGATAAATGATAAGGCTATCGATCGCGCCAGACTCAAACAATAGTGGCAACAGTGGCACTAGATAGCCACCGGTAAACATCTTCTGTGTTTCATCGTAGAGACGATGTGGCGATATCTGCTCAAGCAGCGCCCAATTACCATCATGAAACTGATCGGATAACGCATCATCAAACTCAAAGCCCAATTTGGCTTTAAATCGCAGCGCACGTAATAGTCTTACTGGATCTTCTTCGATACGCACTGGCGCATGACCCAGTAGACGAATGATTCTGTTATCAATATCATCAAGCGCACCGCAGAAATCATGCACCACGCCTTTGAGCGGTTGATAATAAAGCGCGTTGATAGAAAAATCACGACGAGCAAAGTCTTGTTTGATATCGCCCCACACATTGTCGCGCAGGATCATACCGTCCTGATTGGTATTGGCATTGCTCGTTGGTGGACCACGAAACGTCGCCACTTCGATTAACTCGCGACCTGAATATACATGCGCCAACTGAAAGCGGCGACCAATGATACGGCAACGCTTGCCAAAGACGTCTTTAATCTCGTGCGGCTTGGCATCAGTCACGGCGTCAAAGTCTTTTGGGCGCAGACCCAATAAGATGTCGCGCACACCGCCACCAACAATATACGCATCAAACCCAGCTCGGGTCAATGTGGCAATCACTTCAGTAATGGAATTGGGTAATTCAGATTTGTTCAGTTCTAACTGCTTGGCGGCACGCTCGGCCATGCATCTACTCCTCGCCGGTATTCTTTAACCACCCCTGAATAACACAGCGTTTATCAGGCGGATGTACCCGCTAGTTTAACAAATTTTGCACGTGCTGGGTGTGTTATGACATTTACTTACATGCTATTTTGTCAATATTGGGATTGATTAATGCAAAATACTGCTATTAGTCTTGCACACTTAAGCGTCTTCGATTTTTCTCAAGCGTTTTTGCACCAATACCTTTCACCTTTGCCAACTCATCTACTGTTTTGAATTCACCAAACATTTCACGATATAAAATAATCGCCTGGGCTTTACTGCTGCCAATACCATTCAGCGATACCAACTCGCCTTCACTGGCACGATTGATATTTACGGTGGCTTCATCTCGTGCCTGTATTTTGGCATTTTCTTGTGCCAACAGATAATTGTAAGCGCGCTGAGGGTTGTCAAAACAGGGAGCAGCGTGGGCATTATTAAGCATCAGCAGAGCGCATAAAAGACTAACAATAGACATTGCTGTGTAGCTGCTGGGCGAAATATAACTGTGAGACGAAATTTTATGATGAGCGTTCATGTTGTTTTGCCGCTTCCCACAATGCATCCATTTCGGTGATGTCGCTGTCCTCCAAACGCTTACCACTTAATGCTAATTGCTCCTCAATATAACCAAAACGTGATTTAAATTTATGTACGCAGGTTAAGGTAGCGGCTTCTGCATCAAGGTTTAGTTTACGTGCGACATTGACGAGCGCAAACATGCAATCGCCTAATTCCTTTTCTACCTCTCTGATATTTGCTTTGATCTCGACTATAGATTTATCTGTTAGCTCATGCTTTAGCTCGGCAATCTCTTCGTCTAGCTTTTCGACGGCACCAGTAACACCGTCCCAATCAAAACCCAGCGTTGACGCTTGTTTTTGTACATTTTGTGCCTGCATGAGAGCACTACCGGCTTTCACGTTATCTAAGCGACGTTTTGACTTACCTCGTGCTTCACGTGCCTGCTGCTCTTCCAATTTAATTTCATCCCAGCGTACTTTTACTGCCGCATCGTCCTTGAGCGTTTCGGCTTCAAATACATGAGGGTGACGGCGAACCAGCTTTTCTTGTAAGGTCGTAATGACATCACTCATATCAAAACGCCCTTGTTCAGCGTACATCTGACAATGAAAGATGACTTGTAATAGGACATCTCCCAGCTCACCCTTTATATCTTCATCATCATCGCTTTGCACTGCTTCGCCCAGCTCATAGGCTTCTTCAATGGCATACGGAATCAGGCTATGGTTGGTCTGTTTCCTATCCCACGGACAATCTGCTCGTAGACGAGCCATCAAAGCCAGCAGATCATCAAACTCACCGCTTGCTTCTGGCGTTCCTTGCACGGGCTTAGGTACGGTAATTTTATTGTCTAAAATACTCATAGGAAATACTCTTATATCTTATTTATCATGCCATTTTTTGGCTTGGTATAGCGTATAGTTTATCATTCTCGTATGTCAGTGTAGTACGAGGCTTAGTGATCGATCAGCATAAATCTGCGTCATACATATCGACATTTATCTAACTCATTGAGTAGTTAATGTATCATTGAACCCTGATTGGCTTATAATTATGCTATCTACTTTCTTATTTTATCATTGCTCATGCGCAAGGAATTTTATCATTATGTCGACTTCTGCGACCACCAGCTATCAGCCAGCCACGGAATTCAATCCTATCACCATCAACTCGTTTAAAGCCTATGATATACGCGGTGAGCTTGGCGTCAATCTCGATGAAGATATCGCCTACCGTATTGGTCGGGCTTTTGCTCAGATTTTATATCAGCGCTATCACGCAGCCATTGAAAATAGAACCAATGATATGGCAGATCTAAAACCAGCTATCGTCATTGGTAGCGATATTCGCCACTCTAGTGAGCAATTAAAACAAGCCACTATCAAAGGCATCGTTGATGCAGGCGTCGATGTAATCGATTTGGGCATGAGTGGTACGGAAGAGGTGTACTTTGCTACCAGTTATTATCAGGCGCTGGGCGGTATAGAGGTCACGGCGAGCCACAACCCTATCAACTACAATGGTTTAAAACTGGTCAAAGAGCACTCAAAACCTATCAGTGCGGATGATGGGTTAGCAGAAATTCAAGCATTGGCAGAATCAGGACAATTTACCACTGACAATCAATCAGGAAAGTTGCAATTATTGACTGATAAAAGTGCTTATATCGATCATGTCATGACTTTTATCGATGTTGATAAATTAAAGCCGCTTAAACTGGTCATCAACTCTGGCAATGGCAGCGCAGGTCCAGTCGTGGACTTGTTAATTGATAAGCTATCACAAGCAGATGCACCGATTGAAGTGGTTAAATTGCATCATACACCAGATGGCAGCTTCCCTAACGGCATCCCCAATCCAATGATTGAAACCAATAGAACGGCCACCCAGCAGGCCGTTTTGGAAAACAAAGCGGATCTTGGTATTGCCTTCGATGGTGACTTTGATCGCTGTTTCTTATTTGATGAAAACGGTGTATTTATTGATGGTAGCTACATCGTCGGTATGCTCGCTCAAGCCTTTTTGAACAAATACCCGAATGAATCAATCGTGTATGATCCGCGCGTCGTATACAATACTGAAGCGGTTATCGAAGCGCATAATGGCAATGCCGTCATCAGTAAGTCTGGACATTCTTTTATCAAGCAAATCATGCGGGACTCAGGTGCGGTCTATGGTGGCGAGATGTCGGCCCATCATTACTTCCGTGACTTTTTCTATTGTGACAGCGGTATGATTCCTTGGTTACTCACCATTGAGCTGCTGTCTATCACAGGTAAGACCTTATCAGAATTGGTCACAGGCTATATTCAGTCTTATCCCAGCTCAGGCGAACTAAACTTCCGCCTCACGACTCATGATGCCCCAACCATCATCAGTGCCATTGAAGAAAAATTTAGTATCGACAGCCCTAATAAATCTCTGCTTGATGGCTTAAGCCTAAATTTTGGCGAATGGCGCTTTAATTTGCGTGCTTCAAATACTGAACCACTTATCAGATTGAATATCGAAAGTCGCGGCGATCACTCGTTATTGGCTAGTAAAACGCAAGAAATTCAACAATGGCTAGCGGTACAAGGAGCAGTACCAGCGTAAAGTCACAAAAAAAGCTCGCTAATCATGGTTAGCGAGCTTTTTTGATAATGAATAGGGCGTGTTGAACATTCGCAAATAGGCACTGCTGATCGCTAAAATTGTTCCAGACAAGGCACAAAGCGACGATAATGCAGATGCCTTAGCGAGATTTGTAACGCAGTATGGGGCAATTTTAGCATCAGCCCCAATGATAAAAGCAGGGGGCAGGACTCTTTTTTGCCGCTTCATCGTTAAAAATAAGCGCTTAGAATGACTAAACTTATTATTTTTAACATCGAATCGCCTAAAAAATAGTCGCTGTCAGTGCCATGGTCGAATGTTCAACACGCCCTAATGTTAAATAAAACTATTTAGCTCGACCAATGCCCACATAGTCGCCTACTAAGCGCTCAATTTGCGATCGAGTAAATGTATTTTGCGCATCAAATACTGGCATGGCTTGCTGATTGATTTTATCAATATCCAATCGATCTCGTGGCGACCAGCTGATCAAAAAAACGGCCTGAGCATCATTGATTCTCTGATAAGGACTACTAATCAATTCAAGCAATGGTTGTTGTTCGTACAGTGCAGCAAGCTCACCCTGTGCTTTATCACTATAAACCAGTGTACGGATACCATAAGACCACAGTAATGCTAACAATGGATGAATGGCTGAGCCTGCGGTACGGCCTGAGCCTGCTTTATAACTGCCACCCCAGATCATGACGGTTTTATTGTCAATGAAACCATCAAAATACTGCCAAAACTTGCGAAATATCAGCTCTTTTTGGTCCTCATTAATATGCACGACAGACTGTAAAAGAGGCATGTCTAAACTATGCATTTTGCTCGACTGCTGTAACTTAGCCAGCTCGGTAGGTAGTGTATTACCGCCAAACCCCCATCCTGCCTGTAGATAGCTACTGCCTACGCGCTCATCCAACCCCATAATACGACTCACCTGACTGATATCCACCTGCTGGCTATCCGCCAAGCGTGACATCTCATTCATAAAGCTCACCCGGGTCGCGAGCATCGCCATGATACTACTACGCGCAAACTCTATCGTTGCGATATCGGCATGATGAGCGGCGCGAGCATGCTGCATTAACGGCTGTAACATCTCTAAATGTTGGTTGCTGTCTGCTGTTTTTTCACCCAGCAACCATAATGCAGGGTTCAACATGGAGTTATAAGCATCACCATCTTGCAAAAAAACAAACGGTATATAATAGACCCACGCTCGCTGTAGACGCTCAGATAGTGCTGATACAGCGCCTAATTCCTTAATTCCGCTCATTATTACAGGTAATGCCTGCTGATGGCTTTGATTAAAAGCCCGAATCCAACCATCTTCTGTCCACGCAGACTTAATACTGTCTAAAAACAACCAGTAAAGCGCCACTTTATTTTGATCATCACTATGAATGCTCTGACTGACGACGTGGCTGTCACCATGATTTGCCGTTTCATAATATTGTATTAACGTCTCTGCACTATCTGGCAATGCTTGACTTGTAATAACTCGCTGCTGTACATACATTTGCCATAGCGCTTGCAGATGATGCTCAAAGCTATATTGCTGTATCTGCTGAGCCAATAGATCTATATCTGCATACAGATGAACGCGTTGACCTAAACTTGCCAGCACCACGGCACTGGTAATCGCTTCAATACTATGGCCAACCAGCACACACACATTGGAACTGGTCAATGGGTTTGATGCAAATCCATTATAAGGCATACATTGATCGTTTGTAGCAGTCCCCATGAGTGTACCTTTTTACATTATTGATTGATCAGTATTACTAAGACAGTTTTTTGATATGCTGTAATAACTGGTCGGTAGAAGTGTCAAATTGGCTGTGAGCCTCTTGCTGCATAGCGTCATGCACAGACTCTGCCATTTGCTTGCCCATCTCAACCCCCCATTGATCAAACGGATTGATATCCCAAATACTGGCCATCACGTAGACTTTATGCTCGTAGAGCGCAACCAGCGCACCCAAACTATGAGGCGTAAGCTCATCGATAAGCAAGGTAGTCGATGGTTGATTACCACGGTAATATTTGTATTTATCTGCACTGGATACCGTTTTTGCATCACTATTCGATGCCTCTGTGACAGCAGCATTGCCAAATGCCAAGACTCGACTTTGCGCTAAGCAGTTTGCTAAAGATAGCTCATGCTGTTGTTGCAACGAGGCGTTTTGCACCTCGCCACTATAACGGCGTACACAAGCGATAAAATCACAGGAGACTTGCTGCGTGCCTTGATGCAGTAGCTGATAAAAGGCATGCTGAGCGTTTGAACCAATCTCGCCCCACAGAATTGGGCAAGTATCATAATCAATATGGTCGCCGTGCTGAGTGACCGACTTGCCATTACTTTCCATTTCAAGCTGGGTCAAGTAGCTAGGCAGATAGCCCAACCGTCCATCATAAGGCAATACGGTATGGGCATTCACCCTCAAAAACGTACTGTTCCATACAGCTAGCAGCCCTAGCAATACTGGTAAGTTATCTGTAAAATGCGCCTGTGCAAAATGCTCATCCATACTGTGAGCACCACTTAGTAGCTCCCTAAACCTATTCATACCAACACGAATAGCAATGGCTAGCCCAATCGCTGACCACAAAGAAAACCGGCCTCCAACCCACTCCCAAAGCTCTAATTGATGCTCAAGATGTATCCCCCAAGCCCTCATCTTTTCACTATTGGCTGATATTCCAATAAAGTGCCGACGCAACACACTGTCTTCAGTACCAGCGCGCAGCGTCGCCGTCGCAAGTAACCAAGACAGTGCGGTTTTGGCATTAGATAAAGTATCAACTGTGCCAAAGGATTTAGAGGATATAATAAACAAAGTGGTTTCAGGGTTTAAATGTTTGAGCAAATTATCAAGCTGAGTGCCGTCCATATTAGAGACGAAATGTACACCGATTTCCGTATCTGCCCATTCATCAAGCGCAGCGGTCGCCATAAGAGGCCCAAGATCAGAGCCGCCAACGCCAATATTAACCACATCAGTGATGGCCTTACCTGAGAACCCTCGCCATGTGCCACTACGGACACGTTCGGATAATCTCGCTACCTGCGCCAAACTATGATGTACATCGGCAACCACATCTTGCTTACCAACTTGTAGCTCTGCATTCTCAGGCAGACGTAGTGCTGTATGTAGGGCCGCACGTTCTTCACTATTGTTGACCATCGCCCCTTGCATCAACGCATCAATTCGAGCGGACAACTCACAGCTATCTGCTAGCCGCAATAAAGCATCCATAACTCGCTCATCGATACACTGCTTGCTATAGTCCATGTACAGCGCGCCAGCTTGCGCACTAAAGCGTGTCGCACGACTGTCATCTTGCGCAAATAAACTTGCCAGCGACCATGGCTGCGCCGCAAGCGTTTGCAACTGCTCCCAGTATTTGGAACGGCGAGCGCTATGATACTTCTTATCGTCCTTTATCTTATCCATCGCTATTTTTCATCTGCTAATTGCTGCTCGGCAAAATAGATAAACGCTTGCATATACGAGCGCATGTCACCGGCATCATAACTGGCACCGCGCATCGTTGTCACATTCACACCATATTCGTTAATAAGCGCATCGATAGCATCAGTCAGTTGAATCTCACCACCGACTGAAGCTTTAGTGTTTGCGAGGTAATCAAAAATATGATTGCTAAAAACATAACGCCCTACGACAGCTAGGTTTGATGGTGCTTCTGCTAAGCTTGGCTTTTCTACAAAACCTGCCACGCCAAAGCTGGCATTAACGCCGCCAGATATCTCATCTATATGACTGGTATCGATAAGTTTGGCGATACCGTATTTGTGCACATCTTCGTCAGCAACTTCATTTACCAATATTTGCGAATGGCCATCATGACTAAAAGCATCAATCATAAAGGCCAAATTATCAGCAGCCATATCAGTAGTAAACGGATCGAGAACGACATCAGGGAGCAATACAGCAAAATCATGTTCGCCAATGATAGGACGCGCAGCTAGTACTGCATGCCCCAAACCTAAGGCCTTACCTTGACGTATTATTGATACCGTTACATCCTCTGGTAGCCAATTTAAACTATCAGCCACCTCATCTTTACCTTTATGACGTAATTGATTATCTAGCTCAGCATTGATATCGAAGTAGTTTTCAATCGCGCTTTTTTGTGCATGACCGACCAAGACCATATGCTTGATACCCGCAGCGATAGCCTCTTCGACCACATAATGAATGGCAGGGCGATTGCCAAGCGGTAACAATTCTTTTGGCACAGATTTAGACAATGGCAGCATACGCGTACCAAAGCCTGCGACAGGGATAACAGCATGAGTAATTTTTTTCATAATAAGAGGACTGTTTTAAGAAAGTAGGTTAGGTAAAATAATGCTAACTTAGCAAATACTTAGTAGATATTATAGCGATTTGGATTTGTACCTTGCTAATATCAAACGTCTCAGCAGATATACAGAAATTATCAGTTCAAGAACCCTGAATCAAAAATTACGAGCTATATCATTCAAAATAACATGTTTATGAGAACTGATACAATCTTTATAAGTAATGGCCAATATCTCGCTTTTCATAGGATTTTCAGATATAAAAAAACACCCCATTGTAGGGGTGTCTTCTTAACATTTCAATATAGTTTTAGTAGTTTCACTATAGACTAATGTCTATCTTACCAGCCAGTAACTTCTTTTAGCTTGTCGCCAAGTTTAGATGGGTCACGTGTGTACGCGATGCCAGCATCTTCAAACGCTTTGAATTTCTCTTCAGCAGTACCTTGACCACCAGAGATAATAGCACCAGCATGGCCCATACGCTTACCTGCAGGTGCAGTGACACCAGCGATGTAGCCAACAACAGGCTTGGTTACGTTTTCTTTGATGTAAGCGGCGGCTTCTTCTTCAGCGGTACCACCGATTTCACCGATTAGGATGATCGCTTCGGTTTGTGGGTCTTCTTGGAACAGTTTTAGTGCATCGATTTGGTTCATGCCTGGGATTGGGTCACCACCGATACCGATACAAGTTGACTGACCAAAGCCTAGCTTGGTGGTCTGCGCAACTGCTTCGTACGTTAGTGTACCAGAGCGAGAGATAACGCCCACTTTACCTGGCAAGTGGATGTGACCTGGCATGATGCCGATTTTGCACTGACCTGGAGTGATAACGCCTGGGCAGTTTGGACCGACCATACGCACGTCGCCCGCTTCTTCGATGTAGCGTTTGGCTTTTAGCATATCGATGGTTGGTACACCTTCGGTGATAACCACGATCAGCTTCACGCCCGCGTCAACCGCTTCGATGATTGAGTCAAGAACGAAAGGTGCTGGTACGTAGATCACAGAAGCGTCTGCTTGGGTCGCTTCCATCGCTTCGCTCATGGTGTTAAATACTGGCAAACCTAGGTGCGTTTGACCGCCTTTACCTGGCGTAACACCGCCAACCACTTTGGTGCCGTATTCGATGGCTTGTTCAGAATGGAACGTACCGTTTTTACCAGTAAAACCTTGTACCAATACTTTGGTATCTTTATCAATTAATACACTCATTATGTTTTCCTTGTATTCGGTTGTCTTATGACGGCAGTGCCAATAACGGGCAAGCTGCCATCACATCGGGACTATTACGCTTTTACAGCGTCGACAATTTTTTGTGCAGCGTCAGACAGACCTTGCGCTGAAATCAGTTTTAGACCTGATTCGTTCAGGATTTGTGCGCCTTTCTCAGCATTGTTACCTTCTAAACGCACGACCACAGGAACTTGTACATCAACTTCTTTTACTGCAGCAATAATCGCTTCTGCAATCATGTCACAGCGTACGATGCCGCCGAAAATGTTGATTAGTACGCCTTCAACACTGCTGTCTTCAAGGATAATTTTGAACGCTTCAACAACGCGATCTTTGGTTGCGCCGCCGCCAACGTCCAAGAAGTTAGCAGGCTTGCCGCCATACAATTTGATGATGTCCATGGTCGCCATGGCAAGACCAGCACCGTTAACCATACAACCGATGTTACCTTCTAGAGCAACATAGTTTAGGTCAAACTCAGCGGCTTTAAGCTCACGCTCGTTTTCTTGAGTTTTATCCTGTAGTGCTGCGATTTTTGGCAGACGATATAGGGCGTTTGAGTCGATGCCAATTTTGCCATCAACACAAACGATTTCGCCGTTTTCACGAACGGCTAATGGGTTGATTTCCATCAATGCAAAGTCATTTTCAACAAATGCCTTATAGGCGCCAGTCATCAATTTAACAAATTGATTGATTTGCTTGCCTTCAAGGCCAAGTTTGAACGCAACGTCACGCGCTTGGAAAGGCATTAAACCAACTAAAGGATCAACGTGTACTTTGAAGATTTTTTCTGGTGTGTTGTGTGCTACTTCTTCGATATCTACGCCGCCTTCGGTAGACGCCATGAAAGTTACACGACGAGTTGCACGATCAACAACAGCGCCAAGATATAGCTCAGTTTGTACTGGATACATATCTTCTGCAACCAATACAAAGTTGACTGGCTGACCTTCTGCGTCAGTTTGATAAGTAACAAGGTTCGTGCCGATAAGCTCTTCAGCCACTTGCTTGGCTTCTTCACGAGTTTTAACCAGTTTTACGCCACCCGCTTTACCACGGCCGCCAGCGTGTACCTGCGCCTTGATTACCGCGATATCCGTTGGGGTTTTATCAAAAGCTGCAGCAGCTTCGTCGCCGTTATGGGCGATGATGCCTTCTTGAATTGGCAATCCGTAGCTTTTTAATAGCTCTTTTGCTTGATACTCATGTAAATTCATTGATTGTATCCTTTATTTTTTACAATTAATAAAAAGTGAAATCAAGTGCGCACATATACATATGAATCATACGTCTGACGCACTCATGATTGTGGCATCACCAAAATAGCGATACCCCAATCAGGTTGTAAATCGATAATAATTAAACGAGCAACTAGTTATTTCTTACGCTTTTTGCGCTGGATAGCGTGGATAGCACGGCCATCTGCAGATAGCGCCGCTTCATGCACTGCTTCTGAAATCGTTGGATGCGCAAATGTCATCAGCTGCAAATCTTCGATACTAGAGACAAATTCCATCGCGATCATGCCTTGATGGACGATATCACCCGCGCCAGCAAAGATAGCATGCATACCGAGTAAACGATCGGTCTTAGCATCGGCAACGACTTTGATTGAGCCTTGCGCTTCACTTTGCGCCAGCGCGCGACCGTTAGCAGCTAGATTGAATGAGCCTGTTTTGACCTCATAGCCTGCATCCGCAGCTTCTTTTTCAGTCAGACCAACCCAAGCGATTTCTGGATGGGTATAGATAATGTTGATAATAGTGTCATAGTTGACTTGTGCTTTTTCGCCATGAATGCGCTCAACCGCCATCATGCCCTCTTCCATCGCTTTATGCGCGAGCATCGGGCCACGTACTAAATCGCCAATAGCATAGACGCCATCTAGATTGGTTTTGCACTGATCATCGACATCGATAAGGCCGCGTTCGGTTAGCGTCACACCGCTGTCCTCGCCAAGTAGCTTCTCAGAGTAAGCACGGCGACCGACACAAACGATCAATTTATCAAAGCTCTCATCTGAGGCTTCGCCTTTGTTTTCGCTAGTGACGACGACTTGACCGTCTTTGACTTCTGCATTAGTCACTTTGGTATCGACGCGGATATCTAAGCCTTGTTTTTTGAACATCTTACGAGCTTCTTTGGCGATATCTTTATCCGCAGCGGCTAAAAATTCAGGCAGCGCTTCATAAACCACGACTTCCGCGCCCAAGCGACGCCATACTGAACCAAGCTCAAGACCGATAACGCCTGCACCAATCACGCCCAAGCGCTTTGGCGTCTCAGTGAAATCAAGCGCGCCAGTCGAGTCGACGATATGCTCGTGATCGACTTTGGCAACTGGAATATCGATAGGCACAGAACCTGAGGCTAAGATAACGTTCTTGGCAGTAATGGTGCTTTCTGCATCATCCTCTAGCGCAACAAATTTAACTTTTTTGTCATCGCCTTTACCGTCGACTAACGTGCCCCAACCTTGTAGCCAGTCAACACCATTGCCCTTGAGTAGTGCCGCAACACCGCCGGTTAATTGCTTGACGATACCTTCTTTACGCTCAATCATCTTCTCGACGTTGATGCCGACATCACCGGTGCTGATGCCATGCTCGTCGAGCTCGTCTTTTGTCGCCTCATAGCGATGTGAGGTATCAAGTAAAGCTTTTGATGGAATACAACCAACGTTTAAGCAAGTGCCGCCAAGTGCTGGCTCGCCTTTGTAAACACGTTTTTCGATACAAGCGACGCTCATACCCAACTGACCGGCACGAATAGCCGCTTCGTAACCACCAGGTCCGCCGCCGATAACGACTAGATCATAATTATCTTTCATAGTACGTTCCTATTTTTAATTTTATGTGTTATTTAAACTGGTTTATTTACCAAACGCTCAGCATTGTCTACACTTGATAGCTAATACGCTATGTCCGTGAGAAAGACTCACTTATCGATCACTGAGCGTCAGTCACCATTATTAAATTCTTTGAATATATTTAGTAGCAAATCAGTTGCTGCTTATCAGGTAGAGCTATTATCTGCACCAAAGCTAAAAAGCTTGTATCAGCGGTTGCCAATACAAGCTTAGAAGCTTACAAGTCTAGTAGCAACATAGCTGGGTCTTCGACCAACTCTTTGATAGTTACTAGGAACTGTACCGCTTCTTTACCATCGATCATACGGTGGTCATAAGATAACGCCAAATACATCATTGGCAAGATTTCAACTTTACCGTCGACCGCCATTGGGCGCTCGTTGATCGCATGCATACCTAGGATGGCAGTTTGCGGTGGGTTCAAGATAGGGGTTGACATCAATGACCCAAATACACCGCCGTTTGAGATAGTGAATGTACCACCCGTCATCTCGTCTAGACCAAGCTTGCCTTCTTGCGCCTTGCTACCGTATTCACGGATTTTGGCTTCGATGTCCGCCATACCCATACGGTCAGTATCACGCAGTACAGGAACGACCAGACCACGATCTGATGATACGGCTACACCGATATCATAAAAACCATGATAAACAATGTCATCGCCATCTAGTGAAGCGTTTACTGCTGGGAAGCGTTTCAGTGCTTCTGTCGCTGCTTTTACAAACAACGACATAAAGCCTAAACGTACGCCATGACGCTTTTCGAACTTCTCTTTGTACTTAGCACGCATGTCCATCAATGGCTTCATGTTCACTTCGTTAAACGTCGTCAACATCGCGGTATCTTGTGATGCTGATAATAGACGCTCAGCAACACGCTTACGCAAGCGAGTCATCGGTACGCGTTTTTCAGTACGCTCGCCCGTTGATTCTGCTACAGGACGACCGCTGTCAGATTTGATGCTGCTGTCTGATTTTAGTGTTGGGTTAGCCATATCTGTTTTGGTGACACGACCGCCGCGGCCGCTACCTTCCACATCTTTAGGATCAACGCCTGACTCTTTTGCCGCTTTACGGACGGCTGGGCTTTGATCTTTGTGCTCTGCTTCATCTTTTTTGTCAGTGACTTGTACTGGCTCGCCACCATCTGCAGCTTGCTTTTCTTGTACTGGCGCAGCAGGTTGATCTGTCTCTACCGCTGGTGCTTCACCAGCACTTGCGCCTGCTTCAAATTGTGCGATTAGCTCATCAGACAGAACAGTATCGTCAACATCTTTGACGATCTTGGTCACAACACCATCATCAGGTGCCACAACTTCTAGTACCACCTTATCAGTTTCGATTTCAGCTAATAGGTCGTCACGGCTAACTTGTTGACCTTCAGTGACATGCCATTCAACGATTGTGCCATCGGCAACCGATTCTGGAAAAACGGGGGCTTTGATGTCAGCCATCGATATACTCCTTAGATTTGGATATTCATACTTATTATTAAGTCGTGATAGGCAATCAGTATCGTTTTAATAATGCTATTTGGCAGAATATTAAAACATACTGACTGTCATCGCCTGATTCATTTATCTTCTATAGTCTTAATAGACAATCTATTATTGAGCTAACTCATCAACACTTACACCAAGGCCACCAGCAATCAGTGCTTGCTGCTGCTGCGCATGTAGTTTTGGTGATCCTGTTGCAGGTGCTGCACTAGCAGGACGTGCCACGGGCTCCATAACTTTTGCTTTGGTTGGATGTGGTACAACAATACGGAACATATGCGGTGCTAAGTAGTACCAAGCGCCCTGATTCAATGGCTCTTCTTGCGTCCATACAATCTCAGTTAAATTGCTATACTTTTCAATCTCAGCGACCAAACGTTGCTCTGGTAGCGGATATAGCTGTTCGATACGGACGATCGCAACATGATCAAGACCCAATGCGCGACGCTGCTCTAGCAAGTCGTAATATACTTTACCACCGCATAGCACCATACGAGTCACTTTGTCTGCGTTGTGATCGTCCATCTCTGGCAATACCGTTTCGAACTTACCGTTAGCAAGCTCTTCTAAATGAGAAGTTGCTAGCTTATGACGCAATAAGCTCTTTGGTGACATAACGATCAAAGGCTTACGAATTGGGCGTATCGCCTGACGACGTAAGGCATGGAAAATTTGCGCGGGCGTCGTTGGTGTGATGACTTGCATATTGTCTTCAGCACATAGCTGTAAGAAGCGCTCAAGGCGAGCAGATGAATGCTCAGGGCCTTGACCTTCAAAGCCATGTGGTAACAACATGGTCAAACCACAAACGCGTTGCCATTTGGTCTCGCCGCTTGAGATGAACTGATCAATGACAACTTGAGCACCGTTAACGAAATCACCAAACTGCGCTTCCCAAACGATCAAAGCATTCGGTACGGTGGTTGCATAGCCATATTCAAAGGCCAATACAGCTTCTTCTGATAATAATGAGTTATAAGTAGCAAAACGTGCTTGTTTCTCGCTCAAATGAGCAAGTGGCACATACATGCTGCCATCATTAACATTGTAGATTTCAGTATGACGATGTGAGAATGTACCACGGCCGACATCTTCACCAGTAATACGTACCAAGACATCATCGTTATCAACTAATGATGCATAGGCTAATGTCTCAGCGGCACCCCAGTTGAGAGGCTCTTCGCCTGTTTGCATGGCTAGACGCTGCTCAACAACCTTTTGAACCTGACGCTGTAGCTTGTAGCCTTCTGGCATCTCAGCCATACGGCGTCCATACCCTTTGAGCTTTTCGATATCAACACTGGTATCCCAATCATCAACCAAGTCATGACCTAGATAAGGCTTCCAGTCTACAAATAGCTGCTCGTTAGGCTCTTGAACCAGTGAGCTGACAACGTAATCGCCACGGTCTAAAGATTCACGATAATTATCTTCATACTGTTTTTCTTCTTCAGTATTTAAGATACCTTCTGCGATGAGCTTTTGTGCATAAAGGGTACGTGTCGTTGGCAGCTTCTTAATAACTGCATACATCAATGGCTGAGTGGCTGAAGGCTCATCTGCCTCGTTGTGACCGTTGCGACGGTAGCAGAACAAGTCAATAATGATGTCTTTATCAAACTGATGACGATAGTCTAAGGCTAATTGAGCCGCGAAAACGACTGATTCAGGATCATCACCATTCACGTGTAGGATTGGTGCATGTACCATTTTTGCGACATCAGTACAATATTCGGTTGAACGAACATCTTCTTGACGGCTAGTGGTAAAGCCAACTTGGTTATTGATAACGATATGTACAGTACCGCCAGTGGTATAAGCACGGGTCTGTGACATTTGGAAGGTTTCTTGAACCACACCCTGTCCAGCAAAAGCCGCATCACCATGGATAACGATTGGTAATACTGAGTTGCCACCAGTATTATCTAATGACGGCTGATCATTACGGCGCACTTGACGTGCACGTACTGAGCCTTGTAATACTGGTGCAACGATTTCAAGATGCGATGGGTTAAATGCTAAGGCTAAATGCGCTTCACCACCTGGGGTCATCACGTTAGATGAAAAACCATTGTGATACTTAACGTCGCCTGAGCCTTTCTCTGGCTGCACTTTACCGTCAAACTCATCAAATAAGTCTGCAGGGTTTTTGCCCAAAATATTGACCAACACGTTTAGACGTCCACGGTGAGCCATACCAATGACCATCTCTTTTGTACCATAGCCACCAGCACGTTGGATGATTTCATTGACTGCAGGTATGAAACTCTCACCACCTTCTAGACCAAAACGCTTAACACCTGTATATTTACGCGCCAAATATTTTTCTAGACCTTCGGCCGCTGTTAGACGCTCAAGAATAGACAAACGCTTTTCTTTGTCAAACTTGATATAGCCTAGATTGCTTTCTACATACTCTTCCATCCAGCGTTTTTCAGTGCTGGTGGTCACATGCATATACTCAATACCGATATGGCGGCAGTAAACACGCTCCATGATCTCGATAATTTCACGTAATGGTGCTTCGTCTTTACCAATCACTAAATCATTGGTTGGGAATACAGTATCAAGGTCGGCTTCTGATAGGTTGTGATAAGCTAGGGTCAGATCTTCCACTTCTGCACGTGGATGTAAGTTCAATGGATCTAGCTTGGCGCGGCGGTGACCACGGCGGCGGTATGCGGAGATGAGTTGCTGTACACCCATTTGCTTTGGATCAGTACAGTTGTCTGAATTACTACTACTTGTACCGGTACTTTCGTTACTCGATTTGTTCGCCGTTTGATTGCGGGCAAGTAACAAAAATTGGTCTTTAATAGCATTATGCTGGGCATCATTTGACGATTTGTACTGTTCGAAGTACGCTTGCCAATCTGTGTCAACACTATCAGGGTCCGTTAGGTATTGCTCATAAAGAGCTTCTATATAGCTGGCATTATCGGCGGCCAGTTCAGTATGTCCTTGGTCCGCTTTTTCTTTGGTTATACTATTCATAATAATCGTCTATTTGATAGATAAATGAATGGAATCGTGCTTATTATGGTGTCAGTCGTTGTATGCTAGGCGTTTAGACAATTCGTCATACCCCATTGTATACAGTTCGATAAAACCCTTTATCCCTAAGTATTGCCGTCACTATAGAATATTGCTGTCATTGTCTAAAAGAGCAAGTAATGCTAAATAGTGATAACAAGTCTTATTGCAACACCTATGTTAAAAATAAATTTATTTGTGAACACTCAGTTTTCTGATCTGGCTCGTTTCACAACATTAATTTATATATACTTCTTTTAGCCATAACCAATTCATCAATGATAAATTATTAATAAATGGTCAATATTTCAGCTAGCCTATAAACTGGCTATTATCGCTGAAATATCCGCTATTTGCTAACAAATCTTATTGTTTCAGATAAACATGCATTGCTGTATAGAATATCATGAGCGTTTTTTGCGATATAGTTTGTTTGTTCAATACTAAGTATTTACGTAATGAATATCTATTATCAATTATAGAAGCCTCGTTATTGTATACATAACGTTTTATTGTATTAATGCAATAGCCCTTATAGATGCTACTTTTAATGCATCGGAAACAAACTTTGCAATGTTTGATCAAGTTCAGGGTGTAATTATAACAAACTTTACGTGTATCTGATTGTATAGATTGACTGTTTATATAATATGTCTTCTTACATATGGTCAACGTATCGCCCGTACGGATTTACGGATAGACTAACGCCCTATTATTCACCAGTGTACTAGGCTTCTTGTTCTACCTATCCGGCAGGATTGTTCATCGCTACCAATAGAAGCCCACTTTAAACAATAGTAATCAGAAAATTAACACTACTATAATCAGTGATTTTGACTAACAAAAACACCACCTAATAAATAGGTGGTGTTTTTGTTAGTCAATAATAATCAAAACAATTAACCAGCTTGATCAATCAACATATTACGTAAATGTCCGATTGCTTTGGTTGGGTTCAAGCCTTTTGGACAAACTGACACACAGTTCATGATGCCACGGCAACGGAATAAACTGAACGGATCGTCTAAACGCGCCAAACGTGCTTGCGTGTCACCGTCACGGCTGTCAGCCACAAAGCGATACGCATGTAGCAATGCTGATGGACCTAAGAACTTATCAGGGTTCCACCAAAAAGATGGGCAGCTCGTTGAGCAGCATGCACACAGAATACACTCATACAGACCATTTAACTTTTCACGCTCAGCAGGAGACTGCAGACGCTCAGTTGGGGGTGCTGGCTGATCATTAATCAAGTACGGATGTACCTTTTCGTATTGCTCGTAGAATTGGTTCATATCAACAACCAAGTCACGAACCACTGGCAAACCAGGTAACGGACGAACGGTTACTTTTTCTGGTAGCGTGTTCATGTTGATTAGACATGCTAGACCATTTTTACCATTGATGTTCATGCCATCAGAACCACAAATACCTTCACGGCAAGAGCGGCGGAAAGTGATTGTTTCATCTTCTTTCTTTAGGCGTAATAACACGTCAAGCAACATACGATCTGAATCAAGTAATTCAATCGTATAAGTTTGCATGCGTGGGGCTGCGTCCACATCAGGATCGTAGCGATAGATTTCGATGGTGCGAGTACCTCGGCTCATAATGCTAAACTCCACACGTAGGTGATGGCGGGCATACAAAGATTGCAACATATGAGTGCTGGCTATTAATCACTACTGATAATTGAATATCAATTAATAGCCTAGCAGCACTCCTATGAGCATGTAGCTGGCGGTCACCTTTTTAATAAATGAATAAGGGATAAAACGTTTAAGCTTTCTGTTTATATCGAGCGCATAGTCTAGGATTAATAGACGCGAACTTTTGGTTCGATATAGTCAACAGTCAGTGGCACTTTGCGAACTGGTTTGTAAATGATACGGTTGCCTTCAGAATACCATAAAGTATGCTTCATCCAATCGTGGTCATTACGGCCGTTTGGTGCATAGTCATCATCTTCTGGACGATCATAATCAGAGACACTATGCGCGCCGCGGCTTTCGTGGCGACTCGCGGCTGATACCATCGTCGCTTTTGCTACTTCGTATAGGTTTGCCACTTCAAACGCTTCGATACGAGCAGTGTTGAAGACTTGTGATTTATCACCCAAATGGATTTGTTCGACTTTCTCACCCAGCGCTAAAATTTTCTCAACGCCTTCATCCATCATGGCTTGCGTACGGAATACACTGGCGTGTTTCTGCATGGTGGCGCGAATCTCATCAGCCACGTCTTGTGCATTGTAGCCTGATGTTGATTGCTGCAATTTGTTTAAACGACCAACCGTGATGTCAAGTACATGCGGATCAAGTGGTTTGTAGTTATGATCGTTTTGATGGAACTCATCAACAATGTGCTTACCAGCAGCACGACCAAACACAACCAAATCAAGTAGTGAGTTGGTACCTAAACGGTTGGCACCGTGTACACTCACACAAGCGCACTCACCAATAGCGTATAGGCCTTTAACGACGTTACCATTAGCATATAAACCGTCTTCATCTGTACCCGCTTCTAGATCCGGCACGATTACCTGACCATGGATAGTGGTTGGAATACCACCCATCATGTAGTGAATGGTTGGGATAACTGGAATAGGTTCTTTAGTAATGTCAACGTTGGCGAAGTTTTTACCGATCTCAAATACTGACGGTAGACGCTTCATGATAGTGTCGACACCCAAATGAGTCATGTCCATGACGATATGATCAGCATTAGGGCCACAACCACGACCTTCTTTGATTTCTTGGTCCATAGAACGCGATACGAGATCACGTGGTGCTAAATCCTTAACGGTTGGCGCATAACGCTCCATGAAAGCTTCGCCATCCTTGTTACGCAAGATAGCACCTTCGCCGCGGCAACCTTCGGTCAATAGTACACCTGCACCATGAACACCCGTTGGATGGAACTGCCAGAACTCCATATCCTGTAGTGGGATACCAGCGCGAACTGCCATACCAATACCATCACCAGTGTTGATATAAGCGTTGGTAGAAGCGGCAAAGATACGACCTGCACCACCTGTTGCTAGAACAGTAACTGGTGCTTGGAATACCGCAACAGTACCTGTCTCTTGCTCAAGGGCGATAACACCGTTGATGTTACCCGCTTCGTCTTTGATCAAATCAAGCGCAATCCACTCGATAAAGAACTCAGTACCTTGCTGTAAGTTTTTCTGATACAGCGTGTGTAGCAATGCGTGACCTGTACGGTCAGCAGCAGCGCACGCACGTTGTACCGCTTTTTCGCCATAATTTGACGTATGACCGCCGAATGGACGCTGATAAATCGTACCATCTTCGTTACGGTCAAACGGCATGCCCATGTGCTCAAGCTCATAGACTACCTTTGGCGCTTCACGGCACATATACTCGATAGCGTCTTGGTCACCTAACCAATCTGACCCTTTTACGGTGTCATAAAAGTGAAAATGCCAGTTGTCGTTACTCATGTTGCCCAAACTTGCACCGATGCCACCCTGAGCGGCAACCGTGTGCGAACGTGTTGGGAATACTTTGGTCAGGACTGCAACCTTCATACCCGCTTCCGCTAAGTGCAATGAAGCGCGCATACCTGAACCACCGCCACCAACGATAACTGCATCGTAGTTTAGGGTCTTAATATTACTAATGGTATTGTCTTGTCTAGTTGCCATTACGGTTTTCCTAATGCCTATTAATGCTTATAAGTAAATGAAAAGCGTGTTTTAAAATCTTCTTATTGCAGGTTTAAGGGCTTTTATCTGGCCATCGCATGCACTTATTAAAGAAGATGATATAACAGTCTTTGACCACTTAATTTGCATATCTATCGTTATATTGAACTAAACCTACTCAACTATAATCAGATTAGCTGATCAGTAATGCTAGTCCAATGCTATGACTATTCTTGGCTATCAACGGATGACTCTAAAATACTGTGCCAACTAATGTATCAGTTGGATGCATCCGTTATTATATATAGATATCAGAGCTTTTTATGAGAGGGCTAAACGGCAGCGATGCCAAAACCATTACCCCAAAAAATCATAATGCCCCAAAATAGAAATACTAAAATAGCGATAATCATCAAAGTCTGTAATACCAAACGTAGTCTTGGCGCACTTTCACCCATCTTGCCAGATGTAATATAGTCAGTAAATACTGTCCACATTCCTACCCAAGCATGGCCTGCCAACGCAAGTACTGCGATCAAGCTAAACAAACGCATTGGTAAGCTGGTCATGAATGATGACCACTCAAGGAATGTGACTTCACCGTGGGTCAAAAAGAAACCCAACAACACTACACTGTAAACGGCCAAGACAACCGCACTAATACGCTGAACAATCCAATCGCGTGAGCCTGAACCTGTCAGACCAGTAGCACTTTTGATTCCTGAATCATTTTTAATCATTAGAACATCACCCATATAAATGACGCGACAACTAAAATCGCTGCAATTACAAAACTGACCATAGAGGCAGCGCGGCCAGATTTTAGCTCTTCGTTCATGCCCATATCAGCAAATAAATGTTTGATACCCATCACGAAGTGATATGCGATGGCGGCAACAAATATCCATGCCAAAAAGCGCACAAGTACGTTGTCAAATACGGTCTCAAAACTCTCAGGCGACGCCAATGAGTTCTGTAATAGCCACAGCATTACAGGAATTAATAAGAATAAAATAATGCCAGAGATACGATGCAAAATAGAGGCGATTGCGATCGGTGAGCGATTAACGCTAATCACTTGGCTTAGAGGCAGATCAATAGGTCGGTTGCTTTTCACAGCGGGCATCCTTTTTGCGGTTATACTCCTGTATCTGCTATCAACGCTTGACAAAAATGGTGTCAGTTGAGCATCGAGCAACACACGAGACGAATAAAGTAAGGAAGAGCTAGCTGACTTCTTTTAGTTTGTGCTAAATATGAAGAAAGAATCATGTATATAAGGTATTGATAAGCTGTTTAGTGTCGCTTGTCGAGCTGACAGGCCTACAAAACAACCTATCTATTATACAACAAAGAAAATAAACATGAGTAAGATCGACTAACCAGTCTATTTTTATTGGTCGTATGAATAGCCAGACAACGTTAATATGTCTTCTCTATCAAAATAAACCTTGTACTGAGCACCAAATACTGGTGCTCAGCATCTAAAAATAGAGCAGTTAACAAGAACATTTAAACCACAGAATTCGGTTTGGTTTATCAAAATACCAGACAATCGTAAATAAGCATGTATAAAGTAAGCTCTAGGCGACACTATATCATGACCACTTATCAATTCGCACAAAGCTAGTGCCAGTTAATTCCTACAATTATAAAATGACTGGACGATAATTACAAATTTATCCCTAAAGTAATAAAGGCACACACTTAATTAACAAACGAATAGATATATGTAATACTGAATGTGGAAAACGCTTACCTCTGACAATTATGCTCGACACTTAACTTGTCTACTGCTCATGCCCTGTCTGTTTTTAGCCTCGTTTTTTACGAAATCCTGCTGCGTTTTTGCGACAAACCCCAAAATATAACGTCAATATTGACGTTGTAAATATGTTTGATAAACAGAAAGTTTGGCGCAAAATAACCAATCAGACATATTTTGATACAAAAATTACAGCGAACAACCACCGCTAGGTCGTGCCAATTGGACCCACGGTCAATAAAAGTTTTTTCAAATCATAAGTAATTGCTGCTAATATACCTTGCGTATTAAATGAGTGAAACGGATTTTGCCGTTTGACAGATAACGACGTGAGGTATGCGTCTGTAGTAATTTTATTCTAACGAATCAAAAACAATGGAGAGCAATTTATGGCTGACACTAATGCCAAACTAACCGTGAATGGTGAAGAATACGAACTTCCTATTATTGAAGGTACTTTAGGGCGCCCAGTTATCGATGTTGCTGCTTTGCAAGAATCAGGATTTTGGTCTTATGACCCTGGTTTTAAAGTAACTGCTCCTGTTGAATCAAAAATTACTTATATCGATGGTGGCAAAGGCGAATTATTACACCGCGGCTACCCAATTGACGAGTTAGCAAATAATGCTGAATACCTAGAAGTGGCATATGCGTTGCTAAATGGCGACCTACCTAACGCTGAGCAAAAGGCAGATTTCTTTGAAAAAATTCGTGAACATACAGCTGTTCATGACCAACTACGTAAATTCTTTGAAGGTTTCCGCCGTGACGCGCATCCAATGGCCATTATGGTTGGTGTCGTTGGTGCGTTATCAGCGTTCTATCATGAAGACCTAGACGTAAGCAATGAAGAACACCGCGAAATCACAGCTATTCGTTTGATTGCTAAGATGCCTACGCTTGCCGCGATGAGTTATAAATACTCACAAGGCGAACCGTTCATGTATCCGCGTAACGACTTTAATTACGCAGAAAACTTCTTATACATGATGTTTGCAACGCCTGCTGATGTAGACTACGAGAAAAACGATGTTATCACTCGCGCGATGGACAAAATCTTTACCTTGCACGCTGACCATGAGCAAAACGCTTCTACGTCAACAGTACGTTTAGCTGGTTCTACTGGTGCAAACCCTTATGCCTGTATCGCTGCTGGTATTGCAGCCCTATGGGGACCTTCACATGGCGGCGCAAACGAAGCTGTACTAGAGATGCTAGACGAAATCGGTACGGTTGAGAACGTGCCTGAATTCATGGAAAAAGTGAAAAGCCGTGAAGTGAAGCTAATGGGCTTTGGTCACCGTGTCTACAAAAACTTCGATCCACGTGCGAAAGTCATGAAAGAGACTTGTGATGAAGTGCTAGAAGCACTAGGTATCAATGATCCTAAGCTTGAATTGGCGATGGCATTAGAGAAAATTGCACTAGAAGATCCGTTCTTCATCGAGCGTAACCTATATCCAAACGTTGATTTTTACTCTGGTATTATCTTAAAAGCCATCGGTATCCCAACATCAATGTTTACGGTAATCTTTGCACTGGCTCGTACTTCAGGTTGGATCAGCCATTTGTTAGAGATGCACAGCGCCCCATACAAGATCGGTCGTCCACGTCAGTTATATACTGGTGAAACGCGCCGTGACTTTGTCAAGGTTGAAGACCGCAAGTAAGTCCAATAGTACAGACACAATAAAAAATCCCGCCATCGTGCGGGATTTTTTATTGCTATGATGGGATAGATACTATTGAATATACTTCATCCAATTATTGGCAAACTCGTTACTATGAGTATCATTTAAACCGTTATTGAAACTCTTTTAACGTCTGCTCATATTTAGCAATCTGCTCGTCATATCCTTTAATCGTATCGTTGAATTTGGCCATGAGCGTTTCAAATTCTTGCTGCTGTTGTTGCTTCATTTGCTGCATATCAACCACTTGCTGCGCTTCTATTTGCTCCCATACTTGGTGCTGAATAATCAACCGAGCCAGCGCAGGGCTTTTTGCACTGACCCTTCCTGCAATCTCTGCATGCTCAAACAGCTGAGGTATTAAGGTCGCTATATTGATCAGCGTATCAGAATCCTCTGCACTAAGTGGCGTAGTCACAGGCTGATATAACGCTGCCATCGTTTGCTGATATCGCTCGATGATCTGCTCTTCCGTCAATATAGTCGGTTTGCGCGGCTCAAGACTGATACGCTTTAATACAGTCAGATCACGCTCGCCCACTTCGGTACTTGTATTCATCCCTGCATCCGAACCTTCCTCACTGGTAGCGTTAGCTTCTACTGGACTATCAGCTGGTAATGGTTCGGAATTGGCGCTATTCGCATTTTCTGTAAGAGTAGCTGAATCGTTAGTCGCTCCATTGAGTAATAGCGACTCTTCGCTATCTGAAGTATCTGCCGCTTCCAGTGACTCATACTCTGCTTGTAGTCGACGCTGTAGCCCTTGCGCTTGCGCAACGTATATAGGCTGAAACTGCTCTATACGCGCCGCAGCAGAATCACTTTGCTGCATAGGTTGACTGTCTTCCTCACTTGTTTTTTCAGTTGTCTGAGCCTCATCTGGTACAGGCGGTGCGTCAGCTTGCTGCTGACAGCCGGTCAGAAATAGCACGCCCGTTAGCGCTACTGCGGCCAGAGCTGAGCTAGCAGAAGTATCAACATGAGGCTTTACTGGCAAAAGTCGAAACATAAGCGTAAATATCCTTTAATAAGGCTAAAATATAAAAAGCTAAAATGGTGATGCACGTAGGCTTTTCGCTTACTATGAGGCAGTTTAAATAGTAAAATTGCTGTTGGCGCGTTTTTTGTCAGTCATGGCGTTTACTGTCAAAAATGGTATACAGGCTTCTAAATCCTGACAATCCTGTCCTTTTTGACGGCGCACAAAATAATCTTGAACCATTCGCGCCTGCTGCTCGATACCGTATTTAAAAAAGGACTTACCCGTCTCTAGCACATAATCATATCGCCGATCGATAAGGGCACCGCGTACCACTTTCAAGCCTTGCTGTAACTGCCACACATGGGTGAGCTCATGGATGAGCCAGCTTTGCTTGCCCAACGAGGCCACACTAAAATCTGTGATCCAATCGGCTGGATTAAAGTAAATATTACCATTCGGACTCACCGCATAACTTTTGAGAACCCACCAAGTGGTTTTTAGTCGCACTTCATCTAATCTGATACTGTCACCGAACACTGAGCGTGCCAGTGCTATCTCGCCAATTGTCAGACAACGCGACTGCTGCTTTTTTACGCTGCTGCGTGAATATCGATTCAACAAACGCTTGAGAGGTTGTCCAGACATCGTCAATGTAATACCTTATATTTGTTAGGGCAGTGATAATAAATGGTGTTTGGTCAACCATTCTGATCGTTACCATTGAACCGTTAGTAAGGATGAATGATTAAAAATAAAGTGCTGGGGACATAAGCTATACGCTTCGTTAGCTTTCATTAACATGTTTTTGCGTTAGCCTAGCGTGTATTGTTTATAGCAAGTACCCTACTTATAAATTAGCCTACTTTGACTGCTGATGTCTAATACTCATTGTCATAGTAAAGTTGCTGCGAGAATCATGCCAAGCAAACAAACGCTTTTCACTTCAATAGAAATGATAACTATAGACGAGTATGTCGTTATTTAGATTTTACTATAAAATCTCTCAATGGCCGCCACTTTAGCCAATAGACCGTTTTTTAATTTTTTAATTTTTTAATAGAGAACCTTATGCCGCCTAACTTTCATGCCGACACCCCTCTTGCTCAGCGTATGCGCCCTGCTTCTCTCGCGGCTATTATTGGCCAAGAGCATCTTTTGGCCACTGGCGCACCTTTACAGCGTTTGGTCGAACAAGGGCATCTGCCCTCTATTATTTTGCACGGCGAAGCAGGTATCGGTAAGACGACCATCGCAATGCTATTGGCGGATGCGGTCAATCGACCTTTTCATGCGCTTTCTGCATTGAATACTGGGGTCAAGCAGTTACGCGAGGTGCTCGATAGCAAAGACTCACTGGCATTTGAGTCACCAGTGGTCTTTATCGACGAGATTCATCGGTTCAATAAGGCGCAGCAAGATGCATTATTGGGCGCGGTAGAATCTGGTGATATTACGCTGATTGGTGCCACGACAGAGAATCCGTCGTTTAGTGTGAATAACGCGCTCTTATCACGTTGCCAAGTGTATCGTTTAGAGCCATTAACGCCTGAGCAAATCAGTGCGGTATTACGGCGGGCACTCTCGGAGGACCCTATACTCCAAAAACTCACCATCGACTTGCAAGCACAAGAGACCATCAGCCAAATGGCCCACGGCGATGCCAGAAAAGCACTAAACTTGCTAGAACTAGCGATTCAAACAGCGGATGCCAAGCAATCACCGATTATTATCAATGATGAATTGGTCAGCCGAGTGGCGCAGACCGCGTTGGTACGTTATGACAAAGATGGCGAGCAACATTACGATATTATCTCAGCCATGATCAAATCAGTGCGTGGCTCAGATCCTGACGCGGCGCTGTACTGGATGGCGCGAATGCTCGTTGGCGGTGAGCCTGCCGATTTTATCGCGCGCAGATTGGTAATCTTAGCCAGTGAAGATATCGGCAATGCCAACCCAAACGCCCTACTCCTCGCTGATGCAGCCCTGCGCAGTGTGCAATCCATCGGTATGCCAGAAGCGCGTATTATCCTAGGGCAAGTGGTGGTCTATTTAGCCACCAGTGCAAAGAGTAACAGCACGTATAAAGCGATCAATGCAGCGATGGCGTTGGCAGAAAAAGACGCCTCGCCAGTACCACTACATCTACGTAATGGCGTGACCAAACTGATGCGCAATCAAGGCTATGGTCAAGGGTATGCTTACCCGCATGATTATCCCAATCACTACTACCCTCAAAGCTATTTGCCAGAAAACTTAGCAGGCACGAGCTTTTATGAGTTTGCCGATAACCAGCGAGAACAGCATAGCAAGCAGTTTATGGCGTGGCTAAAAAGCCAAGCGGCCAGTAACGACTGATCTATTGACCCACTGGATCAAAAGGTTTGAAAGTTAGTTGCATATACTATTGGTAAAACTGAACCCTGTTTTTAAAAGACTAAGCGTTATAGTTCAGCTTTGGGTCAGCACGCTGAGGCAAAAACCGTTAAAATACCTATCGTCATGATGAATAAGAATCATGAAACATTTTCATATTTGGTTGCTACGATGATCAAACGATTTGCTCAACGGCAACAGCACGTGTTACCAACTACTGCTACAATGAGCCGACAACCCTTTATATTACAAACCACACATATTTATTAATAATAAAATATTGAGATTTACTATGAGTTTAAATACGATTCCTGAGATTATCGAAGACATTCGTGCTGGAAAAATGGTCATCTTGATGGATGATGAAGACCGCGAAAACGAAGGCGATATCATCATGGCGGCGACCCATGTTCGTCCTGAAGACATTAACTTTATGATTACCCACGCGCGCGGCTTGGTGTGTCTGACGCTATCACAAGCGCGTTGCCAGCAATTGGCATTGCCGCTGATGTCAGATCGCAACGAGGCAAAATTTAGCACCAACTTTACAGTATCGATTGAGGCGGCTGAAGGCGTGACCACAGGTATCTCAGCGGCTGACCGCGCGCGCACCATTCAAGCCGCTGTATCTTCGGCAGCCAAACCAGAAGACATCGTGCAGCCTGGGCATATTTTCCCTATCATGGCACAAAACGGCGGCGTTCTACACCGTGCAGGCCACACAGAAGCAGGGTGCGACTTGGCTCGCCTAGCGGGATTGGAGCCTGCTGCGGTGATTGTAGAAATCATCAACGCTGATGGCACCATGGCACGTCGCGATGATCTTGAGATATTTGCCAAAGAGCATAACATCAAGATGGGCACCATTGCTGATCTCATCAACTACCGCATCGCCAATGAGCAAACGGTAGAGGAAATCGAAACTCGTCCTTTTGAAACAGAACATGGCACTTTTACCTTGCACCGTTTCCGCGAGTTCGGCGCTGAAGAAACTCATATCGCCTTGGTAAAAGGAGATGTGAGCGAAGGCGTGAGTACCGTACGTGTCCACGGTTTCCACCCACTGCGTGATTTATTTGCCGCCAAAAATGATATGACTGGTCGTAGTGGCTGGAGCGTCCAATCAGCGCTAGAAGAGATTAGCGCCTCAGAGCGCGGTGTGTTGGTTTGGGTCGGCAATCATCAACCGGTCGATCTAGGGGATGCATTAGATAAAGCCTTGGACAATGAGTCACAATCGACCATCACCCAGCAGCCTTATCGCAGTATCGGCGTTGGTGCACAGATATTACGTCATTTAGGCGTCCGTGATATGCGTCTACTGTCATCGCCCATGAAGTTTTATGCATTATCAGGTTTTGATCTCAATGTGGTGGATTTTGTGCACGCACCGCAAGAGAGCTAAAATCTACTTGGAAAATGGCCTGAGAAAAGTCATGAAAAAAGGCACGCTACGATAATGTTAGCGTGCCTTTTTTATTTTTGATGGTTATATAACACTATCCGAGATAGGTCATCAACGCAGCTAAAGCCTATTCTAATATTCAGGGGTATGACCAAATTTTGCCTCTAGTGCCAGTAAGCGCGCACGTTCTTCTGCTGTCCACGGTAACTTACCTTTCCCATCACTATCGAGACGCACTACGACGGCATCAGCGGTCGCAACGATTTTGTTTTGTGCTGTACTATAGTAGCTATATTCCATCGCAATACTGGTATTGCCCAGACGCTTACAGCGAACCCCCAATAACAAAGTATCAGGATAGGTCACTGGGTGCAAATACTGGCAGCTCGACTGTGCCAAGACGGTGACCATACTGCCATCGAACATATCTAACGCGTGCAAATAACCAATGCGCGCTGACTCAGAATAACGATAATACACCACGTTATTTAAATGGTTAAAGGCATCCATCTCACCCCAATGAATCGGCTGATAATGAATCACTGGGTAATGCGCCAGTACTTCAGGTCGATCAATTGCTACCTCAGACATAAAATCTGGCTTTTCACTCATATTGGTCATAACTTACCTTGTGTCTCATGTTGTCTATATATAGCTGTTTCGAACCGTATCGATTAAGGTTGTGGCTTATCCAAAATCTGTGTGGTTAACAAGGGTGTTGGCTTAGGAGCATTGACAATCAGTTGGTCAAGCCAGGCAATGACCTCTGGTATATCATTTGGCGACTGCATGGTCTCTAGGTTGTTGTCCGTACCCTTTGGCTTTTTGTCGGATGGAGCAATGCCAATGGCGCCAACTTGCGCGGAGTTTTTGCCATTGCTAACCGATGATTTAGGTAGTAAGGTTTTTAGCTGTTTGCGCGCTTGGGTCAAATAATTGATCAGTTGATCCTGCTCGCGCATATTGCTCGCTTGGCTCGCCAAATTCAACGTCATGATGACTTCATGAATCGTCAGTTGTCTACGCGTTAATGTCATATCGTTACGCACTGACGTTTGAGCAGGCGGGTTCGCTACTGCACGCTTTTGGTCACCCTCAGTTGCAGCATCAACTAGCTCTCGGCGCTGGATATCAGTACCCTCGTAACTCCCAAGGCGCTCATGACTGTGCAAAAACTCTTGGATGTTTTGAATCGCAAGATTTTGTATTTGCCATGGGCTAGGTTGTGAGCTTTGCGCTTGTAATCGCTCGATGTCTTTAAGCAAACTTTGCTTGATTACGACGGTCAATGCAGGTGCAATCTCGTTGCTGCTTTGTGCCAATTGCCAATGCAAACCTCGCAACAACTCGATCGCGGCACTATCATTGTTGTCTGCTAGCAATCTGTCAGCGGCTTTTATTTGAATACGTAGTAAATCCAGCTGATTTTGCGCTTGGCTACTGGCTTTGATTCTAGGCTCTGGCAATGTCTGCTGACTCATGGCAAATAAACGATCGTCCATCTCATTTAGACGACTGACAACCTGCTCATTGCTCTGCAACCGCTCATTGACACTGTGCTGAAAACGCTGCTGACTAATATAGAGCCAGAGTAATGCCGCGATAAGCAGCAAAATGACCAACCACTGCATCCGCAGCAGCAAGATATTTGCTTGCCGACGCTGCTGTATAGCAGAAGGATCCTTAGATAAAGACTCAGAATTCATTGGCATAAGACAGTACCGTGATGGGTAGGTATAAACATATTTAAATCAAATAGAAATTATAAAATTAGGGCATGTCCCCAATTCAAACGTTTGTCACTAAATGGACTAAAAATGGCTAAATCTTTGCCGCTGTTTGCCTGTGATTTATCTCATTTTTATCACCATTTTTAAAATAGAGACACGCCCTAAGTATTGGTAGTGATGGCTGAAAGAATGGTGTCTGGCGCCAAATCCTCTACACGCCAATAGCTCAAGCGCTGCGCTGCAACCATATTTGCTAAGCGCTCACCCAATACGACATAAGAAAAGTCCGCTAGCGTGAGTGGCAAATTATCTCTTCCATCAGTCATTATGTCATTACTACGTTTTGGTTCTGACATTCTTTCTCTTGCACCTTGGACGATGCTCGTCCAATGCTCAAAAGCAACGCCACTACTCACGACGACGATAGGTTTTGCTTGCTTTGGTGTTGTATTTGTCGTTTGATTACATACAAAAAAATCTTTTTGCCACTGCTGATACTGAGTCATTGCCTCGGTAGGCATTGTACGCTTATACCACGCAATACTATCGACATGTACACCGCGTGCTTGTAAAGTATCGACCAATAATCGTCGCCCGCCCAGTCCGCGCCATATCAAAAGCTTATCACCCGCCTGTAAACGCTCTATCTCAGGCATTGCTAGCATACCTTCATTATTGGCAACTTCAGGCTGTCGTACTTGGTAGTTTGCCGAGTCTATATTGGCTTGAGTCAATGCCGTAGCGGTTGCTTGACCCACTGCAATGATTTGACTTGGGGCTACCAAAGCTTCAGAAGCTATGTTGGCTGCTTTATTGTCCAGTTGCGCATAACTACTATCGTCATGCTCACTGTACACAAGCGACTGCCAAACATTCAACCCAGAAGTGGCCGCCGTTGGGCTTATGATGACCAGAGCCTTATATTCACCTGCTAGCCACGCACGCATTAATGCTAGGTCATCGCCAGTCGTTGGGCGCGGCTGTAACGTCAACATCGGTATCTCAACCACCGTGAACCCTGCTGCTCGCAAATGATTCGTCAATGGCGCAGCGCGTGCTATCGGCCGCGTATTGATGACAATTTTTGGCACCGACCCATCAGTGGATTGATTTTTATGAGTAGACCTAGCTTTAGTTGACGTTGATGACATAGATGTACCACGACAAAAGGCTTGTAGAATGGACTGAATCATCGACCAAACAGTGGATATGTGGATCAATGACTCAGTATGACAAAGTGAATACGCTACTCAGCGTGATAAATCGCTGACAAGATAGCCCCTGCACCATCAGCAAGTAGTATATTGGCAACATCAATACCGAGCTGATTTGCCTGCGACTCTTGCTCGTCTTGTGTACCAACCAATGTCACTCGCTTTTCTGCTTTTAGCAATTTACTGCCATCCGCCTGACCCACACGACCACGGAGCCACAGTACATTACCGTTATCGTTGTTGCCGTTTTCACCATTGTCATCGTTATTCGCACTGGTTTCATCAGCCATTTGCAAGACAGCATAGGCTGCAATCGGGACTTGGCAGCCACCCTCCAAGTGACGGTTAAGCGCACGCTCAGCGATAAGGCGAATACGCGCTTTATCATCGTTCAATGGCGCTAGTAATTTCAACACCTCGTCATCACCTTCACGGCATTCAATGGCTAACGCACCTTGACCAACGGCAGGCAAACAGGCATCAATATCTAGCTGTCCGCGAATGCGCTCATCTAATTCGATACGCTGCAAGCCACTGGTCGCCAAAATAATGGCATCATACTCGCCTGCATCTAGCTTGCCTAAACGCGTACCAACATTGCCGCGCAAGGTTTTGATCTGTAGATCTGGGCGGTAGGCTTTGATCTGACACTGACGGCGCAAACTTGACGTCCCAACAACTGCACCTTGCGGCAATTCATCAATACTATTATAAGTATTTGAGACAAAAGCATCAGTTGGTGAAGCACGCTTGCAATAGACACCTAGTGTCAAGCCTTCAGGCATCTGCATCGGTACGTCCTTTAGCGAATGTACCGCAATATCTGCTTGCTTGTTATACAATGCTTGCTCAAGCTCTTTGACAAATAAACCCTTACCGCCAATTTTGGCCAAAGGTGTGTCCAAAATCTTGTCACCCTTAGTGACAATTTTTAGTAACTCAATTGTCAACTCAGGATAGAGCGCCAGTAAGCGATCACGAATATGCTCCGCTTGCCATAGAGCCAAAGGACTCTGTCGCGTGGCGATGGTTAAGGTAGTCAAAGCAGGTTGCTGCGGATTGCTCATAAAGGGCCTCAATAAATTCGGTACTATAATCTAAATGCTACAGTGTCAGTGCCAAGTTGGTGCTAAGCGATTAGGAAAACTTGCCACAAAAAATGGTCGACTCACATCAGAGATAGTAAATGCTGGCGCAAAAAAATACCCCTATTTAAGCATAAATAAGGGTTTGATGATATGGGATGATTATGTCGCTCTGAAAACATCCTATTACATGCTTTGAATTTTGTCACGTAAGGCTGGCAGATGACGACGACTCACGGCTAACGTCTCATCGATTCCTTTAAAACGTATCTGATATTGTCCAGCGTCTAGGGTTTCTAAAAAGTCTAAAAAATTCAGATTGATAATAGCGTTGCGATGCACACGGAACAAACGATCATCAAATTCTCGCTCTAGCTCTTTTAGGGTCTCATCAATCAATACAATGCCATCTTTGTGACGTACTTTGACGTATTTTTGATCTGCCGCAAAATAATAGATATCTTTAAGTTTAATCAGCTCTACACCGCGATGGGTACGAGCAGCAATATGCTCGCGTATCGGACGCGCCGTTGGATTTGCAAGCTTGCGAATTTCATTCAATTGCGCCGCGTTTAGGTTTTTTGCTTTGTTCAGTGCTTCTAATAGCTCGTCTTTGTTTGCCGGTTTCAACAAATAGCCGATTGCATTGGCTTTTAGTGCCGCTATCGCATAATGATCGTAAGCGGTGACAAATATAATGGCTGGTGGATGATCAAGTTTGTCCAGCTCTTGGGCACAGCGCACCCCATCCATCTCAGGCATACGAATGTCTAATAATATAATGTCAGGCTGCTGAGTTTTTACGGCGACAATCGCTTCTGCCCCTGTGGTAGCTTGCGCAACCACCTCATAACCTGATTCCTGTACGATTCTGACCAAACGCTCACGCGCTAAAGGCTCATCATCACAAACTACGATACGCATATAAACTCCCACCCCAAACTCTACTGAATATGTTTCGATGGTATGACGAATGTACTGACCAGTTCAATATGGTGAAATTTTCTGCATCATATTTTTGATAGTAAGCACTCATTGTCAATAATTGCCAGATAAAAATCGCAATAACCATATAGATATAAAAGACGATGCAATAAATATGCCACAACATCTTATAATAAGAATATAGTGTCTGAGAACATAATGAAAAACGGTAAAAGAGGAAAGATTATAAACTGACATCTTGTAAGGGATAGTCAATAATGGTAGTGATGTGGTTACCAGTAACTGTGCTTTGGATATCAGCACTTTGACCAAAGTACGCACGTAATCGATCCGCTTGAATATAAAAATCCATATGCTGACGCAAATCATGGTTAATGATTAAGGTCTTTGTGGGAAGTTCGACGTCGATCTGTATAGTTACTCTGTGCTGCTCCCAAGTGACTTTAATATTAAAATGGATGGTTTCAGTGGTCATCTCAACCACATTGAGTAGCATTTTCTCCAGTACGCTTTGTAAGGTTAACGCCGTAATCACCATATCATACATAATATCTTCATCAGGCAAATCCCAATGGACCTCGAGTTTGTCTGCCAAACGGCTAGACTCGATCGCTAGATAATGCTCACAGAGCGCCACTTCCTCTTCAAAGCTAATCTCACGTTCGCCGCTAAAACTGGCACGATATAAGACCGAAACGTTTTGTAATAAAGCAGAGGCTTTTGACGGATTGGACTCAATGAGTGAGACCAGTGTGTTAATGGTATTAAAGAAAAAGTGCGGCGCGGTGCGGGCTTTTATTAAGTCATTCTGTGCGGTCAATTTGTATTCAAACGATAGCTTGAGCGCATTAAGCTCACGATGGCTACGCAAAAAGTATAATAAAAATACAATGGTAAAACCGCCCGTCAGTACGGTATTGAAAAACAGATTGGTCATAAAAGCTTGACGATCATATTCCATCAAACCCATATTAATCAAAACCAAAACGACTAAAGCCATGGATACCGTAGCGGCAAACATCATGAGCATGACGATACACACACTCACACTAGGAATACTGGCATTTTTGAAGACAGGGCGCAGATAATCTACCAAATATAATGCAGGTATAACGGTCAAACCGTTTTGTATGGTTCGCGCAACAAGCTTGATGATAAAGTCCGACCAACTGGACAGACCATGCCGCTCAATCACTGTGAGAAACAGCGACCAAAAAGCAATATATGTCAGCCACTGCAAAGGCCTCATGATCTCCATGAGTTTTGGAATAAAAAACTCTAAGCGCGTAGCTAGTAAGGCAACCTCATCATTTGCTATACTTGAGTTCTTACTCTCTTGACTTGTCTTGTACCAATATGAACGCCAATTCTTCAAACCTTAGTAATCCTGAATCAAGTAAAAGTTCATCTGTTGCTGATTCTAGCACGAATGTCTCAGTAACAAACAAAGATGCACAAAACAGCCCTACCAGCACTCAGGGCCAGCAGATGTGGGGCGGACGCTTCAGTGAAGCGACGGACAGCTTCGTGGCTGCCTTTACCGCCTCTGTCGGCTTCGACCAACGCTTTGCTCGTCACGATATTCAAGGATCGATTGCCCATGCAACGATGCTCAAAGAATGCGATATCTTGACTGCTGATGAAGTAGCCACCATTATCGACGGCCTTCATCAAGTATTACGCGAGATCGAAGCAGGTGAGTTTAGCTGGTCAATCGCCCTCGAAGACGTGCACATGAATGTCGAATCACGCCTCACTGATATTATAGGCGCTGTTGGCAAAAAACTACACACGGGTCGTAGCCGTAACGATCAGGTCGCGACTGACATTCGTTTGTGGTTACGTGAAGAAACCGATAATATTATCGAGCTGCTCATACGCTTACAAAGTGGCTTACTTGACCTGGCTGATCAACATACCGATACCATTATGCCTGGTTTTACGCATTTACAAACCGCCCAGCCTGTCAGCTTTGGTCACCATGTAATGGCGTGGTTTGAGATGTTGTATCGCGATACCGAGCGTTTGATTGACGCCCGCCGCCGTATCAATCAAATGCCCCTTGGTAGCGCCGCACTCGCTGGCACGACGTTCCCGATTGATCGTACTATCACCGCTGAGCTATTGGGTTTTGAAGGTATTTGTCAAAATTCGCTCGATGCGGTCTCAGATCGTGATTTTGCGATTGAGTTTACCTCCGCCGCTTCTATTTTGATGATGCACATGTCACGTATGAGTGAAGAGATTATTCTGTGGATGTCAGCGCAGTTTAACTTTGTGCAGATACCGGATCGTTTCTGTACTGGCTCATCAATCATGCCGCAGAAGAAAAACCCTGACGTGCCAGAATTGGTACGTGGTAAAGCGGCGCGTGTCTTTGGTCAGCTGATGACATTACTCAGCCTGATGAAAAGCCAGCCACTCGCCTACAACAAAGACAATCAAGAAGACAAAGAGCCTTTGTTTGATTGTGTTGACACGCTGACAGGCTCACTACTTGCCTTTGCTGATATGCTGCCCAACATCGTCCCAAACAAAGAAAGTATGCGTGCTGCGACAATGAAAGGCTATGCTACTGCCACTGACTTAGCAGACTATCTGGTCCGTCAAGGCGTTGCGTTCCGTGATGCGCATGAAGTCGTGGGTAATGCGGTTGCACTAGGCATTAAAGAAGGCGTTGATCTCAGTGACTTATCATTGGCACAATTGCAACAATTCAGTGATGCCATCGGTGAGGATGTCTTTGACTATCTCACGCTAGAAGGCTCACTCGACGCTCGTGACCATCTGGGCGGTACTGCGCCAAACCAAGTCAAGCAAGCAGTGGTCAGTGGCCGTGCTCGCTTAAAAGCCTTTGCCTAATCAGACCCTTTTCAGCCAGAGCTAACTTATCGCTATATATCTGACACCCGCTATTGATGCGGGTGTTTTTATTTCATTAACCATTCGCTATTCGCGCTTTTTCGCGCAGCCTCATTCGGCGTCATATGAAACCAGCAACAATAAAAGCAGAAAAAAAGTAGAATGTACGGATGACGCCTTGTAGATTGATGTCTGTTGGTTAAGAGACACGAGATACCCTTTGCTAAATTGACCAAGACCGTTATCATAGACTCATACGATTATTTAACTTGCCTGCTAGGGCATGTCATCATTTAGATAGCGAGGCTTAAAATAAGATAAATGGTAGTCAAACAAGGAAAAAACTGCAGAGAATATCGGTATATTCACAAAGTTTTTGACGATGTTTGACAAGATTTAGCCATTTTAAGACCGCTAAATGACTGAATAGGCTAATTGATGACACGCCCTAATATAATAAATAAGGAACGCCTGATGACTGAGACTTTTAATCCCCAAGACAATACCGTGTTTTGCCGCAAATACAAGCAAGAACTACCAAAAATGCCCCATCCGCCCTTCCCTAACAAAAAAGGCCAAGAGCTACAAGAAACAGTCTCTGACAAGGCATGGAAAGAGTGGCTAGAACATCAAACCATGCTCATCAATGAGAACCACTTGAGTATGATGGATCCTGAAGCCAAAAAATTCTTGACCGAGCAGCGTGATAAGTTCTTGAATAATGAAGACTATGAGCGCGCCCAAGGCTGGACGCCAGAAAGCTAGGCTGAGACCACTGTATTACATCCATAAAAAAACGCGCTATAGTAAGCGCGTTTTTTACGTAAGAAGACTATTTTGTCTGCGTTATCAGTCGTCATTACTTTCTAAAGCTTCGTAGTCGTCGACTGACATCGTGCTCACTTGACGAGCGGCTAAGCGATCATTGGCCTCTTGTACTGCTTTTTCGACCATTGAGTAGTCAGAGTGACGCACGTCTTGGCCACTGATATAGTTGATGACAAGTTCGGCCACGTTTTGAGCATGATCGCCGATACGTTCAAGCGAGCGCAAAATCCACATGATATTGATGACTTTTGAGACTTGTCTAGAGTCTTCCATAATATAAGTCATCAGTGCTCGAATGGCCGTTTGGTATTCACTATTGACCACACTGTCGTTACGCATGACTTCAAACGCCAATTCAGCATTTGATTGGCTAAACGCTTCTAGCGAATTGTTAAGCATCACCCGTACTTGATTACTCAAATGCTGTACTTCAGCATAACCGTAAGAGGATTTGCCTTGTGCCGCGATTCTGCTGGCCATTTTCGCGATTTTTACCGCCTCATCGCCAATACGCTCCAAATCTACCACGCCTTTACTGATCGACATGACTAAACGCAAATCTCCTGCGGCAGGTTGACGCTTAGCAACCAGCAATAAGATATGTTCATCGAGCTCAACCTCCATTCGGTTGATATCAAAGTCCATCTCGATGACCTCTTGCGCCAGTGTCTCGTCTCTATCAATAAGTGCATGAATCGCTTTGGCCACTTGGTTGGCAGCACTATCACCCATGTACAAAAACAGACGGATGGCTTCATCAAGATCTTGGTCAAAACTTTTGGAGATATGCTTATCACTTTGCATGAGAGGTATTCCCTGAAATCTATATTTTAGTCGTGCCGTAATCTTATTGAGTGAGATAGCTCAGTGAACCATCTCGTGTGCCTTTGCTTGGCACAATCAATCTTAACCATAGCGACCAGTAATATAATCTTCTGTCGCAGTTTGGGTAGGTTTGGTAAAGATCTGATCAGTCTCACCCATCTCGATCATATCGCCTAGATACATATAGACGGTATAGTCTGATACCCGCGCCGCTTGCTGCATGTTGTGGGTAACAATGGCGATGGTATAGTCATTTTTGAGATCTTCTATCAGATCTTCGATAGCGCCCGTCGAGATAGGGTCAAGCGCAGACGTTGGCTCATCGAGCAGCAATACTTCAGGCTTGGTTGCGACACTACGAGCGATACACAGACGCTGCTGCTGACCACCTGATAGTGACAGGCCGGATGCTTTTAGTTTGTCTTTCACTTCTGGCCATAGCGCCGATTTTTTTAGTGCCCACTCCACGCGATGATCCAGCTCGTCTTTGCTGAGCTTTTCATAGAGTTTGACACCAAAGGCAACATTGTCATAGATCGACATGGGAAACGGGGTTGGCTTTTGAAATACCATACCGACCTGCGCGCGTAGCAAATTGACATCGATGTCTTTGCCCAAAATATTGCGCCCATCAAGGTTGATAGCGCCCTCTGCACGCATTCCTGGATACAGATCATACATGCGGTTAAAGGTACGTAGCAGCGTCGATTTGCCACAACCTGATGGACCAATGAACGCCGTTACTTTCTTTTCTGCGATATCGATATTGATGTTTTTTAATGCCTGAAAATCATCGTAGTAAAAGTTAAGATCGCGGACTTCCATTTTTGCTTTGGGCATGTTTTTGGGCATATCATGAATACTTTGCTTGGTGAAGTCAGCGGTATTGGGTTGCTGCGATTGCGCACTATGAGACGTGGTTCTATTTAACAAGCTGTCTGTTGTACTGTTAAAGCGATCAGCCGTTTTTTCTGTGCGGGTTTTGCTTACGACATCATTCATAATATTATCCAACCTAGCTTAGTGTATTTCATATAAGTATAAGTAAATGCTTGGTATCTGTGCAGCAATATCGGCCTTTATTTGACCTGACCTCGATTGCCAATAAATCTTGCCAGAATATTCAATACCAAGACCGACGCTGTGATCAGTAGCGCCGCTGCCCACGCCAATGTATGCCAGTTATCATAAGGACTCATCGCAAACTGATAGATGGTATTGGGTAAGTTGGCAATTGGCTGACCCATATCGGTACTGAAATACTGATTATTGAGGGCGGTAAATAGCAATGGCGCCGTCTCACCAGTGATACGAGCAAAAGCCAAAAGTACCCCTGTCGTCAGTCCCGCTTTGGCAGCCTTGATAGTCACTTGCGTCACCATTTTCCACTTGGGCGTGCCAAGTGCATAAGCCGCTTCGCGCAAGCTATTGGGTACCAGATTCAGCATATTCTCTGTGGTACGTACGACGACTGGAATGACAATCAATGCCAATGCCAATGCGCCTGCCCAACCAGAGAAACTTTGACCTTTGACCATTAAAGCATATATAAACAGACCAATGACAATGGATGGTGCCGATAATAAAATATCGTTCAAAAAGCGCGTCACTTGGCCAAGCATACTGCCTCTAGAAAACTCAGACAAATAAATACCAGTCATAAGCCCGATGGGTGCGCCGATGAACAACCCTGAAAACGCCAGCATGGCAGAACCCACGATCGCATTGCGCAAACCACCTGGACTCATCGGCGGTGGCGTGTCAGCGGTAAAAATTGGCAGCTGCACCATGCCTTGGAAGCCTTCAATAAACAGCGTCACCAAGATCCATGATAACCAAAATAAGCCAAACACCATGGCTGACATGGCAAACCCCAAACCCAGCTTATTCATCCAGCGACGTTTGTTGTACAGACTCTTGTTGTAACGCCCCACGCTGCTTGGCTTGGTGGTCATGGGCGCATTCATCGCATTGTTAGCAGCCATACTATTTATTTCCCATATCTTTTATCAATATCAATCGAGATCCAATAACCATGCTTAGGCTTATCGGTTACCTGCTTTGTAATCCATGCGCATGAGCATCAGTTTGGCCAACGACAGCACGATGAAGGTGATAATAAACAAGATTAAGCCCAGATGTAGTAAAGATGCTAGATGCAGCTCACTTGACGCTTCGGCAAACTCATTGGCCAATGCTGAGGTGATGGTCACACCAGAAGTAAATAGACTTGGGCTGATATTGAACGCATTACCGATCAAGAAAGTCACTGCCATGGTCTCACCGAGCGCACGACCCAGTCCCAAAATCACGCCGCCAACGACACCCGCTTTGGTATAAGGCAAGATAATCTTGAACATCACTTCCCACGTCGTCGCACCCATACCGTAGGCCGACTCTTTGAGTAGATCTGGCACCACAGAGAAAACATCACGCATGGTGGCAGCGATAAAAGGGATAATCATGATGGCAAGTACCAAGGACGCGGTAAACATCCCTAGTCCCATGGGTGCGCCTGTAAACAGCTTACCGATGATCGGTAGCGGGCCCACATGCTCAATAAACCATGGCTGAATATGCTCACCAAAGAAAGGCGCAAAGACAAACAAGCCCCACATCCCATAAATGATAGAAGGAATACCTGCCAACAGCTCAATGGCAATGCCAAGCGGTTTTTTGAGGAACTTTGGACACATTTCGGTCAAAAATATCGCGATACCAAAACTGACTGGTACAGCGATAACAATCGCGATAAATGACGTCACCAAGGTGCCATAAATAGGCGCGAGTGCCCCGTACTCATTGGCAACCGTATCCCAATTATTACTGCTATAAAACCCCAGACCAAACTCTTGGATACTCGGCCACGCCCCAACAATCAGAGACACCAAAATGCCCCCTAACGATAGGAGGACGAGTATGGCAAACGCTTTGGTAGAATTGACAAATAAAGCGTCGTAACGTTTTTGTTTAGCCAGTTGGGACCTTAAGTCTGTCATAAGTGTCTCAGCATTGAATGGGTGAATTCAAAAAATCAGGGTGTTCATTTCGTTTTATGACAGCAAACGCAACTTGACTAATGATTATCGTGAAATATAGCGATTAGTGTTTTGGTCAAATTTGCTGTGATAAAACCTCTCAAACCACTACCGGAGAATAGTGGCTTAAGAGGAAATCAAAAAGTCATTAAGCAGCTTGTACAGATCGTTTATTGCGCTGGCTTATAAACTGGCTGTCCATCGCTACCTTTGACCTCATTCCATTTCTCTTTGAATAGAGCCACTGCTGTATCAGAGAATGGGACATAGTCTAGCGCCATGGCATCATCATCACCTTGGGTATACGCCCAGTCAAAGAAGTTCAACACGCCAGCGACTTGCTGAGGATTCTCTGGTTGCTTGTGTACTAAGATGAAAGTAGCAGCAGCGATTGGCCATGCTTGATCCGTCTCAGAGTTGGTGATGACTTTATAAAAGCCTTCTTGTTGTGACCAATCGATGTCACCAGCGGCGGCAAAGGTTTCAGCAGATGGCTGCACGATATTGCCCGCGGCATTTTTAAGCGCGGCATGTGACATGTTGTTTTGCTTGGCGTAGGCATACTCCACATAGCCGATAGAGTTTTTCATGCGGTTGACGTAGCTTGAGACGCCCTCATTACCTTTACCACCTGCACCAGTCGCAGAGGTTGGCCACTTGACCGTTTTATCAACACCAACGCTGTCTTTCCAATCTGGTGATACCTTGGCGAGATAATCGGTAAAGTTAAACGTCGTACCTGAACCGTCTGAGCGGAATACTGTGGTGATGGCGGCATCTGGCAAAGTCAAATCTGGGTTCAAGGCTTTGATCGCAGGATCATTCCAGTTATTGATTTTACCCAGATAGATATTGGCTAAGGTTTCACCATCTAGCTTCAACTGACCTGGCTCAACGCCATCGATGTTAACGATTGGCACAACGCCACCAATCACGGTTGGGAACTGGATAAGACCAGATTCTTCAAGCTCTTCAGGTGTCAATGGCGCATCAGAAGCACCAAAATCGACGGTTTTTGATTGGATTTGTTTGATACCTCCAGATGAGCCAATAGATTGATAGTTGACTTGGCCACCTGTGGCAGCGTTATAGTCAGAAGACCATTTGGCATAGATCGGCTGCGGGAATGATGCGCCTGCACCTGTGATATTCATGGCGATGTTTTCAGCAGATTTGAAACCCGTGTCAGCAGAAGGCGTTGCCTGAGTCTGCGTGGTGGTTTCAGCCGTGGTAGCGGCGCTACTGGTCGTATCAGCAGCTGGTTCTGCCGTCTCTGTTGACTTATTACACGCCGTAAGCATTAATGTACAACTAACGGCCACTGCTAATAACGAATAACGCATGTAGGACTCCTAAAATTTAACAACGATATAAAAAAGCATTGTTTGTGATATGAGCGTTATCTTGCCAAATCTTTATGACAGTTTAATGACAACCTCTCAAATCCTGCATTCGCTTTACACAATATTTAGCAATCGCCTCTAAGTATCAGTAATATCAAGGAATTTTAATTACTATCAATAACTCCTGTTCTTTGTATCCATGCTAAATAGCAAAATAAGCGCCTGATATTTTCATCCAAATTCCATTAGCCGTTAACGCAGAATTTTGTTAGTATGAAGAAGATTTACAACACTGACAGACTCGGGGTGCGATGTAGCATTGGCCTACTTTATTAAACGTTTATAGTTAAACATTGATAAAAGTAGCCACCTATCTACATTCGCTGAGAGATCACCCGCCGAACCTGATGCGGTTAGTACCGACGCAGGGAAGTCTTAAGCACGTTGTTATTGATGACAACGGACGCGTAAAAATACTTTTTTATCATCGCTATTGTCTAACGATGCACGCCGCATACGTAGATAACGAGAGAAGATAGAAAGCGGCGTCCACTATTTGATGACCATTAACCGCGACAATTTCTTTGCTCGCTGTTAGGTGTTGATAATATAAATTTGTCTGAATGACGAGTGTTTGCCCCGCAGCTACTGGCGGTGTTGCTTTTATTCAAAAACCAACACGCTAGGACAGCATATGACTATTTCAAACAGCAGCTCTTTTGACAATGCCTCTTTAGACAGTGCCTCAGCGCCATCACAAGTCCAAACGCACAACCCAGCCGATAACATACCTCTCGTATCAGACACCAAAGCCGATAAAAAAGCCGACGCGCTAAAGACACCTGCCCACCGCGCCGCCAGTGATGCACGCTTTGAAGAAGACGCGCGCGACTTACACCGTATCCTACCCGCCTCGCGCAAAGTCTATATCGAAGGCTCACGGCCTGATATTCAAGTACCGATGCGTGAAATCAGCTTAACGGATACGCCAGTTGGCGGTACGGGTGATAAGGATGGCGAGCACAATCCGCCTTTTTATGTGTACGATACTTCAGGCGTGTACACTGACCCCAATGTCGAGATTGATCTGACCCGCGGTCTACCCAAACTGCGTGAAAACTGGATCGCCGAGCGCGGTGATACCGAGCAACTAAGCGGTCTATCTAGCTCGTACGGGCAAGCGCGTGCTCGTGACATCAGTACTGCCAACCTCAGGTTTGCTCATATTGACAAACCGCGCCGTGCCAAAGCAGGGAAAAACGTCACTCAGATGTACTACGCGCGTCGCGGCATCATTACCCCTGAGATGGAATATATTGCGATACGTGAGACGCAAAAGCAGCATGAACTGACTGACATGCGTCAACATGAGGGTGAGAGCTTCGGTGCCAATATGCCCAAAATTATCACCCCTGAGTTTGTCCGTGATGAAGTAGCCGCTGGACGTGCAATTATCCCCAACAACATCAACCACCCTGAATCTGAGCCAATGATTATCGGGCGCAACTTTTTGGTAAAAATCAATGCCAATATCGGCAACTCAGCGCTCGGCTCATCGATTGATGAAGAAGTCTCCAAAATGACATGGGCCACGCGTTGGGGCGCGGATACCATCATGGATTTATCGACGGGCAATCACATTCATGAAACTCGTGAATGGCTAATCCGCAACTCTCCTGTGCCGATTGGTACCGTACCGATTTATCAAGCCTTAGAAAAAGTCGATGGCGTCGCTGAAGATCTGACGTGGGAGATATTCCGTGATACCTTGATTGAGCAAGCCGAGCAAGGTGTGGATTACTTTACCATTCACGCAGGCGTCCTGCTCCGCTATGTACCGCTCACCGCAAAGCGTTTGACAGGTATCGTCTCACGCGGCGGCTCTATCATGGCGCAGTGGTGTCTGGCGCATCACAAAGAGAGCTTTTTATACACGCATTTTGAAGATATCTGCGAGATTATGAAGCAATACGATGTGGCGTTCAGTCTAGGTGATGGCCTACGCCCCGGCTGCTTGCAAGATGCCAATGATGAGGCGCAGTTTGGCGAACTACGTACGCTTGGTGAATTGACCAAAGTGGCATGGGAGCACGACGTACAGGTGATGATCGAAGGCCCTGGACACGTGGCGATGAACCGTATCAAAGAAAATATGGATTTGCAGCTTGAGCTGTGTGCTGACGCGCCTTTCTATACCTTGGGCCCATTAACGACTGACATCGCCCCTGGTTATGACCATATCACCAGTGCGATTGGTGCGGCGATGATTGGCTGGTTTGGTACCGCGATGCTATGCTATGTCACACCAAAAGAGCACTTAGGGCTACCAAACAAAAAAGACGTCAAAGACGGCATTATTACCTATAAAATCGCTGCACACGCCGCCGACCTTGCCAAAGGTCACCCTGGTGCACAGGCGCGTGATAATGCGCTATCCAAAGCGCGCTTTGAATTCCGCTGGGATGATCAGTTCAATCTGGCGCTCGACCCTGATACCGCGCGCGAATATCACGATGAGACCTTGCCAAAAGATGCGCATAAATCGGCACACTTTTGCTCTATGTGTGGTCCGAAGTTTTGCTCCATGAAAATCACGCAAAACGTGCGTGAGTATGCAGCAGGACTGGACAAAGATGCCGCCAACCAAAAAGTGACGCCGCAATCAGGCGACTTGAGCGATGATGATCATTTGATCAAAAAAGTCGATACAGAACTGGTCGGACAAGTAGGCGAAGCCAGTGCTGAAGAAGTCCGTCAAGGCATGGCTGAGATGATGGAAAAATACAACAAGGAAGGACGCCAGTTATACAAAGAGGTATAAGCTTTTTACTATAATAAAAAAGCCCAAACCTGACTATCAGGTTTGGGCTTTTTTAGTTTATGTATTTAGTAATATCAAACCTTCGACGCCTGATAAATCTCCTCAATCGACGTATTGATGGTATCGGCAAACTCTTCATCGCTTTGCTGCTTACTCAACCCTTCGGTAAAGGCGCGCGAGAAGCTGGCAATCATACCGGGGTTTTGTTTGAGCTTCGCGCACGCATCAGTGCGGCTATAACCACCAGATAGCGCCACGACTTTGAGCACTTTTGGATGGTCGACCAGTTCCTGATAAAATCCTGCTTCTTCGGGCAATGTCAGCTTGAGCATTACTTGCTGTTCGTCATTTAAGCGTTCCAGATTACGCAAAATATTGGCTTTTAATAGCACTTCGCAATCATGCTTTTGGGCACTATCAATATTGACCTCTGGTTCAACGATTGGCATCAAGCCTTTTGAGATGATTTGCTTGGCCACATCAAACTGCTGCTGTACAACGAGCTCAATACCATCGACATTTGGCTCATAAATGACTGAGCGCATCTTGGTACCAAATACTGGATAGTTCTTGGCTTTATCTAGCAACAGGTCTAGATTAGGCATCGGCTTCATGACTTGGACGCCGCTCATCTGCTCCGCCAAACCTTTATCTACCTTCAAAAATGGGACGATTTGCTTGTCTTCCCACAGATAGTTGGCGGTCGACTTACCATTGACGTCACGCTCCATGGTATCTTCAAATAAGATCGCACCAAGCACACGCTCATTGTCAAAACAGTCGCACGTCATGATACGGGCACGCATCTCATGCACCAAATCAAACATGGCCTCATCATTCTCATACTCATCGCCGCTGATGCCGTAATTCTCTAAAGCCTTTGGTGTGCTGCCACCACTTTGGTCGAGCGCAGCGATAAACCCTGAACCGTCTTTTATGCGCTGTAACTGATTGTCGTATTCCATTGAAAGTACATCCTATTTTTATTGAGTGAAATTAAACATTATAAATCAAGCTTTCTATCACCTATATAAGGTCTGCTATTTGTAGATGACCTTATCATAGGATGATAAGTATGCCTATATAGAAAACGTGACAACTTTGCTAAAAATTCTACTTTATCCTTCCTTGGACAACATATCTCACGCCAAAAATAAGACGCCCACACAGCATACTGCGAGTAGCAGCCCCACCAAATTGATGCGATTGAGTCGTTCTTTAAACGCGCCCACTCCGATCAATGTGGCGACTGCGATGACACCCACGTTCATCCCCGTAAACACAATACTGGGTGAATCGGAGAGCACTTGATGGGCTCTGACATAAGCATAAATATTACCCATGTTGAGCGCGCCAAGTAGCAATCCAGCGACAAGGGCGTCTGCCTGCCAGCGCACCCGAGTGACGAGCAGATAGACGAGTAATAATAAACCTGCGACTCCAAAACTCACAAACAGTGTCAACGGAAAAGCAGTACCCTGCTTGGCAACCTGCTTAAACAAGATATCGATGATGCCGTAACCCGCCCATACACCGAATAACCACAGCGGTGTGTATTTTGTTTGCTTAGGGGTATCTGTCTGCTGTGGTCGATAAACCAGTGCTCCTAGTGCCAAAAAGCCAAGTGCCAATCCCAGCACACGCGTACCTGTCACCACCTCACCAAATAGCAAAAAAGCGGCAATGATCGGAATAATCAATGATAAGCGCTGGGAGGCATCCGTTGCCACCATACCCACCGCCTCAATAGCACGTCCAAGGATAATAAACACGGCCGGTAGCAAGATCCCAAGCGCGATGATGATGCCCCAAGCACTGTCTAGCGCATGTATGGCGCCGACATCAGGCTTCAATAAAAGCCAAGTCAGTAAAAAAGCGACGGGATAACCTGCGACAATGGTCTGACGAATATCCATTTTCTTTTGGCGTAGTATTTTTAAAAGCACTGAAACAGCGACGCTACACAGCACCGCAATGGTTAGATACATCATTAAGGCCTACCTTTTGAACCCTAGTACTGGGTATTTATTATCCATACACTGGTGGCGCAGCATCAAGTAAGCCGCTTTGTATTCAACTGATTTCATTAAAAAATATGATTACAACGCTCATCATTCGATCAACTAAGCCAGTTGTGGTCTAGAAGGTAGCAAAATATATTTTTGACAGCAATCTATTTATCCGTATTTCCACGCGCGTTATTGGCAATAACGTATCAACCAAAAGCACTATGCATGGATCAATTACAATTTACTGCACGCCTGATTGCCAAGTTTTGATAAAATACCCTGCTATTTTATTAACATAAGTAACGACTCAAAACCGCTCTGTTTTGACGTATTATTGCCGCCTATGAACGCTCTCTTTCGTTTTTTTGAATCCCGTCTTCCTGCCTTCCCAGAAACGCCCATGCCATTGCCTCGTAAGGGGTTGTTGAAGTTTTTGTGGGCCTGTACTCATGGTTTGCGTGGCTGGCTGTTCTTATTTATGATCCTCTCCGCAGGTGTTGGGGTCTATGAGGCCATGTTGTTTGCATGGATTGGTAACTTGGTGGATTGGCTGGGTGCTTATACCCCGCAGACACTGTGGGCAGAAAAAAGCGACATGCTACTGCTGATGTTTGCTGTCTTAATCCTCAGCCCATTTTGGATTGCCTTATCGTCATTGGTACATTTTCAAGTGATCCAAGGCGTGTTTCCGATGCAGATGCGCTGGCGTTTTCACCGCCGAATGCTTGGGCAGTCGATGCAGTTTTATCAAGATGAGTTTTCAGGACGTGTCTCAGCAAAGGTGATGCAAACGGCATTGGCCGTGCGTGATACAGTGATGACCATCACCGATATGATGATGTATGTGGTGGTGTATTTTGTCACTACTGGGGTGATTTTATTTAATCTGGACAGCTTGCTGCTCATTCCGTTTGCGGTTTGGTTTGTGCTGTTTGGGCTTGCAATGTGGTATTTTATTCCGCGCCTCAAACGTACGGCCATTGTACAAGCGGATGCCCGCGCCTTGATGACCGGGCGCATCACCGATGCTTATGCCAATATCATGACCGTCAAGCTGTTTAGCCACTCGCAGCGTGAGCTTGGCTATGCCAAATACGCGATGAATCAGTTTTTGGGTACGGTACATGCGCAGATGCGCTGGGTCAGCTATCTTGAGGTCGTCAATCATGCCATCAGTGTGACTTTGATTGGCTCGACTGCAGCTATCGGTGTATATTTGTGGCAACAAGGCGATGTGGGCGTTGGCGCGATTGCGGCCGCGACTGCCATGGCACTGCGCTTAAACGGTTTGACCCACTGGATTATGTGGCAGACCACCAGTTTGTTTGAGAGTATTGGTACGGTACAAGATGGCATGCGTACTCTATCAGCCCCACAAAAAATCGTCGATAAACCCAATGCGCAAACACTAACGGTCACTGATGGTCGTATTGTCTTTGATCATATTGATTTTGGTTACGAAGAGGATATGAGCGCTGCCGATGATGAAGGCGCGCGCGTCGATGAGGCGCACACTGTAGGAACCGCACTGGCGAGCAACCGTGTGAAGCTGCTAGATGACTTTTATTTGGACATCAAACCAGGTGAAAAAATCGGTCTGGTCGGACGCTCTGGGGCAGGCAAATCAACCTTGGTGAATTTACTACTACGCTTCTTTGATGTCGATAGTGGCAAAATCTTTATTGATGGACAGGCAATTGATGAGGTCACTCAAGAGTCACTTCGCCAGCAAATTGGTATGGTGACCCAAGACACCTCATTATTGCATCGTACCATCCGTGAAAACATTGCTTATGGTCGTCCAGATGCCACCGATGCTGAAATTATTGAAGCCACTAAGCAAGCCCAAGCATGGGACTTTATCAAAGACTTAAGCGATGACAAAGGCAACACCGACCTTGATACCCAGGTCGGTGAGCGCGGCGTCAAACTCTCAGGTGGTCAGCGCCAGCGTATCGCCATCTCCCGCGTAATGCTGAAAAACGCACCAATTTTGCTGCTTGATGAAGCCACGAGTGCCCTTGACTCTGAAATCGAATTTGCCATTACTGAAAGCTTAAACGACATGATGACTGGCAAAACCGTGATTGCCATTGCCCACCGTTTATCAACCATTGCAGCACTGGATCGACTAGTAGTGATGGACAAAGGGCGTATTATTGAACAAGGCAGTCACGAGGCGCTGCTCGCACGCGATGGCGTCTATGCTAAATTATGGCAACGTCAAAGCGGTGGGTTTTTAGGTGAAGACAACTAAGACCTATCAAAATAAATCACAAGGAAGTGTTTATTTTATGGAAGCATTTACAAACAGCATCAATCTTGATGGTAAAAAAGCACGTTACTATCATCTTAGCCAGCTCAATCAGTCAGTTCAAACAGATAACCATCGCCGCACACCCGCGCATTTTTATGGTGGTAATAGTTTCACCGTTGGTACCTATACGCCATTGCTAAATGAGCTGACAACTGAGTTTGATATCAGCTCACTTGCCCTGCGTGGCTATTGGTATGACAAACCGCACAGCCGTCGTCTGACGCGTGAGCAAGATGCTGACCTGCTTATTGAGTTTTTAGAAAAAACACAAGATAAGCCTGTCGTCGGTATCGGACATTCACAAGGCGCAACCGCCACAGCCATGGCAGCAGCCAAACGTCCAGAGCTGTTTTCGCAGCTATATCTGATAGAGCCTGTCACATTCACCAAAAACCAAGCCACCTTGTATAATCTGTTACCGCGTTCTATCCTGCTGAGTCGTGAGCCTTTCAAAAGTACAGTAAATAGGCAATCTACGTGGCCGAGTGTTGATGCTTATTATGACAACTTGCGTGCGCAGCGTGCTTATAGACGCATCAGTGATGAACACTTGCAGATATTTGCCGAACAGAGCTTGAGCAAAAATCCAAATGGAAGTTACAGCTTGATGTTTGCTCCAGAGCAAGAGCTGGCCAACTATTTTGGCGCCCCTCATATCGATGCCGCGCTCAAAAAACTACGCTGCCCCTATACGCTGATTACCGGTAAGCCTACTTTATTCATCAATGATAAGGTACGACAACAATGGCAAAAATTTGTGCCTGATAGCAGCATCATCTCATTGCTAGACTATGGTCACCTGCTGCCAATGGAAGCGCCCAAACTGTGTGCTCAGATCATTCAAGAGCACTATCAACGCAGCAAATAATGAGAGATAACTATTAATCTATGACTGACCTTTTTGCGTCCGCACCCACAGATAATATATTGCCCTATGATGGTAATGTAAACGATCTAGGCATAGTCATAAACGATGCCAATGTCCTCTATAATACGTTGCTAAATGGGTTGCCTTGGCAATCGGATATAGTGACGTTATTTGGTAAAACTCATGTGACGACTCGCCAAATTGTCTGGATGGGAGACACGGATGCAGATTACCAGTATTCAGGGCACACGCGACAGACAATACCATGGTCAGATATAGTGTTCCATGTGAAACAATATGTAGAAAAAGCGTTGGCAGACATCGGTATTGCAGCACATTTCAACACCTGCTTGCTCAACTATTATCCAACTGGCACTGATGGCATGGGCTATCATGCCGATGATGAAAAAGAGCTCGGTCATCAACCAATCATTGCATCTCTCTCCCTTGGTGCCACCCGCAAATTTGTTTTTAAGCACAAAAAAACTCAAGAAAAAGTCGCGCTTTATCTTGAGTCTGGACAATTAATTGTCATGCATGGGGAGACACAGCGCTTTTGGAAGCATACAATCACGAAAACAAAAACAGTCGATACTGGACGGATTAGCCTAACCTTTCGTCAAATGCTTGCAAACTAAAACTGCCATGGTCAGGTTGAGTAAACGATTACCTATGCAATGCGATCTAAAAAACGTTCACGGTAGCATTGATACGCCGCTTCACAGACATTGGCCGTATAGTTGGCATTAACACCGCCTGCCACTACTGCACCCACCGCATGAATGCTTTGCGCGCTTCAGCAGAGGCAGGAGTAGCCACCGCCAACAAAGACATGGCAAACAACTGTTCGCCTTTATCATTCATGTCAAAGCCATAGTAAGTCGCATACTCTCCGATAGCGCGTAGATTGGTAGAGATAAGACCAACGACGTCGGCAGGAATACCTACCCAGCCAACCACCCCTGTCGTCACGCCTTGCGCACTGGTTAGCGCGACATATTTACTTTTGAGCAGCTTGACTTGTTTATCGACAACCGCAATTGGTAGATGTTTGATATCAGAAAGCGTCTTGATTGATGAGCCTTTAATATCAGGCTCCTCTTGATAGCTCTCGATAACGCCTTGAGTGTTCAATGTCCAATTGGCGGCATTACTCAAAGTACTAATGGTTTGCTCAGTTGCTTTTTTTAAGGCATCGCCGAATTGCGGCACATCCATTAATGCATCACCTGCCGCGACAATAGGCGTATTAAGGACCGCAAAAGCTTTGTCCAAAACACCTTTATCAGGGTTTTTCCATGCTTCTATTTCTTCACGCACTTGCGCTTCATAGGCGACATGATCCATGACTTTTTCGTCTGTTTTTTATTCTCTGTATCTTTATTTTCAATGTCTTTATTCATAGTCATAGAACATCCTTTGTTATTACTTCATTTATCAGCGTGTCTCTCACTATCCCACAGCAGACAACATTAGAGAGTAGGCCTGTTGTGTTGTCAGAGACACCATTCTTGTAGAGTTTTATGAAGTACGTAAAGGACCCTATGATTTTTAAAAAACTGGTTAGCGCCTCTTATTCAGAAGCAGCAAGGACAATCTTGCCAAAGGCATCACCCTTTTGTAGCTCATGGTGCGCGGCTACCACTTCTGATAAAGGATAGATTTTTTGGATTTTTAAGGTTAATTGACCATCAGCAACGAGCTGTAAAACACGCGCCATATCATTACCACTACGCTGCGCTTTATACCCTGATACTGCTAAGCTTTTTTGCTCGCCTGCTTCTTTGAGTTTATCCACCCAAATGGTTGGCAACACATTCACGCGCGCGCCCGATTTGAGCACACTCAGGGCGCGCACGCCAGCATCATCGCCAACTAAGTCAAGTAGTACGTCGGCTTGCAAGTCAGGGAACGCTTCGTCTTTGGTATAATCAATCCAGCCTGCCAGCTTGTCAGTATCGATAAGCTCACCGAGCTTGGCATATTTTTCTGGTGAGCAAATAACTGTGACCTTAATATCATCACGGCTTACTTTGTCCATTAATAGCTGTATTAATAAGTGACCGACGCCGCCTGCTGGTGCATTGATTACGACATGCTCACCCTCTTTGATATCTGCAAATTCCACAAACTGTAGCGCTGTTTGCCCAATGCACGGCAATGCCCCTGCCTGCTCTAATGTCACACTCTCTGGCACTTTGGCAAGCATTTTGGTGTCTACCGCCACGTACTGCGCATAGCAACCACCAGTAAAGGTCAAGGCGGCAACGCGATCTCCAATAACGAACTCATCGCTGTTGCTATCAACCACTGTACCTGATACGTCAAACCCTAAAATAGCAGGCTGGTTATTGTCGAATTTTTGTTTTTGGATATTTTCTGCGCCCCACCCTTTGCCTTGGCGGGTTTTATAATCGACAGGGTTGATACCGGCATAGGCGACTTTGACCAATACCTGATCGTCCTGTAATTCAGGGATGTCGACACCATCCTGATATATCATTACTTCTGGTTCACCGAATTCACATATCAGGGCAGCGTGCTGGGTATTGGGGAGTTGAGGTTGTTGGTTATTGTCGTTAGTAGATGGCGTTGCCATAGTGATATATCCTTATATTTTGTTTATTAGTTAGTGCTTACTATTTATTGCAAGTTAGATGACTATTTCATAAGGGGCAATTTTAGTCGATAGTATTTTTGCTAAAAAGATGTTTTAGTCTCGATAGATTATCAAGGCAGTGCATCCGAGCACATCACCACCAAGTATTAAGAAAGTATTAAGGCAGCATCAGTTCTGCACTAATCGGCAAATGATCCGACAATGATGACCACGGCTTCCCACCATGTACCCATGCGTCTTTGACAACCAAATTACGCAGATAGATACGATCTAAACTGAGCACTGGCAGTTTTGCTGGGAATGTCGGTAGCAATTTGCCATGACAATGTCTAAATGCTTCTATCATACCAAGCTCGGTAGCCAGTTTGTCGCAAGACATCTTTTTCCAATCGTTAAAATCGCCTGCCAAGATGAGCGGTTGATCAGGTGCAATCTCATTTCTTACATAATCGCTGATGGCCTGATATTGCTTGATACGGTCACGCTCAAACAGATTTAGATGCGCGCACAGTACAACAACTGGTCTGTCCCAACCGATAGGCTGCACTTCACAATGCAGGACGCCGCGCTGCTCCAGCCTATTGACGGTAATATTGACATTGTGTTTTGGGTCTAATGGGAACCGGCTTAATACGGCATTGCCGTGATGACCATTCTCGTATTCTGAATTTTTGCCATAGCTATTTTCTAGATCTAAAAACTCGCCAAACCATTCATGCTGAGACTGATTGGGATATTCGTTATATTGCATATTGCGTTTAAGGTTTTGCCCTTGCACCTCTTGCAAACATAAGATGTCGGAGCCCACCGCTTCTAACGCTTGAGCAATACCTTGCATTTTCACCTGACGGTTTAGTGGTGACATGCCTTTATGAATGTTGTAGCTAGTTAAAACAAAAGAGGTGGTAGTCATAATTTGGTTAATTGTACGCTCAATATTTATGGAGTAAAAATCAATAGCTCAGCTACGATAACACCCAGAGTGATAGTAATGAAAGAAATAAAAAGAGCACTGGCTCATATCGAACCAATGCTCTCATATTACACCTATGCATTATTGATGGCCAATTCATAAATGAATATCGCACGTAGGTGTTATTGTTAGATCATCGTTAAATTAGTAACGAGTAACCAACGCGATTGGTTGATCTTCACCCATGATATCTTGTGGCATAAATACAGCTTTACCACCATTATGGATGACATGCTCGATGATTTCACCGATCGCATCATCAGTCACGCCTTCTGCGCTAGCGTCGCTTACAAGGCTTAGAGTTTGCGCTTTTTCATCAATTTTGGCAGATTGGATATAGCCACGACGTACATAAAGGGTCTCGCCGGCGCCTTGGAATGCACTACGGTATACTTCCTGCAGATCAGTCTGCAGCATATTCGCACCGCGGGCTTTATCGATTTCGCCCAAAGCAGCATGATGTAATGATGTACGGTATTCTTCTACCGCTTCTTGTACACTATCAACGATATGCTGAGCGCTGCCATCTTCTAAATTAGTAACATTTGACACGGTAGCAATGATGTTGTCTGGACGGTCGCAGACTTCTTTATAGTAACCGATGTTTTTGGCGTCACCAACGATCACGAGTGGCATTTTGTGCTCACCCCATAGCTCTTGTACGCTTTTATCGACTTGATTAAAGTATTCTTTTAAGTGGCTGCTTTCATTATTTGATGAACGATCTGACCCACCGTCACCTGTGGTATACAGCCCGTTATTTTCAACAGGAAACTGGATATTTTCCATGTTGTTTTGTATGTCGTCATCTTTATCAAACTCTCTAATGACGCGATCATTTGATGCTTCAATCAGACGAGAATTATCGCGGGTTAGGACAACCGTGTAGTAATGTACCGCACTGGCCATATCACGCACCAAATCACGAGTGGCAAAGCTGTCTGATATGACAACGCGCTCGGTCGTATCGATTGGCATACGGACGATTTGCACATCATCTGTACTAGCAAATATCGCTAAAGTATCAAGATTATAGTTATGATTTAATTCTTTGGTCTTTGCATGAATATTATCTAAAATAGTCGTCGCTGTGCTCTTATCATATTCTTTATTTAGGCGGTCTTCGACAACTTTCAACTGATTTTTTAGAGCGATAGGATCTTGCTCGTTAGCTGGATGCGCGCGGTGGGTCTTAACAAAGATACTTACCGCTGGATTGGCTTTGGTTTCACGTAAGCTTTTAAGAGTCGCTTTCATATATTGCTCCTTGTTTTATTATCATTTACTGTCGATTTTATACATTCTTTTATGAGTACAATGTCAGGGCATCTTGCCTTATTTATTATTAATAGCAGCTCTAATCATTGTCGGTAAACAACGAATTATTCTGTCAATTCATCAATATTTTTTGTCCATTGTCTATCTGTACGCCTGATCGGCGTACAATTTTTAAATTCCTTTATCTTGATGCTATCAGCTACCCTAAGCTCGCTATAGGGTTAATTTGCAAGCAAATGATAGCACTTTGTAAGTAGAGCACTCTGTATTGTTAAAGATTTCTAACATCTCAACTTACTATATTATTTGTCGTTTCCTTTGAGCATTCACTTTTAGTTTAAGCATTCACTCTTAGTTTATAAGTACTCAGGTTGTATTTTGACTAAATGAACCCATCTTTTATATAACTAAATATAAATTTTAAATGGCGCGAGTCGTAGTACATCGCAAAGTTAGATCGTATCAAGCGCGATTTAAAAGCTACGTTTGCCCAATGTTTCTTTCATAATAATCATTAATATCGGATACCTTTATGTCTCTTCCTTCTTCAGATTTGCGCCTTGTTGATTTTACCAATGCTGCGCCAAGTACATTACAAACCCAAGTCATCAATGCTATCGACGATGCCAATAGTTTCTTAGATAACTTGACGGCGGGGGCTGACAATAGTACTGGCATTGCAAAATTAAGCGCTGAGCAAGCACTGGCAGATGTGATGCAGTTTGATCATATCAATCTAGCGCTGGATCGTAGCTGGGGAATCTTGTCTCATCTCAATGGCGTGATGAGTAACGATGAGATTCGTCATGTCCATCACGAGCTACTGCCCAAGTTATCGGCTTACGGGACGCGGGTTGGTCAACATCAGCCACTTTTTACCCGCTATCAAACGATCGCCGATGATAACGAGTTTTTTGCGGCACTTGAGCCGGCACGTGCGCGGGCGATCGAGCTGGCACTACGTAGCTTTGAGTTATCAGGGGTCGCCTTGCCTCAAGCTGAGCAAGAGCAGTTTGCCGCGATCCAAAGCGAGCTATCAACCTTATCTGCAACATTCTCAGATCATATCTTGGATGCAACCCAAGCCTTTGCATTGCCTTTAGAAGAAAGTCAGCTAAAAGGCTTAACAGAGAGCGGTTTGGCGCTATTGGCAGATGCAGGTGCACAGTACAAAACGCGTGAGCTTGCTAATGGCACCCTGAGTCAAACAGATATAGACGCGCTTCCGACGCCTTATTATGTCGCAAGCTTGAACATTCCTGTATATCTAGCGGTTATGACCCACGCTGATGATCGCAGCTTACGGGAAACGCTGTATCGCGCTTATGTCACGCGCGCCTCTGAATTTGATACGCATACCAATGCTAAAGGTGAGTCATTAAACAATGCTGACATCATGAGCAAAATTCTCACCTTACGTGAACAAAAGGCCAAGTTATTAGGCTTTGATAATTATGCTGAAGTATCCCTATCGACTAAGATGGCAGACAGTGTCTCAGAGGTAGAAACGTTCCTGCGTGACTTGGCCACTCAAGCGACCCCAGCCGCGCAGAAAGATTTAGCACAGTTACAGAGGTATGCGCAGGATTATGGCATTGATAAATTGCAACCTTGGGATAGCGCCTACATCGCTGAGAAAGTAAAACAAAGTGAATTTAGCTTGTCACAAGAAGAGATTCGTCCTTATTTCCCACTGCCAAAAGTGACGAGCGGTTTGTTTGCCATTGTCGAACGTCTATATGGTATTACAGTACAAGAGCAAAGCTATGAGGGTGCAGATGATCATTCTGTATCACGCTGGCACGATGACGTACGTTTTTACCAACTGTTTGATGCTGATGATCAATTGATTGGCGGATTTTATTTTGATTTGTTTGCTCGTAGCGGCAAGCGCGGCGGTGCTTGGATGAGTGGTTTTCAATCTCGTTACAGTTACGAGGAACAAAACCATCAGCAGCTACCTGTTTGCTTCATGGTTGGCAATTTTACGCCCGCACTTGATGGCAAGCCAAGCTTATTGACCCATGAAGAGGTGCTGACCTTATTCCACGAATTTGGTCACGGCTTACATCATTTGTTAACTCAAGTGACGGTCGGTGATGTCGCGGGTGTCAATGGCGTCGAATGGGATGCCGTCGAGCTTCCTAGTCAGTTTATGGAAAACTGGGCTTGGGATGCTGAAGGCATTGCCCTTATTAGCAGTCATGTCGACACTGGCGAGCCATTGCCTAAAGACAAACTTGATGCACTATTGGCTGTCAAAAACTTCCAAAGCGGCCTACAAACGCTGCGCCAGATTGAGTTTGCGCTGTTTGATTTGCTGATTCATGCCCATACACCAGCACTTAATTATGAGGGTATCTTAGCGACTTTAAATGCCGTGCGTAGCGATATCGCTATCATGCAAACACCTGACTATAACCGCTTTGCCAATGGCTTCAGCCATATATTCGCAGGTGGCTATGCTGCAGGTTATTACTCGTATAAATGGGCTGAGCTGCTATCAGCTGACGCGTTTAGTAAGTTTGAAGAAGACGGTATTTTTAACCCAGCAACGGGTAAAGCTTTTCGTGAGTCGATCCTGTCTGTTGGAGGCAGTTTTCCAGCCAAAACCAATTTCGAAAACTTCCGTGGCCGTAGTGCGAACATAGATGCCTTGCTACGCCATAACGGTTTCACTGATGCAAAAAACACTGATGCTGCAAATGCTCAAACAACACGCGAGGCTATCTAAATGCGCTATCAGTCATCAAGCCCTAAACGTCGATTTTTAGCAGGAGTGCGCTGTCCAAAATGCCAGGAGATGGATGCTGTGGTACAGATAAATATTGTTACGCCAGCGCCAGATGAATACATCGAATGCACAAAATGCGGACATTCGGAACATCGCCCTGACCCTGATGCCATCAGCGCCAAAAACCATCTTGAGGATCAGCTTGCTCGCGATGCCATGACAACAGGCACCAGTGGTACAGTCAAGTTCAAACCCTAGTTATCCAGTGTTGTTTCTAGACTACCACCTAAGCAACTCACTATTTCATACTGACTTAAGCCTATCTATCAATAGATAGGCTTTTTATTTTGAGTTTGCTATAGTAGGTCTACTTATATTCTTGACACAAATCGATCATAATATGAACCGTAAAAAAATGCGCCCTTTATCGACCAAGCCTTCTAGGGCAACATCTGCGACAGCTGGCCGACGAGTTTGGATTATCCTTATTTTTGCGGTGATACTCATTGCTGTTGGTTACTTACTTTGGGTAAAACCCGAGCCAGAAGTGGTTTCACCTATCATTCAATCAACTACGATGAATAAGCAAACCGAGGCTGCTCAAGCGGCTTCGACTCCACACATCATAACTGATGAGCCTGACACTGTACTCACTGACAGCAGTTTCACTGATGAAAGCGCCAGTGCAGACGACAATAAGGGTGTTGAAACGCGAAACCCTAAAGCTATCTTAAATGCACCGCTGCCAAAGACGGACAGCTTAGCCAAAGAAGAAATTGATCGTTTAGAAGATGAACGTAAACGCTTAGCTGAACAAGAAAAGTTGGCTGCTGAGCAATTGGCAATGAATAAACAGCTAACCGATATGAAAGCAGAACAAATCGCTCTACTTGAACAGCAAATAGCACAATTAGAAGCGGATAGCTCTACTAGTACAGAGACACAATAAACGTAGGATTTTCACAAAGAGGTCTATAATGGCGATTCTGCAACTTACGCATGCCTCTATTTTAAATAGCAATGCACAGCTGCTTGTTTTACCTGTCAATAACGCTGGTGTCATTCTAGACCCTGTGCTCACGCGAGCCAAAACATTGTTTCCTGATAACTATCATCATTATCATAGCGTGTGCCGTGATGGCAGTCTGAGTGTTGGCAGCTGCTTACTGTATAAGCGCACACGTGAGCAATCTGGTCTTGGCATCAGTAGTAACGGCAATCAACCAAGTTATATCGCCAACCTTGCTGTATCAAACCACCCATACCATCCTGCGCGGTCGCGTTGGCTCATCGCGGCTTTGATCGACCTACAGCAGAAATTAATTCCGCTCATACGCTACCAAGGCATACGCAGAGTTGCGCTACTCGCTCGTCCGCTTATCTCCGATAATCCACGCGATCCTATATCTAATAAAAATGGGAGTATAAATTCGCTGCCTTTAGATTGGCAGACTGATACGTTGCCATTATTGACCACGTATTTACAAGACCTACCAAAACTGCGTATCGATATACATATGCCCAAAAGCATTGATTTATAAATGGCTCTCTAGCCAGTCATCATTTTTTTGCGCCCATAAAAAAACCGCCGTGGGCACTCATAAGAGCATCCCAAAGCGGTTTTTATGAATCAAACTACATCAAATACTGAGCCTTAGTTCTGCTCAACACCTTTCATAGTTAGTTTGATACGGCCGCGGTTATCAACGTCTTGCACAAGCACTTTAACGACCTGACCTTCTTTCAGATAATCAGATACATTTTCTACGCGCTCTTCTGCGATTTGTGAGATGTGCACTAGGCCATCAGTGTTTGGTAATAGGTTAACAAACGCACCAAAGTCGACGATACGAGCAACCGTACCTTCATAAGTTTTGCCAACTTCAACTTCAGCAGTTATTGCTTCGATTTTACCGATAGCGGCTTTAGTCGCTGCTTTGTTTTCACCAAAGATACGAATCGTACCAGCGTCATCGATATCGATAACCGCACCAGTCTCTTCGGTTAGCTGACGGATAGTTGCGCCCCCTTTACCGATAACGTCACGAATTTTGTCTGGGTTGATTTCGATAACGGCATAGTTTGGTGCATGAGCGTTGATTTCAGTACGGCTCTCAGGCAATACTTGGTTCATTGCGTCCAAGATATGGATACGACCAGCATGGGCTTGCTTAAGCGCTTGCTCCATGATGTCAGGGGTAATACCTTCAATCTTGATATCCATCTGTAGTGCAGTGATACCGTTTTTAGAACCAGCTACTTTAAAGTCCATATCACCTAGATGATCTTCGTCACCTAAGATATCTGACAAGACAGCAAAACGCTCGCCTTCTTTAACCAGACCCATCGCGATACCAGCAACTGGTGCTTTTAATGGTACGCCTGCATCCATCAACGCCAAGCTTGCACCGCAAACAGACGCCATAGAAGATGAACCGTTTGATTCAGTGATTTCTGATACCACACGGATGACGTATGGGAAGCGTTCGCTATCTGGCAGCATCGCTTGTACACCGCGGCGTGCAAGGCGACCATGGCCGATTTCACGACGCTTTGGCGCGCCTTCGCGGCCTGTCTCACCCACTGAGAAATGCGGGAAGTTGTAATGCAGCATGAAATGGTCACGAATCGTGCCACCTAGTGAATCAATCATATTGACATCACGGGTGTTACCAAGCGTGGTTGTCACCAATGCTTGCGTCTCACCACGCGTAAATAGCGCAGAACCGTGGGTATAAGGTAATACGCCAACTTGCACGTCTAGCGCACGCACGGTCTCAAGGTCACGGCCATCGATACGCGGCTTACCTGATAAGATATTGTCACGAACGGTGCGGTATTTCAGATCTTCGTAGATGTCTTTTATCTCAGAGACTTTGCTGTCATAGTCTTCTGATTCGCTATCCCCTGCCAGTGCTTCGATGGCAGCATTTTTGATATCATCAAGTTTGCTATAGCGATCTTGTTTGTTGGTGATGGTATAGGCATCAGCCACTTGCTCACCGAACTGCGCTTTTACCGCAGACTCTAGCTCAGCATTGGCAGCAGGCGCGGTGAATTCTTGCTTTTGTGTGCCCACTTCTTCAGCAAGGGCAACGATGTTGTCGATGACAATTTGTTGCTGCTCGTGACCGTACAAGACTGCGCCTAACATTTGGTCTTCTGACAGCTCTGCCGCTTCTGATTCAACCATCAATACTGCTGATTTGGTGCCCGCAACCACAAGGTCAAGGTCACTGGTTTCCAATTGCTCAAGCGTTGGGTTGAGCACATATTCGCCATCGATAAAGCCAACGCGTGCGCCAGCGATAGGACCGTTAAACGGCGCGTCAGAGATTGCCAATGCCGCTGATGCACCGATCATCGCGGCGATGTCTGCGTGCTGCGTCTTGTCTGATGACACGACGGTTGCGGTGATTTGAATCTCGTTTACATAACCTTCAGGAAATAACGGACGAATCGGACGGTCGATTAAGCGAGAGGTCAGCGTTTCAAACTCGCTCGCACGGCCTTCACGTTTGCCGTAAGCACCTGGGATTTTACCCGCAGCGTACATTTTTTCTTGATAGTTTACGGTCAATGGAAAGAAGTTTTGACCTTCTTTGGCTTCTGATTTTACGACTGCTGCGACAAGTACGGTCACGCCACCCATATGTACTAATACAGAGTTTGCTTGACGGGCAATTCGGCCTGTCTCGATAACGACCTGCTGATCGCCGTACTGAAATTCACGCTTAATGGTATTAAACATTGTCATATAATCTTCCTAATGTTGACTGACAAAAGTGATATCAGCTTTGAAAAACCTGATATCTGTCATTAAAATTCTGTGTATATGGTCATTAACTGACAATCTCTCTATTAGAAATCATCTCAATCAATGCCAATAACTTTACCTAATTATTTCATATATCTTTTCGTGCTAGACATCGTACTATTATGTATATTTGGTCGTTCAATTTTGGCTTTACTATAAATACTATCAAACAGACATTAAGTCAAAAGACTTCGGCGCTAAAGACCGTCCAGGCTATGTCTACGCTCTCAAGAATCAGCTATTTACGCAGTAAGCTAAGAGACAAGTACTTTATCAGTAGTCGCTATATATTCAGTAGATATACTATCGAACTCACAAGGCATTATTTTACAGTGATTTATAGCCATTGACCAATTAATTGCAGAACAGAGCCGTTATCGATAGGAAATACTGATTTTAACGCCCAATCAGCATCATTATCATTATTTTTGGTAGCTGATGTTTGTCGACATTGATGTGTTTTAGACAAATGGTGCTATCTAAACATAGCTTTCAAAATGAATAAGCATAAAAAAACGGCGTGAAACTATTCCACACCGTTTTTAGAAAAATCTATTTTATCGATAACAACAAACAAGTTCCAAGCGGTTAGCAAAAATTTTAAGATTCTGCCATATAATGGCGTCCTTTGTTTTACCACCCACTCGTATTATTGTCGTTAGATTAGCGACGTAGACCTAACTGACTGATAAGAGTGGTGTAGCGACCAAGATCTTTACCTTTTAGGTAATCAAGCAATTTGCGACGCGTGTTAACCATACGGATAAGACCGCGACGGCTATGATGGTCAGCTTTATGTTCTTTGAAATGATTCTGCAAATCGTTGATACGAGCGCTCAACAAAGCTACTTGAACTTCTGGGGAGCCAGTGTCGTTTTCGCCACGTTGGTATTGAGCGATGATTTGTTCACGATCGGTATTAGTTAGCATAAATATCTCCGGCAATGCTAAAAACTTTAAAAACGGACTACAATTTGAGTCAGATTAAAAGCAGTAGAATAGTAAATAAAATAACTTGCGCGCCATTCAGGACAACCCTGCATTACTAGAGTTGACCTAGTGTACGACAAATTCAGTTAAAGATAACGACCATTTAACACGTTTGAACGTATGCATTATATTTATCAACGTCAACACCTAGTTAAGGTGTGGATCTAACTAACATACATTATTCAAAACCTGATTTAAATGTGAGGGCAATTATAACAAAAAACTGCTGAACTATCAGCAGTTTTTCATAAAACTTGTAAATTTAGATCTGGCCTTAATGGGAGGACAGTTTATCAACAGATGACAATGTTTGCTTATTTGTTAATATCATCTTGTGTTGCATTGCCACCTAGCTCGTCATCGTCAAGTGGTGACGCTGTGGTGGCTTCTGCCAAACTATCAGGAGTAGCATCCTCACCAGGATCAATGTCTTCTGATAATTGCTGAATTTTTTTTTCTTGCGCATCCATATTATCTGTTGAGTTACTCATGTTAGCTCCTACATTATTATTTTTCAAAATATCTATTTTACAGTTACCAATACTAAAATAATTATTGCTACTAAGCTAAAGCCAAATGCAGCTGTACCATTCTAGGCTGAATGACACACAAAGATACTATTTGTCTTCTTTAGCATCTTTTACATTACTAGCAATGCGGTCTGCTGCTGCTTCGCTGTTTTCAGTATGGTTGTCTTCAGTTTGACTCTTAAGAGCGGCCGTTGCCGATTCAGCACGTTGTTGCTCAAGTTCAGTATCATTTGGGTTAGAGTTAGACATAATATTTTCCTTAATTGTAATTATATCTTTAATTGTAATTATAAATAGTTGAGAATTTTTAATTTTTCATCTTTCAATAAATAAAGCAAAATTTAAGACAATGCTTTGTCGATAGCATCGACAAAATTACTGATATCATCTGGATTACGTGAAGTAATTAAATTGCCATCGACTTGTACAGTCTTATCGACGTACGTCGCACCAGCATTTTCTAGATCGGTTTGCAGCGTATGATAGGCGGTTAGTGTTTTGCCTTTAGCAATGCCCGTGTTGATAAGTGCCCAAGGTGCATGACAAATCACAGCTAATGGTTTACCTGCGTCGTTAATGGCATTGATAACCTTATGAGCGTCTTTGTTACCACGAATAGTATCAGCGTTCACTGTACCACCTGGCAATACCAATGCATCATAATCGGAAACATTTGCATCTTTTACGAAGATATCAGCAGTAAAGGTATCACCTTTATTTACATCCTGCTGCATGGCTTGGACTTCTTTAGCATCGTTCGTAGTGATCAGTAGCGTCTTATAACCTTTGTTTTTTAGCTGGTTATTCACATCTTCATATTCTGCTTGCTCGAAGTTATTGTGTAGTAAAAAAGCGATCGTTTTCATAATATTTCCTTTTGTATTTAGCATTGAGTTTGTATTAATTCATTTGTTTTAATATTTTTATCATTCATTAATGTTATACATCGTTAATAGTCTTCCCTTGACTGGTTTTATACTTATTAGAAAATGTCCTTGGTTATAATTCTATTTTTTGGTTATTATTGTCGTCCATTTTCATTTTATGCAGCTGTCCTTAACTGGTATATACACTGTATAAAAAAAACAGGTTTCACCATAGGCGAAACCTGCAATAAAATGTGACGGTATGTGATTAGTGTAAACCATTAGTAAAGCAGACAAAAACCGTTGCCTACTGATCAGCATTTATTAATACAGCCTCAACGTTGGATAAGCTTTTTGGGCTGTAAGCGTCCATTGAGGCTAATGGCGCCCAATCCAAGAAATGCTCCTTGCTCATTTAGCAAGCGTATATCAACAGCTAACTCGTGCTGTAAAGGCTGCGAGATGTCCATGCTGTCTTCAGTACCGATATCAGAACCAGCAATATTGGTTTCTGCTTCACTGGCATGGGATATTTGATGAGCAGCATTGCTTGCAACATAATCTCTAAGCTTACCTATCAAGCTATCGGATACGTTTAAGCGCTGTCCCATATGTACGCGCGCGCACTGTTCTTCGGTCAGTACCAACTCAGCATCGATATCAATACACGCATCGACAGGCAATAACTGAGAGTGTCGGCTATCTAAGTCTTTGTCTTCTAAAGCCGATAGTGCAATAGAATCATCAATACTAAAATTACCGACTTGCGTGCGACGCAATGCCGTTAAATGTCCAAGCGTTCCTAGCTTTTTTGCAATATCCTCTGCTAATACGCGTACGTAAGTCCCTTTGGTACAAGTGACTGTCAAACAAATCTGTATATCATCAATCGCATGCAGCTCAATCGCCTTAATAATGATATCTCTCGGTGGCCTATCAATTTCAATACCAGCGCGGGCATACTCATACAGTTTTTTGCCATCTTTTTTTAATGCTGAATACATCGGTGGTATCTGCTGCTGAGGGCCCAGAAATTGCTGTGCGATAGTAGCCAATGAAACATCATCAAATGTTGGAATAGATGATTGTGCCACCACTTGACCGTCTGCATCACCCGTATCGGTTTGACTACCAAGCAAAATCGTTGCTTGATAAGACTTGTCAGCATCCAGTTGATAATGACTAAACTTGGTCGCTTCGCCTAGGCAAATCGGCAATAAACCAGTTGCCATCGGATCAAGCGTACCAGTATGACCAGCCTTTTTGCTATCGTGTATCGGTGACTTAAACAAATACTTCACTTTCGACACAACTTGCTGTGAAGTCATACCTTTGGGTTTGTCCACCAAGATAACCCCTGAAACTTTTATTTTTTCAGGTGCTTTGCTGGCTTTTTTATCAGGTTGCTTAGACGTTATAGACATAATAATAACTTACTCGTCATTCTCGTTTTGCTCAGTTTTGTTGACGGCTTTATTAATCAAGTCCATCATGTAGTTACCACGAGCAGTCACTTCATCATAGTGAAAGCGTAGGCGCGGCGTAGTACGTGTTTTTAGGCTATGGCTCAGCTCAGTACGCAAAAACCCTGCTGCTTTATTCAGTACTTTGACGCTTTCTACGTGATTGGTCTTAGTCATGGCATCATTGAGCTCAGGCTCCATGATAGTGACATAGATATCTGCATAGCCTAAATCTGGGCTCACTTTGACACTGGAGATTGTGACAAAACCTGTCAGACGAGGATCATTGACTTCATCACGAATAAGAACAGCAAGCTCACGCTGGATCTGATCGGATAAGCGTTGTAAACGTTGGTTCATGTTGTTACCTTACTTTAATGGGTCTATTGTTATTAATATATAGAACTGTTTGCTAAAAAATGTAGTAATGATATTTGCTAAAAAAGGCCTAGCAGGGTGTACCTGATAGGCCTAAGTACAGCTGAATATCGACAGAGTATCTAGCATGCTCAGCACATTTGGCATATTGCATTGCTACATACTCTGTTATCGAACAGCGGCTTTAGATAGTACGGGCGAACTCTTGAATTTCAAAGACTTCGATCTTATCGCCAGCTTCGACATCATAGCCACGAACGGCCAGACCACATTCCATACCAGTACGTACTTCATTGACGTCTTCTTTATAACGACGTAATGATTGCAATTGACCAGTAAAGATGACTTGGTCATCACGCAATACGCGGATAGGTTTGTTGCGATAGATTGTACCTTCAACCACCATACAACCAGCAGCCGCACCAAACTTACTAGAGCGGAATACTTCACGAACTTCTGCAACACCCAAGATTTTCTCACGATGTTCAGGAGCAAGCATACCACTCATTGCAGATTTCACATCATCAATCAAACCATAGATGACACTATAGTAACGAATATCCATGTTAGCTGTATCTGCTTTACGGCGTGCGGTGGCATCTGCACGGACGTTAAAGCCTAACAATACCGCTTCGCTAGATTCTGCAAGTGTTACGTCAGACTCAGAGATAGGACCAACACCTGAACTGATAACTCTGACTTTTACTTCATCAGTAGACAATTCATTTAGGGCAGCTAGTAGTGCTTCAAGTGAACCACGTACGTCTGTCTTCAATACAATGTTCAAGAATGACACATCGCCTTGACCCATCTGATCGAACATGCTTTCTAAACGCATGGCATTTTGACGCTCAAGTTGGCGCTCACGCTCACGGTTAGTTCTAAAGGCCGCAACTTCGCGCGCTTTTTTCTCGTCCGTTACTACTAAGAATTCACTACCAGCCGCAGGTGTTTCAGGCAGACCTAAAATCTCTACAGGAATAGAAGGGCCAGCTGATTTAACACGTTGACCATTCTCGTCAGTTAGTGCACGTACTTTACCATAGTGCTCACCAGCTAGAACCAAGTCGCCTTGTTTCAACGTGCCTTTCTTAACTAGAACACTAACCACAGGGCCACGACCTTTTTCGAGTCTTGATTCAATAACCACACCTTGTGCAGCACCGTCTAGTGGCGCCTCTAACTCCATTAACTCAGCTTGCAAGCTAATAAACTCTAGTAAGTCGTCGATACCTTCGCCTGTCTTGGCTGAAATACGTGCCATTGGTGTGTCGCCACCCCATTCTTCTGTGACGACTTCTTTGGTAGTCAATTCATTGAGAACACGGTCAGGATCAGCACTTGGCTTATCCATTTTATTAATAGCAACAATGATTGGCGTACCAGCAGCACGTGCATGATCAATCGCTTCTGCCGTTTGTGGCATCATGCCATCATCAGCTGCGACGACAAGTACAACAATATCAGTTGCCTGAGCACCGCGTGAGCGCATTGCGCTAAACGCCGCGTGACCTGGAGTATCAAGGAAAGTGATAACACCACGATCGGTTTCTACGTGATAAGCACCGATATGCTGAGTAATACCACCTGCTTCGCCAGTCGCTACTTTGGTCTCGCGAATCTTATCAAGCAATGAGGTCTTACCATGGTCAACGTGACCCATGATAGTGACGACAGGTGGACGGGTTTGCACGTTACTGCTGCGCTCATCAACGGCATCTTGTAGATCGTCTTCGACCTTGGTATCACTGACAAGGACAGGGTTGTGACCCATCTCTTCAACGATCAGACTTGCTGTCGCTTGATCGATGGTATCTGATTCGCGAGCGATTTCACCCATTTTCATCAATAATTTAATGACTTCACGAGCCTTGACTGCCATACGCTGTGCAAGATCTGCAACAGTGATGTGCTCACTAATCTCAACATCATAGACGATTTTTTCGACAGGTTTTTCAAACTTATGTTGTGATGCTTGTGTTGAACGCAAACCGTTTTTACGGTTTTTGATTTCACGCTCATCTTGATTCTTACGACGACGACCACGAGCACCCGTGCTGTTTGCACCGCGTTTGATTTCGCGACGTTCTTTTTCAAATGACTCTTCTAATGCATCACCGACCAGGCCTTCAGCCAATGGTTCATCTTTACGCACTTCGGCAACAGGCTCACGATCGGTATATTTACCAGCCATTTTACGCATTTGCTCAAGCGTACGCTTTTGCGCTTCTTCTGCTTGAGTACGGCGAGTTTCTAATTCGATTTCACGTAGACGCGCTTCTTCTTTCTCACGAGTTTCGCGAGCTTTACGCTCAGCAGCTGTCTCAACTTTAGGTTTAGTAGCAGTAACCTTTTTCTTCGGCTGCTCTTTAGGCTTGACTTCAACGGTGGCTTTGCTCGCTTTACCGCCTTTTTTAACGACAACTGAGGTGGAAATATCATCGTTTTTGTCGTCTGATTTTTTGCTAGAGCCTAAGCTTGCACGCATTGCAGCTAAAGTTGCTGCTTGGCGCTCTTCTGCTTTTTTCTTGGTCGCAGCACGTTCTTCTGCTTCTTTAGCAGCACGCTCTTGAGATTCAATGAGAGCCTGCTCTCGCGCGGCTAATTCTTCAGCTATTTTCTTTGGATCCGGCTTCTCAAATACTTTCTTTTTGCGTACTTCAACATTAACGCTCTTAGATTTACCCGAAGAGCCAGTCACACGAGCGGTACTCGTTGTCTTAGATTTGAGACTAATACGACGCTTTTCGTTTTGACCATGACTTTGTTTTAAATACGTCACCAACTTCTCTTGCTCAAACTCGGTGACTAGGTCATCCTCTGCGCGAGCAGGCAGGCCAGCATCTACTAATTGCTGCTTTACAGCACTTGTAGTTTTGCCTACCATTTCTGCCAGTTCTTTGACGGTCTTATCTGCCATTTATTATCACCTACTGTCTATTATTTGCTATATGTTCAATTCAGTTGTTGGCTACAAATGATTGGGTTAAGGCCAGTATTTACAGTATGTAGACACCAGCACTTTATTCTCAATAGCATATCACCAAAAGACAGCGATATGCAGTTACCGCTTATTCATCGAACCAAGATTCCCGAGCTTTCATGATGAGTTTTCCTGCAGTTTCGGAGTCTAATCCTTCGATATCTTCTAGATCGAAGACGGCTTGTTCTGCTAAATCATCCACGGTAATAATATCTTTTTGTGCCATTTTATAGGCCCAGCTGACTGTCATACCTTCAAGCTCTTGAAGCTCTTGACTTGGCTCTTTCATGTTCTGTTGTTTGACCAGCTCATCAGCAATGACGACGTCTTTAGCACGTTCTTGAATCATGTCGATTGCTTCATCGTCTAACCCTTCAATGTCATAGAAGGTATCGACTGGCACATAGGCCACTTCTTCGATACTGGTAAAACCAATATCAACCAGCGCCTGCGCTAGATCTTGATCAACTTCTAGGCGATCATAAAATAATTCAATAAATGCTTTTGATTCGTTTTCTTGACGCTGTTTGTACTCTTCTTCGAGCATCATATTCAGCTTATAGCCAGTCAACTCAGAGGCCAAGCGTACGTTTTGGCCTTGTGAGCCAATCGCGCGTGCCAGTTGATCGTTGGTGCTAAAGATAATATCTGCTGTTTGAGTGTCTTCATCTAAGATGATGCTGCTGACATCAGCTGGTTCTAAAGAGCTGATGATGAACTGAGCTGGATCATCTGACCATACTACGACATCGATACGCTCACCATCTAGCTCTTGCTGTACTGCTTGGATACGTGTGCCACGCATACCAATACAAGCCCCAACAGGATCGATACGATGATCGTTGGTCTTCACGGCTATTTTAGCACGAGTACCAGGCAGGCGAGCGACGTTACGGATTTCGATAATTTGTTCTGCAATCTCAGGTACTTCTTTTTGCATCAATGCTGATAGCATTTCAGGATGCGTGCGAGATAACAATAGCTGTGCACCGCGGTTTTCACGGTTTACATGATATAAGATGGCGTTGATACGTGATTTTGGACGTAGCTGCTCACGTGGCAACATTTGATCGCGTGACAAGTAGCCTTCAGCATTGTCGCCTAAGTCGATGATATAGCCATCACGTGTCTGTTTCTTGACTTCGCCATACATCATTTCACCAACACGCGGCTCAAAAGCGTCTGCCACAAGTGCACGCTCAGCTTCACGGATTTTTTGGATGATGACCTGCTTTGCTTGAGTGGCTGCAATACGACCAAATTCAATCGATTCGATTTGCTCTTCTTTGATATCACCAATTGACCATTCTTTTTGATCAAGATCTGTGATAGCAAGCTGACAAGCAGGCATTTCATGGTCTTCATCTGCAACCACGGTCCAATAACGATAAGTGTCATAATCGCCAGTTGCACGGTCAATAGCTACTCGCACAGCCACTTCTGGCTGCTCGGTATATACTTTTTTCTTGGTCGATACCACCAAAGCGTCTTCTATGGCTTCAAAGATGTCTTCAGGATTTAAGCCCTTTTCATTACTGACAGTTTCTACTACCGTTAAGATTTCACGACTCATGCTATACCTGTCCTATCATTTTTTAATTGACTTAAATTTTATAATTTGGGTGTTGCTATTATATAGTTACTATAAGCCACATAAGCTATTTGAAGATGACACTGCTGATCTATGAGCAGCTGCCTAATAATATGTCGTTAGGCATCTTCGTAAACTAAGTTGGCTTTATCAATATTACTTAATGCAATCTCAAACTGCTCACCATCGCTTGACGTCAGTTTTAAAACTTTATCATCGATACTATCTAATGTACCTGTTGCTTTACGACGTTTTTGATCACCTGTGCCGATAGCTTGAATCAAACGTAAGCTTACTGTTTGACCCACATAGGCATGCATTTGCTCATCTGAGAAAAATGCACGGTCAAAACCAGGTGAAGACACTTCTAAAATATATTCACCAGCGATAGGATCATGAACTTCGAGGATACCGCTTACTTGATGGTTCACTGCGGCACAGTCTTCGATAGTAACGTGCTTATCTTGGGCTTGGTCTTCTGGCAATGCCTCAATATAAATACGCAATAAAGAGCGACGGCCTTGTGGCGCAAATTCTATACCCCATAGCGACACATCGCAAGCGGCCACAGCAGGGGCAATAATATTAGTCAGTTCTGCAACTTTAGTCGAAAGCTTCATAATCTCTTTGTATTTTCCTATTCGCTTATCTATCGTACTCAGTAAACCGTATCAAAGCTTTGCTCTTTTCGTACTTATATATAGTAAGAGTTACGGTCATTATATAATGGTAAACCACAAACATATAACAGGTATTGTGCGTTTATATAGGGGCGAGCCTAAAAAACATCAAGCTCAGCCAAACAATGCTTTTATTAGTTATAAAGCACTACTATCGATAAAAGCGTGAGGAATAAAAGATAGTGTTGCTTAAGGAGCATCGTGCCAGTGGCGGCCGATGATGACCAGTGACGAGTAATATCGTACTCTATAGACCTAGAGCTTAACATAAGTAGGATAGATACCGCGATAACACTGACCTTCAGATACAAAAAAACCCACAAACATTATGGTGGGTTAATCGGTACTGACAAATTTAGTGTACAAAACATCAGTATAAAAAGTGGTAGCGGGGGCTGGATTTGAACCAACGACCTTCGGGTTATGAGCCCGACGAGCTACCAGACTGCTCCACCCCGCATCAATCTAGAACGCATATTATAGTGAGATAATGTAGAAGTGTCAACACTTTATTTAAAATAATTATAAATCAAGTGATTACTACTAAAAATCCAACCTGACGCTATGCTACGTCTATAAAACTTGGTGCGATTGGGGGGACTTGAACCCCCACGGCTTGCGCCACCACCCCCTCAAGATGGCGTGTCTACCAATTCCACCACAATCGCATTTTACTACTCTGTTTTCTAACTTCCTATCTACTATATATAATGCGTAAGGTAGGCATTAATAGATAAGGACTTGCGAAAATAGAAAAGCATTGTAAATGTAACCTACCAAAATAGCAAGCACTGACTACTCAAAAGCCACTTATTCAGGATTTTGTGTCAATGGACGCGGCGTTTGCGGTGCTGACACTGGCGCGTCTAGACGAAACTGGTCTTCGGCCTGCTTACGCGCATGCACCGCCAGCGTCATACTGGTAATAAAGAATATGACCGTTAGTACTGCAGTCGCACGCGTCAAAAAGTTGGCAGTTCCCGCTGCACCAAATACAGTACCTGATGAGCCGGCACCAAAAGAAGCCCCAGCATCTGCCCCTTTACCATGCTGTATCAAAATCAAGCCGATCATGGCAATGGCCACGATAATATGCAGGGCTAATATAAACGTAAACATGGTGGCCTCTTTTGCCGCGTAATGACGACTGATAACGGAAAATAAAACGTAAGGTTAATAAAAATAATGACTAGCATCTCATGATACCAAATCGATTATATAAATAAGGCGCATTGTACACGAATGCAAGGGTACTGTTAAACCTACTTTTACCAACTGGTAAAACCATACTGTCTATCAGCTATGATACTGATATCTGAGCGTTATTTATTTGATTAAGCATTCGCTTGACTAAAAGCATCAGCGATCGCTAAGAAGCTATCTGCTTTCAATGAGGCACCGCCAACCAATGCGCCATCAATCATAGAGTTAGAAGCAAAGCTATCAGCATTATCAGCATTAACGCTACCGCCATACAGTACGGTAATCGCACCTGCTATGTCAGCAAAGCCTGCAACGGTTTGCTTGATATGTTGATGAGTCTTACTGACCTCTGTCACAGTCGGTACTTTACCTGTACCAATCGCCCAGACAGGCTCGTACGCAATAATCAATCTCTCGGACAAAGAAGCTGTAATATCTGGCTGCTGCGCCAGTAAATCTTTGATCACTGAGAGTTGTTCATTGATAACGTCAAGTGTTTGACCATTATCATACTGTTCTTGCGTTTCGCCGATACAGAACACCACACCAAGATTTTGAGAAAACGCATGATACATTTTATTTATTAGACAGTCATGAGATTCTTTATGATACTGGCGACGCTCAGAGTGACCAAGTATCGTCCAAGTAGCTCCTGTATCTGCGACTTGCTGTGCTGAGCAGTCTCCGGTGTAAGCGCCTGTGCTTGCACTATGAGCGCTCACGTCTTGAGCGGCGCTGATTATTGGAGTATTTGCTAAGCGTGCACTGACTGCGGCCAAATGAATACTGCTTGGTGCTACCATCAATTTGCATTGACTATTAGAGGTTGGCATTTTAGCTTGATTTTTAGCATCAACCTTAGTCAGCAGGTCACTTAACAGCGCATCAACATCATGGCTAGTTGCCGGATTCTGCTTCCAATTACCGATCACCCAAGCTTGCATACTTATTTACCTTGTCTCATGTATTCGCGCCAATTCGGCTCATATGCGCGCCAGTATAACAAATAATTCGTAAGTGCTATAGTAGTGTGCTGCCAGAAGCAGCGGTGCTTTTCAATACCTATGTTCAAAAATGACAACTAAAAACAGAGATTTTGATGTATTGATTGTTTAATCATTTGTAGAAAGCCTTTAAACTAAAATAAAGTAAAGTCGTATATTGTGTCTAACAGAAATTAAAAATTATTAGGGCGTGTTGAACATTCGCAAATAGGCACTGCTGATCGCTAAAATTGTTCCAGACAAGGCACAAAGCGACGATAATGCAGATGCCTTAGCGAGATTTGTAACGCAGTATGGGGCAATTTTAGCATCAGCCCCAACGATAAAAGCAGGGGACAGGACTCTTTTTTGCCGCTTCATCGTTAAAAATAAGCGCTTAGAATGACTAAACTTATTATTTTTAACATCGAATCGCCTAAAAAATAGTCGCTGTCAGTGCCATGGTCGAATGTTCAACACGCCCTAAATGCTCTCTAAGTTATTACGAAAGAAGTAGAAATAACTTGCTGAATCAAAATACGCATCCATTACCGCAAATATATTAAAGCATATATAGTAGTCTGTATTCTAAAGCGGTGTGCAAACCCTTTATCAAGGAGAGGTCATAATGTCTATTACAACCAGTAAATATGGTGGTCTAGCGCAGCAGCTCATCAGTGATGGTGTCGTTAGCGAAGCAAATATGAAAACGGCACAGATTGAGTCGCAGGAGCAGAAAATCGGATTGGTGCCGTACCTTGTAGACAATAAACTGGCTGATTCTTATCACCTTGCTCAAATGTTATCACAAGCCTTTGGCGATCCCTTGTTCGATCTCGATGCGCTCAGCACTGATGTCATTCCAAAGGACTTAGTCGATGAAAAAATCGTCCGTAAGTTTAATGCATTGCCATTATTCAAGCGCGGCCAACGCTTATTTGTAGCGCTTAGTGATCCAACTCGTGTTGATGCTATTGATGCTATTGCCTTTAATTCTCGCTTGTCTATCGAAACGATTGTTGTTGAAGAAAACAAGCTAAAAAAGCGTATCGAAAGCGTTTACGCTGATACGATGCAGAGCTTTGACAGCTTCTCTGACAGTGACTTAAATGTTGGTTTTGAAGATGGTGATGACGATCAGGACGAAGGGACAACCAAACTTAATGATGGGGTCGATGAAGCACCTGTTGTAAAATTCGTCAATAAAATGTTGGTCGATGCTATTCGCATGGGTGCCTCTGATTTGCACTTTGAGCCTTACGAAAAATCTTTCCGAGTACGTTTTCGTGTTGATGGCGTGATGCAAAAAATAGCCAGTCCGCCAGTCCAGCTCGCTGGTAAAATTGCGGCTCGTCTAAAAGTCATGTCACAGATGGATATCTCAGAGCGCAGAATACCACAAGATGGTCGTATCAAGCTCAAAATCTCTAAGACCAAAGCCATCGATTTCCGGGTAAACTCATTACCAACCTTATTCGGTGAAAAAATCGTTTTGCGTATCCTAGATCCTTCATCAGCCATGCTTGGTATTGATGCGCTAGGGTATGAACCTGATCAGCAGGAGATGTTTTTAGAAGCGCTGCACAAACCACAAGGTATGCTACTGATTACTGGCCCTACTGGTTCTGGTAAGACAGTCTCTCTTTACACAGGTATCAATATCTTAAACACTGGTGCCACCAATATTTCAACCGCCGAAGACCCTGTGGAGATTAACCTTGAAGGTATCAATCAGGTCAATGTCAACGCTAAGGTCGGCCTAACCTTTGCTAATGCGCTCAAGTCTTTTTTGCGTCAAGATCCTGATATTGTCATGGTTGGTGAGATTCGTGACTTGGAAACTGCCGAGATCGCTATTAAAGCGGCACAAACAGGGCATATGGTACTCTCCACCCTACATACCAATTCAGCACCTGAGACATTAACGCGTTTGCGTAATATGGGAGTGGCGTCTTTTAACATTGCAACGTCAGTCAACTTAGTCATTGCGCAACGTTTGGCGCGGCGACTGTGTAAGAACTGTAAAAAACCGATCAATATCCCTCGTCAAAGTTTGCTAGAGATTGGTTTTACTGATGCAGATTTGGATAATCCAGACAACGTGATTTATGAGCCAGTGGGCTGCAATGAGTGCCGTGAAGGTTATAAAGGCCGTGTAGGTATTTATGAGGTGATGAAGGTCAGCCCCGACATCTCACGTATCATTATGGAAGACGGCAATGCCATAGATATCAAAGATGCGGCGCTCAAAAATGGTTTTCGAGATCTACGCCGTTCTGGGGTTTTAAAAGTTCTGCAAGGTGTCACTAGTATTCAAGAAATGATGCGCGTTACTTCTGAATAAGTAGCATAAGCATTAAGTCGTATATGCAACTATTAGGGCGTGTTGAACATTCGCAAATAGGCACTGCTGATCGCTAAAATTGTTCCAGAGAAGGCACAAAGCGACGATAATGCAGATGCCTTAGCGAGATTTGTAACGCAGTATGGGGCAATTTTAGCATCAGCCCCAACGATAAAAAGCAGGGGACAGGACTCTTTTTTGCCGCTTCATCGTTAAAAATAAGCGCTTAGAATGACTAAACTTATTATTTTTAACATCGAATCGCCTAAAAAATTGTCGCTGTCAGTGCCATGGTCGAATGTTCAAAACGCCCTAATCTTCTAGTATTTTTCTTTCTAAAGGCTCCTAACGTAGAAATACTATCTAATAGATATACTTAAAAATAAAACAGATAGGCACTGGTTTTTTGCGCTAAAATAAAGTATACCAGCCAACAATTTTGTCTGGTATTCTGCTTTATGTTTGCAATATCTATATTAGACAATCTCGAGGGTAGTAATATGGCAAAAGCTAAGACTGACATGCTGTTGGACTTTGTCTATGATGGCGTAAACCGGCGCGGGCAAAAGGTGAAAGGCGAAACCACTAGTCGTAGCTTAGAGTTAGCCAAAGCTACTTTACGCAAGCAAGGGATCACGGTTAAAGGTATCAAGAAGAAACCAAAACCGCTCTACACCTTCAAAAAACCAATTAAAGCCATTGATATTGCGATTTTTGCGCGACAATTGGCAACGATGATGAAAGCAGGTGTCCCGCTGACTCAATCTTTTGAAATTGTAGCAGATTCGCTTGATAATCCGAGTATGAAAGACTTGGTGCTACAAATCAAAGCTGATATCGAAGCAGGTGGCACCTTTGCTTCCGCCCTACGTAAACACCCTCGTTACTTTGATGATCTATTCTGCTCACTCGTCGAATCTGGTGAACAATCGGGTGCGCTAGAGACCATGCTTGAGCGTGTAGCGACTTACAAAGAAAAAAGCGAATTACTAAAAGCAAAGATTAAGAAAGCAATAAAATATCCGATTGCTGTCATCGTAGTTGCCATTATCGTTACTATGATTCTATTAATAAAAGTCGTGCCTGTATTTTCAGACCTATTTGAGTCATTTGGCGCAGAGCTACCTGCTTTTACTCAAATGGTAGTGGGTATGTCTGAGTGGATGAAAGCATGGTGGTTTATTTTAATTATTTTTATCGGTGGGGCTATTATCGGATTTTCAGAAGCAAAAAAACGCTCTAAAAAATTCCGTGACTTTTTAGACCGTGCGGTATTAAAAGCACCAATTTTTGGCAATATTGCTTATCAAGCAATTATTGCGCGCTTTGCTCGTACCCTATCTACCACTTTTGCCGCTGGTGTACCTCTCATTGATGCGCTAGATTCTACTGCTGGTGCGACCAACAATGTCGTGTTTTATAATGCCACTCAACAGGTCAAAAATGACGTTTCTACTGGTCAGCAACTACAGTTCTCCATACGTTCAACCAATTTATTCCCAAGTCTCGTTATTCAAATGGTGGGTATCGGCGAAGAGTCTGGTAGCTTGGAAGAAATGCTCGATAAAGTCGCTGTCTACTACGAAAACGAAGTCGACAATGCCGTTGATGGTTTGACCAGCTTAATGGAACCTATGATCATGGCTGTACTGGGTGTATTAGTTGGTGGTCTGGTCATTGCGATGTACTTACCAATCTTCCAAATGGGCTCAGTCGTAGGATAATGGTTTAATGCAATTCATACAGTTACTACAAGAAAATATAGCTCTAGCCTTGGTCGTATTTGGTTTGTTAGGTCTTTGTGTTGGTAGTTTTTTAAATGTTGTGATTCATCGTATCCCACTTATGATGATTTACGGTTGGCGACAAGAATGTAGCCAATTTATGATCGAACAGGCAGATATGCCACGCGAGCATACGTTACCTATAGCGAATGTCGTGGCTACTGACCAACCCATTACTTTGAGTCGACCTGCCTCACGCTGCCCCCATTGCGCTCATAAGATCAGATGGTATGAAAACATACCCTTAATCAGCTGGCTGGCACTAAAAGGGCGCTGCTCAAACTGCAAAGCTGCGATTGGTTTGCGGTATCCTGTAGTTGAGTTAGTAACCGCTTTACTATCGGTGCTCGTGATCTACAAATTCGGTGTCAATGCAACTGGATTGTCAGCGCTCGTTTTAGTGTGGACACTAGTGGCTCTAACCGGTATTGATTTTGATACGCAGCTACTACCCGATCGCCTGACTTTTCCACTAGCAGGTCTAGGATTGGCCGTCAACTCACAAGGCTGGTTTGTCTCACCAACGCAGTCGATATGGGGTTTACTCTTCGGATTTTTATCACTCTGGATCGTCGTTAAAGTATTCTACTTAATCACTAAGAAACATGGGATGGGACAAGGTGATTTTAAATTACTAGCAGTATTAGGTGCTTGGCTCGGGCCCATGATGTTGCCATTAATTATTTTATTATCATCCTTGCTTGGGTCGATCGTCGGAATAATCTTGATGAAAAAACAAGGTGAGAGCAGGCCTTTTGCCTTTGGTCCTTACATTGCTGTCGCAGGCATTGTTGCTTTATTATACGGCTCAGATATCGTCAGCTGGTATCTTGGTATGTATACTTACTGAGTCTTGATAGTAAAATTTTCCCCTAATCTACAGTCACGATTATTGATAAGCAATTTCTTCATTAGTCACTGCTTTTACTACCTCTGTCAAATAAGCCATCATTATGTCAAATAAAGCCGCACAATCTTATTCGCGTCAACCACAGAATCTACAGACAAAAAACAAGACGCTCGTCGTTGGTTTAACAGGCGGGATCGGTAGTGGCAAATCCGCTGCTAGTGCTTGGTTTTCTGAGCAAGGGATCGATATTATCGATGCCGATGTGATCGCTCATGAGATCGTTACTAAAGGCAGCGATACTCTGCGCAAAATCCAAAAAAGATTCGGTGATTGGGTATTAAATGATGACGGATCAATGAATAGAGCGGCCGTACGCACGCATGTATTTGCAAACCCTGAAGCGCTTATTGAGCTTGAGGCGATCACGCATCCAGCGATACGTGAGACAGCCAAAGCACAGTTAGAGTCTAGTACCTCAGCTTATGTGGTATTGTCCGCACCCCTACTCATTGAGGGAGCAGAAGCAGGTCTTGCCAATTTATGCCAACGTATCCTTGTAATGGATGCCACCGAAGACACGCAGCTTGCGCGTGCCAGTCAGCGTGATGATCAAAGTATTCAAAAAATCAAAGCCATTATGACCAACCAGCTCAGTCGTGAAGAGCGCAATCGTCATGCAGACGATATCATACTTAACGAGAGCGACCTTGCCTCTCTATACTTACAGCTAGAACCCCTACACCAAGAGTACCTTACGCTTGCCCAGCAGCTAAAGTTCGCTGGCGATTAACCTCATACAGTGCCATACCAGTAGCGACGCTTACGTTTAAGCTTTGTAGGTTGCCATGCTCGTTTCCTGACATCGGAATATAAACCAGCTCATCGCAGCTCTCCATTGTCAGGCGGCGCATCCCCTCTCCTTCTGACCCCATAATGATGGCTGTTTTGCCAGTCAGATCAGCGGCATGGATAGGCTTCGCATCGGCATTGAGCGCCGTACCAAACACAAATACTCCTGCGTTTTTGATGTGCGAAAGTGTACGTGCCAAATTGGTGACACTAATAATCGGCATCATCTCTGCGGCCCCAACAGATACTTTAGCGACTGTGGGCGTCAGGCTTGCTGCATGGTGTTTTGGACATACGACCGCATCCACACCCATTGCTACGGCTGTGCGCAAGCAAGCGCCAAAGTTATGTGCGTCTGTGATTTGATCTAGCACTAACAATAAGCACTGTTCGCGACCAATAATGGTATCAAGCAGACCTTCATCAGCAAAACCTAGCGGACGAGCATTGAGTACCACGCCTTGATGCTGCGGGCTACCACATAGCTGTGTCAGCTTATCTTTTTGGGTCGGCTGGATACTGATACCATTAGCTTCCGCCTCAGCCATAATGGCTTGTACATGGCTGTCACTCTCGCGTCCCTGTTGCACAAACAAGCTAAGACCATCCAAAGGGCGGTGTTTAAGTAACGCATCAATGGCATGAATGCCGTAAAAGTAAATGGGTTTTGCCATAACAGGCCTATTAAGTATTAGGTGGATATCGCGCTAAGCGATGGAATAAGAAGAATGTCATTGGCATTGAGCACTGCAACTCGTTGGCAATGAGGGAGCGATTAAGTCAGCACTAAAAACAGAAATAAACAATACCAATCTGATATTGTTTATTGTTTGGTCATTAATATTTGATGGCGTTAGCTGTTCACTGATGATACTAGCTTAATTGCAGCCAATATTAACTTAATCGCATTGTTGATAATATCAACCTTCTAAATGGCAGACATACTGGACGATTTCTTCGGTACGTAGATTGAAACCGCTATTGCCTTCGACAACAAACGATTGACCAGCACGGTAGTAGCTAAACTCGTCATCACCATTAATTTTCACTTCACACTCGCCGCCGGTGATTTCGATACGCTCGGATGTATTGGTGCTAAAGTGATAATGCTCAACCAAGTTATCACAAGGTAAGATCACACCCAAGGTTTTGTGACGACCGTCTTCAAACATAATGGTATGGCTGGAACAGCGACCATCATAAGATACTGTCGCTTGGGCATTAACTGTTACGTTAGTAAATTGCGCCGCTGTCATAGTGGCTTCCTTATCAAATAATTATGGTAAAACTAAAAAATAAGTAACTGGTTACCGCTAGAGCCGCGTCATCAACACACCTCTCTGCACTGAGTGCGGTATCCTTCTCTACTAGATATCTGCGTGCTAAGAGTAGCCACAGGTTCTATGAAAACGCTTTGGAATAATGACTGATTGGCATACTCTTCTCACTATACGCCTGTAATTTTACAAAATCATGACTCGTTATCATGCACCGTATGTCATCAATATAACAAGAAGAGTTTATCATTATGTGAGATTATGCTACCACATTATCTCTATAAAGTTTGTTAAAGCGACTAGGAAAATACTATTTGATGCTGGGCTCAAATGGGCTTATTTATCTGCTTTTATGCCATTAACACATCATTATACTGAGTCTATTTTTATGAATTTTGTCCGAAATCGCGCTTAGTATATAGACATAATTTTGCTATAATCAACCCTCTTAATGATTGATATTACAGCGATTACTCATTGCCAGTTTTTGATAATTTTGTGGTAATCTTCCAATCACAAATTCGATTATACACTCCCTTAATGTTTGTATTTGAGCACATTTAGCACCATACTGTTTGCCTACAATATTTATCTATTTAGTGTCGTTAAATAGATAAATTCATTGCTTTATTTATCTTATTTTATAGATGGCTTCTTAAGATTTATATGAAGTTCATTGTCTGTCATGAGAGGCGTTGATGCTAGTATCATTAACTTTACATCAGTTTGCGTTGATCGCTCAGCATGAGCTGAGTGTCGCTGAAGGCTTCAATGTCATCACTGGTGAAACAGGGGCTGGCAAATCGTTATTGCTGGATGCACTATCCTTGTGTGTAGGTGCACGCGCAGACATCGCGATGGTCAGACATGGCGCAGACAACGCAGACATTTATGCTCAGTTTGATGTACACAACAACAGCGTCATTGCCGAATGGTTTGCCAAGAATGATCGGGCGCTAGACGAGCCTGAAGTACTTATTCGGCGGCAGCTGAGCAATACTGGTCGCTCAAAAGCATGGTTGAATGGTTCGCCTGCCAGTTTGGCTGAGCTAAAAAGCTTGGGCGCATTACTGGTCAATATTCATAGCCAACATGCTCAGCAAGCCTTACTCAAGCCGCAGTTTGTGGTGAATTGGCTCGATGAGATGGCACAAATAACGCCACTCACGCGTCAGACAGCCAGTAGCTATCAGCAGTATCAGCAGCTAAAGCGTCGCGCTGATGATATTGCAAGTCGCGAGGCTCAGCGTCAAGACCGTATTCAACTTTTACAAAGCCAACTGGCAGACATCACCCCTCTATTGGCTGTGGACTATGCAGAAGTTGAATCTGAGCACGAGGAGCTGTCTAATATTGAAGCCTTAATGCAAGAGGCCAGCCATGGCTTGCATCTGCTCGACAACGATACCGATGAGCCAGATGTAATGACCTTGCTCGGGCAAGTAATCAAACTTTGCGATCATCAAGTTGGTGTCAGCCAAACCTTTGAGCAAGCCTCTGAGCAGCTGCATTTGGCGCAGCAACAAATCACCGAGGTGACGGCGCTACTGTCAGATTATGCCGAGCAGCAACTACCTGACCCTGAACGCTTACAAGCATTAGACAATCTCATCAGTTTAAGTCATCGCTTATCACGTAAGTACAACTTGCCAGCGAGCGATTTGATTGATGAAGCAAAAGCTTGGCAAAAGCAATTAGAGCAGTTAGAAAACGAGCCGAGCAGTGATGCGATGGCCGCGCAAATTGAGCAAGCTTGGCAGGATTATCTAGCACTGGCCACACAGCTAAATCAAGAGCGTACAAAAGCGGCACCAACCATTAGTAAACAGCTTATAGAACAACTACAACCGCTTGCCTTACCCAATGCGCGCTGCGAGTTCGTTTTTACCAAAAAGACAGAGCCTAGCCAGTACAATGCACATGGCTGCTACGATATTGATTTATTGTTCAGTGCCAATGTCGGTATGCCCATGCAGCCACTGCATAAAATCGCCTCAGGTGGTGAGCTGTCACGAATGGCGCTGGTCATGCAAGTCTTGCAAGCAACCAACGCTGATAACAAAGCTGCCAAACCCATGCTCGTATTCGATGAAGTCGATGTCGGTATCAGCGGCGGTACGGCGCAGGTGGTCGGCGAGCTACTACGCGCGCTTGGGCAAACGCAGCAATTGCTCGCGATCACTCACCAAGCACAAGTCGCGGCGCAAGCGCACCAACATATCTTGGTACAAAAGCACCATCAAGAACAGACCGAAAGTGAGCTGATAATACTGACAGACAGCGCGCAGGTAGATGAGCTGGCGCGTATGTCTGGTGGCGTTACGATCACCGATGTGACTCGTGATCATGCTCGTAGCTTGCTGTCTGATGTCAAATGACACATTAATTGTCGTTAAATCATCCAGCACGATTCATCAAAAAAAGTACTTGTTAAATCTTTGTGGCTATCAATAGCAATTGGCGCGAATCTTGCTTTTCTATTGGTTATCACCATATAGTGGTCTTTCACCCTTATTATTCGGTTGCGTTTGTTTCTATGTCTAAAACCAATTTGACTCACCACTTCTTAATTGCGGCGCCAGAGCTGTCAGACCCAAGGTTTGAGCAGGCGCTCATCTATATCTGCCGCCATGATAAGCATGGTGCGCTAGGTCTGATGGTCAATCGCCCATTAGAGCAAGCACGAGTGGGCAAGCTTCTAGAAGATTTAGATATTGAAGTGACCAATCCGCAAGTGATGGAAGATGTGGCTTTAGAAGGTGGCCCTATGTATCCTGAGGTCGGCTTTGTGCTGCATACAGGTCAGCCTGAATGGGCGTCCTCTTTTGCGATTTCAGAGAATGTCTGCATCACCACCAGCCAAGATATTCTAAAGCGTATCGCGGCAGGTCAAGGCGTCGGTCACTATCAACTGTGCTTGGGTCATGCCAGCTGGGGCAAAAAACAGTTAGACCAAGAACTGGGTAATGGTGATTGGCTCGTCTGCCCTGCCGATCTGACTTTATTGTTTGATACGCCGTTCGAAGAGCGCTGGCAAATCGCCGCTGACAAAATCGGCGTCAACTTTGACTATCTTAGCAGTGACATCGGACATGCTTAATAGCACATGCTCTATGAATACAGATAAAAAAGGATAGCCTTTAATATGGTAGATAGTACTTTTGCAGTAGATAGCACAGAAGCTACAGATCATGATCTTGATATAAATGGTATTGACAGTAATGAGTCTAATATCAACGGTCTTGGCGACTCTGAGCCAGAAATAAAGCCGCATCTTATTTTGGCGCTAGATTATGGCGTCAAAAAAATGGGCATGGCGCTCGGTAATAGCTTGACCCAAACCGCACGCGCTTTTGATATCTTGGCGATGAATAATGGTCAGCCAGACTGGGACAACCTCATCGGTATTATAAAAGTCTGGGGCGTGGCACAGGTCGTGGTCGGCCTGCCACTTAATATGGATGGTAGCAGTTCCATGCTCTCAAAACGCGCACATAAATTTGCGCGGCGTCTGGCTCATAGAATTATGGAGCAGCATCTGCCAGTGACCGTATCATTATGTGATGAGCGTTTAACCTCTATCGAAGCAAGAGAAATCGCATGGGACAACGGCTGGATCAAGCATGAACGTGATCCGATTGATGATATCTCTGCTTGTATCCTGATGTCGACCTACTTTGCGGATCCAAATAGTAGTATCGCTATTGATGCGGTCAAAGCAGACTAATTAGGCAAGATAGGTAGAAGACACTGTTATTTCTGTCGCACCATTTTGCTACATCGTACCTATTCACAGATAAATGACTGATTACTATGACCACTGCCCTAGACCAAGACTTGCATACTAAGTCGCAACATGGTTTTGCTCCGCTTGCTATTGCTCGTATTAGAGGCGCGCAGCGTGCAAACCAAATAGCGATCTATCTCATTTATGCGGCCATTTTGGCCTTTATAGTATTTGGTACCATTGCTAGCATTAAGATGTTCCATGACAATCAGCTACTGTATCAACTGTTTTATAACCTGCCCTATGCCTTGGTTGCGCTTACGATTCCCATCACGCTTTATGATGCCTTTGTGGTTTATCGTTATCGCTTAAACCAACCCTCGATGATTTCCATGAGTATTGGCGTATCGACCATCATATTGATCGGTGGCTTATTATTTGCTGATACAGCATGGTTAGGACTGTCCTGTTGGTTGGGTGTGGCATTTTTATTCAAAGTCAGTTTTAAGCGCTTTTTTAACTTCTTAGACGTGGCAAATACTGACAAAGAGACAGCAGCCGTAGACGATCTAGACAGTACACCTCAGTAAGCGATTAAACAAACGATCCATTCTTTAACCTACCTACTTAGCTTTACGATAATGACTATGACTACTTCTATACCAGATACGAACATCGACCATCACCTAGATACGCAAGGGCTGATCTGTCCTGAGCCTGTGATGATGCTGCACCGAGTCATCCGAAAAGCAGATAGCGGTGAGGTGATTGAGATACTGGCCACTGACCCTGCTACCACTCGCGACATTCCAAATTTCTGTCGTCATCTGGGGCATGAGCTGATGACTCAAGAAACATTGGCAGAAAATATCAGCCTAGATACTGACCCTGATGAAATCACTGTTGATGGCGATGATGATGACCCCAAAAGCGCCACGCTCTATCGCTATGTGGTGAAGAAAAAAAGTGGTTAATTTATATCTGACTTATACTTGAGCACCCTATGAGCCGTGACCGCGCCGTACAACAGCGTCAGCCCAAAGCGCTGGCAGTCGATGATGAACCGTCTTATATGACTGAGTTTCGTCAAGCCATGCTAGCACGTGGTTTGGCGACGCGTACCCGTAATGCTTATGTGCGCGACTTGCGTTCTTGTGAGTTGACCAACCCACTCGCCCTGACCCGCTGGCAGCCTGATGATGTGCTGCACTGCCTTTCGCTGCTTGCCCAAGATGGTAAAACCCCACGCACCCAAGCGCGTATGCTCTCAAGTCTGCGTCAGTTCTATTTATGGATGATAGCGAGCAATCTGCGCGAAGACAATCCCTGCGAGCGTATCAAAAGCCCAAAGCTTGGACGTCCGTTACCAAAGGATTTGGCCGAGGCTGATGTCGATAATCTCCTTGCCGCACCTGATACCAGTACGGCGCTTGGACTGCGTGACAAAGCGATGCTAGAAGTGCTCTATGCCTGCGGTTTGCGCGTCAGTGAGCTGATTAATCTGTCACTTGAACAAGTGAACCTAAACGCAGGCTGGCTACAAATCACAGGTAAAGGCAATAAAACCCGACTGGTGCCACTCGGTGAATACGCCAGCGATGCGCTAGAAGACTATCTGTCTCATGGGCGCGGCGATCTGATTGCCCATCTAAAATCTGGTAACTGCCAAGCGGTGTTTTTGACCGCACAAGGTGGTTATATGACGCGGCAGAATTTTTGGTATTTGCTTAAGAAATACGCTCAAATTGCCAGTATTGATAAGGAACTATCACCGCATACCCTGCGTCATGCCTTTGCTACCCATTTGCTCAATCATGGCGCGGACTTACGTAGTGTACAGCTGTTATTAGGGCACAGTGACTTGTCTACCACACAAATTTATACCCATGTAGCGACGGCAAGATTGCAGCAGTTACATGCAGCGCATCATCCGCGTGGGTAACTTTTGGGTAGCTTGGTGAGCAGAATTGTCATTAAATATTGATTCATAATCGTCAGAGGAATACACCGTGTCGTACGCCGAGCCATCTTCCAAGCCCACTCTCACCAAAGCGCAAGCATTTGCGTTAAAAAAATTGACCATTATGGGTTATTTGGAAGGCACGTCTTTTCTGCTGCTACTGGGTATCGCCATGCCACTCAAATATATGCTGAATATGCCTGAAATGGTGGGCTACGTCGGGCCTGTGCATGGGGTGTTGTTCATCGCCTATATTGTGGTGCTCTTTATCACGGCACATAAAATCAAAATGCCGCTGTGGGCGCTCCCTGCTGGTTTGCTTGGTTCATTTTTGCCCTTTGGGCCGTTTGTGTTTGATCATGTGTTAAAGAAGCGGCTGGGGAACTAAGATTAAAGTTTTTTGTATGCTGGCAACGCTTAGGAATGTAATATAAAGAGTTATCTTGGAAGATAAAAAAATGGCAACAGCTCTAAAGCCATTGCCATTTTATAAAATTAAACTCTAGCAGTTAAAAATCGAAAGACAACTGCTGATTTGGATAACTACGACAATGTTCACAAACGCGTTCCCAGCGTTTGAATCTATACCGCCAGTACCAACGTACATGAACGGCTTTAGGGTAGGAACATTCTTTAGCCATATAGGCCTCCTGACTTCTTATAATTAATGTAATATCAATTTACAAGTAGCCACAGAGGCATAGACAATGCCTAACATTTAATATAAAGTATGTGTGTACACTTCAAAAGTACAAAATACCTTTAAATTATGATAGTCATCAACCTCTGAGACTACTCATTTTTTTTGGTTTTTAATTTCTAAGCTCAGCAATTGCCGTTGCTGAGCTTTTTTAATCCTCCATATTTTGTTCCTCCTCTTCGCTCACTGGTTGTAAAGAATAAACGCCTTTCTTACTAGGAAGAGAATATATTAAATTTTTACTAATCATTCTATATAGCTTTGCACCAAGCTTTTGACGCTCAAGTATCTCACCAGTTTTATGGTAAACTCGAATCATTATTTTATCGATACTTGCAATACCACCCAGATCTTCAACAACTTCCATTAATAGGAAGTCTTGTTTATCTGATTCGGAGATATTAAGTTCTGCAATTAGCTCAGGAGGTAAACCAATAAGGTCATTAGGAGTGATATATATAGAGTTTGAGGAGGGTTTTTCTCTACAGTTATTTTCGATAAACTGCTTTAAAGATAGAAAGTCCTTGGACCTATTACGGTAGGCATCAGCTCTTACTTGATCACCTTGCTGTTCAAAATGACCACTACGTGCAACTTGATAAGTTGCTTGTTCATTGACAAAATCTAGTACTTTGGGTAAACTATCCATTACTACCTCATGTAGTATGCGTAAAAAAATGGTACAGCCTGAGCTGTTTAATAATCCATTACTCTATTTGAAAAACTGCTCCTGAACGCTCTCTTTAGTCGGATAGCTCGCTCAGGGGCTTTTTCTTGTCTCTATAACTTAGATTCTATTGCATACTTTAATGCAAGTCAAGGTGGTTAATTGAGATTTTGAAGTATAAAGCAATGAGTAACGCGATTTTTAAACAAGGCCAAGAGCTGAAAACTAAGTAAAACAACTAATTTACTATATTTTTCAATATGTTACGCAGAAAAAATCAATTTTGTCATATATATTTGATATTCAGTTAACTATATTTTAACGAATATAGCTTGCTCAAAAATTTAAAATTAACATATTGACGTCTTAGAAATGCTGTTTATCATTCTTTAACAGCTGTCTTCCCCATTTAAATCTCGCAATAATACAATAGTCGCCTTACGGTGCGGTTTAGCCCTGGCTGGAGCAGTTATCCTGTCATGACTGCTAGATTGCAAAGGCTTGGTAGGTCAGGATGTCGCGGTAGCAGCAACCTGACCTGTCTATAGCCGTGCCCTAGCAGATATGGCAGATAATAGCGGACGGCAGGATCAGCTCCTATCACAATTTTTGCAATAACGACGTCCCACAATACAACAGATAGCTGCAAACCTACCCTTTTCTCGTTACAATATCCATCATACGATGCGCACTGTCCTAATTGGACAACGCACCTCCTTTTCCCTATCTATTATCTGAGAATCCCATGAGCCATAGACCACCTGCTGACCTCCTCAAAAACGCCCAACATTGGCGCGAAGACATCCATTTTCAGCAAGACGTGCTGGGTAAGCCGTTTGATTTTGCAACCACGTGGGGTATTTTTTCACCACAAAAGCTCGATGATGGTAGCCTGATGCTGCTTGATTATGTGGATTTCCAAGAAGATGATGATTCAATCGACTTGGGCTGTGGCTATGGTGTGCTTGGTATGACCGCCGCGCGTGAATGTCCGAATGGTCAGCATACTTTGATTGATAAAGACTTTATGGCGGTAGAATATGCGCGCCGTAACTGCGAAAAAAATGGTCTAAAAAATGTCGATGTGCATTTATCCAATGGCTTTAATCATGTGGCAGCGGACAAAGACTTTAGCCTTGTGATGTCGAACTTGCCTGCCAAAGTCGGTAAAGAGCAGCATTATCTGTATTTCCTCGATGCTTATGCCCGCATGCGTCAAGGTGGGCGTTTTTATGTGGTGACGATCAATGGTTTGCGTCAGTTTATGAAGCGCTCGTTTACCGAAGTGTTCGGTAATAGCGAAAAGATCAAACAAGGTAAAACCTATACGATTACCATGGCGACCAAAGATTAGTCTTCGGCATCCAACCATAAAAGATCGTCATAAAAAAGCACGCTAAAATAGATCTAGCGTGCTTTTTGTCTTGTATGACCAACTGTCTTTCTACATCTGCCGCTTGATTAAGTAGCCACCAAGCGCGGCACTGCCTATTATCGGTAACAACACCATGAGCATGGGCGAGAATCCTGTGGCGAGCGATATAAACCCAACCAAATCCTGAATATAGCTAAAGAGCAAGCCAAACAGCAAAGCCACCACGATGCGCAAGCCCAAACTGTGCGTCCGTAGCGAGCCAAAGACGAATGAGCAAGCAACAATGACCAGTGACAATATTGATAAAGGTGAGAGCAGCTTTTGCCAAAACGCCACTTCATGATCCAAGGAGCGCTTGCCCTGCCCTCGCATAAACTGACGATGCTCGTATAGTTGCGTCAAAGACAAATCCTCTGCCTTGCGCGTCAGTAGATACACCGACTCTGGAGCGAATGGTAAGCTGAGCGTATCTGATGGTGAAACGGCTTGGCTACTCTCAAAGCCCTGATTAATGCTAAGCTCGACCATATCGTTCAGCTGCCATTCGTAGCGATACTGCTCGCTTGGCTTGTCACTGGTCACATCGATAGGCTCACGCCCCGTATATTTTCCGCCATTAGCATGTACAGCGGTTTGCAGATTACCGTTGTTATCTAAATGCCAACGTTTTACCTCGCCGATATTACCGGCAACATCGGCATAATCGATATATAAAATATCACTGCCATCAGGTGTGGCGCTGCCATCTTGTGCATTTTCAAAGCGTGGCTGCACCGTCCAATAGCCGCGCACCGAAGTGACTAGCGATGTGTTGTCCTCATCGTTTATTTGCTTTGCCAATTGATTGGAATGCGGTAGCACGAACTGATTAATCGCCAATGCCAGTAGTACAAAAATGAAGGCAGGTTGTAACACCCAGCCGACGATACGATAGATGCTGACCCCAGCCGCACGCATGACGACCAGCTCACTTTTATTAGCAAGTAAGCCCAATCCTATGACGGCACCGAGTAGCGCACCCGTTGGGATGAATTGCTCTAAGAAATAGGGTGATCGATAAAAGATATATTTAAGTGCCTGCCCCATCGTATAACGGTCATCTAACGAATCGAGCTCTGATAAGTAAGAAAAGACCAGCTGTAACGCCCATAAACCGACGACGGCCGCGATAATAGCAAGTAAGGCGTTGAGTTTGACATAACGGCTGAGGACTTTTAAATTGGCAGGTTTTTTGGCCAACTGATCAGTCCCTGCAGACTTAGCAAATAAAGAGCGCATTAAGACTGCCCTCCTTGTGAGCTATTGTGTTGATTGTCCAGACTGCTGATAGGCGCGGCGACGGTTAATCTGTTTTCTTGTTTACGAAAGCGCAGACGATGTTGCACACGGCTGCCCCAATTCAAATAAAGCGCTAGTGCCATAAAGCCTAATACCAGCCATGCATATGCCCATACGCTAATACTGCCTTTGCTCACTGCGTTCTTAAGCGAGATGATGCCTAGCGCACAGCTGACAAATAATAAGATAGAAGGAAATAGACGCAGCCAACGCCCTTGACGTGGACGCACTTGCGCAAGCGGTACAGCCAGCATCGGTGCGATAATCATCAGCCACGGCAGTGCCAGACGGTAGCCAAGCTCACCTTGAGCAGCACGCAGCGCGTTATTTGTACTGGTTTGTGCATCACCCGTTGCCGCTTGCCATAGAGGTCCAATTGCTTGGGTTTCAATATTGTCTTCAGTAATGACGTCTTGCGAGGATTCAGTAAGCGTGATGCGATAACGGTCAAAGGCGACTTGATTGTATTTCAAGCTGCCTGCACCCACCTCATAGCGACGACCTTGAAATAGATCCAACTGGGTCACACCACTATTGCCAGTATTGACCTGTTCAGCACGCTTGGCGAGCGTGATGGTGTCTTTACTGATGTTTTTTGCATCTCTATTTATAATATCTTTTGGCATATCAGAGATGCCCATTTGATCCGCGGTTTCTTGATCAATGGTATTATTCATATCAGCGCTTTTGCCAGCATTACCTTTTGGCGTCGGTTCAGATTGGATCAATATCACATCTTGTAGTTTTTTCTTATCATCGCTGAGACTACCCACGTATAGATGGTAGTTACCGCTACTGATAAACTCATTTGGGCGAATCAAGTCAAACGCACTGGTCAATGCTTGCTGCTGCCACACCGCCTCGGATGAGCGTACGCCCCATGGTTTGCCTACAATAGATAGCGCCGCCTCACCGACAAACAACGCTAATATCAATGGTGTCATCAGGCGCGCCAGCCTACCGCGAGACACGCCGCTGGCATTAATAACCGCCATTTCTTGATCGACATATAAACGACCAAACACCAGCATCAACGCGATAAAAAAGGCTAGCGGTAATATCAATTCTAGAAAATACGGCAGGTTGTACCCGATGATCGTAAACAGCAGGCTAATATCCAAACGGCCTTCAGCAGCAATGCCAAAATAACGTATCAAACGACCGCCAAGCATCATTACTACCAAAAACCCCAGCACCAAAGCAGTGGTCGAGGCAACTTGTCGAGTCATATAGCGGCGTAATATCACAATGGGTACTCTTAAACAGTTGGTATGCGCATGATGGATTGGGGGATCTATCGTCATATTTGAGCACAATAACAATGCATCATAGGCATCATAGGCATCATAGGCATCATATACGTTCAAATAATACTGACAATTACTGAGTGACTGATTAGTCCTACTCAACAAACACAAGCGACAAATATAACCGCTAATCGTAGCATGTTTTGCCTAAAAATGGCTGTGAAATGTGTTTGCAAACATTACGTACACCTTACTGATAGCACATTACTATTGGTAGACGATAAACATATCAAATATCGGATAAATCGTTAATGAAATCTTATATGGAATTGGTTTAACAGGGTTTTCTCCAATACGTTTTTTATTTATTTAGTTTGGAAAGGTTTGTTTGTCATTCGTATCATCGAACCTCTATCTCTGTTATTAATTGCTAAACTGACTGACGGATAAAAATATTTTTATGTCATCTAATGTAATGGAGAATACCAATGACTAATACCATATCTACGCCCGCAACCCTACTTGAACTTGCTGGTGGTCAGTTCAATACGCTTGATTGGTCAAACTGCGCCCTCGTTCTCATTGATTATCAAAACGAATACGTCGATGGCGCGATGCCACTGGGGCAAGCGGGCGCTAAGGCCATCGACAACGCACGACTATTGCTGGATAAAGCCCGCAAGCAAGATGTCCCCATCTTTCACATCACCCATCACGGTGCAGAAGAAAATGGCAATGTCTTTGATCCCTTATCATCTAACGTCGAGATAGTCGAGCAACTACAGCCGCATGATGGCGAGACGGTGATTGTCAAAAACCATCCCAATGCGTTTTATGATACGCAGCTACAATCACTACTCTCGTCTGCAAACAAACAACAAATTATTTTTGCAGGTTTCATGAGCCACATGTGCGTAAGTTCCAGTGTGAGAGCTGCTTTTGATCTGGGTTTTGACAATTTTGTCTGTCACGACGCCTGTGCCACTCGCGATCTCCCAAGTGCTACTAGAAAAACCATCAGTGCTGAGGTCATGCATGACACCGCGATGGCAGCGCTACAAGACAGGTTTAGTGCGTTAGTAACGACTGATGAGTTGGTGAAAGGTTAGCGTGAATCCCTAACCACTGATCAAGTAAAACGGTTCCGACATTTTACCTAAACGGTGCAAACTGCGCACCATCATCGCAATATGCTACACTATCGTGATTGCTCTACAAGCCAAATAATCCAATAATCTAACAGGCACCAGCAATTGCATCATTTTCATAACTCTAATAAGGATAACTATATGAATATCAAATTATCTCAGCACCTGCCAAAGACGCATACGCAAAAAATCCTCAAAAAAGAAGCCATAAGTAAAGACGACGCTTGTCTGGTGGTCTTGGTCGATGATAAGAAAAACATCCTTGCCGACTCCATGTTGACTGACTATACCGCTCGTATTGAGCAATTGATTGAAGTCTCTCACTTCAAGGGAACCGCCTGTGAGACCGTTGCTGATTATGCATTGGCAGGGGATAAAAAAACCACCAAACAAAACCCTGTACAGCTATTGTTGGTTGGTGTTGGCAACACGGACAAATTCAACAATACCGTACTGCAAAAAATTGCCAAGACCATCTATAGCAGCACGCAAAAGCGAGTATCGTCTATTACCGTTGCCTTGGGTGATGCGTTAGAAGAGAGCCATTTTGGTCAATTTGCCCTAAACCTATTGGCAGCCAGCTATCGCTTTGACAAATATAAGTCTGAGCAGGCGACCCCTGTATTGACTGATATTTATCTGTTAGCTGATAACTCACTACAGCCTGCACTCGCATTTGCTGAGGCAGTATTCGCCGGTCAAAGCCTCACTCGTGACGTCGCCAATGAGCCAGGTAATATCTGCTTCCCTGCATATATGGCAGAGCAAGCACAAGAACTTGCAAAAACCTATCCTGACCTATTGACTGTCAAGGTACTCGGTGAAGACGAGATGTCAGCGCTGGGTATGAACTGTTTCTTATCAGTGGCTCAAGGCTCTACCAAAGAAGGTCAGCTTGTCATCATGGAGTACCGCGGTAAATCCTCATTTAGTGCAAACGCTGGCACCACCGAGCAAACGATTAGCAACGCAAAAGTGACTGGTCTAAAAAAAGCGCTCACTGATAAACTACCAACCAAAAAATCCGCTAAGAAAGCCGACAAAGCTAGCGACAATAATGCACAAGCTACAAATGATGATGCGCCTATCGTCTTGGTCGGTAAAGGCGTGACCTTTGATTCAGGCGGTATCTCAATCAAGCCAGGCGCGGCAATGGATGAGATGAAGTTTGACATGGGTGGTTCAGCCTCAGTACTTGGTACCATCAAAGCTTTATGTGAAGCACGTCTACCAATCAACGTGGTCGGTGCGCTCGCCTGTGCTGAGAATATGCCATCAGGTGATGCCACGCGCCCAGGCGATATTGTCAAAGCCATGAATGGTAAATCTGTTGAAATTCTGAACACCGATGCCGAAGGTCGCTTGGTATTGGCTGATACTTTATGCTATGTACAGCGCTATAATCCAAAAGCCATCATCGATGTCGCCACATTGACTGGCGCTTGCGTGGTTGCATTAGGCCATGTGCGTTCGGCAGTCTTTAGTAACGATGAAGATGTATTGTTTGATCTCGAGAATGCGAGCAACTTATCAGGTGATCTTATCTGGCACATGCCACTAGACGACGAGTATCAAGCACTGATTGACTCGCCAATTGCTGATATCCAAAACATCGGTGGTAAAGGTGCGGGCGCAGTGACTGCTGCTTGCTTCTTGTCTCGCTTCATTGAAGAAGGTCAGGCATGGGCGCATTTAGACATTGCTGGTACCGCATGGAACTCAGGCAAAGATAAAGCCGCGACTGGTCGTCCAGTACCGCTATTTATGCAGTACCTGAAAAACAGCGCGGATATGGCTTAATCGATCAATGGCAGTGCATTAATGACCGTCTATTGATAAATGCTATTTTATAAAATACTTTATGAAAACCATTCTATGAAGATCAGTTTTTATCTATTAAGTGAAAGTAAAGCCCAAGATTTCTTGGGCTTTATTTGTCAGCTGACTCAGACAGCGCTGAACAAAAGCACGCAGTCTTTGTTGATTTTGATCGAAGATGAAACGTTGCTAGCAGAGCTAGATAGAGCACTTTGGGCACAAGATGCCACCAGCTTTATCCCGCATCACTGCTTGTCGGATATTCATTCTAAAGCCGCTGACTCTGACGCCGACAAATCGTTAGCGCCCGTATTGCTCGGCAGTTATATGCCAGCAGACTTTAATGGTATCGTGCTCAATACAACGACACGTCCGGTGACTGGCTTTATGGCTACGACCAATAATGCCAAGCCCTCTCGCGTCCTTGAGCTGATCCGACCTGATGCTACCAGTACCCAAGAAGGTCGCCACAAATATAAAGCCTATCAGCAATTAGGCTATGAGTTGACCCACTTTAAGGTATAGTGCGACCATTTATTTCTCTCTTTACTTTGTCACTAACCTCTTCACTGTCTTACTAAAGAGCACACTCCCTATCTTAGGCATCACTGGGTATGTCGCTATTTCTAATGTCCGACTGACCAAGCATTTGCGCTAATGAATATTCGTCCATACTTGCTCCACATTTGAGCACACTCGTTATATTTTACCTGTTACCTTTCACTTTATACGTCGCCTCCACTGCTATGAGTGGTATGCGAATATGCCAAAAAATGCTACCATCCCTCGATAAATTTTTGCTCAAACAATTCATTTACTTTTGACAAACGTCGAGGATGTACAAATGCGTTCATTGATTGCGATGTATCAGCGTATCGGGCTGGTGCCGCTCATTATTATTGGTTTGGTATTAGGGGTGCTGATCGGTTGGCTAGCACCAAGTATCGGTATCGCCATAGGGATACTTGGTACATTGTTTGTTGGTGCACTAAAAGCCGTAGCGCCTATACTGGTGTTCATTTTGGTCATGGCGGCGATTAGCCAACATCGCAGTGGCAATGAAGTCTATGTCAAGCCTGTGCTGATCATGTATATGTTTGGCACTTTTTTGGCTGCCTTAACCGCCGTTGGTGCCAGCTTTTTGTTCCCCACTGATCTGGTATTGGTCAACGCCGATATCGCGCAAGTTCCCCCCGCCGACCTAAAAGAAGTATTGACCAACCTATTGATGAATTTGGTTGCCAACCCGGTCAATGCCATTGCAGAAGCCAATTATATCGGTATCTTGGCATGGGCCATCATCATTGGTTTTGCGCTACGCCAAGCCAGCGACACGGCACGCAATGTCGTTGGTGACTTTGCCGATGCCATCTCGCAAGTGGTCAAGTGGATTATTGCCCTAGCGCCTTTTGGTATTTTGGGTCTGGTTGCCAGTACGGTCGCTGAGACAGGCTTTGCCTCGCTAGCAGGCTATGCCCGTATTTTGATGGTACTGATCAGCTGTATGCTGTTTATCGCTTTGGTCGCAAACCCTATTATCGTGCTTGTTAAGACGGGCAAAAACCCTTATCCACTTGTGTTCAGATGTCTACGCGAATCAGGAATTACAGCCTTCTTTACGCGCAGTTCAGCCGCCAACATTCCCGTGAATATGAACCTAGCGCGTAAGCTTGGATTGCACGAAGATACTTACTCAGTGACCATCCCGCTAGGAGCAACTATCAACATGGCGGGTGCGGCGATTACCATCAACGTGTTAACCCTTGCTGCCGCTCACACCTTGGGCATTGAGGTGTCTTTTGCTTCAGCGCTTCTATTGAGTTTGGTGGCGACGATTAGTGCTTGCGGTGCTTCTGGTGTTGCTGGTGGTTCGTTGCTACTCATTCCATTAGCAGCGAGCTTATTTAGCATACCGAACGACATTGCTATGCAAGTGGTTGCCATTGGTTTTATCATCGGTGTGATTCAGGATTCGGCAGAGACCGCACTGAACTCTTCAACGGACGTGCTATTTACCGCAGCAGCTGATCCTACTTATTCACGTTAATTTTTAGCAAAGCATTTTCTGTCGATAAAAAAAGGCCTAATAAAGGCCTTTTTTTATGCGGTATTTTTAGGTCTTAACTACTTTATACTGTCGATCTCAACCTCTATGATAGGCGTTTGGCGCTCAGACTGACGTTTGAATTGACGCAGCTGCTCAACCTCATCTAACAGCTCAAGTATCAAGCCAATGGCAGGCACGCTGGCATCAAAATCACGGCTGAGTCGTGAGGCACGGCGCACGGTTGTCAGCTGATAGCCAGTGAATTGCTCACGTTCTGGCACATCGTATTCAATAATACTTTCTTCAATCAATTCGATGACCCATTGGCGCTCTTGGCCACAAGCAGAGACAAGCTCATCTAAGCTCATAATGATATCGGTAAATTCAGGCGAGTGTTTCATAGCTATTATCCTCGTTTTCTCTTTATTTCATCCTTGGTGCATTCATCTTGATGACTCACTATTGACTATCATGATGAATGTCGACCATCAAGCGCATGGATTAACGGTTGATAGTGGTGTCGGCAAAGGCTTGCTTGAGCTGCTCATAAGCCTGTCTTGCCGCATCGCTACTGACATCAGGGTTAATAATATTTAAGGTCAAGTATAAATCGCCCGCTTGCTTGGCAGGGATACCTTTGCCCTTTAGACGCAGATTGCTACCTGATTTACTGTTTTTGGGTATGGTCACACCAAGCTTGCCAGCTGGCGTGCTGACATTAATTTTTTCACCCAATGCGGCTTCCCATGGTGCGATATTGACAGTCTGGTAAACGTCTGCACCTTCGATACGGATATTGTCATCATGGCGGATTTTTACTTTTAAGAACAAATCACCATTTTTGCCGTTGCTACTGCCAGCAGCACCTTGCCCACTCAAGCGAATTTGCTTGCCATCAGTAATGCCTTTTGGAATTTTAATTTTGAGCGTTTTGTTGTCGTAGCTCACCTCGCCATTAGGCTGACGCACAGGAACGTTTAACTTGATGCTATAGTCGTCCCCTTGATAGACCGAAGACAGATCGACTGTAATCTCGGCATGCTGGTCCTGACCTTTACTATCTTGCGTCCCAAAACCGCCACCGAAAGGGTCAAACCCTTGGCTTTGAGAGCGACCACCGGCTGAACCACGCGCCCCGCGACCAAACGCTGAAAAAATATCATCGAAACGAAAGCCGCCATCGCCAAATGCTTCGCCATCGCCGAACTGGCCTTTGATATCCTCCCAGCGAAAGCCGCCTTGCGACGTTCCCGCCTGACCGCCAAAACCACCAAACCCGCCTGCACCACCTTGTCCAGCGAACGGGTTGTTCAACATCGCATCGTATTCGGCACGCTTGTCTTTATCTCTAATGGTTTCATAAGCGTTATTAATCTCAGCAATCTTACTATCCGCGTCTGGATCATCACTGACATCAGGATGGAATTGACGCACAAGCTTACGGTATTTTTTTTTGATCTCGGCGTCTGTGGCGTCTTTTTTGACCCCTAAAATGTCATAGTAATTTTTCTCTGCCATATTATTTTCCTCAACATAAAAACATATCAGTCATACCGAAATGCCAACTGTAGAATGGATCATATCGATCAATATTAGTGTTCGGTATAGTCATTTTTTATAGTCCATACTTTATGATAGCAATAATCAAAATAAACACCGTTATAAAAATATTACCAGTAATCTTACCAATTCATTGCAGTATCTCTGTCATCACTGATGACCAATACTCACCACAAAAAAAAGAGCAAACAGTGACTGTTTGCTCTTTTTTTAACGGCTCTAAGATACAACGCTCAACATCGATCAATTAATGGTCAAAATAAATGATGTGAGGTATTGATAGCGTCTCTTATCGGCAGAACACTTTAGCCGTACGAGGGGTATAAATGCCAAAAGTGACCAAACCTAGTGCGATGTCTTTGGCTTCTTGTACTGTTTGAACTTTGGCAACATTTTGTGCGCCGCCGCATACTTCAGCAGCGTTTACAGTCTGTTCTTGCCCAATACCACCAATAAAGAAGGTCTGTGACTTAGTATATTCTGGAGTGGTATTTTGAGTTGGTTGAATAAGACCTGTTTGGGTTGCACAACCTGATACCAATAATACTGAACCCATCACTGCCATTGTTAGTAGTTTTTTCATATTCATTATTCCTTACTTGCAGTAAACACGGACTTGGCGTGGGGTATAGATACCTGAAGATATAAAACCTAGCGCAATATTGATAAAGTTGCTTTGCGTTTGGATACTAGCCACATTCTCTTTGCCTTGGCAAACTTCGGCCGCATCAATGTCTTGCTCTTGACCCAAACCGCTGACAAAGAAAGTCTGCATTTTATCAGCATCAGCCTTCGTAGCGGCTGTCGGTGCAGTCGATGAAGACACAAGATAGTTTTGCGTCGCACATCCTGATGTCAAAACAGCGAGCAATGCCACAGCAACAACTTTTTTCATACGTGACTCCATTAGTTAATATTTGTTGGGTCGAAAACTCTAATCTTAAAGTCTCTTTTATGCAACTGTTTTGTAAGGAAACTTATAGAAATATATCTCTATAGTAAATATTGCTCTAGATGACTTCCTAGAATGCTTTATATCACTGACTTTTATTGATGTAACGAAAATTGAAAAATATAATATAAAGACAAAAATAAAGCCGCTTAATGATTACTAAAAGTGATGAGACCGTCTTTTTTACTCAATGATTGTTGTTTATATTTACTGAAATATTCCAACCTCTGTTTTTTAACAGCCATGAACCACCATGTTTTTCTTAACGACTCGCTATACGATATGACCAGTTTTCTCAAACAGCCCAAAGCAATCAATAATTTTGGTTTTTTTACAGTTTAGTAATAAAATAGAAAGTTTTTATTACAATAAAACAGACTGTTTTCGGTAGGCTTTTCGCGGTCAAAACTTACTATATCGATAGTATTCGTATTTATATATCACTTATTTGCATTTTGTTATTTACTTTCTGGTCTCTTGTTGACTTCTTAATAAGAACCATTCTCTATAAGTCTATCTTCAGTACTCTTCTCTCCATTATTTTTAGTCAAAAATGATATTTTTCCCTTAAAAAACAAGCATTTGACCTCATGAGTTTTTTACACGGCTGTAATAGTTTGACAATCTATATCTTGTAAAATCCCCTCCTTATTCATACTCATAGGGGTATGACAACATAGGCAAGCATCGCTGTCTATTTCATAAATTGCTTATAGGTCATGAATGTCATATTTAATTAAGTCTTTGGTTGTCACGTTATCACTATTACTGAGTACCACAGTTTTTGCGGCCAATACCAGTTATTACGGCAGCAAGTTTCATGGTAAACGCACTGCAAGTGGTAGTATCTTTAACATGAACTCACTAACCGCTGCCCATCGCACGTTACCGTTTGGCACAAAAGTTCAAGTGACCAACCAAAAAACAAAAAAAAGTGTCGTGGTCAAAATCACAGACCGAGGCCCCTATATTCGAGGCCGTATTCTTGATTTATCGAAAGCTGCTGCTAGTCAAATCGATTGCCAGCTTTGTACGACCACAATGAAAGTACTGTCCTACGGTGATGGTAAATACCGTAAAGAATAATGTTACAAAAAACGATGTAAAAAAAGGGAGGGCTGATGCCCTCCCTTTTTTATGTTTGATTACTTACGACGAAAATCGCTTAACAGCCAAATCTCATATAACTTGCTACTAAAATTCCGCTTCCATTTCTTCTAGCGTCGTCATCGATAGCAGCAATTTTTCTTCGTTATCGCTGTGCTGCTGCTGTAGCGCGGTTTGCTCATTCAATAAGACCAGTAAGTCCGCCTTACGGCTTTCTTCGTACAACTCGGTATCAGCCAGCTTTTCCTCAAGCGTTGCAAGCTGCCCTTCAATCTTGGCAAGTGCTTTTTCAGCCTCTTCAATCTCGCGGCGGATAGGTGCAGTGCGCTTACGCTGTTCAGCGGCTAATTTGCGTTGTTCTTCTTTACTAAGCGCTGGGGTCGCAGTGTTACTTTTTGATGAATTATCAGGTGCTGTATTGCTCACTTGATTGGTCACTTGGCTATTGCCTGTTTCACGTGAAACGAATTTTTTGCTCTCTTTTTTACTTTTCTTATTACTGCTACTTTTGTCTTGTGAATTTTCTTGCTTACGCTTTTCTGCCAGCCATTTGCCGTAGTCGCTGATATCACCATCGAACGCATCGATTTGCCCGTCATGCACCAAATATAGCTCATCACAGACATTGGCAATCAGCTCACGATCATGCGAAACCAGCACCACCGCTCCCTTAAAGCCTTGTAAGGCTAGGGTCAGCGCCTGACGCATTTGTAAGTCCAAATGGTTGGTCGGCTCATCGAGGACCAACACGTTTGGACGCTGCCAGACAATCAAAGCCAGCGTCAGACGAGCGCGCTCGCCACCAGAGAACAGCTCACTTGGCGTATCGATACGATCACCACGAAAATCAAAACTACCGAGGAACGAACGCAAATCGGCGTCTGATGTCTTACCAGCTAGGCGGCGCATCATCTGTAGCGGGGTGGCCGCCGCATCTAAAGCGTCCATTTGATGCTGGTTAAAGTAGCCAAGCTTGAGCGTGTCGGACACGCGGTAAGTACCTGACAAAATTTTCAGCTCGCCGACCAAGGCTTTAATCAAGGTCGACTTACCGGCGCCATTCATACCCAGTAACCCAAGACGCGTATCAGGCGTGACCTGCACATTGGCGTTACGAAGCAAAGGCGTATCGCTATAGCCAATATCAGCGTGTGTCATCTCAATCAGCGGCGAGCTCATATTGGCTGGCTCATAAAAGCGAAAAGAGAATGGGTTGTCCGCTATCATCGGCGACAGCTCTGCCATACGCTCAAGCTGCTTGATACGGCTTTGTGCCTGTTTCGCTTTACTGGCTTTGGCACGGAAACGACGAATAAAGTCGTCCAAGTGGGCGCGGGTCGCTTGCTGTTTTTCAAACGCTTGCTGCTGCTGCGCCATACGCTCGTGACGGGTACGAATAAACTGCTGATAATTACCGGTATAAAGAGTGATTTTTTGTTGTTCGACGTGCAAGATATGACCGACGGTAGCATCCAAAAACGCTTGGTCGTGCGAGATGACGATGACCAGTCCGGTATAAGCATTGATCCAAGTCTCAAGCCAGAGAATGGCGTCTAAGTCTAAATGGTTGGTCGGCTCATCGAGCAGCATCAAATCAGCGCGGCTCATCAAGGTTTTGGCGAGGTTTAAGCGCATGCGCCAGCCACCCGAAAACCCTGAGACAGGCAGCTCGTGCTGACTGGTGTTAAACCCAAGGCCTGCCATGATTTGTGCCGCTTTGGTCGGTGTACGGTAGCCATCGATTTCATCGAACTGCTGATGCAACACCCCAATTTGCTCATCGCTGACAGCGCTTAAATCACTGAGCGCGGCATTAATCTCGTACCACTGCTCATCACCGCTCAACACGTAATCAATCGCCGTCTGATCACTGGCTCCGACCTCCTGCGCCATGTGCGCCACCTGCCAACTATCAGGGATACTCACTTCGCCTTTGTCCAGCGTGACTTCAGTGTCCCCCGTACCCATTTGCGTAAGCAGTAGCGCAAACAAGGTAGATTTGCCGGTGCCATTATTGCCCGTTAGGCCGACTTTATGACCCGGATGGAGCTGAAAGCTTGCCCCTGCAAACAACTCTCGACCATCACGGCGTACGCTTACGTCTTTAAATTCGATCATATACTCTCTTCATCTCAACAATAATATAAAACTCAAGGCAATAAAAAACACACGTCTGGCATGTTTACTGGCGGCTATTATTTCAAACGCTTGCCGCATAGGCAAACAATTAAATAACTATTTCAAAACGAAGTGTTTTAAAATTAAGTATTTATGCCAATGACCCTAGATTATATAATCCTTGTCAGCCTATCGATACGAATGACTATAATAAGACCTTTGGCAGCCATATACTCTCGCACACATAATGAGTATAGTCGAACCACTATTAAAGTGTTACAGCGTTAGACTCGTTTAGCCTACTACTGTAGTACTTGCACTCGTCTGCCTTGTACCACTTTTAATATTGATTGACTATATAACCTTGATAGCTATAAAAGTTTTGATTCATCAGTTTTGGTAAGGACGATGACTCTTGACAAGCGAATCGCTACTCCCATTATGATATACTGCTAAAGATAAGTGCTTATCATCAATAAAGTGCTTTGGTGGCACAAACACCGTATTGATATCGCACAAACAGCTTATAATGCACCAATAGCTTTGCCATAACGACAGCACCCAATTAAATCAAACGCCGTGCGTATCTTTATTTGCAATCATTTTGTTGCAAACCCAAACAGGACGACGACCGCATTTGATCCTAGCAACTGAGGTAGATATGAACGAATCAGCCAACCAATTTAATCCAAGCTCAAATCAGCCAGTAGATCCTACGGTATTAAGCCTAACCGACAGTGCGGCACAAAAAGTACGCCGTCTGCGCGAAGAAGAAGGTGATAGTGAACTGATGCTACGCGTCTATGTGACGGGCGGCGGCTGTTCAGGTTTTTCTTATGGCTTTAACTTTGCCAACGACTTAAATGAAGACGATGCCAATTTTGATAATGGTGATGTGACCTTGGTTGTTGACTCGCTAAGCTATCAATATTTGCAAGGCTCTACCGTTGACTACACTGAAGGGTTAGAAGGCGCACGTTTTGTCGTGACCAACCCCAATGCCACCACCACTTGCGGCTGTGGCTCGTCATTCTCAATTTAGGTTTTCGCGATTTGGCTCTATGACCCAACGATACTATGCCTTTATTGCGTCTCAACATTCCTGTGATCATGCGCCAAAGCCGTATTGGATGACTTGCAGCATCGCGATCAAAGCATCTATCTTTGAGATAGATGCTTTTTTGCCAATATTGATGAATCCGCAAAGTATCCGTGCTGACCAATTTCATCAAAAATACTGAGAAAAATCTAGCCCAAACGTCCTGCTCAAAGCTTATCGTATTTGTAATTGTTCGTGGTTTTCAATACGGCTTTGAGCTAAACTGACGGAATTATTGACCCAACATTTACCTCTTTTATGGACAAACGCCCATCGTGTTTTGATCTGCCATAATGAATAACAATAGATGACTATTATGAGTAATTTTGCGAGTAGCTTTGCTAATTTTGACATTCCCAATTGGTTTGGCAGCCAGCATTTAACGGGTATGCTCCGCGGTATCGAAAAAGAAGGACTGCGCGTGAGGCCTGATGGTTTTTTGGCACAGACGCCGCATCCAGCCAAACTCGGATCAAAATTGACTCATCCTTTTATTACAACCGATTATTCAGAAAGTCTGCTTGAGCTTATCACCGAACCAAAAGCTTCGCCAAAAGAGACACTCAATATGCTGCGTCAATTGCATGTATTGGTGTATCAAGGCATGCCTGACGGCGAGCTGATGTGGCCGCTATCTATGCCTTGTATGTTGTCTTCTAAAGATGAAGATATTCCACTGGCTGATTATGGTAGCTCTAATACAGGTAAGCTAAAAACCCTTTATCGCAGTGGTCTTGGTATCCGTTATGGTCGCCGTATGCAGACCATCGCAGGGTTACATTACAATCTATCTTTTGGTGACACGCTCTTTGAAACGTGGCAAGCGCAAACCCCAACGGCACAAGAGCAGACGCTAACAGAATTCAAAAACGAGAAATACCTAGGGCTTATTCGCAACTTTAAGCGACTGACCAGCATTGTGTTGTATTTATTGGGTGCAAGTCCAAGCGTATGTCCTTGTTTTGTTGCTGGGCGTGAGCATGATCTAGAGCGTCTAAATGACTCAACCTACTATAAACCGACTGCCACCAGCCTGCGTATGGGCAAACTTGGCTATACCAATAGCGTGCAAGAGCAGCTAGATATTCGTTATAACTATTTGCCAGAGTATGTCGCTGGACTACGCCGCGCGATCCAAACACCGCATGAGAGCTTTGCCAAGCTTGGTCTGGAAGATGAAGATGGCAACCCAGTTCAGATCAATAATCATATCCTTCAGATAGAAAATGAATACTATAGCCCTATCCGTCCTAAGCAAATTGCGATGAGTGGTGAGACACCAACCGAAGCGCTTGAGCGTCGCGGTATTGCTTATGTTGAGTTTCGTGCGATTGATCTCGATCCTTATAGCGATGTTGGTATTCGTCTCTCTAGTGCTTGCTTTTTAGAAGTGATGGCGCTCTACTGTCTATTCAGCGATTCACCTGATTTGCTGCCTGAAGAAGAAGAAGCACTCGCTATTAATCTAGAGCGTGTGGTCAACGAAGGTCGCCGTGAAGGTCTGCACATCATCAATAACGGTCAAGAGCAATCGCTTGAGGGCTGGATGCTGATGCATCTAGAGCGTATGCAGCCACTTGCTGCATTGCTAGATGCTCATTATGGTGGCAATGACTACCGTGCTGCAGTGGCATTGATGCAAGGCAAAGCCGGACATTCTGAGTCGACGATCTCCGCCCAAGTAAACTCTGATAGCAAACGCTTAGGTAGTCTATGGCAGCTTGGTTTTACATTAGCGCAGCAGCATCGCGAGTCATTATTGCAGCAGACTCTCAGTCCAAACACCCAAGCGAAATACGAAGTATTGGCAGAAAAGTCTATCTTGCAGCAGGCTGAGATTGAGAAGTCTGAGACAGAAGACTTTATGGACTTTTTACAGCAGTATCGCTAAACCTGATTGCATCCTAACCTCTGTATAGATGAAACCATAAGAGTAACGCACCATGCGACAGCTGACCACTTATCGTAACTTACAAATATTTTTAGTATTGATGGCCATAATAGGCATGAGCTTTGCACTGTTTTATTTACAGCGCCATCTAGGGCTTTCGCCTTGCCCGCTCTGTATTTTTCAGCGTATTGGTCTAATAGTCATGGGCGGTTTTGCGCTGATATCAGCATTATTTAATCCAAAATCCAAAGTGGTGAAGTTGCTATTATGGCTTGGTAGTTTGGCAGGTATTGGCTGGTCTACTGCTGTGGCTATACGCCATGTTTGGCTACAGCACCTACCTGCCGATCAAGTACCGTCATGCGGCCCAGGCTTGGACTATTGGCTAGATACCTTGCCTATGTTGCAAGTGCTCAAAGAAGTATTTGCAGGTTCTGGTGAGTGTGCTTCTATCGATTGGACGTTTGTCGGACTTAGTATCCCTGAGCTGTCGTTGATCCTATTTAGCGTACTTCTTGTGGCGCATGGGGTGATACTGTGGCGTATCGTGCGACCTATCACCAACCAGTCTATCGCTCGATAGTTCATTAAAATCACTTTATATTTTACCGTTATCACTTCTTTCTAAACAGACATTCATACTCTGCTATGCAATGTCTGCTTTATTATCTGCGACTGTTAAACCTCTTTTATTACCTATGTTAGACAAACCGATAGAGCCTACTTTGCTATACCAAGCATATTGAACACAACAAAAAGTCCACAGATATATCTGTAACCCTTTGATACCTTTAGACAGCCTGTTTTTTCAGTGGGTAGTTTTAGTGAGAAGTTATGAGAGCTCTGTTCTTTTGAGCGATAAATTGTCTACATTTCAAAGATCAGCTACGCTCTCAAATTCCAATATCTATATTATCGCAACGTTTATACGACCCCTTGTCTCTCTTTTTTGGCAACAAGATTATCTTGATAACGGTTGCCAGTGGCATAGGTGATTTTTAAAAACGCTATTCAAAAACTGTTTTTGGTATGACCATGATATATCTTGCACCTATTTGCTCTACCACATCTACTGTCATTAGACGCTGGGGACCGTCCTTATTAGCGGTACCACTCTGTGTGCTATTGATAGGCTGTGATAGTGCCTCCTCGAATTCTGATCAAGACATGAGGACTAAAGCTTCATTTGTCGACGCATCAGCAGAGTCTGCTCCGCAGAGCACATCAGAAGAGATAGAAAGCGATAGTATGTCTGAGTCAAATCCTGATGACAGTTTGAATGAATCTACAGAAGGGCAATCACTTATTGCTGCTGCTCAATCCAGTAATGAGGGGCATACGCACCCTTCTACTATACACTCAGAATCGAACAGTAGTGCGCTACAAGCCACGCTAATGGGTGATTATGGCGGTATGGTGCCTTGTGAAGACTGCGATAGTATCGATGTCACTTTGAACCTATTTTCTGATGGCTCTGTACTAAAATCCAGCACCCATCACGATGCTGAACAACAGCGCGCACCGTTACTTGAGTCTGGCGTCTATCGTCAAGATAAAGACAAAATTACCATTGTATATGAAGACAAACATATTGAGTCTTATTATATTCAAGACAATCATCTGATTTTGATAGATGAGCAAAAAAACCTAAATAATGACTATACGTTGTCACGTAAGTAGATTGTCATATAATTGAATGGCTGCAGTAGCGAACCCGACGATACTTATCAGCCAAAAAACGCCTACTTGTTAGGCGTTTTTTGTTGGTCATCGACCAGCGTTTACTTTACAATGATCGCTTGTCTGCCAGACTACTGCCATGGCAATGACTGATTAAACCGTTAGTCACGATTGATAACAGCTCAGCACCCAAAACTTTATTTTTACTCTCTCTATTTCTCTTATTCAAGCTCTTACGGAACGTCTATGCATATTCATATTCTTGGTATTTGTGGTACTTTTATGGGCTCGCTGGCATTATTAGCGCGTGAACTTGGGCATACCGTTACTGGCTCAGATACCAACGTATATCCTCCTATGTCTACCCAACTTGAAAATGCGGGCGTCACTATTGAAGAAGGCTATCTCGTAAAGCATTTGCAACCAGCGCCAGACTTGGTCGTTGTTGGTAATGCGATGAAGCGTGGCATGGATGTGATTGAATATATGCTAGATACGGGTCTGCGCTACACGTCAGGTCCGCAGTTTTTGTCAGAGCAAGTGCTGCAATCGCGCCACGTGATAGCGGTTGCTGGTACTCATGGTAAGACAACAACGACAACCATGCTTGCTTGGATATTGCATTACGCTGGTATCGATACAGGGTTTTTAATTGGCGGTGTGCCACTGGTCAATACCACTGATGAGCACTTACAGCAGGTATTTGCACACAGCAGCTATCTAGGGGCAGAAAAAACTGACGATGATACGACAGTCCCTTCTGGTTATTTTGTCATGGAAGCTGATGAGTACGATTCTGCGTTTTTTGATAAACGTTCAAAATTCGTTCATTATCGTCCGCGCACCGCTATCTTGAACAACCTAGAATTTGATCACGCCGATATTTTTGCTGACTTGAATGCGATCCAAACGCAGTTTCATCATATGGTACGTATGATTCCAAGCACTGGAAAAATTATCATGCCTGCAGCAACTATCAGCTTAGAAGATACGTTAGCAAAAGGCGTTTGGACCCCTATCTGGCGTACTGCTGTCATCGATACGACCGCATCTAATACCAGTAAAAACGACCGTACGCTTAAAAACAATAGCGACTGGCAAGCGGAACTCATTCGCGAAGATGGCAGTCAATTTCAAGTCAGTTTTGCTGCTGATAAAGAAGTAGCTGTCATCGACTGGGGCATGAGTGGTATTCATAACGTCAATAATGCCTTGGTTGCCGTCGCGGCCGCTTATGATGTCGGTGTCAGCATCTCTACCGCTTGCGCCGCATTATCGGCTTTTGCTGGTATCAAACGCCGGATGGAGTTGATCGGTGATGTAAACGATGTCTTAGTCTTTGATGACTTTGCCCATCACCCTACTGCAATTACCACAACATTAGACGGTGCCAAAAAGAAACTGGCTGGCAGACGTATTTGGGCGATTATTGAGCCGCGCAGTAATACCATGAAAATGGGTATTCACCAAGACAGCTTGGCTGAGTCAGCTGCCCTCGCTGACTATACATTGTGGTATGAGCCAGCGGGACTGGAATGGGGTTTGAGAGAAGTCATCGAACAAGCCACGGCTACAAGTGACTCCATCATTAACCAGCACGTAATGTCTAGTGTCGATACTATTATTGAACATATCAGTAGTCATGCTCAAGCAGGTGATGCAATAGTCGTGATGTCCAACGGTGGTTTTGAGGGGATTCATCAGCGTCTATTAGCGGCATTGCGTGATAAATAAACGATTGATTTAACCCTAAACCCTAAACCCTAAAATTAGTATTAAACAAAAGCGTGGCTGTCTCATAGACGGGCTACGCTTTTTTTATTTAATTCCCTATCCTTATCAAATTCTTCTGTCGTGGCTAAATGATTGATACGCCATTCTGTTAGCACCATGGCTACCTTTGTAACCTTCCGTTTACCTATTGCACCTACGTAATAGCAAATCTGACTTTTTCCTCACATAGGCCCTACACAGGTAACATTTTTTGCTTACTCTTGCGTTTGAGGAATCTTTACAATGGAGTTATTAAATTAGCAACATATTATAAATATTCATAATTTAGGAGAATAACATGAGTTTTATTTGGATGATTATCGTAGGTTTGGTTGCAGGTTTATTGGCACGTGCTATTAAGCCAGGTAGTGACCCTATGGGCTGGATCATGACGATCGTATTGGGTATCGTCGGTGCCATGTTAGGTGGCTTCCTAGCGAGCTTAATTGGTATCAACGCAGATGGCGGTTTTACTGGTCTTATCTTCTCAGTTATCGGTGCGATCATTTTGCTATTTTTGTATGAAATGATTGTAAACAAACGCCGTGCATAATTACCGACTAGATAGAATATCTACAAAAAAGCCTTGCGTTAAGTGAGGCTTTTTTGTGTCCAGATACCTATCAAAATCTTTAATTTGTGGATGCATGAGACCTGATATAGACGGGAAAGTATTGATAAGCATTACTTTTGTCCCCATTTATCTTATAATATCAACCCTATTTTGTCCCTATCATTGAGGTGAGCGTTATGGCACTACTCCCTATCTTAAGTTACCCAGATCCCCGCTTGCGCACGATTGCCAAGCCAGTCAAGGAAGTGACTGCTGAAATCAAAACCTTAATCTCAGACATGATTGAGACAATGTATGATGCTCAAGGCATTGGCCTTGCTGCAAGCCAAGTCGATCGTCATATTCAGCTCATCGTGATGGATTTGTCTGAAGACAAAAGTGCCCCAAGAGTATTTATCAACCCAAAGGTCACGCCATTGGTAGAAGAAAAACAACCGTACGAAGAAGGCTGTCTTTCGGTCCCAGATGTCTACGACAAAGTCGAGCGCCCTAATAAAGTACGTATCGAAGCATTAGACGAGAACGGCGACGTCATTGACGAAGTGGTAGAAGGCTTGCTTGCCGTCTGTATCCAACACGAAATGGATCATCTCAACGGCGTGATATTCGTCGACTACCTGTCTCGTTTGAAACAGACACGTGCCCGTGATAAAGTTCGTAAAGTCCTCAAGATACGCGAAAAGCAAGGCGCCCAGTCCGCTGAGCAGCAGTCACAACCGATCAATTCTTAATCTCTTTCTCCTTTACATAATGATGCCTATAGTGGATGTTACTCTCTGATATCCACTAGATGGTGCCAATTTTTTAGCAGATACTGTTCTCACCAAAGGTTTACTACTATGACCATGATCAAAATTGACCAATATTTTGACCCTGCCAGCTGGCAGAAATTTACCAAAGCTGCTGAGGGTCGTGAGACCCCGTTTTTAGTGGTGGATCTAAGTCGTATCGAGACTAAGTATCATGAGATGGTCAGCCTGTTCCCGAATGCCAAACTGCATTATGCGATGAAAGCCAGTCCTGCGGTTGAAGTTATCAATCTGCTGGCAAAGCTTGGTTCTAACTTTGACTGTGCCTCCATCTATGAGCTGGATCGTGTGCTGGATTGCGGTGTTGAGCCATCACGCATTTCTTATGGCAACACCATCAAAAAAGCCGCCCATGTCAAATATGCCTTTGAAAAAGGTATCGATCTGTACGCGACTGATTCAGAAGCAGACCTTAAAAATATTGCTAAACATGCCCCTGGTTCTAAAGTATTTGTGCGCATATTGGTACAAGGATCAGAGACAGCAGAATGGCCATTGTCACGTAAGTTTGGCTGTCACCCTAATATGGCCATTGATTTGCTTATTCAGGCGCGTGAGCTTGGCTTGGTACCTTATGGTATCTCGTTCCATGTGGGTAGCCAGCAAAAAGACGTTGCGGCATGGGATGATGCATTAGCCAAAGTTAAGTATATGTTTGACTGGATGAAGAACGAAGAAGGCATCAAGCTACAAATGATCAATCTAGGTGGCGGCTTCCCAACCAACTACATCAGCGAAGTCAATCCTATTAAGGTCTATGCAGAAGAGATTACCAGCTATTTGACTGATGACTACGATGCAGATGAGATGCCTGAGATTATTTTAGAACCAGGTCGTTCACTCGTCGGTGGTTCAGGTGTCTTGGTCAGTGATGTGGTACTGATCTCTCGCAAATCAGACACAGATTTGGCGCGCTGGGTCTATACGGATGTTGGTTTATTCCAAGGCTTAATCGAGACGCTCGGCGAAGCCATCAAATATCCTGTTTATACTCCCAAGATGGAAACATCTACCAGTGAAGGGACGGTCGTACTGGCAGGACCAACCTGTGACTCAACCGATATCATGTACGAAGAAGCAGGTTATCAGCTGCCAGAAGAGCTTGAGATTGGTGACAAAATCTATTGGCTAACCACAGGTGCTTATACCAACTCGTATTCATCAGTAGAGTTTAACGGCTTCCCGCCGCTTGAAGTGGTTTATATTGACTAGGGTTTGAACCTATCATTTATAGAGAAGCGCGGTGCTATTAATAACAACACCGCGCTTTTTTGTATTTAGCCATTTGCACAATGAGCTATTGAACCAGCAGAGCTATCGGTACACTATTAATGCTATTGGTCGTTCGACTGCCGCTGCTGGTTGAGCGTTGTGAAATCTCACCAATCGTCACCCATTGTCCGCGCGGCACAATGATCGTACTGTTCAGACTTTGACTTTGAATGCTATTACTGCTCGTGCCGTACCTATTGTAGGATGAGTTGGATCGCGCCAGTCGCTCTTCAACTTGTGACAACCTCACTTCGATTTGACCATTCGGTAGTAGACGCGGTGTGACAGCAATGCCTTGCGTCGTTGGCAGTAGTACCTGCTGCTGAATGACAATCTGCGCGTTTGGCTGACGGTCATCTGGATAATGATAATTCGGTTGAATAGTGGCACGATAGTTCTGCGTCAATGAATAGAGCGTGCCGGTACTGATACTAGCGGCACTACCAGAAAGCGTCTGTACTTGATATAAACTGCTGCTTTGCTTCTGGCCGTTACTTTGATTCCAAACACCCGATCCCTGAATATTGCGCTTGGTAATAATAACCTGACCCTGACGAATATTATCCTGAACACTGCTGCTATTGCCAACACGCACAGCGACTGTGAGCGCTTGTGGCTGACGGTCAATCTGCGTGAGTAGCTGCTGTATCATTTGATAATTGCGGGGTGTTGTTATTAGTACTAGCTTACCTTGGTAGATGCTGACGGTGCCGCCATCAGCGCTATTATTGAGTTGTTGCTTTACTGTTGGCAGGAGCGTGGCACCGCCATAAGTGTCAATCACATAGGTTTGGACGTTACTGGCTTGTACGGTGATTGGTAGGACAGCCAGACTTAGGGCAAACGCGGGCAAGCTTATATTTTTGGTAATATTCACCTTAAGAACGGTACTAGCCAATTCGTGCTTTATACGATTCACCTGCATCTCCTCACCTTTTTTAAGTCATCGTCAATGCGCTCTAATCATTCAACCCCAGCACATCTTGCATATCATATTGCCCAACGGCTTGCTCGGTTACCCAAGTTGCGGCACGTACAGCACCTGCGGCAAAAGTCATGCGCTCTCGTGCGCGGTGAGTGATCTCAACCACCTCACCATCAGCGATAAACATCACAGTATGGTCGCCTACGATCTCTCCACCGCGTACCGCATGAATACCAATCGTGCCTGATTCGCGCTCGCCCGTTTGTCCTTCGCGTCCGTAGATGGCAACATCTTTTAGGTTCTGTCCGCGCGCTTCTGCGACGGCTTCAGCCATCATATATGCGGTACCAGACGGTGCATCGATTTTGTGTTTGTGATGCGCTTCGATGATCTCTACGTCAGCATCATTGCCAAATGCTTTGGCTGCCATACCAAGTAGTTTCAATGACAGGTTAACGCCGGTTGAATAGTTACCTGCGTAGACGATAGCGATTTTTCCACTGGCTTTTGCCAATACCTGCTCTTGCGCCTCATTAAATCCTGTGGTGCCAATAACCATCGCGACATTATGCTCGGCACAAACTTGCATGTTTTTTTCAGTCGCATCAGGCAAGCTAAAGTCAATCAGCACATCGATGTCATTAATTACAGCCTCTAGCTCGTCAACGATTTGCACCTCTAAACGTCCGATAGCTGCCACCTCGCCTGCATCCGCGCCGACGAGACTCGATCCTTGGCGCTCAATCGCTGCATTCAGGATGGTCTTAGGATTATTTTGTACCGCTTCGATAAGCATACGACCCATACGACCACCTGCACCGATGACACCAACTTTAATGGTTTGTTCTGTTGTTTCTTGACTCATATCGCTACCTTACATACTTTATATTTGGTGGGTTATTTTTGGATATCATTTATCGTCAGTTTAACAAATATCGTTAACTGAGTGGTTTTTTATCAGCACAAGAAAAAGCCCAAAGGTTTCACATGAAACCTTTGGGCTTACTCTCAGTATGGCTATCTAGCAACAGTCTGTCTGAGTTAAATAATCAGTCAAACAAATCGCCAATCTTTTTAAAGAATGATTTTTTATGTGGCGACTGCTGATGCTTACTGTCATCATCTAACGTATCTTGGAACTGACGCAATAGATCTTTTTGCTCACGAGTCAGATTGACAGGGGTTTCGATGACCACACGGCATATCAAGTCGCCTTTCATCGTGGTGCGTACTGGCGTCACGCCTTTGCCGCGTACACGTAGCAGTTTGCCACTCTGCGTCCCTTCTGCCACTTTGATTTTTACTTTACCATCCAAGGTTGGGATTTCAACTTCTTTACCAAGTGCGGCATCCGTGATACTGACTGGTACATCCATATAGAGGTCCGCGCCTTGACGAGTAAAGACGTTGTGCGGTTTGACACGTACTTCGACATACAAGTCGCCGTTCTGTACGCCTGCGGCGCCAGCTTCGCCTTCACCTGCCAGACGGACGCGATCACCATCATCGACGCCCGCTGGGATAGATACTTCTAGCGTGCGTGATTTGTCTTTGACGCCATTACCATGACAGTCAGGGCAAGGGTTTTTGATTTGCTTACCAGAGCCGCCACACTGCGGGCAAGTCTGCTGCACGGCAAAGAAACCTTGCTGCATGCGCACTTGACCCTGACCATGACACATCTGACAGGTCACGACATCAGAGGCATCTTTGGCACCTTTACCATCACAAGTGTCACATGGCGCTGGCGCGGTGAAGCTGATTTCTTTTTTGCAGCCACGTACTGCTTCTTCTAATGTCAGCTCGATCACATAGCGCAAGTCAGAGCCGCGACGCGTGCGTCCACCACCGCCGCCACGTGATTGGCCAAAGATATCACCAAAGTTACCAAAAATATCGCCAAAGATGTCTTGGAAGTTGCCGCCGCCTGCACCGCCACCCATGCCATTTTCAAAGGCAGCATGACCCATGCGGTCATACGCTGAGCGCTTTTCTTCATCGCTCAGTACTTCATAAGCCATTGAGGCTTCTTTGAATTTGTCTTCAGAATCAGGGTCATCAGAGTTGCGATCTGGATGATATTTCATGGCAAGCTTGCGGTAGGCTCGCTTAATCTCCTTGCTGTCAGCGGTCTTGCTGACACCTAATACTTCATAAAAATCGCGTTTACTCATGGTTTCTCCTATCGTCTTCGTAGCACCACCAGCTCGTCAGTTCGTTAGCTTTGATCAGCTTTTACCATTGACGGTCGTCATCTCATACACAATCACACAGCAACGTTTCATGTGAAACATGGCAAACCACAATGTCACAGGATGATAATATGTGCATGTAACGAAAAATACGGTGGGGGCTACTTAGCCAAATCAATTATAAAAAGTTTGCGCTATTTATGGAGATGGTCTGCTGATTTATCAAGCGCTTAAGTCATGAAATTCATAGTTGAGGTCTTGAGTCGGCGGTATACACGATTTATTAAGATTATTACAAAGCTTTTCATACCTGAATAATGACGAGTCGTGCTAGTATTTATCGCCATATCTACGGTCATTTATACCCATGACGTTTGCGACAAGGTTCCCCGTCTTATGAAAAAGCTGATTGTTTTATTAATCGTGATTGCCGTAGCAATCTATGCAGGCTCCCCTTATTACAGTGCTTATCAGCTCAAAAATGCCTACGATGCCAAAGACGGTGCCGCTATCGCAGCGACCATTGATTACGAGCAAGTGCGTCCAAGCATCCAACATCAGCTGACTGACCAGTTTGCCACGACCATGACAAAGTACCCACTGATTGCTGAGTTGGGCGGAGACGCATTAACCCAAGCAGCCGATGGCTTTATCACAAAGGCCGTCGATGGTGCCATCACGCCGCAAAATATCGAAAAGATCATTAACACTCAGGGTCAAGCCAATACAGCAACCAAAGAGCTGGCGGCGGCATGGGCCATCGCAAGCGATCAGGTCGATCTCAGAAACCTCATTCAAAGCTTGATTGTTCAGCACGGCGATGTCGATGCGGTGGTCAAGAGCCAAATCCAGCAAGTCATGAAAAAACAAGCCAGCGAGCTTGAGGAGCACGCGGCACAAGGCAACGATAGCGACAAGCCAACATTGAGCTACTGCGGTATCAATTGCTTTGCTATCAGCGGTCAAGTCAAAGGCTATCCACTCACGATAGAGATGCAGCGCCAAGGCTTGATTGAGTGGAAGATCGTCGATATTGTCTTGCCATAAACAAGTTGAGATCGCTTTTGATATTCAAAATTTTGATAAGTCAAACGATAAAAACCGCTTTATGAATCAGCTCATAAAGCGGTTTTTTGTGACGTGATTTAAAATCTTTATTCACTAAAATGTGAACGACACCAATGTGATTATTCGATACCCAAAAATTCTAAAAACTCAGGACTCTCGAAGCTTGCTTGATATAGTACACCGTCCTCACGGTAAATGGCAGGCGTTGCTATCACCGCCAGTCCAGCGGCTTTTTCGCGATTGGGCGTCACGTGATCGACGTTACAGCTCGCTGATGCAGGTGTCATCTCTCCTTGTAGCATCGCCTTATCAAATGCCTGACGGCGACTGTTTTCGCTACCTTGGCACCAGATACCGCGCATTTGCTCAGGGGACTGCTCGTATATCGGATAGCCGATGACGTTGACCGTCACTCCTTTGGCATTGAGCATGGGTATTTGCTGATGAAATCGGCGGCAATACGGGCAGTTGACGTCATCAGCCACATAAATCACCGCCTTCTCAGTTGTGGTGGCTGGATAAATAATCAGTTGGCTTTCATCCAATATCGCAAACACCGATTGGTTTTTGCGCCGCTCAAAACTCTCATCGAGCCCGATAAACTGACCGTTTTCGATCACTGATATCTCACCGTCAGTGATGTACTGCGCATCGTCCGATAATAAGAAAGGCACCCCTTCTAGCGTTGCGCCCCAAATCACGCCGGGTACTGCGGTATAAAAGAACGGCGTTTTTGCACTCATGTTTTTGAGCGCACGCGTATTTTTGAGCAGCACCGATTTGACTGCTGCACTGACAGGCTTGCCTACCTGCGCACTCGTGCTGCGTACTGGTGTTTTGGTCACTACCCGCTTGCTTGAATTCTTTTTTAACTCACCTTGGATGACATAACGACCGTCTTTTGTGATGTGCAGCGGCGGCTGTTCAGCCAAGTTTACCTGATACATATTGGGTAATTTGGACGGCGCAATGGAGGTAATCTGCGTTTTGATACCGGCTTGGGTTAGCACTTGGCGCAAGCGTTTATCAACAGTTGCACTTACCGCTTTGCTCGTCTGCATGCTTTGATTGTTTTGGTTCAATTGGGTGCTCGCCGCATCCGCTGAGTTTGACTGAGCACAAGCCGTGGTTGCGAGTAGTACAAGGCTAATCAGGCTTACCGAATTAAAGGCAGATAGTTTCACAAAAGCAGTCCTCGTTAATAACTCATAAATTCTGTACTTGATAATATCTATCTTGATTGCTCATCATAATATTATGTAAAAAAATAGATTGAGATATCAGACAGACTGTATCACAAGGAAGGTTTACACAAATGATTAGCGGCGCAATTTTGCAAAATGGCTACCCAACTTTAAGAGATAGGCAACACAAGCAGACCGCAGAAATAGTAAAAGAGAATCACAAACATAAATAGCTGACAACAAAAAGCAGCACACGGTGTCGTGGCTGCTGATGAATTTAAAATAATAACTTAAACAGTAGTATGGATGCGCATACTAAAGAGGTCAGTGGCTAGAACTTGGCGACTTCTTCTGGCGTTAAGAAACGACTGTCGCCTTTCTCTAAGCCGTCTAGATTGATATGACCGATACTGGCGCGGTGCAGCGCAACGACTTTATTACCAAAGTAGCCCATCATGCGTTTGACCTGATGGTATTTGCCTTGCTCCAAGGTTAGACGCGCATGGGTCTCATCGATAAACTCAAGGGTAGCCGGTTTGGTCGGCTCATAATCGCCCTCTAACAAGATACCTTCGCCCACCTTTTTGATTGCGCGGGCTTGCTCCTCCTCGTTCATAGGATCAGCAAGCGTTAGCTCATAGACTTTGGCGTGCTCGTGCTTGGGACTTGTGACACGGTGTAGCCAGCCGCCATCATCGCTAAGCAGCAGTGCGCCTGTGGTATCGACATCTAAGCGACCTGCGATACGTAAACTGCCTAGCTCTGGTACGGCAATCAATTCGGTGACGATAGGATACTCTTTGGCCTTTAACGTACACTCAAAGCCTTCAGGCTTATGCAGCAAGATATAACGATTACCCGTCGCCACCGAGAGCGGCTCGCCTGCCCACAGCACTTCATCATTGATAATATCGACATGTAGGCCAGGGTCTTTGACCACCTCATCATTGACGGTGATCTCAGAGGCGTGGAGGATTTTTTTGGACTCTTTGCGTGACAGCTCAGTGGCTTTACTGATAAATTTATCGAGACGCATACTTTTTACTACCTTTAGTCATATAGGGTTTTGTTATAGTGGTGTCAGTTTAACATATCCCATCTAACCCTAAGTGTACCATCGATGCAATATGAGCTATCAAACCTTAAAAAACCCCGTGACCGCGCGGCTTGAGATCAAAAAATCTGAGTTTATCGCTCATGCCTATCCTGTCAGCTCGCGTGAGCAAGCGATGTTTCACGTGGAACAGCTGCGCGAGCAATATCCTGATGCGCGCCATTGGTGCTGGGCCTATATCATCGGCGACCCTGACAACACCACCAGCGCAGGCTTTGATGACGATGGCGAGCCGAGTGGTACCGCAGGGCGACCAATATTAAATGTCTTGCAACATAAGTCCATCGGCAACGTGATCATCGTCGTCGTGCGTTACTTTGGCGGTATCAAGCTAGGTGCTGGCGGTCTCACTCGTGCCTATGCAGGCTCCGCCCAAGCAGCAGTCGATCAGATGATATTGCAACCTTACGTGCCGATGACGCAAGTGCAAATACTAGCGGACTTTGCGACTGAAGCTCAGTGTCGCTATGTGGTTGAGAGCTTGAAAGGTGGTGTTGATGATGTCGCTTATAGTAAGCAAGTTACTTTGACTGTAACTATCGCAGAGGCCGATATTGAGACCTTAAAAACTGAACTAGCGATTGCAGGTAGAGTGATAGAACCTACAGATTAGTATGTTTTAAAGAAGTAAACTGAGCTTAATTACATAATACAGTAATCACCTGTTCACTGAACCGTTCACCGAAAGCTGTTGGAAGCTTGCTGCGAGCTTAGTATGATGACAAATTCGTTAAATTAACGATTTATAGACTTAGTCTTATAAAATTGTTTTGTTTCACTTGAAACTAGCTATCTAAATTATACTCATATTTTCTATTTATACTTTTATTTTACAACTGTAGAAATCCTACTATGACAACCTTTACCTATAACCCCTTTAAACCGCCCTTTTGGCTGACCAATCCACACTTGCAAAGCATCTTGCCCAAGTTTTTTGCGCCAAAAGCACCAACTTATCGCCGCGAAGTCGAAAAAGACTCTTTGGATGAAAGCGATATTGCTTACGATTTTTATGATGCGCATCCTATAGAACATTCAGAAAATTCAGAAAATGGTGAACTTGAACAAACGCCATTAATCGTTTTGTTCCACGGTATGGAAGGCAGTAGCGATAGCCATTATGCCCGCGCTCTGGCTTATCAGATGCACGCGCAAGGGTGGCACTTTGTGGTCGCCCATTTTCGTAGTTGTGGTGGTATTCCAGCTAGTGGACGGGTGTTTTATAATGCAGGTGATACGGGCGAAGTGCACTACATGCTGCAAAACCTAAGCGAAAAATACGCCAATATCTATGCAGTCGGTGTCTCTTTAGGTGGCAATGCACTGGCAAAATATATGGGCGAATACGGCGAGAAAGCGCTCTGCAAAGGCGCGGCTGTTATCTCCGCCCCTGTTGATATGTCATCAGCGGCGCTGAGTATGCATAGCTTTTTAAGTCATCGTATTTATACGCCTTATTTGCTCAACCCAATTATCAAAAAAGCCTTAGCCAATGACATTACTCAAGAGGAGATCGACTCTATCAAAGCGGTCAATCGTATCAGCGACTTTGATGATATCTTTACCGCGCCGCGTCATGGCTACCGCTCTAACAACGACTACTATCATAGCGCCTCAGCCCTGCCCTACTTACGCGATGTCAAAAAACCCTTATTGTTGATTAGCGCCAAAGACGATCCCTTTTTGGGTTTTACCGCCACCGCGAACGATGTCTCCGACTGCGTCACTATTATCGATACGAAGCACGGTGGACATATCGGCTATTTGCGTTATCGCTCAGATAAAGGTCGAGCAAAAAATAATACTAATGGCAAATCTTCAAAATTTGATATTAACTGGATACCCGAAACGGTGAGTGCTTACTTCAATTGGATTGGGGTCGAGTCACATAAAAAATAGGCCTAAGTAGCCCTGACAATAGCTCCTAATTTAACGACTTTTAATGCTGTTCTTTAAACCTTCGAGACGACTTTATGTACCCATTTATCCGTTATGCCAGCACCATCGCTCATGCCGCCTTAAAAGTAAAAAAGGGCGATACCTTAACTCTAAAAGAGACCAGCGAGATTCAGTTTCGCTGTCGCCTGACGGATATCGATAATTTCTTAGAGATGAATAACGGTCGCGTATTCACGCTGTATGATTTGGGGCGTATGGATTTTGCGGTGCGTAGCGGACTTGGCACGCAGCTGCTAAAACAGCGTTGGGGTCTGGTCATCGCTGGCAGTACCATCCAATATCGCAAGCGTATTCGTGCCTTTGACAAAGTCACGCTAAAAACTAAAATCGTCGGTATCGATGCGCGCTGGCTCTATATTGAACAATCCATGTGGGTCAAAGGCAAACCTTGCTCCTCTGCGCTACTGCGTACGGGCGTGACCAAAGGTGGACGGGTGATCGATACTGCGCAAGTACTGGCCGCATTGGGCAAGTCTGACTGGGACCTACCGCCAACTGGCTATGTCGCCGAATGGATCGAGAGCGATCGTGATCGTCCATGGCCACCGCAGGACTAGGATTGAGTAAGGATACTTATGAAATTTCGATATGCACGGCACACCAATAATTTGGACACCCTTATTGATTTTTATCAGAATATTATTGGACTAGAAAAGCTGGGCGGCTTCAAAGACCATAATGGTTACGATGGTGTTTTTTTAGGATTTCCCGATCAGGATTGGCATATGGAGTTTACCTATTCCGCTGATAAAGCAAACCATCATCCTGACAGGGATGATTTGATCGTGTTTTACTTAGACAACGAAGAAGAAATCCAAACCATTATAGATAGAGCAAAACAGGCAGATATACTACCAATCACCTCACAAAATCCTTATTGGAATGAAAACGGCATCGAGTTGACTGATCCAGATGGATTCGGCGTCATACTAACGATAAGTCCGTTGAAGTAAAAAGCTAGAGTCAGTCTGTTTAGGGCGTGTCATTGGAATTTGCCGATTAGCGGTGATGATATGGTTAAGCTGCTGATGAGTGCGAAAGTATTGTTGCAGTTGAATTAATAGCAAAAGTTAAGAAGTAAAGTTATAAAAATGTGTCAATTTTCTTAGTCATCTTTTGGGTAGCTTGGATGATTGGCTCTTTTTTTGTGTAAAAATTCAGTATATAGATTATTTATAATAAGCTTTTATGGCACACTAAGGGAGAGATGGTCATAACTTTCTATTTACATTAGGCCTCTTGCAAAAGTACCAATTTAATAAACTTTATCAACGAGGCGGTAGGGGCTAGCGACGACTTATGCAAGAGGTCTATTTGAAAAGATTAGGACATAATACAGCTACATTCACTTATTTAAAATAATATCTATGGAAGTCATAAGTAATGAAATACCAACTAGTAGAATTTAGAATCAGAAACTATCGCTCAATAAGTGACATTAAGCTGAAAATAGATAATGACAATCTAACAGTTATATGTGGTTCAAATAATGTAGGCAAAACTAACTTCTTGAGAGCTTTAAACTTATTTTTCAATCCGAAAATTGATAACTTTGATGCAGATAGGGATGTCCCGTACCATATCGTGGAGGGGTCAAGAGGTGCTGGATACAAAACAGTGCTAACAGGTAGATTTATTGAAAATAAATCTTCTGAGGTTTTGGAAATAAAACAATCTTTTAGTGAGAAAAAGGGTATAAAGGAGGTAGTTCTCGAAGGGAAGAAAGGTAGAAAATCGTTATCCAAACTAGAAATAGAAGATTTTTTAAATAGTAATTTCAGCTTTTTCTTCATTGAGGCAAGTAATATAGATATACCCAAGCTAATTTCAGAGATTGTCAATGATGCTATCTTACCTTTAGGTATGGATAAGAGAAGAGGCCAAACTCAGAAAGACTCTCTTGAAAAATTAAATCAGTTTATAGATTTATCAAAGAGTGCTGTAAAAAATATTGAAAACGACTTAACTAGTATTTTCCAAAACCTATTAAAGGAGGTTGACTCGATAGATTCTGATAATTGGAAGCTTCAAATTAAATTCCCAGAATATGACTTTCTTAGAGAAGCTATTTCTAAAATTATCGAATTCACTTTATACGATACCAATGAACGGAAACTGGAAACTAAAGGGAGTGGAATTCAAAGAATTATCTTATTGTCTTTAATACAGTATGTCAATTCAAGAACTAAAAAGGATGTTATTTGGGCAATAGATGAACCTGAAATTTTCCTACAAGCAGGTTTGCAGAAAAGCCTATACTCAAGGCTATTAGAAGAGTCTAAAGATAGTCAAATATTAATAACTACTCACTCTCATTTTTTCATAAATACACAGAACCTCAAAAACACCTTCTTATTTGAAGGTACTAAGGAATTGAAAGAGTATGCTAGAAAAGAAGGTTTTTTATTTTATAAGCTAAATACGATGGTATACGAAGGATCTGATTTTGAAAAATCTCAAAGAATCAAACAAAATTTTGGTATAAGTAAAAATGATTCATGGGAAGTAATGCCGTTTAATGTTCTAGTAGAAGGACAGGAAGATAAAGACATACTTACCTTTTTGTTTAAAAAATTCAACTTACCTATTCCGAACATCCTAATTGGAGGTGGTGTTACCAAATATCCCGGTTATCTAAGATTCTTAGAAGAATTTTGCTCTGATTTAGAATATAAACCAAAAATAGTTGCAATATTTGATCGTGATAGTGAAGGCAGGAGCATTTTTAATTCTTTAAGAGGTAGGCATTATAAAGATATAGATTTGAACTGTAGGTATATCATTCGAGCCGATGGTAAAGAGTATAATGATATTGAGCTTGAAGATTTTATCTACCCAGATATTTTATATGATGCAACGAATAAAATATTAAGAAGAAAAAAATATAAAGCTATAAAAAAATCTGACAGACTCAAGAGAACTTCTAGGGCGTATAACAAAAGTCCTATATTAGATTTTATTACAGATATTACTAAGCAAAATAATCCTGAAAAAAGCAGTATTAATTTTACTCAAGAAGGTATGAAGATGATTTTAACTAATACTTGCTGTCAAATATAGTCAGTTCAAAATAAAATTGTTATGGTTAGGACAAACATCATAAAACAACTTGGATAAGTCGTTTTCCAACCAGCCTTGGCGTAGAAACTTTACTTGTGCCCATTTCTTTTCAATAGGGTTCAAATCAGGGCTGTACGGTGGCAGCCATAGAATACGATGACCATGCCTATTCAGTAGCTTTTGAATGCGCTTCTTCTTATGAAATCGAGCGTTATCCATCACAATCACGCATTTGGTTTTAAGACTTGGGATTAGGGTTTGTTTGCACCAGTTGTAGAATATGCTGCTGTTAATGTTGTGCTTAAAGTAATCTAGTGCAAACAGCATCTTTTCATAGAGAGCACCGATAACGTTGGTTCGCTTTTTACCTTGCCAGTTGTAGCTATCGATACAGGGTTTACCAATCGGTGCATAACCATGAGAGCGAATGGTTTCAGCCTCAAAGCCGCTTTCGTCCATATATACAATGGGGTAGCCTTGCTGCTTAAAGTGCTCAAGCTTATTCTGATACGCCGCTCTTTTGATTGGACAGGCTTTTGGATGTTCTAAAGTCTTTTTTTTGACTGATGCCTAGGCGCTTTAGGGCATGATGAATGCCTGTTTTACTACAGTTTAGACGACGAGCTCGCTCATACTGGTAATCATCGGGATACTCTTTGACATCATTAAGTAGCACATCATCTGGTATTTTATAGGGCTTGGTTTGCCTGGTTGTTTTACTATGAACACGCCGCTTCCAGTTCTGTATGGTGGTTGGGCTCAGATTATAAGACTCAGCCGCCTCGGCAAAGGTCATACCCTCGTCTAAGCTTTTTAGTACCTGTTTGCGAAAATCTAGTGAGTAAGTCATGGTCTTTATAATAACAATTGGATTTGATAATTAATTTATAACACTTTTAGGTGGAATTGACTATAATTGAACAATCTGATATTAACGAAATGAATGTTGAATACCCTGAAGTATTATTTTTCTTAAAAAATATACTTGAAGTTTCTTAGACTTTAGAATTAATCTTTATATAGTTATCTCAAATGCAAAAGCATGACCAAAACCCACCACCCTATTCATCAACTAAATAAACACTATCCAACACGCGCACCGCCTACCTCTGCTACAGTAAGTCATGCAAATATCCTAATAAAAAGGAGCCATTCATGAGCTTACTCAATACGCTTAACCTCACCTACCCCATCGTCCAAGCACCAATGGCAGGAGCGACTACGCCTGAGCTGGCGCTGACAGTGAGTGATTTTGGTGGGCTTGGCTCATTGGGTGCTGGCACCACATCGCCTGAGGTGTTAAACGAGCAAATCAATACCATCAAATCGCGCACCGACCGTCCTTTTATGATTAATTTAATGGTGTTGTCTGAGCATGAGTCTAATACCTTTACTAGCGACATCCCTGCTTGGTTAGACGAATATTATCAAAAAAACCAGATAGACACCTCATTGCCTGAGCGACCAGCGCTTAGGTTTGCAGACCAGTTACAAGTGCTCTATGACAACCCCGTGCCTGTCGCTAGCTTTACCTTTGGTATTATCAGTGCCGAGCAAGTGCAGCACTTACAGAGTCTAGGCACACGTGTCGTCGGTACGGCCAATCATCCTCACGAGGCAAAAGCATGGGCGGATATTGGCGCGGACGCCGTCTGCGTACAAGGCGTCGAAGCGGGCGGCCATCGCGGTGGCTGGCTGCCACAAAGCGCAAATGACCCCATGGGGCTGCTGACATTGATTGGTCAAACGCGCGCTTGCACGGATATTCCAATGATCGCCGCGGGCGGCATCATGACGGGACAGGATATTAAGGCAGTACAAGCGGCAGGTGCTGAGCTTGCGCAAATGGGAACGGCGTTTTTGACCACAGATCAATGCGGTATTAATGATACGTATAAACAAGCGCTTATTGATGCCAGTCAAGGGTTACGCAGTACTGAGACGCGCTTAACCAGATTGTTCTCAGGTAAGCTTGCACGTGGATTATTAAACAACTATTTGCGTGATTTTGCTCAGTTTGAGTGTGCAGATACGCTACCGCCCTACCCGCAACTCAATGCCATGACCAAGTTTATGCGGGCGGATGCAGCCAAGCGTTTGGACGCCGAGCATCTGTCGTTATGGGCAGGGCAAGGCGTCACGTTAGTCAAAAACGAAAGTACAGACGCCTTACTGACACGATTAATAAAAGGTTTGTGAATTACTGACCCTTCAGCGTTGCACGAAACCCTTCATAGTCATCAGCCGTTTGCTCTACTGCCTCTATCATCGGCACATGACCGATATCTTCCATCATAATGACTTGCGCTTGCGGGATGATGTCTTTGATCACATTGACCGTTTCAGGTTTGATGACTTGATCTTTATCACCCCAAACCACGAGCGTTGGAATATGATAGTTCGCGATGATTTGAGCGCGCTCCTCGACACTATCAGTGACGATTTGCTCAAGGATTTTGGCGTCCAACTCCTTATTATTGATACGCTCTTGCGCGAATACCGCTTTGACTGACTTGGGCAAATAAGGCGGCTTATACATGACAAAATCGTACATCTTGTAGAAGTCTTCTTTGCTATTGATCAGCAATGGGTTGTTCTCAAGGGTTGCGCCCTCAAGCGATTTTGGCACGCCTGCTGACCAAAACCCTGCGCTATCGACAAGCCACAGACTTTTGACGTCTTTTGGGTACTGTGCAGCATACGCGACACTGATCGCGCCGCCCATCGAGTTACCGCCGATGTGAATATTGCTTGCCAATCCTTTAGCTTGCAACAGCTCATGTAAGCGCGTGGCCTGTGCCTGTGAGCGATAGTCTGCGCTCATAGGTTTGCTCGATTCACCAAAACCCAGCAGATCAGGAATGATCAGATGATAGTCCTCTAACTCATCAGCGATACGGGTGAAGTTGTCTTTATTACCACCAAAACCGTGAATAAGGAGTAAGGGCTCGCCTGTTAGGTTGGCGTTTTCGGCATAAACTAACTTGTCGCCAGAAGTTAGCGTAAATGATTTGACATCCAGATCAGACTTATTGCGCTCATATTGGATAATTTTTTGGGTAGTGTTAACGGCAAGCGTATTGGGCGCTGTGGTACAGCCTACGATAGAGAGACTAAATAGTGCGGCAAGGCCTAAGCGTTTAAATAGCATAAAGACATCCTTGTTTAGAATTAAGGTGGAAACAAAATCTGACTTTGATTTTAGCGCTAAACTTGTGCCTAGATTTTTTAATTTATAACTTTCTAGTCAAACCCTTATTTCTTATGCCTATAAACAAGACTATCGTTAGCTCTTGTTTACCTTTCTAGCCAAGATAGCTTAAGCATTGTCATTTATAATAGGAGCGCTTTATAGCAGTAGTGGTTATAACTACAACCCTAAGCTCACTATCTATTCTCAATTAAACCCAACTGACACTCATCAAAGCCCAATCAAAGTGGCATATAAGGATGCACCTTAAGCGACACGAGTACGCCCTCTAATAAATCGCGTGACCTTACCAAAGGGTCTATCGCCAAAACCATGCTGCTATTTGCCCTACCAACGACACCATGGAGACGGTTACCGCTGCGCCGTATCGTCAAAGTGCACAAAAAGGTTCATGATAGCCATTAACCAACTTACGATAAAGGCTAAACGGTCGCAGCAGGCTTTATGCTATCTTTGCAGTATTTAGCCGACTGCCTTATCCACTAAAAACCTTACCGCAGCTCGCGCATGGATAGCGGTGGTATCAAACACAGGGATGGGGCTGTCAGCTTGCTTAATCAGCATGCCAATCTCAGTACAGCCCAAGATCGCGCCCTCGCAGCCTGCATCAGCTAACTGCTCAATGATCCTTTGATAATATTCTCTTGAGCTATCCAATAACTGCCCTTGGCACAGCTCCTCATAGATAATTCGGTGCACCTCTACCCTTGCGTCTTCTTGAGGTATCACCATTTGCAAACCGCTATCTGTCAGACGCTGCTTATAAAAATCTTGGGTCATCGTAAACTGCGTATCCAATAGCGCTATTTTCCTATTTATCGTTTAGTCTTACTTATCATAGATTATCGTAGCAAAAGTTGCTCTCTAGAAGAGCGCATTATCTAGAGATATTGTTTTTCTCAAGATAAAAAGATGGTTATGAATCTATAGCAAACCTGACGATTGATAATAACGATTTTACCAGTCCGTCATCACGGAGTATCATGAGCACTGCTATCACTTGTAGGATAATCGAAACTATGGCCAACTTCCCCACCATCAGAATACGCACCCGCCGCAAATACTATCGCCTGATCTTTACTGGTCTTATGGCGATGATGATGTCACTCATCATCTCAACCGTATTATTGCTTATAAAGGTGGGCTATATTGACGGTTTTTTTACCGAGCTGATGCACTCGTGGGGATTGGTCTTTATCGTGGCGTGGCCCAGCGCGTATTTTTGTGCTTATATGGTGCAGGAGCACATCCTTAGTCGCATTGAGTTTTATTAAGCCGCTATTTTATTAAGCCTCTATTCTATATAGTCAATCTCTTTCCATATAGCGCCGTGTCATTGACGGCTCAAGCACTATGTCTGTACATGATCAGTATGGCGACTGCTCATCTTTATCAAATGCAGCAATCCATATCTATGCTGTCAAGACAATGACTGAGCATTTAATCCACCTGAAACAAAACCATACATAACGTTATCATCTATTTACTAGACGACCAGTCTATTGTTATCTATAGTATGATCCATACTGATTATATTTAAACCAGATCACACAGTACGATAGCTACACCATAACCATAATGTGATGGTGTGATGGTCTGGGACCCACACACATAATAACAAATAATTGATTAAGGATAATTTATGCGCGTTGCTACTTATGATCACTTTGGCAAACCTTCCGACGTACTGAGCGTGGGCGAGCGTCCTATGCCGCAGCCTGCTGCCAACGAAGTACGTATCAAAACCATCCTTTCCCCCATTCATAACCACGACATGCTAACGGTCAGCGGGCAATACGGCTACAAGCCAGAAATGCCAGCGGTTGGCGGTAGTGAAGCGTTAGGAATTATTGATGCGGTCGGTGATGAGGTCACAGACTTAAGCATCGGTCAGCGCGTGGCCTGTGCCAGTGTGCACGAAACGTGGGCAGAGTATTTTGTCGCCCCTGCCACTATGGTGTTTGTCATCCCTGATAGCATCGAAGACGAACTGGCCGCGCAGCTGATTGCTATGCCATTATCCGCCTTGATGCTTCTTGAATTCCTAGAAGTAGATAGTGGACAATGGATCATCCATAATGCGGCTAATGGTGCTGTTGGTAAAACACTAGCCATGCTGGCAGCGGCACGCGGTGTGAACACCATTAATCTCGTGCGTAGCAAAGACTCGTTAGAAGAGCTGACCGCGCTAGATATCAAAAACAATGTCGTCACTACTGATGATGACTGGCAAGACCAAGTCCGCGCTATCATCGGTGAGGACAAGATCACCGCTGCTGTGGACTCCGTCGGTGGCGAATCAAGCAATGAGCTGCTATCGCTACTCGGTAGCAACGGCACGTTGGTCTCGTTTGGTATTATGTCAGGTAAACCAATGCAACTAGACGCTGGCAGCCTGATCTTTAAGCAAGCTATCGTCAAAGGCTTCTGGGGCAGCAAAACTAGCCAAGAAATGGATCTGGACAACAAACAGCGTCTGATTGATGAACTACTAGAGCGCGCGACCAACGGCAATCTAAAATTACCAATTGAAGCGGTTTATGGGCTTGATGAGATTACCAAAGCCGTCTCAGGTGATGTGCAATCTGGCAAAAAAGGTAAGGTACTATTAAAACCTTAGTAACTTTAAAGTATTGTCAAAACTATAATTTACACACTAACCTTTCAACGACTATTATCATCAGAGGTAGCATAAAATAACAAGAAGCCCGTTTGTATTTATCCTAAAGTACAGTGGGATTTTTTTGCTTTAATGGCTTTGCAGTCATGAGATAATGAAGCATGCGATAGTTAAGCCATGACTCATGAACATAAACAATAAAACGTAATAGGGATATCACTATGTCAAACGAGAAAACGTTTAAAGCCTTAGTCGTTGAAGAAACTAACGACGGTGAATTCAAAAAAAGCATTCACGAGCGCAAAGTCAGTGACTTACCAGAGAATGACTTGCTCATCGAAGTGCATTATTCATCATTGAACTACAAAGATGCCATGTCAGCCACGGGCAATAAAAGAATCACCAGAAACTATCCGCATACCCCTGGTATTGACGCGGCAGGTGTCGTCGTCAGTGACAAATCAGGCACGTTTAGCGCAGGGCAAGAAGTGTTGGTATTCGGCTATGATCTCGGCATGGACACCGCAGGCGGGCTTGGCCAGATAATCTCGATACCCGCTGATTGGGCGATAGAATGTCCAAAATCATTAACATTAAAAGAAGCAATGATTTATGGTACTGGCGGCCTAACCGCAGCCTTAAGCGTGCAAAAGCTTGAGAAAATGGGCGCAAAACCTGAAGACGGACCAGTCGCCGTCACGGGCGCAACGGGCGGCGTCGGTAGTATCAGTATCGCTATATTAAGTCAATTGGGCTACGAGGTTATCGCCTTCTCAGGTAAGCCTGAACAAAGCGATTATCTAAAAAATCTTGGCGCAAGCGAAGTCCGTCATCGCGATACGATCAATGAAATCGGTAGCAAACCTATCGGCCGTGAGCTGTGGGCCAATGCCATTGATACACTCGGTGGCGATTATCTAGCTAATTTGCTCAAGCAAACCAAAGCGGGCGGCGCAGTGACCAGTTGCGGCCTAGCGGGCGGTGCGGAGTTTTCGATGACGGTCATGCCATTTATCACCAGAGCAGTGTCATTATTGGGTGTCGACTCGGTACTTATCCCCCTTGAGGACAAAAAAGCGATTTGGCAGCGCGTTTCAACCGATATGAAATTGCCTGACCTTGAGGGTTATGCTGAAGAAATTACCCTTGAGCAAACGCCTGAATACTTAGATCGCTTTATTTCGAGTAAGGTGGTTGGGCGTTATGTGGTGAATGTGCGGGGTTAGGTTATTGGTTTAGAGAAATGAGTTTTTAGATGATGGCAGTGCTCTTTCGGGGTGCTGCTTTTTTTTGGAATTCTCAATTGTTTTCCAAAAATTACACAACTAATTACACATAGTGTGTATTATATAATAACTTTAAATAGACTTATCAGCTTACTGAGAGTTCAACATGTGTGACTATAAAAAGTTATCAAATCAACCTTTGGTCTTTGTATTAGCAGAATTTAGATTTTCTCCTATACTAGGTATAAAGGAATACATACCTAAGATTCAAGATGCTTTGAGAAATAAGCTACCAATTCTAAGGAACACTGAGACCCAAGAAATTACGGTGTCGCCTAACGGTATAAGCTTAGAGGCTCAAGCCAACTGGGAGTTTATCTCTAAAAATAGTCATACCGCAGCTTCGGTTAACCAGAATCGTTTATTGTTTATGACTAGTGAATATGAACGCTTTAATGGATTTGAAGAGAACTGTGATTTCTTATTACAAACTATTATAGATGTTATTAACCCAAGCCTCTGTTTAGGTCTTGGCTTACGTTATAGCGATACCATTTTTAACATTGAAGGCAAAGGCTCAATAGAAGATTTTGTTCAGCCTAGACTATACAACAACGATGATTTAAAACTGTCAGGGAGCTTACTAAGACAGACTAATGAAACTTTATGGAGAACCACAGAAGGGGCTATTTTTATTCGTTCGATATACGGTGAGGATAAAGTTTTAGTTTGGCCTGATGCAGAGAATTTACCCATTGCAATAGAAAAATCTTCTGATAAGCCTGTCAAAAGACTACTATTGGATATCGACCATGTATGGAATGCTCAGGAAGAAGAGTCCGGTCCACTAGATTTTAATAAAGGATTAATACTTAGTAAGCTATCACACATGCATAAAATCAGTCGAAAAGCATTTTGGAATGTAACAACAGAACAAGCCAAGGAGGCATGGAAATGAGACAAAACAGTTATGGAGCAAATAGCTGGATAAATAAGAACATTACTACCGCTTTTATAGGCGCTTCTATTCTTGCCACTACTCCAGCCTATGCTTTTAAGAAATCAACCAGTTACGATAACAGTCGTTATATAATTGACAAAATGAGCCAAGCAAGCGGATCAAGTATTAATGTTAAGTACAATACTCGCCAGTCTCAGCTTTCGACAATAAAAGAGTATTTTGATTTGAGTGATGAAGAGCTTGCTAAGCTTGTTGGTGTCTCAAGAAAAACACTGTACAACTGGGAGAAGCAAGGGATTAGTAAAGAAAAAGATAGACAAAGAGTGTTTGAGTTAAGCGTTATCGCAGAAGACTGGAGTTATAACAAGCTTCCTACTGATAAAGAAAAGCTGTTTACCCCTATCCTAGGTTCTACTAGCGTGATGCAAATGTTAACAGACGAAAAGCTTGATAGAGAAAAAATAATTTTTGCAGGTCGACGTCTTGCTCATCAATCACTGACGCCTGAATTAGGTTTAATTTAGAGGTTTAAATGCAGCGTATACTCGAAGCATTAGGATGGCGACAAGGCAGCTTTGTCAAACCTGAAACAGTTGCAAAGCTAATAGGTGATATAGATAGTACGTTCACTATATCTGCTAACAACTTGTTGGTTGTTGCCTCGCAATCATGCGACGTTGCCTCCTCGCAAGAAGAATACATCGAGCTCTCTATTGTCCGGCCTTTATCAGCTGAAGCGTTTAATAAACAGTATAGCCATAATCGTCATCCTAGAATATTGCATATAGAAGCCAACTCAAACAGCTCTGATGAGAAGGTTATTTTAGAGCTAAAAGCTCACGAAAAAATTCAAATAAAAAAGTCACTTCTTGAAGAATTTAAACCTGATTCTTCAATTAACTTTTTAGAAGGGAACCTAAATCAGTATATTGATTGGCTAGCTGGTCGTTATAAAAGACCAGCATTACCTACTAAATTCGATCAGCTAATCGCGTCTTCTGATAAAAAAGGTAAAAGAAAAAAGATTGCTAAGCGAGCTAATGAATATCTAACTGGTATATATGTTGATATTTATCCAAATCGAGATATTAAGGATGAAGAAACTTATTCAGTTAATTTGTTAGGTATAGCTTCTAATGATCAGTCTATTGCTTCTGCTACTGATGCACTTAATGAATATGCCGATATATTAAAAGATGCAGGAATGGACGTCTCTGTTCCTAAAGTAGGCACTGAATTTAAAATTTCTGTAGGTACTTTACGCCAATATCAACGTATCGATTTTGACTATCTTTCGTACGAAGAAAATAACCCTATACCACCTGATACAGGAATTTAGACAAAAAACACCCAACCAAGTTGAGTGTTTTTTATTTCAGCTAAATACTGAGTAGAGATTATTCCCACTCAATCGTCGCCGGCGGCTTGCTCGACACATCATACGTCACGCGTGAGACCTCAGCGATTTCATTCATGATGCGATTCGATACTGTCTCAATCAAATCATACGGTAGATGGGCAAAGCGCGCGGTCATAAAGTCCACCGTCTCAACGGCACGTAGCGCAATCACCCACGCATAGCGGCGGCCATCACCGACCACGCCAACTGATTTGATTGGTTGGAATACCGCAAAGGCTTGCGCGGTTTTGTCATACCAGCCAGAGCGCTCCAGCTCCTGCATAAAGATAGCATCTGCCAAACGCAAGACATCAGCGTATTCTTTTTTCACTTCGCCAAGGATTCGTACGCCTAGACCTGGCCCTGGGAATGGATGACGGTAAATCATCTTCTCTGGTAGACCAAGGGTGATACCAAGTTTACGCACTTCATCTTTAAATAGATCGCGTAACGGCTCAACCAATTCAAACGCCAAGTCATCTGGCAAACCGCCAACGTTATGATGGCTCTTAATGACGTGTGCTTTACCTTGATGTGACTTAGCAGATTCGATCACGTCTGGGTAAATCGTACCCTGTGCTAAGAACTCAACAACTTTACCATCGCTCTGCTCGCTCACTTGACGCGCACTATCAGCGAATACGTCGATGAAGGTTTTACCAATGATTTTACGCTTTTTCTCTGGGTCGCTCTCGCCAGCCAGCGCGGTTAAGAAGCGCTCTTCGGCATCGACGCGGACGACTTTGACGCCCATGTTTTCTGCAAAAACTTGCATGACCTGATCGCCTTCATGCAGACGCAAGAGACCATTATCCACAAACACACAAGTCAGCTGATCGCCAATGGCTTTGTGCAGTAGTGCTGCAACGACTGAGCTGTCCACGCCGCCCGATAGTCCGAGCAATACTTGCTTGTCACCGATTTGCTCTTTGAGCTGTGCAATACGCATATCAGCGATATTGTCTGGCGTCCACTCACCAGCACAATCGCAAATCTGATGGACAAAACGACCTAGCAGCGCTTGACCTTGTAGGGTGTGCGTCACTTCTGGGTGGAACTGTAGACCGTAGTATTTCTTGTCATCATTAGCCATAATCGCAATCGGGCAGCTTGGCGTACTAGCAACGATGTCAAAGCCTTCAGGCGCTTTGATGACTTTATCACCATGACTCATCCAAACGTTTAGCTTGGCAGCCGCGCCGTCAGTCTTGCTGTCTTCGATACCGTCAGTCAGCTGCGAGTGACCATTTACTTCGATGGTCGCCGCACCAAACTCATGAATATCACTGGCATGAACTTGCCCGCCGAAGCGATCTGCCATCGCCTGCATACCGTAGCAAATGCCAAGTACTGGTACACCGAGCTCAAACACCGCGTCATTGATACGCGGGCTATTGTCCGCATGCACACTCTCAGGGCCACCCGATAAGATGACGCCTTTTGCGCCAAAATCGATGATACGCTGAGTGTCGATGTCATAAGGGAACATCTCACAAAATACCCCAGAATCGCGCACACGGCGGGCGATTAACTGACTGTATTGCGAGCCAAAATCGAGGATTAAAATGCGGTCTTGCTTGATAGTTGGCGTCGATGATGCGGTCGTCATAAGGTGAGTATCCATCAATAAAAAATTGGTGCCCTATTTTAACAAGTTTAGCGCCATGAATGGCGGTTGATATGCGGTTTATTCTTAACTATTTTTTTCAAGCGTTGACGCACTCAACATAAGGACATGACTAAGACAGATTTTTGACGCCTATCGCTATAAACCTTTTATAAAACCTTATTTTATAGGTGTGTATCTCTATATTTTCGATGCTTCACTAAATTTCTTAAGTTAATGACTGAAAAACTTACGTAACATTACGAGATAGTGCAGAAACTAACACTTAATAATCAATATGTTACCAAGCTTTGTATTACTATGAATTTGTTCTCTCAAGCGCCAATTAAATATTTCATTAAAACCAAAGCGCTATTTGCTGCCCCTGTTTCCAACGTCCACAGCTCGATAACGATAAGAATAAAAGATTATGACTCCTTTAACGTCTGCGTCTCGTATGATGCACGGTGTGCAAGATACAGTTTTTGCGCCCGTATCATCTCAGTCGACTACTGCCACGATTGCCTTTAGCTTCCAGCTAATGACACGAGCGGAGCCACCTGAGATTGTGATTGCAACCATTAAGTCGTTATTGGCTGTCAAACAGGCAGTGGATGAAATCTTAATTATTGATAATAACCATACGGATAAATCTCTTTATCAACCACTGGCCGCCTTTTGTGAATCGCTAGATGCCGCGCTCAACGTGCGCTTTTATCATATTGATGAGATTGCAGGCTACAAAGCGGGTGCACTTAACTTGGCGCTGGCGTGGATGGACAGACGCTGTAGTCATATCGTGGTGGTGGATAGCGATTATGAAGCATTGCCGCATGCCCGTGAGGCGATGGTACAAGCCATTAACGACTATCCTGAGCACACACTATTACAGTTTCCGCAGTTTTATCGCAGCGCCCATCTTGAGGACATTCACAGCGAGCTGAATCATTACTTTAACCATCACCTATATCAGCCGCGCAATCGTATACGCGCCTTATCGACAGGCACCTATGCGGTCATTCGCCGTCGTGATTTGCAGCAGCTGGGCGGCTGGTCGGGCGCATCAATCACCGAAGACGCGCAGATGGGGGTGCTCATGCATCAGCATGATATGCGTAGCGCCTTTATTCCTACAGTGATTGCAACGGGACTGCTGCCCGCAACCTTGTGTGATTTATTGGCACAGCGTCAGCGCTGGGTATATGGCAATATGCAGATTTTTTGTCGCTATCTTGCCGCGCCATTGTTACGTCGTCTGCATCCGACGTATGCCGCGAGTATGGCGACAACCAAACACAGCAAAGCTGAGCAGCGCCGCTATCAGCGCGCGCACTTGTCGCAGCTTAGTGCATGGGTCAACGGCACAGGGATTTTAATCCTGCTTCAGCTTATCACGGTGATGGTAATGGCGTTTGCATTAATGGTGGGCCATGACAGCACATGGGCGTTACCGATTTTGGCTGTCATCTATGCAGGTTACGGCGTATTTTTACTGCGCCGTTTATGGGCGTATTTGCACGACCAAGCGCCACTCACCCAGCAAATGCAGCGCGGCTATCGACATTCTATTCCTAAACGCTTACGTACATGGCTGATGCATTTAAACTTTTGGGAAGTGGGTGCGCTGTGCTGGTTGCCTGTATTGTGGGGACGGCAAAAGCCCTTTGTGTGTACCCCAAAAATCGCTCCTGATGCCACGCAATCAGCGCTAAAGCACGCCAATAGCCGTGCCTTACCCAAATTACTATTGATGTTAAATGCGCTCACTGCCCTGTTGGTATCACCGCTGTCTGCGGCTTATTCCCCGATATTATTCGCCTGCGCGCTCACCGTCTTTGGTTTAAAACTCATTGCCGCAAGACTTGCTTTAGCCAATTACAGCGCGGCCAGTGAGGCCGAGTACCTGCATTCTTTACCAGAACCATCAGCACCTTTTCCCTTATTAAATACAGAATATGTAAAACCACTAAACAGTCAAAAAATGCCCTTTATCGAGACGACTGATCGCGTACAAGATAAGCAGACCATTAACTTTTAACCTTTATTTTACTTTTTATTTTGCGCACATTTTTATCCTGACTTTTACCTTTATTTTCAATAACAACAACCATAACAGCGGCGGCCATAACGATGATGAATAAACGCCGCCATAGGAAATATTATGCCCCCTTTATCTTTACCCACTGCTTCTGTCACGCCGCAGAAGCGACCCTTGCGCATTGCTATCATTGCGCATTCTTTATACCCGATTGCTGAGCCTTACGCAGGCGGGCTTGAGATGATTACCCATCTGATTTGTGACAAGTTGGTTGCGGCGGGGCACGAGGTGCTGCTTTACGCACATGCTGACAGTCAGACAGACGCGACCCTTGTACCGCTATTGTCGCGTCAAGCATTTGAGGCGATGGTCTATCCAAACGAGCATGAGTCGGTGGCGATGGGGCGCGAGGAGATGTATCAGTACCTCGCTTATCAACATGCGCTACGCGATATTATCGAGCGTGACGGACGCGGCGAGATTGATGTGGTACACAATCACAGCTTGCACCACATTCCGATGATGATGGGTCAGGTCTTTGGCAAGCGCTTTTTTACCACTTTTCATACGCCGATTTTTCCGCAGCTGCGCTTGGCATTATTGACCCTACAACTGGGCACCGATACGCAATTTACCGCGATTAGTACCTATCAGCAAAAACTGTTTGCCGAATTTGTGCCATCTAAAGTGGTGTATAACGGTATTGATGTGGACTCTTTTGACGCGCAGCTAACACCTATCGATGACGAAGTGTATCTGTGGTACGGACGTATTTGTCCTGAAAAAGGCACGCATTTGGCAATGCAATATTGCTTGGCGGCGGGCAAACGCCTGATTATCGCAGGCCCCAAAAGCAATGCGCAGTATTTTGAGCAATCTGTCGCGCCGTTATTACTCCAAGACAAGCAGCAAGGCAGCGATTTGCTCGACTATGTCGGTCACAAAACCAAAGCAGAGATTAACCGCTACTTGAGTCAAGCGACGGCGATGCTGTTTACCAGCACGTGGGATGAGCCGTATGGGCTGATATTGGCAGAGAGTCTCGCCTGCGGCACGCCTGTGATTGGCTTTGATGTGGGTGCGTGCGCGGAGATTGTCACGTCTGAAACGGGCATTGTGGTCGCTAAAGAAGACAAAGCCGCCTTTATCAAAGCCTTTGATAATATCAAAACCATCTCACGGGCGGCGTGCCGTGCGCGTGCCAAGTTATTTTGTGCCGATACCACGATGGTCGATGGCTATTTAGACTTGTATTATCAGACGCTGGCGCCAGAACAACAATCGCTATCCACAGCGCAAAAGCCCAGTGCTGCCACGCCCAAACATTTACCTTCGATGCCACCACCACAAGCGACGCCAAGTCTCGACACCTTGCCACAGCACGCCGAGGGTTAAGGGATGCGCATCGGCTATTACGCCCATCATCACGGCTCGGGGCATTGTCGGCAGGCGGACAAGCTGGCGGCACTGCTGCCTGAACCTGTGCGCGCGCAGTTCACGGTTTTTACCAGCGTGTCTGCGGCGGATTATAGCTTTAGCAATATTAGGGAAGCGCAAGTTATCCGTCTCGCGCCTGAAGATGAGCGCGCAGACGATGTGCTCAAAGGGCGTGCGGGACAATACTGGCAGCCTGAGAGCTTACACTATTCCCCTGTCGGCAGTCGCGACATTCAAGCGCGCAGCTATCAGTTGATACAGGCACTAGACGCGCGGCAGATTGATCTGATGATCATCGATGTCAGTGCTGAGATTGCTATGCTGTGTCGCACGATCAGCATGCCCTATCTGTACGTGCGTCTGACTGGCGTGCGGGACGATACGCCGCACGTAGAGGCTTTTAAAGGGGCGCTGGCAATGCTCGCACCGTATCCGCGCGCCCTTGAGGCGATAGACATGCCTGCATGGATGCCAAAGAAAAGCCTATATTTGGACTTTATCGGTACAGCGCCCAGTACGGATTTAACCCGTTCCGAGTTTTTGACATTACTCAATGAATTAAAAAATGATGCTACGCCGTATCGTGAAGGCGCGCCTATTATCACGGTGATAAAAGGCTATGGCGGACACCAAGCCATCGATGCGCGCCTGCCCAGGCTACGCGAATTGCTACCCAATGCCTTTATCATCTCGCTCGGTCCTATTAGTGATAACATGCGCCACTTGGTCGATATTGCCACGCAGGTCAAAGACGTGCGCCCGTTTATCATTCATAGTGATGCCTTGTTTATGGCGTGCGGGCTAAACAGCATCGCGCAGGTCTATTACGAGCAGACGCCCATTATCGTACAGCCTGACGCGCGCCCGCATGACGAGCAAGTTGCCACCGCCAATGCCTTGATTGCGCAAGGTCGGGCGCTCAGCTGGGATGACTTTTGTAAAACGGTGCAAAACAATAACGGGCAGCTGCCTACGCCGACAGCCATTACGCAGACAGCGCCTGACTCGGACACCTCAGCTGCCGCATTGATGCATAGCTTTGGCGACTATAGCGATACCAAGGCATGGTTTAATGAGTGGCTGTTGCCCAAACTTGCGCTGCGTCCCGAATAATCATCTTTTAATAATAAGAAAAACTAAGCCTATGATGCATCACGACAAAGCCTCCCCGAAGCGACCGACCGCGCCTGTGAGCGTCATCACTACCTGCTATGGGCGTAACACGCACTTATACAATCTGCTTGCCGCCCTTGCCAACAGCAGTACGCCACCTGCCGAAGTCATCATCGTCAATGACGACGCCGACCCCAAGCGCCTAAACGAATACGCGCTGAACATCGTACAGATTCCGACCACGAAAGATGGCAACGATAAGCAAGCGCGCTTTGATATCGGGCACAATCGCAATATCGGCGCCACGCACGCGAGCTTCGATGCGCTGATATTCTTAGATGTCGATTGTCTGGTTGCGGCGGACAGCATCGCTGGACTGTATAGCAAGCTCACGGCGCATCCTAACGCGCTGCTGATGGGGCAGCCCAAATATCTGACGCGCCCGCTGTCAGCCGCCGAGTCAGCAGCGCTGTCAGCTGGGATGCTAAATAATGCCGCGCTAGATGCGCTCTCCGTATACAACCCTTATCGTCCCAACTTTGCGCCCACAGACTCACTCGCGCCCGCCGCGATGACGCAGACCGAGGACTTCGGGGCGTTTTGGAGCTTGTGCTTTGCCATCACGCGCCAGCAGTTTGATGCGCTTGGGGGCTTTGACACCGCTTATGTCGGCTACGGCGCGGAGGACACTGACTTTGCGTTTCGCGCACGCGCGTGCGGCATGCCGTTTTATCTGACTGCCGAAATCGTCTACCATCAGCAGCACAGCGTCTGCCGTCCGCCGCTAAATCACTTGGACAGTATCGTTATCAATGCCAATCGCTTTTATGATCAGTGGCAACATTGGGCAATGGCAGGCTGGCTGGGTGAGTTTGCTGAGCTCGGCTTGATTGAGTGGCAAGCGGCGCAGACAGCGCCGATTACGTTGCTGCGCGCACCTACAGAAAAAGAACTGGAAGCGTCGCATTGTCCTGATGCACCGTTTGTTTAGAGGTGGTTTTGTTGATGCGTGGCAGGTGAGCTTGCCGCAAAAGTGAAAGCGCCCAAACAGTACCTGCGCTCAAGCCCGCATGGTAAGCTATCTCCGATAGAGTAACTGTATAGATATTAAGGCTCAATGGTTATGACCGATTGAGCTTTGGGAAGTGGTTGAAAATTTAGACCATACTATTTTGTACAATTCAACATACATTCGCAGCTAGTTGTAGGAGAGTTGAAAAATTCCGAGGAAATGCACATCTTAAACTTTGTCCGAGTTTGCGACAAAGTAATTATAGTATTTTTGCGCCTCATCCTCTGAACCTAACGCAACGTCAATAAGCATTTGAAGACCCCATACTGGACCTGGAGTAACCTGCTCTAAATCTAGATCTTCAGGATAAGCATCTGGGTCTATTGCCATATCTAGGTTTACAAACCACCAAATCTCTATCTTTCTCAATAAACCGACCATTTCTTCAAAAGTTTCTGTGACATCAAAGTCAATCCCAGACGAAGCAAATGTTAACATTTCATGAGCTAAGGTGTTGCGGCACCTTTCGATATACTCAAATTTCTCTAAATCTTCATCATCAATGGCACCCATATCTCGTAGCCACGTTAAAGATGCATAGAGTCGGCTTCTATTCAAGACAAGCACCTTTTCTTTATACTCAGCGCTAACAATCATTCCATTTTCATCGAACCCATTAGTAAAAAAGCCTTTTATCTTTTCAACAATACTATTCTTGAGCATCTCGAAGCCCATCGAAAATATAGAGGCTGTAATGATATTTTTTTTAAGCGTCGTGGGGTGAAGTACACGCTCCCATGATGCTTTAACTTTTTCATCCATGTTTGATCTCGATTAATAGAATCAATAGTTTGCTTGTTTCACTAGGTCAGCAATAAGGCATTGCCCATTTTCTCAATAATGTCTTAATTCCCCAACCCCTCAAACGCCACCACCATCCGCGCCAAGCCCGCTTCTAACAGCATACGCGGACAGGCAACATTGATACGCATTTTTGAATGCCCCTCACTGCCATACTTATAGCCTGCGCTCAGCTCCACTTTCGCCGCACGTAAAATATCATAAAGCTGCTCGTCGTCTTGACTATATGCTGAGCAATCCAGCCAAATCAGATAGGACACTTCTGGTCGCATTACCTTGATATTGGGTAGATGTTCAGCGAAAAACTGCAAGGTAAACTCAATATTGTCCTCAATATAGGCAAGCAGCTGTGCCAACCATTCACCGCCGTCACGATAGGCGCTGTGCATCGCGGCATAGGCGAACATGTTGAGCTCATACTCATCGTTTAGATGCTGCTGGGCGTCAATTTTTTCTATCAGTGCGGCATCCTTAGAAAAAATCAGCGAGCCTTTAATCCCCGCAATATTAAAGGTCTTGGTCATTGAGGTCAGACTGACCACCTTATGCTCATAGCCTTGTGCCAGCGTTAAAAACGGTGTAAAGGTATGCTCGCGCAAGGTCAAATCCTGATGAATCTCATCACTGACAATCGCTACATCATGCTTTTTGCAAATCGTCAGTAGCGCCTCAAGCTCCTCTCTCATCCATACGCGCCCGCCCGGATTGTGCGGATTGCAGACTAAATATAGCTTCACATCATGATCGATAATCTTGGCTTCGATATCAGCTAAATTTAAGTGATATTTACCCTCGCTCTCTTGTAACGATGAGGTGATGAGCGTGCGACCATTTTGCTCAACCTTACTCATAAAGGGCGTGTACACAGGATCATTGACCAGCACCGCATCCCCTACCTCGGTAAAGACGTTCATCATCAGCGCTAAGCTTGGCACGACACCCGGGGAAAACAAAATATTTTCTTTAGCAAGTGGTAACTCATAGCGACTGCCATGCCACTCGATAATGGCGTCATATAGCGCCTCAGTAGGTTTGGTATAGCCCAATATGCCATGCTGTACGGCTTGCTCAATCGCGTTTAAGATAGGCGGTGCGGCCTTAAAATCCATATCCGCCACCCACAGCGGAATCGTATCATCGCTATAGTGCCATTTAAGCGATCCCGTACCACGTCTATCGATGACTTCATCAAAGTTATACAACACCCGCATTCCCCTTCATTTAAAATAATGGTTCAGGGTACAACAGGAATGGCGTCATCAACAATCGCTTTATGCAGGATATATAAAGCCGCTATCTGATTATCAACATCACGCCTATCTCGTCCCTTTTAAAACCTGTTACTATTGGCTAATAGTGGTATACACTCAAAGCATCAATCAAGGAGACCGATGATGACGACACCAGAACAAAAGCCGCCTAAGGACACGCAAGCATACGTCTTGACCAAATCCGATATCGATAACACGCCTGAGACTAAGCATATTCACCAGTTCAATGAGCACGCTATCCGCCATACGGTATCGCTCAGTGATATCGTTGGTCTGACCAAGTTTGGCTTGCACCTCGTACGGGTGGAAGCGGGAGATGAGACGACGACCCATCACTATCACGAGGAGTCGGATGAGTTCATTTATGTACTGTCAGGTGAGCTGTCGCTGCGCTATGGTGATGAGCATTATGAGCTGAGTGCTGGAGATTTTGTCGGTTTCCCTGCACATGGCGCGGCGCATTCGATGCGCAATGAGAGCGATGCCGATGCCACTTACCTGATGGGTGGCAGCCGACCACCGATCGATATTACCCTGTATCCAGAGATCGACCGTAAGATGTATAAGATTCATGGTAAAAAGGAGTATGTGGATTTGGAAGATTTAGGTGAGGTTTGAGGGTAAGATTTGAATAATAACGATTTCATTAACAAGTGTTTGCTAATTTGTAAATATTAATGCTATTATCTATTTAGCTCTAAATAACGTAAACAATTTAACAAATTGTAAGCTGGTTATTGATGAGCTTGTCACACCATATGACAGCTATATGACGTACAGTTTCAAACGTGCGCTATATTTAAGTGGCGACATTGTTCAACGCTTAAGAAAGCTTGCTCATAATTTGCGTGGAGCACTCTTGCCCTTGCTACCTACTACTCAAGAGGATGAAACAATATCAAATGGTGATGACATGGTGAACATATCGAAAATAGCTTTCCTGTTAAATAAACTTATTGAGCCGCTATTATGGCTTGAAAGAGCGGTACTGATAAACGGCGCACTATCGCCAACAGCACCATTTGCGACAAAGGCATACATATTTGTGGCAGTATTGATAACGATTGCACACTCGTATGTGTTAATATATAACAGTGAAATAATCCGTAAGAAAATCGCAAAACTGATGGGTATGGCTCCAAATGACGTTAACAATTTAACTGATTGTAAGGTTGTTGTAGATGAGCTTATCATTCCATATGACAGCTATATGACGTACCGTTCCAAACGTGCGCTATATTTAAGTGGCGACATTGTTCAACGCTTAAGAAAGCTTGCTCATAATTTGCGTGGAGCACTCGACCTTCGTCATGATTATCTAGTGAATAGACCTTTTGCATAAATTCTTTATTTTGTTAATAGAACTTGATATATGAATTTTTGCAAAAGGTTTGTTAAGTAGAAGCAAGGGAGATAATCATGACAGATAAGGTTAACTTCTCATCTTATGTGAAAGAAAATTTTAAATCCACTCTTAATCAACTCGCTAAAAACAAGTCGAAAGCCGACAACTCCTACCATACTCAATACATCACCGTTAATGATTATTTAAATGATTTTAGTGACAAAGCTTTAGATAGTATTTGTAAAAAAATATCAGATTTCAAGTATAACTGTGACCATCTCACCCCTGTTATTTTGCCTAAAACTAACTGTCTTAAACGCGATGTAATGACATTAGACAATACTCGTTTGGTCTGTGTTCCCTCAGTACAAGATAGAATCGTTCAAAAGCTATTTATTAAATACTTAAAAGACCATTATGAAGAAATATACAAAGTATTTTGTGAATATGATCATGCCTTGAATAAAGGTTATAACGACAAAGAAGTAGAATATATTGATGATAAAGGAACACCAAACAAGAAAACCATACATGGTATTCGCAAAGCTTTAGATGACGTTATAGAGTATCGGAGCAAGTATAGATACGTTATTAAAGCAGATATTGTCAAATTTTTTGACAATATAAATAGAGAAATCGCTGTAAAAAAGTTTGAAAAAGAGTTTATTGGATTAAATGACGATAAAGAGTTAACTGCTATTCTTAAAAGTTTCGTATACTGCGATGCTAAATTAGATTATGGCGATCTAAAGCACAAAAAACTGATAGAAGCATACCTAAAAAAACTTAGTGGTAAAGGTGTTCGTCAAGGTATGCCTATAGCATCATTGTGCTCTTCAATGTATTTATACGAGTTTGACAATTTAATGATTAAGAACAGCACACCGTATATACGTTACGCAGACGACTTTCTAATCTTTAGTAACTCTTATGATAGAGCTAAAGAACTAAAAGACCACGTTCAAGAAAACCTTAAAAATATTGGTTTAGATATTGAAAAGGAAGTTGGAGATCCGAAAACCAAAATATGTGGTGCTAAAGACAATTTCACATACCTAGGCTTTGATATAGTTTATAACTCCAGACTACAATCTTATCAACGATACATTCCTGAACCAGTTTTTCATAAGGCTATAGGACGAATAAATAGTTTTCAATCGATGACTAAGGTTAAACGAGAATGCGGTAATTATGTTGATTTTAGTTTATATCTTAGAATACTTATCTCAGGATATACGAACTTTTATAGTGAAGACTTAGCTATTAATGGTGCCAAATTTGAGCGAGATTTAATAATAGCATCCAAAAATGTCAGAAAGAAGCTGATTACCGATAATCTAAATATAGATTTTGAAGATATCGGCTCAGCAAATAAGAGAATGTTCTTTTTTGGCATCAAGTAATTGATTACATTCTTTGTTCAATGTCCATTTAAAAATTCCCTATCGCCCCTTAAACTCAGCTTCCCTTCTCTCAACCATCGCCATCACGCCCTCTTTGGCATCCTCTGAATGAAAGAGCGGCGGCAAATAGCTGTGGATATTAGCCAGTGCCGTCGCGGCACCATTGCGGCTCGCATCTTGCGCGGAGGATAGCGCGCCTCTAACGCCCAGCGGCGCAGCTTTGCTGATCTCTTGCGCCAGTGTTAATGCGCGCTCGTACTCAGTCCCATTTGCCACCACTTCACTGACCAAGTTCAGTCGATCAGCCGTTTGCGCATCGAACGTTTTGCCCGTGAGTAGATATGGCATGGCTTTTTGCCAGCCTGCCGCCGCGACAAAGCGTACCGTCGCTCCGCCAAATGGCATGATGCCGCGCTGGACTTCCATTTGAGCAAAGTTACAGTTGTCGCTTGCGATGACCACATCACAATTGAGCATCAACTCGATAGCCACGGTAAAGCACGTGCCTTTGACCGCCACCACCACAGGTTTGGTGCGTAAGCGTCCACTAATGCCCCACGGGTCAATTTGATTATCATCAAACTCAAACACACCATCGTTTAGCTTATCTTGTAGCTCGACCAGATCGAGCCCAGCGGTGAAGTGATCGCCATACGCAAAGATAAGCGCACAGCGTAGATGCTCATCGTCTTCATATCGAGTCAATGCGTCAGATAGCTGGGTAATCATATGACTGTCAAAAGCATTGCGTTTATTGGCGCGGTTTAGCCCAATCAGGCAAATAGTGCCGTCTGTGTCATAAGTAATGCGGTTGTCTTGCGTAGTACTGTCCGTCGTCATGGTGATGTCCTTGTCAAAGTTATTTTTTATGAAGTGAGTAGGGCGTGTTGAACATTCGACCATGGCACTGACAGCGACTATTTTTTAGGCGATTCGATGTTAAAAATAATAAGTTTAGTCACTCTAAGCGCTTATTTTTAACGATGAAGCGGCAAAAAAGAGTCCTGTCCCCTGCTTTTATCGTTGGGGCTGATGCTAAAATTGCCCCATACTGCGTTACAAATCTCGCTAAGGCATCTGCATTATCGTCGCTTCGTGCCTTGTCTGGAACAATTTTAGCAATCAGCAGTGCCTATTTGCGAATGTTCAACACGCCCTAGTTATATCGTCGAATCTTGATCGCTTATTTATAGCGATTTGTCGATAGGACTATTTTTAATACTTCATTTAATATAGACAGCATATAACCATAACACAAGCGATAGCAATGACTCGAATGGCGCGATAATAGATAAAAGTTGACCTCATTTGTGATAAGTGCAACTATGATTCAGACTGGATAGGGTACAGAGGGTTTTATGGAGTTTTGGCATGGGTTTTTGCTAATCACGAGCGTTCACTTGCTGGCAGCCGCTCCACCAGGTCCTGATTTTGTGTTGGTCTCGCAGCAGACCTTAGCTAAGGGTCGACGTACTGGTTTGATTTGTAGTTTGGGTATTACCTTGGGGCTGTCTGTACACATTATCTATTCAGTGCTAGGATTGGCAACGGTGATTGCCCACTCGCAGCCGCTATTGAACGCGATTAAATGGCTAGGTGGCGGCTATTTGATCTATCTAGGGTGGCAAGGCATTCAGGCCAAACCTAAAAAGCCAGTAGAACTAACAGCGTCAGTAACGCAAGAGAACGCACCTATTGATCATTTACAAGCAAAGCAAGACGCCTCTACTCATACCAAATTTACAACGCCTAATGATACTTTTACCACATTGCGTCGCGGGTTTTTCTGCAATGTCTTCAACCCAAAAGCGCCTGTCTATTTTGTGGCGATTTTTACCCTTGTCCTATCGCCAGACATCCCACTTTGGCAATTGGCGATTTATGGCGTCTGGATGATGGTCTTGCAGATGGCCTGGTTTAGCACCGTGGTGATGCTACTCTCTGCCCCTGCGATTCATCGACGATTTCAGCGTTTTGAGCATTGGATCGACCGTGTGTTGGGGTCTGCGATGATCGTATTGGGGCTCAACCTGATCTTGCGTCATCGATAACTCATTTGCGAGCGGTGAAATCTGCTACACTGCTGACTTATATCCATATATCGTAGCCTGACATTATGACAAGTAAGCCCATGACCCGTAATCCTGCCAATAGTAAACACAGAAACCGATCGCCTGCGACCGCCAAAAAACTTGGTCAATTGCATCCGCGCAATCCACATCAAGGTCGTTACGACTTTGCCGTATTGACTCGCGCGTTGCCTGAGCTTGCTGAGCATACCATCACTAACCCCAAAGGCGAGCCCACGATTAATTTCTCGGATCATCAGTCGGTTCGTGTGCTGAACAAAGTATTACTGGCGCACTATTACGGCGTTAAGTTTTGGGATATTCCTGACGGCTATCTATGTCCGCCAATTCCTGGGCGTGCCGATTATATTCACTATATTGCGGATTTACTCGCGCAAACCACGCACGTGAATGCCGACAACACACCGCCAACGGGTAAAGACATTCACGCCCTTGATATCGGTACTGGTGCCAGTGCGATCTATCCGATTGTCGGTAGCCAAAGCTACGGCTGGCGATTTACCGCAAGCGATATTGATCCAGTTTCGGTCAATACTGCCACCCTCATTTGTGACGCCAATCCTAAGCTAAAAAGCGCGGTCAAAGTAAAGCTACAGCCTGAGCCTAAGTTCATCTTTAAAAACATCATTGGTCGTCAAGATTATTTCGATGTGGTGGTGTGTAACCCACCGTTTCATGCGTCATTAGAAGAAGCGATGGAAGCCAATAGCCGCAAGCAGCACAACCTGCAACGCCATCGCGGTAAAAATGAAAGCGAGCAAATCAGCCGTCATTCAACCAAGTCAGGTAACGCGGCGCAAAACCTAAACTTCGGTGGTCAGCATAAAGAATTGTGGAGTGAAGGTGGCGAGATTGCGTTTTTGACCAAGATGGCAAAAGAAAGCCAAAGCTATGCTGAGCATGTCGGCTGGTTCACGACGTTAGTATCAAAATCTGAAAACGTGAAACCTTTACAACTACTATTAAAGCAGCTTAATGTCGCGCAGATGCGTATCATTGAGATGAGCCAAGGTCAAAAGAGCACTCGTGTACTCGCGTGGCGCTTTGATACCGACGAAGAATAGTCGTTGAATACCTAACACGCCTAAGTTTCACGTGAAACAAAAAAAGCACCGCTTTGATATTCAAGGCGGTGCTTTTTGCATAAAGGCTAAGTGAAACTCTAAATAGATTAGCCAAAGAACATGACTTTGATACCAATCGCAATCAGCACTACACCGCCCAATGCTTCTGCCTTATCCTCCAGCCATGTACCAGAGCGTCGTCCTAAATAGACCCCGAGCCAGCCAAACACCGCCGTTACGACCGCGATAATCAAGCAAGCTAACCACGCGTTCAAGGCCAATAAATTTAGCGTAAATCCTGCTGCCATGGCGTCAATACTGGTAGCAATAGCAAGGGTAAACATGGTGCGATGGCTAATGACACTACCGCCCACGTCAATATCTTCTTCGTCATCCTCACCACTGAGCACTTCGTACAGCATCTTGCCACCCAGCGCAATTAAGATGATACCGCCAATCCAAGGCGCGGCCGCCGCCAACCATCCCAACAGCGCTGCACCCAATAAATAGCCAATGAGCGGCATCACACCCTGCGCGATACCGAAATATAATGCGGCATAAATAGCGAGATGACGTGCATATTGCTGGCTTTGTTTCTGTGACTTTGCGCCCAGTCCTATCGATACGGCAAACGCATCCATCGCGAGTGCAATCGCGAGCAGCACTACTTCAATCATGGTATTTTCTCTTAACTCGAATAGCAGGTATGATTAGCTTTATAAAAAAGGTTCCACGTGAAACAAAAATACCGCTTCGATAGACGAAGCGGTATTTTTATACGTTGTTACTGATCAGTTTCAAAATTAGATATCTAGATTTGAGACGGTTAACGCATTTTCTTCAATAAAGACACGACGTGGCTCGACATGATCACCCATCAAGCAGGTAAACATATGATCAGCGGCAATCGCATCTTCGATAGTGACACGTAGCATACGACGGTTTTCTGGATCCATCGTGGTATCCCATAGCTGGTCGGCGTTCATCTCACCTAGACCTTTGTAGCGCTGGATAGCCAGACCACGACGCGCGTCGAGCATCATTTGCTGCCAGAGATAATCGAAGTCACGTACTGGAATATCTTTAGTCGTGCCCGCACTTGCTTCACGGCGGATAAAGGCATCACTCTCAAGCAGGGTATTCCACTCGCTTGATAGACGTAATAATTTGCCATACTCACTTGAGTTGATAAAGCTAGCATCTAACAGATAATGGTGTGCCAATTGATGCACATAGACTGTGACACGTGGTAGCCACTGCGCCTTAGTAGATAAAGCCTCATTGTCTGATGCTTCGCCTTCTGCGGTGCTTGCGGCCTCAGTGCCAATTGCAGGTGTCATACCCAATAGATCGGCAGCCGCTGAATCCATATCTTGTGACTGCGGTGCATGAATATTGACCAACTCAATCTCAGGATTTAACTCACTACCAAAGACGTCAAGCTGAGCCTGCATGGCTTTTTGCCAGTCCTGCATCGCAGACTCATCATAAGTCATATCAACGGATAGCTTTGGCGTATGCGTCAACGCATCCAAGATGACCGCTGGGAAGCGAATCTGCAAACGCGCTTTGATCAGCTGAGTTTGGTTATAATCATTCAGCAATGATTCAAGCGCTTGCCCTGTAATAGCAGGCGCATCCGCACTAACATGTAGCTTGGTACTATCAATGGTTGATGACAATAGATACGCTTTTAGCGCCTCATCATCTTTGAGATAAAGCTCTTGACGACCCTTTTTCACTTTATATAGCGGCGGCTGGGCGATATATACATAGCCACGCTCGATCAGCTCAGGCGTTTGACGGAAAAAGAATGTCAGCAGCAGGGTACGAATGTGTGAGCCATCCACATCGGCATCGGTCATGATGATGATTTTATGGTAGCGTACTTTATCTGGATTATACTCATCAGGGCCGATACCACAGCCAAGTGCCGTGATCAGGTTACCCACTTCAGCGGACGATAGCATTTTGTCAAAACGTGCACGCTCAACGTTCAAAATTTTACCTTTTAGCGGCAAAATCGCTTGAGTCTTACGGCTACGACCTTGCTTCGCTGAGCCACCTGCAGAGTCACCCTCCACAATATATAGCTCAGATAGTACTGGATCTTTTTCTTGGCAGTCAGCCAACTTACCCGGCAGACCTGCAATATCCAGAGTCGTCTTTCGGCGAGTCATCTCTCGCGCTTTACGGGCCGCATCACGCGCACGAGCAGCTTCCATGATTTTATTAGCAATGGCTTTACCAGCGCTTGGGTTTTCTAGCAGATAATCATTGAACTTATCATGCATCGCTGATTCGACAGCAGATTTCACTTCACTTGAGACCAGCTTGTCTTTGGTCTGGCTTGAGAATTTTGGATCAGGCACTTTCACCGAGACAATAGCCGTTAGACCTTCACGAGCATCATCGCCAGTCGCCGCGACTTTTTCTTTTTTGAATAAATTCTCACGATCCATGTAGCTGTTTAAGCCGCGTGTCAGGGCTGAGCGGAAACCTGATAAATGCGTACCGCCATCTTTTTGCGGAATGTTATTGGTGAAACACAATACTTTTTCGTTATACGTATCGGTCCACTGCAGCGCGACTTCGACACTGATACCATCGTCTTGCTGACTGGTAAAATGGAATACTTCATTAATACCGTCTTTGCCTGCATTGATATAGCTGACAAACTCTAGTAAGCCGCCTTTATGCTCAAACTCACGACGCTTATCAATACGCTCATCGGTCAGAACGATACGCACACCGGAGTTCAAAAATGACAGCTCGCGTAGGCGTTTTGCCAAAATATCATATTCAAAGACTGTGCCGGTGAATACGTCGCTGCTTGGATAAAAGCGGATTTGCGTACCGGTTTGATCGGTCGCTTCCATCTGCTGAATATCAGCGTCAGGTACACCATCAGTATAGGTCTGACGGTAATGATAGCCTTCACGCCAGATATTCATCTCAAGCTTTTTAGACAACGCATTGACGACCGATACCCCAACACCATGCAGACCGCCTGAGACTTTATAGCTATTATCATCGAACTTACCGCCTGCATGCAGGACTGTCATGATGACCTGCGCCGCTGACACCCCTTCCTCTGGATGGATATCGACTGGTACACCGCGGCCATTATCCATCACACTGACAGACTCGTCTTCGTGAATGATGATATCAATCTGATCACAGTGACCGGCCAGCGCCTCATCAATAGAGTTATCCACGACCTCAAAGACCATATGATGCAAGCCTGTGCCATCGTCAGTGTCACCAATATACATACCAGGGCGCACGCGTACAGCCTCTAGCCCACGTAGTACACGGATATCCTTAGAACTATAATCAGAAGGTAATACTTCTGAAACTACAGTAGATACAGCGGCTTCAGTAGCACTGTCGTCTATCAATTGCTCGTGGTCAATAGGTAATGAATCACTCATGTACATTCCTTAATCTAGCCATAATCAGCCGTTTTTATCAGCGCACTTATAAAAATGCACCTCATGATGGCATCTTAAAACCAACTTCTATTATTCATCACTTAGAGTGCATATGAGCGGCTAAACTACTAACCACCGTTAGCCTAAAAAAGGCTGCATAGAGATAAAATTGGCAAATTACTTATTAGTAATAGTCTTTGTTTTTCTAGCCATTGTTAAAACTATTGAAATAAATAAAATATTTAATTATCAATTACTTATAAAGAAATAAAAAATAGAAGTCTGTTATATGATGCTATCGAATAAATTGCTGAGAACAGGACAAAAATAAAGGGTTATTTTAGCATTTTTTTGTCTGTAAGTCACTGTTTACTGGGAGTTTTACGACTTATGAGTCGGTGTCTTTGTCTAATAGCTAGTATAAGTAATAGTCGTGACTGTGATACTCAGTAAAGGACGCATAAAAGGCGTTATAAGTAGGCAGGAAAATGCTTAAAGTGATGATAAGCGATTAAGAATTAATCAACAGGAATTAATCAACAGACCATATCTGACCTTGTTTCACGTGAAACAACCTAGGTTTTGACCATAACTCATTAACCAGATGTACGATATCATCCGTCAAGCTGGTCATGAACACCTGACAAGGCAGCTGCGCTAATGTTGATAAAAGAATACCTATCGCCCTATCGTCTAGCTCTGCGGTGATGTCATCTAGTAGCACGACAGGAGTCGCTCTCGATGTTGAGTTATTAGCGAACGAAGCGCTATATTTATTATCATTGAGCAGTAATGGTAGTTGTGATAAGCGTAGCGCAGTAATAAGCAGCTTCTTTTCACCGCGGGACAATACATTTGCTGCCTGCTCTTTTAGAGTTGGTAATTTAGCATTTACCTCATGGTTTGAGGACGCTGTATTTGTATTTGTCGCCTGACTATCTATAACATCATCAGACCGTACAGTATTATCAGAGCGCCAATGTACGTGGATATCAGCCCGATGATTGCCTATACGGGTATATCCTAACTGTAAATCCTGCTCTAATCGCTCATTAAGCTGTACATCAAGCGCGACATTAGTGTCATAGCCAGCGTTATAACTTAGGCTCAATTTCTCAGCATAAGACGGCAACAATTGCAGAACACTTTTGGCAAAATAAGGCTGCCACTCAGTAAATACTTGCTCACGATAATGATGTATCAATGCCGCATGATTACTTAGTCCTTTATCCCAAGACTTTAGCTCAGCTAGCTGGACTTGCGTCAATTGACGAGTCTTTTTTAGTAAACTATTGCGCTGTTTTAACAGGCGTTGATAGGCGACCCATTGTGGGTGGAAACCTTGTTTCATGTGAAACACCAACCAATCTAATAGCTGGCGACGACTGGCACTACCCTGCTCTAACATATCCATCGTTGAGGGATCTATCAATAGCGTGGGCAGCTGCTCAGTCAATATACTTTGATTGTAGACAGTCGCTTGATTAAGACGCAGAATGGTTGTCGCATCTGCTTGTTTTTGAATGGCCAACGTACGATCATCATTGAGCTTAGCATAGACCGTTGCATGGTTTTGATGATGCTGTATATAACGTTTTGGCTGGTGATGGCGAAAGCTTTTGCCTCTCGATAATAAGAATATCGCTTCAAGTAAAGAGGTTTTGCCGCTACCATTTGCACCGATGACAACGTTGCAAACGGTCGACTGCAAATTAACTTGTGTGAGGTTGCGCAGATTTGATACTTGTAGACGTTCAATCATGATATCGATAGCCGCCCATTATTTTCAGCTTTCAAAGCAAGCAAAAGTTTATTTAAATTTAAGCTGTCCGCGTAAATACTTAAAAGATGCTAGCGCGGTTCAATGCTGTATGATGTGCAAAAAATCAGACTATATACGCATCGGCATGATGACGTATTGATGGAACTCATCATTAAGCTGATTGACCAACACTGAAGCATTCGATTGGCTCATATGCATCTGCAAATCACCTTGAATAACACTTAGCACATCTTGTAGATACGCAGCATTGAATGATAACTCCATTGGTTCGCCCTGATATTTGGCTTGTATCATCTCCACGGCTTCATCTTGCTCAGCATTGTTGGCACGTACCTCTACCATACCATCACTGGCAAAATTAAAGACCACACCGCGCGACTTCTCATTACTCAAAATCGCAACCCGGCGTAATACGTCAGTCATTTTTTCTTGATTAAATAACGCGAGCTTATCTGTATTGCTTGGCATGACGCGGCGATAATCAGGGAATTTGCCATCAATCAAACGGGCAGTAAACGTCACCATTAGGTTTTGGCTGACTTGCCCTGCACTATCTACATCGCCAAATGGTAAGCTCACTTGCAAAAACTCACGCCCAAAACTCAGCGTCACTGCATTGTCCTTATCCCCTAGCATTTTGCCAAGCTCAGTCGCCAAACGCTCAAGCTCGATCACTGCCTTACGTGGCAAGATAGCCTGCATGCTCAGATCAGCACTCACATCTATAACGCTACGTGCCAAGGCCAATCTATGTCCGTCAGTCGCAACGGTCGTCAGCTGCTGCTGTGAAACATCAAACAGCATACCCGTCAAATAATAACGTACATCTTGAATTGCCATCGCAAACTGAGTTTTGTGAATCAAATCTGTCAAGCGACTACGGCTGATGTTCAACGGCGTGATATTTTCAGGATTGCCCAAGCTTGGATAGTCTTCACTGGGTAAGGTACCTAGCGTGAAACGGCTCTTGCCACTGGTAAGTAGACAACGCTCATTCGCTTGAGTCGCTAGGTTAACTTGGGCTTGTGCAGGTAAAGACTTACAAATATCTTTTAGTTTTGTTGCAGGTAGCGTCGTTGTTCCTGCTTCAACACAAGCACCAGCAGGCAATTTCAAGGTCGATGTCAGCTCCACTTCTAAATCTGAGGCTGTCAAGATAAGCTCGGACTCTGATAACTGCAGCTTAATATTACCCAATATCACCATATTATGGCGTTTATCAGCGGCTTTGGCGATCAAGTTGATAGCTTTTAGTAACGATTCTCGATTGATCGATAATTGCATGCTTAGTTACTCTTATTTGAATGATTTTTTATAAAAATTTGACGTAATCGTCTAATAATACCTTGTCTACCGACTATAATCTACAGAGCATCTATCTGCTTATATTTTCAATATTATAAACGATATTTTCTCCCTAAAATACAGTGAAGACTTACTCTACTAACCTGCCTGTAACATCAACGCTAGCGTCTTATAATCCTTGTCAAACGCTGGATCTGCTGCTCGTAATTCATTTACTTTATCGCAAGCGTGCATCACTGTAGTATGGTCACGTCCACCAAATGATTGACCAATTTCAGGAAAACTATCACCTGTTAACTCACGCGATAAGGCCATCGCTATTTGGCGAGGTCTGGCGATGCTACGCGTACGTTTACGCCCAATAATGTCTTTCACCGTTACATCATAGTATTCAGCGACTATTTTTCGGATATTATCCATATTTACGGCTTGTACACGCATAGCAACGATGTCTTTTAACGCGTATTGCACCATCTCAAGAGTAATCTGTGCACCTGTCAAATTGGCATTTGCAAAAACTTGATTGAGAGCACCCTCCAAACGTCTGACATTGGATACCACGTTTTGAGCGATAAACAATGCACACTCTTTAGGCAGCACCATGCCATAAGAAGCGGCTTTTTTCTGCAAAATTTGCACGCGAGTATCAATCTCAGGAGGGTCAACTGCGACTGTCAATCCCCAAGAAAATCGCGATCTAAAGCGTTCATCAAATTCCGTCATTTGTGATGGATGACGATCAGAAGCCAAAATCAGTTGTTTGTCACCACTGGTAAAATCTGCAAACAATGTTAAAAATTCATTACTGCTTTTGGTCTTTCCTGCTAAGACGTGAATATCATCTACAATTAATAAATCTACTTTTTTTATTTTCTTTTTAAAATCTTCTATTTTATTATTTCTTAATGAATAAACCAATTGGTTTATAAATTTTTCAGAAGTAAAATAATAAAAACTTTGATTATTTTTTAGATATCGATGTGCTACAGAATGCATTAAATGCGTTTTTCCTAATCCAGAAGGTCCATATATAAATAAAGGATTGTGTCGATTTTTTGATTGTTTTTTACCAAGCTCGTAACAAGCTTTGTAGGCCAGATTGTTGGACTTACCAGTGACGAATGTCTCAAAAGTAAAGTCAGGGTTGAGATAGCTTAATGACTTGGCATCCACTGAGTCGATCAGTTCTCCCTGACGCATATTAGCGTCGATACCTGCTTTTGAATTATTATGATGGATAGATTCAAATTTATGCTCAGATGGAGTAGGGGAGGGCTTATCCTCCAAAAATAATGATCCTGTTTTTGTCTGCTGACTATCGTCTACCTCACGTCCAGCATTATCAACACGGACAACAACCTCCTCAATGCTACCTTGACTGTGCTTAGCAACCAATTGCTGAATATCTTGAAGATGGTTCTTTTTAATATACGTGACAAAATAATCATTAGGCGCAAGAATGATCAGAGTTTGTGCTTCTTGATAAGCTGATAGAGGTCTCAGCCACATGGTAAAAACGTTGTCTTTAACGTTATAGCGCAAATCGTTCAGACATTTATCCCAAATATTTGCTGTGTCTATCATGAAAAATACTAACCCTATAATTTGCAATAATAATTAACTTTAATAGCCTGACCTTCTACAGAAATACTTGGTATCAACAGTGATTAACTATGTTAAAAGTCACACTGGAAAGTTATGAGAAGCCACACACGAAGTAGGGGCTAATCTAACATAAATACCCTGTGGATAAAACCTTGTTTTTTGGGGATAAGACTGTGGATAGTTTTGTGGATAACTCTACAAGATAAGTTATCCATATTTAGCCCACAGGTTATCCACAACCTTACCCATAGCCTAGTGTTTTGATAAATAAGGATAAAGTGGAGTTAGCCACAGATAAGTAAAGCCCCAATAACAACAACTCTATATATATTAATTAATTATTATTATAGATTTCATGCAAAACTGTGGATAACTTCAGAAATTATTTACTGTCAACTAAAAACACTGATTAAACAAAACGGAAGTATTGAACAAATAATATCTAGCAATCTGATAGCAGAAACTGAATCTCTGAAAACAGGCTAAATTAGTTTATTGACCAAAACTATACTGGATGGTATAATCCTCCGTTATTACGAATTTAGTCCATTATTTTGATAGGTGAGTTATGAAACGTACATTCCAACCAAGCGTGATCAAGCGTAAACGTACTCACGGTTTCCGTGCTCGTATGGCAACTAAAAAAGGCCGTCAGGTCTTAGCTCGTCGCCGTGCTAAAGGACGTCATCGTCTAACTGTATAATCAGTAGATAGCGATAAGCATGGCTAATATTGCTTGTTGTGCTCCTATTGTTTATAGATTGCAATAGTCAATCATCACAACTGACACTTAGCCATATATTAAAAGCGCCCGCATCGGCGCTTTTTTTGTTTCTATATTTTGCTATTATCTTTAATATCGCCATTCCCTATCATATTAGGTCATACCATGCCCAAATCTCTTTTAGCTACACCTACAGCCAATTTTACTAAAGAGCAGCGCCTACTGACACCAGCAGCTTTTCGTGAAGTGTTTGACGCACCTGAGCGTAAGATACATCAGAGCCACTTGATGGCGTTTGTGAGACCCAGTGCCTGTGACAAGCCACGTATCGGTATGGCGATTACTAAGCGTAAAGTGCCTACTGCTGTCGTTCGAAATTTGATTAAACGACATATCCGTGAGCAGTTCCGTACAAAAGCTTTTAAATTAGAAAATAAAGATATTGTTTTTATAGTAAAAAAATCGATAAAGGATATTGATAATAAAGAATTAAAAAAAGAAATAAATAATATTTTTAAAAAAATAGAAAAAAAATAAAATGAAAAAATTATTAGTTTTAATAAATAAAATAATTTTTGTTTTTATATTAAATATAATAAAATTTTATCAAAAAATAATTAGCCCTATCATACCTGCTCGCTGCCGTTACTATCCCACCTGTTCAAACTATGGTAAACAAGCTTTGGCGTGGCATGGCACTCGTGTAGGTAGTTGGTTGCTGTTAAAACGTCTTAGTAAATGTCATCCGCTTGGTGGACACGGCATTGATTTTGTCCCGCTCCCTTTATCTTCTTATCGGTATCAATATATACCTTCTACAACGAGTAGCGATAGTAGAGGATGGGGTGTTTACCGAGATCGTCAGGGGTATGTGCCACGTCTTAACTACTTAATGAAGACAACATAAAAATCATAACTTCGGGCTTTAGATATCATCTTCAATGACTTACCCACAAGTTATCCACACTCTTGGTATCATTTGAAGCAGATTTTTAGTAAAATGATGCACATTTTATGTAAATGACTCTCAACGCGGTTATCGATCATGATGATAACTATGCAATACAGTCATGACACATGCCCTAATTTTTCATTCCCTAATTTTTAATCTAGGAAAGGTTTATGCAAAAGATATTTCGGGTGATGATCATCATTGCGATGCTAATTACCGCTTATCTGCTGATTTTGGCATGGCGAGATGATTATGCCGATGCACCAGCTGTAGAAGCAGTGCCAGAAACTACAAGTTCAGTAGGTGCTGACATTCCTTCTACCACTGGTGCCGCAGGCGATATTCCGGTTCAGACCCTACCTGTGGATAACGCAGCTGTGACAGCGACCCCTGCAAAGGACACAGGATTAATCACGGTAACAACCGATCGCTATGAAATCAAAATCAACCCAGAAGGCGGTGATATTGTCTATGCTGCGCTCAAGCAGTATGACGCGACGCTCGATAGCGATAAGCCTTTCGTATTGCTAGAAAACAACAGCAACCGTGTATACGTGGCTCAGTCTGGCTTGATTGGTCAAAATGGTATTGATACGGCAGAAGGCCGTGCGATTTATAGCCACACCGCCAACAATTATGTAATGGAAGCAGGGCAACAGACATTGTCAGTACCGCTTACTTACAAAAAAGATGGCGTGACAATCACCAAGACATTCACCTTTACTGAAAACAAATATCCGATCGATATTAGCTACAAAATTCAAAACGCCTCTACCAATGCGTGGCAAGGTCAGATGTTTGCGCAGCTAAAACGCGACGATAGTAAAGATCCTGGCATGTCTGATAAAGGCGCGCTGAGCATGGCGACTTATCTAGGTGGTGCGTGGGGTACGCCAGATGATCCATACAATAAACTGAAGTTTAAAGACTTCAGCGATGGTGAGTTGACGACGACCAGTGATAAAGGTTGGGTTGGCATCGTACAGCATTACTTTGTCTCTGCATGGACGCCTGAAAACTTCACGGGTAAATTCTTTACCCGCGAGACTGGTAACGACTACTTTATCGGCTTTAACAGTCAGCCAGTCAATGTCGCACCGAATAAGCAAGTGACGTTGGATGCCACACTGTACGCAGGTCCAAAAGTACAGTCTGAGCTAAAAGATGTGGCAGTTGGTCTGAATAAGACGGTTGATTACGGTTTATTGTGGCCAATATCGAAAGTCTTGTTTGCTATCTTGGAAGGTGTGCATAAAGTTGTGGGTAACTGGGGTTGGTCAATCATTATCCTCACCATTTTAGTCAAAATTGCTTTGATGTGGTTCTCTAATAAGAGCTATTATTCAATGGCAAAAATGCGCGCTATTGCGCCGAGACTAAAAACGCTAAAAGAAGAGCATGGCGACGACCGCATGAAAATGTCGCAAGAAATGATGGCCATCTACAAAGAAGAGAATGTCAATCCGATGGCGGGTTGTCTACCTATCTTGATGCAGATGCCAATTTTCTTAGCTTTGTATTGGGTGCTCGTAGAGAGTGTCGAGCTGCGTCATGCGCCTTGGATTTTGTGGATTCGCGATCTTTCAGCCATGGATCCTTGGTTCATCTTGCCGCTATTGATGGGTGTTTCCATGTTCATCCAGCAGCAGTTGAATCCGCAGCCAGCAGATCCAATGCAAGCAAAAGTGATGAAGTTCTTGCCAATTATCTTTACCGCATTCATGCTATTCTTCCCAGCAGGTTTGGTACTATATTGGACAGTGAACAACTTGTTCAGTATGACTCAGCAATATATTGTAAATAAGAAAGTCGAAGAAGAGCAGAAACGTCGCACGGTAAAAATAGTTGACTAATTGACGCTCTATCAGAAGGATAAAAACAAAAACCATCGCGCAAGCGGTGGTTTTTTTATAAGTGCTAAAATGTTATCCACAGCTTATCAACATTAAAGAGAAAATATCAACGATTAGGCCGCGTTTCAAAGTTTGCTTTGTCACTATGAGCACAGACGTCTATAATGGGATTTTTAGTTATTGAGAGTTATTGTGGATTCCTTAGAGATGGCATTAGCCACACCGAATCATTCTGAAAAATCTAATACATCGGGACTCGCCACGATTGCTGCGATTGCAACGCCACTCGGGCGAGGGGGTGTGGGTGTTATACGTCTGTCAGGTAGCCGTGCTTACGCCATGGCCTGCGCGCTGACGGGTAAATCTGCTTTTACGCCGCGTATGGCTAGCTTCTGCCGCTTTTATCAGGCGGATGGCACCGTTATTGATGAAGGGCTCGTACTGTTCTTTAAAAGTCCGCACTCATTCACGGGTGAAGATGTGATTGAGCTGCAAGGGCATGGCGGCGTTATTTTACAGAACCAGTTGCTTGCACGTGTATTTGAATTAGGCGCCAAACAAGCGAGTGCCGGAGAGTTTTCTTATCGCGCTTTTGATAACGATAAGTTGGATTTGGTGCAGGCAGAGGCGATCGCTGATGCGATTGATGCGACCAGTGCGGCGGCCGCGAGTAGTGCGATTCGTTCACTAAGTGGTGAGTTCTCCCAAAAAATAAACCAGCTATTAGAACAGTTGATTCATTTGCGCTTGCACGTTGAGGCTGCCATTGATTTCCCTGATGAAGAGGATGTCGATTTTTTATCTGACGGCGTGATACAGAGCAAACTTGAGCAAACGCAAGATAAGATACAGCAAGTCTTAGCCACAGCAAAGCAAGGTCAGCTCTTACGTGATGGTATCCATGTTGTCCTAGCAGGTAGGCCAAATGCTGGTAAATCAAGCCTGCTAAATCGTCTAGCAGGGCAAGAACGTGCTATCGTGACCGATGTCGCTGGCACCACGCGTGATACGTTACAAGAGACGGTCGTGCTCAATGGTTTGACACTTCACCTTACCGATACGGCAGGCTTACGTGATACAGAGGATACCGTAGAGCGTATCGGCATTGAACGTGCCCGTACCGCCATTACCCAAGCTGATATGCTGCTGATGGTTTACGATGTGACTCGCGATGTTGAAGAAGAAAGCACACCGTTGCAATTGGCTGAGCAGTTATTCGGCGAGCTGCCAGATGCCAAACGCTTACTCATCATTGCCAATAAAAGTGATCTACTGAGCGATGATAGTAGCGAAAAATCTGCCTCTACGATGCAAGCCGAAATCAAAGATAGAGGCTACGAACAAGTTAATGTTTCATGTGAAACAGGCGCTGGTATCGATAATTTAGTCGAAGCACTATGCGCTAAGGTAGGTTTTCATCCACCAGAAAATAGCTTAATCGCTCGTACTCGTCATATAGATGCTCTCAGACGGACAGCCAACTGTTTAACAGAGGCGCATGAGCAGTTAACGGTATTCCAAGCAGGTGAGTTGGTTGCTGAAAGCTTGCGTCAGGCCCAGCAGAGTTTGGGTGAGATTACAGGTGAGTTTAGTGCTGATGATTTGCTTGGCAAAATATTTGGTAGTTTTTGTATTGGTAAATAACGGTTGAATAACTCTATCTATTACTCAATACATTTGTCTATCTCATAAGTTTTGCTTTTATTCTTAGTCATAAAAGAAGGAATTGCTATGCACTGCCCGTATTGTAATGCATCAGAGACAAAAGTGATTGACTCACGTCTTGCTGCAGAAGGTGCGCAAGTGCGTCGCCGCCGTTCATGCAACAGTTGCCAAGAGCGTTTTACAACGTTTGAGATGGTAGAAGTGGTGATGCCAAGGATTATCAAATCCAGCAACAAGATTGAACCTTACGACAATGAAAAGCTGCGTCGGTCTATCTTATTGCCTTTGCAAAAGCGCCCCATCACTATCGATGAGCAAGAAGCAATGATCAGCCGAGTTGAAAAACGCGTCAGACAGATGGGTGAGCGTGAAATCAGTAGTAAAGTCTTGGGCGAAATCATCATGAGTGAGCTAAAAACTTTAGATGATGTTGCCTATGTGCGCTTTGCTAGCGTCTATCGCGACTTTCAAGACATTGATGCTTTTCATCAGGAAATTGCCAATATCCGTCCAAATGACAAATAAGCTGGTACATCAATAAATATGTCTAACTATTAAACTGATTTTGAGTTCAAAGCGCTTAGATTATTAAATAAAATTCTCCGTAATTATTACCAATCATTCATAAGCCTACTGTTATGCCAACTATAAATCACTCTCAAGATGCGCAAGATCGCTACTTTATGATGCTTGCTATCGAACAAGCTAAGCTCGGTTTATATACTACTAGGCCAAATCCAGTAGTAGGTTGTGTCATCGTCCAAACTGAAGAAGTGGTCGGTCAAGGGTTTCATCCGAAAGCTGGTGAGCCACATGCAGAGGTATTTGCATTAAAAGAAGCAGGCGATCGAGCAGTGGGCGCAACGGCTTATGTGACTCTAGAGCCATGCAGCCATACAGGCCGTACACCGCCGTGTGCGTTGGCACTTATTAAAGCTAATGTAAAGCGTGTTGTGATTGCCGGCCTAGACCCCAATCCACAGGTGGCAGGTCGCGGGGTAAAGCTACTTAAGCAAGCTGGTATTGAAGTGACAGTTGGCATACTGACGGAGCAGGCAGAAGCATTAAATCGCGGGTTTTTAAAAGCCATGCGGACTCAGATGCCATATGTCAGATTAAAAATAGCGACTAGCCTAGATGGTCGCACCGCGATGGCATCTGGTGAGTCAAAATGGATTACATCAAACGCAGCCCGCGAAGATGTACAAAAGATACGCGCACGAAGTGGGGCAATCATAACCGGTAGTGAGACAGTGATAGCTGATGATCCGCAGCTCAACGTGCGTTCAAATAAACTAGGCGTATTACCCGAAAAAATACCATCACCTCAGATTGTAGTGCTCGATAGACGTCAGCGTTTAGAGCACAGTGCTCAGTCTGATTATCAATTGTGCCGCCGTACAGATACGATTTATTGGCGCACAGATGATCTCACTGATTTACTAGCAACATTAGTCAGAGACCATCAGTGTTATGATGTCTTGGTGGAGGCGGGTGCTGGCGTTGCGGGAAGTTTTTTGAGTCAGCAGCTCGTCGATGAATTGATTGTTTATCAGGCGCCTTGTCTCCTTGGTGATCAAGCGCGACCAATGGTCAATTTCAATCCTATCTCACTGGCTCAACAGTTGCGCTTCGATATTTATAATTATGAGAAACTTGGTTCTGACCTTAAATTAACGCTATTGCCTTTGTAGGTTGCTTATTTGTGATTTTGTTATCCGCAAAATGCTTATAATGTGAACTATATGTGGATAAGTACGTTACTATTTTAAATGTTCCACATGAAACTGTGTACAACTTTGTTCCACATGAAACATGAAAAGCTGATTATTTTTGAGTTTTTATGATAAATTATATACTAATCAATAACTTATGTTTTTTTAAATCTTACGTTGCGAGCGCTAAACTAAATTTAGCATCATTGTGGATAACTCTATAATTAATAAAGACTTTAAGAATATTCTATTGACTTATACTTACTTATCCACAATCTATCCTATGACCGCCTGCATTTCCCGTGTGTTTCACTGCGAAGTGTACTCAGAAAGACAGCACTAAGAAATTTGGTTAAGTATTTGATAAATAAAGTGATGTGTTTATAACAGCATTATAATAACGAGATGAGGATGATATGTTTACTGGAATTATAGAAAGCGTTGGAACCGTAAAATCGATGCAACCAACGGGCGGTGATATACGCTTAACAATAGAGTCTAACGACCTAGATTTTAGCGACGTAAAGCTCGGTGATTCTATTGCATCGAACGGTATCTGTTTGACTGTTGTAGAGCTAGGTAATAACCATTACTCTGTTGATGTTTCACGTGAAACTATTGCTCGAACAGCGCTAGAAGCATTAAAAGCAGGTCATACGGTCAATTTAGAAAAAGCGATGCTACCAACGACTCGTTTTGGTGGCCATATTGTTGCCGGTCACGTGGATGGGGTAGGTGTCGTCAGTAAACTACAGCAAGACGCACGTTCTATTTATATTGAGATTGAGATACCACAAGAGTTGGCGCACTATACAGCGACCAAAGGTTCTATCACGGTAGATGGGATTAGTTTGACTACCAATCTGGTACGTGACAATATCGTTTCTTTAAATATTATCCCGCATACGGCACAAGTGACTAATATTGCGAAACACTGGCTGGTAGGCAGTAAGGTGAATATAGAGGTGGATATCGTTGCACGCTATTTGGAGCGTTTGCTAAATAAATCACAATCTGGTGGTATGAATACTGCAAATCCTCAAAGCCAAATTACAGAAGCTTTTTTAGCAGATAATGGCTTTATGAAATAACGTTTGAGGCTGTACTTACCTGTTTAAATATTCACCCTGTCCATATTACGAAATCAAAGTATAGTCAATCCACTATAAAAGCGTTACATCGTTAACCTCGCTTGAAGTATGACAGATACATCTGCACTCGGTTGCCTTGTACCGCTCTTAAATTGGATCAACTATAATGTTGAGAGGGTGATTTTGTTATTAACGTTTAGGGTATAAAGCTTTGTAGAACGGTTTCTAGATCCTCTTTACGGATAGGCTTGGATAAAAACTCATCCATTCCCACTTGCATGCACGCCTTGCGATCCTCTTCTGTATTATTCGCCGTTAGTGCGACAATAGGTATATCGTCGTCTTGTGCGCGGATTGCCTGAGTAGCTTGTAGACCGTCCATGACTGGCATCCGGCAGTCCATCAAAATGAGGGAGATCTCTTCACGCTGGCTGGCTAATATATCAAGCGCTTGCTGACCATCTTCTGCAACGATACTGCGATAGCCAAGTTTACTTAGCATTTTGCAGGCTATTTTTTGATTGGTTGGGCTATCTTCCACCACTAAGATAAGGGGTGATAATGGCTGCGAACTTTCTTCTTGAGCAGTTGTCTCGCTAATGTTCTCTTTAATATCTTGTGTTTGTGTTAGCTTTTTTCTAGCTGGCATTGTCAAGCGCAGGATTTCAGACAGTAATAGCGCACTATCTAAAGGTTTTGCCAAAAAGCCATCGCATTGATCGAGTAACATAGAGGGTATACGGCGCTCAGGTTTCATACTAAATAGTATTTTAGGTAAGGATGTATTAGCGAGTAGGCTATTTAATGCCTGCCGTCTATCGATGCTAGTGACTATGTGATTGCTGTGCGTTAAATGGGGTTTTGTGAGGTCAGCCTGCTCTTGTGATAATGAGTTTTGATATTTCGCTGAGCTGTCAGTATCGGGCTTATTACCAACTAAGATCGCGCTGGTATCATAGTACTCATAATCTAGTAGAAGTATGGGTGCCAAGCTTTGCTGATCTTGACTTAGGCGTTCTGTTAATTGCTCTATAGTCGCTAGGTCTACAGCAGTATAAATAGTGCTAGATATCGCTAAGTGCTCACAAAGCCGCTGTAAATGTTGCGCGACAAGCGGCTGGTGGACGATCGCGATTAGGCAAATATGATTTAGGTGCTGACTAGGATGATATACCGACTGATAGTTTGGGCGTCGGCAAGGCAAATAAAGGTTGAACATGCTACCTTCATTCACGGTACTGGTTAGTTCTATAAAGCCGCCTAGTAATCGCGCAAAGCTATTGACGTTTTTTAGTCCCAACCCTGTATCGATAGCATTTTGCGCTACTGGGTTGATATCTTGGCTATGGGGTTTATTTAAGTACGACAAGAGCTGATGCTGTTTGGCAGATGTGATACCGATACCAGTGTCCTGCACACTAAAGCGCACCCAGCAACTCACTGCATCTGCGGTAAGGTTTTTATTGATAGACTGTAAGGTCTCTTTGTTAGCCTCTGACATTTGCTCGTAGTCAGTTTGTTCTATAATAAGTGCGACATGTCCGGAGGGGGTGAATTTTACGGCATTATGCAGTAGATTCAGCAAAATCTGCCGGAGACGCACGTCATCAGTACCAATAGAGCGCGGACAGTCTGGGGCAAAAAAGTAAATCAGCTCAAGCCCTCTTTGCCTCGTATCATTTATGATTAGCTCATTAACTTCCTGACCAAGCTTATAAATATCGACGGGCTCAATATTAAGGCGAGTTTTTCTAACCTCGATATTTCCTATATGTAGCGTCTCGTTGAGTGCGGTGAGCATGTTCTGACTGGTGGTAATCAAAGTATCTAATGTTATGTTTTGTCTTGCATTCAACGTGTTCGGATCGATTGGCTCAAGGATATCGATCATAGCTTCTAGCGGTATGCGCAACTTATGACCGATGACAAACCTAAGTTTATTGAACTCATCAACCTTTTGCTGTAGCTGTTTATTTTGCTGTTGCAACTGCTCGTTCTGATTAACCAGCTCATTGATATCATTAAGCATTACCGTAAAACCATGAACTTGTCCATGCTCACCGAACCATGGAGTGGCATGCAACTGGTAGTTTTGTTTGTTTTGTATTCCGTAGACGGTCAATGTACGCGAGACTTGTAAACCAGCTAGCGTTTGAAGTATGTGCTGAGTAGCCTCGTCTTTGCCCATGACGAAATCAGTGATTATATGCCTGTGTCCGTTTTTGGTAGAGGGTGTAAATATTGTTTCAAAGCGTTGATTATAGAAACTAATCTGACCATGACGTAAGCTCATCAGCATTGGCAGTGGTGCCTGATCAACCAAGCGCTCCAAACGATGATTTAATGTTTTGATACGTCGATAGTCGTTGTGTAGCCGATAACTGACACGGCTCAGTGCATGACCTAGCAGCAAAAACTCAGTGGTGGACTTTTCTTGTAAAAAGGGCGGCGGCGTATAAGACTCTTTTGCATGAACACTCAAATTATCAGTGTAAGCTATTAGCTGCTCCCAGTTGGTTCGACGGTGGAGCATGTAAAATAAAGCAATAAAAAATAGTATCAAAGCCACCGTTAATGGTAGCCAATAACGGTACGAGGTCCATTCGACAGTCAAAGGCTCATAGCGCAACACAATATAAACCTGATGACCACTTTCGAGCTTTATCGTTCCTGTTAAAGCACTACTACTGACTGTATAAGCACTTTGATTGTCCTTAGAAAAAGTGGCGGCATTGACTGTTGGAAACGTTACTGTCGTAAAAGCTGATTCATTAGGTCGAGTCTTACGATGGATATAGGTTTGCCCAGATGGCATCATCAAAATAAGCTGATAACTGATATGGTCAAAAGCAGGCTGTTTTAGGATTTTTTCTATTTCTACATCGATAGGCGCGGCATGCTCAGTAATACTGTACTGTAATGCATGAAAAGTATCTATACTGTGTTGTTCGCTATGATGTCTCAACCCATCAAAAAACGTGACATAGTACAGCAATAGCATGACCAGCAAGGTCGATGCATAGAAGATCAATAATCGCTGTAAGGACTTAAACTGTTGCATGAGAGCATGGCCCTATATCGACACAAAAACATATAGTGAAATCATCATCGTTTGTTATAGTAATTGATTTATTCAAAACCTTGGTACTGATACCTTTTTATTATCTATAGCAGAATAATAGTGTGTTATTTATAGAGTATTGCTGAAGAAGTATTTTTATTCTTAGATTAACACATGAAGTGCAATACCAAATGCAAGGTGAAAAAAAGACCTAGATGCGCTAGCATCAAAGTTTTTATCCACCGACCAAAGTGAGATTGCAACCATGAGCTATACACATCTAAGCCTAGGTGAACGATACCAGATTTATGCCCTTAAAGGGGCAAAACATAGTATTAATTTTATAGCGAGGGTGTTAAACAGAAGTCCCAGTACCATATCAAGAGAGCTTAGGCGTAATAAAAGCCTACGAGGTTACCGAGCAAAGCATGCTAATAACAAGGCTTGTGACAGACGGGCTAACAACGCCACAACTATTGTGACTGACCTCTGGGCATGGGTGACAGACAAGCTTAAAGAGAACTGGAGTCCTGAGCAAATATCTGGCGTTCATGCTGGTATCAGTCATATGAGCATTTATCGCTATATTTGGCGTGATAAGAGGCAGGGCGGTACATTGTGGCAGTGTCTCAGACGTAAAGGAAAACCATACCGGCAGCGTCTAACCGCTGAGACTCGAGGCCGTATCAATGACAGAGTCTCGATTCATGAGCGCCCTTGTATTGTTGAAGAACGCTCACGTATTGGAGATTGGGAAGCGGATACCGTTATCGGTCAGCATCACAAGCAAGCGATTGTCACGCTCGTTGAACGTAAAACGGGGCTGCTGAAGATGAAGCGTGTGGGTCATAAAACAGCACAGCAAGTATCAGAGGCAATGATAGAACTCTTAGCGCCAGTGAGGTTGCAGGTTAAGACCATTACCTCTGACAATGGTAAAGAGTTTGCTCAGCATAAGAAGGTGAAACAAAAGCTCTTTAGCCCTTTCTTCTTTGCCGATGCTTATGCGTCATGGCAGCGAGGAACCAACGAGAATACCAATGGCCTTATCAGAGAGTACTTGCCTAAGGGTTGTGACTTTAGACAAGTCTCTGATAATGAAATACAGGACATTGAGAACAAACTAAACAACAGACCAAGAAAACGATTAGGGTTTAAAACGCCTATGCAGGCGTTCTATAATATTAATTAGCGTTGCACTTGGTGTGTTAATCTAAGATTCTATAAAAAGGTCGATAACTAGAGCAATGACACTTTTTATATTATAAAGGCAAAAATCGTCATTAGTCATACTGGATTGAGACTACCACAATTATGGCACAACATCGTAAACTCACCTATAATGGGCAAATTAACCTTATATAATGCAAGACTATGACTACTGCCACTTTTGATCTGTCTAATACATCTATAAACAATAATAAACTATCTACCGAGCGACTAAGGGTAGTATTTGCAGGCACGCCTGAGTTTGCTGCCATTAGTCTAGAAGCGCTCATTCGCCAGCAAGACGCCCTCAATATCAATATTGTCGCAGTATATACCCAGCCAGATCGCAAGGCAGGACGCGGCCAAAAGCTATCAGCCTCTGCTGTCAAAGAAGTGGCATTAGCGAACGATATTGCGGTAGAGCAGCCAGTCACCTTCAAAAAATCCAGCACAGAGGGCATGGCAGCACGACAGACGTTGCGTACGTATCAGCCAGATCTTATGATTGTCGCCGCCTACGGTTTGATTTTGCCTATTGGTGTATTGACCACACCCACGCATGGTTGTCTAAATATTCATGCCTCATTGTTGCCACGTTGGCGCGGTGCCGCACCTATTCATCGTGCATTATTAGCAGGTGATGATGAGACAGGTATCACCATCATGCAGATGGATAAAGGGCTTGATACTGGTGATATGCTCTATAAGGTGAGCGCTAGTATAGAGCCTGATGAGACGGCAGCGAGCCTACATGATAAGATGGCAGCGCTTGGGGCGACGGCTATCGCTACAGTATTAAAAGAGTTATCACATTACCAAGCACAGGCCGTTGCCCAAGATGACAGTCAGGCAAACTATGCCGAAAAGCTCGTAAAAACCGAAGGCGAGGTTGACTGGACAAAGCCCGCTGCTACCATCGAGCGCCAAATTCGTGGGTTGACACCGTGGCCAGGCGCTTATACCTTTCTAAATGGGCAACGCGTCAAAATACTCGCTGCACTACCCATCAATACCACACAAAAAACAGATAAGCCTGCGGGTACAGTCGTGAGTGTGGGACGCAAAGCCATCTTAGTCGCTTGTGGTCAAGAGGCTGAACAAGCAAACGATAATGCCGCTCATGACGTACAACTCAGCAACACATTGGCGATAACTAAATTACAGTTTGCTGGTGGTAAGCCGATGACCGCGGAACAGCTTTGTCATGGTAATCAGCTAAACGACGGTGATCAATTCACAGCAGAATCAAAATAGCTTCATCTAAATAGCGTTAATGACATTTAACCCTACTAGCACAAGACGCGATCGATCAGACGTCAAGGAAACACAACTTCATGAGACAAACCAATAGCGCGTCTAAAAACAATGCACCTAGAAACAATGCACCTAGAAGCAACAAGCTCAAGCCATCAAGCAATCTAATCATGAATGGCAGCGTTCGCGTTCGCGTGATTCGTACCTTGCTTGCTATTCAAAATGGTCATTCGCTCTCAAGCGTGCTTGACCCATTATTAAACAGTCTGCACGATGGTGATAAAGGTTTTGCGCATGCGTTATTGCTCACGACACTGCGCCAATGGCATGCCCTTGCACGATTGCTCGACACGCTCGCGGACAACCCCATTGACGAAGTAGAAGTTCGTACCACGATTCAAGTGGGTTTGGTGCAGTTACTGTATTTGGAAGTGGCAGATCATGCCGCGATTCATGAAACGGTTGAAGCGGCAAAAGAGATTGAGTTTGCCCATGCAACTGGTTTAATCAACGCTATTTTGCGCAAAGTCGCTAAGAACCCGAGTAAATTTCGTAAAAAGTGCGATAAAAAACACAGCTTACCGAATTGGCTTGCCTATCAGCTTAAGCAAGATTGGAGTGAGCAGTACGATGCGCTGACCCAAGGCTTACGCCAAGTGGCACCGATGTTTTTGCGAGTCAACTCTGCAGTTACTTCAGTAGAGGATTATCAACAGTCGCTGTATGGCGCAGAAATTGATGCAGATATCGTTGAGCTAACGACTGGTTTTAACGTAGCAAACTCGTCAGAGACTACTACAATACTATCGACCAAAGGCTTAAGACTGCATCAGACTACCGCTGTTAATGCTTTGCCTCATTTTTCCGAAGGCATTGCCAGCGTGCAAGATATGCATGCTCAGCTTGCGGCACCTATCATCAATAAAGCGTTAATGGCAAAGCTCAACGCTGAAAAATCTGATACGGAAAATACCAATAACGAGATACATATTTTAGATGCTTGCGCGGCGCCTGGTGGCAAGCTTGCCCACTGGTTGGAGTTACTCAGCTCAAGTGACTCTTCATCGTTGTTTCACGTGAAACAAGATGATGCGGAAGCAAAGCCTTTAGCTTCTAAACTCAAGCTGACCGCTATCGATAATGAAGCACCGCGTATTGAGCGTATTTATGACAATCTACAGCGTCTCAATCTAAAACAGCAAGACTTAGAGCAAGCTGAAAAAAATATCGCCCTTAACGTTGTCTGCGCTGATGCCACCAGATGGCAGCATGGCAAAAATAAAAAAGCTGCGACAAATGAGCCAGTATTCGATGCAATATTATTGGATTCTCCTTGTACCGCAACGGGCGTGATTCGCCGTCATCCTGATATTAGTATTTTGCGTACCGAAGAAGACATCGAGCAAACCGCCTTGCTGCAAGCCGATATTTTGCATAACCTATGGCCACAATTGAAAGCTGGCGGTTATTTGCTGTATGTCACGTGCTCTATCTTAAAGCAAGAAAACGTCGAGCAAATGCAGGACTTTATCACTCATCATAATGATGCGGTAGTGATTGAGTTTACCGAGGCTTGCAATTGGGGTATCGCGCAAACGATTGGTCGCCAGTGCTTGCCAATCGATAGCGAGAGTGGCGATGGTTTTTATTATGCGTTATTGCAAAAGACTGCTGAATAAACCGCTTTTAACTATTGAATAACATTATTGTAGACAGGACAATCTAATGAAATATATCAGTACTCGTGGTCAGACAGCACCAATGGACTTTAGTGATGTGCTATTAATGGGCCTTGCGCCAGATGGTGGCTTGATGCTGCCTGAGCATTACCCGACCGTTGATAACGCTGTCCTTGATGAGTGGCGTACGCTGAGCTATCCAGAGCTGGCACTTGCGATTATGCAGCGCTTTGCTACAGACATTCCTTATGCGGATCTAAAAGACATTATTGATCGCACTTATACGGCTGATATATTTGGCTCTGATGACATTGTTCCTGTCCGCAAGCTCGAAGACAACTTATACATTTTAGGATTATCCAACGGCCCAACGCTGGCGTTTAAAGACGTGGCCATGCAGTTCTTGGGCAATGCCTTTGAATATGTCCTCAAAAGAAAAGGGGCGCGTATTACCATTATTGGCGCGACCAGTGGCGACACGGGTAGTGCAGCTGAGTATGCCCTGCGCGGTAAAGAAAACGTCGAAGTCTTTATGCTGTCACCACATGGCAAAATGAGTGAGTTTCAGCGCGCACAAATGTACAGCTTGACCGACGATAATATTCATAATATCGCCATCGACGGTATGTTTGATGATTGCCAAGACATTGTCAAAGCGCTGCAACAAGATGCTGACTTTAAAGCTCAGTACGACTTGGGCACGGTCAACTCTATCAACTGGGGACGCATCCTCGCGCAGATCGTTTATTACTTTAAAGCGTATTTTGCGGTGACGACAAGCAATGATGAAAAAGTCAGCTTTAGCGTGCCTTCAGGTAATTTTGGTAATATTTGTGCCGGTCACATCGCTCGTGAAATGGGCTTGCCCGTTGAGCGTTTGATCGTCGCCACCAACGAAAACGATGTCCTCAATGACTTCTTCAATCAAGGTACGTATCAGCCACGTCCCACTGAAAAAACCTACGTAACCTCAAGTCCATCGATGGATATCTCAAAAGCCTCAAACTTTGAACGTTTTGTTTACTTGTTGCTGGATAAAGACAGCGCGCGCGTTCATGAGTTATTTGACGGTGTAAAATCAGGTCAAGGGTTTGACTTGTCTGATTTGATGGAGGCGGTCAATACGCGTTATGGCTTTGCTGCTGGCAAATCAACCCATAGCGATCGCTTAAACACGATCAAAGCATTGTATGAACAGCATGGCGAACTTGTCGATCCACATACAGCTGATGGGATAAAGGTTGCCAAAGAGCTACAGCGTGCAGGCGAAGTCATTATCTGTGCAGAGACCGCATTGCCTGTTAAATTTGCTGACACTATTATTGAAGCAGTAGGGCAAATCGACATCGAGCGTCCAGCACATACCGAAGGGTTAGAAAGCCTGCCACAACATGTCATAGTCTTGGACAATGACGCGGCATTGGTCGCTGAGCAAATTCGTCAGCATGTTGAACCAAATCCAGCATAAGCGATAAACGTTTTGAGTTCATCTTCTATAGATAGAAGCGTTTGTATAAAAGTTACACCATTGTAATAAAGTGTTTATGATTGTGTTATGGTATAGATAATTGTAGTATTAGAAACAGCGTCGGTGAGTCATTATGTTGTTAGACGCTTTTTTTGGAATATTTCTAGCCAATTATACTGAACAGCTGCCCTATCGTTGTTATGATGAAATCACCTATAAACTACTGATAATATAAGTTATTTTTATAAAATAAAATATAGATTTGGTAAAAAACGAGTGTGGTTTATTGTGACCGAAACAGTGGTGCCTATTGTGGATATAACGATGAAGATGAGCTTAAAAAAGACAGCAAAAGCACTGGCAAAAGGATTATTAGTTACGACATTTAGCAGTGCCATGTTGATGACCACAGCCCACGCCAATAATCCACCACCTACCATAAAAGCAGATGCCCCCAATCGCTATATCGTTAAAAAAGGCGATACGCTATGGGATATCTCAGGTCGCTACCTCGACAGTCCGTGGCGCTGGAAAGAGATTTGGGCCACCAACAAGCAAATCAAAAATCCAAACCTTATTTATCCTGATGATATTCTTATTTTGTGTGTCATTCAGGGCAAGACTTTGGTAGGGGTTGATACTGGTGAGGGCTGTGCAGGTATTGAAAAGCAGCTAACAGGTAATGTGGTTGCCAGCACCGTCGCGATCACCTCGACTGCTAATAGTATCCCGCCTGTACCATGGTCTGCTATTCAGCATTGGCTGGATAAAACCCTCATTGTAGATCCAGAAGATTTCAATACCACACCGTATATTTTGGCGTCCAAAAATCGCAATCTAATCACCGCAAGCGGGGATAAAGTCTATGCCAAAGGCGTCCCGCTTATCGTGGGTCAGCGCTACGGGGTATACCGTGAGGGTGACCTATATGTGGATCCCAAAACTCAAGAGGTTATCGGCCTAGAAGTCACACAAGTCGCGACTGGTCTTGTCACATCGACAGAAACGAATGGTATTACCAGCTTACAGCTTACTGACAGTTACGACAAAGAAGTACGTGAAGGCGATCGCGTGTTTGTCGAGCTAGACAACGCTATCCCACCTGTCTTTTATCCAACGCCTGCCAGCGTCAGTCGTGGTGGTATGATTGTGCGGGTGATGGACTCAATCAGCTCTGCCGCTAAAGGCAGCGTGGTAGCGATCAATTTAGGCGGCTTGCATGGTGCCAAACCAGGTGATGTACTGACCGTTTATCAAAAAGGCCCGCTGGTCAGGGACGTAAGAGATAATGACATGCCGGTACGCTTGCCAAATGAGCCAAGCGGTATGGTGATGGTGTTTAATACCTTTGACAACATCAGCTATGCTTACGTACTTGACTCTGAACTACCACTCAATGTTGGCGACCAACTATTGCCACCCCCTTATCTATAAGCACATAAGGCTTTGTGAAGCGATTTTACTAAGTTTGCCCAAACGAGACAGATGACAATGACCGCAGTCACCTCTTCTTTATCCGATGATCAGCGCGCCATATTGGCGCTATGGTATGAGGTGAATGCATCATTGTCTGCTTATCATAAGCTCATAACGACTTATGGTGATGCGCAGCTTGCTTGGCAGGCTACAGTAGGCGCTTGGAAGCAGTTAGGACTTCATCATACCCATCTCAAACGCCATGAACAGCCAGAGCAAACACGTGCTGCTATTGATAAGATCCAGCAAGCACTTACAGAAGGTCGCTATGGTTTATTGTTTGCCGGTCAGCCCGACTATCCTGCTCAGCTTCTTCATATTTATGATCCGCCGCCATTATTGTTCTTTCGAGGAAATAGCGCGCGTCTGCATCAGGCTCAAATTGCTATCGTGGGCAGCCGAAAACCAACAGCCCATGCCCAAAAAATCACGTTCGATATGGCGCAATATCTGGCACAGGCAGGGTATGTCATCACCAGTGGTCTGGCAATAGGCGTGGACAAACGGGCTCATCTAGGAGCTTTGGCGCAGACTGATCTTGACTATCAAGGTCGTACTATCGGCGTGATGGGGACAGGGATTGATGTGAATTATCCCAATCATCGTGACCAGTTATTTGCTCAAATCATCGAGCAAGGTGGCTGCATTATTAGTGAGCTACTACCGCATACTCAGCCGCACAAACATACCTTTCCGCGCCGTAACCGTCTGGTTGCTGGGCTGAGTCTAGCCACGATTGTGACTGAAGCGACGATCAAAAGTGGCTCGCTCATTACCGCCCGTTTAACCTCTGAGCAAGGCAAACAAGTCTTTGCCATTCCAAGTCATATTGATAATAGCAATGCCGAGGGTTGTCATCATCTGATACGTGAAGGCGCAACGCTGATTTATCATCCTCAGCAGGTGTTAGAGGACGTCAATGGTCAACTCGATTATGATCGTCGATCGTATATACAAAAGGAGGCAACGATGCGCTCTGATAAGTCTCAGTCGGACATTCGCCATTTCTTCGCTGTGTCAAATATAGACAAACGCTCGCTTACCGCGCATAGTGAGCAAAAATCTTCTAATATAAAATCTAGCCGTAGTGAGGTTATTGTACCTGAGCATTTGACCGACATTTATGAGCGTCTTGACTGGCACGGACAGGATTTAGATGCGCTGATTATCGCAACCAAACTATCCGCGCCACAGCTCATTGGACAGCTGATGGAACTTGAACTAATGGGCGTTATCAGTGTGCAAGGCGGACGCTATTTACGTGTATAGCGTATCGATACTCCTACCTGCCACATAAGAATAAGTAGAATGGGTTCTAAATATCGCTACCTTAGTCAGACTGTCTCTTGTGCTATTATTAGTGTCTCTATTCCAGCATGAATCATGTAAGCTATGAGCCAATCTATACCTTTTATCACTGACTCTGCCACACAAGCTGCAAACTGGCTTAAAGAAGCAAAGCTACTTGCATACCCAACAGAAAGCGTTTGGGGTATTGGTTGCGACCCTTATAACAAAGCCGCTGTGCAGCGTATCTTGGATATTAAACAACGTCCGCAAGCCAAAGGCATGATCGTCATTACCGATAGCGTAGAGCGTTTGTCACCTCTACTAGCGTCTTTAAATAATGCCCAGCGCCAGCAAATTATCGATAGCTGGCAGTCAGATGTTAATGACAGCGAGCTACACAATCGCCAAGCGCATACTTGGTTATTACCCATTCCTCAGACACTTTCGACCACGATGCCCTCATGGATAATGGGTGAGCATCAGACCATTGCAGTCAGGGTCATCGCCCATCCTATCATACGAGAACTGTGCCAACAGATGGTCAGCGAAAATAACCCATTTGGCTTCATTGTTTCGACTAGCTGCAACCCATCAGGTCAAGCGCCTGCTAGCACCTTTGACACTGCCTATGGTTATTTCGGTGAGCAGATTGGCTATTTTCAGGCTGATACTCTAGGTTATATCTTACCCAGCCAAATCCGTGATGCAACGACAGGCTCAGTCATTCGTTAGTAGGCAATAAACGAACTTTCATACCATTATAGCCTAGTCTTTTGTACTGTCTTTTTTGTGCTGTCGCCATCGATAAACCATATTTCACTAGCTGAAGATTACTATGGTTATCGTTCTGTAGCCATAGCAAAATATACCGTCTCAGCTCTAGCTATCGCTAAACCCGCTTCCTTAGTTCCCGTTGCTTTACTAAAAGTATGTAAAAGTCATTTTGATAAAAACGACAAAAAAGTAGACGATAGTTAAAAGGAGCTGATTTTTATTGAACGATGAATCTTTCAGCAATAGGTCATCGCTGCGATATTTGATACACATAGGGAGTAGGCTATGAAGGTTTTAATTAGTGGTGGCTCAGGGTTTTTGGGTAGTGCATTTAGCCAAGAGTTAATCGAACGGTATCGCACACAAGGTAAAGAGGTGATGATTACTTGGCTGACCAGAGATAGCAATCAAGCTCATCCTGTTGACATTAATATGATGACTTATGACGAGCTTAAAAAGTCTGATATGAGCTTTGATGTCATAATGAACTTAGCTGGCGCAGGTATTGCTGACGCGCGTTGGAGCGATGAGCGCAAAGAGCAATTAATAGCCAGTCGTATTAAGCCTACTCAATCGATATTAAGCTTCATCGAACGTACTGCAACAAAGCCAAAACTACTAATAAGCGGCTCAGCAATCGGTTGGTACGGCACGCAAGGTGATAAGCCATTGACTGAACACAGCAGTTTTGAGACAGACTTTGCCCATCGCTTATGTGAGGAGTGGGAGAGCTTGGCGCTCAAAGCGACTGATTACAATGTCCCTGTCGCTATTGTACGAACAGGCGTTGTGATACATCCTGAAGGTGGTATGGTTGCCAAATTACTACTGCCATTTAAGTTTGGCGTTGGCGGGCAGTTGGCTGATGGTCAGCAAATCATGAGCTGGATTAGCCGTGACGATTGGGTGGGGGCGGCGATTTTTATTATTGAGCAGCATCTTGCTAGTCAATTTGGCCATAAACAAAGAGTTTCAAATAACGATAATATCATAGAGACAAGAAATGATACGCCAGCCTTTGTCTATAATCTCACGGCGCCCAATCCTGTGAGTAACCATACTTTTACTAAAACGCTTGGCTCATGGTTACATCGGCCGACACTTTTTACCTTGCCAGAGTTTTTACTCAAGCTCATGTTTGGTGAGATGTCGACGCTACTAATAGATGGTCAAAAGGTGCTGCCACAAGCGCTATCAGATGCAGGTTACGCATTCAAGCACGTGACACTCAAACAGGCATTAGAGGATCAAAAGTAGTTACATCATGATTGTTTCATGTGAAACATAAGAAGGTCGGCTTATATTAAATATTCACTAGATTGTATTTCTGTCTAAGGGCAATCCATGCGTTACGCATTTTTCATCATCATTTTTTTGCTCTTGCAGCTGTTTAGTGCGGGCGCTGCTTTAAGCTTACAGTGGTGGTTACAGCCTTGGATCACGCCAACGCTTCAGATCGCTATATGGTCTGCTATATTTATTATTACTAATGGATTGTTGATATTAAGTGTCAAAAGAGTATTTGCCAATAGCTACCGCTGGGTTAGCGGTTGGATGTTGGTTATGCATTTTATGCTGCTCACGGCATTGCTGATAAGCCTATTCTATGGTGGATACTGGCTAGTAACATCTCTCTTAGGCGCCTCGTCATATGAATCTAATATGATTTTTATTGGCCTACGAGCGCTTGCATTGGTGATATTCTTAGGGTTGTTCGGTTTCGCATTGTATAGTGCTTATGTGCCAGTCGTACGTAAGCTGTCCATTAGTATCAACAAACCGCTCGCTAAACCACTGCGCATTGCGGTCGCGAGTGACCTGCATCTAGGACGACTATTTGGCGTAGCGGCGATAGATAGGTTGAACCGTCTAATGATTGACTCGCAGGCTGATATGCTACTGATGCCAGGCGATATCATGGATGACAATACAGACGCATTTAATAGCTATAATATGGCAAAAAACTTAGCTGAGCTATGCAGCAGCCTGCCATACGGCGTCTATGCAACATTGGGTAATCATGATTTGTATGGGCACGAACAGCCAATCAGCCAAGCGTTAGTCGATGCAGGCGTACATTTATTAAATGATGACGTGTTTGGTATCGAACATGAGGGTCAGCCTATATGGCTGGTTGGACGTTTTGATAATCATAAACGCCAGCGTGTCGCGACAACTGACCTGCTCGCGAACGTTGATACTTCACAGCCAGTGATACTGCTGGATCATAGACCAAGCGATATTGATGAGCACAGCCAGTTACCAATCGATCTACAGGTATCAGGACACACTCACAATGGACAAGTATTCCCTGCCAACTTTATCGTGAGCGCCATCAACCGATTAGGCTATGGGTATGAGGCCATTGGCAGAGGACATTTTGTGGTGTCCTCGGGTTATGGCTTTTGGGGTATTCCGTTTCGATTGGGCTCACGCTCAGAGATTTGGTTAATTACCGTTTCTGGTCATACTAATAAATAGCTATTTCCAGCTAACCGCTATGCCACGAGCCGCGATTTTGTACTAATAACATCACGGACGAAGCCGCCAAAACCATGAATAATATTTTTTGTTTCCTGCCCAAGTCCTTGATGCACGCTCATAAAATGAATAAAGCCGTGCGGTGCGCCCAGCACAGTATGGGTCTCAACAGGGACTTTATAACTCTTTAGCTGCTTGGCATAAGCAAATGCCTCATCACGCAATACATCGAGTTCAGCGGCGACGATATAGGTGGGACATACTTTGCTATTATCACCAAGCATTGGCGAATTGAGTATATGTATGCGTGGCAATGGACTATTATCAAGACAAGCGGCATCAAATACTGCCACATCAGCGTGATCCAATAGCAGGCCTTCACCATACAGCTCCCAACTCGGATAATCTGTCTCGATATCAGTCACAGGATACAAAGGCATCTGTGCTAGCGGCGCAGGTAGCTTCTTTAATAGATCAAACATTTTCTGACCATCTGCGCCTAAATCTAACCAAGCGTTTTCGTTTGGTGCGGTGAGTTGCTGTGCAATCAAGGTAGAAAGGCCACCACCTGCGCTATCGCCTGCAAGAACGATGCGTGACGGTAAGGCACCTAAGGTATGGCAATGCTCAGCCAACCAAGCATAAGCGGTGATACAGTCTTTTAACGCAGCGGGTGCAGGACACTCAGGAGCCAAGCGATAATCCACACTGACCACAGGCCAACCAGTCTGCTCACAGACTGCGTGACAGAACTCGTGATGTGTATCGACATTACCGATACAAAACCCACCACCATGAAAAAACAACATGGCTGTTTGGTCAGTGTTATGAGCACGTCTTTTTTTAGCGCCAATACTTTTGGTACCTGCCTGATAGCAGCGAATGGTCATATCGCCATCATCCGCGTTGGCTATGGTTTTATCTTCCCAATTGACAGGTGTTTCACCCTTTTTGATAAAAGGTTTGATGTTACTTAGCATACTGCCACCTGCTTGGTGCCATACGCTTGGTGCTTGCATCGCCACCGCATCCGCAGCAAACCTTTCACGGAGTTCATGCATGGGCGTCAGCTCTAATGGCGTCTTAAGATGACTATTCACCGCAAGGATCAGGCGCAAATGAGCATTGGCGTGCAGATATTGTTTTGAGTGAGGCCCTTTTAAGTAACCAATCAAACCTTCTAATACTGGTGTTGGTAGATAGCCAAGACCTTTCATCGCATAGTGCAGAGTGTGTGGTTGGCAATGTGCCATTGGGTTATAACTGAGCATTTTTTCTTTCACGCTCAAACGCTTTTTTTGTACACCGTTGTCTTTCACTTCACCAACCATCTCACCGTTCGACGCCAAATGCAGCGCCATCAATGTTTTGTTCAATAAGGTATTGATTGATGATACTGTTGAATTAGACATAATATCTCTCATAACTGTTTTTGGGTGTTTACTGTTACATCAGCGTACACTTTAAGATAAGGAATAATATTTGTAGCAATAATAAGGCAGTAGTGCGTAAAGCAGGGTGTTATTTGGTAATGGCGTGGGTAGCAACGGTAACCTATTTAGAGTAATTGACGGTTTTTTGTACGTTTTGTTAACGTATATTGAGACCAGTTGACACAGCCCAGAAATGCTGAGTACTTGTTTTAAAGAAAGATCTAACCATATTTGTCGTAAATGCGAAAAATTCCTTTACTTTAGGCTTGAAATTTATACTTACTACCTTTATCAAGCAGCTATTAGAGCATATTAATAAAAAAAATGAGTGATAACCGTTAAGTATCTGATAAAGGCATGATACAGCCAGCGATTGGCTGATTTATTGTGTCTTATCTCAATTATTATTGACATTCCAAGGAGATATCATGAGCGAGCAAAATACCAACCAAGAAAACTTTGATCAAACAGTGGCACATGACAATGTTGATCACAAAGACAGCATCTTAGAAGAAACCATGAACGAGTTTGATCCACAGAACAACTCAGGTGAAGAAGCCACTATCGAAAACGAGATCGATCTTGATACGTTCAAAGCGCGTATCGCTGAGTTAGAAGGTGAAGTGAAGCAAGCCAAAGAAAGCACTGCTCGCGCCAACGCCGAAGCTTACAACGCACAAAAGCGCGCCGAGCAAGAAGCGGATAAGAGCAAAAAATTTGCACTACAGAAATTTGCAAAAGAGCTACTCGATATCGTCGATAACTTAGAGCGCGCTATCGAAAACGCAGACGCGAATGACCCAGTCGCTGAAGGGGTGCAATTAACTCACAAAGCATTGGTCTCTGTACTTACACGTCACGGCGTAGAAGTGGTCGATCCAGAAGGTGAGAAATTCAACGCTGATTTCCATGAAGCAGTGGGTATCGATCCAGAAGCAGAAGCTGACACCGTCGGTACAGTCCTACAAAAAGGCTATAGCTTAAACGGTCGTCTACTACGTCCAGCCATGGTACGTGTTGGTCAATAATATTTTTGGGGCTAAACCCTACTAATATGAAGGTTTTTCACAAAAAATCACATGAAAGACTGTTTTTGCTTGATTATCGCCTTGAAAAATACAACAAGCAAACCGATATATAGCAACAAGTGACCGACTACGGTCTGGATAAATAAGTATTTATAGTTAAAAATAAATTAGGAGCAATTGATTATGGGTAAAGTAATTGGTATTGATTTAGGTACGACTAACTCGTGTGTAGCAGTAATGGAAGGTGACAAGGTTAAAGTCATTGAAAATGCTGAAGGTACGCGTACCACACCATCAATCGTCGCTTATAAAGATGACGAAACATTGGTTGGTCAGTCAGCTAAGCGTCAAGCGGTCACCAATCCAAGCAACACTTTGTTTGCGATTAAGCGTTTGATCGGTCGTCGTTTTGATGACAAAGTCGTGCAAAAAGATATCGGCATGGTACCTTACAAAATCGCTAAAGCAGACAACGGCGATGCGTGGGTAGAAATCAACGGTAAAAAGCTTGCGCCACCACAGGTTTCTGCTGAAATCTTGAAAAAAATGAAAAAAACAGCAGAAGACTATCTTGGTGAGAGCGTGACTGAGGCAGTTGTAACCGTACCTGCTTACTTCAATGACTCACAGCGTCAAGCAACCAAAGATGCGGGTAAAATTGCAGGTCTTGATGTAAAACGTATCATCAACGAGCCAACTGCTGCGGCACTTGCTTACGGTATGGACAAAAAGCAAGGCGATAGCACCGTTGCTGTATATGACTTGGGCGGTGGTACTTTTGATATCTCAATCATTGAGATTGCAGATGTAGACGGCGAGCAACAGTTTGAAGTACTAGCGACCAACGGTGATACGTTCCTAGGTGGTGAGGACTTTGACTCAGCGTTGATCGATTATTTGGTAGATGAGTTCAAAAAAGAGCAAGACGTTAACCTAAAAGGTGACTCTCTTGCGATGCAACGTCTAAAAGAAGCAGCTGAAAAAGCGAAGATTGAGCTATCAAGTGCACAAAGCACTGAAGTGAACTTGCCTTATATTACTGCTGACAGCAGTGGTCCTAAGCACTTGGTCATCACTATCAGCCGCTCTAAGCTTGAAAGCCTAACCGAAGATCTAGTACAGCGCACCATGGACCCTTGTAAAACTGCCCTTGAAGATGCTGGCCTAAAAATTGGCGATATCAACGATGTAATCTTGGTTGGTGGTCAGACTCGTATGCCACTTGTACAACAAAAAGTACAAGAGTTCTTTGGTCAAGAGCCACGTAAAGACGTGAACCCTGATGAAGCTGTGGCAGCTGGTGCGGCAATCCAAGGTGCGGTATTGTCTGGTGATAAAACTGACGTATTGCTACTTGATGTAACGCCATTGACGCTAGGTATCGAAACGATGGGCGGTGTTATGACGCCAGTTATCGAGAAAAACACCATGATTCCTACCAAGAAATCACAGGTATTCTCAACCGCTGAAGACAACCAGCCAGCAGTAACGATTCAGGTATATCAAGGTGAGCGTAAAATCGCCAACCAAAACAAACTGCTTGGTCGTTTTGACTTGACGGATATCCCACCAGCACCACGTGGCTTACCACAAATCGAAGTGTCTTTTGACATCAACGCTGATGGTATCATGAACATCTCAGCAACCGATAAAGGTACTGGTAAAGCACAAAGCATCCAGATCAAGGCGGATTCTGGCTTGTCGGACGAAGAAGTCGAGCAAATGGTACGTGATGCAGAGGCTAATGCTGCTGAAGATGAGAAGTTCGCTAACTTAGCGCAAGTTCGTAACGAAGCAGATGGTCGTATCCATGCCGTACAAAAAGCGCTGAAAGAAGCAGAAGATAAAGTCACTGATGAAGAAAAATCAACAGTAGAGTCTGCGATCACTGAGCTTGAAGCGGCGGCGAAAGAAGATGACCATGACGAAATCAAAGCCAAGCTTGAAGCGCTAGACAATGCATTCTTGCCAGTTAGCCAGAAGATTTATGCTGACAGCGGCGCAGGTAGCGAGGGTATGGATCCAAGCCAGTTCCAACAAGGTGCTGACGCTACTGGTAGCAACCAAGCGGATGACGATGTCGTTGATGCTGAGTTTACTGAAGTAGACGAAGACAAAAAGTAAGCAATTACTTGATGTTCAAGGCTGATTTAATCGTTAATTAGATTAAATTAGCTAGATCAAAAAAACGCATCTTTCGAGATGCGTTTTTTTATGCCTGATATTTAAGTATATATTTTCAAGCGTGCCATTATGGTAAATGCGCATCAACGATTAGTACGTCATAAGTCAGATACACGCAAGGTTGACCGTCCTCATCTATGCCCGAAAATTGCTGCCAATAATCGCGCTCGAATGCTTGCAAGCGGGTTTTGGTCCAGACAAAAGGTTGTGTGTTAGACGTTTGCTTACCAATCGTTTGCGTTTGCTTGCCACAGGTTTGATTGCTATCTATTTGATTGGTCGATACACCTGTCATCTTCATATGCTTGAGCACATCATAAGGTTTGGCAAACGGTACGTCAAAGCGCTGCACTGATAGCTTAATGTGTTGAAATCCTGCTTGATCTAGCGCTGATTGCCATTCACTAATATCTGGGTAGTGCAGACCTTGCCCTGTTAGGGTTTTTATTTGCAAGAAATTATCTGGGGTAAAGGTGCTTAGTAATAATTGTCCATTAGGTTTTAGCCGTGAGGCTGACTGTGCAATGAAATGCAGTGGGTTATCGAACCACTGAATCGCATTGGCACTGATGACTAAGCTATGCTCACCGCCTAAATCCATGGTTTCCGCATCGCCAATAAGGATTTGTGCTTGTGGCAACAATTCCTGTAAACGCGCGGCTTGTTGCTCACATAACTCGTTGATAGACCATCGCTCACTTTGTACATGTTTTGCTAGTAGCTGCGTTAGTTGTCCCGTGCCTGCACCGACCTCAAGCACACTGTCTTGATTGGTATTATCGATAGCCATTAATAAGTGCTGACAAACCTGCTGCTGAATATAAGCATGTTTATCGTACTGACTGGCTTGAGAAAAATTCCGCGCAATGGTCTGCTTGCGGGCACTGAGCTTAGAGATAGCAGGATGGTGTTCCATAATCGTTCTTTCGCATAAAAGTTTATAATGAGCATCAAAAACTGCTGCCGTCATATGGATAATTGCATGATTAGGCGCTCGCACTCAGCATGGGTAATGGCTGCGTTTAGTACCAAGCGAATACGTGACGTATTAGTAGGAACGGTCGGTGGCCTGATAGGCAGCGCATAAAATCCAGCGTCTTGGAGTTGTTTTGCCTTTGTCATCGTACGAGCATTATCACCTAAAATATAAGGCACAATGGGTGACTCGTAAATAGGATCTTTTGCTGCCGATGCCACGCGATATTCAGGGCTAATGGCTTGGCTCAGTTGTAATGAAATCTGCGCCAAATGCTGTCGCCGCGTCTGTAGCTGTGGCATTTTTGCCAAAATAAACCGTGTCCAAGCATGATTGATTGGTGGCAACGCGGTACTAAAAATCAGCGGACGCATCTGATTGATGAGCCATGATTTCACCACCTCATCACATAGAATATAAGCGCCAACCGAGGCAAACGCTTTACCAAACGTACCCACTAGGTAGTCCATCTCAGTGAGCGTATCTGTTTCTTCGGCTAACCCTAATCCTTGCGCGCCAAGGACACCGACGGCATGGGCTTCATCGACATACAGCTCAATACGACTGTCAGTGGCTTTTAGCTTAACTAAAGCGGGTAGATCAGCACGATCCCCGTCCATGCTAAAAATACTTTCGGTGACGATGATGATACGCTCCACATCCTCCTCAACCTGCGCGAGCATAGTAGCCAAATGCGCATAATCATTGTGTCGATAGCGGCGATACAGACAGCGTTTGCTTTCGCTGAGTTTAATACCATCAATCATACTGGCATGTACCAGCTTGTCTGCCAAAATAACCGTCTTTACTGGTAGTGCAGTCAATGCAGGTAAGATCCCGATATTGGCGTGGTAGCCACTATTTAATACCAACGCAGATTTCGTCGCGGTTTGATTTATTCCAGCTGCGGTTTCATACCATGCTTGTAGCTCATACTCTAACGCCTGTAGCTGTGTATCATTGCCAGTTAATAGACGCGATGATGTTGCGCTCATTTTGGGCAAACAGTCCATTGATTGCTGAATAAATTCAAAAAACTCACGCTGCAACTCAGCATCACTGCCCAAACCTAGATAATCGTTGCTAGCAATATTTAATAGGGTATGGTCATCAGCGATTACATACCGTCCGTGGTGTTCGATATCTGGTAATTTGCGATACTGCTGTTTGTCTTTGAGTTGTAAGAGCGCAGTTTGTAGCTGCGCGTCGATAAAAGCTGACATGCAGAGCCGTCCTTTTTCTTTATTCGTCAGTATATGCGGAACACAATGAGTAGGGATTATTGCACAAAAACGGGATGTGTAACAAAAAGTTTCATATATCAGCCTTTGTAACCCGAGCACTGACAAATGCTTTCAAATCTTAACTCTCATACCATTAAACACTGACAGAGTGTCTGAAATAGTTTGTTACTATGTACCCATCGTTAGCAAACAAGGCGATACGGCCAAATGGTCAATACAACTAAATAACTTGTTTGTCCAAATTTACTTGAAGGAGCTAATAATGAAAACTCTACAAAAAACTATACTTGCACTAGCAACTGGTTCTTTACTTACTGTAGGTGCAAACGCCGCTGTTAACTATGGTAACGGCTATACAGGCCAACCTTATGTTGGTGCTAAGATTGGTCAATTTGACAATGATGTAGACGGTGATGATCCAACTGCTTATGGTGTATATGCTGGTTACAACTTTGATCCTAACTTTGGTATGGAAGTTGAATATGTTGGTTCAGATGATGCTGACCTAGATAACAATGCTGGCGACTATGATACCAAAACTTATGGTGCGTACGGTACTTATCGTTATATGTTCCCAAATACTGCACTATATGCCAAAGGTAAACTTGGTGTTGCCAAAACAGAATTAGAAGCTGATTTTGATAACGGTAACAATGACTCAGTCAGTGATACTGGCATTGCTGGTGGTATCGGTCTTGGTTACGCAGTGAATCCTAACTTCAATGTCGAAACAGAATATGCCATGATGGATAGTGATGCAGATACTAAGCTGCTTACTGTAGGCGCTAACTTGAAATTCTAAGATAAAATTATGTAGTCATACATAGTTGAACATAAAGAACGACCATTATATATGGTCGTTTTTTTTGTGCCAATTTTAATATTCACCATGCTTGTTTTATTGAAACAACGCACCATAAATAATAATAGGTAATTGATTTTTAAGATAATATAAGCTACAAAACTGTGCTACATTGGAAGGTGAGCAGAGACAGGAGTAGACAGCAATGATTGAGACTATCTGGATGATTGAACCTTGGCATTGGCTGGTGTTGGGCTTTTCCTTGATGATTGCTGAGATTTTTATTCCAACCTTTGCCAGTCTTTGGTTCGGTGCGGCTGCGGTGATCGTTGCTGCCTTAGCATGGTTGCTGCCCATTCCACTATTATTTCAGGTATTGATCTGGCTTACGCTATCGGTTTTATTTATGTTCGCTTGGGTCAAATACATCAAGCCGTTGTCCATGAGCCGTAAAAAGGCTGCGCAACATAGTAATTTAATTATTGGTGAAACGGGCATGATCGTCGTCAAACCACAAAAAGGTATTTCAGGTACGGTGCGCTTTAATGTGCCCATTTGGGGTGCAGATGAGTGGCCATGCCGCACAGCAGGCGTGAAAGTCGAGGCGGGAGATCGTGTGGTGGTTATAAAGGTGGTCGGCGATGAGCTAATCGTTGCGCCCTCGCAGCGCCTCCAAGCACCTAAAAGTATGCACCCCAATATCACCCCGACGATCAACAGTGAAGTACCTGCAAGTAGCCAAATGCCGACCAAACAATCTAAAGCGAGTAGACTAAGCTTGCACAAACCTGATCTCAAAGAGACAGGCACTAGCAAATAACGCGTTATGACATTCCAAAAGTTTTTGGATCAAGACAAAAAAGGACATAAATCACGTCGCTGGCAAATAAAGCAAGGGTCAAGGAGAATGAGATGAACAGTATCTTGAGTAGTTTAAATGGTGTCGGTATCGTGATGCTGGTATTAATAGCATTGGTGATTTTTACCGTTTTTAAAGGCGTTTGTATTGTCCCGCAAGGATACAAGTGGGTCGTGCAGCGGCTGGGTAAGTATCAGCAAACGCTGGAGCCAGGATTTAGCATTATCATTCCTTTTGTGGATAGAGTTGCTTATAAAGTCACCACAAAGGACATCGTATTAGACATCCCGTCACAAGAGGTTATCACCCGTGATAACGTCGTGATCATCGCCAATGCCGTGGCTTATATCAACATCTTGCGTCCAGACAAAGCGGTCTACGGTATTGAAGATTATGAACATGGTATCCGCAATTTGGTACAAACCTCCTTGCGCTCGATCATCGGCGAGATGGATTTGGATAATGCCTTATCGAGTCGTGATGAGATTAAAGCCTTGCTCAAACAGGCGATCTCAGAAGACATCGCCGATTGGGGTATTACGCTTAAAACCGTAGAGATTCAAGACATTAACCCCTCGCAAACTATGCAAGCCTCTATGGAAGAGCAGGCCGCGGCAGAGCGTCTACGCCGGGCTACCGTAACGCGCGCGGATGGTCAAAAGCAAGCGGCTATCTTAGAAGCTGATGGTCGTCTGGAAGCCTCGCGCCGTGATGCTGAAGCGCAAGTGGTACTAGCTAAAGGTTCTGAGGAGTCTATTCGCTTGATTACTGCCGCGATGGGTGATGAAGAGATGCCCATTGTCTACTTACTTGGCGAGCAGTACATCAAGTCTATTCGTCAACTAGCGGAGTCTGACAATTCAAAAATGGTGGTGTTGCCAGCCGATATCTTGAGCACTGTTAAAGGGATGGTAGGCGATAAATTAAAGCTGTAAATATTTCAAAAAATATCTAAAAAAGACCTCGTTTGAGGTCTTTTTAATGGCTAATAATTGGCTGCCAAATCGTTATGTCAGATAACTTTTGAGAAGCGGTTTTTGTGTTTTTTTTCTAAATATTCATCAAATACCATGGCAACATTGCGACCAAGCAAGCGGCCCCTAGGTAAGACGCGAATGCCAGCAGCATCCATATCAATCAGTCTATCTGCTTGCATCTCTCCCAGCTGTTGAATCTCATTGATGAAGTAGGTAATCGCATCGATACCGAATTTTTGATTCACATCTTTAAAATCAAGATAGTCGTGGCAGAGCAGGTTCATGATGACATATTCACGTAAGCGATCTTTGATGGACGTTTTAATATATTTCACCGCAGGCATGACCATAGGATTGGTTTTGGCAGCATCAATCTTAGCTTGATAGTTTTGCAAATCAGTATCATTTTGCAGGATATAGCGCGTATTGCTATTGGCAATTTGACTGATGGATGAGACACCAAAGCCCAATAAATCACAATCGCCCATGATGGTGTAGCCCTGAAAATTACGATGTAATTTTCCTTCGCGCTGGGCGATCGCTAGCTCATCGTCAGGCTTAGCAAAGTGATCGATACCGATATATTGATAGCCCGCTTCGGTTAGCGTGTTAACGGTGTTGCCGAGCATAGCGAGCTTAGCTGCTGGGCTAGGTAGGTCTTCATCTTTGATCTGACGTTGGGCTTTGAAACGCTCAGGTAGATGCGCATAGTTAAAGACAGACAGACGATCTGGTGACATTTCAATGATACGTTGTACCGTTTTGTCTAACGTGTCAGGCGTTTGATGCGGCAAACCATAAATCAGATCGATATTGATGGAGTGAAAACCAAGCCCTCGCGCCTCTGTTAATACATTCTCAATAAGCTCTACTGAGTGCACACGATTGACCGCGATTTGTACCGTTTCATCTAAGTCTTGCACGCCTAAGCTGATACGATTAAAACCAAGGTTTCGTAATATCTTTAGCGTATTATCACTCAGCTCACGCGGGTCGATTTCGATAGAGTAGTCGCCTTCATTTTCTGGCAAAAACTCAAACTGCGTCTGCAAAAACTCCCACAGCTTAACCATCTCTTCATCGCGCAAAAATGTTGGCGTACCACCGCCCAAATGCAGCTGCTTGACCAAGGGCTTATCGCTACCTTCTGGTACAGACAGCAAGCGGCGTTTAAGGGCAATCTCAGCCATTAAATACTGCAGATAATCACCAGAGTCGCTATTTTTTTTGGTAATAATCTTATTGCAGGCGCAGTAATAGCAAAGGTGACGGCAAAACGGAATGTGAAAGTATAAAGACAACGGCGCGCGTGACTCACGATTCTGCAAGATTTTCGTCTCAAGACCAACTGCCTCAAAACCATTTACTCCAATATTCTCAGGTATCGGCGTGAACTCTAGAGCAGTTGGATAAGAGGTATAACGTAGTCCTGAACGATTGTACTTATTGATGATGGCTTCATCGAATGCTGGTAGCTGCTTACTAGTAATACTACCGCGGGTACTGGCATAAGGGTTGTCTGGTTGCATAACAGGACGCGTGGTCGACGGCGGCGCTTCCGCATCATTGTAGGGCTGCGGGTTAGTTTGTGCTGAATAATCTGTCATGCGGTATTCCTCGTTTTGACCCATAGTGGCTATAGCGTCGCTTTTTTGTGCTGCCAGATGATAACGTTTGCAGTAACAGCTTGGCTATTATAGCAACTGTCTTAAAATATGGTCATTATTATACCAAATCCCTACTTTTAGTAGGATATATCGTGATGGTTTTTAGCATTAATATTGACGGCTTTGGTTTGAGATGATTGTTTTAATGTCCTACCTATATTTTTTATAAAACACGACATTTGCACGCTGATAAATAATACTTTATCATCGATTAATCTCTAATATTAGGAAACGCTGATGTCGTTTGCTCAAGTCTATACTCGCTCAGTCGTCGGCCTGCACGCCCCCAAGGTCATCATTGAGGTACATCTATCACAAGGACTACCTGCATTGACCATTGTTGGTCTACCAGAAGCCGCTGTACGCGAGAGTAAAGACAGGGTACGCTCTGCCATTCTTAATTCAGGTTTTCAGTTTCCTAATCGGCGTCTAACGATTAATTTAGCACCCGCTGATTTACCTAAAGATGGCGCGCGTCTTGACTTGCCGATAGCCATTGGTATATTGGCGGCAAGCGGACAACTTGAGCCAGAAGTATTATCAGGGTTTGAGTTTATTGGCGAGTTGGCACTCAACGGTGAGCTGCGTCAGGTGACCGGTAGCTTGGCTGTCGCTCGCGCGATTAAGGCAGAAGGATTGGCATCAACGTTGTCGAAAACGTTGTCAAAGGCGAGTGACTCTGTAAAAAATGAGCAACATGTTACCTTACAGAGCGCACCACAATTAATCGTACCGATTGACAATGGTCGTGAGGCTAGCCGTGTGGATGGCGTGACGATATTGGCAGCGAAGAGTCTAAAAGCAGTATGTAACCACTTGCAGTCACTGGCGGATCCAAGCGGATCTTATGACTGCTTGGAGGTGGTAACGCCCAGTCCAGCACCGCAGCATGTAGGCTATCAAGTGGATTTAGCCGATGTCAAAGGACAGCACCATGCCCGCCGCGCGCTAGAGATAGCAGCAGCTGGCGGTCATTCGTTATTGTTTACAGGGCCACCGGGTTCTGGCAAAACGCTCATGGCCTCACGTTTGCCGACGATATTGCCTGATCTCAGTGATGAGGATGCACTCGAGGTAGCTAGTACGTATTCAGTGGCAGACAGTGATTACGATTACGGCACACGTCCCTTTAGGCAAGTGCATCACACCATATCAGCCGTGGCGTTGGTTGGCGGCGGCTCACGGCCCAAACCGGGCGAGATTACGCTTGCTAATAAAGGGGTGTTATTCCTTGATGAGTTACCAGAGTTTGATCGGAGCGTGCTTGAAGTATTACGCCAGCCGTTAGAAGCCAAACAAATCACTATTAGCCGTGCTAACTCGCAAATGACCTTTCCAGCCAACTTTCAATTAGTCGCTGCGATGAATCCGTGCCCGTGTGGTTATGATGGCGATACCTCAGGGCGCTGCCGCTGTCGACCTGAGCAAATCAAACGCTATCAAGACAAACTCTCAGGGCCACTATTAGATCGTATTGATTTGCATATTACCGTACCAGCATTGCCGATTGCTGATTTGCAAAGCGCGCAGGCAGGAGAAACATCCAAACAAGTACGCGAGCGAGTAGCAGCCGCGCATCAGCATCAATTAAAACGACAACAAAAAGTCAATAATGAGCTAAGCCCGAGCGAAATCGATGAATATATCAAATTAGGCGACAGCGAAAAACAACTATTGCAACTTGCTCAGCAGCGCTTGAATTTATCCGCACGCGGCTACCATCGAGTGTTACGAGTCGCGCGTACTATCGCGGACTTGGCCAACAGTACAGATATTAACAGCGCCCATGTGTCAGAGGCGCTCAGCTATCGTAGTAAGGAGTAGTCTTCGTTTGAGCCAACTATCACATCCGTTTGATAAAGGCTTTTATGGGTTAGATGTTATCTTTCATAATCCAAGTAACCAAATCCGCAAAATGATCAAACGCCTCGGTTGGATTTAGCTCACGAATGTCTTGTCCGTAGTTATAGCCATAAGACAGACCAAGCGTGTCCATATTGGCGTTTTGACCCGCCAAGATGTCGTTTCTAGAATCGCCAATCATAATCGCTTGGTCAGGAGTAATCCCCAATTGAGTACAGACATGCAGTAGGGGCGCTGGATCTGGCTTTTTGGTGGATAGACTGTCGCCGCCCATCACTTCACTAAACAGATCTTGCCAGCCGAATGTTTGCAATATTTTGGGGACAAAACGAAGCGGTTTGTTGGTCACTAGAGCGAGCGTGTAGCCAGCCGCGTGAAGTTGTTTAAGGCCACTATCGACATCGGGATAAGCAACGGTTTTGCTACCACCAATCTTAGTATATGCTTCAAAAAATATCTGCTCTGCGTGATCGGCCTCGGCTTTGGTCAGTGCGCCCTCTGGGACAGTGATATCACCGACCAAAGCACGCTCTACAAGCATTCGTGAACCATTGCCTATCCAATTGCGTATCGTCTCGATAGGGTAGGTGTCTTTACCAAGCGTGGTCAGCATTGCATTGGTGGCATCGGCCAAATCGGGCACGCTATCAATGAGTGTGCCATCAAAATCAAAAATTAAGAGTTGCTTATTCATTGTTCCTCACTATTAAAAATCATTATATTTATTGTGTTAGATATTCCGTGTTATACCTTGGCACGGTAGTATTTTAAGACTGGTCAATTTAGTGTTGTTATATTCTCAAGGTGATGAGCATTAGCAGTTACTCGACATCTTTATATAGTCAATCCACTAAAAAGCGTTACAGCGTTAACCTCGCTTGAAGTATGACGTATACATCTGCACTCGGTTGCCTTGTACCACTCTTAAATTGGATCAACTATAACGCGCGCGGTGTTCTTTTTTCATTCTTAGATAATCTTCGTTCTCACGACACTGGTCCCATTTTTGCTTAAAAATACGCGCCGATTCTGCCTTGATCGGGTCTTCGGCTTGTCGTGGTAACTCTTCGCGACCATGGGCGCCGCTTTGGCCTTTTTTATCATCGGGCACAGGACCTTTGTACTTTTTACCGCCCTTGTGATTGGCATAGCGACGCGCGCGGGTATAGCCCATTTGAATAAATTTACGCGCCATATCTGCACCGACAAAATCATCGTCAGCCAAGTAATCCAAAAACATCTGGTAAATCGCCTCACTGCTCTCGCGGGCGATATCAGGCGTGGCAAAACGCCAATGCGGGAGTATTTCAGACTTGTAAGGCTCTACCAGTAATACGCCTTGCTCACCGCGCCCGACGCGATATAGCTCAGGATGCTCACGTAGATCAAGATTTTTATAATCCAAGTCGTAATCAAATTCTCTCATATCTGCCACCTAGGCTCTGTACTATGATGGGTATCTATTCATTCATAGTTACTGAGTATACTGAGCCAAGCGGTGTAGAAAACAGCACAAAAATGTTATGCAACCGTGAGTAAAGCGAGCGATGAGTATAAATAACAGACATAAAAAATGCCCCAAACATTGCTGTTCGGGGCTTTTTACAATCTATTAACGAATGGTGGCTCGAGGCAGGATCGAACTGCCGACACACGGATTTTCAATCCGTTGCTCTACCTACTGAGCTATCGAGCCGTCTTCGTTGAGGCGCTATTAAACTAAATATAGGCTCGGCTGTCAAGTGATTTTTGCATTATATCGAATAAAAGACAATAAATAATCAGATATTAGCAAAATGAGACGTTTTGATCGCCGTTTTAGTCTTTTACGCGAAGTAGTTCGTACTCGCTCATAATACGGTGAATATCTGCATCCGCAGGGACGAATTCACGCACGCCTTTTTTGACCTCGGCATCATAGACCAGTTTAATAAATTTGGCATCGATGGCGCGTTTACGGTTTTCTGGATGTACCGTCAGATATTGCAAACGCTTGGCATCGGTCTGCCCATCATCAAAACAGGCAACCGCAGCGATAGGCTTATCATTGAACATACCAACATAGAGATATTGTCCACGTTTGAACCCTTGCGCAACGATATCTAATACCTCAAGTCCATCAAGCTGCGCGTCATCACTATCGTACAATGCCTGCAGGCGTTCTGACAACTCATTGTCACGGGCAGGTTTTTTGATAAGTGGCGCATCCAAGCTATTAATAGCGATCGCTTCTAAAGGCATAGCAGTTCCTATAAACAGAGGGTTTTTATAGTATAAAGTCAGTATGACACCGCACTATGTCATGGAGAGTAGTGCCACAAGGTAGACATTGTCAATGTTCGAGCGAGTCATGATTGATAATACTGAACACACTATTTTAGCAGAATGACGTAAATTTGTGCGTGGTTTAGCGCTTGGTCGTGGCAGTAAATGTTAGGGTTTGCTATGATGAGGCTAAATCATATGTGATACACATCAACCCTAATATATTGATATCTTTTGTATATATCACTTTTTCATACATTTTTTGCTGACGCTGATTGCAGCGCTAGCCTCAATGTAACAGACAGCAATGGGCGATGTTTTACCCTATTTATAATTGACCGCTTTTCACTGATAAAAAACCGATAGAGAATAGCCATGACAGCCAATGCAACTGAGCAAAATCAAGCAACAAACCTAAATTTATATGGTCGCCCTGAGCGCATCGCGACCGTTGAGCGCATCACTGCTGAAACGCAAATCACTTGTACCGTCAACCTCGATGGTACAGGCAAAGGCACGGTAGATACGGGCGTACCGTTTTTGGATCATATGATTGATCAGATCAAGCGTCACGGTTTGTTTGACTTGGACATCAAATGCAACGGCGACACTTTTATCGATGACCATCATAGCGTCGAAGACACCGGTATTACCCTTGGTCAAGCATTTAACAAAGCTTTGGGCGATAAAAAAGGCATCCGCCGTTACGGACATTTTTATGCGCCGCTTGATGAGTCGTTGACGCGCGCGGTCGTCGATCTATCAGGGCGTCCAGGCTTGCATATGGATATTCCGTTTACGCGCTCGCACGTTGGCCGTTTCGATGTTGACCTATTCAGTGAGTTCTTTTATGGCTTCGTCAATCACTCGTGGATGACCGTGCATTTAGACAATCTCAAAGGCAAAAATAGCCATCATCAGATCGAATCAACCTTTAAAGCCTTTGCTCGTGCGCTGCGTATGGCCTGTGAGTATGATGAGCGGGCATTGAATACCTTGCCATCGACCAAAGAGGCATTCTAAGCGCATTTAAGGCTCTGCTAGTATGTCAGTCAAGAGGGTCAGCCAAGCTGGGCGTACTTAGTTGTACAGCCTGCACTTGCCTTTTTTGTAGCAAAACCTTATCTACACCTTATAATGTACTATAAAATATAAAGAAAGCGATTCAACAATGAGAATTAATTAATGACCAAAATTGCACTATTAGATTATGGCATGGGTAACTTGCACTCGGTCAGCAAGGCACTCACCAATGTCGGCGCGGAGGTATCGATCACTAACGACCCCAAAGTCGTTGCTGCCGCTGATAAAATCGTCTTCCCTGGCGTTGGTGCTATGCGTGATTGTATGATCGGCATGACCGATGCTGGCATCGATGACGTCGTGCGCAAGGCTATATTCAACAAGCCCGTGATGGCTATCTGTGTGGGGATGCAAGCGTTATTTGAGCAATCGGCTGAAAATGGTTGTACAGATTGCCTTGGCATCTTAAACGGTACGGTAGAAGCGTTTGACCCTACGTGGAAAGACAAACAAGGCGCAACGATAAAAGTACCACATATGGGCTGGAATACGATTAATGGTATGGATTTTGACCATCCGCTTTGGCACGGTATCGAGGACAACGCGCACTTTTACTTTGTGCACAGTTACTACTGCGCGCCTAACGATAACTCTCAAGTCGCCGCTATCTGTGATTATGGCCAGCCGTTTTGTGCCAGTATCATCAAAGACAACCTATTTGCCACTCAGTTCCATCCTGAGAAGAGCCATACCGCAGGCTTGCAGCTGCTCAAGAATTTTGTAGACTGGCAGGTTTAGGTGTATTTTGTGCCACTATAGGATAAAATAAAACAGCAGTAGGGTGGGTTAGCGATAGCGTAACCCACCTTTTTTATTATATATAGCCAACATTCGAGTAAAACCATTGGACTTTAACACCTTTAAAATAAACGTTGTTGAGACGACGGGTCTTGCCAAAGACGCGTTACACATTTACGTCGGCGTCGGCGTCTATCTGCTCAGCATGTTTATCTTACGCCCTATCATTAAAAATCAGACTATCAGAGCCTTTTTAGCATTATTAGTCGTCATTAGCGTAGCACTGCTAGGTGAATATTTCGACAATCGTCACATCATTGTGCCAAAAGGCCTTCTGGCTCTAAAAGGTACAGATATCAAAGCAAGTATTCATGATCTCATTAATACCTGCCTGCTGCCTTTCGTGCTGTTTGCTTTAAATAAGTGGACAAGGATTTTTCAAGCGAGCAGCTCACCAAGTAAGCTACTAAAGAAAACCCGTTAAAACAGTTTTTCAATCCTGCTTTACAAAGCTTACGAAACATAAAAATTCTCATCTATTTAATGCTGTCTTCATTTGTTACCTTAGATTGATCATTTCTAGCTACTTAATAAATAGCTACTCAATAAATATAAATCATAAAAAAGGAAGCCACTATGAATATGCAAGATCTATTAGATAAAGCCAAAGACACCTTAGACAACGCCAACAATACGCTAGGCTTAGAGCCGCAAGAAACTGAAGCAGGCATTTATATTCCCTCAACATCATCGCTAAAGATAGCTGCGCCGAATAAAACCAACTACGATCATACTAATTATGATAATCCATATACGGGCGATAAGAAAATCATGATGGTCTGTACCGAAGAGCAGTATATGACTATGGAGAACGGCAATAGATTTGATACCGGTAATCATCCGGTGGAGATGATGGTGCCGTTATTACATTTTAAAAAAGCAGGCTTCGACGTGGATGTGTTTACGCCAACAGGCGAGTCGGTCAAGGTCGAGCAGTGGGCGATGCCAGAGGACGATGACGACGTCAAAAAAATCTATAGCGAGTACGAGTCCAAGCTTAACAATCCTAATAGTATCGCTGACTTCGTCAAAAACGATATGGCAGACAGCACTGAATACGCGGCGAGCTTTATTCCCGGTGGTCATGGCGCGATGCTCGGCTTGCCGGAAGATAAAAACCTTGGCGCATTGCTACGCTGGGGTCATAAAAAGGACCTCTTTACTTTGGCAATTTGTCATGGACCAGCTGCTCTACTAGCAGCTAATTTAGAAAGTCCTGATAGCTCTAAGCAAGACGATAACGCTAATAAAAACTTTATTTTCAAAGGCTATAAGATGGTAGCCTTCCCGACGGTTATGGATAAGCAAATGCCAAAAATTGGCTATCTGCCTGGTACGATGCCATGGTACTTTGGTAAAAAGTTAGAAGATTTAGGCGTTACTATTGATAATAAACTGGTCTCAGGACAAACGCATCAAGATAGAAAGCTTATCTCAGGCGATGGGCCACTCGCGGCAAATGACTTTGGTAAAATGAGTGCTAAAGCTTTACTAAAAGAGTTTGGTTAGATCGTTTTCATAAAGTCATTATATAAAAAAACGGACTATTTATTAGTCCGTTTTTTACATTCAAAAAGAGATGGTTTTACTTAGCTTCATCATAAAGCTCACGCACCACTTCACCAATCACATGGATGTCATCAGTCAGAGTTTGTATAACCCTGTTAACACCTAGCTACCACCTTTTTAAACTTATGTTTTGAACAAATGGACAACGGTTTTCAGTCGAAGAAACAAAAATATAGACTTATTTTCAGTAGTTGTGTATATTTTACGTAAAATTTAACTTTTCTAAACTTATGATAATTTGTCAAAATATTACCCAAGGATGAGTATGAAAATTAGCAAGCTAATTTTAGAAAACTTTAAAGCTTTTGCAGAGACAATTGTTTTTGATACTAATAAGCCGGTCGTATGCTTAGTTGGAGAGAATAACACAGGTAAAACTACAGTTTTTAAGGCGATAGATTTTTTAAGGTCTGGTGTTTCAAAAGATAAAACTATTGATGATTACAAAAAAGGTAGCGGAGTGCAGAGAGCATTCGCACTAGCTGTAATGAAAGTATATGCTGATTTTTTAATTAAACATCCAAGCAATTCAGATTTGAAAAAACCTTTATTCTTCTTTATTGATGAACCTGAGATTTCTCTTCACCCTAGAGCTCAAAAAACTTTAATTGAATCTATAATCACAATTTCAAGGCACCAACAGGTTTTTATTACTACTCATTCCCCTTTTCTTTTAAAACATTTTGCTAGTGATGATATCTGCACGTACATGACTAAGAAGGTTAATCAATCAGCCCATGCAATCGCGGTTGAAACAATGAGAACTTTTTCTTTTTCGCCTACATTAGCCGAAATAAACTATTTTACTTACGAAATATGCTCAACTGATTTTCATAATGAACTTTATGGATATATCTCTTCTATCACTAATAAAAATAACTCTAAAAAACTAGATAGCTGGTTACATGAAGAGCACAGTGTAGAAAAAAGTAAAAGCTGGATAAGAGATAATGGCAATGGCAATACTAGTACGAATCTTCTTACTCTTATGTCTTATATAAGGCACAGTATTCACCATCCAGAGAATACGTACAATCAACCTTATACAGAAGAAGAAATCCACGAATCTACTAAGAAAATGATAGATATAATCAAAAGTGATAAATTTGAAGTTTTTTTAACTAATTAGTCTTAGAATACATTAGCAGTGTCTTGCAATTCATAAATATATTTTGAAGGTTTATTACTAGGCTTAATAAAATGTAGTAGTGATAATTCATTATTACCTTTTACTTTCAAAACATGTTTTTTAGAACGGACTACTCACCATCATACAGCTTTCGCACCACCTCACCAATCACCGCAATGCCTTTGGCCAACGTGTCCTCATCCGCCGCGATACTCATGCGAATACACTCATGCGCGTGTTGATAGTCACTGACATCCACACCGGGGAAGAAGTATTCACTCGGTACGATAAGCGTCCCTTTTTCTTTCAAAGTCTCATACAGCTCAGAGGTACTAATCGGTAAATCCTTAAACCACAGCCACAAGAATATTGCGCCCTCGGGTTTATGAATTACTAGCGGGTAATCGCCCAATTCTTTTTTAAGTAAGGTAACTGCGGTCTTCGCTTGCTGCTGATAAAAAGGCTTAATCCCATTATCAGATAACTGCTTGATACGGTCGTTTTCGACCAGTGGCGTGGCAATCGCTGCTCCAAAACGTGTCGGCGCTAGATTGACCACGGCATTCATCGCGCTGACCGCCTCAATCACTTTAGCATCAGCGACGATAATACCGGTACGCATACCGGGCAAGCCAATCTTCGACAGGCTAAAACACAGAATCGTATTGTTATCCCAGTTCAAATTGACATCAGAGTAGATGATATTGGGGAAGGGCATACCGTAGGCGTTATCAATAATCAGCGGAATGTCATAACGCTTAGCAATCTCGGACAAATGCGCCATTTCGTTATCGGTCAGCACGTTGCCCGTCGGGTTGGTCGGGCGTGAGCAGCAAATCGCCCCGATACGACCTTCCTTTAACGCGGGCAAGTTCTCCAACGCGTCAAAATCCACGCGATATTTAAAGAAGCCTGCTTCGCCATCATGCGTCACTTCATCGATATGCGGCAATACCGCGGTGAAATGCTGACCTTCGACATGCACATCGCTATAGCCGATATACTCAGGGGTCAATGGCAGTAGAATGGATTTGTCGACAGATTCGTTCTGCTCATCAGTGAAAGCACCGCCAAACAGATTAAACAGATAGAAAAACGCATTTTGTGAGCCATTGGTCAGAGCGATGTTGTCTGCCGTGAGATTCCAATCATAATGACGGTTAAAAAAGCCAACCAACGCATCGATAAAGCCAGCATCCCCTTGCGGATTGGAGTAGTTCGCCATGCTGATAATCGCGCTACTGTTGGGCACGTCTGCATCGTTGTCAACGCCCAGCGCCTTATAGGTCTCCAAAAACAACTCATTGACGGCATCAATTTTGGCAGGGTTACCACCGCCCAGCATGTTGACTGGCTGATCGCTTTTGAGCGCGTCGCCCAGATCATCCATCAATTGTGAGATGCCGGTGGGTTGGGTAAATTTTTGACCGAACTTTGAGAATTTCATAAGGCTACCATGCTGTTTGGGAGGGTGTTATAAGTGGGTGTTTAACCGATAAAGTGGGGCTAGTATAGCAAATGAGGGCTATAAAATAAGCAAAGTGCGCGGCTGTTATTAACTTATATGTCTATACAGCTTATGAAGTAAAAAAACGCCTTCTAGGTGAGTAGAAGGCGTTTAGGTTAAGTTGAATACGTACGACAACAGGTGACGTATTAGATATACATATTCTTGCTTGTCAGCACCAACATGTTCATAATAAAAAATATGAAGTTATTTTTAAAACACTTAGAAAAATTTAATACTTAGAATTATAAGTACAGGAATTTACTTTATTATTAGGGAAATACAGCTATGTTCGATTGTTCTAAAGAATTTAAAAAATTTTACAATAACCATGTAAAACTGCCCGATCAAGAAAAAAACATATTGAGAGATAAAAGAGATAAGAATATAAAGAGATTGAAAAATGGTTTAGAAAAATATAATAATGAAAATAATACTAGTTATAAGATTGCCGAATCTAGGACGCAAGGCTCTATGGCAATGCATACCATAGTCCAAAATGATAGAAAGGACTATGACATAGATGTGGCTATAGTTTTTGAATCAGACAACCTAGGTAGTTTGGGACCTTTGGCGACAAGAAATATGATAGCCGATGCGTTAAAGCGAGAGATGCATCAGTTTTCAGAAGAACCAGAAGTAAAGACAGGATGTGTTAGGGTACGTTATACAACTGGCTATCACATTGATTTTGCCATATTTAAAAGATCAAAATATTCTGAGTGGCAGGATGAGTATAATTATGAATATGCTGGAGATGTATGGTCTGCTAGAGACATTAAAGCTTTAGACGATTGGTTTATTGAGGAAATAAAAGCGAAAACTGATGATTTAAGGAAAGTAGTAAGACTATCTAAGATGTTTTGTAAGTCGAGAGATACTTGGGGTTCTCTGCCAAGTGGTTTGATTCAAACTATTTTATGCTCCGAAAATTTCGACTCCATTCATTCTCGTATAGATGAAAAATTTTACCATACCTTAAAGTCTATTCAGAGCAGGCTAGAATGGAATTTACAAGTCAATGCACCAAATAATATCGATAATGCTAGATCGATAACAACTAGACAGGTTGATCTTGATAAAATGCGTAGATGGAAAGATAAATTGTCTACGCAATTAGAAAAGCTAGATATACTATTTGAAAGTGATTGCACATATCAAGATGCTATATCTGCTTGGGGAGAATTTTTTAATCATGATTACTGGTCTGGATTAGGTAAATCAACAGTTAAAATATCTGAATCTTTAGGGTCAAAGAGTTATAAAGACACTGAGGAATTTATAGACGAGCTTTACCCCGTATCGGAGATATATAGTGTAGGTATTGATTGTCAGATATCGGGAAATGGATTTAGAGAGATGTCTATTTTTGAGTATTTGACAAAATATGCTCCAACGTTCGAAAGATTTGTTCCATTTAATTGTAAAGTCAAATGTAAAGTAGGTAATACCGATTGTCCTTCCTATGACAAAGTCCTTTGGAAGGTAAGAAATGTTGGAGAGGTAGCAGAAAATAAAGACTGTATTCGTGGTCAAATCAAAGAAAGAACACATGAAATAATTGAGCCAACTTCGTTTAAAGGTACACATTATATTGAGTGTTATCTGATAAAGAATGGTATCTGTGTTGCGATTGGTCGTGTAGATGTTCCAATTGGTCAAGAATAAGGGATCAGAATTTGAAAATTCTTTTATCACTGCTCTTTCAAGTACTTGTAATTATAATAATTATTACTTTAATTAAGAAAACTGAAGATTGGTATTGGACACTGCTTTTTGTTGTGCCTATGGGAGTAATCTATAGAGATAAAGCTGCTGAGCTTCTTGATCATACAAAAAAAATATTTGGTGAAAGTGCTTGGAAGCGATCTCAAAGACAGCTTATAAGAAAAGGTAAATTACAAAAGGACACAACAATTAGAATATCGTTTGCTTACCTTTTTAGAATTAAAGTTGATAACAAGTATTTTTTAGTTGCTAATTCAAGAACTAGCAAGTATCAGCCAGTAGGAGGTGCCTATAAATTTGATAAAAAGGAAGCTGTTTATTTAAGTGAAAATATTCCAGCTGAGAGTGATGATTGTATTCCAGTTAATGAGGTTACGAAAATGGATTACAGGCTACTAATCAAAAATAAAAACTTAAAAGAATTTTTTAGAAGATTCGATAAAACTAAAAATAGAGAGAATATCGACAATTTATCAAGAGAGTTTATAGAAGAGGTTTTTGAATCTGGTATTCTGAAAAAAGAAAAATTTGGTGCTTTATCTTATAGATACTGTGGTAGACATATAACAGAAATTTCAAAAAGCCCATTTAATCATTACGAAGTTTTATTAGCTGACATCGTTGAAGTTGATTTAACAGAAAAGCAAGAACAATTATTTAGAGATATAATGGGCGAAGACTCTGATTTATATATGTTTGCTACACCTAAAGAAATAACAAGCCTAGGAATGAATATTGGTACTCAAGAACTGAATGATAATATTGCAAATCATACTTATAAAATATTGACTGAAAATGAAGACGAACTAATTAAGGGAATAAAATATAATTTTAGATATAGATCACCAATTGTAGTTAATTTATAGGATAGATAATGAGCTGGAAAATTAAAATAGCTTCCAACTCAGTATCTAAACCATCGCCCTGACCCTTGCCATAATCCCGCGTCCAATCACCAACCTCACATAAATAATGGCAATGGCAAACAGCAAGACGATTAACGCCGCACCGCCAATAGCCAAGCTCATCCACGGCACACTAAACTGTAGATTAAACCACTGCGTGATAGCCGCCCAAGCGCCAACGCTAGCGATAACGACGGCAAAGGTTGCCGCGCTAATACCAAGCACACCCAGCTCTAATATATTGAGCGTATACAAGTCGCGCTTTTGCATACCGAGCAGTCTAAATGACGCGCTGTCTTTCATACGATCTTGCGAGGTAGACAGCAGCGAGCTGATCAGCACCATGACGCCAGTGAGTAGGGCAAGCAAAGTAAACACATAGACCAAGCGGCTCATTTGTACCACCAGCTCTTGAATTTGCTTGGCGATAGCCGTGCCATCGATGGTCGTGACCGCAGGGAACTGGCGTACCAGTTTGCCTTGTAGCTCTGGAATCGCATCTTCTGATACGTGCGCAGTGGCAAATTGAATCTGCGGGGCAGCGGACAGTACAGACGGCTCAAACAGGAAGTAAAAATACGGACTTGGGCCACGCTCATAGCGCGTACGAATACTGGTGATCTGCCCGACGATTTCGATACCTTGAATATTAAAGCGCACCTGATCGCCCATGCCGACATTGAGCATACTGGCGGCAGTGTCCAAGATAGATAGGGGTTTGATTTGTTCATTTGTCGCATCGATAGGCGTATATAGCGCATCGTCTGTGAGCGATTCAGTGATGTACTCAGTATCCATGACCGTATCGGCGTAGCTTAAGTTAAACACCCGCGTGGGATCATCAAAGCCATCCTCAGGCTCGATATCTTTTGCCGGTACATCGTTCGCCGTCTCTACACGCGCGCGAATGATGGGGTAATAGGTGACAGGCGCCTCAATGATCGCATCAATATCGTCATGTTGATCGCTTTGCACATCGAGCAAAAACAGATTGGGCGCGTCTTCAGGATAGGCATTGATAAACTGCGCATTGATACTATGATTGAGTGTGGTGATGAGCGTCAGCACCGCAACCGATAGCGATAAGGTGACAAAGAATAATGCGGATTGATTGCCCTTGCGCGCCAGATTATGAATGGCGATACGCTGCATCCAACTGACCTTGGCATTGCTCGCTAACTTATTAAGCAGCCATAGCCACCCACGCGCCAGTAGCCAAAATATCGCCACAAAGCCGATCAATCCACCCAATAATTGCGCGCCTAATGACAATGAGCCCACTTCATAAGCAAAGAAGGCATACAGCCCTGTCATCACCAAGCCATACCACAGTAATGGTACGCGTCGATACCACGGCAAGTTTTGCGACTGCTGGCTTGCTCCTTGATTGAGTAGGGTCGCGGGTTTGGTAGTGTTAAGCGCGCTTAAACCACGCTGCGCAATCAGCAACGTGAGGGCTAAGGCAATCACAATGGTCTTAATCGCGCTAATTGGATTGATAGATAGACCCACGTCAGCAGGTAAGATAGCCACGAGATACGGCTGACCAATTTTAAGCAAACCCAGACTAAGGACAATCGCGGCGATACAAGCAATGACAGTCGTGACGATAAGCAATTGATAATAGCTACGTTTGAGTGAACCAAGCGGCTCGCCTAATGCCAAACGAATGGCATTATTGGACTGCTGCTTACTGACGAACGCACTAATGACACCGTACATGGCGACCGCCGAGAGTAGCAGTACGGCAATGACCAGCAGCTTTAAAAACATCAATACATTATCAGAGATACGCGAGACCGAAGTATCTGCTGACTCGGCATCAGAGAGCTCGATATCAGGATAGCTGCTCAGTATGCCTGTGAGCTTTTTGCGCTGCGTGCTTATCAGTTCAGGATCACCTGCTATCTCGATACGATAGTTTATGCGGCTGCGCTGACCGAGTAGATTGGTGGCCTCTAACGCATCTTGTTTCATCAAGACCCGCCCACCAAAACCAAAGGCGGTCAAAGGTCGATCAGGCTCTTTGGTCAGCACATCACTGATCGTAAACTGCGCATCGCCAATATCGATACGGTCGCCGACACTAGCATTTAGGCTACTGAGCACTTCTGGGGCGACGACGATATTGTCAGAGGTTAGTTGCTCCCACAGCGGCTTTCCTGAGGCAAGCTCAGCGGTACCGTACAAAGGGTAAGACGGTGTGACGGCTTTGACGCTGGCAAGCAAAGTTTGCTCATCGGTGACGAGCATGGCGCTAAACTGATAGTCATATACGGTCTGCGTATCGGGGATGGTTTCTACTTGCGCCAATACCTCGCTTGGCCAATCTTGCTTGCTGTTCAAAATCAAGTCGCCACCAACGAGTGCGCGCTGATTGTCATTGATATAACGATCGACAGACTGCTGCACAGAGTCGAGGGTCAGGTAGGTTGCAAGTGATAAGGTCAATGTGAGTAGAAACAACACTGGATACACCCAGCGCTGCCACCAACTACGGCTGAGTGCTTGCGAGCCTAGTGTTTTGGTGAAAAGTTGATTGAGGATACCGCTAGAATAACTGGTCTCTTGACGCATACTGGTATCAGTCTTTTTTATATCAGTCGATGTGTTGTCTGTCAGCTTTTCATTCATGTCGGTACAATCCGGCCGTCATGCATGGTAATGACGCGATCTGCCATCTCGGCAAGCGCAGGATCGTGAGTCACGACTACCAGTGCCGAGCCAACCTGCTGGCGTAAGTCTAATAATAATTGCATAACTTGATCGGCATTTTGCTCATCCAAGTTACCCGTTGGCTCATCGGCAAAGACAATTTTAGGATGCGATACTAGCGCTCGTGCCACAGCCGTACGCTGCTGCTCACCACCTGATAACTGATTGGGTAAGCTGTGACGGCGATGACCCAAATCAACCGCATCAATCAGCTCGTTGACTCGTGCTGGGTTTGGATGCCTTGCGATATCAAGAGGAAAGGCGATGTTTTCGGCGACAGTTAGGGTCGGCAGTAGATGAAATGACTGAAAGACAAAACCCATGTCCTGTTGACGAATAACTGCAAGTGAGTCTTCATCCAAGCTGCTGAGCGTTTGATCTGCCAGCGATACTGTACCACTATCAGGATAATCTAGTGCTGCGAGCAATCCTAGTAAGGTCGATTTACCCGAGCCTGATTTACCCATAATGACCACAAACTCGCCAGCATTGACGTATATATCGACGTCCTTAATGATAGATAATTTTTGCTCACCGACTTGCACGGTTTTGTTTAGCTGTGAGGCGGTCAGTAGGGCTGGTGTCTTAGCGTCTGCTTGTGGCGTGGATGCGGTAACCGAAGGTGATGATGTCATTACAGTGTCTCGTTAAATGGTCTCGTTAAGTAGTCTCATTTGGCGTACTTTTTGTCGTTTCGGCTTGAACGGTTTCAGCCGTATTCTCTGGATCGGTTGTTTTTAGCTCTTTTAACTCATCTAATTTCGGCTCTAGAATAGGCAAGATATTGTCATTGACGATGATCGTGTAGCCTTCTTTGGTTGGGTGAATGGCATCGGCTTGGTTGAGCTCAGCCTCACCACCGACACCCTCCAAAAAGAATGGTATTAGAGGGACGCTCATGTCTTTCGCGACGCGAGGATAAATGTCTGAGAATGCGGCAACGTAGTCATCGCCCAAATTATCATAGATCGACATCCCGCCCAAAATGACGACACTGCCATTGTCTTGCAAACGTTTAACAGCTGTCCGAATATTGGCTTCAATCGTCGCCACGTCGATACCGCGTATAGCATCATTAGCCCCAATGGTCAAAATCGTCACATCAGGTTTGGTTTGTAATACCCAATCTAAGCGATTGACGAGTCCCGTACTGGTTTCACCGCTCAGCCCTGAGTTGATCACTTCGGTATTCTTATAACCCATTGCCTGCAGACGATCTTCTAACTGCGCAGGGTAGTTATCATTTTTATCCACCCCAAGACCTTCCGTCAGTGAGTCGCCAAGCGCTAAAATAGTGATTGGTGATGAATTGACTTGCATATCGGTGGGTGCATCAGCATTGGTGTCTACGGACGTTGTATTGGCTTGGTTGGCTGTCGTTTCAGTATCTGAGCGTTGGGTGTCAGTCGGTTGATTCGGTGTGGTCGGCTCAGTCTCTTTTTGACAACCACTGATCGCCATGATAGCAGCGAGCATGGCAATAGCAGGCAGGTGCTGAGCGAGCCGAGAAGGGGTATTTAGCATGGGTGTTATGTCCTATAAGCAATCAAGCTGATGTAGAGTCAGCTCAAGATTTAAATCATCTTGCACTGACTATAGCAAAATAAGACAGCCACCAATATTGCCCTAAGGTTAATTTCAAGATAGCTTTATTGCGCGTTAGAAATCAAGGACTTATAGACAGCAGTATGTAGATATTTTGATAAGCTAATATCAAATGTATTTACCATCGACCATCACTGGACGACTGACGAGCCAAGCAATCACAACGTTTGCAATCATCAGTATCAGAATAATAAAAAGCGGCAGACTCCAGCTATCAGTCGCTTCATGGAGCCCGCCTGTGCCAAGCGGACCAAAAAAGGCAATCAAATAACCGACGGCCTGTGCCATACCAGACAGCTCACTTGATTGATTGGTAGTATAGGTACGCAGGGAAAACAGCATCATACTCAAGGTAAAAATCGCTGAGCAACCAATCCCCATCATGGCTGACCATAGCCACGCCAACTCAGTAGATAGATAGCTGATACCTAATACGCCAATGACATTGAGCACAGCGGCAAACACGGCGAGTGCTTGAATAGGACGACCACGATTAATCAGCCATGTCAGACTCAAGATAGAGATGGGTGCCATAAACTGAAACACAGAACCCATTTGGCCAGCGCTCACGGCAGATAGCCCTTTACTAACCAAAATAGAAGGCAAAAAACTGGCAACGGTATAAAACAGTAATGATTGTAGCCCCATAAAGACAGCAATTTGCCAAGCAAACGCCGTTCGCCAAATAGAGATAACAGAGGCATCTTTATCTGTAGATATGACGAGTTGGTGGTTGGATGAGCCCAAACGCACACGCAAAAATAACCAAATCAATAACGCAAAAATACCTAAAACCGTCCATCCACCCAGCGCCCATTGCCAGCCTACTTGCTCAGACAAAGGGAGGACGATGCCTGAGACTATCCCAGCGGTCACCGTCATTGTTAAACTAAACAAACCCGTAATCAGCGGAATATGTTGCGGAGTATGTTGCTTGATGACAGGCGCGGCCAGTGTATTGGCAAAGCCAATGGCTAGAGTCAGCAATAAAGTACCGATTAAAAACCCAGTCCACGTCGGGATAACGGTACGCAGAATCATGCCAGTGGTTAATAGCGCGATCATGGCAATCAGCGTATTTTCAAGTCCGAAGCGCTTGCCAATGGCTGGCGAGATCAGCGCACCAAGGGCAAAACCCAGCATCGGCACCGCGCCCAACCAGCCAATCTGTATCTCCGAGATATTGAGTGCTTCTTTCACCACTGGCGCGATAGCGCCCAGCGCAACGATAGGGGCACGCATATTGGTCGCTAGCAAAATCATGGCACATAGCACTAACCAAAAGGTGAAACGTGATGAAGGCAGATTGGATGAGGTAGACATAGCAGCACAACGATAACAGGGAAAAAGGACACGTTATAAGACAGCGCCGAAAAATCGTCGCTTGTAAAACAACACCAAAGATCATTTACTCAGACACGTACCTAAACGGTAATCAATAACGTCAAACAGAACTAAAAATTTGTAGAGGGCAAAACAGATAAGTTTGCTGGCCAATTTTTTAAATAGAAAATATCTAGATAGAGAGTGTCTAAATAGGAATAATAAGAGATGGTGACATGAAAATAACGCCAAGTCACTTTGAATGACTTGACGCTATTATACGAACAGATGTTAGGTAAATACTACCTGCGTATGGTAACCAATGAGTTTTTACACAGATTTGCCGAGTTGGGCAGCTCTTAACGCGTTTTCTTGTTGTTCTGCCATCAATGAGTCGCACTTGTTGGGATCATCGCCACAAAATGAGCACTGCTCATCACCCATCAATTTGGCAACACCACCACAAGAGCCTTTGAGCGGCTTTTTTTTGACCATATAACCGATGCCCATAAAAGCGAAAAATAGGATAAACACTGTAAAGGTAATGGCAAGCATAGGAAGCAATTGGCTAAGCATAGAGGAAACCTCATTGTCAAAAGTGGGGCAGTTGCTGTTAATGATGTACTTTTAATGGCAACTAACTAATAGTATAGCAAATTTTGGTGTTGCTCGTTGTGCGTTATCGTATTCTCTTGTTTCAATGCCAAAAACTTACTAGGGCTTTTTGTCAGCGCGTAATGCTTGCATTGCTGGTGTCTGAACCACTTGCCAGTCATCGATATTATCATCAGACACGTTATCAGAAACATTACTCTCAGACCTGTCTGTTTTTATATCGTCAGCCAACACCACAAACATAGCAGCCAAGTTTTGAGCTTTAGCGACATCTAGTGCTTTATGATAGGGCATGGCAGTCAGAGCGGTTGCCCATGCATCCGCCAATGCAACAGAATCGGCCGCGACAGTGACTGAGGGCGCACCGCCTGCAATGGGTTTGCCAGTGGTCGGATCGATGGTATGGCTATAGCGTTTGCTATCAAATATGACGGAGTTGCGATAATTTCCAGAGGTTGCCAGATGCATTTGGCTAGCCGTATTTTTTGGCTGACGAATGGCAGATATCGTTTGGCGCTCGCTGACAGTGCTGCCTTCAATAGGGGCGTCAATCGCAATTTGCCATGGCTGCTGTAGGTTGTTAACGCCAGATGTCGAAATTTCACCGCCAATCTCAACCATATAATTGCGAATTTGATAATCCTCTCTCAGCACATCGGCGATGACATCAACCCCATACCCTTTGGCAACGGCAGAAAAATCAAGCTCGACGCCATCTTTGGTTTTAGACACCGTTTGGTCTTTTTTGATAATGCTCTCAAAGTCTACCAGTGCTTTTGCTTGGGCAATCTCGAGCGCTGTAGGCGGACTTTGTAGACGCTCGACTGTCATGGTGCTGCCAAAACCCCAGGTCTCGACAAGCGGCATCACCGTAGGATCGAATGCGCCGCCAGATTGCTCGTAGACAATCTTTGACACATCCAGCACCCGACTAAAATCAGCGTCGATGGTAATCGGTGTATTCTTATTCAACCGATTAAATTTAGAGATGGTCGAGTCGCTCTGATAGGTCGACATGCTGTCATTAATCTGTTTCAAGCGTTCATCGATTGACGCTTGTATGGCAGCTTCATCTGCATTATCAGGGAGCTGATAGCTGATATGGTAGCTTGTCCCCATCGTTTCACCAGTCAGATAGTTATAATCTGGTGTTTGCTGGCAAGCACTGAGACTCACCATACTAGCGAGACCCGCGATGCCAAGCAAAGAAGCATTTATGGGTTTTGAGGAGGCGGAGCAGTATCGGGTATTTTTCATAGGATCTTCGGTATAACGCAGAAATGAGTTGGGGTATAAAATAAGTCAGGCCTATTTTACACCCCTTAACCCTACAAATACCAATGATGGCAATGTTCAGTGACAATCTACTGCATACCAAGCCACCGCATACTAATCTACTGCATACCAAGCTATTTTACTTGCGACTCGCGTATGAGCCTATAAAGTTTGGGCGGTGAGACACGATTGACCCGTGTTGCCAGCTTTTCTTTACTGCCAGCGACCACGATATATTCTTCACCTTTTGAGAGTGCCTTCACCACTTGCTTTGCAAAATCAGTTGCCGTGAGACCGTTACTGGTTGCTTCATCCATGGTGCCCTGAGCGCTGCCATCACCTGTCAAGGCATTGATAGAGATGTTGGTCTGAATAAATCCTGGGAATATCGTCGCCACTTCTATACCTTTGTCATGCAACTCTGCCCGTAAACTGTTTGCCCACATATGCAATGCGGCTTTGGCTGCGCCATAAGCACCGCGATATTGTGTCCCTAGTAATCCTGCGACACTTGATACCATGACGATTTTGCCGCCACCTTGTGCGATCATATCAGGCAGTATCAGTCTGGTTAGTCGCGTCTGAGCAAAGTAATCTACCTCCATAATCTGACGCTCGACGTCTTCGTCAGTTTCCATGATGAGTGAGCGCTGGCTAATACCGGCGTTATTGATGAGCCAATCAATGTTTCCAGCCTGAGCTTTGGCATTGTCATATGCGGCTTTTGCTTGAGCAGCATCACTGATATCAAACGGAATGACAATATGCCTATTCGCACGCTTACAGCTTTTCTTGACGGATTCTAGTTTTTGGTTATCACGGCCACTGAGAATAATTCTAGCACCACGCTTGGCAAAGGCAATCGCCAATGCTTGCCCAATACCACTAGAAGCACCCGTGATCCAAATGGTCAGATCTTTGTATTTGGTTTTCATAAGCGTCCTTTCTTAATATTTAGAGCGTTCATGATATAGGATAGCAATGCTGATCTACCAGTTAGATTTGTAGTCTCAACAACCACAATGATTGCTAAAAATCACACAAAAAAAGAGCCTCAATTGAGACTCTTTTTATATACACTTTTAAGTTTATCTGGCGGGGTTATTTAACCACCGAAATCATCAAGCATGATGTTTTCGTCTTCTACGCCCAAGCTGTGTAGCATATCGATCACAGCAGCGTTCATCATTGGTGGCCCACACATGTAGTATTCACAGTCTTCTGGGTTTGGATGATCTTTCAGATAGTTTTCGAGCAACACGTTATGGATAAAGCCTGTTGGACCTTCCCAGTTATCTTCTGGTAATGGGTCAGACAGAGCCACATGCCATTCAAAATTGTCAAACTCTTCTTCTAGCTGATCGTAATCTTCAACATAGAACATTTCACGTATCGAGCGAGCACCATACCAGAAACTGATCTTACGATCTGTTTTCAAGCGCTTGAGCTGATCAAAGATATGCGAGCGCATGGGAGCCATACCAGCACCACCACCGACAAAGATCATTTCAGCTTCAGTATCTTTGGCAAAGAATTCACCATATGGGCCTGATACCGTCACCTTATCGCCAGGTTTTAGGCTAAATACCCAAGAAGACATCTTGCCTGGCGGGATACCTTCAGGACCACGCGGCGGTGGACTGGCGATACGGATATTAAACTTGATGAGGCCTTTTTCTTCTGGGTAATTGGCCATTGAGTAAGCACGGATAACGGGCTCATCAACTTTTGAGACGTATTTGAAGACGTCGAACTTCTCCCAGTCTTCACGGTACTCTTCGCCGATATCAAAGTCTTTATAATGTACTTCATGCGGCGGCGCTTCAAGCTGCACATAACCACCAGCGCGGAAGTTTACTTCTTCGCCTTCTGGGATTTTTAGCACCAGCTCTTTAATGAAAGTCGCAACGTTATCGTTTGAGATAACCTCACATTCCCATTTTTGTACATCAAAGAATTCAGGATCAATCTCAATTTTCATGTCTTGCTTAACAGCTACCTGACAAGCCAAGCGCATGTGATTGCGGATCTCGCCTTGAGTAAAATAGCCTTCTTCGGTGGGCAAAATAGAACCACCACCTTCAATAACGCGGCAACGACACTGCGCACAGGTACCACCGCCACCACACGCTGAAGACAAAAAGATGCCTTCGCCCGCTAGCGTTTGCAGTAGTTTACCGCCTGCTGGTGTCACCACGTCATTATCGGGATTATCATTAATATGGATAGTGACATCGCCTGAACTGACCAGTCTTGAGCGCGCCGCCAAAATAATAGCGACGAGGCCCATGATGATCAAGGTAAACATAGCAACGCCACCAATCGCCGTAGCGTAATCCATGGTAGGTATCCTTAATCTATGGGGTAGGGGTGCGAAGACATTTTTTATGCTGTGTCCGAACCCTTACCGAATAAATGAATTAAATAGATCAAATAGCTAATAGAAGCTTTGAGCTTAGTAGTTTAGATGGACATACCACCGAACGACATAAAGCCGAGCGACATAAGACCAACCGTGAGAAAGGTAATACCAAGACCGCGCAATGGTGCTGGAATGTCTGAGTATTTGAGCTTTTCACGAATACCTGCCAATGCAGTAATAGCAAGTGCCCAACCGAAGCCTGCGCCCACACCATAGACGACAGATTCACCAAAGTTATAATCACGCTCGACCATAAATAGTACACCACCCAAGATGGCACAGTTTACGGTGATTAGTGGTAAGAATACCCCAAGCGCGTTGTATAAACTTGGTACAAACTTGTCCAAGAACATCTCTAGAATCTGTACGGTGGCTGCAATCAAACCGATGTAACTAAGCAACCCTAAGAAGCTCAAGTTGATATCAGGGAAGCCTGCCCAAGCCAATGCACCATCTTTTAGGATGAACTGGAATAGCAAGTTGTTTAGCGGAACGGTGATGGCCATCACGACAATCACAGCAACCCCTAGACCAATCGCTGTCGAGACTTTTTTGGATACGGCCAAAAAAGTACACATGCCTAAGAAGTAGGCAAGTGCCATGTTCTCGATAAAGACTGAGGTTATAAATAAACTAATATAATGTCCCATTAGTGACCGCCTCCATGTGCCATGCCTTTAGACTGCGGCTTCATTACAAACTCAGCTTCTTCCACTTGTTCTGGTTTCCAGGTACGGACGATTGCGATAAACAAAGCAATAATGAAGAACGCTGATGGTGGCAATAGCAACAGACCGTTTGGTATATACCAACCGCCATCAGTAACTGGTTGTAGGATAGTGATACCAAACCAAGTACCTGCGCCTAACAGCTCACGAATGGTGGCAACGAATAGCAAGACCGCTGAGTAACCAAGACCGTTACCAATACCATCTAAAAAGCTTGGGATTGGCGGGTTACTCATGGCAAATGCTTCAGCACGGCCCATAACGATACAGTTGGTGATAATCAAACCAACGAAGACCGACAGACCTTTACTCACATCATAAGCGACCGCTTTTAGTACCTGATCTACCAAGATAACCAATGAAGCAATAATGGTCATCTGTACGATGATACGAATGCTCGATGGAATCTGCTTACGAATAATAGAGATAAAGAAGCTTGAAAATGCCGTCACCAAGGTGAGTGCCACACACATGACCATGGCATTGGCCATACTCGTTGTGACTGCCAGTGCCGAACAGATACCAAGAATCTGTAAACCAATGGGATTATTGTCAAAAATAGGCGTGGTTAAAATACTTTTAGTGTCAGCCATTTTATGCCTCCTTGCCATTAGCTATTGGTAGCGCGGCTGCCAATTCGGTGTTAAGTTGAGCGGCCGACGTTGACTGATTTGCTTGTGTATCTGCATCATCAAGGGTCTGACCGCTCTCTTTACGTAGCATATCTAGATAAGGCTTATAGCCTTGATCGCCTAACCAGAACTGAATCATGTTGCTGACGCCGCGGCTTGTTAGTGTTGCGCCGCTGATACCATCGACCCAATTGTCTTTCGGATTACCCGCTTTGGTCACACCAGTAGCAACGTTGCCATTGTCATCATAAGAATGGATGCCATTCCACTGTGCGCGCCACTCTGGCTCTTCAATACGAGCGCCAAGACCTGGGGTCTCTTTATGCTCATAAAAACTGATACCTTTGATGGTATTCATGTCACTTTCAAGCGTTAAGAAACCATAAATCGTACCCCATAGCCCGTAGCCTTGAATAGGCAATACAACCAGTTCAGGTTTGCCTGCGTCATCTTCTTTGACATAGACTTTGGCGTATTTTGGTTTACGGCCAATACCAGCAGGATCATTGTCGCCCAAGTCTTCGCTTAAGGCTTGGTTTTTGGTCGCTTGACTGGCGTCATAAGCATTACGATCAGGAATACCCGCCGTTTTTAACTCATCATCATCAAGGTAGTTGCCTTTATTTAGATCAATGATTTTGACATCAAAATCTTTAAAACGTTCGGCGACATCATCTGCTGTATCAGACTCAGTATTGTACATGTCAGCGGCGACCAAAATGTTTTTATTGCGATCCAAGCGTGCATTTTCGATTTGTGCAGGTTTTAGGCCAACAGCGACAGCTGAGACCAATACTGAACAAACCAAGCACAGCGTCAAAGCCACACTGATGGTTTTGGCATTATTACTTTTGGGCTTGGACATAACGAACCCTCCGAGCAGTTTGGCGTTTGATATTTGCTTGGGTCACAAAATAATCAAACAGTGGAGCAAATAAGTTGGCAAACAAGATAGCCAGCATGATGCCTTCTGGGAAAGCTGGGTTAATAACACGAATCAGAACGGTCATAAAACCGATCAAGATACCATAAGCCCAGCGGCCCTTATTGGTGTGGGCAGCAGAAACGGGATCGGTTGCCATGAATACTGCACCGAACGCAAAACCACCGATAACCAAGTGCCAGTAGAATGGCAAGCTCATCATCATATTGTCATCAGAGCCAATCAGGTTGAACACCAATGAAGTGGCAATCAAACCAACCACACAGCCTGCCATGATGCGCCAAGAAGCGATACGCGTCCATAACAATACGGCAGCACCCATCAAGATAGCCAAGGTTGATACTTCACCGATACTACCTTGCATGTTGCCTAAGAATGCATCACTCCACGTGATGGCATTGCCATAGACATCAACAAAGTCTTGAGGAACCACACCAAGCGCGGCAAGCCCAAGCGGGGTCGCACCTGAGAAGCCATCTACAGCTGTCCATACTGAGTCGCCAGACATATAGGCTGGATAGGCAAAGTATAAGAACGCACGGCCTGATAGGGCAGGGTTCAAGAAGTTTTTACCAGTCCCACCGAACACTTCTTTTGCGACCACCACACCAAAGATAATACCTAGAGCAACTTGCCATAAAGGAATATCAGGTGGTAAACATAGTGCAAACAGGACTGACGTCACAAAGAAACCTTCGTTAACTTCGTGTCCGCGGACGACCGCAAAGATAATCTCACAGAGAATACCGACGGCAAACGTCACGATATAAATCGGCAAAAACTGCATGGCTCCATAAACAAAGCTTGCCCAGATACTGTCTGGGTTGTAGCCTGCCATGCTAGTGATGACGGTACGCCAGCCTTCAGGTTGCAGACCGAGCTGAGCGATAGCGGTTAGTGCTTGATGACCGATGTTGTACATACCCCAAAACATTGCTGGGAAAGTACATAGCCATACCGTAATCATAATACGCTTTAAGTCGATACCGTCACGAACGTGTGATGAAGCGTACGTTGTGGTGCCTGGCTGCCGAAGAAACGTATCAAACATCTCAAAAATAGCATAATACTTTTCGTGTTTGCCGCCTTTGGTAAAAGATGGCTCCATACGATCGAACATATTGTGTAAAAATTTCATCGTGGTTAGCCCTCCAGCTCAATGCGCGTTAAGTTATCACGCAAAATATCACCGAACTCATATTTGCCAGGAGATACAAAGGTGCATAGTGCCAAGTCTTCTTCATCCAACTCAAGTGCACCCAAATCAGTGGCACTGATGATGTCTTCGACAATCAAAGCACGTAACAATTGAGTGGGCAGGTAATCTTGAGGCATGACTTCTTCAAAGACACCAATCGGTACCATGGCGCGAGGTGAGCCATTACTTGTTGTGGTGAAATTGTACTTTTTGCCACCAAAAAACTGCGAGATGTAGATAGGCAGCTTTGAGAAGCGGTTTTTACCGGGGCTAAAGAAGTGAAACGCAGGACGCTCACGACCTTCAGGCAGTGCACTGATCTGGTTGTGGAAGCGACCAAGATAAGCGATATTGTCAAATACTCTGCGACCAGACAATACTGAACCTGAGATAATACGGTTCTCTCCTGCCGCCAGTTGACCTTTGGTTAATGCCGTAATATCAGCACCACGCTCGGTTGCAATCAGATGCGGATTGGTAACCGCAGGGCCAGCCAAGCTTAGCATACGACGTGTATATAGATGTCCAGTTGTGAACAGCTTACCAATCGCAATCACATCTTGATAACCAATCGTCCATACGGTCACGCCGCGGCTGATAGGGTGCAAGAAATGAATGTGCGTACCTGCAAGACCTGCTGGATGTTTACCCGCAAAAGCATGATACTCAGTGACATTATTAGCCGCAGTTTTTGCAACTGGCGTCAACTGGGCGTCGCCATGGTGGCAGACAAAGGTCTTGGGCGTGAGTGTTGAGAGTACTGCTAGGCCATCGTTGAACGCTTGTAGCTGCTCATTGATCACCAGCATTGGATCAAGGGCGAGTGGATTGGTGTCCATTGCTGTCACAAAGATAGCATGTGGACGAGCGCCGATTTCGGGCGCACGGCTATAGGGACGTGTGCGAAACGCAGTCCATTCGCCAGAGGCAATCAGTTGGGTTTCAACGACTTCAGAGTCTAGGTCAGCAAGCTGCTGTGAGTCATAGCGCTCAAAGTCTACTTCTTCACCATTCGGGTCGACCTCAATCACAAGACTTTCAAACACTCGGCGCTCACCGCGTTTAACAGCGACGACCTTACCAGCAGCAGGGGCAGTATAGATGACGCCAACACGCTTTTTGTCTTCAAAAACGGGCTGACCTTTGGCTACAATGTCACCTTCTTTGACATTCATCGTAGGCTTCATGCCCACGTAATCATAGCCAATAAGTGCTACACGTGTCGGTTGGTGCTCAGATATCTCGCGGGAGGGTTCACCGGTGATGGGCAAATCCAAACCTTTTTTGATGGTAATCATAAGCGAAAACTTAGTCCATAGTCTAAAACGATACCAGACATCCTGTTTGGTACATCGGTAGCTTGAACATTTATCTCACTCAATAAAGCCTTCAATCATCTATTTCTATACTGAAATAAGGATGAAAGCTCTCTGAAGATAATACATGATCATAACTACTATTAAGAGTATTAACGCTGACCTTAGACTCCTTAACAACACGTTAATGTCTTATTCGAATTACCAAAGTGGCGACTGGCTACCAAGGTGTATGCTAAAACTATTGAATCAAAATCAATCGCCAAAAGCACATTGCCAACAGAGATTACTTTGAAAATAACAGCCTTATCATACGTTTCATTGAAATTAAAAACTTGTAATACCAGTATGATGGGCCACTTTTATCCAATCAGCATCATTCAAAAATACGCAATTTTTTAAAGGTGTGACCAAATAACGATCTATTGAAGTAGATGATAAACTGGCTAAAAGACAACCTAGATAAGCAAGCATCACATCATTTTTGTGAGCTGCCAAACTCTAGTCATAACTGTTTTATATTGTTAGCTAGTAATAGGGTTTTAAACGGCATCCAATGGGGCTTTATACTGCAGAATCGGTGGTATACAGACTACCAGATTAGATTTCTATTATAACCCTTTTTGGCAATATATCAGTTAATATCATACGGATATATTGAGCCATTGCTCATTGTCTCTGAGGCATTATGAAGTGCGACTAAGCAATACCGTCTCAATAAAAAGCGTAACGCATGGTTACTATCACATAGAAACAAATAAAAATTTACCTAGGATTATACGCTAAATTGACCTAAAATTGCCAGTCAGTAATAGAATTTAACGAATGTTGGTGCCGATTCTACGTATTACAACTTATGGTTATGATTGTTTGATTTCGATTGTATCCTATCTCTATTTGAGCAGATTTCTGACCTATTTTATTTGGTTTTTCGAATCTGTCTATAATTTATGCCGCGTTTGCGTGGTGTTTTCTATCGTGGTCTGATGCTTCGATTTCGTTTTATTCTCAACAATGTAATTGTCTAAATTTATTGCCAATATTATGCTTTATAAGGAATGCTATATGTGTGCTGTGCCTGTCATTATCCCGGCTATTGATTTAAAAGATGGTAAGTGCGTACGTTTAAAACAAGGCCGTATGGAAGATGATACGGTGTTTTCTGATGACCCAGTTGCCATGGCGGCACGTTGGGTAGATGAGGGCGCACGCCGTCTGCATTTGGTCGATTTGAATGGTGCTTTTGATGGCGTGCCAGTACACAGACAAGTGGTCAATGATATTACCAAAGCATATCCGAACCTGCCTATTCAATTGGGTGGCGGCGTGCGTAATATGAATACTATTGAGCAATACATTACTGCCGGTCTGACCTACATTATTATTGGTACAAAAGCTGTTGAAGATCCGGATTTTGTTGCTAAAGCTTGCCGTGAATTTGCAGGACACATTATCGTTGGTATCGATGCCAAAGACGGTATGGTAGCCACTCATGGCTGGGCCAATGTTACCGATACCAAAGCGACCGAGCTTGCCAAGCGCTTCGCTGATGTGGGTGTTTCTTCTATTGTGTATACTGATATTGCCCGCGATGGCATGATGCAAGGCGTGAATGTTGAACAAACCGTCAATTTGGCGCGTGAAGGCGGATTACCTGTGATTGCATCAGGCGGCGTTACTGATATGAAAGACATCGAGCTATTAAAGCCTTATGGTGATTGTATCGAAGGTATTATTACTGGTCGTGCTATCTATGAAGGCACGTTGAATTTGAGCGAAGCGCAGCTTTACTTAGATAGCTAAATAAATTAAAAATTAGTCGGTTAAAATCAGACAGCTAATTATCAGCAATCAGCTAAGCGAGAAAAACCCGTAAAAAATAAAGGATGCTTATGGCCAGTTATTTTGACCGTCCAATGATACGCCGCTTTATAAATGCGTGGGGTCAAATGGTGTTGCTGTTAAGCATCTTTTGTACGTGGCCCACCTATGCTGCTGGTGAAGAACTCTCTGGCATTGCAACCGTACTTGGCGTGGAAAGTACACAAGAGGCAACACCTGATAGTGATTCTGCGCCAGACGAGGAAGCATCAGACCCCGCCACCTCATTATCGACACCTGCTCAGCCCCCTGTCATCAGCGGCGAGAGCACCAATAACGGTCAAATTGAAATCACACCCACCCCGCAAAAAGATAATGAAATCCGTCAGCGTATCAATGGTATTTTCTCTGAAATCGAAGGCCTACAAGCCGTTACTGTCAGTGTGAGCCAAGGCGTGGTCACCTTGGCAGGAGAGACTGCCAACGAAAAAAAAGCGCAGCAGGCCATCAATCTGACCAACCGTTTGACTGATGTAGTCACCGTTGATGACAATATCAATCGAACGTTGGACGTTCAAGAGAATGTCTCGACAGTTTATCAAGGACTGAAAGCGCAACTGGAAAACTTAGTGAAGGCGTTACCTTTACTGTTAGTCGGCATCGTTATCTTTGCATTGGTGACATGGTTTGGCAGTTGGTTATCTAATCGCAAGAGAATGTGGCAGCGCTTAACGCCAAATCCGTTTGTCGCCGAGCTATTATCACAAACAGTCAAAGTTATTTTTATTATTTTTGGTCTGATCTTGGGACTGAGCCTTATCGGGGCAGAAACCATCTTAGGTACTTTGCTTGGCGGCGCAGGTGTCATCGGTATTGCCGTTGGTTTTGCGGTCAAAGATACCATCGAAAACTATATTGCCTCACTAATGCTCAGTATCCGCCAGCCATTTCGCGCCCGTGATCAGGTGGTTATCAATGGTCAAGAAGGTATCGTGGTTCGCCTTACTTCGCGAGCCACGATCTTGATGACGCTAGATGGTAACCAGCTGCGTATTCCCAATGCTGAGGTGTTTAAAGGCACCATTCTCAACTATACCAAAAATCCCGAGCGCCGCTTTACTTTTGAATTAGGAGTGGATGCCAATGATGATCCGCTAGCAGCCATCAAAGTAGGACTGGATGCGATCGATACGCTCGCATTTGTATTGGATGAGCCCAAAGCCATCGCGGTGATTACCAATGTGGGTGATTCCAATATTGTGCTAGAGTTTCAGGTTTGGGTAGATCAATCAGAGACGGACTTTGCCAAGGCCCGTAGTATTGCCATTCGTGAGACCAAGCATGCACTCGAAAACGAGGGCTTTAGTTTACCTGAGCCTATTTATCGCCTGCGGTTTAATAACAAATTAGAAAAAGCCTTTGAGCACATGCAGGGCAGTGCGGATAGCGCTAAATCTGACATGACCATCACCCCAACCACGCCTGAGCCTGTTGCCGAGCCTCAAGCTGATGAGCGTCCTGTTGACGATAAAGATAAAAAGCAAGCGAAGGCGCGAGCCAAAGTTATTTTGCAAGGCCGTAATGCTGATGATGTCCTCGATGCTCGCCCTGATGACAAGCTGATGGAAAAGGTCGAGCAAGAGATTGCTCAAAGCTCAGATGAAACGGATTTGCTCAATAATAATAGTCCGCAAGAATAGTAAGAGATAGTAGGTTTAAAAATAGGCACAAAAAGTGCAATCGAACTCGTATTTGGTAGCTAATCAAAGACGAGATTTTTTATGGAAATGAAGCATGTAACTATATTTGCCGTAATCGGCATCGTGGCACTATTGGGCTTTAACATCATCAATGGCAATAGTCATGAGAAAAACAGAGAGGTTGCCATTAGCAGTACTGTTTCTGAACAGCCTACAGCAGCTGTATCTGATGCAGATAGCTTTAAGAATAGCTCTGCAAATATCGCCAGCAAACCACTTGGCGAACAGCCAAAAGCCATTTTAGATGATGCAACCAATAAAATCGATCAAGCACAGCAATCTGAGCAAGATCGTTTGGAACAGATGAGTAATGCACAGTAAAAAAATATTTAACCTAAAACTATAAATAACAAAGCATAAAAAAGGGCCAACGTTATCGTTAGCCCTTTTTTATTTATGGTGCTACAGTTTCAGATTAGCTTTTTTTTGCTAGAGCTTCTACGACTACTTCTCTTTGCTGGACCTTTCTTAGACGGCTGTTTTTTGGCAGGCTGTTTTTTGGTCTGATTCATGGCACTAGACTGAAGTTTTTCTTTCAAATCAAAATCAATTTGCAGTAAGTCCATGTTGACGCCAGCAACCTGTACCTTGACCAAGTCACCAAGTCCAAACAGCTTGCCCTTGTCTTTGCCGATGAGCTGCTGTTGCTGCTCATCATAAACAAAGAAATCATCGCCCACATTGGAGATATGTACCAAGCCATCGATGTATAGATCAGTCAACGTAACGAATAGGCCGAAGTTGGTCACGGTCGTCACAACCCCTTCGAACTCTTCACCGACATGATCCGTCATATAATGACACTTGAGCCAAGACTCTACAAAGCGAGATGCTTTTTCTGCACGGCGCTCTGTATCAGACGTCTGTGTACCCGCGCCGTCAAGTGAAAAATCCATGACAGGTTGCTTGCTGTTTGTTACTTTTGCTTTGATCGCACGATGCAGCATTAGATCTGGATAACGGCGAATCGGCGAGGTAAAGTGGCTATATTCATCATAAGCCAAGCCGAAGTGACCAATATTGTCAGGGGCATAATTTGCCTGCATCATCGAGCGCAGCAACATGCTATGAATGCTAATCGCATCTGGTCTGTCTTTGGTTGCTTCAATAATACGCTGATAATCGGCTTGCGTTGGATTCTCTTCTGGGAAGGGTAGGCCAAAGTTTTTTGCATATTCGTGAATACGCATTGATTTTTCATTATCAGGCTTATCGTGGTTACGATATAAGACTGGCAGCTCATGTTTGAGTGCAAAGTTTGCCGCGCAGGTATTAGCGAGGAGCATACACTCTTCAATCAGCTTCTGAGAGTCACCGCGAGTACGCGGTAATATAGCGTCAATCCCGCCTTTTTCATTAAATTTGATGTAGGTTTCAACCGTCTCAAACTCCATGGCATGACGCTCTTCACGTTTTTTGAGCAGTAACTCATAAAGCTGATGCAATGTATCAATCGATTTTTTGACGTCTTTATTGCCCGTTAATGATTTAGGAAGTCTTTTATCAGTCGGATTGACAAAATAGTCGTTCACTTGGTTATACGTGAGACGCGCTTGTGAGTGCATCACTGATGGATAAAACTCATATCCTGTGACCTTACCTGCACGTGATATTTTAATATCAGCCACCATGCATAGACGATCAAGATTAGGGTTCAATGAACACAGACCATTAGAGAGGACTTCAGGGAGCATTGGAATCACACGATGCGGGAAGTATACAGACGTACCGCGCTCGTAAGCATCTTGATCTAGTGGTGAGTTTGGCGTGACATAGTAGCTGACATCCGCAATTGCGACCACGACGCGGTAGTTGCCGCCTGAGCGCTTCTCAGCAAATACGGCATCATCAAAGTCACGAGCATCTTCACCATCGATAGTAACGAGTGGCAGATGACGCAAATCTGTGCGACCTTTTGTGTCTTTCTCAGTTGGTTCTTGATATTCAGCAGCTTGTTTGAGCGCCGCTTCACTGAAATCTGATGGGATATCATAGTTGAGTAAAGTGGTCTCAATAATCAGCTCTCGATCGTTATCATCAGACAATACCTCAGTGATTTTGCCAGTGGCAAATTCATGCTGGTTCGGCCAGTCGATGATATCGACTTTGACAGGCGCGCCTTGTTTGATATTGAGGGCTTGGACATTATCATCAGTGACAGTGATTGGTTGATGACTGTTTGGACTACCAAGCTCAACACAATAGCCGTCTTCATCACGCGCAAGTGTACCGATAAAGTTGTTCTGGCGGCGCTCAATCACATCGACAATACGACCTTCAGTACGACCGCGATTGTCTGTTGACGTGCCAACTGCTGCTACTGTATCGCCATTGAATACCCAGCGCATTTGTTTTTCATGCAAAAATAAATCTGGCATATCACTTAGCACCACAAAGCCAAAGCCTTTTGGATGTGCAGATACGGTGCCTGTAACGATATCTTGCTTAGTGACTGTGCGATAGCGATAGGGACGGCCTTCGCGATTGACTTGACCGTCGCGTGCCATGGCTTTTAGGCGATTGCCCAAAGCATCAAACTGATCTGGATCTTCAATCTCAAAGATCTGCGCCAGCTGCTTGTGAGTGACTTCCCCATGCTCACCAATCGTACTGAGTATCAACTCACGACTAGGGATTGGGTTGTCGTATTTTTGTGCCTCACTTGAGGCGTTTGGATCATTCCAACTCATAAATTACCGTATCTATTTTTTAAATTATTAATAGTGACTATCTTAACACGAACGGCAGCGCAATATCTTGCGTCAATTGCCTTATGTGCCTTCAATAGCAAAAAGCGTTGCATTTTTAAATGAACGCTATTGGGATCAATCAAATATCGATATCAACACTGCTTGATTGATTGGTGATTTTTTTACTGTCTAGCTCTTTTGAGACTTCTAGCACTGTGGTTTGATTTGATTTATCCAGGTATTTCTGTGCTTTATCGACTTCAGTGGTCAAGCTATTGACCGTTTGTTTCATATTTTCTAATGCTTCGATTTTATAATTACTAATCATATCCATGGTGTCATAGACATTATTGAAGGCATTTTGCAGTTTATCAAGCTCAATGCTACTACTTGTTGCTTGTTCATGAATCTCACCTGACTGACGCTTAAGCATGGCAGAGGTTGATTCAATCAAGCTACTCGTGGTTTTATTCAATGCCGTAATCTGATCAAGTACCAGCTTTTGATTGGTCATGGCTTGAGCAACTACCACCGCCGTACGTAGTGCTGAAACAGTGGTCGTCGTTGCTCGATCAACCCCTTTAATCAGCTCTAGATTGTTTTTACGGATGGTGTCGAGCGCTAGATAACCTTGTACGTTGACGGCCAACTGAGTTAAAAAGTCAGTGTTTTTTTGACGCACATAAAACAGCATCTCTTCTTTGATAATACGCGCTTTTTCAGGATCAGTCGCTTCTATGGCGTAGACTTTTTGCTCTAGTTGCTCATCTATCTTTTTGCCAACATAGATATACTGGCGTATAGACTGCATCAGCTCCCACATATTAACTTTTTCTTGCTCAATCATTGCATTGTCTTTGAGCAATTCATCTTTACCGTTATATAAACTGGTTACTACTGCATTGATATGCGATTGCGCTGACTCATACTGACGGAAATAGTCTTGCACTTTATTACCAAATGGAATCAGACCGAATAGCTTACGTGAATTGGTCAGCTCTTTTTTGCTTGGGTCTAAATCTTCGACGATACCGCGTAATTCGGTTAAAGATTTGGCAATAGGGGAATTGTCAAACAAGCTGTCATTGAGGCTTTTGGCCGGTAGCTCAAGCATACGATTAGAGACTTGAGCGGATTCACGAATCTCTTTGGTGCCCAGATTATGAATGGATTGGACGTTTTGCTGAAATTCTGGACTGTGCACGGAGTTAGTAATCACGTGATCGACGAACGCATCCACTTTGGCATCCAGCTCCGGAATTTGGCTTTCATCCAACTTAACCATTTGATCGGCTTCACTTTTTTGTATTTCTTTGACAGGTTCAGGCGCTGTGAGAGAGATACTAGGAGTTGTGGCGTTTTCTGGTGGTGTTAATTCTTGCATGAAAGTTCCCTTGATGTCAGATAAAAGCAGTGTTTTTATAAACGACTCTATTGGTCGTGATATAGATTATTGTTGTACACTGACTAAAAATTTTGATAAATGCTGATTAGCAAATATAAAACAGATCTTTAGACTACCGCGTAATCAAATAGTTGAGAAGGTAGATTTTGTAAAATAGCGTCAGCCAATTATATCTGGCTAAATACATTTAAAAGAGACAGTAGGCAGTCCAAATAATAAAAAACCATCAATATCCCGTAGCATATTGATGGTTAGATTTATAAATAACTATATGGACTGACAGCCACTACTTAAAGCAATCTCATAAAAGACTATTTTTTCTTTGTAGGTCCAAGCAGCATACCCATTTGGCGACCTTCCATCTTAGGATATTGTTCGACGTTTGAGATATCAGCAGTATCTTCAATGATACGATCAAGTTGTTTGCGACCAAGATCTTGGTGCGCCATTTCACGTCCGCGGAAACGGATGCTAATTTTAACTTTGTCTTGATCTTCCAAGAAGCTGATAATTTTTCTCAGTTTAACCTGATAATCGGCTTCTTCGGTACTAGGACGTAGCTTCATCTCTTTGAGCTGAGTCTGCTTTTGGTTTTTCTTAGCTTCTTTAGCCTTTTGCTTTTGATCATAGAGGAAATGTTTATAATCCATGATCTTACATACTGGCGGCTTAGCTTCAGGAACTAATTCAACCAAATCTAGGTTTTCATCACGTGCCGCTTTCATCGCGGTTGCGATATCAACCACACCCATTTGCTCGCCATCTTCTTTGACGAGACGGACTTCTTTGACGTTGATATCTTCGTTGATGTTCAAACGGTTGGACTGTTTAATAGGTATTACTCCTCATCTGTTTTTGGGGTCTGTCGGCCTTTTTTACTGACAGCGGTCTGTACTAATGTAATAAATTCAGAAACACTCATCACGCCAAGGTTCTCACCTTCGCGCGTTCGGACGTTGACACTGCCCGATTCCACTTCTTTATCCCCTAATACTAGCATATAGGGAATACGTTCTAATGTTTTCTCTCGTATCTTAAATCCAATCTTTTCGTTACGCAAGTCGCTAACGGCACGCAAACCTGCATTTTTGAGCTCACTAACCACGTTTTCACAGGCATCAGCTTGCTTATCAGTGATGTTCATGACCACAACTTGTTGCGGTGCTAGCCATACTGGCATCCAACCAGCATAGTGTTCGATCAAAATACCAATGAAGCGCTCAAATGACCCTAAGATGGCACGGTGCAACATAATAGGCACTTCACGATCGTTCTGCTCATTGACGAACTCAGCATCGAGGCGCTCAGGCATATTGGGATCTACCTGAATGGTACCGCATTGCCAAATACGACCTAACGAGTCTTTTAGACTAAACTCAATCTTTGGACCATAGAAAGCGCCTTCGCCAGGTAGATAATCCCAGTCTAGGCCTGAGCTATCAAGCGCATCTGCTAACGCCTTTTCTGCAAAGTCCCAAGACTCATCACTACCAACACGTTTTTCGGGACGAGTAGAGAGCTTCATAATAATGTTATCGAAGCCAAAATCTTCATAGACAGCAAGCGTTAGCTTGATAAATTCTGCTACTTCTTGCTGAATCTGTGCTTGCGTGCAAAAGATATGAGCATCATCTTGCGTAAAACCACGTACGCGCATCAGACCGTGCAATGAACCTGATGGCTCGTTACGATGGCAAGAACCAAATTCTGCCATACGTAGTGGCAAATCACGGTAAGACTTTAAGCCTTGATTGAACACTTGCACATGACAAGGGCAGTTCATTGGTTTTACGGCATAATCACGATTTTCACTAGAGGTCGTGAACATATTAGTTGCGTAGTTGCCCCAATGTCCTGAGCGCTCCCACAGACTGCGATCAACGATTTGTGGCGTTTTGATCTCTTCGTAGCCGTTATCGTATTGTACTTTACGCATATATTGCTCAAGTACTTGATAAATTGTCCAGCCATTGGCATGCCAGAACACCATACCTGGGGCTTGCTCTTGCATATGAAATAGGTTTAACGCTTTACCAATTTTACGATGGTCACGTTTTTCTGCTTCTTCAATACGCTGGATATAGGCTTTTAGCTGTTTTTTATCAGCCCAAGCAGTACCATAAATACGTTGCAGTTGCTCGTTTTTCGCATCACCGCGCCAATAGGCACCTGACATTTTGGTCAGTTTAAATACTTTCAAAAAGCGCGTATTGGGCACATGCGGGCCACGGCACATATCGACGTATTCTTGATGATGATACAGACCAAAAGCTTCTTCACCTGGCATATCATTAATCAGTTTTAGCTTATAGTCTTCGTTACGTGATTCAAAGATCTCAATTGCTTCGGCACGTGGCGTCATTTTTTTGATAACGTCATAATCTTGCTTGATCAGCTCCATCATGCGTTTTTCAATAGCTTCCATGTGCTCAGGCGTAAATGGCGTTTCACTAAAGATATCGTAATAAAAACCATCATCAATAACAGGACCAATGACCATCTTCACATCAGGATATAGCTGTTTAACTGCATGACCTAATAAGTGAGCGCATGAGTGACGAATGATATCGACACCGTCATCGTCTTTTGGTGTCACGATTTCAACGTTGGCATCAGCGACGATAGGATCGTACGCATCTACTAGGTGACCATTGACACGTCCAGCAACTGTCGCTTTAGCGAGCCCTGCCCCAATACTTTGCGCCACTTCCATGACTGTTGTATGACCTTCGAAGTTTTTCACGCTACCATCGGGTAAAGTAATCGCTACCATAATCTATTCGCCTGTTATTAGGTCCGTTGGCAGTGATGATTGCAACCATCAATCATATAACCGTAAGACCGCATCAATTATATCTAATCATTGTGATATATAGTAAGAGTGACACATTACTTGCTACTGCTTTGTACTGCTATATATTGTGGGTTTTATTGGTTATTCAAGAGTGTTTAACCAATAACGACATCATAGACAGAACTTTGTCATCTATCTAATACAGATAATCAGCAAAAATAAGTAATGCAATAAAAGGGTGATTATAGCAAAAACCGTCTACCAAGACTAGATAGCAAGGGGTAGAGCCTTAAGCTCAATAAGAGATAAACTGCGAAAGTTATTTTTGAACATTTCAAAACAGAATGTTGGCAAAACTATATAAAACTTGGCGATTGACCCTCTGTATAGCGATGTTTGTAGTAATATCAATATTGAAGGTGGAAGAAGTAGAAGCAAATTCAAAGAGGTAAAAATACTTCAAAGATAATAAACGGCAATACATATCTGATAAAACTGTCAATCAGAGCACACTTCTATTTTCTTTCCTTTTAAAGCAGCCAGCTCCAACCCATTGAAAAAGCTATCTTTTTTATATTCTGCTAAAATAAGTCCAAAAACATCAACAAAACAGGTTGACACAAAAATTAAACCCTCTATAATACGCCCTCATCAGACGAACTGGCAGTGAGAGAAGTGTAGATTACACATTAATAACGCAGTTAACCTGGCGAAACAAATTATAAAAAGTCTTGACAATTCAAATCAATATGATAAGATAGTCGGCTCGCTAGATAGCTTAACTGGCAACAGGGAAGGCGAAAAGCGTAAGTAATACCCTATATATCGATGACTGGACGACAGTGATTGAAACTATTTAAAAGCATAACTAAAGAACAACTTGTGTGGATTTTTGCTGATTCAGAATGCTAAAAAATAAAGTTGGTCGACTATCTTTTCGGTAGAACACCAACTATAAAAATTATCATTTAAGACAGCAGAAAAACTCAAAGTTAATTCATTACGAACATAATTACGAGCGATTTTGCCAGATTAAATGAGCCAAGATTAGAAGTCGTCTTACTATTTATAGTGAAGACTTCAAGCAAGATTAAACTGAAGAGTTTGATCATGGCTCAGATTGAACGCTGGCGGCAGGCTTAACACATGCAAGTCGAGCGGAAACGATGATAGCTTGCTATCAGGCGTCGAGCGGCGGACGGGTGAGTAATACTTAGGAATCTACCTAGTAGTGGGGGATAGCTCGGGGAAACTCGAATTAATACCGCATACGTCCTACGGGAGAAAGCAGGGGATCATTAGACCTTGCGCTATTAGATGAGCCTAAGTCGGATTAGCTAGATGGTGGGGTAAAGGCCTACCATGGCGACGATCTGTAGCTGGTCTGAGAGGATGATCAGCCACACCGGGACTGAGACACGGCCCGGACTCCTACGGGAGGCAGCAGTGGGGAATATTGGACAATGGGGGGAACCCTGATCCAGCCATGCCGCGTGTGTGAAGAAGGCCTTTTGGTTGTAAAGCACTTTAAGCAGTGAAGAAGACTCTTCGGTTAATACCCGGGGACGATGACATTAGCTGCAGAATAAGCACCGGCTAACTCTGTGCCAGCAGCCGCGGTAATACAGAGGGTGCAAGCGTTAATCGGAATTACTGGGCGTAAAGCGAGCGTAGGTGGCTTGATAAGTCAGATGTGAAATCCCCGGGCTTAACCTGGGAACTGCATCTGAAACTGTTAGGCTAGAGTAGGTGAGAGGGAAGTAGAATTTCAGGTGTAGCGGTGAAATGCGTAGAGATCTGAAGGAATACCGATGGCGAAGGCAGCTTCCTGGCATCATACTGACACTGAGGCTCGAAAGCGTGGGTAGCAAACAGGATTAGATACCCTGGTAGTCCACGCCGTAAACGATGTCTACTAGTCGTTGGGTCCCTTGAGGACTTAGTGACGCAGCTAACGCAATAAGTAGACCGCCTGGGGAGTACGGCCGCAAGGTTAAAACTCAAATGAATTGACGGGGGCCCGCACAAGCGGTGGAGCATGTGGTTTAATTCGATGCAACGCGAAGAACCTTACCTGGTCTTGACATACACAGAATCTTGTAGAGATACGAGAGTGCCTTCGGGAATTGTGATACAGGTGCTGCATGGCTGTCGTCAGCTCGTGTCGTGAGATGTTGGGTTAAGTCCCGCAACGAGCGCAACCCTTGTCCTTAGTTACCAGCACTTCGGGTGGGAACTCTAAGGATACTGCCAGTGACAAACTGGAGGAAGGCGGGGACGACGTCAAGTCATCATGGCCCTTACGACCAGGGCTACACACGTGCTACAATGGTAGGTACAGAGGGCAGCTACACAGCGATGTGATGCGAATCTCAAAAAGCCTATCGTAGTCCAGATTGGAGTCTGCAACTCGACTCCATGAAGTAGGAATCGCTAGTAATCGCGGATCAGAATGCCGCGGTGAATACGTTCCCGGGCCTTGTACACACCGCCCGTCACACCATGGGAGTTGATTGCACCAGAAGTGGTTAGCCTAACTTAGTGAGGGCGATCACCACGGTGTGGTCGATGACTGGGGTGAAGTCGTAACAAGGTAGCCGTAGGGGAACCTGCGGCTGGATCACCTCCTTATAGACAGCATTCGCTCAGCAAGAATTCACAACAAGTTGTTCTTTAGTTTAAGCTTACGTTTTAGGACGTATTAGGGTCTGTAGCTCAGCTGGTTAGAGCACCGTGTTGATAACGCGGGGGTCAGTGGTTCGAGTCCACTTAGACCCACCATTATTAATGTAGGTGAAAGAGCCCTAAGTAAATCCGCTTTAAGGGATTTCCTCTTGCGCTCGGATCGAAGCAGTGCTTCGATTGTATCCTCGCTCAGGGGCCATAGCTCAGTTGGTAGAGCGCCTGCCTTGCACGCAGGAGGTCAACGGTTCGACTCCGTTTGGCTCCACCACTACATACAGCTAAGCTTAGCGTGCTAAATAAAATAGGTATCAAATAGAAACAAGTGATTTGCACACGATTACTTCTTTCTGTTTTATACAGAAAACTATGACTCGACGAGAGCATAGGAACTATTTAAAAACATAGATATGAGTCTGGGTTAGGATGAGCGTATTCACGCGCCCATCTTAACCTTAATAACTCACCTCTTAACGACATTGTTTGTTATCCCAGGGGTGAGTTATTAAAAAAGTAAAGAGAACTGAATCAAGCGTATAAACATAGGTGATATCGTTATCATAATTAGATTGTATGACACATAGAAGTCGAAAGACTACTTGGGGTTGTATGGTCAAGTAATGAAGCGCACATGGTGGATGCCTTGGCAGTCAGAGGCGATGAAAGACGTGACAGCCTGCGATAAGCTTCGGGGAGGCGGCAATATCCTGTGATCCGGAGATTTCTGAATGGGGAAACCCACCTACCATAAGGTAGGTATCCTAATTTATTAGGAAGCGAACGAGGGGAAGTGAAACATCTCAGTACCCTTAGGAAAAGACATCAATTGAGATTCCCCTAGTAGCGGCGAGCGAACGGGGAGAAGCCGATTAATGCTAATGTAGAAGAACAGCGTGGGAAAGCTGACCATAGTAGGTGATAGTCCTGTATTCGAAACATTAGCGTTAACATATTAAGTAGAGCGGGGCACGAGAAATCCTGTTTGAAGATGGGGGGACCATCCTCCAAGGCTAAATACTCCTGACTGACCGATAGTGAACCAGTACCGTGAGGGAAAGGCGAAAAGAACCCCTGTGAGGGGAGTGAAATAGAACCTGAAACCGTGTGCGTACAAGCAGTGGGAGCCCACTTGTTGGGTGACCGCGTACCTTTTGTATAATGGGTCAGCGACTTATATTCTGTAGCAAGGTTAACCGTTTAGGGGAGCCGTAGGGAAACCGAGTCTTAATAGGGCGACTAGTTGCAGGGTATAGACCCGAAACCGAGTGATCTATCCATGAGCAGGTTGAAAGTGCCGTAACAGGCACCGGAGGACCGAACCCACTGTCGTTGAAAAGCCAGGGGATGACTTGTGGATAGGGGTGAAAGGCTAATCAAACTCGGTGATAGCTGGTTCTCCCCGAAAGCTATTTAGGTAGCGCCTCGGACGAACACCATTGGGGGTAGAGCACTGTTTCGGCTAGGGGGTCATACCGACTTACCAAACCGATGCAAACTCCGAATACCGATGAGTGATATCCGGGAGACACACGGTGGGTGCTAACGTCCATCGTGGAGAGGGAAACAACCCAGACCGCCAGCTAAGGCCCCAAATTCCTAGTTAAGTGGGAAACGAGGTGGGAAGGCATAGACAGCTAGGAGGTTGGCTTAGAAGCAGCCATCCTTTAAAGAAAGCGTAATAGCTCACTAGTCGAGTCGGCCCGCGCGGAAGATGTAACGGGGCTCAAACTAGGAGCCGAAGCTGCGGATTTGAATTTGTTTTCAAGTGGTAGGGGAGCGTTGTGTAAGCCTGTGAAGGTGTGTTGTAAAGCATGCTGGAGGTATCACAAGAGCGAATGCTGACGTGAGTAACGATAATGGGTGTGAAAAGCATCCACGCCGGAAGATCAAGGGTTCCAGTCCAACGTTAATCGGGGCTGGGTGAGTCGACCCCTAAGGCGAGGCCGAAAGGCGTAGTCGATGGGAAATCGGTTAATATTCCGATACTTGTTTATAATGCGATGGAGGGACGGAGAAGGTTATGTCAGCCTGGCGTTGGTTGTCCAGGTGAAAGGATGTAGGTTTATAGCTTAGGTAAATCCGGGCTATTCTATACCGAGATCTGATAGCAAGCTGTACATGTACAGCGAAGTGGCAAATACCATGCTTCCAGGAAAAGCTTCTAAGCAATAGTTATAAACGAATCGTACCCTAAACCGACACAGGTGATCAGGTAGAGAATACCAAGGCGCTTGAGAGAACTCTGCTGAAGGAACTAGGCAAAATGGTACCGTAACTTCGGGAGAAGGTACGCTGTTGGTGGTGATAGGACTTGCTCCTTGAGCTGCTGGCAGTCGCAGATACCAGGCTGCTGCAACTGTTTATTAAAAACACAGCACTCTGCAAACACGAAAGTGGACGTATAGGGTGTGATGTCTGCCCGGTGCTGGAAGGTTAATTGATGGGCTTAGCGTAAGCGAAGGTCTTGATCGAAGCCCCAGTAAACGGCGGCCGTAACTATAACGGTCCTAAGGTAGCGAAATTCCTTGTCGGGTAAGTTCCGACCTGCACGAATGACATAATGATGGCAGCGCTGTCTCCAGCAGAGACTCAGTGAAATCGAAATCGCAGTGAAGATGCTGTGTACCCGCGGCTAGACGGAAAGACCCCGTGAACCTTTACTACAGCTTTACATTGAACTTTGACCTGACTTGTGCAGGATAGGTGGGAGGCTTTGAAACCGAGACGCCAGTCTTGGTGGAGCCATCCTTGAAATACCACCCTGGTCATGTTGGGGTTCTAACTCAGGTATCACAATACCGAGGACAATGTATGGTGGGTAGTTTGACTGGGGCGGTCTCCTCCTAAAGAGTAACGGAGGAGTACGAAGGTGCGCTCAGACCGGTCGGAAATCGGTCGAAGAGTATAAAGGCAAAAGCGCGCTTAACTGCGAGACCCACAAGTCGAGCAGGTACGAAAGTAGGTCTTAGTGATCCGGTGGTTCTGTATGGAAGGGCCATCGCTCAACGGATAAAAGGTACTCTGGGGATAACAGGCTGATACCGCCCAAGAGTTCATATCGACGGCGGTGTTTGGCACCTCGATGTCGGCTCATCTCATCCTAGGGCTGAAGCAGGTCCTAAGGGTATGGCTGTTCGCCATTTAAAGAGGTACGCGAGCTGGGTTTAGAACGTCGTGAGACAGTTCGGTCCCTATCTACCGTGGGCGTTGGAAATTTGAGAGGATCTGCTCCTAGTACGAGAGGACCAGAGTGGACGAACCACTGGTGTTCGGGTTGTCATGCCAATGGCATTGCCCGGTAGCTACGTTCGGATGGGATAACCGCTGAAAGCATCTAAGCGGGAAGCCCACCTCAAGATTAGATTTCCCCAAAGAGCCGTTCAAGACTAGGACGTTGATAGGCAGGGTGTGGAAGCACAGTGATGTGTGTAGCTAACCTGTACTAATTGCTCGTTTGGCTTGACCATACAACACCCAAGTGGTTTGTATCAAGTCTAATTAATCTATCTTGTATAGCCCAGGCTATAGAAACAGACAGAACATTTCGATATCACCGTTAACCTTGATTCAGTTAGGGTAAGTGGTACTTATCAAAAGTCACACAAACAGACTCATATCTAACCCCCTTTGCTGACGACAATAGCGCGATGGCACCACCTGATCCCTTCCCGAACTCAGAAGTGAAACATCGTTGCGCCAATGGTAGTGTGGTTCGCCCATGTGAGAGTAGGTCATCGTCAGCTCCTTATTCCTGATTAGCCCCCTTAACTTAATTGTTAAGGGGGCTTTTTTTATCTGATTGTTTAGAGATTAGAAAGATTGCTTAATAGTTTTGAATATTACATTATATAGATATCTTATACAGTGCATAATGCAATCTGAATTTTTAAGCTATAAAGATAAAATATCAAAAATAAATATAATAAGTTCAAATTACTCATTTGAAGAGGATGTATTCGTAAATGGAAAATAATAATACAGTGTGGATTCCCGTGTCAGGACTAGTACTAATTACGATTATAACTTTTGTGTATATTTACTTTTTCGGTACTAACTTCTCTTTAGAACATACTTCTTGGGCTGAATTTGGCTCTTTTTTTGGTGGGGTTCTAAGTCCACTTATAGCTTTGCTTGCTATTATAATGTTATATAAGACTTTGACTTCTCAAATACTGGAATTTAAAGAATCAGTTACTTACTTAGCGAGAACAGCAAAAATTGCTGCTGATGACTTAGAGTTGACGAGACAGCAAACTCAAGATAATGAAACATTATCAGTTCTTGCGAATGCAGAAGTCCAAATTTCATTCTTATTAGATTGTGTTATTTCTGAAGAAAGAACACAGCCTAGATTGAAAATATTTCATATGTGTATCGAAAGCGCTCGGTTAGATAATCCTTTGAGTTGGAGTGATAGCTATGTAGAGTTTGTAAATACTGCACAACAAGAGGGTTCAGTGGTTTGGTCATATGTCTATTCTTTGACCGAAGTTACAGAAAGTATGGTAGAAATACTCCAGGACTATAGTAGCAATCATTCAGGCAAGTTCTCGCCAACGATTTTGTATTATCATGGTAGGTTATTACCTATAATAAAACTGCTAAATGACTGTAAGTTTATAACGGATGAGCGCAGAAAGCAGATCATACAGATAGTAGATATGCATAAATAAAGAAACTATGCAGTATGAAAGTTTTACATATAACTTAAAATAGCCATTAAGTCTAAAAAATAAGCTGAAAATTAAACCCTAACTGCTGTATTTTAAGCTACTTTATATGATCGGTATATTATCTACTCTCTACGATTAGCTTCAGTGTTCTAAGAAATTCAGTATTCAATTCACGTCTTACGATAATTGACGTTTAGTAATGACCATAAATAACTAAAGCCAGAATCTCTCCCACCAAAAAAGCCCATATTAGGAAACTAATATGGGCTTTAACATCCAGTAAAGTATCTAACAAACTAGCCTAGCCATCAAGCCCCTTCACCAAACTTACCACTTTGGAAGTCAGTGACCGCTTGCATGATTTCTTGCTGACTGTTCATGACAAAGGGACCGTATTGCACAATCGGCTCGCGTAGTGGGCGGCCCGTGATTAAGATTACTTTGGTATCCTCACTACTATCGGCTGTGATTGTAACACCGTCGGCATCTTCGTCATTTTTCAAGATAGCCATGTTTTTAGTCAGCACGGTTTCGCCTGCAATATCCACCGTACCGCGGTACACAAAGGCAAACGCATTGTGATCGGCTGGAATGGCTTGGTTAAAGCTAGTCCCTGCAGGTAGATGAATATCCAAATACGTCGGCTCAGTAATATCGCGGGTGACTGCACCTTCTACGCCATGCGATCTACCTGCGATTACCGTAACGTCTACGCCATCTACAGTTGTGTATTTAGGCAAGTCCTCACTTTGGAAGTCTTTATACCACGGATTATTCATTTTATCTTTGGCAGGTAGATTAAGCCACAGCTGAAAGCCTTCCATCGCGCCGTCTTCTTGTTCCGGTAGCTCTGAATGAATAACACCGCTCGCCGCTGTCATCCACTGCACGCCGCCGTTCTGTAATAGCCCTTCGTTACCCGCGCTATCACGATGACGCATACGGCCTGTAATCATATAAGTAATGGTTTCAAAGCCGCGATGCGGGTGATTGGGGAACCCTGCGACATAATCATCTGGATTGTCACTTTTGAAGTTATCTAGCATCAAGTACGGATCGAGGCGCTGTTGCAGCTGCTGCGTCAGTACGCGAGTGAGTTTAACACCAGCACCGTCTTGGGTATCAACCCCAGCAAAAAGCTGCTCGATTTGACGCGATTGGGTAACGGTGTCTTTTTTGCTATTCGCTACAGTATTATTCATTATTCTTTCCTGATTTTTTAATATCTGTTGGTGAGCATTGATTTATTACTCTTAGCTATTTATTTGAGGCCAAAGGGGTATATTTCAATAGTATTATATAATTTATATTAATAGGTAATAACGATAATTAAGTATTATTTAATAAATTATCAGTACATTATCAGTACAAAAGGGATTACTATTAAAGAGTAGCCAATAATAAAAATCTTACTTACCTACTGAGGTTTAGTTGCTAAACTGATGAGCATTAACCAATACCATGCTTAGAATAGAGAACGGATAATATGGCAGTCGATTTAACCAATACTTTAATAGTGGCTATATCAGCGACAGCATTGTTTGATTTAACGGAGTCTGAGAACCACCTTTTACAGCTACTACAGCAGCGCCCTGACGAGGCAGTAAAGGAGTTTCGCGATTATATGGCGAAGCGTGAAGATCAGCCATTAGATAGTGGTGCAGGATATCCATTAATCAAAGCACTGCTCAATCTAAATAATTACTGTAACGACTGTCTATCAGCGGATTTAACGACTGAGTCGCCACTTGTGGAAGTCGTCATCGTCTCAAAGAGCAGTCCTGATACTGGCATTCAAGTGCTCAATGCCATTCGTGACAACGGTTTGAATATTTCACGTTCCGCCTTTGTATCCGGAAGTCCTGTCGCTCCATATATCAAAGATTTTAATGTCGATCTGTTTTTGACGACCAATCGCGAAGATGCGCAGCAAGTGGCGGATGCCAATATCTGTGCCTGTGCCATATTAGACGCTACTCCTGTCAATACCTATAAGTTAGATACGGATCAGCTACGTATTGCCTTCGATGGCGATGCGGTATTGTTTGATGATTCTGGCGAGTTACTCTATAAGCAAAAGGGGCTACGAGCTTTTCACGATCGTGAAGTAAAAATGCGTGATTTACCGATTGAAAAAGGCCCTTACGCTGAGCTATTGATCAAACTGTCAAATTTACAGGAACGTTTACCGGCTGGTTTACAGTATTCGCCAATCAAAATTGCGCTTGTGACCGCCCGTAATGCACCTGCTGATTTGCGCGCTATTAAAACGCTGCGAGAGTGGGGCGTGAATGTCGATATGGCATTTTTTTTAGGAGGGCTGGAAAAAACAGCAGTGCTTAGGACATTTGCACCGCATATATTCTTTGATGATTCAATCAAGCATATCGATGCAGCACGTCGATTTATACCTACAGCCTTGGTTCCTTATCGTTCGACGTCGTTACTGCACGGTGATAGCTATCTAACTAACGATAAAGATGCAACATTATTGTCATTCAAGCCTGCTGTGCGCCCACTATTTGTAGTAAATCATTGAGCATGTACAGATAAGCGAAATTTAAACAATAGGATGGTATATGAATTGGCAGCAATTGCTCAACTTGATTGTGGCGCGAATAAAGCAGGTTGTTGGTTTATACGCTTTTGTACTCATACCGATGTGGGGCATGTTTTTTCTGAATGAAAGCGTGCTATTTGGACTGTGGAATATCTTTGGAGTTGTACCGCGCGCGTTAGATGTGGGTAGCATGATCGGAGTATTCGCCTCATGGACGATGCATGGCAACTTGTCACACTTAATTGGCAACACAGTAACACTACTACAAATTTTGTTTTTGTTCGGATTATTTGAGAAAAACGCTTACCGTACCATTATCAAACTGGTCATCGCTTCAGGATTGGTTACTTGGGTGATTGGGTCACCATCCTCTATTCATATCGGGGCATCAGGGTTGTGTTTTGCGATGTTTGGTTACATGATAGGCGGCGCATTATTTGCGCGGCGTTGGGGATATTTATTGGCCTGTATTATCATGGGAACAGGTTACTGGCTGACCATCAAGCAAGGTCTGATGCCGCAGCCGGGAGTCTCTTTTGCCGCACATTTTGGGGGATTGTGCGCAGGGTTACTGCTGGGGGCAACTTCCAAGCATCACTATACCAGTGTCAGTCGCCATCAATAAGTGCTTAAGGCTGCTGATTTAACCATCTTGTCATGGTGTGGTTTTGCTGGTTTTACTGACAAATACTCAAAAACAAAGGATCGTCAGTAGTTAGCGGTCGCCATTGGGTGGTATTTGCCACATATTCTCTCAAGCCAAGCTCACGGTCTTTGGCTACAGGTATCCTATAATCGGCACGTGCAGGCGCACGGCAGTCAATCACTTGTGGCATCTGCTGTACACTCATACGCCGCTCAAACAAATATAAATTGACCAAATATAGACCCTGATCGGCACTGCGGGCACGTTCGTTGTCAACAGCCATAAAGCGCACGGTCTGAGGCTTTAGGTAAGACCAAGGTCGAAACCAAGCGGTATCCTCGATTTTTTTGATGACGGTGACACCCTCTGGCAGCTGAGCCACTTGCTGATCGTACCAGTTGTATTCTTGATGAATCTGAAACGCAAAAATACCGATGGCAGCAAACAATGGAATCAGCCACTTGGGCGCACGCTTTCCTGCCAGTTTGCTCAAATGTGTGATAATCAGAGCCAACCCAGCCATACCAAACCCAGCAGCGATGGTCGCAATAAATTCATAAATCATAAAATAAATCCTCAAAGCGGTGGGTCAATGTGTCAGTTGGTTAATTCATCAATCAAGCAGTGATACCATAAAAAATCACCCACAAGCAGCTGTGGCTCATGAGTGATGGTCATCTTAACAGATAAAAACGAAAGTCGGCTTAATGATCAACCGCACCACCTGCGCCGCGTGGGTAACGGACACTTTCGACCAACTCTTGAATCTCTCTTGGAGGCGCTTTGGTACCGTAAGAGACTGCAAAGGCAACTGCAAAGTTCAATAGCGCTCCAATCGCACCGAATGACAGTGGCGAGACACCAAGAATCCAGTATTCAGCCGTATCAGGTAGGTTGGCCGTACCAGCGATAAAGAACCAGCCTTTGTACATAAAGATATAGACCAAGGTGGTAATTAGGCCTGTGAGCATACCGGCAATCGCGCCGACATTATTGATGCGTTTTGAGAAAATACCCATCATCAAGGCAGGGAAGAGCGACGCCCCTGCGATACCAAAGGCCAGTGCCACCACCTGAGCAGCAAAGCCTGGTGGGTTCATACCCAACCATGTAGCGACCACAATCGCGACACCCATTGAGATACGCGCCGCCATCAGCTCGCCTTTATCCGTGATATTGGGGTTAAAGTGACCTTTGATCAAATCATGACTGATGGCTGATGAGATGGCGAGCAGTAGACCTGCGGCGGTTGATAGGGCCGCGGCCAGACCACCTGCTGCGATCAGACCAACCACCCATGGTGGTAGCTGCGCAATCTCTGGGTTTGCCAATACTAAGATATCGTTATTGACATCTAGCTCGTTACCTGCCCAGCCTGCATCAGCAAAGCGGCCTTCAGCTTCAAGATCGTGTAAGACGCGAGCGGCGTCAACCGCCGTAGTAGCCGCGCCAACATCACCACCTTCGGTTTCGGCATTGGTTAAAGCCAGCTCCGCTGCGCCAAGGCCACTATCGTTATACATCTGAATGCGGCCATCGCCGTTTAGATCGTTATATTTGATTAGACCTGTTTGCTCCCATGTACGCATCCAATCTGGACGTTGGTCATACTCGAGCGCAGGCTCATTCACGCCTTGTGGGTAGATGGTATCAAGTAAGTTCAAACGTGCCATAGAGCCTACCGCAGGCGCAGTGAAGTAGAGCAGGGCAATAAAGACCAATGCCCAACCCGCTGACCAGCGCGCATCGGCCACTTTGGGTACGGTAAAAAAGCGAATGATGACGTGCGGCAAACCTGCTGTACCAATCATCAATGACAACGTAAACAGCACCATATTTAGCTTATTGGGCACATCAGCGGTATACGAGGCAAAGCCTAAATCTGTCACCACTTGATCAAGTTTGGTCAATAGCGGTAAGCCTGATTCTGTATGAGTTGAGAACATACCAAACCCAGGGATCGGGTTGCCGGTCAATTCAAGCGAGATAAAGACCGCAGGAATGGTATAGGCGATAATTAACACCACATACTGCGCTACCTGCGTATAGGTAATCCCTTTCATACCGCCAAGTACCGCGTAAAAGAACACCACAAATGCTGCAATAATCAAACCTGTGTTGTTATCGACTTCCAAAAAGCGCGAAAATGCCACGCCTGCACCCGTCATCTGACCGATAACATAGGTGGTTGACGCAATAATCAAACAAGCAACTGCTACCATGGCTGCGGTCTTAGAATAAAAACGGTCCCCAATAAAATCAGGAACCGTAAATTTACCAAACTTGCGCAAGTAAGGTGCCAGTAGCATGGCCAGTAGCACATAGCCACCTGTCCAACCCATCAAATAAGAAGACGCACCGTAGCCGCCTGCCGCGAGTAGACCTGCCATAGAAATAAATGACGCTGCACTCATCCAGTCTGCGCCTGTTGCCATACCATTGAGTACGGGGTGTACACCGCCACCTGCCACATAAAAATCGCTGGTCGACCCTGCACGCGCCCAAATCGCAATCCCAAAATATAGCGCGAAAGACAGCCCCACAAAGATAATATTAATTACAAATTGACTCATAAGGCTATTCCTCGTCTAGGCCATATTGTTTATCCAACTTATTCATACGCCACGCGTAAAAAAAGATGATGATAATAAAGATCGCAATAGAGCCTTGCTGCGCAAACCAGAAGCCCAGATCAGTACCGCCAATGGCGATGCCCGCCAATAAAGGCCGTAGCAAAATAGCAAAGCCATAGGAACACAGCGCCCAAACGACTAGGCAACCTAAAATCAGCCGCACATTGGCACGCCAATATCCAGAGGGATCATCATGGTTTTTCATAGGACAACTCCTTTTGTCTTACATAAAACAGGGTGAGTGGTTGGCGATAGCCATTCAATGATGATGTGTACCAATACTTTGTTAATAACACCCAATCTGATTGTAGAAGCTATTAACGGTATATAGATTAGATACAAACCAAGCGATCAAATGGCCGATCAAACCAACAGGTGGATAACGCTTGTTATATTTTTAGCACACTTGTGGTGACTAAAAACAGTAGATAGACAAACGATTACAGGTCGTACATGGTCATTATTACGCGTAAACATGCGGCGATTGGCCAGTCAGTGCTTAACGCTATTGCCATCATCATGAAAAAAAGAGGGAGTGGTGCCGAAGAGAGACAATCCGCTGTCTTTTTTAACTCTTGTCTTCTTGACAAAAGAGAGTATGGCTCGTTCACATGGTGGTTATATCACCATGATGGTTATGGTGGAACGTCATTGGGTAATGATCCAAACGTGTACGCCATAATAGGGTTATATCGATACTATAAGCATCAATCATCTAAACCCTATTGGGAATATATACAAAATCTCAGTAATTCACAATAAGTATATTTCACAAGCTTTTTGTAACAAAATATGTATAAATACAACTACTCAGTATCAAACAGGTAATGTTTTACTCACATAAATAAATATCCGATATATGGAAAGTTATACGTCAATTTTGTTAAATCCACAACCTTCATGGTGATGTAAAATGCTAAAAAATATGGCTGATTGCTAATATTTTTTATCCCAATAATGATCTTGTCCTCATGTGGATTCGAGTATAACGGTAATCGGACATTGTAGGCAAATTATTACTAATATCGTATTTTTAATTGAAATAAAGGTGATATCCACTATTTAATAAAACAAAAGTTAATTATTGCGTATGGATACAAATGAATACGGTTATAAAATGGCAGCAATAAATTGAATGTATAGATTTTATGGTTCATAGAATAGGTAAAAAAAGATATAAGCTGAACGAAATAGCCGCGCTTTAGTCAAAATACCGTCACTTATCGCTAGACTGTACTTCAGCGATGGCCTTCGTCTTTGTGCAGCGAACAATAACCATCAAGCAGTCATCATGATGTTTTTAAGACATGGCTCACTGTAGCCAACTCTCAGCAGCGATTGTGCTGATTGTAAAATCAGCTTATAGAACGGAAAACCATCTTTAATCCTGACAGCTGCGTGAAGCCGAAAGACGAGGCCAATCGTCATGCTTGGATGGATTAGATTCTACTCTCAGAGAGTTTAGAGTTATAAGTAGTAGGTCAACATATAGTCGAACCACTATTAAAGCGTTACAGCGTTAGACTCGTTTAGCCTACTACTGTAGTACTTGCACTCGTCTGCCTTGTACCACTTTTAATATTGATTGACTATAGTCTGCTTAAACGAAAAAACCGCTCTTCTCTTTATATAGAGAAGAGCGGTTTTTATTGATCTTTATGATGTTACATCATCTTTTACATGTTTGGATAGTTAGGGCCACCGCCACCTTCTGGGGTTACCCACGTGATGTTCTGTGATGGGTCCTTGATGTCACATGTTTTACAATGCACGCAGTTCTGCGCATTGATGACGAATTTGGCGCCTTCAGCATCTTTGACCACTTCATATACACCCGCTGGACAATACAAGCGTGCAGGCTCAGCATAGAGCGGTAAGTTGATTGAGATAGGCACGGTTGGATCAGTCAGCTTCAGATGCGTTGGTTGATCCTCTGCGTGGTTGGTATTTGAGATGAATACCGATGACAATTTATCAAATACCAGCTTGCCATCAGGCTTGGGATAAGTCGGCTGATAAGCATGATTGGCGCGCTCTAACTGATCGTAATCTGGTACATTATCATGCAAGGTCAGCGGCATTTTGCCTTTTAATAAGTTGTGCTCGATAAAGGTGAAAGCACCGCCCATAAACAGACCCATGCGGTGGATTGCAGGAGAGAAGTTGCGTGCCTCATAGTTGTCTTGATAGAGCCATGATTCTTTGTACATGGTGCTATAAGCCACTACTTCGTCATGCTGACGCTCTGCCTGTAGCGCTTCAAAGATCGCTTCGGCGGCGAGCATGCCTGACTTCATCGAGGTATGGGTGCCTTTGATTTTTGCGGGGTTCAAGAAACCAGCATCATCACCCACCAACACACCGCCTGGGAATGTGAATTTTGGTAATGAGTTAAGCCCGCCTTTAGTCAACGCTCGGGCACCATAAGAAATACGCTTACCACCTTCTAGAACACGCTTGATAACAGGATGGGTCTTCAAGCGCTGCATCTCATCAAATGGCGACATGTAAGGGTTGTGATAAGACAGATCCGCCACTAAGCCAAAGCTTACTTGGTTGTTTTCATCGAAGTACAACCACCATCCGCCAGTTGAGCCAGTTTCGGTCAACGGCCAGCCAAGACCGTGCATGACCACGCCTTGCTCATGCTTGTCAGGCTCGACTTCCCACAATTCTTTTAGACCGATACCGTAATGCTGAGGATCAGAGTCTTTATCTAGATCAAAACGACTGATTAAGCGTTTGCCCAAGTGTCCACGGCTGCCTTCGGCAAAAATAGTGTATTTGGCCAGCAGCTCATAGCCAGGCTCGAAGCTTGGCTTGGCTTCGCCATTGGCAGCCACACCCATATCACCAGTCAAAATCCCTTTTACCGAACCATCGTCATTGTATAAGATGTCATCGGCAGGGAATCCTGGGAACATCATCACTTCAAGCTCTTCTGCCTGTACAGCCAACCAACGAACCACATTGCCTAATGAGACAATGTAGTTACCGTCATTATGCATTGGGCCTGGAATCAATGAGTGCGGTACTTGAGTTGAACGTGTGGCAGAGTTTAGATAATAAAACCGATCTTCCGTCGCTGGTACGTTAAGTGGAGCGCCTTTGTCCTTCCAGTCTGGAATCAGCTCATTCAAGGCGCGTGGTTCGATGACTGCACCTGATAAGGTATGGGCACCAAATTCGGAGCCTTTTTCGACCACACACACCATAAACTCATCGTTACCGGCTTCAATAGCGAGCTGACGTAAACGAATAGCCGCAGAGAGACCTGCAGGTCCACCACCAACGATGATGACATCGAACTCCATGGACTCACGCTCGATCTCAGGTTCCGGCTCTACGACTGGCGCTGCCGTCTCTGTTACTACTGGTGCGTCAGCGTCTACAGTAGTGCTGTCTACAACTGGCGCTTGATTGTCTTGCTCTTGCATACCTACTCCTAAACTTTAGTGGCTTATCTCAGGGCATCATTAGCGTAACAACCGAATAATAGATTTGCGGCGCTAACGTCACTCAGACATATGGCTGCCCGATAAAAATGTGTCATCAATACAAAATCCACTTGACCATTTCAATAAAAAATCGTTACTCATTATAAAAGAAAAGTCCTACAAACACGATACGCATTTATGAGCAACGGTGTTAAGGTTATATTGAAACAATAAGGGTGTTTAGATGATAAAGCTTCATCATACCCGAAACGAAAATTTATAGTAATAATAGATTTGCCAAACTTTGAATACTAGATAAAGGATTGTGCGATGAATAATGATAACAATTATACTGATGGGAATAACGGAAATAATTTGGAAGCCCCAGTCAATAAGACCTCCAGTCTAAATAATATGAATGCCCTCAGCCAATATCTCAAATCAACCGCTGCCACTCGTGAAGGGAGGGCAATACCGCCGCTTGATAAATGGCATCCAGAAAATATTGCCGATATGGATCTGGTGATAAAAGCAAATGGCGAGTGGTGGCATGAGGGTGGGAAAATGACCAGACAGTCACTCGTCAATCTCTTTGCAACCATCTTGTGGAAAGAAGAGAACGACGGTGTAACCGAATATTTTTTGAAAACTCCTGTGCAAAAAATTCGTATTCAAGTAGAAGATGTGCCATTGCTGATCAATGATGTCGGTATCGTAAAAGAAAATGAGGTGAGCTGGTTGGAGTTTGTGACCACCACCGGTGACGTGGTGCGCTTGGACGATGAGCATCCCATTAGCTTACAAGCATATCAGCCTGATAATGCCGCAGACCGTATAGATGAGTCGCAAGTACGCCCTTATATGCCAGTAAGAAATGGTCTGAACGCGCTGATTGGACGAAATACCTTTTATCATTTGACGGAGATTGGTGAACTAACAGAGCATGATGGTAAGACGATGTTGACGTTACAAAGCGGTGGGAAGTCTTACTCTATAACTATGCCAGACCGTTAAACGTTAATACATCAACAGCAGTATTTATAGATTATGACAATAAAATCCATTTCATCAGTGGAGATGTCATAATACAAGAAACGCAGATATCTCTGATTGAGTAGAAATCAGAGATAATATAGAGATGATGATATGTATCTAAAAGTGGCGGTGAAGTAACGATGGCGAGTGCTGCAAATCAGATGACAACAAGTCAAGCAAATATAGAACAAACAAATATTTTGGATAGTTATGTGCTGTCAAAGACTTCTATTAACAACGTTGGCATAAATGCAATGGTTATCGATGCAACCAGCACTGATGATGCCCAGCGTGCTCCGATAGGACTATTCGATTCGGGGATTGGCGGCTTATCGGTTTATTTGCATTTAGCCCAGCAACTACCTAATGAGCGCTATATATATTATGCAGACACTTTAAATGTCCCTTATGGCAACCGCGAGAGCGATGATATCGAGTCGCTCACGCTAAAAGCCGTTGAATGGCTGCATAAGCAAGGCTGTAAGCTGATTGTGATCGCTTGTAATAGTGCGTCAGCTTATGCCCTAGATACAGCGAGACGCTCTTATCCGAATATGCCTATTGTAGGTCTAGTACCAGCGTTAAAGCCTGCGATATTGGCAAGCAACAGCGGTCATGTCGCGGTATTGGCCACTAAGGCGACGCTCAATGGCCGGCTGCTTAATGACGTTATTACCAATTTTGCCAATCCAAATGGTACGGTGGTGACAAAATATTTTGATCCACAGCTGGTACCTTGGGTTGAGGCTGGCATGCCAGTACAAGATGAGACGGCGCAGCGCTTGCGCCAACAAATACAAGTATTTGCAAATGAAGGAATTGATCATCTCGTGCTAGGCTGTACACATTATCCATTTTTTAAATCTTTTTTATTAGACGAAATTGCGCAGCAGCAGTTGGCCATACAGGTGGTTGACTCTGGGCAAGCTATTGCTGAACGAGTTAAGCAGCTTTTGAGCGAAAATAAACTCGCCACGGCTTTTTTGAACAAGACAAGTATCCATAATTTGAATACAATCGATAGGACAAATGTCGATATTAGACAGCCATTAACTTTCCATGCGACTAAATATAGTGATAGACTAAGCGCTTTGATTGAACGCTTACTTGGTCAAGAGACTATACTGCAATACTATTCTGAGTAATATTTAGCAAAGATATTTATGCAAAAACCTTTATTGTAGTATGGATTTAGTTAAAATACGTCGAATGTATTTTCGCAAGACTGTGCGAGTTGATGTAAAACAAGATATTTGTGCTCTATTTCGTTTTATCCCCTTTTATGCCGCAACCTAAGCTCAGAGGTAATCGTGCCACATCGCCGCTATCACATTCATGTTATATGTGCTGATAATGATCAATTATTGGTCTTGGACAGCGTGGCGATATTTTTTCAGGCGCGCGCATTTCTGACTTACGACGTATCTAGCAAACTGCCAAGGGCCTCATTATATGGCCGACAATGTATCGACTCGTGTGATTATGCATTGATGATCATTGGAGACAGTTACGGAGCCGTACAAAAGACAGGCGTAAGCCAAATGCATTTGAGTTATTTGAATGCCAAAGCCAAACTAAAACCGCTACTGATTTTGGTCAAAAATCACTACCAAGAAACGGGTGTCAGTCGCCAATTACAAGAACTGATTAAACTCGTCTCTAGGCAAGAAAATCAGATTTATTACTATGATACAGAGGACGATATCGAAGCGTTACTCGTACAAGCCTACTACAGCGCAGTAGCCAGTCATAAAGTGAGAGGTGGCTGGGTGAGAGCGACTGAGGAGATGATTAAATTTAGTCGACAAACGGTCGCCGAAAGACTTGCTGATCTCTTATCTAAGAATAAAAATACCAATACCAATACCAATACTAATACTAATACTAATACTAATACTAATACTAATACTAATACTGATACCAAGAAAGAACGTTCTGTTGATGAGGGTTTTGCGGCTGACAATGTTAGCAAACCAATTGTATTGACACAAACGTTTGATGTGCAATATAGTGCTCAAGCTTATGAAGGTGGTAACTTGAAGGATGTTACCAGAGAAGTAATATTATCTTGGCAAGAAGTATTAATCACCTTAATGAAAATACCGTCGACATTTTCGAGCTATGGGTTACAAAATGCGGTCAATCGCTTAATCGCGCCAAAAGCTGAGCTTGATATCAAAACCGATATGCCAAACGTTCACGCTGTCTCCCGCTGCCAAATCTCTCAAGATGATCTCAATAATTTACAACGTCAGCTGGTAAGCGCAAACTGGATACAATTGACGACCTACGGTGCACGTTTGTCACAAGAGCTTTGGAAGCTCACTTTTTATGCCAGAGGCCTACTAGAAGCTGAAAACGCTCAAACAGATGAATGACATTAGGTTTTGGCATACGTTCACCTTTTAGCTTTTCATAAAATATGGGCAAAAATACATCTTATGCTCCTGACTACGTTCTGTAATACAAAGCATACGCGGCAATGGTTGTGAATCGACTCAAGACTCGTGATAATAAGAACCATCAGATACTGATCTTATTTATATTAAAATTGGTATTAAAATTAAAAATGCATAAAACGTACTACACTATTGATCGATTAAGGAGAGCGCATAATGAGCAACGCTAAAAATGACGAGTTATTAAGAGAGCTTGATGGTCTAGAGAAAAACATGCATGACGCTGATCAATTTCATACACTAGAAGAACAAGTGGCAGATATGAAACGTCGCGGCATCGATCCAAGCCAAGCCTACAAAGATTTGGATAGAAAAGCAGAAGATGAAGACTGGGGTGATGCGACTTGGAAAGAAAATGGTAAGTGGGAGCCAAAAACGGCTGCTGATCTAGATGATAACGCTCGTGAGAACTGGGACGGTGACAACGGTAAGCCAAACCCGCCACCCATTGTCTAAATCTTTCTTCAAATATCGATGCGATAGATGAAGGTCTTCACTAGGCATCAAACATAAAAAAGCCACGCTAATTATAGCGTGGCTTTTTTAATGATTTACGGTAGGACTATTCGTTACATTATTATGACCCTTCGTCAATGCGAACTAGCTTGATCGTACCATCGGCACTAGCAACACGGCGATAGCGCGTATTAGTAGAAGTTGAAGGACTTATCGATGGTTGAGAAGAATAGCTATTAGGCGTAGTGGTCTGCTGCTCAATTAGCTGTCCCATACGATCGGCAGGCGCAGGGTTCAAAGGTCGGCTATTTGCTGGCTGACCGTACTGCCCTTGACTGGGTGCTGCATTACCAACGATAGCACGATAGAACTTCTGACCTGCGCGTCCATCTGCTGGGAAAATGCCACGACTGGTCTGATATTGCTGGATAGCGGTACGGGTATTGTCCCCAATGATGCCATCCACACCGCCAATATCGTATCCTGCATTTAACAAGGCTTGCTGAATATCTTTTGCCTGCTGACGACTGATACCAGGATCGTCTGTTGGCCAAGCGGTGATAAAGTCTGTTTTGCTACTGTCTTCGCGAGTGATCAAATCTGATAAATGGGCGATAGCCAAGGCATAGTTTTCTGAAGCGTTATACGAGTAGAACGTATCAAAGTTTTTACCAACCAAAAACGCAGGACCATCGACACCAGCTGGTAGCAATAAACCCGCACGACTCAAGTCATAAGGCAGCGGACTGCGGTTAGCCAGCGTTAGACCTTGATTGCGCCAATGGCTGATAGATTTTTTGTCTTTACGGTTGGAAGCCGCCCAAAATCCATCAGGTAGTTTGACTTCATAACCCCAAGGCTCGCCCGTACGATAACCACGTTTGTTTAAAAAATTTGCAGTAGAGGCGAGCGCATCAGGCACACTATTAACAAGGTCACGACGTCCATCACCATCACCATCTACTGCTAGCTCTAAGAAGGTACTAGGCATAAACTGCGTTTGCCCAAACGCACCTGCCCATGAGCCTGTCATATCATTGGGCGCGATATCACCATTTTGTACGATTTTTAGGGCATTGGCATACTCACCTTGGAAATAGCTTTGACGACGATCAAAACAAGACAACGTCGCTAACGATTCAAACAAGGGCTTTTTGCCCAGCGTCTGACCAAAGTTAGACTCTACGCCCCACACACCAAGCACATGCTCCGCTTTTACGCCATAGCGCGATTCGATTTGGTGCAGCGTGTCACGCCACTGGCGCTTGGCACGGATACCATCTTCGACACGCTCTTTGTCTACTAGCGCGGATAGATAATCCCAGACATCTTTTTGAAACTCTGGCTGATAGTTGAGTGACTGAATGACACTAGGATCAGGCTGGCTTGGACGATAGTTGTTAAAGGTATAGCTATTGACACCGCGAAACTTGCTCGAATTTTTTAGGCCATCCAAGCATTGCTGAAATTCACTATTGGACAGATCTGGAGCGGGGGGCTGAGCTGCTTGGGCAGTGCTCGCAAGGCTAATGCCAACTGCAACACTAAGCAATGACAAGGTAGAAAAAGGAGTCAAACGCATGAAAATATCCTATAAACGTTAAGTTGGTTGCTAAGAGACAAAAATCAAAAGACTAAAAGTGGTATCAAGGTAGAGTAACCAATCTAAACAGTAAAGAAAAGCTGTCGAAGTACTAAGATTATGAATGGTTACGATAAATTGACGATGGCGTGAGGTTGGGAGAGTATTTTGTTGAGCTAAAAGTTCAAAGTGTCAGACAGCATTTAAATTTCAGATATTTTTTAGCAAATAGAACCTATCTACTTAGCTAGCAAATTATCCAACTTTTTAATAAAGCCATGAATCCGCGCCGCATTTTTAATCAAATCGCCGCCACCAATCCGCGACTTACTACGTATATCGACTAAACGTTCATTCTCGCTATCCGTGATACGGACGACGACGTCGTCTATAAAACCGAACCAAGCAGTGGTATCCGTCGCTTCTATAATACCTTTGTCTGCATCAATATTGACCAGCTCCCAGCCAAGTTCTCAATGGCTTGTGTGCTTGCCGCAACCAATTCAGGTTGCGTTTGGTCATAGCGTAATGTCTGTAATTCAGGATAACCGATACGCTGTTGCTCTGCGGTCTCGATACCATCGTAAGCGACTGGATTGGGTGCATCAGCGCGTAGTGGAGCAATGGCGACAAATGCAGGTGGGTTCATCAAGTCGGTAGAAATATCATGGATGGGCGGTACGTTTTTGGCGGTATTCATCATGCTTAAAGGGATAGCAATGGCAGTGATGGCAAGCACTGCCGAGATTAACGCGCTACCAATACTCGCCTTGTTTCGTTTAAACAATAGCTGTATGGCTAGTAGTATCAATGCCGCGATACCAGCAAATACCCCAAATTTAAACCCTGTAAATGCAGTCGCTAAACCGATCATGACAAACTTATAAAGTGGCCCTGCGAGCACGACCAGTAAGACAGCAATCAAACTTATCAGACCAACGAATATTTTCATTGTGCTTCTTCTCTGTGATTGAGTACTAACTCATTGCTGCGCAAACCAATTCTTTGTTGCTTATTTCAATAGCCAAACCTGCTCTGTCACTTTTAGGTCAGGCATGGAGCCAATAGAGCTAGGCTCGCTTGCTAGCTGAAAGATCTGATAGTGGCTGCCATAATACTGCTGCACTTGCTCATGATTGATAGAGAACGGCGGCCCATCTTTTTTACTTTGATCGTAATTAAGCGTTATTAGCAATTGTGGCGCATTGTCGCTAACTTTACGTATCTGTTCGCTATAGTCGGGACGCATATCAGCTGGCAGAGCAATCAAAGCTGCTTTGTCATATATCGCATCGATAGTACCTAGATCTGTAGAGGTCAAGGCAAAGATATCAGCAGCCCAGAGTGTAATAGTTCGCTGCTCATCACCATCTACCAGCTGACCTTGGTAGCATTTAATATCTGGATTTTCTACATGCTGAGAGACAATAGGTTGGATATTTTGTTCAGCAAAGAATGCTTGTACGGCTGTCTCAACCAACTCAACGCCCACCACATCATACCCTTGTGCCACGAGCCAAATCATATCGATAGATTTTCCACAAAGAGGCACAAAGATGCGACTACCCGTGGATAAGTCTAATTGGTCAAAGTAATTGACTAATAACGGATTAACAGCTGACTGATTAAATCCGATACGCTTTTCTTGCCAGCGTTTGTGCCAAAATTCGGGATTCATAATTTACGCCTATCTATAGGTATTTGTTGATATCTTTATAATAACGTCTTATTTGAAAATGCTGAACACAATAAAAAGCCAAACACCTATTTTATAAGCATTTGGCTGTTAGCAAGCAGGATTTGTTAATCAATCGTTTAGCTCGTCATATATTGACTAAATTCTTTACGCAATTTAGCAAGCTTTGGTGGTATGGCAAAATTGCAATAAGCCTGTCCTGGATTTCTGTTAAAGAAGTCTTGATGCGCCTCTTCTGCGCGGTAAAATTCAACAGCAGGGTGTACTTCTGTGACGACATTGATGCCCATATCACGCAGCTTATTAATGGTGCGATCAACCGTTGGTTTTTGATCTTCCTCGGTATAAAAGACCACGCTGCGATACTGACTGCCAACGTCATTGCCTTGACGATCCATCGTTGTGGGATCATGCGTGGCAAAAAATACGTCGAGGATGACTTCCAACGGTACGACAGAGTCATCAAACTCGACTTTGATGACTTCGACGTGTCCAGTGTCACCACCGCATACGGCTTCATAATTGGCTGATACTGCATCGCCGCCCATATAGCCTGAAACGACAGACTGCACGCCTTTTACGGATAAAAAGACAGACTCGGTGCACCAAAAGCAGCCACCGCCTAATACGATTGTTTGCATAATTTTTTCCTATTTTTATAAATATAAAATCATCGTTGTTTGCCTAGGTGTTATCTATCAAACAATGTCGTTTAGCTTAGCAGGGCATCTGGTGGCGATAAGTAACAAACAGTAATGTTATAATGGGCTTTTGCTACGTTGATTTGCTATCGATAAATAGCGCGAGCAAAACTGCCAAGTACTTTCTTATTTACGTTCTATTATCACAGAATACGAGTCGCCCCATGAGCCAATCCCAGCCTGCCATTATCAAACATGATACCCTTTTTGATAAACCGTTTACCACGCCATTAGATAAAGCGGCGCGTTTTTCTTTTGATGAGCAAGTGGTGGCTTGTTTCCCCGATATGATTCGCCGTAGCGTACCCGGTTATGGTCAGGTATTGGCCATGCTGCCCATATTTGCCCGTCGTCACTGCAAGTATCGTCAGCAAAGTGATAATGGTCAGCGCGTTAGCCGTGTTTATGACTTGGGCTGCTCGCTTGGTGCCGCCAGTATGACGCTGGCTGGTGAGTTTGATCCGCAAGATTTGCAGATTAAGGCGATTGATATCTCCCCCGCGATGACGACCGAAGCCACGACGTTATTGAGTGACAATTATCCTGAGCACGATATCGAAGTCATTACTGCAGACATTCGCGACGTTGAGCTTGAGCCATGCGACATGGTGATTTTAAACCTAACGCTACAGTTTTTACCAGCAGCCGATAGAGTCGAAGTATTAGAAAAAATTTATGCGGCCTTGAGCGAAGGCGGCATACTGGTATTAACCGAAAAAACTCATGCCTTTGATGAGCAGTATGATGCGTGGTTGGTTGAGCGTTATTATGATTTTAAACGTGCCAATGGCTATACCGAAATGGAAATCAGTGGCAAACGTAATGCATTAGAAAACGTGCTAATTACCGATACGCTAGATGAGCATCATGCACGGTTAGATCAGGTTGGCTTTAAACGTCATCTGACGTGGTTTCAGTTTTTAAATTTTGTCTCTATTGTGGCGTTTAAATAATCCTTACTTTTAACACAGTTATTTCTTAATCATTACGGTAATCTGCTTCTATGCTAAACGACACCATCACGCACGCCGAACGCGAACTATATTTAACCCTATTAGAGCTGGCTCAGCAGCAGCCGAGCGCTTATGAGTGGCTGACGCGACTGCCAACATGGTTAAATGACATCAAGGACAAAGCTAACTACGCACATGCGCCTGCTTATCAAGCGTCAGTCGCTCGTTTACCACAATTGGCTGTCAATCACGTCGATCTCAACAGCGATATATTGACGATTGAGGCAAGTCTAAATGAGTCTCAGCGCAAACAAACAACGGCGTTATTAAAGCAGTTGATGCCGTGGCGTAAAGGCCCATTTCAGATTGGCGGTCAAATCGGCGATGATGAGTCAGGTATTAAGATCGATACCGAGTGGCATAGTGATTGGAAATGGCAACGTGTTGCGCCGCATTTAAGTAGGCTTGATGGTCGGCGTGTATTGGATGTGGGCGGAGGTTCTGGCTATCACGGTTGGCGTATGGCAGGGGCTGGCGCGGACACGGTCATTATTATTGATCCGTCATGCTTGTTTTACCATCAGTTTATGGCGATTCGTCATTTTGTCGGTAGCGCGGATGCCCATACTCATAATACAGGCCGTTACCGTACGCATTATATTCCTGTGCCGCTCGAGGCCTTGCCAGAGCATAGCCAACTGTTTGACACCGTATTTAGCATGGGTGTGCTCTATCATCGCCAGTCACCGTTCGAGCATTTACAACAGTTGAAAGGGCAGTTGGTCAAAGGCGGTGAGCTAGTGCTTGAGACGTTAGTTATCGAAGGCGATGCCAATACAGTCCTAGTACCGCACGACCGCTACGCGCAGATGAATAACGTGTATTTTTTACCATCGGTCGCCGCATTGATAGGCTGGCTAGAAAAAGCAGGTTTCTCAGAAGTGCGTTGTGTCGATGTGGCTGTCACCTCAATGAAGGAACAACGAAAAACCGAATGGATGACCTATCATTCGTTAGCAGACTTCTTAGATCCTAATGACTCAACTAAGACCATCGAAGGATATCCTGCACCCATGCGTGCGACTTTGATTGCGAAAAAGTAGCATTGATGGTGGTAGCTAACGTAAGGCAAGCATTATGAAGACATCAAAGACTTTTATTGTAGCTACCATCAGCTTGCTATCGCTACCTGCTCTCGCAGGATACGGGACATCATCCAAAGATTCAGGTTTTGTACAAGACGACTGGCAAGTGGTTTGTGATAATACGCGTACTTGCCGAGTGGCAGGCTACTCAAGTGACGCCTAAATAGATAAGCCTGCTTCAGTGCTATTCACCGTATCGCCAAAAGTAGCGCTGCCAAAGGCACAAATTCAGTTGGCATCAAAAGTATCCAAAGATAAGGCTGAGCTGTGGTTAAATAATAAAAACTATGGGACATTGCAGCCCGCTGGAAGTGACGCTGCATTATATGATCTATCTGCTAAGCAAACACAAGCAATTATCGATAAGGCTCGATAAGAAATATTTGGGATTTAATGACGAAAAATGACTGATTATATCAGCCATTTTTTGAAAGCGACTTCCATGACTATTTTAAGGATGAAACCAACAGAGCCTGCGCCAAGGGCCAAAAAGATCCAAAAGGTACCTGCGCGCCCAGCATCAGAAGTTTTAGAGATATCCCACATGATAAAGAATAAGAAAGCGATGAATATCGGCAGTAAGACGTACAAGCCCCAACTGGTGACCGTACTGGCAGCAATAGCAAACATAGCGTAATCCTATAGGGTAATAACGCGTCTTCTATGGCGTAAAAGCGTCATAGAAGCGCAATATAAACCATCATTATAACGTGTAAGCGGTTGGGTATAAACGACTGCCCAGTATCGGGCAACAGGAACGCTACAATTGACAAAGTCATTCGCTCATTGATTTTATATTATTTATACCAGATTTATTTTACTAAGCATCAGCAAACGAGCGAACAAAATTTATATTAATCCCAATTATCAATATTAGTTGTCATAACGGTAAGATTTTAGGGCTAATTTTGGCGCAAATGGTGCAATAAAGCGCAAAGATTGTTATATTTACAGATTACTTATCTTTTTGCATTATTTTATCCCTGCAATGTCGGTCGGCACTATAATAAGCAGTTATCGACTGCTCGCATTCGCACCGTTTTTGTTGTTTATTTAATTGAGTTCAAATCCCTATGTCACAAGCCCAAATTGATACGCTTGCATCCCTATTCAATGATGCCATTCAAACCCTACAAGCAGATGGTACGCTACCAAGCGACTGGCAGAACAACAGCCAAATCACGCGTACGAAAGATTTAAGCCACGGTGATTTTGCCAGCAATATCGCACTGACGGCGGCCAAAGCGGCCAAGGCCAATCCACGCCAACTTGCCGAAAAAATCGTCAATGCACTCCCTGAGAATCAAGACATTCGCCAAGTAGAAATCGCCGGTCCTGGGTTTATCAACGTATTTTTAAACTCAGAGGCTAAGTTTGCGGTATTGGACGATATTTTTACTCAGCAAGATCGTTTTGGTCTGAGTAATCAGTTTGATGGTCAAAAGGTACAAGTCGAGTTTGTCTCTGCCAATCCGACCTCAAGCCTGCATGTCGGTCACGGACGCGGTGCAGCGTTTGGTATGAGCGTATCAAACTTGCTAGAAGCCATCGGTTACGACGTCACTCGCGAGTATTATGTCAATGATGCGGGTCGTCAGATGGATATTTTGGCGACCAGTACCTATTTGCGTTATTTAGAATTGCATGGCGAAAAGGTCACTTTCCCAGTCAATGCCTATCAAGGCGACTACGTTCGCGATATCGCACAGACATTAAAAACGCAACATGGTGACAGCTACGTACACGAGTTTGCACAAGTTGCCAAAGACGTACCAGAAGACGCAAAGTTTGAGATCAATGCTGACGGTGAGAAAACCTTAGTGTCTGGTGATAAAGAAGCGCATATTGATGGTTTGATTGCGGGTAGCAAAGCCTTGCTTGGTGATAGCTACGCGCTATTTTTGAATGCGGCATTGAGCAGTATTTTGGCCGATATCAAAGACGATTTAAACGACTTTGGTGTGAGCTACGAGTGCTGGTTCAGTGAAAGATCGATTGATAGCGAGATTGAGCCTGTCCTACAAATACTCGATGACAAAGGTTACTTGTACGAAAAAGACGGCAACATCTGGTTCAAATCGACCGATTTTGGTGATGAAAAAGACCGCGTGGTTCGCCGTGCTAATGGTCAGTCGACGTATTTTGCCTCGGATATTGCTTATCATAAAAACAAGTTTGATCGCGGTTTTGACAAAGTGATTAACGTTTGGGGCGCCGACCACCATGGTTATGTGCCACGCGTAAAAGCGGCGCTGCTCGCGCTGGGGATTGATGCTGAACGTCTTGATGTTGTATTGGTACAGTTTGTGGCATTGTGGCGCGGCAGTGAAAAAGTACAAATGTCTTCACGCTCAGGTCAGTTCGTTACTTTGCGTGATTTACGTGCAGAAGTCGGCAATGATGCGGCGCGTTTTTACTATGTCGCGCGTAAGCCTGAAGTACACATTGACTTTGATTTGGAGCTTGCCAAATCACAAAGTAAAGACAATCAAGTGTATTATATTCAGTATGCGCATGCGCGCGTTTGCCGTGTATTAGAAAAACTGGCAACCTACGATTTGCCAGTAGATGATGCTGTTGGTTTGGCACATCAAGATTTGCTTAATGCGCCCAATGAAGATGAGCTAATCAAGCTATTGGCAGGTTATCCAGCGACACTATTACGTGCAGCGACTGGCTACGAGCCGCATGTCTTGACTAACTACTTAAAAGAGCTTGCTGCATTGTTCCATGGTTGGTATGACACCAATCGCATTTTGCCTGTCAGTCTCACGACAGGTGAAACACCAAGCTCAGATGAGATGGCATTGATGCAAGCACGTTTGCGCTTGTCCAAAGCAGTTAGACAGGTCTTGGCGAACGGCCTTGGTCTGCTTGGTTTGTCAGCACCTTCTGCTATGTAGTCATTTTCTAACATGTGACATGAGTATAGACAGCCAATAGCATTAATTCGATGATGACCGTTAAATTCAGTAGGGAGAACGAGATCCATGCTAGCCAAAAAACCGAAAGGCGCAACAGAAAAGCGCAAATCAAGTAGCGTATCGGGCTTATTGTGGATGTTTGTTGGGGCGGTATTGACCCTTATGATCGGGGTATTTATCTACCTTTCACCATTATTCAACTTTAGTCCCGCTGATGGTAGCGCCGAGAACGATCCTGACAGGCAGGTGCAGCCGCGCGTAGATACTGATACCGATAATGGCGATTATGAATTCTACGATATTTTGCCCAATCAAGAGATGGCAACCATTCCTGATGAAGATATCGCTGAGATTGATAACGATCAGATAGGAGATATTGGCGCGTTTGAGCCGGATGTCGTCGTGACCCAGCCGGATAGTACGGCAGCTAATGGTATAGATAATGCTGGTAGCTTTGGTAATGTGGAAAGTCCTGCAGGCGAGACCAGTGGCGGTAGTAATACTGCTGCGGGCGACGATATTGTTGTTGTTGAAGAGGACGCAACTTATGATGGCACGCCACCTGCTAACACCAGCAACTCTGCGACCCGTAACAACAATGCAGGAGCAGGTACGGCAAGTATTCAAGCGGCCAAACCTGCTGCGACCTATATTTTGCAGATCAATAGCTTTAGTGATGCAGATGAAGCAGATCGTCGCCGCGCCCAAGTATTGATGGCAGGCGTGGATGCCAGAGTAGTCAAAAATACGACAGGCAATGGCTTACCTATCTATCAGGTAATCTCACGTCCGTTAAGTAACCGTCAGGCAGTGACAACAGCACAGCAGCGCCTACAAAATAACGGTATTGACTCTATTATCGTTGAACAGCGTCGTTAGTCCAAGCGCTATATGTAATAATCGGTATATATAAGAAGTATTTGTGATCATAAAAAAGCGTCGTCATGACGCTTTTTTTATCTCTTTAATTTATTAAGCACTCTATTATCTTTTCTCCTTAATCAAAATATTCATAAAGAGTATGGTTATGACAGCATCTCCCTCAGCAGTACCGCAAGCAGGCGTTATCAAAGCATTCTTTCAAAAGTACTTTATCGATGCCTTTACGGGCATGGCGTTAGGGCTATTTGTCACACTAATTGCTGGCTTGATTATCTCGCAAATCGGTGGCTGGTTGAATTTGCCCGCATTAATCGCCGTGGGTAAGCTTGCGTCAATATTGATGGGGGCGGGCATTGGGGTAGGTATCGCTTATTATTTAAAAGCGCCAACACTCGTGATGCTTAGCTGCCTTGTAGCAGGTATGTTGGGTGCGCATTCTGAAGCACTAATGGCAGGAACGCTATTCATACCACAAGAGGGTGGCCCTGCGACCTTTGTAGCACTGCCAGGCAACCCAATCGGCGCTTATCTGACGTCTGTATTCGCTTATCGCGCTGGTACGTGGATCGCAGGCAAGACCAAGCTCGATATTTTATTAGTGCCCTTAGCAGTGTGTGGTATCGCGCTATTGGTCTGTGCGCTGCTCAATCCGCCTGTTGTTGCGGCAGTTAATGCGATTGGGCAAGGGATTCACGCGGCAACTGAGCTACAGCCATTGCTGATGGGTATCGTGATTGCAGTCGTCGTTGGTATCTTATTGACGCTACCGACATCGAGCGCTGCCATTTGTATTGCGATTGGCCTTGGGGGTTTGGCGGGCGGTGCCGCAGTTGTTGGCTGTGCCGCGCATATGATTGGTTTTGCCGTGGCCAGTTTTAAGGATAATGGATTCAGTGGCGTGATATCTCAAGGATTGGGAACCAGCATGCTGCAAATCCCTAATGTGCTAAAAAAACCTATCGTTTTGTTGCCTGCCGTTATTGCGAGCGCGATCGTTGGCCCTATCGCGACTGTCGGATTTGGCTTGGCTTGTACGGCGACAGGGGCGGGCATGGGTACCGCTGGTCTGGTTGGTGTGTTCGGCGTTATTGAAGCATCACAAGAAATCATGAGTACGACCCAATTATGGACAGCGATTGTCCTTCTGATGTTTGTATTGCCTGCAGTGATTGCAGGTTTGGTCGCTTACATCATGCGCCGTATGGGCTGGCTAGTCGCTGGTGATATGAAGCTGCCCTAAAAACGGTTAAAAATTTGTATTCGTGACCATACAACAAAAAAGCCCTGCTGTTCAAAAACAGTAGGGCTTTTTTATTTAAGGAGCGTCAGTTAGTTATGGTGCGGTACTTGTTTTATCACTACGCTTGTTATTGCGTCTTGGTTTTAGTTTACGCGATAACTGAGTGATGTCGTTTATAACTTCACTATAATGTGATGGGAATACCCGCTGAATGGCATCAACCATTTTGGCATCATTCCCAATTAAGCAGCGCTGCTGATTGGTCGCAGCGGCATGTAAAATAATCCAAGCTGCTTCGCTGGCATCAAATTTCAACAGTTTATTAAAGCTTTTAATGGCTTTATCACCAGTAGGCATACCGACCGTACTGGTACTATCATTGCCACGTGCGCTATTGGCAATATTGGTTTTGATACCGCCTGGATGGATACAGGTCGCTGATACACCGCAATTCTGAATGTTAAGCTCTTGACGCAGGCTTTCTGTAAAGCCGCGTACCGCAAACTTACTGGCATTATAAGCAGAATATGAAGGCTGAGCGGTCAAACCAAACAAGCTGGAGATATTGATCACATGACCATGTTCTTTAAACTGGCGGGGTTGATCGTTTTGATTATCACTCGTCACCTCGCTTTGTTTGACACTGTTTTTGATCAGTGGCAAAAAGGCCTTGGTGCCATATACCACGCCCCAAAAGTTGATATCCATCACCCATTCTAGCTCCTCTAAACTACTACCTTCGACCGTCGAGTAGAGCGCCACGCCGGCATTATTGAACACAAAGTTCACTTTGCCGTGGTCGGCGACTACGCTATCCGCCCAGTTATAAACGGCATCTTTGTCCGCAACATCAAGGACACTAATAGTGCTTTTAACATCATAACCTTCGAGCAGTTTTTGCGTTTCAGCGAGCGGCTCTGCACCGATATCTGAGAGCGCCACCTCACAGCCCATTTTGGCCAAATGGATAGCAAGCGCGCGGCCCATACCCGAGCCTGCACCAGTAATCGCGGCGACGTGACCTCTATAAAAGTCGCTGATATCTTCGCTTTGCGTGCTATTGGAGGCATGAGGTTGTAAGGAGTCAGGCAAATGCTGGCGTAGGGCCGCGGTCATAGAGTTCAACATGAGTAACAATCCTTTGTAATGATGAGAGTAATAATAAAAGTAATGAGGTATTAAGTACGAGCGTTAAATAGATAAAATAACACGTTAAATACAAACGAACATGATATGAGCTTATCACGACTTAGGCTTGCAATTGAAACCCATCAGTATACGCAGCTGTCATCTTTTAGCATAAAAAAAGGTGCCTAGCATACATAATGCTAGACACCTTTGTATTATTTAATAAGCCTATAACTGCCAACAATAAAGAGCTAGGCAATTTTAGGGATTTTGCCTTCGTTGATGACGGTATCATCGACAGTGACTGACTTAGCATTTTCCATCGATGGTAGCTCATACATAGTTTCTAGCAAGGCGTTTTCGACGATAGAACGTAGCCCACGCGCCCCTGTTTTGCGCTCCATGGCTTTTTTGGCAATGGCATCAAGCGCCTTTTCGGTAAAGGTGATCTTAGCGCCTTCCATATCGAAGAGATACTCGTATTGCTTCACCAAAGCGTTCTTAGGCTCGGTCAATATCTGGATGAGCGCATTTTCGTCGAGCTCTTCTAATGCGGCTAATACCGGCAAACGGCCAATCAGCTCTGGGATCAGGCCAAACTTAATCAAATCCTCTGGCTCGACAAGCTGTAGTAAGTCTGAGCTGCGGCGGCTATCGTCTTTTGAGCTGACATCAGCATTGAAACCGATACCGCCTTTTTCAGTGCGCTGCTGGATGACTTTATCGAGACCAGCAAAAGCACCACCTACGATAATCAAGATATTACTGGTATCGACTTGGATCAGCTCTTGCTGTGGATGCTTGCGACCACCATGCGGCGGAATAGCAGCAACTGTGCCTTCGATGAGCTTGAGCAGTGCTTGCTGAACGCCTTCGCCTGAGACATCACGAGTGATCGATAGGTTCTCACCTTTTTTACTGATTTTGTCGATCTCATCGATATAGATGATACCTTGTTCGGCTTTGCTGACATCATAATCAGAAGCTTGCAGTAGTTTTTGTACGATGTTTTCGACATCTTCACCGACATACCCTGCTTCGGTCAAGGTGGTGGCATCGGCCATTGCAAATGGCACATCAAGCAGACGAGCCAAGGTTTGCGCCAGCAAGGTCTTACCAGAACCCGTTGGGCCAATCAGCAAAATGTTACTTTTTGCCAATTCTACCATCGCGTCATCAGCACCGATTTTGGCTTTTTTGCTGTTATTGGCAAGTGTCTGGCTGACTTTTAGACGTTTGTAATGGTTATATACCGCGACCGATAACGCTTTTTTGGCAGCGTCCTGACCGATGACATACTCATCAAGCTTGGCACGCAGCTCTTTTGGGGTAGGTAGCTTTTTGTTGACCCATGAGGTATCTACGTCGCTGTCGTCATCGCTGTGTTCTGCACTGTCTGCGATTAGATCAGTACATAGCTCGATACATTCATTGCAGATATTGGCGTCATCAGCAGCAATCAGCTGCTGTACATCACTTTTGGCTTTACCACAAAACGAACAATGCGGGGTGTTATCTTCTGCCATAAAAGGCGCTCCTAAAGTTTAAAACTGGTTAGTCTATTTGCGACATATCGATGGTTGTATTGGTTGAACGCTCATACCTGCTTACGATCTATCAGGTATGAGCGGCATATTGATTTACCATACAAACAGACTATAACTATTCTTATGATGGCGCACTCGTTTGAGAGGCGTAGCGCTTATTTGAGATTACAAAGATTCAGGACGGCGCTCTAATACTTCATCAACCAAACCGTACTCTTTGGCTTCCTCAGCATCTAACCAAAAATCGCGCTCGACGTCTTTTTCGATTTTTTCGAGTGGCTGGCCGGTGCGCTCAGCCAAAATGCGGTTTAGGCGATCACGGATTTTGAGGATTTCACGAGCATTAATCTCGATATCAGTCGCTTGGCCTTGCGCGCCGCCTGATGGCTGGTGAATCATCACGCGAGCATTGGCGAGTGAGTAGCGCTTGCCTTTTTGACCCGCGGCCAACAAGAATGAGCCCATGCTATAAGCACCGCCCATACAGATGGTGGATACTTCAGGTTTGATAAAGTTCATGGTATCAAAGATTGCCAAGCCTGCACTTACTGAGCCACCTGGTGAATTGATATACAAATGAATGTCTTTGTCAGGGTTTTCAGCTTCTAGAAATAGCAGCTGTGCGACGATTAGATTGGCCATATGGTCTTCGACTTGGCCTGTCAAAAAGATCACACGCTCACGCAATAGGCGTGAAAAAATATCAAACGAGCGTTCACCGCGTGAAGACTGCTCAACCACCATTGGTACTAGCGCCGCTTGGGTGGTTTGTACTTCTTTGTGAGCGCTCATTAGCATATCAAAATGTGGGTTAGCAGTGATGCGTTCATAATCTGTCATAGAAAAGTCCTATCGATAAAGGGATAAAATAAAAAACAGTTAAAATGGTTTTATTGTCTGGTATGTTTTGTGCTAATGGGTAGTTTATAGGGGGACTACGCCCACTATTCAAGCCTATAAAACCCGTTTGTACATAAAATAGGTGAAAAAGTGAGTCCGCTATATTTTTATATATAAGTTGAAAGAATATCCAAAAAAGGCAGATTCTATCTGCAAATCAGGCGTATCCCACAGAAACTTACCCCGATATGGATATCATAGAGCAGTGTCTCACCATACTTTTAACATAGAATACCTGATTAACTGCCTTGCAATCTACCTATCTTACTATTCAATTGTGCAAATGTGGGTTGTCAAAAGAATCCTTAAGCGCATTTACTCATAGTTATTCTTATAAGTAGAAAGTGCGGCCTGACATAGTGTGTTAATAGTCCAAGTTTGAATGCTAAAAAATGGTGCATATTAACGAAAAACGCCACAATTTGGTGCAAACCGTTATTTATCTAATAGTTATCAGCGGTAAAAGGCTGATTAAAAAATAGCTAAACCAGCTTTGTCATGTTAGTAAGAAAAAATATACAGTCAAAACCAAAGTAAAATCATTATGTTGGGTGTGATGGTGGAGTGTATGTAAGAGTGTTTGCATATGAGTTGGCATAATGCTTGTATAGACAGTGAAATTAACTGACTTTTTGGTCAGGAACCAGATTACTAGATTGTATTTAATGAGTAAAATGAGCAAATGAGTATATAAAATGAGTTGGGCTTCTTCTTTAACATTGAGTTTTGACACTGTTAAGCGCACAGATATTGCCAAAATTGCGGCTGCTACCGCTAAGACGCGGCTATCTCATCGTGAGCACACGGGCGCGCTTATGGTACAGCGTGCCCTATATCCTGAGCCACGTGGGCAGCAAGGCATTTGTCATATATTGATGTTATATCCGCCAGCAGGTATCGCAGGCGGTGATACGCTGACGATAGAGTTGCATTTAGACAATGGCAGCCATGCTGTTATCACTACACCAGGGGCTGGCAAGTGGTATGGTAATGACGGTGTCAGCCAAAAACATAAAGCTCGGTCGGACGACAACGACACGCACCAAAGTATGAGCCAAGACAAGATAGCTGCCTATGCAAGCCAACATCTGCAAGCCAAACTCGCCGCACATGTTCGCTTAGAATGGCTACCACAAGAGAGTATTATTTATAACGAAGCCAATATGCATGCAGTGAGCCGTTTTGATTTAGCTGACTCATCTAGCTTGCTGACTTGGGAGATTAGCGTATTTGGGCGGCAAGCATATGATGAGCAGTTCTTGCAAGGGCGTTATCATACTGGATTAAATATCTACCGAGAAGGTAAGGTTATCGTTGCTGAACGTGTCAAACAGGCTGCCCAAAGTCGCTGGTTTACATCGAGTCTAGGACTAGCAGATCAGCATATTTATGGGTCATTTTGGGCAGTGCCAAGTTTGAGCGATGTACATGACAACGCTGCACTGCCTGCCTCTGCCGCACAATCAGACGAGACAGCCTTAGCAACGATGAAGCAGGCCCTAGCTCGCTATTTAGACAATACCATCGTTGCATTACGCCATATGATTGCTGAGGCTAGATTACCGGTTTATTGTACTCATAACGGTCAAGCCATTAATATTCGGTATATCGGTTCAGATGTGCGCGGCTGTTTTGAAGCTTTTTATCAAATCAGAGAAGGCTTGCGACATCATTGGTGGCAGCTTGAGCCTTGCCGTCCGCGTATTTGGGACACCTAAGTCTACGGTTTTTCATAGCTAAGCCACACGACCTGATAATCTGCTATAACTTTTATAATAAATAAAATAAGGATTTGCCATGCATCTGACGCCAACAGAAAAAGACAAGCTCATGCTATTTACCGCTGGCATGGTGGCTGAGCGCCGCAAAAACCGCGGTGTTAAGCTCAATTACCCCGAAGCCATCGCTTATATCAGTATGCTGCTGATGGAAGGGGCTAGAGATGGCAAAAGAGTGGCTGAATTAATGAGTGAAGGGGCTACTTACCTGTCTGCCGATGATGTCATGGAAGGGGTGGCTGAGATGGTTGACGAGGTGCAAATTGAGGCGACCTTCCCTGATGGTACCAAATTGGTCACGGTACACAATCCCATCGTATAGTTCTGTCTATCACTAAATGATCACTCAAAAATAAGGCGGCTCCCATGCAAGCAGGCGAATATAACATCCAAGATGGTGACATTATCCTAAACCAAGGACGACAAGTACAGACCATCAGTGTGAGTAATACTGGCGATAGACCGATCCAAATCGGCTCGCACTATCACTTTTATGAAGTCAATGATGCGCTGAGCTTTGATAGAGAGCAGACCCGTGGGTATCGCCTAAATATCATCTCCGGCACGGCAGTTCGTTTTGAGCCGGGGCAGTCGCGAGAGGTAGAATTGGTGGCTTATGCGGGCAAGCAGGAAGTATATGGCTTTGCAGGTCGTGTCATGGGCGCGGTTCAACCAGATAAAACCGATGAAAAGCAACTGGAAACTTCGCAAAAGCGGGTGAGTCGGCAGATTTATGCAGAGCATTTTGGTCCTACCACAGGGGATAAAGTGCGTCTTGCCGACACTGAGCTTTGGCTACAAGTTGAGGCGGATTTGACCAGCCATAAAGATACTGCTGTTGACCAAGCGAATACGTCACAAAGTGATGAAGGTACTAGCCATACTACCGAGATTAAGGGTGAAGAAGTCAAATTTGGCGGCGGCAAAGTCATCCGTGATGGTATGGGTCAAGGGCAACTGCTGGGGGCTGAGGTTGCAGATACCGTGATTACCAATGCGCTGGTTGTAGATTATACGGGTATCTACAAAGCCGATATCGGTATCAAAAATGGCCGTATCAGCGCGATTGGTAAAGCGGGCAATCCTGATATCCAGCCTGCCATCGATATTCCGATTGGCGGCGCGACCGAAATCATCGCTGGTGAAGGCAAAATCCTCACCGCAGGCGGCGTCGATAGTCATATTCACTTTATCGCGCCTCAGCAGTGTGAGACGGCGCTGATGTCGGGGGTGACCACGATGCTAGGCGGTGGCACAGGCCCTGCCCAAGGTACGCTCGCGACTACTTGTACGCCGGGGGCATATCATATTGCCTCAATGCTACAATCTACCGATAGTATCCCTATGAATATTGGGCTATTGGGTAAAGGCAATGTGAGTGTGCCCACTCCAATTGCTGAACAAATCGAAGCGGGTGCCGTGGGGTTAAAGCTACATGAAGATTGGGGTACGACGCCGCAAGCTATTGATAATTGTCTGAGCGTTGCTGACGATTATGATGTGCAAGTTGCGATTCATACTGACACGTTAAATGAAAGTGGCTATCTTGAGAGTACACTAGGCGCATTTAAAAACCGCTGTATCCATACCTTTCATACCGAAGGCGCAGGCGGTGGCCATGCGCCTGATATTCTAAAGGCCATTGGCGAGTCGCATGTGCTGCCATCTTCCACCAATCCTACTAGGCCTTATACCGTCAATACTATTGACGAGCACCTCGATATGCTCATGGTTTGTCATCATTTAAGCCCTGCTATCGCTGAGGACGTAGCATTTGCCGAAAGCCGCATTCGTCAAGAAACCATCGCGGCTGAAGACATCTTGCACGATTTGGGTGCTATCTCGATGATGAGTAGTGACTCACAAGCGATGGGGCGCGTGGGTGAAGTGGTCATTCGCACATGGCAGACGGCGCACAAAATGAAAGTTCAGCGTGGTCATCTGGCTCCAGATGCGACAGCACAAACAGAGCATCAAGCGCAGCATATTACTCTGACCGACTACGATCAAAGCGCGGACAATGATAACTTTCGCATCAAACGCTATATCGCAAAATATACGATAAATCCTGCGATTACGCATGGTATTAGCGATATGGTCGGCTCCATTGAAGTGGGTAAATGGGCGGATATGGTGCTGTGGTCGCCCAAGTTTTTTGGGGTAAAACCTGAATGCATCATCAAAGGCGGCCTGATCGCTGCGGTACCGATGGGCGATATCAACGCCTCTATTCCCACCCCTCAGCCTGTGCATTATCGTCCTATGTTTGCGTCGTATCCAAAGTCAGTCGCTCAAACCAGTATCACTTTTATGTCGCAAGCGGCGATAGACAAACAAGTCGATAAGCAGCTTGGACTGACCAAAGTGATTCAGCCTGTCCACGGGATACGTGAGATTCGCAAAAGCGATATGCGCCTCAACAGCTACTGCCCAGATATGGACATCAATCCTGAGACCTACGAAGTACGTGCCGATGGCAAAACGCTTACCTGTGAGCCTGCTGAGGTACTGCCCATGGCACAGCGTTATTTTTTATTCTGATTTTTATTTTAAGATTTAAAGACAAACGGCTAAAGGCTGTCTTAAAAAGCGTGTCACAGGCTTATAGAGAGCTGGTTTTGGCGTGATCTTCTCATTGATTGCTGACAGCCATTTTGGGCACTTTTATTATCAATACTATTATTCAATCATTTGAGCCACAGTAAACAGAGCATTATATTTATGAAAATATTTAATACCCGTCTCCCTACCTTAAGTGATATCCAACAAGCGCAATTGACTGCCCAGCGCCAAGCGGATGACTATCTGCTTTTGGACTTTGATACTCGTCAGCATTCGCGATTTCGAGCTGTGACAGTTTCAGGGGAGGCGGTCGGTATCGATTTGCCGCGTACTGGTGTCTTAAAAGGAGATGACGTCCTCACCAATGCCGCAGGGGAGTTAATGCAAGTTATTGCCAAGCCGCAAGCGGTGACCAAAGTGATGGCAGCCGATGATTTTTTATTAATGAAAGGCGCGTATCATTTGGGCAATCGCCATGTGCCGTTGATGTTTGAGCACAGTGCAGCAGGGTACGCGCTGTATTTTGAAAACGATCATGTACTGGCACAAATGCTAGAAAATCTTGGGCTGCATACTGAGTCTGCATCAGTGCCGTTTGAGCCTGAAACAGGCGCTTATCAGACAGGACACGGGCATTCGCATAGCCATTCTCACGCTCATACGCATTCGCATAATGACGCGCATAACCATGATGATGACCATGACAACAACCACAATCACAATCACAATCATAACCATGATGACAGCCACAGCCAACATAATGTGTCTATAGGTCATTCAAATGAGGGTTGATGGCAGTACTCAGCCTACTCAGTCTGTCCAACTTGGGCAGATGTTGATGCTGGCCTCTAGTAACTTGCCGATTGGTAGCTATACCTACTCGCAAGGCGTAGAGTCAGCGATTGAGTCAGGCATTATCTCTCATGAAGTCAGTACGCTTACCTTTATGCAAGACTATCTTGCGCTGGCTATCATTGGCTACGAGCTACCTATATTGGCACTGATCATGTGTGCGCTTGATCAAGGTCATGAAGCGCTAGCGGCAAATCTGGCACATGATTATCATGCAGGCCTTGAGAGTAAAGAGTTTATACTAGAGTCGCAGCAGTTGGCACAAGCAATGGTATCTTGGCTCAACGAGGTACTGAATCTTGGTATACCTGCTGAGATACCTGATGATGGTTATTTACCACTTTTTGCTCACATTGCCCAGCATTGGCAGCTGCCACTCATGCAGTCGATGACCACCTATGGATTTGCTCAATTGGAAAATATGGTGCTCGCTGCTGTCAAGACCGTACCACTCGGGCAAATGGCGGGTCAGCGTATCTTGTGGCAGCTGCAAAGTGATCTTGGCTCTGAAGTTGGAGCGCTGAGCGATAGCATACAGCAAGCCTTTGAGGATGTAATCACGTCATCAAAAGCGACCGACACGCTCAATATGAGTGAACATCAGGGTTGTCAAAAGCTGTGCGAAGACCTCTATGACAGGCTCAATATTTCTAATAGCTTGCCCAATTTGGCGATTCTCTCAAGTATGCATGAGGAGCAATACAGCCGGTTGTTCCGCTCATAACTGTACCTTTATCTCTATTTATCACTATTCCTATATGAAACATTTAAGGAGCTTACCATGTCTCTAACCCCGATCAAACCAAAAAGCACCCAATCTACACCTGACTCACATATTGATAATGACCAGTCAAATCCGCCTGCTTCTTTATCCTGCTTACGCCTCGGCATCGGCGGGCCAGTCGGTAGTGGTAAGACCGCTTTGACCCTAAAATTGTGTCAAAACTTGCGTGATACGATCAATATGGCAGTTGTCACCAATGATATTTATACCAAAGAAGATTCGCAGTTTTTGACACGCAATAATGCGATGCCCGCTGAACGTATTCGCGGCGTAGAAACGGGCGGCTGTCCGCATACTGCGATTCGTGAAGATGCGTCGATCAACCTGACGACCATTGCCGAGTTGCAAGAAACCTTTGAGGGCCTAGAATTGATTATCATTGAGTCGGGTGGTGACAATCTTGCCGCGACCTTTAGCCCAGAGCTGTCTGATTTGACCTTATATGTCATTGACGTCTCAGCGGGTGATAAGATACCTCGTAAAGGAGGCCCTGGTATCACCAAGTCAGATTTATTAATCATCAATAAAACGGATCTTGCCCCAATGGTTGGCGCATCGCTTGAGGTGATGGAGCGCGATGCCAAAAAAATGCGTGGCGATAAGCCTTTTGTCTTTAGCAATATGAAAACCGGTGATGGTCTGGATGAAATTATTGCCTTTATCAAAGAGCACGGTATGATGCTCGCTTAACCAATAGCCCCTCATCAATCATTAAAATATTCATCATAAGGAGTCAACCCCATGACACAACATACAAAAGAGCATCACAGTCATAAATCCCATTTTTCACAGGCTTTATCTTCTCGAAAAATAGCAGCGGCTTCAATGACGCTTGCAACCTTTACGATGGTACCGTCGTTGGCGCAGGCACATTCGGGTCATCTTCACTCGGCTACTATACAAGCGCCCTCGTTTTTGGGCACATTGCAAGCGGGACTGATGCATCCAGTGACTGGTCTTGATCATCTGTTTTTGGCAGTCGGTATGGGCATGTTGTTTTATGGACTACAAAAGCAGCGCCTAGGTATGATGTCACTGACAACTGGATTATCACTAGGGGCCGTTTTGGGCACTATTGGGGTGTTGGTTGGCGGTGTTGGATTTGTGGCATCATCTGGATGGATTGAGATTGCCATATCGCTATCAGTGGTCGTATTGGCTCTGATTTTGATGAGTGATAAGAGTCGACAAGAAGCTTTTTCAGCGCGTACGCAGCCAGCGCATACGCCAAGCATCCAGCAACTATCGTTGTTTGGTTTTGGTGGTTTGGCGGTCTTTCACGGATTGGCACATGCCCTTGAAGTACCAGCGAATGCTGGCGTAAGTGGTCAGTTGGGTTTTTATGCAGGGATGCTAGTGACGATGCTGGCGCTATATGCAGTTGGTACGTTGGTCAGCCAGCAGCTACAGCAGCGCCTAGGTGATAACTTATGGTTACAGCGTGGTCTGGTCGTACTTGGACTGGGTGCAGTGTTTGTACCTGCTCTAGTATAGGGTGTATTATTGCAAGACTTTGAGCGTAGTCTTAGCTGATACGTCTTGCGTAACGACCATGCTAGCGATTGGTTAATCAAAAAAGCCATTGAGCGTGCACAAAAAAATACGGCCCCGATCATCAATCGGGGCCGTATTTTTTGATATGTAGAACAAGCGTGCTGTGTGGTGTTATGGTTTAACAGCATACAGCGCTCAGTCTAGATTACATACCTTGCTGCTGTTGCTGCTGAGCCGCTAGCAAATCTTGGTAGCTGACTTCTTTGTCAGTCACTTTGCCTTGGCTGATCAAGTAATCTACTACTTGGTCTTCTAGTACCACAGACTCAATGTTAGCGCGTTGCTGCTTGTCATTGGTGTAGTACTCGATCACTTCCGCTGGATCTTCGTAGTTTTCAGCCGCTTCTTTGATGAAGGTTTCAACACGCTCTTGATCCACTTCTAGACCTTCGGTGTCGATAACACGGGCAACGATGATACCAAGACGGGCTGCACGTAGCGCTTGCTCTTCAAACAGCTCATTTGGCAGCATGTCTTTATCAAAGCTATCAGCGCTCGCACCAAACTGCTGAGAAAAACGTTGCATCATCATATTGCGTTGACGCTCGATTTCTTGCTCTAGCATGGCGCTTGGTACGTCAAACTCGTTCTTTTCTAGCAATGCATCAAAAGTCGCTTGCTTCACTTGGCTACGCGCGGCGTTCTTGATTTCGCGTTCCATATTTTTGCGCACATCTTCTTTTAGTTTGTCTACGCCGCCTTCAGTCACGCCAAATAGCTCAAGGAACTCTTCATCGATCTCAGGTAACTTAGGTTTTTCAACCAATTTTACGTTGATCTTGAACTGAGCTTCTTTACCTGCTAAGTTTTCGGCTTGATAATCTTCTGGGAAAGTCACATCGATAATTTTTTCTTCGCCAGCTTTCATGCCTTTGATACCGTCTTCAAAGCCTGGAATCATCTGGCCGCTACCGATGACTAGTTTGAAGTCTTCAGCGCTACCGCCTTCAAACTTCTCGCCGTCGATTGAACCTTCAAAGTCGAAAGTGACCTGAGTATCTTTAGTCGCTTTACCTTTTTTCTCAACGTACTCTTGACGCTGCTTTTGCAGGTTTTCGATCATGGTGTCGACGTCTTCGTCGCTGACGGTTGCCGTGTGACGCTCAACTTCGATTTCATCGATACCTTGTACGTCGATTTCTGGGAAGATTTCAACGGTGGCTTGATATACCAAGAAATCGTCTTCAAGTTTGACGTCGTCGATGTTTGGCATGCCAACCGCGCGGATGTCTTCAGATTTGATCGCTTCAAAGACCGTATCACGGATCACATCGTTGATCACTTCTTGCTGGATGCCCGCACCGTACTGTGAGCGGATGTGCGACATTGGCACTTTGCCTTTACGGAAACCGTCGATTTTAGCGGTTTTCGCCACTTGGCTGATGCGGCCTTCTACTTTGTTTTGAATTTTTTCAACGGGTACTTTAACCGTCAGCTGAGTCTCTTTATTAGATAGCTTGTTGGTTGTGACTTGCAAATCTGTAGCCATGTTCATTACACCTTTAGGATTAAGTAGTACGTTTGATTAATGAGATAGTACTTAGGGTTAAATGGTAATAGACAAACCGTGCCTCAAATTACGGGCGTGTACGACGGTTGCCGCTGGAATAAATAGGGGATAATGATAAGCCCGCCACTTCAAAATCAGCACCAGTAGCAATCGCCGCTGATACTAAAGGGTGACACTGTCGAAGTTGTCAGGGTTACCAAATATCAGTTATAAACCGTTAATGCACCGCATAATAACGCTTTTTGGTGAATTATACAGGCAAATAACGGCCTTCAACAAAATTTTAAAAGTAGAACAGTATAATCTATCTGCTTATTAAAGTAAAAATTATCTCTTTGACGGCAGGGTTTCTAAGGTTTTTTGCGATGACAAGCGCACTTATTTTACAAGAGAACCTATAAAATTTTTATAAGAGAATCTATAAAGGCAGTTGTGCCAATAATTGCTGAATAGCCTGCCCCCGATGACTGAGACGATTTTTATCAGCCGCGCTTAGGCTTGCCGCACTGGCTTGTAGATTAGGCAACCAAAACAATGGATCATAGCCAAAACCGCCGTCGCCATGCGGTGCGTCTAAGATCTCACCGCGCCATAAGCCTTGAGCAATAATGGGTAGCGGGTCATCTGCATGACGCACCATAGCCAGCACGCAAACGAACATACCCTCAATCGGTGTGTCAGGCTGGGTCGTGCGTAATGGTTGCAAGTCAGCAATGAGCTTGGCGTTGTTTTTGTCATCGTTACCGTGCTCGCCAGCATAGCGCGCCGAGTAGATGCCGGGGGCATTACCGAGTACAGGCACGCACAGTCCTGAGTCATCAGCAATCGCAGGCAGTCCGCTCAGACGGCTGGCATGACGGGCTTTGATAATGGCGTTTTCGACAAAGCTGAGCCCATCTTCTATCGCATCGTCGATATTGAGCTGACCTTGCGGGACAATCGTCACGTCCAAGTTCGCTTCGGCAAATAGCCGTTTAAACTCAGCCAGTTTGCCTTTGTTATTACTGGCGAGCACCCACTGGTTATCAGAGGTTGATTGGGGAGCGAGTTGTACGGTATCGGTAGTGCTCATAGGGTCGTTCCGTTATATAAAAAATATGAATGAATTAGCCGAGCTTTAACTTTTGGTATTTTTATAGATGCTATATAGATCGAGCTCGATAACGATGTTAGTACTGATGGCATAGGGTTTGACGAGGTAAAAGGTCATCGTTGAATAAATAACCAGTGACGATGCAGAATATACGAGCTATAACATTTGGTAACTGATATTATTAGGGGCTGTTGTTATAATAGTGACCAAGCTACAGTGAAATATATCTTATAGCTTGTGAATATTAAGTTAATAAAAGTCTATAGAGTCAAACACTTGGCTTTTGGACGAACAATAACAGCTAGGTTAATTTTGGATTCATAATAATACGTGATACAGTGTTAAGCAATCACGTGTATTAAGCGATAACATTCACTTCAAACAATCAACTCAGCCAATTTAGCTCGATACCAAGTGTTTCTATTCTTAAGGCGTATCTATTTTAGGTATGTCTGTATTTAGAGAGACAGTAGTATGAGTGGCCAAATAAGCAAGGATAAAATAATTATGTCAAATATTACTTTACCAGATCTCCCATATGCAAAAGACGCGCTAGAGCCACATATCAGTGCCGAGACGCTAGAATATCATCATGATAAGCATCATGCTGCTTACGTAAACAAGTTAAATGAGCTACTACCAGGTTCTGGTCTAGAAGACAAAACCTTACCAGAAATCATCAAAGCGACTGCTAAAGATGACAGCAAGCAAGGTATGTTCAACCAAGCCGCTCAAGTATGGAACCACACGTTCTACTGGAACTGCATGACGCCAACCAACGGCGGCGGCGAACCTACCGGCGACCTAAAAGCGAAAATCGAAGAAGATTTTGGCAGCTATGACAAGTTCCGTGAAGAGTTCAAAAATGCGGCAACTTCACAGTTCGGTTCAGGCTGGGCATGGCTAGTCGCTGATAAAGTGGGTGGCAAACTATCAATCGCCAAAACTGCTAACGCTGATACCCCATTGGCACACGACCAAGTGGCTGTATTGACTTGTGACGTATGGGAACACGCGTACTACATCGACTACCGTAACCGTCGTCCTGACTACGTAGATACCTTCCTAGACAAGCTCGTAAACTGGGACTACGCAAACGCAAAATATAAAGGTCAAGACGCAGGCGTTGAAGAGTAAATAAGCTACCTAGCTTTTGATTTGTAAGTAAAAAGAGGACGCTGAGAGGCGTCCTTTTTTTGGCTACTCTTTTATGTTCTGCTGCTGTTAATACAGCTTCACTTTACAATGACTATTTATATCTTTTACTTAGAGTTGTCAGCTATTAACTTTCTTATTTCATGGATTGATAGTGTCTTGTCTTTCTTTCTATGAACGATACAGTGGCAGTTTGCGCATAGAGGAACTAAGTCGGTTTCAGGGTCTATCTCTTTAGGTGTTTCAAATTCTGAAACCGGAACTATATGATGAATATGAATAAAGCCTTCTGCATGTTCTCCATAAAACTCACCAAAGTTAAATCCGCAAGCAGTACAAGAGTCACCGTGGATAGCAATTGCTTGTTTTCTATATTTAGGATTTCTTTCGTATGTAGTTACATAGCGCTTTGATGCTTTACCTTCACTGAAAGATTCAAGCGAATCCTGGTAATTTTCTGCATTCTTATCTGAGATATAAGCCGTTTTTTGCTCTGAAACCTTATTAACCATGCCTTTAGATATAATCAGCTGATAAGTACCCTCATCGATAGCTCTTACCCCATCGCGCCAATAATTGGATTTTCTCGAATCAGGGATTGTTTCCAAGTATTTTGAATCATATTTTGCTAAAACAGCTTCTTTAAAGGGTATGAAATCAGTAATAGTGGCAAAAAAATCATTTTTACTACTTTCTTTGTCGGGGTAGGTTTTACCGATTTTAGCGATAGCAAAATAGTGTGGCGCGTCAGATAACCTTTTACTAGAAAATTTTTTGTTCTTCAATGTTCCTTTGTAATAAATGACTTTCGTACCTGGTTTGAGGTGCTTTTGGTATCTTTTTGGGAAATGATAAAGAACACCAGTTTCATCGGCCCAAGCGGATTCATCATTTTCAGTTATTATTGTATACACGCTATGTCCTTATATTTCAAAATTAGCAATAGTCTGAGTTCTATGAAAATAGGTTGGTTTTTAATTAGGTCCATAAACTCTGTTAGACCACCTCAAACCCAAACCTAAACAACGCCTCACGCAGCATCGCAATATTATAATAAGTATCTACACCGACTTTACCCCAAAACCCCAATCCCTGTCACCAATAATAACCAACTTTATTCAACCACTTTCCAGCCACTATCACCATCTACCATCGACTCATCAAACACCCTTTTAAAGCCTTGCTGAATCAGCTCAAAGCGTGACGGTGTAGGCTCGTTGTCTGCTCTAATTACAGGGGCGTCTATCGGAGTGAGGGCTTGCCATTGCGCATTGTCATTGGTTTTATCCGCTAATACAAAACTAAAGAACGCCGTGTTACCTGCCATCATACGCAAATCATCAACGACCAGCTGTTCGCCTGCATCGCCAGTAGTAGAAGCGGCGGGTAGCATTTGGACGCGATACCCTGTCCAGTGACCAGAGAACCAGTCAAGACGCTGGGCATAGGGTCGGCTTTGCGCTGGCAGGTTTGCCCGTAATGTCTGCGCGTTGTCGTACTGCGTCAGATAGCGATATTCAGGCAAGCGGCTATCTAAGACACTGCCTCTGAGTTCAATCAGTCTATGCTCATTATCTTCGGCAACGGTACGCCACATAAGGATTGTTGGCAACACAGGCATGGTTTTGATGCGCGTGGTATGGATATTAGCTGCTGCCAAAGTTTGCTCCGCTTGCGACTGTGCGTGGTATTTTAGTCCTAAGCCCAATAATAAATAGCTGCTACTGAGGAGCAGCATCCAAACCGCAAGGCGTTGACAGTTCATCAGCAGTCCTGCTTTGAATACCGCAAGCTTGCACCCTTTTATAATGCCCACGATTACCGCTATCAGTAGCGGTAAGGTATAGAGTGGATCAATGATAAAGACGGAGGCAATACTGATTGGGGTTATCTGCAACGGGTCTTGTAGCGGCCAAAAAAGCTGCGTACCGTAGACGGTAAAGCTGTCCAAGATAGGGTGGGTGGTCAACACCAACGTCATGGCGAGTGCTAAGCGCCGCGTTGAATAAGGGAGCGGCATATCGCGCCAGTGGTGATAGCGGCTAATCAGCCAAGCGCCGATGATACCTACTGCGCTCAGGACAAATAAGGAATGACTAAAGCTACGATGGTAGGTCATGTCGCTGATGGGGTCAGGGTAGCTAATCAGGACATCCAAATCAGGCAGCGTGCCCAGTATTGCGCCGTATAGGTAGGCTTTGCGACCCTGATATTTGCCAAGTAATGCCCCTTGGACGCTCGCACCTAAGACGATTTGACTGAGTGAATCCATAGCGCTCTTATTAAATTAGGGTTTAGGTTAACTACAGTACGTCAAAGTTATGCGCTATTAGCGCCTCACGCAGCATCGCAATATTATAATACGCGTGCGCCTTCACCGTGTTTTGAAAAAAGATATATAGCACATCAAAATGCTGGCGCTGATTGCCAATCGCTTGCGCCCAGTCCTGCATCTCCGCCTCAGAGTAGCGATAATCATGACGATCGCTGGCGCTCATCGCATCCCACCAGTTCAGATTATTGCCATGCATGCGCAGGTAGCCGGTGCGCTCGGTGAATATCAATCGTGATGGCGGTAGACCGCTGACTTTAGGATAGTCAACGCTGCACCAAATGAGACCTTGCTGTTTAAAGCTATCGACTACTTGCGGGGTGTGCCATGCGTTATGACGAAACTCGACTGCTAGCGGATAATCGCCAAACCAGCTGACCAGATTGGCCAGATATAGCCGATGCTCACGAGTACGATCAAAGCCATGGGGGAATTGCAATAGTAGAGGCGCGAGCGCATCGGCTTCGATGAGTGGGGATAGGGCGTTTAAAAATGCTTGTGCATGCTCGCTTGTGCCTTTGCGCGCATGGGTAAAGTCTTGATGCAGCTTTACCGCAAACTTCAACTCGCTATCGGCTTGTACATAGGCTTTGTCGATCATACCAGCAAAGGCTTTTTGGCCGATGGGCGCGTAAAAGGTGCTATTGATCTCGACCGCGCCATATTGCTTAGCGTACTCACGTAAAAAGTCGGTCTTTTTGGTGCCTTGTGGGTACAGCGTACCGAGCAAGTCAGTGTCGCTATAGCCACCAGTGCCGAGGTAAATGCGCGGGGTAGGGTTACTGTCCATGTTGACCACTCACTGCCGTTTAAAAGATAAATTTTGCTGCGCTATTTTTTACGCGACCAGAGCCATTCAATTAGTGCCAGTAGTGCATCGTTATGGGTATCGACATTATCGTCAGTGCTACTAGGTATCTCATCATCGCTTGGCTCAGCACGGATCAGCTCACGAGAGATGGCCGCGCGTCCCTCAATGAATAAAGACTGGGCGTAGCTCGTTGCCTCATCGACCCCCATCAGTTTGACATAGGTAGATTTGTCTAGTTTTTCATCGCTGCCAGCAGGCTTGCCAAGCGTATCAGTCGTCATGGTGACGTCTAGCACGTCGTCTTGGACTTGAAAGGCAAGACCGATATATTGGGCGCACTCTTGCAATGCCATGCGCTGTGGCGCCGTTGCGCCGGCACAGACGCCGCCCATGAGCATCGCCGCTTCTATCAATGCCCCTGTTTTATCACGGTGGATGGCTTCTAAATCATCCTGCGCGATACTGGCACTGGCTTCGGCATTGAGATCCAGCATTTGCCCAGATACCATGCGACGTGCGCGCGGGGCAAATATGGCCAATAGCTGACTTGCAATATGCGCATCGAATGGCGCAAAGGTTGGCATTTCCGCGGTCAATACTTCAAACGCGAGCGTCTGCAATACATCTCCTGCTAGCAGTGCCGTCGCTTCATCAAAGGCAATATGAGCAGTCGGTTGCCCACGGCGCAGCTCGTCATCATCCATACATGGCAAATCATCATGCACCAACGAATAGGTATGTAGTAGCTCTACGGCCAATGCAGCACGGCGCGACATATCATAGTCTGAGTCATTTTCTAGCAATGAGTCTAGATCAGCATTGAGCATGTCGATGTCGTCATTGCGCTCGTCTGTACGTTCACTATTACCGCTATTAATACTGGCAAAAGCACTGGCAACCATCAATGGGCGCACCAATTTACCTTGTCCAGTCATGACATAACGACAGGCATCTACCAGTGGACTAGGCAGCTTGGCATAAGCAAATAAGACCTCAATATCTTTTGCCAGTTGCGCGCGCACAGCACCATGAAATTGCTCAGTGCTTTGAAAAGAGACAGCGTTAAAAGGGGCAAAGCCAGAAGAGGTAGCGCTAGAAGTAAGGGAAACCGTCATAATCCAACCATTTATCAGGGATACAATGAAAACTTATTAAGGACAAGGTAAAAACGGTATTAGTGTAGCATGATAGGCCATATTGCTCGTGTGAGACACGGTATCAATCGTTTGTTTTTTGCATTTTATAGCTCTGATTTATCCAAAAACGAGGCAGTACAATCGTAATCTTACAACAAGTCTTGGTTACGCATCGCTGATGTCACTTGCTGGTTGAATATGGTCTGATAAAAGCGCAAGCTAAGTAAGTTATATTAATTGGGCTACACCAACGGTTTATCACACTTGAGATGGTAGACCGTAAAGACGAGCAAGACGGAATACATTCAAAATAGCAGCTCAGTATACAAGTATTCACTAAAACACTTTGCGCATAAGGTAAATGCCTACAGGTGATTTAAGAGTGACTTGCGAGTATGGCATTAGCTTGTGACAGTTGGGGGCATAATCCCCTACACTAATTGACGTGAAAATGGTCTGATGTTGACCGTAATGGGTTTTTACTGAGCGTATTAATTCAGCAATTGTCAGTGTTAGACCATGTCTCAGTCAGTATTTTAATAGCGGTATTTGCAACATATAAATGAAGCGCCGTGTGATGGGGTACAAGAGACGTCAAAATAAGTATCAAATCATGTGCGCTGGATAATAAAGACACCTTCACTGATGCGCCCTCTATGTGTTTGTCTTTATGACGATGTTTGTCTTGAAGGCGGCGCACAGTGCTATTACCCATTTTACTAACAGTAACTGGCTATTTATTTTAATTCAAAACGTAGCTTTCGTTATATAGAAAGGAGTTTCAAATGGTATACCAAGGAAATCGCATCACGGTGACAATGCTAGAGGATGGCATCGCCAACATGCACTACAACGCCGAAAATGAGAGCGTGAACAAATTTGATGCCGAAACCAACAAGCAGTTTGGTGAAGCCGTTACTGCTTTAGAAAAAGCGGACGACGTCAAAGGTCTTATCGTCACTTCAGGCAAAGGCGTATTTATCGCTGGGGCTGATATCACAGAGTTTGTGGCTTCTTTCAAAAAATCAGAAAGCGAGATCAAAGATTGGGTCGTTCATGTCAATGACGCTTTCAATCGTTTTGAAGATTTGCCATTCCCGAAAGTGGCTGCCATCAATGGCGCGGCAATGGGCGGCGGCTGTGAGATGACCTTGGTTTGTGAATACCGCGTCATGAGTGACAAAGCGATTATCGGTCTACCAGAAACTCAGCTAGGTATCTTCCCAGGCTTCGGTGGTACGGTTCGTAGTACGCGTATCATTGGTATCGATAACGCGCTTGAGCTTATCGCCACTGGCACACCAAAAAAACCACTTGATGCGCTAAAACTCGGCTTGGTTGATGCAACCGTACCAGCTGACGACTTGCAAGATGCAGCCATTGATTTGGTCAAAAAATGTATCTCAGGTGAGCTTGATTGGCAAGCAAAACGTGAAGAAAAACTGGCTCCTGTTAAGCTAAACCAGCTTGAGCAAGCTATGGCATTTAATAGTGCCAAAGGTGCTATTTTCGCTAAAGCCAATCCTAAGCAGTACCCAGCACCAGCTCTTGCTATTGAAGCGATTGAAAAGCACGTCAACCTACCACGTGACAAAGCGATTGAAGTAGAAGCTGCTGGCTTTGCCAAAGCGGCCAAAACGCCACAAGCAGAGAGCTTGGTTGGTCTATTCTTAAACGATCAGCTAGTCAAAAAACTGGCCAAAAAACACAGCAAGCTTGCACATGATATCAATGAAGCCGCTGTGCTAGGCGCTGGTATCATGGGTGGCGGTATCGCGTATCAAGCGGCCAGCAAAGGCTTGCCAATTATCATGAAAGATATCAAGTCTGAGCAATTAGATCTTGGTATGGGCGAAGCCAGCAAACTGCTTGGTAAAATGGTTGAACGTAAGAAGATGACCCCAGCGAAAATGGGTGAAACCTTAAGCCGCATCCGTCCTACTTTGAACTATGGTGACTTTAGCGAGACTGATATCGTTATCGAAGCGGTCGTAGAAAATCCAAATGTGAAGCGTGCAGTTCTAAAAGAAGTAGAAGGGCTAGTAAAAGACGATTGCATCCTAGCATCAAACACCTCGACTATCTCTATTACGTTCCTAGCAGAAGCGCTTGAGCGTCCAGAAAACTTCGTGGGTATGCATTTCTTCAACCCAGTACATCGCATGCCACTCGTTGAAGTGATTCGCGGTGAAAAATCTTCTGAAGAAGCCATCGCGACTACCGTAGCACTCGCCTCAAAAATGGGTAAAGTGCCAGTTGTGGTCAACGACTGCCCAGGTTTCTTGGTCAACCGTGTCTTGTTCCCATACTTTGGCGCGTTTGATTTATTGCTCAAGCAAGGTGCTGACTTTGCTCATGTTGATAAAGTCATGGAAAAATTCGGCTGGCCAATGGGCCCTGCATACCTAATCGACGTCGTCGGTTTAGACACGGGCGTACATGGCGCAGAAGTGATGGCAGAAGGATTCCCTGACCGCATGAAGCCTGATTATAAAGGCGCGATCCAGCATCTATATGAGAATGAGCGTCTCGGTCAGAAAAACGGCGTAGGTTTCTATAAGTATGAAACTGACAAGCGCGGTAAGCCAAAGAAAGTTGCCGATGAAGCCACTTACGAGTTACTAAAAGCCACGACTGACAGTGAGAAGCAAGAATTCGACGATCAAGCGATCATCGACCGCACTATGCTGGCTTTCTGCAACGAAACGGTTCGCTGCCTAGAAGACAACATCGTGAGCACGCCTGCCGAGGCTGACATGGCAATGATTATGGGTGTCGGTTTCCCGCCATTCCGCGGTGGTCCTTGTCGTTATATCGACCAAATGGGTCTCGATAACTACTTGGCACTATGCGAAAAATACGCACACCTTGGCAAAGCTTATGAAGCGCCGCAAAAGATTCGCGACATGGCAGCCGCTGGCGAGACTTTTTACGCCACAGCGTAACGAGCATACCGTATTAGGATAAGTGGGGTGCGTTTGCTGACGTCGCTATCGGTGATAAAAAAATAGCAGACACACCGTTTTGGTCGGTTTTATCAGGTCTGGCCTGCCGCGATAATATCCAGCGCGAAAACATCTAGATAGTTATCGTACTGATGTACGGATCGCGTGATAGATGGCTATAGAGCCCGATTAAATCGACAACACTGACAATAAAAATTGAAAAGGAAGATAGTATGACAACTTTAAGTCCAAAAGATGTGGTCATCGTAGATGGCGTACGCTCGGCGATGGGAAGATCTAAAAACGGTATGTTCCGCCATGTACGTGCGGATACCATATCCGCTGAACTGGTACGCGCGTTGGTCGAACGTAATGACTTTGACACCAATGACATCGAAGATATTATTTGGGGCTGTGTCAACCAGACACTAGAGCAGGGCATGAACATCGGTCGTAACATTGGCCTATTGGCAGGTATTCCAAAGACTGCTGGTGGACAAACGGTTAACCGTCTGTGCGGCTCATCTATGCAGGCACTACATACCGCAGCTGCACAAATCATGACCAACCAAGGTGATGTGTTTATCATTGGCGGTGTTGAGCACATGGGTCACGTCGGCATGATGCATGGTATTGATCTAAACCCTGCCGCTTCTAAGCACTATGCAAAAGCCTCAAATATGATGGGCTTGACCGCTGAGATGCTAGGCCGTATGAATGGCATTACGCGTGAAGAGCAAGATGCGTTTGGTCTTGAATCGCATCGCCGTGCATGGGCTGCGACCACTGAAGGCCGTTTTGATAATGAAATCATCGGCATCGAAGGTCATGATGCAGATGGCCGCCTGCAGCTATGTACCGTCGATGAAGTGATTCGCCCAGATGCGACGATGGAGCAAATGCAAAAACTGCGCCCAGCCTTTGACCCTAAAGGCGGTACCGTCACAGCGGCAACGTCATCTGCACTCTCTGACGGTGCGTCAGCGATGCTAGTCATGAGCGCGCAAAAAGCCAAAGATCTTGGTCTAAAGCCGCGCGCTCGTATTCGTAGCATGGCTGTCGCTGGTTGTGACGCAGCGATTATGGGTTATGGTCCTGTACCAGCCACCAACAAAGCCTTGAAGCGTGCTGGCATGAGCATCGATGACATGCAAACCATCGAGTTAAACGAAGCCTTTGCCGCACAAGGCCTATCAGTCTTAAAAGCGTTGAACTTGACGGACAAGCAAGATATCGTCAACATCAACGGTGGCGCGATTGCTCTAGGTCATCCACTAGGATGTTCAGGTGCTCGTATCACAGTGACATTGCTCAATGCAATGGAGCAGTCAGATACCGAAATCGGTCTAGCGACGATGTGTATCGGTCTGGGTCAAGGTATCGCGACTATTATCGAGCGTGTTTAATTTTAAAATCGGCAACCAGTTTGTAACATTTGTTGATTAAAAATATTCTAATAATGACCCCTAGCCGTGATGGCTGGGGGTTTTTTGTGAATATAATGAGCGAGTTAATGCTTGGCGTAGTAAAGAGCACACAGGTACGTATGAAAATTATCTCCATTGACGCATTCAAGAAACTGTGACTAAATAAGGGTGAGCTGAGCTAAGACTATTATTGATGAAAATTCTAATGATGGTCATTTTAAAATAGCTTTTTATAATAAATATCAGCCGTACAAGGAGTGTACTATGTCTACCATGATTACCGACCGCACTTACCGAATCGTTCGTGAAAATACCCAAGCGATGATTATCGATGTACAAGAGCGCTTAACGCCGCATATCTATGATCACGAAAATATCGTCAAAAAAACAGTGACCATAATCAAAGGACTGCAAGCGCTTGGTATCCCCATCATGCTCAACGAGCAGTATAAAAAAGGATTGGGCGATAGCTTGCCAGAGCTTCGTGATGTGCTAGAGGGCGACAATGCAAAGAGCTTTGAAAAAGTCACATTTAGTGCCTGCGATAACAATGACACATGGCATCATTTAGCGCAGCAAAACCGTAGTACCGTATTGCTTATCGGAGTTGAGGCACACGTCTGTGTGCTACAGACCGCGCTTGATTTGCTAGACAATGGGATGCAACCGGTCATTATTGGCGATGCTGTTGGCTCGCGTTTTCCATACGACAAAAAACAAGCCATTCGCCGTATTCGCCGTGCAGGTGGGATAATCTCGACAGTAGAAACCATTTTGTTTGAGTTGTGCCGTAGCAGTGAAGACCCTGCCTTCAAAACCATTCTGAATTTGATTAAGTAGATGGTTATATAATAGGGTGCTCAGTCATTTGACCCAATGACTTATAAGAGATAGCGCTTGATAACATCAGCGCTATTTTGTTGTTAGCCACACCGTAATGTGTAAAATTATCAAAAAATCAGAGAGAAATATGTCTTCAAACACACTGACGTCATTGACCGATCAAAAATCTGCTACAACTATCGATATAGAGGACGTCACTCATTTCTTACTAGAGCTAGATGCGCTCAAACGCGTGAATCGCCGTAGTTACGTGACTGAGACCGATCGCAGAGAAAACTCTGCCGAACATTCTTGGCACTTAGCAATGGCATGCTGGTCGATCGCTGAGTTGTTTGAGCTGGATGTCAATCATGAACAATTGCTAAAGATGGCACTGGTACATGATTTGGGCGAGATTGATGCGGGCGATACGTTTTTGTACGCCGACTCGCGTCATGATGCACATGTTGAGGAGCGAGCGGGTATCGCCAGATTGCAAGGCGAACGCGGCAATGGGATTGGCAATTTGAGTGAGATTTGGGAGGCGCAAGAGACAGGCAGTAGTAAAGAGACTGCGCTACTCAAAGTGGTCGATCGCTTACTGCCATTTTTGCTCAACTTAAATACTGAAGGCAAAACGTGGCGTGAGCTTGGAGTGACACGTAGTCAAGTCGCAGGTGCACATGCGTTCATTCAAGACAGCTTTGCTCCTATTCATAAATGGCTATCACACAATATTGACTATGCGACCCAGCAAGGATGGTTGATCGACGCGTAAATCTATAAAAACGCTAGGTATAAAAAAGCCCAGTTGAGCATTGTGATATACGCTTCACTGGGCTTTTATTTTTTATTATATTAGAAATAAATTACGGTTTCGTGACACCCAGTAATTGACCCATTTTTACAAAACTATTGGCTTTCATGGTCTCTTGCCAGTCGGCTTTTGCTGCTTTTGGCAACACTACGATAGCCGTTGATCCTAAATAAAAACGACCAAGCTCTTCGCCTGCCGCAAACTGCATATCGTGATCCGCTTCTTGTATATCATCCGTGCGGGTAATTTTGCCAGTGGCGACGGTTTCGATACCAGCGACAATCATAGCGCCTACCATGACAACGGCCGCTTTGCCATACTTGGTATCAAACATGCAGACCAAACGCTCATTACGTGCAAACAAGTCCGGCACATTAGCTGCCGTGGTATTGTTGACCGAAAACAGCGTACCAGGGACATAGCGAGTCTTGGTCAGCGTACCGGCAAATGGCATATGAACACGGTGGTAATTGCTAGGTGCTAGGTAGATTGTCGCAAAACTACCATCGGCAAAATAACGGCCATCTTCGCTATCAGCCAGCAATTGGCCAACGTCATAGTGACGCCCTTTGGCTTGTAGCATTTTATGATCTTTAATTTGCCCAAGCTGAGAGATGATACCGTCAGCAGGACTAACGATGCCGTTTGCGGTGGTATCGATGGTGCGAGCATCTTCTTTTAGTTCACGGGTAAAAAAGTCATTAAAACTCTCATAAGCATTAAGGCTCTGGCGCTCATACTCATCTAGGCTGATATTATAAGCTTTGGCAAAACCACGGATAAAGGTGCGTTTGACATATGGATGACGACTGGCTGCCAAACGTCCAGCGACTTTACTGAGCTTTTGCTGCGGTACCAACTGTTGTAAGGTGGTAAATACATTCATAATAAGGCTACCAAAATAGGATGTGATGTCATTATTGCATAGGCAAGTTAATGGCCATATTTTATCATGGACAGCGTATTATTGTCTGACCATAAACTGTAAGCCATTTATAAATAAAGAAGGTCGTAAATGAAAGCACTGATACAACGAGTGAGCCGTGCCAGCGTCACTATCGATGAGCATTGTGTTGGCAAAATTGATCATGGGATATTGGCCTATATTGGGTTGGGTCATGATGATGATTTTGCCGCCGCCAAGCGTATGATTGACAAAATATTGACCTATCGCATTTTTGAAAATGACGACGATCCTGCCAAATTTGGTAAACTGGATAAAAACGTCCAGCAAGTCGGCGGCGGATTGTTATTAGTGTCACAATTTACGCTGATGGCAAAAACGGATAAAGGTCGCCGCCCTGACTTTGGTGGCGCGATGGCACCTGATGCGGCCCAAGCGCTGTTCGAGCAACTCATCGACTATGCCAAAACCCAGTATCCGAATGTAGCCACTGGTCAGTTTGGCGCTGATATGCAAGTTGAAAGCATCAATGATGGACCACTTAATTTTCTATTGGAGATCTGACATCAGAGTGTCATCAGGCTGTCATAATTAATCCGTTTAATAGATAGAGACTGGTGAGTATTTATCGCCTTTTTATATGCCAGATTTTGTCCGCTAACACCGAGAATGTCCTATGTATAATGAGAAAATTTTGATTGTTGAAGATGAACCTGCGATTCGTGAAATGGTTGTGATGACGCTAGAAATGGCTGGGTTTGATAGCCTACAAGCGGCTGACGTATCAGAAGCGCATCAGCAAGTGGTCGATCATAGACCGTCATTAATATTATTAGATTGGATGTTGCCCGGAGACAAGAGCGGTGTTGATTTTTGTCGTATGCTCAAAAGCGATGAGATGCTCTCTGAGATACCCGTCATTATGCTAACGGCCAAAAGCGAAGAAGACAGCAAGGTTCACGGCCTCGATGCAGGTGCAGATGATTACATGACCAAGCCTTTTTCGACGCGCGAGCTGATTTCCAGAATCAAAGCCGTCTTGCGCCGTAGTAGCGCGATGAGTAGCGACAAGCCTATCGAAATTGGTCAGCTGAGTCTCGATACCAAAAGCCAGCGCGTGACAGCCGCAGGAAAAGTCATTGAGGTCGGCCCAACAGAATATCGCTTATTAGCATTTTTTATGAGTCACCCAGAGCGCGCTTACACAAGAACGCAGCTGCTCGATCAGGTTTGGGGCGGTAACGTTTATATCGAAGATCGAACCATTGATGTACATATCAAGCGTCTACGTAAACTATTGCGCCCTTATGATTGTGATACATTGATACAAACGGTGCGCGGTACAGGTTATCGGTTCTCTAGTCTTATTGAGCCAAGCTAATCTTATATAAGTTGATTTTTGATAACTTGATCTTGTATGAACAATGCCACCATAACAATAAATAAAATAGCGGATAGTGGTAAGGATAAGAAATGAACAAGATAGCGCCAGCAAAAAAGAAAAAAGACCATAACTATAATAATGACCAGCAAGATGCGCCAGCACAAATCGCTAGCCAAAATGCGGCGGAGCAATTAGAGAAAATCAGAAGTGCGCTGCGAGCATTGCGAGATGCGGTCATCTTACTGAATGAAGATGATGGGTTAGAGTGGTGGAATCAGGCGGCGCAGGATCTCTTGTCACTGCAGCCAGCTGACAAAGGCCAAAGTGTGTTTGACTTTATCATTGTGCCCGAGTTTCGCCAGTACTATCAAAACACCACCCTGCCGAATGATGGTATTCATATAGAATCGTGGCGCGATCCCAGTCGTTATCTAAAGTGTGAGCTCACGCCTTTTGGTGACGAGAAGCTATTGTTTATTTATGATGTGACCCGCGTACAGCATTTAGAGCAAATGCGCCAAGACTTCGTGGCGAATGTCTCGCACGAGCTACGCACGCCGCTGACAGTGATGATGGGCTATTTGGAGAACTTCTCTCACCAACCAGACATGCCGCCACAGTGGCGTCGCGGTTTTGAGCTGATGACCCAGCAAACAGCCCGTATGAATCGAATCGTAAATGACTTATTACTGCTCTCCAAGATTGAAATCGAAGAGACGCATGAGTTTAATGATGTCGATATGACCAAACTCCTCACCAATATCTATGATGATGCACAGGCATATAACCAAGCGTACAAGCACACCATTCATTTGCACATAGATACCTATGACGGGTTATATGGGTCGGAGGTGTACTTGATCAGCGCCTTGTCCAACTTAGTCATCAATGCGATTAAATATACACCAAAAGGCGGTAATATTACCATCAGTTGGACGCAGACATCGGATGGGTGCCGATTTGCCGTTGAGGACGATGGACTTGGTATCGCACCAGAGCATATTGCGCGTTTGACGGAGCGCTTTTATCGTATTGATAAAGGGCGTAGTCGTGCCACAGGCGGTACAGGATTAGGGCTGGCTATCGTGAAGCACGTTTTGCATCAGCACGAAGCGCAGTTGCAGATTGACTCAATAGAGGGAGAGGGGTCGACATTTAGCGTGGTATTTCCAGCCGCGTATGTGAGATCGGCTGCGACAAATTAGTACAGGCCTTGCCCCATATTGTTTAGACTCGTCATGCGGATTTATTTAGCATGCCTAATTTAGTATACCTAGTCTTTTTGCAACAGCGGGTAAGGGTTGACGGCACTGCCATTGATATAAATACCGTAATGTACATGTGGCGGTGTCCCTTTTGCGTTACCGCTATCACCCACATAACCGATAATATCGCCTTGATTGACCCAATCATTGGGCGCAATATCGGCATAATCCTCTAGATGGGCATAATAATGTCCAGCACCGCCAGGCCCTACCACGACGACCACGCGCCCACCCAAGTTATTCTCACCAACCTTACTCACAATTCCCTGCGTGGTTGACTGTATCGGCGTGCCACGTTCTGCAAAGATATCGATGCCTTCATGTGAGCGCCCTTGACTGCGTGCCGCACCCCAAGTGTCCGTCAGGTTTTTCTCTGGCAGTGGACTGGGGAGACTGCTTTCTGTAGGCAGCTCTTGCTGTAATAGACTCAGCTGTTGCCACTTGGCGACCACAAATGATTGGGTCTGCTCGCTAATGCTGGGTAGCAGCTTATCAAAGACAAATAAGAATCCTAGCAATACAACTGCCCTAATCAGAACGCTCAATATGCGGCTGACCAAAGAAGGCTTCGGTGGTTGGTTTTTTCCATCTGCTAGCATTGATATCTCTTATCTGTTTTATATTATATGAGCTAATATTATAAAAGCCCTATCTGCTAAGGTATGTATCGCATTGTTATCTATGGCTTTTATCCCCATAAATACAGGTGTGGTTAAATACAAGCACAGCAAATATAACTTTATCTACTTAACGCTTCGGTTGAGCGATGATGGTGCTATGGATGGTTAATTTTTTATGAATGATGCTTTGAACACCGCTGACATGACAGATACGGCTACTATGGCTGAAACAGCGCTTGTCATCGATACTGAAACCGATCAAGGCCGTGATCCGAGACCCATTCAAGTGGCGACGATCAACGTGGCAACTGGATTTGAATGGATGAAGTACTTCAATAGCGGCCGCTCTATATCCCCTGCCGTCATCAAGGTGCATGGTATTACTGATGCTGACGTGGCTGGTCTTGAGCGTTTTGAGTTGGATCAGTTTGAGCTGCCAGAGTATTTGATTGGTCATAATGTACGCTTTGATTGGCGAGTAATTGGCAGCCCTTCTGCTAAGCTGATTTGTACTGTGAGACTCGCGCGTGCTGCCTTTCCAGAGTGGCGCGCTTATGGTCAGTCTAAGTGTATCGAGCAATTATTGGGTAAGGGCGAGGCGAGCACGATGACGATTGCCGCTCATGACGCGCTAGGGGATGCACGGATGTGTTATCTACTTTACCAAGCTTGCTGCGAGCGTTTAGAGATTGCACCGACCGATTTTGCAGCGGCACATGCTATCTCAAATAAAGCGACGCCTGTGAGCAAGATGCCATTTGGCAAACACAAAGGCAAGCCAATCAAAGAGGTGCCTATCAGCTATGTTAAATGGATGATAGGCAATATTCATAATATGCAGCCGTCACTGTATTCTGCCCTAAAGAAGCGGATAGAAGCAGAAAAAACAAACAATGCTAAGTAATAAAAGCGCATTTACCGACTTTGTGTATTGATACAAATAAATGATATCAGTCGCGACGGCCTCTTATACTGATGGATGAACAGCGCTATTCACCTTTACTAAACCAATCTACTGCCATTTGCCACAGCTCAGGCGCTTTAGCATTGGTTTTACTGCTAAAGTAGCGCATGTGACCGATATGATTTAATCCGAAATCTTCAGGATTTAAAAACCGCTTTTCGACGGGCATGTTCGTAAATACGCGTATCATGTCATCCATGTTTTCGCTATTGGCAATATCATCATCACTAAAGCCAAGCCACAATGCTGGCATGCTGAGTGCATCGTAAAAATGGGTGTGTATACTTTTACCAAAAGCAGTCTTGATATAGCCTGCGCCATTACACCATTCACGCCATTGACGAGCCACGCCGCGCGGTAGTGGCTCGCCCATGCCGATTTTGTCTGATGGTGTGTACCCTAAGGTTAAGTTTGATAGTGGGATAAAGGCATCCATAAATCCCATGGCTTTGAGCTTATAAGGCATGCCCATGTTTTTGATGCGGCCTGAAGAGCACGCGACATTGAATACGGACGTAATCGCCTGATAATTTGGCATCAAACCGATAAGCTGGCCACCTGCACTATGACCGATAAGGTGGTAAGACGCCTCAGGAAACTCATCTTGCAGCGCATCAAGTACGGCAGGCATATCGTGTCGCCCCCAACTGATGAGCGAAGCATCACACTTTGCCAGATTGGTCGAAAGCGACTCACCAATCCCTTCATTATCAAAAGTCAGTACGCCAAAGCCGCTCTCTGCTAAATAGATAGCAAAGCTATGATAAAAATGACGTCTGATTCCTGTGGCGGGCGCGATCATAATCGCTGTTGTCGTTCCCTCTTTAGGACGATAGACGGTCGCGGCCAACACTCGATTGCGATCGGTCATGATGCTCAACGAGTACGTGTCGATATTGGTTGCGCCATCAGCAATATTAGGACTAATCAAAGGATTGTTAATAATACTTTCTGCATACTCTGCGGCAGAAACAGCGTTGTGATTATCCATCTTGATACCTTCATGTCTTTTATGAGTAGATAGTGATTATTAAACTGCGATGAGTCATCAATTCCCATCTTTAAAATGTAGTTGTTGCGTAGTGATAAATCGTTGTGACTATGTGGTAGCATTGCTTATGTTAAGATAAATACTAGCGAGACAGGTACTCAAATATGACTTTCAAGTTTTGTCTGACTTGGTTGAACTCATTCTATAAATGGCGTGCATAACACTATAAATGAAACGTGTGGTATTTGACCTTTACTAATAACAAACACTCAATAAAAAATGATCGATAAATTAAGGAAACCATATGCAAATGAAAATCAACGATGATACTTATGATGTAATTACGAGCAAAGACATCACCAATATAGAAAAAGCCGTGGATAAATCAACACTAACGATGCCGCTAGTGGCCGTATATTGCGGTTCACGCTTGGGCAACAATGATGTGTATGAGCAGGCAGCACGCGAGCTTGGCAGTGCGTTGGCAGATAATGGTATGGGACTGGTATATGGCGGTGCTAGCATTGGTCTCATGGGCGCGGTCGCAGATGAGGTCATCAAAGGCGGCGCTGAGGCGGTAGGCGTCATTCCAACCTTTATGCTCAAGCACGAAATCGCTCATGAGCAGCTGACTCGCTTGCATTTGACCGATACCATGCACACGCGTAAGACCGTTATGGCAGAGTATGCTGATGCTTTTATTACCTTGCCGGGCGGACTGGGTACACTAGAAGAAATTATGGAAATCGCCACATGGCGTCAGCTGTATCAACATGAAAAGCCAATGATTATTCTCAATATCAATGGTTTTTATGACCGTATGATTGAGCATCTAAAATATACCACCGAGCAAGGGTTTATGAAGCAGCAAGATTTAGATCGTTTGGTGGTGTGCAATACCATCAACGAGGCAATCGAGATGCTACAGACCGTCGTGACCATCAATGATCATGTAGATACAGAAAAAATGGCTGGTAGCAACAGCTAAGCTTTATAAAATCGAGCAATTAAAAGCAATCACATAAAAAAGGAGCAGATAACCGATTATTGGTTGTCCGCTCCTTTTTTATAGTCAGTTTTATATTCATAAAGCTAACCGTAAACGCTAGAAATGACTAATACTTGCTATACACCAGCGGGTGAGAGATCAGCCAGTGCTGCTTCACGAATACTATGATTGACATCTGCCATTACTATTGGAAATCCACGCTGCTCAGCGAGTACACGTGCAACCTTATCAACAGCCAGACCATCGTTATGTGTCAAGTACGACCATTCGTGTGCGTAGCGGCTACGATTCATTGGCGTATCGTTCTGTATCAATCCGAGCGTCGTCAGCTCATTCACTATCTGATCAGCAGCGATCAAGGTTGAAGATGCTTTGACATTTTCTGCACGAGCGTAACGTATATTAGAATACAAGCTTACGTCAGCCACTCGCAACGTATCATCTTCTCCAGGAATTTGCTGCCCACCATATAGCGCATTGCCAACAGTGCGTGCACTATTGAATGTCGGTACAAACTCAGCCACATATTCAATCGCCTGCTGGCTACGCGCTTGTAGCGGCGCTTTGTCCCAGCCATCCTCGATATAGTGTACGTATTGCTGTGGTAGTTTAGGCTGAGCGCTATCTGAGCTAGATGCGACCAGACCGTCATCAAATAAGGTAATGGCTTTACTCATGCCATGTATCTGAAAATACCCACCCGGATAGGGGGTTAACTGCGCCATGCCTTCGGGTGTACCTCGTTGACCATACACAATAATCTCAGGTATCTGTCCACCTGCATCGCCCCAATGGGTGACATAAGAGGATTTAAACTCAACCATACGCGTGACTTCAACACCGACCATGTCATCGATGACACCAGTGCGAAAACCGCAAGCATTGACCAAATAATCGACTTCGATAGATTCAGCTTGAGAGTCGTTTGCTTGCTGATAGTCAATGCGCCATTTGGTAACATGGTGATCGGCATTGGTGCAGTTTTCACAATCCACAGGGACTACTTTTTGTACTGTGGTGTCAGTAAAGACATGGGCATGATCATATTCTTCAAGCGCCAACTGCGCAGAAGCCGCCAAGCGAAATATATTCCAGCCATATTCTTGTACGACAATCAGTGGAAATTTTACCTTATTTAAGTCTAAGTATTTGGCAACGGGTATCATCCACTCATCAACCGTACTTGGTACTTCAACTTGCTCACGCTCAGACAACTCAAGCAATTGCTCATGGCTATAGAGCTGATAGTAATCCTCAGGTTCGCCAAGTACTTTATTGTTGACATCTTGCTCAATCAGATCTTGATAAGCTTCTGTCAAAATATCCAAACGCGGTAGCAAGTCTTCAGGCAGTCCTTCATCGCGTGTCGGCACCGCAAATACAGTAGGACGAACGTCGATGGTATAAGGATAGAGACGTAATATGTCAATACATTGCTTGAGGAGCGCCACACAATCTTCATCAGGTATCTCGCGGTACAAGTTGCCGCCAGCATGCAAGTGACACATTGGTGGGCCATCAATGAGTGATTTTTTCTTCTCAAACAAATAAGTCTCAAGCCCTAGTGCGGCAAGGCGAATAGCAATCGTTGAGCCTGCAGTACCGCCGCCCAAAATACCGACGCGTTTAGTAGGACGTTTGGTGGGCAAGTTTTGATGATCTCCATAAGACAGCACCTTAGAAGAATCAGAAGAATCATCTTGTTTGACAGAATGAGCGTGATTTTTATTAGAAGACTGAGTCATTGTCGTCATTATATCCTTAGTAGCATTTGCATCAGGCCATGCTGGTATCATCGTTAAATGTCTTGTAACTATTGATATGCGTGCGAAGGTCGCTAAGTTCAATATTTATTTATAAGCCACAACAGAGGTATTTTCTATTGTGTAGTAATACTTCATTTCTATAAGTTCATTTTACGAAGAACTACAGACAATATGATGACAAATACGTAAGTAGATGCATGAGTTTTGTCAACGAGGTGAGGTGGCCTTGGGCAGTTTCTAATAGGCGAAGTCGAGTGCAACATCTGGAGAATGGGGATAAGGTCAGTTTTCTGTAGCCAAAAAGGCCTGTGTTTAAGCATTTTGTAAGATTCAGCCACTTTTGTAAGTTTGTATATGGATGACCGTTATAGCCAAAAACTGTGTGCTATATTTATTTCGCTCAAGTGAGGTTAAAGCCCAGTTTTTATATCAGAAAACAAAAACGGCTCATAAAATTTACTATTACAATTATCAAAATGACAAGGAAGTTACTATGAGAAATATCATGATGTTATCTGCTCTAACAGGTGTTTTGGCTCTGACAGGCTGTACGACACTAAAGAGCGTCGTCGGTAATGACATGTCAGGTACACATGAGGTGCAAGCCACTAGCAATAATACTGCACCAGTCGCTAGTAAAAACGGCGTATTGGTCGACGCAACCAATCACATGACACTATATACTTTTGACAAAGATTCAATGAACATGTCAGCTTGCGGCACCGCCTGCCAAGTTGTGTGGCCGATATTTCAAGCACCAAGCAATGCCAAAGCTTCTGGTCAGTTTGCAGCATTCAAACGTGAAGATGGTAAGTATCAGTGGGCCATGAATGGTAAGCCTTTATACTTCTACGCCAACGACACCAAAATGGGTGATAAAGATGGCGACGATAAGCTTGACGTTTGGCACGTGATCCCAACAAAATAATCTACGATAGTTTGATATAGACATAAAAAAGCAGCGCCTATATAGGTGCTGCTTTTTTGTTACCGTCGAATAAAAATTGATATTTAGGACGAACGTAGATATTCAGCAAAGTCTGTCTTTATTTTTTCTCTACCAGTTCACCGTCGATTTGGATAGGGACGTTGGTCGTAATACCGCTAGCATAAGCAGTCATACCATAAGCGGCGCGATCGATCGTACCAGTAGCGCGAAAACCAGCAACGGGCTCTTTAGTCAGTGGGCTGTTATCGATTTTATTTAACGTAACATCCAATGTTAGCGGTTTGGTCTGACCGAGTAAGGTAAAGTCGCCAGTTACTTTAGCTTGCTGTGGGTTGATAAATTTAACTTGGGTCGATTTGAACGTCATGGTTGGGTACTTTTCGACATTAAAAAACTCATCGGTTTTTAGATGTTTATCACGAGCATCCCAATTGGTATCGATACTATCAGTTGCAATAGTAAATTCCATGCTGGCTTGATTTGGTGCTTTCATATCGTAATTCACCACGCCCTCAATATCACCAAAATGTCCCATTGTGGTCGAGAATCCCATATGGCTCACAGAAAATCCGACACGAGTATGTGAATCATCTAACTCCCACTGAGTTGGTAGTGCCGCACTGGCCATAGTAGTGATAGCAAGTGCCGAGCTGACGAATAACGCTTTAGCAGTAGTTTTCATTGTCATACTTATCATTGAATAATCCTTATTGAGTATTTGTTTTCCATGCTTGATTATAAATCTAAGCTTGTCTATAAATGAGTAGAGCGATACTTCCTGTAGACCTGATCAATATCGCATAGTTGTGTAGTTTAATATGCTAAGTATAAATGACATAGTCATAGCATATTTATTTAGATAAACTACAGTATTTTGTATTAAAGATTAATTTTATTAACTAAATAATTGTACTGAATTACATTGATTATCTCAAGACCGTAGCTATATTATTGACAACTTATCACATATCTCTATCACAACTGCAGCTTGCGTCCGCGTCAAAAAAGCGTTAAAATCGCGGTTTAATTTTCCCGCTGGGGAAAGGCTAAGTGAGCAGAGGCGTGGTATTGGGTGCTGGAATAAGCCAGTGATGCAGTTGCCATACTTGTAATGTCCTTAGTGCCTCAGTTACGTATGTGTTCGCTTGTTTGAGACATCAATTATGATGTTGATTGACACTGCCCTACATACATCGGACCTAGAGAGTATATTATGCGTAAAGATATCCATCCTAACTATCAAGAAGTTTTATTCCACGACACTAACGCTGACGTGTTCTTTTTGACTCGCTCAACGGCTAAGACTAAAGCGACTCGTGAATACGAAGGTAAAGAATACCCATACTACCCACTTGATATCTCAAGTGCGTCGCATCCATTCTATACTGGTGAGCAACGTAAAACGTCTACTGAAGGCCGTGTTGCAAGCTTCAACAAACGCTTTGGTGCATTTGGTGGCCGTAGCAAGAAAGCTGCTGACGCTGCTGAGTAATTTACCCTTATGGTGTAAATATATACTGCCAAGCAATAAAAAACCGCTGACTATTCAGCGGTTTTTTTTGTTTTTAAACACATGTGTTTTTAGGCACTAACACTTGAGTGTGTTTGGTCATCAGCCTGAATGGCAGATGGAGCCAATAACTGCGTAGTGTTTTCTACAATTTGCTGTGCCCAATAACCGTACATTAGGCTGCTAGGATGAAAGCCATCACTGGCGAACATCACGGCAATATCAATAGGCTGACCATTGCCATGCTCTTTTATCATGCGTGCAAAGTCAGTTGCCATATAGTTGACACCGTCATGAGCAGCGCAGACTTTTTGCAATATCTCATCAAGTATTGAGGCCTTTGCCCCAACAAAATTATTGAGTGGGGAGGGAATCGCAGGCATCTGCGCCATCGGTGGTAAGCTCAAAAAAATCAATTCGCGGACACCAAACTTGCGCTGTGCAATATGGATGATGTCTTCGATCTGCTGTTGCCATTTGTGGACTGCCACATTGGACGTCGTATCGTTGACCCCAACGCTCAGCAACATCACATCGATAGGTTGGTCAGGAGTAGGGAGAACATATAATCTGCGCAAAATATCAAAGCTAGTATGACCAGTCGTCGCTTGTAATGACCAATTGAGCTGTGCAAAGTTCGATCGAATAACGGCATTCTGTTCCAATATCGGAATCAGCTTACCAACCAGCGCTTCTTGCTGAATCTGACTGCCGACACCTGCTGCTGCTGAGTCGCCCACGACCATCAAATTAAGCGTCTCTTGGCTTTTAAATGACAGTCCATCATCTGCTTTTGATAGCTCAACCATACCATGTCTTTCGCCGTTTGGCTCCGGCAAACGAACGGTTTCACGCTTGATTTTACGACCCTGATAAAGATATACAGGGGCAAGTAGGACATCTTTTGCTATAGATGTCAGTTTGTTGGTGTCTACCATCCTGCACGCTCCCTAATAATCGTGAGACTGTCCTCAATCAATAATTGACCATCGACATAGACATCACGCAATAGATTGTCCGTTTGAGCACTCAATGCTTGCTCTTTTATGGTTTTGATCTGACCATTGCCATCTTGTACCAGTGCCAATCGTCCTTTTTTCGATCGTTTTGAGCGGCTGGTGATAGGGTCTTTATAAATATCTTTCCATGTGCCATCGATACAGATAGCGCTCGATTTCATTGCCCAGCTCATGGTGTCACGGTTAACTTGTTGCAATAAACCACCGCCCATACCAAAGGTGATGTTATCCGCGCTAAACCCAGCCTTTAGCACCACATCGATAATGCTGCCCAAAGTGTTTGGGCTGATGCCGTCACCTTGGATGATGCGCACATAATTAGGCAGCACTTTATAGCCTTTGCTGTTTACCGTCGTGCCAAACTTCACCGCCAAGCGCTCTAGCGCTTCACGGACGACTTTAGTCGGCTCACCGCTGTCTGGACGAATAACCAAAGTGCCACCCATATTTTCGACCTCATCTTTTAAGGCGTCGCCCCAGATATTGTCGATCGCATTCCATAAGTCGTAGCTGTCAGACACAACTGAAAACGCTTTGTCTGTGCCGCCGAACTGCTTAATCATATTATGAAAAGCCGCTTTCTCATCATCACGTCCCCAAGCCGTCATTGTGCTGTGCTCCGCCGCTGGGATAGAGAACGCAGGCATGTCATCACCCATCTGATACCAGCGACTGGATGCAATAAGTGCTGTCATTGAATCGGTACCAGCAAAGTTGACCAAATGTGCCAAACTACCGAGCGCAACGGTTTCTTGACTGGACGCACCACGTGCGCCAAAGTCATGTAAGCGAAAAGGTAGCGACTCTGTATTGTCCGCTGACTTTTCTAGCGCTTGACGGATAATCTCTTTGCAATAGCGAGAGACACTAGCGACCGTTGACGGATACCAAATCGCGCGTAATAGCGCTGTTTCGATATAACTTGGTAGCCAATAAAACTCAGGATCAGTGTTGATAACTTGGCAGACTACATTTGATGCCGGAGCGATGCTGCCCTCAGGAACGGCTTGAATACGCAGTGGCAAATAGCCGTTGTGTTTTTCAATCAAGTGTTCCCAGCCCGCACGATTAAAGGTTAAGCCATGCGCTTTAATCACTTTTTCGGCTTCGTCGATATCTTGATGCGTGATAGGAGTGCTTAGGTACTCTTTGATAAAGGCCTGCAGACCAAAGAACACCACATCATAGTCGCCTTTGCGCGCTTCAATGTAGCTGGACAGATACTCACTACCACTTGGATATTGCACCCAATGTGAGGTTTTATAGCTGTCACTATTTAAGATTAAATTGTTTAGATTACTGGTGTACATCACAGAACTCCTCTGCTTTGAGCTGCCGCAGCTGCCTCGAAAGAACAGTGGCGGCGGTTGAGTGCCGTCTATCGGCACTGGTATAAAAAGTTAAAAAATACATTGTGTAGATATCAGTGAGGGTTGATTTGACCATGACCTGATCATCCGTTTAATAACGAAAAACTACAACCCAACCATTTTGGTAATAATCGCATAATGATCTTCAAACATCATTTTGGCATCAAGCTCTGCCAATGGCAGCCAAAAAGCCTTGGTTGCGTCATCGCCGCCTTTTACTTTTGGTAATCCTTTCGGATCGTTTTTAAGCTGGAAGTAAAACGCTTGGGTAATGGTGCGTCCGCGTGCTGAACGATACGGGTCATCAAAGGTATGCTGACTGTGGCAAGAACCGCGCAATACAGGCTCAGGAACTTTCAGGCGCGTCTCTTCACGCAGCTCACGAATACAAGCGTCAAACAGCGTCTCTTTTGGGTTTAAAAATCCACCCGGTAAGGCCCATAATCCGCGTCCCGGCATACTACGTCGCTCGACTAGTAAGATGTGCCCCGACTGTACAATCAACGCATCAGCCGTCATGAAGGTTGGTGGATAGGGGGCAGATTGCCACTGTCTTTTGTATTTATCAATAAAGTCCGCTTCTTCATGCAGTTGATGATAATCGTCCGTTTTTTTGAATGCATCGAGGACGTTGCGCGTTGACTCAGGCGTGCGCTCAGGCGTTGGCGTTGCGCCCATCAGATAGCTGTCGCGAATAGGCGTGGCTGATAGATTATGATAATTAGGTACTGACACCGATGCCCAGTTAGGGAACAGTGATAAGTAATATGATGAGCTGTCTTTTGAGTGACCAATCAAGCCAATATCCGTTTGCAAATCACCCGTGACCGATTTGACGCCTGCTTGGACGTATTGTAGCCAGCGCGTGTCGTTATATAGTGCATCGTCTAGACCGACGCAATGGATACGAGCGGCGTCTTCTGCTGAGTAAGCGCCCTTGATCATCGCAGCGCGTTCAGCGACGCTAAACGGATTACGTAAGCTGCGTGGTAGATTGGCCGAACCAATCAGCATAATCACTTCATCAGAGCGTTTGAGCGCTTCGTCAATGACTGCCTTGTGCCCACAATGAAATGGCTGGAAACGCCCGATAAAAACCAAATAACGGTAGTGTGTACTGTTTTTTTGCTCGGGGTTTTGCTTATCTGAAGCTTGCTCTGATAATTCACTCATAGACGCCAATTTCCTACAATTTATTTTTATTGATAAAAAATTAATGACGCTAATACTGACACAGCCTGTGACTTTCTGACAAGTAGAAAGATGTTTAGGGGTGTATCCTTAGTAGGCATTATTTGTATTTAGTCTGCTTGATAAATAACGCAGCTGTCTTTATATAGAGGGTAGCTTATCAGTCATTATATAAACAATGCCTAATCTATTGACTTGTAGTGCCATTGAAAAAACCAATGACAACCATTTGCAGCGGTCACGGTTCAATTCACAGTAGCGCGGTCGGAATTACTCCTTGTTTCAGGTATAATGGCCATTATAGACGGATTAAATTTTATGACTATTGCTGCCAGTGCATTACAATAATAAACCTCAAGCACTGATGGCTTGCAAACTGATATAAGCCATAACCATTTTAAGATTCAAATTCACGACACGGTCGCCATAATAGATATTGCGCTTGTGTCATAACGCATAGGAAACATTATGAGTGAGCAAAATCAAGCCGCTGACTATGAGTCAGCATTAGATACTGAGCAAGTTGAAGCAAAAAGCAATATCACCATCACTGAGTCTGCTCAAGGCTATTTGGCAGACTTGTTAGCCAAGCAAGACACTGATGGCATCGGTGTGCGTATCTTCGTTGAGCATCCTGGTACGCCGCGTGCGGAGTGCTGCATGGCTTACAACCAACCAGGCGAAGAAGACAGCGCTGATTTGTGTTTGACCTATGATGATTTTTCAGCCTTTATCGAAGCGGCCTCGGTGCCTTATCTAGAAGATGCGGTCATTGATTACAATAAAGATCGTTTTGGTGGTCAGCTGACCTTCCGCGCGCCAAACTCTAAAGTACCCAAAGTGGGCGCTGATGCCAGTGTCGAAGAGCGTATTAACTATGTCTTGCAGTCGGAGATTAACCCTGGCTTGGCAGCGCATGGCGGTGACGTACAGTTGCTTGAATTGATTGAAGAAGAAGGTATTGGCCTGACCGCGGTCTTGAAGTTTGGCGGTGGTTGCCAAGGCTGTTCAGCTGTTGATATGACACTGCGTCAAGGCGTTGAAGTACAGCTTAAGCAGCAAATACCAGAACTGACGCAAGTGGTTGATGATACCGACCATACGCGCACAGAAAATGCTTATTATAAATAAATGCAAAAAACCAATAAAAGCAGCATAGCGGTTATAAAAAACGCTTATGCATGTTTGTCATTAAACAATTAGTATTTTGCTATTCTTTTAATAAAGAAGCTGAGTTATGATGAACTCAGCTTTTTTTATTGCTATGATTTAGCAGACAGCTTTTTGAGATAGTTTTTAAACGCGAACTCTTGAATCAGTAAATCTTGATCAATACATTTGATCCATACAAAGGAATGTACGATGAGTGATGAACAAGCAGCCCAAGAATTAAAGAACAACCAGCGTCTTGAGACCTTGGCGATTCATGCTGGCTATAGCGTGGAGCCGACCACCAAATCCGTCGCCGTACCTATCTACCATACCAGCTCCTATGCGTTTGATAACACTCAGCATGGTGCTGATCTGTTTGACTTAAAGGTCGCGGGCAATATCTATACGCGTATTATGAACCCGACCAATGCGGTGCTAGAAGAGCGCGTTGCTGCGCTTGAAGGTGGTATCGGTGCGCTTGCGGCCGCCTCTGGTATGGCTGCTATCACTTATGCGATCCAGACCATTTGTGAAGCAGGTGACAATATCGTTGCGGTATCGACTCTGTATGGCGGGACTTACAATTTGTTTGCGCATGCATTGCCGCGTCAAGGTATCGAGGTGCGCTTTTTTGACCACAAAAATCCAGAAGCGATTCGTGATTTAATCGATGATAAGACTAAAATGGTCTTTGCCGAGAGTATCGGTAACCCACTAGGTAATATCGTAGATATTCAGGCGCTCAGTGATATTGCTCACGAGTACGGTGTGCCTGTCGTGATTGACAATACCGTTGCCACGCCTGCGCTATGCCGTCCGTTTGAGTTTGGTGCGGACATTGTGGTGCATTCATTGACTAAGTATATGAGCGGTACGGGGACGTCGATTGGTGGTGCGATTATCGATAGTGGTACGTTTGCGTGGGGCGATTATCCTGAGCGTTTCCCATTACTGAACACGCCAGATGCCAGTTATCATGGGGTGAATTTTGTCAAAGACGTGGGCGCGCCTGCCTTTATCGCGCGTGCTCGTGTCGCACCGCTACGCAATACGGGCGCGGCGCTTAGTCCGCTTAATGCGTTTAGTATCTTGCAAGGGATGCAGACGCTGAGCCTACGGATGGAGCGTCATGTACAGAACGCACAAGCGGTTGCAGAATACTTACGTGACCATGACAAGGTCGCTTGGGTAAAATATGCAGGCCTGTCTGACCATCCTGAGCATGAGCTTGCCCAAAAGTACATGAAAGGCACGCCTTCTGCTATTTTGACCTTTGGCGTAAAAGGCGGTTTGGAGGCAGGGTCGCGCTTTATCGATGCGCTACAGCTGATTACGCGCTTGGTGAATATCGGTGATGCCAAGTCATTGGCCTGTCATCCTGCCTCGACGACGCATCGTCAGTTAAATGGGCAGGAGCTTGAGCAGGCTGGCGTTAGTGAAGATATGGTACGTTTGTCTATTGGTATCGAGCACATTGAAGACATCAAAGCCGATCTTGCGCAAGCATTAGCTACTGCTTAGGGCGTGTTGAACATTCGACCATGGCACTAACAGCGACTATTTTTTAGGCGATTCGATGTTAAAAATAATAAGTTTAGTCATTCTAAGCGCTTATTTTTAACGATGAAGCGGCAAAAAAGAGTCCTGTCCCCTGCTTTTTATCGTTGGGGCTGATGCTAAAATTGCCCCATACTGCGTTACAAATCTCGCTAAGGCATCTGCATTATCGTCGCCTTGTGCCTTGTCTGGAACAATTTTAGCGATCAACAGTGCCTATTTGCGAATGTTCAACACGCCCTAATATAAAAGCGTGCTCATTTAGGAAAATTATTTGAGTGATTATAATCTATAAACAAAAAAGCCCATATCGACTTGATATGGGCTTTTTATTTGCGTTAAATATACATATTCAGCATTTAAGCAGATAGGACACGCTGAGCGATATCTCGGTAATCCTGCGAGGCAAGACGTGGTCCAAACTGCTGGATGACTTGTGACGATATTTCGCTGGCAAGACGTCCACACTCTGGCAAGCTATAATGCTGTGATAGCGCATACAAGAAGGCACCCGCGTAGTTATCACCTGCGCCATTGGTATCGATGACACTCGTTACTACTGGCGTTGCCACGTCGTAAACTTCGATTTCCGACTCGTCATCAGGTTTGTGGGCAATGACCGCACCGTTGGCACCATCAGTGACGACCGCTGTTTGGCAATGCTCAAGCAGGGCACGGGCAGCGGCTTTGACTTGTTTTTTATCGGTGAATAGCTTGGCTTCTTCGCTATTACAGAATATCACGGCAACTTTATTGCCGAGCATGTTAAGCAGGCCGTCTTTGGCAAATTTCACTACAGCAGGATCCGCAAAACTCACGGCAATTTTTGCATTATGAATACCGGCTTGTTGGCGCAGTTGAGTCATTGCTGGTTGGATGCTTTCAGACATGGCCAAATAGCCTTCTAAATATAGCCAGTCTGCTTGCGTCAACGCATCAAAATCAACATTGTCAGCTGCGATTTCGCTTGAGGTGCCAAGATAGGTCTGCATGGTACGCTCGCCATCTTCGGTGACAGCCACCACGCAGGAGCCGGTCACACCGCCTTCATGGATAGATTTGTCTGAGGTTGTGACGCCTGCTTCGTGCAAGTCTCTGAGGTAAAACACCCCTTGATCGTCATCACCGACGCGGCAAGCATAAAACGGCTTACCGCCGAGGCTAGCAAAGGTAAACATTGTATTGGCTGCTGAGCCACCGCCGGCTTGTTTTGATGGCTCAATCTCAGCCAGCTTAAAGTAAGCCAGTAGTTGCTGCTGCTCCTCAAACTCTGCTAATGTCATATTACCTTTGGTCAGCTCGGTCTCTTCTAGTGCCGCATCTGACAGCACATACTCGTGATCAACCAACGCATTACCTATCGCCATTACATCGTACATTGCTTACCTCTCTTCAATTAATTTATAAACAGTTATCTTTCTTATTGTTAAAAACTAGGGCGTGTTGAACATTCGCAAATAGGCACTGCTGATCGCTAAAATTGTTCCAGACAAGGCACAAAGCGACGATAATGCAGATGCCTTAACGAGATTTGTAACGCAGTATGGGGCAATTTTAGCATCAGCCCCAACGATAAAAGCAGGGGACAGGACTCTTTTTTGCCGCTTCATCGTTAAAAATAAGCGCTTAGAGTGACTAAGCTTATTATTTTTAACATCGAATCGCCTAAAAAATAGTCGCTGTCAGTGTCATGGTCGAATGTTCAACACGCCCTAGTCAGCTTGCAGCTCTAGTAGACGCTGATAAAGTGCATTCTTTTTTACACCAGTGATATCAGAGGCCAGCGCGGCTGCTTTTTTGACCGATAGATCCTCTAGCAAACGCTGTAGCAATTTATCATGAGTACTGATGTCGTCAGTATCCTTTGCCATACCGGCGCCAGCGACGACCACGACGATCTCACCGCGTTGCTGATTGTCATCTGCTTTGACAAACTCGACCAAATCGCCAAGGGTGCTCTTATGTATGGTTTCAAACGTTTTGGTCAATTCACGACAAAAAGTCACTGCACGGCCTGCACCAAATATCGTCGCCATATCTTCCAGGCTAGATACGATGCGATGCGGCGCTTCATAAAATATCAGAGTTTCGGTACGTGCGATCAAATCGTTCAGTTGTTTTTGACGGCCGTGAGTTTTGGCTGGTAAAAACCCAATAAAGCTAAATCGATCTGATGGCAACCCTGCCACTGACAATGCGCCAATAGCAGCAGAAGCCCCAACGATAGGAGATACGGTCACGCCAGCTTCATGTGCAGCCTGTACCAATTGATAACCTGGGTCACTGACCAGTGGCGTACCAGCGTCACTAATCAAGGCAACCGAATGACCTTGCTCAATCATTTCAATGATTTTAGGCGTTTGAATAGCGCTATTGTGTTCGTGATAAGCCCATAGCTTGTTATGACCTTTTTGCTTCGTTGTAGCCTCATCATCTTCTTCTACACTACTTGTGGCATGATGGGTCTCTAAGCTTTTTGCCTCATCTGTTTTGCTTCCTTTAGTATCAATACCAAAGTGCGACAACAGCTTACCTGAAGTGCGAGTATCTTCACAGGCAATGATCGCGACCTGCTTTAAAACATCAATCGCGTGTGGCGTCATGTCGGTCAAGTTGCCAATCGGCGTGGCAACGATATAGAGACAAGCTGGCATCGCAGTAGGGGTAGACATGAAAACCTCGGGTCATTAACAATAATAGTGCGCCATTATATCCAGTCGTTATCTATGATTTTTCAGTCAAATAGTGAGTGAATAAATCGATAGATTTTGAGAGCATAACGCGCAGAAGTGGCTAGTTTAGCATGTTGTGCTATGATAATTCTCAAATGTTAAGCAGACGAATTGACCTTATGGCGAATCACAAACCCTTGATCTTAACCTCACCGAAACAACGCCAAGGCAGCTTGTTTGAACAGCAGGCGTGTGAGTATTTACAAACACAAGGGTTACGGTTGGTGGCGCAAAACTGGCAACAGCCAAAAATAGGTGAGCTAGATCTGATTATGATGGAAGCAGGACCCGCATGGTCAACGCTAGTATTTATCGAAGTTCGTCAACGCAAGCGGTCAATCTATGGCGATGCAGCACTCAGCGTGACGACAAGCAAGCAGCGTAAAGTGATTAAAGCGGCACAATGTTTTTTGCAGCAGCATCCTGAGTACGCTCATTATGACTGCCGCTTTGATGTCATTGCTTATAATACGGCAGGTAAGCTCAGCTCAAAAGAGAATCCGTTGAGTGATGAGCTGCAATGGCTTAAAGGTGCCTTTGTAGCCAGTGCATGGTAGTAAATATATAACGCAAATACGGGATGACTCGCGCGCCTGACTGAATCTAGCGCGCAATACTCGTTACCAAAAACCTAACCGCTGCTGGCCAAAATTAAGTAAAGTAGCTGTTAACAAAACTTGTCTTATCACTGCTAGATAAAAATTGACTCAATTCATTGAATTTATAACACCGTCACCACCATGCTCTAAGAGGTAAACAATGACACGGATGCATTTGCGCACTGCTATTTTTGGTTCATCACGCTGTATTACGACGGGCATTATGCTTGCTGCTTGTGTGGTCAGTACAGGCTGTGCCACCAACTATCTGACCAACAGTACAGAAGGAACTTACGGTGTGCCAATGACTGAGCGCACCATTCCGCAGCGTCTACTAGATCGTAGTATCGAGCATACTGCCAAAATCAACGTGTATGGGCTAAAAGAAGACTTGCAGCAGACCAGCCGTATGGGTATCGATAGCTTCAATAGCGAAGTGCTGCTCACAGGGGAAGTACCGTCTGAAGCGCTCAAAGCAGAAGTAGAAAAGGTCGTCAGCTCCATGCCAGATGTACGCCGCGTCTACAACGAGATGGAAGTAAGTGCTTCAAAAGGCTATAGCTCAACGGTTCATGATGGTTATATCACCTCAAAACTACTGGCAAAAATAGCCGCCAGCGATGGCGTCAAAACCTCACAAATCAAAGCAGTCACCAACAATGGCGTGGTCTATATTATGGGTCGCATGACACCCACCCAACAAAGTAACTTAATTGATGTTGCGAACAGCACTGTTGGGGTGACCGAGCTGGTACTGCTGACGACCGTTGTCGATGATAGAGGTGTAAAGATAAACGATGATGATATTATGTACGAGAATAACTTAGCCAATCCGGCAGTCGCACCAGCTGTCCAAGGTACTGCTGTCAGTACCGCAACGCCGATAGTAATAACGGAAGAAGAGGCTACTACGGCGCAACCATCATCAAGCCCATATATCGATCTTTATCAAAATCAGTAAAACTACTGAGTTTGCCAAGCTGAGTCTACCAAGCAATGATTGACGATAAATAAGAGCTTGTATAATAGCTACTTCGCTATATGTGATACCCGTCACATCATAGGATGCTAGTAGCTTTTTTTGATATTAATCACAATAAGCCTAAATAGATATAACAGTAAAAGCACGAGAAATCCTCAGCCAGTGAGTACTATATCAATAGTGAAAAGTAGCAGAATCAGAGGTTCTAATGAGACCATAGAGTGCTCACGATGTTAGGCATGATTCATAACTATAAGATGCATATCTATAAGATCTATAACTGTAACAAGGTATTGGCAATGCAGGATTCGGTAAATCACATAAAACAAAAGACAGGTGCGAACAACTGCAAGAACTTTGATCATAATTCTTTTGGTAAACACCCGCGCAGACTAAGGGTTGTAGGAGCGGCAGCATTGGCGCTAGGCAGCATCGCGCTTGCCACCCAAAGTGCACAGGCATTATCACCGCTAGGCTTTGTCAATGGCATTACTTCTAGTGGCGGCGTAGGGGTAAGTAAAGATATCTTATACGGTGATGAGCCTTTGCAAGATTTAGATATTTACTATCCAAAGCCCTTGGCACAGGCAATGAAAGCCCAAAGCGCTATCAATAATGACTACCCTATGGTGGTATTCGTGCATGGCGGTTCTTGGGAGAGTGGTAATAAAGATCAATATGCCTTTGTCGGTCAAAGCTTAGCGCAGGCAGGTTATGTCACCGCAGTGATTAATTATCGTAAGGTGCCCGAGCATGTCTACCCTGATTATGTCAATGATACGGCCCAAGCGATTGCTTGGAGTATCGAGAATGCGACCAGTTTGCATGCTGATCCGTCACGTGTTGCTGTCATGGGCCACTCTGCTGGCGCGTTTAATGCAGTCGCAGCCGTCGCCAACGAAGACTTTTTAGCGCCCTATGGTATTAAGCCGACAGACATTGCGACGGTTATCGGTATTGCAGGGCCTTACAGTTATGACTTCCGTAAGTTTAGTAGTGCGTCAGCTTTTCCCTCGGATGCCACACCTGATCAAGTCATGCCTGACCGTCAGATCAAAGGGGCACAGCCACCATATTTGTTATTAACCGCAGAAAAAGATAAAGTGGTGCATCCAACCAATGCACTCAAAATGACGCAAGCATTGAAAGAGGCAGGGGTAACGGTGCAGACGGGTGAGATCGAAGGCGCGAGTCACGCAACTATCATTGGAGCAATGGCACCACCGCTACGCTGGGTCAATGATGTGCGTGCGCAAGTAGTGACGTATCTAGACACAATGCTCAAATAGCTTGTTGTTATTTATATCACGGGCTTTTGACTACTTATTTTTCGATACGGTTTCAGTCCTCAAATACACTTGAGCAAGACAGTACTGTAAGATAGGCAAACTCTTGTTATAATGTCATCACTTTAAATCTATACCCTATTCTAAACGTTAAGGCAGACTATTTTATGAGCATGAACGCTGACGATTTGATCGCATTTTTACAGACTCACTTCCCAGACGCTTTTATCCAAGCTGCCAATCAAGGCAATAAATTTGACGTGCGCGTGGTTGATGCAAGCTTTGAAGGCAAACGCGCCGTTCAACGTCAGCAAGCCATTTATGCGCTGGTTAATGATAAGATTGCGAGTGGCGATATTCACGCCCTCAATATTCAAGCGCTAACGCCTGCTGAGTGGGACGCTCAATCAAAAGGCTAATTATATAGCTATCTATCTAACTGGCAATCGAAGAGTTCGTTTAACAGACATAAGGATTCTTTACTGCTCGTTTTCACCATTTTCTATACTCATCGCTAGGTTGTCACCTTTATGGATCAATTTTTAATCACTGGTAGTAGTCGTATCGCAGGGGAAATTACTATCTCAGGCGCCAAAAATGCCGCCTTGCCATTGCTTGCCGCGATGATATTGGCTGAGACGCCAACGACATTGCACAATGTACCGTCATTAAAAGACGTACGAACATTGATTGAATTGATCAGTGGCATGGGGATTGATATCCAAAAGCAGGGCGATACGGTCACTTGTGATACCAAAACTATTGATAACTTTTATGCGCCGTATGATTTGGTAAAAACCATGCGCGCGTCAATTTTGGTATTAGGGCCGTTACTGGCCCGTTTTGGCGAAGCTGAAGTGTCGTTGCCAGGTGGCTGTGCGATTGGTTCACGTCCTGTTGATCAGCATCTAAAAGCGTTTGAAGCGATGGGTGCGGTAATCAGCGTAGAGAACGGTTACGTGAAAGCGCAAGCGCCTAAAGGTGGTAAGCTGATTGGTTGCCACTTCTCATTTGATATGGTGACAGTTGGCGGTACGGAAAACGTCATCATGGCAGCGGCATTGGCTAAAGGCACGACCGTTTTGGCTAACTGTGCATTAGAGCCAGAAGTAGTCGATTTAGCCAATATGCTGGTTGCGATGGGCGCCAAAATCAGCGGTATCGGTACCTCAACCATGACCATTGAAGGGGTCGAACGTCTACACGGTTGTGAGTATTCAGTGGTACCGGATCGTATTGAGACAGGCTCATATCTTGCGGGAGCCTTGATGACTCAAGGGGATGTGTTGACCAAAAAAACTACAGCCTCTTTATTGTATCCAGTGCTTGAGAAGTTTGAAGCGATGGGTGCGGTGATTACGACAGGTGATGACTGGATTCGCGCGCAGATGAAAGGTCGTCCAAAGCCAGTGGATATTCGGACTCAGCCACATCCAGGTTTTCCAACAGACATGCAAGCTCAGTTGATGGCGATTTGCTGTCTGGCTGATGGGACCAGTACCATTATCGAAAACATCTTTGAAAACCGCTATATGCACGTACCTGAACTTAATCGTTTAGGGGCTTCTATCCAAGTGGATGGGCATACAGCGGTGATCAGAGGCGTCGAGAACTTTACGGCGGCACCAGTTATGGCAACAGATTTACGTGCTTCTATGTCACTTGTAATGGCGGCTGCAACGGCAGAAGGCGAGAGCTTGATTGACCGCATTTATCATATTGACCGTGGTTATGAGCATGTCGAAGACAAGCTGCGTAGCCTTGGTGTGAATATCCAGCGTGTCAATACCAACGGCTAATACTGATAGGTCAACCGTAGTTTATACATGAATTACGTTATACATTAAAACTTCCCTTGAATGGGGAAGCTAACTGCATATGGACACGATGTCATTATGACTGAGACAAGCAAACCTGCACCAGCCGACGGTCTACTAAACGAAGTAAACGATGCGTTTTCAGGTCTAACGTTGGCGTTATCAAAAGGCCGTATTTTAGAAGAGACGATGCCACTGCTACGTGCAGCGGGTGTTGATCTTTTAGAAGACCCTGAAGCCTCGCGCAAACTTATTTTTCCAACCTCAAACCCAAATGTACGTGTATTAATTTTGCGTGCAAGCGACGTACCGACCTACGTCGAACACGGCGCGGCTGATTTTGGTGTAGCGGGTAAAGATGTGCTGCTTGAGCATGGCGCCAACCACGTGTATGAACTGCTTGATTTAAAAATCGCTCAATGCAAATTGATGACCGCTGGCGTAAAAGACGCACCACTGCCCAATCGTCGTCTGCGTATCGCGACCAAATATGTCAATGTAGCGCGCGCTTATTTTGCGAGCCAAGGTCAGCAAGTTGATGTCATCAAGCTTTACGGTTCAATGGAGCTTGCGCCATTGGTGGGCTTGGGCGATTTGATTGTCGATGTGGTTGATACGGGTAATACCCTACGCGCGAATGGACTTGAAGCACGCGATCATATTTGTGATGTATCATCACGTCTTATCGTCAATCAAGTCAGCTATAAGCGCAAATTTGCGTTACTAGAACCCATTTTAGATAGCTTTAAAAACAGTATTGCCAATGCCTAGTCAGCCAGTGTTAATCATTGGTAATATAAAGCATGGTGATACGAATTTTTAAACCAGTTTAGCAGGCTATGAGTGATATAGCGTGCTAAACTGGTTTTATTGTCTTAGCTTGCGAAAAATAAAATCATTATAAAATATTAGCAATAAGACGCCCGTATCCATCGATATTTCTGTGGACATTAGGCATACTTTAGTTATATTCACGCCGTTTATTTTCAGCAGTATTTTATGCTCAGATATAGGATTAGGTCATGCGCCAGTTAAGTACCCAAGATGCCGATTTTGACAATCAATTGACACAACTGCTTGCCTTTGAAACCGTCAATGATGCTGAATTATTGCATACCGTTGACGATATCATCGCACAAGTACGTGCGGATGGTGATAGCGTCGTATTGGCATTAACTCAGCAATTCGATCAGCATCCAGCGACAACGATGCAAGAGTTAGAGCTGTCTAAAGAAGCACTTGCCGATGCATTTGCCAATCTGGATGAGAATGTAAAAACGGCATTGACCACAGCAGCTACTCGGGTACAGACTTTTCATGAGCGCCAAGTACAAGAAACGTGGCAATATGAAGATGAGCTAGGCAATCGCTTAGGTCAAAAAGTCACGCCACTTGATCGCGTTGGTATTTATGTGCCGGGTGGTTTGGCATCTTATCCATCATCAGTATTGATGAATGCTATTCCTGCCAAAGTAGCTGGGGTTACTGAAGTTATCATGGTCGTACCAGCACCTAAAGGCGTGCTTAATCCATTGGTATTAGCAGCCGCTCATTTGGCTCAAGTTGACCGTGTCTTTACCATTGGCGGCGCACAGGCGGTAGCAGCTTTAGCCTACGGTACCGAAACCATTCCAGCGGTGGATAAAATCACAGGGCCGGGTAACAAGTATGTCGCGGCAGCCAAACGCGCAGTATTTGGACAAGTCGGCATTGATATGATTGCAGGCCCCTCAGAAGTGTTGGTATATGCAGAGGGTGAAGCGCAAGATCGAGCTGATTGGCTCGCGATGGATTTGTTATCGCAAGCAGAGCACGACCGTATCGCTCAAGCTATCTTTGTGACGACCAGTGAAGAGCAGTTAAAAGAAGTCGAGTTAGAGATAGAAAGAGCACTCGCTGAGCTGCCAAAAGCAGATATCGCGCGTGACTCGCTGCAAAATCGTGGTGCACTTATTTTGGTAAAAGATCGTAGCGAGGGTATGGCACTGATTAATCGTATTGCCCCTGAGCATTTGGAGTTATCCGTTGATAACCCTGATGCATTGTTAGAGGATATTCGTCATGCGGGTGCTATCTTTATGGGTCGTCACACGCCCGAAGCGATTGGCGATTACTGTGCAGGACCGAACCATGTATTGCCAACCTCTGGTACTGCGCGCTTTTCTTCACCTTTAGGTGTCTATGACTTTCAGAAGAAATCATCAATTATTTATTGCAGTGAATCCGGCAGCAAGCCATTGGCTGAGACGGCTGATATTTTAGCGCAGCGAGAGGACTTAGAAGCCCATGCGCGCTCAGCCCGTTATCGTTATCAGTAAGATATTTTGAGCGTCTTCATTTTTACTTTTGATAGATATTTTTAATAGTCTGTATGGCTAATTAGTAGGATAATTTATGAGTGAGTCAAAGATAGATAATAGGCTGTGGTCGTCTAAAGCACGCAACTTATCACCCTATGTACCGGGTGAGCAGCCAAAGCACGACAATTTATGCAAACTGAACACCAATGAAAACCCATTTCCGCCCTCGCCAAAAGTAGGAGAGGCAATCGCTAAAGTACTCACCCAGCAAGCGCAAGAGCTGCGTTTGTATCCGGCACCTGAGTCCAATGACCTGCGTGCTGCATTGGCACAAGCATATGACCTTGATGTCAGCCAAGTGTTTGTCGGTAATGGCTCAGATGAAGTATTGGCGCTTATATTTGCCAGTTTCTTCCTAAAAGAGCGTCCGCTTTTATCACCTGATATTGGCTACAGCTTTTATCCTGTCTATGCACAGACTTTTGGTGTGCATCTCGTCAAAATCCCATTAGAAGACGATTTTAGTATTGATCCTGATGCTTATCGCCAGCCTTGTAGCGGTATCATCATTGCCAACCCAAATGCGCCAACAGGTTTACTTCTATCACTTGCTGATATCCGTAAGCTAGCCAGCGAGCATTCTAATGCCGTGATTGTAATTGACGAGGCATATATTGATTTTGCTCAGGCTGATGCAAACAGTACAGGCTCGCAAGTCTCAGCGGTCAGCTTAATCAATGAGTGTGACAACGTTATCGTGACGCAGACCTTTTCAAAATCACGGTCACTTGCTGGTCTGCGTGTCGGTATGGCCTTTGGTAGTGCTTCGTTGATTGAAGCATTAACGCGTATGAAAAATAGCTTTAATAGCTATCCACTGGATAAGCTAGCGCAAGCTGGTGCGACGGCAAGTGTGCTAGATGTAGATTACTTTGAGCAGACTCGTCAGCAAGTCATTGGTTTGCGTACGTCATTGACCGAAGAGTTGACGACGCTGGGCTATAAAGTATTGCCCTCGCATGCCAACTTTATCTTTGCCCGTCCAAAAGATGGTAATGCAAGTGCTGTGGCGAGTGCATTGCGTGATCAAGGGATTATCGTTCGCCATTTTGATAAGCCGCGCATTAATGAGTATTTGCGTATTACTGTTGGTACCGCCGAGCAGCATGAGCGCTTGATTGATACGCTAAAAGAGCTGCATACAGAGACGAGTATCTCCGCTGAGTGATGATTTACTCATTTTGGTGATGCCAGTTAGTATAAAAAGCCTGCTTAACGTGGCGTTGAGCAGGCTTTTTTTTCTGTATAATGTCGGATAATTTTTGCAGGCGCTTATACTTTTTGCGCTAACACCGCCAGCAAATTACCTACTTTGTCTAGGCACTCTTGATATTCAGCATCACAGTCTGAGGCAACCGTAATACCGCCACCAGCCCATAGATTGATAGGTCTCTCTTTGACCGATGCATTATTTGACGAACCATTGGCCTGTAGTGTGCGAATTAACACATTCCATTGACCACTGCCATCAAAATTCATATAACCCATGGTGCCGCAATAAGCACCGCGCGGTGTGGATTCGAGTTCGGCAATAATTTCGACGGCTCGTTTTTTTGGTGTGCCAGTGATAGACCCAGCAGGCAAACTACCAAACAGGACAGCCAATGGGTGAGTGTCAGTTTTTAGCTCAGCAGTGATGGTACTGACCATATGATGCACGTTACTAAAGCTTTCAATCGCAAACAGTTGCGGCACTTTTACGCTACCGATCTTGGCATATTTACCCAAATCATTGCGTAGTAAATCCACAATCATGACATTTTCGGCACGGTCTTTTTCGCTATCGACCAGTTGTTGCTTATACGATTCATCTTGCTTGTCAGTGGAGCCACGAGGCATAGTGCCTTTGATTGGCTTGGTCAGGATATAGTGTTTATTAGTAGCCTTGTCTTTGGTAAAAGTAAAAAACAGCTCAGGCGAGCAGCTTAATAACTCAAAACTGTGGTTAAAGGTATCAACGTGCTCAACGCTTGCACCATCAACGCTCAAATAGCCTGCAAAAGGTGCTTTGGTATTATGATGTAGCGCAGGCAGATAATCGATAAGCGCTAAAGGCTGTTGATTGGCATCATCCTTACGCGGCAAGTAGCCCGACCACGTTTGCGTCAGGTTGATTTGATAGCAATCGCCTTGCTCTAGATAGTCTTGAGTACGATCAAATGCTTGCTGATAATCACGCTTACTCCATCGTGCCGTTAGGACGACAGGTATAGTATGTGATGTGTGCTTAGATTGTGCTTGATTGAGATATTTGTCGGATAGCTTTTTATCCAGTTCATCTAGGTAGGATGTCAGAGCAACTATGAACTCATCTTTTGACTTGTTGCCGACAGCCTCATTAGAGCTACTATTGGTTTGAATACTTTTTAGCTCCCAACCGGTATCAGTAACGGCAGCAGGTGTTAGATAGATATCATAATGCCCTAACAAGGCACAAGGCTGATTTGCCAATTCGATTCTGTCTGCAGGACTTAACTCATAAGCAGCGATATCGTAACCGATAAAACCAATCAGACCATGATGATAACAGGGTTTTGTGCTTTTCGGGTTTACGTTATTTGAGCTATTATTATCGGTATCATAAGCTTTGCTATAAGCAATAAGCTCATTTTGCCATTCTAGATAACTCATATAGGCTGTCATGGTATTTTCGCTATGAGTAGAGCAGTTATCACGGCAGTTTTTAACCACTCTATAAGTATTGACTGAATCTTTAGCAGGTTTTTGATCAGTTGGATAAACCGACCAGCTGACTTTAGGCAGCAAACCAATTACTGGTCGTCCATCATTATTTAACCAAGCCAATTGCCAATTTGCTGCATCATCTTGGTTAAGTAAATGGCGTCTTAGCTGTGGCATTAATTCAGCCGCTGACAAATCACCAAAACGCCAGCTAGATTTACTAGCTGGCGATGGCGCAGAATCTGTCTGCCCAGTTATATTAGAATTTGGTACAGGCATCATTTAAGCGTCGAATTTTTTGATGATGAGCGTGGCGTTAGTACCACCAAAGCCGAAGCTATTGCTCATCAAGGTTTCAAGGTTTGATTCGCGCATCTGGGTAACAATATCGAAACCTTCAGCTGCAGGATCTAGGTTGTCAACGTTGATACTTGGGGCAATAAAGCCGTCTTGTAGCATAAGTAGGCAGTAAATCAGCTCTTGCGCACCAACAGCGCCTAAGCTATGACCTGTCATCGATTTGGTTGAGCTGATAGCAGGTACTTTACTGACATCATTATCAAAGACTTTGGCAATCGCTTTGAGTTCTGTGATATCGCCCAGCGGTGTGCTGGTGCCGTGGCTATTGATATAATCTACGCTTTTTAAGCCAGCTTCAGCTAAGGCTTGTTGCATACAGCGTACAGCGCCTTCGCCACTTGGGGCAACCATCTCGGCACCATCAGAGGTAGCACCGTAACCCACGATTTCAGCCAAGATATTGGCGCCACGTGCTTGAGCATGCTCTAAACTTTCTACCACAACCATCGCGCCACCAGCAGCAATCACAAACCCGTCGCGATCTTTATCATAAGCTCTTGAAGCGAGTGTTGGCGTGTCGTTATATTGAGTGCTCACTGCACCCATCGCATCAAACATACAAGACTGTGTCCAATGCTCAGCTTCACTACCACCAGCCAATATTACATCAGCTTTACCCAGTTGGATAAGCTCAGCGGCATGACCGATACAATGAGTCGAGGTCGCGCAAGCAGAGGAAAGCGAGTAGGAGACACCTTGGATTTTTAGACCAGTGGCTAGGGCTGCTGATACTGAGCTGCCCATGGTTTTAGGTACAGCCATCGCACCGACACCGCGTAGACCTTTTTCACGCATGGCATCCACAGCGTTCACGATGTTTTCTGTTGACGCACCGCCTGAGCTTGCGACCACACCCACACGTGGATTGTTATTAATGGTGTCAAGTGACAGTCCTGAATGTTCAATGGCGTTTAGTGCACTGACATAAGCGTACAGACTGGCATCACTAAAAAAGCGTTTGAGTTTACGATCGATACCACTAGTATCCAGTTCTGATTGATTGATACTACCGCTCACGTGTGATTTAAACTCGTGCTCAGCGTAAGAATCATTATATGTGATACCAGATTGCCCTTCTTTGAGAGCGGTAGTGACAGTGTCTAGATCATGTCCGATACAAGAGACAATCCCTGCTCCAGTGATGACGACGCGGCGCATATGCTATTCCTTATGAGTAACGACTTGCTAGCAATTGGTTGCAATAATCGTTGTAAATCTATATGTAATGTTTAACGATGAATGAATTTGAGCATTATAATGAAAAAACAGCCTATGTAGATAACGATAGCATGAATTTAGCTAACGCCAGACTATTAAAGACAATGTCATTTCAGTGTACAATTATGCTCTCACTTACGGCACATGATAACGTATCAAGCAGTGAAAATCTTTGGACAAGTGTAAAATAATGGCGAAATAGCCTCTATCGCTACAAGGTAATGAGAAATTGAGTGGCTATGAAACCTTGTTGTTTGAGCAATCGCTTTATTGTTTATGAAAAACAATGTGGGCAAGCTAAAGGCTATGGTTAAGTCGGACAAAAATTAAGTTGTACTTTTAGATACAAAATTTGTGATTGCGATAACATTGTTCGCACTGACAGGAACGGCCTTGACTTATTACACTGACAGCTTGAAGATTAAACACATTCATATCACTATTACTAAAAAAATTATTCATCACATTATTATTCATCATATTAAGGACATCACAATGGCAAAGCCTAGCACTCTTTCAAAAAGTATCAATACTATTGGCTCTTTCACACGCAACAACCTAGAGCGCGTGGGCTCCATGATTGATAGCATGAATGCCAAAACAGGCAAACCGCGCCAATACAAAGCGGTAGATTTAGGCGATGAGGATTATCAACAAGACTTATTTCGTGAGCAAACCTTAAAGGCTACGCAGCAATTATTAGGTCCACGTTTTGCTACTTATGGCAAATATGCCAAAAAAGTCGTACCAAACAGCTTTTTTCAATCGACAGTAGATAGCGCGTTTGCTCAAGTTGCGAAACTTGCATCAAACTGGAGTCAATTAGACTTACCGAACGAGCATCGCTTTGCCAATATTGCTAGTTTAGATGATGAAGAGCGTTATGCACTTGCAACTGACATCGCTAACCAAAACCGTGCACTTGCAGCAATGGGCGGCCTTACGGGTTTAGCAGGACTGCCAGGTCTACTTGCTGATACCTTATGGCTATTATTGGTATCTCTACGCACTGTCTACCAAATTGCAGCTATATACAATAAGCCGCTCACAGGTAAACAAGGTGTGAAAATGGCATACGAATTGCTCTCAAGTGCCGATCTAAGCAAAATGCAAGAAAAACAAGCATTGCTAGCAGGTATGGGTATCGGTAAAGGTTTGCTGGATAATGCTCAGAGCCACGGGTTGCATAGCGAGCTGAAGAACTTGGGTCTAAAAAATCAAAACGTAAACTACTATGCTGAGCAAATAGACAGTATTGCTAGACAAGTAGGAATTGATTTGGACAAAATAAACCTATTATGGGTTCGCCGTTTTATTCCCGTTACAGCAGTAGCCATCGGCGTACATTATAACAGTCAGTTGATTGATGAAGTGATTGGCGTTGCTAAAGCGACTTTTGCGCCAGAGGCAAAACTTGCCAATCGTGCCATTACTGATGACAGTAGTAGCGAGGCTGAAGTAAAAAAAGCCAGTAATAACGATGCGCAGAAAGACACAGAAAAGACAGAAGAAAATAGCGATACAGAAGAAACCAGTAGCAAAAAAGACTCAGACAAGCAAACGTCTGATAAAAAAGCCAAGTAATAGACATATTATTTGCTAGTTAGGTTGTATATTAATAAGCAAAATGGTATTTATTTTGGTTCGGTTGAGTAGGGTGACTTGAAATCAGGATAAATACCACCACTTAGTTACTATCAAGTAGCATTTATATTCGAATATTTTTTCTTAATGATGCTTGAGGTTGCCTTGTTTACTTTATTTATGACGCTGTTTTTCGGCGAAAAAACGATAAAGTGATATAATGCGAGGATGAATGCATATCTATCAAATGTTGTAAAGCGAAACCATTCATAAGTGGTTGAAATAGCAGCAACAACTCTTTATAATACACTGTCCTAAAAATGGGTGCCCAGAAATCTGCAATTATTGTCAGATAGATGGTGCATTGGCCCATTTTTTTGTTTTATACCAAACGGGAGAAGGATGCCTTATGGCAACAACTAACCAATTGATTCGTAAAGGTCGCAAAACCATCAAGGAAAAGTCAAAAGTTCCTGCGTTGGAAGCGTGCCCACAGCGTCGCGGTGTATGTACTCGTGTATATACTACCACGCCAAAAAAACCTAACTCTGCCATGCGTAAAGTATGTCGTGTACGTTTGACTTCAGGCTATGAAGTATCAAGCTATATCGGCGGCGAAGGTCATAACCTACAAGAGCACAGTGTTGTTCTAATCCGTGGTGGTCGTGTGAAAGATCTACCAGGTGTACGTTATCACACTGTTCGCGGTGCATTAGATTGTGCAGGCGTTAAAGACCGTAAGCAAGGTCGCTCTAAGTACGGTGCTAAGAAGCCTAAAGTTTAATAACTAAACGTTATTAACAAAGCTTTTTGTACTACCCAATAACTGTGCATGGGTTTGGTGTCAGTAGTCATATTACTTTTATATAAGTGATTTGCTCTTAAAACATACCACCATGCAGTAAGGCTAACTGATAACTCGCTGCTATACCCTAATGATGAGTAGTCGATGTTGTGAATGTTAGACACTCCTGAAGATAAGGAAATTTATTATGCCAAGACGTCGCGTCGTTGCTGCCCGTGAGATCCTACCGGATCCTAAGTTTGGTAGCCAAACTGTTGCAAAATTCATCAACCATGTAATGAGTGATGGTAAAAAATCTACTGCTGAGCGTATCGTTTACGGTGCACTTGAGACAGTAAGTGAGAAGCGTAAAGTTGAAGATCCAGTATCTTTCTTCGAAGAAGTGCTTGAAAATGTACGCCCAATGGTAGAAGTAAAAGCTCGCCGCGTTGGCGGTGCAACCTATCAAGTACCAATGGAAGTACGCCCCTCCCGTCGTACTGCCTTGGCTATGCGTTGGTTAGCTGAAGCTGCTGCTAAGCGTTCTGAAAAATCAATGGCTTTGCGTTTAGCTGGTGAATTGAATGATGCTGCTGATGGCAAAGGCGCTGCTATGAAAAAGCGTGACGAAGTTCACCGCATGGCAGATGCTAACAAAGCATTCTCTCATTACCGTTTCTAAGCTACTTTTTAACAGTAGCTTGAGATTAATAGCTCATACTCATTAATCTTACATTGTTGTTTATTCTATTGATTGCCGCCATCATCATTCGGTCATATATAAATGTTATTTATTAATGACTGGGGTGGCGGACATCTATCAAGATGTCTCTCTTAACAAGTATGACTTTCATCCTTTCATTAGAGAACATCCCAAATTTGATGCCACACTATTCTTAGTATTTGCTCTTTTTTTGTCCGTATTAGGCTCAATAATCAGTAAGTAATATTACGAAGCTGAACGCTTTGTCATAGAGTATGAGGTAGAGACACAATACATTATTATATACACGACTTTTCCTAGGAAAACACTATGGCTCGTAAAACTCCCCTAAAACGCTATCGCAATATTGGTATTTCAGCGCACATCGATGCTGGTAAAACGACCACTACTGAGCGTGTTTTATTCTATACCGGTGTTAGCCACAAAATTGGCGAAGTACATGATGGCGCAGCCACTATGGACTGGATGGAGCAAGAACAAGAGCGTGGTATTACTATTACCTCAGCAGCAACAACTTGTTTTTGGTCAGGTATGGCTAAACAGTTTGACGAACACCGTATCAACATCATCGATACCCCAGGTCACGTTGACTTCACGATCGAAGTTGAACGTTCTATGCGCGTACTTGATGGCGCTTGCATGGTTTACTGTGCAGTAGGCGGCGTTCAGCCACAGTCTGAGACCGTATGGCGTCAAGCGAACAAATACAAAGTACCACGTCTTGCATTTGTAAACAAAATGGACCGTGTTGGTGCTGATTTCTATCGTGTTATCGAACAGATCAAAACCCGTCTTGGCGGTAAGCCAGTACCATTGGTTATTCCAATTGGCAAAGAAGATGACTTCGAAGGCGTTGTTGATCTAGTGACTATGAAAGCTATCTATTGGGACGAAGCGTCTCAAGGTATGCAGTATGATGAGCGTGATATCCCAACTGAACTACAAGACAAAGCGGACGAGTATCGCGAGTACCTTGTAGAAAGTGCTGCTGAAGCCAATGAAGAGTTGATGAACGAATATCTAGAAAACGGTGAATTGACTGAAGAGCAGATCCACAGTGCTATTCGTCAGTTGACTATTGATAACGAAATCATCCCACTTCTTTGTGGTACTGCCTTTAAAAACAAAGGCGTACAAAAGATGCTAGATGCGGTTATCCAGTATCTACCAGCACCAATTGACGTACCTGCTATTAAAGGTATTCTTGATGACAAAGACGAAAGCGAAGGCAGCCGTGAAGCATCAGATGAAGCACCTTTCTCAGCACTAGCGTTCAAAATCATGAACGACAAGTTCGTTGGTAACTTAACCTTCGTACGTGTTTATTCTGGTGTCATGAAGCAGGGTAGCAGTGTTTATAACCCAGTTAAAATGAAGCGTGAGCGTGTTGGCCGTATTGTACAGATGATGGCAAACTCTCAAGAAGAGCTTGCAGAGATTCGTACAGGTGATATCGCAGCCCTAGTCGGCATGAAAGATGTAACGACTGGTGATACGCTATGTGACGAAGACAACGTGATCACGCTTGAGCGTATGGAATTCCCAGAACCAGTTATCTCTCTAGCGGTTGAGCCAAAGACCAAAGCTGACCAAGAAAAAATGTCAATCGCGCTTGGCCGTTTGGCAAAAGAAGATCCATCGTTCCGTGTACACACTGACGAAGAATCTGGTCAGACGATTATCAGTGGTATGGGTGAGCTGCATCTAGAGATTCTTGTTGACCGTATGAAGCGTGAATTCAACGTTGAAGCAAACATCGGTGCACCTCAGGTTGCTTATCGTGAGACGATTCGTAACACTGTTGAACAAGAAGGCAAATTCGTACGTCAAACAGGTGGTCGTGGTAAGTTTGGTCACGTATGGTTACGTCTTGAACCACTTGATCCAGCTGGCGACACTGAATATGAATTCGCTGAAGAAGTTGTTGGCGGTGTGGTACCAAAAGAATTCCACGGTGCTGTTGATAAAGGTATCCAAGAGCGCATGAAAAACGGCGTACTTGCAGGCTACCCAGTTGTTGGCGTAAAAGCGACTTTGTATGATGGTTCTTATCATGACGTTGACTCTGATGAATTGTCATTTAAGATGGCAGGTTCTATGGCCTTCAGAAAAGGTTTCTTAGCAGCTGATCCAGCGCTACTTGAGCCAGTGATGAAAGTAGAAGTTGAAACACCTGAAGACTACATGGGCGACATCATGGGTGATCTTAACCGTCGTCGTGGTTTGGTACAGGGTATGGAAGACCTACCTGGTGGCACTAAACAGATTCGTGCTGAAGTACCATTAGCGGAAATGTTTGGTTATGCCACTCAAATGCGCTCTATGTCACAAGGCCGTGCAACTTACTCAATGGAATTCCAAAAGTACGTTGAAATTCCAAAATCAGTTGCTGCTGAAATCATCTCTAAGTACAACTCTAAAGATGATGACGAGTAAATAAAACTTACTAAAGGTGACAATATAGAGTATCTCTGTGTATTGTCACTAAAGAATCGGCCAATAACTTGTTAAAAGACTTGTTATTGGTCGCAATTTTCTTATAATATCTGCACATTAGTATGTGTAACCTTTTAACAATTATCTTAAGGTGACCAAGATTTTCTTAATTGTCATATTTATATGAATTAAGCCTTGGAACCAAAAAAAAGAGGAAATACCCATGGCAAAGGCCAAGTTTGAACGTAGCAAGCCACACGTCAACGTCGGTACCATCGGACACGTTGACCATGGTAAAACCACCCTTACCGCTGCAATCGCAACCGTAGCTGCAATCACCTCTGGTGGCGAAGCAAAAGACTACGCGTCTATTGACTCAGCACCAGAAGAAAAAGCACGTGGTATCACCATCAACACCTCACACGTAGAATATGACACAGACACACGTCACTACGCACACGTAGACTGCCCAGGTCACGCTGACTATGTTAAAAACATGATCACCGGTGCCGCTCAGATGGACGGCGCAATCTTAGTTGTATCAGCAACTGACGGCCCAATGCCACAGACTCGTGAGCACATCTTGCTATCACGTCAGGTTGGCGTACCATACATCATCGTATTCATGAACAAATGTGACATGGTAGATGACGAAGAACTACTAGAACTAGTAGAAATGGAAGTTCGTGAACTATTGAACGACTATGACTTCCCAGGTGATGACACCCCAATCATCCACGGTTCTGCTACTGAAGCCCTAAAAGGCTCACAAGAAAAATACGGCCAACCAGCCGTTGTAGAACTACTAAACGTACTAGACACCTACATCCCAGAGCCAGAGCGTGACGTTGACAAAGCATTCCTAATGCCAATCGAAGACGTATTCTCAATCTCAGGTCGTGGTACCGTAGTAACTGGCCGTGTTGAATCTGGTGTCGTAAAAGTTGGTGACGAAATCGAAATCGTTGGTATCCGTGACACTCAAAAAACCACCTGTACAGGTGTAGAGATGTTCCGTAAACTGCTTGACGAAGGTCGTGCTGGCGAAAACTGTGGCGTACTACTACGTGGTACTAAGCGTGAAGACGTACAACGTGGCCAAGTACTAGCGAAGCCAGGTTCAATCACGCCTCACACCAAATTTGACGCAGAAGTATACGTACTGTCAAAAGAAGAGGGTGGACGTCACACACCATTCCTAAACGGCTATCGTCCACAGTTCTACTTCCGTACCACTGACGTAACTGGCGCAATCCAATTACAAGACGGTACTGAAATGGTCATGCCTGGTGATAACGTTGAGATGGGCGTAGAGCTTATCCACCCAATCGCTATGGACAAAGGTCTACGCTTCGCAATTCGTGAAGGTGGCCGTACTGTAGGCGCTGGTGTTGTTGCTAACGTATTGAACTAAGACTTAAGTCTCAGTAATGAGATTATGAATTAGTCATAAAAAAGCCATCCTATCTAGGGTGGCTTTTTTTTTGGAGATAAATAGGGGTATTTGCAGCATTAGATCTAAGCTTTGGTAGAATGGTTCTTTTGATGGAGTGACTTTTGATTTGATACTGGCTATTTATTTATAGTGCACTGTATTGTAATTTGCCGCATAGCTTGCTATATTAGCGCTGCATTTAACGTGTATGGTTAATCTAAACCATAACGAGAAAGCCTATAATTAATATAGTGACTTTTGATAGATGTAATATCAGGTAAAAATTAACAATTTTACCGCCAAAGGCTTGCATTCTATGCTGGATATTGTATAATGCTGTCCTTTACATCCATAGGCGATTGGCTCAATTGGTAGAGCATCGGTCTCCAAAACCGAGGGTTGTAGGTTCGAGTCCTACATCGCCTGCCATCTTCTTATCTCATCTTTGTTGTACCCCATCATCTCCGAAGCGAGTTCTTTATGAGCAATAATCAAGATAACCTCGAGACTAAGTTATCTGATGCCAAGGCGGTTGCTGGTGGAATGCTGTCTAAAAATAAGCACATCTCAGCGAGCGGTACTTCTGCTGTTGAAGTTGCTAAGACTGGCTCAATCAAAGATTTGATTTTGTGGCTACTTGCCGCAATTGTTTTGATCGGTGCGACTCTCGTTAATCAATATTTACCAGGCTATTGGCAACCTGCCAACGATGTCTGGGTACGTATTGGTATTATTGTTGCACTTGTTGTATTTGCATTAATTTGCTTGGCGCTGACGCATCAAGGTCGTGCTTTTAAAATATTATTAAGAGACGCAGGTGTTGAGCTTCGCCGAGTGACATGGCCAGGTAAAGACGAAACCTTTCAATACACATGGCAAGTCATTGTCGTGATCGGAATTGTTGGGTTTTTTATTTGGTTATTAGATAATTTCTTTAATTGGTTCGTTGGTATCTTTATCGGTTAATAGCACGTATTAGTGACTATTAACGAGAGATTTACTTATAACGACTTATTTATAATGATCAGGAGCGTGATATGCGTTGGTATATTGTCCAAGCGTTTTCAGGATATGAAAAACAAGTACAACGTTCGTTAACTGATCGTATTAACCGTAGTGACTTTGCTGAGTCATTCGGTGATGTACTGGTTCCTACTGAAGAAGTCGTCGAAATGAAAGACGGCAAAAAGCGTAAGAGTGAGCGTAAATTCTTTCCAGGTTATGTATTGATTCAAATGGAGATGAACGATAATACTTGGCACATCGTAAAAGATTGCCCTCGTATTATGGGTTTCGTCGGTGGTACGCCTGAGATGCCTGCACCGATTACGCAAGTAGAAGCTGATCGCATTTTAAACCGTTTGAACCAGACTGAAACTGACCCACGTCCTAAGACTCTATTTGAGCCAGGCGAAGAGTTATTGGTTATCGATGGTCCATTTACTGACTTTAAAGGGTTGGTAGAAAAAGTGGATTATGAGAAGTCTAAACTACATTTAACGGTAAACGTATTTAATCGACCTACGCAGGTTGAGCTTGAGTTTAGTAAAGTTGAAAAACTAGACTAAATCAGCAAAAAGTTAATCAACCGGGGAGCTGTTAGTCAACCAGGTATATGTCATATCACGTTGATTTGGCGCTATCACCCATTTAGGAGAGTATCATGGCTAAGAAGATTGATGGTTACATCAAACTGCAAGTGCCTGCAGGCAAAGCAAATCCTTCACCACCGATTGGTCCAGCTTTGGGTCAAAAAGGCGTGAACATCATGGCGTTCTGTAAAGAATTTAACGCTGCGACCTCAGGCCAGGAGCCAGGTCTACCGATCCCAACTGAGATCACAGTATATAACGATAAATCTTTTACCTTCATCATGAAGTCACCACCAGCTGCGTACTTACTACGTAAAGCTGCTGGCATCGCTAAAGGTTCAGGTACACCGAACACTGCTAAAGTCGGTAAAGTGGACCGTGCACAACTAGAAGAAATCGTTAAGACTAAGAATGCAGACTTAACGGCTGCTGATCTTGACGCTGCTGTCCGTACCATCGCTGGTACTGCACGTTCAATGGGTATTACCGTGGAGGGTGTATAATGTCTAAGCTAACCAAACGTCAAAAAGAAATTCAAAGCCGTGTTGATAACGAAAAACAATACACGCTAGAAGAAGCCGTTCAAATCCTAAACGATTTGCCAGCGCTAAAATTCAAAGAGTCTATCGACATTGCAGTAAACTTGGGCGTTGACCCACGTAAATCTGACCAAGTCGTTCGCGGTGCAACCAATCTACCTGCTGGTACTGGTAAAACCAAACGCGTTGCTGTATTTGCTCAAGGCGCTGCTGCTGAAGCCGCCAAAGAAGCTGGTGCAGACATCGTTGGTTTTGAAGACCTAGCAGAGCAAATCAAAGCCGGGAACATGGACTTTGATGTTGTTATCGCAGCTCCAGATGCTATGCGTGTTGTTGGTCAATTGGGTACGATCCTAGGCCCACGTGGTCTAATGCCTAACCCAAAAGTTGGTACGGTAACGCCAAACGTTGCTGAAGCTGTGACCAACGCGAAAGCGGGTCAAGCCCAGTACCGTGTTGATAAAGCTGGTATCATCCATGCAACTATCGGCCAAGTTGGTTTCACTGCTGATCAAATCGAGCAAAACGCGCAAGCGATTCTTTCTGATCTAAAGCGTGCTAAGCCTGCTACTTCTAAAGGTACTTTTATTAAGAAAATTACCTTGTCTAGCACGATGGGCCCTGGTCTAACGATCGACGCTGTTCCTTATCGTACTGCAAAATAATTAAAGTCTTTATTTTTGAGTACTTGAACTTCAAGTATTTTGAATGATGAGCACATACTATATTTAAAATATTAGGTCAGCGTAGTATTTGCTACGCTGTCTAAGACCGTAGGTAGAGAGTGGTTTAGCGTCATAAGTAACAATTTTCGAATGGTTAAATATGATACTGAGTCACTTTTGTTAATCGACGACAGATGAAAATCTTAGTTGTCCTACGCAGACGGTGGCCCACACAGTTTAAGACACGAGCGAATAGGGCGGTAAGGTTATTTATATAATCTTCAAACTATTACTCAACGTCATTCTGATAACGGTGCCGTAATCAGTCGTTACCAGTAGATGCTTTTTTCATTAATTGAATCCTCTGGTAATGTGTCGTATCAAGTCAGTCCCAGCTTAAAATTTAAGCTTGCAGAAATTTCGATTTTTAGCGCTTTTATGATAAGCAGATTGATAAGATTAAAGGAGTCAACTTATGGCATTAACGCTAGAGCAAAAACAACAAGTTGTGGCTGAAGTGTCTGAAGTTGCTGCTAATGCTTACTCAGCAGTAGCTGCCGAGTATCACGGAATTGGTGTTGCACAGCTTACTCAGCTTCGCGAACAAGCTCGTGATAAAGGTGTTGTTTTGAAAGTGGTAAAAAATACCCTTGCAAAACGCGCTTTTGAAGGCACTAAGTTTGAGAGCATGTCAGACCGTATGACTGGTCCACTACTTTTGGCTTTCTCTATGGAAGATTTGGGATCTGCAGCACGAGTCGTTTTCGACTTTAGCAAAGATAACAAAGCTTTAGAGACCAAATTAGTATCAGTCGGTGGTGAAGTTTATGGTCCAGAAGAGCTAGAGCGCGTATCGAAGCTACCAACTCGCGACGAAGCAATCTCTATCTTGATGGCTACTATGAATGCACCAGTGACCAAGCTTGTCCAGACTATGAATGCTGTTCCTGGCAAGTTCGTTCGCACTGTAGCGGCAATCAAAGACGCAAAAGAAGCTGCTTAATTGCTTGTTTTAACGTAACTTTGACATCGCTGGTTGTACTGTATTGCCAATTCTATTTGTATATTTGGCAAACGATCAAAGCGATATTAAAATCAATTAATTTTTATCAGATAACGGAGAGTTCTCATGGCACTATCTAAAGAAGATGTGTTAAACGCAATCGCTGAAATGTCAGTAATGGATATCGTTGAGCTAATCAGCGATATGGAAGAAAAATTCGGCGTAACTGCTGCTGTTGCTGCTGCTGCACCTGCTGCTGCTGCTGGTGGCGCTGCTGCTGCTGAAGAAAAAGACGAGTTTGACGTAGTTCTTGCTAGCTTCGGCGACAAGAAAGTTGGCGTAATTAAAGCCGTACGTGAAGCAACTGGTCTTGGCCTAAAAGAAGCGAAAGATTTGGTTGAAGGCGCTCCAGCTCCAATCAAAGAAGGCGCATCTAAAGCTGAAGCTGAAGAGTTGAAAAAGAAACTTGAAGAAGCTGGTGCAACTGTTGAACTAAAATAAGTTTAACACTGTACAGAAAAAAAGCTGGTAATGCCTTGCATTGCCAGCTTTTTTTTATTATAATTCGTAGCTTGACCTTTTGTGTCTGCCAACATACGTATGCATTAACGGTGGATACCCATCAAAAGGACAGACGATATACATGCAAGTACACATACCAGTTTTTAAAATCAGTTAATATCAGCTAAACGTCTGTAGATGTTTGGCATTTTTTTGTGTCTGCATGCTTTCCTATCAACACTATAGTTTATACTGATTCTTAAAGTTATAGTTACCCCGATTATTAATCCTGAAAAAAGCGGTATTCTGAAAAAGCTGTTGATCATAAGTTGCCTACTTGGTGTGGCATGACTGTCGTTATTAAGCCTTATAGACAGTTTGTATGTGTAGGGAACATAGTTCGGTAATAAGCAGTCTAGATGGCAAGTGGCTTATATGCAATCTTAATAGACGTTATTTTCCAGCAATGTATTTGTAAATTAAGCCTCATAGGCAATGCATTATAGATTATATAATATTGAATTTTTTGGTTGCAACAGTCATATAGATTGATTCACTTACCATGAATTTAGCAAGCAACGACGAGATTAAGTGAAGTGTGCTAGGTAAGCACTGATGAGTAAAGTAGTAATTGAAAGAAAAGACATGAACTGAACACGAAAACCCGTTTTATATTATCGTTTACGTCGCTAAGTGTGCATCGTATTTATGCATACTGGCCACGCTTTTAATTTGTTTCCACGTTTACTGTAAGGACTCTCGATGGCATATTCTTATACTGAAAAAAAGCGTATTCGCAAAAGTTTTGCTGAATTGCCCACTGTAATGGACGTTCCCTATTTACTGTCTATTCAAGTAGATTCTTATGAGCAATTTTTGCAAGAGCATAAAAAGCCAAAAGCTCGTGAGAATACTGGTTTGCAAGCTGCGTATTCCTCTATTTTCCCAATTGAGAGTCACTCTGGTAACGCGGAGTTGCAATTTGTTGAGTACTATTTAGGTACGCCTGAATTTGATGAGCGTGAGTGTATTTTACGTGGTTCAACGTTTGCGGCGCCGATGCGTGTCAAAATTCGCTTGATCATCAAAGATAAAGATAGCAAAGACAAAGATAGCAAAGCCGCTATCAAAGATATCCGTGAGCAAAGCGTTTATATGGGCGAGATGCCTTTGATGACTGCTAACGGTACTTTCATTATTAATGGTACTGAGCGTGTTATCGTCTCTCAGCTACATCGTTCACCTGGTGTGTTCTTTGACCATGATAAAGGTAAGTCGCATTCAAGTGGTAAAGTGCTTTATAACGCGCGTATCATCCCTTATCGTGGCTCATGGTTAGACTTTGAATTTGATGCAAAGGACTTAGTCTTTGCTCGTATTGACCGTCGCCGTAAGCTATTGGCTTCTATCATTCTACGTGCACTTGGCCTGACTACATCTGAAATTTTAGATTTGTTCTTTGATAAAGTCGCTGTTTATAAAACTGAAGAGACGTTTGAAATTGATCTAGTTGCTGATCGTCTACGTGGCGAAATGGCGCAGTTTGATATCGTATCACCTGAAGGTGACGTTATTGTAGAGCAGGGCAAACGTATTAACGCACGCCGTATCCGTCAGCTTGAAGAAGCAGGTATGACGAAAATTGCTGTGCCTGATGAATATCTATATGAGCGTATTTTAGCTGAAGACATCATTGTTAATGATGAAATCATCGCTAAAGCGAACACGCCAATCGACCACGAGTTATTGGTGAAATTGAACTCATTTGAAGCCAGTGGTGCCATCAAAGAGTTCAGCATTCTGTTCACTAACGATATCGACCAAGGTAGTTATATCGCCGATACGCTACGTGCTGATAGCACCTCAAGCCGTGAAGAAGCATTGATCGAAATCTATAAAGTCATGCGTCCAGGTGAGCCACCAACGGTTGAAACGGCTGAGAAACTGTTTGAGAGCATGTTCTTCAACGCAGATCGTTATGACTTATCTAACGTCGGCCGTATGAAGTTCAACCGTCGTCTTGGTCTGCCATTTGAAAACACCGATGATCCAGACGTACAGCGCGAGCGCAGTGTATTAACCAACGATGATATCGTTAATGTTCTAAAAGAACTTATCGAAATTCGTAACGGTCGCGGCGATGTCGATGATATTGACCATCTAGGTAACCGCCGTATTCGTTCAGTAGGCGAGATGGCAGAAAACCAATTCCGTGTTGGTTTAGTACGTGTTGAGCGTGCGGTAAAAGAGCGTTTAAGCTCAGCAGAATCAGACAACTTGTCACCACAAGATTTGATTAACTCTAAGCCAGTAGCGGCGGCGGTTAAAGAGTTCTTTGGTTCAAGCCAGTTGTCACAGTTTATGGATCAGAACAACCCATTGTCTGAAGTTACCCATAAGCGCCGTGTATCAGCGTTAGGACCTGGTGGTCTAACTCGTGAACGAGCAGGCTTTGAAGTACGTGACGTACATGATACGCATTATGGCCGTGTATGTCCTATTGAGACTCCTGAAGGTCCAAATATTGGTCTGATCAACTCACTAGCGACATTTGCTAAAACCAACAGCTTTGGCTTCTTAGAAACGCCATATCGCCGTGTGGTTGATGGTAAAGTGACTGATGATATTGAATATCTATCAGCAATCGAAGAAGTCGGTACTGTTATTGCACAGGCTGACTCTCCGATGACTGAGGATGGCGCGTTATCTGACGAGATGGTCAGTGTGCGTAGCTATGGTGAATTTGTTCGTATGCCGCCAGAAAAAGTGACGCATATGGATGTATCACCAAGTCAGGTCGTATCGGTTGCAGCAGGTCTGATTCCGTTCCTAGAGCATGATGATGCTAACCGTGCCTTGATGGGCTCGAACATGCAGCGTCAGGCGGTTCCTACCCTACGTGCTGATAAGCCATTGGTAGGTACCGGTATGGAGCGACACGTTGCTCGTGACTCAGGTGTGTGTGTCATCGCTAAGCGTGGCGGTGTGATTGAAGATGTTGATGCATCACGTATCGTGGTTCGTGTCAACGAAGACGAGATGGTTGCTGGTGAAGCGGGTATTGATATCTATAACTTGATCAAATACACGCGCTCTAACCAAAATACTTGTATCAACCAACGTATCATCGTTAACCAAGGTGACGAGATTGCTTTGGGTGATATCTTGGCTGATGGTCCATCAACGGATCTTGGTGAGCTAGCACTTGGTCAGAACATCCGCATCGCATTTATGCCGTGGAATGGTTACAACTTTGAAGATTCAATCTTACTATCTGAAAAAGTCGTAAAAGAAGATCGTTTCACTACGATTCATATCCAAGAATTGACTTGTGTGGCTCGTGATACCAAACTAGGTACAGAAGAGATCACGGCTGATATTCCAAACGTTGGTGAAGCAGCACTATCAAGTCTTGATGAAGCAGGTATCGTCTATATCGGTGCTGAAGTTGATGCTGGTGATATTCTCGTTGGTAAAGTGACGCCAAAAGGTGAAACGCAGCTAACGCCAGAAGAGAAACTACTACGCGCTATCTTTGGTGAAAAAGCTGCTGATGTAAAAGACACTTCACTACGCGTACCAACTTCAAGTAAAGGTACGGTTATTGATGTACAGGTCTTCACCCGTGATGGCGTTGAAAAAGACGCACGCGCAAGAGCGATTGAAAAATCGCAGCTTGATAGCTATCGCAAAGATTTGAAAGAAGAGCTACGTATCTTTGAAGAAGCAGCACGTGGCCGTATTGGTAATCTCTTAGATGGCCAAAAAGTCAGCGGCGGTGCTGGTCTAAAAGCTGGTACGGTTATGGCATTGGCTGATATGAAAGATATGAGCCTTGAGACCTTGCTTGATATTCAACCAGTAGAAGAAGAAATCTCTGAGCGTCTAACGCAAATCGCTGATTACTTGGTTGATAAGCAAAAAGACATCGATGTGAAGTTTGCTGAGAAAAAACGCAAATTGACTGCTGGTGATGACTTGCAACATGGCGTACAAAAAATCGTTAAAGTATATCTAGCGGTTAAGCGTCGTATTCAGCCTGGTGATAAGATGGCTGGTCGTCATGGTAACAAAGGTGTGGTATCGCGCATCATGCCAGTTGAAGACATGCCTTATGATGAAAATGGTAATACCGTTGACATCGTATTGAACCCACTTGGTGTACCATCTCGTATGAACATTGGTCAGGTTCTAGAGACGCATTTGGGTATGGCAGCGAAAGGATTGGGCGAGAAGATTGATGGTATGCTCAAATCTCAAGCAGCGATCAAAGAGCTACGTGACTTCTTGGATAAAATCTATAACCAAGTAGGCGGTGAGCAAGTTGATCTTGATAGCTTAAGTGATGATGACATCATGGCGCTAGCAGACAACTTACGTGGCGGTGTACCAATGGGCACAGCAGTATTTGACGGCGCAAAAGAAAGCCAAGTCAAAGATTTGCTTGAGCTTGCTGGTATGGATCGCGATGGTCAGCAGACGTTATATGATGGTCGTACAGGTCAGAAATTTGACCGTAAAGTGACCGTGGGTTACATGTACATGCTCAAGCTTAACCATTTGGTTGATGACAAAATGCATGCGCGTTCAACGGGTTCTTACTCTCTAGTCACGCAGCAGCCACTCGGCGGTAAAGCGCAGTTTGGTGGTCAGCGCTTCGGTGAGATGGAAGTGTGGGCACTAGAAGCATACGGCGCGACTTATACGTTGCAAGAAATGCTAACGGTGAAGTCGGATGACGTTGAAGGCCGTACTCGTATGTACAAAAACATCGTTGATGGTGAGCAGTATATGGATCCAGGCATGCCTGAGTCGTTCAACGTACTGACCAAAGAAATCAAATCATTGGGTATTAATATTGAGTTAAAACAAAGCAACTAGCCCGTTGTTTAACTTAGTTGTCCACTAAAGGCAGTCTGCTTTATTGCTGCTGCTTTTAGTGATTTGTCTCAACCCTATTCATTGCCTTCATTCATCTTATCTGCGTCAATGGTACGCTGTCAGATGATTATAAAGATAACGGAGAAGCAACTTGAAAGATTTACTCGATATCATGCAAAGCCCTACCGGCAACGGTAATACAGAGTTTGATAGCATTCAAATTACTCTAGCCTCACCTGACGTCATCAAGTCATGGTCGCATGGCGAAGTAAAAAAACCTGAAACCATCAACTATCGCACGTTCAAACCTGAGCGTGATGGTCTTTTTTGTGCCAAAATCTTTGGCCCAGTAAAAGATTTTGAATGTCTATGTGGTAAATATAAGCGCCGTAAGTTCCAAGGCGTTATCTGCGAAAAATGTGGTGTTGAAGTCACCACTGCGAAAGTTCGTCGTGACCGCATGGGTCATATTGACCTAGCCAGTCCTGTGGCGCACATTTGGTTCCTAAAATCACTACCAAGCCGCATCGGTCTATTGCTAGACATGACATTGCGCGATATTGAGCGCGTCCTGTATTTTGAAAGCTACATCGTGACTGATCCTGGTCTGACTTCTTTAGAAAAGTATCAGTTGCTTGATGATGAAGATTATTACAAAGCACTTGAAGAGTTTGGCGACGAGTTCACTGCCAAGATGGGTGCGGAAGCTGTCCAAGACCTATTGAAAGATATCGATATGGATCTTGAGATTGATGAGCTGCGTGAAGCGATTCCACAAACAGGTTCTGAGACCAAGCTTAAGAAGATGTCTAAGCGTCTTAAATTATTAGAAGCATTCCGTGACTCTAATAACAAGCCTGAGTGGATGGTAATGAATATCTTGCCAGTACTACCACCAGATTTGCGCCCGTTAGTACCGCTAGAAGGTGGTCGTTTTGCGACGTCAGATCTAAACGATCTATATCGCCGTGTGATCAACCGTAACAACCGTCTTAAGCGTCTGCTTGAGCTGAGCGCACCTGATATCATCGTACGTAACGAAAAACGTATGTTGCAAGAATCAGTGGATGCGTTGCTTGATAACGGTCGTCGCGGTCGTGCCATCACTGGTAGTAACAAGCGTCCATTGAAATCTTTGGCTGATATGATCAAAGGTAAGCAAGGTCGTTTCCGTCAGAACTTGCTTGGTAAACGTGTCGATTACTCTGGTCGTTCGGTTATCGTTGTAGGCCCAACATTACGTTTACATCAGTGTGGTCTACCGAAGAAAATGGCTCTAGAATTATTCAAGCCATTTACTTATAACAAACTATTGTCTCATGGTTTAGCGACTACGATTAAAGCTGCCAAAAAGATGGTAGAGCGTGAAGAGCCACAAGTATGGGATATGCTGGCCATGGTTATCCGTGAGCATCCAGTACTTCTCAACCGTGCGCCAACACTTCACCGTTTGGGTTTACAGGCATTTGAGCCAGTATTGATCGAAGGTAAAGCAATCCAGTTGCATCCGCTTGTTTGTACTGCATTCAACGCCGATTTCGATGGTGACCAAATGGCCGTTCACGTGCCATTGACCCTTGAAGCACAGCTTGAATCACGCGCCTTGATGATGTCTACTAACAACATCTTGTCACCTGCGAACGGTGATCCGATCATCGTACCCTCACAGGATGTTGTACTAGGTATATATTACATCAGTCGCTCGTCTATCAATGCCAAAGGCGAAGGCATGATATTTTCGACCGTCAATGAAGCTTTGCGTGCAATTGGTTCAAATGATTTGCATGTAAACGCGAAGATCAAAGTGCGTGTCACTGAAACGCAAATTGACGAAGACGGTAACGAGACCAAAGAAACCAGTATCAAAGATACGGTTGCTGGTCGTCTACTTATCTGGAACATCATGCCTAAAGGTATGACGTTTGATGAGTGTAACCAAGAGATGACGAAGAAAAATATCTCTCGTTTGATCAACTCTTGCTACCGTAAAGTGGGCGTCAAAGAAAGCGTTATGTTTGCTGACCAATTGATGTATCTTGGTTTTGCTCAAGCAACGCTATCTGGTGTGTCTATCGGTATCGATGATATGGTCATTCCACCACTGAAAAAACAAATCATCGAAATGGCAGAAGGCGAAGTTCGCGAAATCGAAGATCAATTTGAGCAAGGCTTTGTGACCGCTGGTGAGCGCTATAACAAAGTCGTTGATATCTGGTCACGTACCAATGACAAAGTCGCTAAGGCGATGATGGATAATTTGGCAACAGATAAAGTTATCAACGCCCAAGGCGAAGAAGACGAGCAGAAGTCATTCAACTCGATCTTTATCATGTCGGATTCTGGCGCTCGTGGTAGTGCGGCACAGATTCGTCAGTTGGCCGGTATGCGTGGTTTGATGGCGAAACCAGATGGCTCAATCATTGAGACACCAATTAAAGCGAACTTCCGCGAAGGTTTGACCGTACTACAGTACTTCATCTCAACGCATGGTGCACGTAAAGGTCTAGCGGATACAGCACTAAAAACGGCTAACTCAGGTTACCTAACCCGTCGCTTGGTCGATGTGGCGCAAGATTTGGTTGTGACCAGCGAAGACTGTGGTACCGAAGAAGGCTTGCTCATGAAGCCACATATCCAAGGTGGTGAAATCATTGAGAAGCTAGGTGATCTCGTACTTGGTCGTGTGACTGCACGTGATGTGACGTATAACGATGATGCTGATAAAGTATTGATTCCAGCGGGTACTTTGATTGATGAGTATTGGGTTAATGTCCTTGATAACAACGCAATCGATGATATCTGGGTACGTTCGGTGATTACTTGTGATATCGAACATGGTGTGTGTTCACAATGCTATGGTCGTGACCTTGCACGTGGTCACAAAGTGAATATCGGCGAGTCAGTTGGTGTTATGGCCGCTCAGTCTATCGGTGAGCCAGGTACTCAGTTGACCATGCGTACGTTCCACGTGGGCGGGGCCGCGAGTTCAGCATCTGTGGACAACAGCATCTCTGTACGTAATGCTGGTCAAGCGCACTTTGAAAACATGAAAACGGTACAGCATACTGATGGTCACTTAGTCATCGTATCGCGTTCAGCTGAAATCGCGTTGACTGATGAGCTTGGCCGTGAGCGTGAGCGCTATAAAGTACCGTACGGTTCAAGCGTTCTTGTGAAAGACGAAGAGCAGGTTGAAAGCGGTCAAACCATCGCTAAATGGGATCCGCATACCCATCCAATTATCACAGAATTTGCTGGTACAGCACGTTTCAGTGATATCGTTGATGGTTCAACGGCGACCGTTAAGGTTGATGATGCCACTGGTATGAGCTCGTTTGAGATTCTAGCGACTCGTGACCGTTCAAGTTCAGCAAAAGACTTACGTCCTGCCATTATTTTGAACACTGACGAAGGCAAAGAAGTGGTTTACTTCTTACCAGCTGAAACGATCATTCGCGTGAGCGATGGTGAAAAAGTAGCAGCAGGTTCGATTCTAGGCCGTGTCCCACAAGCCTCTTCTGGTACAAAAGATATTACCGGTGGTCTACCACGTGTTGCTGATCTATTTGAAGCACGTCGTCCAAAAGATCACGCCATCATGGCAGAAATGACAGGTGTCGTAAGCTTTGGTAAAGAGACCAAAGGTAAGAACCGCTTCATTATTACCAATGAAGATGGCGAAGTACATGAAGAGCTGATTCCGAAATGGCGTCAAATCAACGTCTTTGAAAACGAGACGGTAGCACGTGGTGAGATTATTGCAGATGGTCCACAAAACCCGCATGATATCTTGCGTTTGAAAGGTCAGACTGCACTTGCTGATTATATCGTCAACGAAGTACAGGACGTTTATCGCTTGCAGGGTGTAAAAATCAACGATAAGCACATCGAAGTTATTATTCGTCAGATGCTGCGTAAAGTTGAAATCACTGATGGCGGCGATTCAAGCCACTTCAAAGGTGATCAGGTCGAGTATGCAGATATCAAAGCGTTGAATGCGAAACTAGAAGCGGAAGACAAATTCCCAGTACAGTTTGAGCGTCAATTATTAGGTATCACTAAGGCAAGTCTTGCAACTGAAAGCTTTATCTCAGCGGCGTCTTTCCAAGAAACAACCCGTGTACTAACGGCGGCGGCTGTGACTGGTAAAGTGGATGAGCTACGTGGTCTGAAAGAAAACGTGGTGGTTGGTCGCTTGATTCCTGCAGGTACGGGTCTTGCTTATCACAAGGCACGCAAAGAGACAGCGGATCAGAAGCTACAAGACAGTGATCTAAATGCAGCGTTTGATATGACTGCAAGCACTGATAGCAAAGACTTTGCAAGCTTTGATGAGGCCTTTGCTCAAGAGTTAAATCAAAATAATTAATCGTATTGAGTATTTTGTTTCATTCCCAATTTAAGAAAAAGCCAGCCTAAGTCGCTGGCTTTTTTGTGTGTATAAAAACTGAGAAAGGCATGGTGCTATTATCTAAAAAAATAGTACACTGGAAAATAAGCCTCAATTTACTATCTATAGAAGGATAAGTCGCACATGGCAGGTAAAACTCGCGTTGCCAAATATCAAGCAGATCGTACCAATCAAAAACTCTATTTCTGCCGTCTCTCTTGTCAAGCAGCAGGCAGCACCAATGATAAGCAGCTATATCAGGCTCATTGTGAAACGGCTATTTTTCATTTATACGGGGCATTGTTGGCATTTATTCAAGAGTTGGGTCATTTTTATAGCTTAAATATGACCGCACCAACTTTGTCAGATATTGAGCAAGCACTAGGCGAGCGCACGCAGGTATCTCCTGAGATTCAGCGCTTGCAGCAATTGCAGCAGCAAGGCTTTATTGCAAATATAGAGCGCGCTTATGAGCGTTGCCTCTATGCGGTACCACCAGATACGGTGGTGGATGAAAAACCAAGTAGCGATTTAGCCGCGCCCGACCTTATTGTGAATGTCGTTACTTTGTCAAATCAATGGTTACCTGATGAGGCAACGATAAGAGAATGGCGTAATCAGCTTTTAGAGCTGATCGAGCAACTACGTGCAGGGATGGTTGAGTTTTAGCAGGATGAGTCTATCTGAAATATAATATCTACAAAAAAGGCTTATTCAGTGATGACTGAACAAGCCTTTTATTATATCGGTAGCTAGAGATACCAGTAGATTACTCTGGCATCGGGGGCATACGCTGGACCGGCGTGACCGATAAAGGGTTTTGCGGCACGCTATCGTTACTACGGCTATTGTTTGCTTGAGCTGCTGAGTTGCTAGTATCTGCAGTTGGTTCAGGTAGGGTCGGCTTACGCTGCTGAATTTGAGTTTTGACCGGTTTTGCTGGTGCGCTATTGTCAGAGATGTCGTCATCATCAGTTATAATACCATCATCGGTCATTTCTATAATTTGCTGTTGCTGCTTTTTAGATTTTGAGCGGTTATTGATAGACACCCATTGGTTTGGTGTGTTTTTGAGCTGAGCTTTCATAAAGTCCATCCAGACGGGCAGGGCAGCCACACCACCATACTCTCTGCGACCCATAGATGTTGGCTGATCAAACCCCATCCATACAACCGTTGCATTGGTAGGATGAAACCCTGCAAACCAAGCGTCTTTGGCTTCGTTGGTTGTACCGGTTTTGCCGCCAATATCATCACGGCCTAAGGCTTTTGCTCGTACTGCAGTACCACGCTGCACCACATCACGTAAAATATCTGCCATTTCAAATGCTACTCTAGGCTTTAATATTCTTGGTGCTTGTTTGGCTGCTATGTATTGTACGACAGGTGCTTTTAGGCGATCTGATTGTGGACCAGCGTCATAGACAGTAAGATCGATTGCTTCATCCGTTTCTTCTACATTTTCACTATTTTCTAGCTCTGTGCTCTCGTTAGCTGATTCTTCAGTAGTACTGTTTTCGTCTTCTAATGATTTGTTATATTCTTCTATCAGGTTTTTATTAACCGCTTCAAGTTGCTCATTGAAGCATAAGGCGCAAGCCTGAAGTGGATTGGCCTGAAATAATAACTCGTTTTTATAGTTATAAATTTGCTCAATAAAGTAAGGTTGTACGCGGTGACCACCATTAGCAAAGGTTGAATACGCCGTTGCCATTTGCAATGGGGTTGCTTGTCCTGCCCCTAGAGCCAACGATAAAGTTGTTGGTAGTTTTTCTTTATCTAGGCCGAACTCATCTAAGAGGTTGCGCGCATCAGAGATACCAATGGCTTGTAGGAGACGGATAGAAACCAAGTTGCGAGATAAATACAAACCACGACGTAAGGTAATGTCACCTAAGAAACGTTCATCAGAGTTTTTAGGTTTCCAGTCGCCTACTTGAATAGGGCGATCTGAAACAATACTGTCTGGGCGGTAGCCTTTTTCCAAAGCGGCGGTATAGACTAATGGTTTGATGGTTGAGCCAGGTTGGCGCCATCCTTGTAAGGCTCGGTTGAATTTACTGTGTTTGAAATCAAAACCACCTACTAATGCATTAACCGCGCCGGTTTCTGGATTTAATGAAACCAGACTACCTTGTATTTTGGGTATCTGCCCTAGTTGCCAATTACCATTTGCGGTAGGTATCACGCGGACAATATCGTTTTTGCTCACTATTTGGCTAGCATTATTAGGGTAGTAACCGATACGATTGGCAGAGATGTATTTGCGTGCCCAGCTCATGCCAGACCAATTGACCGTTACACTTTCACCAGACTGTAATATCGCTTCAAAACTACGAGAGTTGACTTTGGTAACTTTGGCAGGAGACATATTGCTATAGTGTTGAAAGTTTTCGAGAGGCTCGTCATTTGCCTCTGCGCCGCGCCAACCATGACGATGCTCGTAAGCAATCAGCCCAGTTAATATGGCAGCCTCTGCCGCCGTTTGTGCCTTGCTATCGACCGTGAGACGAACGCGCCAACCACTGTGCATGACTTGCTCCCCATAGCGTTCAACTAAGGTCGCACGCGTCATTTCTGCTAAATAGGGCATATTAACGTCGAGTTTTTCTTGATATAGCTTAATGCCAACGGGGGAGTTAACGGCCTCATCATACTGAGCTTGAGTAATATAGCCAAGCTCATGCATACGGCCAATGATCCAGTTACGCCGAGTCAACGCGCGGCTAGGATTGGCAACAGGATTGTATTTAGAAGGGGCTTTTGGTAAACCGGCAAGCATTGCGATTTCAGCAATAGTAAGATTATCTAGTGATTTACTATAGTATTTTTTGGCAGCAGCGCGGATACCATAAGCGCCTTCACCCAAATAAATCTTATTGACATAGAGATTAAGGATCTCATTTTTGCTAAGCTCATCTTCCATTTTTCGCGCCACAAACAGCTCTGTCAGTTTGCGGTTTAGTGTGCGCTCAGGACTTAAAAAATAATTTTTGGCGACCTGCATTGTAATAGTTGAGCCACCAGTCTGACTGTCATCATCAGTCACCACTTCAGTGACCGCGCGTCCAAGACCTTTGATACTGATGCCACTATGCTGAAAGAAAGAAGCATCTTCTGCCGCTAAAAAAGCGTGAGTCAAATCTTCAGGAATTTCATCAAATGTGACTGGTAACGATAAACGATTGCCGTATTGGCCAATTAATTTGTCATCGCTACTATAAATCTGCAATGGCATTTCTAAATTGGCAGTTTTTATCTCTTGAATACTTGGCAAAGTTGGCGATAAATACATCGCCATCCCATAAAAACCAATAGGTACAGCAAGCGCTAAGATAACTGCCAATGCTAGGCAAGCGACGAAAAGTCCCACCAAGAAATGAATGAGACGAGCGGTAGCATTTTTTTTGGCCATAATAAGACTTATTCATTAGAATTTGTAGCGGATAACTTATTATACATTGAACAAAATCAACAGGTCATAATAAATGTGTAAGTAGGCCTTAATATATTTTTAGACGCTTGAATCTATCAATTAAGTAAAGTATTGTACTCAATTATTACAAATAACTATCAGATTGTACACTTAATATAAGGTATAGAGTTTGTGAGGCTATTTACTTCAAAAAGTCGACATTTGATTGGTGTGGATATTTGTGCCACTTCAGTAAAAATAGTGGACATACAGCGTCAACAAGGCATGTTCCACCTAAAATCTTACGGTATTGAGAGACTACCGGAAGGTGTAGTCGTCGACAAACTCCTAGTTGATACAGAGGCGGTTGGCAACATTATAACGAGTCTAGCAAGACGTTGCCAAGTTGCGGGCAGTAATGCTGCAACCGCCGTATCAGGATCTGCCGTCATCACCAAAATTATTGATATGGATATGATGCTAAGCGATGTTGAGCGTGAAGCACAAATACGTTTGGATGCTGATCAATATGTGCCTTATCCATTAGAAGATGTCAATTTAGATTTTGAGGTGCTAGGTCCATCTTTAGTGAGTGAGGATATGGTACAAGTACTGCTTGCGGCCTCTCGCTCAGAAAACGTTGATCAGCGTGTTGATGCGTTGGCCTTTGGTGGTATGCAAACCAAGGTTATGGATATCGAGTCACATGCAATAGAGCGCGCTTTTGGACTGATGGCAGACAATCTGCCAAATATGCCAGAACTGGTCGCTTTGGTTGATATCGGCCATAATCAAACCACTTTATATATCGCAAAGAATGGTGAGTTTATTTATAGTCGCGAGCAATTGTTTGGCGGTGTTCAGTTAACAGAAGCGATTCAAAACCGGTATGGGTTGTCAGCTGAAGAGGCAACGCTGAGCAAACGTGAGCGCACATTGCCTGATGACTACTATCCTGAAGTTTTGACCCCTTTTATAGAAAATACCATTCAGCAAATCACTCGTTCCTTACAATTTTACTTCTCCTCAAGTCAGTATAGTAGTATTGACCACGTGGTACTTGCGGGTGGTAGTAGCTCCATTGCAGGTCTTGCTGGGATGGCACAACAAAAACTCGGTGTAAGCGTTAGTGTTGCCAATCCGTTCACCAATATGACCATTGCGCCTAATATCGATAATGAGCAATTGACCATTGACGCGCCAGGATTAATGGCTGCATGCGGTCTTGCGTTAAGGAGCTTTGACTAATGGCTCGTATTAACCTTTTACCTTGGCGACAAGAGGAGCGCGAGCGTCGTAACAAAGAGTTTATGACTCTGATCGTTGCGGTGACTTTGCTCACCTTATTGGCGGCCTTTGCTTCATGGAGCTATTTTAACAATGAGCTTGATGAACAGCTTGATGCTAATGCTTTGATTGAACAAGAAAATGCACGCTTAGACACCGCATTGACTGAGATTGACAGTTTAGAGCAGCGCCGTGAAGATATTATCTCACGTATGCAGGTCATTCAAGACTTGCAAGGTCGGCGTCCTGTACCAGTACGTTTGTGGGATGATCTGGCAAGAGCGATTCCACCAGCGCTTTATCTAACCAATCTCAAACGCGAAGGCGATGTATTAACGTTGACTGGTCTGGCTGATAACCCAAATATTGTGTCAAGTTTGATTCGCAACCTTGACAGCAGTAAATGGATGGGTAACTCAGCAGTTAGCAATATTCAACAGAACATTAGCGCTTATGAAGCGGCCCCTGTACTAAATAATACAGTCACTACGGCTGGTGAGACACCGCGTCCAGTCTATCCTGAAGACAGTTATGTACAGTTCGTAGTGACGACTAAAGTACAATCAGAGACGCCTGTCCCTGCGGAAGATGGTGTGGGAGGGGAGTTATGAAACTTGTCCGTAAAAAAAGCCTAATTAAGACCAAAAAAAGTGCTTCAAAACCAAAGAAGCAGTTTGATCTCAATGAGTTTCGTCGTAGTTTTGAGTCACTAGACTCTGAAAACTATGGCAGCTGGCCGCTACCAGTGAAGGTGACGGTGATCGGTCTTATTATTACCTTTATAGCGGCCCTATCATGGGCGCTACCAATTAGTAGCAAAATCGATGAGATCAATGCTGCTGAAAGTCAGCAACAGACCTTGCTTGAAAGCTATCGTGAAAAAGAATCGCGCGCGCGTCACCTACAAGCCTATCAAGCACAGGTCGTTCAGATGGAAACGGAGTTTAATACCTTATTAGACCAGTTGCCAAAAGACACGCGTGTGTCAGAGCTGGTAGAAGGTATCAATATGACAGGTGTCGGTAGTAATATTCGTTTTCAAGACATCTCTGTCGAACCTGAGATTGAAAATGAATTTTTCATTGAGCAACCGATTCGCATTGCTGCTTTAGGTGAATATCATCAGTTTGGTAGTTTTATTAGTGGCCTTGCAGCACTGCCTCGTATCATCACCATGCACGATTTTGAGGTGAGTAACCCACAACCGAGCTTAGATGTTTTACCTGAGCTTAATCTAGTCTTGCAAACCAAAACCTATCGTTCAAAAGAAGCGACTCCTGAAGATGAAACGGCTCCTGCAGGTGATGCCGCCGCTACTGATGCAAATGCAGGAGGTAACTAATGAGTATGCAAAAACTACCCATGCTGTTGACTTTAAGTATCTCAGTGCTAGCGATGACTGGCTGTACGGATCGTATCGGTATGGCAGAGCAAGCGATGACTGACATCCGTAACCAGCCAGCGCAGCCTATCGAACCACCACCCAAAGCTGAACTAGTAGAAGACTTCGTCTATAGTGCAAGCTCACAGCGCAGCCCGTTTTTACCACCAAGCCTGGTGAATGTAGAGGGTCCTACCACTTCTATTGATGGCGTGCGCCCAGATATTACACGTGTAAAAGAACCACTTGAACAATACGAGTTATCGCAACTGGTTTTTCGAGGCGTAGTAGTGTCGCCTGAAGGTCAGCGATACGCATTGGTACAACGTCCTGATGGTTCAGTTGCTAGTGTGAAGGTAGGTGATTATCTTGGATTGAATGACGGCCGTATTGTTGAAATCACGCCGACCCAGATCAATTTGATTGAAATTGTGCCAGACAGCCGCGCTGGGTTTATTGAAAAACCCCAGTCGCTGGTATCCCCTATAAGCTAAGTCGGCAGATTTTTTGAGGAATAAATAATGACAGTACGCAATAACAAGGTAATGATGATGAGCAACCGCGTTTCTTCTGCTTTTGCCATTTCAGCACTGGCAGTCAGCATGGTGGCAGTAAGTAGTAGCGCCCACGCTGCACAGCGCATCAATAATGTGTCTGTAGTGCAAACTGCACCAGCAGTGACACAAATGCGTTTGGGGTTCACAGGTTTACCAGTATTGCCTGCAGCCTACGAGCTTGATGATCCTAGCCGCTTGGTATTAGATTTTGAACAAGTACAAAACGGTCTTGCCAGTCGTTTCAACGAATACAATATCGGTATGGTCAATGATGTCACCACGTTGAGTAGCGACAGTACGACGCGTCTTATCGTTGGCCTCAAGCAATCAGGCAATTATACAACAGCGATTGAGGGTAACGAGCTACTACTGACCATTACAGATCCTGATCGTCCAGTGATTACTAGTGACCCTGTACAAGATGTCCTTAATAACTCTAGCGGCATCACCACCACTGCAGTCGTCACGCCAATCGTTGAGACCAGCACGGTTCCCGTTGCAGCTGTCAGTACAAATAATACCGTCGTGGTAGAAAACGAAGTACCAGCCGATACGATGGTAGTCAGAGTTAATCCACTGTTGAACCCGCAACTTGCTTCTGCACAAGTAAGTAAGCAATACAGCTATGATGGTCTCAGTGCGGTCAATTTTTCGGCAGGTAATGATGGTGGCGGTAACGTCAGCATGGTACTTGCCAACGAAGCCATTCCGGTAGATGTACAACGCCAAGGTAATAAGCTTGTCGTACGTTTAACAGGCAGTACGGTCCCAAGAAACTTGCTACGTCGATTAAATATTAATAGTGGTCTGGTGAGTAGCATCGATACTAAAAACCAAGGACAAAATGGTGTCATCACTATTAATATGTTTGATGATTACGAGTATCAAGCTTATCAGTCAGGCAATCAGTTAAATATTAGTATTAGCAAGCCTGAGCTGCTACGTGAGCCGACACTTGAGGAGAGAGTATACAGCGGCGAGCCACTGTCCATGGAATTCCAAGACGTTGAAATTCGCAGCGTGTTAGATATTTTAGCGCAGTTTACTGAGATGAATATCGTTGCGAGTGATTCAGTCGCTGGTAACATCACCTTGCGTTTGATCAACGTGCCTTGGGATCAAGCACTCGATATTATTCTAAAAAGTAAAAATCTAGGCAAGCGCGAAAATGGTAATGTGATTTTGGTTGCGCCTTCTACTGAACTCGCTGAACAAGAAGCACGTGAGCTTGAAGCGCAGCAAGCTGTTCAATCTTATGCGCCATTACGTACTGAATATATTCGTTTGAGCTATGCAAAAGCACAAGATGTCCTGACTTTGATTTCTCAAGGAAGTGGCTCATCTGGTAGTAGCGGTATAGGGGGCACGAGCGGACTTACAAATCGTGGAAATGACAATAATACGTTGTTGTCGGATCGTGGTACGGTAACAGTTGATGAGCGTACCAATACCTTGATTGTCAAAGATGTGGCTGACAGTATCGAAAATATTCACAAACTCATTAGTAAGATTGACATCCCTGTGCGTCAGGTTATGATTGAGGCACGTATTGTTAGTGCCACTGACAGCTTTAGTAAAGAGATTGGGGTTCGCTGGGGAATCTTATCAAATGGTGCAGCCAATAATCGTAGCTTGTTGGTTGGTGGTAGTGATCAAACTTTGTGGGACTTAAAAGAGTTTGACGTAGAAACCACGACTGTCAATGGACAAACGGTTTCTTATCCTTCATATGACATCAGCCGTCCTGATAACTTAAACGTTGATTTAGGGGTGGATAATCCAGCCGGTAGTATCGCTTTTGGCTTATTAAGTTTATCTGATGTGATGCTTGATCTTGAACTATCAGCATTGCAAGCGGACAATCGCGGTGAAGTCATCTCAACCCCGAAAGTGTTGACGGCCGACAAGCAAACCGCAAAAGTTTCTTCTGGCACCCAGATTCCTTATCAAGAAGCCTCAGCGAGCGGCGCAACTACAACCAGTTTTAGAGAAGCGGCACTGAGTTTAGAGGCGACGCCAAATATTACCCCTGATGGCAAAATTGGTCTGCAGTTACTTATTACTAATGGTACGCCGACTATTATCAACAATCAGGTGGCTATTTCTGAGGATTCTATCTCAACCAATGTGATCGTTGAAGATGGTCAAACGGTGGTATTGGGTGGGGTCTTTAGAAACCGCACTAATAATAACGTGGACAAAGTGCCGTTTTTAGGCGATTTACCATACATTGGCCGTGCATTCCGCAGAGATGTGCGCAATAACAATAAGGAAGAGCTGTTGATATTTGTCACACCAAAATTGATCAATGATGGTACAACTCGCTTAAATTAATCATAAATTTGTTTATTATTCACTAAAAAAGTAAGCCTTAGTGCTTACTTTTTTTTGTGCATAAACTTAGCATCTTTAATATTGCGAGCTATATGCATGGATTAATGGACGTTAAGCGCTAAATATTACTAACAATAATCACAGCGCATTACTAGCCAGAATATCAATGACGTTGTATGATAGCTAATTTAGCTGAGTGAGTATTATGGTGCAGGAATTGCCGTCGGTGTTTTTAGTGGGTCCGATGGGAGCGGGGAAGACGACGATCGGTAAGTTACTGGCCAAGCAGTTAGGTCGCACTTTTGTAGATAGTGATTGGTATATCGAATCGCAAACCGGTGCTGACATTGCTTGGATATTCGCCAAAGAAGGTGAAGCGGGTTTTCGTGAGCGTGAAACACGTGCCATTGATGAGCTGACTCAAGCCCCCCAAATTGTATTGGCAACTGGCGGTGGCGCAGTATTGGCTGCTGAAAACCGAGAGTTCTTAAGACAGCGTGGCATCGTGGTTTATCTCAATGCCCCAGTCGATGTGCAAATGGCCCGCACTTCTAAAGACAAGTCACGGCCTCTTTTACAACAGCCTAATCCTAGAAAAATACTGCAAGATCTATATAGTATTCGCGATCCATTATATCGTCAGGTCGCGCATATTATTATGCCCACTGGTCACACTTATCCGCGTCATATGGTCAGCCAATTAATGCAGCAGCTGAACGCATTTTTTGATTGTACTGACACAACACCAAAAGACAATAAAGAGTAGACCGATATTAGCTATTGATATGATAGGTAGGTATACTCAGCTACTTTTACCCAATTATAAATGCTTAAGGAGTGTCTCATGGCAACGTCACTGTTTCATGATAGCTTAACAGTTCGTACGCAAAGTCATGATTATCCAATCATTATTACTGAAGATGCGACGTCAAAAGACAGCAGTATGGCAAAGCAAGTCGCACCTTATATTAAGGGTTGCCAAGTATTGATTGTGACTAACGATACCGTGGCACCTCTATATTTGCAAGCTTTAGAAGACGAGCTAGCAGAGCAGTTTACGGTAAAAGTTTGCGTGTTACCAGATGGTGAGCAATATAAGAACCAGACAAGCATTGACCAAATATATGATGCACTAATGGCAGAGCATTTCAATCGTGATGTCACGCTTATCGCACTTGGTGGCGGCGTGGTGGGTGATATGACAGGTTTTGCTGCAGCAAGTTTTATGCGCGGGGTCAACTTTATCCAAATTCCAACGACCTTATTATCGCAAGTCGATTCTAGCGTTGGCGGCAAAACGGGCATCAATCATGCGCAAGGCAAAAATATGATTGGGGCATTTTGGCAGCCACAAATGGTGCTCGCTGATATGAGTACGCTCAAAACATTGCCTGCACGTGAGCTGTCAGCAGGAGTCGCTGAAATTATCAAGTATGCGCTTATCATGGATGAAGCATTCCTGACATGGCTTGAAGAGAATTTAACTGCAATGATGGCGTTGGATCTGGCAGTACTTGGCGAAGCCGTGAAGCGCTGCTGTCAATACAAAGCAGATGTGGTCGCTCAAGATGAAAGAGAGTCAGGTGTGCGTGCCCTGTTGAACTTTGGGCATACGTTTGGTCATGTGATCGAGACCCATCAAGGTTACGGCAATTGGTTGCATGGTGAGGCGGTAGCGGCGGGCATGATGCAAGCAGCTGAACTGTCCCAAAAAATTGGTTGGTTGACCCTTGATGAGGTTGAGCGCATTGAGCGTGTTTTGATGCTAGGTAACCTGCCAACCAAACCGCCTGCCATTGATGTACAAACTGCTCTGGACTTGATGGGACACGATAAAAAAGTGAAACAAGGACAAATCCGGCTGATTTTGTTAAAATCAATAGGGAGTGCAGTAGTGACCAATGACTTCGATAACGATCTGTTGCTCGAAGTATTGTCACAACACAGCGCATAATGTATCAAAATTTTAGTGAGTATTCGTACTAAAACTTGATATGTACAGCAGATTCATAGGCTGCACTCACTGCACTTCTATTTGAATGAGCATTGGTGTAATGCTCTTAAATATGTTTTTACCAAGGATATTCCTATGGCAGCATCAAAATCGAAGACGCGTACCGCTGGCCAATCATACAGTCGTCAAGCCCTGATCTGGCTAGTCGCGACGTTACTATTAGGTGTTGTGACAGCGTTAGTCTGGATGCTAAGCCAAACGCCAGCGATGGGTGCCAAAATTGAAAACGAACCAGTATCAGCACCGCAAATGTTGGCTGATGAGTTTGAGCAACCATTAAAAATCGAGTCGCTTCACGAGCTGGATACCGATGTACAGCCGATTAGTTTTGATACGACTGTCCGTGACTTGCGTAATTATCCTGACGAGTTTAAAGACAAGCGCTATCTACTTGCCAACAAGGGTAAGTGGACCGTGCAGGTGATGAATGTCGCTGAAAATGACGTGATTGTCAGCTATTTAGAAGGCCGTGAAGATCGTGATAAGTTCGCTTATTTCCGCTATCTTGATAGTGAAAATCAAGTCCGTTATATGCTGACTTACGGAATCATGAGTAGTCCACAGGAGGCCGTTGGGGCAACAAAGCTCACAGATTTTAAACTGCCTGCCAATGTACGTGTGCTACCGGAGGAAATCAATCGATACGTAAGTATTATCGATAACTACGAGCGTCCTGATCCAGTAAAAGACTTAAGTACGAAGCGCACGCGCGCTGTCAATCTAAAACCGACTAAGCGTGAAATACCAGTACGTCAGCAAGCGCAAGCAGTCAACAATACGGCTAATGAGCAAGAAGCCGCTAACACTAATACGAGTCGCGATAGTCAACGTTCCTCTAACGATAGCGCCCCAGTAGAAAGCATCCGTCAATCTGCAGATACCTCTGAAACATTATCTGTCACAGAAGAGCGCACAGTTGGTAATGAGCCACAATCAACTGATGAGGCATCAAGTCAAACGCAAAGTAATACCAATAACTCCAAGCAGGAAAATAAAAAGCCGTCAACAGCAGGTGCAGATAATAGCACCGCTAAAAAACCACCCGCTGTACCTGCGCCAAAACCGCCCAATACGAGCAACAATGGGGCAAATAGTAATGCAAATGCACCTAAAAATAATAATGCACCTAAAAATAATAATGCACCTAAAAATAATAATGCGCCTAAAAATAATAATGCGCCTAAAAATAATAGTGACAGTATCAAGTCGTTAATAGAGGACAAAAGCAACTGATACGCATTTTCTGTTATTGAAAACCCCACTAGCTAATTGGTTAGTGGGGTTTTTTTATACTTCGTTTTTTTAATATATTAGTGGCTACTGTCGCTATTTTGGGGCAAAGTATTCAAGGTAGACAGATATCATCCATTGCCTCAGGTAACCCTAACATAGGCGCTTTATATTATATTTCTAATAGGTTTTTAATCGTCCTATAACCAATAGTAATGAGACCATATACAAATTATGGCTGATGAATCGATAGAAAAGACTAGATTTTTTGTGAATCATTAACTAATATAACTGTGGGCGACGTTCTGTATAGTTATCGTAAAAAACTATTGTTAAACAAGCATTTAGTGATAGATCTATCATTTATAGAGTTTATTACTGAAATTTGTTGTCTCAAGCGCGGCTACTTATAACCGACATCAAGATCATTGTAAGTGACGCAACCTCTCTTATTGTCACTCTTTTTAGAGTGAATAAGGCGCTTGAATACAGAGCGTCAGATATTCAAGACGAACCACATGCACGATTATTAAATGGTTGGATGTCCAGCTCTCATTGCTAGATATAACGACATAACACACGATGCTTAAACGAACGACATAACGTATTACTGATTGGGCAATTGGCATTTGGGGGTATAAATTACTCTGTTTCAAAGGGCTGCCATTCACTGTCTTTAATATATGACGCATATGTCACGACATTACTTAATGACCAAGAGGGTCAAAGGGTTACTTGCTTTTATAGCATGATGTTGATTGAGCCTCGCACCATTTACTAATTCAACTATCCGAATATCCACTATCAGCCCGTTCTGCTTACGGGTACCAGCTTATGCTCCGCATTGGAGATGTAAGTTGCCCGTCTACTTAAAAGGACAAGCTATGTCAATGATTTCCTCGCAAACACACCTGGCCACGCCAGATGATTTTTCTGATAATTGCGGTTTTGGTCTAATTGCTCATATTAAGGGTGAAGCCAGCCATAATTTGGTAAAAACCGCCATTCATAGTTTAAGTTGCATGACACATCGTGGTGGTGTGGCGGCAGATGGTAGAACTGGTGATGGTTGCGGTCTACTATTAGCGACGCCTACCGACTTCTTTAAACAGATCGCTGATGAGCAGCAATTCGCAATCACAGACAACTTTGCTGTTGGTATGGTGTTCGTCAATTTGGATGATGGTAAAGCCAAGCATAGCCAGCAAGTATTGAGCGATGAGATTACCGCTCAAGGATTAGAAGTCGCTGGCTGGCGTGATGTGCCACTTGATTTGAGTATTGTGGGTGAGATCGGCCGTGAGACATTACCAGATTTTAAGCAGGTATTTGTCAATGCGCCAGATGACTTGGCTGCTGAAGATTTCAACCGTAAGCTGTTTGTTGCACGCAAAAAAGCAGAGCAGCGCCTGACAGATGACGAGCTGTTTTATGTATGTTCATTAAGCTGCCAGACCATTATTTATAAAGGTCTGGTCATGCCATCAGACCTGCCAGCATTTTTCTTGGATCTTCAAGACGAGCGCTTGGCGTCACATATCGTGGTTTTCCATCAGCGTTTCTCCACCAATACTTTGCCGCGTTGGCCATTGGCACAGCCGTTCCGTTATCTGGCTCATAATGGTGAATTGAATACCATTACAGGTAACCGCAACTGGTCTAAAGCACGCACGCCAAAGCTCAAATCAGACAAACTGCCGAACTTGAATGAATTGACGCCGCTTGTAAACAGTACAGGTTCTGACTCATCAAGCCTAGATAACATGCTTGAAGTGCTAATGTCTGGTGGTATGAATTTGTTCCATGCGATGTCGATTTTGGTGCCACCAGCGTGGCAGAACGTCGATAGCATGGATATGGATTTGCGAGCGTTTTATGAGTTTTACTCGCAGCATATGGAAGCGTGGGATGGTCCTGCAGGGCTTGTGATCCAAGATGGACGCTATGCTGTCTGTATGCTCGATAGAAACGGTCTGCGTCCGTCACGTTGGGTGACCACCAAGAACGGTTATATCACGGTTGCATCAGAGGTTGGTGTTTGGGACTACTCACCACAAGATGTGTTGGCAAAAGGTCGTGTCGGCCCAGGTCAAATGCTGGTTATTGATACGTTGACAGGTCAAGTGATGGATACGACTGCTGTTGCAACGTTGCTGAAAAATGCGCATCCGTATCGAAAGTGGCTGCGTGAAGAAGCGACACGTGTCCGTGATGATGAGCGCTTAGAAGAAACCTTAGCAGCGCAAGCGTGCCGTGGCGATAAGCTAAAAGCTTTACAAAAGATGTATCACATCACCAATGAAGAGCGTACAGAGATTATTCGTCCTAATGCTGAAAACGGCCAAGAGCCCGTCGGCTCTATGGGTGATGATACGCCGATGGCTGTACTATCGCAGCAGATACGTCATGTGGGTGATTTTTTCCGGCAGCAGTTCGCACAGGTGACCAACCCGCCAATTGATCCATTACGTGAATCAATCGTGATGTCACTACAAACTTGCCTAGGCGCTGAAACCAATGTGTTTGCGCCATCAGCAAGAGATGCTCACCGTATTATTTTATCATCACCAGTCTTGTCAGCCAGCAAGATGCAGCAGCTTGAAACCTTGGGTGATCCAGCATTCAAGATGGCTCGTGTCGATCTGAACTATGACCGTACTTTAGAGTTATCTGATGCTATCGTTGCTATTTGCGAAGAAGTGGCAGATAACATCCGTTCGGGCAATACCTTGATCGTACTGTCTGATAAAGAGATCGATGCAGAAAAAGTACCTGCCAATGCCATCATGGTTACAGGAGCCGTGCACCATTACCTGATTGCAGAAGGTATCCGTACCGATGCCAATCTCATCATCGAGACGGGGCTGGCGCGTGACTCGCATCAGGTGGCGGTATTGATCGGGTTTGGTGCAACTTGTGTGTATCCATATTTGGCTTATGATGTCATCGATGACTTGGTGGCGACTGGTGAGTTGCTTGGTGATCCAATTCAAGCCCGCGTTAATTTCCGCAAAGGCTTGGATAAAGGTTTGCTAAAAATCTTATCAAAAATGGGTATCTCTACCATTGTGTCGTATCGCGGTGCGCAGCTGTTTGAAGCAGTTGGTCTGTCTGAAGAGGTCGTGAGCCTATGTTTTAAAGGCGTACAAAGCCGTATCAAAGGCGCTACCTTTGCAGATCTTGCCGCTGACCAAGCGCAACTGGCTGCCAACGCATTTAAGCGTCGTGCGCCACTAGATCAGGGCGGTTTGCTCAAATTTGTCTTCAATAAAGAGTACCATGCCTTTAACCCTGACGTGATCAACAGCCTGCATACGGCAGTACGTACGGGCGATTATGAGAATTATCAGAATTATGCCAATCTAGTCAATAGCCGCCCAGTGGCGACCTTACGTGACTTATTGCAACTAAAGACTGACAACAGTATCGATGTCGATGATGTTGAAGATATCTCTGAGATTTTGACGCGTTTTGACTCAGCAGGCATGTCACTAGGTGCGCTGTCTCCTGAGGCACATGAATCGATTGCAATGGCGATGAATACTATCGGTGGACGTTCAAACTCTGGTGAGGGCGGTGAAGATCCTGCGCGTTATGGCACGTTGCGTAACTCAAAGATCAAGCAAGTGGCCTCTGGTCGTTTCGGCGTGACACCTGCATATCTGCGCTCAGCAGAAGTGATGCAGATCAAGGTCGCTCAAGGCGCAAAACCGGGCGAGGGTGGTCAGCTACCTGGTGGTAAAGTGAATGCGCTGATTGCGCGCTTGCGTTATTCGGTGCCAGGCGTGACCTTGATTTCACCGCCGCCGCATCATGATATTTACTCTATCGAAGATTTGGCGCAGCTGATTTTTGATTTGAAGCAAGTCAATCCAGACGCATTGGTATCCGTTAAATTGGTGTCGCGTCCCGGTGTTGGTACGATCGCGACAGGCGTTGCAAAAGCCTATGCCGATTTGATTACGATCTCAGGTTATGATGGTGGTACAGCAGCATCTCCGCTATCGTCTATCCATCATGCAGGCTCGCCATGGGAGCTAGGTTTGGCTGAAACCCATCAGTCTCTACGAGTGAATGGATTACGTGATAAGGTACGTGTTCAGACCGATGGTGGTTTAAAAACAGGATTGGATGTCGTCAAGGCTGCCATTCTTGGTGCAGAAAGCTTTGGCTTTGGTACCACGCCGATGATTGCGGTTGGTTGTAAGTACCTTCGTATCTGTCATTTAAATAACTGTCCAACAGGGGTTGCTACCCAAAAAGCCAAGCTGCGTGATGAGCATTTCATTGGTGAAGCAGAAATGCTGATTAATTTCTTTAAATTTGTGGCGACTGAAACACGTGAATGGTTAGCAGCGCTAGGTGTTCGTAGCATGGAAGAGCTGGTCGGTCGTACTGACTTGCTAGATATCTTAGAAGGTAATACGGACAAGCAGCGTCATCTTGATTTAACGCCATTGCTATTTAGTCACCCAGCCAGTGTGGGCAAAGCCCAAACGTGTCAGGTGGAGCGTAACGAGCCGTTTGATAAAGGCTTGCTCGCTGAGCAGATGATTCGCGATATGCTCGTCAATATTCGCCAAGGCTCAGGCGGCGATTATAGCTATTTCGTTGGCAACTGTGACCGCTCTATTGGTGCTCGTATCTCTGGTGAGATTGCACAAGTATGGGGCAACCTTGGCATGAGCGATATGCCGATCAAGCTTCGCCTGACAGGTACTGCAGGGCAAAGTTTAGGCGTGTGGAATGCTGGCGGCTTAAATATCGAGCTTGAAGGCGATGCCAATGACTATGTGGGTAAAGGCATGGCTGGCGGTGAGATTGTCATTTATCCACCTAAAGACTCAAACTTTACGGCACAAGAAACCGCCATCATCGGTAATACTTGTCTATATGGTGCAACGGGCGGTAAGTTATATGCTGCTGGGACCGCAGGTGAGCGTTTTGGCGTCCGTAACTCTGGTGCGCATGCAGTCATTGAGGGTACAGGTGACCATTGCTGTGAATATATGACGGGCGGTATCGTCACGATTCTTGGTCGTACTGGGCTCAACTTCGGCGCTGGTATGACGGGTGGTTTTGCTTATGTACTCGACATGGAAGGTGACTTCTTTGATCGTTGCAATCATGAACTGATCGATCTCAACCGTATCTCAAGCGAGCAAACAGAAGAGCATCGCATTCACTTACAACAAGTGATTGAAGCTCATGTAGATAAAACAGGCAGTGCGTGGGGTCAGACGATATTGGATGACTTTGAGCACTATGTTCGTAAATTCTATTTGGTGAAGCCAAAAGCGGCGAACATTGCAAGTCTTCTTAAAACTACCATGGCCGACCCACAATAGCCGATTTGTCATTGTCGGTCGTGTCAATCGATTGTCTTAAGAGATCGTATTGAGGAATCGACAATGACTTTAATTAGGGTAGCCAGCGTTCCGTTTTTAGAGACGTTTTAACTCACAGGTTTTCAGCAGGTACGTGACAGCAGTGATATATGTCTTTGATTTTAGACAAACAACACATCGCATGACTGTCGCCACCCACTGCAAAAGAGCCTTATATAAAAGAGATAGCACCATGGCAAAACGCTTAGAAAATAACTTCCAGTTTTTAGATGTACCGAGATTTGATCCAACCAAAAAAGACATTGCAACGCGCTCAACAGAGTTTGTTGAGATTTATAAACCTTTTGAAAACGAAGCTGTTGCTCAGCAAGCGCATCGTTGTCTTGAGTGTGGTAACCCGTACTGCGAGTGGAAATGCCCAGTACACAACTATATTCCTAACTGGCTAAAGTTGGCGACAGAAGGACAGATATTCCAAGCGGCTGAATTATGCCATCGCACCAATACCTTGCCTGAAGTATGCGGACGAGTTTGCCCGCAAGACCGTTTGTGTGAAGGCGCTTGTACATTGAACGATGGCTTTGGGGCAGTGACCATTGGTAATGTCGAGAAATATATCAACGATACCGCGTTTGCACTTGGCTGGCGCCCAGATATGTCTGAAGTTGTTTGGACAGACAAAAAAGTTGCTATCATTGGCGCAGGACCAGCAGGTCTTGGTTGCGCAGATATCTTGGTCAGAAATGGTGTCAAACCTGTCGTCTTTGACAAACGTCCTGAAATTGGTGGCTTATTAACTTTTGGTATTCCTGAGTTCAAAATGGAAAAAGACGTCATGCGTAACCGCCGTGTCATCTTTGAAGACATGGGTATGGAATTTCGCTTAGAGACAGAGATCGGTACAGACGTCACCATTGATGAGCTATTGGCTGAGTATGACGCGGTCTTTATGGGCATGGGTACATACACCTATATGCGTGGCGGGTTTGCTGGTGAAGAGCTAGATGGCGTTTATGATGCATTAGATTACCTGATTGCCAACGTCAACCGTTGTAATGACTGGGAAAAAGATGCCGAAGAGTACATCGACCTTAAAGGCAAAAGAGTTGTCGTACTAGGAGGTGGTGACACAGCGATGGACTGTAACCGTACCAGTATTCGTCAAGGTGCTGAAAAAGTCGTCTGTGCTTATCGCCGTGATGAAGAAAATATGCCTGGCTCACGCCGCGAAGTAGTCAATGCTCGTGAGGAAGGGGTTGAGTTTTTATTCAACCGCCAGCCTACTGAAATCATTGGCTTAAACGGTAAGGTCAATGGGGTAAAAGTAGTCACGACGCACCTGGGTGCGCCAGATAACCGCGGACGTCAGCGCCCTGAGCCGATTCCTAATTCTGAAGAGATTATCCCATGTGATGCCGTGATTATGGCATTTGGCTTTAGACCAAGTCCTGCTGATTGGTTCGAGTCGCAGCAAGTGGCAATGGACAGCTCTGGTCGAGTGTTGGCTGCAGAAAAACAAACCTTTAAATTCCAAACGCAGAATCCCAAAATTTTTGCAGGTGGTGATATGGTACGTGGCTCTGATTTGGTCGTGACGGCTATTTGGGAAGGCCGCGAAGCAGCAGAAGGTATACTAGACTTTTTAGAAGTATAATTACCTCGATTTAGATTCCACGATTTATTAGTGGTTTGTGATGTAAACGTCTTTTGTCTTTTATCAGACAAAAGGCGTTTTTTTTGAGTGATGCTTGGTAAATCGAGGCTCGACTGCTAGCATGTTTTTGCGTACCCTATATGCTTTATCGTTTACCCATTTATCCACTAAAACTCGTTTATTCACTAAAAAGAGTAGCCTTGCGTGAAATCAACCCTTTACCAGCTTATTACTGCTCCATTTACTGAGCCTTATGTTCGCTATCAACATGCCGACGTCTTGCACGCCATTCGCTTAGGAACGGCTGTCATACTGGCGCTACTGGCCAATAAACTCACCAACCTGCCGCATGGTGAGTGGACCACCATTACGGTTTTTATTATCTTGGGATTATTGCAGTATCAAGGCGCTATTTATACCAAAGCCAAAGAGCGTGTCTTGGGTACTCTATTAGGCATAGGTACGGCCCTTGGGGTGCTGTGGTTCATTCAAAATGCAGGTGCATGGCTATGGATCGATTATGCACTTATCGGTATATTAAGCGGCATCATTGGTTATCTGGCCGTTCGTAAGCTTGGCTACACAGGGCTGCTAACGGGTATCACTATGTTGATGATTGTCTCTGACTTGGGTCACAACAGCATCGGTCAAGATGGCATCTACCGCGCGCTAAATATCTTACTGGGTACAGGTGTTTCGGTAGCAGTGACGCTGATTTTACCGCTCAAATCAACGTTGATGTGGCGGTTTTTATTGAGTAGTAATCTTGACGCTTGTAGCAGTCTCTATGCTGGCGTGGGTCATCATATTGATGCAGCGGATGGGTTAATGGACAATGCTACTCAAAAATCAAACCCAATCGCCTTTCCTATTAAAGAAGTACCCGTTGATAGGAAGTTGGTAACAGCGCTACAGCAAATCAACAAACGCCTGCTGGCTGTGCGTCCACATATCGCCGCGACAGCAAGTGAGTCAGGAATCGAAAAAGAGACGCTAGAGACCATTCAGCGTACCCATCGTAATATTATCGGAACGATTGATTTATTATTAAGCGCTGCTCCGCGTTTGGCGAATATCGAAATTGATGAAGAAAACCACGTGTTACTGATACATTATCAGCACGAATTAACGCAAGCCATGCAGCATATGGCGGCGGTACTCCGAAGTCCAAGCGATGAAGTGTTTCGCCCGATTACTCGTATTGCTGTGTCAGAATATCCAAGTGTGCAGCACTTAGCATTTGAGTGGCAGGGGTATTTTTGGTTAACACAGACGTTGCAAACCCAGTTGCAGCAATTGAGTGATCTGTTACAAACCTCTAAGCCACACTGGTTTGCTGCATCTGGGCTGGGTTATCAGCGCCGTGAGCAGCGCCGGATGAAAGAGCAGGGCGGCGAGACAGATTTGCATTTATAACGCACAAAAAACGCTGACCATTTAGGATCAGCGTTTTTTCTTAAAGATTTACTTTATTTTAAAGGTATTAAACCATGGCTATTAGCGCCCCGTTTTTAGCTTATCCCAGTATTGTTGATACACTTGTAGTGCTTCATCGCCCACATCTTCTTGGAATTCCGCTTTGGCTAACACGTCTTTAGATGGGTAAATCGTTGGATTGTTGCGAACGCTTTCATCCATCAGCTCTCGTGCTGCCTGGTTTGGTGAGGCATAACCAATTTCTTCACTCACGATTTTGGCGTTTTCAGGACGCAATAAGTAATCAATAAATTTATGTGCTGCATCAACCTGTTTGGCATTTTTTGGAATGACAAAGTTGTCCATCCACAAGATAGCGCCTTCAGTTGGGTATTTATAAGCCAGGCTCGTTAGACCTTCGTCATTCGCCATGACTGCTTCGCCATTCCACGTCATGCCAAGAGACGTCTCACCTTCGATGTACGGCATACGTGTCGCATCAGAGTTAAACGTTTTGACGTTTGGCATTAACGTTGTAAGCTTGTCGTAAGCCGCTTTGATTTCATCAGGATTGCTACTGTTGCCCGAGTAGCCTAGCGTCAGTAACGCCATACCGAACACTTCACGCACATCGTTGGTAAGCATCACCTGACCTTTGTACTTAGGATCCCATAGGTCGTTCCAGCTATTCACAGTTGCAGGATCGACACTATCGCCATTGATCGCAAGACCGGTGCTACCCCACATGTACGGTATAGAGTATTTATTGTCAGGATCGACTTTGGTATTGGTAAATGACGTATCGAGGTTTTTAAAGTTACTTAATTTAGACTTATCTAACTCTTGCAGTAACCCTTCTTTGGCCATTTTTTCGACATAATAAGTCGATGGAATGGCCAAATCATACTGGCTAGAATCATCAAGCAATTTGAGTTTGGCGTACATGGCTTCGTTGGAATCAAACGTTGTGTAATTGACCGTGATACCAGTTTCTTCCTCAAAACCATCCAAAATCTCTTGTGGCATGTACTCTGACCAGTTATACAAATTGAGCGCCTCAGTGCTCGCCGCAGCGCTAGCATCTGCCGCATTGTCAGAATTGCTACAGCTGGATAATGCCAAGCCAACAGTGGCTGCTAGTAATGCTTTTGGCAGCATACGTCCAAAGCGTGCCGGGCTGCTTGAATGGAACGATGATAAATGGGTCAAAATACCTCTCCTAAATAAAGACAATTCAAATCAAAGATGCGGATAAAAATGATAAGGCAATTAATGCCTAATGTCGCTAATAACACTATTATGGTTATCACTTTGCACAATTTAAAGGGCTATTACTAAGACAATATGTCGTAATGCGCATACATAGCGCTCATGAGACAAATCAAATTTGTCATAACAGCTGATTTGAACACAGATGATAATCAGTCGAATTTCTAAAAAACTGCTCACAAGGTGCTGGGCAATGAGGTGATATAACCATGCTACTATAAACGTAGGCTCAAGCGCAAAATCGCAAAAAGCACTTGGCTCTCAATGAACCATACCACAATAATAAAGGATACCGCGTGATGACTCAAAGTACCTCTACTAACAGACCTGTCGCTATACCAGCATTACTTACGGACAAAGTCGCCATCGTCACTGGCGCCAGTCGTGGACTTGGTGCACAAATTGCTCAGCAAATGGCAACAGCTGGCGCAATCGTTTGTGTCAATTACCTCAACAGTAAAGAGGCGGCTGAGACGGTAGTGGCTGATATCATGGCAGCAGGCGGGCAGGCGTTCGTATATCAGGCGGATGTCACCAAGCTTGAGCAGGTAAAGGCCATGGCGGCTGAAGTTATTAGCCGTCATGGTCGTATCGATATTGTGGTCAATAATGCATTGCCACACTATCAATTTGACCCTAGTGCTGACAATACTAGCATCGAGACCGTGCAGTGGGCGCATTTTTCTCAGCAAATCGACGGTATCGTCAAAGGCGCGGTCAACACTGTACAAGCGGTATTGCCACAGATGAAAGCGCAGCAGATGGGTAAAATCATTAATATCTCAACCAACCTTGTCTACAATCCTGTCGTGACTTATTATGACTATACGACCGCCAAATCGGCGCTGCTGGGGCTCACGCGCAATCTAGCTAGCGAGCTTGGTCCGCACGGCATTCGCGTAAACCTATTAGCAGGCGGCCTGTTAAAGACTACCGATGCTAGCAGCCTCACGACTGAGGAAGTCTTTGACTATATCGCTACCACCACGCCGCTGCGTCAAGCCACCTCAGTTGCCGACTTTGCTAACTCTGTACTACTCATGGCGTCTGATTTGAGCGTGGCTATCACCGGTCAGTCCATCGCGGTTGATGGTGGTTTGACGATGCCTTAGCAAAAAGCTAACGGGTACTTGATATAGGCTCAAGCAAGGTTTTTATTTGGTGGACGCGGCAGTGTAGAACTGCTCAAGCACGGCTTGGATACCATACTCTTCAATCGTACCAGTGACAAAATCAGCACGCGCTATCAGATCAGGCTGCGCATCCCCCATCGCAACCGCAAACCCCACCAAATCAAACATTTCTAAATCATTCATACCATCGCCAAACGCCATACACTCGCTGACATCGACCGCATAGTATTCGCAGACATCTTTGATGCCGCGCGCTTTTGAAGCATCTACTGGCAAAATATCTGCACCGATTTGATGCCAATGTACCAGCTTTAAATCATACTGCGCAAAATCGATGTCCTGCATTTTATCGAATTGATTATTAAAAAATACTGAGCATTGATAGACGATATTTGACTTGTAATACTCAGGGTCAAGAATAGAGTTGGGTGTGATAGCATTGAATGCACGCAAACGGTCGTTTTCATCTGACCATGCGATATGAGTAGCAGAGTCAAACTTATGAATCAAGTCGCTCTGCTGGCAAAGACGCACGATTTTATCTGTTTGCTCATCTGACAATGGATAGTGGCTGATTCGGCCCTTTTTATCAAAGCTATACTGTCCATTCATACAAATAATGGCATCCAATATATCTGCATCAAGCAATGCTAAGATATCCTCAGGCAATATGGCCTTGGAGCGCCCAGTTGAAATCACCAGCTTGATATCAGTGTCTGCCAGTTGCTCAAGGGTTGCTTTATTATGTTCGGCAATGACGCCGCTGCGACTCAAGGTATCATCGATATCGAAAAAGATGATTTTAGGTGTAGAAACTTTGGTATTCATACTTTCTTGAGCAATTTTATCTTCGATAAACATGATGATCCTCTACATTTTAAGCGCTGCTACTAAAGGTAATAGTAGCTGATTACTAATGCCTGAGCGACTTTATTATTCGTCTTATCCTACAGGCTCATTAGCCAAAAATGAGGATGGTTTTGACTAGGTTGTGTAACGCATGGGTCTTACGCTATTCACTTTGATGATTCATAAAATTGCTAACGTATTACCGAAGATACCGTTGACATTCTATGTTTAGACTATATATAGACTACACTTAAATTAAATATTTTTTAGTTCATCTAATGAATTTTATCTAATAAATTACTATGTCGTTTTCTGAGCTAAGTTCTTTAAAGAGGGTTTATTGATAACGACTCAAGCACTTATAGAGAAAATTGAATAAGCAAAATAATTTATAGGGACAAGATTATGACTGCTTCTACCCCAAAATCAAATCATGATGCCATAGCAGATAACACGCTCGATGCGTCTATGCCACGTCACCCTGAGAGCCGATTACAATCAGAATGGCTGTTTTTGTATGACAAACTGCCACCAGATCAATGGTTCAGTAACGACTATGTTTATAAGACATCGTTTTGGCTAAGTATTCACGCTGACATACGTAAACGCCAACACGTTCTTATCCAAATCAGTGATGCCTATCATGCTGGTGATATTGAATGGTTAGAATACCGCTCACAAATCTCACCACGGATTAATCAATATATTTTTAAATTACATCAGCACCATAATATTGAAGATACAGGCTACTTTCCACAGTTCATGCGCATGTACCCTCAACTAAAAGCAGGGTTTGAGATATTAGATCGTGATCATGTGCATTTGGATACACTGCTTAATGAGCTGCAAGTGCTAAATAGCAGGCTAGCATCAAGCAATACTGAAGATAAAGCGCTGGTTGAGCAATTGCATCAGCGCTTAATGGATGCAAGTGAGTTACTGTCGCAACACCTCACTGATGAAGAAGATTTGGTGATTCCTATTTTGGGGCTGAATTAGTGTTATAGCGAAAAATAGTTCAGCTTTATTTTTTATCAGACAAGACTACCGCACTGAATGTATCAAAATCTGTAGTACTACGATGTAGCGATAGGAGTGGGAGTACGCTATCTTATTGAAACTGCAACGTTGCCTCTCTAGAAAAAAATAGTAATAACGGGTAAAAACCTACTAAAAAATACAAAATGTTGTTGATTGTACTTTAGAGTAAAGGATATCTTAATTTAAAGCGGCTTTTGACCATTGGAATCTTTTATGCATAAAGTTATTGATTACATCTCAGAATCTGCTACTGAAGTTTTGGAGGAGGGAGATAAAGACGGTGCAGATATTCTGGTTAGCCTCACATATATCGGTAAAAATCGTGAGAAAGATAATGGCATAAAGCTGACTCGTACCTTTGAGACGGCACGAAAAAATAACGAAAAAAGCAATATCACTTCAGCGCTTGTCATTAAGGATCATTATTTTATTCAAAACATTGAAAACTCGAGATTTTCGATCAAGGAGAGCTTAGTAATTGCTATTTTTGGATTAAAAAATAGTAATTATAGTCAGATATAGATTAGGCTTTTGAGCTATTAGAATAATACAATCACACAGTTTTCACCAACATTTGTAGTAAAATTCGCGGCAGTAAATACTGGTGTCCTATCTCATTAAAAAGGTCATTTCACAATTTAAAAAATAATAATAGATGGTAAAAATTCGGTCAAAACGTAATAATTTCATTGATTATATTTTATAATAAAGAGTATCTTAATTTAGATAAGTATTTTGCAAATAGGGTTTCTTATGCATACAACGACAAGCCATGCTTCAGAGAACAGAAAAAGAAATGGCGAGCACATTCTTATCAACATGACATATATCGCCAGAAATGTCGATCTAGACTCAGGCATCGAGTTGACTCGTGCACTTGAGTATTGGAGAAGGTATTTCGAAGAAAACGGCATCGTTTCAGCTTTAGTTATCAGTGAAGGCTATTTTGTCCAAAGCTTTCAGGGAACAAGACCTGCTATCAGTACTGCCTTGCACAAGATATTAGACGAGCATCCAACTATTTTTCCTAACATTATCAACATAGAAGAAATAGAATCACGCCAATGGGATGGTTTTTTAATCAAACATTTAACGTCAAGTAATGAAGATGAATTGTATGCTTTGAGAAACTTCTCGACAGGTGCTGACTATAACCCTTACCTTATGAGAAGTAGTCAGATTGAGAACTTTTTACATGAGATTTTTGCAGATCAAAAAAAATTATAACGACATAATGACTGAAAAGGTTTGTGAAGAAAGAGTTGATGAGTTGTTCTCGCTACAGAACTCTCAGAGAAAGATATTATAGATGCTGTTTTTAGATTTTTTTTGAGTGGAATTGGAATAAAAATACAAGATGGGTCTTCGAGAATTAATAACTTAAGGTTATTAATTAGCAACTATATAACAAAAAAATAAGGGGCTATTGATTAGGGTAATTCTTAAATAGTATCTTAAGTTAAATGGATTTTTAATTAGATACCTTATGCGTAGATTTATTGAATTCTAATTTAGAAGAGAGAAGGGAATGATTTTAGACGAGAGAAATAAAAACGGTGCTCACATTCTCATCAGTCTAACGTATATTGGCAAAAACCGCGAAAAAGATAATGGCGTGAAAATGGCCCGTACTTTTGAGATAGCAAGACGAAACAACGAGAAAAGCGGTATAACCTCAGCACTGGCCATCAACGACAACTATATTATTCAAAATATTGAAGGTTCAAGACTTGATGTCAACGAGCTGATAACGAGGATTATCACGGAACGTCCACATCTTTTTATCCATGTTGTAGATATTAAAGAGGTAGAGACACGTAAATGGGATGGATTTTTGATCAGATACTTAACACCAACTCCTGAATATGAAGTACATACCCTCAGACATTTTTCGGCAGGTACTGACTTTAATCCCTACCTAATGCCGAAAGATCGAATCACAAGTTTTATGGATGCGCTGTTCACAGATGAACTGCTTAACGATATGTAAATGGAGCGTATCTGTTCGCTACAACTGTGTTTTTTCACTCTACTTTTAATCGTTTCTAGTTTCGGCGGCTCTTAGTTTTAATATTCAAATATGGTCAGACATTTTTCTGCTGTAGTACAAATTTTTGTTCTTGGTAATACAAACCTTTATTAGTACAAAAAAGCCGCCCATACATTGTGTATGGGCGGCTTTTTGCTGAGAATGAGCTGTTTTTGATTTACCTATAAAGCAGGTCGACTGAATAAGTGTTTAAAGTCATGTTTTGTTACTCCTTAATTCATTCTACTGAACTGGGCTTAGGAATTATCCTGCTATTTCAACACTCGTTACATTCTGAAAGCCTCGTGGTAACCGTCCGCCGCGATTACCGCGAGTGCCCGCATAGTTAGCCAAGTCATTTGGCTTGAGTGTCACGTGGCGTTTGCCAGCAGTAATGACGAGGCTGTTTTGTAAACTGAGTGGCGTAATAGCCAGCACTTCTTCATCATCTTTCAGCTTAATCAGTTTATTACCTTTACCGCGAGCCTGTTCGGGCAAATCATCGAGGGCAAATATTAGTAGATATCCGGCATTGGTTACCACTGCGACATGGTCAGGCGTTATCTCTAACTTGGTGGTCTCGTCGTCAGTGTTATCCGCCATTTTTACTGGCGCATCGATACGAGCGACAGACAGCAGGCGACTATCGGCAGCGAGGTTAATGACATTCTTGCCTGCCTTTTGATTGCTGTCTAAATTACCAAGGGTGTTGATAAAGCCATAACCTTGCGAGCTGGCAAGAATGATGCGTTGATCGTCAGCACCAGTCAATAGCTGCTCAAAGCTGGCACCTGCTGGTGGTTTTAACACACTGGTCAGCGGATCGCCTTGACCACGCGCGGAGGCAAGGTTGTGCGTATCAATACTATAGCTGCGTCCTGTACTATCGAGGACGTAAATTTTCTCATTGGACTTGCCGCGCACGTGCGCTTGATAACTGTCCCCTGAGCGATAACTCATACCAGCGGCATCGACATCATGGCCTTTGGCCGCGCGAATCCAGCCCGCTTTCGATAGGATAGCGGTGACCGGCTCGCTCGGTACGAGGTCTGACTCTTTTAATGCTTGTGCTTCTTCGCGTTCTGCTAATGGCGACACACGCTCATTGCCGTGTTCTTTCATATCGGCGGTGAGCTCTTCAATCATCAGATTGGTCAGACTATCTGGATTGTCCAAGTAATCCTGAATGTTGGCGCGTTCGGTAGCGAGTTCATCTTGCTCGCGGCGTAGCTCAATTTCCTCTAACTTTGCCAACTGACGCAAACGAATATCCAAGATAGCATTGGCCTGAATGTCAGTCAGGTCATAGTCCTGCATCAATGTTGCTTTTGGATCGTCTTCTTCACGAATGATACGTATCACTTCATCGATATTGAGATACGCAATTAGCAAACCTGCAAGGACGTGCAAGCGCTTATCGATTTTATCAAGACGATATTGCAGACGGCGTGTGACCACTGAGCGGCGACAAATGAGCCATTCTTCTAAGGTTTCTTTTAGATTTTTGACCTGCGGCTTACCATTGAGGCCAATCATGTTCATATTGACGCGGTAGTTGCTCTCAAGATCGGTGCTAGCAAACAGATGGCTCATAACGCGATCGACATCGACGCGCGTTGAGCGCAACTCTAATACGATACGACAAGCGTTCTCATGATCTGATTCATCATGAATATCCGTCACCCAAGGTAGCTTTTTATCGGTCATAAGTTTGGCGATTTGCTCTTGGATTTTGTTGCCTGAGACTTGGTAAGGCAGCGCGTCAATAATGACTAAATTCTTCTCTTTGGGGTCGATATGAAAAGTCGCGCGCATTTTGTAACTTCCACGCCCTGTTTCATACATCGTCTGCAAGTCTTTTTTGCTAGTGATGATTTCAGCTGGCGTTGGCAAATCTGGTGCTGGTATTGACTGGGTAAGCTGCTTAACAGACAGCTCAGGATTTTTTAATAAACGAATAGCAGCACGTACCACTTCGTTAAGGTTATGCGGCGGAATGTCAGTTGCCATGCCAACCGCGATTCCTGTGGTGCCGTTTAATAAAATATTGGGCAGGCGGGCGGGTAGTGTGGTTGGCTCTTGGATCGTGCCGTCAAAGTTATCTTGCCAATCGACCGTGCCTTGTCCCAACTCTGCAAGTAGGGTGTTGGCATAAGCAGACATTTTGGCTTCGGTATAACGCATGGCCGCAAAGGACTTAGGATCATCAGGACTACCCCAGTTACCTTGACCCGTGATAAGCGGATAGCGATAGCTGAACGGCTGTGCCATTAATACCATGGCTTCATAACACGCGCTGTCACCATGTGGATGGTATTTACCGAGCACATCACCGACCGTACGTGCAGATTTTTTTGCCTTAGCAGAGGATTTTAGCCCAAGCTCGCTCATGGCGTAGACAATACGGCGCTGAACAGGTTTTAGGCCGTCAGCGATATTTGGTAGCGCCCGATCCATGATGACGTACATGGCATAATTGAGGTAGGCCTGCTCAGTGAACTCTGCCACTGAGCGAGTATCCATCGGCTCATTAGGAATGATTGGGGCAATAGTAGGATCAACAACATCAGACATAAAATAGACTTCGCTTATGAGTTTTTAATTAGTATGGTTTATATAGCCAGGCATAGTATGAATGTGAACCGCACCGTATGCTCATTTAGGTTCGGCTCGATACTTATGCAAAAATAAGATAGTGCTATCGTAAAGGATATTGATCCAATTAAAAAGACATGTATCAGAATATACGACAGCTCATGACGTGCTTATACTGGCTTTTATAGACTTTACTTACCATGTCCCCGTACGTGGCTTTTATAGATAAAGTTAAGTATAGTAAAACTAACATTTGTTTTTAATAAATGTCTTAGAGTGACAGTGCCGAATTAGTGACAGAACCAGCGCAGCTAAACCGAGCAGCGACAAAGAGGGAGCTTGATGTAACTTTACGGCGCTCACTGGGCCAGCTGATGCCCTCGAGAGCACAGGCGAAGGCAGTTTTATTATGTAAATATTGTGTCTAAAATAAAAGAGATACTGTGGGTAAAATTCAGTGACATGACCAGTTTTTGTTGGTACAAATAATTGATATTAATGAAAATATCAGCCGTCAAGCCAGTTTGAGAACTCGTATAACAATCTTTTGTATTGAGTAGTCTATATAAAGTGTGTATGTTAATGAACAAAGGGCTATTTACCACTACATTGTTTGCTCATCACCTTACGACTATATCGCAGCCTCGCTTGTCATCATGATGGTGAGACTGCGCTCTGATTTTTCGTCTGTTTATCACACTGTGATTTGCATGAGCTGACGGTAATGTATTATTACTAGGAGAGAAAAGATTATGGAAGATCAAGGTAACCTGATTCGTCGCAACGACAAAGTATGGCTCAAAACATACGAAAAACTTGGCATTCAGTATGATATTGATATGCCGCCAGCCAACACCTCATTGATTGATATCATTGAGCAAAACTTTATCAATCATGCAGGCAAAACGGCGTTTGTCTGTATGGATGTTAAGCTGTCTTACGAAGAGTTGGATCTCTATAGTAAACAAGTTGCCGCTTACCTTCAGTCATTAGGACTACAAAAAGGCGATAAAGTGGCAGTAATGATGCCTAATATTTTGCAGCTACCAGTTGCGGTGCTAGGGGTGCTACGTGCTGGTATGACATTGGTCAACGTCAACCCACTTTATACCAGCAAAGAGCTGTCACATCAGTTAACAGATTCAGATACCAAAGTTTTGATTTTGCTTGAGAACTTTGCCAAAACTTATGAAGATATCGGCCAAGACTTAGTCGATCATGTCGTAGTTGCCTCAATGGGTGATATGATGAGTCCGCTCAAGGGCTTTATTGTCAATGCCGTGGTACGTCACGTCAAAAAAATGGTGCCTGCTTATCATATCAAAGGCAGCGTCAAGTTCAAAAAAGCAATGAACCTTTTTTCTGCTAAAAGCTATAAACGTCCTAACAATATCAGCCTCGATGATGTCGCTGTACTTCAGTACACGGGCGGTACGACAGGGGTGGCCAAAGGCGCTATGCTAACGCATGGTAACTTGGTGGCTAACTTGATCCAAAGCGATACTTATTTAGGCGATACTTTTGACAAGTTTGAGAAGAGTAATGAGCAGCCAGTGATTATGACGGCTCTGCCGCTATATCATATTTTCTCGTTTACGGTCTGCGGTATGTTTGGTCTATATCGTGGTTGTATCGGTCTGCTAGTACCAAACCCACGTGATCTACCAAGCCTTATCAAAGCATATAAAGACTATCCACCAGCGTTTTTCCCAGCAGTAAATACTTTGTTTACTGCGCTTGCCAATAACGAAGAATTCCAATCGCTAGATCATAGCAAGCTTGAGATGTCTATGGGCGGCGGTATGGCAGTACTCAAAGACACGGCGACCAAATGGGAGCAGGTAACGGGCAATATCATCGTTCAGGGTTATGGTCTGTCAGAGACCTCGCCAGTTGCCTCAGCGAACCCACATGGTACGGGTGAGTTCTCAGGAAACATCGGCTTGCCAATGCCTGCCACTGATATGGCTATCTTGGATGAAGAAGGCAATGAAGTGGCCTTGGGTGAGCGTGGTGAGATTAGTATCCGTGGCCCGCAGGTGATGAAAGGCTACTGGAAGCGTGAAGATGCGACCGCTGAAGTCATGACTTCGGATGGTTACTTTCGTACTGGCGATATTGGCGTGATGGATGAAGACGGTTACTTTAAGATTGTCGATCGCAAAAAAGACATGATCTTGGTATCTGGCTTTAACGTTTATCCAAACGAAGTAGAAGACGCCATGTCGACACATCCAAAGATTTTGGAATGTGGTGTGATCGGTATCGATGATGAGAAGAGCGGTGAAGTACCGAAGATTTACGTGGTACGTAGTGACGCCAGTCTCACTGCTGATGAAGTCATCGCTTACGGTAAAGAAAACTTAACTGGCTACAAACGTCCTCGCCATGTTGAGTTTATTGACGAGCTGCCAAAATCGAACGTCGGTAAAATCTTACGTAAAGACTTACGAGCACTCGAAGAGAAAAACCACGGTTAATCTACGAAGGCTTATCTTTAGATAGGGTTTTATCACTGGCTATTTATAAGTACCTCTATGATTGATTGGTACTTGTAATATGCTGAGTAACCAGATTTAGTTATTGTTATAACCAAAATGATAAGGTTGTCTCGTGCTGCCTTGTCATTTTTTGTCTTTGTGCCTGTTGTGCCTGTTGTGCCTGTTGTGAATAGTGGGGCATAAGGAGTATAGATAGAGAATTTTTAGTAAAACTGCTATAGTGCCAGCCAAGAGGTTTTTGCATTTATTTATAATAGAGTGATGATTTTACTCAATATGACTTGCAAAGCGATTATTATAAAAATGATATAGCTACGCTGACCTGTGAGCTCATTTAATACGATTTCACCATGCTGCATCAAACATTACACCATCAAAAAAAACAGAGTTTTTATATAAAGTATTCTATGTTTTTAACAGTAATATTTAAGGAAAATTATGACGGACAATATCAATAAAGAGACAACAGATAATAACGCTGGCACCAGTGATAAAGGCAATGCATCTGAGTATATTTATCAAGACAATGCATTCCCTACTATGCCGACTATCGCCAGTGACAGTCCATGGTTGAGCGCTTATGAGCGTTATAGCATTGATGCTACGATTGAGATGCCAGAGGACAGTACCTCTTTACTTGATGTGTTTGAGCGTAATTTTAACCGTTATGGCCAAAAAACGGCCTATATCTGCATGGGCGCCTCGATTAGTTTTAAGCAATTGGACCTATATAGCCGCCAGATTGCCAGTTATTTGCAATCGCTAGGGTTGGTTAAAGGCGATAAGGTTGGAGTTATGATGCCCAACCTCTTGCAGTATCCGATCATCGCGTTAGGTGTCATTCGCGCCGGCATGATACTCGTCAATGTAAACCCTTTATATACCAGTCGCGAATTGTCCCATCAGCTCCATGACAGTGGTGCCAAAGCCTTATTCATCGTTGAGAATTTTGCGAAAACCTATCAAGATGCCGAAGATAAAGGGCAGATTGAGCATGTTGTCGTCTGTAAGATTGGGGATATGCTGGGTACGGTCAAAGGGGTCGTGGTCAACCTCGTCGCTCGTCATATCAAAAAAATGATTCCTCCTTATCGAATCCCAAATAGCGTGAGCTTTAAGGAGGCATTGGGCGCAGTCTCTGCCAGTAATTATGAGCGTCCTGAGTTGAACTTGAGTGATGTGGCATTACTACAATATACAGGCGGGACGACAGGCGTGGCGAAAGGGGCAATGCTATCTCATGGCAACTTAGTCGCCAATATGCTACAGGTTAGTGCACTGATGAATAGTGCATTCGAAGATGATATAGACAGCAGAGATGTCATCTTGACAGCACTGCCGTTGTATCATGTGTTCTCATTTATGGTATGCGGTATATGTAGCATGTACCAGGGTTATACAGGCTTGCTTATTCCTAACCCGCGCGATCTCGATGGGCTTATCAAAGAGATGGGTAAATACAAACCTTCTTTTATCCCAGCTGTGAATACGCTGTTTAATGGCTTGGTACACAAAGACAGCTTTGCAGACCTAGATTTCTCTAATCTAAAAGCCTCTATCGGCGGTGGTATGTCCGTATTGCCGAGCGTTGCCAAAGAGTGGCATAAAATCACAGGTCTACCTATCGTTGAAGGCTATGGATTATCTGAGACGTCACCGGTCGTTGCTTTTAACCCAATGACCATCGCAGAGTTTACTGGCAAGATTGGTATTCCTGCACCTAGCACCGATGTCGTGCTCATCGATGAAGAAGAAAACGTCGTCGCGCTGGGTGATCGCGGTGAGATATGCGTCAAAGGTCCACAGGTAATGATTGGTTATCAAAACCGTCCAAAAGAAACAACCGAGTCCTTTACCGCTAGTGGTTACCTAAAAACCGGTGACATTGGCATCATGGACGAAAAAGGCTTTATCAAAATTGTTGATCGCAAAAAAGACATGATCTTGGTATCTGGTTTTAATGTATATCCAAATGAAATCGAAGAAGCCATGAGTGAGCATCCAGCTGTGGTAGAGTGCGGTGCCATTGGCGTTCCTAATGATGAGCGCGGTGAAGAGCCAAAACTATTTGTGGTCAAAAAAGGCGATGTCACCGAAAAAGAGCTGCTTGAGTACGGCAAAAAACAACTGACTGGCTACAAGCGTCCGCGTCACATACAGTTCGTCGACGAATTACCAAAGTCGAACGTTGGCAAAATCCTACGTAAAGAATTGCGTAAGATGGAAGGCTTAGAATAGCCTCTATCGTCCATTATTGCCTAACTGACGGCGCAATGGCGGGCGTGAATCTTGCCATTGCGCCGCTGTCACGTTAGGATATCTTAAGATTTTAGTCTACCAGATACCTGTCGGTCTGCTTATTAGCCACTGATAGCGTACTTTTATGACACTGCTTTTATAATATTGTACTAGGAATTTTTATGCGTATTGACAATCGTGAACTTGACCAACTTCGTTCTATCAGCTTTGAGCGCCACTATACTAAGCATGCTGAAGGGTCAGTATTGGTCAGTTTTGGCGATACCAAAGTGCTATGTACGGCCAGTGTCGAATCTGGTGTACCGCGCTGGCTCAAAGGTAAAGGTAAAGGTTGGATAACCGCCGAATACGGTATGCTGCCACGCGCAACCAATACTCGCAATCAACGCGAAGCGGCTCGCGGCAAGCAGTCAGGCCGTACGCAGGAAATCCAGCGTCTGATCGGTCGTAGCTTGCGCGCCATGATTGATTTAAGTAAGCTTGGTGAAAACACCATCTATCTTGATTGTGATGTGTTGCAAGCGGATGGCGGTACTCGTACGGCCAGTATCACTGGTGCGGCAGTTGCACTGATCGATGCGTTAGAAACTATCCAAAAGAGCAAAAAACTCAAAGCTGATCCGCTGATTGGATTGGTTGCTGCGGTTTCTGTTGGTATGAAAGATGGTGAAGCTTATCTTGATCTGAACTACGAAGAAGACTCTAGCTGTGATACCGACCTGAACGTCGTTATGACTCAAAAAGGCGAGTTTATTGAGCTTCAAGGTACTGCTGAAGAAAAGCCATTCACTCGCGCTCAAGCAGACGCCATGCTATCATTGGCTGAAACAGGCATTGCTGAATTGATTAAAATGCAGCAGACTGCACTTGGCTGGTAGTCTGGTATTTAGATAAAATTTGCTGTCTTTATTTTTAGTTTTGATAACTGCCTGTTGGTTTCTGATAGGCATTTTTTTCATAAAAAACACTTTTTACATTTCGCAATAGGTAACAATGCATGCTCAAGCTGACTGATGATGGCGCTAAAATCACCTTACAGCGTCAGCCGAATAATGCTGACAACGGTATGTTTTGGTTTGGATCTGCATTACTGATAGGGGCGGTGGCAGTTGCTATGGCAATGAGCTTATTGTCTGAGCGATTGGCTATCGGTGCGCTGGCACTGCTTATCGTTGGTAGTTTTATTTTTAACAAAAAACGTCAGCAGCATAAAAAAGCCATGAGTGGCATGATTAGTAGCGGTACATTATGGGTGCGAGCGGATGAGTTGGTACATGACAATCTAGGCAAACGTGAACACATTCATTTGACTGACGACGATAAAGTTGTGCTTATCGGTGATGGGCTGCAGATTGTCGATAGCAGTGAGGCACGCAAGTATCATATTACTGGTTTTGAGAGTGCCCAAGAGGCGAAAGTGACTAAAGCCATATTAGAAGGGCAAGCACTGACAAAACGCCACGTAAATATTAAAATGAGTAGTGATTAGTATTTTTACGCCTCAGTCGCTTGATTCATCAAAAGTCACTCCAGTCTCTATCCTATCTAACACCACCGCGCTTTGTCTTCTTTGACCCTTCTGAACGCTCTTCTTTATTATGACCATTCGTCATGATTTTTATACCGTCTATCGCCAATCTAAGGTGAATAGTTCTTGCAGATGCCTGTCTAAATGGTTTATAAGTAAGATTACAAAATTCAATCTTCACTATTATGCATACTGTCATTGATACTTTTTTGATCAGGAGTTAGTCATGTCGCGTTTGCCTATGTCATCAGTCGCAGCGTCGTGCAGTTTATTATTATTCACTTGTAGCATACAAGCCCATGCAGATAGTATGAGTGCCCTTATCGCTCAAAAGTCCGTCCAGTCTGACTCTAGTGCGCGCTATATGTCTTCTTATCCAGCAGTTCCCTCCGTCAAAGTCAGTACACAATCTACTATTCAACGCGCGCGCTCACCATCATATAGCAATGATAGCATGAGCAGTTATGGCAATCAGCCAGCATTAAGTACCACTTACCGTTATCCTGAAATGCAGCGTCAGTCACCCACCGTGTTGCCAGCATTTTTATCAGGGAGTTATGACAATGTCGATAGCGAGTATTTACCGCTATTGAGTAGTGCGGAGACGCAAAGCAGTATGGCTGCCCGCGAAGTGGTCAGCACGGCACGTAAAATGGCACTGAATGAGCGGACGATTATCAAAGGCGGCTGCTGGGATTATTTGAATGCGGTGTTTAATCGAGCGGGAGTTTCGCGTAATACCATACATAAAGGCACGTATGCGCAAGGGCCTTATGCTAGTAGCAGTGAGATTGAGGCAGGTGACTGGCTTTACTATATTAATCATGGCTACAATGGCATTGAGCACAGTGGACTGTTCGTCGGTTGGGTCGATGAGCGTGCTAAGCAAGCATTGATATTAAGCTATGCTGGTGAAAACCGCCGTGAGCCGGCGCGTTATCGTGTTTATGATTTGAGCAATGTCTATCAAATCATGCGCCCTAGTATTTGATCTATAATATTTGGTAGACAGTCCAAAAAACGAATAAAAAAGCGTCCGTCACTTATGGAAGTGGCGGACGCTTTTTATTGGTAGGTCATCAGTTATAAGCATTTCGACTGGATTTTAGAATGGTTTAACGACCACTAAAATGACAATAATCACCAAGGCAAAAACAGGTACCTCATTAAACCAGCGCCAAAACTTATGGGATTTATAATGAGGGTTATCAATCAGTTTTTTGCGATAAAAGCCGCAAGCGCCATGATAGCCTGATAGCAGTACGACCAATAATAGCTTGACGTGTAGCCAGCCTTGGGTTTTATAAACATCCCAGCCCAGTCCTAGCATCCATAGACCGAAGATCCATGTCGCTATCATCGATGGCGTCATAATACCGCGATACAGCTTGCGCTCCATAATGGCAAAGCGCTCTTGGCTGATGCTATCGTCACTCATCGCATGATAGACAAACAGACGCGGCAAATAAAATATCGCCGCAAACCAGCAGACCACCGAGATGATGTGTGCAGCTTTAATCCAGTTAAAATAATCTGCCATTACTTAATCTCTTATTATCAGCCGTGTAATATCAGGCTTGTTTTCATACATTGTTGTTAGCCGCACACAGCCAAACTAATCGGCCAATACCATCTGCGATTGATGACCGCTCATCGCATCCATCACAGGCAATACTTTGGGCGCTCTTGGTGCGGCAAACTGCTTGGTGAGACCAAGCTCACGCATGAGTCTGTCGTCGCCTGATTGACTGGCATTACCCGTCGTCAATAACTTGTCGCCATAAAAGAAGGAGTTAGCACCCGCCATAAATGCCAAGGCTTGCTCTGAATCTGATAAGCTTTCACGGCCAGCAGACAAACGCACATAACTAGTCGGGCAGCAAATACGTGCCACGGCAATGGTACGAATCCACTCTAGCACTGATAACTGGCCTTCTGCCAATACTTTATCGCCAATCGGTGTGCCTTTAATCGGGACTAGCAGGTTAACAGGAATCGACTCAGGGGCTTTCGGCATTTTTAGGAGCTCATGCACCCAATCAATACGGTCATCCCGGCTCTCACCCATACCAACGATGTTACCACTACAAACATTGATACCAGAGTTGCGTACGTTTTCGATGGTATCTAAGCGCTCATCATAGCTACGCGTGCTGACGACTTGCTCGTAATAGCTGCGCGAGGTATCTAGGTTATGATTGTAATAATCCAGTCCTGCATCCGCGAGTTGCGCCGCTTGATTGGTATCGAGCATACCTAACGTCATGCAAGTCTCAAGTCCTAACGCTTTCACTTCTTTGATGAGCTCGACCACATAAGGCATGTCTTTGGCGCTTGGGTGTTTCCATGCAGCACCCATACAGAAGCGAGATGAACCGGTTGCCTTGGCGCGTTTGGCCGCGGCGATGACTTTATCCACTTCTATGCGTTTTTCTGCCTGCAGTTTCGTCGTATCGCGATGATGACCTGATTGTGAGCAATAGCCACAATCCTCAGGACAGTTACCCGTCTTAATAGACAGTAGCGTACTGATTTGTATTTCGTTAGCGACAAAGTGCTCTCTATGAATGGTCTGGGCTTTTAACAACAAGTCCATCAAAGGCAAATCAAACAACTGAGCGATGTCGTCACGACTGTATGTGCGAGCGGCTTTGTGAGTATCAGGTTGGCTGAGTAGGTCAGTTGTGCTATCGGCGTTTGGTTCAGAGATGCTAAGCAGTCCTGCCATAAGGTAAATCCTTTTATAAAATTAAATGGTATCAGGTAGTATCAATGTATGTGTCTTCAGGTAGTATCAATGTATGTGTCTTCAGGTAGTATCAATGTATGTGTCTATTGTCATTTATAAGGTAATAAAAAAGGTTGCCGTATAGTATACCGCAACCTTTTTAGAAAATCAGAACACTGCTAGAGAGCATGTATAATTGTCACAATAGCGCACATAAATAGCAACTATCTAGTTGATCCTATTTCAGCCATTTTACCAGTGAATATCATGCAATGCATTACTCATTTATAGGAAAGGATCAGCTATTTACTTGCCCAATTTATGCTTAGCAAAACCCACCCAGTGCTCAGCAAACTTCTGTGCTTTATACGCATAAGGCTTGGCTTTTTGGAGGTAGGGTTTACACTCTTCTGGAACAGCTGGCACGATATGCTTAGCAAGTTTGTTGAACCACATCATTAGGCTATAGTCACCCTCGATGCTTAGATTGCCTTCTTGCACGGCAGTCATAAATGCAGGCAAGCTACCTTTGGTCAATAGCTTGACGCCCGTCATAGAATCTTTGAAAGTAATGGTCAAATCTGCTGCTTTTGCATGACCACTTTGTTGACTAAATTGTCCATTATCAAAGCGAAAAGAACGCGCGATATCAGATTCGGTGCTGGCAAACTCAATCGTGACATTGCGATCGGCAAAGAGTGCTTTGACGTCTTCGTTGTCGCTATCAGCGAGCATGGACAGACGATAGCCAACCACGGCTAGCAGCGCATCTAATGGGTCAGATTTGATATCTAATACAGGAATAGTAAACATAGTGGAACTCCTAAAGAATGGGGCATAAAAATAAATCGTACTTTATACCAGTTTCTATGATAAATACATCATTAGATTATAACCTACTGAGTGATTTCAACTCTTTAGGAGTTAAGTAGAAAGCGTTAAGTATCTTGTAACATTAAATATCACTGTTATGGGTAGGGTATTCATATCAGTATGGCAGTATCAATGAAAGCGTGGCTTATAATCATCATCGTAAACAGGCGTATGTTCGACATAGCGAGCCGCTTCTAACTTGCGCTGCCGACTGACTGCATGACTCACATCCTCGTAGCGTAGTGCTCGGTATAGTACCCAGCCGGCCAAAGGTAACCAGCTGATTCCCATCGCGATGACGTAACGGTGCCATTCCGAAAGCGCAGACAGCATCGGACGACCTACCAAGATATTCTGTATCATCTCAACAGCCAACCAGTAGACCATACCACCAAATAGATATAGCAACAGCCAACGCTGCGATGATAGAGCGAGCGCCACGATCATACCTGCCAGTAAGCTATAGCCTAGCCATGCTGAGCTGCTCCACATCTCTACGCCAATAAAAGAAAAAATAGTCATTGCCATCATTCATCTCGCTATTCATAAGGTGAACTCCAATGAGACTATTATGGAAGGTTGCTGAGCAAAGCTAAAGAGGCGCTAGGCGACTTTGCGACAACCGTTGACGTTTGATTTTTTAGATTAAGGTTGCTTTTTTTTGGATAGCTTGTACGATTTTTAATCGTTAGCTGGTAGGCTAAGCGCCGCAAAAAAGGGCGCTTATATTGGGGAGGGTAGGAGCCGTTGTAATGGTTCAAACAGAGGCTTTTTAATCAAATATTTACACACAGAGGATCAACAGTTAAGCCTTATTGGTTCGTCTGCCCCACCAAGATAGTAACGACACCAAAATAGCACCAAGTAGCATAAGACCAACTGTGGTCAGCCAGTGGGGACCAGTAGGATACTGCCATGGCATAACGTTATTGATCGCCTCGCTGTTAAGAGCGCCTAATACATCTACTTTCCATGGCCATACCTTGACCAAAGAGCCGGCAATAAAACCGGTCAGCAATGCCAAGGTGGCTTGATAGTAGCGGGCTAATAACCATTTTAGAGCACGGGTAAATAATAACAATCCAGTTGCCATGCCCGCCATCACAGTTAATAGTACCGTAAAGTTAAGAGTATGCACGGCTTCCAATACGGTATCGTAGGCACCTAGCAACAACAATATAAAAGACCCTGAGACCCCAGGCAATATCATGGCGCAAATCGCAATCGCGCCTGCAAAAAATAAGTACGGTAAGCTAGGTGTCGCCGCGAGTAATGGCAGACTACTAATGACCACAGCAGCAATGAGTCCGGCAGCAAACAGCGCCACACGTCCTATATTCCAGCGCTTAATCTCACTTAATAAGATAAATACCGTTGCGACCACCAATCCAAAAAAGAACGACCAAATAAGCAGTGGTTGATTGTCTAGCAAATATTTGATAATACCAGCCAAGGTAGCAAAACTCGTCGCAATACCAAGTATCAAACACAATAAAAATGTCGCATCAACTTGTCGCCATACCGCAGCGAGTCCTTTGATTCCGCCGTCTTGTCGAAATATCTGCCAAAGGTTGGGGCCGATACTACTGAGCGCATTAATCAGGCGCTCATAAATCCCTGCAATCAATGCAATAGTGCCACCAGAGACACCAGGAACGATATCAGCAGCACCCATCGCCATGCCTTTGATATAAACCCCTAGCAGCTCTTTTGGGTTATTCGTATACACAGGGACAGAGACGGGGACCGTGCTTGCGTCTAATGGCTCTGCTACTGACGGCTGGTTTGGCCGTGGGGATTGTGGTGCCGTCATGAACAGTCCTTTATTATCTGAGAATAAATGTTATCTAAAAATAAATATCTGGCGTTATTACAACGAAACGTACTTAAAAATTAAAGCAACATCATTTTATGAAACATGTGTTAACGCATAAAAGCTGGCTTAATGAGACAGACATTAACCCAGCTTAACGGATGATATAGAATACTTAGCGATTACTGAGTAGGAGCGAGCGCTGGATAGCCAAGTGCATAAAGCGTCCCTTCAAGTCCTGTCACATTGATCGCGGCATCAGCACGTGCTTGCACGATGGGCTTGGCATGATAAGCCACTCCTAAATCGGCAAGCGCCATCATCGGCAAGTCATTAGCCCCATCGCCGACACAGACCACTTGCGACATCTCGATCCCCAAGCGCTCAGCCGTATGCTCGACAATCGCGGCTTTTTTGGCACCATTGATAATAGGAAGCTGTATGTGACCGGTCACTTTTCCTTCTTCGATGTCTAAGGCATTGGCATGGACTTCGTCAATCCCTAACTGCTCAGCGATATAGCGGGCAAAGTAAGTAAAGCCACCTGACACCAGTACCGTATGGTAGCCCAAGGCTTTTAACGCACTAATGGTGGTACGGGCACCGACCGATAACGTCAAGCGGTTGCAAATATCATCAAGCACATCGGTAGAGATACCTTTTAATAAGGCCACGCGCTGAGCAAATGATTCATCAAAGTCAATTTCACCACGCATCGCCGCCTCAGTAATGGCTTCAACTTGCTCACCAATACCAGCCGTTTTTGCCAGCTCTACAATGACCTCTTGTTCAATCAACGTCGAATCCATGTCAAAACAGGCAAGCTTGTGAGTACGTAGCATATGACCGACCGATAGGATGTGACAATCGACGATGTCTAGATTGCCTGTACTATCCGCACTGCGTGTGCGGTTGTATTCTTCAGACAAGTCATGGCGCAGACGAGTGGTCAGCTGATCGTCAATGATGTGAGCGGCGGCGGTCTTTTTGCCAGGGTGCATCAGCGTATCGGTCACAGGTACCAACAAATAGCGGTATACTTGAGCATTGGTAAAGGGCAGACGCTGTGCATCGGCTGCCGTTGGCTCTGTATCAGAGACCGTAATATTAACAAAGCTCGCCTCAGTATCCTCAGCGACCGTCACCAAATGCCAACTTGGCTGCTCATCGACCCAAGACTGAACATATTGATGAATGTCCATCGCTGATACTTGAGTAGGCAGCACGACAATGAGCGCAAAAACAGGCAGCGACTGTAGCGCATCAAAATCTCGCAGATTGGTATCATCAGGTAATAATTCTGCAATAGAGTCGACGGCTTGTTGCCATGCTTTGCTGTCTTTTGGTAACGAATAAGATGTATTTTTTGGCATGGCTCAATTGTCCCTTGTATGCTCATATAAGATTGGGAATAATAACAGTTTTACTGAGCAGCGCCTATAGATGACATGCAAAGTATCATGGGTGTTCAAAAATGCTTATCAGCGCCTAAAATCTGCTGAAATGCAACAAAGTTATTATGATAAATTTATAAATCGACTAACGCTATAAGACTTATTATGGTGATATAGTAGATGACTTAAACTGGCCCCTTGGTAACGATGCTGTGGCAAAAATAGCAGCGATAATCATGAGGCAGCGCGCGATAGTATCATCGTTCAAACTTAGCTCAATAAATAAGTGCCATTTTACATAGTAGCATTTTATATGATGACTGATTTCTATGAAATACTATCGATTTTCCGTGAATATCGATCAATATTCGCGCATTACAATTGTTCAAAAATTAGCCAAAAAATGAGCAATAGACTCGTTTTTTAATTTCTTTTCTCCAAAAAAGTTTAACATATCATGACGTATTTAGCGCCGCGGCAAGGGTTGTTTGCCATTATTCTTCTGGTTAGTTTTTGTTTGCAGACGCTGTTGTTGGTCATCAGTACCGACCAGCAGCTGAGTAAAAGTCGTGCGTTAAAAGGCGAGCAAATGGTCGCCCAGCTGATTGATGAAGCAAGGTTGTCTTTAGAAAACAAAGACCGTGTCAGTCTCAGTGTGATTGCTAACCGCTATACCAGCGAGCAGGACGTAACAAGAATACTGATTAAAGACAATAAAGACGATATTTTGGTGCCTGTGGGCAACGCACCGATGCAGCAAGGCGATACGATTCGCCAAATCGCAACTAACGGCGATGCGGTGATTGGTAGCGTTGCACTGACGTTAAAAGACGTTAGTAAAGGTGAAATCATCGCGATGCAGTGGCCGTTTGTGATTGGCACTATGTTGCTGCATTTATTACTGTGGTTAATCTACGGTTATCTTGCTCGTCCGACCAAAGAGCAAATCAGTGCGCTGAGCCGTAATATTCAGGACTTGTATCGCGAGCAGTACAGTCAGGGCGATCAGCGCGGCTACAGCCGTGACCTTGAGCGCGGCACAGGCGGCACAGTGAGTAACCCAGCTGATGGCCAACTATCTGGTGGTGCTTCTGAAAGCGTTACAGAGAATAAAGTAACGAACGCGCGCACATTCAACGTACACAACGAAGTCAACGAATATCTTAGAAATCAGCAGAACCAAGAAACTGGTGACGAAACTGGCAGTCTAATGGCTACGTCTGAAGGCGATATTGAAGACAAGGTTGTTAGCACCGCAAAGCGTCATAGTTCGCAATCTGGTGGTCAGACGTCTAAATTGTCTGCCACGCGTGCAGTCGATAGCGTGAGAGTGCAAATCGTCTTTCATGATGAATTCAATATGCTTGAGCGCCTTGCACCGGCGCAGCGCCTGCCTTATCTAGCGCTATGCACGCAGCTGCTCAATCAAGCGGTGACCGAACTACTCAAACAGCCATTACTACTGGGTGTCAGTGCGACCAATGAGGCACACTTTGAGGACGATGGTGCAAGCGTGGTGCTAAAAGCGGACAACAGCCATGCCAAAGTAGCACTGGCTGGGGTCATGCTTGCCAAGCTGTACTTGATGCTCAACAAAATCATTCATGACAAGCATATCGAGCTGTCGCGTTTTGCACTACCAGCAAAAGCAGGCGTGAGCGATGACGCACAGTCAGAGCCCATGACGCATCTACTAGAAAGCATCGGCAAAAAAGAGCAACTGTTGATATTGCTGCCAGCTGCTGGTCTCAAACAAATCAGTAACCATGTACAGGTCCATAGCATCATGCGTCCAACCACTGTCTACGAGCGCGAGTGTGCGATATTCGATGGCGGGAACGACTCGATGATTCAGCGTTTGGCAGATGTCCGTAATGCCGTGCTCATGATTGAAGACGAAGATGAGTCAGCGACATAGCAGTATTAACATGGGCCATTTATACTACAATTGTCCATTATATAACTGGTATCATAGTCTTGGTACTCAGGCTGAAATGTGACATATTAAGAAAAAGGATTGACAACATTCAATAGAGACTTTATAAGGCATATATATTGATGTGTTTTTAATACCCTTGCCTAAAAATGATAGGAGTTTGTCATGAGTGACGCTGATATTGACGACGATTTTGATGATGATTTTGTCGACGATGATGACGCAAAGATGGTTGAAGAAGCTGAGACAAGTGTACGTACGCGTTTAAGTAGTCTTGAGAAGCGTCGACTGATCGATAATTTGTTAGAAGAGAAGCGTTTGGCTAAAGAATTAAAAGATGATCTAGATGATATAGACAATTTTGATGAAGATGGTGATGATTGGGATGACGACGATTTTTAATTCATTGGCATCATTGTCTAAGCTGACTAAAGTCCTCTAATGATTGACCATCATCTAATCAGTCATATAGGTTGCCAGATGCTTATTACTTTTTATAAACGTGTGTAACCCGCTCTATTGAATGATATTTACGTTGTAAAGGCTGCTTGTTTTTCACTATTCAAGCAGCCTTTGTTTTAAAACCCTTTTGCCTTTAACCGATCGATCACTGTGATTGACGTTGGCTATCTCTCAAGGACTGTTAAGCCATGAATAACCAATTAAGTTTTGATGAACTGCTCGATTATTTGGACAACCAAGAGAGCCAGTTCGTGCTCGATAGTGTCGCCGCGCATGGGTTTTTGACAGCGACGGTCATTGGTCGCCCACTCCCTAACTGGATGGACGCGCTTTTTGAGGGTCATGTGAGTGAGATTCCAGAAAACGTCATCGATGGTATCAAGCGCTGGCGTGACTCGATCATGGCTGAGCTAAAAAACGAGACTCCGATTGAGCTGCCATTTGGTGAAGATGCTGGTGACGAAGAAGTGGCGGTTGATTTTTCAGATGAGTCAGATATCGTGGCTTGGTCGATTGGTTTTGTTGATGCCATGTATGGCGATGAAGCAAGTGATTGGTTTGAAGACGAAGAGACAGCAGAAGACGTGGCTGTGTTGACCTTACCAATGATTGTATTAAGCGGCATTGATGATGAAGATCCAGAGCTAGAAGCAATGCGTCGCGATGAAGATAAGATGGTTCAAATGGCCAACAGCATCGAAGGCAATTTGACCGAGCTGTTTTTGTTGTTTCATACCAATGACTAGTCATTCTAAAAGACAGTACTGCTGATAGTACTGTCTTTTATTTATACTGCATCATGCAGCTCTGGTCATTCTTTTAGATACATTATAAGTCACCGATAAGGTCTTACTATGGCTGTGCAACTCTCCAATCTTGAACACTTACCTAATTATCAAATTACCGAGCGCTTAGATGTTGTGTATGGCAGTACGGTGCGCTCAAAGCATGTGGGCAAAGACTTGTTTGCTGGGCTAAAAAACATCGTTGGCGGCGAGCTGACCGCTTATACCGAGCTGTTAGAAGAGTCACGCCAAGAAGCGATCGATCGCATGATTGTCAAGGCAGAAGCGCTTGGTGCTGATGCTGTCGTCGGCTTGCGTTTCTCTACCTCTAGTATCGCCCAAGGGGCTTCTGAGCTGTTTGTTTATGGGACAGCGGTCAAAGCGGTACCAGTATCGCAGCAGTTCCAGAACCCACCAAGCGATAATCACTATCCGTCCGGTCAAACACCCAACCCTCAAGTCCAGACTGCGCCAGAGGATTTACCGCGTTTTAATCCTTTTGGTTGATCTTAGCGCTTTAAAAGCTGTAGCACTAAAAAAACAATGTTAAAAACCGTAATGATTTTTATAATGAGAAACGTCCCATGAATGACTCACTCACGCAAGTGCTTATCAATTATGGGCCGTTTATCTTTTTATTCGCCGCTGGTTGGTTTTTTGGGTCGCGTCACGAGCGTCAGCATTTGGCACAGCTAACAGTAGCAGAGCAGGCGCTAGGGGATATTACGGTTTCAAGCGAGCGTTTCTACCGTCCTGAGCTGGCTGTCGGTAGTGAGGGCGCGCTAGTTCTTGGCAGCGTCGTTATTGCTCAAGATTACTTTAAGATGATTATTGCTCGCGTGCTTAGTCTCTTTGGCAAAAACCTAACCACCTATGAGACCCTACTTGATCGCGCGCGCCGTGAGGCAATCGTCCGTATGCGTGCACAAGCAAAAGCCAAAGGCTACACTCATATTTATGGTGTACGTCTAGAAGTCACTAACATCAACCAATTGGGCAGTATGGTAGAAGCCATTGCTTATGGCACGGCGGTCATCAGTACTGATCACACACCTATCGTTTCTGCTACACACACATCGCCTGCACGTGTACCTTCTGCACGTCCTAGCATCTCTTAATACCTTGTAGCACTGCTATTTAGATTCTCCTCTGTGGTTGTCGCAGCACAAAACCCAACGCTGACTGACCAGTAGTCAGAAAAATCAAATACATACACTTTTACAACGATATACTGACTTTCAATGTTTCGACATTTTTCGGGTGTATGTCAGTAGTGATGATTCCAAAAAGTGTTGTGTACAAAGTGTCGTATAAAAACGCTGACAATGTCGGTGGCTTTTACCCAAGATATCAGCAGGATTGGCTGATTGAGCATCATAACGTTGTCATAAACCTGCCCGTGTAAGGGTTCTATCTACAAGGATGTAGTTATGGAAGGTGTGGAGTTAGTCACGTTTGTCAATTCAAAAGTCATTCCCATTAGTATTTTTTTGATTATGATGGGAATGGGGTTGTCCTTAGTTACCAATGACTTTAAAAGAGTCGTCAAATATCCCAAAGCAGTCGCAATCGGACTGACCAATCAGCTACTATTTTTGCCATTGGTCGGTTTTGCCTTGGCAACTTTCATGTCACTCGAGCCTGAGTATGCCGTTGGCGTTATGCTGCTAGTACTGTGTCCTGGTGGCACGACATCTAACTTATTTACTTATTTGGCAAAAGGGGATGTCGCGCTTTCGGTCACGATGACGGCGATCGCCAGTGTTATCACCGTCTTTACCATTCCTATCGTGCTGAGTTTTTCGCTCGTGTACTTCATGGGTGCTGGTAGTGAGTTTCAGTTGCCAGTTGCCAAGACCATGATCAGCTTGATTACTCTGACGATACTGCCAGTTAGTATTGGTATGCTCATCAAACGCTATGCGGCAAGCTTCGCCGATAAGGCACAGGTGATGGTGTCTCGTTTTGGGGTGATATTTTTGAGCTTCTTGGTAATTTTCTTAGGATATGTGCAACGAGATATTTTGGTCGAGGCCTTAGTTGCCACTGGCCCTGTGTCGCTCATATTGAACGTATCGACGATGGCGCTTGGTTATTACACCAGCAAATGGTTCGGTCTAAATCCTGCGCAGAGAAGATCCATCACGATGGAGGTGGGGCTACAAAACAGTACGCTGTCGATGTTTATGGCATTGACGCTGCTCGCTAACTATAAGATGTCGTTGACTCCAGCTATTTATACGCTAATCATGTTCTTAACCGCAGGTATCATGGTCAGAGTATTTACCGCGCAACACAATAAAGCGAATAGAGTCGAAAGAGAAAATAGCGTATTGGCTGCAAGAAGAATGTAGTTTAATCAGAATGTAAGCCGCAGTGCATTGCTAAGTACGCAGTGCACGACCCAATAAAATAAGCCCACAATATACTTTCTATGATGAGAGTTATTGTGGGCTTTTATATTTATCATGGTTTCTTAAAGTGTGTGGGTTGATTCAATACGGATAGCAGCGCTCAACGCTAAAATCTGCGCCTGTCTACTTCTGCTCTTGCCTCAGCGGCCTGCTCTTTGACTCTTTCAATTTCAAACAAGAACGTGCGGTTTTTGAGTACCGCGACAAATACTACGCCGCCGACCGTATTACCCACCAGTACGATGATTAAAAAGATAAGATAGTGCCATAGGCTGACCGTATTGCCATACAACAATGCTGAAAACACTTCGATATTGCCAACGATACTGTGATGCAGACCCAAAAACCCGATACTACCAGTGATAATGGAAACCAAAACAATACGGCTAAGGGTATCGCGTGCAGATGTGACTAGCCATGCCGCCACGCCCATCATCCAACCTGCCAGTACCGCACTACCAAATATGACCCACCATTCAAACCCCAAGATATGCTCAGCGTAAGCATCGATAGCATGGTCGGTAAACAGATGCATATGCAGCCCCAAACCAATCATCAAGGCAGCAAACAAACAGCCACCGACGATATTACCAGCGATAACGATGCCCCATAGACGCAGCAGCTTATGCAGTGGTTCAATCTTGTTTAGCACAGGTAGACTGAGGAGGGAGGTCTGCTCAGTGAATAATAACGACTGACCAATCACCACGATAATAAAGCCGATCGGATAGAGCAGGGAGGACAGTACCATCGCATAGCGACTCGGCAGCACATCATTAAGTAAGGCAAACGCCGATAAAATCACAAAAAAGCTGATACCAATCTCAAGCCCAGCCGTAAAGGCGCTGGTAAACAGTGAGCCAAGCGAGCGTTCAAAAGTTTCTTTGGCATGGATGACTTGCTCGACCAAGATACTGGCGTAGCTTTTTGCTTGACTTAGATTATCATCACCGGCGACCTTTTTGATGGTTTCCTTATCTTCTTCGCTGATCTCTTCTGGCAAATCATCATTGTCTAAATCTTCGGTGGCTTTTATATGATCATCTGCGTGGCTATGCGTATGAATATCTGTATCGTTGTTTTCAGGAGTGTGGCTGTGCTGTAGCGTATGACTGTGCGTCATATTGTCTTTTTTATGATGATCGCTTGCATCATCATCCTGAGATGAATGACTGGTGGTACTCACGCGCGCGCTATCTGGTAGGATATCCTGAGCATCCTGACGACGGCTTTGGTTAGGTGTGTTATTTTGGGACAAGGGTGACTCACTGTTGGTCGGCTGGTATATGGATAGAGCTGATACAACGCTATCGATGCTATTTTAGCGTATGACTGTGGTAGGTTCTGTTGAGTGTTTAACCAATTGGGGTTATTAATTGTTCGATAACGGCATGAAAAATGACCTTCAGGCTTTATAAATTGCCTTACCATCTAACAAAATCTGCCTATCTGCGTTAAAATCACTCTATTCATTATTTTCCTAATTTTTATATTCTCTTTAATTCAATTAACTTTGATCACATTCAATCAATAAAAGATAATGCCATTATGAGTAACCACAACCTAACTGCCTCTATTCAAGCGGCACTCAATCAATTAGAAAACGCCTATAACCCTGCACAAGTCGAGGCAGGCATGTATCAAGGCTGGGAAGAAAGCGGTTATTTTGCCCCAACATTTGACAAAGATGAGTCGTTTTCTATCGCGCTGCCACCGCCAAATGTCACGGGCTCGCTGCATATGGGACATGGATTTAACAACGCGATCATGGATGCGCTCACGCGTTTCCACCGCATGGATGGCGACAACACGCTGTGGCAACCAGGTACGGATCATGCCGGTATTGCAACCCAAATGGTCGTTGAGCGTCGCTTGGAGGCGCAAGGCATCCGCCGCCGTGATATGACACGTGAAGATTTCATCGATAAAGTGTGGGAATGGAAAGAGGAGTCAGGCGGCAGTATCACTAGCCAAATTCGTCGTTTGGGTAGCTCGGTTGATTGGTCGCGTGAGCGCTTTACCATGGATGATGGTCTGTCTAACGCGGTAAAAGAAGTATTCGTACGCCTGTTTGACGATGGTCTTATCTATCGTGGTAAGCGTTTGGTCAACTGGGATCCAAAATTCCAAACTGCGCTGTCAGATCTTGAAGTCGAAAACCACGATGAAAAAGGCAGCTTGTGGCATTTCCGCTACCATTTCACCGATAAAGACCTAACCACTCAAGATGGCAAAAACTATCTGGTCGTCGCCACCACCCGTCCTGAGACACTCCTTGGCGATACGGCGGTCGCCGTCAATCCTAGCGATGAGCGTTATGCACATTTGGTCGGCAAAACCATTACTTTACCGATTACGGGTCGCGTCGTGCCTATCGTCGCTGATGACTATGTCGAGAGCGACTTTGGGACGGGGTGTGTCAAAATTACCCCAGCGCATGATTTTAACGACTATGAACTAGGTCGTCGTCATAGCTTGCCATTGATTAACATCCTTGATGAGCGCGCCAATATCTTGCCTGCGATGGAAGTCTATCCTGACTTGCAGACACGTGAGCCAGAGTTAGAAACCACGCCTAGCGAGTATGCCGGACTTGAGCGTTTTGCCGCGCGTAAGTTCCTTGTTGAGCAAGCAGGCGATCAGGGCTGGCTAGAAGACATCGAGGACTACGCACTTAAAGCCCCACGTGCTGAGCGTGGCGGTACGATCGTTGAGCCATGGTTGACCGATCAGTGGTATGTCGCGGTCAAGGAGCTTGCCAAGCCTGCGATTGACGCGGTAGAAGACGGCAGCATCGAGTTCGTCCCTGCACAGTACAAAAACATGTATATGGCATGGATGACCGATCTGCAAGACTGGTGCATCAGCCGTCAGCTGTGGTGGGGTCATCGTATCCCTGCATGGTATGACGATGCGACAGGTGAGATTTATGTCGCACGTGATGAGGCGGAAGTACGCACTAAATATAACCTAAGCGACGATGTCAAACTGCGCCAAGATGATGATGTGCTCGATACATGGTTCAGCTCGGGTCTATGGACGTTCAGTACGCTTGATTGGGCAGACGTCAACGCCGATCCACGCGTGATGGACACCTTTCACCCAACCAGCGTGCTCGTGACCGGTTTTGACATTATCTTCTTTTGGGTAGCGCGCATGATTATGATGACCATGCACTTCGTGAAAAACGAAGATGGCACGCCGCAAGTACCGTTTAAGACCGTCTATGTGCATGGTCTGGTACGTGATGGTAATGGTCAAAAAATGTCAAAATCAAAAGGTAACGTCTTAGATCCGATCGATCTAATCGACGGTATTGAGCTAGAAGCGCTGGTCGAAAAACGCACCAGCAATATGATGAACCCAAAAGACGCGGCGAAGATTGAGAAGCAAACGCGCAAAGAGTTCCCAGAAGGCATCCCAGCTTACGGTACGGACGCACTGCGCTTTACCTTTACCTCATTAGCCAGTACGGGTCGCGATATCAACTTTGATCTGAAACGCGTTGAGGGCTATCGTAACTTCTGTAATAAAATCTGGAACGCCAGCCGTTTTGTCCTCATGAACTGTGTCGATGGTGACAGCAATGCCAAGCCTATCGACCAAACGGCGAACCCTGACGTATGGGAACTACCAGAAAAATGGATCATGAGTCGTCTGAATTCTAGCATCAAAGATATTCATCAGCATTTCGCCCAGTATCGTCTCGATATGGTCAGCCAAGATATCTATGAATTTATCTGGAACGAGTACTGTGATTGGTACGTTGAGCTTGCCAAAGCCAGTCTAAATGATGACTCGGTGACGGATGCGCGTAAAGCGCAAATCCGCTATGTACTACTGCACGTATTAGAGACGGCGCTACGCTTCACTCATCCAATCATGCCGTATCTGACTGAGCAAATCTGGCAGACCATCGCGCCGCTACTGGGTCGCAAAAACACCGACAGCATCGTGGTCGCTGACTATCCACAAACTGATGCCAGTCAAATCAGTGAGCAGACCGAAGCGGATATGGCATGGTTACAAGAACTCATCGCGAGCGTCCGTAACATCCGTGGTGAGATGAAACTGGGTAACGCCGTACGTCTGCCAGTACTCTTACAAAACGTCTCTGCCGATGAAGAAGCGCGTCTATCACGTATCAAAAACCAGTTCAAAGCGCTTGCCAAAGTCGAGAGTTTGGATATCGTCAAAGAAGGCAATGAAGTGCCACTATCGTCATCAAGCATGGTCGGTCAGCTACGTGTACTCGTACCGATGAAAGGGCTGATTGATCCAACGGCTGAGCTATCACGTCTGGACAAAGCGCATGAGAAGCTACAAAAGCAAGCCGACGGTATCGCGCGCAAGCTGGGTAATGAAGGCTTTGTCAGTAAAGCGCCAGCGGAGGTGGTCGAAGCAGAACGCGCCAAACTGGCTGAGCTAGAAGGGCAGCTCGATACGATGAATGCACAGATTGAGCAGTTAAAGGCGTTGTAATTAGCATAGAAATATCTGCATAAGTAGAAAACGCCGTCACGATTGTGATGGCGTTTTTTATTGTTTACTGATTAGTTCGCTAAACAACTCTTAGTTTTAATAAATACTGAATATTTGTGTGCTATTATACAATATTTATTTGGTACTAAATATATTTTTGAAATTATAGGAATAAGTTTTTTAGAAAGACGTCTTGGCTTTAGATATCTATGTATAAGGGCAGTTTATGATCATCGGGGTTATCTTACGTTACTATAAGACATATCAAGGAAGAAACTATATACCATTGACTGATAATGATCAGTTCTGCGGTTTGGTAGGTAATAATGGTATTGGTAAAAGCTCTATACTTGAAGCACTTGATGCTTGTTTTAATGATAAGCCATGGAACTTCAATACGGTGACTAAGAAAAGTGGATTAAGGTCTACCAACCCAGAAGTCGTGCCTATATTTCTTTTGAAGAAAGTTGATATACCTGATGAGTATCAAGATTTAGCTAGATCACTTGATAATACTGTCCGTAACCTATCAACTGATAATCTAACTCCAAAACCTCAAATAGACTTCTATAATCACTTACAATCTATATTTAACAATACTAATAATGATTTGGATAGCTATTACTTTCTACCTATTGGACTTCACTACAAAGGAGGTGTGAGCTTAAGTTTCTTTAATAATAGGAAGTTAGTTGAATATTTTTATAATGAAAAGCTTCACAAAGAGGATGTTGTACTCCCTCCTAATATACCGCCTAAGAAGAAACTTGAAGAAGAACTAGAGAATTTTACAAATTTATGGAGTTTTATTAAAGATAAGTTTGATTATATTTATATTCCTCGTGAAATTGATCCAGAGTCATTTACAAAAATTGAGACTAAAGAAATTCAGGTTTTAATGGGAGAGTCATTAGAAAATATATTATCTCAAAGAGTTACTAAAAAGCAGATAACAGATATAAATAAAAGCCTAAATGATTTTTTAGATGAGATATCACAAGAGTTAGATGGTTACTCTTATCGAACAATTACTGATAGACAGCAAAACCTAAGAAGATCAGATGTGAATAATTTAATTATTCAAGCATTTTTTAGCATAAGAAAATTACACAAAGAAAAAAATGCTAACTGGTTAGATATCAATTCTTTGAGCTCAGGAGAAAAGCAAAAAGCTATAATTAACATAGCTTATAAGCTATTGATAAATCATAGAGCTAGTGGAGATAACTTAATTATAGGTATTGATGAGCCAGAATCTTCACTGCACATATCTGCTTGCTACGATCAGTTTAGCACATTGTATGAAATGAGTAGAGAATGTATGCAAATAATTTTCTCAACACATTGGTATGGTTTTTTGCCTACAGTCGAAAGCGGTAGTGCAACTTTCATAAATAGAAGTGAAGATGCACATCATTTTGACCAAGTTAATTTAGCAAACTATCGAGAACAAGTTAAGCATATGAGCAGTAGTTCTAAAACAGTTATGCCATTTGATGTAAGACTCAAAAGTTTAAATGACTTTGTCCAGTCAGTAATTTCTAGTACAACATCCGATGAACCATATAATTGGTTAATATGTGAGGGTAGTTCTGAGAAAGTATATTTATCTGAGTATTTTAAAGATTTGGTTGTTAATCATAAGCTACGTATCGTACCAGTGGGTGGCGCAGGTGAGATTAAAAGGCTTTATAAGTATTTATCTGCTTCATATGACGACTATAAGAGAGAAATGGTAGGAAAAATATATCTACTATCTGATACTGACAGTCAGCTAGTACAGTACGAAGTTACGAATAAGAGTAATCTCTTATGTAATAGGATGCTTAGTAGGAGTAACTATGTTACCGACTTAGTCAATATTAATTCTAGTCATGTTTCGCCATCAACTACTATAGAAGATGTATTAAATGGAAAGGCGTTTGTTGAAACACTAGTAACTTTTAGAGATGATTATCCAGAACATTTAGGATTTCTAGATAACCATAGTATGGATGATGTGAAAGAAGTATGTTCACGGTCTGCGTTAGACCTTAAAGCTAGCGAGAATATTAAACTACTCAACTTCTTCAAACAAGAAGGAGTGAAGTATGAGTTTTCAAAAAGGTATATAAATATTATAGATGATAGTTATGAAGTACCTGATTGGATTACTAAGATCGGTCAGTATTTCGAGTCCTGATTGGGATTAATATTTCTAATCATTAATAGAATAAAAAACCGCCATAGTAAACACGATGGCGGTTTTTTATTACTCAAACTATTTTAACGCTTATAGTGCCCACAGCGATTGATACTGCTCATCCGTCAACGTCACGATATCGATCTCGGCCAGCATCTCACGCAGTTCTTGCCACTTATTGGCATCAGGCTTGATTGGCGTGATCAATCTGCCCAACGTATTATCAATGATGCTGTCCATCAGCGTATCGGCTTCGGTCTTACTATAGTTGTAATACATATGGTGGGCAGTCTCTGGATCATTTTTACACAGCTCCGTCATCTGGTTGGTCACTTGGATAAAGGTATCTATCGCGTCTTTTTTCGCGCTATAGATCTCATCAGTCGTCAGAATCTCTAACGCCGAAAAATTCGGATAAGGTGACAGATGCTGATCGATAAACGTAAAGTCTAGCCCTTCATGCGTCGCCTCAACCCCTTCAAAGTTATAAAAGCATAGCCATGCACCATCGAGACTTGGGTCTTCTTGCAAGTTTTTTATATGGTAGAAGTCTTTTTGTACAAAGGTCACATTGTCACGGCTGATAGTGAAGCCATTTTTTTTGGCATAGCGCGCTAATATCTCAAAGCCAATACGATTGGTTTTTTCTTCAGCAGCAGGGGTGCAAATGCGAATCGGTTGATTGTTTTTGAGCTTATCCATACTGGACTGCTGCATCAATATGCCGCCATCGGTCTCAAAAAAACAGCCAAGCGCACGCAGATTCGGCGCGTAATGCTCAAACAGATGAATCGGCTCATTCACATGCAGATCGATACTTTGGTTTTGCAATTCAGCAAAGCCATCATAGTGGTCATCAGGCTCGATAATAGTGATATCTAGCCCTGCCTGCTCATATGCGCCTGTGGTCATACCCGCGATAAAAGGTAGGTGATCAGGGTTTAAGAACCATTCGAGGGTAAGGGTCAATTTGGTGGTCGGCTGCATGGTTGTTTCCTTATTAATGATAGAAAACAATCAGACTGATGCTGTTTACATAAAACAAAAAAGGCAAAACAAGAAAGGCAAAATCTCAACATGTAAGGCGCTATCAGATCAGCGCGTCAGGTAGAGATTTCTCTTATTTATAGACTGCTTAGGGTCTGTCATGCTTGTTTCCTACGTCAGTGCTAACTGCTTCAGGTTCACGGGTGTGTCTCAGCGATGGTTTTAACAATCGTTACAAGGTTAAAAGCAAAGCACCCCGACAAGGTTAAGTGGTGCTGCATTATTTTTGATCAGTACTGCTAATGGCTATTATCGATAGCTACTGCATCATCATATAGTGAAACCATTATAAAAATGGTATAGCAAGATTAAACGCTATTTTTCGCAGCCTCTGGAGACGCAGTCACAGCAAGCAAGAAAAGTAGCATTTAATCGAGCGCGTTTCCTATGCTGCATCAATTTTATTGAGGTTCTACTATAGACGACTTGTAAGCGGCGATGCAAGCGTACAAGGAATGACAATGAAAGGTGATGACTGACGCTCGTTAACCGCCCTTTATAACAGTTCACATTTGTGTTGGCTTTTTATAAGCGCTTTCAATCTTATAAGCGCTTGCAATCGACGTGTTAATAGAAGAGCGCAGTATTTGTCATTGGTACTTACCCAATCACTAACCAACGATACTGATCGATAGCAAAAAGCTTGTATAAATGGGCTTGTACAATTTTTGGTGATATTGCATGCTTGGTTATTCATACAAGTAGCTATGTAAATACTTTTGATGGCTACCAAAATCATTCACCGCACCGTCCATCGACATCACTTATATGACCCATAATAAAAAAGCGTTTTATCATAGGCCTAAGACCAACCAATCTAGAAGTCCAATGATACGCTGGACCTTTGTGACGCTTGGCTGGGTGTTTTTTGTCTTAGGGATTATCGGTATTTTATTGCCTGTGATGCCGACTGCGCCTTTTATACTACTTGCAGCAGGCTGCTGGGCGCGTAGCTCTAAGCGCTTTCATTTTTGGCTGATCAATCACAAATACTTCGGCAAATACGTCCGTGATTGGGAAGAAAATCATGCAGTACCGCTCTATGCTAAGTGGCTTGCGACCATCATGATGGCGATATCGACTGCCATGTTGTTTTATCGTCTGCCCGCTGATATGACATGGGCGGCATGGCTGGTAGCACTGGTCTGTAGCGGGGTTGCCGTCTATTTGTTTCGTCTGCCAAATGCCAAATAAAGTCGCCAATATAGGGCAATAGTTAAGTCCAGTTACATAAAACCTGAGATAAGGCTTGCGATACTAGGATGTTCCCCCTATAATACATCCAAGCTTAAGAGCAGTTCTGCACCAAATCATTACCTCGTAGTATTAGTTATAATCCTTCGTTTTAATATTTATCGTTCAGTAGCTATTTGCAAGCGTTATCGGTCTATTAGACCACAAATAAATTAAATATCAGGGTTATGACTATGTCAGACGTTCAAAAAGGTACAGTTAAGTGGTTCAACGAAGCTAAAGGTTTTGGTTTCATCGCTCCAGAAAACGGCGCAGACGTTTTCGCTCATTACAGCGAAATCTCAGGCTCAGGTTTCAAAACTTTGGCTGAAGGCCAAGAAGTTGAGTTCACTGTAACTCAAGGCCAAAAAGGCCCACAAGCACATAACATCGTTGCTATCTAATTTGTCTTTATAGACAGATAGATAAAAAGATGTAAAAAAGCGAACCTTAGGGTTCGTTTTTTTTTTCGTCTGTGATTTGGTATTAAATGAAACGACAGATATAAAAATGCCTCCGACTATATGGATAGTTAGAGGCATTTTTGTACTGGGTACTGAGGTAAGTCAATAAGCATGAGCAATTGACTTATTATATAAAGCTAATACCGATATTGATCAGACCACCGCCCAATATCAACCAGCCAAACATCACCGCACCCAATACCAGAGGTTTGACGCCAGCTTGCTTGATCGCGCTTAGATGCGTGGTTAGACCTAGCGCAAACATCGCCATCGTAAGCAGTACGTCATCTAGTCTCACCATACTACGCTCAATGCTTGCAGACATTGGCACCCAAGTATGTAATAAGACGATACCGATAAAAATAAACGCAAACCATGGCACTTTGACTTGCTTGACGCGGCTCATAAATGATGCTGTCTCGCTTTTACTACCTTCATGTTCTATAGCGGCATTATCTACGGAGCGATCTTTGGTTAGCGCAAATGAGAGCACAAGTAAGAAAGGTGCGAGCATCATCACCCGTATCATTTTGGTCACGACAGCAGTGTCGCCAATCTCAGTATTGATGGCATTGCCTGCGACCACGACTTGCGCCACTTCATGTACGGTTGAGCCCGTGTACATGCCGTACTGCTGGGCACTAAGCCAAGGCTGCAACCAACCAAGCTGATAGAGAAAAGGATAGAGCAGCATGGACATGGTGCCAAAGACCACGACCGTCGCCACAGCAATAGTCACTTTATGTGCTTGAGCTTTGACCACTGGCTCTGCAGCAATGACAGCCGCCGCCCCGCAGATACTCGCGCCTGAGCCGATGAGTATAACGGTTTCTTTATCGACTTTTAGCCATCTGGTGCCGATCCAATAGGTCAGTATAAAGGTTGACGTCAGGACGAGAGCATCGGTCATAATCGCTGGCATACCAACGCTCGCCACTTGCGTCATGGTCAGCTTGAACCCATAAAACATGATCGCAAGTCGTAAAATTTGACCTTTTGCAAAAGCGACTCCACTACCTAAGCGTTCAGCAAAATTTGGATAGACGGTGTTGCCCAAGACCATACCCAGCAAAATCGCGAGCGTTAAAGAGGATAAGCCAACGATACGTCCGTTCGACCACGCATCCAAACGCGTATCTAACCATAGACAGAATGCACTACCGATCAGTACCACAGCCAAACCAGCCAAGTGGCGTTGGCTTGGAATGTAGTTACTCACTGAACGACTGACTGATTTGGCTAGTGTATGCATAAGAGGCATATCCTATTACTGATATTAAAATAAGCATAAGCTTATGAGTAGACAGTATAAGCTGACTATATTTATAATAAAAACAGATTAATAAGATATAAACTATCGATATTTTAGGTTAGTGTTTACGGTAGAAATAGATATACCGCGCATGAGTAGCAAAAAAAGACATGTATAGCGAATAAGACAGGCTAAAAAATGACATAAGGCATCATCAATAACATGAAAAAATCTGTACAGACATTGCCAAAGATTACACTTAAGCAGCTCGCTGTTTTTGTCAGTATTTACCAGACAGGTAGCACCAGCCGTGCCAGTGAAGAGATGCATTTATCACAGTCGGCGGTCAGCAGTGCGCTGACAGAGCTTGAGTCTAGATTACAGATGCCATTGTTTGAGCGCGTCGGTCGCAGGCTTAATCAGCATCCCAATGCCCATCCTATTTATATACAGGCACAGGCTATCTTGGGTCAATCGCTCACGCTTGAACATTATCACCAATATCAAGCGGGGCAGATACATATCGGGGCGAGTACCACGATTGGCAATTACGTGCTGCCATCATTGCTTGGTAAGTTATATGAGGCGCTACCAGATGCCAATGTCGATATGTATATTGCCAATACTCAGGAGGTGGTGAGTGAGGTTGAGCAGCTCAATATCGATATTGCTTTAGTAGAAGGGATGCCGCGTCCGATAGACATGAAAGCCATTGAGCAGCGCGAATGGCGAACGGATACGCTGATGATATTTGCCAAACGTGATAGTAAATGGTTAAAGAACGTCGCTATCTATAGCCAAGATAAGGGCTGCTATCAGCTGACTATTAATCAGCTAGCACAGTTGCCGCTACTCGTACGTGAGGCAGGGTCGGGCACACGGCAGATTATCGATGAGCAGTTGCTAAAGTATCTACCCAATGCAGAAGTGGTAAAGGCCATACACCAATCAGAAGCCATCAAACATATGGTGAGTGCAGATATTGGTCTTGGCTGCCTATCGCAGCATGTGATTGAGACAGAATTGGCAACAGGTGAGCTGGTGCAAGTAAGCGTTGCAGGAATCGATCTATCGCGGACATGGTGGCTGGTCTGGCACAAAGCCCGTCATCAAAGCCCCATTTGGCAGACGTTTATAGATATTATCCAACAAGATTAACTGAGATAATGTCAAAATGTGAGGAGTAAAAAAGCGCCGTATTAATCATGATAGGGCGCTTTTTGTTAACTGATAATTCCATATAGCCAAAGCAAATTGCTACGTCGAAACCGGTTTGTCGAGTCTTACGACCAAGCTGTCGCATGGGACGTTGGGCAGGATATTGTCCGCCGTAGCACCGCTGACCCACGCGGCGATGCCTGTGCGTTTGTGCCGACCAATTACCAACAGATCGACGTCGTGTTTATGACAGTAGCTGACAATACCTTCACTGCTAGAGATAGCGGTAGTGACTTCTGACGTTGCCGCATTGAGCTGGTTGCGTTCAAGGAATTGTGCCAGTTTTGCCCGTGCTTCTTGGCAGCGTTCGTCATCAATCTCATCATAAAGACTTGACGCAGGTACCAGCTCATAGCCGAAGCCCACCATGGTATCTTTGACAATATGCAGCACAGACAACTTAGAACCGGGACGGTTTTCAACGATGCGCTTGGCCTTTTGCGCGACGATATCCGCATCAGAGAGTAAGTCGGTGACCAGTAAAATATGTTCGTAACTCATAACGTCTTCCTCATGTCAGATAGTATTTACTATAGCACTACTATAGAGCGCTGTTAAGTAATGCTTGTCTATCTTTGTGACATAGATTTTGATATGGAACAACACCCGAGTGCAATGCTAACAAATAACAGGTTAACTCGAATGATGAGCCGGCCCCCTTATTCTGATACTGGCTCATCAAGCTTGACGACTAGGCTGTTGCAAGGGATGTTTGGCAAGATACTATCGGCTGTTGCACCGACTAACCAAGCCGCAATACCATGTCGTTCATGACGCCCAATAATGAGTAAGTCGACCTTTTTTTCATGACAGTAGTCAACAATACCTTTACTGTTAGAAATGGCAGCTGTCACCTCAGAGTTGACTGCTTCTAGCTCGTTACGTGCCAAAAACTTCGCCAGCTTAGCACGCGCTTTTTGCCATTTTTCATTATGGACATCGCCTGATAGGCTAGAGGAAGGTACTAATTCATACCCAAAGCGCACCATATCGTCTTCCACAATATGCAGGACTGACAGTCTGGCCTTAGGAGAGCCTGCGAGTATACGTTTGGTTTTTAGAGCAACCTTGTCTGCATCGGATAATAAGTCAGTAACCAGTAAAACGTGTTAGTAGCTCATGAGGTGCTCCTATTGGTAGCGAACTTCATGGTATAGTCGAACCACTATTAAAGTGTTACAGCGTTAGATTCGTTTAGCCTACTACTGTAGTACTTGCACTCGTCTGCCTTGTACCACTTTTAATATTGATTGACTATAGCAGTGCAAACGGTCTCTGTTAAGCGATATGACCATCATTTGAATGTGGCTTTTGTTGGAATTATTTTGGGCTGTTTGAAAGAGTGGCGAGCACTTCACGATATATTATTGCCCATGTGCTGACTTGACTTATCAACGATCAAACCCCACTAATAGCGCTAAGCCAATATAGTCACTATAAATACCTGCATAATTGAGTTCAGAAGCCAGTATTGGGTTTTAGCATTCAGTTTTTTCAGAAATTGTAAGTCAAAATGTTTTAATAGCCATTTTTACGACTGATAGTTCAATAATTTTTACCACTCTATTTACCCTGATAGTCAGGGCACACGATACGCATTGTAAGCGATAAGGATAACTATGACTGATACCCCATTTACTGCTGATCTCACGTTGCATCCAGCATTTGAGCTGATTGAGCATCGCCATATTGAGGCGCTATCGATGGATGTGCTGATCAGTCAGCATGTGAAGACAGGCGCGATGCACTATCATTTAGCGCACCCAAGCGATGAAAATGCGTTTTTAGTGGGTTTTCGTACTCAGCCGATGGACTCAAAAGGCGAGGCGCATATTTTGGAGCACGTCGCATTGTGTGGCTCTAAGAAATTCCCAGTACGTGACCCGTTCTTTTCAATGATCAAGCGCTCATTAAACACGTTTATGAATGCGATGACTGCAGCAGATTGGACGGCGTATCCGTATGCCACGCAAAACAAAAATGACTACTTTAACTTGCTCTCTGTCTACCTTGATGCCTCGTTTTTCCCCAATATTCACCCGCTTGATTTTGCGCAAGAGGGCATCCGCGTGGAGCTGGACGAAAACGACAAGCCGCAGTTTAAAGGGATTGTTTTTAACGAGATGAAAGGGGCCATGAGCGGCGAGATTGATCAGCTCTATCATACAGTTGCGCATCACCTATTCCCAACGACCACCTATCACTACAACTCAGGTGGCGATCCTGCCCAGATTCCTGACTTGACGCATACTGAGCTGACAGCCTTTCATGAGAGTCATTATCACCCCTCAAACAGTGTCATCATGAGCTTTGGTAATATTCCTGTTGCCGAGACACAGGCCAAAATACATGAAGATGCCTTGATTCAGTTTGAAGCGGGTAAAAAGCATGTCTCGCGTCCAGAGCAGCGTTTGTCTGCGCCCATCAGTGCAGTCGATACGTATACGGCTGATGAGGCAGGTCCCGATCAGACCCATCACGTGGTCGCTTGGTTGCTGCCAGCGATTACCAATCCTAAGCAGCGTTTGGCATTACGTTTGCTCGAAGGCGTGCTGGTTGAGCACTCAGGCTCGCCATTGCGTGCCTATCTTGACAGTCACCCGCTAGGTAAAGCGCCAAGTCCACTATTGGGGCTCGATGACAGCCATTATGAAATGGTCTTTTATACAGGTCTGCGCGGCTCTAACCCAGAGTATGCCGAGGCGGTAGAGCAGGGCATCATTGATCTGCTGACTGAGGTGGCAAGCGCGCCAGTCGATGATGAAACCATCGAAACCATCTTGCACCAGATTGAAATTGATCAGCGCCATATCGGTGGCGATAGCATCCCTTATGGTCTGAACCTGATGCTAGAAGGCTTTAGTACGGCCATTCATGATGGTAATCCTATCGACGTGTGGGAAGTAGATGAGCATCTACAGTGGCTACGCGAGCAAGTCGTCGATCCGCAGTGGCTACCGAACTTAATCAAAACGCATCTGCTGGATAATCCGCACCGTGTACGCGTGACCATGACGCCAGATAGCGAAAAATCAGCGCGCCTTGCTGCAGCAGAGCAAGTGCGTCTAGATACCATTGAGATGGATCTGACTGCTGATGACAAAGACATCTTGCACAAGCAAGCATTAGATCTGGCCGCACGCCAAGCAGCGCCAGATGATTTGAGCTTACTGCCAAAGGTAGGTCTAGAAGACGTACCAACAGACATTAGCTTTAAAGAAGGCACCCAAAAGCAGGTGCGTCTGAGCGGGCAAGATAGTACGCTATTTGAATATGAAGCGGGCACCAATGGTATCTATTACTATCAGGTGATCGTACCGCTCACTGAAGCCATTGGCAATCAGGACACCAGCAGTTTGCCTGTGAACGAGGTGATCAATCATCCATTGCTACCGATTTATTTAAGCCTACTATCAGAGCTGGGTACTGACTCGATGAGTGCTCATGAGATGCAGGCCAAGCAAGCCGCGCATTCTTCGGGTGTGACCGCGCGTATCAGCCAGCGTACCCACGTGGATGATAGTCAATCGATTAGCAGCTATTTTGTCGTGGCAACGCGCGCGCTCAACCGCAAACCTGAAGCGATTGATTTGCTCAAAGAAGTAATGGAACACAGCATCTTTACTGAGCATGATCGCATCAAAGAAATCTTGCAGCAGCGTCAAGCCAGCTGGCAATCCAATTTGGCAGGTTCTGGTCACTCATATGCAATGCAAACCGCCAGTCGCGGTATGAGTCGTCAAGCGCAGCTAGAATATGTGCGTAGTGGTTTACCAGCACTAAATGCACTAAAAGCGTTCTTGGGACATGCCAGTAGCGATGATACTCAGTGGGATACATTGGCAACGAGTTTGATGGATTTGCATCAACGTTTGATCAGCTTACCTAAGCATGCCGTTATTATCTGTGAAGCCGAGCAAACGGAACGCTTGAGTGGCCTCATCGTCGATAGCTGGACAGAGAGCAAAGCAGTCACATCTGCTGAAAAAGCAGACAATACTGAAGCAAATATCCCTAGCGAATTTGCAAATCTGCATCTAGATACTGCGTTAAATGGTGAGACTAATGCAGTCAAGGCATTAGAGAGTGGCGACGATGTTAAAAACAATGTGCTCGATGTTGCAGATTTAGCGTGGTTAGTGCCAACCAACGTTTATCATAATGCCAGTGCTTATACGGTACCAGCGGCTGACCATCCTGATACTGCCGCACTCATGGTGTTAGCGCCTTACCTACGTAATGGCTATCTGCACAGCGCCATTCGTGAACGCGGCGGTGCCTATGGCGGCGGTGCTGGCTATGACGCCAATGCTTGCGCCTTTAAGTTCTTTAGTTACCGCGATCCGCAGTGCGCTGAAACCTTTGAGCATTTTGAGGCCAGTATTGAGTGGATCTTAAACGAGCGACAAAACGATGAGCAATTAGAAGAGGCGATTTTAGGTATTATCTCCGGTATGGATAAGCCAGGCTCTCCTGCAGGGGAGGCGATCAAAGCGTGCTTCGCCAACTTGCATCATCGCGGTGCTGATTGGCAGCGCAAAATGCGTGCTGCGATCTTGGCAGTGACCATTGATGATTTACAGCGTGTTGCCAAGCAATATCTGCAAGGTCAAAAGCATGTGCGTGCCGTATTAGCGCCTTATAATAAAGAAGAGACAGTCAAAGGACTGGGCTTTGAGGTTTGTAAAATAAAGAGCTAAGGTAGCAAAATCTATCACCAAGAAAAAGCCAAGCGTCATGCTTGGCTTTTTTGTATGTAGTATTTGCTTAGTACCGTTTGATACTCAAATCTTTGCCGATTTTGTCTTGATGGATCGGGAATTCTGACAACTCGTTATACTGCTTACGATCAGAAAAATAGTTTTTTAAGGTAAGGCGAATGGCCTCAAAGGCGAGCGTATCCCATGGAATATCTTCTTCACTAAATAGCGCACAATCAAGGCTTTCTGAGCCAATACCGTACGCACCATCTTTTAGATCGGCGAGATAAATAGAGTAGATCTGCCCAATATCTGGTAGGTCATAAATGCAGTATAGATGCGGATTCAGTACGATGGCATCAGCTTCTTCGTAGCTCTCGCGTGCGGCGCCTTCAGCCATGGTTTCGCCGTTTTCCATAAAACCTGCAGGTATCGTCCATAGCCCATATTGCGGCTCGATCGCTCGGCGGCACAGTAGGACTCTGTCTTCGTGTACGACTAGCGAACCACAGATAACCTTTGGGTTTTCGTAGTGGATATAGTGACAATTGGGGCACACCAAGCGCGGCATATTATCTGTAGGTGGGATTTTTCGTTCTGCTTTATGACCGCATTGGAGACAATAGCTCATACCAACTACCTTTATTAGTAAATATTGTATGTCCACTTATGTTAAAAGTTTTTTTGCCGTTCTGATGTTTGCTTTTGTATACAGCAGCGATAGTGACAAATACTTTTGAGGATATCCTTTTACTTTTAACGAAAAAGTTATTTTATTTAATTTTTATGATTACAAAGAAAACGCTCTGATAGCGCATTTTAATTGCCATCAAAGCGTTCTTATATTATCGAGTATATCCTACATAGGAATTAGGTCATAAAAATTAGATCATAGCAATTAGGTTTTTATTTTGAGCATTTGTGTGCGTAGTCCACCAGCTACCGACGCAGAGATAGGAATCAATGGCGTCAACGTGGCTTGAAAGTCATGATAAAGATCTTCGCGCGTCGGATATATGACCGTACTTAAGTTGCCATCTGCATCTACCTCATGACGCCAGCCGCCGTGCTCAAGATCAATCAAAGTACTGGCAATATAATCCCAAGCTAAGCGGTAGTAATATTCAAAGCGCGGATCACCCGTACGGCGCGATAGCATTAGTGCGGTATTAGCCATCTCCGCCTGTACCCAGTAAGGACGGTTTGGTATTGAAATCTCATCATCCCAGCCAATGGTATAAACCATGCCGGGCTGACCGTCAGGTGCCCAGCCACGATTGATAGCGCTATCAAATAATGCGATGGCATCAGGTAGCAGCCAATCAGGCACCTCATAATCACGTGCCGTACAAGCAGACTCAACCTTGAGCAGCAGTCCTGCCCATTCTGCAAAGTGACCAGGTGTGAGTCCCCAAGGACGCAGGTCATCAGAAGGCTCATTCGCATCGTAGTCGGGCAACAGATTCCACTCACTATCAAAATGTTCAGGTAGGCGACCATCGTAAGTACTAGGCATATCATGACCGAAGCGCTTGGCTAAGTGTAGTGCGCGGTCTAGCCAGCGCGTTTCACCCGTAGCATCTGCCAGTGCTAAGCAGGCTTCGGTCGTATGCATGTTGCAATTGGCGCCGCGATAATCTTCGGGATCAGACCAATCAGCGGCAAAAGAAGGCAGCATTGATTGCTCATCTTCTAACCAAAAATGCTGATCAATGATTGTTATTGCAGCCTCCATCAACTCTGTACCGCGCGGGCGACCAGCAATGCTAGCAGACGCGCCAGCAAGCGCGACAAACGCATGCAGATAGGCGTTTTTGCGTGATGGGTTTTCATGAGTTGAGGAAGTATCACTGAACCAACCGCCATGTACCGAGTCGCGCAATGGGCCATCGAGCAACGCATCTAGGCCATGGTCAGCAAGTGTTGCCGTCCCCGGTATACCCATTAGTGCCGCTAGCGCATAGCAATGCACCATCCTCGCAGTGATGATGCTCTTTGCTGTGTCATCTACCATGTTGCCATCGTGACCCAAAGTAGCAAACCCTGATGGCACGCGCGCTTTGGCATAATGATCGAGCAAACGTTGTCCTTCAGCGAGCAACCAACGGCGATGAGTACTGCTATCTGCCCAACAGACAGATAGCAGGTCAGAAGAGTCAGGAGAATCCATGATATCAGCCATTGGTAATCATCCCACCATTGATATGTAGCGTCTGCCCAGTCACGAAGCTACTGTCTTGGCAAGCAAGAAAGACATAGGCAGCACCCATCTCACGTGGCTGACCCATACGCCCCATTGGTGAGGACATTGATTCTAAAATATCTTTATCAAAGTCTTTAAATACCAGTTGAATCTCGCTCACTACAGGACCTGGTGCTACTTGATTAACGCGAATACCGCGACTAAGTAGTTGTTGCGATAACGCGCGGGTGTAGCCAACGATAGCGCCTTTGGTTGCGGTGTACGGCACCAATACATCATTGCCAACGTATGCATTAACTGAGGTGGTATTGATGATGCTATCGCCTTCTTTCATATGCTCAAGGGCGGCGCGGGTTGCATAAAACATTCCTGCCATATTGACATCGAAATGCTGTTGCCAGTCTTTATCACTGACTTCAGACAAATCATGATACGGCTTTTGCATACCAGCGTTATTGACTAGCACATCAATGCCGCCCCATTGTGCCACGACCGCTTCGACTGCCTCTTTGCAACTACTGCTATCTGCCGTATCACCCTGCAGTACCAGCGCGTCTGTGCCTTCTGCTTCAATACCTTTACGCGTCTCATTGGCGCTCTCTTCGTCAGAGTGATAAAGGATGGCAACTTTGGCGCCTTCACGTGCCATATGAAAAGCCACTGCGCGACCGATACCACTGTCTCCGCCAGTGATTAAAACGCGCTTATCAGCCAGTTTTCCTGAGCCTTTATAGTTATCATTGATATATTCAGCAGGTGGCATCATGTTGTCGATTTGGTCTGTCATAATCTGTATCCTTTGTTCTTTTGAGGTATTGTTTATTGTTATTACAGCAATCCTATGACGTTGGCATCAGTATTTTTATAATGCTATTTTAGGATGTACGCCTCATAGTCTTGCTAGCAGCCATCATAATACCCAAATGCATTTTTTGAAATATTACTCGGTTAATGTTTGGTAATTTAAAGCTGCAGTTATGATACTTATTATCATTGATAAGTACCAAGCTAAAAGGATATTGAGAAAATCTTAATTAATAAAACGATCACCGTCTGAGACAGACGGTATGAGATATTGAGTGATTTAGAAAGGTGTAAAGACGCGGCAAAAAAATAGACATTTAGTTGAAAGGCTCACTTGGATAGAGGCTCAGTCTATATAACAAAGCTTATACACAAGCGGTAAGCCGTTTTATATTTATCATAGTGACCACATATATAGTGAAACCATTATAAAAATGGTATAGCAAGATTAAACGCTATTTTTCGCAGCCTCTGGAGACGCAGTCACAGCAAGCAAGAAAAGTAGCGTTTAATCGAGCGCGTTTCCTATGCTGTATCAATTTTATTGAGGTTCTACTGTATGTATAGCAGTCAGCTGATGCATCAATAAATCGCACTTTGTCGAAAATAACGTAAATATGAGATACATCTACAAAAGCGATAATCTGATTAATAAAAAAGGCTGCCATACTAGCGACAGGTTATACTGTTATGCTGGCACCGGTATTTTCATGAGTAATATGAAAATGACCACTCATAGGATTTGATAATGACCGTACCCGAAAATATTGATTTTTTTAATAAGTTTAGCGTCGCTGTCCCAAGCTTTATTCGTCATCCCACACTCAGAAAACTGGCCGAGCGAGTACAACACGAGACATTGAATGCGCTCACGAGTCCAGCGATGTACGAGAGTGGCAACACCTCACAAAGTACGCGTATTTTGGACAGCTTGTATCAGACACCGATTGCCGATGCCTCAATATTGGTGGCAATTACCAATGAGCGTCGACCCAAGCTTTTATTGACGCGCCGAGCCGCTCATATGAACAGCCATGCAGGAGAGGTCTCCTGTGCAGGCGGCAAACATGAGATAGGGGATGGCAACAACGTCGTGACCGCATTACGTGAAGCTTGTGAAGAGACGGCGCTGCCACCTAATAAAGTGCAATTACTGGGACAACTACCGATCCAAACGTCCAAAAGCGGTATGAGTGTACGTCCCATTGTCGCGCTCATCGCCCCAGGTCTGGTATTAGTTCCTGAAGTGGGAGAGATATCGCGTATCTTTTGGGCGGATTTAGAGTCGTTAGTCAACCAGCCAACGGTGGAGTATGCGGTAGAATATAAAATGCAAGAACAAACCGCGACCATATTGACGCCGAGTTGGCAAGTGGATGGTGAGACGGTGTGGGGACTGACAGGGCGCGTCATTGCCAGTTTGCTAGAAACTGGGTTTGATCGTCAGCTAGAATGGTATTACCGCGTAGAAAACAAACGCTGATAGATATCATCTACTTATAATAATCATCGTTCTTTTTAAGCCACCAATTCATATTGTCTTGGCGCTTGGCACGAAATGCTTCTAATTTTTGGGCAACCGTTGCATTGTGCTGCCGTGCAGTATCAAGCGCAAAAAGTATCGGCACTGAAGACAATACGCCAAAGCGTATCTTTGATTTTGGTAAAGCTAAGCCGTCACCAATGTCATCACCGACTAAGGTGCGTGTCACACTGGCATTGACCATCTCCACAAAGCGTCCACGTCGATTGTCTTCGCCCATCAACTGACGCGGTAGATCATGCAAGGCTTTTGCCAGTGGCTGCCCCGTCTTAAAGTCTAGCTGCTGTATTGATAAGTAGGTATACAGCCATTCCCAGCTAGCCGCTTCATCTTTTGGCAGACGCTCTAAATCAACGCCCATCCAGTAGCTGGCAAGATTCCATAAGTGCAAAATACCTTCAGCTTCCTCAGGGCTAATACGAGCGCCGAGCAGGCGTAGGCCACGCATAATTAACAACGAGAACTGTAAATGGGTGGCAATCATGTCAGTTTGGTTAATCGGCACGCCCCAATAATCGGTATTCCAGCTACCATCAGGATTGTGATGTTGCTCGGCGTTTGGTATCACGCCTGTAGCAGCATTGCCTTTACCTTTGAGTAATTTTTGCCGTACCAATGTATGAATCTGACGTACTTTGATGGATTGTCGCCAGCCCTCAGAGCCAATCGCCAATACTTGATCGATAGGTTGAGAGTGATTGCGCATGCCCATATCTGATTGTGGATGCTCAGACACCGCCAAGATATAGGCATAGGTACGCATGAGCCGTGGTAGCGCATCGTGCATCAACGCGCCCGTCTGAATGAGTGGTAGTGATAGGGCTGGGATGCTATAACCTGCCATCAGCGCGACATTACGCAGTAGCCAAATGAGCATCAGTGGATAGCGTCGATAGGCGACCGCACCGATTTGAGCGAGTTTGGGATCGAACCAATCAGGATGACTGCTAAATTGCTCGTTTAGTGCATTAAATGAGGCGTTAGTTGCGAGATCGCTATTTAGGTCTAGACCATCGCCGCCGCTGATAATCTGTTGTAGGGGCTTTGCAAAGCGGATATTGTTAGCGGCCAAATCATCTGTGAGTGGATCGCCAATATCGTAGCCGGCGACTATCTCCTCTAGTAGCGCAGGCGAGATAGCAAAATCTTTTGGCAGTAGATATCGCTTAATCCGCTTTAACACTTGCAAATCACTATGGTCATCGATAGCAGTCGTACGCCCATGACGCAAATACAACGCTGTTGATGGATGCTGCGTCTTATTGGTGGGAATATTTGCAGTATTGCTGATTTTCTTATCCATATGATCAAACACCTTTATGAGTCAGCTATAAAACAACATTCGTATCGTAAGAGCGATCCATAACCATCACTTATAAGCGTTAATTGATGGACTCAATGACTCTCGTTGTCTTTGTATCGTACTGATACGAGATTTTAGGTCATATATTTCATCAGATAAGAACGGTAGTCTTACACGCGCGTCTTTCGCACTAACGATAGGGGAGGCATGATGTATTGGATATTCTCGTCTGCCGACATGACAATTATTGCTAATGCTACAGCGGGTTCATTAACAATAATCAACCTTGGCTGAATACACATTTTTCATTAAAAGGTTTTGCAGATAATAAAAAGCGACTTATAAGCTAATAGGCTCATAAGTCGCTCGTTTTGCTATTAATGAGAGCGAGTCAAATCGACTGATGTGCCGCTGACATTATCTTTCAAGCTCACTTTGAGCATGATGTAACCTGCGATACCAGAAACGATAGAACCCATGATGATACCCAAGCGCTCATCAAACATAGTGGTGTCGCCAGCGAATGCCAAGCCACCGATGAATAAACTCATGGTAAAACCAACACCGCACAATAGCGCTGCGCCGTAGATTTGCTTATAGTTCATACCTTTTGGCATGGTTGAGATACCAAGCTTAAAGATTAACCAGCACATAATCATGACGCCCAACTGCTTACCGATAAACAGACCTGCGGCAATACCTAGTGGTACTGAATGGAATAATTCAGCAAGACCTGCGCCTTCGAGTGAGATACCCGAGTTGGCAAAAGCGAATATTGGCAAAATACCAAAGGCGACGGTGTTATGTAGGTCATGCTCTAGCTCTTCAAGCGGAGAGTGCTCAGGATCAGTGCGGTCAAACATAGGAATAAATAGTGCTAAGACCACACCGGCCAATGTTGCATGGATACCCGATTTGAGCACTGCAATCCACATGATAATACCAATAAGTAGATAAGGCGTGATGCTAGTGACGTTACGACGATTAAGAAGGTACAAGAATGGCAGACATAGTCCAGCCAAAGCTAACGACTCTAGTGACAACTCACTGGTATAAAACAAAGCGATGATTAGAATCGCACCGATATCATCAAAGATAGCAATAGAGACCAAAAAGACTTTTAGAGAGTTGGGTACACGGTTGCCAAGAAGGCTCAAAATACCAAGCGCAAAAGCAATATCTGTTGCCGCAGGAATGGCCCAACCTTTCCAAAACTCAGGCTCATTGTAGTTAAAGAGTAGATAAACAATCGCAGGCATGATCATACCGCCCAGTGCTGCACCAGCTGGTAGGATAATCTGCTTGACGTTAGACAACTCACCAATCAATACTTCACGCTTGAGCTCAAGCCCGACCAAGAAAAAGAAAACGGCCATTAGACCATCATTGATCCAGTGGTGAGCATCTTTGGCAATGGCAAACTCACCAATTTGAATGGCAACTGGTGCGTGAATAAAACCTTCGTACCAAACATTAAGAGGGGAGTTGGCAATGATCATTGCAGCAACGGCAGCCAATGCTAAGACGATACCGCCTGCTGCCTCAAATTCAAAAAATGCCTTAATCCTTCGTATTGCCATATTATCCTCATCTCCTAAGTACAATTTACTAAATAATCTCAAATATCCACGCTATTATTCATGACGATATAGCAAGCAGACAAAAACAGTTTCTCACACTCTTATTAATATAGACAATAAAATACGCTGAAATAACGCCATTAGCCCATTATATCGTCTCAATGATAGTGACATTATAAAGGCGCTGCGATGAGCAAAATAGTTGTAAGTCGTTAAATCTTTTTAACAAACTGTCCGTTATATGAGAGATTTGGAACACTATTGGCTAAATCTAGCAGACTTTGTGACGTTTTTGGCTTTTTTTGCGGTTTTATATCTATAATGATCGACGCATTATGACGTTGTCTCATGTCTTAAGAAGTTTTCAGGGAATTTATCGTCTCATCACTACTATTATCAACAATAGCTATTACCAACGATAGTAGTGTCATTAGTAAGTTTTTAGCCTAGTATCTGAGGCTTTCTTTTCTTTTATCACCACATTTTGTAGGTCAGTATTATGGACTTAACCTTTTCACTAGAGATTATTTTGATGCTTGCGGCTGTCGCAGCATTGGCAGGATTTATTGATGCGATTGCTGGCGGCGGCGGTCTGTTGACCATACCTGCCATGCTACTGGCCAATATCCCGCCAGTGCTCACGCTTGGCACCAATAAGCTACAAGCTGCTTCTGGGGCATTGGCCGCATCCATTACCATGATAAAAAAGGGCGTCGTCAAACCGCAGCGTATTAAAGTGGCTATTATTGCCGCGTTTATCGGTTCAGTCTTGGGTACCATTGCGGTGCAGATGTCACCACCTGATTTGCTCGAAAAACTGATTCCTTTTTTGATTGCCGCTATCGGTATTTATACCTTATTTGCCCCTAGGCTTGGTGAGGTAGAGGCCGCTCCCCGCATATCAGAGGGTAAGTGGCAAAAAGGGGTGGCGCCTTTGATTGGTTTTTATGATGGGTATATTGGACCCGGCACAGGGATGTTTTTTGCGCTGGGTAATGTGGCATTGCGTGGTCGTCAGATTATTGAAGCGACAGGCACCGCAAAAGTGTTGAACCTATCGACCAATATTGGTTCATTGATATTCTTTATCTTGGGTGGCAATGTATTGTGGAAGGTGGGGCTGGCAATGATGGTAGGCCAGACTATCGGTGCGTACTTTGGCTCACATATGGTGATCAAAGGGGGGAGTAAGCTGATTCGTCCGATGATTGTGCTGGTGTGTCTAGCGATGTTGACCAAATATGTGTTTGGCTAAATGAGAGTAACCAAACACGTTATCCAACAAAAAACCTCAGCCAATGTGACTGAGGTTTTTTATTTTATGAACGTCTATCTAGCAGAGATGATTAGTGGCGACGATCAACGTCATCGTACTCACTACCCATGATGCCATCATTCATGACTTTAGAGAACTCACGCTCGTTGTCTTCATCGATATGACCATCGAACACGTCTTTAGCACCAGCGTTAGGATCGTTGTATAGCGCCAGATCCATTTTACCTTCTGATTTTGCTACGATAGCAGTCACTGCCGCATCACCACCAACGTTGACCGCCGTACGCAGCATATCAAGAATACGATCCACACCCAAGATCAGACCGATACCTTCGATAGGCAGACCGACCTGAGCAAATACCATAGACAGCATGATCAAGCCGACCCCAGGGACACCAGCCGTACCGACAGAGGCCAGTACTGACATCAAGATAACGGTTAGATATTCGGTCACGCCCAAATCAATCCCATAAATATTGGCAATAAAGATGGTCGCTGTCCCTTGCATGATGGCTGTACCATCCATGTTGATGGTGGCACCAAAAGGAACGGTAAACGAAGCAACTGAGTTATTCACACCCATACGCTTAGTAACGGTACGCAAGGTAATCGGAATGGTCGCGTTTGAGCTTGACGTACTAAACGCAAAGATTTGTACTTCGCGCATTTTTGCCAAAAAGGTCTTGATAGATAGACCTGAAGAGACTTTTAGCACAATCATCATAGTAACGAAGAAATGGAAGACCAAAGACCCAACCAATACTGCCATATAGCTTAGCAGTGACAAAATTAACTCAAAGCCTAGCTCAGACATCGCCTTGGCTAACAGCGCAAATACACCATAAGGGGCTAGGTTCATAATGATGGTCACCATCTTCAAGATGACTTCATTGATAAGCTCTAGACTTTGAACCAAGCCTTTGGCAGGTTTACCCACCATCAAAATACTGATACCGATTAGAATGGCAAAGAAAATAATCGATAGCATGTCGCCATTTGCCATCGCACTGATGGGATTTGATGGGATAATGTTTGAGAACACATCAAGCAGTGGCGGCGCTGATGCGGCTTCAAACGTGGCTTCAGATTCGATATTCATGCCTTTACCGATACCAAATAGCACACCCAATCCAATCGCCGTTGCAATAGCAAGCGCGGTTGTCATCATATAGATCATAAATGTTTTGGTACCAATACGTCCTAGCAGACGGATATCACCAATGCCACACACACCGCAAATCAGTGAGATAAGTACTAAAGGTACGACCAACATTTTTAGCGAGTTAACAAATAGCTTGCCGATAATAGCAAAGGCACCATTTGTGATGTAAGTATTAACGAAGCTGCCTTCGCCATTCAATCCTGAGTAGTTTAAAAATAGACCCAGTATGATACCGAGCACCATGGCAACGATAATCTTGCCTGTCAGTCCCATATTTTTCCACATATCCATATCCTTTGTGTGCATAACAGCGCTATAGTCAGCGTCACCCAAATCTATGTGACCGTGTTTGCCAATCTAACTATAATGCGTGTTATGACTATTAAGTTCTTGTGATTGTCGCTTGATGTCACATTTTCGAGGACAATATAAAAGAATAGTTAAGGGCACTGCAAGATTTTTTTTATCATTTTATTCCAAGAGAACAATCCCTGTCACAACTATGTGCCCATAAAATAGTGATGATTTATTGTAAACGGTTTGTTTCTGATATGAAACAATATATTCATGAAAGAGTTTTTAGGGTAAATGGATATATCAAACTATTGATATTAAACCAGTGTTATCACTTTTATGTCATAAAATACGTTTGCATTTTGGCAACTTCAAAAAAAACCAAACTGTCGCGTGTAGACAGTCTGGCTTTTGAAGTTTTATATTTATCGTCATGAATAATCATAATACTCATGAGTTTACGCGTTTGAATTGACCTTTTAGTTATACCTTATCATCTTCTTCACGTTCGCGTGGCAGATGCGTCTGATCATCTAAGGTTTGGTGGTGTTTGTCACTTGCGCTTTCGTCGACCTCATCAGGTGGAGCAATGTGGCGACTGTGGTTGTTACTCATACGCTCATTGAGGTGTGACTCTGCATCACGGTAGCGATGATCAAGCGCTTCGGCTTCAGGATTTGATTTCTCAAAGTTCGCCTGTGACTTGATTTCTTTCACAGTATCTTGCTCGCTGACCATTTCTACATCACCATCGCTCTCATAGCCGTGATTAGGATTGGCATCACCAGTCTGTGGTTCTGTATTTGTCGCATCACTTAACTCATGCGTGACTGGCATCTCTCCGTCAGTCGATACGCTATTTTTGTTTTTTACTTCTTTTTTTAGCGCTGCATAATTTGTTAGTTGATTGACAGCGTTTTCGAGCGTATGTGGATTATCGCGCTCTTGAGCTTCTGATAGGTGCTTATCAAATACATCGGTTAATAATGAATCAAAGCGCATGGCATTGTATTGAATCAGCACTTCTGCCTCTTCCTCAGTAATACCGCCGTTTTGGCTCGCATGTACCACATGGTCTTCGAAGGTAAGGCCTTCAAAACTGTCCTGATGTTCTGCCTTTTTAAACTTCTGCCACAGTGGTTCGATCTCAACCAAGGTCTGATAAGCATGCTCCATACGGCCTGTCACATCATCTGGGTCGGTATTGTAATAAACCATGGTTTTGAGATAATCGCGGAATGGATTGGCAGCAAAATCATCCATAAAGGTATCACCCAGCTGACGTTTTAACTCATCACTTGCTGGCGTAAAGATACGTCCACTTGGGAAAGTGACAAAGCTCACCACATTGGCGGCCATGCGATTAGGGAAGTTGGCAAAGAAAGATACAAAGGCCTCTTGAATCGTGTATAAACTGTTTTGGAGTGCTACTTTGGCATGTAAACGCTCAGACTCTGATTTACTACCATGCTCATAAAATTGCAAAATAGCCGTCGCGATAAATAAGTGGCTATGAATATCCGCTAAGCGACCAGACAGCATCTCTTTACGTTTTAAATCCCCTGCTAGCAGTCCTAGCGCCATATCTGCAGTCAATGCAAAGCCAGCACTGAGGCGGTTGATGTGCTTGTAGTAAGGACGAGTAAAAGCATCAGCAAAACGTGGCGCATTATCACTACCACCAACGTAACCTGCGATAAACGCTTTTGCACCGCGGTTGAAGGTATAGCCTAAATGTTTAAAGAAAAGCGTATCGAATCTTTCAGTCGCTGCTTTTTTATCCTCACTCTGTAGCAGTTGCAGCTCATCGAACAGATAGGGATGACAACGCATCGCGCCTTGGCCAAAAATCATCAGCGAGCGGGTCAAAATATTGGCACCCTCAACAGTGATAGATACAGGAATCGCTTGATAAGGTATCGCTAAGAAGTTACGTGGACCCATCTGTACGGCACGACCACCAACGACATCCATACCATCATTGACCACACTACGCATGGTCTCGGTCGCATAATATTTTGCCATTGCAGTCATGACTGATGGCGTACCGCCTTGGTTTAACCCGCAAGTTACCAAATGACGGAACGCTTCTAACATATAAGTATTACTTGCCATGCGACTGGTGGCGTCCTGTACACCTTCAAATTTACCGACTGATATTTTGAACTGTTCGCGAACTTTTGCAAATGCACCGACAGACAGATAGGTCATTTCACTGGCTGAGGTCGATAGAGCAGGCAAGGAGATACCACGACCCACGCCCAAGCACTCCATCAGCATACGCCAGCCGCGACCAGCGTTTTCGACACCACCAATGATGTAATCTAATGGTATAAAGACATCTTTGCCATCGACCGTACCATTCATAAATGGCGAGCCGATTGGGTTATGACGTGGACCCGTGATAACGCCTTCATGATTGGCAGGGATTAGTGCACAGGTGATACCGTAATCGGTTTTGTTGGGATCTCCAAGCAGCCCTTCAGGATCATGCATTTTAAAGGCTAAGCCCACGACAGTAGCGATAGGTGCTAATGTAATCCAGCGTTTGGAGAAGTTCATACGCAGACCAAGTACCTGCTCGCCCTCATGCGTGCCATAACAGACGACGCCTGTGTCAGGAATCGCGCCTGCATCAGAGCCTGCCTCAGGTCCAGTCAAACCGAAGCAAGGTACTTCATCACCTTTGGCGAGACCCGGTAGCCAGCGCTGTTTTTGCTCGTCCGTGCCATAGTGCATTAGTAGCTCACCAGGACCGAGCGAATTGGGTACCATACAGGTCACTGCCGCAGTCGGTGAGCGCGACGCGATTTTACTCATCACGCGGCTTTGCGCGTAAGAGCTAAATTCTAGACCACCAAACTCTTTTGGAATAATTAAACCTAAAAAACCATTACTTTTGATAAATTGCCACGCTTCAGGTGACAGCTCTTTATCTTTGTGCTGGATTTGCCATTCATCGAGCATAGCGCATAGCGTTTCTACTTCGTTATCAATGAAGCTTTGCTCTTCCTCTGACAGCTTTGGATAAGGGTAATTGGCAAAAGCCTCCCAATTTGGCGCTCCCATAAACAGCTCTTTTTCCCACCAACTGGTACCAGCATCCAGTGCTTCACGCTCCGTATCACTCATACTCGGCATTGCACCACCCAAAGCCTTATAGACAGGTTTGGTAATGAGTGATTGGCGCAGTGGAGTGATGAGTAAAACCAAGCAAAGCAGCGCGATGGGCACCCCTAAGAGGAGCGACCATGGACTGATAATGGCAGTAACAATGACGGTGATCAAGGCAACAATACTGCCCGTGACTCGTGATAAGGACAGCAAAAAGATGGCCAAGACCACAGCTAATTGAATGATGACTGCCAAAATAAACAAGCCAATTGCCATGACTATCTCCTGTGGGATACTAAATAAAAAGTGTGAAATATAAGAAAATAAAAAGATATGAACCGTTATGATTATTGTTGTGGTTTATAACAAACAGTTCTATCCATATAATAGTTGGCAGCATAAATAACCTTGGTGCTGCTAGCAGACTCTTGTACTGTATACGGCTAAAACAAAAGCGCACTGCGTCAGCTGCCATAGAACAAGCTACTAATATGAAACAGATGTTGATGACTATCAATAGCCAAAGTGCTACGCTGTGTCGATAATATGTATCAAAGATTATCGTTAAAACGCTGCGATCCTTAAGGGGTGAGCAACTATCAAAATTGATAAGTCGCCCAGCCGCTCGTGTTAGTCGGTGCCAAAAGGTGCAAGGCAGCTTTCGGCATAAGATAAGGTATCGTTACGTCCAACGATAATGTGATCGACCAGTGAGATATCTAGTAGGTCACACGCTTTTTTTAGCTCATAGGTCAGTAGATTGTCAGCAGCTGAGGGCTTGGCATCGGTATGAGGATGGTTATGCGCAATGATGAGCTGGCTAGCCGCGTGGCTTAGTGCGTGCCGGAGTACATGCTTGATACAGACGGAACACGATGAGATGCCACCTGTGAACAGTATCTCAAAGTTTAACAGGTTCAACGCATTGTCCAGACAGAGGACAGCAAATACTTCACGATGCTCACCGCGTAACTGGGTGCTGATATAATCTTTGACCACTTGCGAGCGCCCAAGTGCTTGCCCCGTTTTTAGCTTACTATCCAGATAACGTGTGCCCATCTCAAGCGATGCCAATATCTGAGCGTACTTGGCGGGACCGATCCCATGACAAGCAAGAACGGTTTTTTGCGGTGCGGCAAGCAGCTCAGCTAGGCTGCCAAACTGATCGATCAAATGACGCGCGAGCTCAATCGCTGACTGTGACTGCGTACCCGTACGTAAAAATATGGCCAGTATCTCCGCATCAGATAAGTGAGCGGCACCGAATTTCAATAATTTTTCGCGTGGTCTGTCATCCTCATGCCAGTCTTTAATCGCCATTGCCACTCCTTAAGAATAAATTGCTAATTGTTATCTGAGGTAAATACGGAAAATTTTACCCAATTTATCTCATAGTTGTTACTATAAGCGCAATTTTATCTTTTCACTTTTTGATTGAAGCCACGCTTATGTCTAATATTGTGCTTGCTATTACTGGCGGTATCGCCGCTTATAAATCTGCTATATTTGCCCGCTTGTTGATTAAGGCAGGCTTTGATGTGCGCGTCATTATGACGACAGGCGCACAAGCATTTATCACACCGCTGACTCTGCAAGCGTTGACGGGTAACGAGGTGCATGTCTCATTACTCGATGAGCAGGCAGAAGCGGGGATGGGGCACATTGAGCTGGCTAAATGGGCGGACTTAATTGTCATTGCCCCTGCGTCCGCCAATACGCTCGCACGTCTGGCTATGGGAATGGCTGATGATTTGTTGACCACAGTGTGCCTTGCCACAACCGCACCAGTTATTATCGCTCCTGCGATGAATCAGCAGATGTGGGCGCATCCTGCGGTAAATCTGAATGTACAAACCCTGCGTGATATGAACTATCAGATTATCCAGCCAGCTAGCGGTGAGCAAGCGTGTGGTGACGTGGGCGCAGGGCGGCTGCCTGAGCCTGAGCAATTATTAGATGAGGTGCTCTTGTTCAAAGCAATGAACACGACGCCGCAATTATTAGCAGGCAAAAGAGTGGTCATTACCGCAGGACCTACAGTAGAAGCAATCGATCCTGTGCGCTATTTGTCCAATCATTCTTCAGGAAAAATGGGCTTTGCTTTAGCGCGCGCTTGTGTGGCGGCTGGCGCAGAGGTGATCCTAATCGCTGGTGGTAAAGTGGCATTGCCCACGCCACTTAATGTCACACGAATTGATGTGCTGTCTGCCAAAGATATGCTGATCGCTGCCCAGCAATGTGTGGATGGTACGCATAGCGAGCTTCAATTGGATCTTGAAGATGAGCATGACCATTCTCATGAGCACGCACATGAACATAATCATTCTCACACCCATGACCATCATGGCGATTGTGGTTGCGGTGATGAGCATGAACTACCGCAGGCTTATACTGAACACCAATTCGTAAAAGCAGATATCTTTATCGCGACCGCCGCAGTAGCAGATTATCGTACTGAAGAAGCCGCACCGCAAAAAATTAAAAAGACACAAGATGCTATGAATCTCAGCTTGGTTAAAAACCCTGATATTTTAGCGACGATTTCTCTTGCTCATCCAGAACTGTTTGTCGTTGGTTTTGCCGCAGAAACACAGGATGTCGAGCGTTATGCGCGTGGTAAGCTAGCTGCAAAAGCGCTAGATATGATTGCCTGTAACGATGTCTCACGGGCAGATATTGGTTTTGCTAGTGACGATAATGCCATGCAGGTATTTTTCTCTGAGCGCTATGAGCGTGATGCGATAACGTTAGACAAAGCCAGCAAAGACAAGATCGCTGAGCAGTTAGCCAGTATTATTGGTGAAACAATCGCTCAACGTCAAAACAGCTAGTGGTATAAATATAGGCGCTGAGCCTCAAATGGTATAAACAATATGACCAATATAGCTGGTGACGATAGCACTCAGATGCTAGTGCTGACGCTCATTTTTGCGCTGGCATCGCTGCTACACGGTATTAGCGGACTTGGTGCGACGCTCGTCACGACTACCGCGCTTGCTAGCATGTACCCATTGCCATATGCCATTGTATTGGTGATTTTCCCCTCGCTAGTGGTTAATGTCATGACTTGGCTAGCAGGTGGTGAGCGCAGTGTTTGGCAAAACTTCATTTATTATGGCAGACGCTATTGGCTGCTTGCGCTCACAAGCTTGCTAGGCAGTATTCTAGGTGCGAAGCTACTGCTATGGGTCGATAGTGCTTATATCCTATTGATGCTGGCGGCGGTCATTGGTTTTTATGTCACCAGTAGCATGCTGGGCAAACAAATCCGCTTACCAGATACGAAGCCCATGTTGATTGCTGTTGGTTTTGGTGCAGGCGTCATTGGCGGCTCAACCAATGCGATGTCGACCATCCTGATGATGTATCTGCTCTCTGCCAGTGACGATAAAAACACCATCGCTAAAGTGGGTAACATGTGTTATTTCTTAGGCAAAGTGGCACAAATTATCGTGTTGCGTGAGCCTATCATGGCATTGAGTAGCGGTGAGTGGCAGCTGATTGCCTTGCTCAGTGTGATATCTATTGTTACGCTTTTAGTCGGAATTCGTCTACGTCGTTATTTGCCACAAGCGCGTTTTCGTCAGCTTATTTTATTGATTCTAGTCGTGCTTGGAATACGCGTGGGCTGGCAAGGCGTGATGGCGTTTTTGTAGTATGGTCAGTAATAAACAGAATCAAACCATCAACTATTACGGGCTACTGGTATAAATCTTGCTTGCTTGCGTGCTGCTATCGTTCGATGCGGCACAAACAACCTCCCAGTAGCACTGACTCGGTTTAAAGTAAGTTGACTATAGGGAGTGTTTTTCAGGTTAACGATTGAATAAATTTAACACGATGGTCGCGATAACACTGATAACTACCATAGTGACCACTGGAAAATAAACCCGTGTATTGCCTGAGGTGTGTTTGATATCGCCTGGCAGATTGCCGAACCACGAAAAGGCATTGGGAAAAACCAGCCAAATGACCCCGACAACCACTAACACGATGCCAATTACAATCAGTATTTTTGCCATATAAGCCTCGCTAATCTTATTTTACTCTTTTGTCTCCACCATACATGCGCTGAACCTTAACCAGCTATTTCACCAAAATACAGCTGCTGTGCCACTCGAAAGGTATTGCAGTGCGCCTCGACCACATCTTCAATATTTTCAGAATAACCTCCACCCATGACGATAGCAACTGGAATGCTAGCGGCTTTTGCTTGCTGCAATACGTACTCGTCACGCGCCTTACAACCTGCTTGCGTTAAGCTAAGTTTACCCAGTTTATCGGTCGCCAGCACATCGACTGCAGACTGATAAAAAATCATATCTGGTGCAACCTCAGTAATCAAGCGTGGCAGGGTGTCTTTTAATAACCTAAGATAGGTCGCATCGTCTGTATCATTATCGAGCTCAATGTCTAGGTCAGAGACTTGTTTGCGAAACGGATAGTTCTTGGCGCCATGCATGCTAAAGACAAAAACGCGTGGCTCATCCGCCATGATGCTGGCGTTGCCATTGCCTTGATGGACATCCAAATCCACGATTAAAATCTTTTGCGCCTGCCTGCGATTAAGCAGTAGATTGCTGGCGATACAGACATCGTTAAACACGCAAAACCCCTCGCCATGATCGGCAAATGCATGATGGGTGCCGCCCGCGACATTCATCGCCACGCCATATTGCTGAGCATATAGCGCGCACTCATAAGTTGCATGGGCGATATAGCGACCGCGCTCCACCAACTGCGGTGTCATCTCAAACCCAATTGCTCGTGCCGCCTTTCGCGGCAGGGTTTGGGTTTTGAGCTGATACCAGTACTCTGCTGTATGAGTGGTCAAAATCTCCTCTTCGCTTAAGTAGGCAGGGGCAAAGAAGTTATCTTGACTGATCGTGCCCTCACTCAATAAGCGCTCCGGAATCAAGATGTATTTTTGCATGGGGAAGCGGTGCTTTTCGGGCACAGAGTAGCGAAAGACGTCAGAGTAGGCAATTTTTAGCATAAGAATTCTAGCTTAATATTGATGGTTTTTTGGATATGCAAATAGATAGATGAGCGACCGCTAAGTGCGGCCTCATTGCGTAAACTATATGAGTGAATAAACTGACGCATTACTGAACAAACTGCGTCGGTAAAAAGAATGTGCGTGCATCTGATTGCTGGCGCAGCTCTGTCAGTAATGTCTGCATATCTTCAGCAGGGTCCTGATTATTAATCAAGTCGCCAAATAGCTCGCTTGCAACCGTGGTCATCGCAACGACGCTTTGTAGTGAGTGCTCAATGATCTCAGTATCGATACCAACCGCTTCGACATCGATCGCATTTTTGTAGCGTATTTCCCCATCATTGACATCCATCTCTAGGTTGCCAATAAGCATGTCATAGTTAATTTGAGTGATGAGTAGTAGGGCAGCGCTCTGATGACTCTCTGGTATCAAAAATGGCAAAATGCCATAGATTGCTAACAGTTTATTTTTTTCCTGAACACGAAACAGGTAACCACAGTCTATTTTTTTATGACGCATTCTTAGGGATAAATGATGCGATTGCTGGCTGTCGCCGGTTTTGGGACGATAGTGCGTATAGTGCCATTGCTTGTCATTGAAGTACTGTTTTAAGCAATCAACGATGGGCGTCTCGTTATGATGTGGTGGGGCTGTGTTTTTTTCATCGGTTTTGAGCGTGGCATCAGGCGTTGATAATTGATCATTGCCCGAATGAGAACCGTCTACAGGGCTGATGCTGTCCGCTGCTTGAGTGGTATTAGCAGAAGCCATCCTGTTTTTCTTTCTCGCAGCATCAGTTACTGGCTGCGGGGCAGAAGCAGTCAGTAACTGTTTGATTTTTTGCCATAAGCTGAGTTTATTGGGTTGACTCATAATAGTATGCTGACAAGTAAGGGGTGTAAATTAATCGTGATTGAGCGCCAAGCCTTCTTTGATAGCAGGCTGTGCATAGAATGCTTCTAGCATGTCACGAATATGAGCCGTTAACCAAGGCGTTTCAATGGCGTTGTATACGATAGGTAATAGAGCGCTGCTACATTGCGCCATAGCCTCTTCATTGATATGCAAACTCGCCGCAATGGTCGCTATCGTGTCGGATTGATGATTGGCATACCAAGTATCAATACTCGCTGATACCAAACTGTGTAGATAGGGTGACAGTCGCAGGCGGTTGTAGCTTTGCTGGATGCTGGCTTCAATATGATCGATGCTGCTATTATCAGGTTCATCGCTTAAGTAAGTTTGTAGCTCACTGATTGGTTGGTCTTTGATACGATCCCAGCCCATGACCATCAGACGCGCCACTTCTTGATTTGACAAATGCGCTTGTGCATTGGCCTCAGCTCTGCGCGTCAAGTCTTTGATATTGCGATGCAAGTACGTTTGTAGTTTTTCATCGAGGTTTCTATTGGTCGCTTTCTCAAACGAGCTGCGCCCAAGCTTCATCAGTTTACCAACACCGCCCGCTTTATCAAGCGTGGTCTCCATAAAATCATTGATAGCGTGATAGAGCGTTTGGGTCAATAGATCCGCAAAGGTTTCGTTACCCACCAGCGTATGAATGAGGACGTTACGCTGCTGCTCATGGCTACCAATATAGTTAGCAAGGGTCTGAATTTGGGTGTCATCGACCAGCTCAGACAAAGGCACGTTGTCATTGACTGGATGATAGATAATGGTATGCAAAATGTCACGAATATCTTTGCGCATTACATCAGTCATTGGCTGATTTAACAGCCAGTCTTTCATTAAATGCTGTAAATGGTCACAGGTGATGTAGTTGCTTAAGGGCTGCGCGCCAAACCAGTGCCATGCTTCGAGGGCAAGCGGTTCAGCCTGCTGCAACAACCATTGCTGCATAAAATCAACTTGCGTGTCAATCAAGCTGTCTATCGTCAAGCGGCTGGTTAATGGTGCTTTTGACAAGTTGGTGTCTACATTGACACTATTAGTCTCCGCATCTGGCATTTGATTTTGGCTATCTTGTGAAGTCTGCATAGGTTTTGAAGTCATATTTTGAGGTCGTATTTTTTTGAGTTCGTACTTTTTGAAGTAAGAGTAATCGACAATTTGTTATACTGTGTGTTTGTGGTGAGCATAGGGTATTATGCCACGAACATTACCTTTGTTTGTGATGAATATTGACTGCTGCTTGATAAATAACCAGAGGTTTTGATGACGGTTTTGGATACGCCTGTACTAACGCTTGATGAGATGACGGTTCAGCGCGGCGAGATACCGCTCTGTGAAGGGGTGACGCTAACTTTGTCAGCGGGTAGTATTTGTCATCTGATTGGCGCAAATGGAACCGGAAAGACCACGTTACTCATGCAGCTGGCAGGATTATTACCGGTTTTAACAGGTGAGATTTCTTATCAAGGTCTATCAGGTCTACCTATTCAACCGTTATATGTTTCGCACCAGCTTGGTATCCATCCGAATCTAACCGTGGCACAAAACCTGACATTTTTATTGAATTTATATGGCATCACGCCAAGCACGACTGATATTGACGATGCACTCACTTGGGTTGGGCTACAAGGGTTTGAAACGATCAGCTCGAGTCATCTATCCGCTGGTCAGACACGGCGCATCACGCTGGCAAGATTGTATTTATTGACGCCAGCTGTCACACCGCTGTGGTTACTTGATGAGCCGTTTACCGCGCTAGATGTCGATATGGTGGCACGTATGGAAGCACGGTTATGCGACTTTGCTCATGCTGGTGGCTCGATACTGATGACCAGCCATCAAGCCGTTGGTGTTGCCAATCAAATGCTCGATTTGTCAGATTACATGGTCTAAATGTGACTGCTATCAGTACCATCAGTATCGGTAAAAGGATGAATAATGACAGACAGTCCAATGCAAGTGAGCACAACCATAACCGCGAATAAAAAATCAAATGTTATTGTCACAACGCCGCGCAGTATTGGGTTTATGCAGTTGTGGCGCCGTGAATGGCAAGTTAAGCAGCAAGGGGCGGTACAATGGTTGTACCCATTGGTACTGTTTTTAGTGATTATCACCTTGTTTCCACTAGCGGTCGGTAGTGAGCCTGCGCTTTTGCAGCGTCTTGGCGTATCAGCCGTGTGGATTGCTGCATTGCTGTCCTTGGTGATGGGTGTTGATGGCTTGTTCAAGCCTGCACTTGATAACGGTACGCTTGCGCAATTGGTCGTCGCCAACGCGTCACTACCGTTATGGGTATTGATTAGACTGGTCATTCATTGGATTTTTAGCAGTGGTATTGTGGCATTGCTTAGTCTGCTTGCTGTGCCGCTATTTCAGCTGAGTTGGTTTGAGGCGGGGATATTGATGGCCTCTATCGTGACAGGCAGTCCGATGCTTTTGATGCTATCCGCAGTCGCCAGTAGCTTAACGCTGTCATTGAAGAATGGCGCGGTGCTAGTGCCTTTAATTGCTTTGCCGATGCAATTGCCAGTATTAATTTTTGCTACAGGCGCGGTTGATTTATTTGCCACTGGCCTGAATGGCTTACCTATCTTGGCGCTATTGCTGGCAGGAAGTATTATATCCGTCCTAGTGATGCCATGGGTCATTGCGCTGACCCTAAAAATGTCATGGCTCAATTGATTAATACATTTGCCAGATATTAAAAAACCCAGTCGTCTAAATCCAGTTATCTAAACGCCATGTATTATCATTGTGTTGAAAACGGGCAATTTTGGTATAATAGTCAATTGAATACGTAAACAGCTCTTTGTAGATTCTATCCAGTGTTTAACGCCAGCAGGTGAGCTGATAGTGTGCTTTTGTAGGCCACATCGGTCATGACCAGTAAGCTGTGTAATAGGTTTATTCCCATGCCCAACCTGAATAACGTCTCGTCTCCTAGCCTATGGCAGCGCATTTGGCAGGGCTTCTTGACCACCGTAGGTACCAAGCAGTTCTTTCAGATTTTTAGTCCTTGGGTCAAGTGGCTCGCGATATTAGCCAGTCTCTGTTTGCTCATTGGTAGCGTATGGGGTCTTGCTTTTGCGCCGCCTGATTATTTGCAGGGCAATAGCTACCGTATTATTTTTATCCATGTGCCCGCAGCCAGTCTTGCTATCTCTATCTATTTCTCCCTTGCCGTCTTGGGGGTGATTTATTTGGTGTGGAAGATTAAGACAGCCAGTTTGGTTGCGCAGGCATTGGCTCCGATGGGATTTTTGCTTTGTGTGATCAGTTTGCTCACAGGGTCTATTTGGGCCAAGCCAACATGGGGGACCTACTGGGTATGGGATGCGCGTCTTACTTCAATGCTGATATTAGCGTTTCTATATGCAGGGGTGATGGCGCTGTTTGCTGCTTTTGAGCACACGGCCAATCGTGGTAAAGCGGCTGCTATTTTATCTATTGTTGGTGCGGTGAATCTACCGATTATCAAGTACTCCGTAGAATGGTGGAATACCTTACATCAAGGGGCCACTTTTAGTCTGACCGAAGCACCGAAGATGTCAGCTGACATGTGGATGCCACTGTTGCTCATGATTATCGGTAGTTATTTGTTGGTTGCGACCATGGCGATTTATCGTACCAATACGCTGATCTTACATCGTGACCAAGGCAAAGCGTGGGTCAAAGAATACATTCGTGCTCAACACAAATAACGGCTAGGAACCTACTATGCAGCCTTACTTTTATAGCATATCTGAGTTTGTCGCCATGGGTAAGCATGGGGTCTTTGTATGGTCATGTTGGGCGATTACCATCGGTGTGATGCTGGCCTTTATTATTTATAGTCGCAGACAAAGACAAGCGCTTATCAAGCAGCTGACGATTCAACAAGTACGTCAGGCACAGCGCACGACCAAAAAATCCACACCGATCACCAAGCAGTCTGACTGAGAAAATATATTAATATCAGGGTTTTAGCATAAGAAACTATATGCTTTTATTGACAAAAATATGACCTCGCGAGTAGCTATAGGGCTTATTGATTTGTCCGAAAAATGCTATCATATGATCATTAGAAGATTACGATTAGAAAGATTTTTTGACAATATTTCTTGCAAGCGTTTTTCTAATCGTCGTTTCTTTAATATTTTCTGTTTTATGGGCTAATTGTATTTAAAACAGAGACTCATCAACGAGGTAGAGGTATGAATGCAGTTCGTCGGAAAAAACTGACGTGGGTGATGTTTACGCTGGCAGGTGCAGCTGTAGCAGTCATATTGGTTATTTATGCTATCGGGCAGCAAACCGACTATTATTTTGATGCGACCGCTATCGCTCAAGGTGAGGCGCCTCAAGACAAGCGTATTCGTGCTGGTGGTATGGTGGTGGCTGGTAGTGTGCAGCGTGCAGCAGACAATCCATTGAATGTTGAGTTTGCGATTACTGACTTTCAATCAACCGTACCTGTGACTTATCAAGGTATTTTGCCAGACTTATTTGCCGAAAACTCAGGTGTGGTGGCTACAGGCAAGATGCAAGGCGATACCTTTGTCGCTGGTGAAGTATTGGCAAAGCATGACGAAAACTATATGCCACCAGAAGTCGCTAAATCAATGAAAGAAAACAATCGTAGCGGGGCAGTGCCTTCTTCTGAGCAATACAATCCTGCCGAAAGAATTCATGAGACTGAAACCCTGCAACAGTAATGATGATAAGTATTGATGACATATAAAAAGGCCATCGATTATCGGTGGCCTTTTTTTGAGTTGAGACTATTCAATCAATGATTAGTCATCCCATTCAGGGCTATAATCAGGATGCTCAATCTTACGACCATCAGAACTGGCTAGCTTGCCGATTTTTTCTAATTCATCTGCACTCAACTCTACTTTGATGGCGTCTAAATTGCCTTGCAGGTGATCAGGGTTAGACGTTTTCGGGATGGCAACGCGGTGTTTGTCTGATAAGATCCATGCCAATGAAATCTGCGCTGGCGTGACGTTATGCTTATTTGCAATCTCTTTGATGATATCGTTATCAAATACATCGCCACGTGCCAATGGTGAGTAAGCTTCTAGCAAAATATGATGGTTATTCAAAAATGCCTGCAAGGTATCTTGCTTGATGAACGGATGGAATTCTACTTGGTTCACAACGATTGGTACATCCGCATATTTTTTGGCTTCGATGATGTGATCAATATTAAAATTAGACACACCGATATGGCGGGTCAACCCTTGCTTTTGCAGCTCACACAAGGCAGGGATGGTCTCAGATAATGGTACACGATCATCTGGCCAATGTAGTAGCAATAGATCGACATAGTCCACGCCCAAATTTTCTAGAGACTTTTTAGCTGCAGCTTTGAGCTTTTCTGGCTCAAATTTCATGTCATCTGGAAAAATTTTGGTCGTCAAAAAGAATTTATCGCGCGCCACGCCCGATTGCTTGATACCTTCACCCACTTCTTTTTCGTTGCCATAAGCTTGGGCGGTATCGATATGCTCGTAGCCCATTTCTAGGGCTTTTTTAACCACGTCTACGCAGTCTTGACCAGTTGATTGCCAAGTACCCAGTCCTAAAACGGGAATATTTGCTTGTCCTGCGGTACGAATAGTATAGTTTTTAGTCCTCATATTTTTATCCTTATAGTCAATCCACTAAAAAAGCGTTACAGCGTTAACCTCGCTTGAAGTATGACGTATACATCTGCACTCGGTTGCCTTGTACCACTCTTAAATTGGATCAACTATATTTTATTTATAATTTATAGTATGTCTTGAGTTAAAAATGGTTTTAAAAAAAACATTTAATACAGTTGATATTAGTAGAAAAACTTAGCAGTTGTTTAGCTCATCTAATAATCAAATTTGTCTACTATAAGAAAAACTAGAGCAAAGTGGAAGAGCGTGTGACGCATCCCTACAAAGGACAAACAGGCTGTAACGTGAACTCGATAACCTGTTAGGATGATAGGAAGCTTAAAAAGAGGTAAGATCAGCAAAACGAAGACATTAAAAAACGCCCACCACGGTTAAGTGGTGAGCGCCTATAATCATTGAGGTACCCGTATGGCTGGGCACTGATGATTTTAGTGTCTTACTGAGCAGCGGCTTCTGTTTCTACCGTTTCAGTACTGTCAGTTTTAGCTGCGGTATCAATGCTTGCACTAGTGTCAGAACCCCAGATTTTTGGGTACTTGTAGCCAGGGAACGTTTCATGGGCGTACTTTTTGAAAGCCTCTGAGTTATAGGCGTTGGTGACATCTTCAACCCATTTCTTACCAGTATCAGCAGATTTGATCGCTGACCAGTTCACATAAGCAAAGCTTGGCTCTTGGAACAATGCTTCGGTCAGCTTGATGCCAGAGTCAGTTGCATAGTTACCGTTGATTACTGCAAAGTCAACTTCATCACGCGCGCGTGGTAATTGAGCCGCTTCTAGCTCAACGATATCGATATCGTATTTGCTGTTGTCAGCGATGTCAGCTTTTGATGCAGTCAATGGGTCGATACCGTCTTTTAGTTTAATCCAGCCAAGATCGTCCATCATGACCAACGCACGAGCAAAGTTACTTGGATCGTTCGGTGCAGAAACACTCATGCCTTTGAATGCTTCATCTAGGCTAGACTTTTTGCCTGAGTAGATACCAAGTGGTGCGGTTGGTACTTGGAATACTTCAACGAGATCAAGGTTGTTCTCTTTTTTGAAGGTGTCAAGATATGGCTTGTGCTGGAAGATGTTGATGTCCAAGTCGCCTTCTGCCAAGGCAAGGTTGGGACGAACATAATCAGTAAATGCAACTAACTCAACCTCATAACCCTGAGCTTCAAGTGTGCCTTTTACTTGGTTACGAACCATATCAGCAAAATCACCTTCAGTCGTACCGATAACAATTTTGGTGTGTTCAGGATCGATGTCACTAGTACTCGCAGTCGTTTCTGCAGTGGCACCTTCGGTAACAGGCTCTTGGTTCGCTTCTGGCGCTGATGAGTTGCTGCAACCAACTAAGACCAAACCTGATACGCCAACTGCGGCAAATGCGGTGGCTAACTGACGGCTGATATCTGTTAATTTCATAATATGTCCTTAATAATGAATAAAATTGAGTGAAACATTTATCGTCTGAACATTAAAAAAGCAACATTATAAATAGTAATGCTGCTTTTTTGTGAGAGCTGAGATAAGGGTTGAGTGTTGCCAAAAATAAACCTAGTCGCTCGTAATGTCAAGTATTCTCTAAAGCGGTTTAACGTTTGTCTAAACGATTGGCGAGCCAGTTGCCAGACGCTTGAATCGATATCACCATCACTGACAACACCAGCACGATAAAAATCATCACCTCGGTCTGATAGCGATAATAGCCATAACGGATGGCCAAATCACCCAAACCACCACCGCCGATCATACCAGCCGCTGCTGAGTAAGAGAGTAAGCTGATACAAAGAATAGTGACCGAGAGTACCAATCCTGAGCGCGCTTCATTGAGCAGTACTTTGATGATGGTAAAAGGTCTGGCGCCCATCGATTCAGTTGCTTCAATAATACCGCGCGGTACTTCACGCAAATTTTGCTCAACCAAACGCGCAAAATAAAACGAACCTGCAATCGCAAGGACGAGAGAGGCGGCGATAGGACCGATACCAGTACCGACGATAGCTTTGGTAAACGGACTCATCGCAATCATCAAAATCACAAAAGGGAAGGCGCGCATAAAGTTGGTAATGGCGCCAAGTACGCCATACAGTGTCTTGTTTTGCAAAAATTGTCGGTCACTAGACAAAAACAAGAATACGCCAAATAGCCCACCGATAAGAATAGCGACCGTGGTTGAGATACCAAGCATGATAAACGTATCAACAAACGCACTCATAATCTCTTTGCGTAGGGCAAGCAGCTTGTCTATAGAGGCGGATAATTCAGTACCAGTTAACATATCTATTTCTCCTGCCTCATTAGTCCTCAACGACTAAGCCTTTGCCAATCGGGGTAGTTGCCTGAATCAGACCATCTCGTACATCGGCCACTTCTAATAGCTGACCTTGATGGAGTAATGCTGCGCGATCACAGAGTGTGCGAATGACGCTCATCTCATGGGTTACGATGACGATGGTCACACCAAGTTGCTCATTGATATCACGCAAACAAGTCAGCAAGCTGCGAGTCGTTGCAGGGTCAAGCGCACTGGTTGGCTCATCGGCCAGCAATACTTTTGGACTCGGGGCAATCGCGCGGGCAATACCGACACGTTGCTTTTGCCCACCGGATAGCTGCGCAGGATAATGTCCAGCGCGATCAGTTAAATCGACAATCTCAAGACATTCCATGACGCGTTTATGAATATCGCGGCTAGGATAGCCTGACACTTTTAAATTAAATGCTACGTTGTCAAAAACCGTTTGATTAGACATGAGATTGAACTGCTGAAAAATCATACCGATATTATGACGAGCAATACGCAGTTCACTGGCAGATAGCGTGGTCAAGTCAGTACCGTCTATCACCACTTGGCCTGAATCTGGACGCTCAAGCATGTTAATCAAGCGCAACAAGGTCGATTTACCTGCGCCTGAATAGCCCATTAGACCAAAAATCTCGCCTTGTTTGATAGTCAGAGATGTCGGCTCAACAGCAGTAAACCAATGTGGTTTGCCGTCTTTGTCTTTGATTGATCGGTCGCTTAAAAACCTTTTGGTCACATCGTTTAAGACAATCATGTCATTCATGGAGGGCTCAAAATTCAATAAATTTTTTAATGGTCATCGTGTGTTGTTATGCTTCTATTACTAGATAAGAAGCCCATCAAAACGACAATAGTCAATAACCGTATAATAAGGGGCGGTAATATAGCATATTATCAGTCACTTTGGATATGCACATCCGTGACTGACTTATGATGAATAGCTATTAAGGAAGGAATGTTTGAGGGGTATCAGTGGGAGTAATATCAACAAAGTAACGTATTTTCAAATATAGCTGATTACTCATGCTGATTGTAATGAGGGTTATGTTCAACGGGTATGGCGACTAAAAAGCGAGTATGACCGTTTAGCGTATCAGTAGTGATCCGCCCTTGATGCGCGGTGACAATCTGAGAAACCAAAGAAAGCCCCAACCCTGACCCTTTATTCTTTTGCTGTAACCGTACGAAGGGACTAAACACTTCTTCGCGTTTTTCTTCAGGAATACCTGTGCCTTCATCAATCACCGCTAGCACCGCGTATTTCGGTAGTGGGCGCACAGGCTCAGTTTTTGCCTTTTTTAGATGCTTAGCAAATAAGCCTTCTTTGCGCGGTGTGGCTGCGGCTTCGTTATTATTTTGGGTGTTGGCTTTAGCGCTGTTTTTCGTTTTATCTTTGCTGCCATTTTTGCTGATAGTTTTATCGGTTGCTACTTTGTCAGTTTTTCTATTGCTATCGTTTTCAAGAGCATGCGCCCGATTGTCGATTGTTCCAACTGTAGATTCGATAAGATTATCATGTACGCCTTTATTAGATTCTAAAGTGTCTTTAGAATCAGGAACGGCCTTCCAAATCACTTTATCTAAATCGGTGCTAGTAATATGAGCATCAGGTTTTACAGAACTTGGGATATTTTTAATAAAGTTAAGGTCTGTACTTATATCAGCATTTACATCTTCATCGACTGTTAGATTTTCACCATTTTTGTAGATTGGCGGTGCTGGCAAGACAGCTATTGGCTCGACTGAATCAATTTTGTCTTTATTGCTCAGAGTAGAGTCGGCATTTTCGGGTGAAGCAGACTCCTGCTCATCTATATTGGTATCAAGCGGCTCTTCATGAGAGTCAAAATCCAACAAGCTATTATAATCGGTGAAACTGCTAGAGAGCACGGTCTGCAATAGGTAATCAGGAACAGTCCCAGCATCTTCGATAGTCTGAACGCCGTACAGTAACACGGTAACGGGCGGCTTGCCATGAAGCATGGCATTGGTCAAAAGGTTGCGAATGAGATGAGTCAACATTGATGATTGACCATCAATCATGATGTGCTCACCAATCAACGTGGCTTCAGGATAGTGCTGACGTTCTTGATTGACCAAATCGTATAAATCCAAGTTCTCAATTTGCTGCAAGGCATGACCTGCGTCTAGACGGCTGACCAACAATATACTTTCGACCAAATCATTGAGACCTGATAGATCGCGAGTGATGGCATGAGCGCGTTTATCAAACTTGGCTTTGGTGTCAGATGGTAGCGCACCAGCCAACATATCCATCATTTCAATCTGCAAGCGAATGCGCGTAATAGGCGTACGCAACTCATGAGAAGCATGCGCTAATAATAAATTGTTGGCATCAACGAGGTGCTCAATTTTTTGTGCTGCTTGGTTGAACCCACGCGCCAATGAGGCAATTTCATCATTACCACGCGCGTTCACTCGAACCGTAAAATCCCCGTCGCCTAACTGAGCCATCTGCTGACTTAACTGATCGATACGCCATGTCATGGTACGGGCAATCAACCACAGAACACCTGCCATAATAATGAGCAGCAACAACGTACCTGTAAACAGATTCAGCGCTGCAGAAAGCACGGGCTTTTTAGGAGGTAAACGCGACTCATATAGCAGAGTATAGCCAGTGCTGCTATAGACTTGAGCCTGCTTAGTAGGGGATGTATCTGCAAACGAAGGAAAAACACGTGAAAATAAAGATGGCGTAGGTGGTAGCTCTAGCGGCAAATCGCTATTATCGGTTTGCATGAGCAACCGACCTTCGCTGTCGTACAAGCCCATTTTGGCCTGTAGTGACTCATCAAAAATATCGAAGCTTTTTTTGACAACAGCTAGCATAAATCGTGATTGTAGGCGATTGTCCTTACTGATAGAGATATTTAACTCATGCAGAAAGGGATCAATCTGACCCAAAATCTGCGTGGCCAATATCTCTGATCGGATTCCTGCGTCCTTGTCATGCACCAGTTGGGTCAATAGCACCATAGCAACTGCAAATAAAATAAGTGCCAGCATAACGCTGGCAAATAGTTTGGCAAATACGGAACGAAAACCCAATTGCTGCATTAAACAATCTCTGTTATTGGACACTAATATCGACTGAGCTTAATATGCTCTCTATCGATTAATCCATCTTTCATGATCAAACCTGATCAGTGGCAAATTGATAACCAACACCGCGCACCGTGATAATGCGTTTTGGTTGACGTGGGTTGTCTTCGATCAAAGCACGCAGACGTGAAATATGCACATCAATGGCACGATCGATGTTGTCTGAGCTGTCATCGTTTGGCATTGCCTGCCAAAGCTGCTCGCGATTTAGCACTTTGCCAGAATGGGTAGCAAAATAGTGTAGTAATTGGAACTGATGTGTCGTTAAACGTACAGGTTCATCATCGATAGTAACTTCGTGACTGTCAGGGAACACACTCAAACGACCAAAGGTTAAGCTATCTGACTGGCTATCTGCTTGGTTTGGCTGCTCATGACGGCGGATAACAGCACGGATACGGGCAAGAAGCTCACGCGGCTCGAAAGGCTTTGCGATATAGTCATCAGCACCCATCTCCAAACCTAACACGCGATCAGTTGTATCCCCTTTTGCGGTCAGCATGATGATAGGCACTTTATTGGTCATATTATTCTTGTTGCCACGAATTTTTTGACATACTTGCATACCATCCATGTCAGGTAGCATCAAATCAAGTACGACCAAATCGATATCACGCTCTTTGGTATCTAACAGATCAAGGCCTTCTTGACCCAAACCTGCATGATGGACGTCATAGTAATTCATGGTCAAATAATCACTGATCAGCTCTGCTAAATCTGGATCATCTTCAATCAATAAAATCTGCTTGCTCATAGGATATCCTCTAATTGTTCTTATAATTTGCCAAAGGTCTAATGTGTGCTAGTCGCTTAACTATGATAGAAGTATCAATAGTTTTTACATTCTATGCCATTAAACCTCTGAGCCTCTAAGTTTTCAGGTGTTTTAGAGTACTGAACTATCATGATGATAAAAATACGTAGTGATAAAAATAGTCCTAAATACTCGGATAGTGCTATATATAGTACGACTATATTGCCTAATGATGCTGTTACAAAACAAGATAGGCTTTGTTAATGTTTCTACCAAATGTAACTGTCAGCGTGAATGGCTATGACACGATGACTTTTTTGCCTTCAGAGTCAATAGGTAAGTCAGCCAAGCAAATTAAACTATCGTTACTCACACCAGCAATCAAATATTGTTGCGTGGTCGGATCATACTCAACAACCTCAATAGGCTGGCGTGTCAAACGCTGGTCTTGGCCAATAATCCAGACATTGGCGGTCAACGGTTTAAGCGGCATATATGGCGGTTTTTGTAACTCTATTAAGTCAACATCATGCAAGGCGCGCTTGGGCACGATAGTACCTACGTCTATTTGTCCATAATTGACTCGCCCCGTGACCTTCATTTCTGGTTGTAGCTTGTCACGGCTGGCTTCATTGTCAATGACGTTAACATACACCAACAGTTTTTTTGGCTGGCTAGTAGGCACAAGCTTACTGACCTGACCTGTAAACTTGTCAGTGATACCTTCGGTCGTAAAATTGACGGTCTGACCAACTGAAAGCTGAGGCTCCGCTTGAATGGGTAGTGTCGCCGCAAAGTGCAATTTGGTCTCGTCACTAATTTCTAATAGGGGCGTGCGCGCCGCCATTTTTTCACCAGTTGTCGCATATAGGTTTTCTACACGACCTGAAAAGCTAGCAGTTATCGTCACCAAATTATATTGTGGGTTCGGTTTTTTAGTAGCAGCTTTTATACCATTACCATCCGTGTTGTCACTATTATCTGTGACAAGGTTTGCTGCTGACGACTCTTTTTTATCATTGTTAGTATTATTTACATTAGCATCATTATCAACAGATAAAGCCTTAGTAGAGCTAGAGTCAGAATTGTCGTCGATACTTGGTGTATTCTCTGGTTTCTTATTATTGGTAGTGCTTGTCACTATCTCTTCTTTAGAAGAGTTGGCTTCTGTAGATGTGTCTGATTTTACGGTAGGATCACTCACCGCCGCCAAACGCCTGACAACTAGTAAAGGCGTACCTTTTTCTACCCATTGACCTTCGCTAACGAACGTTTTTTCTATATTGACGGGATGTACTGCAACAAATTTGGTTTGTTTGATAGGCTCGATGCTACCTTGCAGCCCTAGACTTGGCTGATAACGGGAAGACTTTATACTGAGTATGTGTTCTGGTGTGATCGTGACACTATCACTGGTAATGACAACGGGGGAGTCTGCCGTTGCCGTGTTTTCAGGAGCGACTGATTCATTCTCAGATGGTGAGGGTTGACAAGCAGCAAGCAATAAAACGCTGAGCAAGTAGAGGCTTTTTTTGGAATGTTTAAAGGCTGTCATAGCAGTCACCGTTATAGTCGTCGTTTCATTATATAGTGAATAGATACGCGGTGGAACAATTGCGCCACACTTACTAATCTTAGATAGCGTAAGCGTTTGTCATAAGAAAATAGATGAGGTTGCCGACTTATTAAATAAGAACAGCGGTTTATGATACTCATTAGTTAGAACATTAATTCGCTAATGACTGGAAAAGCATCAATAACTGTGCTAAAACAAACATAACGAAATACTGTGATACATTTTTATCACAAAAGAAAATTATTCAGCAATGTGGTTATTGATTCTATATAATGCAGGGATATCATAAAGTTGGTTGCCTCATTGTTTAAATGACGTTGTCACTGACAGTAAGTGAGTTCAAAAACTTTTGAGTGTTTTAAGAGATAATACGACTTTGCTTGATGGTTATAGAAGTAAAATATTAGGCCTAAAAAGCTAAGAATCGCACTCAATTTTATGAGCTTATTACGAGCAAAGTGCGTATAGTAACTCATGTTGACGCTGTGTTTGATGGGCAGACACTGATAAAAGGTATTCACTGTCATAAAAGGTCTAATGAAGTCTCAGTCTTTTGTATTGGTCTCATATTGACTGATATCATGACTTAAGATGATTGTTAGAGCTTTATATAGACAGAGAGCGTTACGAATAAATAGTCGTTCATAGGATAATGATAATGGAAAATAATTTTGAAGGTTTGAAAGTAATGGTGATTGATGATTCAAAAACCATTCGCCGTACCGCAGAAACCTTGCTACAAAAAGCGGGTTGTGAAGTCGTAACCGCTATAGATGGCTTCGATGCCTTAGCAAAAATTGTTGATAACAACCCAGATATGATTTTTGTCGACATCATGATGCCGCGCTTAGATGGCTATCAGACTTGTGCACTCATAAAAAATAACCCTGATTATGCTAATAAACCCGTGATTATGTTGTCATCTAAAGATGGCTTATTTGATAAAGCCCGTGGCCGCATCGTCGGATCTGATGAGTATTTGACCAAACCATTTAGTAAAGATGAGCTTTTTGATGCGATTAACCAGTACCGTTAATCAGCTCTATAGACTCAAATATAGTGATTGCTAAGATTAAAAATAATGATTCACTATTTAAGTGACTAACATACTAAGTGACTAGCATAAAAATAAATCACGAATAAGTTGTTGGCCATTATTTTCAGTCGTTTTATCAACAATATATCCTCATAGATATTTTAGAAAATAAAGGAAAATCCTATGGCTACCGTTTTAGTCATTGACGACTCACCATCAGAAATGGCGAAATTTCGCGACATGCTTTCTAAAAATAACTTTCAAGTACTAGAAGCATCAAATGGCGAGCAGGGCTGTCAGATGGCAGCTGATCATCTGCCAGATGTCATTTTAATGGATGTAGTAATGCCAGAAATGAACGGTTTTCAGGCTACGCGAAAAATCACTCGCGGCAAAACCACCGCTCATATACCTGTCATTATGATCAGTACCAAAAATCAAGAAACCGATAGAGTATGGGGCAAGCGTCAAGGCGCCAAAGAGTATATGAATAAGCCAGTCGATGAAAACGTATTGGTCAATATGATTCGCAAAGTGATGGAGTAACTTGTGGCCTCTAGAGGATTCATTGAGCTTCTGCGTCTAGCAGATTTGGCACGTGCGCGCAAAAGCGGTCGCCGCGGTGGTCAAGAGTTTGATTGGCAAGGGGTGGTATTTGAGATTGGTGGTCAGCGCTTAGTTGCTCCTATGGGTCAGGTATCAGAGGTGTTATCCATGCCAGAATACACTAGCTTACCTCTAGTAAAGCCTTGGATGCTAGGTATTGCCAATATTCGCGGACGACTACTACCTCTGACGGATTTGTCACGCTTTTTACAAGTGCCAAGCCGCTTGCCACAGCTAAGCCAGCGCAAAGTTATTGTGATCGATCACGATAATAACTTTTCAGGGCTACTGGTCGATCAAGTGCTTGGTATCGAACAGTTCACTCAGGAACATTACCGCCCAGAAGCGATTGATTCCAATTCACCATTTGCACCTTATAACCATGGTAAGTTTTTGAAAGACGAGCAGGAGTGGTACGTTTTCATGCCAAGCTTGCTGGCACAAGATCTGCAGTATTCAGATGCTGCGATATAGTAATCGACAATAAAACATCTATTTATTCGGTAACGACAGATTAATAGCGGCTGACACGATACAGTGAAATGTCAGTTTATACAGGCTTTGCTAATCATTGTTTTGATAACAACAAGATTGTCAAAGTCAGTCACGATAAGACTTTGACGATTGTTTGAAAGGAATACGCAAGATGAGTGATGTTAAAAGAAAACCTGTAGCTGGTACAGGCAACACAACTGTAGAAGGCAAAGAGACCAATAATACGTGGAAGCTATTATTAGGATTTTTTATTCTGCTGAGTGTGGTCTGTGTCGTTTGGTTGGCTAACGCGGTGTTATCGGTGAGTCAAGACTTTACTAACTTTAATCAAACAATTGTTTTACCAGCACTTGTCTTTGCTATCGGTGCTTTGGGTATTATGTTTGCCTCGTATCAATTGCTTAAGCAACGTGGTGGATCGGAGCGTTTGCTGATTGAAAAAGAAACCTTACGCCGCCGTCAAGAAGCAGAAGCAGAGTCTGAACGAGCTCGTCAAATTCAAGAAGAAAATGAACGTAACCAGATCGCTATTCTACGCCTACTTGATGAGTTAGGGGATTTGGCAGAAGGTGATTTGACGGTCAATGCTACCGTGTCAGAAGACTTTACAGGGGCAATTGCTGACTCAGTCAACTTCGCAATTGACCAATTACGTCAATTGGTCTTGGTTATTAACAGTACTGCCGACCGAGTTGCACAGTCTTCAGCTCAAACGCAGATGAACGCTGTTGAGCTTGCTGAAGCTTCTGAACATCAAGCGCAAGAAATTGCTGGTGTATCAGCCGCTATTAATGAGATGACCGTGTCAATTGACCAAGTTTCGAATAATGCGTCAGAGTCTGCGACGGTTGCTCAGCGTTCAGTTGCCATTGCCTATAATGGGGCAGAAGTTGTACAGCGTTCGATTGAAGGTATGAACGTTATTCGTGATCAGATTCAAGAGACATCGAAACGTATCAAGCGCCTTGGTGAGTCTTCTCAAGAGATTGGTGATATCGTTGGCTTGATTAACGATATTGCAGACCAAACCAACGTTCTGGCATTGAACGCCGCCATTCAGGCATCGATGGCAGGTGAGGCTGGTCGAGGCTTTGCAGTTGTTGCTGATGAGGTTCAGCGTCTGGCTGAGCGTTCAGCGAATGCGACCAAACAGATTGAAACATTGGTAAAAACCATTCAGGCGGATACCAACGAAGCGGTTATGTCGATGGAATCGACGACATCTGAAGTAGTACGTGGTGCTCGTTTGGCAAAAGATGCTGGTGAAGCACTAGAAGAGGTACAGAGCGTTTCTAACACGTTGGCTGACTTGATTCAGAACATCTCAAATGCTGCATTACAGCAGGCTGAATCTGCTGGCCATATTTCTCATACTATGAATATCATTCAAGATATTACTTCACAAACCTCATCTGGTACGTTGGCCACAGCACGTTCTATTGGTGAGTTGAGTGAAATGGCTGCCGCACTACAAGAATCTGTTACTGGCTTTAAAGTATCGAACGATGATGAATTGTTAGATGATGAAATGATTAACTCTGAACAAACCTTATCAGAAATTGTCTAACCTTTTAGCTTGAATATTGAATCGGTATCGATACGTCTTTTTGTATAAGATTTTAATTAAAATGCTGTATAGGTTCTGACGCCGTGCAGCATTAATAATAGCAGGCGACGTGAACAATCATATACAAGCAGAAAAGGCTCTATCTAATACATTTGAACCTGTATGGGGTGATGAGATGATACAGGGCGATAGTGCTAATTTACAGCAATGGCAGAGATATATAGAACAAGAGATTGGCTTTATATTGCCAAATATGCAGCTGCAGTGGTTGACCAATGCCATTGACCACACAGCAACATTAAATGGACTCACTACTCAGCAGCTCTGGTATCAATTACCAAAGAATAATGAGATTCGTCAGCAGCTATTAGACAAAGTGCTCATTCATGAGAGTCGCTTTTTTCGTCATAAACCTTCTATCGATTTCATCACACGATATGCAATAGACAAGTGTGCAGCTGACAGGAGTAAGCCCTTTCGCATTTGGAGCGTTGGTTGTGCAAGTGGGCACGAGACTTGGTCACTGGCCATGAGTCTGAAAGCAGCGCAGTTATCCAATCATGTGATACTGGGAACAGATGTGAGCGAGCAAGCGATTACAAACGCGCGATTAGGACAATATGATCAACGGCAGTATTCATTAATTCCTCAAAATTGTCAGCAGTTTGTTTACCCTTTGATCACCAAGAATGCAGGTAATGAGCTGAGTATGGCTGATACTTCTAGTAAAGTAGAAAGGTCTATCAATACTCAGTTTGACTGGCAAGTAGCGCCAGCTTTACGACCTTATGTTAGCTTTGCTCTACACAATGTTATTGAACAAAAATCACCCACTTCGCATCTTCAAAATGTGATTATCTGCCAAAACATGCTGCTGTATTTTCGCAAGTTTGATCAGCGTGATATTTTGGCATGGCTATCAGAGCAGTGTGAAGTAGAGGGATATATTATATTGGCTCCAGGTGAGGCGTTGTTTTGGCGCCCTTCGAATATGCGCCGTATTGCGCACCCACAAGTGAATGTGTGGCAAAAAATTAGTGCCTAAATTAGTGCCTAGACGAGTTAGGATAAACCTATGAAAAAGCAGCCCAATGACATAGTGACGCTTGAGTGGTTGTCGCCACTGCTCAATCAGCAATTATCACAGATATCTGATGGCTGGCAATCAGGTGCTGATATCGACAGTTATCAACAGATGACATCGCACTACTATCAAGTTAGTGGTGCGCTGACTATGATTCGCTTGCCTCTACTAGCAGATCTTGCCAATAAGTTGAGTTTTATGGCGAGCTTGGGGGCTAGTCACAATCTGTCTGCTAGAGACTGTCAAATAGGCAAGTTTTCTCATAAGTTATTGCAACATGCGCTCAATCAATATACGCATCTAGGCAAATACAACCGTGCTCTAATAAATAAGGCTACTAATGAGCTTGCCCAGATACTATCGCAACGAGGTGTGGAAGCAGATGCATTTATAGATGCTACTGATACCCAGCATGCGCATTTAAACAATGATGATACTCATGAAGATATGGTTCATGAAGATATTGTCAATAGCATTCAGATCGCAGTACCCACGAGTAATGTTACGACCAATTTAGAAGATCAACACTATCAGCAGATGTTACTGGTGTGGCGACAGCAAGTACAAAAATTGCTGGTTGCCAATATGAATCAGGCACCTGTTCTACAAATTTTAGAAAAAGTTAGTCAATATCTATGGCAGAATACTCAAGACAATGATTTACAGCGTCTATGGTATTTGAGCGAGTTGTGGCTGAGTGATCTTGCCCATAATGAAGCGCCATCACCTGAATATTATGCGCCACTATTAGGTCAGCTTGATCGCGTCATAGAATCTGCTACTCAGCCCACGCACTTATCTTCGAGCCTTGTTAAAGGCTTAATCAACAGTGTCTATATTCAGCTCATCTACCTGGAGAATAGTAGCGAGCGAACTCAATCTACCCTTAATGAAATATCACAGCGTGAGCCTGCGACCTTACGTTTTTTAACGCGACTGCTCAGTGAGATTGAGGCTCTTATCTTCGATCTAGATAAGCCAGATACGCTAATAAATCCTCTACGATATATAAAGAGCCAGCTTGAGAGTCGAGGTTGGGTGCAATATGCGTCGCAAGTTGAATCGATCCTTACAGATTTAGAGCAAGCACGCTTATCAGAGACAGAGTTTACGCAGCAGCAATGGCACATAGAGCGCAAGTTACAAGAGCTATATAGTGCTATTTACGATACCGAGCAGGCAATATCACTCAAAATTGGCGCTTCTTCTTCTTTTGCTATTATACCTGAAGCGTTTGATAGCAGTGATGTAAAGGATAAAGATAGACATGAGTCAGTTTCTACTGACAGTGACTTACGTGAGCTACGTATTGCCGTTGAAGAGATCAAGGAAAGCTTTAACGAGTATATACAACGTCAAGATATCCAGTCTTTACCAGTCATTGCTGACTTTGACAAGATTGCCCATGCTTTTGATGATATGGGACTGCCAGTCATTAGTGAGACGATAGAAAATATAGGTAGTATATTCACACAACTACTCACTCATGAGGTTGCTGTACTTAGCTGGGATGTGACCCAAGCCTTGGCAGAGAGTCTGACCTCGATTGAATTGTTACTCGACTATCTTGCGCAGCAAGTCTTTGATCAAAACTTATTGACGCAGGCAAATGAGTATGCAGCGAAAGCATCACAGCTTCTTAATGCGTATGCGAAATCACCAGAAACAACTCACGATACATGGCTGACGCAAAAGCCAGTCGCGATGAATGTGCTTCGTTATGATGATAGTGGTGAGGTCGCACCTGTGACCAGCTCAGATACTGAAACGGTGATAGCAACGCAAGATACCCCTGATACTAATCCTAATGTAGAGAGTGATGCATTGCTGCGTGCTCGTGAACAACTCAAGCCTGACAACTTTGAAGTTGATGAAGAGATTCGTGATATTTTTATCGAAGAAGTGAACGACGTCATTACTGATTTAGAAGATTTTCTTCCTATTTGGCAGCAGGATTCACAAAATCTAACACCCTTGACCGAAGTCCGTAGAAGCTTTCATACCTTAAAAGGCTCAGGCCGCATGGTTGGTGCCTTTAGCATCAGTGAGATGGCGTGGTCAATAGAAAACCTACTTAACCGTCTGTTGGATAAGACACTCCCTGTAACAGACGATGTCGTACGTCTGGTAATAGAGACGGCGGAACGTTTGCCAGTGCTACTGACAGATTTTGCCGCACAACAATTACCAAGCTCTGATCCTGCTATTACTATTCTGAAAAGTCGTAACCTAATGACGCAGCAGCCTGTCAATGCTGGTTTAGATACGTTTGAGACTGGAATCACTGAAACATCAGCTGAAGTAGCGTTAGGTATCAATGACTCTGATTCAATGGATGATGTATCGTTAGAAACATTACTTTCGAGCGTTGATGGTGCTGAAGGAGCAGATTCTGAAAGCAATAATACAAATATACCAGAATCGCTATCTGGTTTAGAGATTCCAGCAGTACTTATCCCGTTTATGCAAGAAACCGAGCAATTAGCAGCCGATGCGAATGATGGAGATCCTGATATTAAAGAGATATTTATAGAAGAGGCCGAGGAAGTACTTGCCGAAATCGTACCTTTATATGAAGGTTGGCAGCTAGTATCGACTGACCTTGCCGCTCTAAAAGATATCCGTCGCGGTTTTCATACCCTAAAAGGCTCTGGTCGCATGGTGGGCGCTAACTACACCGCCGAGCTAGCATGGGCGATAGAGAATATGCTTAATCGCGTATTGGATCATAGTGTTGTTGTCTCAAGCGATATGTGTCAGCTGATGTCAGATGTATTGGCCGCTTATCCTGAAATGTTAGTAGCATTTGAAAATAACAGCCAAGATTACCCAGCTTTAGTGCCCTTATGGATTGCCTGCGCCAATGCCTATAGTAAGCAACAGGGTGATGCGTTTAGTTACTCTCGCTTATATGAGCAAGCAACAAGCCATTCTGAAGCTGACGCCGCGCAAGAGCCCGTATTGATAACTAGCATAGACGAAGACAATCCTACCTATGATGAGACTAATGAAGCGATAGACATGACGCTACAGACCTTCCATTCTGTCAACGAAAAAATGGCAGAGGCAACTGTTGTTTTAGCGCCTCAAAGCGAAGAAGAAAAAGCATTTTGTAAGATATTTATTGATGAAGCAGAAGAGTTACTTCATCACATTGATCAATTTGTCACCGACAATCAAGATCAGCAACTGATTGAGATAACGGATGAAATAGTACGTGCATTTCATACATTACGAGCCGCATCTGGCTCCAGTGCTTTGGCTGCTATCAGCGAAGTTAGCGCAGCGATAGAGCACAGTTTGGAGCTATTGCATCAGCAAGATATAGCGATGAGTGCCCAACATCTAGAGGCTTTAGCGCAATCTGCCAAGCTGATAAATGGTTATTTAAGTAGCTACAAACAAAATATTCAGCAGCGTAGTGTCATAGTAGAAGATTCACACAGTCAGCAAGAGCAAGACATAGCGTCATTGCAAGCAATGCTGGCTGAGCAGTATGTCATTAGTGATGCTGATGCGACCGTTGTTACTAATAGCAAACCAACGATAGAAGAGCTATTAGATAATAATATCGACACGTTGTTAGATGCTGAGTGGGAGTTAGAGAAGGCGCTCGGTCATGCTGAAAAAGAACACAGTCAAGACTATATCGCGCAGCAAATTTCACAAATCACCTGTTTAATAGATAAAGCTCAAGCATTTCCAAAATTCATTACCGTTCTGAATGAGCTAGGTAATGCCTATAGTTACCTGAGTGATAATATTGATAAAGCGAGAGATAGAGATATTCAATCTATTCTGCTATCAGGTCATGCCCAGTTGATTGGGCTATTCGATGCCCTAGCTGGTAGTACGTCATTGAAAATAGACCAGCAGGTAATGAGTGAGCTACAAGGTATCTATCAAAATGATAACCTTGACGATAACGACGAAGGCTTTGTCGTTCGAGCTATTTCAGCACCTGAAATCCAATTTGAAACGATTGATACGGATATTGAGCTATTAGAGATTTTCTTAGAAGAAGCTCAAGAACTTGATAACGCCCTAGATGAGAGTTTCAATAAATGGCGTGACGATATTACTAATATCAACTCGCTAAAAGTATTACAGCGTCATTTGCACACCATTAAAGGTGGCGCACGGATGGCTGGCATTCGTAGTATTGGTGATCTAACTCACGAAGCAGAAAGTGTTTATGAGTCTTTTGTAGAAAACAGACGAGAGCCGACGACACAGTGGCTTGAGATTATGCAAATGGTGCAAGACACGATGTCGCAACAAGTGATGCATATCGTGAATCATAAAAAATCCTTTTTCACCTCAGAGCTGATTGAGCAACTAAGAACGTTTGAAAAAGAAAAAACCTTACCAGAAACGGTAGAGCTGATCATACCAGTACCGAAAAACTATTTTGAACCAGACATTCAAAACGTAGTGGCGGATGAGGCCATTAGCAATACCGAAACATCAGAATTGCTCAGCCTAGATACCATGATTAAGCAATCATGGGCTAATGGGTTGCCTGATCCAGACATATTATCGGTGTTCTTAGAAGAGGCGGAGGAGCTTACCAATCGTAATAAATACCTGCATTTGTTCTTGAACGACACAAATAATACCACAGCATTACAAGCACTTCAGCGAGATCTGCATACGATTAAGGGCGGTGCCCGAATGGTGACTGCGTCCGGTATCGCTGATTTGGCTCATGAAATGGAGTCGGTTTATACGGATTTTGTGAGTAACCGTCGTCCCCCTACTCAGAAAGTATTAGAATTGCTAGTTGCCAGTCATGATTGGCTTGCTGATGCCGTATTTATTCTTCAGCAACATGTCAATCCACCAACGCCTGCACTATTGATCGAGGCGTTAGAGCAGTTTGGGAGAAATCCTGATAGTCTCAAACAAGTTCCTAAAGAATCCCTACAGTCTCAGCGCGAAGCAATTTTGATTGCCAAAGAAAACCAAGACTCTCACTATCTTGCAAAAGATATTAGCGAGATGCCATCTATGTTCAGTAATACCAATAAGGAGGACGACAGCACTAGTAGTAATGAAATGATTCGTATCTCAGGTGGTCTGATTGAGCATATGATTAATCTATCTGGTGAGTCAGCGATTAACCGCGCCCGTATTGATATGGGTATTAGTAGCTTGACCAACAGTATCGAAGAGATGGGTACAACGGTACAGCGACTGGCAGATCAGTTACGCCGTATGGAGATTGAGCTTGAAGCTCAGATTTTGTCACAAATAGATGATGAGCTGATTGATAATGAGGATTTCGATCCTCTCGAGATGGATCAGTATTCTTCACTGAATCAATTATCAAAATCATTGACAGAATCTGCCTCGGATTTGGTGGATATTAACCATACTTTATTAGAAAAGACTCGTGATAGTGAAAGCCTGTTGCTACAGCTATCGCGGACACAGACTGAGTTGCAAGATGGGCTGATGAATTCGCGTATGGTACCATTCACGCGTCTGACACCGCGTCTTGAGCGTATTGTTCGGCAGACGGCTAATGAGTTGAATAAATCGGTTGAGCTGACCATCATCAACGCTGATGATGAGATGGACAGAACCATCCTAGAGCGGATTACCTCACCGCTTGAGCATATGCTACGAAATGCTGTCGATCACGGTATCGAAACCACATCAGCACGTCTAAAAGCAGGTAAAGAGCGTAATGGTAATATTACGCTTGAGGTACATCGTGAAGGTAGTGAGATTGTCATCCAACTATCAGATGATGGCCGTGGTATCGATGTAGAAGCGGTAAGAAATAAAGCGATCTCTCAAGGTCTTATTGATGCAGACGATGACAGTCTCTCTGATCTTGATATTATGCAATATATCTTTAATGCTGGGCTGAGTACTAGTAAGCAGGTGACACAGATCTCTGGACGCGGCGTTGGCATGGACGTTGTTATTAGTGAAATTCGTCAGTTAGGCGGTGCGGTCTCTGTTGTCTCCGAGCTTGGAGAAGGCTCTAATTTTACGATGCGCTTGCCATTGACTGTTGCTGTTTCTGATGCGCTGGTTGTGCGCGCCGCAGATCGTTACTATGCAATACCATTGGTACAGATTGAGCGCGTGGTACGGGTTAACCCAGAAAAGCTCTATGACTATTATCATTCAGATGATGCTACATTGAACTTTGAAGACACGGAATATCGTGTACGCTATCTCAACGAGATCTTATCTGGTAATAAACTGAACGAGCTGGTGGTTAATACCAACACCAGTCTGCCGCTGATTATTATTAAAAACCGCACAGGGCAAAATATTGCACTGCAAGTTGATCAGATTGCAGGATCACGTATCGAAGTGGTTGTTAAACCTCTAGGCCAGCAATTATCGAATATACCGGGTATTTCAGCGGCTACTATCATGGGTGATGGCTCGGTAATGCTCATCCTAGACTTAATTGCATTAATGCGTAATGCACAGCTGGTCAAAAACATCTCAAAATCTGCGAGTACCAAGCGAGGACGTATAGAGTCCAAATCGACGGTGTTAGTAGTCGATGACTCCGTGACCGTACGTAAAGTGACCTCTCGCTTCTTGGAGCGTCAAGGATTTAATGTGGCGGTTGCAAAAGATGGCATTGATGCAATCGAGATACTACAAGATACAACACCAGATATGATCTTGTTAGATATCGAAATGCCGCGTATGGATGGATTCGAGGTGGCGTCTCAGGTCAGATTCAATAGTCGATTACAGCATATCCCAATTATTATGATTACCTCACGTACTGGAGAAAAACATCGTGAGCGTGCTCTAGAGATTGGGGTGAACGACTATATGGGTAAACCATTCCAAGAAAAAGAGCTTCTTGAAAAAATTCAAAGACTACTAGGTGAAGAGGTTAGCCTAACTAATGACGGATAATGCACGTGTTTTAGCACTGCGACAAAAAAGCAATCATGATATCAAAGTGCTGGTGATGGCAGAGGATCATCGCCAGCGCTTGGCTTTTTCAGATACCGTACGTAGTTGCGGCTTTACCCTTGTAGGTTGTGTGTCAAGAGCACAGTGGCAAGCAAAAAGTGAGCTGTCTAATGTAGATATTGATATTTGGCTGATAGATAGTGATTACGACGACAGTGTAGCAACCGCAACAATCGCGTCAAAATCAGCGGCTGTCTTGGTGGGCTTTAGCCAAGCACCGTATCTCAATGAGGCACAGCAATATGGTAAATGGCAGCGTAAGTTAAAACGTAAACTTGCAAAGCTTTTAGCACTACCAGCCCTGATCGATACTCCCGAATACAAGGGCGATGACACTGAAAGAAGCTGGCAGTATGTCGTGTTTCTGGGCGCGTCTATGGGAGGCCCTAGTGCGGTAAAAGAATTTTTAGACAATGTGCCAGCGACACTGCCAGTGTGTATTTTATTGGCGCATCATTTCAATCAGACCATGATTGGTACGTTACCACGGATACTCAATCGCCATAATGATTGGCGCTGTGAGGTTATCGCGTCCTCGCAGCGTTTGCGAGCAGGGCATTGCCTCATAGCCCCTATTGATAAGCAAATAGTCTGTGATTCAGCTGGTAGGGTCATCTTGTTAGATCAAGCTTGGAGCGGTGAATATAAGCCTGCTATTGGTCAGATTCTAAAAAACACCAGTGATGTTTATGGTAGCGATCTAATCAATATTATATTTTCGGGTATGGGCAATGATGGCTCTCAGTATTTGGATATGGTTCAAGACAACAACAGCCAGTTGTGGGCGCAAGACCCTAGTCTGAGTGCATGTCCGAGTCAACCTCAGGCTATTATTGACTCAGGGTATTGTGGTTTCGTTGGTAGTCCGACAGATTTGGCAAAAAAACTGACTGATTATATTGGTGAAAGGGCAGCAAGCCATTCACGCTAACTGATTGTGAGCGACGTATGAAACAAATTTTGAAACACTCGTTTGAAGCGGTAAGTTTACTGACCACGAACAATGGTATGCTCGATGTGACTATCGTGCCAGCATCTAACCAACCCGATTGGATTATTCCGAGCAGTTTGATTTTGAGCGTCGACGATTATCAAGAGCGTATATCCAAGTATCAGTGGCAAGAGCAAAATCTTGCTGTCTTTCACTTGTTACCGCAAGATAGAACACCAGAGAAAGTCATCATACTAGAGGGCAATACCACCGAGCATCGATTTGCTTTGCAAACGGCAGGTGAGCTGCGCCAATTACAAGCCCGTATTTCCGACGTCAAAGATACAGAGCTTCCCGAGCAGTTTGCGGATACTAGCGTTGATAAAATAGAAGGGCAGTCTGACGAAAACGTTGTGCTCTCTTATCTGTATCAAACCGTTATGATTGACGACAATGTTTATTTGGTGCCAGACTTGGACAAAATTGCGCATCATTTGGTGAATTTAGATGATTAGATTCTCGTCTAAGTTTCAGTTATGCTTCACCTCATAGGTAGTACCCGAGCAATGCTGATTACTTTTTGTTATTGAATGAGTTGCTGCCCTATATATAATATCAATTATAAATAACGTTTAATAAAAACTATAGAGCCGCTCATGAATAATTCTAACGTATCAAAATGGTCGCTCAGCAGTCGTATATTTCATTGGATCAGCGCAGTTTTATTATTGATCACATGGGTGATGATACTGCTGCATGAAAATCTCGATAGCAATCTCTATATCGGATTTCACAAAGCGTTTGGGGTAAGTTTGTTGTTTTGGATGATTGCGCGAGTTATCAACCGCATCTTTACCAAAGCGCCACCGTCTATACCAATGCCAAAATGGCAATCGCTGATCTCTAAGTTGTCGCATTTTGCTCTCTATGCTATTTTAATCGCCATGCCGCTTGCTGGTTTATTGATGACGGTATATGGTGGTCGTCCTGTCGATATCTTTGGTTTATTCCAAATACCCGTGTTTGTGACTCCTGATAGGAGTTTGGCACGCTTTTATAATGATTTACATACCGATATTATTTGGCCGATGATTATTGGCTTTACAGCGCTGCATATTGGTGCTGCCTTGTATCATCAGTTTATCAAAAAAGACAATTTAATATCACGTATGAAATGATCTGCTACTGATCAATGCTCGGATGCTGTATACAGCATGCCGTACCAGTAAACTTAAAGATGCAAAAAAGCCCTAAGTATATTACTTAGGGCTTTTTAAGTGATAAATGAGAGTGCTTGCTGTCTAAAGGTCTGATTACAAATTTACTTTTTGTGTTCAGGTAAATTAATGTTCATCTCTAACACATCTAAGCTATCTTCTGAGCGATGATTGATATTGACATCATCAATCTGCACGCCATTCACATATTTGTTAACCACTTCTAAGATTTCACGTTTCATTTTTTCGATACGATCAACCGTTAGGCGGTTATTTAGACGATTTTCGCTAGCAACGATAACCTTGAGGCGTTCGGTAGCTAGATTGGCACTGCCTGCACTACTGCCATCGTCAGTACCGAATAGGCTACTCCAAAATCCTTTTTTCTTAGTCATCATTAACCCCCAAACCAGCGCTGTAGTAAACTCTTTTTCTTCACATCAATATGACGTAGTGGACGCTCTTCGCCTAAGAAACGGGCGACGATATCATCATAACATTGACCAGCAACAGAGTCGGTATAATGAATAACAGGCTCACCGTGGTTCGATGCTTCGAGCACAGAATGGCTCTCAGGCACAACGCCGAGCAATGGTACTTTTAAGATGTCATTTGAGATAGTGTCGATGTCCATCATCTCGTTCGCAGCAGCACGTTCTGCATTGTAACGAGTGATAACCAAGTGCTCACGTACAGAGCCTAGGTTTTCTTCAACCTTTTTCGTTTGACTTTGCAAAATACCGATGATGCGATCCGAGTCACGTACTGAAGAGATCTCAGGGTTGGTAACAATGATGGCTTCGTCAGCGTGATACATGGCCAACTGTGCACCGCGCTCGATACCAGCAGGTGAGTCACAGATGATATAGTCAAACTGTTTAGACAGCTCAGTCATGACCTCTGCGACACCTTCGTCCGTCAATGCGTCTTTATCACGCGTCTGACTAGCAGGAAGGATATACAGGTTTTCAAGCTGTTTGTCTTTGACAAGTGCTTGCGACAAGCGTGCGCTACCGGTAATGACATCAACGAAATCATAAACAATTCGGTTTTCACAACCCATGATCAAGTCTAGATTACGTAGACCTACATCAAAATCAATTACAACCGTTTTATAGCCACGCAATGCTAAACCAGCGGCAAAAGAGGCGCTAGTCGTGGTTTTGCCTACACCGCCTTTACCTGAAGTGATTACAACTATCTTCGCCACAATGGCACACTCCTATGAATCAATGGGATATCTTTTATATAAATAGCACAATTGCATGGTATTTATCTACTAACTATATATGTACTATCTGCGAAGATAGCCTAGCATAAATATATAGATATTTATAGCAAGTCTATATTAAAGCAGAAAAACAACTGAGATATGAGCTATAAAGGGCTTTTGCTTATAAATTTTACAGTTAATGGCGATAATTTTTAGCCGTATGATAGCTATTTAAATATACGGCAAATAACGTTAGAACCAACACTTAATAATAGCTCAATTGTAACGATTAATTTAATATATCTTGTTTTATTTATCTGACACAGCAGCTTATATAATTACAGCTTACCTTACCCAGTTTACTTTACTAGACAATCACCTAACCGTTTATTATTTTTAACTGAGTAATAATTAAGCTTCATCCATAACGGTAAACACCAATCCTTCACCTTCTACAAACTTGACTTGTACAGGTTTATCAATCACATGCTCTGGCAGATTGTCTCGTAAGCAGTAAGTGCCTGCTACAGAAACCAGAGAAGGATTGAAAACTTGGCAAAAAATGCGGGCATCTTTGTCGCCTGTTGCGCCTGCAACCAAGCGGCCTTGCGCACGTCCATAGACATGTAAGCTGTTGTCAGTGATGGCTTCAGCACCGCTATTCACACTGTTTGTCAAAATCAAATCGCCGCCGACATGGTTTAAGCTTTGGCCTGAGCGTAGCATCTGGTCGTAGATGAGGCTGGTAATATGCTGAGCACTTAACAATGTCTCATCTGGAAGACTGGAGATGGTGGTTTCAGTGGCAGGTATATTTGCCGCACTCTCGGTGCTAGTATCGTTGGCTGATTCTGTGCGATTATCTTCTTTAGGTTTATTGGACGGTGTAGGGGCTGTTTTGCTAGGTACGATACGTTCAATGCGTTTACCATCTGCAGGAAAGATGGCCAAGCGCTGCTCACGCGCTTGATCATCAAGTAGGCCTGTCACCACACCGATCGGCTGTAGTCCCCATGACCATAGTAGCTCTACTAAGGCAGATAAATCTTGCTCGACGTCGCTATCGATCAAGATAGGAATGTTGCTTGATTTATTGCTCAGTGTCTCAGTAAGCTGGGCTTCAATAGCGCCCAGATCGCTGGTACTAAACTGTAAACGCGAAAAGGTCAGCATTTTGCCATATAAGGCCAATGCCGGCGCCGTGTTTGTAGTTTGGCTATTGTTGTCTGAAACTGTCATATATAAACCCTTAAAAATAATTCTGTCGCTGTATTCACGGTGTCATTGTTATTATTGTGTCATGCTCATAGCCAGCTCTGCTATAGATTTAGCATGTCTTGATGCTTCCACTGTTGTACTTTTACTTGTGCTTCAAATGCAGTCAAACTGTCATCAATGATACTCGAAATCAGAGTATCAAGTGCACTATTATCGGTGTCTATTTGCGCGATACCACGGGCGATAGCGACCATCAATGAGTCAAGCCGCGCTGGATCAAGCAGGCGCTTATTTAAGGCATAAACAACGTTTTCACCGATGTTGTGTCCGACATGCTGCAGTTGTGATTCGATCAGGCTACCCGCGATAGGAATCATGCGCAAATAGCGTCGCAGCTCAGGAGTATTGGCTAGACCTTCTTCAATAGCGTTGCCCATTTCGCTGGCCAATAGACTGCCCCCACCTGATGAGACAGTCAGCTCCTGCAATTTTGGTGCAAGCTCTGAGCGCAGAATGGATAATACAGCCGCTTCAATCTCAGCACGGTTGCGCGTGATGGCTGACTCGATAAAAGATTTGTGCGTTTCAGGGTTGGTCAATTCCTGCCTAAAATTTTGGATGGTCGTCAGGATGACACGATCAGAGAGCTCTTCTAATAATAGGTCAATATAGAACTTAATACGATTGATCCATGGCTGCGGGAGTACTTGGTAGCCAAGCTGGTACAATCGGCGTCCGATAACAACGGCTCTAAATAACCGTAACAAACGTAGCTGTGGAAAACAGCCTAAGACTTCGTACCAGTGGACAAAAGGGAAGAAAAACCAGCGATAATAGACTTTTTCTTTGATTGCGATTGCCCAGCGTAATAATAATTCAGCAACCAAAAATATGGTAAAAAACCCACCAGCGGTACGCAACGGCTCATGCAACGTCGCCTGATACCAACTTAGTCCTTCGCTGACTGACAGCCATTGTGCAGCATTGGCACTAAAGTCGCTCATCAATACAGCATCCAGACTGATCAGCAGAAGATCAATACTGATAGCGATAAGCATCACGATATCATAAGTGAGCTTTAAACGACTGGGTTTTGGACGGTTTGGCCTTGGTGGCTCACTATTTGCAAGATGAGGCGACACCGGTGCAGTTGCAATAGGCGGGCTGGTAGTAGGAGAGGCGGACACAGTCATACCTTATAAATGATAAATGGCACAAAGAAATGAGTAAATTTTTGACGGCTATTAAAAATAACCATCAAAAATCGATGCGTACATGATTAATCACATTATCAATGAATAAGGCCAAAAAACAACCCATCTATGATTAAAAATCATGCATAGCCACTTATAAAGTAATAATGATCATTTGCAACGCGACTATCATCAGTACAGTGCTCACGTATCATCATTAACCCCTGCGTTATTGATTACTCAAGCGCTTATGGCAGTATGACTAGATTTTGTCCTTTATCGGACTATGAGTGCTGCGTCTTTTAAAAGGCATGTGATGACTTACGGCGTAAGTGAGTCATTTATTGAGCCACTTGATTTTCAGGGGCTGTCTCAAAATCAGCCAGCATGTCGGTGATACGCTGATCTTTTTGACGCCAAATGTGTTCAACCCAGTCAAACATCTGTGCTTTTATTGCCTCATCATTTTCATAGCCGCCTTGCTTAATTCCCTCAAACAACGCATCTGGTATATCGATATATCTTAGATCCACGCCCAAACGTTTGATATTGCCTTTCCACAGATCGCTATAGCTTGGTACGCCATCAGGATAGACGATGGTCATATCCAGTATGCCCTCGATATCCTCGCCTAGGGCGTTAATCGCAAGGGATAAGCCGCCTGCTCGTGGTTTTAGCAAGTGCGTATAAGGAGACTGCTGTTTGGCATGTTTTGCCTTGGTAAAGCGCGTACCTTCTAGATAGTTTAGCAAGGTGAACGGCTTGTCTTTTAAAAGGGAACAGGCACGCTTGGCCTCTTCGATATCTTTACCCTTGAGTGCTGGGTTTTTGGCGATGGCTTCTTTAGAGTGTCTGCGCATCATGGGGAAATCTAAAAAGTAAAAAGCTTGCCCAACGATGGGAATATAGATCAGCTCAAATTTAGTAAAAAAACGCGTCAATGGCAGGCGCTTTTCGCCAATGTATTGCACGATGCTGGTATCGACCCAAGATTGATGGTTGCTGACCAAAAGGTATTTACCATCGATGCGAATATCATCTGGTAGGCTGATACGCCAATCTTTGCGAGGCAGCATGTCATCGATCAGAGCACTGTTGCTGCTGATCCAGTAAGTCGCGATTTTGATGACCGCTTTATCTGCAATAGGTGCACCCGTGATGACTTTGCTGACACCCATCAACCACAAAGGAATACTACCACCAAAGCTATTGGCAGTGATAACGCTTGCTGCTGTCGCTAATGAAACCGCCTTACCCAGTTTGGGCGTGCGTTTGTGCAGTTTTCGAATGGTAGATGTCAGTCGCATGCTTAATCCTCTTGGTTCAGTTTAATTAATAAGTAAGCCATATATTTCACAAGTCGATGTTTTAGATATTGCCAAAACTGCTCATATGATTGATGACCAATAATCCAGTGGACTAAGCGCTAATCATAGAAGCGTTGCTGGTTAATTCCTGATACAGCGGTCATTTGACGATGAGAAATTTGGCCACATAATTTTAGCAGAAACGTTTCGCAGTGTACGAGTGTAAACGTGACTAGTGATAACAAGGAACAGGTATTGGATAGTTTAGATGCTAAGAAATACCGTAAAGTTAATCTGCACTTCTCATACATAGGTGTGACAAAATATTACACAGAGTTAGATTGTAATTGCCATAATAATGACGAAAGTAAATAAGTACTTAATAAGATTAACGGACAATCTTGATAAAGCACGATTTATAATATTTTAAACTTATAGAGGAAATATCATGCGTAATACATTATTAATTGCAGCAGTAGCATCAGGTCTAGCACTTAGCGGTTGTACGACTGATCCAAACACTGGGCAGCAACGTTTGAATAAAGCTGCATTGGGCGGCCTAGTTGGTGCAGCAGGTGGCGCAACTATCTCAAAAGCAACAGGCGGCGAAAAGACTGGTCGTGATGCTGCTATCGGTGCGGCACTGGGTGCTGGCGTTGGTTATTACATGGAGCGTCAGGCTCGTCAGCTTGAGCAGCAAATGGCTGGTACAGGCGTGACTGTTAACCAAGACCCAACCACGGGTAACATTGATCTTGTTATGCCAGGTAGCATTACTTTCTCATTTGATGATGCAACACTTAACTCATCATTCAAGCCGACGCTAGACAAGCTTGCTTCAACCATGAACCAGTATAATCAGAACACCATCACGATCGCTGGTCACACTGATAGCCAAGGTTCAGCATCTTATAACATGGGTCTGTCACGCGACCGTGCTTACTCAGTTGCCAACTATCTAACGGCACGCGGTGTTGCTTCTAACCGTATCAATGTAGTTGCTTATGGCGAGTCACGTCCAGTTGCTACCAATAACACTGAATCTGGTCGTCAGCAAAACCGCCGTGTTGAGCTAACGGTTAATGCACCACAAAGCGTAAACTAATTGACAGTTCTGTATAGCTATTTGGTTCTGTATAGCTATTTGGTAGGTGCAAATGATTTTCACGCACTTATCTAGCAAAAAGAGTCAGCAATATGCTGGCTCTTTTTTATGCGCTAAATTTTGATTGATCAAACTCGATAGTTAGGATAGCGCAGGTATAATATATCTCTTGCAAAAGTACCAGTTCATTGACTTCCACTGACGGAGTTACAAAGGCTGACGATGACTTATGCAAGAAGTCTAATGTCTGCTGTCCAAAATAGAATAGTGCTCGTTTAGTATTTGATGACATTTTATAAAAGGATCATAAAGATTAATGATTATTAATATAAAATTAAGTATTGATAACGATTATCAATAACACTATAATTTGTTAGTGTTTTATTACTGAATAGTTACAAGCTTGATAATATGCGATAAGCATAAATATACGAGATCAAATCAGCTGATTAAGGCGTGATTTGATAATCAATATGATGGAAGCCATTTAACCAAAACGAATTTTGCTATCTCTTTGAGGATTTGTATGACGATTACCACAGAAACACGCCGTAAGATTTTACCAACTACTTTAGCTGTTGCACTTGCAGGATTGTTAATGGTATCGGGCTGTACCAAAAAAACCGAAGAAGACACTGCTCCTACTGAGATGCAGACAGAGGTTGTAAGCACAGAAACAGGCGACAATACAGAAATATCAGCTGCCGAAAAAGCACATATTGATAGGTTGGTCATCAGCTACGCAAATATGGCCCATGCAGCCTACAAGGATTCGCTAGAGACAGCCAAAAAACTCCAGACAGCGGTAAATACGTTTGTGGCAACACCGACACAAGCCAACCTTGATGCGGCCAAAGCTGCGTACAAAGCGGCTCGCCAGCCGTACTCACAGACGGAAATTTTCCGTTTTGATGAAGGGTTTGTGACGGCAAATGATAAGCGCGCGATCAAAAGCGTCGATAGCTGGGAAGGTCAAATCAACGCTTGGCCGCTAGATGAAGCGCTGATCGATTATGTCAGTGATGACTATGAAGGCGAATATAACAGTCAAGAAAATATCATCAATAGCGATAGCATTACGGTCGGTAGTACCAAGCAAGATACCAGTACAATTACACCTGAGCTGCTTGCCGACATGAACGAGATTGGCGGTAGTGAGGCTAATGTCACAACGGGCTATCATGCGATTGAGTTTATGTTATGGGGTCAAGATACCAATGGCGTAAAAGAGGGCGCGGGTAATCGCCCGGTCACTGATTATGTGACGGAAGCTGGACAATGTACCAGCGGTGATACGGTCAATGAAGATGCCAGTATTTGTGAGCGTCGCGGTGAGTTTTTAAAAGCCGCTACTCAACTACTGGTGGATGATTTGACGGCGATGGAAGCTCAGTGGCAGCCTGATACCGAAAATACCTTACGCAGTGATTTGATGGCGCGTAAATACGACAATGGCCTGCGTCAGATTATGTACCAAATGGGTAGTTTAGCACTGGGTGAGTTGGCTTCTGAGCGTATGCAGGTCGCTTTTGTCACAGGGTCTACCGAAGATGAGCATGAGTGCTTTAGTGACTTGACGCATCTGAGCTATGCCAATAATGTCCGCGGTATCCAAAATGTCTTTAATGGTAGCTACCAGACAGTCGCTGGTAAAACAGTCGGTGGCTATGGTGTTAAAGACTATCTCGTTGACAGCAGTCATGTAGAGGAAGCTGATAAACTGGCCGCTGACTTTAGTAAAGTCGAAGGTGCATTCAACGTCATGGTTGAAAAGGGCGAGAAAGAAGGCATCAAAATTGACCAAATGATTGCAACGGTTGGTCAAGCAAGTCAAGAAGGCGTTTCTGCTGAAGAGCAGAATATCCGTCGCGGCTGGGTAGAAGCGGGTATTAATAGCTTGCAAGAGCTGACCGCTGGTATCGAAAATGCCGCAAAAGCCGTTGGTATTGATAATCTTGATGCAGATGCAGGGTCGCAGTTTTAAGTAGACACCAAGTAGCTAAAAGGTGCTTATTATCTGTATAAGACGTACCTTGATAAAATGATCAGTTGGGTAAATAGACGTTATCAACGATGGTTGGCAACGTCTATTTATCCGTTTCAAAATAGGCCAATAAGGCTATATTCTGAACCAGACTATCGATACCAATGACAACGTGATCGATATCGACTTGATGATTCTACTCTCAAAACTAAGGCGCTTGATGTTTATGAAAGCCATCTATCCAAAGTATTCTGTTTTTCTTCTTCCTTCTGCCATAATACAAAATTTGCCATCCAAGCTTGCACTGCTTATGATGGGTGCAGCGGCGCTAAGCGCTTGTCAGCCAGCCGATAGCGTGTCTAACGACGCCTCAAATAGTGAGCATGCCGCAAATGCCAGTGAAGACGAGCATCCGCTCACCTCTGAGCGTGTGGATAACATCGAAGCACTGGCTGGCGTGCCGATGCAGCAACTGGTCAGTTTTGATCCGCAAGAGATCAAGCAGGGTGGGGACTCTGGTATCAGTATTACCAGTGCTGAAAGCTACTCTAAGCCTTCATCGAACCTGACAGCGTCGCGTAAGGGTTCGTTTTTTATCGGTAATGCATTCTTTAAGCAGCCTTGGGTCGTCGCTCCTGCCAGTACCGACAGTCGAGATGGGCTTGGTGCGCTATTCAATGTGGCGGCTTGTCAATCTTGCCATATCAAAGACGGCCGTGGTCATGCGCCCATGACTGCCGATGATGATGCGGACAGTTTATTGCTTCGTCTCTCTATGCCAGCAACGACGGATGAGCAGCGTCAGCAGTTACAGGACTCGCTGATTGAAAAGGTCGTTCACCCTATGTATGGTGGACAATTGCAAGATCGGGGTATCCAAGGTGTCCCTGCTGAGGCCAGAATTGCAGTACAGTGGACAGATAAGCCAGTCACTTTCGCTGATGGGCATATTGAGACGCTACGTGCGCCAACCTTTAATCTGACCAACCCCGGTTATGGCGCTTTTGATGAGGCGATGATGGTATCACCACGAGTGGCACTGCCTATGATTGGGCTTGGGCTGCTAGAGCAAATACCTGAGGATGATATTAAAAAACAAGCAAGCCATAAGGGTAATAGCGACATCAGTGGTAAGTTCAATTGGGTGATGGATCCACAGACTGGCAAACGTGCGCTTGGACGTTTTGGCTGGAAAGCCGGTCAAACCAAACTGATTACCCAAAATCAAAGTGCTTTTAACGAAGACATGGGTTTGACATCAAATATTCGTCCTCATGAGTCCTGCATGCCGACCCAGACCGTCTGCTTAAATGCGACAACAGGTGTTGATGAGCAAGGCAATGGCAAACCGCCCGTTGAAGTGAACGACGATGTTGCCAAGTTTGTGGAGTTTTATACCCGTAATTTGGCAGTGCCGCACCGCCGTAATGCGGATGATAAGCTTGTGCTGGCGGGTAAAAAGCGTTTTTATGACATGGGCTGTCAAAGCTGCCATACACCAAGATATCAGCTGCCAAAAACTGACGACGATCATCTTGAGCAGCATAGACAAGTGATTTATCCTTACACCGATTTATTGCTACATGACATGGGAGATGACCTTGCTGATCGTACTATCGCGGGTAAGCTACCATCCAAAGACGCTCAAGTTGAGTTTTTAGCCAATTCTTATGAATGGCGCACGCCCGCACTTTGGGGCGTGGGACTTGCGCAAACGGTTGATCCACAAGCGACGTTTTTGCATGATGGACGCGCTCGTACGCTGATGGAAGCGGTTCTTTGGCACGGCGGAGAAGCCGAAAAGCAACAGCAACAAGTATTGAAATTAGACAAGCAAGGTCGCGCCGAGCTAAATGCGTTCTTAAAGTCGCTATAATAAGGTCACTGTAATACAGTCACTATTATAAAATCAGCATAAAAACGCTATAAATTATTACCTATAACATTACCGAGAAATCTATGAAAATAAATCACGCTTTGGCGATGGCGCTATCTGCATTGAGTGCCGGTCTGCTGATTAGCTGTGTTAAACCTGCCGACGACAACAAATCTGCAGAAGTGGATAGTCAAGAAGTTGCAAAAGACAATACAGCTACTGACAGCTCAGCAGAAAGCAGCAAGGAAAGCACTGAGCAGATCGTTGCGGTAGATATCAGCCCTGAGACTCAAAAAACGTATTTGACGCATGTGGCAGAGGACATTGTCCTTCCTGCGTATGCTAATGCCGCAAAGCAAAGTGATCTATTAAATGAATTGGCGCAGAGACATTGTCAGCAAGCACCCGTCAGCGGCGCTGAGCTACAGGCATTACGCGCGCAGTGGTTAGTATTGGCACAAGCGTGGTCGAGTGCTGAGATGATTAATTTCGGTCCTGCGACTGCCAGCATGAGCAATCTGTACATCAACTATTATCCTGATGAGCGCGGCTTGGTACATAGCGGTGTGTCTGATTTGATTGCTGCCAATCCAACACTCACGCCAGAGCAGTTCGCGGGCGAAAGCGCTATCGTACAAGGTGTACCAGGACTAGAAGAAGCCTTGTTTGCCAATGAGAGCTTAAATGCTGGTCAATGCGCCTACGTCATTAGCGCCAGTGGTGCCTTGAGCACACGCCTAAAGGACATCGAGAAAAACTGGCAGCAAAACGCGACTGAGTTATTGGCGATAGACAAGTCTGCTGAGAGCGATCAAGGCTTGAACCAATGGTTTAACTCGCTATTGTCATTAGTTGAGACCATGAAGTCTAATGCTATTGACCAGCCGCTCGGTCTGACGGGTAAAGCAAAAGGTCATTTGCCAGCGGCTACGGCTGGTCAAAGCCGCGCTATTATCAATGCAAAACTAGATGCCATCAATAAAGCCATGACAGATCCCGTATTGACGGCGATACTTAATAGCAATGATGAGAGCACAGTCGCTAATAATCTATCGACGGCATTGGCTGAAACGACCACTTTATTGGCACAAATGCCAGAAGATTTATCAGCCGCAGACAAAGACGATCAACAAGCGTTATATGACCATCTCACTACCGTCACTCGCTTGATTAAACGCGAGCTGATTCCAACACTCGGTATCCGCGTAGGCTTTAATAGCACCGATGGCGATTAAGGGATGTTTATTACTAAAGGCAATACGATGTCAGAAGATGAGCGTCATGACAGATCAGATGAGCCAAAAGCCAGTTCAATAAGCCGTGAGCTTTTGACGACGTCAATGCTCACGGCAGTCGGCACCGCGGCTCTGGTCGGTATTCACCATCATTATCGTAAGCAGCAGCATCCTGATGCCAGTTTACAAGATTATGTGGCGGGTATGCGAGCGCAGTTACAAGCATTACAGTCGGGCGTTGGGTCAACGCCAAACCTTAAAAGCTTTCGCTATGCTTGTCAGCAAGCAGCGGTGACATGGCAGCAGGCTTATCATCAAGCGATAGATGATGAGAGTAACGTGCTTGATCTTACTGCTGTGCATACGACGACCATGCTCGCACGGCCTGTTCGCTGGGTCAGCGGCGTTGCCTCTATGCCAAAAAATAACGCGTCATTGAATCAAAATGAGCATGACTTTGGCGTGGTAGGTATTGATGCCGATAGACAAATCGTTTGGCAGACGACCATGCCTGAGCGTGTCCATGACATCGTTGTTCAGCCTACAAATGTATCTGAATCTCAAGTTCAGGATAGCAATGTCGACCAAAGGCGCGATGTCGTCGTCATGGGTCGTCGTCCAAGTGAAAAATTCTGGGTGCTTGATGCCTCAAATGGACAAGTACAACATGCGATCAAAGCGGATTTACATCGTCACTTTTATGGTCATGCTTGCTATAGCTTAGATGGTGAGCTGCTGTATGTGACTGAAAATGACACCGTCAGTCTGGCAGGTAAAATCGGTGTTTATGATACTAACGACGCTTATAAAAAAGTAGCAGAATTTAACTCTTATGGCATCGGCCCGCATGAGCTGATTATGCATCCCGATGGAGAGACATTAGTCATTGCAAACGGTGGCATTAAGACTGAGCAGGCCTCACGTGAAGAGCTAAATTTAGATACTATGCGACCATCGCTAGTCTACCTCAATCGTCATGATGGCACACTGCTTGAGCAAGTGGTGCCTGAGCACAATCAGATGAGCATACGTCATTTAGCGATGCACAATGATGGCACTGTCATGATCGGTATTCAGTTCCAAGGCGAAAAGCATATCAATGTACCGTTAGTACTGACTCACCAGCGCGGTGATGTTAGCTTTACGCCACTGACTATGCCAAACAATCAATGGCAACGCTTTCATCAATATATTGCGAGCGTCGCCGTTGATAGCGACCGTAATTTGCTTTGTGTGACCACTCCGATTGGTGGCTGTGCGGCAATTTATGACTTACATACTCGAAAGTTGATTGATGATGTGAGCTTGCCAGATTGTGCAGGGGCATCCGTCTTATCCAGTGCCAATAGATCAACGAACAAAGTCGACGATCCTATCGAGTCATCAGGATTTATTGTGAGTGATGGGCAAGGGCAATTGACCGCGTTAAGAGTGAGTGTTTCGTCAGATTCAAAATTGAATGGTAAAGATGATAAGCATATTAGTACAGACAGCCAGTTGCATATGATGTCCTTTGATAACCATTTGCAAGCGTTATAATACGTAGCCATTGGCACAGTTACTGTCATTGAGGAGATAAAACATTAGCTTGGAAATCCGTTTAGATGCTATTAGACAGCAGCTCGCACAGGCAGATATTGAGCTACATATCAGCAAAAAGCGTGTCAAAAACATCAATTTTCGTTTAAAGCCGCATGTCTTGATGGTTTCTGTACCACTGCATATTAGTGATTCACAAGCTGCTGACGCGGTGGCGCGGCGAGTGTCTTGGGCGATTAACCACCATCCACAAGTGCTAGAACAGCATCAACGCAAACAAGGCGCACCATCAGACCTTACAACTGCTGACCAGCCTATTTATCTATGGGGTAAAGTACAGCCACTTACCTTAAGTCATGGTGAAAAAGTTGCCTACTATCGCCAGCAGCTCTCCGATGTCATGCCGTCGCTATTTGAGAAATGGCAGCCAATCGTTGGCACTTACGCCAATGAGATACGAGTAAAAAAAATGCACACACGCTGGGGCAGCTGTAACACGCGCGCGAAGCGAATCTGGCTGTCCGTTTATCTTCCTGCCTATCCTATCGAATGCACCGAATACGTCATCGTCCATGAACTGTGCCATTTGCATCATGCCAATCATAGCCCTGCATTTTGGCAAACGGTGGCGAGTGCCATGCCAGATTATCGGCAATGGCATAATATACTGGCAGGCAAGAGAGGGCAGTTGGATTGAGAGATCCATATATTGAGTTCATTAATTCTTTGAGCGACTTTCCCATCTAAATGACTTTCACTGTGTGAGAGTCATTTGTCTCCCTTTTTTCATCCTATTTAAAACGGCGACACATGTTGATAAGACTGATATGATAAGAAATAACGGTACAAATCGTGTCGTTTAAATCAAATTTTATATACAAGGATGGCAGATGGAAAACGTCAATCAAGCTGAGTTTTGGCAGGAGCGCTATGAGAAAAACAGTACTGGCTGGGATATGGGACAAGTATCACCACCGCTCAAAGCTTACATTGACCAGCTACTCGAAAGTGCCAAGGATGAGGCAATACTCGTACCAGGTGCTGGTAATGCTTACGAGGTAGGCTATCTATATGAGCAAGGATTTACCAATGTCACGTTGGTCGATTTTGCGCCAGCCCCGATTGAAGCCTTTGCGGCGCGTTATCCCGACTTCCCATCTGAGCAGTTAATTTGTGCGGACTTTTTTAACTTATCAGCTGAGCAGTATCAATTTGATTGGATACTGGAGCAGACGTTTTTTTGTGCGATTAATCCAGTGCGCCGTGATGAGTATGTGCAGCAGATGGCAAGGTTACTAAAACCACAAGGCAAACTGGTTGGTTTGTTATTTGATACTGACTTTGGACGAGAGGAACCACCATTTGGTGGCACTAAAGAAGAGTACCAGCAGCGTTTTCAAAGCCATTTTGGTATTGATATTATGGAACCTAGCTATAATTCACATCCAGCACGGCAAGGTAGTGAGTTATTTATAAAGCTGCGAGCGAAATGAGCTCGCGCTTGATATTGTCCCGAGCTTGCGCTTCTAATTGGCTATAGTAATAATCAGTCAAATAGAGTTTGGGATGCGCTAGTAATCCTTGTAATACCGCAGTGCGCCCATCACGGTAGTTGTCATCTGCGACGTGTGCATATTCTTGACGTATCGCTTGTGCATACTGCTGATAGGTAGACCAAGGCGCACCCAAAATACTCAAATCCATATCTAGCAGATATGCCGCATCACTGTATTTAACACTATCTATCGACTCATCTACCTGATGATTGGCCGTCATCATGATGAATGCGTAGATGTCTTGGCACTGCTCTGGGCGTAGATAAGAACTCAACGCGCCTACGGCATATTCAGCGCTTTTTTGCTCATTATCTACGCGTGTTGGGTCGTATATCACATCATGATAATACAGTGCCAACACCACGATATACGGAGCAGTTAGATGGTGTTTAATGCTTTCAAACTGTACCAATAACTGCTCAATATGACTCAGGGTATGATAAGCTCGTTGTGGTTCACCGTAGCGCACAGAGATATCTTGCCAGAGGGCTTGTGCGTCGTCTGGTGTCACATCACTATTGAGAGCAGACAAGCATAAGTAAAAATGATTGCCCAGCTCCATATTTATAGGTGGCAATTCATTCATAATTAACCTTTGTCACTTGCCATTTATTTTGTATTAGCCGCATCTTTAAATGCCTTATTAAATACTTCTCCGAGCAAGCTGATATCATCGACACGGGCATAATTTAAGCGGGTGACAAAAGCAATATGGCGGTGTGGTCCTTCTTCAGCTAGAGGTACAGCGACAGCATTTTGATTTTGCAAGTGCAACTGATCGAGTGCCATTTCAGGCACTAGGGTCGTGCCCATGTTGGCAAGCGCCATTTGAATCAGCGTGTTTAGACTGGCATCCGAGAAGCTTGATTTCATCTGTGCACGGTCAAAATGACAGACAGATAGCGTCTGATCGGTTAGGCAGTGGCCTTCACCAAGGAGCATAAGATTGGCAGTAGCTAGCTCGTCAGCGCTGATGGTATCAAGCTTGGCATGTACATCGTCTTTTGGGAAGACGGCAAAGAAGTCTTCACTCCAAAACTCAAAACTGTGCAGGCCATCTACAGCATATGGCAGCGCAATGATAGCCGTATCGATATGACCGTAGCGCACTTGCTCAAGCAACCGCTCGGTTTGCTGCTCAACGATCGTCATGCGGAACTCTGGATACTGAGCACGCAGCGCAGGTAGAACCTTTGGTAGCAAGTAAGGCGCAATTGTGGGAATGATACCGACGGTCATCGGATACGCCAGCGGCGTCTGATGGCTATGGGCGCGTGTGGTCAAATCGCTCACTTCAGAGAACACGCGCTGTGCCCTTGTGAGGATTTCTTGACCGATAGGCGTAATCAGTACTTGCTTGTTATTGCGCTCAAAAATCTGTGTATCTAGCTGTTTTTCTAATTCTGCGATACCCAAGCTCAGGGCAGACTGCGAAATATTACAATCTTCGGCAGCACGTTTGAAGTGACGATGTTTGGCGACGGCTAGGGCAAACTCAAGTTGTCGTAAAGTAATCATAAAACCTCTCTTTTAATGGGTTTTTAATGTAATTTATCCTGTCAGTAAGCCTCTATAAGGCAGCAAATTACCAGTTATGTACCAATGATAGGATATAGAAAGCATAGTTTAACAAGTTTAATAAAACAAAACATCACATTAAAAACTTTTAACTGGATTAACCGTAGAATTCGCGTATAGTTTGTCGGGTAGCCCAGAAAGCTAAAGGGCTAGTTAAAAAATCCCTATAAATAATTTTAATTTACTTAACAAGAGAGGAGCCAATCATGGCGTCTATTATCAATCAAGCAATCCCAGAATTTTCAGCCGATGCCTATGTAAACGGTGAGTTCAAAACCATCACCTCAGAAGACGTAAAAGGCAATTGGGCGATCTTCCTATTTTACCCAGCTGATTTTACCTTTGTTTGCCCAACTGAACTAGAAGACATGGCCGCTCATTACGACGAGCTAAAAGGTTTGGGTGTTGAAGTATACTCAGTATCAACTGACACGCATTTCACGCACAAAGCATGGCATGATTCTTCAGAAGCGATCGGCAAAGTACAGTATCCAATGATCGGCGATCCTACTGGTAAAATCACTCGCGGCTTCAATGTCATGATTGAAGAAGCAGGTTTAGCAGAGCGTGGTACGTTCCTAGTAGATCCTGATGGTCTGATCCAAGTAGCAGAAATTCATGCTGGCGGTATCGGCCGTAGCGCAAAAGATATGCTACGTAAAGTAAAAGCCGCTCAGTACGTTCGTGAGAACGATGGCGAAGTTTGCCCAGCAGCTTGGGAGCAAGGCGGCGATACACTTAAGCCAAGTCTTGACCTAGTCGGTAAAATCTAAATAGCTATTTCATCCCTTAGATAAAGTAGCGCTGACTTTTATACTTTTAGTGTGAATCAGTTCTACAAATAAAGACCCCATTAACTGATGTTGATGGGGTTTTTTTATGACGCTAGCTACAATCTTATGAGTCTTATTTATTGATCATAAGCGTAGTAGGCGTAGTATATTCGAACCACTATTAAAGTGTTACAGCGTTAGACTCGTTTAGCCTACTACTGTAGTACTTGCACTCGTCTGCCTTGTACCACTTTTAATATTGATTGACTATATAGTGAATTCAGTATAAAAACGATACAGTGGGACTGGGATAAATTTTTCGCAGCATCGAGCAGCATAGCCACAGCACGCAAGGAAAATTTAGACCAGTTCCACCTTGATATATAATGTATTTGTTTTATTTAAGATTGACTATATCAGGCGCGAGATCGTTCTTTATTTTTATCAATAATCTTATAAATCTCGTCTTTGAGATGTAATTTACGCCGTTTCATTTGTTCTATTTCTTCTTCACGGCTGGCATGCTTGACTAGATCTTTTTCGAGATAATTGATTTTTTGATCAAGCTCGGCATGCTCATCAAAAATACTCGCAAAATGACTGTCTTTGAGCTTCAGTTCGGCAACAATATCTCTATTATCGTGGAAAGTATCTGTTTTTCTCATGTGTTCATCCTTGTCATGAAACGCAAGCTTGTCATAAGCAATCGCGTATGGTGTTAAAAAGACGGCTTAACTTAAGAACTATTCTCGATTGTAGCGTCTCGATTGTAGCGAAAAAATAGCCTAGATACTATGGCTATTATCTACCAGTATATTTGTATTTAATTAATTAAACCTACTAACGATTGATTTTATAAAACGTAAAGTTTGAGTTTCTCAGCTTGCCCAAATACTGCGAACACCTGATAATAGGGTCATTCAAGAGCGAAAGCTCGATATATACAAGGTTTTTTATAAAATTATTAAGTGTAAGAATTTCATATTTAGGCGTGCAGCATGACAGTTGCCGTTACATATTCAGTCATAATGAGGAACTAACATGATAGATCAAAATTTATTAGACGCAGTTAAGACATATAGCGAAAACATGACGCGCCCGATTACTTTTGTATTGGGTAGCGGTGAGCACGATAAGCGCGCTGAATTGATTGACTTTTTGAGCAAGATTGCGGGTACGACTGACAAAATCAATTTCGATGAGCAGGTTATCGATGACAGTTTGCCAAGCGCGATTAGTTTTAAAGTAGTCAGTCATGTTGATGGAGAGACTGCTGATACAGGTATCGTATTTAGTGGTATTCCTGGTGGTCATGAGTTTACCTCATTGATCCTAGCCATTTTGCAAGCGGGTGGTCATACGCTGAAATTGGATGAAGGTATCCAAAAGCTAATCAAACGCTTTAACAAGCCGCTACAGTTTCAGACCTACGTGTCACTATCATGCCATAACTGCCCAGAAGTGGTTCAGGCGTTGAATCAATTTGCGCTACTAAACGATGGTATCAGCAATGAGATGATCGATGGTGCGCTCTTCCAAGAGCAAGTAGAAGTAAACAAAATTCAAGGTGTACCGGCCGTATTCTTGAACGGTAAACCATTTGCCAATGGTCTGATTGATACTGCCAAACTGATTGGAAAATTACAAGAGCAGTTTCCTGATCTGTTGTCAGATGTGGAAGATGATGCTGAGCAACTAGAGCAGCAAGATGTCACTGTCATTGGTGCAGGTCCTGCAGGCGTTGCAGCAGCTATTTATACCGCGCGTAAAGGCTTAAAAGTCACCATGGTCGCTGATCGTATCGGTGGACAAGTCAAAGACACGCAAGATATCGAAAACTTGATCTCTGTACCTTTAACCAATGGTACTGATTTGTCGACTAATTTCGTTAAGCACTTGGCTGAGTACAATATCACGCTAAGAGAGCATGTCAGTGTGAAAGATATCGGCGAGACAGAAGAAGAAAACTACAGCATCAATCTAAATACCGGCGAGACGTTTGAAACTCGTAGTATTATCTTGGCGACAGGTGCCCAATGGCGTAAGCTTGGCGTACCGGGCGAAGAAGAAAATATCGGTAAAGGCGTGGCGTTTTGTGCCCACTGTGATGGTCCATTCTTCAAAGGTAAAGACATCTCAGTGATCGGCGGTGGTAACTCAGGCGTTGAGGCTGCGTTAGATCTGGCAGGCATTGTTAAGCACGTCACTGTATTAGAGTTCGCTGATGAGTTAAAAGCAGACCAGGTATTGATCAATAAAGCCAAAGAAAAATCCAATATTGAATTCATCACTGGTGCGGCGACGCAAGAGATCAAGGCGACTGATGGCAAAGTATCGTCCATCGTCTATCAAGATCGCAGCACAGGCGAGACACATGAGCGTGATTTATCAGGTGTGTTTGTACAAATCGGTCTCGTACCAAACACTGAATTTGTCAAAGGCTTTGTCGATTTAAACCGCTTTGGTGAGATTGAGATTGATGAGCGCTGCCGCACCGATCGCAAAGGTATTTTTGCTTGCGGTGATGTGACCACCGTACCATTTAAGCAGATTAATATTGCAATGGGTGAGGGTAGTAAAGCAGCATTGGCAGCATTTGAATATTTGGTTATGCAGTAAGTTTTAGTATCAGAATTAATATTAGAAGAAAAAGCCACCTTAATTGAGGTGGCTTTTTTTTTGCGTTTTTATAGGAATTTTTCTATAGAATAGCGCCTAAAGTTTAAAAACCAGTCATTTTGATGAGTGAATAAAGCAATTTCTCTTGAAAAATGTCATCATCTACGTTACAAATGCGCCATTTTCGTTACAAATACGGGTCTTAGATGCGATAATAAGCCCAATAAAACCTATCATAGCGTCACGAACTATAAGGAAAATAGGCATGGAATATATAGAATCTTTTTTTGCCCTAGTCGGGGATCTAACATGGGGCTGGGCACTCGTGCCTATGTTAATTATTTTTGGTTTATTATTTACCATTGTGGGCAGGTTTGCTCAGTTTACATATTTTAAACGTATGTTCCGTGTGTTTAAGACGGACGAAGTAGGAGACGACGGCATTTCTGCCCGTCAGGCGTTGCTCGTTTCGATCGGCGGACGTGTTGGCGGTGGTAACATTGCTGGTGTTGCCGTTGCAATCTCTTTAGGTGGTCCCGGTGCAGTTTTTTGGATGTGGGTTGTGGCACTCATCGGCATGATGACCAGTATTGTTGAATGTAGCTTGGCTCAGCTTTACAAGCGCAGAGATAATGATGGTAACTTTCGCGGCGGCCCTGCAACTTATATTTTACACGGTTTAGGTAAAGATTATCGTTGGCTCGCTGTCATTTATGCTATTGCTTTACTACTGTCTTTTTCCATTGGATTTATCGCATTCCAAGGTAATACAGTAGCAGGTTCCGCGCTTGAAAGCTTCGGGATTGATCGCTGGATATCAGGTGCGGTACTGGTGATTGCGGGTGGATTTATCGTCTTTGGTGGTATCCAGCGTATTGCAAAAGTCGCTGACGTTGTGATTCCTGTAATGGCGCTGATTTACATTGGGATGGCACTAATTATCATCGTGTTGAATATCGCCGATCTGCCTGCACTGATGGCAATGATTGTCAAAAATGCATTTGGTATTGAATCTGTTGTCGGTGGCGGTATCGGTGTGGCGATTGAGCAAGGCATGAAGCGCGGCCTGTTCTCTAATGAGGCAGGTTTGGGTTCTGCGCCTAACATTGCCGCCACTGCTTATGCCACGCATCCAGTCAGTCAAGGTATCTCGCAGTCACTGTCGGTATTTATCGATACCATCGTGGTCTGTAGTGCCACGGCATTTATGATTTTGCTCAGCGGTGTTTATCAGCCAGGTGCCGAAGTTGATGGTATCGTACTCGCGCAGCAAGCGCTCACCACGCAGCTGGGTAATTGGTCTCAGTATGTGTTGACCATCTCGCTACTATTATTTGCATTAAGCTCTATCATGTATAACTACTACATGGGCGAAAATGCGATCAACTTCTTGGTTAAGAAGAATACTAAAACGGCAACCTTCGTGTTGCGTGTTGTGGTGGTTGCGATCTTATTCTTGGGCGCAGTCGCTCCAGCAGCTACCAGCGTGTTCTTCTTCGCCGATCCATTGATGGGCGTACTGGCACTTGCCAACTTATTGGCCTTGATTATGCTGTTCCCGCGTGCCAAGCGTCTGCTTGATGACTTTGCCCGTCAATTAAAATCAGGCGTCAAAGAGCCGTTATTCGATGCGCAAGAGTATGAGAAATTAGATCTCGATCTGAGTGCATGGGGCAAAAAAGCAGTAAAAGAGGCATTAGAGCAAAAACAGTAAAACGTTATACTCGAAGTCTTATCAAATAAAAAACCACTTTAGCTTGGCTAAAGTGGTTTTTTTGTGGAAAGTGTTATTTAGCCGACAATATACCCGATAACGAGACAACCTCACCCGCTTCATCTTCTTCGATAATTCGTGTCTCTTGCAGTGCTGCTTGAATCCAAGCCTTGATATGCGGGTTATTCAGCATGGTCTGGCAATACTGCTGGGTTGTTGGTTGTAGTGTTAAACCAGAGGCGTTGGCATATGTCTGTAATCGCAACACCACTGGGGCAAAAAAGACATCAGCTGCTGTGAAATGTCCAAACAAATAACTGTTCGTCGAACGTCCTTTTAAGCAATCGGCAAAGGTAGCCTCAATACGAGCAATATCAGATAAGCACGCACTGCTCGGTTGTATTTTAGCAGTTGCTCTGATATTCATCGGCATCTCATTACGAATACCTGATAATCCTGAATGCATCTCAGCAATGATGCTTTGGCAATAGGCGCTGTTGATTCTATTTTGATGGTCAGTTTGAGCGTTAGTGTCAGGCTTATTGATGCCTGTCCAAATATTGATATCCGTAAAATACTCATTAACATACATCGCAATGGCTAACGTATCCCAAACAGTGACTTTTTCATTGCCTTCACCGTAGACCAATACAGGGACTTTTCCTGTTGGTGAATGCGCCTCAAGTATTGGGCGTGCTGAGGGATCAAACAATTCAATCAGCTGCTCGTCAAAGTCAACATTGAACGCTTTTAAGAGTAACCATGCCCGTAGCGACCAAGAGGAGTAGTTTTTATTGCCGATAATCAGTAGTGGTTTTTGCATTTTTAAATCCTATTCAACGATCACAGTGACTTTTGATTGTGTACTCAATGTCAAAAATTAACCAGTCTATAACTTGCGTGATATCTCTATCATTCAAATGATATCCCAAAAAATGCCCATCCAAAATCTGGATGGGCATTTTTATTTTTAGCGCTAGCAAGTTTTATTAGCTTAATAACAGGCTAGTCGTCTAACAAATCCATTTGCTTGGCGGCTTCATAGATACCGTTTGAGCGGTTACCCGTACGGCAAAAGATGAGCATTGGCTGCTCAGCTTGGTTAAAGAAATCTGCAAATGCTTCGACATGCTGCTGCGTCAAGCCATTACCTGAGAATGAAATCTCTTTATAAGCAAGTCCTGCTTCTTTAGCAGCAGCTTCAATCTCTGCACTGGTTGGCTGATTTGGTTCTTCACCGTCAGGACGGTTGTTGATAATGGTTTTAAAGCCATTTTCGGCAATCATAGGGACTTGGTCAGGGGTGATCTGTCCGGTAAAGCTAACTTCATGGCTCATAGGAGCTCCTTTGTTATTGGTTGAGTTGGTGGTGTAAAATACATTTATGATTGAGCCAAAGCGAGCAATATGACTATAGCAAGCCCTGCATCAATGCGCTTTGATACAGCAGTTTGGCGCGTGCGCCCGTACCGCAAAACATCAATATGGGCTTTGGCATCGCATGATAAAACTCAGCAAACTGCTCTACGGTCAGCATACTCAAGCGCTCATCATCGAATGGTAGATGATGATAGGTTAAGTTTGCTTCTTTTGTAGCAGTTGCCAAATCACAGCTGTTAGGCTGTGTTTCGATCTCAGCGTCTGGACGTATATTGAGTACTGAGCGATAGCCAAGCTCGGCAATTTTGATACATTGGCTTGGATAAATTTGCTTATAAATCGTTAGGTCATTGGTCATAAATAGCTTCAGTTATCGTTATTAATATATATTTATTATTGAGCTCGTGGCAGAGATGATAAAAATAAGGTCATGCATTGTTGAGACTGAAACGACGGGTGATATGTGTTTATGTACCATTAGCCTATGTTCAGTCAATCTAGCATAACACAGGCTCTATCATAGCGATATTGTACGATAGACGACAGTAGCGATTAAAAGCGCGGTACAAAAATAATGACGCAGCTAAATGTCTTTCAAGGCATCGACGGCATCTAACGTACTGAGATATACCTGCCCTGACAGCTCACTAATGAGCGGGGTCTGCCCGATGATATCCATGACAGGGCCCTTAATAAAACTAAAATGTAAGCGCTTGTTTTGCAGCGCAAGCTCTTTATTTAAGGTACTGAGCATCTCTTGAGCTGTCAGATCAATATGATTGACCGCGGCCATGATCAAAATAATTTCCTGCGCTGCTGGATATTGCTGCATGGCATTTAGAATACGGCGGTGTACCGATTCACTATTGCCAAAAAACAGACTCTCATCGATACGCAGCATCAATAAATTGTCAAAAGTCACTACATCGTGACGATTGATATTGCGAAAGTGTCCGGTACCGCCCAGCTGTCCCACGATGGCGACATGTGGCTTACTTGATTGCCAGATGAGACTGGCGAATGACACCATTAGCCCAATAACCAAACCCGTATTTAGCCCAAATATGAGCACACCGACGAACGCTGCCAAAAAGCTAGCTCCATCCAAGCGATCGCGTTGCCAAGCAGACTTTAAAGTCGCAATATCTATCAGACCAATGATAGAGGCCATGATGGTTGCACCGAGTAACGCATAAGGCAAGGGTGCAAGTGCATTACTAAAGGCAATCAGCGCGGCAATCATTACCAGCACCGTCACAAGGCTGGCAAGGGGTGTCTTTGCTCCAGAATCTGCATTGATCGCCGTGCGTGAAAAGCCACCTGCGACCGCAAAGCTCTGGAACAGTCCGCCAGATAGATTGGCAAGACCAAGACCCGTCAGCTCATGGTTGGCATCGAAGCTCTCACCGCGCAAGCGTGCGTAAGTACTGGCAACGGAACTGCTAGAGACAAAAACAATTAGTGCCATCAATCCTGCGGTTGGCAAGAGTTTGAGCGCTTCTTGTAGGTCGGTCATATGCGGTAGTGTAAAGCTGGGTAGACCATGCGGGATACTACCAATGGTCGCAACCCCTAACGAATTCCAGTGCAATAGCATACTTAGAACGATAGCAATACCCAGTAAAACCAATGGAAATAAACGTTCGGCCCATTTGGCATACGATGATGACAGCCATGTTCGCCATACCCATTGACTCGCATAGCGGTTAGCGACCAAAAGTACAAACGCGATAATACCAATCACTAAGGTCAGCGGATGCACCTGACTGGCATAGCGCTGCATGGTAGATAAATAGCCAACCAAGCTGCTACCAGCGATAGGTATCGCCATCAGATACTTTAGCTGACTGACAAAGATAAGCACTGCCGCGCCGCTCACAAAACCTGCTGAGACGCCGCGACTGATAAACTGCATGATCCAGCCAAGCTTTAGTCGCCCTGCAATCCACAGCAATGCCCCTACCATCAATGCCAATAAACTCGCCATCAGGGCATACTGCTCTGTGCCTTGCTCAGCATAAGGTAGTAGACCACTGGCCGTCATAATAGCGGTGATCGCGACAGGCCCAACAGCTTGTACGTTGCTAGAGCCCAGCCAAGCATAGACGAGTACAGGCACGATCGCAGAATACAGACCATACACGGGCGGCAGACCAGCAAGTACCGCATAACCTAGGCTTTGTGGTATCACCAGTACGCCCACCACCAGTCCTGCGACCAGATCAGTCGGTAATGCTGTGAGCTGGTATTGGCGCAGCCAAGTAGGAATCAGACGTGCAGCGATAGAAGACATATCAATACATCACCAAGATAGAAAGCAGTATAAAACAGTCAGGCGAGTACGGCATTATTCGGTTTTGGCACAAAATCTCTGATAAAGCAGATCTAATACGGCTAAAGCATCATCACTTGCGATACGATAGTAAATTTGCTTGCCCTCACGGCGAGTGGCAACCAGCTCATCCTTACGCAAGATACCCAGTTGCTGCGACAAGCTTGGCTGTCCAACACCAACCAACCCCTCAAGCTCACCGACGCAGTACTCACCTTGTGTCAACTGACAAAGTAAAAGTAGGCGATCAGGATGAGAGAGCGACTTTAGTAATTGGCTGGCCTGCATCGATGCTTGTTGCATTTGTTTGGCAAGATCAATAGATGAAAAGTCGGCGCTATCAGAGGACGTATCATGGTTAGCGCTATGAGTAGATGTACTCATTGATGAAATAGAAGTAGCCAGAATAAGCTCCTTATATAATAGGGCAGTCACTGCCATATTATTTTCAATAACATAGGGTTGATTATCAATGATATCGCGCCACATAGCAAGATATAATTATTTACATTATATAAATTGATAAAATGTATTGCAGTTGCTATATTAGTAATAACAAAAAAATCGTAATGATAAGCAATCATTATATACGACTCAATATCATACTTAAGCGTTAATTGAATATAAAAACCACATTGCCACAACACTCATAAATAGACAAAGAGGCAGCCATGCAAGTTCATTCTTTCTTAGATAGAGACACAGAAACCTACACACATGTACTGGCTGATGTCGAGCAGCAGCTATGTGCCATGATTGATCCAGTATTAAACTTTGATGCAAAATCAGGTAGGACGAGCACAAGCAGCGTTGACGAGGTCATTGAGTTCGTACGTGAGCGCGGTTGGGCGCTGAAATACATTATTGAGACGCACGCTCATGCGGATCATTTATCGGCAGCTATCCACGTCAAAGAAAGCCTTGGTGGACAATTGGTCATCGGTCAGCACATCACTGAAGTACAAAAAATATTTAAGCAAATCTTTAACTTTGATACCAGTTTCCGCACCGATGCCAGTCAGTTTGATATTTTGACGGACGATGGTGAGACACTAGCGCTCGGCAGTATTACAATCACAGCCATGTATGTGCCAGGTCATACTCGTGCTGATATGGCTTATATGGCATCTGATAATGAGAAAACAGTGGTGTTCGTCGGCGATACGTTATTTGCGCCTGACGTGGGTACCGCTCGCTGTGATTTCCCAGGTGGTGACGCAAAGACGCTCTATCGCTCTATTCAAAAACTGCTCGCACTCCCTGAAGATACTGTGATGTACTTGTGTCATGACTATCCGCGTGAGAGTCGCCAGCACTGCCCAACGACTACCGTTGCTGCCCAAAAATTAGAAAATATCCATGTCAAAGACAGTATCAACGAAGCAGAGTTTGTGCAAATGCGTGAGCGCCGCGATGCGACCTTGGACATGCCGCGTCTGATTATACCAGCGGTACAAGTGAATATTGATGCGGGGAACTTTCCCGCGCCAGAGGACAACGGTACGCGCTATCTAAAAGTACCTATCAATGTCCTTGGTGAATAAATCAAAGCGTGTCATGACTAAAAAATGTGATATATCGCATCGCGCTGTAGGGTAGGCACTTATCTATAAATGACTATGCTAAAATTATTGATACAAACCGATCGAGACACTCCAAAACAATTAAAATAGGACACAGATAATGAGTGAACACAGTTTTCATTTAGTATGCCTGCATTGCCAGGCCACCAACCGTGTTCCGGCTGCACGGCTAAGCGCTGCACCGAAATGCGGTAAATGTAGTCAATCATTATTGACCGCAAGCCCGCATGAGCTTAATGCACAAACGGCCAATAAGATTATCCAAAAAAACGACGTATTGACCATCGTAGATTTTTGGGCAAGCTGGTGCCAGCCGTGCATTATGATGGCACCAGAGTTCAAGACGGCTGCTGGTCAATTGCCGCAGGTAGTGTTTGCCAAAGTACAGACGGATAAATACGAGCAAGCGGCAGCCCCTTATAATATCCGAAGCTTACCGACGATGGTTGCCTTTAGAAATGGTAAGGAAGTCGCGCGTCAGTCAGGCGCACTACCAAGCAATCAAATCATCCAGTGGGTGCAAAGCCTGCAGGCGTAGGGCTTAGTAAAGTAGTATTACTCAGATTAGATTATGACTCATCAAAGTTATAGCCATAAAAAAGCCAATATGCTGAGCGCGTATTGGCTTTTTTGTTATGTCACGATTCTATCTTAACGAAAGTGCAGATCGCTAAATCTTATTCACCATAAATCTTGATGCCATTGGCAAAACTACAACGTTGAATACGGGCAGATTGGACAATCGCATCGCGCTCACCATAGAGCCGCGATAACTTTGCGTCACGCGCTTTGGTGTTGTCACTTTTGCCAACCCCAAAGCTAATATTGGGAGAGATACCCCAGCGTCCTGCAGAAATCCCCACGCCCACGCCGGACGCTGCAAAAGTAGATTGCTCATTGCGCGCCGCTTCGACATAACGGTTGACGCGATTGTATTCTTGGCTCAATGCTTGGCAATCATAGTTTTGATAAGTGCTGGGCGGCACATATTGCGGCGTGACATTGCCAGTAGAGGCACAGCCTGAGAGCGCAAAAACGCCAACTGTTGCCAGTAGTGTCGCTGTGGTGAACGTTTTCATAGTGGCTCCATTAGGCTAAGTAATTGTATTTATATCTATTTAAGATAGCAAAAATAGCATGTTTAATATATTGAAAAAATATAAATGGTTAAATATTTTACGGTCTTATCAATACGCCTGCTTGTGCGATAGCAATACGATATTTACTCAAAATATTAAAGCTCTGCTACAACGACAATTGCTTATCAGAATAGGTTGGCGGGTTTGGCAAAGGCGAGTATTACAATGCCAACATATGCGATAGCTGAAATCAGGATACCTGTTTTGCTCTGAGTGGGTGTCGCATGGGCATTAAAGGCTTTGATGCTTGAGCTAATCGCTGCGATAAGTAAGATGATTTTGGCAAATACCCACTGTACAGGTGCATTAACACTCATCAGTTGCATGAGCATGATCGCACCTGACAGGATCAGTAATGCATAGATAATATGAGTGGCGATTTTGACCACGCGTGGCGCGCGTCTATTTGCGCTGAGCACTAAGTAGCTCTGATATAAGAACAGCACAATGGTCAGTACTGCCATCAGCATGTGTAGATGTTTCATCGAATATTGCTCCTGCTAGAACTGCATTATATGGGCTTATTTAAAACATTTTATTGTCAGCTATTTATTTTGACCCGCGCATAATGGACTGTCAGGGCTTTGACCTTGCCACTCTGTCGGTGTATAAGCATGAATGGCTAAGGCATGTACTTGACCGCCTTGGGACGTCAATAAAGGCGTAACCAATCCATATATTAGCTGATGACGCCCGACCAGTCGCTTGCCCTCGAATGCCTCACTGACAATAGTGAGCTTAAAGTGACTTTCTTTGCCTTCGAAATAGCCAGCATGAGCCATCGACTCATTGATTAGTTCAATGTGCTGCGGCTCTAGAGCCTGTAGCTTGGCATGAAGTGCATCGGCGGTAGGTGTAGTGCTCATAACAATCCTTCAATGTATATTGCGCAACTCTATTAGGCAATCTGCAAATGATATCTATCGGCATTATAGCAGACATAGAAGCCAGTATAGCGCGCGTTTTAAGACCTCTTAAATTGTGACAACCATAAATAGTAAAAGTAAAAAAGCAAAGCGCAGCTCAGAGTCTGTACTTTGCTTTTTGGTATTTGCGCACTTTATGAGTCGTAGCTTAATACGCTAAGTCACGTGTTAACGACGCGCCTTTTGATACAGTGGCATTACTTTTGGCATCAATGATTGTAGCTCCGCGATACGGCTGCTGCTCGTTGGGTGAGTGCTTAGGAATTGAGGCGGCTCGCCTTGGCTCGCACGCTGCATTTTTTGCCATAAAGTAATAGCGGCCTGCGGGTTATAACCTGCGCGCGCCATTAACTCAAGACCAATTTGATCGGCTTCGCTCTCTTGGGTACGACTGTGCGGACGGCTCAAGCCTAGATCGCCAGCAACGCTTGCTAGCTGCGCTTGACCTTGTGATAGACCAAAGATACTAGCAGCAACACCGATACCTGTTTGGGTCGCGTATTCGCGTGAGATGCGTTCACGTGAGTGCTCACGTAATGCGTGAGAGATTTCATGACCCATGATCGCAGCAATCTCATCATCAGTTAAGTTCAGACGGTCAATGATGCCTGAGTAAAACATAACCTTACCACCTGGCATAACAAAAGCATTCAACTGATCAGATTTGATCGTGTGTACTTCCCATTTCCATCTTGCTGCATCTGCACGATAAACACCCACTTGACCAACCAAACGATTAGCAATGTTTTTCAAGCGATTCAATTGGGCGGTATTGGTATCTAATACACCTTTTGATCTTGCATCTTGCAGTGTTTTCGCATAGCTCTGTGCAGATAACTGCAGTACTTGCTCGCTAGAAACTAACAATAACTGCTGACGATCGACGCCGACGGCACCAGTATTGGTCGTACTGGTACAACCAGTCAATGTTAGCGCGGACAATGAAGCCGCCATCACACCAGTGGTCAATAGTTTTTTCATAAAAAGCATCCTCTCGATAAATGGTAAAAAGAAAAATCAAACAAAGTAAATCTCGTTGCAGCAAGTAATGGCGCTATTTTTTATGGCTATTTATCGACTTATCGACGCCCAATCACCTACTAAGACAGTAAAAGCCTGTTCGAGCTATCATTGTAAATAAGTATAATAATGTTAACCAAGTAAAACCAAGATAGTAAAAGTAACAATAGAGCGTATGATTGTAAGTGAAATAGACATTGTTCGTAATGAAGTAACGTTTTGCTTTTAGTGATAGCAAAGAAATTTATAATCTTTTACAAACGTGACGTAAGGTAAACTGTGGACTGATAGGGTTTAACTGAAGTAGTAGGTATCAATGTCAGAGGATAAACCTCAAAGTGCTATTATTAATATGAAATAATTTATATTTTTCTAAAAGAAATTCCGTTTTTAAATCAATTGCTTATGTGGTATTTTCTCAAAAACGAAGGTCTGGACTGGAAATATCAGCCATAATTTTTAAAAAAGGTGTTGACACCCACAGAATATTTGCTAAAATAGCCAGCCTATCGAGACGGAGTAGTTGTTAACAACACGATGATTCGATAATAAGCGGGAATAGCTCAGTGGTAGAGCATAACCTTGCCAAGGTTGGGGTCGAGAGTTCGAATCTCTTTTCCCGCTCCAAATATGGCTTGAAAAAGCACAAAAAGCCTCACTTTATAGTGAGGCTTTTTTTTATGTGTAAAATCCGACTTAGCGCTACTTTTTAGATAAATAACCGAAGACAAAGAACAGATCGACGCTCTATGGAAAGAAGAGAATATAGCAATAGCTGTCATGGGTGCTATGCACTAGACGTATCAACTTAAATACTTGAGTACTTTTGTAAATACCCCATTCTTAACACAACATCATCGTAGAATAATTAAGCCACCTGCCTGTACTCGGTAGGTGTCATATCATTAAGTGAATCATGGGGTCTTTCGTTGTTATAAACCTTGATCCAGTCTTCAGTCAACTTACTAACCTCGTTTAAATTATTAAAAAGATAACAGTCTAAAACCTCATTGCGGTAACTGCGATTAAACCGTTCAATATAAGCATTTTGATAAGGACAGCCAGGCTCGATATAATCAATATAAATACCATGAGCTGATGCCCAATCAGTGAATGTGCTAGATGTAAACTCACTGCCGTTATCCACACGAATTTGCTTAGGATAGCCATGCCACTCGGCTAGCTGGTCAAGGTAGCGAATTACTCGAAGTGAAGGCATACTGGTACCAATATCAATGCCTAATATAGTCAATCCACTATAAAAGCGTTACAGCGTTAACCTTGCTTGAAGTATGACAGATACATCTGCACTCGGCTGCCTTGTACCACTCTCAAATTGGATCAACTATACTTCACGGTTGTAATTATCAATCATATTAAAGGTTCGAAAGCGAATATTGTTGTGTAGTCTGTCGCTCATAAAGTCCATAGACCAAGTATGACCCAATGCGTTTGGCACACTTAACGGCTGGGGGTTACGTGCTGGTAGCCGTCTTTTAGACTTACGGCGTAGGTTTAAGTTTAGCGCGTTATAAACACGGTGTACGCGCTTATGATTCCATTGATAGCCAAGCTTACGTATGCGTTTAAAGCACTTTGGGAAACCCCAACGATTGTGCTTGTCAGTAAGCTTGTTTAAGACATCAATAATCTCACTATCATCAGATAGCTTAGGCTTATAGTAGTAAGCAGTTCGACTCATGCAGACAACCTGACAACTCACTGCAATGCTGACATCATACTGCGCCTGTAATTCTTGCGCCCAGACTTTGCGCTCGGGTACAGGCGCTATAGCTTTTATAATAGATACATTGTTCAATCACGTGAATTAATAACAAATATATAGATAATAAACGTATGGACAGTTAAGGATAAATAATGAAAACGATCTATCATGCAGCAGACTCACGCGGCGATGCCAATCACGGCTGGCTAAAAAGCCGTCATACCTTTAGTTTTGCCAATTACTATAATCCTGAGCGTATGGGCTTTGGTGTTTTACGTGTCATCAATGATGATTTTGTCATTGGTGGTCAAGGGTTCGGCAAGCACTCGCACCGTGATATGGAAATTATCAGCATTCCTCTAGCTGGCAAACTTGCGCATGGCGATAGCATCGGTAATGAGGGCATGATTGAGACGGGTGAGATCCAAGTCATGTCAGCGGGCACAGGCATCACTCATAGTGAAATGAATGGCAGTCGTGAAGAAGCTGTGAGATTTTTACAGATCTGGGTCATGCCAAATAAAATGAGTGTTGCTCCTCGCTATCAGCAAGTGCACATGGGGACCATCATGACGCCCAATGAATTCAATCAGGTGCTATCACCAAATGCAGATGACGCAGGGGTTTGGATTCATCAAGATGCTTGGTTCAGTATGGGAGAGTTTGATGAAGGCGTGACGCAGACCTACCAACTAAACAATCCTAATAATGGTGTTTATATTTTTGTGATTGCAGGAACAGTCGTGATAGACGGTAACATTTTGTCTACTCGAGACGGCCTTGGGGTTTGGGATACTAAGCACTTCACTATGGAAGTGAAAGAGGCGGCAACAGTATTAGTGATGGAAGTGCCGCTTTCTATGTAGATCACGGATGAGCGCCGTAGCATCGTTCGCTCGCTCGACTAACCGCATACAGATCAAGAGGTGCCACATGACGATTAGAACTCTAGAGCCACGATCAACGGAGGTTGGTGGTGTTCCTATCGCACGGCTATTACCCAATAAAGGCAAACAACCGATTGGCGCATGGTGCTTTTTGGATCACGCAGGGCCAGCTGAGTTTACTCAAGATGATTTAGGGGTTCAAGTTGGTCGCCACCCCCATACCAATCTACAGACGTTTAGCTGGATGATTGATGGTGAGATTTTACATAAGGACAGCTTGGGTAGCGAGCAAGTCATTGCCAAAAACCAAGTCAACCTCATGACCGCAGGTACTGGGCTGATGCAAGGTATTAGCCACACAGAACAAAGCGTTTTTTTGGACAATGCTGACTCAGATGTTGCTCACTCAAGCGTCGCTGCACGTAGTATCAATATGATACAGCTATGGATAGCTTTACCCACTGACCAGCAGATTGACCGCAGTTTTCATCATTATCCGGAGCTGCCAACATGGACTGAGGACAACGTCGAGCTAATTCTGACCACGGGCAGTTATCAATCAGTATCTGGTGAGCACCATCAAGCGCCAACGTTGCAGTACTCAAAGCTGGTTGGTATCGATGTACATTTTTTAGAAGATGGAGACGTCACGCTGAATTTGGAGGCGAGCTTTGAGTACGGTATTTTGGTGGTTGTCGGTACGCTAGAGTCTGAAGGTCAGGTGTATAAAAAAGACCAGTTATTGCGCTTTGATCATGATGACATGATCGACAAGACCTCTATAAAGCTGGTAGCAAACAAGGGCACACGTTTGATGTTCATTGGTGGGGAGCCTCTAAGCAACCAAGTATTACTGTGGTGGAATTTTGTCGCTGACAACAAAGAGGAGCTCAAGCAATCGGTCATTGATTGGAACAATGGTCATGAGCGTTTTGGTGAAGTGGATTCTAATATGCAGCGTCTGGTGGCACCAGAACTACCCAAAGGCTTCAAAGGCTAATTATCAACACGAAAAATTTATTAATCTATTTTTCAAAGGTAATCATCATCGTTAAGTTTTTTTACAAAAAATACATGGGGTTTCAGGTAAATTGTTCCGATAATAGCCCACATAAATAAACTGTTTTATAACGACTTGTTGATCACAAGATCGACAAGGTCTATCAATCCAGAGCAAATCATTCCTACAACAATATGGAGAAGTACCATGTCAGAACTAAAAGACTTACAGCAATTAGCAGAAAAGCGCCGTTCTATCTATGCACTCAGCGACCAGTTGCCAGTATCTAACGATGAAGTCGTAAAAGTAGTTGAGCATGCTGTCTTGCATACACCATCATCATTTAACTCGCAATCAACGCGTGTCGTTGTGTTATTCGGCGATGATCATCACAAACTATGGGATATGACTGAAGAGACCTTACGCGTTATCGTCGGTGACGAAGAAGCGTTTAAATCTACCAAAGATAAAATTGCTGGCTTTAGAGCGGGTGCTGGTACGGTATTGTTCTTTGAAGATAAAGCAGTGATAAGAGGCATGCAAGAAGCGGCGCCTTTATATGCTGATAATTTCCCAATTTGGGCAACTCAGACCAACGCGATGCATCAGTACGTCATCTGGACGGCGCTAGCAAGCATTGATGTCGGTGCAAACTTGCAGCACTATAACCCAGTAATCGATCAGAAAGTCGCGAGCACTTGGAACATCGATGCAGATTGGGAACTAAAAGCGCAAATGGTATTTGGTAAGATTGAGCAGCCAGCAGGCGACAAAGAATTCAAGCCACTTGATGAGCGTATGAAAGTCTTTGGTGCTTAAGATAAGTAGCCTATTGCTTTATTTTAGGAAGTATCCTAAATAAAATATATGCCACATAAAAAAACGCCACCCAAGCATCGGGTGGCGTTTTTTTATGAATAAAGGGTAAAGACAGTACAGCTACATTGGATATTTGCAGAACTGATGCGACAATTTAATGATTATTTACGTTGCATCAAACTGTTGGCGACCCATGCTGGACCGATTAATAAAAACTGTAAATCTTCAAAAAACGAGGGTTTTTTGCCTTCGATTTTATGGCCAATAAACTGACCAATCCAAGCAACAACAAATACTGCCGCCCACGCTTTGAATCCCCATGGCATAGCCGCCATAACCGACAGACAAATCAGAATAAACAGCCCCATTGCCAAAAATAGCGGCGTCGATAAGCGTATATAAAATAATAAGACTAATGCGCTCAGTACGAGAGTAAACCATACAGACAGCGACATTCCCATCCCCAACAAACTCACAAAAATCGTCGGCACACATAGCCAATGGATTTTCTTATTAATCAGGTTTTGGTGACTGACCGCATACTCACTGAGCCACTGCTCAAGCGTACGTTTGGACATTTTGGGTTGACGAGACATACTAACCTCCTTGTTAGTAAATGAAATAAGACGCTGACGTGCGCTATCAATTTAAATATTAACATGCGCAATTAGTACCAGTTGTAGCACTAATTGCGCGTGTCCACCATGTTATCTGTTAGACGGCACAGTCAATTTCGCTCGTATTGCCAATGCGATATTGGTAAGACTTATCTCAATATCTCAAACGCTTTTTTCTACAGATGTTGCTATTAACCTCGTTCGCTGCGATGCCACTCATAGAGACCGACAAAGGCGTTTACCTGATACACCATCGTCTGAATCGCAAAAATATAGTTGCCAGACATGAGATTGACGATCAGCCAGACAAAGTTGACGATGATCCATAACCACCAGTTAAAGGAATAACGCAGGATCATGGCAGCTTGCGCGGTAATAGAAAGTACAAAGGCAATGACGTTGATCCAAAAGAAAGAGATGAATCCCAAAAACAGGCTATTATCATCCTCTACGACGGCATAACCGTAGCTCGCCAGTAGATCATTGACGGTTGGGAAAAGGGCAAGACCGATGATGATAAATGCGGCAGTGATCAACCACACCGCTTTGCTCGCTGATTTTGGGATCATGTCGCCATCAGGGTCGGTGTGTTTTGACCAATAAAAAATGCCATAGACATGGGTAAAAAAGTTAAATAGGGGCGCGAGCATCAGACCTACGGCGCCAGATGTGGCCTGTACAATGACTTCTCCTGCGGTTGCGCCCATACCAAAGCCATTGCCCATGACGTTTTTTCGAAAAGATAGTGACACCACACAAATCAGACCAATAAACGAGACAGCCAAGTAAAACCAATCAAGCGTGGTATGGTCGGTTGTGAGCCAAAAACCTGCGGACAGAGCAATGACCCCGCAAATAAACCAAACGATGATCCATTGCATTGACCATTTTCCGGTGATGTTATCCAGTAGCTGAATACGCATAAATTTTTCCTCTAAAATTGATACTGATTTCAATATAGTGCTAACGACAACATAATGTTAACTGTAACGCGCTAGCTGAATAAATGATGATAAATAGGGCACTCTTTGATGCCTCTTATAATGTTTTGCCATAGATATGCTGATCGATAAATTGCAGTGCTTGCTGATAACGAGCATCGTAATCGGGCTGGTCAACCATATGCGGCGCGATATCGTGACGCGCAAAAATATCTAGCAAGCGCTGCTCGAACCGTCCACGTGCTTCAGGCGTACCTAAAGAGCGCATGCCGTCATCAACCCATGGCGTATTATTATCGAGCATGATGGTGTGGTCTAAGCGAAACTCATCAACGCAAGCAGCGACAAAAGGATGCGTGCGACCTTCGTACTCTTCACAAAACGCTTGTGTGGTGACAAAATCCGTATCAACGATCGTAACCGGAGCTGTTGCATTGGCTTTAGCATCGCGTATCGCTTGCGCATGATCCAGACAAATAGGGCCGTAATCGCTGTACTGCAGCCCAACTTCGCTACCGCCCAAATCTGTGCCCACATACAGACGGCCCATCTCCAGCGCAAAGCTGGCACCATAGTAATTAGCCAGCTTATGCACCAGTGTTGTCTTGCCAGAGCTTTCGCCGCCGACAATCGCAACGGTTTTTGTATAGTTAGCGCGTGCCTCTGGATGGATTGCTGACCAATGGGCGACTGGTTCGCGAGCAATGGCGTACGAGTCGAACTCAGGCTGTAGCGTAGTAGTGACCACTTGTAAGATAAGTTGCTCTTGTACATCACTCTGCGTCAGTGGGTGGTTCTCCGCCATAAACAATGCTGTCTCTGCAGGGAGTGCTAATGCCTTTATCAAGCGCTGCAATTTGACATTACTAGTCGCCACATCGATCCTGACATTTTCGCTACTATCATTACTATCATAAAGATGCTCATGAAGCGGTAACTCGATCTCATCAGTAGTATGAATATGAATAAATGGCAAATCCGCACAGGCCATCTGTAGCCAACGCGCTTTGTCTTGTAAGGTGATCGTAAAATCTGGATGCGGTGATGGATGCGTTATAATGACGATATGCAGGGTCTTTGCTTGTCCTGCTGCTTCTAATATGCTGCGCATTTGCCCCAAATGTAAGGGCTCAAAGTGTCCAATCATCAATCCGTTGTCGTACATAGCCATCCTTATTCTGTTTTGGGCTTATATTTGTTTCAGATTTAAGGATAAATTCTCTAAAACCTGAGTTACTTATGAGCATGGTATAAAGGTTTTGGAGGATTTACAGGTAGGTTATTGTAAATCTGACTTATATTTGACTCTTACGCAGATTATTATGTTTTTCATCAGCGGTTTTTGTGTGAATCTAAAAATAAAAAGCGAGTGATGATTTTTTGACAATTGAAGATTTGAGCATTTATTACCACTATCAAGTTGCTATCAAAACACCACTTATCTCTTTGATTCATTTAAAAAATAATGAACTGTGTAAATAGCTAAAGCAAGGTTTTAGCAACAAAGTAAATTCTGAAACATTTTGAAATAACTATTTAAAATCAGGGGCTTGCGTGGTGATATGACAGGTTAGGGCAAGCTTACGTATCATAAACTCACAAAGTACGTCTATACCTTCAACAGATAAATTCTCAAGAATTGATATACTTATTTATAAGTTGGCAAGGCAAGGTAGCCTTGAGACTAAAAAAGCAAGAAAAAATAAAAAATACATTATAAAAATAGATAACAGAGAGGTATTTAGTTTGGCTAAGTTAGCAAAATTACATCGCTCACAAAATAATCGCATGATAGCGGGCGTGATGGGCGGTATTGCAGAATATGTCGGCTGGTCACCTACGTGGGTCAGATTACTATTTGTAATTGTCTCGTCGCTAAGCGCTGCTGTACCGGGTATTTTGATCTATATCGTATTATGGATAGTCATGCCAAAAGCCAATAGCGATTCCTATCAGTAACCAAGCTTGATATTTAGGCATTAATACCCGTTAAAAGAAATAAATCTGTACCACAAGCAGTTGTCCAACAAGCAGTCTCCAAAAATAAAAAGCCTGAATCATCAGGATGCCCAAGATACAATTTTCCTCCTGCCCGAATGCTCACGCATTTGGGTATTTTTTTGTTTTCAATATTAGTCGCCGGTCAGGCGTTTTTTATGATGGTTCGGTCGTAAATCAGGGATATAGTCGCGTGTTTTTATCGACAACGCAAATTTAGTTAACGTAAATATGGATAAAATAGTCAATTTTTAGTAAGGTGAGCAGGCAAATAGCGTCGTTGCCAAATAGGTGATGAGTGCTATCAGAGATTTATTTAATCATACCCATTTCACAGTGACTTACTATGAAAACCCAAACTATGACATCTGAAGCGACAACCCCGATGACACAAGACCAAACTCCTCAACCGATGACTTTTCAGGACTTAATCCTAACCTTACAGAATTATTGGGCTGACAAAGGCTGCGTGGTATTGCAACCTTACGATATGGAAGTCGGCGCGGGCACGTTTCATACCGCCACGTTTTTGCGCTCGTTAGGTCCTGAGCGTTGGAACGCTGCGTATGTACAGCCATCGCGTCGCCCGACTGATGGTCGCTACGGTGACAATCCAAACCGCTTGCAACACTACTATCAGTTCCAAGTCGTACTAAAGCCGAACCCACCTAACATTCAAGAGCTATATCTGGACTCGCTACGCGCTATTGGTATCGATCCATTGGTGCATGATGTACGTTTTGTGGAAGACAACTGGGAATCACCAACGCTTGGCGCGTGGGGACTTGGCTGGGAAATCTGGCTTAACGGTATGGAAGTGACCCAGTTTACCTATTTCCAGCAAGTCGGCGGTATTGAGTGCTTCCCAGTAACAGGCGAGATCACTTACGGTCTTGAGCGCTTGGCGATGTATGTGCAAGGCGTTGATAGCGTCTATGACTTGGTCTGGGCAGATGGCGAGTTTGGCCGCGTCACCTATGGCGATGTGTTCCATCAAAACGAAGTCGAGCAGTCGACCTATAACTTTGAGCACGCTGATGTGCCAATGATGGGTGAGATGTTTGATTTTTATGAGCAGCAGGCCGATAAGTTGGTTGAAGCAGGCCTGCCATTGCCAGCCTATGAGATGGTGTTAAAAGCCTCTCATGCGTTTAATTTACTTGATGCCCGCGGTGCGATTTCGGTCACTGAGCGTCAACGCTTTATCCTGCGTGTACGTACACTGGCGCGTAAGGTTGCGTTTGGTTATGTCGAAGCTCGTGCCAAACTTGGCTTCCCATTGGCTGATGAGGCGCACCGCGCCGAAGCTCTTGAGAAGTATTTGCCAAAAGAAGACGCGGCAACAGACAGCTTAGCCAAAGAAACCACTGACAACAATCAACCGACGAACAAGCAATAGGAGCATCCCATGAGTACTATTCTATTTGAACTGGGGTGTGAAGAGCTACCTCCAAAAAGCCTAAAACCATTGCGTGATGCGCTGCAAACTAGTGTCACTGAGCAATTATCTGCAGCTGAGATCACCTTTGATAGCATTAAAGCCTTTGCCGCACCGCGTCGTTTAGCGATTCAAATTGAAGGCATTAGCGATAAGCAGCCTGACCGCACTGAGCAAAAACGCGGACCAGCTATCAAAGCGGCATTTGATAGCGATGGCAATCCAACCCGCGCGGCGATGGGCTTTGCCAAAGGCTTAGGTATCGAAGCGAGCGAGCTTACGACCATTAATACTGATAAAGGTGACTATGTCGGCTTCGAGCAAACGATCAGTGGTCAAGCGACTACCGAGCTATTGCCAGCTATTTTTCAAACGGCGTTAGATAGCCTACCGATTGCCAAACGTATGCGCTCAGGCGCAAGTCGCAACGAGTTTGTCCGTCCCGTCCAGTGGGTAGTATTGATGCAGGATGACACTGTTATTGATGCCACTATCCAAGGGCATCAGACAGGCTTGCAAACTCGTGGGCACCGTTTCCACAGCCCTGACTACCATGATATTGCTCATGCCAATGACTATGAGCAACTGTTAGATGGTCTAAAAGTCGTGGCAGATTTTGATAAGCGCCAAATGCTGATCAAAAACCAAGTCAAAGCATTGGCAGATGAAGTTAATTCTGATGCTATCGTACCGCAGGATTTGTTGGACGAAGTTACCGCATTGGTCGATTTCCCCATTGCGCTACGAGCAAGCTTTGAGGCGCGCTTTTTACAAGTGCCACAAGAAGCGCTTATCTCGACCATGCAAGCGGATCAAAAGTATTTTTGCTTGACGGATAAAACGGGCAAATTGCAGCCGTACTTTATCTTTATCACCAATATTGAGTCTAAAGACCCCAATCAGATTATCGAAGGTAACGAGAAAGTGGTGCGTCCGCGTTTGGCTGATGCCGAGTTTTTCTTCTTACAAGATCAAAAGCAGCCGTTATTTGCACTCACAGAGAGCCTAAAAACTCGTGTATTCCAAGACAAATTGGGTACGATTTGGGAGAAGTCTGAGCGTATTGCTAAGCTTGCCGCGTTTATTGCTACCCTAATGCAGCAGCAAGGCCACGATATCAACGTCGATGACACCGTACGTGCGGGTATTTTATCCAAAGCAGATTTGGCCAGCTCGCTTGTCGGTGAGTATCCTGAATTGCAAGGTATCGTGGGTACGTATTATGCACGTTTGAATGAGGAACCTGAAGCGGTTGCGGCAAGCTTAGAAGAGCAATACCTGCCCAAGTTCAGTGGTGATGTATTACCGCAAACACCAGTTGGTATTTGCTTAGCGTTAGCTGATCGCCTAGATACGCTCGTTGGTATTTTTGCGATTGACCAAGCACCAACGGGGTCAAAGGATCCGTTTAGCCTACGTCGTTCTGCCATTGGTATTTTGCGTATTTTGATCGAAAAGCAGTTGCCGATTAATCTGGTAGCGCTCGTTGAGCAAGCGATTAAAGGCTATAGCGATGCTGAAGGTAGCAAGATTGCCAAAATGGGTGATACTTTTACCCAAGTCATGGCGTTCTTAAACTCGCGCTATCGTGCGATGTATACCGAGCAGGGCGTTAGCGTTGATACGATTCAGGCCGTACAAGGGATTAACCCGCATATGCCGCTTGATTTTGATCAGCGTATTCGCGCCGTACAAGCATTTAGCGAGCTGTCACAAGCGTCAATGCTCGCGGATTCAAACAAACGCGTTGCCAATATATTGGCCAAGTCAGAAGTCGATGTTGCTGATACGGTCGATGAAGCGCTACTATCTGAGACTGCTGAGCAAAATTTATATGCAAATGTGCAGCAAGCACAGACAGTGGTACAGCCATTGCTTGAGCAAGCGGACTATACGCAAGTATTGCAAACGCTGGCGAGCTTAGATGAGCCGTTGACGCAGTTCTTTGATAACGTGATGGTCAATAGTGACGATGAGGCCTTGAAAAACAACCGCTTGGCATTGCTCAAGCAGGTACGCGCCTTGTTCTTGACTGTGGCTGATATCAGCGAGCTACAGCTATAACTGCTAGCCTTTAATCTTAGGTTTTGATACAAAAACTGGCTCACTGTGGCCAGTTTTTTGTTGCTATAGCACTTGGGTATTCGTCAGTGCCATGAATGACAACCCAGCATCATTGACAATTAACCGTAAAGGCATTGTGCCATTACCATTATTGACGGTAAAATTTAGGCATTCGAGCGTCTTGGATCATGGTAAGTGTCATCACTCTTGTTATTCATTACGTTTATTTGTCGTTGAAGGAGCGCTGCCGTGTTTGCCGTTGTTATTGTCATTCTTATTATCTGGGCTTCCATGTGGGCTTTTTACAAGTTTATGTACCCACGTCCACCCAAAAGCATGATGCCAAAAGAGGGTGATGTCACCACACCGCGTCAGTGCAATTTTTGCGGTAACAGTTTGGCGGAGTATCGCGGTGTCCTTGAAACTAAGCCTAGCTTAGCGACAACCAGTGGTGGTAATACTGAATCAGCCCAAGAATTATTCTTTTGCAATTATGAGCATCAGGCAGACTTTCATGCAGGCAGGACTTACAAACCTTATGCGTAAGCAGATAGATAAAAACGATTGACCATAAAAAAGCGCTTAGTATGGATGAACTAAGCGCTAATAGGCTGAACGGCTCTCTATCAGACTGTCTATCCTTTCGAATAACCTGTTTGCTTATAAAACACTGCTCACTTAAAGAATAGAGTGAGCGTCTTTCATAATTTTATTTAGCAATGCCTGTGATTGCTTATCTTTTTGCAAGCGGTCTTCATCACTTCTTTGGTTGGCATGGATTTTTTCGTATAAATTCAAGCAGCACAGCACCAGTATGCTTTCTTGACTGAGGCTTGGTGCATCTCGCTTTAGATCAAGCGCATAGTTATTGATATAAGAGACCGCCGATAGTAGCTCTTCTTGCTCATGTACTGGGCAAAAAATTGGATAAGTCACGCCAGCAATCGCGATATCGACTTTTTTGATCTGGGGCTCAGCCGCTTTGCCATTGGCTTGAGACGATGTGCTGGATGTGCTCGCCCCCGATTGAGTGGATTTTTGTACGGCTACGTCTTTATTCGGTGCTTGAGTATTTTGTGATGGGTTATTTTTTGGCTGTTTTTCTATAGCGTTGCTTTGGTTGTCGGTCATGATACATCCTACAATGTCTGGTCAATGAAATGAGTGATATCAGGTTTTACAAATAGCATTGGGCGGTTTAATAAGTAGCATATTTTACTATCTATTACAGAGACGCGTTAGCTTTCTGCTTGATCGATGCGGGTTAAGCGTTGCAAGACGACTTGCGTACGCTCTGCTGCCAACTGATTCTTTTTTTGCAGCTCATTGTTTTGTTGTTTGATATCGCTGTATTGCTGCTTTAATTCATTATTGTGCTTTTGCAGATCGCTATTTTGTTGTTGTAATTGGCTGATTTGTTTTTGTAGTTTGTCTTGTTCTTCACCAATCATATGGTGCGCTTCAGCAAGGCTTTGATAGCGCTTGTCGAGGTCATTTAATTGTTTTTTTGCGCCATCACGCTCGCTGTGGCTGGCATCAAGCTTGTTTTTTAGAGCAGAGACTTCTTTTGCATCGCTAACAGGGTGTTGTTTTAGGCTGCTAAGTTCAGCACTGACAAGCTGATACTGTTTTTTGATGTCGAGTACCATTTTTTCTAATATTCTAAGTTGATCATACATAGTCAGTTTTTATCCTTAACAAGTAAGCGTGAATGAATTTTGTTCGCTGCATTTAATAATGCCATAGGTGACCGCATAATATCTATATCAACAAAGTAATTACAAGTACGAGGCTTTGTCTTTTTACTTTTATCTATCGATGATTTGTCCCAGACATTTTGTCGTGACTATTTTTATTTTTTGAACAGTAATCAACTACTAGGACCTCTATTATGAATGATAATATCTCTGGCTGGAATACTTGGCTGACTGCGTTTGAGGATTGGACGGACGTGTCTATCAGTGAGGTGCACGGCCTGATGACAGGCCTGATGACGGCGTGTAACGCACCTGATGAGGCCACATGGGCGAAGGTGTTCGAAGAGCTGAGCTTTGCGCCACTACCAGAGGCGGCATTGACTTTGCTGACAGAAGAAGCAGAAGACACGGTGTTTCAGTTAAAAGATAAAGATGATGCCTACGCCTATATGCCGCTCATCCCTGATGATGAACATGATTTATACGAGCGTGTGATGGCATTGAAACAGTGGTCAAACGGCTTTATGACGGGTTTTGGTATTACTGATTGTAATTTGAGTAGCGAAGAGAATGAGATGCTCTCAGATTTGGCTAAAATTGGTGGCATTCGGTTAGAAGAAGAAGAGGATTTTGAGGGGGGAGAGGAGTCTTATCTTTATATCTACGAGTTTGCTCGTATGGTGCCTGTGAGTTTTGCGACGCGCAAACGCAAGCCTGTAAAAGACATCGCTCTGATTGCTGGACTATCTATCAATGCTAAAACCACTAAAGAGCTACAAGCAGAAGGCAAGTTGCCAAAACCGATGTCACCCGTTCTTGACGTGATGAATCAGAATAATCCATCATAAGACAAATCTGATACCTCATAGTTTTTAAGAAATGGCTTTTAAGAAATGGCTCTTAAAAATCATAATAGGGATATTTTATGATCCAAGATACTAATGACAATGCTAGCAATGACCAACAGTTAAACCCTGCTACGCATCCGAGTAATAGCCTTGATTGGCTGACACGGCTTATCGCCTTCGATACGGTCAGTCGACACTCCAATCTCGCATTGATTCATGATGTGAGAGCGTATTGTGAGCAGCTTGGTCTGACGGTAGATTTGACCTTTAACGAGGCAAAGACCAAGGCCAACTTGTTTGTGACTGTACCCGCTGGCGAAAACGCTGACCAAATTAATAACGGTTTGGTGCTCTCAGGTCATACTGATGTCGTGCCTGTCGATGGTCAAGACTGGACATCAGAGCCGTTCACCGCGACGATACGTGGTGACAAGCTATACGGACGCGGTGCGTGCGATATGAAGGGTTTTATCGCGTGTGCGCTGACAATATTGCCACAAGCTGTACAGCTATCAAGTAGCGGTCAGCTGCGTCGCCCATTGCACCTCGCGCTGTCGTTCGATGAAGAGGTGGGCTGTTTGGGTGCGCCATTGATTTTGGCGGATTTAAAAGCGCGCGGTATCACCCCTGATTATTGCATCGTCGGTGAGCCAACCAATATGGCGATGGTGGTTGCACACAAAGGCATCGCGGTGTATCGTTGCCGTGTCCATGGCAAATCAGCGCATTCTTCATTGATTGGACAAGGGGTCAATGCGATCAGCTATGCAAGCAGATTGGTGGGCTATGTCGACACGCTTGCTGAAGAACTGAGTGCTCGTGATGACAATGATGCATTGTTTACCGTGCCTTATTCGACATTGTCAGTAGGGACTATACACGGCGGTACAGCCACCAATATCGTGCCCAATCTGTGTGAGTTCACTTTTGACTATCGCAACCTGCCGCACATGACCCAAGACGATATACTAGCGCCCATTCAAGCAAAAGTTGCTGAGTTAAATGCGCAAATGCAAGCGCGTGCGCCTGAGACGGGTATCGAGCTGATGCAGGAAGAGAGTGTTCCTGCCATGACGGATAATAACAGCGCTGAGCTACAATCATTAATAGCAGCTCTGACAGGGGATGATGAGCGTCATAAAGTCGCTTACGCAACGGAAGGTGGTCAGTTTACCAATGCAGGCATCCCAACGATCATCTGTGGCCCTGGTAGTATTGAGCAGGCACACAAAGCGGATGAATATGTTGAAATGATCGAAATCGAACGTTGTGACGGCTTTTTGCAAAAACTATTAGACAGTTGTACTGCCAAGTAGCTTATAGAGGTGTCGATACGCTATAAAAGTGGCAAACATATGTATATAATGTGAGAAGTATCAATAATACCGCCTGAATGGCGGTATTTCTTTTTTTGGCGATGTGGCTGTTCGTATAAGAAGCATTTATATATAACAAAGTAGGGGTTAGCTGATGTCTTGGCATCTGTTTGCAGTATTTTTCGCAAGTACGTTTTTGATTTCCGCAACACCAGGTCCCAACATGTTGTTGGCATTCCAGTATGGCATGAACTATGGCGTCAAGCGCACATTATGGACGCTAGCAGGGTTGAGCCTTGGGCTATTTATCTTGCTGCTATCGACTTTACTTGGGCTGGATGTGATCAGTCGCCAGTCGCCATGGCTGCTCACAATTATCAAAGCCGTGGGCGCGGCATACTTGGTATATTTGGGCATCAGCTCATGGCGTGATGCGGGTGATGGTAGCTTGATGAGCGATGCCAAGGAGTTAAGTGCTGAGGTTGAGGCCGACTATGGGGCTTTTGAAGGTCAAGCTGGTACACCGCAGCCGCGCTCGCTGTCGAGTGCTGCGGTCAAGATAAGTCCCAGCAATCTCACTTTATTCCGTACAGGGGTCTGGGTATCTTTATCTAATCCAAAAGCGATATTATTTTTCGCAGCGTTCTTTCCTAAGTTTATTAATTTTAGTGCGCCACTATGGCCGCAATATATCTTATTGACCATTGGGCTATTCATGAGCGAAACAATTTGGCAGATTGTCTATACGCTAGGCGGAAAAAAGCTGGCAAGCTGGCTCGATGTTGGTAATCGTTTAGCGTGGCTTAATCGTGGTTGCGGCATTATCTTTATTATAATTGCAGCGGCTTTGTTTGCTGAAGTAATTAATAGTTTTATGCTATAAAAAGTTATTAGACTTCTTGCATAAGTCATCGTCAGCCCTTGTAACTCCGTTAGTTGAAGTCAATAAACTAGTACTTTTGCAAGAGATCTAATAGGTAACTATATGAGCTTAAAACAAACGTTAAAAAAGGCTAAACAAATTGAGAGACAGCTAGACAAGCAGACTGAATCAGGTGCACAGCACTCGCTAGGCGCAGTGAAACCGCGTAATTATCTAGCGCTTGACCCGCTGTTAAGAAAAGGCGGTATTCATGAAAAGGAAGATATCGATATCGTCCGCAAGAAACGTCGCCGTGAGACCAAGCAGCAGCTACGAAAGACAGATTGGTTATCAGAATAGTGATGGTTAACATTCACCCGCAAAAAAGCCGTTCGCTATTATAGTGAACGGCTTTTTTATTCCTTAGATTAACACACCAAGTGCAACGCTAATTAATATTATAGAACGCCTGCATAGGCGTTTTAAACCCTAATCGTTTTCTTGGTCTGTTGTTTAGTTTGTTCTCAATGTCCTGTATTTCATTATCAGAGACTTGTCTAAAGTCACAACCCTTAGGCAAGTACTCTCTGATAAGGCCATTGGTATTCTCGTTGGTTCCTCGCTGCCATGACGCATAAGCATCGGCAAAGAAGAAAGGGCTAAAGAGCTTTTGTTTCACCTTCTTATGCTGAGCAAACTCTTTACCATTGTCAGAGGTAATGGTCTTAACCTGCAACCTCACTGGCGCTAAGAGTTCTATCATTGCCTCTGATACTTGCTGTGCTGTTTTATGACCCACACGCTTCATCTTCAGCAGCCCCGTTTTACGTTCAACGAGCGTGACAATCGCTTGCTTGTGATGCTGACCGATAACGGTATCCGCTTCCCAATCTCCAATACGTGAGCGTTCTTCAACAATACAAGGGCGCTCATGAATCGAGACTCTGTCATTGATACGGCCTCGAGTCTCAGCGGTTAGACGCTGCCGGTATGGTTTTCCTTTACGTCTGAGACACTGCCACAATGTACCGCCCTGCCTCTTATCACGCCAAATATAGCGATAAATGCTCATATGACTGATACCAGCATGAACGCCAGATATTTGCTCAGGACTCCAGTTCTCTTTAAGCTTGTCTGTCACCCATGCCCAGAGGTCAGTCACAATAGTTGTGGCGTTGTTAGCCCGTCTGTCACAAGCCTTGTTATTAGCATGCTTTGCTCGGTAACCTCGTAGGCTTTTATTACGCCTAAGCTCTCTTGATATGGTACTGGGACTTCTGTTTAACACCCTCGCTATAAAATTAATACTATGTTTTGCCCCTTTAAGGGCATAAATCTGGTATCGTTCACCTAGGCTTAGATGTGTATAGCTCATGGTTGCAATCTCACTTTGGTCGGTGGATAAAAACTTTGATGCTAGCGCATCTAGGTCTTTTTTTCACCTTGCATTTGGTATTGCACTTCATGTGTTAATCTAAGTTCTTATTCAAACTTATAATTTAACCATTGTTACCTTAACAGTTAGGCTAATACTTCGATTAGCTCGCCTTTCACCATATGCGGGCTGACAAAATCGGTGACACGTACGCTGACAATTTTACCAAGCAGCTCATCACTGCGCTCAGGATCGTAAGGGAACATCACCGTACGGGTGTTGTCCGCTGTACCGATTAGGCAATCTGGATGGCGATTCGCGACTTGTTCAACCAAGACGCGAGTCGTTGTACCGACCATCTCATGCGTTTTGGCCAATGTCGAGTCAACGATCACTTTTTGGAACTCAGCCAAACGCGCTTTTTTGGTGGTGAAGCTCACATCATCTGGTAACTCAGCAGCTGGCGTGCCCGGACGCTTGGAGTAGATAAAGCTGTACGAGTGATCGAAGTTCAATTCTTTTGCTAAGTTTAGCGTGTCTTGGAAATCCTCATCAGTCTCACCAGGAAAGCCAATGATAAAGTCGCTTGATAAGTGAATGTCTGGGCGGATGGCTTTGAGCTTATTGATCTGATCGATATACACATCGATGGTATGGTTGCGTTTCATCGCCGCCAAAATCGCGTTTGAGCCACTTTGTACAGGTAGATGCAGATGCGATACCAGCTCTGGCAATTGTGCATAAGCGTCAATGATATCATCGGTAAACTCAAGTGGATGGCTGGTGGTATAACGAATACGTTCCACACCATTGACGTGCGAGACATAATGCAGCAGCTCAGCGAAACGGCAAATACTGCCATCGTCTTTTTCGCCGCGATAGCCGTTGACGTTTTGACCAAGTAGATTGATTTCGCGGATACCTTGCGCGGCAAGGCTATCAATCTCGGCCAGCACATCGTCAAGTGGACGCGACAATTCTTCACCGCGTGTATAAGGAACGACGCAGAATGAGCAATATTTTGAGCAGCCTTCCATGATTGAGACAAAGGCTTTATATCCTTCGACTCTTGGCTCAGGCAAAAAGTCAAACTTTTCAATACTGGGGAAGGATACGTCAATCGTGCCAATACGGTTTTTGGGTGACACGTGGCGCTGATCGTTGGATTGATCATACAGCTCAGGCAGACGGTGCAAGGTTTGCGGGCCAAACACCATATCGACATATGGCGCGCGTTTTTGGATATTATCCCCTTCTTGTGAGGCCACGCAGCCGCCAACGCCAATCACGAGATCAGGACGTTTTTCTTTGAGTTTGCGCCAGCGCCCAAGCTCTGAAAACACCTTTTCTTGCGCTTTTTCGCGGATAGAGCAGGTATTCATCAACAGCACGTCGGCTTCATCAATGTTGTGCGTCACTTGCATGCCGTGCGAGTCACCGAGCACATCGAGCATTTTGTCTGAATCATAGACATTCATCTGACAGCCTTGGGTGGTGATGAATACCTTCTTGGTTGCGGCTTTTTCGACGGGCGCTTGGGCTGAACTTTGCTCCTTGAGTGCAGTGACAGCACGTGCGGTGACAGTCGTCTCAGCAGCAGCATCGTCATCGATGCGGGGATTGAATACAGTAACACTCATAAGGGGAAGTCCATGATTGACCAAAAATATAACGGAGTAGCCGATTAACAGGTGGCGTATTTTATCACAACCCTGTACTAATGTGAAAAATTAGCATAGGCGATGGGTTGTCAATATGATAAATAATTCATAGCAGTATCAATTATTTACTGTGATTAATATTACCATTTATAAAAACTGAGGCTCGTTATCATTTCTATGTTACACCGTGCTCTCCTATTTATTAACAAAAGGTAAAGGAGATAGTTGAAAGCACAATGAGTATAGTATGATGATTGCGATACCCTTGGCGGTACTTAGCGAACCGTTATTCATATATTTATAGAAACATCATAAAGAGAGTCAGTATGACAAAGTTGCGTGTTGCTCATAGCATCAAGGATGAAGAATTTACCAGTCAAAAGCAGACGTCGAAACGACTCACAGTAGGCTCGTTGTGGATAAGTGCATTGAGTGTGGCAACCGCTATAAGCGCGCTTGGTATGTCACAAGTGGCTTGTGCAGAGTTGACGTGGGGCGATGAGGAAAGTTACCAACAAGAGAGCAACTATCAGCAAGACCGTAGTATTGACTCATTTATGGCAGCGGCTATCGCAGCGGATCGTGGGGATGTGGGTGCGCTCTATAATTATGAGCAAATCATGAGCGGTGGTCTATTTGCCATGTATCCAACTTACTGGCGGATGAATCTAGACCTCAATTCACAAAGTTCAGCGGCCGTATCGCAGTTTGTACGCCAGTATCCAGATACGGTTATGGCCGAGAAGCTAGTGGCTGACTTTGCGGAGACTAAAGCGGGGTCGAATGACTACGCCTCTGTCAGACAAGTGGCGAATCTGATTACCAATGCTGATGCCAGTGAGCGCTGCGCTATCGCCCTTGGGTTCAATAATGGCGGTGATACCATGCGTGCCATGGCTGCCAAATCTGATGTTTGGCTAACCACCAAAAAGCAGCCAGCCCTTTGTGACCAGCTAGCGATGGAAATGAATAATAACGCGCTCATTAGCAATCAGGATCGCGCTGCTCGTCTCAAACGTATGTTACGAATAGGCAAAACGGGTGACATCATGGCGCTGTCGTCACGCCTAGGTACGCCGATTGCTTATTCGTCGCTCAGTGAAATTCAGCTCAATCCCTCATCGTTTCTTAGCCGCTTTAGCCGCGAGCCCGCCAGTCAAACCAATCAATACCTATACCTATATGCTATTGGCCGTGTCGCAGATAAATCCTATCGAGAAGCGGCACTGCAGTTAGACTTCGATATCAAGCAAGACAATCAGCGCGCTATAAAGTTATTGAATGACGAAACGCGTCGTTACGCCTATCGTACGCTTGGTGTTAAGCGCATGAACCACAATACCGATGACGGTTTTAATGCTGAAGCAGTAGACTGGTTCCGCAATAGCTTAGATGATGACTTTAACTTTGAAGAAGCGGAAGACTATGCCATGGCGGCAATCCGCTTTGGCCGCTGGGATGATGTGGTTGAAGCTATTTCAAAAATGGATGGTGAAATTCAAAAGGATGGTCAGTGGCAATACTGGCTGGCACGCGCCTATGAACAATCAAGCAATAGCAGTAAGCGCAATACCGCCAAAAAAATGTATCAAAACCTAGCGAAAAATAATGACTACTATGGCTTGATGGCAAAAGACAGGATCGGTCAGCGCTTTGATGCCAGCCGCTTAGGTGGTAGCAATTTGCCTAATGTCAGTACCGCTGACCGCGCGCGCGTGATGCAAAACCCACACTTTGCCCGTGCATTTGCACTATACAACTCTGACGCGAGTCGCGGCTACGCCAACCGCGAGTGGAACTGGGCTGTGAAGCAAGCACGCGATAACCGTGATGACAATCTCATTATCGCGGCGGCGCGTCAAGCGTATGACATGGGCTGGCTCGATCGGGCGATTTATGCCGTCGATAATACCGATAGAGTTAATAGCTTGGCACTTTCGCACCCTATGCCACACCAAGAGTCAGTGGTGCGTTATAGTCAATCAGCAGGCATTGATCCAGCGTGGGCTTATGGCATCATGCGTCAAGAGAGCCGTTTTGTGTCTTCTGCGCGCTCAAATGTAGGCGCCAGTGGGTTGATGCAAATCATGCCTGATACGGCAAAATATATCGCGCGTAACTTAGGTGAGACTTATAGTGCGAGCCGTGCCAATAGTGGCGATACCAACATTCGTTATGGTACATGGTATATGGGTGATATCTTAAGTAAACTGAACTATCAGCCAGTATTGGCAACCGCAGGCTATAACGCGGGTCCTAATAATGCCAAACGCTGGCAACCAACCTATGGCGCAATCGCCGCAGATCAATATGTCGAATCGATTGCCTTTCCTGAAACGCGTAACTATGTCAAACACGTGATGGAAAACGCTACTATCTATAGCAGTCTGCTGGGTCGTGGTCAGCCAATCAGTCAACGTATGGGTACAGTACCTGCTGCTTTTTAATCAGTGAATTCGTCTTTAATAGACCACTAGCTTTTATAGTTAATGGTCTATTTTTTATGGGCTAAATGGCAGCAAGTCTTAGTACTTTATACAATAAACACTGAACTTAATTTTGCAATTATTGACGAGCACGACAACGTTTACGTTTTTGCTATAGATTAAAAAAGACATTTTGTTACCATTGCTTTAATTGACGTGTATGTTCTTCAGTCTTGTTCTTAGATCGCTATAGTCGAACCACTATTAAAGTGTTACAGCGTTAGACTCGTTTAGCCTACTACTGTAGTACTTGCACTCGTCTGCCTTGTACCACTTTTAATATTGATTGACTATATGTGTTTAATGCTGTTAGCACAATGATTTAAGTGATAGCCCATGTTTTATCATTGCTAATTGCTCCCAGCCCTATGATCAAAAAATACTTCAAACTGCCTGTATTATCGAAAACTCGGCAACCGTTACTGATTCAGGTGCCCCGGTCATCTAATACGAAAGCAGAAACAAGCTCAAAATTTAAGACATCCAGTTTCTTGGTGCAGTTCTGTGGAAGTTTGATAAGTAGGCATCATATGGGTAAAGTTAATAAAACGACGAGTTTTGGTGCTTTGTTAATCATACAAGGTCTTATGCTTACGCCAGCATATGCGGCGAGCACGGTCAAAGCTGGCCAGCGCGTATTGATGGTCGAGATGACCCCCGCGTTATGTAGCATGCAGCCGACAAGAGCCCGCATGCGTCAATGTCTAGAAGGCTATTCGTTAACAGTTTCAGGCTTAGACATGGGCTACGGCGAACGCTGTGGTCGTGGTAGCGAGCCACGTTTGACACCACTACAACTAAAGGTTGTCAATCGCATCATGCCTGATACGACAGTACGTAGCCAAACGTGGCAGCGCTATGGTGCTTGTAGCCCACTGAGTGCCAGTCGCTACTTCCGACAAATCACTAACTACGCTGGTGAACTAAAGCTTCCTAACGAGCTGAATACGGGCAACAGTTATACAGTCTCTAAATCTCGATTTATTAGTCAAATGACGCGCCTAAATAGTGGTATGTCATCAAATAGTGTCGATCTCATTTGCCAAGAAGGCAGTCGTCGTCAATCGATACTGACGGATATCCATGTGTGTTATGAGGGTAGCAGTTTTGGCACTTGTCACAATGTTGTAGATAACTGCGGCAGCCAATTCATCATTTCAGGTGGTAGATAGCTTTTATTTAACTATTTTTTAGATAGTCTACCGTTCTTTTTCCACATTCTTTTCGGTACTGTTTTTAATAAAATCTGAGTAAACTTGTCCGTATTACATTGTCATTTTTATACTCTTATTTACTCGTCTCATAGCGATAAAACATACTATGGACCGTATCTAAAAATTATATAGCCCTTTATTTATAGGCTCTGAGCTTATAGATATTCTTTTCGTATAAAATGTAACAATATAGTCCCTGATGGGTCTATGACTGTATCTAGACGGTCGCTGTGATGAAGTGCTACACTAGCTCTCGGTTTAGCGCTGCCTTTGTGCAGCAAACAAGTCGATATCTAAAAAGATAATCATCTATTACAATCATAAATGATCTAATCATCAATTAGGGAGTATTCAATGTCAATGAAACAGCCTTTACGTGTTGCCGTCACTGGTGCCGCCGGTAATATCAGCTACGCGATGCTATTTCGTATTGCATCTGGCGAGATGCTAGGTAAAGATCAGCCAGTTATTTTGCAATTGCTTGAAATCACACCAGCGCTTGATGCCCTAAAGGGTGTGGTCATGGAACTAGAAGACTGCGCATTCCCATTGCTTGCTGGTATTGTCCAAACTGATGATGCAAATGTGGCATTCAAAGATGCTGACTACGCGTTACTCGTCGGTGCCCGTCCACGTGGCCCAGGTATGGAGCGTAAGGACTTACTAGAAGCCAACGCTGCGATTTTCTCAGCACAAGGCAAAGCATTAAACGAAGTCGCTAGCCGTGATGTAAAAGTATTGGTCGTCGGCAACCCTGCCAACACCAACGCGCTAATCGCTCAGCGTAACGCACCAGATCTTGATCCACGTAACTTTACTGCCATGACTCGTCTAGATCACAACCGTGCGATGGCACAGCTAGCCGAAAAAACTGACAGCACTGTCAATGACATCAAAAACATGACCATCTGGGGCAACCACTCATCGACCCAGTATCCAGACCTAACGGCTGCGACTGTCAATGGCAAACCAGCGCTAGAGTTGGTTGATCGTGATTGGTACGAAAACACGTATATCCCAGAAGTACAGCAGCGCGGCGCGGCCATCATTAAAGCTCGCGGCGCCTCATCTGCAGCTTCTGCTGCCAACGCTGCTATCGCCCATATGCGCACGTGGGCACTCGGTACTGACGAGAACGATTGGGTCTCTATGGGTGTTTACTCAAATGGGGAATATGGTATCGCTGAAGGCCTTATCTACTCATTCCCATGCACATGCAAAAACGGCGACTGGTCTATCGTAGACGGCGTTGATGTGTCATCAGAATTCTCAAAAGAGAAAATGGCCGCCACTGAGCAAGAGCTGAGCGAAGAGCGTGATGCAGTAGCACACCTACTACCATAAGCTAAGCAGTTATATAGCTGTCTTAACTTAAGTAATGAGTGAAAAAGAAAAGCCCTCTTAATATAGGGGGGCTTTTTTATGTCTATAAGTTTTTTTATCCAAAAGATATGATGAAATAAAAAGTAATCTATCGCATCTTTTGAAATGGCAATATCTGTTTGCTGCCTATACAATTGATAACGTTAGATAAACGTTGATTAACAGCTATTCGCACAAAACTTGCTACAATAAATGGGTTAATTTGAATAATAAGCATAATTACCACTACACCATTTAAGGAGAAAAGTATGTTGGGTGAGCCAGAATATAATATGAATGAGCTATTTGCTCAGTTAGGTCTAGATAGCTCTGATGAAGCGATTGATAAGTTTATCGCAGACAACCAGTTATCAAGTGAAGAGAAATTGATAGAAGCTGATTTCTGGACCGATAGCCAGCGTATGTTCTTGCAAGAAGAATGGCAAAAAGATGCAGCATGGGTAGAGACGATTGATGAGTTAAATGTACGAATGCATCCTGATGCCTAAAAGCTGATATAAAAAACCTAATATAGTGAACCGACCCCCATAAGTTGGACACAACTTACGGGGGTATTTTTATGCGTTACGATCTAGACTTTAAGATCAAAGTCATCGCATACTATCGTCAAGGACATACCGGAATCGCAACAGCAAAGAAGTTTGGACTTGATAAAATGTAAGATACGTCTGACTGCTAAACTTGATTGTTACGCCATTCTAGTAGGTCAGTGACATCTTGATGAATACCCGCTTTCAAGGCGTCCAAACCATCGTAGCGACGCTCACCATGCAAAAAGTGCAAGAAGCGCACTTCTAGATTCAATCCGTACAAATCTGCTTTTAGTTTGGGAAAGTGTACTTCCAATCGCCAGTCATCACTTTTATCAACAGAAGGTCTTTTGCCAATGTTAGCGGTACCGAACAAACTATGTGGACGCAAACCTGCGACGCCTATATTGTTATCAGTAGCCAGCTTTATTAAGCCATCAGGTATGACCTCTCTATTCTCATCTAAGCTGACGACATCAACGGCAAAAATACCGTGCAAAGCGGGTTTTATTCGCTGCAAATCAATATTGGCAGTAGGAAAGTCCATAGTGCGACCAATTTGATCGCCACGGACAACCGACCCCGTAATGGCGTAGTCGCGGTCCAGCAGTATATTGGCAGCATGAATATCACCTGCCAATAGCAAGTCACGGATGCGAGTAGAGCTAATACGTGCAGCCTCATTATTGACATCATTCAAGTGGTCGTTGTCAATATTGCTATCAGTGATGGTATGTAGGTTAGTCACATCCAAACCATAATCGCGCAAAAACTGACTATCGCCAGTACGATCATGACCGAAGCGGAAGTCGTCACCTAGTACCAGCGCTTTTACATTTAAGCGCTTGGCTAATATATCGGCAAAGGCTTGTGCTGATAATGAGCGAAAGTCCTCATCAAAACCTGCCACCACTAAGGTTTTAACCCCATGTTGTGCTAGGAGTGCCTGCTTTTCTGCTAGATTGGTCAAACGCGCAGGGGCTTTAGCTGGCGCAAAAAACTCACGTGGTTGTGGCTCAAATATCATGACCGCAGCGTCCAAGTTTTGGGTATGCGCAATATCACGAACTTGTGCCAGCATTGCCTGATGACCAAGGTGTACGCCATCAAAATTGCCAATAGTGAGCACACAAGGCGCTAACTCTACTGGGTCATTAGTAGTAGACGCGGCATTTGATGATGTAATCAGTTGCTCAAGAAAATAGGTTTTCATAAGTTTTCAGCTATGATGAGACCAGATAAAAAACGAAAAAACACATCTATGGTCAAAATTGATGTGTCGAAAATTAGCCATTATAAAGTAAAATAGCCACACTAACATCCTATAGTCTACGGATAATGCAAGTATGAATGACGCTCTATGAATTTCATGGTTTGTACATACGTCTATTATCAGTATGACGATTTTTTACTATCATCATGAATACCAATAATAATGCCAATTAATATGGAGACTCTATGTCCGATGTTGCCTTAAATGTCATAGCAACTGCCCCGTTGACACATCAGCTGACCCAGCAGTTTATGGTACAACGTGCCAGTAAAGAAGACTTGGCAGAAGTCTTGGCGATTTATAACCAAAGTATTCCTGGCAAACAAGCAACGGCAAATTTGGCATTAGTAACGCTCGAAGAACGTACAGCTTGGTTCGATGAGCATTTAGACAGTCCAACGAGACCTATTTATGTAGTCAAAGCATTACTAGAAGGTGATGCCGATAGACAGAGTACAAAACTACCAATTGTTGCATGGGGCAGTTTCAGTGATTTATATGCGCGTACCGCTTATCATATCAGCACTGAAATCAGCATCTATCTGAACCAAGATTATCAGAGTAAAGGGTTGGGCAGTCTGTTGACACGCTGGATGTTGACGCAAGCGCCCAGTTTAGGAATCAGAAATATCGTTGCCCTTATCTTTGCCCACAATCAGCCAAGTTTGGGACTGTTCCGTAAACTTGGCTTTGAGCAATGGGGATATATGCCAAAAGTTTGCGATATGGACGGGTTTATCGCTGATGTCGTGATGCTTGGTAAAGCCGTGGTATCGGACAACATTGCGGATAATTAGAGCAAAATGCCTTAACCCAAGATTTTCCATTGACCATCTATTTTCTGTAGTTGATAGGTCAATGGTGCAGGGTCGCTTTGTCCTTTGAGCATCAACTCGCCAGTGATGGTGGCACGCGTTTTGTCATCATTGTACGTTGTATCAGTAATCGTCACGCCATCGACCGTTTGTTGAAACGCCGATTGAGTGTTGGCAAGCTCTTGCTCAAAATTTGCCATATCTACTTGATAGTAGCCTACTGCATCCTTCACATCACCATAATACAAGCTATTTAGTGCTTTTTTGACCGTGTCCTCTGGCGTACCCGCTTGAGTTGGATTGGTCACTAGGCTTTTTTGGTTAATCGGAGCAGTGACTGGATTGATATTGTCATTATCAACGGTCGTTGTATTCTCAGTATCATCTGTGACTTGAGTCGTTTCACTTGTGCTATCTGCTGTGTCTTCTTCTGAAGTATCAACGACAGCTGCAACTTCTTCATTGTTGGTAGCAGTTTCAGTGTCTGCAGACTCATTGTTGCTGCAACCGCTCAGCAGTAGTCCAGTACCGAGTACACCTGTTGCAAGGAGAAGCGGTAAGCGCTGGAAGAGTGGCTGTTTCGTTGTCATATCAAACCTCAAATGTCAGTTATTCATTAATAGGTCATTATGACAACGATTGGTGGCAAGCATTGTCAATTCTGATGATAGGCTTGTTTTGGTTTCGTAAGCCAAGCTCATGCCTATATCTACTTTGGCTTATCCGTGTTTGAGCTGGCGAGGACGGACACCTGTCGCTAGCAATACCACGCCATAAACGAGCGCTCCGGCGACACACATAATCACGAGTGCGATGATGCGTTGCCACTGGGCTTCATCAGTAGGGAAGTAGGGTAACATGAGATAAAGTACGCCGATCATGGAGCCAGTTGAAATGGCAAACTGTGTGAATAGTTTGTTCCAATGGGGGCCAAAACGGAAAATATCGCGCTTGTGTAAGAAGTAATAGAGCAAGCCTGCGTTTACGAACGCTGCGCCCGTCGTTGCCAAGGCTAAGCCACCATGTAATGGCATTTCTAAGAAATAGAATATCCCGATAAAAATGACACTAAATACCATGTTGGCAATAACAGAAATGATGCCGATTTTGACAGGTGTTCTGGTGTCTTGACGCGCAAAAAATGCAGGGGCAAAGATCTTGATCAGCATGAATCCTAAGATACCACCTGCCATACTACGCAATGCCAGCGCACTCATCTGGGCATCACGAAGGGTGAACTCACCACGTAAGAACAGGGCTTGCATCAGCACATCTGCGAGTACAAAGAGCGCAGCCGAGGCAGGCACACCGACCAAAATGATAAGGCGCGCGGCCCAGTCGATGGTCTTTTTGAAACTAACATCGTCTTTTTGCGCTTCACTTTTTGACAGACTTGGTAATATGACCGTACCAATCGCTACACCAATCAGCCCTAGTGGTAGCTCGCTCATACGCTCAGCTGCGTAGAGCCAAGACACCGAACCACCAATCATCAATGAGGCAAAAACGGTGTTCAGCAATAAGTTAATCTGAGTGACAGACACACCAAAGATAGCAGGCAGCATTAATTTTAGAATGCGGCGAACGCCCTCGTGCTGAAAGTCAATCTTGGGCGCGACCAGTAGTTTTTGTTGCCATAGCTGAGGCAGTTGTATTAAGAATTGCAATAGTCCTGCGATCGCCACGGCATAGCCAAGCGCCATAATAGGCGTATCAAACATCGGCGCCAAAATCAGCGCACCACCAATCATACATAAATTCAATAGGACTGGGGCAAAGGCGGGCGCAGCAAAACGGCCATAACTTTGCAAAATACCACTGGCAAAAGCCGTCATAGAAATAAACAGCAAATAAGGGAAGGTAAGGCGGAGTAATTCAGCGGTAATGGCAAATTTGTCAGGTTGATCGGCAAACCCGGGGGCAAACAACGTCACTACCCAAGGCGCGATTAAGATAACAACAACGGTCAGCATCGACAACACCAGCAAGAGTGCGCCCGAGGTGCGACTGACTAAAATCTGTACTTGCTGTAAGCTGTACTTTTCCTTGTACTCGGACAGCACAGGAACGAATGCTTGGCTAAACGCCCCTTCAGCAAACAGTCGTCGCAAAAAGTTTGGGATTTTGAAGGCGACCAAAAAGGCGTCCATCAAACCGCCAGCCCCGAAAACCCCTAGCAATACGACATCGCGTACCAAACCTAAAATACGCGATAACATGGTCATACTGCTGACCACCATGGTTGAACGAAATAACCGACTTTTTGCCATGAGAACCTATCTTGCTAAGTTGTGTACAGGGTTGTGTAAGAGCTAGTGTGCTGATTTGCTGTTGCAAAAAAACTGACGAATTATAGCACTTTCATCACGGAGATAAATGGATTGGATGTGGAAATCATTTTTGCAGTGATAAGGAGTTATTTCGTAATAACCCTGCAACTAGCTCCCGCAACCTTGCCCATTCAAAATAATCACCAGGATCCGTCTTACGCCCTGGCGCAATATCACTGTGCCCTGTCAAATGTCGCTGCGTTTTCGGGTACGCTTCATAAATAGCCGCGATTACCGCTGCGAGCTTCTCATATTGAGCGGAAGTGAAGGACACAAAATCTGACCCTTCAAGCTCAATGCCAATGCTATAATCATTACATTCAGGTCGGCCTAAGTAGCTAGAGCGTCCAGCGTGCCAAGCGCGTTCGTTAAAATTGACAAACTGAGTGATAGCCCCGTCACGCTCAATAAACAGGTGCGCTGACACTTCTGCGCCTTTGATTGTCTGAAAATAAGGGTGCGCATCCCAATCTAATTGATTAGTGAATAATGCTTTTACATAATGCGTGCCGCTAGAGTCGCACGCACCAAACTCATTGGGTGGTAGGCTAATATTATGAATAATGATGGCATCAATACTTAGACCTTCTGGCCTGATATTATAGTTTGGTGAGGCCAGCCAAGTAGCGGCTGACAGCAAACCACCTGTGATTGTCATTGGCAATGTAGATAATGATGAATCGGGCATAAAGCTCTCTTTTTATAACAGTATTGGTGATGTTGTGATAGAAAGTCTATCAAAGTAGTTAGATGGTCGCAGCTTGCTTATATCATTTGAGTCTCTAGCAGAATAAACCTTCACAGCGCGAATAGCGTATAAATAATAACGTGTGAGAGCCTGCCTCATGTCTATAAAACCGATGTCTACGTCTGGAGCTTATACTCTAATAACCATTGGTCAGCGAGCGCGACTGCCAATGGCGATAGCGGCGCTATTGTTTTCTGCAAACACGCAGGCATTTTTACCGACGCCTTTATTGGTCACCGAAGGAGCGCTCTCATCTGAATTATCAGATAGTACGTCACCTCGTGACGCTGAAGATGCTGTTCGCATCGAAACATCTAACCTCAGTGATACTGGAGACAATACTCAAAATAATACTGCGTCTGGGTCAGATATGGCGACAGAGCAGTTATTGGCAACATGGCGTAGACAGGCAAAAACTGACAATCTAGCACAGCATACAACATGGCGACGCTTATTGTATTTTTACGATGACCAAAGCAGTATGTTTTCTAAAAAGAAAACGGAGAGTCTGGTCGATGATCCACGCTTTTTTTTGAGTGATAACGGTCAGCAGGATTCAGCCGCAGAATTAGACGCGACACTAGTCGCACTGGCAAAAGAATTCACATCGCAGACAACTGGTAATAACCAAGCAAACATTCATATAAAAACTCAAGCAAATAATAATTCCGTTCTGTGCCGTTTCCCAGCACGAGTGGCATGGCTAAAAGAAAAGTTAGCTATCGATGATGCGAGTCTGACAAATGAGTGTCCAGAGCTGGATGACTGGATGGCGACATTGGCGCCTGAGCAGTTATCTATTGTGTTTGCTGAGGAGTATTTGGACAATCCACTCTCTGCCTTTGGTCATACGTTATTGCGCATTGATTCAAAATCGAGCGTAGCAGATCCCAATCAAATCAGTCAGGCGTATGCGCTCAATTATACGGTGGACGGTGATCCAAACGATAGCTTTCCAATCTATGCGACCAAATCCATGATTGGCAGTTATGACAGCGCCATCGAGATTGATCCTTATCCCCAAAAGCTCGCAAAATATCTACAAGACGATGAGCGTGATACGTGGACGTATCAGTTGAATCTGACATCTAGTGAAGTACAGCAGATTATGCGCCATGTTTGGGAGACCAAGTCGCTAAAAATGCCATATTACTTCACCACGGATAATTGTGCTTCTGAGATTCTGCGCCTGATCGACGTTATTCGTCCTCAGCAGAATTTATTGAAGCAACTGGCTTATGTGGTCGTGCCCTCTGATGTCATTCAGTTATTAAACAGTCAAAACCTTTTGGCAAATGCCACTTATACACCGGCCGACAATACGTTGCGTCAAGCTCAGCTTAATGACGTTAAGCAACAACGCGCGCAGTTGGGTTATCATAACAGCGCCAAGCAAACCTTAAATGAGATAAAATCGGCACAGCTTAATCCTGTATCAAGCCTATCAGATGATGGACAACGGTTACGCAAACGTCAAATCGAGGTATCGGATAATAACCCAATAGATAGGCATCCACTACAGTTGGGAGTGATAGCTATCGGTCAGCGCGGTGACAATGACTATATCGATATTGGGTTTAGAGCAGGGTTTCATGATACGCTTGACCACGCGTCAGGGTATTCACAGTTTTTTAATTTAGAAGGGGTAGCTGCGACCTTACGTCTATATGACACAGATGATGATAAGCCCAATCAACCAGACAGCGTGGTCTTGCAAAATGCGACTTTGATTCGTGGACGCTCTTTTAATCCTATCAATGCTGGCAAAAAAGGCAAAACGTGGGGTGCAAGCATTGAGGCGACGCGAGTGAATGATGGCTCACAAGAGGGCGGGCGAGATCATCTGGTGGGTAGTGTGGGTTATGAGACGGGCTGGTCGTGGGCATTTGGTACGCCAAGCAGTGGTACGGGTCAGATGCCGCCGCAACTATGCTATACGTTTTTGGCCGGGTCAGCACAAGCAGGGCGCGGTATTAATAAAGGCTTTCGGGTAGGGGCAGGTGTCAATGCCGGCTGTCGTTATCAGATTAACAATCAGTTACGCGTGCAAGCTGAATTGCAATTACCATATTGGTATCATGGCAGCAGCGATGAGTCCAACGTCCGTGGTCATTATTGGCAACCCATCTCAAGCCTTGGGCTGCAATACGACATTGATAAAAAACAAGCGTTACGGATCAATGCCAGCTACGACTGGCAAGAGCGCGTCGATGCGAATGAGGATATACAGCTGTCATACAGACGGTATTTTTAAGTATAGTCGAACCACTATTAAAGTGTTACAGCGTTAGACTCGTTTAGCCTACTACTGTAGTACTTGCACTCGTCTGCCTTGTACCACTTTTAATATTGATTGACTATAGAGTTATCTCTTAGCGCTGTAATCGTTGTATAAGTGGTATAAGTGGTATAAGTGGTATAAAAGGAAAGATGCTTTATGAATACACCAAATATACTCATTATCGGGCAAGGGGATATCGGCTTGCCTGTTACCAATAAGCTGGCACAAGACGGCTTTTCGGTGACAGGGCTGGCTCGTAGTGAGCGTGATCACTATGCATTAGTGGGTAGCGCCAATTTTTTGCAGGCTGATGCGCTGACTCTGACGACCGAGCAGCTGCAACCATTTACCCATATTGCGATTATCGTCACCCCTGATGAGTATTCGACCAGCGGTTATCATGACAGCTACTTGGCGATTAGCCAACATTTGGCAACGCTTTCTGCTAATCTGGCGAACCTTGAGCGCGTCGTGTTTATCTCTTCTACTGGTGTTTACGGTCAAGACAATGGCGAATGGATCGATGAGCATACTGAACCTATGACGCCTGAGCGTGACGCATCAAAGGTTATATTGCAAGCCGAACAAGCACTGCAACAAAGCTTTGGTGATAAAGCCATCATCATTCGTCCTAGCGGCATTTATGGACGTGAGCGCCTTATGCGCGTGCGTAAAGCGCGCGAGCCACAAAAAGAGCCAGTAGCCGCCGAGCATTGGAGCAATCGTATTATGGATCGCGACTTGGTCACTATCATTGCCAATGTGTTGACGACAGAAACACCAAAGCCACTCTATCTTGCGACAGACTACAGGCCTGTAACCACCTTTGAGCTTGGCGTTTGGTTGAGTGAACAAATCGGTGAAGCTGCGCCTACTATCGATGACAAAAAGACATCAGCGACAGGAAAGCGTTTACATAGCAACATTCCGTTAGCTTGGCTTGAGTATGCTGATTGGCAAACAGGCTATCGTGATATTTTAGACCATCAAGCGTAGTTTTTAGCGTTAAGATCATTGTTCGGTTTGAACGTTTTTGTTCGTTTTATATGTGATAGTTTATGGAGATTTCATGACTCAGCCGTTTACTTCTGATGACCGTTTGTCTCATGCTAGTCTGGCAGCAGAAGGTAGCAAGCTCACAAAAGGCGATGCTGGGCAGTCTTCTATGCTAGCTGATTCACAGCAACCTGCGATCGTACATCCGAACTTTGATCCCAAACGATCCCCCCTTGATCCTGCCAGACCATTGAGTGATATTCCTGAGCCTGCTCGTCGCCTAGATGGTCAGCTGCGCCGGCTTTATGGTAATTCGACGCGTTTTTATCAGCCTACCGAGGCCAGCTTATCAAAATGGTCGCTGATTGCTTCAGAAGCCTTGGCGGAGCATCTATCGTTACTCAAGGCGGCACAGCTTGTTGAGTTGCCTGATAGCTTTTATCAAAATCATAGCGATCAGCCCTTATTATCGCCATTATCAAAGATGACATTATTAGATATGTCAGATATCCAGCAGGCGATTCGTACCTATCCAAAACTCAATCGTTATGGGTTTGGCTCTGCTGATAGCGACGAGATGGCTGAGCCAAATAACAATGACAAAGTCAACGAGTCTTTAGCCTCTCTGCGCGCATTGATCAAACGCTATAATCCTGATGAACTGCTGAGTAGCCTGTATGCCGATGATTGGCAAGTGATTTTGCAACCGCAGCAATTTGAGACAGGCGAGGGCAGTTTGGCGACAGATATTATGGCCTGTAGCGCTGCTGTCCATGCGCTAAAGCAATGTAGTACTCGTAAAAGTATCAACCATAGCTATAGTGCCGCGCAAATTTGCCAGCACGTACGTAGTTATTTGCTCAGTCAGTTTGTCTGTGAGCCTACGCAGCGCCACGCATATCGTCAGATCCGGATATTTGCTGGTCACATCATTGTTGCTGCGTATCATTTAGGCTGGGAGATACAAGTGCGGGCAGATGGACAGAGTTATTTTAATATCTCGTCGCGTAGTGGTTTGTTGACTCGCTATGCCAATATGCAGGATTACGAGATCAACGGTTGGTCAAGCTGATCAATAATGCGTACAATAATGCAAATTTTTTCGCCCCTCTTTTTGCCCATAGGAATGTCATCATGTCTCACGTATCGCGCCCGCAAGACCCAACGTTTTCATCTCATCAATTTATTCAACTGGCTTTAGATAACCAAGTACTTAAATTCGGCGAATTTGTCCTCAAGTCTGGTCGTATCAGTCCATATTTTTTTAATGCAGGTCTGCTTGCAACGGGTGAGATGTTATCACTGCTAGCACGTGGTTATGCAGATGCCTTAGCCGAACAGATAGTTGCGGCAAATAATGACGGTAATGAGCAAGAGCTAGTCATCTTTGGTGCGGCTTATAAAGGTATTCCTTTTGTCGCAGCGACCGCACAAGCGTTATGGCTACATCATGGCATCAATGCAAAATGGGGTTACAATCGTAAAGAAGCCAAAACCCACGGTGAAGGGGGCAATTTGGTCGGCGCTGATGTGCATGGCAAGGCCGTATGGGTGCTTGACGATGTCATCACAGCAGGTACAGCGATGCGTGAAGTGGTCGAGATTTTAGAGCAAGCAGGAGCAAGCGTTGCGGGTATTATCGTCGCGCTTGATCGCAAAGAAAAAGGCCAAGCTGAGCACTCTGCTATTCAAGAGCTTGCTGCCACATTAGCAGTGCCAGTACGGGCATTGGTTGATATTGACGATTTAATCAGTTATCTGGCAGATGACCATGGTGCACAAAACGGCCAACATAAAGACGCAACCCAGTTAGCCAAAATGCAACATTACCGTGAGCAGTACGGTGTATAGTTAGGCACTGAGCCTGTTTTATACTAATAATATAACGTAAGTGAGCCTTACCATGAGTCAAACAATGAGCCAACAAAACCAAGAAAAATCGCTAAAAATACTCGTCATTATGGATCCTATCGAGCGGGTCAATTATAAAAAAGACACCAGTCTCGCTATGATGTGGGCCGCTCAAGACCGTGGTCATCAGCTTGGTTACTGTCAGATTCATGACTTGTGGTTGGATCGTGGACAATTAATGGTCGATACTCAGCCGCTTACGGTGAAGCGTGATCCTGCAGATTTTTATACACTGGGTGATAAAACGACAGGCTCAGTTGCTGACTATGACGTGATTTTGATGCGCAAAGACCCACCGTTTGATATGCGCTTTATTTATGCCACTTATATGCTTGATCATGCCAAAGCCGCAGGCGTGCTCGTGGTCAACGATCCGCAAGCCATCCGTGATTGTAATGAGAAATTATTTGCGACGTGGTTTAGTGAGTATATGAGCCCAACGATTGTGACCAGCAAACAGGATCACATTCGCAAGTTTATCGCTGAGCATCAAGATGTCATCGTTAAACCGCTAGATGGTATGGGCGGTACGGGTATCTTCCGTCTGACTGCTGATAGTCCAAATATTGGCGTGACGATTGAGGTGCTGACTGAGCTTGAGACTTTACCAATCATGGCGCAGCGTTATTTGCCAGAGATTAAAGCAGGTGATAAACGCGTACTTATTGTAGATGGCGTGGTGGTCGACTATAGCTTGGCGCGTATCCCAAGCAAAGGCGAGACCCGTGGCAATCTTGCCGCAGGTGGTCGCGGTGTGGCCATGCCATTAACCGATATTGAGCGTCAAGTGGCAGAAGTTGTGGCGCCGATTGTCAAAGAAAAAGGTCTGATGTTCGTGGGTTTGGACTTGATCGGTGGGCGTATTACTGAGATTAATGTCACCAGCCCAACGTGCGTACGTGAGATTGATGATCAGTGCGGTACCGATATCGCGACCGACTTTATCATGGCAATCGAAAATAAATTTACGGTATAGTTTTAGACAGTCGAAGACAGATGTCCATTAAAGAAAGTACGTCTTAATACCTCGTTTATCATTGCCTTGTATGGTCGTGTGTCAGTAGTAAATGACGCCAAGTCATGCCAGCTCATGGCTTGGTTTTTTGTTATTTCTACTGCATAAAGTACTGTATATAAGACAATGATTTCCTCTATACTATGCGGGCTTTTACCGTGTCATTTTTTTAGTAAATGGCATCATAGTAGTAGGACAAATCCTTCATATAAGTAAAGTACAGATAGGCAGATCTCCATGAAAACACCGCACATATTGATGATGGCAGCTGGGACGGGCGGACATGTTTTTCCCGCGCTTGCAGTCAGTGACGAGCTGACCGGTCGCGGTGCGGTTATTCATTGGCTTGGAACGCCAAATGGTATGGAAAATGGTTTGGTTGAACCGACGGGTTATCCTTTTCATGCCATCAATATGCAGGGGCTGCGCGGTAAGGGCGTGGGTCGTTTAGTTAAGCTGCCAGTAACGTTATTGTCAGCGACGATGGCTGCGGTGAAAGTGATTCGCAGCAATCAGATTGACGTGGTCGTTGGTTTTGGTGGCTATGTGAGTGCGCCTGGTGGACTTGCTGCACGTCTGACCAATACACCGCTGGTTATCCATGAACAAAATGCCATCGCTGGCATGAGCAATCGTTATCTGTCTAAGCTGTCTACCAAAGTATTACAAGCATTCGAGAACACTTTTGCCAATAGTGAACAAGATGCCAAGCTTGAAACAGTTGGCAATCCTGTGCGTAACGCCATCACTGGTGTCGCAGAGCCAAAGGTGCGTTATGATATCAATGATAGCTCACCGCTTAAACTGCTGGTCGTGGGTGGCTCGCTTGGTGCTCAGGTATTGAATGAGACCGTGCCAAAAGCACTGGCTTTGCTAGACCAGCCCTTTGAAGTCCTCCATCAATGCGGACGCAATAACGAAGCAGCCACTCAGGCGGCTTATAGTGAGCAAGATTTAAGCAAGCATCAGTTCACAGTGCAGCCCTTTATCGATGATATGGCGGCGGCCTACAACTGGGCAGATATTATCGTTTGCCGCGCTGGTGCATTGACAGTGACTGAAATCCAAAATGTCGGTATTGCTGCTATTTTTGTACCGCTACCACATGCGGTTGATGATCATCAAACCGCCAATGCGCGCACATTGACCTCGCATGCTGCTGCGGTTTTATTGCCACAGTCAGAGCTAACGGCCAAACGTTTAAGCGATGAGCTTAGCGTACTCAATCGAGAGAAATGCCTTGAAATGGCCAAAAAAGGTCATGCGCTTGCCAATCGCAGTGCGAGTAAACAAGTGGCTGATATTATTTGGCAAGCCTTATAGTTTCGGCTTTTGCCACTCGTTATTTTTTACTGATCATATTTTACTGTCCTTTAATTTTTATTATCCCTTAATAAAGAGAAAATTTTATGTCTACCTCTGCCAAAGCCCTTCCTAAGCGTTTGATTGAAATACCAGAAATGCGCCGTATTCAGCATTTGCATTTTATTGGTATTGGTGGCTCAGGCATGTGCGGAATCGCTGAGGTAATGAACAATCAAGGTTATCAAGTCAGTGGTTCTGACATTGCAGAAAGCCTGGTGACGAAGCGTCTACAGCAGATTGGTATCAAAATATCGATTGGTCATGATTCCAAAAATATTGCCAACGCTGACGTGATCGTCGTGTCATCAGCGATTGATCGTAGCAATCCTGAGGTAAAAGCTGCGCTTGAAGCTCGCCTACCAGTCGTACGCCGCGCCGATATGCTTGGCGAGTTGATGCGCTATCGTCATGGTATCGCGGTTGCAGGCGCTCATGGTAAGACCACGACGACCAGTTTGCTCACCACCATGATGGCAGAGGGGCAATTGGATCCTACCTATGTGATTGGTGGTAAGCTAAATGCCTCAGGTAAAAATGCAGCACTAGGCAACAGCCGTTTCTTGGTAGCAGAAGCGGATGAGTCCGATGCGTCTTTTTTATCACTGCGCCCAATGGCAGCAATTGTGACCAATATCGATCAAGATCACATGGAAACCTATGAGAACAGCTTCGATAAGTTAAAAGCTGCTTATATTCAGTTTTTGCAAAACATGCCGTTTTACGGGTTGGCCGTGGTATGCGGTGATGATCCTGAACTGTATGCGATGATTGATGATATTGGTCGACCAGTATTGACCTTTGGCCTTGAGCCTTTTAATGACGTACAAGCTGTCGATCTGGTGGCAGAAGGTACCAAGACGCACTTTACCGTATTGCGCCGTGACCGTAAGCCATTGCGTCTGACATTAAACATACCTGGTACACATAATGTCTATAATGCACTGGCTGCTATCACCATGGCAACGGATGAAGGTGTCGATGATGCCGCGATTGAGCGTGCCCTACAGAAGTTTGCAGGGGTAGGCCGCCGATTTGAGCAGCATGCCTCAGTCGATATCGATGATGGCAATGTCTTATTGATTGATGATTACGGTCATCATCCAAAAGAAGTTGACGCAACCATCAAAGCCGCTCGCCAAAGCTTCCCTGATCGCCGTTTAGTGATGTTATTTCAACCGCATCGTTATAGCCGTACCCGTGATTGCTATGACGATTTTGTCGAAGTGCTATCAAGTGTTGATGAGCTGCTACTATTGGATGTATATTCAGCAGGTGAAAGCCCGATTTTAGGCGCTGATACCAAGTCATTAGCGCGTAGTATCCGTCTGCGCGGTGAAGTTGAACCGACGATTATTGACAAAGACAATCTTGCCCCTGTGATGCAGCGTTTATTAAAAGCCAATGACATGCTTATCACGCAAGGCGCGGGTAATGTGGGGCATATCGCTATTGATTTGGCAGCCAATAACCTTTACATCAAGTAAGCTAAAATTTAGGAACCATCTTCATGACAACGAATAGTAAAGATAATCCAGAGCAAAAAAGCCAAGCAATTACCAATCCAGAGCCAGCGTTAGTCGCGGATGCCCAAGCAGAAAAAAATAAGAGTGAGGCGAGCGGTGAGTCAAATAATATAGACAACGAGACGTCTATCAGTGCACCAACTAGTCATGTCACAGACGCGAGTCAGTTCGGCAGGGTCGCTGTGATCTATGGTGGTAGCAGCAATGAGCGCAGCGTGTCTTTGGATAGCGGTGCGGCTGTATTGCAGGCACTGCAAAACCAAGGTGTCGACGCCACTCATTTTGATCCTAAGCATCAAGACATCACAGAATTACGTGATTACGATCGCGTGTTTAATGTCTTGCACGGTCGTGGCGGCGAAGACGGTCTATTGCAAGGTGTATTACAGTGGTTTGATATACCGCAAACGGGATCTGGCATTTTGGCATCAGCATTAGGTATGGACAAAGTGCGTACCAAACAACTTTGGCAAGGTTGCGGCTTATCCACAGCACCGTTTTCATTATTGACGGCTGATACCGACTGGCAGCAAGTGGTCAATATGCTAGGACTGCCGCTTATCATCAAGCCCGTTCATGAAGGCTCAAGTATTGGCATGACCAAGGTCAATCATCTCGATGAATTGCCTGCGGCCTATGCTACTGCCGTACAATGTGGCGACGCGGTGATGGCTGAGCGCTGGATTACTGGACGTGAGTTTACGATCGTGATTATCGATGATGAGGCTTATCCTGTCATTCGACTTGAGCCTGCTGATATCACCAATTTCTATGACTTTGAGGCCAAGTATAATCGTAACGATACCAGCTACTATATTCCTTGCGGATTGAGCGCTGCTGATGAGAAGCATCTGCAAGAGTTAAGTCTGGCGGCATTCCGTGCTGTAGATGCAAAAGGTTGGGGACGTATTGACGCCATGCAGGATGAAGCAGGGAATTTTTGGTTGCTTGAGATCAATACCGTGCCCGGTATGACCAGTCATAGTTTGGTACCAATGGCAGCCAAAGCTAGAGGCATGGATTTTGACACATTGTGCTGGCACATATTATCGCAGACAGTCTAATTTTTTGATGTAGCGCTCATCATATTTATCACGATTTTTTAGCAATGAGTCTGATGACAACCATATTGAGTAAATGAGCTACGTTAAAGCATGGGCAATGATAAATTATATAGAGATTTATAATTTCTCAGCTTTATCACTTTTGTAGCATGGCGATTTTAGCCAAAAAAGCCGTCAATGTATCACTAGAGCTGCTATAACATAGCTTCATGTAAACTTGTGTAAATTCAAGGCTACTAGTGAGCGTTACGCTATTGTTTGCCTATAAAATACGTTAATATTGTAAGAATAGCTTTGTTTTAGTAATATTTACGTTTTTTGTAGGAATAACCTATAAGTTATTCATAACCTAAGAAAAATGTTACGTTTAAATAAGAATAATCGCTGACTATCAGTCTTTTTATTGACAGTCTTTGATAATATATTGCTTTAATAAGCTTCTGCAAAAACTTGCAGATTTACATCAATAATTAGCATGATCAGTTTTATGCAAATATAGGGACAAAGGTCGTTATGGCTCAAACTGTCAACGAGGTAACTGACTTGATGAGTGATAAAGCCGGTCGCCCAGCATCCAAACTCCAATTACCAACCTCGGCCCGATATCTTTTTATGATATTGGTATTAGGATTATTGGTACTAATATTGATAATGGGTGGTAAAGCGTTACGTGATGCACCGCCTGCTGAGATTCATATCAGCAATCAAGGGCTCTCTACCGCTCAATACAACTCATTGCAGACAGTGATGGATCAGCAAAAGGTCAGCAGTTTTTTTACTTCTGATTTGCAAGCATTGAGAGATATTACGACAAGCCTTGCATGGGTTGATCAAGTGAGCATCTCTCGAGACTGGCAACGCGGCATTGTAGTTACTGCACTACCTAAGCAAGCAGTCGCTAATTTTGGGACAGAGCGCTTGGTTGATGCTAAAGGATCTGTGTTCGTTCCTGCTGATAGTAGCGACTTGACGCAAGAGCGCTTTGCTACTCTGCAAGGTGAAATGGCTCAAGCGCCAGTCATTATGCAGCAAATGCAGCAAGTCAATGATTGGTATGCGCCACTTGATATGCAGGTTGAAGACATTATTTTGTCACCAAGAATGACTTGGCTCATTCGTTTTGACAATGGCTTGCGCGTCATCGTCGATAATGAGAACACCGCACAAAAATTACTGAATCTAAGCCAGTTACTTGGTAATCAGTTAAGCGGACGCCGAGATGAGATGCAATCTGTAGACTTACGCTACAAGAATGGTTTTACGATTGCCTGGGATATGTCAGCGCCGCCAGTTGATGAGCCCAAATAATTAAAGTAATACTGATGAGTGATGACTTGAGTCGAAACTGTTTGCCCAAAATGAATAATATATGTACAACATCATAGCGTATTAACAGCGCTTTTTTTAATGATTCAATAGGATGGCGTTATTTGCGCTCCTATTTAGTAATAATTTGTCTGCTACCATGAAATATAACGAAAATTTGGTTGTTGTCCATCTAAGTGCCACGGCAGTGTATGTCGTAATTGGCAATGTTGTCTCTGCAAAAGACATTCGTATCTTAGGCGTAGGGCAAGTTAAAAATAGCGATTTTTATCAAGGCCAAATTAAGCATCGTGAACGCCTACAAGGTGCTATCAAGCAAGCCATCCAAGAAGCAGAGGATACTGCCAATTGCCGCGTGCATAGCGTGTGGTTGACGCTCGCAACACCTGAGCTATCTAGTAAAAACAGTGCTGGAGAGGTGAGGGTTGAGGACGAGTTCGTACGTGCCAAAGATATGGTACAGGCCTTGTCTAATGCCAAGTCGCGCGATCTGCCATCCGATTACTATCTCATGCATTGCTGCCAGCAAGGTATCTATGTTGATGATCAAGACTTTATGGTCGACGATGTGATTGAGATGATGGCACATAATATCACTGTGATGTATCACATGATGATGATGCCTGTCGCTAGCCGCCAAAACATTCAAAAACTACTACAAAGCTGCGATGTCGGTATTGACCATATCGTATTTGATGCAGTGACCAGTGCTGAATATAGTTTAATGACTGAAGAGCGTCAGCAAGGGGTTTGCTTGGTAGATATCGGTGCCAGTACGACCAGTATTTGTGTTTACAAAGAAAATAAATTGATTTTTACGCATTGTATTGCTACTGGCAGCCATGAAGTGACAATGGATATTTCAGCTGATTTTGGTATATCAATGATTGAAGCTGAGAAACTTAAAAAGTCTCATGGTACGGCTGATGCCAATAGTGTTGACCCAAGCTCATTCTTTTTGTTTAAACCGCAAGGATCGAGCGATGAAATCAACATCGGTATCTATAATTTAGCACGTATCATTGAAGCGCGTTATGTGCAGATATTCACTGAAGTCGCTCGTCAACTGCATGAAGCAGGTTTAATAGGCTATATTGACAAAGGTATCGTGCTGACAGGCGGCGGTAGTACGATTAAAGGAATGATACCGTTTGCTAAACGGCTGCTCAAAATGCCAGTGGTATTGACCAATACGCATCCTGCTATTAGTGCTTACAATCATTTTGATAACGATGAGTCATTTAAACAGCTTAATAGTCAGGTCAATGACCGGGCTTACCAAACAGCTTTTGGCACACTATTATATAGTCAAAGTGAGCAGTTTCGCCGCAGTGAAAAAAGCGAACCTGATACGATTCAAAAAAATCGAGTCACAGGGGTCTTTCAAAGCGCAGGCAAACGTTTTGCTGATGTGTTGAAAAAAATACTATAGACATACTTACCAAACATTTAGAGCATAAGCGCTTTTGTAGGATGCTCTTAAATAAAGTAAGTAAAAATTGAAGTCATATTGAAAGTAATGCGCTAAGCAGTAACAGTAATACCTTAAGCGATGATGACCTATTATGGTCCGCGCTGAACTATTTGATCCATAGCCCTGTTTTATTTAAATACATTTATATATAGTATGTCGATAGCGCGCCATATGAGTGCGTTACTACGTATCGACCTACACGCTATCTGCAACTGGAGAATCTTTTTTATGTCAAAATACACCATGCCAGATGATAACCAGCTTCAAAATAACGGCCAAGCGAGCTTCACTGTATTCGGTGTTGGCGGCGGCGGCGGTAATGCGGTTGAACATATGGTACAACAAGGGATTAGAGGTGTAACGTTCGTCTGTGCTAATACAGATAAGCAAGCGCTAGATCGTCTGACTGCACCGCACAAACTACAACTTGGTGCAAAAACGAACCGTGGTCTAGGTGCAGGTGCAAATCCAGAAGTTGGTCGTGAAGCAGCAGAAAGCGAAGAAGAAGCTATCCGTGCATTGCTTGAACACTCAGATATGGTATTTATCACTGCTGGTATGGGTGGTGGTACAGGTACAGGCGCAGCACCCGTGGTTGCACGTATTGCCAAAGAAATGGAGGTATTGACGGTTGCGGTTGTGACCACACCATTTAAATTTGAAGGTGGCAAACGTATTAAAGCTGCGAAAGCAGGTATCGAGCAGTTGACCAATTTCGTGGACTCGATTATCACGATTCCAAACGACAAGCTTATGAGCGTATACGGCAACATCTCTATGCAAGACGCTTTCAAAAAAGCGGACGATGTTTTGCTACATGCGGTTCAAGGTATTGCAGAGACTATCGCTAGCGAAGGTATGATCAATATTGACTTTAACGATATTCGCACCGCGATGACAGCCAAAGGTCACGCTATGATGGGAATTGGCCGCGCCAGCGGTGATGATCGTGCTCGTCAAGCCACAGAAAAAGCCATCAGATCGCCACTACTTGATGATTTACGCTTAGAAAACGCCAAAGGCCTGTTGGTCAACGTTATATCCTCTGAGTCGTTATCACTCGATGAGATGAGCAAAATCAGTGAAATCGTCGAAGAAATCACAGACATCGACGATGCTCATATTTTCTACGGCTCTGTAATCGATGAAAAAATGGGTGATGACTTGCATGTAACGGTTATTGCAACAGGTCTGACCTTAGATGAAAACGCAGGGCAAGAGCCAGAAGTGGTTGAGCAACCTGTTCCTTCTGTCAATAGTACACAACCCGTTGATCCTAATGTACATACCAGTGCATTAAATAGTCAGAAGAAATCACAAGCTCAACTGCATCAAGATAACGTTAATACTGCACGTCCAAGCGCGCCTCAAGAGCAGACAAAAACTAAAACCAATAGCATCCAAGACTATCTGAAGCGTCAACAGAACAAATAGTTTTTTAGTATTAAATTAAAAAAAAGCCAGCGCTCAAACGCTGGCTTTTTTGTGTCTACAAAAGACTGGCCTATAAAAGGAGAGTAACAAAATCAGGAGTATCGCAAAATGTTTCTAATCGAAAAAATATATCCAGAATCTAGTGTTTCGAAGCGTTCAATAGGGCATAAAACTGTGAAAATATATGATGAGATAATGACGATAAGTGTTATCAATCAAAGAGATAAGGAAATTAACTCTTTTTATTTGTAGCGGATATGGGGAAGGTAGTGGTACACTATGTCAATTGTAACAAAATATGTGAGAAGACAGCCATGAACCAAAGAACCATAAAGACAGCGATAGCCGTTACAGGTACTGGTCTCCATAGTGGTCAGCCTGTTGACTTGGAGTTTCATCCACAGCCGGTTGATACTGGTATTGTTTTCGAGCGCTCTGATATTGTAGGCAGCGAGCCTATTCCAGCAAGTGCTTTTTTGGTGCAAGACACCATGATGTCATCAAACTTAGTATTTGGTGGTACGCGTGTAGGTACGGTTGAGCATTTGCTAAGTGCGATCGCTGGGCTTGGGGTAGATAATCTATTGATTCGTGTTTCTGCTTCAGAAATACCGATTATGGATGGTAGTGCCGCTCCTTTTGTTGCTTTGCTACTTGATGCAGGATTCTGTGAACAAGATGCTTTAAAGAAATTCATTAAGATTGTACGACCAGTACGCGTCAAAGTAGATGATAAATGGGCAGAGCTACGCCCTTACGATGGATTTGAATTGAATTTTGAGATTGACTTTGATCACCCTGCCATCGACAAAAATTTTCAACATGCTCAACTGCAATTCTCGACCCAAAACTTTATTGAGCAGCTAAGCGAAGCACGTACTTTTGGCTTTTTGCGTGACATAGAACAATTGCGTCAGAATAATCTGGCCTTGGGCGGCAGTATGGAAAATGCCATCGTCATCGATGATGCCAATATTCTTAACGAAGAAGGCCTACGCTTTAATGATGAATTTGTTCGCCATAAAATTTTAGATGCGCTCGGGGATTTATATCTGATTGGTTATCCTATCGTCGGTCGTTTCAATGCCTACAAATCTGGTCACGCATTAAATAATTTGTTAGTGCGTGAAATACTCTCTGATAAAAATAACTTTGAAATTGTAACTTTTGATGACAATGTAACATGCCCGATCGAATATTCACCACTAAATGGTTTAGCAGTTGAAGGATAAATACAGGAATATACACGAAGTATCGAAACATTTACGCAATATTACATAGCAACGCTATAATTACATTTATATAATATGCAATATTTTAAATATATAGTCTATAGCATTTTGTGAATTTTATTCTAAGGCAGAGTGCGTAAAAGCTGTAGGTGATTTCCAAATCATCTATTGATGCTATTCATAAATTGAATAGCATCAATAGATGATTTTTTTTGTTTAAGACATTACAAAAAAGCAGCGTTACCAATCTCACTTTATGGTTTTATTTACATAACTTTACATTGTAATATCTGTATTTTTAATGATTTGCTAGGCGTAGGAGGGCTTTTTTTAGATTTTCATCAGTGGTGACATGCTCTGCAGCCTGTGATATAGTCCGTTTTGTGTTTTGGCTAAGAGCCTGATTTTCATTGGCTTTACTAGGTTTGGGCAAGGTTGCTAATAACGCTGATGATTGTCTAGATGAATAATTATCAGCAAATGTTTTAGCTACTACAACGCGAATTTGCTTGAGTTGTTTAAATGTAATTGACTGCTCTGTTAATACTTGCAAATACGCATTCTGTAAATAGCGAATATGATTAGCAGCTGTCATCGAACCCACACTGAGTATTAACTGCTCAGAGGTTAAACCTACGACCCAACAAGTATTGAGGATTTCCTCAGGTAGACAGTCTACCAGCAGCTCTTTTACCTCATTGGTCGCTTCTATATATAGCCGCATGTTATTAGCAAGAGGTTGAGGTAGCGCGCTACCAGCAAAGGCTTGATGATCTATAAGCTGGGCAAGCCGATTAGGCTGTTTTTTTGACATCGTGATGACTCATCTATTAGGTGACAAACTCGATATGTAGAATAGACATGCTAAAAGCGATATATAGCAAAATTTTATGAGGTAGTTGACTAAACGGGTGGTGATACTGGTGTTAGTCACTATAAAAGAACGAGCTGTTGTGATAAGGATTTTATCATGTTTTTTAATGATTATATCCTCTAAATTAATTGATGTTTCGTCACGGATGACGAGCAGACTTGTATTAACAATAGGTAGTAAATTTATGAAACAAGCTTTATTAATTTTGTCAGTATTGGGAATGGGTATCGCACAGACGAGTGGTGCTGCCGAAACAACCTTTCAACCAAATAATACCTTGAATCATACCATCACAAATATCTCTACTTCTGCGAACTATGGTTCTAGTCGCAACATCTACAGCACTAACAGTGGTGCTCATGTATATAGCAACGATGAGATCAGTCAAGCCATTGACAATTTAAGCGCTCATGCTAAGCAAAAAGAATATCAGCTTGCCTCACTCACTAGCCGTTTGTCATATGAGCAGCGTCAACAGCAAGCAAGTCGTGTTCCTGATCGCAATTCTGCTCCTGCTATCGCAGCAGCAAATGCCTCACGAGTTGCACTATCTAGAAGTTCTGGCTACTGTGCTCGCTATGTACGTAAAGCGCTACAGTCAGCAGGTTACAAATTTACGCCTAATCCTTCAGCTTATCAATATGCCTCTCGTGGCACACTAGCCCAAGCAGGCTTTACCAAAATTAGTAACGATATGGAACCTCAAGTTGGTGACGTCGTTGTCTATAACCGCACCTCAAGCCGTCCACATGGTCATATCCAGATTTTTGATGGCAATGACTGGGTATCTGATTTCCGTCAAAACAGCATCAGCCCATATAGCGGTACTTACAGCTATACCACATGGCGTGATTCGCAGTATGTTGATGATGCATCAGACCGTGGTATCTACCTTGCGATGGCTGACAAATAAGTATCAGTTAAACGAATTAAAAGTTTTCTCCAAACTCAGTAATGCTCTTTATGACATTGCTGGGTTTTTTTTTTGTGCTTTAAATAATGATATCTAATAATAACTGTATCTAAGTGAGTGCAGATCATAAAAGTAAATCAAAGTGCAAATTTTGGCCAATAGTGGCGATTATGGAAATCAGGCGGGGAGGCGTGCTGAGAGGCAAAATATAAAGCGGTCTTACCGAGCTGTAAAATAACACAAGGATGTATCTGCTCAATAATCGTATTTGCAATGGCGTATTTTTGATTAGGAAGTTCGACCAGAGGAACGTTAAAGCCTCGCTCGAAGCGATGAATGGAATACGCTGCTGGTGATTTGTCAAACAACGATTTCTGTATTATGTCCTGTGTATTTATATTATCCGTCCACTCAATAGAGGCACGTGTGTGTCCATCAGTCTCGTATAAAGGTGCTGGTGGCAATGTGGCAGGTTGACGATAGCTTTTAAAATTATAGAGTGCATAGCGGCCATCAGGGTTGGCATTAATCTCAATGTAAGGTTCAGCGTCTTGAATCTCAGTAGCAGCCTCATCACTTAGAGTGTCACCCGTGATAAAGCATTCAAGGCAAGTCTCTTCCCACAGATAATCAGCAAATCCTACTCGGGTTTGCTGCCAAGTTGGCCAAACCAATTGATTGGCTAATATTTGACTGGGTAAAGTAATTTGATAGGTTAACTGTAATTGTAATACTGGCTGTCGAACGATCTTAGCGTTCACCTTGACACAAATACGCTGTAATGCTTCTACCGTCACGTCCAGTTGCTGTGCGTCTTTTTCTAGCGTCTCGGCGGCTATAACAAGATTAAAAAATTGGTTCATTATTTATCAAACTCTATAATACTTTTAAAAATTAATGGTAAAAGATTAAACGGAATAACTAGGGTGCACCCCGAATTCAAACGTTTATCACCATTTTTAAATAGGGATATGCCCTAGGCTGATACGACACACTAAGCAGATCCAAAACCAGCAGACAAGACAAAAGCCGCGAGCAAGATGCATCGCGGCTTTTATAGTTACCGTCATTATTTAAGCTGATGCGGCCTACTGTTATTCAAGCAAAGCTTGTCATGACATATTACTGCGCGTGACGTGCTAGGTTAGACAGTTTAGGGTTGGCATTTGGGTTTTGGCGTAGCAATAATGCCATACGTCCAATAGAATGGACCAAAGACGCATTAGCTGCTTTAGCAAGTTCAGCGCCAACGATGTCGCGCTCTTCTTTGGTGCCAGCAGGCAGTTTTACTTTGATAAGCTCATGATCTGTTAGGGCGCGATCAATCTCTTCGGTAATGGTTGGGGTAATACCCTTGTTGCCGATCATAACGATAGGCTTTAGCTCGTGACCGATGCCTTTTAGACGTTTGATGGTAGCGTTATCGAGTTGCATAGAATTCCTAGGTGTTGATAAAAATAAAAATGGTACTGTCAAAAACAGTTATGGATCATTATAGATAATCTGTGACCATCTTGCATGAGATCAGCAGGATTTTGCACGATTTTACGTGACGAAAATGTTAAACTGAATGTTTGGTACATTATAAACGCTACTGCCTTATAAAACAGTTATTTAACCAATAGAATTTGGTCAGTTTGCGACCAACCATGAATAAAAAATCTGATTAACACCGTATTTAGAATAATCCGCAACGGATTAGTATCAGTTTGTAAGTGATAGCGCAATTAAAGCAGCTAGATTTAGTAAAGCAATAGGAGCAGGTATTTTGGCCACGCGTATCGAAAACAAAAAACTATCAAAGAGCAGCAGTGCTTGGATGAAAGAACACATTGACGATCATTATGTACAAAAGGCTCAAAAAGATGGCTACCGTGCCCGTGCCGCTTATAAATTATTAGAGATTAACGAAAAAACCAACCTGATTAAAAAAGGCATGACGGTTGTAGATTTGGGTAGTGCGCCTGGCAGTTGGTCTCAAGTAGCGGGGCAGTTGGTTGGTGACGACGGTATCTTGATTGCTTCTGATATTCTGGCGATGGATGCTTTGCCTAATGTTACCTTTATTCAAGGTGATTTTCGTGAAGCTGAAGTATTTGACGCCATTATGGCAGAAGTAGGCGATAAGCAAGTCGACGTGGTATTGTCTGATATGGCACCCAATACGGCGGGGAATAGCGCTATCGATCAGCCGCGTATGATGTACTTATGCGAGCTGGCAGTGGACTTTGCTTTATCAACCTTACCAAAAGGTGGCGCACTTATTATGAAAGTGTTTCAGGGTGAAGGTACACAAGAATTACGCAAGCAGATGCAGCAGGATTTTAGTAAGATTCGTAGTATAAAACCAGGTGCGTCACGTCCGCGCTCAAAAGAGATGTTTTGGGTGGCGATTAAATAGTTTTAACATCAATGAGTTGTTGCTATTGTAAGCGAGTTAATCAGTCACCATAAACTATCATTATGGTCGTATAAAAAGCGCTACATTCATTAACTGAATAATCGTGAAACCTGCTTGAATTATGCGGGTTAGCACCATATATCATGGTATATTACCTTTGTTTTTAGCATACGTTTTAGGCAAAGTCGTCTGATAATAAGCGTTTTACAAGCTCAATGATCGTATATCTATGTTTATCTCATACTGATTATTTATAAAAACAATTTTTATGCTACCTGTAAATCATATAAGTTTAATTTAGCAGCTTTTTATTATCGGGATACTCGTTAAAAATGAGCAATACGTTTATAGACGTCACGTGTTTAGTAAACACACCAATAAGTAAGGGATGGGAATAACTAGTGAGCGACATGGTAAAAAATACCTTATTGTGGCTGGTGGTAATCGGCGTTTTAGTGCTGGTGTTTAGCGGCTTTGATCAATCCTCTGAGCCAGATAACCTTAACTACTCTGAGTTTGTGACCGCTGTGTCAGAAAACCAAGTAGCCAGTGTCGAAATTGACGGCGAACAGATCACCGGCGAAAAGAAAAATGGCTCATCTTTTGAGACCATTAGACCGGCTGTGTCAGATGACCAGTTGATGCCAATGCTACGTGAGAACCAAGTCGAAGTCCAAGGGACCGCACCAAAGCGCCAAAGCGTATTGATGCAACTACTGATAGCCAGTTTCCCAATTTTACTGATTATTGGTCTGTTTTTATTCTTTATGCGTAATATGCAGGGCGGTGCAGGCGGTAAAGGCGGCGGCCCAATGAGTTTTGGTAAGTCAAAAGCCAAAATGCTGACGGAAGACCAAATCAAGGTGAACTTCGAAGATGTGGCTGGTTGTGAAGAAGCCAAAGAAGAAGTCGTTGAAGTGGTTGACTTTTTACGTGATCCGGATAAATTTACCAAACTTGGTGCAACGATTCCTCGTGGTATCTTAATGGTAGGTCCACCGGGTACGGGTAAGACATTGCTAGCAAGAGCCATTGCTGGTGAAGCTAAAGTACCGTTCTTCTCAATTTCAGGTTCTGACTTTGTTGAGATGTTCGTTGGTGTAGGTGCATCACGTGTACGCGACATGTTTGAGCAGGCGAAAAAGAGCGCCCCTTGTATTATCTTTATTGATGAGATTGATGCAGTCGGTCGTCATCGTGGCTCTGGCATGGGCGGCGGTAACGACGAGCGTGAGCAGACATTGAACCAATTATTGGTTGAGATGGATGGTTTTGAAGGCAATGAAGGTGTTATCGTTATTGCTGCAACCAACCGTGCTGACGTGCTTGATAAAGCATTATTGCGTCCAGGTCGTTTTGACCGTCAGGTTCAAGTGGGCTTGCCAGATATCAAAGGCCGTGAGCAAATCTTGAAAGTACACTTAAGAAAGTTGCCGAACACCATCAGTGTCGATGCAGGTTCTCTTGCTCGTGGTACGCCAGGGTTCAGTGGTGCACAGCTTGCTAACCTTGTAAACGAAGCAGCCTTGTTTGCCGCGCGTCGTAACAAGACCAGTGTCGACATGAATGATTTTGAAGATGCAAAAGATAAGTTATACATGGGTCCTGAGCGCAAATCTATGGTGATACGCGAAGAAGAGCGCCGTGCGACCGCGTATCACGAAGCGGGTCATGCGCTAGTAGCTGAACTACTGCCAGGTACAGATCCGGTGCATAAGGTCACTATCATGCCTCGTGGTTTTGCGCTTGGTGTTACTTGGCAGCTGCCTGAGCACGATCAAACCAGCATGTATAAATCTAAGATGTTAAGCGACATTGCGATTTTGTTCGGTGGTCGTATCGCTGAAGAAGTCTTTATTAATCAGATGTCAACAGGTGCTTCAAATGATTTTGAACGTGCAACCAAAATGGCACGCGCCATGGTAACCAAGTACGGTATGTCTGATGCACTAGGTATCATGGTGTATGAAGATGATGACAGCTCGCAAGGATACTTTGGCGGCGGTGGTCGTACGATTTCAGAAGCCACGCAGCAAAAGGTTGATGAAGAAGTGCGCCGTATGCTAGAAGAGCAGTACGATATCGCTCGCGAATTGATTGAAGCCAATCAAGATAAAATGCATGCAATGGTTGAAGCGCTCATGAATTGGGAGACCATCGACCGTGACCAACTGCAAGATATTCTAGCAGGTGAAGAACCGCGTCCACCAAGAGTCTATCAGCATAACGAAGTCAACTTGTCAAAAAATGACATTAAGACGACTACTTCTACACCGCCACCATTACCGGCGATGTAAGGCAGTTCTGATTGAAGTTTAATAAAAGGCCCTTTATCATAAAGGGCCTTTTTATTGTCATCATTCTTTTAAGAGCTTAGGACGTCATAAGATTTACTGGTATCATAAGCACAGATAACGAACTCTCGAGCTATTTTATACAATTTATTTATGATGGATCGGTCATGTCATTATTTCAGCCTTTACCCAACTACAAAATATCGAGCCGTAATAAAACCTTGAATTTGTCTGAGCCGCATATCATGGGTATCTTGAATGTAACGCCAGATTCATTCTCGGATGGTGGGCGGTTCAATGCGGTAGAGAATGCCGTTGCTCATTGTCAGCAGATGATGGATAACGGTGCTACTATTATTGATATTGGCGGTGAATCTACTCGCCCCAATGCAGATGCTGTATCGACTACTGAAGAGCTACAACGGGTTGTGCCAGTGGTACAAGCCATTCGTCAGTATTTTGGCAAAGATGTGTGGTTATCTATTGATACCAGCAACCCAGAGGTCATGCAGGCGGCGTTTGATGCTGGTGCTGATATTTGGAACGATGTCAGGGCGTTAAAACGTACTGGCGCTGCAGAACTGGCCGCTAGCCTTGATATTCCTGTCATGCTGATGCATATGCGCGGTGAGCCAACGACGATGAACAATCTGGCACAGTATGATAATGTGATTGATGAAGTGAGCACAGAACTGACCACACGTATCAAAGAGGTAACGCGCCTTGGGGTTAAGCAGGAAAATATTATTATTGATCCAGGTTTTGGTTTTGCCAAAAACTATGAGCATCATTGTGCTTTATTAAGTCAGTTAGACAGCTTACAGGCATTGGGTTTGCCAATGATGTTTGGTATTTCACGTAAGCGCTTTTTAGCAGAGGTATTGACCAATAGTGGTGTCAAAACAGTACAGACCACTCAAGCGATAGAACGAGACGCAGTAGGGACTGCTGCTGGGATATTTGCGCTACAACAAGGTGCCAGCATCATTCGCACGCATAATGTAGGCATGATGCAGCAAGCAGTGGCACTATGGAGTCAATTATCAGCGTACCATCATGAGCATTGTATTATTAATACAAATACTCGATAAAGCTACACCATGATAAATACAATATCTACGATCTAATTTTCCACTATGATTGAATACCACATCAAAAACTATTGAAATGAAAGAGAGTATCTTTATGACCAGTATCACTCAGCCAGAACCGACCAATGAGCAGCGCCGTATTATTTATCAAGCTCGTCGCGGCTTGAAAGAGTTAGATTTTTATATCGATCCTTATGTCAAAGAGCTGTATCTGACAGCAGATTCTGCTGAGCAAGAGACCTTTGCTCAGATGCTCACGCATGAAGACCCTGATTTATTGGATTACTTTACCAATCAAAATCGTCCAGCAGAAGATGACATATGGGCGCTAGTCAATAAGATAAAAACATGGCGTCATACCAAAGACTTGGTGTAGAGGCTATGCAATTGATTGGCATATATAGATGACATTAGTAACGTCTCTACGAATTGATACAGCTATCCAGCCTGCCAGTTACTTACGTTGGCTGCTGTATGTTAGCTTGGCCGCCATCATGATGGTGTTGACATGGCTGGCCCCTTTAGCATTTTGGCAGTACCTACTTATTTTTATAGTGTCAGCAGCGGTTGCAAGTTATCTATCCATATCTCGACCAACCATACTGCATCTTAGCCAGCCACCCCTTGATCAGCGTATGGATAAACAATGGCAATTGTTGATGCGAACAGGCCGCGGCGATGAGCTATGGCAAGCGCACTTAATTTCTGTCAACCGCTATCAATGGGCGATGGTTTTTGAGTTTAGTATCTTTGAGCCTTATCAGCGATCTTTATCAATGACTATATTTCGCGATCAAGTAAGCCCTGAGCAATGGCGAGAGCTCAGTATTTTAGCCAATATTAATAAGGATTAAACAGGGTAAAATATACTGATTGATCTTCACGTTTCTATTTAGTCTTACTCATCTGTTATAGGCTTACGATTACCTACATGTCATAACAAAATACCTATCTTGATCTCCAAAGAGTTTTGTTATATTAAAAGTCAATAACAAAGCACATAAACCGACTGTCTCATTTCTCAAATTTATACAAGCGAAAAGCAAGTATTTATAGGATTAAGCAGTAGGTTTTTATGATAAATAATATGACAAAAAGAGGAATAGAGTATGAGCTTATTAGGGAATTTGGTCAGCCAAGTTGCACGTAGCGCAATGAATCCAGACGATGCTCAGCGCAACCCAGTTAATCAACGTATCGACCCACGTCGTACTGGTGGCTTGGGCGATATACTAGGCAGCGTATTGGGCAGCGGTAGTCAAGCAGGTGGCTACAATCCGCAGCAATACGATCGTAAGCCAGATAATGGTTTTGGTTTAGATGATATCATTGGTGGTTTGGCTGGTGGCAGTCAGCGTGGTAGTGCAAGCTCAGGTGCTGGTGGACTGGGCGATATTTTAGGCAGTGTACTAGGGGGTCAGCGTAGCAATAGTGGTTTTGGCGGTAAGGGGATGCTTATCGCTGTCCTTATGCCAATGGTGCTGAGCTGGATCAAGCGTAATGGCGGTATAGGCGGTGCACTATCGAAAATTACTGGTATGGGTCATGCTGAACAAGTACGTTCTTGGATGAGCACGAATGAGGCCAACGAGAACTTGGACCCAAATGAGATAAATCAGCTGTTTGATGAGCGTGAGATTCAGCAAGTAGCAGCGCGTACGGGTGCAAACGAAACAGAAGTACGTCAAGGTTTGGCTGAATTACTGCCTGAGGTAATGAACCAGCTCACGCCTAATGGCAATCTAGATAATGAAGTAGAAGCCAACGAAGAGATTGATCAAATTATCAATCAGTTATCTAATCGTCTCGGTACTTTGAAGTAACGGACTGAGTTAAAAAAGCTTAGAGTTATAAATTTAGAGTGCGTTTGACGACGTGCTCTTTTTTATGTCTATTATAGTAGTATTAAGGTTTTAAAATCGCTCGTCTAAGGTCTCCACTGTGTAGTTGAGCGCTGCAAAGCAGATATCTGTATTAAATCCTCGGTACTGCAAAAATCGCAGTTGTTTGGCTTTGTCTTTTTGCTCAGTAGGTAGGTCGTCACCGTATTTTTTGGTACGGGCTACCACAGCCAGTTTTAGCCAATCTACGCCATCGACCAAATTATCTGCACTATCATCGACAAATTCGCTAAATTCTTCAGAGTCGCTATTTGCCATATCAATCAATTCATCGATATTGCCTGGCATAGCGATTTTCTTACGATAGAACTCTTGCTTGATTCGCCCGCGCCCACGACCTTTACGAATATTCTCACGTATGAGCATTAGGGTAGTACGGTAATCGCTCTGATAGCCTTTTTCCTCGAACTCATCGAGTAGGGCATCTATTTTTTCTGGGTCTTGTTCTTTGTCGATCAGTTTTTGTTTGAGCTCAGCCTTGCCATATTCACGGCGTGACAAGTAATAGAAGGCAAGCCAACGTAGCCGGCTCTCAGCTTTGATAGCATCGATTTCTGCTTGTTTTTGCTCTGGGGTACGCAGGTAAGCTTTAAGCGCGGCTGGTATATTATCGTTTTGGTTTTCTACTGCCCTATCATCAAATGATGGACGTTCACTTCCGCATTCTGATTGCTCAAACGAGGGGGCATAGTTGTCGTTTTCAGCTATGTCATTCTCTGCATCACCACTATGTACGCTGTTCTTGACCTCGGCCAGCATCTCTTTGATGGTTTGTGCTTCAGGTGGCTGATAAGCAGGTGTATCGCTTGGCTCAGCGGTGAAGTTAGCAGCTGGATGAAAGCGTTTTTTACGTTTTTTGGATTTAGAGTCTTTTTTTATCTTAGCAGAAGATTCTTCAAAATATGATGTGTCAACAGTAGGCTCACTAGTGCTTGAATGATCTTGATCTGGGTCTTTAGAAAGCTTGCTAGATTTACCTGATTTGTTAGATGTGTTTTGATAGGAGTGTTTAGTAGGTTTTTTTTGTTTGGTCTCAACAGAACTAGCTGAGCCGGTTTCCGACTCAGCTAAGATTTCAGCCAATGTTTTAATTTTCATAATAAGTCATGATTATTTATAGCGGTCACTGATGATGGTTACTAGTGAACCATTATTGTACAGAGTCAGGTGCCAGTTCTACATCGTCAGTTTCAGGCGCTTTGCTATCTTTTTTCTTACCAAGCTTTTCGTCACGAATTTTATCTTCGATCTCTTTGGCAATAGCAGGGTTTTCTTTTAAGAACAGGACAGAATTGGCTTTACCTTGACCGATTTTTTCATCGCCATAGCTGTACCATGAACCTGCCTTACCAACCGCGCCAATCTCGACGCCTAAGTCAATAACTTCGGCCAAATGGTTGGTACCTTCGCCATAAGTAATCTCAAACTCAGCTTGGCGGAACGGCGGTGCCATTTTGTTTTTGATGACTTTGACACGGGTTTGGTTACCGATGATGTCATCACCATTTTTGACCGCACCAATGCGGCGAATGTCCATACGTACAGAGGCGTAGAATTTGAGGGCATTACCACCAGTTGTAGTCTCTGGGCTACCAAACATAACACCAATTTTCATACGGATTTGGTTAATAAACACAACCATACAATTAGAGCGTTTAGCATTACCAGTAATCTTACGTAGCGCTTGGCTCATCAGACGCGCTTGCAGACCCATGTGTGAGTCGCCCATCTCGCCTTCAATTTCTGCACGCGGAGTCAAGGCAGCAACCGAGTCAATAACGATCATATCAATCGCGCCTGAACGCACGAGCATGTCAGTAATTTCAAGCGCTTGCTCACCGTTATCAGGCTGTGACAGTAATAAGTCATCGGTATTGACGCCTAGCTTGCGTGCATACACAGGGTCAAGCGCATGCTCAGCATCGATAAATGCACAGGTGCCGCCTTGTTTTTGACACTCCGCGATTGCTTGCAAGGTCATTGTGGTTTTACCTGAGCTCTCAGGCCCGTAGATCTCGATGATACGACCCTTCGGCAATCCACCAATACCAAGTGCGATATCTAGACCAAGAGAACCTGTTGAGACCACATCGGCATCAAGAATGGCTGAATCATCACCAAGATGCATGATGGTATTTTTACCAAACTGCTTTTCAATTTGACCTAATGCCGCTTTGAGGGCTTTGGCTTTATTGTCGTCCATACTGGATTCCTTTTTTGATAATTGATTTGGTGCTATAGATAAAAGATTTATACGTCTAAGAGTGATAACTGGTGCATACTGAGCAGCGCTACTAAGGTAAATCATATAGCTATTAGCGCTCTGACAGCTGACTCAAATACACAGGTTGTCATATGACTGCTATCAGTAGTAATATCGAGATATCGCTCTACTATACAGTAAAATTAAATAACGAGAGAAGTAAAAATAAGTTCGTAATCAATCACAGTTACAATAGCTTTTGAGTCGGATATTAACGACTAATAGCTATCTGAATCTCTGTAGTGCTATTGATTCGATAGAGTAATTATAACAAAATCCAAGCGCTATATTGAGTCTTGGGCGACGCTAAACGACACTGAATGTCGTACGATATAAGAGTGAGGATTCACGAAGATAGCCACTCGTTTAAATGTGTTTTTGAACCTGATAACAGCTATGTTTGTCAATAGACTTATGAGTTGTCCACAGCAAATAATGTACTCATTTTTATTGGTTGTGAAACATTATAAACGGCTAAATTATTTTTAAAAACATTTGAAATAATTTTTTATGGCTTTATATTTAATGTAAGTTATTGTTTTTAAATTATTTTTAAATTGTACAAAAAATGAACGATTTTACCTTATCCTTTAAGTTTCCTAGGTATATAGTTGTCAAGTGGCGACTTATACACAGGGTTATCCACAGTTTATGGGGAGAACTCTCGAAGCCCTTATGGTATCTATGCTTGCGTGTATAGGTTATATATTGCAAGCTTCCAATATTGTGCGTTAAAGATGATTTTTCGTCGACAAGCTATGCTCTAAGCGCTATGTTTCACATAATTACAATTTGTGATTCTTCCACGTATTACCATACTATAGGGCTTTGAAGTCAAGAGTATGACGAGATAAAAGCAACAAACGACCCGCCAAGCATATTTATTGCTGTGATAGCAAGCTTATAAACGGGCATAAAAAAGCGGCTAAATAGAATAGCCGCTTTGTCAAAATTATCGATAGCAAGATTGTGTTTGCTAGTCTTTGATATAGATCAAATCCCAGACCCCGTGACCACGCTCAAGACCGCGACGCTCAAACTTGGTCATTGGACGAAAGTTAGGACGGTCGGTGAAGTTGCCCGCGCCTGCTTTGTTGGTCAATCCAGCAAACCCATCCAATACCTCAACCATCCAAAATGCATAATGCTCCCAGTCAGTGGCTGTATGAAACCAGCCGCCTTGTTTTAGACTGCGCGTAACGATAGCCATACGCTCAGGACTGACGAAACGGCGTTTGTAATGACGTTTCTTTTGCCATGGATCAGGGAAGTAAAGCTGGATACGGTCAATATGATTTTCTGGTAATTGCTTCAGCAATTGAATAGCATCGCCATTGATGATTTTGACATTGCTCAAGTTCTGCGTTCCTGCCATATAAGCGCATTTACCAATACCTGGCTCATGCACTTCGACACCGACAAAATTACGCGCGGGCTCTGCGGCTGCCATCTCGATAAATGAATCACCCAAACCAAAACCAATCTCCAAGGTCAGCGGTGCATCAGAACCATTCGGGCTATCAGCGAACAATGCTCGCAAGTCATCAATACCTGAAAGATCGCCATCGCCGAAACTGTTATTGACCAGATACTCAGAAAACTCTGCCGCGGTAAGTGCTAGCTCGGCGTTTTTGTTCATGTGCGTACGCCGCTTCATAAAAGTATTAACGATGCGGATATGTTTGTCAGAGCCAGGTTCTATCTCATGGCTAGCGTTTGTATCCGTATCGATAGGCGCACTAGTATTATTAGAGGTTTGCTCATCAGTAGTATCAAGGCTGTTGATGGTGGCATGGATATCAGGATTTTGACTCATAGGATTTGTAAGGCTTAATTAAGTGGGTGATGTTGACTCATTATAAGTCAAATCCATACAACTGTGAACGTGCAATCTTATTTTAGCGCGTTTGCTGCTCAGTTCTGTCGTTTCTCTATCCTAGATATGGGTTTTAGCGTTATCATAGTGTCATTGTTAAGGATGTTTTTTAGAATCAGTAGAGCGTATTGCCATGCTATTTATTGAGACGGATTCACCGCCACCGTTTTATCAAGAGTCATTAACACCTGCTAAACGCAAGCAACTGGATCAATGGTTTATTGGTGATCGTACCCAGCGCTATTATCTCAAGCGCTTTGAGCAGTTTGATCAGCAAGGCTATCTGTCGCCAAAATGGCATTGGGCTGCATTTTTTATGACGTTTCCTTGGCTGTTATACCGTAAACGCTATATGGATGCCATTGTGTATAGCGTGGCAGGATGGTCATTTATTCAGCTTAATGTCGCCATTGTGCTTGTTGCCTTTGAGTTTGTGGCGATGTCATATATACCTGAGGCTTATCAGATGGCCACGCGTATCGGGATTGCTGCGATTATTTGGTTGTTTTGGTCTGCTATGGTGGCACGTTGGACAGATGCATATTATTACCGGATGGCGCGACGTGAGATCGCGGATGCGATTAACGATTATCCGCGAGATGAGGCGGCACAACAAGCGCATTTAAAAAGAGAAGGCGGCGTCAGTTTATTTGGCTTAGCATTGGGGTTTGGTTTTTTCGCCTTTGCATTATTGGTCATTAAGGTGCAGTTTTTACCTATTATCGCCAAACCAAAAGAAAATGAGGTGCTATTTGATGCTTATGATATTGCCAAAAATGCCCAAAACCGCGTGGCGTTGATTTATCAGCAGACAGGGCGGTGTCCTGTAGATTTGCCACTCAGTACCGAGCAGCAGCAGGTACGTATGCATGTCGATAGTCAAGCGGCTGGTGTGCTAGAGACGGATTGCGCGGTGATTGCTACGATCCAGAACGTGACATTTCCAATCCGCTATCTGAACGAGCAGACATTGGTTTTTTATCATATACCAGACAGTGATAACTGGGATTGCACAAGCTCACTAAATAAAAAACAAGCCCCTAAAAACTGTCTATCTGACTAGGGGCTATACCTATCTAGTTTTTGCTAGTGTTTAGAGTCTGTTGCGGTATCGTGTGGTTCGTCAACTGGCGTCGCTTGGCTCTTCAAGGCTTCGTAGAAATCGGTCAAATCCATCTTGCGCGCTTTGCCGATATCTTCATCAAATAGGCTTTCAAGCTCTGCCATCGCTGATTGTGCAGACTCAATCATGCTGGCTTCATCATCGTAAATGGCTTGCTGACGCTCAATTAAGTCATCATCATAATCACGGAATGTTTTTACTGTCTCTCGAGCTTTTTCCGGAGAGATACCGAGTAGCTGTAGCGATTCACGTGACATGTCTAAAGATGACAAGTAAGTCTCACGCCAAATGTGACGCACACCAACTTCGCGTAAGCGGTAGTAATGCTGACGATCCCGCGCCCTGGCTAATACAATCAGCTCAGGATAGTTTTTACGTAAATACTGAGCGGTAGTGATGGAGCGCTCTAGGTCATCAATGGCCAAAATAAAGACACGCGCCTTTTGAATACCTGCAGCTCGTAGAATCTCAGGGTTTTTTGGGTCGCCATAATAGACTTGGTTACCAAATTTACGCACGAAATCTACTCGGTTGGCAGAACGTTCAATGGCGGTGAATTCAATGTTATGCATACGAAGCACACGACCGATGATCTGACCGACTCGACCAAACCCTGCGATGATCACTTGATGCTCATGATCAGGAATGGTGTCGTATTCTCGACTTGGTTTGCGTTTGGCAAATAGCGGCTCGCCTATTTTTTCTAACAACAAAAAGGCTAATGGTGTCAGTGCCATTGAGATCGTAACGACAAGGTTTAGCGTATTGGCAAGCTCAGGACGTAAGACACTTTGGGCGGTGGCGACACTGAACAGAACAAAGGCAAATTCACCGCCTTGTGCCAAGGTCACACCCAATCTGATACTGGTTGGCCAGCGGTTGCCAGATACTTTGGCAATGGCTGCAATCACTGCAAATTTGATGAACATTAAGGCGAGGGCACAGCCAATGATAAATATCGGCTTGGCCAAAATGAGTTTGACGTCAGTGAGCATACCGACCGACATGAAAAATAGACCCAATAGCAATCCTTTAAACGGTTCGATACTGGCCTCTAACTCGTGTCGATACTCAGAGTCAGCTAACAACACGCCTGTCAAAAATGCACCTAGTGCCATTGATAGACCAATTTGACCCATCAAAATAGACACGCCCATAACAATAAATAACGCGACCGCCGTTAGTAGTTCTGAAGCACCGCTTGAGGCCACAAACTTAAAGAATGGTCGAACCACATAACGACTGGCAAAAATGAGACCAGCAAAGACTGCGAATACTTTCCCAAAGTACAGTAAATCGTAGCTTTGCTCACGAACCCCCGATAGGAACGGAATGACTGCTAATAAAGGAATAACCGCGATATCTTGGAATAGTAAGATAGTAAAAGCTTCGCGGCCATGTGTGCTCGAAAGTTGCTGTTTTTCGGTCAATATTTGTAGTACAAAAGCGGTCGAGGAGAGTGCTAAACCAAAGCCAACGATAAAAGCAGTATCTAGCTGTAAGGCGAAAAAATGGTGCAATAGCCCCATCAATAGTGTACCAGTCAGCCCAACCTGTAGACCGCCAAGAACGAATATAGAGCGGCGCAGCGCCCAAAGCCGCGATGGCTGCAGCTCAAGCCCGATGATAAATAGCAGCATGACCACGCCAAACTCTGAAAAGTGCAGTAGACTTTCAGCATCACCCGCCACATCCAAACCGCTTGGACCCAATATAAGCCCTGTGATGAGGTAGCCTAGGACCGTTGCAATACCGAAGCGTTTACCAAGGGGAACAAAGAGCAGCGCTGCTCCCAAAAAGATAGTGGCTTGTAACATTAAATTTGGTGAGCCGGCGGCGGCAGCGAACATCTGGAATCCTCAGAAATTAGGACAAAATAAGCAATTTAAAACGGGTATAACTAAAATTAGTATCGCGAAAAAATATAGCATCAACATACATTATTTTTTGCGATAAATCTTCCAAACACCATTATCTGCAAGCGGATTGTTATAAGCGTCGTTGCGGCGCTTGCGCGGTGTTTGCCTGCTGTCGACAATCTTAAAATCAGGCAAAGCATGGACAATAAGACCAGTACGATAAAAACGTACCCGTTCAGGCTCTAGCATCTCACCCTTGCTATCGCGGCAAAAAACATAAGCGCGCAGATCAATAAACTCACGATGAGCGACCAAACGCGCGTCGTCGTCATTATCCAGTACCGCTGTCATGCGAGCAACTTCATCATCAGTATAGTCACCACATTTATCAGTCAGTGCCCCAACTGAGCCAAAGCTTTTAGATTCCTTGGCTCGCGTTTTGGTTAAATGTAGGCGCTGAACATGATAGATAAACTGCGGTATCTCAAGACTGGCAGGCAGTGGCAGATAATCAGGTGGCATATTGGCCGCTGGATAAAAATCCTTGGCGCGCTCAAGTAGATTTTGCCAACGTTGCTGATAAGCCTGTACCTCTGCTAAGTTGCCTTCATAGATAGGCATATCGCGAATCTGGCGCAAAATATCAGGCGGAAATTGCTCATGACGAAAGTTTGCAATGTCCTCTTGCAGCGTCGATAGCAAAACTTTGGCGTGTTTTTTGCCGTCTTTTGACGTAGGATCATCGATATAGTCTGGGGCGACAAAGGGTGCTGAACGTCTAGACATAATGTTATATCATCAATAGATCGTGAAAAGGGGTAGTCAGTCTTAAGTATACAGAATTTATATCAAAAATATGGTCGAGAGATAGGGTTTTTCATCAGTTTTAACATGCTATTACAATCGTAGAAACAAGTTTTAGGCAAACTTAAGTGAAACCTTCTTCTTTTATTGGCTCATAGGTTTTCATTTTTAATACTATGTAAGACAACAATGATTTATAGCCAATCAGATTATTGAGAATGACCTTTATGAGCAACTACTCATCAGAGCTGACAGCTTGTCCTAAGTGGCGAGCCTCATTGAAAATTATTGGCAAAATAGCCTTTATCGTCATTTGTACCGGTGTCATACTCGCACTTGGGTTTTTGTTGCTGATGATGTCAAACATGGGCTCAGTCTATTTGCCAAATATCTGCAATGGCTGCCTCGATATATGGGTCAGAATGATGTTACTCGTGGTTGGTATCAGCCTTTGGGTGTTGGTGGCTGCTTGGATTATTTGGCACATATTGCTTTATTTATATCATTTGATAAAACATAACCAATAATTGGCCAAGTTTCTAACAATACTGGTATTTGCTCTTAATGATTATGACCAATATGACTGTTGCTAGCAGGTGCTTGTCCCGAAATATCGCAAACAAGAGCCTCACTATGTGAGCTGTTTTGTGGATGTGACAAACTTTCAACTTGAATAGTCGCATGATGAATGCCGAGCGCTGATAGGCTTTGTTCAAGATTGGCAATGAGGCTACTCGACTCATGAATACTCATGTCTCCATCGACTACGACATGGCAGGATAGGGCGTGTAGGCCACTGGTAATACTCCAAACGTGTAGGTCATGGACTTTTTGTACTTGAGGGTGTGCGAGTAATTTTTGCTCAACGTTGACTAGCGATATGTTGGCAGGGGTGCCTTCCATTAATATATGCACAGAATCACGTACGACACGGTATCCACTGACTAATATAAGAATGGCGACAATCACGGATGCCACGGCATCTGCCCATACCCAGCCAAACCCCATCATCAATAGGGCGGCGATGATCGCGGCGACAGAGCCCATCAAATCGCTAAGCACATGCAAGTACGCACTTTGCATATTGAGATTGACAGGTTCTTTATTATCGGGTGTTTTTGTTAATGCGGCATCGTTACTACCATGATTGTGCCCGTGAGACTCTCCACCTTGACTGCCTCGGTGCATGAGCCACGCCACCAAGATATTGACCAACATACCGACCGTCGCCACAATCAGCATACCTTGCGTCGCAATCTCAGGCGGGGAATTAAAGCGTTTGATCGCTTCATAAAAAATCATCAAGGCGATAAAAACGAGCGTAGCGCCATTCAGGGTCGCGACCAGTATCTCAAAACGCTTATAGCCAAATGTTTTTTGATGCGTGGCTGCTTTTTCGCCAATTTTGAATGCCGTTAGGGTGGCGCCAAGCGCGATGGCATCGCTTAACATATGCCCTGCATCGGATAGTAATGCCAAGCTACCAGTGAGCCAGCCGCCGATAGCTTCAATAAACATATAACCGGTGATAATAATAAAGCTAAAGAGTAAGGTGCGCTGGTAACCCTTGGTGTCTCGTGATGCTGTCTGCTGTTCTAAATGATTACCATGGTTGTGGCTGCCCTCATGATTATGAGTGTCGTTACGGTCATAATCGTTATTCGAGTGCTCATGGCTATCATTTTGATGACGATGATTGTGCTCTTCAGGGCTTGGATTATTCTGATTCATAACAACACTCAAGTCAGCTAGTATCTAGGTTAAGTAAACAGTATCGATTGCAAGTCGAGTAGATGTGAGATTCTCATCACATACCATTTGATGAAGGTTATAAATTTAACATAGCCAAGTATTAGAAGCTGTAACGACGAAGTAAAAATCATTAGGAGGCACAAATCACAAAAATTACAACACTATATAGAACACCGACGAATGATAAGTGTCGGTTTTACCAACCAACGGGGTCAATGTCTAAGGTAAGCTTGAGGTATTTGGCACTTGGTAAGGCAAGTACGGGCTGCCACCATTGATGCAAAACAAGGTGCAGTTGCTGCCGGTCTTTGGCTAAGAGCAGCAGCTGTGCATGATAGCGACTATTTTTTTTACTCATCGGAGCGTCAATAGGACCAAGAACGGCAAGGTTGTGCCTGCTTGGCAGATGAGCAATGGCATCTTTGAGCGCTTGAGTGGTGGCTGCCAGCGTCTTGCCCTCACAGCGTATCAGTGCGGCATAACTGTGAGGCGGTAAGCCCATCATTTTACGCTCTTGCAATAGCTCGCGGGCAAATGACAAGTAGCCATCTTTGACCAGTTTTAACAGTAACTCATTGTCAGGCTGTAGTGTTTGGATCAACACGCGACCAGCTTTGTCGCCTCGACCAGCACGGCCCGCTACCTGAATCATAAGCTGTGCCGTATGCTCTGGTGAGCGAAAGTCTGCCGATAAAAATCCGCGATCGGCATTGGGTAAGCAGACCAGCGTGACATTAGGAAAGTGATGACCTTTAGCCACCATTTGTGTGCCAACTAATATCGCAGGATTGCCCTGGTTAATTTGCTGATAAATGTTCTCCCAGCTGTCTTTTCGTCTGGTGGTATCACGATCGATTTGGATAATTGGATAAATCACTTTGCTGGTTTGGGGATTGGCAAAGATTGCATGCAGGTTTTCGCTGAGTCTGGTAGTACCCATGCCTTTGGCATCTAGGTTTTGACTGCCACAATCAGGGCATACTGTAGGAATATAAGCCTGCCAATCGCAATGGTGGCATTTTAAATAAGAGCTACCTGAATAGCCGCTGCGCTGCGCCAGACTGTTATAGTGAACGGTCAAATGAGCATCACAGCGGGGACAATCTGCCTGCCAACCGCAAGCCTCACACAATAAAACAGGCGCATAGCCACGACGATTCAAAAATACCAGGACTTGATCGCCGGCTTCTAAAGTTTGCTTAATTGCCCCAATCATTGAGTCTGTCAGCCCCGTGTCATAGCGAGCACCATCATGTTGCGCTTGCTGGTGAGTGCTTTGCAGGCGCGCATCAATTAGTTGCATGGTTGCAGGCTTGGCATTGCCGGGACGAGTCAACAGTTGACACTCTACCAGCTTGCCGTCTTCGACCAGTTTTAGATGCTCAAGAGAAGGCGTTGCCGTACCTAATATGACTGGAATGTTGTGCTGTAGGCCGCGATAGAGTGCGACATCAGCCGCATGATAACGTAGAGTATCCTGCTGTTTGTACGAGCCATCATGCGCCTCATCAACGACTATCAATCCCAATGCTGCAAATGGATAGAGCACTGCTGAGCGCGTACCGATGATAATTTGTGCATGACCGGTGCGGCAGTCTTGCCAGCCTTGCAAACGATGGGTATCAGTCAAGCCGGAATGTAGCAAAACAATATGAGCGGCAAATCGACTAGCAAAGCGTGCACGTGTCTGCGGTGTGAGACCAATTTCTGGCACCAAGATCAGCACTTGCTGGCCTGCTTCTAGTACCGCCTGCATCGCTTGTAAGTAGACTTCAGTTTTGCCGCTACCAGTAATACCATTTAATAAAAAGCCAGTATAGATTTCAGATTTATGCGCAGCAACGATGGCATCAACGGCAAGTTTCTGCTCATCATTGAGATCAAGTGGCATTTTTGCCAATTTCACGGGAGAAGGGGATTGCTTAGTTTGGATATAGCGCTCGATTAGACCTTTGTCTTCGAGCGTTTTTAAAAATGCTCGCTGCATACCTTCTAATAGCAAAACATCTTCACTAGCACCGCGCTCACCATGTAGCTTTAGCATGTCAAACTGCTGCTTTTGCTTTTTTGCATTGGCACGAAAATCATCATCAGTGATATGCGGCAATATTCGCCAATGAGTAATTAGCAGATCTATTGGCTTACCTTGGCGGACAAGGCTTGGCAGGATGACGGCTAAGACATCACCGAGTGGATAATGATAGTAACGCGCCAGCCAATAAGCCAGCTTGAGCATGCTGGGATCCAAAATAGGGTCAGCGTCCAAACATTTATTAATCGGTTTGATTTTATTGACGGGTACACTGCTTTCATCTTCAGAAACATGAGCAATCACGATACCAATTAAGGTTTGGCGACCAAAGGAAACCTCAACACGACTTCCAATTGACGGCATCAGACGGTCTGGCGAAGCAAGCATATCCGCCGGTAAGCTATAGTCAAACACCCGATAAAGGGGTACGGGCAGCGCAACTTGTACCAACATAAACGGCTTCGCAGTCTTATCAGATTAATATTGATGTGAAATGAAGAAAAAGAGGCAGAGACCAATAAGCTTAGCATGATGCTAAGCTTATGATAGATTGACTGTTATAGGAGTATCTAAAAAAATTACTATCAGTTTAGTCAATATATAAGATAGATTCAATTTCGACCACGCCACCTTTAGGTAGGGCTGCGACTTGTACGGCAGCACGAGCAGGATATGGCTCGCTTAGGTTCGCCACAAATACTTCGTTTAAAACCGCAAAGTCACTTAAATCAGTCAAAGATACATTAAATTTAACCACGTCGTTGATACTACCACCAGCCGCTTCACAGATCGCTTTAATGTTTTCGAACACTTGCTCAGCCTGTGCTTTAAAACCTTCTCTTAATTCCATGGTTTCAGGGTCAAAACCAAGCTGACCTGAAATATAAACGGTGTTGCCAACTTTTACGGCTTGTGAGTAAGTGCCTACAGCTGCGGGAGCTTTATCTGTTTGGATCGTTTGACGAGTCATATTATGTCCTTTTCGTATTTTATGCGTTGGTCTGCTGCTCACTGACAAGCAACAGTGCCTATTATTGTTTTAGAGGTTGTCAAAACCTCAGCGCGATGCGTTCAAATCTGACTAGACAAAGAGTTTGCTAGACAGGCAGGGTTATTATAATTGATATAGCCGTATGATGTTAGGGAAGCCGAGTAATGAACGCAGCTCACGAATGCCTTGAGCTAAGTGATTGCGACTGCGTACGATAATATGGATGATAGTATCACTATTACGCACGTCAACGGTCTCAACCCCCATATGCAGCTGGCGCAGATGATAAATCACTTTACTGATTTGCTCATCGCTAAGCGCAATAGACAGCTTTAAGTAAGCAGGAAAACGTATTTTGCCGCTATTTTTTATATCATGCTCGTCTGTTTCACCTTGTTTTACAGCGTTATCACTACGCCAACGCAGTTGAATCACCTGATAGGGATTGTCTTTACGAATGTCGTCAAGCGAAAAGCATTTGTGTCGATGAACGACCAAGCCGTGCCGAGATAAGTGCCCAACGATAGGGTCACCATAGATTGGATGACAGCAGTTAGCAAAATCGAGCTCAACCCCAGAGGCATTGGCGATCAGCTGCTGTGGCTGTGTCATGTCTTCGTTGTGCGCTTTGGCTTGTACGTCACTGACTTCATCGTTAAACAAACGAGTGACTACAAGCTGTGGCAGTAGTGTACCGGAGCTTATTTGTTCGAATAGGGCGTTTTTTTCAGTCACACCGCGCCATTCAGTCAGATCTTTCCAATCATCCTCTGTTAGGTCATCGAGCGTTTTTTGATAGGTTTTAAGGGCACGATCTAACGCTTGACGACCATGATGCTGCTTGTCAGCGGTAGATAAGTCTTTGAACCAACGTAATATCTCTTCACGCGCTTTGTTGGTCACTACAAATCCTAACCATTCTGCTTTTGGCTCTGAGTGACTGTTTATCTCAATTTCAACGGACTGTCCGTTTTTTACCACGGTACCGAGTTTTGCTGCTTTATCATCGATATTGGCACCGACAGCGACGTTACCAACCATAGGCCCGACTGCGTAAGCAAAGTCTAATGCCGTTGCCCCTTGTGGTAGCTCATAGGCACGGCCTTGCGGGCTATAACAAATAATCTTACTCGAATGCAAATAATCCATCAGCTCATTAATAGTCGAGACCGCTGCCGAAAAGTTAGGACTATTCTCATTTAAGTTGTCTTCATCGACCAAGTCTTTCATGTTACGCAGTGACGCTTGGATAACTGATTGACTCACGTCAGAAGCATGCTCTGCACCGATAACACCGAGCCTTGCAGCACTTTGCATTTGCTTGGTCAAAATAGTCACTTTTACGACATCGTTGTCGCGCTCATAAATGAGCGTGAGTGATTGGTTGCCACCTGGTAACGGCCTGCGAATATTATCCGCAATGTGCGTATCATCAATTTGATACTTTTTAATAAGATAATACGCCAACTTGTCACAAGCTTCGATATTATCGAGGACAATCTCAAATGCGTAGTGACGTAGCAGCGTGTTGATTTCTCCGCGATTGCGGAAAAACTGACGGTAAATGACCACGCGGTTGTCTAATACTTTGACCAGTCCGTTGAGCCCCAAATTATTAAGCACGATACTCAGATAACGATGAATGGCTTCTCTTTGGAAATTACGCCCAAGTCCATGCTGTAGCAGCTTGTCAGATATCTTGTTGTACATATCAGAATCAAGGTTACGATAACACAGCACCTCAATATAATCGGCGATATCATTAAGACCCATCAAGCGTGCAAATGGCACATAAAAATCTAACGTTTCTTGTGCTGTCGTACGTTGTTTTTCAGGGCGCACGGCATCAAGCGTGGACATATTATGCAGACGGTCAGCAAGCTTAATAATCAGTACCCGCGGATCTGCGAGTGTGGCTGTCAAAATTTTGTGAAAGGTCGCTGCTTTGTTTTGCTGTTTATTGTGAGAGGAGGATTTTAGTTTTGTCACACCATCGACCAGCCTAGCCACTATCTTGCCGTAACGCTGCTCGAGCTGCTCATCACTCACGTCGGTGTCTTCGACCGTATCATGCAAAATCGCTGCAATAATTGTATCTCGATCTAAGCGAAAGCCCGCCAGTATCTCAGCCACTGCGATAGGGTGAGTGATATAAGGTTCCCCTGATTTACGCTTGTCTTTAATGTGCGCAATATCACCGAACTCACAGGCATCAATAATGTCACGGCGCTCAGCAGCAGTGAGATAACCGACTGAACGCAGCAAGTTATATTGAGCGTCATCGACGAGATGATGACTGAGTTTGGGTAGGGTTTGACTCATAAATGACGATCCTATTTTCCATGACTGACTTGATTATGGATTGAAGTAAGCAGTAAATGGTGACTGAATATTGACCAACCATACGAAACTTAAGTAGGGATAGGCCATTCTCTAATTAATCGCAAATCGCATTCAATGTCAACTGATAAGCGAGTAGGCGATGAAAAAATTTGACTCAGTGGGCTATCTTGATAGATAAATGGCTATCAAAACAGCAAATACAATACAGTTACAACCAAAAAACCACAGCCTATGCTGTGGTTTTTGTTATCAATAAAGTTATGTTTATCTTATAAAGCCATTATCAGCTTCAAAGACTTGGCAAAACAAACCTTATCAAAAATAGCTTTTTAGAAGCTATGATCGCCTGACAATGCTAAATCTAATGAGCTTGTTGCAAAGTTATGCTCTGGTTGATTTAGAATGTCGCGGGTGATTTTTCCAGCGGCAATTTCACGTAACGCCAATACTGTAGGCTTGTCATTATCGACATCAACCATTGGCTCGGCAATACCTTTAGCCAATTGACGGGCGCGTTTGCTCGCGGCCAAAATTAGCTCAAAGCGATTATCAACATTATCCAAACAATCTTCAATCGTTACTCGTGCCATAAATAGCTACCTCGGTTGTTTTTATTAGCCACGGACCTTGCCCGCCACTCAATAAAAATAATATCAAATACATAAAAGGGGATAGCTAAATATTATAGCATTTTTTGCCAAGTCGCGTAGTTGCTTTTTATATCTACTTGTTAGATAAGCACCTGACGAGCATTGTAGCCTAGTTTACTCTTCTACTTGCTTATTTAGCAAGTTGCTAATCGTGCGATGATAACGCTGCTGCTGACGGCTAAGGGTTTGTCTATCCGCCACGATAATCGCTTTTAGCTCAGCTAAGGCTACATCAAAATTATCATTGATCACGACATAGTCAGCATTTACGTATTGTGCCATTTCGGTGACCGCGCCAGCTAGACGGCGCTCTATCACTTCTACAGAATCCTGCGCACGGGTTGAGAGACGTTGGCGCAATGTAGCAATGCTGGGTGGTAGAATAAAAATCATAATGGCATCGGCAAAGATTTCTCTGATTTGCGTCGCCCCTTGCCAGTCAATCTCCAAGATAACGTCAATCCCCGCTGCTAGTTGGGTGCGTACGCTTTTCTCTGACGTGCCATAATAGTTACCAAATACTTCTGCATGCTCTAAAAATAGACCCGCATTGATACCATTGGTAAAACTATCAGTATCTGTGAAATGATAGTGCTGACCATCAATCTCGCCTGGGCGCGGGGTGCGAGTCGTATGTGAGATACTGACCGTTAAGTCGTTGGTCGTAGCAAGTAACTGCTTAACCAGTGAGGTCTTGCCAGTACCTGAGGCGGCAGTAACAATAAATAATGAACCTGTCATACAATTTATCCTAATGGAATATGTGCTAGTAAAATGCGTCTTAGTAACAGACTAAAAGACGATTCAGTCAGTGGTGGAGACTGGAAAAAAGAAAAAACGCCATCATGTATGGCGATAGAAATCATCGTAGTTGCGTCATTATAAACTGCTTTTATGTGAGATAAAGTGGGTTTTGCAATATGTAGCTAGCATGTTGATGTTTGCACCTGACATATTGCAATGAGTGCGCTGCTATTTTTGAGGGCAATAAAATCAAATTATGCTAAAGTAGAGCATTGGTTTTGCCCCAACTTTTGAATCAAAGCTTTTATACATAAGCTTTAGATATAAATTATCCGACGATAGGCCTTTTTATGCAAATTTATCTTGCCAATCCCCGTGGGTTTTGTGCTGGTGTGGACCGTGCGATTGCGATTGTTAATGAAGCACTAATACGTTTTGAGCCACCCATCTATGTCCGTCATGAAGTTGTACATAATAAATTTGTGGTGTCGGATTTGGCAAATCGGGGCGCGGTATTCGTCGAAGAGCTTCACGAAGTACCGGATGGGTCTGTGGTGATTTTCTCTGCTCACGGCGTCTCTAAAGCAGTCGAAGATGAAGCTGGTCGCCGTGATATTACCGTATTTGATGCCACTTGCCCTTTGGTCACTAAAGTACACATTGAAGTGGCAAAATTTGCACAAGACGGTATGGATGCCGTGTTGATAGGACATGCCGGACATCCAGAAGTAGAAGGCACGATGGGTCGATTCAATGCAAAAAACGGTGGGCAAATCCATTTAGTGGAAGACGAAGCTGATGTTGCTGCTCTCACTGTGGAAAATGCCGAACGCTTGGCTTTTGTGACTCAAACAACCCTGTCGATGGATGATACGGCTCGTGTTATCGATGCACTGCGTGAAAAGTTCCCTAGTATTCAAGGTCCCCGTAAAGACGACATCTGTTATGCCACCCAAAACCGCCAAGATGCGGTAAAAGATTTGGCCAGTCGCTGCGAAGTCGTTTTAGTCGTTGGCTCGCCAAACTCTTCAAACTCTAATCGTCTGCGCGAGCTAGCAGAGCGTATGAATTGCCGTGCATATTTAATTGATAACGCTAGTGAGATGGATAAGCGTTGGTTGGATGGTGTGCAGAGTATCGGCGTGACCGCTGGCGCATCTGCGCCTGAAGTGCTGATCCAAGAAGTGTTACAACAGTTGCAGGACTGGGGGGGCGATCTGCCTAGTGAGCTATCTGGTATTGAAGAAAACGTAACGTTTAGTCTGCCGAAAGCCTTGCGGATTCCTGTCACCCAAGTTGGTAAGTAATTAGGACACGCCCTCGTATTTGTATGAATCATCATTTATATGGATAAGCTCGCATGAAAGAACCAAAAGCTAGATTTGTATTGGCAGAAGCCACGCTCGCTGAAGTGAATAAGCAACTGAGACTCAATATGCTTGTCATGGTGGCAGTGGTCTTTGTACTGTTTATGAATATCATGAAGTTTATGGCAGAAAAAAGCGTTCTTTACGCTGTACTCGCAGTCATAATGATTTGCTTACTGTTCTTCATACAAAAAGCTCGCGGTATTCTCATACTAAGAAAACAAGAGCTTACCCATAAATAGAAAATACAAGCATAAATAAAAAATACAGGTGAAAATGCCAAATATAGGAAATAGAGAATAGTTATGACTGCTTATTACAAATTTATTAAACGCGAACAGCCAGAAGACGGAGTTAGTCTGGCGCATTACCAGCCAACCAAGCATGCACAAGGCGCTTGGAATGAGCATGAGCAGCATATGGCACCAGCGACAGGTCTTCTGACAGCTGAGATTAATAACTTTGCGCCGCAAGCCAATATGCGTATCGCTCGTATCAGCCTTGATATTTTAGGATTGATACCGCTGGACGATTTTACCGTCACCACTCGCTGTATTCGACCAGGTAAAACCATTGAATTGATTGAAGCGGTTATGAGTAGCCGTGGCCGTGATGCCATCATTGCTCGAGCGTGGCGTCTGATGACGCAAGATACCAGTGAGATTGCCGGACTTGAAGATCAACCAGCAAAATACAAACCTGAAGAGTTGCCCGTTTGGGAAGACATGCAAGGCTGGCCGGGCGGGTTTATTGAAAGTGTGCGTTTGGTGGCCGCTCCAGATCGCCGAGAAGGTCGCGGCATGGTTTGGATAACCAACGATGTCGAGATGGTAGAGGGCGTACCCACTGATGATATGGTGCATCTGCTGGGCATGGTCGATACGGCCAATGGCGTGGTACCAAGATTGGGTCTTGGGTTGTCTAAGTTAGAGTGGATGTTCCCTAATACAGACCTGCAAATCCATATGCACCGTGTCCCTAAAGGTCGCTGGCTCGGTATTGAAGCCGTACAACAATATGGCGATGATGGTATTGGGTTGACCAGTGCAGTATTGCACGATATATACGGGCCGTTCGGTCGTAGCGAACAGATTCTCACCATTCGCCCGATGCCACGTTAAAAGAGAAAGAATCAACTGTCTAGTAATTTTGGAAAACGAAACGATATGTTGTAATCAATTAATTATACAAATATTGGAGAAATGGTTTTAATAGTAGCTAATAAGACGATATTACCAACCAGATGATATCAATCGACATAGAGGTTACTATGAAAGCATATACTCAATTTTCCAAAAAACTGACGACTATTTGGGAGTTATTAATAGAGGCTTATTCAGAATAGTGGTTAGCTTTTGTTCTTGCGCTAAAAAATGACTGATACCAGAACGCCGCCTTGATAAACAAGCGCGGTGTTTTTTATTGAATAGGGCTTTTTTTGAGCTTGAATTTTTTCTCAATGACCCTATTAGTATAGACAGTTTAACGGTATCACATACGGCAGGGTCTCTAACATTATGAGAGCGGCCTTAGTGAGTATATCGTTATCTGATAATAGGTCTTTCATAGAATTTAAAGGAGTTTTTATGAGTGAAGCAACTCAAGCTGAAGGTCTGAATCCAGAATTAAAAAAACATACGTTTGAAGCAGAAGTCGCCCAGCTACTGCACTTGGTGACCCATTCACTATATTCTAACGCTGATATTTTTGTCCGTGAGCTCGTCTCTAACGCGTCGGATGCTTGCGATAAGCTGCGCTTTGAAGCCACCAATGATGATAGCCTTTATGAAGACGATGGCGAATTAAAAATCCGTATCGCCGTCGATGAAGACGCCAAAACTATTACCTTTACTGATAACGGTATTGGGATGAATGAAACCGATGCCATCGAAAACTTAGGTACCATCGCCAAATCAGGCACCAAAGCGTTTTTAGACAAATTGTCTGAATCACAAAAACAAGACGGACAATTAATTGGTCAATTCGGTGTTGGTTTTTACTCAGGTTTTATCGTGGCTGACACCATCAGTGTTGAATCACGTAAAGCGGGTGAGCCTGCTGATAAAGGCGTGCGCTGGGTATCAGATGGCACTGGTAGCTTTACCGTTGAGCCTATTACCAAAGACACGCGCGGTACCGCGATCACTTTGCACCTAAAAGAAGAATATAGCGAGGGCGAAGATAACTACCTAGACCGCAGCAAGATCAAGCGCTTGGTCAATAAATACTCTGACCATATCAGCTTGCCCATTCAGATGCGTAAAGAGATCTGGCAAGAAGACGTGAAAGATGACGAAAATGATGACACGCCTACTGGTGGCGAAATGGTGCTCACTGATGAGTGGGAAACCATCAATAAAGCCAGTGCACTATGGACTCGCTCAAGCTCTGAAATTGAAGATGATGAGTATGTCGATTTTTATAAGAATATCTCTTATGACATGGATGGGCCGCTTACTTGGACGCATAACCGTGTAGAGGGCCGTGTACAGTATACGCAGCTACTATATATCCCTAAAAAAGCCCCGATGGATCTATACACTCGCGAGCAGCAGCATGGTCTAAAGCTATATGTAAAGCGCGTATTCATTATGGATGAGGCTGAGCAGCTGCTACCGATGTACTTGCGTTTCGTGAAAGGTGTGATCGATTCAGCAGACTTGCCATTGAACGTGAGCCGTGAGCTATTACAAGAGTCACGCGATGTAAAATCTATTCGTGATGGTAACGCCCGCCGTATCTTGACCTTGCTGGCCAGCCTTGCCAATAGCGAAGACAGTGACAAGCAAGAAAAGTTTGCCCAGTTCTATGCAGAGTTCGGCGATGTCATCAAAGAGGGCTTGGGTGAAGACGCCGGTAATAAAGAACGTATTGCTAAGCTATTGCGTTATGCCACCAGCACCCAAGATGGCCTTGAGACCAGTTTTGAAGATTATAAAGGCCGTATGAAAGATGGGCAAAAAGCTATCTATTATCTAACGGCTGATAATCTAGCTGCAGCAAAAAACAGCCCGCAACTTGAGCTGTTTAAGAAAAAAGGCATCGAGGTTATCTTGATGACCAGCCGTGTTGACGAATGGGCAATGAACTTCTTAACCTCATTCGATGACACACCGCTGCAAAACATTGCCAAAGGTGCCGTAGATCTAGGCGATTTGCAAGATGAAGCAGAAAAAGCCGAAGCAGAGAAGGCCGAAGAAACCTTAAAGCCTGTTGTTGATAAACTAAAGGCTGCATTGGGCGAACGTGCTAAAGATGTCAAAGTCTCAACGCGTTTGGTTGATAGCCCTGCTTGCTTAGTCGTTGGTGAAGGTGAGCTATCACCGCAAATGATTCAGATGCTACAGCAAATGGGTCAGGATGTACCAGCAAGTAAGCCAACACTAGAGGTCAATCCTGATCATCCACTCATTAAGAAGCTTGAGAGCAGTGAGCAGTTTGATGATTTGGCGCAAGTCATTTTTGATCAAGCATTGTTAGCAGATGGCGGGCAGTTAGAGGATCCAGCCGCTTATCTAAAGCGCGTTAATGAGCTATTGATGAGATAATGTCTGGTAATTGATGTAAAAGGAGGTCTTGTCTGCAAGGCCTCCTTTTTTATTGAGGTTTATGGTCATATTTGAATGAATTTTACAAATCATCCTTATCCTCTTGACCGACAATCCGTTACAATCGCGATAGATTAGCGAGCTAAACTATTAGTTAATGCTAGTCATCTTCGATAAACATTCCATCGTGAATTCAATATAAATAGATGTCTACAGCCGTGAAAAAATCGTAAGTCGATTACATCAAGCGGCGACGACATCATGATAGTTATCATTGGGTCATTTTATTTTTCTCGACTGGCTAGAGGTCTAAGTCTTTGTCACTTACGTCGTTAAAAACCGTATCGCTCCAGCGTTTTTCGCTTAATTTCGCTGCCAATATTATCGCAACTTTGTGGATGTTGGTGGGTTCAACTCGGGCGTTTTCTTGGGTAAAGCCCACCTTTATACAGTTTGCTGTATTTGCCTTATTGGCACTTGGTAGTAACGTCCTATTTTCGTGGTTGGCGGCTGAAAGTAGCAGTACGTTCAATGAGCAAGGCTTGGTCAGTTATTTGATCTGGCCGATGATTATTTTATTAAGTGGTATTATCTTGGCACGGCGAGCAAGCAATCAGACACTGGTTTTTGTGCCCGTCGTTCTTTGGTTGGTTGCTGATACCTTATCTGCATTATTGCAGAGCTTGGTACAGTTTTTTGGTAGCTATGGCTGGTTACCTGAGTGGAGTTACTCGTTTTTACCCATACTATTTTTGGTATTGTTTTTATGGCAGACGCTTGCTTTGCTATGGATTTTTTCTCGTCGCCTGCGCATACCATGGTGGGAGCGAATTATTATCCTAGTTGGTGCCGTGGCATTGTTGACGATTTGGCAGCGTAATGTCGCTGACCAGCCTATATTTAAGCAAATTCCAGTAGAGCCTGTGTTGGAAGAGGCGGCACTATATGAGCAGCCCCGTTTATTACAGCAAGCATTAAATAGTATAGACCCAAGTATCGATGGCAAAACCGACTGGTACTTTATGGGTGTGGCAGGGTTCTCTGGTCAAAACGTCTTTCGTTCTGAGATCAATAAAGTACGTGAGCTGTTTGATGTGCGTTTTGGGACCAGCGGGCACTCGTTGTCTTTGATTAACAATACGTATAGCTGGATGGACGAGCCAATTGCGACCAAAACCAGCATCCTACGCGGCTTAAAGAAGATCGGTCAGCAGATGAATGCTGACGAAGATGTGTTGTTTTTGACGTTGTCTTCACATGGTAACGAGGATATCGTTCAGTTAGCGAATCCGCCAATCGCGATGGACAATCTAGATGCTGCATGGCTTCGTGAAGCGCTGGATGCCTCGGGTATTCGCTGGCGTGTGATTGTGGTATCTGCTTGTTATTCGGGTTCATTCATCGATGAACTGGCGTCTCCGACTACAGTGGTGATAACGGCATCAGCCGCTGACAAAGCATCTTTTGGTTGTACCAATACGGCTGAGATGACGTATTTTGGTCAAGCATTTTTTGCTGAAAGCTTGCGAGGAAATACCAGTTTTGAGTCGGCTTTTAAGGATGCTCGTATACGTGTCAATGAGCGTGAGAGCGCAATGGGGTTTGAGCCATCAGAGCCGCAGATGGTAATCGGCAGTTTGATGGAAACCGCCTTACCTGCATTTGAGCAAGTGCTGTTTGATAAAGCGCGACCTTCAGTTGCAAGTATTACGAATGATACTGCTTCTACGACCGTCAATGCTTTACCTGAAACTACTGCTAATCTATCGGTAGGCGAAGTAGATGCAGCTGCCGAATAAATATGAGAAATGATCTAGTAACTGGCAAATGCTAGTATCAAATAACGAGTACTTATTAAACGCCATCGTTGGTTTTTTGAATAAAAAGGATATCACTCATGCAGAATTCTTATAGTCATAGTTTGTCTAACCATAAACAGCTTACCCAAAAAAGTGTAAATCGCTGTTTTAATGGTGAGCAGCATTATTATAGTCACGAATCGACGTCTACCAAAACCTCTATGACGTTTAGTATTTATCTACCTGATGAGGCCTTGGCTGGACGACGTTGTCCTGCGATATTATATCTATCGGGTCTGACGTGTAACGCGGACAATGTGACGCATAAAGGTCATTTCCAACAAAAATGTAGCGAGCTTGGTATGATACTTATCGCACCTGATACTTCGCCTAGAAGTAGTGAAGACAGCGATGTACCAAATGATGAGCGCTATTTTGTTGGTCAAGGTGCAAGTTATTACGTAGATGCCACTCAAGCACCGTGGTCAGACAACTTCAATATGCAAAGTTACATCGTTGATGAGCTATATGACTTATTACGCTCAGAGTTTCCTATCGATAGCATTGGTATTACAGGGCACTCGATGGGTGGCCATGGCGCGTTATTGCTAGGATTCAAGTTCCCAAGTAAGTTTGTCAGTGTATCGGCGTTGTCGCCAGTGTGTGCCGCCAGTGAGTCTGCTTGGGGACAAGCCGCCTATACAGAGTACTTCGGTGATGATAAGTCTCTATGGGTACAAGCGGACGCCTCACAGATGATAGAGAAAGTTGGTCAGCAGTATTCGAGCATTTTGGTTGACCAAGGCGCGGCTGATAATTTCTTAGCAGAAGGGCAACTACAGACTTCTAAACTACAAGACGCTTGTGCAAAAGCTGAACAGCCCTTAACATTACGCTATCAAGCGGGGCATGACCACAGCTATTATTTTATCCAAACGGTGATTAATGATCATATCGAACATCATTGGCATATGGCTCAAATGAGCTAAGAGGTCATTCAGATGACCGTAATACATTTTTTGCTATTGCATTCATGTTTAAAAGGTAGTTTTTATGGCAGGTTATCAAGACTTGACAGCTTCTAATTCGAAGAATAAGTCAGCAGATACAAGCGCTACAAAAGCGACTATGCAAGCTGATATGGACGCTGCTTTGGCAAAAAAGCAACATGATGTCGATAGTGACCACGTATCCGAAGCGAAAGCAAAAGAGTATATCGCAAAAACCGTCAACGATGCAGGTGAGAGAGTACTTGATGAGACGCAAATATCTCGCGTGATAGAGATGGCATGGGAAGACAGAACGCCATTCGGTGCGATAGAGCATAGCTATGGTCTCGATGAGACTGCGGTTATCAAGCTCATGCGCCAAGAGCTAAAGCCATCATCTTTTCGTTTATGGCGCAAGCGCGTGAGTAACCGTGCTACCAAGCATGAGGCAAAGCGCTCTTTCGAAGTTGGTCGTGCTTATTGTAAGACCCAATACAAGCAGCGCTAAACAACTAAGTATTTAGTATCAATATGTCAAAGGCTCGCAGCATATGTGAGCCAATTAGAATTTTCTTTTAATCTATCCATATCTTATATAAACATGAATTAGGTAGCCCAATTATGAACAGTCCTGCTAAACCTTATCTTATTGCCCCATCGATACTCTCAGCTGACTTCGCGCGGTTGGGCGAAGAAGTGGAGAAGGTACTAGAGTCGGGTGCTGATGTGATTCATTTTGATGTAATGGACAACCATTACGTACCCAATTTGACGTTTGGTAGCATGATTTGTAAGGCATTGCGTGACTATGGGGTGGAGGCGCCAATCGATGTCCATTTGATGGTATCACCTGTCGATAGTATGATTGAGCAGTTTTTGGAAGCGGGGGCGAGTATCATCACCTTTCATCCAGAAGCCAGTCATCACGTTGATCGCTCTCTTCAGCTTATCAAAGATGGTGGGGCAGAGTGCGGTTTGGTACTCAATCCTGCCACATCATTACACCATCTAGATTGTGTGATGGATAAAGTGGATCAAATTTTATTGATGAGTGTTAACCCTGGTTTTGGTGGTCAGTTGTTTATCGATAACACATTAGACAAAATACGTCAGGTACGTCAGCGTATCATCACCAGTGGTCGAGATATCAGATTAGAAGTAGATGGCGGTGTCAAAGCCAGCAACATTCGTGCGATTGCTGAAGCAGGGGCTGACATGTTTGTCGCGGGTTCTGCGATATTCAACCAAAAAGACTATAAAGCGGCCATTGATGAGATGCGCGCAGAGTTGGCTTTAGCCAATAATAGCTAATCTACATATTGTGACATGATCGATAAACGGTGTTGGCGACCAAAAAACAGTATTGAAGTAGGCCATATCATTTGCAATTGTGCGCAGTGGCCAGTCATGTAAAGGTGAATCATGGACAACAAACATTCTACCAACTCATTGGAACCTTCTGAGACGATGAAAAATACTGATCAGACACCGAAAAGTGAGACACAACGTAGCTTGGTACCAAAAGGCATTACGGTTGGCATGGCTATATTTGCGCTGGTACTGAGCTTGGCAGGTTATGGCTTTCGTTTGATGGTGGGTGATGATGTCGGAACAGTGTTGCGCCATGCTGCGGTCATTGTGCCTGCGTTCATGTTAGGTATTCCGCTGTTTTTTTGGGTAGGTTCTCGTATACTCAACAAGGTTAAAGGACTGCATATCGAGAGCTGGAATGCCATTAGTTTGGGCTATTTGACTTCTTGTGTATCGATGCTATGGCTGATGGGCACTTATAGTTAAAGGGTTTTGCCATAAGTATAGTGCTTTTTTATGCTTGCATTGTGACGTGCTATTTTATACTTTTTAATCATTAAGCCATGTTCTATGTGCATGGCTGGAATTTTATATGCGAATTGTACCGGCCAGTATTGCCAAAATTATCTATCCAAAAGATTTACCAAATGGCTTATTTACCAGCTTAATCATAGCTTGTCTTTTGATGGGGCTCGCTTCACTGCGCAACGGGACGGATTTACAGGGTTGGCTCAATGTGATTGAGAACTGGCTGCTGATGTTATTGATACTTCCGACTGCAACGGCGACTGTTGCCCTGCCTTTTAAATACCGCGATCCCACCCTTGAGCTAAAGCTGGTCTATTACCTTGGGATGTTCGTTGCTTTCTTATTTACGTTAGCGAAACTGCGCTATTGGCGCTAATGTGTCCTTATTGCAAGGCATCCAAGTTTTTTATAGTGAAGACTTATGTGATAGCCCTTGAATTCTAGTGTTAAAGCGTCCATTGTATGAGTAAGACAGATTTACCCGCGTTACTGTAAGATGATAGATTTGCCGAATGCGTTTGTTTTCAATAAATAACGGCTTTGCAATGACTAGTTTCTCTACCGGTACTAAACGGGATAATAAGGAACATATTGATGCCATATGATATCGATAACGATATAGAAGTAGACAACGAAAGTAGCGATCAATTTGCAGGGTTCGCCAAAGAAACCACCTTAGAGTTAGTGGAAGCAGATGATGGTAGATTGTTGTTGCGTGATGCCGAGCAAGATGAAGCGCCGCTGATGACGATTGATTTCTCTGACAAGCTAAAAGAGCTACTTGGTAGTGACACTCAAGTGATTGGTCAACACATGATTCATGCTGCGATTCAGGTCATTATGCAAAAGCAAATGAGTAAGTGGCATGCGCATGTATATGATAAAGAACCAACGCACTACAGTTGATCTAGTTTATTAGTGAGCTGAAGATAGCTAAATATACAAGCATAAAAAAAGGGTTTATCAATGGATAAACCCTTTTTTTTGTTCAAATAATACCATTTATAAAATGAAGATTATTTGATTTTAGCTTCTTTAAAGATCACATGCTGGCGTACTTTTGGATCAAACTTTTTGATTTCCATTTTGCCAGGCATAGTGCGCTTGTTTTTAGTAGTGGTGTAGTAATACCCAGTACCAGCTGTTGATACTAATTTAATTTTATCTCTCATGATAGCTTTCCTGTAAATGAGGGGTCTTCAAACGATAGGTACGTGTCTAGAAGAGTAAGTCGCTACCTATAATGTAGCAAAACAGCAGCCTAAATAATGAGAGTCATCACTCAGCTGCTATTTTTAACTTAAACTTTTTGACCTTGTGCGCGTAGATCCGCTAACACTTTATCGATACCAAGTTTGTCAATGATGCGCATACCTTTGGTAGACACACGTAGACGTACAAAGCGGTTTTCAGACTCTACCCAAAAACGATGGTTGTGAAGGTTTGGTAGAAAGCGACGACGGGTTTTGTTGTTTGCATGCGAAACATTATTACCCACCATAGGGCGCTTTCCAGTCACTTGGCAAACTCGAGACATGGCGAACTCCTAATCTATGAGGTATGAGTTTTTCTCATACCAGTCTGGGCAAGTTGCACGTTTTTGCGGCATGGACACAGCAAGCGGCAGCTTTGCACCAAACAAAACTATATGAAGGTTGAGCTGGTTTTGCTGCTATCTAAAGGCAAATAACAGGCTGACCAATTCAGAAAATTTTAAAGCCGACATTTATACCATAAAACAGACGAATACTCAAATATTTTTATGATAGTTGTTGGTTTAAAGGAGGGATATTATACCTGAAATGAGCGTGCTATGTTGTTGATTGTTTAATGGTAAAGATTAATTTTTGGTTGTAAGTTATAACAAAAGTCAGTAAAGTTGCTGTTATATATTTAATACAATCCGTTAATACGCTAGTATTAGTGTAAATCTACGTATCATTACCATTCTTGTTTAATGCTGGGTAATGGTTTTCTGCCTTTTTGCTTCATAAATCACTGCTCATGCGGAGTCAAAAACATGTCACATCATTTGCTACCTACTTCTAAATTGTTTCAACTGACAGCGCTAACCTTATCATTGGCCTTGGCGGGTTGTGGTGGTGGGGGCACGGATACGGTTGCACCGGCGCCTGATTTGGGTACGCAACAGCCAGGTACGGGGGGTAGTACTGACGGTGACAACGGGACAGGCCCAACAGTAAGTGACATTAAAATTACTCCTATAAACTTAACGGATAGTAATGGCAACATTACTCGTACTGTTACTTCAGCTGGTGCAAGTGCAAAAGTAACAGTAACAGACAGTGCAGGGGAGCCTGTAAGTAATGCTTTGGTATCTTTTCAATCTGAAGGCGTTATTTTCGGTAATAGTAACAGTACTGTTTTAACTAATGAAAATGGCGAAGCGTCTATATCTATCAAACCTGCAGATAACACAAATACAGGTAGTTATCAGTTAAGTGCGACCGTTAATTATAACAATTTGACCAAAACCACCCCAGGTTATAACTTCTCATTACAGTCTATAGAAGTATTATTAACAGATTTTGCATTATCGAATGATACCTTGCCCTCAGGTGGCAAAACGAACATCATGCTAAAAACAAAAGACGCCGCTAATAATGTTTTTCAAAATGATATAACTGTAAATTTTGACACCAGTTGTGGTAGTTTTGATACAAGCAGTGTGGTCTCTAGTAACCAAGGTGATGTAACGACGACTTATACTGCTATTGATGCTAATGGGAACTTATGTGCAGGTCAACAGACTGTTACAGCTACCCCAGCTAATAATCCAGCAAATAAACAAACAATGACTGTTAATATCGCTGGTGTCGAAGCGAACTCTGTTGTCTATACGACTACTGAAAAAGTACAGTTAGGTGCTAGTAATAGTGGGTCATCAAACTCAGGACAGATAGAATTTACCGTGTATGCTAATGGTAGACCTGCGGCAAACCAACAGGTTGAGATAAGCAAGAATTTCGCACCTGAAGACTTCAGCTTTGTGACATTAAATAATAAAGCTCCGAAGCCGTTAACAAGTGATTCGCAAGGTAAGGTAGTAGTAGATCTATATCCTGGTGTTAAGCCTGGACCTGTAGAGATAAAAGCCACTTTAAAATTACGAAATGGTAACTTGACTAATATAACTGCTCTATCAAAAGATGTTTCTGTGGCTACAGGTCGTGCAACCCAAAATGGCTTTAGTATTTCAATGACTAAAAATGTTCTAGCTTTTGATGTTGATGGTGATAGCTCTACTATCACAGCACGTCTAGTTGATAGAGTAGGTAACCCTGTACCTGATGGTACAGTAGTGAGTTTTGTTAGTGAAGGCGGCAGAGTAACGCCAAACTGCACAACATCTAAAGGAATTTGTGACGTTGAGTTTACTACACAAAATCCGCGCCCTACAGACAATCGAGCTACGGTGATTGCTTATGTAGAGGGAGATAAAGATTATACTGATATGGACGGAGATAATAAGTTTAGTGTTGGCGATATATTGACTCATAATATTGGTGATTTTTTCCGCGATGACAACGAAAATAATCAGTATGATAGAAACTTAGGGGAGTTCATATACAGAAGATTCTTATCAGGCGCTACTTGTGCTCCATCTTCATTATTTCAGCCCAATATTGATGGTACTTGTGATAACGGTTTAGCTGCTACGTTACGTTACCAATTTGTATTAGGGTTAGCTTCAAACAATCCTGTATTTGATGGTTTATCAAATAGTTTACCTGCTAACTCATTAGAAAGTCCTAAAAAACCTATTACTCGAAACTTTAAGATATATGGTAATAGTGCTTTAACTGTAAGTATGCCATCAGGTACTACTATTGACGTTACAGCGAAAGATAAGACTAACTATACTCCTGTCGCTAAGCTAGTGAGCGGTAGAATCCAAGTATCTAAAGCTGAGCCGAACACCACCGCTATTGTTCAATCAGGTTCAACATCAGTGAATGTTGACATAGGGTCAAATGGTACGGGTTCTGAAAGGACTGATCTGCCAGCAGGATCCTCACTGTCAGTGGTTGATACAAATGTAACTTGTGAAGCAGAGATTATTTCAGGAAATAAAACGGTTCCTAAGGTTATTAGTCTAGGGGATAGTAAAGTCCGAGATAAAGACGTACTATATACGCTTATTTATAATAGCTGCCGACTTAACGATCAAATAGAAGTAACAGTAGTAACACCTTCTCCATCTGCGAATACCACTGTGAAAACAATCGTTATTGAGTAATATCATTTACTAACTATTGCTTAATCAAAACCCCCAACCCTACGTTGGGGGTTTTTAGTTTATCCTTTAAAAAAGCCAAATCACCTTAAATAACCAAAAACAACCAACTCGCTCAGCAAAGCATCGCAAAAAAGATTAAAATAACCGGTTTACTATGCTGTCAGCAATTTTTCAGCGATAAGTCATCATTTTTTATATTGGGCGAATTATGTCAGACAACACTAAAACGGTTTTATTATCGACCATAGCTTCTCAGAGCAAACAGCTTCCTAGCACTATTGATACAGCGACACTTCTAATCAAATGCAAAGATCAGGCAGGTATCGTACAGGCAGTCTCTGAATTCATTCATCGTTATGGCGCTAATATCATTACGCTTGATCAGTATTCAACGGCGCATGAAGGCGGTCAATATTTTATGCGTTTAGAGTTTGCCTTGGCAGGATTAAGCGATATTATCGAGAATTTTGAGGCCAGCTTTGCGCATACGGTTGCTAAGCGTCATGATATGGATTGGCGTCTACATAACAATGCAACGAAGACCAAAGTGGGTATTTTGGTATCTAAGTTTGATCATGCGTTGTTAGATTTATTATGGCGACATCAGCGTGGACTGCTCGATTGCGAGATTACTTGCGTGGTCAGCAACCATCCTGATTTACAGCAAGCAGTACAGAATTTTGGCATTACTTTCCATCATGTGCCAGTGACCAAAGACAATAAGGCAGAGGCAGAAGAGCAGATTCATAAGTTGATGGCAGGTAACGACTTGTTAGTATTGGCGCGCTATATGCAGATATTGTCATCAGATTTCGTCAAACGTTGGCCAATGCAGATTATCAATATTCATCATTCATTCTTACCTGCGTTTGTGGGTGCAGATCCTTATCGTCAAGCTTACGATAAAGGCGTCAAGCTGATTGGCGCAACAGCGCACTATGTGACTGCTGAGCTTGATCAAGGGCCTATCATTGAGCAAGACGTACACCGTGTAACACATCGCCAAGGGGTGACAGAATTGCGTGCTATCGGCCGTGATATCGAACGCAACGTATTAGCACGTGCCGTAAACTGGCATGTGCAAAACCGTGTGATTGTGGCGGGTAATAAGACAGTCGTATTTAACTAAGAAAAATTAGTAGTGAGTCGGCTAAAAATATAAAAAAGGCGGTCCGTAACTATTGTTGCTGACCGCCTTTTTTTGAACATATATTTTATAGGAGCATTTCTAAGACGAACTTGCTACCAACAAAGCCAATGGCTAATAGGATAAAAGCATAAATAGTGATGTTGGCTGCACGTTTGCCTCGCCAGCCTGCACGCCAGTTACCGAATAGTAGTACACCAAATAATAACCACGACAGTAGACTAAAAACAGTCTTATGCACGATATGCTGCGCCATCAAGTCTTGCACATAGATAAACCCAATCCCCAGTGCGATACTGAGCAATACAAAGCCCACCAACAGCATATCGAATAATAAACTCTCCATACTTTGCAGGGAGGGTAGCTTATTGACCCAAAAGCGGTGAATGGTATGATGCTTGAGCTCACGTATTTGTAGACGTAGAAATAGCGCTTGTACCGCCGCCATCAACAGCACACAATAGGCAGCTAATGATAATATGATATGAATTTCAAGCCCAATACTGACATCAGTTAGTGGTTGATAAGGGGCACGGCCGACATAGCCGACAGTCATACCTATTAGCGCAGTGGGTGCAGCCAAAATGCCAAGACTAAGAATAGGGCGGTATAAACAGAACAACAGGTAAAAGAATAAGAAAAATAAACTGGTCAAACTGATTATATTGAATAAGTTGAAATTTAAACCATACAGCGTCACAACGTATGGATATAGCAGTGCCGCATGTGCAGCCATGCCAACCAGCAATAAGCCCAAACTGAGGCTTTTGTGGATAGGTTTGTCCTGAACCAGCGCCCAACCAATATGGATACTGACTAAGATATAAGCCATGCTAGCAAGTAAGAATGCAAAGTGCACAGATAAAAAGCCTCATCTTATACTGAGCATAAACTGCCGCTCAATGTGTCGCTAAAGTGGTATTATCAGAATGATTAGAATAATCGTCCAATTTATCATAAAATGGGTGCCAATTGAGCACCATCTTGCTTATAACTTATAAATGATCGGCAGTGCTACATAGCGCAAAACATAAAATATGTCATCTGTAAAAAGTTAACTACAATTATAAGCGCTGTGTCCTTTGCGAAACGACTATAAGTTTTGAGCCATGTTAATGCTATAGTATTGATAATATAATTCTTTTATCATGTCCCTTGTCATGCAATATCCTAATATCTTATAGCGTATCCTAATATTATTTATGAACCATTTTAATGGTTTGATTTAGAGTTATTTTAATTGCGTATTATTTAATTGAAAACCATTTTAATTGAGAGTTATTTATGTTTGATACCTTAACAGAACGCTTATCGTCGAGCCTACGTAACATCGTCGGTACCGGACAGTTGACCGAAGACAATATCAAAGACACGCTACGTGAAGTGCGTATGGCGTTGTTAGAAGCCGATGTAGCACTACCTGTAACCCGCGACTTTGTCAAACGCGTCAAAGAGCAAGCGCTTGGTGCTGAAGTGCTAAAAGAGCTAGCGCCAGGTCAAGCCTTTGTCAAAATCGTACACGACGAGCTGACCGAAATGATGGGCAGTGCCAATCAGCAGTTAGAGATGACAGGTAAACCGCCTGTGGTCTATTTGCTAGCAGGTTTGCAAGGTGCGGGTAAAACGACCACAGCTGGTAAATTGGCCAAATATCTACAAGAGCGTCAAAAGAAAAAAGTCATGCTGGTATCGGCCGACGTCTACCGTCCAGCGGCGATCAAACAGCTTGAGCAAGTCGCCGGTCAGGTAAATGCCAAGTTTGTGAACTCAAGCACGGATGAAAATCCAATCGATATCGCAAAGCGTGCGATTGAAGAGGCCAAAATCCAGTATCAAGATATCCTTATCATTGATACGGCAGGTCGTCTACATATCGACGATACCATGATGGATGAGATTAAGGCCCTAACGGCGGCGGTCAATCCCTCTGAGACACTATTCGTCGTCGATGCAATGACGGGTCAAGATGCCGCCAATACCGCAAAAGCCTTTAATGATGCGTTGCCATTGACGGGTGTTATCTTAACTAAGACTGACGGCGATGCACGAGGCGGTGCGGCGCTGTCTGTACGTGCTATCACCGGCAAGCCAATTAAGTTCTTGGGTCGCGGTGAGAAACTTGACGAGCTCGAATTATTCCATCCTGAGCGTATCGCGCAGCGTATCCTTGGTATGGGCGACGTACTGAGTTTGGTCGAAGAAGTTGAGCAGAAAATCGACCGTGATAAAGCCGAAAAAATGGCGAAAAAGATGCAAAAAGGCGGTGATTTCGACCTTGAGGATCTATTAACCCAGTTCCAGCAGATGAAAAGTATGGGCGGTATGGCAGGCTTCTTAGATAAGATGCCAGGTATGAGCGGCTCAGACATGCAAAAAGCCGTCGAAGATGCCAAGCCAGAAGAAAAAGTACGTGAGATGGAGGCGTTGATTAATTCAATGACGCCATTTGAGCGCAAAAACCCTGATAAGATTAATCCAAGTCGTAAGCGCCGTATCGCTGCAGGCTCAGGTCGTGAGATTCAAGATGTTAACCGTTTGCTCAAGCAGCACAAGCAAATGGCAAAAATGATGAAAATGATCTCAAAGCCTGAAGGCATCAGTAAAATGATGAAGTCTATGCAAGGCCTCATGGGTGGTAGCAGCGCAGGCGGTGGCGGCCCATTGTTTGGCGGCGGTCAACCAGGCGCTAAAGACGTGAATCCAGAACAAATGGCCAAGCAAATGGGACTGGATCCGAACAATATGCCGAGCACCGAAGAGATGCAAAAGCAGATGCAAGAAATGCAAAACCAAGCGCCAAAGAAGTTTAAAACACGCTTCTAAGCCATCGTGATGTATACTGAAAGTATTTTATATAGGCCCTAAAGCTACCTAAGCTTTAGGGTTTTTTATGGTTAGCTATGAATAAGTACAGATGAATAAAGTGTGGAAAAGCGTAGAAATTGATAAAATTCATTTAGCCTAAATGCTATGATAGGCGCTGTTTCATTCTGTCTAAATTTTGATAGTACATAAATAATAAATGGCTATTAAAAATTATTAAAATCTGACAAACCCATTTAGAACGCCAAAAGTAAAAGCCGAGGTTGTGATGTTTTTAGCAATGGATACCGTGTTCGATCAGTGTTCGATCGCGATTTTAGATTCGAGCGGACAGGTACTGTCGAACCATACCGAAACAGGTAAACGCCAGCAAACTCAGCAGATCTTACCGATGATTGATGCTGCACTATCTGAGGCGCAGCTACGTCTTGCTGATATACAGGCTTTAATATTTAATCGCGGACCGGGTGCGTTTAGCGGTATTCGTATCAACACGGCAGTGGTGCAAGCGTTGTCTGTCGCGCATGACTTGCCTTGTGTTGGTGTCTCTAGCCTACAAGCGATTGCACAATCTGCGTATCAGCAGTACGGCCTGACACACCTATACAGCGCCCTTGATGCTCGTATGCAGCAAGTTTATTTTGGACAGTACGAGTTGATAGTTGACGAGCAGTTAGGTTATAGCATCATGCAGCCAGTATGGGCTTATGGCAGTGATAGCACTGAGCAGCTATTGGATTATGATAGCCAAACAGCACTGAATCTCCCTATCGCGGGGAATGGCGCGATGCTATTAGCACGACATGATCAGCAAGTGTGCCATGAAGACGTTTGGCCAGACGCTGTTATCATCGGGCAGCTTGGTGTTGCCCAATTTGCAAACGATGGTGGTACGGAGGCGGCGCAAGCGCTACCAAAATATCTACGTAACCAAGCTTGGAAAACACTTAAAGAGCAAGGTAAGTCATAACTATTGCATATTTTTTAAGCACTAATCAATATAAAACCAACGTCAACACAGGACAGCCAATCGGCCTGTTTTTAGGAAAGTCATTGTGGATATACTGTTATTCGTTCAAGCTGTCATCATGGGTATCGTGGAAGGTATCACAGAGTTTTTGCCCATCTCCAGCACGGGGTATTTGATTTTATCAGCCGATGTGATGGGATTTTGGACCAAAGAAAAAGTCGATTTGTTTGTGGTTGTTGTACAGCTTGGTGCTATTTTGGCGGTGATATACGACTATTGGGGCAGACTGTGGCAAGCACTGATGGGGTTAATCACAGGCAAAGCGGACGGCATGACCAATCCTAGGCAGCTGGGACTCAGTCTCATTGTCGCGACCATTCCTGTGATGATTGTTGGCTTTACCTTTGCTGATGAAATCAAAGCGTATTTATTCAATCCTATTGTCGTTGCCATTATGCTCATCATCGGCGGTCTGCTCATATTCTATGTGGAAAAGCGCCCTAAAACCATCATTGCAGAAGAAGCAGAAGATGTCAGTATAAAAACGGCCTTAATGATTGGTCTGTTTCAATGTTTGGCTTTGATACCAGGGACGTCGCGTTCGGGAGCCACTATTATTGGGTCGCTATGGCTTGGGGTCTCACGTAAGGCATCTGCTGAGTTCTCATTCTTTTTGGGTATTCCTGTCATTGTAGGCGCGGCATTATTAGATCTGCTCAAACACGGCGATGTACTGAGCAATCGTGAAGACTGGTTGGTATTAGGTGTTGGAACCATCGTGTCGTTTGTCGTGGCGCTACTCTGTATTCGCTTACTGGTAGCATGGGTGAGTCGCCGTGACTTTACCATTTTTGCTTGGTTACGCATTATCACGGGTGTTATCGTGTTGGTCGCGGCTTGGGGCTTTGGTTACCAAATGGCGGGCTAGATTTGTACGATGGCTTGTAATGCTATAGGTAAAAAGTAAGCAGTTATAAGTAAAAAGGATGATGGTTATGACAGCGCTGCATCACACAGATAATAAGTCAGGTGACCTTGTACAGTGCCAACTGTTCTATGTGAATGACAACCAACAAGCTCAGATTGAGCGCCTACAATCATTGATAGCTGAGCATAAATTACCCATCGTCTTAAAGACTGAGCTCTCCACGGAGAAATTAACACAAAAACGTCGCCAGCAACTGAGCCAAACATCCTCTCAACTTATTTTGCTGCTTGATGAAAAAGATAAGCTATCGTGGCTTAGTGATGGACTGAGCGTGTCACCAGAGTGGGATAAATTGCAACGCCGCGTGGTGAGTGCTGGTCGTAAGTCGGAGCTATTACTGCAAGCAGCAAAGATTACCGCAGATAGCCGTGTTATCGATGCCACGGCCGGCTTTGGCCATGATAGTTTGATATTGGCCAGTACTGGCGCACAAGTCATTATGCTTGAGCAGCAGCCGCTAATGGCGTTGCTGTTACTTGCAGAGCAGCAGCGTATGAGTGCGCAGTCTAATTGGCAAAAGCTCATGAGTCGCCTACATATTATCAATACTGATGCACTGAGTTATTTTGCGAGCCTAAAAGCTGACGATATATCGAATGATGGCAATACAGTCTATGTGGTGTATTTAGATCCCATGTTTCCAGAGGATAGCTATCAAGACAATAAGACAGGCAAAGGCGCAAAAGTTGGTAAGCACATGCAGGCCTTGCATCAATTGGCTCGCCCACCAACGCTAGATGAAGAGCACCAACTGCTAAATAGTGCTAAGGCAATTGTGAGTCGAAGCGCGCAAGGACAAAGCCGCGTGATCGTCAAGCGGCCACAATTTGCGCCACTACTTGCCGATGAGCCTGCTAGCGAAAGCTGGCATAATGAAGCCGTGCGCTTTGATGGGTATTTTGCCTGACATCGGTTTTTTGAGGATTATTTCATAGCCACTGTTTGTGATAAATAAGTGGATAAGTATAGATATACGCAATCCATTGACTTGAGTATTTAGAATACATGTATTCAGGAGCAGGAAATGTCAACGCTAATCATTTGGGTCATGGGTGCAGGCTTATTGTTGGTCAATATCATGCTGCGCACTCGGATTCTTCGGCTTGAAGCACGTTTAAAGGAATTGAGCAGTCCACAAGAGCAATTGGCATTTTTGCGGCAACAAGCAGAACACAAAGATAAAATCCCTGCGATTAAAGCGTTACGTAAACAGTATCCTGAATTGTCTCTAATTGAGGCGAATAACTTATGGCAACAAATCTAACGATTAGGGCGTGTCGCTAATTCAAACGTTTATCACCATTTTTAAAATAGCGACACGCCCTAGCAAAAAAGCATATAACACTCTTTATTGACGATAATAAGAAGCCATGACATTCAAAGACAAACTACAAGCCTATATCCAGCTCACGCGTTTTGATAAACCAGTGGGTATTGAGCTGCTACTATGGCCGACATTATGGGGCGTACTGTTAGCTGCCATGGGTCAAGCCCAGCAGCAAGGAGTTACAGCAGGTCTGCCAACGCTCAAGATATTTGCGATATTTGCCCTCGGTGCGATATTTATGCGCGCCGCTGGTTGTGCGATTAATGATTTTGCGGATCGTAAAGTAGATGGTTATGTGACTCGCACCAAAGGTCGTCCATTAGCAGATGGACGTCTATCTGGCAAAGAAGCCATTGCTGCATTTTTGGTACTGGTATTACTCAGTGCCAGTTTGCTGTTTTTCTTACCCGTTGCCGTATTTTATTGGTCATTGGGTGCTGTTGTATTGGCCTTTATTTACCCCTTTATGAAACGCTATACCCATCTGCCACAAGTATTTTTGGCAGCGGCGTTTGGCTGGGCCATACCGATGTCTTATGTGGCGGTGCAGGGCGCTCCCGATATTTGGTGCTGGCTATTATTCTTTGCTTATATGTGCTGGACGGTGGCCTATGACACGCAGTACGCAATGGCTGACCGCGCGGATGATCTCAAGATTGGGGTCAAATCAACGGCGATATTATTTGGGCGCTATGATGTGATTATTATCTCAATCCTGCAAATGCTATTTTTGCTGATGATGGGCGCGGCTATGTGGCATTACTTTGCCCCAACAACGCTAGGCGTGACACCCGTATTCGGATTGGCATTGGTGGCGATGATGTTTGCCAAACAAAACAGCGCTTGTGCCAGTCGCAATGCGCAGGCTTGCTTTCAGGCGTTCTTAGCCAATATCTGGGTAGGACGCTATGTTTTTGCCCTCGTTGCAATTGCTTGTATATGGACGACTCTAAATGGATAAATTTAAGAAGTTGCCGAGATTTAAAGCAAAGAAATCCTCTGATACAAATGGCTCAGTCGTCGATTATCAGGCAAAACTTGCTGAGCAGGGACTGACACGCGAGCAAGTCATTGCCACTGAGCGTAAACTGGCAAAGTTTGCTAATACAATGGATTCTCTTGTCCGCGTGCCTTTTACCAAGCAAGGCATGGGTGCCGATACGGTGCTCTCTACCATTCCTCTCGCAGGGGATGTCGCAGGACTGATACTAACCAGCTATGCTTTTATATTGGGTCGTCAGCTGGGTGTTCCTGCCGATAAAATGACACCTGCGGTCAGACTGGCGCTGATTGATATGGTGGTCGGTATTGTGCCGGGCATTGGAACATTGCTAGATATTTTTATTCGTCCTAGCCGCAAGACATTGGGTATCGTACACGAGCATTTGCATCAGGAGTATGGCATCACTGAAACCATGCATATGGATCGGCCTTTTTTACATCAATCACTAGAAGACAAGCAGCAAAGCCGCTTTGGTGCTTTTTGGCGAAATCCAATAGTGGCTTGGCTATACTTGCATATCCCTGACATGTTGGGACTCATCGTGATTGTATTTGTTGGTTGGGGGATATGGACGGCCATAAGTTGGTTGGTCGGACTTTTTGGTCAATCAACTGGGTTTGGATAAATAAAATCATCTACCAGAAAGTTAAGTAAATACGAGTGAGTAGAGACCAGTAAATAGAGATAAAAAAGCGGCAACGATAGTAACGTTTGCCGCTTCTTGATTATTTAAGATAAGACTTTCAAAAAGGATACAATTAGCACTTATTCAGTGACGACTTCTGCTTCAGCACTGACTGCATCAAAGCTAGTGACGGTATTGTTTTGGATAAGATCAATGGTGCCGCCACCTGCATGACTCACCAGTTGGACGTTACCGTCAGCTGAGCGATAAGTGGGGTTGTTACCTTGTCCTTCTGGTGCGCTGAGCGTCATTTTTGGCTGGTTGGGTCGAGTGACGATGGCATTGAGCAACCCTGCAGCTGACGTTTCAAAAACGACCGATAAGGTGTCGCCTGCTTCACTTTTGTAACGGACATCAGTGATTTGTGCGCCTTTAATGGCCTGTTCTGGATTGGGCGATGTAGCAGTATTACTTGGTGCAGCGACAGTGCCTCCAAGGTCTTGTTCCAGTTCAGTCAAGCTCACATCGCGCTCTGAATCAGTAGCAGTCTGCGCTAAGTTCGGTACCTCCTCTATACTGTCATCCGCCGCTTCATTGACATTGATATTTGTCGTTACTGGCGTTGTCTGTGTTGACGTTTCAGATGGTGTTTCGGCAGATTCTTCGGGTTCTGGCGTTTCTTGACAGGCAGTCAGCAAAAACACACTCAAAAAAATAGCAGGTGCACTGAGGCAGTAAGTGTTAGCGTTCAAAAAGCTGAGCCGTTTTGGTAAAAAGGTTTTCATAGTCAGGTTTATCCGTTAATAGCGCGCTATATCAATGTGGCAATTTGCAAGGGTCAACCTGCCATCTCATCACTATATAGTATTACGTATTGATTGTAATGACCAGCTTACGCTGTCCGCCATAACCCTTCAAGTCTCTGTGCTCACATAAGTAAACTCCTTGCCACATCCCTAAACCCAAGACACCATCTATCAGAGGAATGGTTAAACTGACACCTATCATTATGCTTTTGAGATGCGCTGGTAGATCATCGGAGCCTTCTAAGGTATGACGGTACTCTTGCTGATCGGCTGGGGCGATTTTATTGAGCCAATCCTCTGTGTCCAATCTTACATCTGGGTCAGCATTTTCATTAATGGCGAGACTGGCTGACGTGTGTTGCAAAAACAAATGAACCAGCCCCGCTTTGGCACTGGACGGTATGAGCTGAGCAATGGCTTCCTCGATGATAGGCGTGATGACATGAATACCACGGGCATAAGTAGGTAGGGTAATGGTGGTTTGATGATAGCTCATGATGCTTATCTCATTGTCGGAATGAACATTAAATAAAGATATCACAAGATAATATGAATCGTCGAAATCGTTGTTTTGATGTACATGAATATCATCCTAAATGATATTAAGTGAGCGGTGTTTGCAAACGGGTACGATTGGGCGATAGACGTGCGAGCATTGCATTAGATAGTGGCGCAAATGACCCTAGCATCATACCCGCTAACGCTTCAGCGCAGATGGGTGCCAACGCATAACCTTTTGCACCCATTGCACTTATCGTCCAAATTCGCTGACTGTTGGTTAGTTGCCCAACGATTGGATGATAATCCGGTGTCTGAGTGCGAATGCCAGCGCGCCCTTGCCACAGGCTAGTATCGGCTGGCACGATAGATTCCATCTCAGGAATGGCAGCAACGAGCTTGTCCCGGCTAATCTGATGTTCTTCATCTCTTAAGTCCGTATCTGTATCGTTGCGGATAAAACTTGCGCCTAATAATAGATATGGCTTGCCAGCGGTGACAGTATTTAGCTCATCATCCCCTGCTTTTGCGTTAAAGGGCGCACAGTAACCACTATATTTAAGCGGGATTTTTGGCAAATTTATCAGTTGCTCTAGGCTAGGACGAAACCAAGACAGTTGACCACGAATTTTACGGCAATCAAAAATGCGCTTATCTAATTGATGACTCTCAAAGGCGGCGCAAATAACGACATGATCAGCAAGAATAGAGACAGTCTCCTGATTTTGATCACTGCCTTCAATACACACTTGCTGTTCAGTTTCGTTAATCTCACTCACTTCTAATTGCTGAAAGCGAATGAGCGGATGTGTCAATATAATAGTTTTCAATGCTTGCGGATTGACCAAACCAGACTGTGGTAAGTATAAGTTCTCTGATAAGTCTTGCTCTTTTATTCCACTAATATTCTGTGCTTGCTCATGGGGTAGGGTGGTTGCCATCTCATCAGGATAATCTTCGATTTGCTCGGTGCCAATATTGGCTTTCACCAGTAAATCAAGCGCTCCAGTCGGCTCCAGTACTGGCGCTGTATTGAGCTGTGTGGCTTTCTGATTAAGGTCTCGATATAGCCTGCTGCTATAAAGATAACCGATGGTATGCAAATGTTCATCAACGTGGTGAATTGGCGTCATTTTTAGGGCAAGCAATGCTCGAGGGTTGCCTGAAGCGCCAGCCAGAGGCGCCGTTTTGTCTAATAAAGTGACCGCAATGCCGCGATTGGCAAGCGACCAAGCCGTTAGCAACCCTGAAACGCCTGCACCAATGATGGCAGTGTGATTAAAGGTGCTATCTGTTGTTATCTGCTCCGCATCGTGGCTTTCGTTATCACAACTTTTATTATCACTAGTAACGTCAATATGGTTTGTATCGGTCATGATGGCGGTGAGCATTTCTCGCTTTCGACCAAAACCTTTTACCTTTTTGATGGCAAAGCCATGTTCCTTGAGCCCGCGCTTGACGATGCCTGCGCAGCTATAAGTAGCGGCGGTGGTATGCGGACGCGATAGGCGCTGCATCTGTGTAAAGATACTGTCAGCCCACAAGGTACTGTTGCAAGAAGGCGCAAAGCCATCCAAAAACCACGCATCGATATGAGGCTGAGGCGCAGACTGCTGAGGGCGCTCTATTGCCAGTTTGCTAAGGCTCTGGGCTGCATCACCAAGCCATATATCGACCGTCAGATTATCATAAGAAAAGTCCAAACGATGGCAGCCTGCGATAAGAGGCGGATACGCAGCCAAAAGTGGCTCAATCAACGCTACAAGCTCAGGCGCACGCTGACCCCATAGGGCAAGTATGTGCGTCAGATCTGCAAGCGGTATCGGGAATTTTTCAGTGGTAATGAAATGTAGGCGGGCATCTGCCAGTTGTGGGTAGGTATCGCGCAGCTGTCGCCATAACTGCCAAGTCGCCAATAAGTTAAGCCCAGTACCAAAACCCAATTCGGCAATCGTAAAGCATTGCTTTGGTACAAGGCCTGCCAAGCGATCAGGCAGCTGATTGTGCTCTAAAAATACATGACGTGTCTCTGCCAGACCATCCGCATGCGAAAAATACACATCGCCGAACTCACCAGACACTGGCACCATATTGCCAGTATCATCCATTTGCCACTCAACCTTGGCAGGTGTGATAATGTTTAATGGTTCAGCGTTTGTGTGATGAGCGATAGACATGGAAACTTCTTAGTAGGATGATTTACTATAATAAAAATGTTCTTGATGACAGAATCAAGTTCATAAAAATACAATGAGACGTCGCAGAATAGAGCAGGTCAAAGGCTAAATCTATAAAGAGCGCATTGCTTACCAGCGATCACGGCGAACGAACACCAGCCACGAGATAAAAATACCCACCAATAAACTGATTAAAACGGTAAATGCACCATACAAAAACAGCTGACCTTTGCTCTCATAGACTAAAACGTTTGCTTGGGTCTGCAAGTCGTTCACTTGGCGTTGCAATTGTGCATTACGGCTGAGTAGTTCTTGATTGGCCTCGGACAGTGCTTTAGTAGACGGTTGCAACTGTGCTGCCAGAGTATCATTGATATCTAGTGCTGAACTTGTTGCTGCATCGCCTACAGCAGGTTGATTTATAGGGGCTACTGTAGGATTCGCTGCATCTGCGTTGGGTGCCGTTGGCGCGGCTTGCACTGATACTGCTGCCATCAGTAACAGGCTAGCCAAGCTACTTTTATAGAATCGAGTATTCAACGTAAAGACCTTTTGACTCACGACGCGGCTACTTTATCAGTGGGCGCAGGCAATGCTTGAATAAATGGCTTGATATCCACGTGACTATAGACGCCATCACGTAAATAAGGCTCATCGTTCGCCCACGCTTGTGCCGCCTCGATAGAGTCAAACTCAGCAATGATTAAGCTGCCTGACATATCGCTCTTGCCATGTTCGATCGGCGTTGGGCCTGCAATCACCAGACGATCTTCACGACTTAGCGCCTGTAATCGCTCAATATGTTCAGCGCGAGTAATCAGACGCTGTGCGCTGCTATTAGCCACATCATGACCAATAATGACAAATAAAGACATGGAACTTCCTTAGTTGATAATAAAATGTAATGATTGATTTGAAATGCATCGTATAACGCTAACGGCTGATTACTTTGAGCTCTAAAAGCAGTTTTATCAATTATAAGACAGTAGCTGCAATCAGCGCATAACTGTTATTTAGTGGTTTTGTCCGTCAGCGCAGGGTTGAGATGCTTTTTGAGTACAGCAAACTGAGCCACGACGAATACCAGCATAATCGGAATCCAGCCATAAGTCTTGAAGTTAATCCACGCTTCATCTGACATGGTAAAGGCTGTAATATAATGGAGTACAGCAATGAGGGCGAAGAAAAGTGCCCAAGCAACGGTCAGTTTTTTCCAACCACTAAGTGTTAAAGTAAATACTTCTTTCATTGCTAGCTGCATTAATGGCTTATTGATAGCGGCACTGACAAACAAGGTCAACGCAAAAATACCATTGATAATGGGCGATTTCCAGCGCAGGTAGATGTCATCACGCAGCAGCAATGTACCACCGCAAAACAAAATGGTTAATAGTAAGACGACCCATTGTTGCTTATCAAACTTGCCTTTTTGGCGAATAAAGTGAATGGCATAAACAACGATAGTAGCGACGAGCAAAGCCCCTGCCGCTGCCAAAATACCGTTATAACGCGCCGCGATAAAAAAGGCAATCAAAGGGATAAAGTCTAATAATGCTTTCATAGCAAAGGTTGTGTCCAACAAAAACGTATGGGTAGTTTACACGTCTACTGCCGCAAAAAAAAGCAATCAACACGATAATCCTGCGATATAAGCACCCGATAGAACAATCCTTTCTTATTGCGAGCAATGACCATAGCGCTAACCAAATATAACCATCAAATACAGCAGCAATAGTCGCTAAATCCAGAGAGTTGGCTCAGACATTATCATTAATAATAGCAATCAATAGCAACCAATATGAATAGTGACTATCTACTACTAAATTGTTTATACGCTTATTTTTTAAAACATTAAGGTTCATCTTATGAAATACGACTTACATTGTCACAGTACCTGTTCGGATGGTACTTACGCACCAACTGAAGTAGTAAAGCGCGCGCACGCAGCGGGCATCAATGTACTGGCCTTGACCGACCATGACACGCTAGCGGGCATTGATGAGGCAAGAGAAGCCGCTAATGCTTATGATATACAGCTGATCAATGGGGTGGAAATCAGCTGTGAGCACACATTGAGCGGTGGCTATGGCAAAAACAAATCTACCAATAAGATCATCCATGTGCTGGGACTGGACTTTACTGATCGCGACAAAATGCACGCCACTCTGCAGCAACTACAAGACAGTCGGGCCACACGTGGTCAGCGCATCACCGAAAAGCTCAGTGAGCTGCTGGTTATAGATTTCGATGAGTTGTGGCAAGCCGTACTCGATAAGGCAGGGGGTAATCCGCAAGCCGTTGGACGCGCACATATTGGGCAGATATTATTTGAGCGGGGCGAGGTCAAAACCGTTCAAAAAGCCTTTGATAAATATTTGGCAGATAATAAGCCTGCTTATGTGGCGATCGAGGCGTTGACGATGCAGCATGGGATTGAGTTGATTCATGCTTGTGGTGGTCGAGCGGTGCTCGCGCATCCCACGCGTTATCAGCTATCGGCCACACGAGTGCGCAAGCTGATTGGGGAGTTTGCTCAGCTTGGCGGTGACGCTTGTGAGCTACCAGCCACAAGTGAACCAATCAGCACGCGCAGAATGGTTGATCGTAGTATTGCCGAGCACAATCTTGTCACCTCGATTGGCAGTGACTTTCATGGTAGCAATATGCCGTGGCGTCGTTTGGGTGATGTGCCTATTTTGAATGAAGACCAACAAGGGGTTTGGGAGTTGTTTAACACGCCTGCTTAGTCTGATGGTTTTATCATGTTTTATGGACATTTTAGCGGTTAGTCACTTTTGTGTTTCGTCGCCAAGATGACTGAGTCTTTTATGTGAATATCATGACGCTCAAAACTGTATATTCAAAAACTGCTGATTGATAAATAAATGTACAAAACAGATTGATAATACAGACAGAACTTGTAACACTTAAAGGGATATCTAGAAAAGTTTATAAAAGGTATGACGCCCTTTAACTCGATTAACTCGATCACAATGCCTGTAAAGTCAGTGCATTTATATTTTCTGCGGTAGCCCATCTATGGCTGTGTCGGTCTCTCATCTTGGATACAAAAAGCTCTCTCAAATGATTTTTGAGTGGCAAGCGGCTGACAGAACGTCATTGATGGCGTTATTTATTGTCATGGAAGTATCCTTGCATTGGCTGTGGTGTCTGTTCGTTTGGTGGCGACAAGATGCGCTCCATGCCTATGTCAATATGCACTATCTGTACCCACTATGGCTGGGAATCAGCGTAATGGGTTTATTTTTCTTATGTATGGTCAAATATTTGCCGCACTCTGGAAGTAGGCGGGATATTTTAGACAGATGGCAAATCGCACTAGTACTGACTTATACGTTCTATATTGCTACCGTCATCGTGGTGATAGGTTATAGCAGCTTGTTTGCTGGAGTATCGCTAGTTGGCGGTGCGATGCTTGGCATGATGCTCATCAAACGCCGCTATGCTTGGCGCATGTTTTGGCTACAAATCATACTTATGTTATTGGCCATTACCTCGCCCTATTTTGGTATCACTTTACCCAATCTACGTCAGTTGACCGTTATCCACCCGTTACTAGAAACTCATAATTATTTGACTTACAACGAGATTATGGCGGTTGAAAATGCCGTTGCTGCTTCAGCGTTTGAAAACAATGTATTAAGTTGGGATAGTATCACTGAGATACAGCGTTCATCAGCTTTTTTTTGGCGCTCAACCCATTTATATTTAGCATTCCCGAAAGCGATTTTTATCGTTTATATATTTCGTGCTTTGCTATTGGTTTTAGATGATAGTCGGCAAGAAACCTTGCAGTATGCCAATCAAGATGAGCTCACGAAGCTAAAAAACCGTCGCTACGGCCTGAAGAAAATGAAGTATGCGTTGTCAACGGTACGAGACAATGAGGATTTGAGCGTGATGCTCTTTGATTTGGATTGGTTTAAACGCATCAACGATAACTATGGCCACGATGTGGGGGATCAAGTGTTGATCGAAATATCGCAGACGCTATTGCAGTCGTTATCAGATGAAACCATCATTAGCCGTTACGGTGGTGAGGAGTTTCTGGTTGTGCTACCAGATACGTCGCACGATAGTGCAATGGTGATTGCGGAGCAATTACGGCTTAGTATTGCTGAGCATATCATCAAGGTCGGTGATGTGTTTGATTTTAGCGTGACAGCGAGTTTTGGGCTGTATACCTTGACCCATCAAGAAAGAGCTTGCATTGTCAAAAACTATAAATCTATTTTGGCAAAAAAAGCCCAGTCTCAATCAAGTGCATCACCTCTTATCAAGCCGATTGCCACTCAGCGCGCTGAGAGCCAAATGGCATTCATGCAAAAACTGCCTAGCGACATCTGCCAACGTTTGATTAGCGCAGCAGATAAGGCTCTTTATGAAGCCAAGCACCGTGGACGCAATCAAGTCGTCAGTGCCAACCATATGTTTGCTGAAAAAAATGGTAGTATCCATTCACTCTACAAAAACCGCTAGCTGCCCCTCTGCACTATCAATAACTCAATCATGAATCCATCTGCTGAACCAAACTTGCTAGCATGCTAGTGGCAAAGCTACCAGTGGTCAACGTAAAGCTCAATACCAATATCTGCTCATCCGACCACTCCCAGCTTAATTGCTCAATAGGCAGTCGTAATGATCGTCTTTGCGCTTTAATATCACGCTGCTCCAATCCCATTGCTAGCTGCATGAGTAATGGGCTGTGTTGTACAACTTCGTTTTCTAACGCGGCTGCACTGCCACTGACTTTGTCATTACCTGTACCCCAAAGCACAGCAGTTGGATGAATATCGCCGCTACTCATACGAGCGCGTAACGTATCGTCTATCTCCTCACTGGTAAATATCGACCCCGAACCATCCAGATTAAATACTTCCCCTGCTAGGCCAGTGTTCCAGCTGCCATTACGAACTCGCGCGGCTAGTATCTCATTGAATATCAAGCTACGGGCTGCCGACAGCTCCATCGTATTTTGTTCGCGTGGCGCACGTTTGCGTTTGCTCTTTTTGGGTTGCGGCTTTGGCTCGCGCGCTGGACGGGCAAATAGCGACAACGCTTCTCTAACATTATTACCCTGACGACCAAAACGCTGTGGGCCAAAGTAGTTAGGCACACCTGTTTCATCGATGCGTGCTAAATGCTCCTCGACGCGTTGCTTAGCCGTCTGCTGAGTAGATAACGATTGCTCAGTTGATTCAGTGTTTTCATCATCATTCGTAAACTTAATATCACGCAAGGTAATGATAAATTGATTGGCACGGTGGGTACCGCGATTGAGTTTTTTATTATGCCAGTGCTGCGCCAGAATAACGACAGATTCATGCTCGCCAATATCTATCGGCGCAAACTCTGTAGGCGGCAACTGCTTTTTGGGTATACGCAGACTAAACCACTGGGTCGTCACCGCATGACGATCCTTCAGTCCTGAGTAACCGACATCACGTAGCGGTATGTCTGCCCACTCTGACAACAGTTTTGCCAGATACGCGGTGTTCATGCCTAGTTTTTTAATATGCAGCCATAGATGCTCACCATCACCTGTCAACTCTAGCGGGAGTATTTCGTTGACCACAAAGTCGGTGGCATCTGCTTTATAAGTAGCTTGCTTTATCGGTTGAGGCTTTGGCTGCGGCAAGTTTGCGGTGTCAGTGACAGCGCCAATATCAATAACACTGAGATCAAAACTGTCGGCAGCCTGATTATTTGTATCGCTATCTGAGTCACTATCTAAGATGGACTGAGGAGCAGAGTTGTTTTCAATATCGTTAGAGGTGTCTTGAGGAGTCATAAAATAGTCTTTTATTGTGTTTATTTATAATAAATGGAGATAGCAAAGACGCTGATAAAAACGGCGCAATTACGTTTTGCAACGCAGCAAGCATACAAAAAAACATCGTATATGCTGCGCGCTTGCTACTATCAATGCATAAAACATCAAAAATAATAAGGTAGGTTGAATCGCTCTGAATGGTTAGGGCTATTTTCAACACGCTATCATCAGGAACTCATTATAACTGTTAAGGAAGCATTATGACCAAGGCGATGATCAACACAGTCACGATAACAAAATCGGATATTCCAAATGGCGGTATGAAATCGTACAAGCAAGAAGACGATAGCATCATTTTAATCACTCGTGATGACGATGAGTTCCATGCATTCGATGGTAAATGCCCGCATGCGGGTGCAGATTTGGGCAATGGGTTACGCTGCGGTCATCGAGTGGTTTGTCCTTGGCATCATGGCACTTTTGATAGTACTGATGGTTCGCTGATAGAGCCGGTTGCGATGAAAGGCTTGACGCGCTATAGCGTGACTAGGCAAGGCGACAACTTAATCGTTGATACGACTAGCAATATCAACGAGCGAGCAGATAACGATCAGCTCGCTGATACGCATACCATCATCGTCGGCGGCGGCGGTGCAGGTTTTATGACCGCGCATCAATTGCGCCAAGGTGGCTATGGCGGCAAAATCACCATGATTAGCAAAGATGACAAAGCTCCTTATAACCGCCCATTATTATCGAAAGCATTTTTGGCAGGGAAAATGGATGAAGATAAGCTATTATTGGGCGGATCAGATTGGGCGAGTAGCAACGATATTGATCTGCACCTGAATCAAACGGTCAGCGAAGTATTGCCCAATGAGGCGACCATTGTCATAAAAAATGAAAACGGCGACAGCACGCGGCAGACAGCGGACTTCTTAGTGGTGGCAACAGGGGCGTCGCCGATCACTCCGCCTATCAAAGGAGCAGAGACAGATGGCGTCTATACCTTGCGTAGCATGGCAGATGCCAAATTGATCAAAGCGGCCAGTCATGACCAGCGCGTAGTGATTATCGGTACAGGTTTTATCGGTATGGAGACCGCTTCGGCATTGGCGCAAGCAGGCACGACTGCTTCTATTACCGTGATTGGACAAGGCAGCCGTGTAATGAGCAATATCGTCTCAGAAACGGTGAGTAACGCCTTAATTAAGCTACATGAAGAAAAGGGCATTAACTTTGTGTTCGATGCAACCGTCAATGAAATCACTAAGATTGAGCGTCAAGTGGACAAGGATGGAGATAGCAATAATCAGGCTTTCTCAAATGTAGGCGGTGTGACGTTGGCGAATGGCGAGCATATTGATGCTGATATTGTGGTCTTGGGCACAGGTGTGTCACCACGTACAGAGATATTGCATGAGATCAATGATCCAGATGGTGTACAAGTTGACGCTCATCTACAACTGCGCGATGGTATCTATGCGCTCGGTGATATTGCCAAACCTACCAACCAAATGGGTCGTATGCGTATCGAACATTGGCGCGTGGCGTTGCAGCATGGCATGGTCACGGCAGCCGCAATACTAAATAATGACAATGTCGATTCGCTAGAGGCGCGCATTCCCTTCTTTTGGACCATGCAATATGGCAAAAGCCTACGCTATAGCGGTCATGCGCCAACGCCCGATCACAATATCCTATTTGGTACGCCAGATACGCTCGACTATATCGAATATTATTTTGATGACGAAGGTGCGGATACACGTGCGAGTGCGGCAAGTACGCTTGGACGTGATAAAGAGCTGGTTGCTTTCTCTGAACTATTACGCCGAGGTCATGCACCAACGCGCGCACAGCTTAATGCAGGGTTTGATATGATTGACCAGGCGCATGCATTATCGCGCTAGTACTATAGACAGATAAGTATTAGTATTTAAGCTGGCTTAGGAAACTAGGCCAGTTTTTTTATAAATAAAAAAGGAACACTATAATATGAATAAAAGTAATTTGAGCAAAGATGCCGTATTTTTACGTCAGGCTGACGCGAGTGATATTGGCGCACTTGAGCGGTTATTAAACTGCTGCTATCGAGAGACAGCGGGCTGGACCAATGAGGCTGACTTAGTCGGCGGTATCCGTATCACGCCAGAGGAGCTGGCGAGTACGATTAATAATCCCACACACTATCTGTTTGTCTATCCAAAAACCACGACAGGTGAGCGTGATGCAAAAGAGACAGGTGAAATACTTGGTTGTATCGCTGTCGATATAAAAACTGATGCCAACTCAAACAAAAAAGCCTATATCGGTATGTTTGCCGTGCATCCTGAACTGCAAGGGCAGGGCGTTGGCAATGAGATATTACAAGCGGCAGAGACGTTTGCCACACGACATCTGTTATCAACTGAAAATGGCACTGATAAACAGCCTGCACGCTTAACCATGTCAATCTTGAGCCATCGGCCTGAGCTTTTGGCTTACTATCAGCGCCGTGGCTATCAGTTAAATGGTAATAAAATACCGTTCCCAAATGATGGTAATAATGGTGAGCCAAAACGCGAAGATTTAGAGTTATTGGAGTTAGAAAAAAGGGTCAGTGCATAAGCCCCTATCTTGGTGGCCCCCAAAAATGCCCAAAAGTCATAAACAGCCCAATGCTGAGCAAGATAAATGCCACGATAATTAAGCGCTTGAACCAGTTAAAAGCGGGCACGCGCGTGGCATTATCATCAGACATGAGAAAAGCGAATAAAAATAGCAAACTTCCTGCCAAGGTCATGATGCCTAAGCCCACGGGTAATATAAAAAGGTAAATCTGCCACACAGTCATCTCGCAACGGTCATTATTAAACGCATCATAGCAGTATCAGGATTGTGCCGTCTGTATGTGGTTTTACACTAAAGCAAAAATAGACAATAAAAAAGGCGATTTGTTAAAAATAGCCTTTCTTCTCATTCAGTCTGTCTAACGCATCGTCACAAACTCTTCTGCACCGGTTGGATGAATAGCAACGGTATTATCAAAGTCAGCCTTAGTCGCGCCCATCTTCACTGCTACGGCAAACCCTTGCAGCATCTCATCGACACCGTAACCGATGCCATGTAGGCCAATGATTTTCTCCTCCTCACCTAAGCACACCAGCTTCATCACGCACTTTTGGCGATGCTGCGTCACCGCGCTATACATCGAGGTAAAGGTCGAGGTGTAGCACTTGATGTTGTCTTTGCCATGTAGCTCCACCGCGTTAATCTCTGACAAGCCAATCGTACCAATAGCAGGATGAGTAAAGATTACCGTTGGTACTAAATCATAAACCAAATGCTCGTCAGTCTTATCATTGAACAAGCGCTCAGACAGACGCCTACCAGCGGCGATGGCGACTGGTGTCAGATCAATGCTGTTTTCGATAATATCACCGACCGCGTAAATACCATCGACATTGGTATTTTGGAATTTATCGACTTTGATTTTGCCAAACTCGGTGGTTTCTACGCCCGTTACTTGTAGGTTGATGTTGTCGGTTGAAGGCGCGCGCCCAATCGCCCAAATCAGACAATCAACCGTATCTAGCGTACCATCTTTGGTAAATAGCTCTAAGCTGCCATCTTCGTTTTTATTGACCTCAGTGAGCGTAGTGTTGGTGTGCAAATGAATGCCGTCTTGCTCCATCTCTATGAGCAAGGTCTCAACGATAGTGTGATCAAACGAGCGTAGCGGAGAATGCTGACGCACGTATAGATGTACCTCAGCGCCGAGGCTGTTCAGCACGCCTGCGATTTCAACAGCGATATAACCTGCGCCTGCGATAGCGACGCGTTTGGGCAAATGAGTCAATTTAAAAAAACCATCAGAATCGATACCGTGCTCTGCGCCTGGGATATCAGGGAAAATAGGATGACCGCCCGTCGCAATCAAAATATGGTCAGCAGTGATTTGCTCGCCATTGACCTCAACCGTATTGGTATCGACGAATTTAGCAAAGCCTTTAATCACTTCCACGCCATTTTTGGCTAAGTTATTGTCATAAGCGCGATGAATATTCTCGATGTACTGCTGACGGCTTTGAATGAGTTTTTGAAAATCGAAATTCTTTAACTCAACCTCGAATCCGTAGTCTGGCGCGTACTTCTCAATCGCCTCAGCGACTTGCGCGCCGTACCACATCACCTTTTTGGGTACGCAGCCCCAGTTGACACAAGTACCGCCTAATTGCTCAGCTTCGATAATCGCGCACTTTTTGCCATAGCTTGCTGCACGGTTAAGCGAGGCAATACCGCCACTACCGCCACCAATGGAAATATAATCATAATGTTTTATCATTGTTGAGATCTCTTTATTAAGTTTTGGTACAATTTCGACCTTATAGTAATGGGTATAATAATAAATCTTACAAGTTGTTGACCATGCATTAAGTGTGCTTGATGATACCATGAAGCGTAAATAACGTTAACATTGATAAGAAAAAGGGAAAACAAATGCATATCGCTATCCTGACGTTGACTTTCTCCTTGCCCGGCTGCAGCTCTTTAAAAGAAAAGCGCCAACGTATGGGCGGACTGCACGCCCGCTTTGGTAATACACCAAGCGTTGCCGTCTGTGAGAGCGGCGAGCGCGATCGACACGACGCCAGCGAATGGACTTTCGTCATCGTTGGTCTATCTAAACGCGAGGTTGAATCGCAATGTAGTCAAATCGAGGAAAAGATAGAACGTATAGTAGACGCGCGGATGATGAATGTTGAGCGGGAGTTTATTTAGGTGGGGTGGGTTTATCTTATGGAGTATGGGAGCTAATCCCGCTTTTCGCTCATATCTTGGCTAGCACAGAAGCGGGCGCTAAGACTAGAGTCGTTCCAACATTCGAGCGACCACCTCTAGCCAAGCGCCCGCAACTCTGTGCGTCCCCAAGGATAACCGCTACAATCGGGGCTAAACCACTCCTCAAGGTGACTATTTAGTGTTGATCATTATTTAGTATGATAGTATTTACTTCGAACGAATTTTGTAAGTAATTCACATTTCAGCATGTTGAAAATATCTTAATTTGAACTATGGAAAATCATCAATGCCAAAAAGTAACAAGAAAAGTAAAAAGAAGGTCGCTAAGCCTCTCTTTCGCTCTCCAAAAACTCAAAGACAAGTTTTCAATGAAAAGCTGGACAAACAAAAGGAGGAAGTACAAAAACAGAGAGAAGAGCTAGAGGGCTTCCGTAATACTCTAGATTCCTTAACAAAGAGTCATGCAAACCACCTTTCTCTATTGAGTAATTTCGCTAGACACGATTTGAAAAACTATGTTCATTCAATTGATGGGATAGTAAGTACTTACAAAGCTAACAGTATTACTGACGATCAGCTTGAAACAATCCGACTGAACGTAGAGTTCATACGTAATACATTAGATGAATTTTCTAAATTAGTTGTTCATAATGAAGAGAGCAGTTGTGAGTTTTCAGACTTGGTAAATGCTATTAATATCATCAATAGAAGCTCACTTGCAGAACTAGATATTGATTTCAAGGTAGATAGTAGTGTTGACGTTACATTCTATATACCTTTTAATATAATGTTTCAACTACTGAATAATCTTATTGTGAATGCTATTAAAGCACTAGCGCTTGAAAGTATAAGTAATAAAACAATAGAGCTAAAAGCATATGTTGAAAGCAAAAATTTAACTATAAAGGTTAGTGATAATGGGAAAGAAATTAATGAAAAATATAAAAATAGTCTTTTTGATTATGGTTTTTCTACAACTGGTGGTACCGGTATAGGTCTATATCATGCTAAGCATTTATGTGTTTCAAATGGTGGAAGTATAATATATAGTGATGTTCACAATGAAAATTTTACTAAATGTTTTACAATAATTTTGCCTTTAAGATTGGAGACTTGAACGATGAAAAAGAGTATTCTAATTATAGATGATGAAAAGGCTCAAGTAGATAATCTTGAAAGGTATTTGTCCTCTACTCTTGATGATGAGTATTACATATTTACCGCATATGAAGAAGACGATATTTTAGATAAAGTAGAAAACTCTTACTATTCTTTAGCTATTCTTGACTTAAGAATGGATGATTATGATATAGATGGAATATCTATAGCCAAGAAAGTAATCGAACTGAATCCGTTTGCTAAAATTTTGATCACATCTGCATTCACAGGTGAGTTTTACGCTTCTTTCAAAGATATGCTACTTTCTGGCAAGGTTATCGATACAATTGACAAGGAATCTTTCAGTATCTTTGCTTCAAACGTAGTACGAGCTATCGAAAACTACCATAATGAGCACTTTAATTCTGATGATAGCGTACAAAATGCTTTACTAGAAAACTATGCTGAATGTAAAAATCTTGAAGATACTTATAGAAAGGGAGTTAAGTTTGAACAGTTTGTTGCACTACTATTTAATAGTATGGGTTTTGATAAGATAAATAGACGTAATATCGATAAGTCTCGCAATGAAGTTGATTTGATTATTAGAAATGATGTTGAAGATAGTTTCTTAAATAAGTTTGGTAAGTATTTTCTCATAGAGTGCAAAAATATGCCGAAGGCAAACGTGGACAAGAATATGTTCATTGTTTTTAAAAATAAGCTTGAAAATACTGCTAATTTATCTGAATTTGGGATTATAGCAACATCAGGAGGATTCACTAGTACAGCCTATCTTGAGGCTATTAGAGAATCTAGAACAAATAAAAAGGTAATTTTTTTATCTAACAGACACTTCGAACGTTTAATTTTTTCTAATGATAGGTTGGAGACTTTCAAATCCTTTATAGATGAACAGGTGAAAGATAATTAACATTCTATTCATAGTAATTATTTTAGAAAAAATAAATTTTGATCTCCATGCTCCATTTATTACCGTAAGATTAAAGGTGCGTGGAACGCACCCTACGGACTTACACTCAGTCTAAAGACTAATTTAAACTGTCATAACCTGAGACTCTTAAAGCGCCCAAATCACACTATCAAAAGACAAAGTACCACAAACCGCACTCTCTCAAAACTTACGCAATACGAGTCATTTGCGTAAGATCAAAATTTTCGATCATCTCCTTGGTCACTTTCATAAAGTTTTGAAAATGCGCGCTTTGTCCATGCTGATCCATAAGCGCTTTAGTCTCCCACACCTCATAAGTGACAAAATGATTAGGATTATTATTATCTTGATGAATATTATAGTGGATAGCGCCTTGCTCAGCTTGTGAGGCCTCGGCGAGCTTAAGTAGCTCAGATTTAACCTCCTCAGCATGTTCAGGTTTGGCGGTGATAGTGGCAATGAGAGTGATCGCTTGTTTTTCTTGAGTATTCATAAATACGTCCTATGGTTAGCCTTATAGTGATTGCAATACATCTTGCGTTTGGCGTTTAAGCTTGGCAATAGCGTCTTTATTTAACGCATCGGCATGCGGTTGTCCGAACTCGCCTCTAGCCTCGCCATGCACGCCGTCTTTGATATCATTGTCAAAATATTTACCTGTATCGTCAGCGAACTCATCGGATATAGCAAGCTCGGTTAGGATATTCGCGCCTTTATCCGCCGATGACCAATATTTGCCATAAGCTTCATCGACCATTTTAGTATTGAGAAGTGAGCCTGGATTGACTGCAATGACATTAATATTATCGCCTGCGACGGTATCGGCTAAGTCCATACTCCACATCGTAAGCGCGAGCTTGCTTTGCGCATAAGCGTCTTTATCATCGAGACGCTCGTTGCCTGCAAAGGCGGGATAGGATATCGGTGCTTGCGCCGCTGAGCTTAGATTGACGATGCGAGCTTTATTAGACTTTTTAAGTAGTGGTAATAGGGCGTTGGTCAACACGTAAGGCGCTAAATAATTGACCACGAAGCGCACGTCTAATCCGTCTTTGGTCACAGGTGAGCTGGTGGTATAAATCCCAGCGTTATTAATCAGCACATCAAGTTTAGACAGTTTTTTGTTTACTTCTGCTGCCATGTCACGTACTGCGTTTAAGTCTGAAAAATCAGCCACAAAGCCGTCAATATAATCTACTGCTGTGCCCGTCGCTACTGCTTTGACCTCCACAATAACGCTATCAAGTTTGTCAGCGTCTCTGCCATGCAAGTACACGTGATGTCCTGCTTTGGCTAAATTTAAAGCGGCAAGTTTACCAATGCCATCCGTGCTGCCAGTAATTAAAATATTCTTCGTCATGAGTCATCCTTATAGTTTGAATTTTGTATGTGTTCTATTTTATCGGTCGTTATGGCACTGATTGTAATGAAAGTGTTGTGATTGGAAAGGTGGCTGTAATTGATGGTGTTTTGATGGTGTTTTGATGGTGTTTTGACATGGGGTACTTGGTAGGACTTTAATGAATTAGAGATAGGTTGATGTCAAGATGCGAGATATAACAACTATATTCATCATTGTAGAACAAAAGAATTCACAACAACGTGACTGTTCTCCTTTAGTGATGCAGCAGTTTGTGACGTTGGTTTGATTTTTGATTGTTCAATCAATAGGCAACGATCATTCATCTCTTTGCCAAACTTGTAGTTTGGCGGGCAAATAATTGCATTTGTTAAGTCTCGAAAAATAACTTGCCCCTGTAAATAGACAGAGTTTTCGCAGTCTTCGATACAACTTTCATCGTAGTCCGCGCTTATCATTGTACAGGTGTCACCAGTACTACAAGTTTTACCAACTTGCCAAAACTTAGTGATTTTTTGATTTAGTTCGTCGTAGTCTGATTGTGAAACCTCATAAATCTGAGCTTCAGCATCTTTGATACGGTAACCCTCCCAAACTTAAGACACCTAATAAATAGAATTAAGCTGCCTGATTGAGTTTCTGTATCGGTGTAAAACCGCCATTGCCCATATTTGGGCGCTTATGATTATAATGGTATAACCAGTTTTCTGCTTGTGCGCGTACCTGCTCTAGATTATCAAACAGCTCCTGATTTAACCAATCATATCTCATGGTTCTGTTAAAGCGCTCTACATACGCATTTTGCTGTGGATTGCCAGGTTCAATATAGCTTAAGATGATACCTTGCTGCTCAGCCCAGTCTTTGAGCGCATTGCTGATGTATTCAGGGCCGTTATCGCATCTTATCTGCACAGGTTTGCCTCGGTACTCAATAAGCTGATTAAGACTGCGTATGACCCTCCCGGCCGGTAGCGAGAAGTCGACTTCAACGGTGAGTGCCTCACGGTTGTAATCATCAATGACATTGAACAGTCTAAAGCCGCGGCCATCAGTTAAGCTGTCGTGCATAAAGTCCATGCTCCAGCTTTGGTTAATCCTATCAGGTACTGCTAATGGTATTGGTTTAGCACGTTTAATGCGACGCTTAGGCTTGATTCTAAGGTTGAGTTCAAGCTCGCAGTAGATGCGATATACCCGCTTATGGTTGTACGGCAGTCCTAGCACATTACGCAAGGTTAAAAAGCACAAGCCAAAGCCCCAGTTCTTGTTCTCATCGGTCAGTTTGATAAGTAAGTCCGCTATTTGCTGGTTCTCATCTGTTGCCACCGACTTGTGATAATAACAGGTGACGCTGATGTTAAAGATACGGCAAGCACGGCGTATGCTAATGCTACGATCTTCAATGTAGTGACAAACCAACGCTTTGCGCCTTTGGGGCGCTACCACTTTTTTGTCATGGCATCCTGTAGAATATCGGACTTAAGACATTCGTCAGCATACATCTTCTTAAGACGTGCATTTTCAACTTCAAGTTCTTTTAAGCGCGCAATTAAAGAGGCATCCATGCCGCCATACTTTGAGCGCCAGTTGTAAAAGGTACTTTGGCTGATGTTATGCTCGCGGCACAGCTCGGTAATAGGGACGCCTTGTTCGGCTTGTTTTAGGATGTTGACGATTTGGTTGTCGCTAAAGCGTGTCTTTTTCATAGAATTCTCCTGCTGGTGTATTTTAGCAGTTACTCTCTATTTGTAAGTGTTCTTATTTATTGGGGGGATTACCATACCTACAAATTCAGCTATAGGCACTTTGATAGTATTTGAGCTTAATATGATGACCTCTAACAGAACTAACAGACCAATACTGATGTCAATAAAATATTGAAAAATTTCTTGGGAAACTACTCTAACTCCATTAAAAATACTATACGCCATCCAAATTACTATAGTAATAGGGTATGCCAGTAAATTTGGAATATCAGAGTAGTTTAGTGCATTGATGAGTATTAGAAATGGATAAAAAGCAAAAAAAGAAACGCCTCCAAACAGCAAACCATTAAATAATAATTTAAACTTTTCCTCAATCGTTGTCTTTTTCCAAGTTTTAAATAAGAAAAAGGTAAATAAAAGGGATGATGTGAAAATTAAATATATCAAGTGTTTTGTGTCGAAGAATGGAACGTATTGTTCAGGAATTAGTACAAGGAGAGGTAGTGACAAGCAAATAGATAGAAATATAATTATCGGCTTTTTATAATCTTGATGTATTTCTTCGTATAATTTTAATTTTTCAGTGTAGAGTAATCTCAAAACTGTTGGTGCTACACAAAAGGCAAAAAGAAAACCGATTAGAACCGCAAAAATTCCAAATGTCAAAGCTGATACGGTGCTGTTATCTAATAAAGCGCTGTAGGTCAAGGATGGATAACCAATCTCTATCAAGTAGAACTTAATGAAAAAACGTGAAGAAAGATAGGCAACTATCGAGCTGCCTAACAAGCCACCAAGTATCGTCCAAAAACTCTCTTTCAGTAGACTGGTTAATTTGTTAGTTCGTAAATTAGCCAGTGGTTGATCTGAATTTTCGCTGTTCATAAATGACTATCCAATTGAGCACTGTTTTCGGGTTCTATTTAGCTCATAATAAGGTATTAAAAAATTGCAATACAATAGACCTTTTATAAAAGTACCATTTTAGCGACTCCTATTTATAGAGCTTCAAAAAAAATCTTCAGACCATCTTTGTGTCGAGAGAGACGATAACTTCCTGATAGCTATTTACGATATTAAATATAGGCAGAGCCTTCTGCATAACCTCTTCTGAAGGTAAAAATAAGTATCCATGAGCTACGGCTTTTAACATCGTGAAGTCATTAAAAGCATCACCCATTGCCATACTATGTTTCAATGATAATGGATATTTTTCTATAATTTCATGTTTACCTTTCTGACGACTATATAACACTTTTTTAATAAAACCTTTATCATTACACTGTAAACGATGACAATATATTGTTTCGATTGGAACTTCTAATTGGTGTAAAAAAACTTCGAGTAATTCATAAAAACAGTCTGATACGATCTGAATATCAAAACCCTTTATTCTTAACGTTCGTAGAAACTCTGCTGCTCCCTCAATTGGATTGAGTTGCCCGATAATACTTTGTATTCTAGGTAGAGTAATCTGATGCTTTTCTAGAACAGCTATACGATACAGCATAAGCTTTTCATAATCCTCTACTTCCCTCGTTGTTATACTTAACTCAGATATACCTAGCTGACTTGCTAAGAACTTCCATATTTCTGGAACTAAGACACCTTCCATATCGATAAAAGCGACTTTATTCATATTCAACTTCCTTAGTTTAAATTAGTAAAGAGCAAGAACACACCTAGCAAAGCTAATATGAACCCAATGACTCGATTGATTACCAGTTGTTTCTTCAGCATCTTCTCTCTCAAGGTGCGTTGAGAGAACAACAAAGCGACTAGAGCAAACCATATAAAGTGTGCAACAGACATGAACAAGCCATAACCGATTAAGATAGACTTCGGTGTGATAGCACTCACAATTTGCGTATAAGTGCTAATAACAAATAGTGTAGTTTTAGGATTTAAAGCATTGGTAAAAAAGCCATAACGTAATGCTTGTCTAGAACTAATGTGATTAGAGGAACTAGTCTCTTCTACAGGCTTCTGTGTAAACGTTTGATAACCAATATAAATAAGATAAAATGCACCAAGATACTTTATGAGAGTCAAAAAGTTAGGGGCTAACTTCATCACAGCGGCGACAGCTATTAGTGTGTAGGCGACATGTACTAGAACTCCTAAAGCGATACCAATAGAGGTCAATACACCAACAGAGCGTCCATATAAGTAACTATTTTTGGTTACAATAGCGAAATCAGCACCAGGGCTGATGACAGCGAGGATAGTAATCATGATAACGGTGAAGAATTCTGTCATTTATTTAACTCTTTAAAAGTAAGAACTAGAATGTCTCTCACACCTACTTTACTGTTAATATTATTGTGAAGTTGAATTTCTGATACACCATGGTAAACAATATGATCATTTACTATTGCAATATCTAAAAAATCTTTAAGCTCAAAAGAAGTTAATGCATTCCTATTTAAATCATAGATAGTTGTAATACCTCCAACCACGTTTTCTTTATTAACCATTGCCATGAGTACATAATCAACACCGTCTCTATGAATACCTTCTGGAGTAGGCTTACCATCAATCTGATTTTTTGCTTCAATTCTAAACTGATGAGCTTCTACGTACCAACTTTTGATTTCATTTTTATCGAATGCTGAGTAGGCGAATTGGATCAGGTTCTTAAAAATTGGATTTCTAATCGTGTTTGTGTCGATTTCTTTGTAAAACCTTTCAACTCCACCATTTAGAGTGTTGTATTCAGTTGTTTGATAATGAGGCTGATAGTCATTTTTGTTATAGATTTTAGACTTACTATTTATGGTAAAAGTAGCATGTTTTCTTGTTCGATATACTCCATTATCGGACATGAAGCGATCAACCTCTAGATTTTGCCAACTTATAATAAACTCTAGTTTATCCTTATCTGTAACTAAAATCTGATTTTCGTTCTGTACTTTATGGAATGTCCTACTGTCAATTAGGACAAAACCAGTATCTTCCAAGTCAGAGATAATTCCTTTAATATTGGTCAAGGAGTTTAATTCTGTATTTCCAACGGTTACGTTCTCTACATTTTTCATGCTTAGCTCATATCGTCTGTTAATGTAGTTGCATCTTCCTATAGTTCTCAGTAAACTAAAATTGATTTATTTGCATCACCATCTATGAGTTTTTGGCATGATAGAAAAAATATCGTTGAATGCACTAAAGTTTTTTTACTATGTGGCAGAGTACGGCAGCGTTACTCTTGCCTCTCAAAAATTGTTCGTGACTCAAAGTGCAGTGAGCAAACAAATTAAGAACCTAGAAGATACCTTAGATCTATCTTTATTTAATCGAGTAAATAAAAAGCTTGTACTGACAGCAAATGGCAACGTACTTTTCTCGTGTTGTCAGCAAGTATTCGCCAAGTTAGACGACTGTCTGGTTGATTTATCAAATCATGATCACCGAAAAAAACAACTGGTACTCTCATGTGAACCAACAATTTCTATGAAATGGTTGATCCCTCGATTGACTGAATTTAATTCACTAGGTCATGGTTTTGAAATAGTGCTACTCACAGGCGGTGGCATGGTAGACTTTCAGAAGAACTCTATCGATATCGCTTTGCGAAGAAACGATTTTGAATGGAGCAAAGGCCTATTTAACGAAAAAATTATCGAAGAATACATAGTGGCTGTACGCAATACTCGAACGGAGACCACCAACACGCTGCTACTGAGTTCTTCTCGACCAAATTTATGGCAACACATAAATAAGGGTAAATTGGTCAGTAACGAGATCCTGTCGTATGAACACATGGTATTAGAACACTTTTACTTGTGTATTGAGGGCTGCTTAGCAGGATTAGGAACCGCTATTGTTTCAATGTTTATGGTAGAAAAAGAGCTATCACATCAATTTTTAGAATTAGTACATCCACCCGTAGCGGATAGCTCTTCTTATCATCTGCTGTCCTATTATCCTTTTTACGAAGATGAAAGGAAGGTCATATTTAAGGATTGGTTGAAAAAAGAGATGCTGAATAGTAAAAGACAGTTTATGGAAGGGTTATAAGTCTGAATTTCTAGGTTAATCAAAGTATGAAAAAATTTAAACGCTATGCTAGATCTATGGTCTAACGCAAAGACAAAGTTTTTCTTTTCATTGGTATAGAAAGAAAAGTTCAAAACCACGATAGATATTTTTAAGAAGAGGATGTTACCGCTAGCCCCGATTGAAGCGGATATACTGACGGGGTAGGCGAGTTGCGGTGACTTGGTTTTGAGAGGGTATCGAGGCAGCAGGAACATCTCAAACCGTAGTCACCGCCTCGCCTAGACTGGCAGATAGAAGCGAAAAGCGGGAATGGCTACATCCTATTTACCTTTAGAAAATCACAGATTTTCTCTTGCGTCGGGGCAAAGCAGTGCTTTGCTTTATCCCTCCTCACAACAAAAAAAGGCCACCCAAAAGAGCAGCCTTCAAATCAAAACCAAACAATCAAGCTACTAACTCGCCTCAGACATCGCCTGCTCAAGCACCGGTTTTAAAAACTCACCAGTATGCGAACCTGCAACTTCTGCCACTTCCTCAGGCGTACCCTCGGCGATAATCATGCCGCCACCTTTACCACCTTCAGGACCTAGATCAATGACCCAATCGGCAGTTTTAATGACATCCAAGTTATGCTCAATCACTACGATAGTATTACCTTTATCACGTAGCGCATGCAGGATATTGAGCAGCTTATCAATATCATGGAAATGCAAACCTGTAGTCGGCTCATCCAAGATATATAGCGTCTGCCCTGTATCACGTTTGGCAAGCTCGCGCGCGAGTTTCACGCGCTGGGCTTCACCGCCCGATAGGGTTGGCGCGGATTGACCCAAGCGAATGTAGCTTAGACCGACATCCATGAGCGCTTGCAGACGGCGATAGATCGCTGGTATCGCTGAGAAGAACTCAGTGGCGTCCTCTACCGTCATCTCGAGCACGTCAGCGATGGTTTTGCCTTTATAGTGAATCTCTAGAGTCTCACGGTTATAGCGTTTGCCTTCACAGGTATCGCATGGCACGTACATATCCGGCAAGAAATGCATCTCAACTTTGATAAGACCGTCGCCTTGGCACATCTCACAGCGTCCGCCTTTGACGTTAAAGCTAAAGCGCCCAGCTTTATAACCACGTGCGCGGGCTTCTGGTGTCTGGGCAAACATCTCGCGTACAGGGGTAAACACGCCTGTATACGTCGCTGGGTTTGAGCGCGGGGTACGACCAATTGGGCTTTGATCGATATCGACCATTTTATCCAAATGCTCAAGACCACTGATACTCTCATGCTTGTCTGCGATAAGCGTTGAGGCGTTATTTAACTGCGTCGCTGCCAATGGCATAAGCGTACGGTTGATCAAGGTTGATTTGCCAGAACCGGATACGCCCGTTACACAAGTCATGACACCGACAGGTATGGTCAAATCCACATCGTGCAAGTTATTGCCTGACGCGCCTTTTAACTCAATCGTCATTGGTACTTTTTGGGCTTTGGCCTTACCTTTGACGTCGACGTCCATCGTTTTGGCTTTATGACGCACGGCTGGAATCTCGATGCGCTTTTTGCCAGACATGTATTGTCCAGTGAGCGATTCTTTGTTTGCCATGATGTCATCGACCGTACCTTGAGCAATCACATGACCGCCGTGTACGCCCGCACCGATACCGATATCGATGACATGATCCGCTTGACGAATCGCATCTTCATCGTGCTCAACGACCAGTACGGTATTACCTAAATCACGCAGGCGTGTTAAAGTTTTAAGCAAGCGGTCGTTATCACGCTGATGCAGACCGATAGATGGCTCATCAAGTACATACATGACGCCCATGAGACCTGCACCGATTTGGCTGGCAAGCCTGATACGCTGTGCTTCACCGCCCGATAGGGTCTCGGCAGAGCGCGCTAGGGTCAGATAGTCCAGACCAACGCTGACGAGGAAGTTTAAGCGCTCATTGATCTCTTTGAAGATTTTTTCGGCGACTTCGCCTTTGTGACCGCCAATTTTTAGCGTTTTATAATAATCAGCAGAATCACCGATAGAGAGCTTAACGATGTCAGCAATGGTCTGGTCATCGACACGCACATTGCGCGAAATCTCGTTCAGACGCGCGCCATCACAGACATTACACGTGGTATCAGCTAAGTATTTAGCCAGCTCATCGCGGACGAGGTTACTTTGCGTCTTGGCATAACGGCGCTCCAAGTAAGGAAGCACGCCTTCAAACGGTACGGTCTTGTTCGTCTTACGACCGCGCTCATCGGTAAAATTAAAGGTGAGTTTTTCTTTACCAGAGCCATGCATGATGATGTCTTGATACTTTTTGGCGAGGTCTTGCCATGGCATGTCCATATCGATTTTGAAGTGCTTACAAACAGTGCTAAGCAAACCAAAATAGTAGGCATGACGTTTATCCCAACCATTGATCGCGCCTTGATTGAGCGATTTTTCATGGTGGGTAATGAGCTTTTCAGCGGCGAAATATTGGCGTTTGCCAAGACCGTCACAGCTTGGACACGCGCCATACGGGTTGTTAAAACTGAACATACGCGGTTCAAGCTCAGGCACGGCACGATCACAGATAGGGCATGAGTGCTTGGCGGACATGACTTGATTGTTGTCACCGCCTTCTTTTGGATTACCATCCATAAAGTGCAAAGTGACCAGCCCTTGACCCAAACGTAGCGCGGTCTCCAAGCTCTCAGCGACGCGGTTACCTAAGTCATCACGTACTTTAAAGCGGTCAACCACCACTTCGATGGTGTGCTTTTTCTTTTTATCCAGTGTTGGTAGCTCATCGGTATCGTACACGTCGCCATCGACACGTACACGGACAAACCCTTGACCGATCAATTGCTCAAGCAGCACTGTATGCTCTCCTTTACGCTCACGCACTACTGGCGCAAGGATCATAAGCTTGGTCTCATCAGGGAGTGCCATAACCTGATCGACCATTTCGGTCACCGACTGCGCCACCATAGGTTCGCCATGCTCTGGGCAATAAGGCGTGCCGATACGCGCGTATAATAGACGCAGGTAATCATAAATCTCAGTAATCGTACCGACCGTTGAGCGTGGATTATGGTTGGTCGATTTTTGCTCAATAGCAATTGCCGGTGACAAGCCTTCGATGCTATCGACTTCAGGCTTTTCCATCTGCGATAAGAACTGGCGCGCATAAGCGGACAGACTCTCGACGTATCGGCGTTGTCCTTCGGCATATAGCGTGTCAAAAGCCAAGGACGATTTACCAGAACCGGATAAACCAGTAATCACCACGAATTTATCTCGTGGAATGTCTAAATCAATGTTTTTTAAATTATGAGTACGTGCGCCGCGTATTGCGATATGGTCATGTGCCATCGTTTATGGGTTTCCTATTTGCTAAAAGAGTATTGGGAAATATCTCAAATGAAAAGGTAAATACAGATCAGTAAAATTATTGGTTAAAAACGCGAATGATTTCTAAATTTATAATGTCGTTATAAATAGCTCTGTTATAAAAAATATGGTTATAAATAGTGCTTTTATAAAGTGTTCATACGTTCGTGAAGTAAGGGCTATACATGCCAATTTACTGTTTGCTTATTTTGCAGTCTTTGATGCGATTGATTTCTGTTCGACTAAGCAAATCTAAATCAAATACCTGTTAAGTAACAGGCATCGTTTGTTATGGTTTTGACCAAAAATGTCATTTTACGGAGGAGTTTGTCGTTTGAACTGTCGTTCGAGCTAATGAATAATAATGTTTACAACGCCTTACTTTATTGTTATGGCGACCGCATTATTCAAGGTGTGATTGCGCATCTGACGCAGTTGGTAACAAAATAATTGCGTAATATGAATGGCTTGGGTTGATGCGCTATAGGCGGGGGCGTCAGTAAGACAAAAGTCTCGGCAACCAAACGGCGAATGTCTTATACTAGGGGGCTTGATTTATAGGCCAGTGTCTTGATAAACCAGTAGTGATAAATCATGGTGCAGTACAAGTACCAGCAGTGAAAAAACAGCAATGATCAATCAGTGAGGCAAGTATGAATAGCGTAGAGAAACGGGCAATCCTCGGAGTCGGTGGCATCTTTGCCTTGCGTATGATTGGCTTGTTTATGATTGTGCCGGTGTTTTCTGTTTATGGTGACAATTATGCACACGCGACGCCGTTTTTGATTGGCTTGGCAGTTGGTATTTATGGATTAGGACAAGCGATCTTTCAGATACCGATGAGCCTTGCCGCTGATAAATTCCCGCGTAAGCCGATTATCATGCTTGGTCTGATACTGTTTGCGGCGGGCGGTATTATTGCCGCCAATGCCACTGATATTTATCAGGTAATCATCGGGCGTGCGCTGTCAGGCAGTGGCGCGGTCTCTGCCGTATTGATGGCATTATTGGCAGACGTGACGCGTGAGGAGATGCGTACCAAAGCAATGGCGACGATGGGCTTGACTATTGCTACCTCCATCATGCTCGCCTTTGCCTTTGGGCCGTTATTAGTAGGCTCGCTTGGTATCTCTGGTCTATTTTGGCTGACGGCAGGATTTGCTATTTTAGCGATGCTGCTACTTTTTGTCGTACCCACGCCAATGCGCGTGCTCAAGCACAATCTGGATAACAAATCGATCGGTGAGCAACTCGCTACCGTGCTCAAAATCGGCGACTTAAACCGTTTGCACTTTGGAATTTTTGCGCTGCATTTGACCATGACAGCGATATTTGTGATCTTGCCGCATCAGCTCACAGAGGTGATGGGTTTATCGGTACGTCAGCAAGGCTTGGTCTACTTGCCGCTATTGTTTGTCGGCTTTGCCGTCGCCATTCCCTTTATTATTATCGCTGAAAAGAAGCGTAAAATGCGCCAAGTATTTTTGAGCGCCATTGCAGTAATGACCGCAGCCTTGGCATTTCTTGCCTTTGGTAGCCAGATTGGGGTTGGTATTATTGTAGGTTTATTGCTCTATTTTATGGGTTTTAACTTACTTGAGGCCACTATTCCTTCGTGGATATCCAAGCGCGCCCCAGTCGCCAATAAAGCAACCGCGATGGGGCTTAATTCATCGAGCCAGTTTTTAGGTGCGTTCGTTGGTGGCGCGATGGGCGGGCTGCTATTGAATCAGTCTAACTTGCTGGCATGGGGGCTGTTGTCACTTGTCATGGGCATCGCATTGCTGCTGATTATACCCATTGCCCAGCCACCTTATCTGTCGAGCACGACAGTAACCATTCCTAAAAACATCAATATCCAAGATTGGTCTCGGCAGATGCTGGCAGTTGATGGCGTGGATGAGTTGGTCGTTATGGCAAAAGAGCAGGTCGCTTATTTAAAATTAGACAAGACCCAACTGACGGATGATTCACGTCAGCAGTTATCGAGTTTGGCGCAAAGTCCGTTAGATATTTAAATAGCGGCAGAGACCCAAATTTATAGAAATAAGGGCAAATAGGCAGAATTGAATGGGCAGCAGCCGTATAGATCGTGTAGCGTATAGATAATCATCAATCGGTGAGTGTCAGATATTTATCTCTATTTAAAAGGAATTGATATGAGTAAGTTTAATAAGCTGGCGATAGGTTTTGGACTTTCAGTCGCGCTACTGACCTCTGGCTGTGCCACGCAAAATATTCAAGCCTATCAGAACACCACACCAACGCTTGATATGCATAAGTTTTTCTCAGGTCAAATCGAGGGGTGGGGCATGTTCCAAGGGCGTGATGGTGAGGTCAAAAAACGCTTTTATGTCGATATCGATGCGACTCACGAAGGCGATGATGTCATAATTCTGGACGAAAAATTTTCGTGGGCAGATGGGTCAAAATCGCAGCGTATATGGCGACTGACTGAGAAAAGTAATGGACGCTGGATTGGTACAGCAGACGACGTCGTTGGCGAGGCAACAGGCGATGTGGTAGGCAATACCCTGCATTGGGATTATGTATTAAATCTGCCAGTCGAGGACAAAACCTACAAAGTGAATTTTGACGATTGGATGTATCTCATTAATGACGATGTCATGCTCAATCGTTCAGTGATGACAAAGTTTGGCGTCGAGTTAGGAAGTGTGACATTAAGTATGCATCGCAAGAACTCTTCCTCTAAATTACGTGATAGCAATCAAGGTGCTAACCAGAATTGATATAGTTTGAAAGTTTTCATCAGCGTTTTAAAATGGCAAAATAACAGCATCTTTATCTATTAAAATTTTAAATCTTAATTAATATGTCTAGGCGACATTTGTTGTCGTATATTAATAAAACCTGCTAGATATTTAAACAAAAATTGGTTAAAGTAAAATCATATCATTGATAGGAATCATTTTTTCTATCGAATAATTATTCATAAGTAAAAGGACGGTATCATGCGCGGAGTTAATAAAGTCATCATCATCGGTAATCTTGGTGCGGATCCTGAGGCACGCCAGTTCAATAATGGCGGTAGCGTGACTAATATCTCGGTTGCGACATCTGAGCAGTGGACGGATAAACAAAGCGGTGAAAAAAGAGAAGCGACAGAGTGGCATCGTATCTCACTGTTTAATCGTTTGGGTGAAATCGCTGCACAGTATCTGCGTAAAGGCAGCAAGGTCTATATCGAAGGCAGCTTGCGTACGCGGAAGTACCAAGACCAGAACGGTCAAGACCGTTATATCACTGAGATTCGTGCTGAGCAAATGCAGATGCTTGATGGTATGAGTGGTGGCCAAAGCGATAATGGAGGCTTTAGTAACAATCAAGGTGGACAGAACTCAAACAGTTACGGCAACCGAGGCGGTCAAAGCAACCAAAATAATTTCGGTCAGCAAGCAGGTAGCCAGCCAGCACAGCAAGGCGGCTACAATAACCAACCGAGTGGCGGTCAGAACAGCTTTAATAACCAAAATGCACCTGCGCCGCAAAATCAGTTTAATCAACCCGCGCAATCTAAGCCTACGGCAATGTCAGATGGCCCTGTAGACGATGATATCCCGTTTTAACTTATACAATAACAAGATGTTGTATTTATAACTATGTAGCTCATTGATAATAATATCATTGAGCTATTTTTATATCAAAAATATATTGTATTTGGATTTGATAACTTTGTATAATATTATTTATTGTATTTACTTAGAGTAGTAGCCTGATGTTAGTCTTAAAGAGAAAAGAGTTTATTGAGACAAGTGGTGAAAGGTTTTCTCTTCTTGTTGATGAGAATGGTATTCCCGACTTTTGGATAACGTTGTTCATGACTACTGTTGTACGATCTTATACACACTCAACTCAAAGAGCCTATATTAATCACTTGTACCATTTCAGTCTTTGGGAAGCGAAAATAAAAGTTCGTTTGTCTGATAGGATAATTACAGCATCAAAAAATAAAAATAGTAATAATATTCAGTTTTTCTCACATTCTGAAGTTCAATCAATTGCTGAGCATTGTAAGCTTCAAACAAAGACTGCTCGAAAGCTAAATGATTCGAATAATAAGGTAATTCAATTCAAGAAGCCTACATCTAAAGCACCATTAGCAACTGTATCCGTTGCCCAACAAAATCAAAGAATTAAAGTGGTTGCTGAATATTTCGAGTTCTTAGCAAATAATCTTCTCAGGAGCAAAAAAAGTTTCTCAAGCTATGTTGCAATCATTAAAGAAACTAAAGAGTGGCTTTTAAGTAAAAAGCCTAAAGGTGGTAGTCGTAGAACAACGTTTGATCCTGATGCTAAAGCCCCACCTCCAGAAGTGTTTTTTGAGGTTATGGAATTGGTAAGGCCACTCAACCACAAGAATCCTTTTACCGAGTTAGTCAAAAATCGGAACTACCTCTTATTCAGATTGCTGTATGAAACTGGTCTGAGAAGTGGAGAGATCCTTCAGCTAAAAATAACTGATATTAAGTTCTCTCAAGACCTAATCGAAATTCGTCGTAGACATGATGACCTTGAGGATACTTATAGGTCAATTGAGCCTAATGCTAAAACTCTTGAGCGCGATATCCCTATAACATCTGAACTATCTGAAGAGATTAGATCATACGTTATTCAAGAACGTCCGCTTATTAGTAATGCAAATAAGCATAGTTTCTTATTCGTATCTCATAAAGGGACAAGTTCTGGAAATCCTATTTCTCTTATACAGTTTTCAAAAATTGTTGAAAAAGTTGCAGAGGATGAAAATTTAGCTGACTTCATCAAAAAGTATGGATTTAAAGGTGCAAAGAGAATAACTAGGCATGGTTTTAGGCATGATTTTAACAATCGGCTATCGATTAGTATTGATAAGAACAATGAGAAGGCAAGAGAAGAAGGGCGGTTACATGATGTCATCTCAGAAAAGAAAGAACTTGAAAATAGAATGTATCTTATGGGTCATAAAAATGAAAGTTCTTCGAGTATTTACAACTTGAGGCATACTAAAAAACAGGCTGAATCACTATTATTGCAAGAAATGCAAAAGATGGATTTTCTTATTAACCCTAAGGATGATTAACTGAGATGAACACCGCTGAAGTATTAAATAATTATGTAGAAGATCTTGAGAGGTCAGACTCCTTTATTATTAGATCTAAATCAGGCTATGAATCAAATTTTCAAGATGTTGTTTGGAAACTGGATAATTCGTACAGTATTAATTGGGGTAATGTAGGAAATGTTTCAGGTAGTGTTCTACAAGGATTTAAGCTTACTACTGCACGGATGGCTGAAGAGGTCTCCGCAAAGCATACTCAAAATTGTTGGCATTATTTCAAGCAATATTTGTTAGATCCCAACATCTACACAGGTGGCAAAATTAGCTCAGAGCTAATTTTGAAGTATAAATCAACTTTAGACTCTGAAAATGAGTATAAGTTGGGAACGATTCGCTCATTACTGAGAAATTGGGTTGAGTGGAAACATCCAGGGGTTAATAGTGATATATCAGATACACTTGATCGGCTAGTCTTAAAGGGAAATGTAAAAGGTAAAGCTGTTTTACATCAATGTCCTCATACGGGCGCTTATACGCTCACTGAACAGCAATCATTATTAATATGGGCGGGTAACGCTTTTCAAGAGAAAATCTTGTCTTTAGAGGAGTTTACATGGCTCTATTTGATATATGCAACAGCTAGAAGACCAAGCCAAATCAGAGCGTTAAGAATATGTGACGTTACTCATAAAGTGGTCAATAATAGAAATATATATTCTATTAATATCCCAAGAGCGAAACAAAGAGGTGGTAAATTCCGTTCTGAATGCAGGTCTTTAACTATTACTGAAGACTTATATTTGATTGTAGTAAATCAAGTTAATGAGGTTAAATCCTTTGTTTCTTCTAAATTGCCTAGACTTGACGATAACGATATTGAACAGTTACCTATTTTTTTGAATCGCGATTCATTGCGAGAAATGAAAGTAAGCGACTATAAAGACGTTATTGTAAATACTCCTGATTACTTACATCTATCTGCAATTGACGTTCATTATATGGATAGACGAATATCCCGTAAATGTGATGCTATTTCTGAGCGTACAGGCGATTACATTCACTTTACACCTATAAGATGTAGGCGAACTAGAGCGACCAATCTTGTTAGGAATGGTATTACAGGTGTACAGCTAGCCTACTTGCTTGATCATTCAGATACTCAGCAACTGAGTGTATATACTCAGCATACAGGTGAGTTAGCACTGAGAATTTTTGACAAGATGAATGATGCAATGGAGTTGTTATCTGCAAAATTTGAAGGGCGTCTTATTTATTCCGAAGCTCAAGCATTAAGAGGTAATGATCCTAATAGCCGTGTCTTCCAATCTTCAAACAATCAGGTAGGTAACTGTGGAGGCTCTCCTGCCTGTAACAGTGGCTTGAAAGCCTGTCTTTTATGCAGTCAGTTTCAACCATTATTAGACGCTCCTTGGGAAGATGTGTTACTGGATCTAATGGAAGAAATTGAACATAAGCAAGCTATGGGAGCTAGCGATTTGATTTTACAATCGTTTAATCTTCAACTAGCCCATGTCAAAGCTATTATGAATGCATGCGATAAAATCAAGCTAGAGGAGGTGCTTTGATATGACACAGGTTATACCTTTTACGCCAAAGCATGAAGTTGAGTGCAAAAAAAACCTTCTTGATTTTATTGAGAGAGCCAAGAGTAACTTGAGTATTTATGAGGATCAAGGTGGCTTCAATAGCGACAACTGGAAGGTTATATATAAAAATGGTCGTAGCTCATCTATGCATTTTACTGGACTAAAATCTCAAGGTAATAAGACTGGGGAGTTAATGCTACAACCTTTTAGAGATTTTGCGAAAGCATACATGAGAGACTTGCAAACATGGAAAGAAAGAAATCCTGCAAATTATATGGTTGTGCTGAAAACTGTTTATGAAATGCTAGTCGAAACTAATGAAAGCGCTGATATTCTTGATTTCAATGGTATAACACTACGAAAAACTACTGAGAGCTTAGAAAATCGTCTATCTTCAGGTGCATTATATCGTGCTGGTCAAGTGCTTGAAAGTTTATTGAGTGATATTCAAGAGTATAAAATAAACTTAACGATACCAATATGGAAAAACCCTTGGAAACGACCAAATGAAAAGGCTACAGGAACTTCTCACGAAGATAGAGCTTGGCAAGAAAATAGATTATTAACTAGTCACCAGATTAGTTGTTTAGCTGATGCTTTTCGGTTAGCTAGAACGCCTTATGAGCAATTTTATTCATCTCAAGCTGTATTATTGATGGCTGCTCCAAGCAGAGGTGGAGAGCTACATTTTCTGACTACAGATTGTTTATTTGAAACAACAGCATTTAAGGAGGTGGTTGATGCTTCGGGTAAAGTCGTCAAAGAAGAGCATACTATTTTAAATATTCGTTGGCTCGCTGCTAAAGGTGGTGGATTTATACCGAAGCCTGTACACCCTCTAATTGAGCCAACGGTGAGAGAGGCGGTGCAAAGGCTAATTGACATTGGAGAGCCTGCTAGAAGAGCTGCACAGTGGTCAATCAAGCATCCTAATGAGTTCTATCGACATGATGGCTGCATTACCGCAGGAGATCATCGCGAAGATGCTCCACTGACTATTCTAGAGTTTGCAGCGGCTATGGGGCTTTCACAGGACAATATACCGAATGATTTTGCTGAATCTATAGAAAGAAGTGCTTTCTTGAATTACTACAAGCAAAAGTGGATTCAAAATCTTTTTGAAACAAAGGACTGTATTACCTATCGAGATTTAGCTGCTTATACTGTGGGAAATTATAAAAAGTCTTTTCCTAAGTTTCCTAATCTTTCAGAAATTAATAAGCCTGTATCAGACATGTTATGCCTTGTTAGAGACAACGAGCTTCATAGCGAGTTTCAATCTAAAGGCTATAGTTTTACTGCTCCTACTATAAATCAACTAAATGATGCTTTAGGCAGTATTCATGAAAGAAAAAAGGGCACAATAGTGCAGTCTTTGTTTACATCTGTGGGATTAAAGGAACAAAACGGAGACAACTTAGTAATTACTTCGCATCAAATTCGAGTGTGGTTGTCTACAATGGCTGAACGTGGCGAGATGGAGTCATTAGACTTAGCAATGTTTGCAGGACGTAGCCGTATTCAAGACAACAGAGCTTATGATTTACGTCCTATGGAGGAATTGGCAAAGGAGTCAAGAAAACTAATTAGTCTTGGCCTAGAGGCTCACGACGGGACTAAAGCTCTACAAGCTGTAAAGGTTAATGTACCTATTACTTTTGAAATGCTAGGTCATAAAGATCGATATGGTGTAGTTCAAGCTTCTGGGTTTGGATACTGCGAGCATGATTGGACTATGTCACCATGTTCAAAAGCAGGTGAATGTGTAACGTGTAAAGAGCACTCTTGCATTAAAGGTATGCCGAATACAAAAGAGCGATTATTAGAATTAGAGCAGGTTGTCAAACATGAGCTTAATAGAGCAGTAGAAGCTGATAATAACGACTATTCAGGTGCTAGTAGCTGGGTCATTTATCAAAGTAAAAAACTTGCAATAATTAAGACTCTGTTAACATATTTAGATAATGATGACTATCCTGAAGGGCTTATTATCCGTGTTCCAGAAGCTCTAGATGTGAGCTTAACGCGAATAGCACTAAACGAGCTTGGATATTCTACAGAGGTCACAGATAACTCAACCTTGAGTGAAAAGATTACTCTCACAACAGAGTCTAACTTTCTAGCGATTTTAGAGGGTGGGTTATGAAGCCAAAACTTATAAGCGAAAAGGAATTGGATTTAGTTGAAGACATATTGAAGAAATGGTCAGGCAAGCTGACATGGGATAAGTTCGCTGTCCGAGTTGCTTCTGCTTTAGGGAAAGATTCTGTCTCTAAGTTTACTCTAATGGGCTACCCTGAGGTCAAACAGGCATTTAATAGACGTAAGCAAACGCTTAAAGAGGTAAAGTCACAGGTCATTGAAACAATGGGTGATGTGACTATTGATATACTTATCAACGAAAATGCTGAGCTAAGAAACCAAATTCATCATTTAGAAGAAGAGTTTAAAGCAAAAGAAAGGCTATGGGTAGAGCAGTACCGAAGGTGGCAATATAATCTTTCCATGATGCCAAATGTAGATTTGTCTACACTTAATCAACCTCTTCCAGCGAAACAGAATTAAATTGCTATAGTCAAAAAACTTTAGATTGAGAACAACACAAGCGATAGTAGATATTCAAGCAAGTAAGCGTAAAAGAGAAGTTTTCTAAACCAAATTACTAATTAGGGAAGACTGGGACGTGACATCAATTAAGCCAAACAACAGAAGAAATGACTGGCTAACTTATCAGAGCGAGTAGCAATCATACGGTACTATTTAAGCTTGGCAAAGAAGCTCTCAATCAGCTGCCGTGCTCTATAGAGCGCTTTGCCGAAATATCTGTGCTGTAGCCTGAAGTCGTTGACACTTGGATGGTATGACTGCTTTGTATTGCTTCAATTCGTTCAATGATGCGGTTATCAGCACCGTAAGCTTTAGCGGTCCAACTTAAATAAATAGCCTCTAATATATCCGGGGCGGTTCAAACTATATACGGATAGATTCTGATGGTCAGTTAGAGTAATTAATAACAGCTTGGTTCACCTAGTTGAGCTAGACACGCTACTAGATAAGAAACTAAATTTAAAGAAAAAGGTATCTAATCAATATGCTAATAGATAACGTAGTAGAAAAAGTATCCGATACTCTTATTAGCTCGATTCAAGATAATGACAAGCTTGCAGTAATGACAGGCCTCTTCTCTATATACGCATACGAACATTTAAAAGAATCACTTGATAAAGTTGATTCAGCTCGACTGCTTTTTTCTCAAGCCAAAGGGTTTGATTATTTAAGCTCATCAGATACTGAGTCTCCATTTGGTGCGTTGAATGGTACAGCGCTAGAAAATAAGTTTCGTAATCAGCTAAAACAAAAGGTAATAGCTCAAGATTTTGCACATTGGTTAAAAGAAAAAGCATCAATTCGACTGGTGCAACAGATTGGTGCAGTTCATCAGCATGTTATACATGTAGATTCAATATCTGAATCGGTTGCTATCAACGGGGCTCAATTTAACGGTCAAGGTTTGGGTCTAACTGAATCTAAGGGTTTTGATATGATAACCCTTGCTAGTGCTGATCAAGCCAAAGAGTTGCTTGCTTTCTTTAATCGAGTTTGGAGTAGCAAAGCCCAAGTCAAAGAAGCTAAAGAGCTTTATCAAGCAGAATTAGCAAAGCTAACCTCGGATCAAACACCGCAATTTATCTATTTCATTACTTTATACAGTATCTTTAAAGGCTTTATTGGTGAGTTGCAAGAAGATAAAATTTTAAAAGTCAAAACAGGTTTTAAAGATACTATCGTTTGGAATAAGCTCTATAAGTTTCAAAAGGATGGCGTATTAGGTGCAATCAATAAGCTGGAACACTTCAACGGATGTATTATTGCTGATAGTGTAGGCTTAGGTAAAACATTCGAGGCGCTTGCTGTAATTAAGTACTACGAACTTCGTAATGATAAGGTCTTAGTTCTCTGTCCAAAAAAATTGCGTGATAATTGGCTAATCTATACACAGAACGATAAGCGTAACCTACTTGCAAGTGACCGTTTTAATTATGATGTGCTAAACCATACGGACATGAGTCGTACCAATGGGTTCTCAGGAGATATAAATCTTGAAACTATTAATTGGGGTAACTATGACCTCGTTGTAATCGATGAGTCGCATAACTTTAGGAATAATAATCCTAAAAAAGATGGGCGTAATCGCTATCAAAGGTTGCTTGAAGATATTATTCAAGCTGGTGTAAAAACGAAAGTACTGATGCTTTCTGCCACACCAGTAAATAACCGTTTGAATGATATGAAAAACCAAGTGGCTTTCATTACTGAAGCAAATGACCATGCTTTGCTAGATCATGGTATTAGCAGTATTGAAGGAACATTAAGGCAAGCGCAAACAAGGTTTTCAAAATGGGCAGAGCAGGATCCTGATGAGCGTACTTCAAAAGATTTGCTTGATTCAATGAACTTTGATTATTTTAAGTTGCTTGATATTTATACTATTGCTCGTTCTCGTAAACATATTGAAAAGTATTATGGCACCTCAGACATGGGGAAATTCCCTACACGTCTGCTACCAATCAACCTGAAGGCTTCAATAGACCTAAAGGATCAGTTCCCACCTTTAGAAGAAGTAAATAAAAATATCCGTAGGCTTTCATTAGCGTTCTACTCACCAATAAAGTACGTCAGAGTAGATAAAAAAGCTGAATATGCTCGAAGGTATGACCAAGAAGTTAAAGGCGGAAAAAGTGTATTTAAGCAGATTGATCGTGAAGAAAGCTTAATTCATCTTATCCGTGTTAACTTATTGAAGCGTATGGAAAGCTCCATTCACTCGTTCACACTAACGTTAGAGAAATTACTGAATCAAGTGAATGTGTTGCTAGAAAAAATAGATCATTTTGACTCCAACCTGATGAATGAGCAGACAGAAGAGTTTGTGGCTCCATCAATTGAAGAGATTGATGACCTTGAATTTGAATCTCCAGAATTAGCACCATACCTAATAGGTAATAAAACAAAAGTTCGCATCCAAGATATGGATTTAATTAGATTTACTCAAGATCTAGAGGCGGATAGTGTTTTTCTTCAAGAAATCTTACGTGTATCTAAAAGTATAGATGCAGCACGAGATGCGAAGCTAACAATGCTAAAAAGTAATTATTCTGATAAATGTAAAAACCCAATAAACGGAAATAATAAAAAAGTAATCATTTTTACAGCATTTGCTGATACAGCGGAGTACCTATATAAAAATATTTCTCCATGGGCCAAGCAAGAGCTAGGTCTCCATTCAGCCATTATCACAGGGCAACGTACAGAAACGACTTTACGTGGAACTGATGGTAAGAAGTTCAAAACAGACTTGAACAGTCTTCTTACTCACTTCTCACCTAAATCGAAAGAACGTGACAAAGTATTCCCTGAGTTTAAAGAAGAGATTGATATTTTAATTGCTACTGATTGTATTTCAGAAGGTCAGAATCTTCAGGACTGTGATTATCTCATCAACTATGATATTCACTGGAATCCAGTTCGCATCATTCAGCGCTTTGGACGTATTGATCGTTTAGGTTCAACCAATGATGTCATTCAGCTTGTTAATTTTTGGCCAAACATGGAATTAGATGAGTATATTAATCTTGAAGCTAGAGTTAGTGGTCGAATGGTCTTACTTGATATCTCAGCAACAGGTGAAGAAAATATAATTGAGCAAGACCCAAAAATAAACAAAGGGATGAATGACCTTGAGTATCGCAGAAAGCAGCTTGAACAGCTTCAAAATGCCGTCGTAGACCTTGAGGAAATATCTGGTGGGGTATCAATCACAGATCTCACTCTCAATGACTTCAGAATGGATTTAACAGGCTTTATTAGTAATAATGAGCAAGATAATACTAGCTTGCTAGAGCAAACTCCAATTGGTTTGTTCGCTCCTGTGATTATATCTAAAGAAGCATTTGAATCAGAATCAAGCCAGTTTGCAGGATTACAGGATGAGGTTGAACCAGGTGTTATTTTCTGTCTAAAAGATATCAAGGGTAAAGTGCAAGTTGAAGACAGCTATTCTCTCGCACCTTACTATCTTGTTTATGTCTCTGATGAAGAAGAGGTTTTACTTTCCTTTACTCAGTCCAAGAATATTCTTGATCTATGTAAAAAGCTAGGGTCAGAGCTAACCGAGATTAGCCAGTCCAGTACAGCTTATCAAGAGTTTGCTAGCAGAACTAAAAATGGTAAACAGATGAAACATTATCAAAATCTTTTATCGAAAGCAGTGGAAAATATTGCTGGTAAAAGCGAAGAGATTGGTGCTGTGAGCTTGTTTAATAGAGGCGGAACAGTCTTATCAGCATCTAGCACTCAAAACGTGAATGACTTTGAAGTGATTAGTTATATGGTTGTCTTGTAATGGAATATGTAGATTTTCGAGCTGCTGAAGAAAAAGATGATTCTCAAATTCGTGGCAGGTTGATAGACAAGGTATGTGACCACTTAAAACTTCCTGAGTCTACATTACTCGGTACACGCATCACTAAAAAAATGCTCATAGATAACAATGAGCTTAGTAGTCATGATAAAAAGTTAGTCACGGATGTTATTCAATCTATAGAATGGCGCAATACCCTGAAGCCAGACACAGTTAATATTTCTATGTATGTGACTGATACAGTTGAATACCTAGAAGTAGCGGTAATACGTGTTGTGCTAAAAGCTGGTAAGAAGCACAAAGACAGACTCACAAATATAACTAAGCTATTGCATACCTTAATTCCTTATCCAGTAGTTTTATTGATTGAGCTGCAGGATGATTTAGCAATTAGCTTGGCTGACAAGCGGATTAACCAAGCTGATAAAACCAAGCTGGTCATTGAGCATATTTATAACAGCGATTGGTTGCATCCAGAAAAACTAAGTGCTAACGAAAACGATTTTCTTAATGACTTCTCTTTGGTGAACGTCTCAAGTCTTAATTATTTTGAGCTCTATCAAGATCTTATCTCAATGATTATAGGGTTAAAGGCCAGTAGGATTTCTGGAAATTACGAATCAAAGAACTCTTCCATATCTCAAAGAAACTATAAGCCTGAAGCACAAGTAGGTAGTGAAAAAATTGGCACATCAACTAGCTCGGATTTTTCTGAGAAGAGTAACGAGTATAAAACAGCTTTACTCCAGAAATTAGAAGGGTTGGAAACAGAACTAGCTAGTATCAGAAATAAGTTAAAAAAAGAAACGCAAATGAATATTAAGTTGCGTCTTAACGTAGAGGCAAAAAAGGCAAAGCAAGAAATTGCTACTATCAAAAATGAATTACAGTAGGGTGAGTCACCTAAGAATACAAGCTTAGTTATCTCTACTAGAACAGTGGCAGTGTAACTATAAACTAAGAAATAGGCCTAAAGGGTATATACAGAAATGAGTGAAATGGAAAAAATTACTGGCAATAGCCCAGAAGCGAAAAGCTTGGATATTACGCAGCAAAACATTGAACAGCTTAAGCAGCTTTTCCCTGATGTCTTTTCTGAAAATAAAATTGATTTTGAGGCTCTTAAAGCAGCTTTAGGAGAAGAAGTTGACGATTCAGAAGAGCGGTACAACTTTACATGGAAGGGTAAGAACAAAGCTCGCCAAATTGCTCAAACCCCTTCAACAGGCACTCTACGCCCTAGCAAGGAAGAAAGCGTAAACTGGGATACAACAGAAAACCTATTTATTGAGGGTGATAACCTTGAGGTGCTTAAGCTATTGCAAAAGTCTTACCATAAAAAAGTAAAGATGATCTATATCGACCCTCCTTATAACACAGGTAATGACTTTGTTTATAAGGATAGCTTTCAAGATAACTTAAAAAACTATTTAAAAACAACGGGTCAACTAGATAACGAAGGTTTTAAGCTGAGTCCAAACTCTGATACGTCTGGAAGATATCATTCTGCATGGTTGAATATGATTTACCCTAGAATGAAGCTAGCAAGGAATTTATTGAAAGAAAGTGGCGTGCTTTTTATGTCGATTGGCCAAGCTGAGTTAGATAACTCCGTGAAAGTGTTAGATGAAATATTTGGTGAGGATAATAGAGTTTCTATTTGTACAAGGCTTATGAAAACTGGAGGTCAGAAAGGTAAATTCTTTTCTCCAAATACAGACTATGTTTTGGTATACGCTAAGAATATTGAATTCTTGGAGAATTTTAGAGGTGAGATAAGTGAGGAGCTACAAGACAAGGTTTATAACCAAATCGAAACTGAAGGAGAGCGAAAAGGCGAAAGGTATAGAAGTATGGGTTTATTTCAACCAACGTTAGAAAAACGCCCGAATCAGAGGTATTACATAGAATGCCCAGATGGTGAGTTAGTTATCCCGCCAGGTGAAACATTTCCGCATACGAAGAAAGATGCAGAAAAGATTCTTCCTGTTGATGGAGATGGCGTTTGGAGATGGTCTTGTGCTAGATATCTTGAGGAAATATCTAAAGGCAATATTTTATTTAAGGAAACTAGTACATCGCCTTTATTGACATCTAGTAAGTCACAAAGTAAGTGGAATATTTATACAAAAATTTGGCTAAATGAAAGGCTTGAAAGTGGTTCACTACCTTTAGACATGTTCGATAAGTTTGAGAATAGACATAGTTCAAAAGAGTTAAAGGCATTAGATATACCCTTTGATTTTGCAAAACCAACAGACTTAATTTTATATTTGATGCAGATTATTGATTTAAATGAATCTGATATCGTTCTTGATTTTTTTGCGGGCTCTGCCACAACAGCTCATTCAGTAATGAAGTTTAATTCATTGACAAAAGATAAAAAAATAAGATTCTTTTGTATTCAACTTCCCGAAAGAATTGATGAAAACAGTTCCATTTATAAAAAAGGGTATAAATACATTACGGATATTGGTATTTCTAGAATAAAGAAAGCTGCTACCTACATAGATAATATTCAAGATAATGGTTTTAAGATCTTCAGACTTGATGAAACCAATATCCGCCCTTGGGATGCAGATTTTGATAATTTAGAAAGTGTTTTAAGACAAGCAACAGAATCCATCAAAGAAAATCGCTCAAACGAAGATGTGCTTTATGAAATATTTCTAAAATATGGTTATGATTTAACGACACATGTAGAGACTGAAATTATAAATGGCAAGCAAGTCTTTGTTATTGGTGCTGGCGCATTAATTGTGTGTCTAGACGATGGAATCACAAGTGAAGTGGTTGAAGGTATTGCTAAGCTTAAAGTTGAGCTAGATACAGAAACAACTCAGGTAGTGTTTAAAGATGCTGGATTTGCTGATAGCAACGTGAAAACAAATGCCATCCAGATCTTAAAGCAAGCTGGCATTGATGATGTTAAAAGCATCTAGAGGATAAGTAATGTCTCAAATGAAAATAAAGTTTAATCCTGACCTTTCTCATCAAAAAGATGCAGTTAATGCTGTTGTAGGTGTATTTGAAGGTCAAGAAACCTTTCAATCAAACTTCTCTGTTGCAAGTAGTGCTCTCAGTAATGAACAGTTAGGTCTATTTGCGAAGAATAATGACATTGGTGTAGCTAATGCGCTCAATCTGCTACCAGAGGAGCTGTATGAGAATACTCGCAATGTTCAGCTGTTGAATGGGCTCCCTCAAACAGAAACAACCAAACAAGCTCTTCATAGCCTCGATTTTACTATTGATATGGAAACGGGCACAGGTAAGACTTACGTTTACCTGCGTAGCGTATTTGAGCTATATGAACGTTATGGCTTGAGTAAGTTTATTATTGTTGTTCCCTCAGTGGCCATTAAAGAGGGTGTATATAAGTCTCTTCAAATTACAGAAGAGCATTTCAGAAAAGAATATAAAAATATTCAGTATGATTACTTCGTATATGACTCATCAAAGCGAGATCAGGTAAGAAATTTCGCTACTAATGACTATATTCAGATTATGGTAATCAATATTGATGCTTTCAGTAAATCATTTGTCGATCCTGAAAAAGAATCAACTGCTAACCTGATTCACCGTACAGATGATCGACTCAATGGCATGAAGCCTATTGAATTTATCCAAGCGACAAACCCAATAGTAATTATTGATGAACCTCAGTCAGTAGCTTCTACAGCCAACCGTAAGAAAGCAATTGCTAGCTTAAATCCGTTATGTACATTTCGCTACTCAGCTACCTTGAATGAGGACTTTAATAAACTCTATAAGCTAGATTCGAGAGATGCTTTTGAGCGTAAATTAGTAAAACAAATTGAAGTAGCTTCATTAGAAATTAAAGATAATCATAACCAAGCCTATATTAAGCTTCTTAGCGTTGATAACAAGAAGTCACCAATTACTGCAAAAATTGAAATCGATGCTCAGACCAAAACAGGTAAATTGCAGCCTCGTAAATCTATTACAGTAAAAGCAGGTACTGACTTATTCGAAGTGTCTGGTGGACGGGATCTTTATGAAGGTTATGTGATAAACGATATTTACTGCGAGGAAGGCAGCGAGTATATTGATTTTACTAGTCGTGATGACATCATAGAACTCAATCAGGCTATTGGTGAAGTTGATCAAGACACTTACAAGCGACTGCAAGTATCAAAAACAGTAGAAGAGCATCTAGAAAAAGAACTGAAGTTTTATCGAAAAATTACCACTGGAGTTGATCCAATGGATCACTCTAAAGTTCTTAGTAAAAAAGGAATTAAAGTTCTTAGTCTATTCTTTATTGATAAAGTAGCCAATTACCGTGGGTACAATAAAGATGGCGTGCCTGTACAAGGTAAGTTTGCCAGTTGGTTTGAAGAAGAGTTTATAAAACAGCTTAAAAAACCAAAGTATCGTGTTTTATACCCTTCAGTATGGGATAAGGATGATTCTGGAAAGTCAATTATCAATGAACAAGCTCTCAAGGAGTTGGCAAGCTCTGTTCATGATGGTTACTTTGCACAAGATAGAAAGAAAGACGCTCTAGGAAATCCGTTGTTTGCAGAATCTAAGCTTTCAGCAAAAGGTGAAGGTGGTAAAACTATTGCTGATGAGTCAGCTTATAACCTCATTATGAAAGATAAAGAAAAGTTACTCTCAATGGATGAGAAACTACGTTTTATCTTTAGTCACTCTGCTCTAAAAGAAGGGTGGGATAATCCAAACGTATTCCAAATATGTACTTTAAACGAAACCAAGTCTGAAACTAAAAAGCGCCAAGAAGTTGGTCGTGGTTTGCGTCTAGCTGTAGATCAGTCGGGTGAGCGAGTACCTTACGGTTTTGAAGTAAACACACTAACCGTTATGGTAAACGAATCTTATGATCAGTTTGTAGCTAAGTTCCAGAAAGAAATTGAAGAAGAAGAAGGTATTAAATTTGGTGTGGTAGAAAAACATCAGTTCGCCAATATCGTAATATCTGATGAACATAATGATAAAGAGTTTCTTGGAGCAAAAAAATCAGAAGAGATCTATCAGCATCTTGAAAATCAGGGTTATATAAATAATAAAGGTAAAATACAAGATTCTCTAAAAACTGATTTAGCTGATAACATTGTGGTTCTACCAGAAAGCGTGGAAGAGTATGCCGAAGCTATTCTGGCTACCTTAACTAAAGTCGCAAGAGGGTTAAGCATCAAGAAACACGAGGAAAAGAAAACTGCTAAACTAAAGGAGAAAGACGGTAAGCAAGTTGTACTAGGTGACGATTTTAAGGCCCTTTGGGATCGTATCAAGTACAAAACCACCTATAGAGTGAATTTCAGCGTTAGCGAGCTTGTAGAGAAGTGTATCAAAGAGATTAGAGCGTCTGTTGTCGTTTCTAGTGTTAAGTATGAATCGAAAAAACGAAGAGTTGAAATTGCTGAATCCGGAATTCTCATCTCTGATTTAGATTTAGAAGGCAAGAAAGTTCAAGATAAACAAGGTGTGCTGGAGGTAAGCTTCAAGCTCCCTGATATTGTTACCTACTTAGAGTCTCAAACGAATCTAACACGCTCAACGATAATTCATATACTACTAGGCTTAGGTGATAAGCTCGAAGCATTTAAGAAAAACCCACAGCTATTTATTCAACAATGTGCAGAAGTCATTCGCAAACAAATGCGTTTAGCGATTGTTGATGGTATCTCGTATCAGCGCATTGGTGATGAAAATTATTATGCTCAAGAACTGTTTCAAGAAGAAGAGCTAACAGGTTATCTAAAAAATATGGTTGAAGCACACAAGTCAGTTTATGATTACATCGTTTGTGATTCTAATACTGAGTTTGAGTTTGCTGAGAAGCTTGAGCAATCAGCAGAAGTTAAACTTTATACTAAACTACCTGCTTGGTTTAAGATTGATACGCCATTAGGCAGTTATAACCCTGACTGGGCTGTACTGATTGATAAAGATGATGAGATGGGTGAGCAGCTATACTTTGTGGTTGAAACCAAATCAAGTATTTTTTCTGATGATTTGAGAGCAGCTGAGAAGGCCAAGATTGATTGTGGTATTGAACATTTCAAGGCTTTGAGCAAAGGTAGCAATGGCGTAGATTTAGAAAACCCAGCTAAATTCGTGAAAGCTGATAACTACAATACTTTCTCCACACACTTCAGCTAATTAAATGAAAATCGAAGATCATGATTAACATGGTCTTCGATTTCTTAATCGTTAGACCACCTAACTAAAATATCTCAAGTTCAACTGTACGGATTTGATGGCAGAGGTTTAACAACCATAGAGTATTTATTAGCTATGGTAATCCCCCCAATAAATAAGAACACTTACAAATAGAGAGTAACTGCTAAAATACACCAGCAGGAGAATTCTATGAAAAAGACACGCTTTAGCGACAACCAAATCGTCAACATCCTAAAACAAGCCGAACAAGGCGTCCCTATTACCGAGCTGTGCCGCGAGCATAACATCAGCCAAAGTACCTTTTACAACTGGCGCTCAAAGTATGGCGGCATGGATGCCTCTTTAATTGCGCGCTTAAAAGAACTTGAAGTTGAAAATGCACGTCTTAAGAAGATGTATGCTGACGAATGTCTTAAGTCCGATATTCTACAGGATGCCATGACAAAAAAGTGGTAGCGCCCCAAAGGCGCAAAGCGTTGGTTTGTCACTACATTGAAGATCGTAGCATTAGCATACGCCGTGCTTGCCGTATCTTTAACATCAGCGTCACCTGTTATTATCACAAGTCGGTGGCAACAGATGAGAACCAGCAAATAGCGGACTTACTTATCAAACTGACCGATGAGAACAAGAACTGGGGCTTTGGCTTGTGCTTTTTAACCTTGCGTAATGTGCTAGGACTGCCGTACAACCATAAGCGGGTATATCGCATCTACTGCGAGCTTGAACTCAACCTTAGAATCAAGCCTAAGCGTCGCATTAAACGTGCTAAACCAATACCATTAGCAGTACCTGATAGGATTAACCAAAGCTGGAGCATGGACTTTATGCACGACAGCTTAACTGATGGCCGCGGCTTTAGACTGTTCAATGTCATTGATGATTACAACCGTGAGGCACTCACCGTTGAAGTCGACTTCTCGCTACCGGCCGGGAGGGTCATACGCAGTCTTAATCAGCTTATTGAGTACCGAGGCAAACCTGTGCAGATAAGATGCGATAACGGCCCTGAATACATCAGCAATGCGCTCAAAGACTGGGCTGAGCAGCAAGGTATCATCTTAAGCTATATTGAACCTGGCAATCCACAGCAAAATGCGTATGTAGAGCGCTTTAACAGAACCATGAGATATGATTGGTTAAATCAGGAGCTGTTTGATAATCTAGAGCAGGTACGCGCACAAGCAGAAAACTGGTTATACCATTATAATCATAAGCGCCCAAATATGGGCAATGGCGGTTTTACACCGATACAGAAACTCAATCAGGCAGCTTAATTCTATTTATTAGGTGTCTTAAGTTTGGGAGGGTTACCCTATCTAAAAGTTGTATTTACAGGGATAATTCTAGCTAAAACGCATTATTTGAAACTTTTTTATATTTAATTGTATTTACTTGACATAAGTATATGTTTTTAATTGACTTTTAAATTATTATACCTAATATTGTATACTTAACCGTTTTAGGAATACATAATTAAGTAATGTTGATTAAGTTAGATAGAGCCTATGTGAATAGGCTCTTTTTTTGTTTAAAAGATAAAGTACTGAACAAGTATCTTTGAATTAAAAATCCCGTTAATAGCGGGGTTTTTAGTTTTTATGAATAAATTATTAGAAAATTACCTATATGTTTATATTCACGCGATATCAGAGATTAAGTATCAAATAATAGACTTACTTATTGTTATTTTGCTAATAAAAAACAAAACTTATGTTTATTTTTCATTCTGCTATTAAAGGCTGGAAATATATGCGATTACTATTGAGTGGTTTATCAAGGAAGTGTGGTTATTCACTGTTGTATATAACCGTTATTTTTTAAAAGCGTTGTTGCCATTATTTTATTTTCAATTTTTATATTAAAATTTATAAAAACTACCTTTCATACCTTATATAAACCGTTTGTGCTATCCAATTCAATTAGTGGTAACAGTCTATTGATGACATTGATATACTCTATTTAATTAAATAGTGTAGCTGATTTTAAGCGCCAAGGTTGCATGTAAAGCATCAGTTAACAATAAATTCAAATCTATCAGAGTTTGGCCATTCATGGCTGAAAAGAACAAAATTATCTGGGTCGGTGTCTTATCGGTAAGATGCCTATCTTGCTGTCAATATTGAATATAAAGCATGAACTACGGTGACGTGTTTCGCAAAAGCGATTTAGGTAGAGCAGAAATAAAGTCTCAAAGTCTCGGTATATTGCCGCGAGAAGCGAGAACATTGCTGATTATGATTGATGGCAAGCGCACGTATCAAAACTACCTTGATACGCTTGATAATAGCAAAATGTTTGCTGATTTTGACGGTGTTGGGCCTTTATTTGAGTTGCTTTTAGAGCTTGATTGTATTGAACTGATTGGTGCTGCTAACGCTAGTTCGCAAATCCAAACAGCGCCTCAGGTATCTACTGTAACCGAAGCACCTACTATTCCTCAAGTACCAGTCGCTAAGCAACCTCAATCTACAGGCAACTCATTTGATGTCAGTACTGAGATAGAGTTCGATCGTACTTTTAATAGCAAACCGCCAAGCAAAATTGCAGAGACTGGCAAAAAGTCTATCGGTAGTATGTTGAAGGCAAAAGTTGCTGGTGCCAACTATGGAACCCTTAAATCTGACTTGGCGACCTACATTGAAAAAAATGCACCACCTGCAGAAGCTTGGGGCTATTTACTGAGTCTAGAGCAGTGTGAGGACAGCGCGCAATTATTACTGTTGGCACAAGAAGTACAAAAGAGCAGTAACGCGAATCTAGCACGTGGTATGAGCAAATTTATGAAAAAAATTCAACAGTCACGTTAGTACGGCCATTGATGAGTGATTAGCAATACCTGCACCGCCTTTTTTATAAATCTAGCAAATTAATTGGAAAAAATTATGGAATCAGTCGATCTCTCAGAGTCAAATAGTCTAAAAATGCGGCAGGGTGAGCATATCATTTTGCGTCTGACTTATATCAGCCGTTACAACACTGATAATGCTAATGGTGAGGTCACTCGTATCCTTGAGCAGGCTCGGCAAAACAATGAGCGCAATGGCATCACTGGTGCGTTGGTGTTTAACCATAACTACTTTTTACAAAGTATCGAAGGGGCTAGGCCGATTATCAATGGCTTGCTTAGAAAGCTTGTGCAAGATGAGCGTCATCATTCCCTGCAAGTCATAGAATGCCGTGAGGTTGAGCAGCGTCATTGGAACAAATGGTCAATGAAGTATTTGATTCCAAGCGATGAGAACAAGGGGCTGGCACTGAAGTTTTCGACAGGTAACGAATTCAATCCTTATTTGATGAGCACCAATCAGATTATGATGTTGATTGACACCTTATCAGAGCTTCAAGAGCAAGAAGAGCAGCGTGCCTCTCAAAAGAAAAAACCGTGGTATGCCCTTGGTTAATTGAGTAATGCCTATAAATGCGATCCGCTTTCATAATATTTGTATAAGAGAACAAACATGACATCAACACACGCAGATGCCCATATCTTAGTGAGCATGACCTATGCTAGCCGTGCAAACCCAAATGTATCAGCGACCGATTTCAATGAAATATTACAGCAAGCACAGATAAATAACGCTGCTAATAGTATCACTGGGATGCTAACGTTCAATAAAGATTATTTTTTGCAGACGATAGAAGGCCCAAGAGCGCAAATTAATCGATTGCTATACAGTCTCATTTCCGATGAGCGTCATCACGACCTACAGATTATTGACACACGTGAGCTAAAGCATAGGGAGTGGGCGAAATGGTCGATGAACTATGCGTCTCCGACCGAAGAGAACGCCGCAATCTATTTAAAGTACTCTACGACTATTGGTTTTAACCCTTACCTGCTAAATGCTGAATCTGCTCATGGGTTGATGAATGAGCTGAGTGCACAAAAAGGCTAAATAAAAGTCGTTAGGGTTTAGACAAGCATTCGTTCGCAAGCTCATATACTTTTGCTACAGCGCCTAATTATTAGATGCTAATAAAGCAGATTTATTAATATAGTGTATGAATGAATATTATTTTATTAAAAAATGAAAAAGTACTAATATTCAGGGAATACCGCATTTAAGAAACACTATAGAAAATAGAAATTTGTTGAGTTAAGTTTTGATAAGTAATTATTGTCGATAGCCATTTGCTATATAAGGTATAATGAATGCTTGTGTTTGCCAGCAATATTTTTATTATTCATGTTTATTAAAATAATTATGAATAATCTTTGATTAATCAAAAATCAAATTAACCCTTAAAAACTATTAATTTTTGAATAATGAATGAGTCATCATTCAGGTATCTCAATAGGTACAATGTCTCTATTGAGGTGATATTTTTTATCCGACAGTTGGACTTACTATGAGTAAAAATAACGCAATTGATTTAGATAACTTAAACGTAGATGAACTACGTGCCATCAGCGAAAATGCACAGCAGCTTATTGCCAAAAAACAGCATCAGCGTTTGTACGATGCTTATATTCAGTTTGAGCAAATTGCAGAAGACAGCAACGCTACGATTGAAGAGATCTTAAAAGCTGGTGAAAAACTAGAGAAAAAACGCAGTATTAAGTATCGCAATACTGATAACAAGGAAGAAACTTGGACTGGTCGCGGACGTAAACCAACGTGGTTGGTAGAAGCGCTAGCAGCAGGTCGTGACCTTGAAGATTTTGCTATCTAATTAGGCTATCCAATTAGATAGTTTCGAGTCTTAACACAGTACGAGACGGAGCTTATCAGTCTTATGGATAATGGTTTATTTACAATCATTTAGTCATAAGCACTGAAGCTTTGCAAAATAAAAAAGCCAGTATCTCTATTGCCAATATTTTGGTAAAAAGATACTGGCTTTTTTTCTGTCATCTATAGGTCATTGTTTGTTATGATAATGACGTTTTTGTCTTATATAAGAGTTGTGCAACCGTGGCCCAAGTATCTGAGTTGTCTCATAAGCGTCCCCGCAAGCTTTGGTGGCTGATCGGATTTGTATTGTTTGCCTTATTTGCTGTATTGCAAATGCCAGCGGCATGGCTAATCCAAAAGTATGCACCCAATACGCCTTACGTGCAGCATGTGTCTGGCAATGTATGGCAGGGCTCTGCTATTTGGCAAATTCCTCTATCATCGACACCGCTCACAGGGATGGCCGAATGGTCATGGCAGCCATGGCAACTGCTCACAGGAAAGCTTGGTGCCGATGTGACTATCAACTCAGAGCAAACGAGGTTAAACGGACAGGTAAAACTGGGTTTAAACTCATGGCAAATCGATGATATGAGCGGAAAGATTGCTCCTGAGACTTTGGCAAGTATGGTTGATTGGCAACTGCCTAACACACCCATTCAAGTCAATGGCGTTTCGTTAAAGCGTCAGTCTAGCGACAATGCATCATCGGAATCAGCTGAGAATGAGTCTGCTAAAAATGCGGCGGGATTTAGTGAAGCTGATGGTCAGTTGACCTGGGTTGGCGGTGAAGTCGGCTATCCGAGTGGCGGTAAGGTTTTTTATATTACTATGCCTGCATTGCGAGCTGAGCTGAGTGCTGAGCAAAAGAACAATAAAAACCTGCTGCATATCAATCTATTGAATAATCAAGATAAGCGCTTGGGCGATCTGTATATAGACGGGAACAATATGCTAGATGTCAGTCTGACTCAGCGCCTACTAGAAAACATGCCTGAATATAAAGGGCAAGCACCGCAGGACACACCAGTCGTTAGTGTGCGCCAGCCGCTGCTAGCTGGTTTGGGGGTGCCCTAAATGTCAAATATTGCTGCCAGCTTAAAGCCTGTCGTGAATACTCTCAATCGTTTTTCAGGGTGGTTGTTGCTACTGGCAATTGCTTGGCTATGTTGGACAGCGGCGCGTCTTTTGTGGTTACTATTAGCAGCGCCCTTAGCACCAGCATTGCCACTAGCCCCTTTGCAAAACAATACAAAGTCTGCCAATGACTATAGTGGTTTGTTTGCGATATTTGCTGATCCTGACCCTATTGCAGCGGCAGTCCAGCCACCACCCAATGTTGAGCTTAAAGGCGTACTACTCGCCATACCGGAGAGCATGTCTTCAGCGTTGCTTAACATTAATGGTGAGGTGAAAAATTACCGAATTGGTGATGGACTAAAAGACAGCGACTATATTCTTGTCGCTGTTGACTGGAATTCGGTTATTATCGCGGATGCCAATGATAAAGAAACAGTGATTAGCATGCCAGATGCTATCCCGCTAGATCAAAGTGATATGCTGGCAGGCGGCGTCAGTAATCAGCGTCTGCCAGACAATAGTATGTTACCGACTGCGCCTCAGACACTACAAGATACGCCGCCTGAACCGACAGAGACGAATGGTGAAAGCAGTCCGCAAACGGCGATTGAAGAGGCGGTCACCGCGCTGCAAGAAAATCCTGCCAGTTATTTGAGTAGAATGGGGGTGATGGCCTCAGGTGAGAGCTACCAAGTCACCGCAGCGATGCCATCAAAATTACGCAATCGACTGGGACTGGAGCCAGGCGACAAAGTGTTGACAGTAAACGGGCAAAACGTGGGCAATAATCCTGCTCAGGATGCTGGCGTATTACAGCAAGTACAGCAAGCAGGCGAAGCACAAATCGAGGTTCAACGTGGTGAGCAAGTTATTACTATCCGCCAGCAGTTCTAATAAGACGGACTTTTAGCAAAGAGTGCTCGTTAAAAACTCAGTACATATGACGCAATATCACTGTAGGTAATTATCAATATGGTAAGTTTTCATCAATTTTCAGCCACACCGTTACACCGTATCCTGCCGCGTTTGATGCGCCTGTGTCGTCCTCTTTGCCTAGCGGTACCCTTATGGGCTGCTAGTATGGGCCTAGCGAATGCTGAGAGCTGGAAGGTCAACTTGCAAGATGCCGATATTAAAGCCTTTATTAATGAAGTGGCAACCATCACCGACCAAAACTTTGTCCTTGATCCTCGTATCAACGGCAATGTGACGGTCATCTCGAACAAAGCCTTATCGCGTGATGAGATTTATCAGCTGTTCTTAAGTGTGATGCAGGTCAATGGGATTGCAGCGATAGAGTCAGGTACGACAATCAAACTGGTGCCAGATAATGTTGCCAAGCAGTCTGGTGTCGCTGTTGATTTGCGCGGCAATAGTGTCGGTGAGTCGCTCGCAACCCGAGTGATTTATTTGACGAATACTCAAGCAGCAGAAGTATTGGGCGTTATAAGACCTTTAATGCCGCAGTCTGCACATGCCGCCGCTGTGCCTGGTGTGAACGCGCTGGTGCTATCAGATCGTGCTGATAGCCTGAATCAACTCACCGCACTTATCCGTGATTTGGACAGCAACGTCAATGACAGTCTGCAAGTGATACCACTACGCCACGTCGATGCCGAACGTATGATGGAGCTAATCAGTGCCTTGGTGGCAAGCGCTGGTAGCGGACAAGCACAAGGTGGTAATAATCAACTCAAAGTGATCGCTGATTCATCAAGTGATCGGTTGCTGGTCAAAGGCAGCCCTGAGATGATTGCCAAAGTTCAGGAGATGGTTAATCAACTAGATACCACACCGACAAGACGATTAAGTGGGTTACGTGTCTTTCGCCTAAAGTATGCCAGCGCTAGTCATATTGCCGATATGCTACGAGGCCTTTTGGCCAATCAATCGATTAATAGCGCTGGAGCCACCTCAACGTTAGAGTCCGCTTCTTTAAATGATGCAAGCAGTACAGGGGCAGCCATTAACAGTGCGGCGAGTGAGAGTATTGGCAGTAGTAGTAGTACATCAGTTGTGCCTGCTAGCAATACAAGTGGAAGCGGTACAGGCGTTGGTGGAAAACCCTTTAGTATCATCGCTGACGAGACACAAAATGCCGTTATCGTCAATGCTGCCCCTGAGCTCATGTTTGAGATTGAAGATGCGGTCAACCAATTGGACAGTCGCCGCGCACAAGTCTTAATTCAAGCTGCTATCGTTGAAGTTTCAGGCGATGATGCAACCCAGCTAGGCGTTCAGTGGGCGCTAGGTAATGCCAATAGTGGCTATGGCGTCGTCAACTTCAATAATGTCGGTGCTAGTGCGACCACTTTGGCCGCTGCCGCATTGGGTGGTAGTGCTGCTGCGGGCGCCGCAGGTATTAGCTCCGCTGCCAGTTCTATCGTTGGTGCATTGGTTGGGATTGGCGATAGCCGAAAAGACAGTCAGGGTAATACGGAATTTTATGGTGCCATTTTGCAGGCACTCGACTCTTCTACCAGTGCCAATCTATTGTCCATGCCGTCTATTTTGACATTGGATAATGAAAAGGCCAGTATCTTGGTTGGTCAAAACGTACCTTTTGTCACAGGTTCTTATACTACCAGTGGTAACAACTCAAACAACCCTTTTCAGACCATTGATCGTCAAGATATTGGTATCAATCTTAACGTTATCCCTCATATTGGTGATAATGGCACCGTACGTTTGGAGGTCTCACAAGAAGTATCTTCCGTCGTACCAGGTACTACTGGCAATGCTAGTGGTTTGACTACCAATAAAAGTCTCATTAATACAACGATTTTAGCCGATGATCAGCAGACCATCGCCCTAGGTGGTTTGATGCGTGACAATAGCACCACACGCCAGCAAAAAGTTCCGGGCTTAGGAAATGTACCAGTGATTGGCAGGTTGTTCCGCTCTGACAATGACAGTACTCAAAAGAGTAACTTGATTATATTTTTACAACCAACCATCTTGCGTGATGGCGGCGCGGTCGCCAGTGTCACAGAGCGTAAATTTAACCAGATGCGTGTACTGCAATTGGTCATCGATAAAAATGGTACGATCAAACAGCTCCCGTTGAGCGGAACACAGGGCTGGGATGGTAATGTCGATGCAGACTATGAATTGATGCCGCTCAACCCCCTTATTCCTAAGCGCGATCAAACACCCAGATCAACCCCTCAAGGTTTCACTAAGGTAGATAGTCCCAACGATGGTATAACGACGTATCCTCTAAATCGCTAAAACTGTCACAGATTGCTATTTTAATCCACTCATTCCTCTCAATTAGTACAAGCCAATGTACGGTGTAATAAATAAACGTTACATCGTACATGAGCTTGCGTATTCGTAACACAGCTAAACAGAGCGACCGTCGTATTTTACGTATACTAAACTTTAGTGAGATAAAATAGGTATGCATATTTATATCCACAAAATTGGTGCTGTATCAATAGGTAGAGACAGTCATGGCAAATCATAAAAGGGGTAAAAGTTGGCTGGTCTTGGGTGCTGTGGCCACCGCCTTATTGATTATTCCTCGGCGTAGTAGTCGAAAATCCGATAAGGTGACTGACACTAATATCGCAAATTTAAAAAATAAGAATGCTCATCACGGGGATAAGGATACCCAGTAGGGGCGCATAGCGCTTTATAGTGAACGCGGCATCGCTTGAATAGGCTGTTACTACAACCATGTGTATAATATGATGGTTGATAAGGTATTTTGCTAAACACGTTGTTTTTGGAGTGTATTTATGTCTGGTCCTGAGTCATCAAATAGGGTAAATCAAGCCTTGAGCAATTGTTATCCGCTCATTGATACCCATACACATTTTGATGCGCCAGTATTTGATAATGATCGAGAGCAACAGGTGCAAAAAGCTTACCATCAAGGTATACGTCATCTTGTGCTGGTTGGTTATCTTTATCAGCATTTTGAGCGTATGTATGACACTAAGCAGTTGATCGATAAGTTATCAAAGCGTTTTGGCATAGACACTGGCGAACATAACGAGTCTGATTTCTGTACCCATATTGCGCTAGGCTTACATCCTTTTTATATCGAGCAGCATACTGATGCTCATTTGACAGAATTGGCACAAATGGTTGCGGATAGTCGACCATTAGCCATCGGTGAAATTGGCTTGGATACCTTTACTGATGCAATGAAAGAGCCTGATGTTTTTGATAAACAAAAGCGGTTCTTTGAGGCGCAGCTAGATATCGCTGTGACCCATCAGTTGCCTGTAATGCTTCATATTCGTAAGGCGCATGCCGAAGCGCTCGCTATATTAAAAGCGCATGAATACGATGCTCACACATTGGGTGGTATTGCGCATAGTTTTAGTGGCGGTGAGCAAGAAGCCAAGGCATTTGTGAAATTAGGGTTTAAGCTGGGTGTTACAGGTCAGGTGACCAATCCGAACGCCAAAAAACTGCGCCGTGCTATTCAGGCTTCTGTGGACACATATGGTATTGAGTGCTTGGTGATTGAGACAGACTGTCCGGACATGACGCCGATTATGTGTCAAACTTCAAATAGTCAGCATTCAGCCGTTGGACAAAGTCCAGATAGCGAATTAAAAATGGCACATGCACACGATAGAAATATCCCTGCTAATTTGCTTTGGGTATTGTCGAGTTTAAGTGAATTATTGGGTGTCTCACAGGATAAACTTGCTAAGCAGTTATGGCAAAATAGCTGCGATGCCCTAAAAGTAAACTGGGCCTACCCAACATAATTATTAAACTTACACTTAAAAGATGAAGTAAGCACAGTCAAAATATTTAAAAAGAGTATTTAAAAAGCTATGAATGAAACCAGACAAATTGAGCACCCAGTCGTAGAGCCAGTCACTACCGAATATGATAATGTACAAGCTAGCGTAGATGAAAAAAATGAGCAGTATGACCGCCGCTTTCAAGGTACGCGCACGCTTTATGGCACATCAGCTGTCGATACTTTTGCAGCGTCGCATGTCTATATCATTGGGGTAGGCGGTGTTGGTTCTTGGGCGGCAGAAGCGCTGGCACGTACGGCAGTCGGAACTATTACTTTAATTGATTTGGACGTTTTGGTGGCCTCTAATGTCAATCGGCAGCTACCGGCGTTAGACAGTACGTTTGGTCAAAGCAAAATTGAGGCAATGGCGGCACGTATTAAAGAGATCAATCCTAAAGTCACCTTAAATCTCGTTGATGATTTCTTGACCGTCGAAAACGTCGCAGCGCTACTGCCGGGTCGCCACGAAGCGAAAGCAGCCGCCGATCAAGGTAGGCCTACTGTGATTTTAGATTGCGTCGATGATATGAATGCCAAGCTGGCGATTGCCCTACATTGCCGTTTTAATAAATTAAAGCTGGTCTGTGCAGGTGGTGCAGGTGGTAAGATAGATCCAAGTCAAATAAGAGTGAGCGACTTGCGTGATAGCTATCAAGATCCATTGCTTGCCAAATTGCGTAATAAGCTGCGCCACGAAAAAGGCATCAATAGCGCGCTAAAAGAGAAGTTCGGTATCAAATGTGTTTATTCTACCGAGCCACCACATGTGGATAAGAGCTGCCAAGCAGGCGGATTACAATGTGGTGGTTATGGGTCGGCAGTGGTCGTCACATCGGTGGTCGCAATGATTATGGTCAATGAAGCGTTACAATTATTGATAAAGCAGACGAGTCACCAATCGAGCGTCTGATATTATTTAATGGAGTCGATCTTGTCTATATCTAACTCACCTAAAAGCAGCTACCCAGTAGCGGTAGATGAAGTAGAGCGTATCAACAAGTTGAAAAAATATCAGGTACTCAATGAAGATGAGGAGCCTGCATTTGATCGACTCGTTGCACTCGTAAAGCTATTTTTTGATGTGCCGGTGGTAACGATCACTTTTATGGATGAGGAAACACAATATTTAAAAACAGCCTGCAAATTCAACAGTGAGACTGAGAGTGTACGTACCACAACACGTGAAGTAGCCTTTTGTAATTATACGGTTTTATCTAACGAAGTCTTTGTGGTGCCAGATGCATTGGAGGACAGTCGCTTTCGTCAGAATCCATTAGTTACTGGCTTGTCTCATTTGCGGTTTTATGCGGGTGCACCGATCATTTTGCATGAGGGCAATAAAAGTTACCGGTTAGGTTCATTATGCCTGATGGATACCAAGCCCAACCATAGCTTTAGTGACCAACAAAAAGAGATATTGGCGCAGTTTGCGATGATGGCAGCAGATGCGTTGAAGCTACAGGATAAAGAACGTGATGCCAAACACGCCAATGAGATGAAATCTAACTTTTTGGCCAATATGAGTCACGAAATACGAACACCAATGAACGGTATTATTGGTATGGTAGAGATGCTAGGTGACACTGAGCTTAGCGCTGAACAGCGAGAGTATGTAGATAATATCAAAGTCTCTAATGAGCATTTGATGGTGATTATTAATGGGATTTTGGACTTATCGAAAGTTGAGTCTGGAAAAATGTATATTGATTCTATCCCACTCAATTTATCTACATTATGTAATGAAGTGGTCAGCCTATTTTCTATTAAGGCACGTCAACGAGGTTTGACGCTAGATTACCATTATACCGAGTCGTTATCACCTTATGTAAAAGGGGATCCAGTACGTCTCAAACAAATCATCGCAAATCTTGTCAATAACGCGATTAAGTTTACTCGTGAAGGCGGGAGAGTGAGTATTGATGTCAAGCATATGAATAATTGCTATCGTGAAAATATTGATAAAAATAGCATGAGGCAGGAGACGCTAGAACGTAAGGCGGATAAGAATATAACCTTATGTATTGAGGTCACAGATACAGGTGTCGGTATAAAAGCTGAGTCATTAGAGGCAATATTTGATGCTTATGATCAAGCCAATAAATTCACGCATCGTCTCTATGGTGGTACAGGTCTTGGACTGTCTGTCTGCAAGTCTTTAGTCGAACTGATGGGTGGTCATATCCGCGTCAATAGTACGGTAGGTGTCGGGACTACTTTTCGAGTGTTATTGCCACTACCGACTATTGATGAAGAGAAATACGAAGCATGGCAAGACTCTCATGATCTCACAATGGCAGAGCCTAGCCACGAGCGTGCAGGTCATATCTTATTGGTAGAAGATGATACCGTTAATGCCATTATTGCCAGAAAGGCACTGACCAATAGCGGTCATACCGTCACTCATGTGACTGACGGTCAACAAGCGATTGAAGCTTTTGCTTTGTTTCCCAAACGTTATGATGTCATCTTGATGGATCATCACATGCCGATTTTGGATGGTGTACAGGCCACTATTAAGCTGCATGAGCTTTATGACCCTCAAGACCTACCACCTATTATCGCTTTGACTGCCAATGCCATGGATGGAGAGCGCGAAAAGTACTTAAAAGTGGGTATGCAAGATTATTGCACCAAACCTTTTAAAAAGGAGCAGCTAAATGCTTTAGTACAATATTGGTTGATACAAAAGCAGCTATCAGAAGAGGAGTAAGCGGTAGATTGCAATGGCAGTCACATTCAGTCACCTTATAATCACTGTGTGCATAGCGACAAAGACAAAAAAAGCTTAACCGTTTATATAGCGGTTAAGCTTTTTTATTAGTGATCAACACAACAATCTCAGCGACCAATCACGCTTATCGCGCTATTAGTTTACGCGAGTTTGATAGTCACCCGTACGCGTATCAACACGGACGATTTCACCTTGCTGTACAAATAGCGGTACACGTACCACGGCACCAGTTTCTAGCTTAGCCGGCTTGCCACCGCCACCTGAGGTGTCACCGCGTACACCAGGATCGGTTTCTGTGATTTGTAATTCAACAAAGTTAGGCGGCGTTACTGATAAAGGTGTGCCATTGAACAAAGTAATGGTGCATAGAGCATTGCTGTTCTCTTTTAACCACTGTATCGCGTCGCCCATCGCGTTTTTGTCAGCTTGAATTTGCTCAAAGCTTTCAGGGTGCATAAAGTGCCAAAACTCACCATCATTGTATAGATAGTTCATTTCCGTATCCATCACATCAGCCGCTTCTAAGCTGTCGCCTGATTTGAATGTTTGCTCCAGTACTTTACCACTACGAAGATTACGCAGCTTAACGCGGTTAAAGGCTTGACCTTTACCGGGTTTGACAAATTCGTTTTCAAGAATGGCACAAGGGTTGCCATCCAGCATGACTTTTAGACCAGCTTTAAATTCATTAGTAGAAAAACTTGCCACAAGAGACTCCTAGGGGTTGTAGATATGGTAGTAGATAGATATGAGGCTGACTGTACCAAAAGTTGCTGCCAAGCCAAGTGCTTACGTATTAGCGATATACTTTGATAGGGTAGACACTAAGGGCGTATAATATCCGATTTTGGGCACAGGTAGTAGGCTGTCATGATAAACCATTTAATCACACAAAAAAACTGGCAAACGCAATTATCGGAAGCCATTACCTCTGTTGACGAGCTGCTCAGTCTCCTAAAACTTGAATCATTGCGCGCAGATGTCTATGTGCCGAAGCATTTTGTGCTGCGTGTGCCGCGCGGCTTTGTGGCAAAAATGACTGTGGGCGACCGTGATGATCCTTTACTAAAACAAGTCCTACCAGATAAGCGTGAGCAGATTGCGGTCACTGGCTATGTGGCGGACCCGTTAAGTGAACACAGCCAAAACCCTGTCAAAGGAATGCTGCACAAGTACCAATCAAGAGTATTACTGACGATTACAGGGGCGTGCGCGATTCATTGTCGCTACTGTTTCCGTCAGCATTTCGACTATAGCGCCAATATGCCAACTGCTGATGCAAAAGAAAATATCATCAACTATATCAGCGCGCATCCTGAAATCAATGAAGTGATTTTGAGCGGGGGTGATCCTTTAAATGTGACCAATAGACGTCTGTTTGCATGGTTAGATACTTTGGAATCTATTCCGCAGCTGACGACAATTCGACTGCATACTCGTCTACCGCTGGTTATTCCAGCCCGATTGGATGACGCACTATTAGACAGACTGTCTCAAAGTCGTTGCCGTATCGTGATGGTCATTCATTGTAATCATGCCAACGAGATTGATGATCTGACAGCAGAGTACCTTCAACGTGCTCGCGCAGCTGGCGTGACGATGCTAAATCAAGCAGTACTATTAAAAGGTGTTAACGATAATATCGATGCTCAGACAGAATTAAGCCAGCGTTTGTTTGCTTGTGGCGTACTACCGTATTATTTGCACGTATTGGATAAGGTGGCTGGTGCAGCACACTTTGATAGCGACGAGCGGTCGTCAATTGAGCTCTACTGGTCGATATTGGCAGCATTACCGGGATATTTGGTACCTAAGTTGGTCAGAGAACTGCCGAATAGGCCATTTAAGGTGCCGATTGATATTTACAAACATATTTAATGCAGGCAATATAGGGGTGCAGAAAAAACCTGTTAAAAAGAGACGATTGTTGATAAAAATTGGTCAGTGACTGATTTTTTATAAGAAGGGGGTCACGGTATCAGACATTATATTGATAGAACGCCTAAAATATATTGTCTAACAATAAAACTTCTATCGTTCATACCCATAGTCTCTTTAAAACAATACACAGTTTGCATGCTTTTTACCTGATATTGCTCTACTTTGTGTGGTTGCATACTTGCCTCTTGTCAACTTACTCAGAGTGACCAACAGTGAGTAGGAATACTGATGATAACTTTATCTAAGTTTCAAGAAGCCCTTTCTTCCAAAGAGCCACTACCAACGCCAAACCAATCAGTGAGCGGCCAAGAGCATCATTTGCTCAAACTATTGACAACGCTATCTTCACAAACCCAAGAGCAGCAAGCTGAGCACTTAGAAAAAGTTCTCTCCGTATTATGCGAGGCCAATATAGATGAGCTTCAATGCCTTAAACTGATGACGGCTGTGAGCGATGCTTCAGATCGGTTGATTGCCACGTTACGACAGCAGTATATTTATGAAACAGGCGCGCTGAGTGAGGTGCAGTTGGGTTATGTGGCTCAAGTAAAATCCTTGCATTATTTAATTATTTTGGCTTATGACAAGGTTGTACGTCGTCAAGAATTAATATCAAACAGTCCGCCAAAAAATATTTTAAAGAAAGGTTTTCCGCGCTATTTTAATACCAATAAAAAGCGCGCCAATACGCTTACGGTTGCCATTTATCAGTCGCTGCTGAGGTACCACAAGCTATTGTGTGAAGAGGCACTTTGCTATCGCAAGCCATCAGATTATCTCTGGTTCAGAATTAATCAGTTGTACCACCTCGCTTATCAACAGCGTGTGTCTCATCTCGAGTTGAATCGAGAAACAGTGACACCCTACACAAATAGTATTCATCAGCTTTATTGCCAAATATGTTTGCATAGTTTATTGAATGTATGTGCCATGCGTCGTCCTAATGTTCTATTGGTACAACGTTTATTGCCTGAATGGTCTCATTATATTGTTGCGACAATAGAACCAAAGACGGAAACACGCGTGTTCGTAGATTTACAGAGTGATAAACCACCAACGTATCTAACGCCCAACTCTGAGATAAATCCCTATGAAGATCGCTATGACTGTTTGTTTTTAGAGCTGACTCCTATGGTGCAGTATTTTAATTCACGTAGGCAGCTATCCACTGAGAGCAGTAATGTGGGGATAGGACACGGTCTGTTGAATACAATATCAATGACAGTCAGTTATCGTTATCTACAACCACAGCTCACGCTGCCTACTAAATATAGTCTCAAACACCGTGCGAGTTTAATCGCTGGTTTTAACAGTATCCATCACCATGTTGCTGACTCAAGCAGCTTTGCTAGCTTGATAGCAATAGATGAGTTATCCATAGATGAGCGCCCTCGTTATGACACGTTTAATACAGAGCAAAACAGTAATAGCGTATTAGACATAGAGGTGTTTGACAGCCATGACAGTCTGTCATTATTTCGTACACTGCGATTGGTGCCAACAGTAGATGTCTTGAATGAAGAGCATGTTGGAGAGGAAGCTCTTGATATGGATATGATAGATGGCGAGCTTGCTGCAACCACACCGCCATCATTACATATCATGAGTTTGTTCTTACTCTGTCAACCTGATGTGACAGAGCAGCCTGATCGGTCAATAGGGGTAGTACGTTGGCGGCATTTTGATACCAAAAACAAAGAGGTTGAATGGCAATTGCTTGGTCATCAGATTGTGGCATGCGGATTGCGCTTGGAAGGGAGGGACCCACAGAAGCATTGTTTTGTGCCAGCGCTGATTCTGGGTAAGGATGAGCAGCTGCAAACCATGAGTTCGCTGATTGTACCTTCGTCTTACTTTCAGCCTGATGATAGAGTCATCATGCGTATCAGCAGTAAACAAACCCATCTACGTTTGGGTCGTAGATTGATGATAACTGAAGGGTTTAGTCAATACGAAATAGCAAAATAATGTCTATTTATGTATTTATAGTGAAACCATTATAAAAATGGTATAGCAAGATTAAACGCTATTTTTCGCAGCCTCTGAAGACGCAGTCACAGCAAGCAAGAAAAGTAGCGTTTAATCGAGCGCGTTTCCTATGCTGTATCAATTTTATTGAGGTTCTACTATATTGAAAGAAAGAGGGGTTGCACCGTATAAGAAAAAAGGCTGATGTTTTTTTTGATCTTAGATTAACACACCAAGTGCAACGCTAATTAATATTATAGAACGCCTGCATAGGCGTTTTAAACCCTAATCGTTTTCTTGGTCTGTTGTTTAGTTTGTTCTCAATGTCCTGTATTTCATTATCAGAGACTTGTCTAAAGTCACAACCCTTAGGCAAGTACTCTCTGATAAGGCCATTGGTATTCTCGTTGGTTCCTCGCTGCCATGACGCATAAGCATCGGCAAAGAAGAAAGGGCTAAAGAGCTTTTGTTTCACCTTCTTATGCTGAGCAAACTCTTTACCATTGTCAGAGGTAATGGTCTTAACCTGCAACCTCACTGGCGCTAAGAGTTCTATCATTGCCTCTGATACTTGCTGTGCTGTTTTATGACCCACACGCTTCATCTTCAGCAGCCCCGTTTTACGTTCAACGAGCGTGACAATCGCTTGCTTGTGATGCTGACCGATAACGGTATCCGCTTCCCAATCTCCAATACGTGAGCGTTCTTCAACAATACAAGGGCGCTCATGAATCGAGACTCTGTCATTGATACGGCCTCGAGTCTCAGCGGTTAGACGCTGCCGGTATGGTTTTCCTTTACGTCTGAGACACTGCCACAATGTACCGCCCTGCCTCTTATCACGCCAAATATAGCGATAAATGCTCATATGACTGATACCAGCATGAACGCCAGATATTTGCTCAGGACTCCAGTTCTCTTTAAGCTTGTCTGTCACCCATGCCCAGAGGTCAGTCACAATAGTTGTGGCGTTGTTAGCCCGTCTGTCACAAGCCTTGTTATTAGCATGCTTTGCTCGGTAACCTCGTAGGCTTTTATTACGCCTAAGCTCTCTTGATATGGTACTGGGACTTCTGTTTAACACCCTCGCTATAAAATTAATACTATGTTTTGCCCCTTTAAGGGCATAAATCTGGTATCGTTCACCTAGGCTTAGATGTGTATAGCTCATGGTTGCAATCTCACTTTGGTCGGTGGATAAAAACTTTGATGCTAGCGCATCTAGGTCTTTTTTTCACCTTGCATTTGGTATTGCACTTCATGTGTTAATCTAAGGATAATAATATTAAACAAACAAGGTCATAAGTTAACCTGCAGTCAATCAAATTATTGTCTATAATGAGCGATATTGTTACTCTAATTTATAAGATGCCTCGGGCGCTAGAATATATTACGCCATAAAACTCAGCTACTATCACAATAATCACTGAGCCTACTCTCTATAATGTTTTCTAAGCCAGATTAATTTTTGGAAACAGTATAAGGTGTCAAAAATAAGAGATAAAGATACAACCATAAGATTAAAAGGCCACCTATGCGCATTCAGTCCACCTTAAATCTATTAGTGATTAACGATGATCAGCTCTATGCTGAGCGTCTTGTACATCTACTGAGTGATTATTATGACAGCGTGAATTTAGGATTTTTGGATGATAAAGAAGAGCTACTAAAAGTACTGCGCCAGTCGTGGGATGTGCTGGTATTCGTTAGTGCTTATGATATGAGCTTTACGGATGTGGTTGGCATCATTCAAGAGCAGAGCATTGATTTGCCGATGATTTATTTGATGAAGGGTGAGGCAATATCGACCGCGTGTAATGATGAGGGGTTGCCTGCGGTGATGAGCGGAACCATGGTCAAAGCACTCAAGGCTGATCAAGAGATGGCTATCGTTATGGCTATCTGCTTACAGCATGACAGCTTGCGTAGTCGCCGTGAGCTCAAGAAACTACGCCATGTCCTATCAGAAGCAGAGCAACGTGCCAATGTGCTGATTAAAAACTCGAAAAGTGCAGTTGCCTATATCGATGAAGGTATCCATATCTTTGCCAATGATCCCTATCTTCAACTGTTTGGCTTTCGGTCAATGAATGATGTCATAGGGGTACCTGTGATTGATTTGATTTCAGGTGGCGATAGTGTCAAGGACTTCAAGCAATTTCTACGTCAGTTCGATAAAGGTAGCCGTGACGAAGTTGAGTTTAACTTTGAAAGCGTGCGCACGGATGGCAGTACTTTTGAGGCAAAATTACAGTTGGCATCTGCGACTTTAGATGGCGAACCCGTTACTCAGATTATCATACAACAAAATGCTAGCAACAGCGCAGAGGTTGCCAAACGCTTGGCTGAAGCAGAGCGTAAAGATAACCTGACAGGTGTGAATAATCGCCACGGCTTTGAGGAGCAAATGGCGATAGTGCACCAGCAAGCAACTCAAGGCGTGCTGACAGCAGCATTGCTCTATGTACAGCTCGATAACATTGGAAAAATAAGAAGTAGCCTCGGTCTGCAAGGAGTAGATACGACTGTCAAACAGGTTGCCTATGCACTAGATGAACTGGTATCGGATGGACATGTCAGCCGCTTTAGTGATACCGCATTTATGATACTTGTCAAAAACAAAACTACCTCAGAGCTCGAAGAGCTGGCTGAGAACATCGGTTCGCGTATCAGTGAGATGCTCATTGAGGTAGATAAGCGTACGACGAGTACCACGGTAAGTATCGCAATCGTCAAAATCGAAAAAAATACCGCAGAGCCCGCTATAATAATAGAGCGTGCTATGGATGCTATTAGCCAAATCATGGTCGAAACCTCTAACCATGGTGGTACTTATCATCTATATGATCCGAGTGAGCATGCCAATAGTGATGATCAGGCGCTTGCTGAGTCTCTGATTAATGCTATTACAAACAGTCGATTTGAGCTGTCATTTCAACCAATATACGATATCAATCAAGATCGTAGTGACTTTTTTGAAGTGTATCTACGTCTGCCATTGGCCGATGCCGATAACACGGTATTGACTCCTGATCAGTTTATGGCTGTGGCCAGAAAACACAAGCTACTTGAAAAGATAGATCGCTGGGTACTCATTAATGCGTGCAAAAAAATCAATGATGTCCGTAAAGAGCATCCTGAGGCCAGACTATTGGTGCAGCTAACCAGTGCCTCATTAATTGACAAGAAACTGCCCAATGTGGCAAGCCAACTGATCAAGGCAGTAGGCGGCGCTGCTGGTGTCTTAACGTTGCAATTTAACGAAAAAGACATCTCAGATCATTTAACTGTGGCAAAATCCCAGTTTTCGGCCCTTAACGAAGTCAACTGTCAAATGGGCATTACTAATTTTGGTTCTTCTGCCAAATCTATCGAAATTGCCAATTTAGTGCAGCCGGATATCGTGCGTTTGGCGCGTAACTATGTACAAGATATCAATTCAGCAGATAACTTAGACACGGTTAAATCACTTATCATGCGCATCAATGAGGTAAATGTTGATGTGCTAATGCCGTATATTGAAGATGCAGCGACTATGTCAGTCGCATGGAGTGTGGGGGCGCGCTATCTGCAAGGATACTATTTAGAAAAGCCTAGCAAAACGCTAAAGATTGCCAGTTAACATATTGCGATGCTACAAAATCTTTATCGCTAATGCTCACCAACCAAAGATTGCCAAAATGTCTATTATTAGTAAATATCAAATAAGCAGTCTTTTTGCCGCTGTTTTATTGCTCACTGCTTGTGAGCATACCCCGCCTGATCATCGCGACCCTGTGACACTACCACTATATGTCAATGGGGATGCAGATAATGGCTCGTTAATTTATCAAGATGCTTGCAGTCAATGCCACCAGCTCAACGCTGGTCTCAATAAAAAGGGCCCGCAATTAATGAATATATACGGCGCACCAGCTGCTGAGCTAAAAGATTACACTTATAGCGAAGGGCTCACAGAGTCAGGATGGGTATGGGATGCCAAAACACTCGATCCCTATATCGCGGATGCACAAAAAGCCATGCCAGATTCAAAGATGCTATCAGACCCTATGCCAGATGCTAAAGAGCGCGCGGATGTTATTGCGTATTTATCAACCCTCCGCGCTGATGCGCCGATCGTCGTAGATGATGCGAACTGACCTTACTGGTTGATCGTTATGACCCAAAAAATGAGCCGATAATTTACTATGACCCATGCCCCTAACGATAGAGCACCATCACCTACCTATCAAAAAATAGCCAAAACGCTTGGTCAATCCGTTCCTAGTGGCACCGATTTGCAACGCAATCAGCAGAAAATTGCACAATTGATGGCGCAATTGAACCAAATTGTATTGGACAAACCGCAAGCAGTTAAATTGGCACTCAGTGGCATACTAGCAGGTGGGCATTTATTGCTACAAGATTTACCTGGTATGGGTAAGACAACTCTGGCTCAAGGTTTGGCTAAGCTGTTAGGCCTGAGTTTTAGCCGAGTGCAGTTCACCAATGACATGCTCCCTGCCGATATCTTAGGCATGAGTATCTATGACCAAAGTAAACTGCGTTTTGAATTTCGTCCCGGTCCTATTTTTACTCAACTGCTACTTGCTGACGAAATCAACCGCTCCAGCCCCAAGACGCAAAGCGCACTCCTTGAAGCAATGGAAGAGCGACAAGTGACGCAAGATGGACAAACTTATCCCTTGCCGCAGCCGTTCTTTGTTATTGCAACCCAAAACCCACTGCAACAAGCTGGCGTCTATCCGTTACCTGAATCACAGTTAGATAGGTTCTTGCTGTGTCTGTCATTGGGCTATCCATCACCTATGGCAGAGCGTGAACTACTAAAAGGTCAAGATCGCCGTGAGCTATTAAAGGATCTAGATACGGTGCTTGATACTGAGGCTGTGCTATTGGCACAACAAGGCGTAAAACAAGTTTATGTGGCGGACGTGGTATTGGATTACCTACAAAGACTTGTTGCAAAGACTCGAGCAAGCCAAGAGTATCATGGGTTATCACCACGTGGCGTGCTATCGCTACAGCGTGCTGCACAGGCTTATGCTTATGTGTCGGGGCATATGGAGGTGACGCCTGAAGATATCCAAGCGGTCTTTGCTGCCGTGGCTGATCATCGTCTCGGGCAGCGTTTTGCACCTGCACAAGTGGTAGGTGGGCAAGCACCGCAGACCATCGCCCAACGCATTTTAGCAGACGTGCCTGTCATCGTTTAGCTGTCTATATTTTTAGTTATCTATATTGAAGTACGAGCAGGTTTAATAATACATGGCTATATCATCGAGTCCGTTAGTCTGAGGACTAGCGACTAGAGTCAATTACATGGTAAGAATAGGGTAGTCATGAGCTTTTTACCAAAAGCCTTAACCGCGTCAATCAGGTCAGCAATGAGCCGTTGGTTTGCCTCGCGCGCACCCAAAAATGATAGCGCGACGCTCAATCTACGCAACGTCTATATTTTTTTTAGTCGTGAGGGTATGCTATTTGCTGTGCTATTAGTGATTACCTTTATCGCGGGTATCAATTATGGCAATAACTTGGTACTTGGCTTGTGCTTTTATCTGGTCAGCGTTTGGTTGATTAGTTTTCATGTGACTTTTGCGCACATATCGGGTCTGCAAATGCGTCTGCTAGAAGTGACTATGACAGAGGCCGGTACTCCTGCTTGGGTGACACTGCAACTCAAAAGTGAGAGCCGTCAGCCACGGCGGCAGTTATTATTTGAGTTTGAGCAAGTAGCTGACAAGAAGGATAAAAGTGGCACGAATCGGCAAAGCTCCATACTCGTGACGAGTCTACAAAGTGAGCAAACTATTCGCTTACCTGTTCAAACCTACAATCGCGGTCCTCTTGAGCTGCCACGACTAATAATTAAAACCGTTTATCCTTTGGGTATTATGCGTGCTTGGTCTTATGTCTATTTTGCGCGTAAGACTTGGGTGTATCCCAAACCTGAAGCATTTGACTGGCAGGTGCAGTATTCAGTTGCAAGCTCGGAGGATCTGCCAATTGGCGGACAATATCGACAAGGGCAAGACGACTTTGAGCGACTGGATAATTATGTCGAAGGGGAGTCGCTGGCCCGTGTCTCTTGGGGCCATGTGGCACGGGGTCAAGGCATGTTTACCAAGCACTTTGCAGACCCTGTCGGTCATGAGCAAACGCTTGATTATGCAGATATGCCAGGTGCTCATCATGAACAGAAGCTTGCGCAATTGGCTCATGGGGCGTTGACATTGGGTCAATTAGACGTGCCCTTTCAAATGCGTTTACCCAATGATACGCCTACTAGCGCAGCGGTGGGTGATGGCGAGACTTTTGCGCAAGCGTGCTTGCTAAGGCTGGCGAAAGCACCATGAATGAACCCAAACAGTTTTCTGCAACCGATGCCACAAAAACGGCAAGATTTGAGCAGTTAGCACTCGGTCAAAATATACAAGCGAAAAGTGGCATAGCAGCTGATAATAAACGGTATCGGCGACTACTGGCTCTACCAGCCTACCACTGGGTGCTAATTGCTCAAATAGCAGTCGTGTTGCCACATGCTGCTCACTTGCCAATATGGTTAATCGGGTTTGCGGCGATTAGTATTATTGCCCAACTACCGCGTCTCAAGAGTCGGCTAAAAAAACTCTCGCATTTAAAACGTGTCTATCAAAGCATGCAGATGCTGGGTTTTTTATTAGGCCTAGTGGGTCTGTGGCTAACGTATAACACAGCCTTTGGGCTAGACATGGGCGTGGCATTTTTGGTGCTATGTCTCGCTAGTAAGCTTTGGGAGCTGTACAAGCGGCGCGATGCTTACGTGGTGTTGAATCTATCGTTATTTGTACTGGCGGCCTTGTTTTTGATGGATCAAGGGTTGCTGACAACTTTAGAAGTGGTACTGGGCGCTGTTATTGTCCTGCTGGCGTTTATTGCCCTAAACGACGATAGCAATGATGACGGTGATGGACGCCTGCGTACTTTAGGGGTGTTAGGGATTGGGGCACTGCCATTGTTGGTGGTGCTGTTTCTATTTTTCCCAAGACTGCCGCCACTGTGGTCTGTACAACTATCAGGTCAGCAAGCCACTACTGGTGTGTCTGATAGTATGTCACCCGGTGATTTTGCCAATTTAGGCCAGTCAACTGAGCTGGCTTTTCGCGTAGAGTTTGGCGATGAGCGTCCACCGCAACAGCAACTATATTGGCGCGGACTCGTGTTTAGTGATTTTGACGGAGTTACCTGGCGACCAAGCAATCAGGTAAGCCAATGGTCGACTAGATCGCAAGCCCCTACATGGATTCAAAATGCCTTTGCTACCGTTCCTGAGCAAGTGCAAGCCGCACCTACTCGCTATCAAATTATCCTAGAACCTACTCAGCAGAACTGGTTATTCGGGCTTGATTATCCTTTTTCTCAGCAGCCAGATATCAACATTACTTCCAACTTTACATTATCAAAAGATCAGCCTGTTACGCAGCAGCTGCGTTATGATGTATTGCAGTTTGCGCCGATGCGTATTGACCCTGTGCTGACAGAGGCATCAAGACGCCTAAATCTGGCACTACCAGCAGAGGGTAATCCGCAAGCACGCGCGCTTGCTCAGCAGTTATTTGTACAATCAGGCTCAGATCCCGTGCGCTACATGGCTGCTATCGAGCGCTGGATCAATCAAACAGAGTTTCGCTATACGTTGTCACCGCCACGACTCAATACTGATCGTATCGATGAGTTTTTGTTTCAGACCAAAGCAGGATTTTGTGAGCATTACTCTTCAAGTTTTACTTTTATGATGCGCGCAGCTGGTGTCCCAGCGCGGGTGGTAGCAGGCTATCAAGGTGGTGAGCTGAGTCAAGGTGGTGATGTTTGGGAAGTGCGTCAAAAAGATGCGCATGCATGGACTGAAGTTTGGCTCGAAGGCCAAGGCTGGGTACGCGTCGATCCCACGTCGTTTGTGGCGCCTGAGCGAGTTGAGCAGGGTATGAATGCGATGACCCAGCAGCAAGGGGCAGCCATGTTTGGCAGTGGTGCTAGCGCGCAAATCAGCTATCAGCAGTATCAAATGCTGCAAACACTACGTCGCTTGTCTGACCAAGCCAGCTATTACTGGCAAAAAGATGTGGTCGGTTATGACCAAGACAAACAAGCAGATTCGCTACTAAAGTGGTTCAACATCAGCTCCATCATGCAGCAAATCATCTGGTTAGCGGCCAGTGCTGTTATTATTATGGCTACCTTAGTATTCATCATTTGGCAGCGCCGCCGTAAACGCTGGCATCCAGCAGATTTGCCGCTTGCCCAGCTCTCAAAACGTATCGGCAAACGTGATAAATTGCTGGCTCGAGAAGATAATGAAGGACAGTTGGCATGGCTTGAGCGTTTAGCATCTGCTATCGATAGTCGCTTAGATAACGATACTCACCGTCATGCAAGTCGTTTAACAGACAGTGAAAACCCGATAGCGATTCAGACAAAGCTGGTTGAAATTAGACAAGATTACCGTCAGCTACGTTACGGGCGCCTGAGTAACTTGGATACTAACCATAGTGAATATCAAAAACTACTTAAGCAGCTGAAAAAAAATGTACGCGAATTATTGTAACGTTTTAATGGATGGCGTTGATAATTTGAGTGAGATTAAAGATGCTGACACATGGATATGTAGCAAATATCAGTAAAGGTTGTTTTGAGAAGATAAGTAAGAGAGAGTGTCTCATGGCGGTATATGTAGATTTTGTGCAGATAAAATTCAAAGGCTATAAATGGTGTCATATGCTTGCGGATAGTTTGCAAGAGCTGCATGATTTTGCAGCATTGATTGAGGTAGATCCACGTTTATTCCACCGCACCGCAAGCTACCCGCATTATGATGTTACCGTGCAAATGCGCGAAACAGCCCTTGAGAATGGGGCGCTGCCTGCCGAAAGGAAAAAAATTATTGAGTGCGCAAAGAAGTTAAAAGTAGAGCTGCAGTCTGAAATGTCGTTATCTGATAGTGACTGATGCAGCTTATAAGTTACACAAAGAAAAAGGTGGGTAGAGATTTTGCTCACCCACCTTTTTTTTGCTTAGATGATACTTTTCTCGTTTGGTATTATTTGGCAACTGCCGCCGTGCTGATTGCGTTGAGCGCTTTTGAGACATTATCAATAACGGTATCGCAACCTTTGATATTATGGCGTGTTTTTAGATATTCAGGATTGTTTTATGATAGCCATACCTTTTTATTGGCACCTTTGCTAATGAGGATTTTTTGTGGTAAATCAATGGCGACGGTTTGCTCGCAATTCATCAGAGACGATCTTAATTATGGCGATATCCTTGAGCGATTCATTAGTGAGTCATGGCGAATATCCATTGTGCGTCATCAGGCAGGGGGTGGCAATATATTCCAATCGATCGTTATACCAAGCGCTCTGCCAAATAGTCGACCAGTAGTCTGATTTTTGGCGATAGTTGACGGTTGTGTGGGTAGATGGCCCAAATGCTTTCTTTGGGTTCTCTATAGTCGTCGAGTACGCTCACCAACGCACCCGATGCCAGATGTTTTTGTACGTAGTAATCGGGCAGTTGTACGATACCCAGCCCTTTTAACGCCGCATCAACCAGACTATAACCGCTGTTGCACTGTATGGTACCAGAGACGCGCAAGTTCTTTTCTGTACCATCTTCGACAAAATGCCAATAGTCGCGTGTCCCTAGTAAGCAGTTGTGCTGGCTGAGATCGTCAAGCGTGCGTGGTACCCCGTATTGATTGAGATAAGCTGGTGTCGCACAGACAAAATTGGTGCGCAGGCTAAGCTTTTTTGCCATCATCGTAGAGTCGCACAACTTGCCAATACGAATGGCCAAATCGTAGCCACCCTCGATTAAATCAATTTTTTGGTTACTCAAAAAAGCGGTCACCTCAATGTCCCGATATTGCACCATAAAATCATTGATTAAGGGCAGCAATTGTTGCTCGCCATAAGTCACAGGCGCAGTCAGTTTGATTCTGCCTTGAGGTTTTGATTGCAAATTGCTCACCGCTTGCTCAGCCGCGTTCAAACCATCGAGCACACTGCGGCAATGCTGATAAAAAACGCGGCCTTCTTCAGTAAGTGAGACTTTACGCGTGGTACGATATAGCAGCTTGATCTTCAGTCGCTCCTCTAACGCACTAATCTGACGGCTGACTTGCGCAGTCGAGATACCAAGCGCTTTTGCAGCGCGTGTAAAGCTCTCGTACTCTGCCACACAGACAAACTCACTAATCCCTTCCCAGCGCATGATTATTACCAATATGTAAAAGATATTTGCAAATATAGCATATTGTTATCTGCTCAGAAATAAATATAATGGTTAGTATCAATGTAAATAGATGCTGCTTTATGGTCATCAATGCTTGCCTACAGAGGGCAGGCAAGATAAGCTCAGTCTATCTTTATCCGTTTTAATCGTAGAAATCGTGACGATTAAAACGAGCAGATAGCCTTATTGAACAAAAAGAATGATTGGGCGTGAATGACGTTTTAAGTTTACGCTACGTTACAATCCATCGATAACAATCAAAAAGAGATTTTCCTATGTCAGATAAATTTATCAAATCAAAAGCCGCCATCGCTTGGGGCCCAAAGCAGCCATTGTCTATCGAAGAAGTAGACGTCATGCTACCACGTAAAGGCGAAGTACTGGTAAAAATCGTGGCCAGCGGTGTCTGTCACACAGATGCGTTTACCTTATCTGGTGAAGACCCAGAAGGCGTATTCCCAGCGATTTTGGGTCATGAGGGTGGCGGTATCGTTGAGCAAGTCGGCGAAGGCGTAACCAGCGTTCAGGTTGGTGATCATGTCATTCCGTTATACACGGCAGAGTGCGGTGTTTGTAAAATGTGCCGCTCAGGCAAAACCAATCTTTGCTCAGCAGTACGCGAGACGCAAGGTAAAGGCTTGATGCCAGATGGCACGACGCGTTTTTACAAAGACGGCGAGCCTATCTATCATTATATGGGTTGCTCAACGTTTTCTGAATATACTGTGCTACCAGAGATTTCTTTGGCTAAAGTCAATAAAGAGGCGCCATTAGAAGAAGTTTGTTTGCTTGGTTGCGGTGTCACCACAGGCATGGGTGCGGTCATGAATACGGCTAAAGTCGAAGAGGGCGCTACCGTTGCTATCTTTGGTCTAGGCGGCATTGGACTATCCGCAGTCATCGGTGCGGCGATGGCAAAAGCCAGCCGTATCATTGTGATTGATATCAATGAAAGCAAGTTTGAGTTAGCTAAAAAACTAGGCGCAACCGATTGCATCAATCCAAAAGACTACGACAAACCGATTCAGGAAGTCATCGTTGATCTAACCGATGGCGGTGTGGATTATTCGTTTGAATGTATCGGTAACGTCGATGTCATGCGTTCAGCGCTAGAGTGCTGCCATAAAGGTTGGGGCGAGTCAGTCATCATCGGTGTCGCTGGTGCTGGACAAGAAATCTCAACCCGTCCATTCCAGTTAGTGACGGGTCGCGTCTGGAAAGGTTCAGCATTTGGTGGTGTGAAAGGCCGTACGGAGCTACCAGGTTATGTCGAGCGCTATCTGGCAGGTGAGATTCCTTTACAGGATTTCATCACCCACACGATGCCAATAGAAGACGTGAACGAAGCGTTTGACTTAATGCACAAAGGCGAGAGCATTCGTACGGTTGTCAATTTCTAAGCGTCGTTACTGACAGTAATATCAAAATCACAGTTTTAACCTGATGACGCTACAATAAAAAAAGCTGCTTCAATTTTGAAGCAGCTTTTTTTTATTTTATTTTTTTACAATGACAGACGGTTTAGTCAGTCATATTCGCCAATTGTTCTAATATGCTGACGTAATTTTCAACCCCTTGCGCACCGCTGACCAAATGGCGCTCGTTGAAGATAATCGCCGGCACACTTTGAATGCCTTGCTGCTGCCAATGCTGTTCTTCTGCTCGCACTTCTTTTGCAAAGAACTGACCTTCTAACACTGCCAGTGCCTCACTACGATCCAGTCCAGTCTCAGCTGCAATGTCAGCAAGCACATTGATATCGGAGATGTTTCTATTATCGGTAAAATGTGCCGCAAATAACGCTTGTTTTAACTCATGCATATATCCTTGCTGGTCTGCAAAATGCAGCAGCTGATGCAGATTAAATGTATTGTGCATGCGAGTGTCGTCATTGAAATTAAATTCAAAGCCGACTTCCTGTCCAGCTTCAGTCATTCTGACTCGGCTAGCATCTGACTCTTCTTTAGTCGAACCATACTTTTCGATAATGTGCTCACGCAAGTTTTGCCCCTCGCTTGGCATGTGAGGATTCAGCTCAAACGGATGCCAATGAATGGTGTGTGCGGTATTGGTTTGCTCAAGTGCTGCTGCCAGTTGGCGATAACCGATGACGCACCAAGGGCAGACGACGTCTGAGACGATATCTATTCGGAGTGGTTTTTCTGATGTGCTCATATTTCCTCGCGGGTATTATTATTTATGTTTTGTTTGGGATGTATAGATAGAGGCATATCAGTTGGAATCAAGCAGATATACCTAGTTATCAGACAACTATAACTAGTTACCATGTATCAAGTCAGTTCATACTAAGAGAATGACTAAGTGATTACAATGTAGTCTGCGCAGTCGGCGTCGCCAATTCGGTAGCTCAATTGTATCTATTATCAGTAGGATAGCCGAAATTTTTGCAAAAACGGTCTAACAACTGACGCACTGATAACAAAACCCATGACTACTTAACCAATCTGCCGTGGTCACAAAACAGGTTTTTATTTAAAGTTGCTCCATTGAGATTAGCGATGATTATTTATAAATAACGCTAATAATAATAATTCAATAAACAATAAAAACTTAACACTCACTATAGTGTCATATATGAAAAATATCACTGAAGCAATGAAATGGCGTTACAGCACCAAAGACTTTGACACCAACAAAAAAATATCAGCAGAAGACTTTCAGAGTCTAAAAGATATCTTACGTCTCAGTCCGTCGAGCCCCAATATTCAGCCTTGGCATTTTGTGATTGCTGATGACGAAGCTGGGAAAGCTCGAATCGCTAAAGGCACAGAGGGCATGTATGAATTCAATGATGCCAAAGTAAAAGATGCCTCGCATGTCATTGTATTCTGTAGTCGTGTCTATGCCGATGACGAGTTTTTAGAAGGCTTGCTCGACAAAGAAGATGCCGATGGTCGCTTTGCAGAACCAAAGTTCCGAGAGCAAATGCATCAAACGCACAAAATGTTCTTGGACATTCGTCGTTATGAGCAAAAGGACGAGCCGCATTGGTTGATAGAGCAGTTGTATCTCAATATGGGTACATTACTACTAGGCGCTGCTACTTTGGGTATTGATGCTGTGCCGATGGAAGGCGCAGATTTAAAAGCACTTGATGAAGAGTTTGAGTTACGTAGTAAGGGCTATACCGCTGTTGCCGTGATATCGCTTGGCTACCGTAGTGAAGATGATTTTAATGCTGATGCCTAAGTCTCGATTTGACGAAAAAACAATCATCACTAAAGCCTAGTTTTAGGTGTTTGATTTGAAATGATCATTCTAAAGTAGCCTCATAATAGTCCTATAAACTTTCGTTTGTGGGGCTTTTCTTTATTGAAGTCTATTTAATATACTACCTTTTTCTAAAAAATAGATTGCCCACTTCACATAATATAGTCAATCCTAAATAAAACAGATACATTATATATCAAGGTGGAACTGGTCTAAATTTTCCTTGCGTGCTGTGCCTACGCAGACAGAGGTTGCGAAAAATTTATCCCAGTCCCACTGTATCGTTTTTATACTGAATTCACTATATATTGCTAAATCATATGGCCTGAATTTGAGTGCTTATATATAAAAATCAAGTGATACTAGCTAGCAGCGGATGGTTAGGCTAATTGAGGTAAATGATTATCAGTTAGCTTACAGCGATTGGTAGTACACACTTTCAGGTACTGCCTCGGATTAAAAACTACACTGCAACAACTACAAAATAAAAACAAAACAAGTTTTTTGGTACGCCATAATGGATTTATTGCCATGGATTTATTGCCGCCGTAGCTATAAGGCGCTTTTTTCACCCATTATATTCATCTGCCAGCGAGAAGCCAGCATGTCTACCTTGACGTTAACAATCAATAAGCAGGATTATCAGCTCGAGAATCTTGACGCCCGTACGACACTGCTCGACGTCTGTCGTCAACATTTACAAATTACTGGACCCAAAAAAGGCTGCGACCACGGCCAATGCGGCGCTTGTACCATGCTCATCAATGGTCGCCGAGTCAACTCTTGTCTCACACTTGCTATCATGCATGATGGTGATGAGATTACGACCATCGAAGGCATCGGTATGCCGGATTCACTATCGGCGCTGCAACAAGCCTTTAAAGATAACGATGCCTTTCAGTGCGGGTACTGCACCCCAGGTCAAATTTGTTCAGCGACTGCATTAATAGAAGAAGTAAAACAAAATTGGCCAAGCCATGTGAGCACAGACTTACAACATCCTGATAGCCTTCTAGTACAAGAAATCGCTGAGCGCATGAGTGGTAATATTTGCCGTTGCTCCGCTTATCCCAATATCATCAAAGCCATCTCACAAGTGCTTGAGAATGAAGCATCAGCGTCTACTTCTAAAACAGTTGACAACGCTGCGCAAAACTCAAGCGTAACAGGTATTTGGTCACCGCCGTCAAGCGAGACTCAGTTCCATAAAGCCTCAGCGAATAACAAAACAATAACAGGCAAGGCAGGAGACCACTCATGAAACGTTTTGAATATAGCCGCGCTGATGCACCAGAGCAAGCCGCAACCTCTGCTAGCGGCAAAGACGCTTCTTTTATCGCAGGTGGTACCAACTTATTAGATCTCATGAAACTAGAGATCGAAACCCCAATCAAACTGGTCGATATCACTCGTTTAGAATTAGAGCAAGTAGAAACGACTGCCGATGGTGGTTTACGTATTGGTACGCTTGTGACCAATAGCGATTTGGCCGCGCATCCTGAGGTGATTGCAAACTATCCAGTATTGTCCCGAGCTATCTTGGCAGGAGCGACTGGTCAGCTACGTAACAGAGCGACAACGGGCGGCAACTTTTTACAGCGTACTCGTTGCTATTATTTTTATCAAACAGACAGCGCTTGTAATAAACGTGAACCGGGCACAGGATGTCCTGCTATCAACGGGGAGAACCGTACCCTAGCTGTCTTAGGTACCAGTGATTCATGTATTGCTCAGCACCCATCCGATATGGCAGTGGCAATGCGCTTACTGGATGCCACGATAGAGACAGTTAAAGCAGATGGCTCGACTCGCGCTATCGATGTGAAAGATTTTTATTGTTTGCCAAAAGACACGCCGCATATCGAAAATGTGCTAGAAGCAGGCGAGCTGATTACTCATGTTGTATTACCTGCCCCTATTAAGGGCATGCATACCTATGACAAAGTGCGTGATCGCGCTTCTTATGCCTTTGCACTGGTATCTTGTGCCGCAGTCATCGATGCTGACGACAATGGCAACCTAAAGACAGTACGATTGGCGTTCGGCGGCATCGGTACCAAGCCATGGCGTAATGAAGAGGTTGAGGCACTATTAATGGATACCGATGGCAATAGCGACGTTATCACGCAGGCCGCTGATCTATTATTGCATGATGCCAAAGGTAATGGTCAGAACGACTTTAAAATACCGTTGACGCGTCGCCTACTAAAACAAGTTATTCAGCGCGCATTAGCGGGCGAGGGAGCATAATCATGGCACTATTAGAATCAATCACCCAGTCAGAACCAACCAAAAAACTGACCATGGATGAGCCTGTTGAAACGCTATTTAGCACAACGGCAAGCAAGCTAGTTGGTAAGCCAATCAACCGTGTTGATGGTTCCCTAAAGGTTAGCGGTCAAGCGAAATACAGTGCCGAAATACACTTGGACAATCAAGCCTATGGTGTATTGGTAGGCGCGACCATTGCTAAAGGTCAAGTTGAGAGTATCGATAGTGACTCTCTAAAAGGCATTCCTAATATTATTAAAGTCGTGACCGATCCTGAGCACTTTTTGCGTAACTCTCAACAAGGGACAAAAACTAAAGCACCCAAGCAAGGGGTTAGCGAGATTTTTTATCATGGTCAGCCTATTGCTGTCGTGGTTGCTGAGACTTTTGAGGCGGCAAGAGAAGGCGCTAAAGCGCTGAAAGTGACTTATAAGGATGAGACTGACCAAGCGGCACTGAACTTTACCCAAGAGCTCTCTAACGCACATGCGGTAGATGAAAAAAAAGGCTCTGATAAAAATAATGTCCAAGGCGATCCAGACCAAGGCTTAGCTGATGCGGCAGTGACCGTTGATCGCTTTTATCATACCCCAAGTCAAAGCAACTCTCCGATGGAGCCCCATGCAACGTTGGCTCATTGGGAAGGCGATAAGCTCGTTCTGTATACTTCCAATCAGATGCTCGCTTCTTGCAAACAGCAAGTCATGGATGCTCTGGACCTAAATAAAGACCAAGTACAACTGATCGCACACTATGTCGGTGGTGGGTTCGGTAGTAAGCTCGGTATTGCTCCTGAATCTATTGCAGCGGCGATTGCTGCGAAAGATCTGGGTCGTCCGGTGTTGATTACCATGATGCGTCCACAAGTGATGGAAGCAACGGTCAGACGCTCAAACACGCGTCAGCGTATCGCAATCGGCGCGAACAATGACGGCGTGATCGATACATTGATTCACGATACGATCTCTAGTAATTTGCCAGGTGAGGCTTTCTTTGAGCCAACTGCTCTATCTACGCACCATCTATATAGGGGCAAAAACCGCCGTGTGAATTATGAGATGGTAGACATGAACCAAGTGTTGTCAGGTTCTATGCGTGCGCCTGGCGAAGCGGTAGGTATGATCGCGCTTGAATGTGCCATGGATGAGCTTGCCACACAGTTGGAGATTGATCCGGTTGAACTACGCCGTCGTAATGAGCCAGAACAAGATCCGAGTCAAGATATTCCTTTCTCAACGCGCCAATTGATTGCCTGTATGGAACAAGGTGCTGAGCATTTTGGTTGGAGTGAGCGAAACGCCAAGCCTGCCAGTCAATTAGAAGGTGACTGGTGGATAGGTACAGGCATGGCGGCTGCTGCCCGTGGTAACCAACTACAGCAATCTGAAGCACGTGCAACCCTACAGGTAGATGAGTTAAAAGCACTTGGTATCAAAGCAGTTATCGAGACAGACATGACAGACATCGGTACAGGGTCTTATACGGTGTTTTCTCAGGTAGCGGCAGACCTGTTAGGACTGCCTATCGACCATGTTGAGATGAAACTAGGTGACACTGCATTGCCACCAGCATCAGGCTCAGGTGGCAGTTTTGGTGCTGCGAGTGCGGGTAGTGGTGTCTATCTTGCTTGTGAGCAGCTGCGTGAAATGCTAGCAGAAAAAGTTGGTCTGTATCCTGACAACATTCAGTTAGACAATGGTCAAATCAAGAAAACAGGCGAGCATGCTTTAACGGCAATGGAAGCTGCCAAAAAGAGCGGCCAATCATTTGCTGACAGCACTATTGATAAGCTATCGCAAACCACAGGGCTTTCACTATCAGGACAGTCAGCATCACAAAAGTATGATTTTGATAATACAGAGTATTATGCGCTTGCGGATGTGGTCGCTGACTATGACGAGCAAAAAATCACTGCCAAAGGCCAGATAAAACCGGGTAAGAACGGTAAGAGCCATCGCCAAGCCTCTTTTGGTGCGAACTTCGCTGAAGTGGCGGTTCATAAAGTCACTGGTGAGATTCGGGTGAGACGTATGACAGGTGCATTTGCCGCTGGTCGTATTCTGAACCACAAAACTGCAACGTCGCAATGCTATGGCGGTATGGTGTTCGGTATTGGCTCAGCGTTGATGGAACAAGTGATTCATGACAAACGTGACGGTCGTCTCTGTAACCATGACCTTGCCGAGTATCATGTGCCAGTTAATGCGGACGTACCGCAGTTAGATGTCATATTGGTAGAAGAAGATGATCCTTATACCAATCCAATGCACATCAAAGGTATCGGTGAGACGGCTATTTCAGGTGCTGCTGCCGCGATTGCCAATGCTATCTATAATGCGGTCGGTGTGCGTGTTTATGACTTCCCGATTACCCTCGACAAGCTACTTTATGAGATGCCAGAGTAGTTTTATCAGCTTATGTATGACAAGAACCCGCTTACTGAGCGGGTTTTTGTAACTGAGTCGGTAGTATATTTTATTACTAGCAAAAAATTCACTAACAAAAAACAATTATTAAATAAGAGGCGTTATGAATCAAGTCGCTGACATTCTGAAGCTGGCAAGCGAGGCTCAGCAACAAGGTGTTGATGCTGTATTGGCTACTGTCGTTCATACAGAAGGCTCAGCGTATCGCCGTGCTGGTGCCATGATGCTCATCCGTGAAGATGGTCGTTCGGTCGGAATGATCAGCGGTGGTTGCTTGGAGCCTCACATCATCAAACGTGCCTTTTGGCTCACGCGTGACGGTGCCAATGTGCAGGTTTATCAGACAGGTGATGACATTGAGTACGCTGATAATGGTCAAGCGCAGGTAGCGATCAACAAAGAAGCTGGCGATACAGACGATCTAGACGACTTTGATGACATGGACTTTGATGAGTTGAATTTTGGGCTTGGCTGTAATGGACGTGTGCATGTGCTGTTTGAGCGTCTGGCAACAGCCGAACCATTTTTAGAGTCAGTTCGTCAGGTGCGACGTCATCAGCAGCCAGTTATGGTCGCTACTTTGATTCGCAACAACGGTTGTCAGAATACTGAGTTGCAAGTTGGCCTGCGTATCAATCTAGACGAATATCACAATTCGGAAAATTCACCAAAACAAGAGATAATAAACCCTTCGAATATAATTGCCGATATTGTAGAAAAGTTAGCAGAGTACAAGCTGTCTGAGAGCAATACTGAATACGTGACCATAAAAACGGACGAGGCAACCACCGAGTGGCTCGTACAACGCCTGCAACCACAAGTGCGTTTATTAATTTGTGGCGCAGGTAATGATGTGATGCCATTGGTGACCATGGCCAAGCTACAAGATTGGCATGTCACGGTCATAGACAGTCGCGCGCAATATGCGACTCGTATGCGCTTTCCTCAGGCAGATGCAGTAATGTCATTATCTTTAGAGGATAGTGATACCCTGCTAAAGCTGAGTAAAAATGCTGCGGTTGCCCTGATGTCACATAGCTTGACTCAAGACCGCGCTCGCTTGGCGATATTGCTAGCACATGCGCAAAACTATAGATACTTAGGACAGTTGGGGCCGCGCTATCGTACCGAACGCTTAATCAATGAGATAAGCGCTAACATGGATCATCCTGCTATCTTGGATACTGGCGTTCAAAAACTGCATTATCCGATTGGCTATAAGCTAGGAGGAGATGGTCCAGAGGCACTCGCACTGGGTATCATGGCACAGATAAATGCAGTCATGCACGATCAAACTGCATCAGTAGAAGGCTCCTACAGTAGGGTCTCGAATTCAGAAGCAAGCGTTGGTAATACGGATGCTGATATTGTGCCGAGTACCGTATGAGTAGTATCGTCTTAGAAGACAAGGACAGACAGGTGCAAAATCATGCGGTCATCATATTGGCAAGTGGCCTCAGTCAGCGCCTTGGCCAACCTAAGCAGCTGCTCGTTAAGAATGGCGAGCTATTAATCGTGCACATGATCCGATCGGCAGTGAGCACCAATCCGCAAGCCGTTATCGTTGTGATTCCTGATAAGCATCCTGCAGTTGCTAGTGTAGTTACAGAGTTGGCTGTGCAATATCCAGCGGTTCAAGCGGTAGTAAACCCAAAACCTGAAACTGGTATGGCGGACAGTTTGCGTTTGGGTATTGAGAGTATTGCGAGTCTTGGAAATTCGTCAATCGAGCGCGTGCTTATCATAGGGGTTGATCAGGTTCTATTAGATCAGTCGCATTTAATGGCTTTGCTGGCTGGTGATCGGTCTGTAGTGGCAAGTCGCTATCATAGTTGGCATAGCTGGCAATATCTAGAAAACTACCAAAATTTGGATGAAGCAGAATCTAATAAAAACTTTAGTAACAATAAACCTTCAAGCAATATCGTTGGTCTGCCTTTGGTGATCAATTATAAGCTGCTTAGACAGTGGAAAGCAGCATTGATGGGCGATAAAGGGCTACGGCATTTGATTAGAGGGTTACCAGCCGATCAAATAGGTACAGTTATCAACGATAATCTTACCTATGATATTGATACGCCCGAACAGCTAACCTATGCCAAACAGCAAGGCTGGCTGGATAAGAAATCCTAGCCATAATAAGTATTAAGCGACCAATATGACAAGCATGATAGAAACCAAGCGTCTGTACCTAAGACAGTGGCAAGCAAGTGATCTTGCGCTGTTTGCCGAGATGAATGCTGATCCTGAAGTGATGGCATATTTTCCTAAACTATTAACCCCTGCATTGAGTAATACCATTGCCAATAAGTGCCAAAAATTAATTGAAGAACATGGCTGGGGATTTTGGGCGGTGGCTCGTAAAGATGGCGCAGATAAAAGCGATGACTTTATCGGTATGGTTGGGTTAAATAACGTTCATGCCAATATGTCCTTTGCTCCTGCTGTCGAGATCGCTTGGCGATTGAATAATGATTACTGGGGATTAGGGTATGCGACTGAGGCCGCGCAGGCTGCTTTGCGCTATGCTTTTGAAGTTTTAGAACTTAGCGAGGTTGTTGCCTTTACTGCCGTTATCAATAAGCGCTCGCAAAAGCTTATGCAGCGTCTTGGTATGACTGATACGCAGGACAATTTTTATCATCCAATGCTCGATGCTGAGCATCAACTGGCTGAGCATGTCCTGTATAAAATCACGCGTCGGCAGTGGCAAGCCCTTATAGTATAACGGACTCTATTTATATTATACGGCCGATCTTGAAAACGTCAAAATATGCCCTTTAAAAGGCAACGCTAGATAAGTCGTATTTTCAGGTTTGACGTGCTGACTGCTAAAGCCAAACTCAATCATTTTATTGGTAAGCTTGTTTTTGCGACCGCGACCAGGGTCAACGACGATGACTTCACAAGTTGGCAGCGCATGACGTTCGATAAACTCAGCCAATATCCCAATATGTTGGTCTTCGTAGAGCAGATCGCTACCGATAATAATATCAAACTTGCCAAGGTGGCTGTTATCCTCTGCCCAATCCAAACGCTCAAAGTTAATCTCTTTGTTATTATTTAGCGTGGTATTTCTATCAAGGAAATACTCAACGGTCGGATGATAGTCGGTCGCTGTGATGTCAGCATGTCTATGATTGAGCAATAGACTCGATAGCGCCATGCCGCAGCCCACTTCCAATATCCGCTTGTCCTTAATATCGTAATCAAGCATGTGATTGGCCAGCACCAAGCTTGATGGCCATATCACCTCAAACATCGGCCAAGAAGCAGAGCAAATACCCAAGTTTAATGCCTCATCATCAGGATCACTAAATTGTTGATTGTCACGCAGGGTGCAGAGGTGAATGTCGGTGTTGCCAATTTCGATCGTTTGATAGCGCACGCGCACAGTGGTCAGCGAAGTCATAAACTGTCCTAAAAAATAAGCAAAAGTGCAAAGGTTGGCAAAGATTGCCGCTTTCGGTGAGGTAGGGCATACAAAGGTGGGTGTGCATCTTGGATATAGTATTGACTGTGATTTGGTAGAGGTTATTATTTGACAAAAACACATGTTGTCAAAACAGTCCTCTTAAAGGTGCAGGAAGAGTATGACCTAAATGATGACAAGTTATTGTTAAATCTCAGGGTATTGTTATTGCTGGATAAAAGGGCTGGTGAAAGCGGACGGTAAAAGAAGCGTATGAGAGATGTTGAGTGGCTTTTATGCTGGCATGATAGGCTTGTCGTTTATTTTGACAAGCCCATACAAGAGAGGGTTAAAGCTGGCGTGTGCTGCTGAATCAATTTAGAAATTTGAGTCCAGAGGTCTTGAGCGCCCAGACCAGCTCCACAAAGGCGCGACTGTTGGTTAAGGGTTCGCCATCGATGATGAGTACATAACCTGCGCCATCGATCCATAAAAACACAAAGCTGGTTTCAGGAATGAGCAAGTCGACTTGCTGAAAAAACGAGATCGCTTGGCTTTCTACTGCCCAGCCGCGCTGCTTTTGGCGCAGCATAAACCCTGAAAAGTCAGCGGCGGCAACACTGAGCATGTCCGCTTCTTCTTGACTATAACCAATCCGAGCCAAACAAAACCCTTCATCAGAGCCAATCGCCGCTCGGCGCTTACCAGACAGGCTTGCCACGACATAAGGCAAAAACTGATCCAATGGTAGATTGGGCGCTGGCAATAGCAAAGACAGTTTTTCGATCCAGCCGTGTTCTATAAAGCTCTGTAGCCATATATCAGAATAGCGCTGCAACCAATCAGCGGCGAGTAGTGTCTGTCCATAAGACAACAAGTCTTGTAGCGCCAATTGCTCATCAGTCGGCTCATTCTGTGAAAACGCCTCAAAAATACCAGCAGGCGTTAAGGTTAGATAGGTCTTATCGGCATTCAAATAAGAAGACATAGGGCTACCTTAGCGATGAAAAAGTGGTAAAAAGTGATAGAAGTTAAGTTATAAACGCATGACAGTTTATGATGTCGTGGTAGGCTTGATGGTCTGATCCAAATGCTGTTGGCAGTTATCCCAGCGTTGATCAAATTGCCAATCACTTTTGCCCAAGCTAAACCATACTAAGGAAAATGCCAGACGATCGTTGCGCGCCGTACAGTAGGCAAAAAACTCATTTTCAATTTGCTCAATGGTGCCCCAGTCTTGGCTAGCACGTGCTTGCAGCAGCTCAGCGGTGATGTCTCTTGCGATCTCTCTGGCGTCATCACTACTGATACGCAAGCGTTGCTTTTGCTCATTGAGCGAAGGCGATATAAGGACACTCCAGCGAGTGGCCAGCATGCTGTTACGCTGAATGTATCTTTTTTTGTCAATACACTCGCGAAACCCTTGCTTAGCCTCAGGGGTCAAACGGTCTTTGATACGCGTAAACAAATTATTGACATCGTATGGAATGTCAAACCAGCACCCATAGAAAAAATCTGCTACCGCGCCCTGTAGGGGTTCTTTTTCGGTGAGTAATAAGGCGGCGTTGATGCGCTGCTCATGAAAGTAACGGTTGTTGGGTGCCAAAAACACTTTGCGTGAATAAAACCGAAAGACTCGGTGCGCCACTTTCTCGTTTTCTTTGATCAGGTCTGAGTCAGACATTATAGTCTCCTTGTGTCATAGCCGTGACGACAACCAGCGCCTCAGGCTATGAGCTCATTCAGCAAAACAACCTCTGATAATATGAGTGTCAATGAGCCATCAATCCAGCAATGTCTGCATCAAATCAATCATAAATTCAGCATCCTCTTCACTCATTGCCTCAAACCCTTCAGGCATACCAAGCTCAGTTAAGGCTTCTTTTCCATCATCATCGTTATGCAAATCCAGAATGGCTTCTATAAAAATTTGCGCATCTGGAAAGTCGTCTTTGATGAGAAGGACGTGGCTTATGTCTGCCAGATCACTTTCGATCAGTACTGAGAGCTGAGCTTTGGTCAAGCGTGAGAAGCTATGAAAGATCTCCGCCAAGAAGAAAGCCGCTTGGGCATCGCCTTTGATGACTTTGCGAGCAGCTGCTTGATAGGTCTCAGTGATATCCCAGTTGAGGTCAGATTCTTCTATATCGACAGCTTCGAGCAAACGCAAACCGATCAGCTTGACGTCTCGATTGTCTGCCATCGCAACGGTTGCGCCTTTATGGATATCTTCTAAGTGATTGATATCGCTATTGGCCGCCGCGGCAATGACCATCTCATCAGATTTGCCAATGGGACGAGCAACCGCACGGTAGCCTTGCTCACGGATGAGGGCAGCGGCATCAAAAGGGTTGGCGTAGATAATTTGAATATCACCTGCCTCAATCAAGGTCTCTTGCTCAGCATGTGAGGCTGGGATATTGAGGTGCATGTTTAGGTTGGCACGCTTTTGAATCAGCGTATTGAACATGTGCCAGCCAGCAAAGCGCTCAGGCGAAAAATCAGGGGCGATTAACATATTGTGTGTCGTCATGATTTAGCCTTCCTCATCTTGTTTCATTTGGGCGTACTGAGCCATTGCCGCTTCGATTTTGCTGCGTGATGGCTTACGGCGTACTGAAGTGTATCCTACAGTTTCGCCGCGGCGAACATTGGGCACGACCGTGGCATATACCCAGTAGTGACTGCCGTCTTTGCATAAATTTTTGACATAGCCATGCCATTTTTGTCCAGACTCAGCAGTATCCCACAGGTCTTTGTAAGCGGCTTTTGGCATATCAGGATGACGCAGAATATAGTGCTGTTGACCGATGAGCTCATCGACGTGATAGCCACTAATCTCGACAAAGGCGTCGTTGACGTGAGTGATAATGCCGTCTAAATCGGTACGCGAGACAATGAGCTTACCATCTGGGTAGGGACGCTCTACACCTGTATCATAGACAGTCCGAGAGGTGCCATCATGATAGGTCAGGGTGATTTGCTCAGCAGGCAGGTCAGGCTTGTGTGCATCAGGGATTGGAGAACCCATGGTCATCTCCTTCGTTGGTCGTTGTATTTATAATGAGTAAATCGAGTACATAGGGCACTCGTCAAAAAGCCAAAGCCACCAATCAAATGAGTTTTGCTAGGGCTTCTGAGGCGCGCTTGATGTCCAAGAATATCAAACCAAGCTTGGCATTGGGTTTTGCCATGATAGTGAGTACCGCTTCATCGCCTGATGACGTCATGATTACGTAGCCCATCTCGCCTTGAATCATGATGCGATCGATACTACCGCGTGCCAATTCGCGGCCTGCACGGTCGCCTAATGATAGCAGTGCTGCTGACATCGCACCCACACGATCTTCATCAACGCCAGTTGGTAGAGCTGAGGCAATCATCAGACCATCGTTAGAGATTAGGGCAGATGCTTCAACATCTGCTGATGAGCTGTTTAAGTCTTCCAATATCTGTTGAAATGAATCTGTACGCATATCGCTTTCTCTATACTGTGTGTTAATTTTTATTTATGAACTATAGTTAGCCAAAAATAACCCTGTTTGAAAAAGGGTATTATAAATCCTTACTAAAAATATTGATATAGTAAATCCCTATTTAAACTAAGGTTATGATAAGTTTTTTCTGCTATTTCATAAAACTTGCAATGTAACGACCAAAAAGCCCCCATCATTCAATGATAGGGGCTTTTTTAGTGACGATAAATCAAGGCGTATTCGTTAAGCTTTATTACGCCATTGACCTTGAAACATAGTGCCTGCAATAGGGTTCAGTCCCATCTGATAGGCCAAATCAGCAGGGCGGGCGATGTCCCATAGTGCTAAATCAGCATCACAGCCCACTTCTATTTTGCCTTTATTAGATAGACCCAAAGCCTTGGCTGCATAAACGGTTGATCCTGCCAATACCTCTTCAGGCGTGAGGTAAAACAGCGTACAGCCCATATTCATTGCCAACAACAGCGATGTCAAAGGTGATGTACCGGGGTTGCAATCGGTTGAAATCGCTATAGGAACTTGATGCTTGCGAAGTGCCTCAATCGGTGGCAGCTTGGTGTCACGCAAGGTATAAAACGCTCCGGGCAATATCACCGCAACCGTGTTGCTAGCAGCCATTTTCTCTATGTCAGTTTCTGATAAATGTTCTAAATGGTCGCTAGATAGCCCTTTGTATTCGGCAACTAAAGCGCTACCGCCGATGTCAGATAACTGCTCAGCGTGTAGTTTGACCGGCAGGTCTAAGGAGCGTGCAACCTCAAAAACGTGTCTAATCTGATCGCTACTAAACGCAATGTTTTCACAAAAGCCATCGACCGCATCAACCAAGCCTTCTGCATGCAGGATTGGTAGCCACTCACAGACTTGCTCGATATAGTCGTCCGCACGGTCCTGCATATGGGACTTATATTCAGGTGGTAAGGCGTGCGCTGCAAGATACGTGGTGCTGACGTGGATGTCGTATTTTTCGCCAAGCTGGCGTGCGACGGTGAGCATTTTGCGCTCAGTATCTAAGTCAAGACCATAACCTGATTTGATTTCGATGCTGGTGACGCCTTCTTTCATCAGCGCAAGTAGGCGCTTTTCACTTTGGGTAAATAGCGATTCAATACTGGCCGTGCGGGTGGCACTCACGGTTGCGACAATACCGCCGCCTTGTGCTGCGATGTCTTGGTAACTGGCCCCTTGCAAACGCGCTTCGAATTCATTGCTGCGGTTGCCACCATAGACAATGTGCGTATGACAATCGATAAGCCCAGGCGTTAGCCATTTGCCATCGGCGTCTGTGATTTGGTTCTCGTGATAATGTGGCAGATGCGTCGTGATTTGCTCTTGTGCCCCAATCCATGCAATCTTGCCGTCTTTAATACCGATAGCCGCGCTCTCTAGCTGACCGTATGGGACGTTATTAGTATCTGAATTTTCATAAAGATTAAAACCATAGTGCGCTGAAAACGTCGCAATATTGGCATTGATAATAAGGTGGTCAAACGATGTCATAGTAGATTCGTCGAGCGTCTGCTCTTTAAAATTTTCTGATTCATTCATAGTATGCTCCTAATAATTGGGAGGCGAGCGATCTTTGTTTGCAAGACCTTTGCTTGTAAGATCTAAGTGACAAGTAAGTGCTGTTCTACAATCGTTGCCAGCAATCGAGCAGCGACTTTGCAGCTACGACTATCCACATCAAAGGTTGGGTTGATCTCAGCAATATCTGCCATTTTTACTTTGCCTGATGACACAATCAGCTTGACCATACGCTCAACAAAACCAAGCTCAATACCAAAAGCAGCAGGCGCACTGACACCCGGAACGATACTAGAGGGGAGACAGTCCATATCAATAGTGAGATAAATAATATCAACCTGATCTATGAAGCTTTTGACCTGCTCGGCAATGGTGTCCCAAGGCTTATAATGACAGTCTTCATCACTAATAACCTGTACGCCAAGTTGCTCAGCGCGATCAAAGAGCGCGGCGGTATTAGAAAAGCGACTGACGCCAATACAGCAATAATGAAAGGGCTGATCGTGTGCGTCAAGATGCTCGGCAATCTGGCGAAACGGTGTACCAGAAGTCGCCACATCAGACTGACGAATATCAAGATGGGCATCGAAATTAATAATCCCGATAGTAGGCGCTGTGTTTGTGCTGATAGTTGTATCGTTTGCCTTTTCTAAGGCCTGCCATAATCCCAAAAAGCTACCATAAGCAATGGCATGACCACCGCCAAGCCCGATGGGTAATCCACCTTGCTTGACGATAGTGCTCACTGCATCGGCATATTTGATCTGAGCTTGCTCAAGAATACTGTCGGCAAAGCCATCATTGTCATCACAATGAATGTCGCCAGCATCACCCAATAAGGTTGATAATTGACTATCAAAGCGTTGTTGCAAATCAGCGATGACTGGCAGCGTAGCAAAAGCTCGACGAATCAATGGCGGGGCAGCTCTAGCACCCACGCGTCCTTGATTGCGTCTGACGCCTTGATCACAGGCAAAGCCAATTAGCCCAATATGTTGAGCCTCATAAGGCTGAGCAAGCTGATACCAATAACGGGCGCGTGCAGTCTCAAACGGCTCTGCGCGTCCTGTCCACTGAGTCATATCAGCAGGTGTATGGCAAATGGGTGTGGTCATGTTTGTGACTGCCATCATGGCTCTCCTTTTACCAGCCAATGCTTATTTAGACTCGTACCAGTTCTGACGTAGTTCTTGCCAATGCTCAGCAAGTGTACCGTCTAGTACTAACTGCTTGGCCGCTTCGATATCAGGGGCGAGGTAGCGATCTTTATCATAGAACGTCACTTTCTCACGTAGTTTTTGATGTGCCACAGTCAACGGCTCTGATGTCTCGAGTCCTCGATGAAAATCAATACCTTGACCAGCAGCCAGTAGCTCAATACCTATGATAGTCGCAGTGTTTTGCGCCATCTCATATAGGCGGCGTGCGCAATAGGTAGCCATGGATACATGGTCTTCTTGGTTGGCAGAGGTTGGGATGCTATCGACGCTACCTGGATGGGCGATAGATTTGTTTTCTGAAGCCAGTGCAGCAGCGGTCACATGCGCAATCATAAAGCCTGAGTTGACCCCAGCGTTATCGACTAGGAATGGTGGCAGACCACCTGACAAAGTTGCATCGATCAGCAAAGCGACACGGCGCTCAGACATCGAGCCAATCTCAGCGATAGCCAATGCTAAAATATCCGCGGCAAAAGCGACTGGCTCAGCATGGAAGTTACCACCTGATATGGCGACCGGACCATCTTCATTATTAAAGATAAGCGGATTGTCTGTTACCGCATTAGATTCGATGAGCAGCGTTTTCCCTGCTTGGTTGATGATATCAAGACAAGCACCCATGACTTGTGGCTGACAGCGTAAGCAATAAGGGTCTTGAACGCGATCATCTTGTTCGCCATCGTGCGAGGCACGGATAGCACTGCCTTTGATCAGTTGACGGTGTGCTTTGGCGATCTCTATTTGACCATGATGACCGCGTACTTCGTGAATACGCGCATCAAATGGTGAATCTGAGCCTTTGGCGGCATCAATTGACAGTGAGCCGACGATAGTAGCAGTCTCAAGTAAATCACGCGCTAAGAAATAACCACGTAATGCTAGCGCAGTTGAGACTTGCGTACCGTTGATAAGCGCAAGGCCTTCTTTGGCTGCCAATGTGATTGGCTCAAGTCCATGCTTTGCTAGGGCATCAGCAGCTGGCACTTTTTTACCAGCGACAAACACATCACCTTCACCCATCATCGCAAGTGTCATATGTGATAGTGGCGCTAAGTCACCAGAGGCACCAACTGAGCCTTTGGCTGGGATATTTGGGGTGATTTGATTGTTGATTAAACCAAGTAAACTATCTACCACCTCGCGACGTACGCCAGACACACCTTGTGCTAGGCTAGCAACTTTCATCACCATAATCAGGCGCACCACGCCCTCTGGTAGCGCGTCACCTGTACCTACCGAGTGAGAAATGATTAGGTTACGCTGTAGCAGCTCAAGCTGGTCATCACTGATGCGGGTTTTGGCAAGCAGACCAAAGCCGGTGTTAATGCCGTAGGCGCTCTTATCACGCTCAATAATGGTTTTGACATTGTTATGCGAGGCGTCAATCGCCTCATACGCACTCTCAGGCAAGCTCAATACCACGGGCTGATCGTAGATGTCGCGTAGCATCTTGAAGCTAAGCTGGCGTGGATGTAGGGTAAGTTGTTTGATGTTGCTCATAAGGGTAATCCTAGTTGCATAGACATATAAGTGTTTGTCTTTATAATATTAAGGTAGTTCAAACTATTTGATCATTGGCAGATTTAAACCATAATCTTGCGCTGTCTTAATCGCCAACTCATAACCTGCATCGGCATGACGCATGACGCCTGAGCCGCAGTCATTGACCAGTACGCGTGACAAGCGTTTGGCTGCGGCATCTGTACCGTCCGCCACGATGACCATGCCTGAATGCTGCGAGTAGCCCATGCCGACACCGCCGCCATGATGTAGTGATACCCACGTTGCGCCGCCTGCTACGTTTAGCATACCGTTCAACAGTGCCCAATCAGATACCGCATCTGAGCCGTCTTTCATGCTTTCGGTCTCGCGGTTGGGGCTGGCGACCGAGCCCGTGTCGAGGTGGTCACGACCGATAACGATTGGGCCTTTTAGCTCACCGTTTTTGACCATTTCATTAAATGCCAAACCTGCTTTATCACGTTCGCCAAGACCCAACCAGCAGATACGTGCAGGCAAGCCTTGGAACTGAATACGCTCTTTTGCCATATCGAGCCAGCGGTGGACGTGGGTGTTTTCTGGGAACAGCTCTTTGATTTTTTGATCGGTCTTATAGATGTCTTCTGGATCACCTGAGAGCGCTACCCAGCGGAATGGGCCTTTGCCTTGGCAAAACAGCGGACGAATATAAGCAGGGACAAAACCGGGGAAATTAAAGGCATCTTTGACGCCTTCATCAAACGCCACCTGACGGATATTATTACCGTAATCGGTCGCTGGAATATCCATCGCTTGCAAGTCTAAAATCGCTTGGACGTGTACGGCACAAGATTGAGCAGCGGCTTTGGTGAGAGCTGCATGTTGCTCTGGATCTTCTTGAGCGGACCTCCATTCTTCGACCGTCCAGCCGCTTGGTAGATAGCCATTGATCAGGTCATGCGCTGAGGTTTGATCGGTCACCAAATCAGGTTTGATGTCTCCTTCACGAGCGCGCTTAACGATTTCAGGCAAGATATCTGCAGCGTTACCAAGTAGCGCGATAGAGATCGCCTCGCCTGCTTTGGTATGCTGCTCAATCAATTCATAAGCATGGTCAAGATCGCGCGCTTGCTTATCGACATAACCCGTGCGCAAACGGAAATCGATACTAGACTGCTGGCATTCGATGTTCAATGAGGTTGCGCCTGCAAAGGTTGCGGCCAGTGGCTGCGCCCCACCCATACCGCCAAGACCTGCGGTCAAAATCCAACGACCCGCCCAGCTGCCATTATAATGCTGACGACCTGCTTCAACAAAAGTCTCGTATGTGCCTTGCACGATGCCTTGCGTACCGATATAAATCCAGCTACCTGCGGTCATCTGTCCGTACATAAATAAGTCTTTGCGATCGAGCTCATTGAAGTGCTCCCACGTTGCCCAGCGTGGCACAAGGTTTGAGTTGGCAATCAATACGCGCGGTGCGTTCTCATGAGTTTGAAACACGCCCACAGGCTTGCCTGATTGTACGAGTAAGGTTTCGTCATCTTCTAATTCTTTGAGCGACTCTAGGATTTGATCATAGCTCTCCCAGTTACGCGCGGCGCGTCCAATACCACCGTATACCACAAGACTTTTTGGGTTTTCTGCCACATCAGGATGTAGATTGTTTTGTAGCATGCGATACGGCGCTTCGGTCAGCCAGCTTTTACAGTGCAACGTGCTGCCAGTAGGGGCGGCGATATCGCGAGACTCATCACGGCGGGTAAGTTTTTTGTTGGTTCCGTTTTCAGTAGTCATGGTCATATCCTTGTGGTAGCTCATAGGGCGATAAAATAATAAGAGTAAGTGTTTTATAGGCAGTCTATAAAGGCATCGAAATATAGAGTAGCTAGATCAAGATTTTTAGACTTGCTATAAATTGTATATACAAATTATCAAAGATGCTTTTTTCATGCAAGGATTTTTGATAAAAATTAGAATTAATGAAAAAAAGAGCATAACTGATAGAATGATATGAATAAAAGTTCGCATGATTGTCGTGATATTATGGCGCTACTCTTATTTATTAGCGGAACTGACGGTTTAAAACAAATATGACAAAAACGATTCCGGCGTATCAGCGGATTAAAAATGCGATATTAGACAATATTCACTCTGGCAAATGGCAAGCGGGCAGTGCGATCACTACAGAAATGGCACTGGCGACAGAGTTTGGTGTCTCACGGATGACGGTGAATCGCGCGCTCAAAGAGCTAAGCGAAGAGCATGTATTGGAGCGGCGTCAAGGCTCAGGAACCTTTGTCGCGCAGCAGCAATTCAACCATACCTTTGTAGAAGTGCGTAATATCGCAGAGGATCTCAAATCTGCCAATCGCGATTATGAAGCAAAAGTGGTGAGTAAGCGCGCGGTGACTGCTGCTATGCTCGATGATGAGTTGCGCCGTAAGTTTGGTATTGATGAAATGGCTACCGTGACTCATACAGACGCTAGTGATACGCCCGTTTTATACGAGGTGAAAATCATTCACGTTGCAGATGGTCAGCCCATACAATTTGAAGAGCGCTGGGTCGATGCCAAAAAAGTGCCACATTTTATTGATCAGGATTTTACCGTGGTTAATACCAGTGATTATCTGGTCGCCAAAATACCGCTAGAGAGTGGCAGCTACACCATACGTGCGCTAGCGGCGCCAAACGAGGTGGCAGATGCGTTGCAGATTGCGCCGCAGTCGCCGACATTGGTATTGCGTCGCCAGACTTATTCAGCTGGTCAAGTCGTCACTTTTGTGAAGATGTGGCATGCAGGAGATCGCTATCAATTCTCGGGTGAGCTGTAGTTTTGCGCTAATGGCGGTCATTACCTGACGCACGCTCACGGAGTTTGTACGCTTTTTTATCTAAAGTAAGATATTATATTTATGAGCAGCGATTGATCCAGTAGCAACTATGAACGTTTGATCGGCTGCCTATTGAATGATCATACGCTATAAAAATTCGAAAATAATAGGGTCGCCGCATTGAAAAATATGCTGACTAACCTCAAATCGAGCAACCAAAGCCGAATTTTGCAGGGCGATTATTATATTGCCCTCTTGTATCAGCTTTTCCCTATTTATTGGCGCTAACTGTTTTCATGTAAACCCTTTTATCTCATTTATCTACTTTTATATTTTATAAGGACGTCTTATGAAACGTCGTACTCTTTTAGCCCTTGCTGCTAGTACTGTGTTACTTGCTGCTTGTGGTCAGTCTAATACTAATGAAGCTGACACTACTGCCACTGACACCACCTCGACTGGCGGTTCTGATTTGCTGCAACGTATCAATAACGGTGGTACGATTAACGTCGGTACAGAGGGTACGTACCCTCCATTTACCTATCATGATGAGAGTGGCAAGCTGACAGGCTATGACGTCGAAGTGACTCGTGCGGTCGCTGACAAGCTAGGCGTTGATGTTGAGTTTAAAGAGACTCAGTGGGATGCGATGCTAGCAGGTTTGGATTCAAAACGCTTTGATATGGTGGCCAACCAAGTCAGCTTAACGACGCCTGAGCGTCAAGCCAAATATGACAAATCTATGGCTTATAGCTGGTCAGGCGCGGTTGCATTGGCACCGACTGATGACAACCGTTATAGCTCTTGGGATGACCTAAAAGGTTTACGTACGGCTCAATCACTCAGCAGTAACTACGGCGAGCTGGCAGAAAAATACGGCGCAGAAATCGTCCCTGTCGATGGTATGGCACAAGCGATCCAATTGGTCAAGCAAGACCGCGCTGACTTCACGATGAATGACAATCTAGCCGTGCTTGATTATCTCAAAAAATTCCCAGATTCTGATCTTGAGATCAAATTGACAGCCCCACCAAGTGAACAAACAGGCTCAGGTCTCGTGCTCATCAAAGGCAACGATGAAGTGGTGGCAAAACTGGATGAAGCAATGGCCGCACTCGCCGCTGATGGTACACTCACCAAACTTAGTAAAGAGTTCTTTGGTGCTGATGTAAGTCAACAAAAGTAATGTTGGCTTCTATCACATCTGTGCTCGCAGAACTATTGGCATTATTGCCATTTATGAGTCCTGATCGAGCACAGATCGTCATCTCGTCGTTTTGGCCAATGCTCAAAGGCGGTATCTATTATTCGATACCGCTGGCATTGATCTCGTTTTCTATCGGTATGGCGATTGCCCTGACCGTTGCTTTGATTCGAATTGTACCGCGTACTGGTTGGTTCCATGAGATCATTTATCGATTGGCTCGTATCTATGTATCCGCGATTCGGGGTACACCGATGCTGGTTCAGCTGTTTATTATTTTCTACGGTTTACCAAGTGTGGGCGTCAAGCTCGACCCGTTTCCCTCAGCGATCATTGCATTCTCGCTCAATATTGGTGCTTATGCATCAGAGACGGTGCGCGCCTCGATTTTGTCGATTCCAAAAGGGCAATGGGAAGCGGGTTCAACTGTCGGCTTGACGTATTTACAGACATTTCGTCATGTGATTTTACCGCAAGCGCTGCGCGTGTCAGTGCCGCCATTGTCTAATACCTTTATCAGCTTGGTAAAAGACACTTCACTTGCATCACTGGTATTGGTCACTGAGCTGTTTAAACAAGCGCAGATCATCACAGCTCGTAACTATGAATTTATGCTGGTGTATACCGAAGCGGCGATTATTTATTGGGGTATCTGTCTGTTCTTGACCTTTATCCAAGGCAAGCTTGAGACTCGATTAGACCGTTACGTGGCAAAGTAAGTCATAGCTGAGCTGCTTGACAAGAGCGCTTAGCAACCGACCATCGTACATATAGACCAGTACAATAGGAATTTTTATGATCAAAGTCACTAATATTCATAAAGCCTTTGGTGGCAATCAGGTGCTAAAAGGCATCGACTTGACCATCAATAAAGGTAAAGTGGTCGTCATATTAGGACCTTCAGGCTCGGGTAAAACCACGTTTTTGCGCTGTCTCAATGCGCTGGAGATTCCTGATAAAGGTGTCATTGCATTTGATGATGACAGCTTAAAAGTTGACTTTGCAACTAAGCCAAGCAAAAAAACGCTGCTCGCTTTGCAGCGCAAATCAGGTATGGTATTTCAGTCTTATAATTTGTTTCCGCACAAGACTGCGATCGAAAATCTCATGCTCGGCCCGACAGTGGTACAAGGTAAAAACAAGGCTGAGATGCGTAAAGACGCGCTGGTATTGCTTGAAAAAGTCGGACTGGCGGACAAAGCTGAGCTGTACCCGTTCCAGCTATCTGGTGGTCAGCAGCAGCGTATTGGGATTGCTCGTGCGCTCGCGATTGAGCCTTCATTGTTATTGTTTGATGAGCCAACGTCTGCACTAGATCCAGAGCTGGTACAGGATGTCCTTGAGACGATGAAGCAGCTTGCCTCTGAGGGCTGGACGATGGTCGTGGTCACTCACGAAATTAACTTTGCCCGTGACGTTGCCGATCATGTAGTCTTGATCGAAGACGGCGTTGTAGTCGAAGAGGGCAGCGCTAAGCAGCTGTTTGAAGACTCAACGCATCCGCGTACGCAGGCATTTTTGCAGCGTATCGAGCAGTAAGCGATTTATATCGTTGCAATATGTTTAGTTAGAAAGAAGCCCATTGAGGGTTTTTTTTGTGTTTATAATTTTAGTTTGACGGTTTTGGATAAATTTTATATAGCCTCTGTTAGCGTAGATACAGCAAGCGAGAAAAATACCTTTTTTAAAAGCCAAGTCGGTAAGGTTAAGAATACATATACTCATACTTGACTATTCTAAGCATCATAGCCACCTTAACAAAATAGTAATATATTAAAACTTTTTTTTATTTATATTGATGTTTTAATAAAGTTAAAAACACTCTTAACCTAGTGCTTAAAGGAGCTGGTTTGAATATTCGTAACGTATCAATTTTCTTTTGCGTTTTGTTGACTGCTTGTCAAGTTACAACCTCTCCTTCGAAAGACATGAAAGTAGCAAAGGACTATTCTCAAAGTACTATGCCTTTAGTTCATTACTCTTCTACTAGTGGTCAGGGTTTATTTTATACTTACCCTTTCAATTTTTCCGATCTCAATGAGAGTGAAATTTTACAAGGTGTAAATGTACAGCTTAAATACGAAAATGAATGTATTTATTTCCAGTATGGCCCACACAAAGCCGTACCGCTGCTACCATACGGGGTTTCGAGCTGGGATAAAAAGAATCAGACTTTAAAATATTTTAATGTCATTTACCAAGTAGGCGATACTATAAGCGCTGGAGGGACTCTAACTTCTAAAGATAATCCTAACGGCTATATTCTAAAAGGCTTAAAAACCACACCTTCAGATAAGTGCAACTTGGATAAGATCTTAGTTTTATTTGGATTGCCAGATGGAAGAGCGTTGCATGATAAATAGTTCTAATTCATAGATTATAAATGATCATTTTAATTTAACTTGAAGTTTATACCATTAATCAAGCCTATCTATTGCGTCGTTTTTTAATCCAAATTTGGCTATCGCACCCTGCCAGACAACCAAATAATAAGGCTAGACCGTTTGCCGTCTTTTAAGCCAGCGAGGAACGCGCGTGGTCGTGCCATTGACCACTGCATTTAACAACGCCGCCAGCAAAATCAGTGTCACGCCCAGATATTGAATCCAAGACAAAGCTTGATGTAGCAGTATCATTGCCAGCGCAATCGCCGTCAACGGCTCAAAAATCGTAAAAACAGACGCACGAGAGGCGGGCAGCTTCTCTAATGCTTTCATATAAAGGCCAAAGGGCACGACAGTACCCAAGAGCGATAGTCCTAATACATAACCCCAAGTCGATAACGGCAAGGTAACTAGCTGCGCGTACGTCTGATACGTTTCAGGCAGTAGTAGCAGCCCGCACGCGCTGATGACCACAGAGGTAAAAAACACCAAAGGAGCGGGATGCGCGTCATGCATCGCGCGCTTACCGAGTACGCCGTATAGTGAGTAGCACATCCCTGCTGCCAATCCGAGCAAAACACCCCAATTGACCTCCGCTTGCTCACCCAGCATCGTCAACCCAACCCCAAAAACCGCCATGAATGCCAGCGCGATAGATTTTCGCGTAATGGACTCACTGAGCAAAAACTTTGAGAATAACAAGCTAAACACAGGCGCGGTATAAAGCAAAGCCACCGCAGGGCCCGCGCCAACATAACTGACAGCAAAAAAATAGCAGACGGACATCCCCAGCACACCAATCAAGGACTGAAGTGCTAGCCCAAACCACTGCTTGGGTCGTAGTTTGATCAGCTGTGGCCATAGGGTCGGTAGCATGGCTAAGATAATCACTGCTGCCGTCACAATGCGTAATATCGTGACTTGCCAACCACTAAAGCCCATTTGATTGAGGTAGGTTGAGAATATCCCAAGCGTCCCCCAGCAGGTTGCCGCGGTGATGATTTGGACAATGCCCATCCATGACTGATGCGAGTGTATCGCCGCTGTACTGTCGATATTTGCCATAATGGTTTCTTCTTACGATCTAAATGACATTGGGCTATAGTCAATCAATATTAAAAGTGGTACAAGGCGGACGAGTGCAAGTGCTACAGTAGTAGGCTAAACGAGTCTAACGCTGTAACATTTTAATAGTGGTTCGACTATATTGCTAAAGCGCCTGTGATGTAAAGGCACCAAGCCATACTGCAATAAGAAAAGACAACCGGTTCAAGGGCTGTCTTTTGTTTGTTATTTCAGTCTATCATTAAAAGATTATAAACTGCTACTAGGGCGTGGTCTAAATTCAATCGACTGTCATTTAAAATGGAAGACATGGCTAGATAGTAGCATTTACACCTGCAGTAAAAAATTACTCAGCAACCGCTTAGCGCCTTCAGTAGCAAAGGATTCAGGGTGAAATTGTACGCCTTGGATTGGGTATTCTTTGTGCTTTAGTCCCATAATCTCATCGCCCGTCAGCGCAGATTCATCAAAGCTTAAATCAGCACGGTTCTCATTGGCGACAACTGAGGTGATCGTTAGGCAGCTTGGGATGGTATCGGCTTTTACCACCAGTGAGTGATAGCGCATGATTTCAAGCGCTTGCGGCAAGTCCTGATAGATACCCTTACCATCATGGCGAATCGATGAGACCTTGCCATGCATCGGCACACTAGCGCGTATCACATCGCCGCCGAACACATGCGCGATACCTTGCATACCGAGGCACACGCCGAGTATTGGCACAGTTTTGCCCAGTTTCTCGATGACCTCGCTACATATACCAAAATAGGCAGGATCATCAGGGGAACCAGGGCCAGGTGAAATGATGATTCTATCAAGATTCATTGCTTCTACCTCTGCGAGGGTAATCTCATTATTGCGCTTCACGGTGACGCTGGTTTCTTTATCATCGCTCAAGGTTTGCAGAATCTCGCCGACATATTGGTACAGATTGAAGGTAAACGAGTCGTAGTTATCGATAATTAAAACATTCATGGGTCATAAACTCTTTGATAAAAATAGGGGTGATTATGGTTGCATAAAGCTGTCTAATACGACTTTCATCGCCGACAGTTTACGCTGAATCTCTAGATACTCATCCTCTGGGTTTGAGTCATAGACATTGCCGCCGCACGTTTGTGCGTAGGCTGACTCGCCACTGATAAATAGGCTACGAATTGGAATGGCAAAAATACAATCACCATTGAAGTTAAATGAACCCAGCGCGCCGCCATACGCACCGCGCCCATCGGGCTCCAGCTCATTAATCACCTTAATAGCTTCTACTTTAGGAGCGCCTGATAACGTACCAGCGGGGAAGTTGCTGGCAAGGGCACTGAACATATCTTCGTCAGGGTGCAAGATGCCGACGATCTCAGAGGAGATATGCTGTACGTGCGAGAAGCGTTTGATATCCATCAAACTACGCACTTTTACCGTGCCAAATCGTGCCACGCGGCCGATATCGTTGCGATGCAAGTCGACTAACATATTGTGCTCGGCAATTTCTTTGTCATCGTTGAGTAGGGCGCGAGCAAGTTTGCGATCTTCGACCACATCGACGCCGCGCTTGGCAGTACCTGCGAGTGGGTAAGTTTCCATCTCGCCTTGACGCAAGCGAAACAGTAGCTCAGGGGAAGCACCAATGATGCACTGCTGAGCAAATTTCATAAAATACATGTGCGGCGAGGGGTTCACGGTACGCAATTTTTCGTAGATGGGCATTTTGTCGCCAGCAATACGATATTTGGACTTAAAGCCAACCTCACACTGAAAGATACGACCAGAGATGATGTCTTCTTTGACCTGCATCACTACCTTGGCATGCTCCTCTTGACTCATACCATCGCCCAAAAATTCAACGGTGGGCGCTTCGTAACTGGGAACTGGCTCATCAAGTAGGGCTTTGATTTGCTCGATACGATTATTCTGCTGAGCGGTTGGATAATAAAAGTAGAAAATCTCACCCGTCATTTTATCGAGCGTCAATCCATCTAAATAGACACCAAATTTAAATGGCTCAAAGTCGTCACTGGCTTTGGCTGTCAGGCTGGGCTCAAAAAAATTCACACAGTCATAGCCCAAATAACCGACGAGACCGCCACTTTGATCACGCGCGATGACGTGCTGCGGCGTGATGGCGCGGAGCAATTGATAAGGATTGTCAGTTTGATAACGAGTCGTTTCAGCCGTTTTATTGTCCGTGATAGCGAGCGTATTACGGTCAAGCGCAGCGATGGTCATCACAGGATCAAAGCCGATGGCATGGTGGCGTGAGATATGACTGTCTTCGCCCAATGACTCGAGCAAATAACAGGTGTCAAAAGCGCTCTCAATACGTTTGAATAATGCAAAAAAATCGATATCTTGCGTGAGCTTGATACGTTGTGGTTTGCTCGGGATATCAATCGGTGCAGGTTGGGTATGTATGGGCGTACTAGCAGTCATAATAAAGTCCAAAATGGTTCAAATATGTGTCAATCAACAATTAATAAAGTAATGAGGAAAAGGGTAAACGGTATTGGGATCGGTGGTTTAAGACCGTTCTCTATGGGTCGCAAGTAATGCACTCACATCATGGCTGTGCATGGCTCTAGCACCGCGAGAGACAGTCGCAATACCAACGCCCAGTTGCTCAGAGATATCACGCTGCGTGATACCTCGATCAAGCAAGTCAAAGATACGAATGCGGTTAGCAATGTCGTGCTGCTCTTTATCTGTCAGCAGGGCACTGAGTAGCTTTTCAATCTCTGTGCTATCAGTACAGTTTGCCAGATGACTCAGTAAGCTGTGATAAGGGTCGGTACTCATAATCGTGGTCTTAATCAAATAAAGTTTTCATCAAAAAACAGTCAGGATAGCCATGATACTTTTGGCTTGTATCAGCATTCTAGTACAGTAGTACAAGAAATACAAGTGATGAGCTAAGTTAATAGCAGGCTGCTATAGACGTGATGATAGAAGTGATGATTTTTAAGCTTTGTTTATATAGATTCAACTCGTGGTTAGCATCATATTCGATAGCATATTTATAGTTAGTACCAAACGTTGCTGCGTTGTATTGCTACGTCCACCTGGCGTACTAAGTACTAGAATTGAGAATGTATGATATTAATTATTGCCAAATTGTTAATACTTAGTTATTATGCCTCTCTTTATCTAAACGCTAATCATTATCATTAGTATTAATAGTGTTATTTGCACGACATGATTGAGTGTTTTTAAGGTAATGAATCTTCTGATAGGCGTTATTTTCAGGACTATTCGATGATAGGTTTTAAAAATAATTCTAATTTTTGACAGTAAATAAAGTGAGTAGATGTGTTATGCGCGAAGTAAAGTTATCTAGCAGATTGACTGTGCTATCTATGGGTGTAGCAGCGGTATTGTGTGCACAAGCTGCCAGTGCTGCAACGGCAGCAGATATGCCAAATACGACGTTGCAAACGATTACCGTGACAGCAAATAGCTCTGTCCGCGATAGTGTACAAGAAGACTCTGTCTATATAGATGACTATACGCCAGCAGCTCAAGCAAGCCATCTGAGCGATTTTCTGGACGTCGTACCGGGGGTAAGCGTAGGCGGTACCTCATCAGTCAACCAACGTATTCGTGTACGTGGTCTTGATGATACCAACCTAAAAGTAACGATTGATGGCGCACGTCAAGAAGGCGCGTTGTTCTACCACATGGGTGATGTCACGATTGATCCAGATCTGCTAAAACAAGCAGAGGTGTCGGTAGGCAATAACTCAGTGACGCTCGGTAATGATGCTATCGGCGGTGCGGTTGCTTTTGAGACAGTCGACGCGGCAGATTTACTTAAGCCTGGTCAAAAAGTAGGTGCTAAGCTGCATGCAGGCTACGGCAGCAACAATGATGAACTGCTAACCTCAGCTACTGTGTATGGTGCGCCAACAGAAAATGTTGATTTACTGGCTTATTATGGCAAACGTGATGCTAATGCTGGTGAAGATGGTAAAGGCCGTAAAATCCAAACGGAAGATAGCGAAGGCGAAAACATCTTATTAAAAGCGGGTGCGTATGTCGGTAGTGATCATCATGTGGGCGCTAGCTTTAGCCGTACTGAAAACAAAGGCAAGTTCCCATTACGTCCAGATTTTCCTGCTGGTGGTTGGAACCCAATCATCCCGCAGGAAGTCAAACGCGATACCTATGCGCTTGACTACGCATACAGTCCTGCCAACCAGTTGGTCAATGTAGACGCCAATGTATATCAGACCAGCACGCAGATTTTGCGTAACTCTGATGGCGTACCTGGGTTTGAGTTTGATGCGGAAGTCAAAACCACAGGCGGCAAAATACAGAACACCAGTATCGTTGATAGCACTATTATCAATGGTTTGCCAGGGACTCATAAGTTCATCGCTGGGGTTGAGCATTACAAAAAAGAATCTGAGATGACACGTGATTTTGGCAAAGCGAGCACTGATGAGGCAACCAATACCTCAGTCTATCTGGAAGACCAATGGCAGATGGGCAAGCTTAGTTTAACGCCAGGCGTCCGCTATGACCGTTATGAATCTCCAGAGTACGTATCGGCTGGCAAGACTTACGACAATGTCGTTGGCGCATTGGCCGCCAGTTATGAGATTGCACCGCGTACCCAGCTATTTGCGAGCTATACGCAGTTATTTAATGGCCCAGATCTTAGCCAAACGATCTTTAATTCCGACGGTGTTGATACCTATGTAAACAATGACCTAAAAGCAGAAGAAGGTGACAATGCAGAAGTCGGTATTGCGACAACGCTGCGTGGTTTGACCATGGCTGATGACTCTTTAAAACTGAGCGCTAAGTACTTTGAAACCAATATCGAAAACTATATTGAGTTCGTACGTGCAGGTGGCAGTAGAACTGGTATGAATTGTACCACTGGGCAACTAGGTACAAGTGCTGCCCCTGAAGCCTGCCAAGGTGTCATCAACAATGACGAAGATTTTAAGATCAAAGGCGTAGAGTTATCAGCTGATTATCGCGCAGATAATTTCAACATGGGTCTAAGCTATGCTCGTGCACGTAGCAAAGGCGAAGATACGGGTTACAATATCTCTTCTGTCAGCGGCAGTGGCTCAGAGTCTGGTGACAAGTACATGGTCAATCTTGGTTACGCTCCAACCAGCACCACCGAGCTTGGCTGGCGCAGTACTTATGTCGCCGATGTGACACCAAATACCGCCGGTGATGACAACGAAAAACCAGGCTATGACGTGCATGATATCTTTATGACTTATGCACCAACTCAAATCGAAGGTCTAAAGGCCACGCTAGGTGTCTACAATATCTTTGATGAGACTTATGCAAGTCATGCATCTCGCAACTCTATCGATGATGCCTATACTGATTTTGAGATGGGACGTAATATCAAAACGTCTTTAACGTATCAGTTCTAATATAGCTTATCTGGTTTGAGTCTAATCGTACTTATAGAGTCAGCTGTCTGTACATGGGAGCTGGCTTTTTATTGCCTACTGGCTTTTGGATTGGCTATAGCAGCAATGACGTGCTAATGGATAAATACCTACCCAAACAACATATAATAAAGAACCAAGACCAATGATTACATTCAATCCTCGTCAAGCCTGCTTGTGGATTCATCGTTATACTGGGCTTGCTATGGCAGCCTTTTTAATCATTGCCAGTCTCACGGGTGCGCTGCTCGCTTTTCATCATGAGTTAGATGACTTGTTTAACCATAAACTGGCGCGTGTCGAGGCACAAAACACGCCGATACAGTCTGTCGCTGCGCTGCATGATAGTGTGATCCGTACCTATCCGCAGTATGGTTTTTCAAGTTTGCCGACGACCATTGAGGCGGGCAAGTCAGCGGTGTTTTCGGTAGACAGATGGCGCGGCAATGCCAGTTTAGACGCACCTGAGCCAACCTTCCATGAGGTGTATGTTGACCCTTATACCGGCGCGATTATCGGTACGCGTGATAAGGAGGCATGGGCATGGCATAACACCATGTGGAAGGTGTTTTGGCTGCATCGTGATTTATTGCTGGGTAATATTGGTAAATGGCTTTTGGGCATCGTCTCGCTAGTTTGGACGATTAATTGCTTTATTGGCTTTTACTTAACGTTTCCTCGAGCAGTCAAATCGAGTCAGTCAAAACAAGTCTCTAGCAAAAAACGCGCCTCGCTGTTTAAGCGCTGGCTACCTGCATGGAAAATTCGCCGCAAGACCAATACCTTTAAGCTTAACTATGATGTGCATCATGCTTTTGGTCTGTGGCTATGGGTGATGCTGTTTGTCATCGCTTGGTCAAGCGTTGGGTTTAATTTAAAACCCGTTTATCAGCCTGTGATGCAGGCAGTGGTCGGACTGACGCCAAGAGAAAGAGGGCAACCGCCAACCAAGCCTGAACCGAATAAAACAGTAGAAAATCAGGGTAGGGCAGATAAGTCTATAAACTCAAATACGACTGTTAACGATAGCCGCAATACAGCGGATGCCATTGCTCAAGCAGTCAATAAGAGTAACAGCATTGCCTATCTGAGTGCCCAAGCCGATATTGCGGCGCGGCAGAATGGCACGGCTGTACAGCAGTTATTGGGTATCCGCTGGGTTGCAGAGGACGAGCAATGGCAAATGCGTTTCAAAACAGATAGAGATATTGGTATACACAGCGGCGCGTCATCTATTACGGTTGATGCTGCCACAGGAGAGGTTGCGCGTGTTAGTTTTGGTTATCAAAGCGGTTTTGGTAACAAAGTAGACCAATGGCTGTCAACGCTGCATATGGGACATGTCGGTCAAGGTTGGAGCCATCGACTGTATCAAGCATTTTTGGCAATGATTGGACTGGCAGTTGCGGTGCTATCAGGGACAGGTGTGTATCTATGGTGGAAAGGCCGACAGCAGCGTTTAAAGGCGTTGCAAAAGCTCAAATAGATATTAAAACATAAAATTGATGTGCTCAATATAGTGCTAGTACCAATGTACTAGCATTATATTGAGCTTTTTTACATAAGAAGAAGTGGGGTTTTACACCGTATCAACAATCACAGGACGACCCTGATGATTGAGCACAGTCACATCGACATTGTATAAATCTTTCATTGTCTCTTGAGTAATAACATCAGCAGGGCGACCAACAGCCATCACTTCTCCTGCTTTCATTGTAACGACCGTATCGGCAAATTGTGCTGCTTGATTGATATCATGTAGGACGATCACCACGGTTTTTTGCTGGCTGTGGCTAAGCGTACGTAGCTCACGCATGAGTCGACCAGCATGATACATATCTAGGTTATTGAGTGGCTCATCAAGCAATAGATAGGGCGTATCTTGGCAGACAATCATCGCAATCAGCACGCGCTGACGCTGTCCACCTGATAGCGTTGACAAGAAACGCTCGGCAAGTGGCTCAAGCTCAAAGCGTTCGAGGATTTCCTGTACTTTTTGCTGATCTTCTGCGGTTGGTTGTCCTTGATGATAAGGGTAACGACCAAACATCAGCAGCTCATGCACGCGCAGTCGTCCTTGTACATGGTTGTCTTGTCCGAGCATCGCGACCGTCTTGGCAAGTGTGCGCGCCTGACAACTGACAATATCACGTTCCTCATTATCTACAGCGAAGCTCACTTGCCCAGATTGCAGTGGTTGCAAGCGAGCCATGACAGAAAACAACGTCGATTTTCCAGCGCCGTTAGGCCCAATCAAAGCAATGACCTGCGCCGTTGGTAGAGACAGCGTAATGTCATGCAAGATTTTTTGTTTGCCAATATGGTGAGAGATATTATTCAGTTTAATCATAATCGTCTTATTTAAAAAGTCTTAGGGCTTTCTTTATCAACAGCATCAGCTAAATAAACAATGTCGGCTAAGTCGTTATAACGAACGGCGCTGGGACATAAATATCAATGCCAAGAACACGAGGCCACCTGCGAGCTCTATCACAACGGACAATACGCCTGCCATATCTAGCACTTGCTCAAAGAGTGTCTGACCCAACACCAAGCAAATCATAGCGACCAAACTGACCAATATCAGCCGCTCAGTATGATACATGTGTCGAGCGATACGATTGGTCAATGCACAAACCAATAGACCAAAGAAAGTCACTGGACCGACCAGTGCAGTGGCTGTGGCGACTAACACTGCGATAACAGTTAATAGGCCAAATGCCAGACGTTGATAATGGATACCAAGGTTAATGGCTTGGGCTTGTCCGAGCATTAGCACATCGCATTGGTAACGCCAGCGCCAGACAAACACCGCAGTGATGACACAGATAAATAGGCTAATGCCTAATAGCTGAGGATTGACCGTATTGAACTGCGCGTAGCTAGCGGACTGTACGACCACAAAATCATCGGGGTTAATCAGCCGTGCAATGAGTGCTGATAAACTGCGGAACAACACACCAAAGATAACGCCCACCAATATCAAGCGTGTCAGATCCTGACTGCTTTTAGAAAATAATAGCTTAAATAATAACAAAGATGCCCCAAACATCAGGACAATCTCTAGCGTGAACTTGGCAATAGGATCGAGACTGGTAAAACTAATCGCCCCTAAAAAGAAAACCAGTAAGCTTTGTAGCAAAATATAGAGCGAATCAAATCCGAGTAGGGAGGGCGTTAGAATTGGATTGTGAGTCAACGTTTGAAACAATAACGTCGACACGCCAATCGCATAGCCAACCACCATCAGTGCCAGCAGTTTTTTGCCGCGTAGCGGTAGCGCAAAGTCCCAATAGCCATTGACATTGAGTGTCATAAACAAGGTCATCGAGATCAGTAGAATAATAGCTGCAATAGATTTCGGATGCGCAGCTATCCATGCCCAAAGCTTTGCCAACTGACCTTGGGCAGCAGCTGAATACTGACCATCTGCTGCAGATGAGTTATCTATCGCTGTGTTGGTTTCCGTAGAACGAGCCTTTGTGGCACTAAGCTTAGTTGATGAGAACATAAATAAATCCTATGATGCCAAGCTTAGCTAAATAAGGCAAAAAATGAACGACGGTAAGTGAGTGGTTAATCGATTAAAGATTGCTGTTTTATTATTCAGCTTTATTGCTTAGTCTTATTGCTCAGCTGGCGCGCGCAGTAATAGCCATAAAAACAGCACTGTACCGACCACGCCAAATATGGTGGCAACAGGCACTTCAAATGGATAGCGAATCGAGCGACCGATAATATCGCACAGCAATACTGCTGAAGCGCCCAGTAGCGCGACTGCAGGCAAGCTACGACGCAACTTATCTCCCATCAGTCGGCTCACAATGTTTGGCACGACGAGGCCAATAAAAGGAATCATACCGACCGTCACGACGACAACGGCACTCATCATGGCAACCATCCCCACACCAATCCACGTCACTTGGCGCTTACTAATACCTAAGTTCAAGGCGATATTGTCACCCAAACCAACGATGGTTAGCTTATCTGCGATGATATAGGCGAGTACACACAGCGCGCCCGTGAGCCACAGCAGCTCATAACGACCTGCCAAGACGCCTGAGAAATCCCCAAACTGCCACACGCTGAGCATCTGTAGCGATTCGGTTTGATAGGCGATAAAGGTAGTGACTGCTTCGATAATGCCGCCGAAGACAATACCAATCAGTGGAACCATCAAAAAATCAGTCGGCGGAATACGGTGAATCAATAGCATAAATAGCATCATGCCGAATACAGCGGCGATGGTCGCTACGCTCATCTTCACAATGAGCGCACTGGCAGGAAATAGCAGACTGACTACCAGCAAACCGAGCGCGGCGCTTTGGGTCGCACCGACCATAGACGGCTCTACAAAGCGGTTTTTGAGCACCACTTGGATGACCATTCCTGCCACTGCCATCGCAATGCCCGTCAAAATAATCGCAACGGTGCGCGGGATACGGCTGACCAGTAGTAGCGAGCTATCAGAGTTTGCACTATGACTAATGATACTTTGTAAGATACCCGACCACGAAAAGTCAGCCACACCAATAGATAAGCTCAATAACACCAAAAGCCCCATGATAATGAGGCTTGCGGTGTTGATTAACCACGGTGGCATGGCAGCACGTCGATATTTCGAGCCTAAAGTATGGCTAGCGCTTCCTTGCCAATTTGATACTGGCAGAGAAGCGTTAGGTTTGAGCCTAGCACGAGCACGGTGTGAAAATAACGACATAATCTTTATTGGCTTAAAAATGAGCAAGGTTAACGGTAATAATTACCTACTTGTGAAACAATCGTTTGTATAGAGAACGACGTTATTTAGCGTTAGCAAAGGCATCTTTAATCGTTGTGAGATCCTGCATCCATTGGTAATAGCCACCAAACGCTAGGTAAGAGTCTGGGCTTAGATAAACCACTTGCTGCTTGCTCCAAGCGTTGGTTTGCGCGACCAGCGGATTGTCCAATACGGCTTTGGCACCGATACCATCTTCACCAATCGCGGCGCTGCGATCGATAACAAACAACCAGTCTGGGTTGGCTTTTTGGATATATTCAAAAGAGACCGGCTGTCCATGAGGGGCATCGGCAATTTGCTTATCTGCCATTGGCACATCTAGCACTGTATGGATAAACCCGTAACGAGATTTATCGCCATATGCTGACATTTTATTGCCATTAACCATAACGACCAGACCAGTGCCTTTATCTTTAGTGACACCCTTTGTCTCGTCGATAAGCGTATCTATGTCTTGTTGCAATCTAGCGGCCTGATCGCTTTTGCCAAACAACGCACCCAAATCATGCAAACGCTGCTTACTCGACTCATAAATATTAGCCGTGTCGATAGACATATCCAACGTCGGCGCGATGTTTGACAGCTCATTATACTTTTCTGCCATGCGTGAGCCCACCAATATTGCTTGTGGTTGCATGGCATTCAATGCCTCAAGATCTGGCTCAAACACAGTGCCGACCGCTTTTGGTTCAGGCTGCGTTTTTGAGTGTAAATTGTCTAACAGCAAACTGCCTGGCATACCGTCAACAGCCACATCTAGCGCTGCCAAGTCTTGCATCAAGGTCATGTCATAAACCACCAACGGTGAGGGACTCATTGCCAATTCAACATCACCCTTAACCGTATTCACCGTGATTTTTTCAGCAGATACGGCATCGTTATTGGCAACGTTTGCAGACTCATTGGCCGTTTGATTGGTAGCTGTCGCATCAGCTGATTCAGTCTCAGGCGAGCTACAACCTGTCACACTGATAGCAGTGACTAGAGCTGTCATCATCAATAATGGACGTTTAAAAATAGGAATAGTACGACGGTGTGATAATGGGGTAGTAGACATAAGGGACTCGGTATATCAGGATATTTAAGCAGTCTGTTAATAAGACAACTGCACAGGTAGCACAATAAAAATAGAAAATGATGAGAGCAGCTGAGCAGAGTAATGCTCATATTAAAAGGGTGCCGATAGAGCGCCTGTCAATTTTACTCTCTAGCCTTATTCTTTTGGGTTGAGCGTTTTATGGTTTGGATATTTTTATGCGCATCAGTTTTTGATCATGATACGGAAAAACCAAACAGCAGTTATGATAAAGTAGTTGAGACTCATTATCAATAATAATAATGATAATGATTTTTATTGGCGATAAGTATTTATCTAAAAGACTTATTAAAAAAGCGAGCTAAATACGGGCGAGATGGCAGTAATGCTCAATAGTTATAGGATATCTGTCAGAGATAAGAGGCAATGAGTTCACAAAGCAAAAAAAAATATTATAAATTATTATTGATAATAATTATCGTTTGCATTATTATCAACGCCATTCCACCTCGGATAATAAACATTAGGCTGTTATGAGTTCAACGGATTTAGAGACACCACCAACCAGATTGATACTGCTATCTCTTCTCGTAGTGGTAGGGTTGCATGTACTCACCGCAGTCGCCTTGGCGGTGATCAAAACGCCCAAACCACAGCTTGCGCCAAAAAAAGATATCACGCCTGTCGAAATAGAGTTTGTGACGTTACCTGCTAATAATGCAGTAGCGAAAGTAGAAACGAAAGAACCTGTGCAGCAGGTCAAAAAGGTCACCGTCAAAAAAGAAGTGCAACCTAAGCCTGTACAAAAGCCAAAAGCAGAGCCACCGCCTAAGAAGCGTGTCGAGACACCTATAGAACCAGCGAAGCCTGTGGTGAAAAAAGTATCTGAAACACCGCCAATCATCGCAACCGAAAAAACATCTACTGAGAGTAGTCAAAAGCCTGTACCAAAAGAAGCAGCACCCAAAAAGATCAGCTCAGAACCGATAGTCGATACATCGGCTGCTGCTCGAGCCAAAAAAGCCGCTCAAGAAGCACAAGACAGAGCAGCGCAAGAAGCTAAAAGAGTCGCGGATGCTAAGGCTGCGGCACAAGCAAAAGCTGCTAGAGAAGCAGAAGCCGCCGCCCAAGCACAAGCCGCTAGAGAAGCAGCTGAGGCAGCTGCAGAAGCTGCTGCTCGAGCACAGAGTAATGAGCCTGTGAGCTTTACTGCGAGCGCTGCCAATTGGGCCTCTGCGCCAAACTTTAGCTTTCCTGATCGTGCGGCACGTAGAGCGCGTTCAGGTGATACGCTCAACGTGGTATTGGTATTGCGTGTCAATAAACAAGGTGGTATCGATAGCGTGCGAGTGGCGCAGTCTTCAGGCAATACTTTGCTGGATAAAGAAGCCCAGCGTCAAGTACGCTCTGGCAAGTTCAAACCCTTTACCAAGAATGGCGCACCAGTGGTGGGCAATGTGACCTTGCCGATCAGCTATGTAGTTCCTTAAGTATTTATATTATATAACAACGTATTTATTGATAATCTTTCATAATAAGACAAGGCATGATACTCATTTTAGTAGCATGTGATGGCATAAAACATTAAGGAGTCTGATATGGACTTTATGCAATACTGGCAGATCAGCGACATGGTGACAAAGACGTTATTCTTTTTGTTACTTGCGTTATCTATTCTCTCTTGGGTGACAGGTATCGTCCGCGTATTGCAAAGTCGCAAACTGGCGACCAGTGTAGCAGATGACTTGAGTCAACAACTACAAGCAAAGCAGGCCGATTTGGTCGGCTCCGATGCTGCCGCTCGTCGTTTGGTCACTGAACAGACGTTACTCAAGCACATAGGGCGCTACCGTTTTGCGAGCGAGCGCGGCTTACCTATTCTTGGCACGACAGCCGCCATCGCGCCATTTATCGGCTTATTTGGCACGGTGTGGGGCATTTTCCACGCGCTGCATAATATTGGTATGAGTGGACAGGCAGGATTGGGACAAGTGGCAGGCCCCGTTGGTGAGGCACTAATTATGACGGGTCTTGGTATCGCTGTGGCTATTCCAGCTGTGGTGTTTTACAACCTAGCAGTACGTATCAATCGCCGTGTGATGTATCAAGCCAATGATAGAGCACATGATCTGTTGTCCGGGTCTGCTGAGCCTGTGCCATCGTCTACCAACCCAAATGTAGGCGCGACATCGGTGCAGGCGGTTAAAGGCAATCGCTCAAATACTATCGATGCAGCAGTAGACACGCAGCAAGCGCGCCACTACAGCAGCTCTGTGGCAGAATAAAAAAGCACCTCTTGGCGGCATGACAATAAACACAAGTATTGAGAATAATTATGGCATTTCAACTGGGTGATGATGACATTCAAGGTATGAATGAGATGAACCTCATTCCGCTTATCGATATCATGCTGGTATTGATGATTATCTTTTTATTGACAGCGACCGTGCTGAATCCGACGGTTCCTTTAGATTTGCCAAAGACCAGTGCTGAGGTCAATCAAACGCCGCCAGAAGCCATTCAAATCAGTATTGATAAAGACGCGGGGATATTTTGGGACAGCGATCCCATCAGCATGGAAGCGCTAGAGGCGCGTCTGCAAGAGCAAGGCGCAACCGGCAAAGATCCTTCAGTGCAACTACGCGCCGATAAAGAAGGTAAGTATGATACGGTCGCTCAGGTCTTGGCGGCTGCCAGTCAAGCAGGACTCACCAAGATTGCCTTTGTCAATGAATAATAGCAGCGATAAACGGTAGTAAGTAGTAATAAGCAGCGAAATGCAACGTCCGTTACAGCAAAAAATTGGCGATATAAATCAACAAGCCAATGAATAGCACGAGCGTCATAACAATAATAAGAACGATCAAAATAATAAGCTTCTCTCCGACCTCAGTGACGACTTAAACCTCAAATTAAGTCATCACTGAGGTTTTCTTTTTACCAGCCATAGCCAAATGGACGGTAGCCAAAGCCCAGATGTCCATAACCAAACGGATAAGGCGAGCGCAAGTAATCCAGATCGCGCTGACGGATATAGTAGTAGCGTCCTTGAGAGTAAGCTTCTTCTAATTTCTCAATACCTTCTAATGGACAGACTGGCTGCCAGTCATAGCCTTCGCGACCGAGCTTATAAGCGTTCAGCTCGGTACAGTAGTTTTTGAGACCTTGCTGTCGTCCTTGCTCCCACTGTATGCGGTTAGGACTGGCGCCTCCGACACTGGCGCAGCTGTTGGTATAGTGCCCGAAGTAAGCCCCTGAACGACCTTGTAGACCATCGGCATAACCGACTTCTTGCCAGTTACTGCTTTGACATTGCTGCGGGGTCAGGCTTTGGGTAGTGGCACAGCCTGACACTGTTAGCACGATTGCGCCAAGTAATGATAAGCTTATGCCAGTGTTGCTCAGGAGTTTACCTGTCAGCTTGCTAGGGATATAAGCGCTTGATGAGTTTGACTTAATAAGATAATTCATAATAAACCTGCGCGCGTTTAAAATTATGGTTTATCATAGCACTTTTTTACGCCGACCACTTTTTGTATCTGGTTTTTGTATGTGGCTATGCTACTGATGATTAGGTACGCTAAATGTCTGATTTAACAGTATAACTGACAAATAAAGAGTGAGCCATACAGCCAGTTTTTGAATAGTAGTTGAGTGGCAGTGCTTGATTTTTGCGGGTTCGAGCTCATTATAAGTCTTGCTATATCGTTATCTGTCATGTGAGTAGCAGCCAGTTCACGTTAACGATTTATAGGATAGTTATTTATAAAGCCGTTATTTTTACTGTTGGCGTAGACAGCGGTTATCAGCCGTAGCAGTTATATTGATATTGTTTAGCATCATTTTTATTTAGTTAAAAGGCCAGAGCATCATGGGAACATTGATTGGCGTTATCATTGTACTATTCGTCTTAGGGAGTATGATGGCGCTCAAACCGAATGGTATCGATCAGCGTTTAGACAAGCTGCGTATGACCGCACGCCGTTTGCAGCTTAATCCAAAGCTCGTTGCTTGCCCTGATTGGATCAAAGGTCGTGATAATGAATATGGCCGCGGTATGCTTGGACAGTATTGTCTGATATTAGAAGAAACCAAACTGCCGCACACACGCTATCAAGTGATCGATGGACAATGGCGACCAGATAGCAGTTTTGTTGATACCAGCGATGATGCAAAAACACTCCATATTCCAAGTGCCATTCGCTCTACGCAAAGCAGCAATAATGTGACGGTGAAAAAAACCGATTTTAGTTTGGACAAAGCGCCATTAGAGCTACCAGTGAGCATTGAGCCGTTTGTTAAAGGGCTGATGACCAAGGCAAATAGCATTATCATCTATTGGGAAGACATTGCTTACGTGCGCCCAAACTCTAATCCCACGTATCATCAGCAACGGATTGAGGCAGATCTGTTAGTGCTCAAAGCCAATCTTGAGAAGTGGGCGATACAAATGCAAAAAGACGCGAGAGGCTAGTAAAGCGCTTTTTTGTCTCCATTAACAGCCTATATACAAGCAGTTTTTCATATTCAATTTATTTAAAGTTGACAGTTTAACGCTTAGCAGTGTAACGTCTTTATAACTATATCTTTATTTTATGGTTATAATTTGTTTTATAACCTTTTTTATCAGCAGCTACTATTACTATAAATCGCCGAGTCATGGCCAACCCCTGATCGTCAGCACCCATAAATTACTCTGCTGCTGATTGTAATGTTACTTTCAATCTACTTATACTTTTAATCACTTATATTATGGTGTCGTCAAATATGGCAAAAACCACAACCAAAAAAACCGCAGCATCAGCTGCTGACAGCCCAAAGGGCAAGTCTTTGGTGATTGTAGAATCACCAGCCAAAGCAAAAACCATTAATAAATATCTCGGTGATAATTTTATCGTACGCTCGAGCATCGGTCATGTCCGTGATTTGCCAGTTAGTGCAAATAAAAGCGCAAAAAAAGCAACCACGACCAAAAAAGATGACAACCTGACAAAAGAAGAAAAAGCACAGCAAGCACTGGTGCGCCGTATGGGCGTAGATCCAGAACACGACTGGGCGGCGGTCTATGAAGTACTACCAAATAAGACAAAAGTCATCAAAGAGCTCAAAGCACTGGCCAAAGATGCTGACAAAATCTATCTGGCAACGGATATGGATAGAGAGGGGGAGGCGATCGCTTGGCATCTAAAAGAAGTTATCGGCGGCCCTGATACTAAGTATCAACGTGTGGTCTTTAATGAGATTACCAAATCAGCCATCCAAAATGCCTTTAAACAACCCTCAAAGCTTGATATCGATCGCGTCAATGCTCAGCAAGCGCGCAGATTCTTGGATCGTGTCGTTGGTTTTATGGTGTCGCCGCTGCTATGGCAAAAGGTTGCTCGCGGTCTGTCAGCAGGCCGTGTGCAGTCAGTCGCTATGCGCTTGGTTGTTGAGCGTGAGCATGAGATTCGCGCCTTTATTCCAGAAGAATACTGGCAGATTCATGCAGATACACATGTCGCTCATGATAAAACCAAAAAAGCCTCAGATGCGGAGCAAATCGGTATCCGTTTAGAGGCGACCAAGCAGGGTGGCAAAACGCTAAAGCTTGGCAATAAAGAGCAAACCGATAAAGTCTTAGAGATACTCAAAGCGAGTGACTTTATCGTTAAAGAGCGTGAAGAGAAGCCAACGCAGTCGCGTCCAAGTGCGCCTTTTATTACCTCGACTTTGCAGCAAGCGGCTAGTACACGTTTGGGATTTTCTGTTAAAAAGACCATGATTTTGGCGCAGCGTCTATATGAGGCGGGTCACATCACTTATATGCGTACCGACTCGACGTTCTTGTCTGGCGATGCTCTTGCTGCTGTCCGTGGTCATATCGAAGACAGCTATGGCGTGAAATACGTGCCAGAAAAGCCAAATTTTTATGGCAATAAGCAAGGCGCACAAGAAGCGCATGAAGCGATTCGTCCTTCTAATGTCAACTTAAAGTCAACGCAAATGAAAGGCGTTGAGCGTGATGCCATACGTCTATACGAGCTGATCTGGCGGCAGTTTGTGGCTTGTCAGATGACGTCTGCTAAGTATCTATCAGTCAATCTTTTGGTAGAGGCGGGTAATGTCGAGCTAAAAGCGCGCGGCCGTACGATGACTTTTGATGGCTATACTCGTGTTATGCCACCAGCCAAGACTGACGATACGTTATTGCCTGATGTCAAAAAAGGCGATAAGCTCACCCTAGATAAGCTCGATCCGAGCCAACACTTTACCAAGCCGCCACCGCGCTATACTGAGGCAAGTCTTGTCAAAGAGCTTGAGAAAAAAGGTATTGGTCGTCCCTCGACTTATGCCTCAATTATCTCCACCATTCAAGACCGCGGCTATGTCAAGCTCGAAAACAAGCGCTTGTTTGCCGAAAAAATGGGCGATATCGTCACCGATAGATTGACCGCAAGCTTCCCAGACTTGATGGATTATACCTTTACTGCTGCGCTTGAAGACAAGCTCGATCATGTCGCCGAGGGTGAGCAAGATTGGAAAGACGTGCTCGATAATTTCTATGGTGAGTTCAAAACCACCCTTGAGCATGCCAAAGGCAAAGATGGTATGCGTCCGAATGATCCAACCGATGTGCCAGATGTGCATTGCGATATTTGCGATCGTCCGATGCAGCTGCGTACAGGCTCAACAGGCGTATTCTTGGGCTGTACTGGCTATAACTTGCCGCCGAAAGAGCGCTGTAAAGGCACCAAAAATCTAATGCCAGTTGAAGCATTTGCCAATCTAGATGATCCAGAGGGGGATGATGAAACGGCAGAAGTCAAAGATTTGATGGAGAAAAAACGCTGTCCGAAATGCGGCACCGCGATGAATGGTTATATCGTCGATGGTGGTCTCAAGCTACACATCTGCGGTAATAACCCTGATTGTGACGGTTATATTCTAGAAGAAGGTAAGTTTGAAGTACCAGGCTCAGATGCGCCAACCATCGACTGTGACAAGTGTGATGGTCAGATGGAGCTAAAGACAGGTCGCTTTGGTCCGTATTTTGCTTGTCAGAAATGTGATAACACCCGCAAGGTACTAAAAACAGGCGAAGCAGCACCGCCGCGTATGGATCCTATTCATCTACCAGAGCTAAAATCGACCAAGCATGATGATTACTTCATTTTGCGTGAAGGGGCGGCAGGCATGTTCTTAGCGGCTTCTAAATTTCCAAAGGTGCGTGAGACTCGTGCGCCCAAGCTCGCTGAGCTACGGGAAATAAAAGACAAGATGGAAGACAAGTTCCAATATCTGTTTGAGGGACCAGATGAAGATCCTGAGGGTAACCCAACTATATTACGTTGGTCACGTAAGAAAAAAGAGCAGTACATCGGCTCTGAGAAAAATGGCAAGGCCACCCGTTGGGGTGTTTACTGGCGTAAAGGCGAGTGGGTAGAAGAGTAACTACTTTTCTACCGGTCATAAAAAAACCTCTTAACCATATACAATATAGTTAAGAGGTTTTTTATGGCTAATATATATAGTATTAGTTCATCTCGATAATACCGCAAGCAACACGGTCACCTGATGCGCCTGATGGTTGGCTGGTGTAATCGTCAGCGCCAGCATGTACGATAAAGGCGCGGCGATTCACGCTATACTTACCTGCTTTATCGGCCGTGATTTTTTTGTTCACATAGTTGATAGTAGCGACGCCATCTTCATTGGCTGTCAGGTTAGATAGGTCACCTGCATGACCATTCATATCATCGGGATTAGAATGTGGTTTGTTGTTAGGATTGAAGTGACCGCCTGCCGCTTTACCCATATCAGCACAGCTACCTGTCTCATGAATATGTAGTGCAACCGTTTGGCCCGGCTGTAGATTCATGAGCTTACCGTAGACTTGTACACCGCCGTCGACAGGACGCAGGAACATCTGTCCGACTTCGTTCTTATCACCGCTCACCGCTTTGATGGTAGATTTTAGTGCTGGCTGATTGACAGGATTGCCTGTTTGCATTTGACCTTCGACCGTTTGGCAACCAGTCATGGCTAACGCTGATCCGCATAGTAGGGCACTTGCAAGCATTGTCTTATTCATTATTATCTCCAGTTATTTTATTCATTATTTAGAACGTAGTTAAAGTCACAAATATCTGTATTTATTGTTCTGTTAGAGCGCGTATCGATATTCGTTAACATCATCGTCAGTATAGCCAAGCAAACCCTATAGTTATTCATTAAATGCGCAACAATCGGTTAATAAATGTAAGTAACGTATGGGTTTGAAAAAGCAGATGGCAAAAAAATTAATGACATCAAATGAACGACAGAATGCATAGATTACATAAAAACACGAATTGGTAATGACCAAGGTGTTAGTAAACTAATGATCAATAAGCATAAAAAAGCCGCCCATCATAGTGATGAGCGGCTTTTATGTTTTAAGCATTGACTAACGAATACTCAATTAGTTGTGTAGCGCTTTGCCTGCCGTTTTATCAACCGTTACTTTTGCAGGCTTGAGCGGTTTTGGCATATCTACCAAAGCTACCTTTAAAATCTCTTCAATCGTCGCAACTGGCTGAATGGTCAAGCCTTCTTTGACATTATCAGGGATATCGGCCAAATCACGCTCATTACTCTCTGGAATCAAGACATGCTTGATACCGCCGCGATGCGCGGCCAGCAGCTTCTCTTTGAGACCACCGATACGTAGGATTTTGCCGCGCAAGGTGATCTCACCTGTCATGGCGATATCTGGACGAATGGCAATACCTGTCAAGGCAGAGACCAGTGCAGTCGTCAATGCACCACCAGCAGAAGGACCGTCTTTTGGCGTGGCGCCTTCTGGCATATGGACGTGGACGTCAGTAGTCTTAAAGGTCTCATAATCAATCCCTAAGCTGTCACCGCGAGCACGTACTACGCTCATTGCCGCGCGAATAGACTCTTTCATCACATCGCCGAGTGAGCCTGTAAAGCTCAGCTCACCTTTGCCTTTCATCGCCACCGCTTCGATAGTAAGTAGCTCACCGCCCACTTGTGTCCAAGCAAGACCAGTCACGCGGCCGATCTCAGGCTCTTCTTCTGCCAGACCGTAGTCGTACTGATGGACGCCTAGATAATCATCGATGTTTTTGTCATCGACCACCACCAGCTGACGCTCTGCTTTTTTCGGTGCGCGCGCGCCATGAGTCTCAACCGAACCGCGAACGACTTTGCGGCAGATTTTATTGACTTCACGCTCAAGGTTACGCACACCCGCTTCACGGGTATAGCTACGCACGATACTGTGTAGGGCCGCTTCAACGATTTCAATTTCACCTTCTTTAAGGCCATTATTTTTAATCGCTTTTGGCACGAGGTATTTCTGCGCGATATTGACCTTTTCTTCTTCGGTATAACCTGGCAGACGAATGACTTCCATACGGTCAAGTAGCGCAGGTGGAATATCCATGCTGTTAGCCGTACAGATAAACATCACTTGCGACAAGTCTAAGTCCATATCTAAATAATGGTCGTTAAAGGTATCGTTCTGTGAAGGGTCCAATACTTCGAGCAATGCTGATGCTGGATCACCGCGAAAGTCTTGCGCCATCTTATCGATTTCATCCAATAAGAATAGTGGGTTTTTGACTTCTACTTTGGCCAGTGACTGCACGATTTTACCTGGCATCGCACCGATATAGGTACGGCGATGACCGCGGATTTCCGCTTCATCACGGACGCCGCCAAGCGCCATACGGACAAACTTACGACCCGTTGCGCGCGCAATCGATTCACCCAGTGAAGTTTTACCCACACCTGGAGGACCGACGAGACAAAGAATTGGGCCACGCAGTTTTTTCACGCGAGATTGTACGGCGAGATATTCTAAGATGCGGTCTTTGACATCTTGTAAGCCATAGTGATCTTCGTCTAAGACCGTTTTTGCCTTGTCTAGATTGATTGAGACTTTGGTCGTCGCATTCCACGGCGTATCCAAAATCCACTCAATGTAGTTGCGTACCACTGACGATTCGCTTGATGCAGGTGGCATCATTTTGAGCTTTTTAAACTCTTGCTCCGCTTTTTTGCGCACATCGTCTGGCAAGTCAGCATCTTCGAGACGCTGCTCTAGCTCAGCCACATCGTCCTCACCATCGAACGCGCCATCATTGAGATCTGATAGCTCGTTTTTGATCGCTTTCATCTTTTCGTTTAAGAAGTACTCGCGCTGATTGTCTTCCATCTGCTGACGGACCGCATCTTGAATATCTTGCTCGATATTTTGCTCAGCACTTTGCTTGACCAGATATTCCGTCAAGGTGTTGATATGCGTTTTGCTATCATTTTCTTCTAAGAACGACTGTTTAACATCCAAATCCATTGACACGCGGGTTGAGATGAAATAAACCAGTTCAAGCAAATCATCGATGCGTTTGGCCACGCGAGTTAGCTCACGGGCATTACGCAGACGCGCATCCGCATAGCCTTCAAACAGGGTGGTCAACGCCTGAATAGTGTTTTTCTTCTGGCTCTCATCCATGCTGACATCAAGATCAGCACGCTCAAATCTCGCCATCAATAAGTCGTCATGACTTTCGATATTGTCGACACGGGCGCGATATTGACCTTCGATCAGCACCTTGATGCAGTTCTCATCGCTATCGTGCGGCATGGTGCTGACGATGCGGCACACGGTACCGTATTGATACAAGTTGTCTTGATCAATGTCTTCGGTCAATGAGTCTTTTTGGGCGACGACCAGTACTTTGTTGCCATACTCAGCCTGCGCCAGCTCAACGGCTTTCACCGATGGCGCACGTCCCACAAATAAGGCAATCTGCATGTGCGGATAGACGACGACATCTCGCAATGCCAAGAGTGGCAAGTAGTTTTCAGGTTGGTTGTCGTTTACGTCTTTGTTATTAGAGTCAGTGTTATCAAGACCAGTGTCTGTCTCATTGGTTGACGCCGCTTTTTGTGCTGCATTCGATAAGGTCTCTGCCTCATTGTTGTCTGTAGCAGTAGATGAAACGTCGACATCAATGTCGATATTGTCTTGGGTTATTTTATGTTCACTCATATATTTTTCCTCTTTCCCCGGACTTGTAAAGTCAAGTTCGTGGTTCATGTCTAGATAAATGGTGTCCGCATATAAAATTGCAAGTCTCATTGGCAAAGATGCACAGTTATCTTTGTTAAATAGTGCGACAAACGCCGACGTTTCAATGCGGTTATTGGATTAAAAAGTTGGATTAAAAATGCTGTGTCTGGATTAAATAAGTAAAATCTCACCATTAGATAGCGAGAGCGTGTGTGAGATGCGGGTGTCTAATCGGTTCTATGCATGGGCTTTATATCCAAAATAAGGTAAACTGGCGCCCGTCTAAAAACAGGGGTTGTTAGGGTAGTATTTTAGACATCATAGCGCTAGTCATCAGTGTTACTATTCATCAGTCTCAATGAGACCAAGTTATAAAGAGCAAGGGGCAATACATGGCCATCAATGCGGTACTGCTGGCAGTTATTATTATGCTAGGACTGTCACTTTCGCGCGTGCACGTGGTGCTCAGTTTATTAATCGGGGCGCTAGCAGGTGGATTGTTAGCAGGGCTTGGTATTACCGATACGCTCAATGCTTTTCAAGAAGGTATCCGTAATGGCGCACAGATTGCGCTATCGTATGCCTTGCTAGGGGCGTTTGCCGTGGCGATCGCGCACTCGGGATTGCCGCAGTCATTGGCAGGGACAGTGATTAGACGCATTGATGCCGCGGGCACGAGTGGCATGATTAAATATATGCTGTTTGCAGGCCTCATTACCATGAGCTGCTTTAGCCAAAACCTAATCCCCATTCATATTGCCTTTATTCCACTGCTGGTACCGCCGCTGCTTTTGGCGTTCAACCGTATGCAGATTGATAGACGCCTGATTGCCTGTCTGATTACCTTTGGACTGGTCACCACCTATATGTTTATACCGTATGGGTTTGGTGATATTTACCTCAATCAAATTATGCTAAAAAACGTCGGTGAAGCGGGCATTGATGTTGCCAATATTTCTGTGGTGAAGGCCATGGCAATTCCTGCGCTTGGCATGCTCATTGGTCTGCTGGTCGCGGTATTTATCAGTTACCGTAAGCCGCGCGAATATCAGCAAATAGCGATAGATCAGCAAGCGCATGATGCCGTCTTAGAAGGCGATGCATTAAGTAAAACAGCCGCTGGCGCTCAGTCACAAAGCAAGCTAAAGACGCTGGTTGCATTGGCTGCTATCGTGACGGCTTTCGTCGTGCAGCTATACACTGATTCGCTACTACTTGGCTCGATGTTTGGCTTTGGCGTGTTTATGGCGACAGGCGTGGTGAAATGGCGTGATGCTGATGGTGTCTTTAATGATGGTATCAAATTGATGGCGATGATTGGCTTTATTATGATTACCGCGCAAGGTTTTGCTGAAGTCATGAAAGCGACAGAGCAGATTCAGCCACTCGTTGATGGGGCGGCGTCACTGTTCGGTGGTAATAAAGCGATGGCAGCATTTATCATGCTCTTGATTGGTTTGATTGTGACCATGGGTATCGGCTCGTCCTTCTCGACCATTCCTATTTTGGCCGCGATCTATGTACCGCTATGTATCTCTTTAGGGTTTTCGCCATTAGCAACGGTTGCTATTATCGGTACAGCTGGCGCGCTTGGTGATGCCGGTTCTCCTGCGTCAGATTCGACATTGGGGCCAACCTCTGGTCTTAATATTGATGGACAGCATGACCATATCAAAGACAGTGTGGTGCCAACCTTTATTCACTACAATATTCCGCTACTGGCATTTGGTTGGATCGCCGCGATGGTGCTGTAGTAAATGATTTGAATGATTGGGTTTGATAGGAGAGGCGAGTATAAACAATCACTATACTCGCCTTTTTTCGTTTCTATTAATTGCTCAAACTGCCTATATTTTTAACAATCTTTATCAAAATCCTCAATCTCACCGTTCAAACTGCTCAAAAACGCATCACTTTGCGCAAGTAGCTCATTTAAGCGTTCTTCATTGACTAATCGTGTCATCTCATCAGTGCTAAACGGCTGCTCTTGACTGTAATAACGTTGCTCTCTAGCGTCATCGCTACCTAACCTTTGCAAATATTCATCCACACTGTCTGCACTGGAAACAGCAGCGCTAGAGTCTTTTTCAAATTGTTCATCGTCTTTCATCAAAACCACCTTAAGCCACTTGGCGTAATTAAGCCATCTAATGGCACATCCCACGGCTGACGCGCTAATTGTTCAACCACTTGAAAGTCATAACACCAGCCAATTTTTAATGGTTTCTTGGCCCCTGAGCGATAGCTTTTGCCAAGCGTCGTATCATAAAAACCGCCACCCATGCCCATACGATTGCCGTGTTTATCTACCGCGACTAACGGACAGATGATCACATCTAATTCTGACGCCCATAATAGAGCGCGGCTATGATTTTGTTTCATGCCGAGCTGATGAATGCGAGTGGGGACATTGATTAGTTTTGAGTGGTAAACAGGTACAAAACGCAACCGTTTATCATCACTGCCATTACTAGTACGACCGAGAGAACCAACGACAGGTAAATAAGGAGAATAGCCTAAGCATATGCACCAATCCAGCAGTGGCTGAGTGGGTAGCTCACCAAATCCATCATAATATAGCCCAATACGTGCATTTTTTGATAGCCGCTGCTGTAATTTGCTCAAATGCAAGCTCGCTGCTTGCGCCATATTCCTACGCGCGCCATCACTTAACTGACGACGCTGGCGAGTGAAGTGCCGTCTGGGTGGATTACTTAGCGTAGGTTCTTGTGAGTTAAGCATTTTTGACTCAGTGGGCATGGTTTCAGAGTGCATAGGTATCTTATCCAATGATATATCAGATTGATGAGGGGCGCTTCTAGACATTCGTTTTTAGGCATTGACCAAAGTGATTTGTGAATATTCAATACGCCTTAGTCATGCTATCATAACGCCACTTTATATCGTATTCTCCTTTATGTGCAGCGGATGTTGCATTTTTTAGAGCAGTCATAAAACAACAAACCATCAAAGAGGGTAGTTATGTCGACACAGAATCAGGCAACTCGTACCGAAAAAGACACCATGGGTAACGTAGAAGTCCCAGCTGATGCCTATTGGGGCGCGCAAACACAGCGTAGCCGCGAAAACTTCAAAATCGGTGGCGAGACTTTGCCGCGTCCGATGATCGAAGCGATGGCACTGGTCAAAAAAGCCGCTGCGATTACCAATGCCAGCCTAGAGCGTATCGAAAGCGATAAGCGTGATCTTATCGTGCAAGCCGCTGACGAAATCATCAATGGTGGTCTGGTTGATCAGTTCCCATTGGTCGTATGGCAGACAGGTTCTGGCACGCAGTCAAACATGAACATGAACGAAGTGCTGGCCAACCGTGCTAACGAAATCGCGGGTTCTGAGCGTGGCAGCTACACGCCAATTCACCCAAATGACCATGTGAACCATGCACAGTCTACCAACGACAGCTTCCCAACGGCGATTCGTGTGGCAGCTGCGCGTCAGATCAACAGCTTACTTATCCCAGCGGTCAAAGCGCTACGTGATACCTTAGATAAAAAGTCCAAAGAGTTCGATAGCATCGTCAAAATCGGCCGTACGCACTTACAAGACGCCACGCCTTTGACCCTAGGCCAAGAGTTCAGCGGCTATGTAAGCCAACTTGACCACGCATTGACTCGTATCGACAACGCGCTACAAGGTCTATATGAATTGCCACTAGGCGGTACTGCGGTTGGTACTGGTCTAAACGCCCATCCTGACTATGCCGTAAAAGCAGCTGAGCAACTAGCGACTTTGACGGGCTTGCCATTTGTCACATCCCCAAATAAATTTGAAGCACTAGCGGCGCGTGATGCCGAAGTATTTGCTTCTGGCGCGCTAAAAACCCTAGCAGGTAGCCTCAATAAAATCGCTAACGACGTACGCTGGCTCGCTTCAGGTCCTCGTTGTGGTTTGGGTGAGTTGACGATTCCAGAGAACGAGCCAGGCTCTTCTATCATGCCAGGTAAAGTGAACCCAACGCAGTCAGAAGCGATGACCATGGTTGTGGCACAAGTGATGGGTAACGATACGACGATCAGCATAGCTGGCGCATCAGGTAACTTTGAGCTAAACGTGTATAAGCCTGTGATCGCGTTTAACTTATTGCAGTCTATCAAACTGCTTGGCGATGCGTGCAACAGCTTCAACGAGAACTGTGCAGTTGGTATCGAGCCAGTAAAAGACAAAATCGATGACTTCTTGCATAACTCATTGATGCTAGTGACGTCATTAAACCGTCATGTCGGCTATGAAAACGCGGCAAAAATCGCTAAGACGGCTTATAAAGAAAACAAAACGTTGAAGCAAGTGGCGGTTGAGCTAGAGCTATTAACTGAAGCACAGTTTGATGAGTGGGTCATTCCTGCTGATATGGTACATCCGTCTTAATCTGATACTTAGGCCTATATCAATTAAAAGACCTTGTCGCATCCTTAAATGAGGGGCGGCAAGGTCTTTTTTTAACAGTATTATTTATATGGACTATTGATCATAACGTTCACAACATTTTTTACCGTAATCTTCCATGACAGCGCCTGTTAATCCTTGCTGTGCAAAAGAATGAGCAATGCCTGCCTTAAACGCTTGACCTTTATAACGTAAAATCAAACGTGAGAATTTTGCATTATTTTTTGATAATGAGCCATCAGTTTTTATCAGTTTAAAAGAATAGTCTTCTTTTTTTACTATATGAGCTCTTAATAAGCTTTCAAATACTTTACCGCAAAAAATGACATAATCTCTATCTGTTTTAATAATAGTATCTAATAAGAGTTCTATGTAAGGTTGCAACGCTTCGTGAGTCATCAAATCAGTTTTAAATGAGCTTGAACCAAACGGAACCAGCTCGAGCTGTAGTTTGTCATCTATGACGCGCTGTAAGTTGACGAACTCATCATCAGCGCTTAAATTCAAGGCATTAAAGGGGCGAATAAAGTGAACTTGTTTGGTATCAAATATTGATTTACGTCTGTTCTTCAGAGATTTACCGTAGTGATTTTCACCAAAGTGCTGATAATACATAACGTAGTCTGTAAAATCTTGAAATTTTAACTCACCTTGATATGTTGCATCTAAGTTATCGTTTTGTTTAGGCATAAGGTGCACTAAAACGAACTTGGCATTGAGATCACCAAAAAAATACTCAGGATATTCGTTATGGTTCATGTGCATGCCTGTTATTCGTGTTAACGCTTTAGCCCGCTCAATTTTTCCGCTACTGTGAAATTCATCAAAATCGCGTTTTATTACACTTAATAAGTCAGCCATCTTCTCTCCTTTTATCATTTCACTTAACAAAAAGCTGGGCTAAAAGCCCAGCCTACGTCAAATATCGTAACTTAAGTTTTAACATCAATCCCTAAAACTTATAAAGCAAACCAAGCGTGGTCGACGCTTCAGTACGTGAGTCTACCATTGGGCTATCGTACTGCTCATTCGGCACATAGCTCACGCTTTGATTGGCAAATCCTGCCCATTTATCGTTAAAGTCGTAGTTGGCACTAACGCTGACATACGGATTCAAGCTCGAGTTAGATTTATAAGCGGCAACGCCTGTCTCCGCTGACTCTTCTTCACTGACGCCATAGTAGTATTCGTTATAATCAGCATCATGATACTCAAAGCCGATGCTTGGATAGACCGTCAGCTTGTTTCTAGTAATTTTGGCAAGGTAAGTTAAGCGACCAGTATTACCGCCACTTTCGTCCAGCACATCGGTCGCAAACTGACCACGAAACGCACCGATAGGCGTGCGACGCTGGTAGCTTATACCTGCTTCTGCAGATAGTTTACGCTCATCGAGACCTTGCAGGGCACCATTAGCATCATCAGGATCAAACGAATTCCCTGCGAGCTGCGCGTAAGCAGAGAGCTGATTGACACCATCATTGATCAAGTACGCACCCGCTTGAGCACCGCGCGCATAGATCCTATTATTGTCATAAAAAATGCCCGGTAGCACACGCACTTCAGTACTGTCTTCAAGATCATAGGCGGATTTGACCGCCATGACATTGACCCCAACGCTCAATTCGGCGTCTTTGTCAGTCGGTAGGTTTTTATTAAGAAAAGGAATGGCGCTAGACAGGCTAGATACACTGAGTAATGCCGTAGCGGTTAATGTGCTCAGCATGGCTCGCGTAGAGAAGTGAGGTTGCGCTGCAAGTTTTAACATAATTGGGTCTCGTAAGTGAGTATAAATAACGGGGTAGTAAGATCAGGTAAAAAACGAGCAAAAAGCGAATAAGAATAAATGGTCTAAATAATTCGGCTGTTATTGGTAGTTATTTAGCAATGATAGATAAGTATGAGCATTTACTCAATGGCTTTTAGCACTTGTAGGATTTGCTGATGAATATCTTGCCACCACCACAAAAAACCAATGACAATAACAAGCATAACTAGCCAAGGCAGCAGTCGCCAGATTAGGCTCACGTTAACAGGCTCTGGCGCAAATTTCTTGGGATCAATATAAGTGGGGTAGTTATTTATGGGGTAGTTATTTATATAGCCACCACTTTGGTCGAAATCGGCAGTATCCGCGGTGTTGTTTAAGTCTACAGGGGTTTGGATATTATTATCAGCAAATATATTGGTAAGCGGCGGATTACCGCGCTGATTATCGTGTAAGCTCGTTTGATAGCTTGGCTGATGATTGCTTGCATAGCTCGCTTGGACCGCGTTTTGATAAGCTTGCTGAGCTTGCGCCATAGCTGCTTGCTGTGCCAGCTCTCGCTTACGATAAACGAGAGCAATAGGCAAGGCAATAACAAGCCCTGTGATCGCGCCGCCGATGTGACCGGCATTATCGATACCCGGTACGGCAAAGCCATAAACCAAGTTGATCGCCATGATGATGATCAAGCTCTTGAGATTGAGTATCATGCCATTGACCGATATTTTAAACAGGGCAGCGATCAGTAACGCCGCACCGATACCCATGATACCACCAGAAGCTCCCGCTGATAGGCCGGGCTGTCCTGTTCCTTCTATGATACTTTGCCATGTGACATAGTTATTGAGCAAGTTGCCACCGATGGCTGCCAACAAAAACAATGCCAAAAACTTGGCTGAGCCAAACATCGGCTCGGCAATCTGGCCAAAAAAATACATGGCAAAGCCATTAAATAGTAGATGCATGAGACCAATGTGCAAAAACGCACTACTCACCAAGCGCCATGGGTCATCCATCATCGTTAAGGGTAAGGCGTTGGCACCCCATTTAACTAACGCTTCAGTTGACGGGTTATTGGCATCGACGCCCGTGACTAGCTGCATGACAAATAGCCCGATAAAGCTGGCTAATAGCAGGGTAGTGACGGGCGCTGTTTTTAATAATTGTTGAATGGTCATAAAGGCTAACTGTCATTAAAATGTTATAGAGACAGTATAAAGGGTATGAGCAAATTATGTTATGTATAGCCAGTTTTAAACGTCGATCGCTAGACATTAAGCCGCTCTAAAAACGACCCACTTTGAGGTTTTCATACGTGCCTTTTACCAAGATATTATCCGTGACAGTATTGATATCGGTATGACCACAGAATGCCATAGATATATCACACTCTTTATAGATAATCTCAAGCGCGCGGCGCACCCCGTCTTCACCATACGCTCCCAATCCGTAGAGAAAAGCGCGACCGATCATCGTGCCTTTTGCGCCCAATGCGATAGCCTTTAGTACATCTTGACCTGAGCGAATCCCGCTATCGAGCCACACCTCGATGTCGCTGTTTTCGGCATGGACTGCCTGTACGATGTCTGCGAGGGCAGAGATAGAAGATAACGCGCCATCCAACTGACGACCGCCATGGTTTGAGACGACTAGGGCATCCGCGCCACTGCGAGCCGCCATAATAGCATCTTCAGGCTCCATGATACCTTTTATGATAAGTTTACCGCCCCACATGTCTTTGATACGCGCTACATCGTCCCAGCTCAGACGTGGATCGAATTGCTCTGCCGTCCAAGCAGAGAGTGATGACAGATCCTCAACATTTTGTGCATGACCGACGATATTACCAAACGTGCGACGTTTGGTGCCCAGCATATTCATACACCATTGCGGCTTGGTCATGAGGTTGATGATATTGGTTAATGTGGGTTTGGGCGGTGCGGATAGACCATTTTTGATGTCTTTGTGACGTTGTCCAAGCACTTGTAAGTCGGCGGTCAAGATAAGTGCTGAGCAATTGGCATCTCTGGCACGGCGAATCAGATTGGCCATAAAGTCTTGATCGCGCATGACATAGAGCTGAAACCAAAACGGCTTACTAGTATGAGTGGCGACATCTTCGATAGAGCAAATGCTCATGGTTGAGAGTGAAAAGGGCACGCCGAATTTTTCAGCGGCGCGTGCGGCATGTATCTCACCATCTGCCCACATCATGCCGGTAAATCCCGTTGGGGCGATGGCTACAGGCATCTTGACTGGCTCACCGATCATACTCGTTGCCAGACTGCGGTTATCCATATCGACCAATACGCGCTGGCGCAGCTTGATACGGTCAAAGTCAGTCTCGTTATTACGATAGGTGGTCTCAGTCCACGAGCCTGAATCGACATAGTCATAGAACATACGCGGCACTTTACGCTCAGCGACACGGCGCAGATCTTCAATATCGGTCATTTTTTCTAGATTTATCATAGGATCCTCACTACAAATAATGTATAGACGGTTTGATGTTATGACGTAAGCAGTTGCTGCAAATCCATCACTGAAAACGGATAATTTAATCGCTGTGATGGAGTCAAAATCACAGGGATAGACGTGGCAAAATCCATCATAAGCGCCTCATCAAAGTCTGCAATATCGACATTTTGGTAAGTGATTGGTTGTACCGACTGAAACTGTGCAAGTATTTGCTCAGCGATATCACACAAATGACAACCAGAGGTCCCTAGTAGCCACCATTGATTGCTATTTTCAGTAGTATTGAGGTTTGAGCTTGCGGCAATAACACGCGCTCGTAATACTTCTATACTATTATTATGCATGGTGAGATCTCTGAGCTTAAAGTATGCCAAAAAATGCTGATTATTAGGCTATTTTGATAAAAAGTAAAAAATAGTTGGTTTATTATTACATCATAAAGAATTGGTGTAAATAATGACAGCGATTGTGAGATTAGGTAAGATGACCTGCTACTGGTCATTACTAATGACTGCTTGTTAATAAAAGACAATGACAGCTATTTTAGGACTATTGGTTCATAGTTGCTGTTTTTAGTTATTAGCAGATGACCTATATTATCTTATTACTTTTTTAATCACTCGGATATCGCGCATGACAAGTTTTGGCAAGTTTATCAAACGTCTGTTATTGGCTATTATGTTATTGGTTGTCGCATTCCATATTTTGGTCACCGGACTACTACTAATCTGGAAAACGCAGCCGATTAACAACAGCATGTTTATGTTGACGCATCGCCTAACGGGTGGCACGGTCACGCAGACATGGGCTGAGTACGATGCCATCGCCAAGTCTGTCAAACAAGCAGCGATCGTGAGTGAAGATTCCACGTTTAGCCAGCACAATGGCTTCGATATCGACGGTATCAAAGCGGCACAAAAGAAAAATGAAGAAACGGGCAAAATGTCCGCTGGTGGTTCAACCATCACCCAACAGCTGGCAAAAAACCTGTTTTTGACCTCGCATCGCTCTTATGTACGTAAGGCAGAAGAAGCTGTCATTACTGTCATGATAGAAACACTGTGGGACAAGGAGCGTATCTTGACCGCTTATCTCAATGTGGCAGAATTTGGTAATGGTATCTATGGTATCGATGCCGCCGCGCACCATTATTTTGATAAATCTGCGGCCAATCTGAACCGAGACGAATCAGCGCTCCTCATTGGGATGCTTACCAATCCGAAGTATTACGAAGACAATCAAGGTGACAGAGGCTTGCGCAACAAGCAACGTATTATCAAAAAACGCATGAAAAACGCCGTATTACCGCAAGCGTCTTAATCTTTTAAAAGAAGCCTTAACAACAAGAATAACGGGAAAGAATAATATAGTTAAGTCTAAATAAAAACGATACAGGATAATAAATTCATTTGATTAAACGCTATTTTTCTTGCTTGCTGTGACTACGTCTCCAGAGGCTGCGAAAAATAGCGTTTAATCTTATTGTATCGATTTTATAGTGAACCGACTATAGTTAATAACCTTTAAGACGATAGTATAAAGACGACGGCGTATCGATAACGCAAAAGGAGTAGTAACGTGGTAGAGATAAATAATAATCAGAACAGCGGTGATATGAACAAGATGATCGACGTTAATAGTGTGAGTGAAGATGGCAACGAAAACGTTAATAAAAATATGAGCGTAAGCAGTAACTATAATGATCTGACCGACATCGACTGGCAACGCTTAGAAGACGGCAGTTATTCACCCAGCAGTTATATCAACCGAGATCTGTCCTTATTACAGTTTCATCTGCGTGTATTGGCGCAGGCAGCCAGTCCTCGTCACCCACTGCTTGAGCGCTTGTTTTTTCTCATTATTTTTTCATCGAATCTCGACGAATTCTTTGAGATTCGTGTTGCAGGTATCATGCAAAAGCTCAATATCGGTGACGTATCGACCAGTGCGCATGGTATGCGTCCAAGCGAGGTGTTAAACGAGATCTCTGCGATCACTCACGACGCTATCAATGAGCAATATCGCATTCTGAATGAAGATATTTTGCCCGCTCTTGCGCTCGAGGATATCCGCTACCTAAAACGTGATGAGCTCAATGCCGAGCAGTCTGCATGGATGAAGCGTTATTTTACCGAGCAAGTCGTGCCAGTATTGACACCGATTAGCATTGATCCTGCGCATCCATTCCCGCGTTTGGTCAATAAAAGCTTAAACTTTATTGCCACATTAGAAGGCAAAGATGCTTTTGGCCGCGACATCAATTTGGCGATTGTTCCAGCGCCGCGCAGTCTGCCGCGTGTGATTCGTCTGCCAGATGAGCTGACGGGCGGCAAAGAGCATCATGTGATGCTGTCCGCCATCATTCATGAGCATATCGGTGAGCTGTTCCCTGGTATGAGTGTGACGGGTTGTCACCAATTCAGGCTCACGCGTAATGCAGATTTAGATCTGGCGGATGATGTAGAAGATATCGCCAAAGCGCTAGAAGGCGAGCTTGAAAACCGCCGTTTCGGTGACAAAGTCCGTCTTGAGGTCACAACCGACTGTCCAGCGCACATCAGTGAGTATCTGCTCAATGAGTTTGAGTTGCATGACAATCAGCTGTATCGTGTCAATGGCCCTGTGAATCTGACGCGCTTATTGTTTGATTTTAATATTCCGGAACTGCGTTATCAGCCATTTACTTATGCCGTGCCAAAAGCCTTTCGCCGAGAGATGGATAAATCAGATAAATCATCCAGTATGTTTGCCGCTATGCGTAAAAGCGATGTGCTCGTGCATCATCCGTTTCATGCATTTTCACCCATTATTAATCTGCTTTGGCAGGCAGCTAGCGATCCCAAAGTGTTGGCGATCAAGCAGACATTATACCGCTCAGGTACCAACTCAGAGATCGTCAAAGCGCTTGCCGCTGCCGCTCGAAATGGCAAAGAAGTCACTGCCGTCATTGAGTTGCGTGCGCGTTTTGACGAAGCTTCCAATATTGCTGTCGCCAACTATTTACAAGAAGCAGGTGCGGTTGTGGTTTATGGCATCGTCGGCTACAAGACCCATGCCAAGCTCATGCTCATCGTGCGCCGTGAAGAAGATCGAATCCGCCGCTATGTCCACCTAGGCACAGGCAACTATCATGCGGCCAATGCCAAGGTCTATACAGATTATGGCTTATTCAGTGCCGATCCTGATATCTCAGAAGATGTGCATAAGATATTTCAAGAGCTCACTGGTATGGGCAAACCTGCCAATCTCAAAAAACTGCTACATGCCCCTTTTACGTTGCACGAAAAACTAATGAGCTTTATCGATGATGAGATTGCCCATGCTAAAGCAGGCAAGCGCGCTCATATTATCGTCAAAGCCAATGCCTTGACCGAGCGGCGCCTGATCGATAAGCTGTACGACGCCTCGCAGGCAGGCGTCAAAATTGAGCTGATCCTGCGCTCTATGTGTTGCTTGCGTCCGCAAGTAAAAGGCCTATCTGAAAACATCACTGTACGCTCTATTATTGGCCGATTTTTGGAGCATACCCGTATTTATTATTTCTATAATAATGGGGATGAGCGTTTGTATTGTGGCAGCGCAGACTGGATGGATCGTAACCTGTTCCACCGCGTTGAGGTGGCCTTTCCAATCGAAAATAAGAAGCTTTTTAAGCAGATATATCAAGATGGTTTGATCAATTACTTACAAGACAACACGCAAGCGTGGACACTGGATGGCACAGGCGTTTGGCAGCAGCTTCAGCCAGCAGCAGGGGAGGTGCCACACGTTGCTCAAGAGCACTTATTGAAAGTGATTAATGGTGTTGAAGAGTCCAGCTAACTGATTGAGTGCTATCTTCATCATTTGACCAAGCACTATTTAGTCAAACACTATTTAACCAAGTATTGGTACATACCAGTGCTTGGTTTTTCTGGTTAATGCGCTGTAAAAGTTACAAACTGTGTTGTAACCTCACATTTATTCACATATTGATACGGCAGTACACTGGTGAATCTCACAGTATCCTACCTATAATTAACATCAGTTCTGGTGCAGTTTATTATTTTTATCAAAAACCTCATCACTCATCTATCTAAAAGTAACTGAACAAAAGCAACTGACTAAAAGTGGCTGAGTACATAATGATACCGCACCGGAGAAACTCTAAATTAAGTCAACAATAAAAATAAGGAATAAATCATGAGTACGACGAACAATGATACCTCAGACATCAAAAAAGCAGCAGAGCAAGCAAACGGTCAAGAGATTGAGAAAAATCTAGAAGACAACAAAAAAGTCGATGCGCCTGAATCACTAAGCGAAGAAGAGCAAACAGCGTTCATTGAGGATGACCTACGCACTGACAAATAAGAGTGTGTTTGCAGTATACGTCCAAAGCACTAATCAGATAACGATAATAAATAATGCGAAGGAGACGCCATGACCATGCCAGAAAAAAACAATACTGAAGAAAAATTCCTTGTAGAGGATCCCGCCGTTACGACGCAAGAAAATCCTCAAGGCAGCTACGAAGGCCGAAAGTACCAGCCAAATATAGATGGGCCAGAACAAGCCTCACAGGAGACAGACGAGGTCTATGTCGACCCGCGCAAAGAAGAAGATCTGCCTGCGGGTGGCAAAAACGTATCGGACCTAAATGCTTATGATCTAAGTCGAGACGACTAACAAATGATAAGCACAATATGTTATCGATACGAACAATAATTATAATAAGGACAAAACAATGGAAACCAGAGATCCTGCTTTAAGTAAAACTCGAATCGCAGAAACGGACACGCATGAAACTTTAGACAGTGCTCAAACGGTTAAAAACCATGAGGGGCTCGAAGAAAACGTCAATGAAAATAAAGGTACCGACACTTTTGAAGAGGGTATAGTAGAGTCTGAGCACGTCAATGATGGTGACAACCCAGCGCGCCAGCCCGACCGCCGCGATCAACCAGGTAATGGTTTTGATGATAATATTAATGAAAGCACCGTTACAAGCGAAGGGCCTGATAGTCAAAAAATTAACAACACGAATCGATATGCTAATGTTGATAATGCTCAGACTCGCACCTTAAATCCTGATGATAAAGACTAGACCGACAATAGAAAGCTGAGCAGAAGGCTATGATATTTGCGTAATTATCGACTGATATTTATATTATTTAGATAGCAGTTAAAGGCGCTTACAATATTGGATGAATAGTTATAATAGGGAGTAAGACAAATATGCCAAACGACAAGCCCGTCACTGATGAGTATAGTCTAAAAGATGCAGATGACAACAACGGCATCGTACCAGACGACGCTCTACAAAAAGTAAATCCAGCGGCAGCAGACAAAGCAGCAGGCGATCATGATCCGCATAATGTGGCTAAGAATGATAAACAGTACGACAGCTCATTGATGAAAGATGATAAGTAATACTATTTATATACCAGTATCTCTGATCCATAAAAGTATCGCTGATCGTCAGAAAATAATCAGCATAAATAAAGAGGCATTACCGTTGTTCAAATATAACCCCAATAACGGTAATGCCTTTTTTGTGTCTATAACCTATAGATTTCAAAGTACAAACGAATGATGCCTGTCTATTAAGCAGGCGTACCACTATGAAAGCGTAGCTCCGCGTCTGGACTGTCTATTAATTCTGCTTCTACTTCTTTAAAAAACGCAACGCGCTCATCGATATTATCATCTGATAATGACTGGGCAAGCGCAAGGTAATCCTCAAAATGGCGGCTCTCTGACTTTAGTAGATAGCGATAGTATTTTGCTAAACGCGCATCATCAATGACTTCCGCCAACGCTGCAAAACGCTCACAAGAGCGCGCTTCAATGAACGCCCCAATGATCAGTACATCGACCATCGCTGCTGGCTCATAAGTACGTTTATGTTTCAGCATGCCCTTGGCATAGCGACCTGCACTCAAATACTTCCAGTCCTGGCCGCGCTCGTTCATGATGCCAAGCACCTGCTCGTAATGCAGCATCTCTTCACGTATGAGCTGTGCCAATTTACGTTGCAAATCATAAGAGAACTCATACCGAAATATCAAATTCATCGCAGTGCCTGCGGCTTTTTTTTCGCAATTGGCATGATCCTGAATGATAAGTGGTAGGTTATCTATAGCCGCATCTACCCACGCCTGCGTCGTGCGCGCACCCAAAAAATTATAAATAGGGGATAGGTCTACCTTTATAGGAGTACGCAGATGCGTAATATCGATGCTGTCTTCCCCTACGTCCATACTGCTTTCGTCAACGACATTTACTGGTGAAAGGGGCGCTTCTTTTTCGAGGTTATCCTTATGAATATCGTAGTGGACAGTACCATGCGCTGATGATTGTAAGGACGAGAGGTCGGGCTGGTTTATAGTCATAATCTAAAAGGGCTTTTTTATAAATGAGAGTTTAAAGCAGCTAATTTGTAGATGTTTTCAAAATAATGGGCTACAGTTACTACGGCTAAGTAAGTTATCTAGATCATGGACAGTATTTAAGTATAGTAGAACCTCAATAAAATTGATACAGCATAGGAAACGCGCTTGATTAAACGCTACTTTTCTTGCTTGCTGTGACTGCGTCTCCAGAGGCTGCGAAAAATAGCGTTTAATCTTGCTATACCATTTTTATAATGGTTTCACTATATAAATATAACTATAGATGGTAATGATTCCTTACAGTTTAGTCTCAACTGAGCATTCATTAATTTCTAGATAGTATTCATGGTCTGTGAGGCTTACGTCTTATACGATATCATTATTATACAACCCCAATATTTATTTTCTAAATGGCGTTTGCTTGTTTATTTTATTATTTGATAGTAGGATGAGATTTTGCTCTTTAGTCACAGTGTCTTGCTATCAATAGCATTTAGTAGAGAATCGCAAGCATTATACCAATGACAATTCTCGTATCAAAACAGAAGATTTATACAGTCTATTTTAGGGCTGATGAAAAAATCTTTAATGGATAATTATTTATCAGCATTAAATACCATAGGTTGTCGTAGGTAGCAATGATATCTTTTATTGTATGAATAATTGTTGATAAAAATAACGAGTCTTAAATAGTCGCTGTAGCAATTTAGTATTACCAATACTCACCAATAGATAAGGATAACGACATGGGCCAGTCTTCTAACGCCAATCGCATTCAAAAAGGCATTCTTGCCATCGACCAACAGTTGTATGACTTTATTGAAAACGAAGTGCTGCCAAAAGTCGGTGTGGATTCAGACAGTTATTGGTCAGGTTTTGAAAAAGTCATCAAAGAGTTCACGCCGCGCAACAAAGCGCTGCTTGCGACTCGTGACAGCATTCAAGCGCAAATCGATCAATGGCATCTAGACAATCCTGCCAAAGAAGGTGAGATTGACTTCCCAGCTTACAAGGCTTTTTTGCAAGAAATTGGCTATTTGTTACCAGAAGGCGATGACTTTACGGTAAGCACCCAAAACGTCGATGACGAGATTGCTCATATTGCAGGTCCACAGCTAGTCGTCCCCGTACGCAACGCGCGCTATGCGCTAAATGCCACCAACGCCCGTTGGGGTAGCTTGTACGATGCTTTATATGGCACCGATGTCATCAGCGATGAAAATGGTCAAGAAGCAGGCAGCAGCTATAATCCCACGCGCGGCGCGGCCGTTGTCGCTTATGCCAAAGCCTTTTTGGACGAGCATTTTGCGCTAGCCTCAGGCTCTTATACCGATGTCACAGGCTTTAAAGTCGTCGATGGCAAGCTGGAAGTCAAGCTGGGCGATAGTAGCACTGAGCTAAAAGACGCCGAAAAATTCGTCGGTTATGTCGGCGAGGCAGATAGCCCCTCTGGTATTTTGCTCAAAAACAATGGCCTACACGCAGAGATTCAAATCGATACCAGTCATCCAGTAGGTAAAGATGACCCAGCAAACATCAAAGACGTACTATTAGAGTCTGCCATTACCGCGATTCAAGACTGCGAAGATTCAATCGCTGCGGTCGATGCCGAAGAAAAAGTCGAAGTGTATCGCAATTGGCTAGGTTTGATGAACGGCGATCTACAAGAGACCTTTGAAAAAGGTGGCAAAACCCGTACTCGCAAACAAAACCCAGATCGTGAATATAATACACCTGATGGCGGTAAGCTGATTTTGCCAGGTCGTTCGCTACTCTTGATTCGTAACGTGGGTCATCTCATGCAGAACCCCGCAATTTTGGTTGATTTAGGCAATGGCCAAGAGCAAATATTTGAAGGCTTAATGGATGGTTTAATCACACCATTATTATCACTCAATGATATCAAAGGCAAAAACGAGCTATCAAACTCACGCCAAGGCTCTATGTATATTGTGAAGCCAAAAATGCATGGCCCTGAAGAAGTTAAAATGGCCAATGATTTGTTCAACGCATCAGAGGACTTATTGGGTCTAGAGCGTAATACGCTCAAAATCGGTATCATGGACGAAGAGCGCCGTACCACAGTCAATCTGAAAGAAGCGATTCGCCAAGCAAAAGAGCGTGTTATCTTTATTAATACAGGTTTCTTAGATCGTACGGGTGATGAGATGCATACCAGTATGAATGCCGGTCCGTTCGTGCCAAAAGGCGACATGAAGTCGCAAGCATGGCTACCTGCGTATGAGCAGTGGAACGTTGATATCGGTCTAGAGACTGGTCTGCAAGGTCATGCTCAAATTGGTAAAGGTATGTGGGCAAAACCTGATGAGATGAAAGAGATGATGGACACCAAAGCGGCTCATCCGAAATCTGGTGCCAGTACGGCTTGGGTACCCTCACCAACGGGCGCTACCTTGCACAGCATACACTATCATCAAGTTAGCGTGGCCGATGTACAAGATACGCTTAAATCACGTGAGCGTGCGAGCTTAGATGATATTTTGACCATTCCATTGGCAAAAAATACCAATTGGACAGAAGAAGAGAAGCAGCAAGAGCTTGAAAATAATGCTCAAGGTATCTTAGGGTATGTGGTACGTTGGGTAAACCAAGGCGTAGGCTGTTCCAAAGTACCTGATATCAATGATGTTGGCTTGATGGAAGATCGTGCTACCTTACGTATCTCTAGCCAGCATATTGCCAATTGGTTACATCATGATGTGGTAAGCGAGCAGCAAGTGATGGACACAATGAAACGTATGGCAAAAGTCGTCGATGAGCAAAATGCAGGCGATAGTGATTACCAGCCAATGGCAGATAACTTTGATAACTCTTATGCATTTAAAGCAGCCTGTGATTTGGTCTTTAAAGGACGCGCGCAACCTAGCGGCTATACTGAACCATTGTTGCATCAAGCGCGCCTTGATCTAAAAGCCAATGCTTAGAGAGGCCGGCTTAGCAATGGGTATTTTAGCGTATGCTGAAGTCTAAGGTGTAGTATCTAATCTTGCTCGTTTGTAACGCTAAATATGTCATAAATACGTTGGTCGATTCTTCATAAGCGCTATTTATTTATCAATGGATAGCGCTATTTCTTGGGCAATTATTTTGTTTTTATTAAAATATTTTAATACTATAAGTAATGATATTAATCAATAAAAGCGCTATCTGCTTGAGTAGATAGTGCTTTTTTTTGTAGCTATTTGGATTTTATAGGTGACTTGTCATTTGATACTGGGGGTATCGAAAAAGCGAAAAAATATGTTGCAAATTATGTCAAAGTTGTTATGCTTGTACTCGAAGTATGAGTTTGGTAACGGATGTTACGCAGTAGGACGCATAAGACTTAAGTTTACATGGCAGTTACGTTTTTAATCCCAGTTATGTGAGTCATGGTTTTTTATCTTAACTGTAATAGAAATTCGCCATACTTGTTTCTGACTAAACTTGGTAGCCAGTTACACATTATATCTTTGAGGATTTGTGACGATACCATTATGGGCGCCAGCTAATAATGGCTTGCTCATTACTACAATTGTAAAGTGGAGATACCCCATGAAAAAGTTACTTTTAGCTACAGCAATCGCAGCCCTATCTGTATCTGCCGCACAGGCAGCACCTACCGTTTATGGTAAAGTATTCGTTACTACTGATTACGTTAATGCTGAAATTGATGGTCAGAATATGGATAATAATAACAGAATTAATGAAGACAACGGTTCATTACAAGTTAATTCTAATATTTCACGTTTAGGCTTCAGAGGCTCTGAAGCGATAACGGCCAACACTGACGTAATTTACCAATTAGAGTACGGCGTTAAAGTTGATGATAGTGGTAGCGATAACATTGGCTTCAAAAGCCGTGACACTTATCTTGGTCTAGTAAACAAAGACTTCGGTCAGTTCCGTTTTGGTCGTAACTACACAGTCATTGACTATATCAATAACGTATCAGTTAATGAAGGTTATTGGGATAATCTTGGCTCTAGTACTCTGAACAACAACGACAGCTTTGCTAATATTTTGACCCCGACCGTTGGTAACCGTATCAACAACTCTATCATCTGGTTTGCTCCTAAATACAACGATCTACCATTAGCGCTTGCGCTGATGTATGGTGCTGATGAAGACTTTATATCTGAGAGTGGTCGTGACGCAGGCTATGGTGCCTCATTGATGTTTGATCCAGGTACAGGCATTACCGCTGGTATTGCTTATGAGCAAGACATGAGTGTTAGTGGTGATATTATCCGTGGCAGTGCTAGCGTCGATTTAGGTAAATATATCGCAGCTCCTGTAAAGTTAGGCGTTCTATATCAAGAAGCTGACTATGCCGGTACTACTACTGCAACAGAGGACGGTTTAGTGGTGAGTGCTGAAATGGGTCTTTCGAATTTTGCCCGTCCAGCCTCTGTTTATATTCAGTATGACAAAACCGACAATATCAGTGGTCTTGAGAATAATGACTCAAATCAAGTCGTTGTAGGTGGCAAATATGCGTTTAAAAATAATATGATCGCTCATGCCTATGCTGGTCTAAATTCAGCGGAATTAAACAATGGTCGTTTTGGTTCGAGAGACGAAGACGGCAATGTTAATGAAATCGACTTACGTGGTGATATTGATGTACTCGCTATCGGTGGCGGTCTAGAATACTTATTCTAGTCTAACCATTAGAATCTAAATAAAAAACTCATCCTTCGGGGTGGGTTTTTTTGTTTTGTAATCAATACTGTGTCTTGAACAACAGCGTGTCTTAAATAACAGAATCCGTAAAATTAATAATAACATTTGTGTAAATTTTGGTTTTTTCACCTTACTGTAATATTTGGTTGGTAAAGTTGTGTCTAAGTAATGCTTCTAGCTCATATATATAAATGTTCTATAGGGTAGTCACCCTGCCATTATATATCTAATGATCTTAGACCATTTATCACTCAAATCGTAAAGTGGAGATATCCTTTGAAAAAATTACTTTTAGCCACAGCCGTCGCTGCACTTTCAGTTTCTGCTGCCCATGCTGCTCCAACTGTATATGGTAAAGCATTTTTAACCTTAGATTATGTTAGTACAGACTACGATGCAGCTAACAAGACAGATGAAGATACATTTAAACTTAACTCTAATCAATCACGTATCGGTTTTAAAGGTGACGACGATTTAACTGATACCACTAAACTTATTTATCAATTAGAATATCAAATCTACCATGATGACGATAGCCAACAGTTTAGATCACGTAATACTTATGTAGGCTTAGCCCACAACACTTTAGGTACTGTACTAGCGGGACGCCATGATACCCCATTGAAACTTGCACAAAACAAAGTTGACGTGTTTAATGATAGCTTATTTGATATTAAAAATGCGGGTGTTTCAGGTGAATACCGTGCTAACAATATGGTGGCCTATCAATCACCTGTTATTGTCGGTATGCCAGTGAGTTTTATGGCAGCTACCGCATTATCAGAAACTGATGCCGACGGTGATATTCTCGTTTCCGCAGCATCTGGTACGAAGCCTGCAGTCTATCGTGATAGAAAAGTAAAAGATAACGGTTATTCTGCTTTATTAGCCTATGACAAAAATGGTGTTTATCTAGCCGGTGCTTATGACAAAGACATGGGTGCTAACAATGTAAATACTGGCGTGATTGATAATACGTGGCGTTTGGTTGCTGGTTTAGATATGGGCAAAATGAATATGGTTTCGGGCTTAACTTTAGGTGCTCTATACCAACAAAGCCAATACTACGATAATTATAGCATCGTTAACAACAACCGCGTTAACAAAGCCAGTGAAGATGAAAAATCTTGGCTAATTAGTGGTAAATATAAAGTTGGTGCAACACCTTGGGCAGTTAAAGCACAGTATGTTAATACCACTGACGAAAAAGGCGTAAAAGATGCTGATGTAAATGAAATCGCAGTTGGTGGAGAATATGCATTCAATAAAGCGACCACGGGTCATATTTATGCAGGGCAAATCAGCCGTGACAATAACAAAGATGACTTGATTGTAGGTACGGGTATTGAATACAAATTCTAATCTAAACATTAGAAAACGTATTATAAAAAACTCATCCTTCGGGGTGAGTTTTTTTGTTGTGACCTTTTTAAAGCCGCAGTGGGTTATAATAGCTACGTATTTACGATGATTACGCACTTATGACAATTAAGCGTTAAAAACTGAGTGTTTTAAAGAGTTTGCGCTTTTGCCCTATATTTTGTAGCGTATTTTTAGTAAAATCCTTCTTTACCAATTACCGACAGAGTACTATGACCAAGTTTATATTTGTGACCGGTGGGGTAGTGTCCTCACTAGGAAAAGGTATCACCGCAGCCTCTCTTGCAGCGGTCTTAGAAGCACGTGGCGTGACTGTCACGATGACCAAAATGGATCCGTATATTAACGTCGATCCAGGTACGATGAGTCCGTTTCAGCATGGTGAGGTGTTCGTCACCGAAGATGGCGCAGAGACAGATTTGGATTTGGGTTATTATGAGCGTTTTTTACGTCACTCAAAAATGAGTAAAAGTAATAACTTCACCAGTGGCCGTATTTATCAAAATGTTTTAAATAAAGAACGTCGCGGTGAATACCTTGGCGGTACGGTACAGGTTATTCCGCATATTACCGATGAAATCAAAAACAAAATCCTCGCGAGCGGCGAAGGATATGATATTGCTATTATTGAGATTGGCGGTACCGTCGGTGATATCGAATCCCTTCCTTTTATGGAAGCTGTCCGTCAGATGCAAGTAGAGCTGGGGCGCAATCGTGCCATGCTGATGCATCTTACTTTAGTACCTTATATTGCCAGTGCCGGTGAGACCAAAACCAAGCCGACACAGCACTCTGTAAAAGAGCTACGCTCAATCGGTCTACAGCCTGACATCTTAATCTGCCGCTCTGATCATCATATCTCACAAGATAACCGTCGCAAGATTGCGCTATTCACCAATGTAGAAGAGCGTGCCGTTATCATGTGTGAAGATGCACAAAGTATCTATCAGATCCCGCGCACGCTACATGAGCAAGACCTTGATGATCTCATCTGTGAGCGTTTCGGTCTTGATGTGCCCGAAGCGGATTTGAGCGATTGGGATAAAGTGGTTGAAGCCCAGCTAAATCCTGAAGGAACAGTGACAGTTGCGATGGTTGGCAAATACGTTGAGCTACCAGATGCTTATAAGTCGATCAACGAAGCATTGCTACACGCAGGTATCACGCATAAAGTCGATGTCAAAATCGACTACATCGATGCTGAGCGTTTAGAAGATGACGACACTCTACTAGCGCAGCTAAAAGAAGCCAATGCTATCTTAGTACCAGGCGGTTTTGGTGAGCGCGGTACGATGGGTAAAATAAAAGCCATCACCTATGCTCGTGAAAATAATGTGCCGTATCTAGGTATTTGCCTTGGTATGCAGCTGGCCGTGATAGAGTATGCGCGCAATGTACTGAATATCAATGCCAACTCTTCTGAGTTTGATCGTAAGACAGCTGAGCCTATCATTGGGCTTATCACCGAATGGTTAGATGAGCGCGGCGAGCTACAGATTCGTAGCGATGACTCAGACCTCGGCGGTACCATGCGCCTAGGCGCGCAGCAAGCAGAGCTGGTTTCTGGTAGCAAGCTTGCTCAGATTTATGGTGCTAACAATATCACTGAGCGCCATCGCCATCGTTATGAGATGAATAACCGTTATATTGAGCCATTAGAGCAAGCGGGTATGACTATATCTGGTTATTCTGCCAAGCAGCATTTGGTAGAGTCGGTAGAGATTAGCGAGCATCCATGGTTTGTTGCTGTACAGTTCCATCCTGAATTTACTAGCTCACCACGCGGTGGTCATCCACTGTTTAATAGTTTTGTCAAAGCGGCGAAGAACCATAGCGAAGCAAAATAGTCTTCATAATAGAGTAACTCTATATAATGTAGTGTAAAGTAAAAGTATTTATTATAAAAAAGACTGATCTTCGGATTGGTCTTTTTTTTGCTCAACTCAGGTTGTTTGTTGTTATTAACGAGTCAATATCCTCATTAATAATCTCTAATTACGCTTGCATACTTTTTTTAATCAGGCTATCGGTTACAATATGGGATGGAGATATTAATAACAAAATAAGAGGTAGTGGCTAAATGGAAAACCTATTAACGGCGCAATCACACATTGCACTTAACACGCCTAATAATAAGACGATCAACATTGGTAATGATCAACCCTTTGTATTATTTGGTGGGATGAACGTCTTAGAATCTAAAGAGTTGGCGTTTGAGATTGCTGAGCAATACGTTGAGATATGTGAGCGCTTGGGTATCGGCTATGTGTTTAAAGCGAGTTTTGATAAAGCCAACCGCTCAAGCCTGCATTCATACCGAGGGCCGGGACTCGCGCAAGGTATCGATTGGCTCGGGCAAATCAAAGAAAAATTCCAAGTACCGATTATCACTGATGTACATGAACCTCATCAAGCAGCACCAGTCGCTGAAGTTGCTGATATTATCCAGTTGCCAGCTTTTTTGTCACGTCAGACGGACTTGGTTCATGCGATGGCAAAGACAAACGCGATTATTAATATCAAAAAGGCACAGTTTTTGGCGCCGCATGAGATGCGACATATTGTCAATAAGTGTCTAGAAGGCGGTAATGATAAGCTGATACTTTGTGAGCGTGGCAGCGCCTTTGGTTATAACAACTTAGTCGTTGATATGCTCGGATTTGATACCATGAAGCAGATGGATATCCCCGTATTCTTTGACGTGACACATAGCTTGCAGCAGCCAGGCGCGCGTAGTGACAGTGCAGGTGGGCGCCGTGAGCAGATTACGACACTGGCACGTGCTGGTATGGCGACAGGATTGGCAGGGCTTTTCTTAGAGGCGCACCCAAATCCAGAAACGGCGAAATGTGATGGGCCATGTGCGCTGCGCATGAGCCAGCTAGAGCCGTTTTTGCGTCAGCTTAAGCAAATTGATGATTTGGTCAAAGGCTTTGAGACATTAGATACTCATTGATATTATAAATGATAAGAGGGTGATGCAATGGCGATTCAAACCGCACAAGTCAGTATAGAAAATATCGACGATGAAGATGGTCTAGATAGTGTAATGACCGCTCTTAAGAATATCTCAGGCGTGACTGCTATCGATCTAGATCCTGTGCATGATGTTGCAACGGTCAGTTATGATGATACGGATACGAGTATTCATGCTTTGACGGCGGCGATTAGTATGGTTGATTATGTGACTCAGCCATTTCCTATCGATGCGCCGCAAAATCCGCATCATAGAGACTAAGATATATGGACGATCTGAATGCTACATAAGCAATGAGTAGCGTTCAGGTTTTTATTAAGAAGTTCCTGTCTTGTTAATAGCATCTCGTTAATAAAGTAACAACCAAAGTGTCTTGCTGTCGCTGATGATAGGGCTTATGCTTGTTTAGTGGTACTTTGATAGGTTTTGAGAAGTAAATATTGAAGAACAGCTATCAAGGCTACTTTTCACTAATAAAAATAAGGAGCTAACCATGGCAAGCCAAACACGTATTATTCAAATTGATGGCATGACTTGCAGCGGCTGTGTGGCAAGTGTACATACTGCTACTGCCGACATCGACGGTTTAGATACGATCACCGTTGATCTAGCTGACAATCTAGCGACGGTCACCTTTGATGATAGCAAAACCAGTGCAGAAGCGATTGCTTCGGCCATTGATGAGGCTGGATTTGAGGCGACTGTCGCTAATTCATAAATGTCGTCATCTATCTACAAAACCAGCTACCATGTTATTACTGGCATGTTAGCTGGTTTTTTAATGGTTAAAAATTCTGACTATAGATTACGTCCATGGCTGTCCTAGTTTGCTGCTATTTACTAAATGATTGAGGCTTACTTGAATAGATGATGGTTGTGACCATCTAATAGGTGCTACCTGAATATATTGCAATATGTCTGTCTATAATAACTGGGTAGCCTAAACAGCGTATTCATACTGATTGTTATCGTGTTTTACTTGTTTCATTTGATTTTTTTGTCAATCCACTGATATTTTATTATGGCTTCTATGAGTATATAGACGCTATAAAGAGTTATTTTTATGAATGATACTACCCGTACCACTAGTGATGGATCCTACGATGTCGAGACTGACATTCAATCAAATACGCCACTTGCACCGCAACGTGCGCATCTGCAATTGGCGATTGATGGCATGACGTGTCAGGCCTGTGCTTCACGAATCGAAAAGGTGCTGAATAAAAAGCCTTCGGTGTATGAAGTGAGTGTGAATTTTGCTGGTGAGACGGCAAATGTAGATTATGATCCGACGCAAACGACGCCAGAACAGGTCACAGAATGGGTAAACAAGACGGGTTTTGTTGCCAATCTACAGGCCAGCGACAGTTTATTTGCAAAAACAGATGAAGACACAGCCACCCAATATCCATGGCGATTGATTGGTTTATGGTTGTGTTTGGTGCCATTTTTGGTGGGTATGGCAGGCATGTTGGTGGGTGCTGGGATGGCGTGGATGCCGCCCATTTGGATTCAGTTTATTTTAGCGACGATTGTACAGTTTGGCTTTGCGTTACCATTCTATAAGAGCGCATGGGCATCCATCAAAGGCGGTCTTGCCAATATGGATGTACTGGTGGTGATTGGTACCGTGACGATATGGGCATATTCGGCTTATCTGTGGCTTACTCATGGCGATGGCACTTTGGGGAGCCTCTTGCAAAGTGGACACATGGGCGGACACGGTGCTAGTAATAGCCCAGCCGTATATTTTGAAGCAGGGGTGATGGTCATTGCGTTTGTGCGGACTGGTAAATACTTAGAGGAACGTACCAAGAAGCATAGCCTCAACAGCATTGATTTATTATTGTCATTAACGCCTGATGAAGTCGAGCAGCAGCAGCCAAATGGTGATTTTCACTCTATTGCACTGTCTGATGTACAAGTAGGTGACATCCTACGTGCCAAGCAAGGTAGCCGTATCGCGACCGATGGCATCGTCACAGATGGTAGCGGCTGGTGCGTGGAGAGTCACTTAACAGGTGAGTCAATTGCCCTTAAAAAAGAAGTGGGCGATGGATTACTGGCAGGTGCTTTGGTGGAGAATGGTAGTTTGCTCTATCGCGTCAGTGCCAAGGGTAGTGACACCAAGCTGGGCGATATGGTACAAGCATTGAGTGATGCGCAAGGCTCAAAAGCTAACTTGGCAAGATTGGCGGATAGAGTGACTGCTGTGTTTGTGCCAATCGTGGTCACTATTGCGTTGGTTACTTTTGGCCTAACATGGTGGCTGACTGGTATGGTCGATACTGCCTTGATGCACGCCGTATCAGTATTGGTCATTGCATGCCCTTGTGCCCTTGGTTTGGCCACACCAGCAGCTATCATGGCGGGTATGGGGGTTGCGGCGCGTCATGGCGTGTGGTTCAAAGACGCGCAAAGTCTCGAGGCGGCAGGGAATATTGACACGGTGGTGCTCGATAAGACAGGCACGCTGACCATTGGCAGACCCACTATCGTCGATCATGTCATGATGGATAAGTCGATCGCTGTTAATGATGTCTTGCAGATCGCCGCCAGTGTCGAAGCACATGCCAGTCATCCATTGGCAACTGCTTTGACCAACGCGGCTAAAGAGCGTCAGCTGTCTTTGTTCGATGTGACTGATATCAGTGTGATAAAAGGATCTGGTATACAGGCAAACATCGAAGGACTTGGACGAGTAAACGTCGGGACGGCTGAATTTGCTAATATGACGTTACCTAAGCTGATGCCAAAAGTATGGCAAATTGCCAGTACCGTTGCCATTAGTATCAATGATGAGCCACTAGGCGCATTTGCCTTAGCAGATGACTTGAAAGCGGATACCCCGCAAGCAATCACTGCGCTACAAAATGCGGGTATTAATGTGATCTTGATGAGTGGTGATAAGCAGTCGGTCGTCGATCATGTGGCAGGGCAGCTGGGTATTGAAAAAGCTTACGGCAAAATGAGTCCACGCGATAAGGCCAGTCAAATTGCACGGCTGCAAACTGCTGGTCATAAGGTGGCGATGGCAGGAGACGGGGTCAATGATGCGCCAGCGATGGCCACTGCCGATGCCAGCTTTGCAATGTTTGAGGGAACAGATGTCGCGCAGCACAGCGCTTCTGCCCGTCTAATGGGCGAGTCGCTCATGCATATTGATGCGGCGCAGAAGATTGCCCAAGCAACGCTACGCAATATTAAACAAAATCTGTTTTTTGCTTTCATTTATAACTGCCTTGGTATCCCGCTTGCCGCTTTGGGCTTCTTAAATCCGATGATTGCAGCAGCAGCGATGGCACTCAGCTCCATCTCAGTTTTGATGAATGCATTACGCTTGACACGATTTAAGACAGAGGTTGCGCTTGAGAATACGGTATCTGACCCGCACACCAATGAAACGCGTTTAGCGAAATAATAATTGCTGTATTAGCACTGATATTTCATCAACGTAGACCAAACGAGTATTTGAGATATACCTATCTATGATGATATTTATGACCGCAAGTCAGTGTAAGATAAGGGAAGTTTGGTAAAATATATGCTATGATGCCAAGCACGATAGCCAACCGTTAATCTGTTCAATAAGCCTTCCTTCATATGCAAATACAGCCATATGGCAGAAAGGCTTGAAGGGATTCTAGGTATATTGGCTATATGATATTTTTCTTTATCTTTTTTGTATGCTAGCTGCCGTTATTTATCTCACAAACTTGGCATGACCAAAGGAATTAACAGACATTATGTACGCTGAAGAAACCAACAACGTCACCGCAATTAAAGACATTCGCGCTCGTGAAATTTTAGACTCGCGCGGCAACCCAACTATCGAAGCTGATGTGATCTTAGCTGATGGCACTGTCGGCCGTGCTGCGGCGCCAAGTGGCGCATCCACAGGCTCACGTGAAGCGCTTGAGTTACGTGATGGCGACAAATCTCGCTATATGGGTAAAGGCGTTAAAAAAGCCGTTTCCAACGTCAACAGTCAGATTCGCAGTGCTTTGATTGATAAAGATGTGACTGAACAGCAGGGTATTGATGATGCCATGATTGCGCTAGACGGCACAGAAAACAAAGAGAGCCTTGGTGCGAATGCCATGCTAGCGGTGTCACTTGCGACGGCCAAAGCGGCTGCCAAGTCACAGAATCTGCCATTGCATCAGTATATTGCTAACTTGCGTAATCAGACGTCATTGACCATGCCTGTGCCAATGATGAACATCCTAAATGGTGGCGAGCACGCGGACAATACCGTTGATATTCAAGAGTTTATGATTGAGCCAGTTGGCTTTACCAGCTTTTCAGAAGCGCTGCGTGCTGGTACAGAGATTTTCCACAGCTTAAAGTCTGTATTGAAATCACAAGGCTTAAATACCGCTGTTGGTGATGAAGGTGGTTTTGCACCAAATCTACGTAGCAACGAAGAAGCCATCACGGTTATTATGCAGGCGATCGAACAAGTCGGCTACAAAGCGGGTGAAGACATTCATCTTGCGCTAGACTGTGCGGCTAGTGAATTTTACAAGAACGGTCAATACGTCTTGGCAGGCGAAGGTAATAAGGCCTTTGATAGCCAAGGGTTCTCAGACTATCTCGTTGGGCTCACGCGTCAGTATCCTATTATCTCTATCGAAGACGGTCTTGATGAGTCAGATTGGGATGGTTGGAAGTATCTGACCGAGCAGATTGGTGATAAAGTCCAGTTGGTCGGTGATGATCTATTTGTGACCAATCCTACAATCTTGCAAGAAGGCATTGATAAGCATATTGCCAATGCCATTTTGATTAAGTTCAACCAAATCGGTACATTGTCAGAGACGCTAGATGCGATTTATATGGCGAAGAAAAATGGCTATGCCACGATTATCTCACATCGTTCAGGTGAGACTGAGGACAGCACCATTGCGGATTTAGCAGTTGGTACCGCTGCCGGTCAGATCAAAACAGGCTCACTATGCCGCTCAGACCGTGTTGCTAAGTACAACCAATTGCTACGTATCGAGCAGCAAGTACGTGCAAGCTACCGTGGCCGTGAAGAGTTTATCGGTCTACGTGGTTAACAGACTGACTTGGCTTTTTAACGTGTAATATGCGTCAAAAAGTCTAAGCTCAAAAGCCGAACTTATCATTGAATCTAGGCGATATATAATCATTTGTGTATCGCCTAATTATCTTAAAACTCTTATATCATTCTTTCTATGTTGTTTGGCGTTGTCATCTTATGAAATATTTTAGCCAATTTATACTACTTGCTCTAGCCGTTGCAGTGCTTTTGGGATTGCAATATCAGTATTGGCTGGGGGAAAATGGCCATTTTGAACATAGCAAGTTGACGGCTCAAATTGAAGAGCAACAACGCTTAAATGATAACCAAGTGGCAGCAAACAATCTATTACGTACCGATGTGCAAGATCTAAAAACTGGACTTGAGGCGGTAGAAGAGCACGCTCGCTTAGATTTGGGCTTAATCAAACCAAATGAAACTTTTGTCCAAGTATCAACTGCACCAACGACGCATAGTAGCTATTAAGCTATAGCTATCGATCTGTATGATGTGATATCAAGCATTATCATTTATTATAAAGCCATCCGTCATTCTTATCATTTTCACTATCTCTCTTTAAATATATCGTCATGGGTTCAACCATCGGTATCACACTATGAATAAAACTCCTAATATACATGCCATGATTGTCGCAGCTGGTCGCGGCAGCCGTTTTGGTGCATCCATTGCCAAACAGTACACAATGCTACAAGAGCAGACGTTGTTGCAGCACAGCGTGGCTAGGCTTGGTCATAGCGATTATATTAATAAATGCCTATTGGTCGTAGCAGCAGACGACAGCACAGCGCAGGAGCTAGAGTTTGAGCTTCCTATATATTACGCAGTTGGTGGGGCCGAGCGTTGGCAATCAGTGCAGGCAGGGGTAGAGGCCATCAGTGAGTCAGGCGCCGATGATTCGGATTTAGTACTCATTCATGATGCGGCACGTCCCGCTGTACCGAGTGTAGATGTCGATCGAGTTATTAAAGCGGCGATGAGGGAGCCTTATGGTGCTATTTTAGCGACACCGGTGGCCGATACGTTGAAGACCTCCCATCAGAAAATCACACCTACTGAGAAAGATAGACTCATTCCTTATGCGAAATGCACTATTGACCGTAGCAACATATGGCAAGCCCAAACCCCGCAAGTTTTTCGTTTAGGTCAGCTAAAACGCGTCCTACGCTATGTGTCTGAACATCAGCTTAGCATCACAGACGAAGCCAGTGCTTTTGAGCACTTAGCGCTACCTATACGTTTGGTGCCGGGTAGTCGACAAAACATCAAGCTTACGTATCCTGATGATGCCATATTACTGGCAGCAATTCTTGATATCCAATTCTCACATTAATCAAATCTATAGATTTGCTTCGTATTTATATCAGATAGCTCAAGGTAATGACTGTCAATATCGCATCAATTTCACGGCAAGTTTTAGATTCAATAAAAGTTAAAATATATTAATTTAATATATAATATATATTTAAAACATGTTTTTTGTATATAAGCAAGACTATCAATTAATAAAAGGTTGCTTTGATGACCAATCTAACCTATGATGTAACTAACTTAATACAATTAATATAAAAAAACTTATAAAATCAATAATATATCAGATCGATTCATTACGCTTAGTTATGTTGTCTCTATATTTTCTGAAGTTAGCATGATTGTTTTAGCGACATTTACCTGATAATAGGGAGAAGCTGATTGTCAACAATCAACGATTCAACAAATCCAGTAACGACAGATCTCTGCCAGCTTGTATATATAAGCCGGATTACCTCTACTGGTCTTTCAAGTCCTAGCACGCTTAATGATATCTCAGAGACCTCGGTCGAACGCAATCAAATAGATAATATCACGGGTATTCTTTGCTATGGCAATGGCTACTTTTTGCAGTGTGTCGAAGGCTCAGAGCAGGCACTAACCAACCTAAAAAATCGTTTGTTGATAGATGATCGACATAAAGAATTGAAGGTTTTAGATTTTTCTGAGATTACCAAACGTCGTTTTGCCAGTTGGTCATTACGTTCAATTACCCTTGAGCGTTGGATGACTAAAGAGCCTGAGCTTAAAAAGTTAATGCCATTTAAGCCGTATGAGTGGGATTCTAATGAGTGGCAGAAGTTCTTAGACATATTGCAGGGCTACTATGAAGAGCAAACGAGAACAGGTAACGTTGATACGCCTCCTGTCAAATACAGTACGCTAGGCGTGACGTTGAGTAAGGTCGTTGGTCAACACCAAGCATTCTTTTTAATTCAGACGGTACTCGGCTTGATGATAGCTGCCACATTGCTATGGCTAATGCTGTAATCAATAAATAATATAGTTATAGGCGTTAATTCTCTTATGATTTTAAGTATGTTCATACGATTGCTCATCGAGCTAAATACTAATTATATCTAGTTGAGCAGACAAACAAGAAAAAGCCAGCATTGAATCAATGCTGGCTTTTTCTATTTAAACAACTAGCTTGGATATTAAGAGCAGACATAAAAACCCCCACTCATAACATATTATGAGTGGGGGTTTCGGTGGTACCATTGTTAGTCTTATTGAGTGCTAACAAGTGACGCCAAATAGTGGCGTCCCCAGGGGGATTCGAACCCCCGTTACCGCCGTGAAAGGGCGGTGTCCTAGGCCTCTAGACGATGGGGACTAGTAACAACACTTCAACTGTTTTCACCATTTATGCTGAAGTGGTGCGTATTTTAGTAGCGTCTGCGTTTCCTGTCAAGCCTTTTTCTACGTCTTTTTAAAATTAAATATCTTTTTTTAATTGCACGGCGAGGATGGAGATCATTGCGCTTTAAATGATACCGAATCCATAGGGAAGTACAAACACTAATAGTTAAAGCGAGCAACATATAGCCTAGGATGGTTCCCCATAACTTAAGTTGTGGATCCATAATAAAGTCCCTCCTATTAGGCCTCGATAGTATTCGCTAACAAGGCAGAGTGAGCAACTTGAACTATCTATAGGATATAACTGCATCGCTTAAGCGCGACATTCATCTTAAGTAGTCATATTAGCCGTCCAAAAATATGACATTTATTATTATACAAAATAATTCCATCTGCTTATCGTGATATCAATCATATCCCTATTGATTATCAAATCAAGATGTCAAAGTCATCAAATATTACAAATAGCACTATTATTTATGATTGGCAATATATGATATGTGACTTATTCACTATCGTTATCAGCTGATGCTTCTGTAGCTTCTTCATTGTGCATCGCATTAGCGAGCATAGGATAATTATTGAGTATGTGACAGAACAGCTCGGCTGTCTTTTGAGTGTCATACAGTGCTGAGTGAGCATTTTTACCATCAAACTCGAGTCCTGCTGCCTTACATGCCCGTGCTAGTACAGTTTGTCCAAATGCCAGTGCAGACAAAGTCACGGTATCAAACACTGAAAAATTGTGAAAAGGATTGTGATTTTTACTATTGGTACGTAGCACAGCTGCATTTAGAAATGCCAAATCGAAATGCGCGTTGTGTCCAATCAGAACACATTGACGGCACTCTTCTTCGCGGCGTACTTCTTTTAAGCCTTTGAAGATACGGCGAAGGGCCGTTTTTTCATCTTCAGCAATGGCTTTGCGCATTGGGTTGTTAGGATCGATGCCAGTAAAGGCAAGGGCACTGGGCTCTAAATTTGCCCCTTCAAATGGTTCAATATGCGCATTGAATGCCTCACCTGGGTAAAATACGCCATGTTCATCAAGTAGTACAGGGATACAGGCGATTTCTAATAGCGCATCAGTCTGAGAGTTAAAACCCGCTGTCTCGACATCGACGACGACAGGCAAAAACTTACGAAATCGGTCTTTTAGACTCAAGGGTGTTTGCTCATCGTCGCCCTTGTCTTCAGTAGCAGCACTTGGAATTACGTTCAGGTCGTCATCCGTGGAATTTGAGACATCTGCGTCAGGCAAGGTTGCTGTATTTTGATTGGTCATATCAAGTTCAATCACTTTTATCAGTCGTGCTGGTATATGGAATTGCACATCATTATTTCATAACATCGATAACGCCTTTGCACTAATGAGGTTTAGTACAAAGGTATCATTGGCATTATAGAAAAAATAATAGGTTGCTTTGTTAGTGCTAGGCTGTGTGGCTACTAAATCTTAAGCGACCAAGGTAACGTTTCACCTGCCATGAGCGGCGTTAATGATGCACCATCAAAGTAAGGGTAGTCGTTTGGTACTTGCATAGGCGTGTTGACAAGTGTAATGGTACTCTCGTTTAGAGGTAGACCGTAGAACTGCGCGCCAAAGCGACTGGCAAATCCTTCTAGCTTATCTATTTTGCCAACGCTATCAAACGCAGTGGCATATAACGGCAGGGCAGTTGCTGAACTATAGCAACCAGCACAGCCGCAAGCGGCTTCTTTCTTGTCGGTAGCATGTGGCGCAGAGTCGGTACCCAAGAAGAATTTTGGATTACCACTCGTGGCCACATCCAACAGGACTTTTTGATGGCTTTCACGCTTCAAGATAGGTAAGCAATAAAAGTGCGGTTTGATACCACCAACTAATAGATGGTTGCGATTAAACATTAAATGCTGCGGCGTAATAGTAGCAGCAACATGGTTGCCTTGAGCCAATACAAAATCTGCTGCATCGCTGGTCGTTATATGCTCTACCACGATTTTTAATGTTGGAAATTTGACGATGATTTGCGCCAACACTTCATCTAAAAAGCGTTTTTCGCGATCAAAGATATCTATATGGTCTTGCGTCACTTCACCATGTATCAATAGTGGTAAATTGTGCTTTTCTAGTGCTTCAAATACATCGACACAGGCATTGATATTGGTCACACCATCGGCAGAGTTGGTGGTCGCTCCAGCAGGATAAAGTTTGACCGCTTGTACGATGCCTGACTGTGCGGCCAATTCGATATCTTGAGCAGTGGTATTGTCCGTTAAGTACAGAGTCATACGTGGATCAAAGGCTGATTTTCGCTCAAGACTTAAATCGCTTGCTGCCAAAGTTTCCATGATACGCGCGCGATAGGCCTGCGCATCATGTGCATTTTTGACTGGCGGCACCAGGTTTGGCATACAGATCACACGGTTAAAGCTACCTGCTGCGTGCGGCACAGTGGTGCTCAAAGCCTGATAGTCGCGCAAGTGAATATGCCAATCATCTGGCTGAAGGATGGTTAATTCTCTAATCGAATCAGTCATAGTGTCAAAGCGCTCTATATCGTCAAATAAAGGAAAAAAAGAGGATAATACTGTGCGACTATCATAACAGATTTGCCCAGTTGACTAAATATAAGGCGAAATATCTGTACATAATTCATTGAGTACTATTTAACCCTTTTTAAGATTTAAGCCAAAAGCACACGCCTTATGGCAGTTAGACTTTTGCCTATAGTAAATATGATGTACACTGAGCAGGTAATTTCTTTTTAACTTGCTTACGATTTGATCTTAGCGCGTTTACTAAAACTAAATTCTCATAACAGGAGTTTTTCATGGCTCAACTTGATCCAAAAAATATTAATAAAATCGTATTGGCATACTCAGGTGGTCTTGATACCTCAATCATCGCTAAATGGCTGCAAGAAACCTATGATGCGGAAGTGATCACCTTTACCGCTGATATCGGTCAAGGCGAAGAAGTTGAGCCAGCAAGAGCCAAAGCTCAAGCAATGGGTATCAAGCACATCCATATCGAAGATTTGCGTGAAGAGTTTGCCCGTGATTACGTATTCCCGATGTTCCGTGCCAATGCCATTTATGAAGGTGAGTATTTACTCGGTACGTCTATCGCTCGTCCACTAATCGCAAAGCGTTTGGTTGAGATTGCTAAAGAACACAATGCCGATGCCATCAGTCATGGCGCAACTGGTAAAGGGAATGACCAAGTTCGTTTTGAGCTAGGTGCTGTCGCTTTGTCACCAGACGTGGTAACGATTGCTCCTTGGCGTGAGTGGGATTTATCAAGCCGTGAAAGCTTAATGCAATATGCCAAAGAGCATGACATCGCTATTGATTATGCAGGCAATAAGAAAAAATCTCCTTATTCAATGGATGCCAACTTGTTACATATCTCTTATGAAGGTGGTGTTCTAGAAGAGCCGTACACTGAAGCAGAAGAAGACATGTGGCGCTGGTCTGTCAGCCCAGAAGACGCGCCTGATGAAGCGCAATATCTAGAACTAGAATACAAGAAAGGCGATATCGTTGCTATCGATGGCGAAGCCCTAAAGCCTTATGAAGTCATGATTAAGCTGAATGAAATCGGCGGTAAACATGGTATCGGCCGTTTAGATATCGTTGAAAACCGTTATGTTGGCATGAAGTCACGTGGTTGCTACGAGACGCCAGCTGGCACAATTATGCTAAAAGCCCATCGCGGTATCGAGTCACTAACGCTTGATCGTGAAGCTGCCCACCTAAAAGATGAGCTCATGCCACGCTATGCAAAAACCATCTACAATGGCTATTGGTTCAGCCCTGAGCGTATGATGCTACAGGCATTGATTGACAAATCACAAGAATACGTCAACGGTACGGTACGTGTAAAATTATACAAAGGTGCTGTGAGCGTCGTCGGTCGCAAGTCAGATGATTCGTTATTTGACGAAAAAATTGCAACTTTCGAAGATGATGCAGGTGCTTACGATCAAAAAGACGCAGAAGGTTTTATCCGTCTAAATGGTCTGCGTTTGGCTATCGAAGCTAGCCGTGGTCGCGATTTGTCTAAATAAGCGTTTCGATTATACATAGTTAATTAACTATTTAGCTCAACAGCAATAAAAAAGAGGCCTATATAAATAGCGCCTCTTTTTTTATGGCTGATGCGTTTCTATCAAGACTCTGTTTTGAACATTAGTTTATTAAAAGCAGATGTCTTTATTGAGCTTGTGCTGTCTCTGCCGTATCAGACTCTTTATCGTCCACTCTCACAATAGCGACATCTTGTTGCTGCCGCTCATCAGTGATATCTTGTGCTAATATTTCTTCGGTGGCGAGCACGACGCCATCAGACTTTTGCGATTGATATTTGAGCGTAGCGAGCGCCCCCAGTACACCGATGACAAGTATAATAATAAGAATGACAGGGTTTTTCCAAAGCGGTGTGGAAGCGTCATATTCTATCGGCTTGTCGCTCGTTGTCGCTGGCGTGTTGTCATTATTGCCACCGATCAATCCTAAGCTTACTAAAGGCGGCTTTGGTGGATTGGCAGGTTCAGAGTTAATGCGCAGCCGGTTTCTGCTGAGATAGATATCAGAGATTTTCGCCAGCTGTAATAACCAGCGCTGATGTGGCAAAGCAATAGCATGCATCTCTTCAAATACTAGCATGTCGTTGTGACGACCCTGCGGCAAGTTCTCCGGTGAGCGTCCAATAGCTTTTAGGTAATTACCCGTTGCCAATTGCATGTCTTGTACAGGCTCATGGTTTTTAGGCTCGAACCCTGTCAACTCGTACCAGTGGCTATCAAAAGGTGGCGGGGTGCTTGATAGCTGCTCAGCGTGTAATAGTTTGAGTTCTACACTCTGCGCATGATTTTCCAAAGACTTTTTGTTTTCTACAGACTCTGTCAGTGTGGCCGGCTCGCTGTTAGCACGCTCTGACTCAAGAGTAGGCACTGCTTGCGTTTGTACATTGTTAAAGCGTGCTGCGGACAAAAACTGTGGCTGTAGGGCAAACCATTTATTCATCTCGTCACTATCGAGTTGACTGTATTCTGTCAAGATGGCCAGTTCTCGAAGGACAATCACGCATAAAGAGGTGAGTAAGATTTGAACTTGCTGCGTTTTTGCTTGAATATCTTCAGCAATATGATCACTGATTTTTATCACACGGGCGCTGTTATTAAAAACGGCATCTGCTGCATCGTTTCGGTGATATAACGTCGCCTTAAGAGTCGCAAAATTCATGGAGTTATATTGTCGTAACTCTTTGACAGCAGCACGTCCAAATAGTCTTTTACTGAGTGCTTGTTCTTGATGTTGCTGCTGATAGGCAAGAAGCGCGCTCACAATAGCTTGTAGACTGGCATCCATTGCCAGCCTCGCTTGTGGCAATGAGAGCTGTGCGGCATCAGCCAAAAGTGGCAGCATAGGCTTGGTATCATGATATAAAAAATCATACATCGACACACGTGTCGGTGAAATAGTCGTCATAATCTGCTAGCATCAAAAAGTGTGCCTCTATATTATGGTGCCAAAAGCATTGACACAATCCCTTGATAATAGAAATTTTGAATCAGTTTTACTAATTACCTTAACAGTTATCTTATGGATGATTGATAGCGGGAAGCATTTATGACGAATAATGAAACTTTTAATAAACATCTAGTGATTAATATTGCTAAGCAGACATTAACAATGCATAAGCAGCAAGCTGAGGTCACTGAATATACCGTCTCTACGGCAAAAAATGGCATCGGTAGTCAGCAAGATAGTGGTTGCACGCCACTTGGTCAGCATATCATTGCAAAAAAAATAGGCGGCAGTGAGCCTATGAATGCTGTGTTTGTGGGCCGTGTGCCGACTGGCGAGGTGTATGATGCCACTCTTAGCACGTTACATCCCAAGCGTGATTGGATACTGAGCCGTATTCTTTGGTTGAGCGGTTTGGAAGAAGGCTCGAATAAAGGTAGCAACAGTCAAGGCGGCTGTGATACTTATGAGCGCTACATCTATATCCACGGCACACCAGATACTGAGCCGATGGGTATACCGCTTTCACATGGCTGTATACGTATGCGTAATACAGATATCGTGGAATTATTTGAGCAAGTCGAAGAGGGTATGCCGGTAATGATCGTTGCAGATTAACTAAGATTAATTGTGCTTATTATTTCTACATTTCTATAGCATATTTACTTATCGGTATTTGAGCCAAAAAATCCGATGACGGCTAAGGGTGGTAGTGAATATAAATATTGAACGATAAGATCGAAGCGAAGAATAAAATGGTTTATCTATAAAAAAGGACAGCTTCATTGATAAAAGCTGTCCTTTTTACTAAGCAATGTATCTTTATCGAGGTATCTTTACCGAGTAATACGTTTTACCAAAATGTTGAGCTGTCTTTAAATTTAGCCAAACGCGTTTCGATATAAATTGGGTCATCGGTGAGCATGGCAGCAAACCAACCTGCACCATATAGAGCATTGGTATCTTTCGCTGATTTTAGGGCATAGAACTGTTGATATTGATTGTCATCATTGCGTTGCTCTAGCGCTATGTGCGCTTTTATCAGACGCTTTAACCAACGCTTGGTTTTCTTCTTGGCTTTTTTCTTACTTAACAAAGGCGCAGAGAACTCACTTATATAGCGTAACGCTTTTAAGTGATCGCATAGTAGCGCTTCGTCTTGATTATCCTCAGAGATATCCATATCAACATTTACATCATCGCTCCCAAGCTCGGTACTGCTTACTTCATCAGTTTCTTTATCTGCTTTGAGGCACTTGTTATATTGTTTCGATAGAATTTTTGCTAGCTTGTCGAGAGCAAGTTTATCCGTTTGAGGCTCAATACTAGGGTCACTCATGGTAAAGGCAATCAGCTCTAGCAAGGTGAGCTGAAAGTCATTGGCTCGGAGTGTATTGATCGGTGTGATTTTTATGTTCTCGATATCTGTCGTCCAATCAACAGCAGGGGCTCCGAGTGCCTGTAGCTCAGGCTCGATATAGGTATTGATATGAGTGAGTTGGTAATAATTGTCCAGCAACGACGAGGTTTGCTTTAGTATCGGTAGCCAGTCAGGATTGATCTCGTCAGAAAAGCTATCAAATGCTGTTAACGCAGCCTGCAAGCGCTCAAGACCAATGCTTACCTGCAAAACATGCTCGTCATCAATGCTTCCAGCGACGATAGCACTGCTATTTGGCAGTATCTGTAATAGACAGTTATGTACGGCTGCTCGTATAAAGGCGGGCATGCTACTGTCTTTGTTCAAATCTAGTTGGCTTAGGTCAGCGCCAACTGCTGGACTGTGGTTCTGTCCGTTGATGAGCAAGCCACCGTTCTCAGCTTTGGTCACGGTAGATAGACACAGCTTGTAACGTTTGCACCATGTTTTGGCTGTCGTAAACAAAAAATCTAAATCTCCTGACACCAACTCGAACTCTATCTCCTGAATGGTTTTTCGCTGAGAGTCATCAGTACCATGGACAACTTCTCCATGATCGTAAGCCATCTCGATACAACTATTTGTTTCGTCACTACTATCTTCTATCAGTAAGCGCGTGGTGCGCTCGACGTTGGTGACATACAGTCGTGTTAGGTTTTGTGCTAACTTTTTGAGTTTAAAATTAGTCAGCGCAGAGGCGACAGGAGTTTCTGCATATATCGTCAAATCAGGCATCAGCCCATTATTATGAAGCATTTCCTGCACTTGCTTGTCATCTAACACAGCGTTGTGCTCCAAACGAGCGGCAATGCCATCGCCACCAGCTTTGATGGTTTGTACCCAAGTATCGCCTTCTTTGCGAATACGCAGACCGATGCCTGCCTGTGCAAGCTGCTGATCAGGGGTGTCGTAATAGTGTGCAGCCAGTTGCGTCACTTGGGAAGATTTAACTTTTACTTGCCGCATTAAACCTTTTAGACGTGACTCTGGTACCAAAAACTTCAGCTCTATCTCTTGCATATTGGCTCCTAATAATTCTGACTGATGGCTTTGATTGACGGTTTTGCTTGATAATTATTAGTCTACCACTCTCTGATTATTTAAACCGCAATAAAAAACCGCCCTACATGATATAGGGCGGTTTTTTAAATACGTACTGCTAGTCTAGGGTTTATTAGAACTGGTTCATCGTGTTCTTGCCACCACCAGCTTTTAGTGCGTTATCACCTGAGAAGATTTCTTTGTGGTCATCGCCAAGGTCAGAACCAGCCATTGCTTGGTGCTTAACACAAGAGATGCCTTCGCGGATTTCTTTACGTTGTACGCCAGCTGCATAAGCAAGCATGCCTTCTTCACCGAAGTAACCTTTAGCAAGTTCATGAACGCTAAGAGCAGTCGTGTGGTAAGTCGGTAGCGTGATTAGATGATGGAATACACCAGCTTCACGTGACGCATCACGTTGGAAGTTCTTAGCGGCAACGTCAGCTGCTGCATCAAGTTCAGTACCGTCGTAGTCAGCACTCATCAAGTCATCTTTATTGTATGCAGAGATGTCTTTACCTTCTTCTTCCCATTTCGCGATGACTTGCTTACGGAAGTTAAGCGTCCAGTTGAATGATGGGCTGTTGTTGTATACAAGCTTGGCTTTAGGCTGTTGCTCTTTGATACGGTCAACCATTGATTTGATGTGCGCAACATCTGGCGTTGGCGTCTCAATCCATAGTAAGTCAGCACCGTTTTCAAGAGCCGTTACACAGTCAAGTACAACGCGGTCGATGTTGGTGTCTTCGCGAAATTGGTACAGACCGTTTGCTAGGCGTACTGGGCGTACCAATTTGCCATCACGTTTGAGCAGCATGTCATTTTCTTTTGCTTCGTCGATTTCAATCTCTTCAACTTCAAGGAAATCGATGTACTTAGAAGCAAGATCACCTGGTTCGTTTGATACTGGGATTTTTTGCGTCAACGATGCGCCTTCAGAGTCAGTACGAGCAACGATAACACCGTCTTCGACACCAAGCTCTAAGAATGCATAGCGGATGGCGTTTAGTTTGGCGATAAAGTCTTCGTGCGGTACAGTCACTTTACCCGCTTGGTGACCACACTGCTTCACATCAGATACTTGGTTTTCGATCTGAATGGCACAAGCACCAGCTTCGATCATTTGCTTAGTCAATAGGTAAGTCGCTTCTTCGTTACCGAAACCTGCATCGATATCAGCGATGATTGGCACAACATGTGAATCAAAGTTTTCGATTTTTTCTAGGATAGCTGAGGTGTCTTGACCCGCTTCTTCAGCAGCATTTAGCTCACGGAAGTAGTCGTTCAATACTTTAGCGTCAGCTTGACGCAAAAACGTGTAGATTTCTTCGATTAGCTTAGGTACTGATGTTTTTTCGTGCATAGATTGGTCAGGTAATGGACCAAACTCAGAGCGTAACGCCGCTACCATCCAACCTGAAAGATAAATATAAGTTTTAGAGGTCGTACCGAAGTACTTTTTCTTAGCATACATGGTTTGCTGTGCCACAAAACCATGCCATGCACCTAGAGACTGTGTATACTGAGACGTATCATTGTCATAATCTTCCATGTCTTGACGCATGATTTTTGCAGTATACTTTGCGATATCCAAGCCCGTTTTAAAACGGTTTTGTGACATCATACGTGCGGCATCAGTCTCGCTAATGTTCTGCCAGTTGCCGTGCTTTTGCTTTAATTCACGTACTAGGTCGATCGCTGATTTATATGCAGTTGACATCTATAGTCTCCTTGGTAGGGTGTAAAAAATAATAAATTGAGCGTTAAAGTAATAATTTGCGTTATCAATAAATTTGGTAGTGATGCTATCAATACCTCGTAAAGGTCTTCTTTACCCTAAACAAACCTGTGCATGAATACAAGAAGATTGCTGAACTCAGCAGTTGACAAATAATTACTGATGTATAGTGTTGATTCAGCCTGTCCATGTCTATCAAAGGTGTTTGAGCATTTAATAAACAGCGTTGTCATAATTAGCAACAAGAGATGTTACAATTATACTGACACTTGGTAGTGTTTCACTGTCGAGATAAACCGTTACTATGCTATTTAACTATGTTGTTTTTTGGACGATAACCCGTTCGTAAAACTCAGGTTTGTGGTCTGTACCGCAAATCCTTTATGGAACTCACTATAACTGCCTTACCAAGATTTATCTAATTTATGATACTTATCTTTAGTATTTTTATAGGTTATAATGTAGTTATAACAGTATCTTATGGTGATGAAATTGAGTTATGCTGAGTATCTTTTGCGGTAAAACCAATAAAAATTCGCAAAATTATGCGGTCCTAGATCGAAAATCACCATTTCAGTACTGATAACACCAAGCATGCCGTGGTGCTTATCTTTTAAAAGCTAAGAGAAATACATATGAATTTGCAGCGGGTTGATTTAAATTTATTAGTCCATCTAGATGTGTTGCTACGAGAAAAAAACGTCACTCGCGCAGCTGAGCAGCTTGGTATCACCCAGCCTGCTATGAGCAATATCTTGCGCCGTTTGCGTAAGTTGTTTAATGATCCATTGCTGGTGCGCTCCTCTGAAGGGATGACACCGACTGAGCGCGCCCTTGAGTTGCAGCCACGCATCCGTGAGATACTTGCAGATTTGACTCAAGTACTAGAGCCGCGTACCGAATTCCGTCCTTATAGTACCTCTCGTGTTTTTCGAATCATGACATCAGATTATGCCGAAGCGACTTTGGTACCGAGGCTAGTGAAGGCACTACGTTCGGAAGCACCCAACGTCATTTTGGATTTTTTGACACCCTCAGATGTCTCTTATCGCGATATGGAGCAGGGGCGTGTTGATTTGGCGATTAATCGTTTTAATGAGATACCACAGAGCTTTCATCAGGTATTGGTATGGCGTGATACGTTTAGTTGCTTGCTATCGTCTGAAAGTCCTTATGCCAACCGCTTTAATCTGAAAAACTACCTTAAAGCGCAACATGTTTGGGTATCTAAAACAGGGATGGGCGTGGGATTTGGGGTTAATCCAGAAAAATCAGGTGGCCTAGGATCTATTGATCAGGCATTGCAACGTTTGGGCCAAAAACGCCAAATTAGTGTCTTCACTCGTCATTATCAGATGCCAGCCATGCTTGCCGCAAATAAAGACTTGATAGCGACATTGCCAACCCGTGTGGCTCGTATGCAGGCTAATAACGACAGTATTATCATGGAAGAGCCGCCGTTTTTTATTCCTGAGTTTGAGCTGACCATGGCATGGTCACCATTGCTACAGCACCATCCTGCTCACCGTTGGTTGCGTCAATTAATCATGCATGTGGCACGGCAAGTAGTGGCTGAGGAAGAAAATCCACCACAAGAAATACCTGTGATTAATCACTTGTTTTAATAAGAGTTTTTATAAAGTAGTAAGTATCTTATAGTAAGTAATCAACTCACTTTGAATATTATTGTTTAACCTATATTTGGTATATTCAACGAGCCAAACCAGCCACTAGGCTGGTTTTCTTGTTTAGTATCGCTATGTAGTCTTGTTCAATATTTAGCTATTCTTAATAAGACGGTTACACTGTTAACATCTTCAACACACTTCACAATATATTGTAAAACTCTTCGCCAAATACCTTGTTATGATAAGCACAGATAGAAACAAACTTATCGATTCATTTATTGAGTTATCCTATCGACGTAACACCAAACAATTAGACGTAACACCAAACAATTAAAAGTGACAATAATACTGAATATATAAAATCAAATAATAAGGACATCTACATGTCAGATATTACTACTGTTAACCCAGCAACGGGCGAAGACATTAAAAATTATGATTACATGAGCAATGACGAAGTTAACAAGATTGTCGACGCGTCACATAATGCATTTTTAGAATGGCGTACTGTGAGCCATGAAGAACGTGGACGTGTCATCAAGACCATCGGTGACAAACTGATGGAGTATAAGGAGGAGCTATCTAAGCTTATGACCGAAGAGCGCGGTAAGCTATATGGTCAAAGTCAGCAAGAAGTAGATCTCTGTAAAGCAATTTGTGATTACACTGCTGAAAATGGTGTCGCTGCGCTTGCAGATGATGAGCGAGATATCGAAAGCATGAAAAAAGGTATCGTGACTTATCAACCAATCGGCGTCATCTATGGTATGCAACCTTGGAACTTCCCAGCGTATCAAGTATTCCGTTATGCCATTGCTAACTTGATGGCAGGTAACAGCGTTCTGCTTAAACATGCAGCAAACGTCACAGGTTCTGGCTTATTGATCGAAAAAATATTCCATGAGTCTGAACTGCCAAATGATTTGTTCCGTACGATTTTGATTGATCATGACCAATCAGAAAAATTGATTGAAAATGACAAAGTACGTGGCGTAACGCTCACAGGTAGTGATACTGCTGGTCGTATCGTTGGTCAACAAGCGGCCAAAGCAATCAAAAAATCAGTACTAGAGCTCGGTTCAAATGACGCCTTTATCGTACTAGAAGACGCCGATATAGAAACCGCTGTAGAGACCTGTACCCAAGCCCGTTTAGTCAATAACGGTGAAACTTGCGTAGCAGCAAAACGCTTTATCGTGGTCGATAGCGTGTATGACGAATTCCGCAAGCGTATCGTAGAAAAATTTGAAGGTACAAAATCTGGCGACCCAATGGATGACAGCTCAGATATCGGTCCATTAGCGCGTGCAGACTTGCGAGATCAGTTGCATGAGCAAGTAGAACAAAGCGTAGCAAAAGGTGCAACGATTGCTGTTGGCGGTAAAGTACCAGAAGGTAAAGGCAGTTTCTATCCAGCAACTATCTTAGAAAATGTCGAGAAAGGTCAACCTGCCTACGACGACGAATTGTTTGGCCCAGTGGCGTCATTGATTCGCGCCAAAGATGACGACGATGCCATGCGCATTGCAAATGACAGTCGTTACGGCCTAGGCGGCGCTATCTTCTCAAAAGATGAAGAAAAAGCCATTCGTTTAGCCAGTGAGCAATTCGATACTGGTATGGTCTATATCAATGGTTACGGTCTTGCCAATCCTGCACTGCCATTTGGTGGTGTGAAGAACTCAGGCTATGGTCGCGAGCACGGCGGCTTTGGTATCAAAGAGTTTGTCAACATTAAAGCAGTACACGTATTTGGAAAATAATAGTGAATAACACGTAAAACTGTTAAAGACTAAAAAGAAAAACCCAGCTACTTAATAGCTGGGTTTTTTTGTGTGGTTGAAAATAGGGCGTGTCCCTATTTTAAAAATGGTGATAAAAATGAGATAAATCACAGGCAAACAAGGAAAATAACGCAGGTAATATCAAGATATTGACCAGCTATTTGACACCGTTTGCCAAAGATTTAGCCATTTTTAGCCCATTTAGTCATAAACACTTGAATTAGGGACACGCCCTAATATCTTAAAACAACTAAGCGTCAATCAATAGACGTAAGGGCAGGGCAGGCAAGATGCTAGAGGCTTGCTCACTTGGCGTTAATGACACGCCGCCAATAGCAATTTGTAATATCGTCCACGGCAATAAGTGATGCTCCAGCACTTGTACGCGCTTTTGCAAACTATCAGGCGTGTCGGTATGACGAATAGGCAAAACCGCTTGGCTTAACACTTGTCCTGCATCCAGCTCGGCGGTGACCACATGGATACTACAGCCGTGCTCACGCTCACCTGAGCAGAGTACACGGGTATGCGTGTCTAGCCCTTTATAAGCGGGAAGTAGCGATGGGTGCAGGTTAATCATCGGTGCAGGCGCGTTATCAATAAAGTCTGCACTCAATACCCGCATAAAGCCTGCCAAAACGACCAAGTCAGGCTGCCACACTTCAAGCTGTGCGGTGGCGTGCTTTTCAAAGGTTTTGATGCCCATGCGCTTGCCGCTCTCTACGTGCGAGAGTACGGCGACCTCGATGCCCGCGTCTTTGGCGCGGGTGATGGCATAGGCGTCTTCACGGTTGCTAATAACGCCGATAATCTCAATCGGTAGTGCTTTTTGCTGCACTGCATTGATTAAAACTTGTAAATTACTGCCACTGCCTGATACCAAAACCGCAATGCGTAATGGTTTGACAGGTTGGTTTGTCTTATCAAATGACATTAACGGTATACCACGGCATCGGCTTCACGTTTGACCATTTCGCCAAGTTGCCAAGCGTTTTCACCAGCGTCAGTCAACGTCTTGATCGTTGCTTCAGCTTTGTCTTTAGGAACGACGATGACAAAACCAACGCCGCAGTTAAAGGTGCGGTACATCTCACTTTGCTCAATATTGCCTTGGGTCTGTAACCAAGTGAATAACTCTGAGAACTGCCAGCTGCTGGTATCGATGCTAGCCGCTAGGTCATCAGGGAGCACTCGTGGCAAGTTGTCAGTGAGACCGCCACCTGTGATGTGTGACATGGCATGAAGCGCTGAGCTGCCAAGGGTATCCTGCAATGCCTTGATTGCTTTGACATAGATACGAGTAGGGGCCATCAAGGCATCTTGAATAGGTTGACCATCTAGTTGCTCATCGCTAGTAGCCACGTCAACACCGCTAACTTCGATGACTTTACGCACGAGCGAGTAGCCGTTTGAGTGCGCGCCACTCGAAGCCAGTGCAATCAGAACATCGCCTTCTGCAACATTGTCGCCAGTCACGACCTCGCTTTCTTCAACCACGCCCACGCAGAATCCAGCGAGGTCATAATCGTCGTCTTGATACATACCTGGCATTTCAGCAGTTTCACCGCCGATAAGCGCGCAGTTGGCAAGTTTACAACCATCGCCGATACCAGTGACCACAGTCGCAGCTACATCAACATCAAGCTTGCCGGTTGCGTAATAGTCCAAGAAGAATAACGGCTGAGCCCCGCATACGAGTAGATCGTTTACGCACATAGCGACTAGATCAATACCAATCGTATCGTGACGATCAAGCTGTAGTGCCAGCTTAAGTTTAGTCCCGACACCGTCGGTACCTGAGACGAGTAGTGGTGAAGTGTAGCCAGTAGGGATACGGCAGAGGGCGCCAAAACCACCAAGCCCGCCAACTACTTCAGGACGGGTAGTGGCTTTTGCCACGGACTTGATACGTTGGACTAACGCATCACCTGCATCGATATCAACGCCGGCGTCTTTGTAGCTTAAAGAAGGCTTGTCACTCATAGTCATCTCACAGTTGGGGATAGATAATTGGAATTAAAAAGTAAGGGAGTCAATCACGCTACAATCAGCGAGATAAAGTTTAAAGGCAAAGTTTAAAGATAGTGCGCGCATTATACCCAAAAACTGACCGCACTCGCAAAGCAACTTACCGATATTTGGCTAAGTTTTGCATTAAGTGGCAAATAAGCGATTAAGAAACAAAAAATGACTGATTTTTTGTTGTACTCTGCGATAATAAAACACTAAATTTACGACTCCTGACGGCTCAAGTACCGCAATTTTTGTCACTATCTCAAATCAGCCCACGTATAGGATTACTTATCATGATAAACCAACCAATCGACCCTTTTTTCAGACGTTTATTTATCGTTGTCGTTTTGGTTGTGGCGCTATTCCTTCTCTACCTGATGATACCAGTCATTGTGCCGTTTATATTTGCTTTTATGCTGGCTTACTTGTTCAATCCTTTGGTAAAGCGATTGTCAAAACATCTCAAACGTTGGATCGCAATTATTATTGTGTACTCTACCATTACTGTAGGGATGGCGCTGTTGCTCTGGTGGTTGGTACCGACATTGTGGCATCAGCTGCAAGCCGCTTGGGAGTATCTACCTAAGATATCTAGCTGGTATAATCAAGTGGTACGAGAGTGGTTCAACAGTAATACTCGTTTTCAATTGCCTGTCTTAGAGTCGAAGGATTTTTCTGAGACGCTGGTTGAGTATATGCAAACGAATTATAAGTTTGCTGATGCCAGTACCATGATGAGCCAAGTACTGACTTCAAGTATGAACTTTATTAACAGTGCAGGACTGATCGTGTTGGTGCCAATTTTAACGTTTTATTTTTTGTTCAATTGGGATCAGCGTTTACAGACGTGGAAGATGGCGATACCAGGAGCATACTGCAAACAAGTCATTGGCATCGCCAAAGAGTGCGATCAGGCTTTAATGGCGTTTATTAAAGGCCAGCTGCTGGTGATGGTGCTACTGGGTGCTATTTATGCAATACAGCTGCAGCTTATTGGTCTAGAGCTTGGACTTATCATCGGTATGGTAGCGGGTATTGCAAGCTTTGTACCTTACTTGGGTTTTGGCATTGGATTTGTGGCCGCTATCATCGCTTGCTTGTTTCAGTTTGGGTTGGATTGGACCTATTTGTTATTGGTCGTTGGGGCGTTTTTGGTCGGGCAAGCTGCAGAAGGTTATATTCTGCAGCCGCTACTATTAGGTGATAAAATTGGTTTATCACCATTATGGGTTATCTTTGCGGTATTAGCAGGCGCCAGTCTATTGGGTTTTGTGGGTATGTTAATTGCGCTACCAGTCTCTGCTGTCTTGAATGTATTGTTCCGCCACCTATATGCGTATTATCGCACGACAGATTTTTATAAAGGTCGTAAGCAATTGCTACTGTTTGAGAAGAAGTAAATATTTTATTATTGAATATAGTGAGCGGATAGCGTACAAATGGGAAGAAAAAAGCAAATGGTTGATCAGGCTTAGTAGGTAAAAGACTTGTCAGTCATTTTGCAAATATGTTATATATAGTCGCAGTGTTGATCGTATCAGCCGTTGCTATATTTTTTATCAAGATTAGCCTAATTAGGGCAATTCATCCATCATAAAAAAGCTATATATCCACTGCACATATTTTTATCAGGTAGTATGGATAGTACTGAATAGCAATTTATTCCTTTTTCTACTGCACTTTTATATTGCACTACGCAACACGAGTTGATGATTCATGGCAGAAGCACAGCTAAGTCTCAATCTGGACATTAAGCATGATGCAAGTCTCAGCGACTTTGCCGGTCCCGGTTGGATGTCTATTATTGATGCAGTGCGGCAATTACATGTCGGCCTGATCGGTCAGTTATACCTGTTTGGTAGCCCTGCGACGGGTAAGTCTCACTTGCTCTCCGCTATTTGTGAGTCATTTATTGAAATGGAAAAATCAGCTATTTGCTTGTCACTCAATGAATTGATCCATACCGACGTCCATGTATTATCTTCTTTAGAAAACTTTGATCTGATTGCTATCGATGATTTAGAAGTGCTTGAGCAAAGTAGTCAGTGGCAAGAAGCGCTGTTTCATCTGATCAACCGTAGCCGCGAAGGTCAGCGCCAGCTTTTATTTGCAGCCAATAAGCCGGCTGGCGACTTACCGTTTCAATTGAGAGATTTATTAACGCGCCTAGCACAAGCACCAGCCTTTAAAGTGCCTACTGGTCATGACTTAGCAGACCGTCAAGCACTGCTTCAGTCCATTTTGCGTCGGCGCGGCTGGCAGTTTGATGATCGAATTATTAATCATTTATTGACTGAAGGGCCACATCGTATCGGTGCCATGATGGAAGTGCTCAATTATATACAGCCAATGTTTTCTAACCTTGGCCGCAGTAATATATCAAAAGCGGTGATCAGTGACGCGCTGCGTACCATTGATGAGCAAACGCTTGCAGCAGAGCTGGCTGATATAGCTCAAGAGACGCAAGTAGACAATGTGACGACGGATCAAGACCAACATACGATGCCACTTGATTTTTAACCGTTAAAATATCAATAGCCGTCAAGATACAAATTTTTGTCCCACATGTTCTTACTACTAATGGAATAATTTATGAAATCGAATGCTTCTTTGCTAAAAAAATTGACGATTGGACTGTTGTTTGTGGGTGCGACCTCAGTCTCTGTGATGTCACAAGCCGCTGTGACGCTATTGGTTGATGACCATATCAAAGTGACTGCCATCAATGGACAAGAAGTTCAGCAAAGTCTATTTCAACCACTAACTAAAAAGTTTACCCTTGAGCCAGGTCAACACGCTATCACTGCTAAGTATGACCGCTTATATAACTTGCAGCGTGATGAGCATGATTACCTGCGTTCAGGTAACGTCAGCGTGACGGCGGAATTGGCAGATAACCAAACGTATCGTTTGACGATGCCGAACCAGCCAGAAGATTACGAAGCCGCTAAAGATTATGCTAAGCAGCCAACACTCGCTATTCAGCAGAACAATACAGTTATCGCAAGTCAACAGGGTATGGCTGGTAATCAAGGTGGACTGCTTTCAGGACTTGGTAAGGCGCTAGGTGGTGTGTTTGGTGGGGCGGGCGATGCAGAATTACAAAACCAACGTGCGATAGCAGCATTAGATCAACCAGCAGCAATGCCAAACAATACTAATGTTGGTACGACCAATATCAAGCAAACCACGAGTGTGAATACCTCTACCAATACCTTAGATTCATTTATGCAGATTTGGCTACAAGCAACACCTGCTGAGCGTGAAAAGATGCGTCAATGGATTCAACAGTAAATCAATCTGTTACAGATCGCTGAGCATAAAAAAGCACCCAGCTGGGTGCTTTTTTATGGTTCTAAGTTTTACTGTTATTTGGATTTATTTAAGCTAAGTGTGATCAGCTTAGTAAAGTATTAACCCAAAAAGGCATTGTACATCCATACCAGCTTTTCTTGCTCTTGTACGTATTCATCAACCAGATCAGCGGTACCCTGATCGTCGCTTTCTGCTGCTAATGACGATACTTGACGCTGCTCGGCAATGAGCGCTTGTAAACCAGTTACTACGCCTTTTACACAAGTTGTGCCATCTTTAACGTTTTTGTCTTCGCTAATGCTCGTGTGCTGCGTAAAATCACTATAAGCATGAAGTGGTGTACCACCGAGAGTCAAGATACGCTCAGCGATCTCATCAATCTGTAACTGCAGCGCTGTGTATAATTCCTCAAACTTTGGATGCAAAGTAAAAAAGTGCTCACCTTTTACATTCCAATGATATCCACGTACGTTTAAGTAAAACACATGATACGTTGATAACAGGTTGTTTAATTGAGCGATGACTTCGCTCATGTCAGCTTTTTCTAGACCGATCTGGTTAGTAGCGTTATTGGTATTACTCATAATATTGTCCTTATAGTGTGAGTGTTGTTATATAAAATTGAAGAAAGACGAGTAGTAGTTAATTAGCATAAAAATAAAAATATCTTAACTTTTATTAATATCTATATAAGCTCTAGCTCTTCCCTTGATGCTTATAATAATAGCAAACTATCATTAGTAAGTTAAATATAATAAATTCACTCTTACGATTGGTTTTATAAAACTATAATTGAGTCTCTCTATCGTTTTTCTAAACGATAGAGAGAGCTGATAACCGTTATGCTGGCGGCTGCAAGTTTTCAGGATTTAAGCCTTTGACCGGAACCACTTCTTGTAGATGTTGACGTACCGTATCGATAGGGAATTTTTGCGCTTGCAAACGTTTAGGGAGGATTTGGCTACCTTGCTGGCCTTTCATCTCAAACATCATAAAGATATAGTCGTCAGTCTCGTCCCAGCTCTTGATAGCAGTCCACGGAATAACCGCTTGCTGGGTCGCACCTGCACGCATTTGCATACCGCGCATTTGCGAGTTTTTCATCATCTCAGGCTGGTTGCTTGGCATTGCCATGACCAGACCATGTTTTTGTACACCTAGCTTCATTTGACGCATTTCATCTGGCATCTCTTGATCAGCAATTTGTTTTTCAAACTCTCTTTTTACATACCATCTAAAGCCTAAAGTACGCGCCAATAGATAAATCACCACACCAACGAGCATCAACCAAAAAATGATGGTTGAGTAGCCTGTTACAAAGATCAGTCCTGCAATAGCGAGTACCACAACCACAGCCATAATGATCCATTCTTTGGTCTTAAAGCTTGACAGACCAAAAGAGGGGCTGGCACTGGCAAACAGTTCATATTGGGCTTGAAGGAATTCAGCTTCAGTTAGGTTTAAGGCGACAGGTTGGAGCGTGTAAGGATACAGGGCCATAAAGGTTTCTCAGATGCTTATGTTAAAAGTGTTGGGTTTACATCGCCAAAGCCAAGTCATGATGTACTACTTGGCTGTAGGTAAATAAAGGTATGCGCTTATCTTACCGAAAAGTACTCTTAAATGAAACATATAAGCGGATCTGTTCACTGATAGCGGCGATATTAATGGCTTTAATAAAGGTAGATGATCCTTATTAAAGTAAGTTGAACATATAGGATATGCATTTCGGGTAAGTATGACTGGCTATGAATAATGAAAGTAGTAGCTCAAAATCACGCTAAAAGCGCTCAAAAAAGCTCAAAGCATGGTCAAATCTGCTGGGTCTTGGTATGATAGCGGCACCCATATAATTTGATAAAAAATATGGCAGCATGGCAAGGTAGTTATTGAGTTATGAAGCTTTGCAATAAGTATAAGCTGACCAATAATTATACTAATAATGTTTAAACTTCTTATTCACTCTTAGTGTTACAGGCAACGATTATGATTGATCCAAAACTCTTACGCGGCGATTTAAGCGATTTACAGCAACAACTGGCCACTCGTGGCTATACGCTTGATATGGAGTTTTGGCAGTCGATTGAGTCCGAGCGCAAGTCTCTACAAGTCAAAACCGAGGAGTTGCAATCGCGTCGTAACGCTGGGGCTAAGCAAGTCGGCGCTCTAAAAAAATCAGGCGAAGATGCCAGTGAGCTATTGGCTGAGATGCAAAGTGTCAGCGGTAAGATCAAAGCTGCTGAAGACGAGCTACGTACTCTGCAAGAGCGCATCACTCAAGCGGCGCTACAGATCCCAAATATTCCAGCAGCAGATGTACCAGTAGGTACGTCAGAAGACGATAACGTAGAAGTGCGTAAGTGGGGCACGCCGCGTACGTTTGATTTTGAGATTCAAGATCATACTCATATCGGTGAGACCCTTGGTATGCTGGATTTTGAGGCCGCGACCAAATTGACTGGCAGCCGTTTTAACGTGCTTAAAGGGCAATTGGCGCAACTGCATCGCGCACTGATTCAATTTATGCTCAACACCCATACGATGAAATATGGTTATCTTGAGACCTATGTGCCTTATATCGTTAATAGCGATAGCTTAAAAGGGACGGGTCAGTTGCCTAAGTTTGAAGAGGATTTGTTTAAGCTAAGCAATCACACGAATAACGATGAGATGGATTTTTATCTCATTCCAACCGCTGAAGTGCCAATGACTAATTTGGTACGCGGCGAGCGTTTGGATATCAAAGAGCTACCGCTAAAATTCACCGCACATACGCCATGTTTCCGTAGTGAAGCAGGTTCGCACGGGCGTGATACTCGCGGATTGATTCGTCAGCATCAGTTTGAAAAAGTGGAAATGGTTAATGTTGGCACCAGCGATCAGTCTGATGACTTGCTAGAGGCGATGACAGGGCAGGCCGAATATATCTTGCAGCAGCTTGAGTTGCCATACCGTACAGTACAACTATGTACGGGTGATATGGGTTTTGCCGCACAAAAGACCTATGACATTGAAGTATGGCTACCAAGCCAAGACACTTATCGTGAAATCTCTAGCTGCTCTAACTGTGGTGACTTCCAAGCGCGCCGTATGGGTACACGTGTCAAAGATGGCAAGCAAACCAGCCTTGCGCATACCCTAAACGGTTCAGGTCTAGCAGTTGGTCGTACGCTGCTCGCCGTCATGGAAAATCATCAAAATGCGGATGGCAGCATTACGATTCCAGAAGTATTGCGTCCGTTTATGGGCAGTGCTGAGCGCATTGAAATCTGAGAGTAATGACATCATGAATACTTTGTCTATAGTTGATGAACTAAATTACTCACAATTTCTCATCTATGGTCAAAGTACAGGCGACGATTTGTTAGGCTTTGAAATAGATGCCAATGTATCTTTCTGTTGTATGGAAAATAATGTTGGCTGCGATTTTCTTGATCAAGAACGCCATGATGATACGAATTGCATGCTTACGTTACGCTGCAAATTTGCAAATAACGTAAGCTATCAGCAAGTGGCAGATTATTTAGAGAAGCAATGGCTTCAACATGTCTGCTATCGAGAGTTTGAGAAGCATCATATTGAGGTCGTTAACGACCAATTGATTTTTTATTATGTGACCCGATCAAGTCGTGGACTAGGAGTAACAGGGAAAATTGTTGCTACTTAGTTTATAATGAGCCACCTATTTAGATATCTAAGCAAATTCAGTTCAATAACCTTTTTTAATCAAATAAACTTTCCTTTAATATTAGGACACGCTATGCCCACCCCAATTAACGAACGTAAACTAGCCAATGCCATCCGTGTACTGTCGTTTGACGCGGTTCAAAAAGCCAACTCTGGACATCCGGGTGCGCCAATGGGTATGGCTGATATTGCCGAAGTTTTGTGGCGCAAATTTTTGAAGCACAATCCAGCTGATCCTAATTGGCACAACCGTGATCGCTTTGTACTGTCAAACGGTCATGGCTCGATGCTTATTTATTCATTGCTACATTTATCAGGCTATGATGTCAGCGTTGATGACCTAAAAGGTTTCCGTCAGCTGCATTCAAAAACCCCAGGTCATCCTGAGCTTGGTTACACGCCTGGTGTAGAAACGACTACTGGTCCATTAGGACAAGGTATTGCCAATGCCGTTGGTTTTGCAATCGCAGAGAAGACACTTGCGGCACAGTTCAACCGCGACGGTCACAACATCGTTGACCATCATACCTATGCGTTCTTAGGCGATGGTTGCTTGATGGAAGGTATCAGTCATGAAGTGTGCTCGCTCGCTGGCACGTTGGGTCTTGGCAAACTGGTATTCTTCTATGATGACAATGGCATCTCAATCGATGGTAATGTCGAAGGTTGGTTCACTGACGATACCGAGGCACGCTTTGAGTCGTACGGCTGGCAAGTGATCAAAGTCGATGGTCATGATACTGATGCCATTACGCAGGCAACTGAGCAAGCAATTGCAGAAACTGCTAAGCCAAGCCTAATTATTTGCAAAACGACTATCGGTGCTGGTAGCCCGAACAAACAAGGCCTTGCGGCCAGTCATGGCGCGCCACTTGGTGATGATGAAATTGCCTTGACTCGTGATGCGCTGTCTTGGAAACATGCCCCATTTGAGCTAGACGATGAAATCTATGAAGCGTGGGATGCCAAAGCCAAAGGCGATGTGCAGCAAAAGAACTGGGATGCTGACTTTGCAGCATATAAAAAAGCCTATCCGGAGCTTGCCGCAGAATTGTCACGTCGTTTAGATGGTGAGTTGCCTGCTGACTTTGCTAGCCAAGCGAAAGCGTACATTCAGCAAACGCAAGAAGCGGGCGGTGATGTTGCTAGTCGTAAAGCCAGCCAAAACGCGATCAACAGCTTGCAGCCATTACTGCCAGAACTACTAGGCGGCTCAGCAGATTTAGCGGGCTCAAACCTCACGTTATTTAAAGGCGCTAAAGGCATCGAGAAAGACAGCGATGGCAACTATATCTATTATGGTGTGCGCGAGTTCGGTATGACCGCGATTGCCAATGGTATTGCATTGCATGGCGGCTTTATCCCTTACGTAGCGACGTTCCTGATGTTTATGGAATACGCACGTAATGCGGTACGCATGGGCGCACTGATGAAGCAGCGCGTCATCCATGTCTATACGCATGACTCTATCGGTCTGGGTGAAGACGGCCCAACGCATCAGCCAGTTGAGCAATTGACGAGCCTACGTACCACGCCAAACCTACGTACATGGCGTCCTTGTGATGCTACCGAATCTGCTAGTGCTTGGGTAGAAGCAATCAAATCAGAAAACAACCCATCCGCATTGATCTTTAGCCGTCAAAGCTTGCCACATCAAGCACGTGACAGCGAGCAAGTCGCGAACATCACCAGAGGTGGTTATGTACTGGCGAAAGAGCAAGGCGAGCTACAAGCTATCATCATCGCCACTGGTTCAGAAGTTGGCCTAGCGATGGAAGCGTACGAAACATTGAGCGCAAATGGTGTTGGCGTCCGTGTGGTGTCTATGCCATGTGCTGAGATTTTCGTTGAGCAAGAGGCGAGCTATCGCGAAGCGGTACTGCCCGCCAATATCCGTGCTCGCGTCGCAGTAGAAGCCGCGCATGTGGACTACTGGTATAAGTTCGTTGGTCTAGATGGCAAAGTCATCGGTATGACCACTTATGGCGAATCTGCTCCAGCTAGCGACTTGTATAAAGAGTTTGGTATCACGACTGACGCTGTGGTTGAAGCGGTAAATAGTTTGGTGTAATAAACCTGACTTAGTTAGTGTTTAAGAAAAAGCCATCAGAGAAATCTGGTGGCTTTTTTTATGGTTTGATTTTTGGCTTTAGAGCTGTTGATTTGGTCTACTTATATCGATATTATCAGTTGTGAAATAATTGCTATCGTTAGTACTAAAATTTGTGTTTCGACGCGATGATTTAGTGGTAAGTACGAACTATATTTCAGTTATAGTTTAACAGGTATACTGGATGCACTGTATAGAATAAAATTTATCTTTATTCAATATATTGAGAAAAACGATGCAAAACTTTATTCAAATCATATCTGAAAGTACAGAATCAAATATTGAAAACTTTAATAGAGTCGAAGAGTTAACTCGTAAAGAGCTTGAAAATTTAGGTTCAACTAGGTTGGTACTAACACTTCAAAAGATGCAGTGGGAGAGAAGTATTTTCGCTATAGGAATGTTTTCACTATTTGAGGCAGTTGTTCAAAAGGAACTCAAAATCGAGAAAGGCTCAGCCTTTAAAGAGCTAAAACAAAAGCTTAAAAGTCATCATAAGATAGAGTTACTTGAAAGTTTTGAGGATTTTTATTACGCAATCAATGTATTGAAGCATGGAAAAGGCATGTCTTACGCAAAGCTTTTGGAGAAGCAAAGTAATCTACCGTTTGAAATCACACCAGCTGGTTCAACATTTAGAAACGAAGGTGATGTGTCAGAGATAGAAACTCTAGTTTGCGTAGACAATAATTTTTTAGAAAAATGTTTAGCAGTTATTTGCAAATGCTATGATGAGCTATTTAGAATTTCATTATAATGTCTGTCTTGCTGTTACGTCAGGTCCATCATTTATCTTGTTATTGAACTGAGATAAAACCATGTCCCTAAAATCCACCTTCAAAGGTTTCCTAGGTGAAACCGTCATCAACGTCGCCATGTGGCTAAAGCTTGAAAAAGACGTTTATCATCGGCTAAACAATGTCACTTTGCCATTAGCCAATGGTGGTAGTACGCAAATCGATCACGTCATCGTCTCTGTATACGGCATCTTTGTCATTGAAACCAAAAACTACAAAGGTTGGATATACGGTAGCGAGAAGCAAAAGCAGTGGATACAAGCTTTTCCAAATGGAAGTAAATTCAAATTCCAAAATCCGCTACGTCAAAACTACTTACATATTAAGACGCTCGCAGATTTATTAGGCTTGGAGCTGAGCTACTTCCATTCGATGATTGCTTTTATCGGTGAGTGCGAGTTAAAAACCCGCGATGAGTTGCCCGAGCATGTATTGACCAGTGGTATGGTCTCGTATGTAAAGAAAAAACAAGATAAGCTACTCACTGAAGACGAGGTTTCATCTATCGTTGAGCAAATTAATAGCAATAGATTTAGTAAGTCTTGGCGCACCAATCGGCAGCATAAAGCTTATCTAAAAGATAAGCATAGCAACCCAAGTAAGAATACTGAGAATCCTACACTTGAACCAATAGTTAAAGAAACTGTAAGAAGAACTCCTCTAAAAAGTAGGGAAGCACATGGATGGTCTGGTCAAACTGAGGTTGAATCTACCGCATTACCAATTGATAGTCTAAATACTCAGCAAATAATCAAACCGCATGATATGGCTGATAAGGTTTTTCTTACGCCATTTGAGATTATAGAATCTGAGCCAAAAGTGAATGAACCTGCGATACTTAAAGCGACAGACCATGACGCTAATATCGATCAAGCGCCAACCTGCCCAAGATGCAACGGCGAGATGGTCAAACGTGTGGCAAAAAATGGCGCACGCCAAGGACAGTCCTTTTATGGGTGCGCGCAGTTTCCTAAATGCCGCGGCGTGGTTAATGTAAGCTAATATCTATTTAGCGGTTTCATCATCGATCGCACACACCTCAGAGCGCACGATAAAGCGTTTGCCTTCAGGGATTTCTAACGAAAAACTCGCACCGCGACCATTGACGACATCAATGGTCAAATCGGTATGCTGCCATAGATTGTATTGTGCGCGTCCCATATAAAATGGACAGCCAACAAGCTCACCAACCAGCACATCCTGACCGCCTACCTTAAACTCTCCTAATGGATAGCACATCGGCGAGCTACCATCACAGCAGCCACCTGACTGATGAAACATCAGCTTTCCATGCTTGGACTTTAGTAGCTCAATCAACGCCTTACACGACTCTGTTGCTGCCAGTTTCATATCGTACTCCTTCTTATGGCCCATCCATGGTTTATATAATTGCTCTCTAGTATCAGTATGCCACAGTCAAATCAAAAAGGTCGCATCATCTTCAGACACATCACAACTGGCATATGACTAAAAAGATACGACCTTCGGCTGATAATTGACAGTTGGAATAACTATGCAATAAGCTTATAACACTGTCATTTTGCTATCCGTTATTGATTATAGTCGATGACGATACGACCTTCGATTTTGCCATTACGCATCCGCTCAAAAATATCATTGATGTTCTCTAACGGCTCAGCTTTGACGGTCGCTTTGACTTTGCCAGCCGCTGCTATATCTAGCGACTCTTGTAAGTCAAGACGTGTGCCAACGATAGAGCCGCGTATAGTGATACCATTGAGTACAGTATCAAAGATTGACACCGGGAAGTCGCCAGTGGGGAGCCCGTTACATACTAAAGTACCACCGCGACGTAACATGGTTAAGGCTTGATCAAAAGCTTTTGATGATACTGCAGTGACTAACACGCCATGAGCACCGCCGATCTGCTCTTGGAGATACTCGCCAGGATCGGTGTCTTTAGCGTTGACGATGACTTTGGCGCCCAGCTTTTTGGCGAATTCAAGCTTCTCATCGTCGATATCGACCGCCGCGACATTAAGGCCCATGGCAATGGCGTACTGAACGGCCATGTGCCCAAGTCCGCCGATACCTGAAATCACTACCCAATCACCAGGCTTGGTATCCGTCATTTTTAGGCCTTTATAGACAGTGACACCTGCGCATAAGACAGGGGCAATCTCTACAGAGTCGACGCTTTCTGGGATAATGCCTACATAGTCGGCGTCCGCCAGGACATACTCTGCAAAGCTACCATTCACCGAATAACCTGAATTTTCTTGCTTTAGGCACAACGTCTCCCAGCCACCTAAACAATGCGTACAGTGTCCGCAAGCAGAGTAGAGCCAGGGCACACCGACTCGGTCGCCTTCTTTGACGTGATGGACGTTGTCGCCGACAGAGGTGATGATACCGACGCCTTCGTGTCCAGGGATAAATGGTGGACTTGGTTTGACTGGCCAATCTCCTTCAACGGCATGAAGGTCCGTGTGACAGACGCCTGAGGCCTCCATTTTTACTAAAATCTGACCGGCACCTACGGTTGGGATGTCGACTTCTTCGATTTTTAAGTCTTGACCGAACTCATGTAATACAGCGGCTTTCATTTTGTTAGTCATGATAAGTTCTCTTTTATGGGTGATTGATAGATGTCGATATACAAAGTTGTTGCGATATTGCATTCAAAATATGCAAACACCGTATTTTGAACGCAAGACTGCTACAAATTTTTCCTGCTGTGCGCCTAAGCGCATTAGAGGATATAAAAATTCGTTTCAGTTTTTTTATTTAGATCTTTGTAGCGAGCGGGCTATGTAACACTTGTGATAACCCGCTCCATGATTAGAAATGATGGTTTAGAAGAAGCCCATTTTTTTAGGGCTGTACGACACCAGCATGTTTTTGGTTTGCTGATAGTGGTCGAGCATCATTAAATGGTTTTCACGTCCGATACCAGATTGTTTGTAACCACCGAACGCTGAATGTGATGGATAAATATGATAGCAGTTGGTCCATACGCGGCCTGCTTGGATACCACGTCCGAAGCGGTAAGCTTTGTGTACACTACGTGTCCAAACGCCCGCGCCTAAACCATACAAGGTGTCATTGGCAATCTGCATGGCTTCGTCATCGTCTTTAAAAGTAGTCACGGCAAGGACAGGTCCAAAGATCTCTTCTTGGAACACGCGCATATCGTTGGTGCCCTCAAAGATAGTTGGTTTGACGTAGTAACCGTCTGTCAAGTCGCCATCGTGCTTAGCTTGCTCGCCGCCGACGAGCACTTTTGCGCCTTCTTTTTTACCGATATCAAGATAAGATAAAATTTTCTCTAATTGATCTGAGCTGGCTTGCGCGCCAATCATGGTGTCGGTATCTAATGGGTTACCCATCTTGATGGCTTCGACGCGGGCGATACAGCGTTTGATGAACTCATCATAGATGCTCTCATGAACGAGTGCCCGCGATGGACAGGTGCAGATTTCACCTTGGTTCAGTGCAAACATCACTAGACCTTCGACCGCTTTGTCCAAGAAGTCATCGTCCTCATCCATAACATCGGCAAAGAAGATGTTAGGGCTTTTGCCACCAAGCTCTAACGTCACTGGAATGATGTTTTCGCTCGCGTACTGCATAATGAGGCGCCCAGTGGTAGTCTCACCTGTAAAGGCAACTTTATTGATACGAGGGTTTGACGCAAGTGGTTTACCCGCTTCGACACCAAAGCCATTGACAACGTTTAGCACGCCTTTTGGCAAGATATCAGCGATGCCGATAGTCTCTAACATGAACAGAATAGAAACTGGCGTTTGTTCGGCTGGCTTTAGAACGACACAGTTACCAGCAGCAAGGGCAGGTGCTAGCTTCCATACGGCCATTAGGATAGGAAAGTTCCAAGGAATGATTTGACCGACGACACCAAGTGGCTCATGAAAATGATAAGCCACAGTGTCTTCGTCAATCTGACTGATACCGCCTTCTTGTGCGCGAATGGCGCTGGCAAAATAACGGAAATGATCAATGGCTAGAGGGATGTCGGCTGCGAGTGTCTCACGAACAGGCTTGCCGTTTTCGTAACATTCGGCAATCGCAATCGCTTCTAGATTGGCTTCCATGCTGTCAGCAATTTTGAGTAACAAGTTGGCACGTTCAGTAACACTGGTCTTGCCCCAAGCATCTTTGGCAGCATGCGCCGCATCTAGGGCTTTTTCAATATCGGCTTCTTTTGAGCGGGCGACTTGGCAAATAGTTTTACCATCGATGGGGCTTGTGTTATCAAAATACTCTCCATCGATAGGAGCAGTCCACTCACCATTAATAAAGTTATCGTATTTTTCGCGGAATTGGACCGGACTGTTTTCAGTGTTGGGATAAGCGTATAACATTAACCACTCCTTGGTGTGTATGTTGGTTATTTAAAATATGACTATTTAGAGATAGCCATTGAAAAATAAATCCTTGGTCTTCCTAACCAATTTATTATTCTATCGTACTGAGCTTTTGTGCAGAAAGATAATGACTTTTTATAATGATATAATTTGTATCACAAAACTTTCGGTTATACGATATAGGGCGGTTAAAGTGGTTCGCAAAGCGGATGCAGCTGTTATAATTGTGAGCATCTACTTTGGCTTGCTGTGGTCAATTAATTAACCAGAGCGGCTTTGTTTTTTATACTATTTCTTTTCATAATATTGGTTGGTTTGGGTCTATGCGTCAATCTTCTGCTCTTGATATTCTAAAAACAGGTCAAAACGTCTTTTTGACTGGCTCAGCAGGTTCAGGTAAGACGTATACCCTCAATCAATACATCGATTATCTACGCGCTCGCCGTGTACCGGTTGCAGTCACAGCCAGTACCGGTATCGCTGCCACCCACATGAACGGCACGACGATTCATAGTTGGTCGGGTATTGGTATCAAAGATGAGCTGTCTGATCGCGATTTGACCAATTTATCTCGTAAGCAGTTTTTGGCAGACAGATTAAAAGACACGGCAGTACTGGTCATCGATGAGATATCGATGCTACATGCCAAGCAGCTCAATTTGGTCAATCAAGTACTCAAGCATGTCCGCAAAAACGACAAAGCCTTTGGCGGCATCCAAGTCGTGGTCGCAGGAGATTTTTTTCAGTTACCGCCGATTGGTAGTAAAGGCGAGAGCAATCGTGAAAAGTTCGCCTTTATGTCTGAGGCGTGGCTCGATGCCAAATTTCATATTTGCTATCTGTCAGAGCAGCATCGACAGGTTAGCGAAGCGGCAAATGGCGGTTTAGACTTAGATGATATTCTCAACCAAATCCGTCGTCAGGAAGTGACCTTTGAGGCGATTGCCGCTTTAGAGAATACTTACGATCAAAGCGTCGATATCAAGCGTACTCGCCTGTACACGCACAATCTCAATGTCAATAAGATTAATGACAAGGAGCTGGCACTGTTAGACGGTGAGATGATGCGTTTTGAAGCCACAACCACGGGCGATAGTAAGCTGGTTGAAACCTTAAAAAAGACCGTACGTACTCAAGACGAGTTGGTTCTCAAGGTGGGCGCCAAGGTCATGTTTATCAAAAACAATGCCGAGCTTGGGGTGTCCAACGGGACGATGGGTGAGCTGATTGGTTTTGCTGCGGTCAAAATAGAGGATAAGGAAAGTAGTGACGCGTTAATCGAAGACGATAGCAGCGATGACATTGATGAGGAAGCTGCTGGCGAAAAAACGGCAAAAGCTAAGAAGTCCGCTGCTAAAAAAGACAAAGAAAAGCCAAAGTCCAAGAAACCAACGACCCAGAAAATGCCTGTCGTGCGGCTTAATTCAGGACGAGAAGTCATCGCTGAGCCTGAGGAGTGGATCATCGAAGATGAGACGGGTGAGGTGCTAGCAAGTTACTTACAAGTACCGCTGTGTCTAGCATGGGCGATCACTATTCATAAGTCGCAAGGCATGACCCTCGATGCCGCTGAGATTGATTTATCGCGTACCTTTGAGTTGGGACAAGGTTATGTGGCCTTATCACGTCTCAAATCGCTGGCAGGATTGCAGCTACTGGGTATGAATGACATGAGCTTGCAACTTGATCCACTGGCACGCGGCGCAGACAAGCGGTTTTTGGTCCTGTCTGAAGAGGCTGATGCCAACTATGCGATGCTGGATGAAGAAAGTATGCAGCAGGCGCATGAGAAGTTTGTTTTAAAGTCAGGTGGTACGCTCAGTCAATCCGTGATTAACGCCTATGCCGCGCTGCAAAAAAAGCGCCGCGAACAGCAACAAGCGCAAATCGATAAGAAGCAGAAATTAGGCAGTCAAGTCTCTGACAAATCAGAGAGCACTTTGCTTGCAACCAGAGTGCTATTAGAAGAGAGCTTGACTATTGCGGAAATTTCACAAGCGCGTCAACTATCACAGTCCACCATCATGCGCCACATCGGCGAGCTAAAATCACAAGATCCAAGCCTTGCCTGCCACCATCTGCGTCCAGAGGATGAGGTCATGACAGCGGTTGGCAACGCTTATGTCGCCATCAAAGTTGCCAATAACCCAAACGACTTCAATGATGATGGCAGTATCAAACTGCGTCCGATATTCGATCATCTCAAGCAAAGCATTGACTACAACACCATTCGTTTGGCATTGATTTTTATCACGCCATAGTTTGTTATGACAAGATAGTTTGTTATGACAAGATAGATTTTACGGCATTGTCGGTTTTTTGAACAAAAAATATTGAACCAACTGTTAGAGCGTGTCTAAAGCGACAACGCCCATTCTTTATATCCCTTTATAGTGATATCTTTTATGCCTGATTTTTCTAGCGCCACTTATCAATTGACCTCTGACCCGATAGCGGCGACCTATCGTACCACTGGTGAGCACTCACAGCCATTGAGAGTGGCTATTAATGGTTTTGGTCGTATCGGGCGCAATGTACTGCGCGCCTTGCTAGAGCGCTTTGAAGTATTAGGACGTGCAATCCATGTCGTCGCAATTAATGACTTGGCACCAGCAGATATTTTGTTGCATTTATTAAAATTTGATAGCACGCATGGTCGCTTAAGCCGCTTGGGGGTCAGTGCTGATATTATCGAGAGCGGGGGCGATAATGAGCATAAAACTCAGCTCTGTCTCACCAAAAACACTCTGACTTATTGTATCAATATGCTCTCAGAACCCAATCCACAAAACCTACCTTGGCAGTCGCTAGGGGTCGATGTGGTACTAGAGTGCACCGGTCACTTTCGCTCATATGAGCAAGCGATGCTGCACATCTATGCAGGCGCACAGCAGGTGATCATCGGTGCAGCGCCATTCGATGATGTGGATGCTTGTATCGTTATGGGGGTCAATACAGATGCGCTCATGCTTGATTTACCGATTATCTCCAGCGTTTCTTGTACCACGCAGGCATTGGTGCCGCTGATTGACACATTGGATAAAGCGTTCGGCGTCAAGTCCGCTATGATGACAGAGATTCATGCGGTTACCGCCGATCAGACGGTGCTCGATCAAGCGCATCGAGATCCCAGACGGGCGCGTGCTTCTGGCTACAATATTATCCCAACGACCTCGAGTAGTATTGCTGCGACGGAGCGGGTATTGCCAGCGATGGCGGGCAAAATAAATGGACATTCAATACGGGTGCCCACCATCGATGTGGCAGCGATTGATGTGACCTTTGTATTTGATACGCCAGAGGTCAGCGTTGATATTATCCGTGACGCCCTTCAATCTGCCAGTCAGACGCATTTACGTGACATCATGGCTTATACGGATGAGCCGTTGGTCTCTAGTGATTTTATTCATCAAACTGAGTCGCTTATCATAGATGGTCAGCAGCTCATGCAAGTAGGCGAGCAGTACAAGGTTTTTGCGTGGTACGATAATGAATGGGGGTATGCCAATAGACTGCTCGATATGTGCCTGCATCTGGCCTCAAGCAAGCGATAAATCAGTGGTTCAAAGGTATTTGCAAATTAATTGGATTTTTTTAGATTAGGGGCTTGCATTATAAAAGGATATCTATATAATGATGCACCAATGGAGACGTGGCAGAGCGGTTGAATGCACCGGTCTTGAAAACCGGCAAGGGTTCATAGCCCTTCGAGAGTTCGAATCTCTCCGTCTCCGCCAAATATCGGGTAATAGCTGAATATGCTGAAGCCCTTACAGAGCCTACCTTGTGTAGGCTTTTTTAATACCTAAAGAATAGTGCTAGCTTGGTGGCGTGGGCAGGGTTATGGGTTGGGTTTTATGACAAAACTATGATAAATATGTTGTGAACGCCCATAAATAAAGGGTTTCTAGCGAATTAACGTTAGAAACCCTTTTTATTGTGTCGTGGGCTGGGTTATAGGTCGAGGGCTTTGCTGAGTAGTCTTATTATGTGGCCAGAATCTTGCGGTATGAATTTGCCATAGTGCTTGTGGATCATATCGGTATTACTATGGCCTAGCTGTTTGGCCAACCACTCAGCTGAGACGACGCCAGTCGAAAGGACTTGGCTTGCATAAGTGTGACGGCCGTTATTAAGCGGTCGATAGTCTATATTGATACTCTCGAGGTAATCGCGCCATTGGTGGCGCAGCTGCTCATAAGTGTGATGGGTACCAGTATTCGGATTATGCCAAAGAAACTGTAATGTATGTGCTCGTTCGGTACGATGATCGCGCTCAGTAATCATAACGGTCTGCGCTGGGTTATCTTTGATTAGATCCAGTTGACTGCGTAGCGCTTTGATTACTACAGGCAGTAGTTCGACTTGTCGCTTACGCCGTCTGTTCTTTGTGACGCGATATTTGCCTTTTACTACGCCGCGCTTGATATAAGCATAGCCATCATCTAAGTCTAGGTCCTCTATGGCCAATGGTAGCAGCTCATGCGATGATAATCCTGACCAGAGCATGACTGTCCATAGATTGCGCCGCGCCTGGTCCTTTTCTGATTGTGTAATGAGACTTATTTCGCTTTTATCAAAGGGGTATATGTCGTCTGGATCGTTAAAGTTAAGCTTGATGTACTGAGATGGGTCGTTTACTTGTGCCTGATGCCGTGACCAGTAGCCGTAAATCTTGCGCCAAAGTCCTAAGATCTCTTTGATGGTATTGGAGCTGAGCTGCTTTTGTTTGACCAAGTCGCCATAAACCCATGCTTCGACGTCTTCTACGCGGATTTTAGCTATCTGTTTGTGCGTCCAATGGTCCGCGATGTGGTTTTCTACTTTGCTTAGATATGTTGTCCATGACGTTGGCGATACTAATGAGGCCTCTGTGGTGCGCCATTGGTTTATATAGTAGCCAAAGTAAGAGGTTTTGCGCTTAGGAGAATGCGGAAAGGTTTGATCTCTATCAAACGTGCCCATTTTAATTTGAGTGTCAATCGATTGGGCTATGGCGTTTGCTTTGGCCAAGTTGGTATCAGTGGGCGGCGTATCGTAAAGGGTTTCGCGGTCGCGCTTGCCGTGTTCGTCGCGCCACCAGATACGAATGCTGGTTTTGAGAGGTTCTATGCCTGCTGACATGGTTTATCCTTTGATTTCAGGTCAAAAGTGAGGTTATAACTTAACTTCGCTACGGTAAACGAGCGGTAATACTACGGTAGTAAAAAAAGAGGTAATAGAAGTAATTTATCTATTATCTCTTTTTATGATATTGATTTGATTTATATTATTACTTACCTTTAATAGGTAACTTTTAGGTATTTTTACTGGCTTCTTTTACAGTCATAAACCGTTTGGCCAACGTAGAACTTACCTAAGCGCTGGCATTCCGTCTTAACTATGTTGTGAGCTATAACGCTGCCTACGTTATACGAGATAAAAGAGGCTATCAGCATCCAAAAGATTGACTTTATCATTAGCGTCTCCTTTCTAAAACGGTTTGGCAGTCAATGCAGTACTTGACGCCGCCAAGCTGTTGCCGTTGGTAGGGGATGTCTTCACCACAATCTAAGCATTCGGAATATGACGGTTCGCTGAACTTTGCGGCTTTGGCCAATGAGCGATCTAAGCTCTCTTGAGCAATATCGTTTGCTCTGTCTATGTCGTCTGCCATTACTTTTTACCTTTTGATTTGGTTTTACGGTTGTTCTTTGGGTTATGGGGAATGCTGTTTGGTCCTTTAAACTCAAACGGCGCAATCTTTTGGGCGTGAGCTAAATACGCATGGGTAATATGTTTTAAGTAGTTGTCGCCTGACATACTAATCTCCAATCTTTATTTCAGTAAGTGATACGAATTTGCGCTCTTGATAAACTTCGACTTCACAGCGCATGATGATTTTGTCGCCTCTGATTTCATAACGCTTGCCTTGATAAAGTTCGCGCTGCTTATGGGTCGGGTGCATTGAGCAGTCAATCATTTGGCCAGATTCGGTGTCGAAGGTTATCCAATGCAAGGGACTTTGCCGATCGTAAGGGAATAGGGCGCGGACTAGTTTCATTAATCTTCCCTCCTTAAGATCCCATCGCCATTAGCTATATTTGCTAAGCACTTGTACCCACCCTCAAGCCCAATGCCATCACGGTGTTTTTTTCTGAATGCAGGCGTTACTTTATCTCCTAGATAATAAGCTCGATAAACTCCATTGATGTGATCAATTAAGCGAGGTTTATTTATGAAATACTTTTTTATACCTTCGCCGTTGGCGACTACCCATTTGTATCGCTTTGGTATACCTTTGAAGTCTTCTTGGCTTACTATCTTTTCGTTACTATTGGCTGTTTCTGCTAAATTTTTCAAAAGCGTTACTTTACCGTTCCGTCTTGGTCTTTCTATTAATCTACTCATGATTCAACCCTCCATACCATTTTCAAAGACCCAGCATTTGACTGTCTTACTGCCAAAGACGGCGCTTGATACCGCGACGTTTGAATCTACAAATTTATTTTTCTGACTAGATTTTAGTAATCGCTTCATCTCTGTTTGATCTGGTAGCCGCTGACCTTCTTGCTGCGCTATCTTGTAAAATCTCGGCAAGTTGATTGCAATACGCTTTTTATCCGTATAGTGATTCATCTCACACTGGCCTAAAGTATTGAGATATTCGTAAATCTCCCAGAACTGCTCGACCAGAGGATGATCACTGGATAGCCTGGCCACGCGCTGATGTGACATTTCAATCAATGTGGTTTTTGCCGACTTAGCTTGCTCCTCAGTCATGACGTCCTCGAGTACATGCTGATGTAAGCAATCGACCATCGCTGCTATCTGCGCATGGTTGAGCGCGATACGGGTATGAGTGATACCGGCTGCATGATAAAAGACCTCGTATTCTCTAACCTTTTTCTTATAAGTCGTTAAGATAGCCTCTTCATTGCGAATGGCTTTGGCCATAAACTGACTGGTGACGTCTAACGGTATGCGGTCGAGCTCATCAACAATGTGTTTACCCTCAAGCGTTTGACCTTCGCGGGTTAGACGGATATGCAGTAAGCGTGTGAGCATAGCTTCAGAGGCTTGGATGGGTTCGTTTTGACTAATCATAATCGCCGCGCGAAACGGTGGCGAGTAGGTATCATTGCCGTTATTCTTAACGCCGCGACTACGAATGCTACGACCGTTAAACGCATCTTTGAGCTGATCCCATTCAAACTTTGAGTAAGACTTTTTACCGTCTTCATCGTTACGGTCGCCTTCGATAAGCGCGATAGGCATGTTGGATACTTGAGCAAACTCACGATAGATAGCGACTGAGGTTGCCTTGCTTGGGTCAAAGCCTTCATAGTCTTCACGGCCAGATAAGCGCCAAAGAAACTCTAAAAGACGTGATTTACCTGCACCGGCTTGGCCCACCAGTTCAAAAAAAGGATAACTGCGATCGATGGCGCGGATCTGCTCAGCAAAGTAAGTGCCAAGCCACCATGCCATGACAACGGTACCATAAGCGCCGCGAACTTTATTAAACTTGGTCCACCAGTCAAAGGTGGGCTTATCTTTGGTGTTGAGCTGTACGTTTGGAGAGTTGGCTAAAGACTTTACTTCTAAACGGCCTAACTTGAAGTAATCTTGATTATTGATGGTGACAGCTTTTCCTTTGTGTACCGCGATATCATTGAATATATACGCGCCAAACTCTTTGCTGTAGCCTATAAAGTCAGTAGTTTTGACTTCTTTGAGCGCTTCGGTCTGATGGCGCATGATGATATCGAGCTGACCGGCAGCGCCCGTCCAAAACACACCGGCATAAACGGATAGTAGGCGCGGCTTGAACTTAGAAGGACTAGATAATTGGTCGCCGGTAATAGTAGTAGTGACATCGCCTTTGGCCGTGGCCACGCGCATGAAGTACCAGGACTCATCTGTAATCTCGTTACGTTGAAAATAAAGTGCTTCAATCTTAGCGTTACAAACCTCGGTCACTTTACTTGAGTTTTTGACAAAGTCCGGCATAGACTCGTCAAGGTCAGTCATATCGCTAACACTATCTAAGTAGTCATCGACTTGATGCTTTTCGACACCAATGCAGCTAGATAGCGCTTTAGTGTCTAGTTCAAACCAAAAGGTGCGATAGTTATATTCAAAATAGAAGCTACTGCGCTTGGTGTGCATGTACATGATGACAGCCGACTCCATAGCGGACTTAGCTGTCAGTATGTCGCCATAATAACGATAAGTTTCGATATGCTCAGCCGTCAAACGGCCCATCTCGTGCAAGTCGTTCCAGTCTAGCTGACGGTGCTTCTCATACGGTGGTTGCGCGGCCTTGCATTCAAAGCCCATATCCTCAGCTAATTTTATACAGCGCTGAATCCCGCTCTTACCGGCTTTGTCGTTATCGAAGGCCCATACTAAGATAGGTAGCGTGTGTTTTGCTTTGACATATTGGCTCTTTAGCTCATGCAAACTATGCTCTGGATAGTTGCTGCAGCTGATGCTACTAACGGCATCAATACCGTGCTCGGCTAGCGCCATGGCGTCAAAGATACCTTCGGTTATCCATATCTCGCTAGGCATCTGAGTGTTAGCCGGATGCCACCACCAGTAGCCATTAACCTTGTAACCATATTTTATATTTGCCTTGCGCGGGAATCTGTCAGCCTTATCGATGATGCGCTCCCACCAGCCGCCGTTTGGTAAGGTAAAGCGTACCGTGGCTGAGGAGATATTGAGCTTATGGTCTGTGTAGTGCTCTTGGCTGTAACTGCCTTTGACTGATTGGATACTTAGGCCGCGTCCTTCATTTAAATAAGCGTCAGCGGCGGCATTGGGGTTAATGTCCGTCTGCTTATATGTAGCAGACCAATCGGTAAATAGGTCAGTAAAGAGATCTCTGACGTGGACTTCCATGCCGCATTTATTAAGCCTGCCACATTTGACCACGCGCGGCGTAGTCGAATGGGTATATAGTGATTTTTTATTGCAGTCTGGGCAACGGCCCTCACGGAGCCATTCGCCGCTTACTTTGAATCCGTAGTCCGAAATCAAGCGGTCTACGACTTTGTCATTAATTCGTGTCATGGTATTACCTAGTTTCTATAGAGAGTATTAAGCGTTTTCTGCTTCTTGAATAATTTTTTCGACTTCTTTGATCCAAAAATCGCTACCCATTATTGCCTTGTAGGTCTGAGCTTCCTGCTTTAGGTGTCGCTCGGAGAACTGACATAGCGATACAAGTACTGGGGTATGCTTTTTGTCATGATCTTCTTTGGCTAAATGCTCGGCTAGCCTATGTTTGCGTGTTAGGTAGTCGCTTTTGTGAGAGTGAATAGCAGCGCAAAATACTTCGCTCAATGAGTCTCTTATATCGGTCGTGAGATTAAATGGGTTGTACTTGTTGCTTGGAATGGTTACCTCACTAACCGGAGATTGGGGAGTTGGAGTGGTCATCGTGATTGTCCTTATCTACTCAATGCAGCTGTAACTTCAGGTTTTGGCTGCAGACTGGGTTGTATTTGTCTTGATATCTCAACACTAACTTTGGCTGAGAAAAGACAGTCTGGATTACGGCAAGCGGCGGTCAGCTGCTTGGTTAGTGCACTAAATATAACGTGCCCATGTGTGTACATTCTTGACCCACAGTGAGGACAATTTATATATGCTGATTTCGAACTTGCCATAAGTGCTCCAGATGAATTATTGAGTGGTTTGATTAGTCATCGTGGCGACTCCTTTCAGGGTTTTTAGTTTTAGGGTTACTAGTGAGTGTTTGGCATAACAAACACCCAGCATTTCTTAGTGCTACCAGTAATAGTGCTGTTAATCGCGTGGTTGCTGTCTTTAAACTGAGGTATCAGACTGTGCTTAAGTGCTGACAGCATGGATCGCCGCTGGGGTAGCTGCTCCCCTGCGGTGCTATATATCTCAGGCAAGCTAATCGCTAAGACTTGCGGGTCACGGCTGTGATTAATCTGCTGCAAGTCTAGCTGACTGACGGTGTCCCAAAACTGGTCTAGCGCGGTCTGCACCTGCGGCGGCAGATTAGGTAGCGTGGGCTGCTGAGCGCTACGCTGCTCTGGGGTATGAGTTGCTTCATAAAGACTGCTAATCACCACCTGCTCGCTACGATTGGTAAGCTGCGCCATTTCTGGAATGGTCAACGACTGCAAGTAGCGAGTCCAATCAGCATTGGATACTGATATAGGCGTTGGCTCTGCTACTGGTGCGCCTACTTCTGAGTCCAATATGTCTAGCACCCAAACGCGGAAGTCCTTAGCGACCTTAGTGCGTGCCATCATGGCAATGAGGTGGCAGCCGCGAAGGGAGAATATTCTAGTGTCTTTTTCGCTGTTACCGTTTCCAAAACCCTTGGTGGTCAATTTGACCACCAAGGTCATTGCCGATGTGAATTCATTAGCGTTACGGCTATGTATCTTGGTTATAGAACGAACATCTGAATAATCTAAAGCCTTTGCCAAGTCACTGGCTGTCATCCAAATCTGACCGTTACGCATCACCGGATTTAGAGCGATGCCGTTAAATGCCAATGGCATTACTTCGTTGTTACCTTTCTGCTGATTCATCGTGGTGTTTCCTATTATCGTGGTTGAAAGTCTGAGGGAGATGTTCTCCCTCATGCATGAGTAAAAAAAGTATCTAGTCAATCGGTGGTAGCAGTAAGCCAACGCGCTGATAGAAGGCTTGGGTGTGCTCACCCTCACGACGGTCTTTGAACAGGGGTACTAGCACACGCTGCTTGTCGCCGTTTTCATCGTAGTAGGTCTTTTCAGCGAAACGGCTGACATCGATGTCGTGATAGTAAGCAGGTAGCTCTACGCCGTATCTCTTACATAATCCTATCAATATGCCTTTATTTCTTTGTTCTTCAGTGATGCTAGGAACGTAGAACTGGCGTCTTGTGGTTTTGTTATTGCGGTTGGTCACGCTTCGTCTAATGATGCAAGGCTCTGTCATCTCCATCACTGGTGCAGCGGCGGTCGGTGCGGACTCGCTGAACTGCTGCTCAAACTCACTGCATGCCTGAGCTAAGTCAATGTTAGGGGTATCACTTACCGGCTGTGCCTCTGCTACTGGCTTTTGGAATATCCAGCATTTGATCGTCTTGCCGTTATATACCTTGCTGCTGACCGCTACGTTTGAGTCGATAAACAGATAGCGACAGCTGTCATGCAAGTGCTGCTTTAGCTCAACCATGTCATCTGGTAGGGGTTGGTTGTTTTTCTTAGCCACGCTATAAATATCATTGAGATTGATCGCGATGGTGTCGGCATCGTCGCTATGATGGTTGACACGACCACCCCTATTTAAACTGTCTAAGTTATCCAAATAGTCATAGACATCCCAAAACTGCTCAACCATAGGATGATCTAGGGTGTCGCCTAGTGATGATGAAAACGTCAGCTCTCCCTCATTAGATAGCTGAGCATAGATACCGCTAATAGTCTGCTCGATATCCGCGAACGCGAATCGCAAGTCCTGACGGTTGATAGTGACCGTCTCTGATGAGGTTGAGCTAGTGAGCTGCGCCATCATGGCGACATGGGCTTGAAGGTTGCTAAGTGTGGCTAAGGTTGAGTTAAGTTGTGACATCGTGGTGTTTCCTTCTTTGGTTGAGTTAAGTTGTGACATCGTGGGGTCTGGTTAAACTACTAAAGTGAATCTGTTGCGGTAAATTTACCGCTAGGAAAGCGCAGTTTTACCGTTGTTACGGTAACGTCGTTTTGCTTAAACTTATCGTGTTGATGGTTAATGATGATCTGATCTGAGCGCTCTAGTACAAACTGTCTGATAGCCGTTGCCTCTTGACTGATCCCTGCTAGGCGCATGGCAAACTCAAAGCGGTCATGCTCGGGGTCATTCATATAGCTATACAGACGGCGGTCGCGGACGTTGTCCCAGTTTTTATGAGTCATTACCGATCCCCTTAGCGTCGTGGTCCGACGGCTGTAGTAGGGCGGCGAACTTGCTCATAAATTCGGTATCGCGCTGTTGATACTCGGCGATGATCTCGGACATAAGCTCCTGTTGCTGCTTACCGGTGTCCATCGCCTTGTACTGGATGTATTTGCGCTGTGATTCAGGCAAGCGCGTGGCAAACATGACTTGTGACATCGTGGATACTCCATTATTGAGTTTTGTGATAAAGTGTTATCTGTCTTACGAGCTAACAATTGCATTATTCCATAGTCATATGGATATGTAAAGGATTTTTGTCGCCATATGAAAACATTTACTGATGATAACATTATTGAAGGTCTGTCTAAGCGTCTTGTTATGGAGCGTGAAAGGCTTGGATTAGCGCAAGAAACAGTCCGAGATGCCTTGGGTGTTGCCCATTCAACATTCTCAAGATACGAGAACGCCAAAAGGCTACCTGATTTAGGATTAGCCAAAAGGCTATCTGATTTAGGTTATGACATGGGTTATGTGGTCACAGGAAAACGTCTTGATACTTCTGCCAGTGATCTGACTGAAGATGAAATGCAATGGTTAGAGCTATATCGAAATAGCCAGCGGCGTGCTGAACTGGTAAGGCTGATAAAGACTTATGAGTCTATGGAGTAGATGATGGCTAAAGATAAAAACAGGTTTTTGATGGAACCACTGAACGTCTATCACGAAAATTCATTCTCTGACATGCTGGCTCTATACGCGCGTGATATAGAAATTACATTGAGAACGGCTGGGGCAGTGGTGGACGAGGACTATGACTACAAGATGCTGATGGAGCTAGCACAACCTTATGTACTAGCCCTGCAAAAAGAAAAAACGTTAAAGTTGAGTGTTAATTTTGATGAGTAGTTAACTATTCAAACTCTGAATGGTATTAACACTGGCATCACACACCTGTGCGATGTCTTTAAAGATGACCTCTAGCTGCTCCAATGATAGCGGCTCGGCATGGGGGGATAACTCGCACAACTGCCCAAGGGTGTGAGCATAAGCGGCCACTCTCGCTAGGTCGGCGGCTATGGCTGCGGTATTCATGCTAGTGCTGCTTGCTGTTTTGTTATTAATCATACTGATTGTCTTCCTAGACTGGTTAGTTTGATTAACTTTTGTTCTGTTGATTGGGTGAATTTTAAAGTATCTAAAAGGAAATGATGATGAGTGATGACAACCATAACCAGCAGGTGATTGCTCGACTTGATATATTAGACAAGAAATTTGATGCTCTGATTAATGCTCTAAAAAATACTAATGCTACGACTGCCAAACCTAGGGCTGCCCTAGACTCACCAGTAAAGCCAAAACGTCACGACACCATATCTAATCAAGGTCTACCTGCTACGCCTATCGCACCAAAAGAAGCTCGACCCGTTAAGAATGACCGCCGTGATTACGCGATGGTCTATAAGGATAGTGGCGGCAATCTGTCTGAGCGTGATATCAATGTGCGTAAGGTGCATGCTAAGAACGGCAAACTCTATGTGTCTGCCTATTGCTTCAAGCGTATGCGTATTAAAGACTTTGTAGCCAGTAGTATTGTCTCTTTGCATGATATCGAGCGTGATAAAACTTTTGTAGACACTGATGAAGTCTATGCAACGCTAGGTGAGTGGATGGTAGAATAGGTTATGTTGAGCATAAAAAAAGCCCTGCAAAATAGCAGGGCTTTTCGGTCTCTAATATAAGTTGCTTGGGGCTGAAATCCGCGCCACGATTACACGGCCACCTTATTCGAGTTAGTTAATTAGGCTAACCTTATATCGATGCTCCCAAGCAAGATTTATTATAACACAACATTATTTCAATGGGGCCAATAAATCAAGCTGACTTGTCAATCCGCTAGACTTGCCATAGTCGTGCACCGCCTTGTCTACCGTCCACTTCAGCGCATCGATTTCAGCTTTAAACCCTTGTAGTGTGATGGGGCTTTCAGTAGTCACAGCGGGGTAGGCGTAGGCCGTGCTAATACTAAACTTGGCCTGTCTATCTTTGATACGTTTTGATTCCGCTTGTGCGGCGGCATTGGCGGCGTCTTTACTCTTATACGTTCCTTTTAGTTTTTTTGTCTTACTGCCACCTTTGGTATCGACTGTGCTACGTTTGGCAGCGTCTTTATCCTGATAGCTGGCCGATACATTATCATAATCGGCTTGTCTATCTTCTACGCTATAGCGATAGCGATCACCCGTTTGCTTTGTGATAGTGGTGATGTCTAGCGGATGACCGCTAGCGCTGACATTGCTATTAGCGGTAAATATCAGTAGCTTGCCGTGCTTGATATTTACCACAGCGCCGTACTGATGACAAAGCCGCGTAAGTAAATGGATGTCGGACTCATCGGTTTGATCGACATGACCGACATTGATAGTAGATAGATTGGGCTTGATAGATAGCTCTAGCTGCTGACGCTTAGCGATTATATCGGCGATCTCTCCTAGTGTCTTATTATGATACGACTCGTTATGTCCTGACTTGAGTGATGACTTAAAATCTGCAGACTTAGCGCGTATGCTGATCGTGTCCGGCGCTCCTGACCACTCGCTACTATCTACTATGTAGGTTCCCATATCGACAACGCCGATATCAGCAAACCCCATCCAACACTGTAGACGCACACCGCGCTTAGGAAGCTCCAATGCGCCGTCATGATCATCTAGCGTAAGCGATAGCTCATCAGCGTCCATATTCTTATTATCTGTGACCGTCACACGCATGAGACGTGATATAACCTGATCATTAAGGGGCTTGTTATCAGCACTTAATCTGATGATAGGGGTACGTAGCATGCTTATATCTCTTGTGTTTGGGTGTCTTGCGTCATCGCTTTGTCAGTCTGAATGCGATCATCATCAATACGAGTCAGCTTCATGGTGCCATCTATCTTACGTGCCACGCCGCGATTGGTGATATGGCTGCGCGTTTCATCGATAGCAGTAATTGCAAAGACGCCGTATAGATAGCCGCTGCCGTCAATCAGCACATATCCGCCGCCGGCGTCGGCCATCTCTGACAGATCGTCGATAGATTGCCGATTGCCGAAGCCGTGTGACTGATAAATCATAAAAGGAATCGTCATCGTCTCTTCACCAGTACCGGTGAACTGATACTGATCGCGCCCCTGCGCTATGCCGTTACTACCATACGACCATGACCGGCTACGCTGTAGCTCGCTATAAGTCATAGTGTCTACATCAAATACAAACTGCCCTAGTGCTAATAGCATTACCAGTCCTCCGCGATGTCATATAGTGCTGTGTTATTGCTCTGGCCGCGCTGTGTCTTAGCTACTTCTTGCGCCACTAGTTGAGCGATTTGCTGTTCGGACTGGCCCGGTTGTGCATTGATAGTGAAATGATTCACTATCGTAGGTTGAGACTGTCCGGTGACTCCACCCATCATAGCGCTTGCCATAATCGGCTTACGGTTATCAAAGCGAATCTCGCTAGTGTCCATCGCTGCGCGTAAGCTGTTGCTGGTTTTGAGCATGGCGTCTACAGGGCTATTATTTGCTAGTAAGCCATTGTTTAGCCCTTGCATCATGTAATCGCCGTAATCCGTGAAGACGCGGCTGGGCGAGCGAATGCCTAGCAATCCTGTGAATGCGCCTTTGACTCTACCGGCTACGCCTTTTATACCTTCGACGACAGCGTTGGCTTTGCTCATAATACCGTTTTTAAGGCCGTCCAACATATTAGCGCCATAAGTATAGAACGTCGCACCAAGTCCAGATAAGTAAGACCAAACGGCTGCAAACGCTGACATAAACAAGCTGACAGGGTTGAAGTTCGATAAGAAAGTGTTTAGTGCTTGAATGCCAGTACTGAAGATCGACTTTATCCATTCCCATGCTGCGGAGACGCTAGCGGTAATGGTTGACCAAAGGGCAATAAAGAACTCTTTAATCGGGCCCCAGTTTCTATAAATAAGGTAAGCGGCCACTGCGAGCAATGTAATGGCAATCAAAATAGGATTGGCCATCATCGCCGCGCCAACTGTTTTTACTATACTTAGCATAAACATTAAGGATTTACCAATAAGCGCTACTGCTGACACCACCGCTTGACCAACAAAGCCAAATAATGACCAGAGCATCTTAAGCGGCCCCATTAGCGTACCTAATATGCCTGACAAGCCACCAAGCGTAGCGAATGATGCTCGCAGCAATGCCATTGGACCAAGTATGGTTAATAGTATCGCGCCAAAACTACCGATTACGATTGCACCAATGGCTAAGATGCCAAATATCTTGCCTAGTGTCGCTACCAGTTCGGGATTGGCTTTTGCCCATTCAGTCATCTTTTGTGCGCCCGTAGTCAGGCCTTGTAAAAAATCACGCAAAGCGCCACTATTGGCATCAAATATAGCTGTACGAAATCCGTCAACAGCACTGGTCATTGCTTTAAAGTCGCCCAGAGTGTTATCGCCCATTGTTTTTGACAAGTTAGCAAGCTCTCCATCAGACCCTTGCAGGTCTTTAATGAGTTGTTGTAACTCACCATTCCCAGCATACTCAACGAGCTTTAGCATTGAGTTGCTGGCATTAGCGCCTGATATTTCAGAGAGTATGGTGTTTTTATCACCAGTCCCCATGTTCTTGGTTTTTTCTGCAATTTCTTCTAACAACTTAGGAATGGGTCTCAAATTCCCCTTAGCATCAAGCGTTTGTATTCCAAGCTGTTTCATTGCCTTAGCAGCAGGGCCGCCACTATCAGCAAGACGTGACATGATTGCACGCAACGCGGTACCACCTTCAGAACCTTGGATGCCTGCATCGCCTAGCTTTCCAGCCATTCCTGCCAACTCTTCCAAACTAACATTAAGTCCTGATGCACCGGGCGCGGCGTATTTCATTGTTTCGCCAAGCATGCTTATATTTAAGTTTGCTCTAGTAAACGCGGCAGACAAAACATCACCAACCTTACCCATGTCTTTAGTTGGGTCAAGACTCATTCCTGATAAGATATTTGATGCAATATCGGCGGTCGCTGGTAAATCAATCTTCCCTGCTAACGCTAAATCAAGCATACCGGGCATGGCTGCACGCACTGCTTCAGGAGTAAATCCCGCCATCGCCAAAAACGCTTGACCACTAGCAGCATCAGCTGATGTAAATTGAGTTGTTGCACCCAATATTCGAGCTTGTTCAGCTAACGCTTTAAATTGTGGACTGTTCTTGTCTAATCGCGTTAATGCTTGAACTTCACTTAAATTAACTTCTAGTTCAAGGCCAGGCCCTAAGAACATTGCTGCGCCATAAGTTGCGGCTGCGCCACCAGCGGCCAGACCCATTGCCTTATTGCGCATATCACCCATCTGCTGCGATTGCTGCTGCGCGCGCCTGACGCGATTCATACGCTCACGCTGCTGATCCAGCCGTCTGTTAGCCTCGGCTATTTGATCTGCCAGTCGACTTTGATGACGGCCTAAATCACTGGTAGATACGCCTGCTGACTCAAGCCGTCGCCTGAGCTGTGCTAGCGTCTGGGTCTGATCATTAACATTACGACCCAGTCTATCCACGCTACGAGAGGCTGCATTGAATCGATTGATCAGGGTTTGGGAGGGGTTGTCAGTAGACTCAATTTGCTGACGCAGTGAGTTCATGCGTTGACGCGCTGTGTCCAGTTTACCGCTAGTCTCAGTGAGCTGACGCCCCATGTCTTGAAACGCAGTAATTCGATTTTGTGTCGCTTCTAGTTTTTTGACAGCACTACGCGCGTCATTGAATGCATCAACTGAGCGCGATACTTGTGACTCGATACCGCGTAGCGGCCCACTGATATCATCAATGAGCTTGAGCGTAGCCGATAGATCTAAATTACTAGCCATGTCACGCGCCTTTTGTTAATTACTTGTTTGCGTTGGCGTCTTGGAGGGTTCGGATGTCGTTGACGTGTCCATCAGCCGCTTTTGCCAGTTCGATATATCTTGCTGTGCTTTCTTTGAATAAGATTGAGAGGGTAGCGGCGTAGTCAGCGCGGGCTGCGCTGTTTTCACGGGCAATACTGGTGTTGAGGCGGTCAACGGTTTGGTGCAACCGCTCGTTAGCGCGGTTAGTATTAGCAACGTCCACAGCGATAGCTGCTTCGCGCGCTTGGCTATCGTTAATAGCTTGAATAACTTGCTCATGGCTCTGCCTTTCTATTTTGCGCGCGCGTACTTCATAAGCAGCGCGTTCAGTGGTTAGCGTCAGCTCGTGCTCGGTTTTTATATGTTCGATAGATTGTACTAGCGTATAGACAGAAAACAGCGCAAAGACAAAAAGAGACGACAGCACGAATATGACAATTTCTCTCCAGAATTTTGCTAGTAGAATTGCATTCATGGTTATCGCCTCTTAGTTATTTGTCAGTCTCACTACGTTTACGCGCCTTGTCATGCCAATCCATTAACTCATCAATATCCATATCATCGCAGTCTGATGGCCGCCAGTGAAATACGACGGCCAGATCAGCAATGACATCGTCTACGCTGTGTGGGATGCCTCGGTTTTCGCGCTCTCGGCCTCTTGCCGTGCTTTCTCCCGTTGCTCCTTGCTGGCGAAAAAACCGACCACCGCTGTAGATAGGCTTAAAAAGTCAGTAGGATCTAAGGCCGCAACTTCGTGTTCTGCTAGTGGTGGCGTGCTGACACGCGGTACAAGCTTGATGACGGTATCAACGTCAAGTTTGAGTAAGTCAGATAGAGATAGGCCGCGTAGTGCACCGGTCTTTGGTTTATTGATATTGACTTCACTGATCGTCATGTCGCCACGTACGATTGGCGTATCAAATTCAACGGTTTCAATATCGGGGTTGGTTGGCATTGGTGCCGGGGTAGTGGCGTCTTTTTTCTTTAATTCTGTAATAGCTGCAGCTGAAGTTTCGGTGCTCATAATAGTTGTCCTGGTATATGTGGTTTTTTAATAAAAGTAATGTTAAAAAATTGGCCATGTTTGGATGGCAATGAATCTGTTCACTGCCTGAAGATCGTCGCCTTGGTGAGCCGTCACCTCACCAACTAGCTAATCGCCATTTATCCAAACACTGACGGCTGGCCAAAAGCGTTATAAACCTAATCTAGTGTTAATCTCGCTAGTCATATCTTTGTCGCCGACGATATAAATACCGTTTACAAGGTCAATTTCGAGCAGTGTTGCACCGTCATCGACGACCTTTAGATAAGTAACACTGTATGTCAGCTCTTGCTCATTGATATTGCCAAGCTCCATCTCACCTAGCGGTAAGTTGGTCACTGAACCGCGCATATAGACGTCACGTACCACATGAGTACAAGTGTCTTGACGTTCATAAGCACCTAAGAATCGAATAGGTAGATCACTAACACCGCAATATGTCAGCTGCGTTATATGACGCGCGTCGACACCGGTATAGTTAATTGTCGACTCCATGGCTTCAAAGCCAAGGTCTAATTTGATATCGCCAATCATTCCCGCGGCGCGATATTCTTCAGTCTTTTTTACGATTTCGGGTAGCTTGATAGTTTTCGCAGTACCGGCATGGCTATCACCGTCTACGCGGACGTTGAAGTTCTTGAGTACTGCAGGCAGTTGTTTTGCCATAGTGTTTGTCCTTTTAGTTATCAACTTAGCTATACAGCTCAGTTATGCAGCTTGGTTATGTGGCCTGAGCGATGAGTTTGCCAAAGTCCACTAGGTAGCGGTCGGTGATACGTTGATTAAGTCGTAGATTTTCAAGCGTTGGCACTGGGGTATAGTCGTAATCAACGTAGAGCAAACCTTGGCTTAGATCTTGCGGATTGTTTAGGTCTGGGTTATACCAGACTGATGCACCGATCAACCAACCTTTTGCGACGGTCGCACGTAGCTTGGCATTGATGCTATCGATGATGTCTTGTACCAGCACTGGCGTCATCGGCTGGTCAACGAATGGCATGCAGCCATTGATGATCGTATCTAGCATCCATTGTGCTGTGAGCACCGCAGTTTCAAATGCAAAACGTGGATCTGCTGAGCAAGTGCGGTTACCCCAGAAGCGAAAACCCTCGTGCTGAATGACTGATGTCACGTCATTAGCATTAAGATAACCGACTTCGGTATTAGGATCTTCTAGATCCCAAGTCCGCGGCTGCTTGATACCAGGTACGCCGGGCACGGGCACATTAGAGATGGATTTGGTAAAGCTCGCTGGGTTGGTTTCATCGATAAGCGCGCGCATTGCGAGGGCTGTTGCGATGATTGGGGTTGGGTTGGTCATAATTTTCCCTTATTAATTGGTTAGGAATAGAAATCGGTTTGCCGTGCTCATGCCAATATTAAATAGCTCAAGCGGCTCATCATTTGACTTAGTAGTGTCAGTTAGCAGTACATGCTCAGCGCTATATCGCTCACGCTGGAGGCGGTAGCACAGACGATTGTGATCAGTCACATAAGCAAAAATAATGTCACTGTTGCCGATGTTAAATTTACGCTTATCATCAAGCGACAGGCGCGGATTAGTGATATCGACATACTCTGTAATCACGTTTTGCGATTGCGATGAGTCGTACCAGTACAGCTTTGCAATACCGTCTTCGACATACGCGATGGTCGGGCGCATGTTTTGGTCAAACGTAAACGACATCTCAGTCACACTACCTGTAAAAGCTAGTACTGAAATAGGCTCAGCATCCATACGCTGTAAATAGATAGTATTACCCTGAATGTAGCCGTACCAGTAGTACCGCATAGGTTCGCTGGTGTCAGATAGGGCGATACCGCCAAGCTCCCAACACTTTGTCGCTGTCTGTGACTTATTGCGAGGTGGCAAAAACGAGGCACTATCAAGCTCAGTCAGTGTGTTTTCGGGCAACATTAGAGTTCGCCCTCATAGCGTCCCCAGCTAAATTCGAGCGGGATAGATAACGTATCTTTATTGGTCTTAACAATAGGGCTGTCATCTGCAACTGACCCGAAACGGATTTGAAAAGGGATGAATGGATTCCAGATACTATAATGACTAGTGATGACTCTAATACCCATATTTGCCTGAGTAAGCGAAAAGTTAATTGTAGCCACTCGTTTAAAGCTGCCAGCCACATAAGCAGACATTGACGATGGTACGGTTATTTCAGGCCTTTGGTTGTCTGTTGTTATAGGCAAAAAGTCAGATGTTTGCGCGGTTACTTTTGTAAGTTCCGTCAAACAAATACTAACACTGCCATTGACTGAGCCAACGGCGAACGGTCTAACTGTTGCGTTATACGGGACTGCATTTCCTGCGCCGTCATTCACATTTATAGTAAAGTTTTGGTCACTTATATCGATCACCTTGTACAACTTGTAAAAAACATCTAGGGTTTCACCTGACTTTACGGTTATAGATGTTGCATTGCCCGAACTATCTTTAATAAGTGCTCGTGTTGTTAAGTAATAATCACTAATAGTCGGACTGGTTGAACCTGCGCTTTTTGCGCTTACTAATCCGACTTCGCTAATATTTGCATTATCTAACCCGGTAAAACGATATTGTTTTAGCTCTGACGTGACATATAAATCATTGCCATTGTCGGTATAAGACAGTTCTTTTGATGCTGCAATGCTATCCGTTATTTTTAGGGGGCTATCTAAAGATACCTGTGTAACCGTGGGTGTGCTATTACCACTCCCTATAATGCAATGCTGGTTTATGATTGTGCCGAAAGATCCGCCAAAAAAATCCAAACCCTGATTTAGAATTAAGTTTTTTTGAAAGCCTGTGTCAATTTTTGTCGTACCATCAGCTCGAGTTACTACAACTTTAAACTCACCTGCTATACCTAAGTGCATTTTATACCCCTTTTATCAATGTTATGTCTAATGGCTTAACGGACGGCATATAAGCGTCACCGTCATTTGTTGTTTGCTCAATCAAAACCCGTTTTAGCGTTATATCCAATGGCTTAACGCTTGGTTTATAAGCGTCACCGTCGATATTCTTACTCATGAGTAGCGACTTCAGCGTAATATCAAGCGGTTTGACTGACGGCTGATAAGCGTCGCCGTCATCAATATTTTTATTCATAAGCAGTGAGCGTAATGTAATATCGAGCGGCTTAACGCTTGGCTGGTACGCATCACTGTCAATCGTTGTGTCTTTTAGTATCTGCTTGAGCGTGATGTTTAACGGCTTAACTGTGGGCTGATAAGCATCTTCTTTTTCGACCAGCGCTGGGTATGGCTTACTTGCCCATAGCCGCCGTGTTACTTTTTTTTAGCTTGTGGCACACCCCACTCACCATCGATGATGCAAAGCTCACGGTCACCATAAGTATCACGATACGCAACGATTTCAGCTTTATCTGTGATTAGCGCTCCATCAGCAGTACGCGGAGACGCATAGACCATAGCTCGGCGCTTTTTAGCGATAGAAACCAGCTTTAGTACGACTTCAGGCGTGTCGATTTCAGGTGCGCCTAGTCGCTTAGGCATCAGTCCAAAGCGACTAGGACAAGTCAACAGTACATCAAGCGAGTCTACATTAAGCGGCTCAGTCACTCGCAATACAACGACAGTCGGATTATGTATGTCGCGTATTCCCTGCAATACATTCCGTAGCGTGCCATCTTCGCCGGCTTTATCGATATTATCTTGAGTAATCCCAGTCAGCAGTACCGGCGTATCAAGGGGGTACATGGTGTCATCAGCGTCTGTGCTAGTGACAACGATACCTAAAGTGCTGACGTTGGCGTTACGCATTGGCAAGATGCCTTGAGTCAGCTCTTGTGCTGATATGCCGTGATGAAATGCTGTCATTTGGTGTATCCTTATTTGAAGTTAATTAAGCAGTACGAAGCCAGTGAGCCACGACTTTAGAGGGCTGAATATTGTTGTGCGCTTCTCCGCCGCCAGTGTTGCCGACATAGCCTGAATCTTTTTCGCCTGTGGCATCAACGGGTCTATCAGTTTCTTGTGAGTCATCATGACTGACTCTAGTTCGTGCAGATATGCCTAAGTCATGAGCGTGGCTTGGGATTTGTTCAATCGTCAACGTGTGCTTATTTTCACCAAACTCATTGCCGATAGTTTTGTAGCTATCAGGATCATCAGCGCTAGTAGAAAGACCAACGAGCGTGCGGCCTTCAGCGTAACGTTCCCAATCACCATAGCCGTGATGCAAGGCGACCGCGGCGGCATCAGCATGATCGATAGTGGTCGTATAAATATCGCCGACTTTAATAGGCTTGAGATTAAATAAGATTTCTATCCAATCTTGCAGCTCTTTAATATCCTTATCGTTAGTCTCTTTGAGCGTATACTGAGTATGAGGGTTTGCATCATCTAAATGACTAAGTGGCACAAACGTATCTGACGACCATTGGCGCGTAGCAGTGACTACATTGGCGTCAATAACTAAGCTAACGTCAGGGTTGTCAATACTGATAACGGCTTTGATACGATAGTCAACGGCTGCAGTAGAGTTCGCAGCAGGCTTTTGAACTTCGGGTAATTGACCAACCCAAATTAGATCGCCGTCGCTATCAATGAGTCCAAGCTCACGAATAGTCCAACCGCCTTGATTCGGTGGTACGATACAAACGATCTCATATTGTCCTGAGACCGTTGTTGGGGTGACGCTACCAACAAGTCCTTGATAGCGCTTACTGACGAGCACTTGCTCATCAAGTCGCTGACTAAAGTCAACATCAATACCTTGACCAATGACAAACTCGGTAATACTTAAAGAGACGCTGCCTGTATTAGCAGCGGCTGCAATCTTCTGTTTGCCTATGGTTGTCAGTAAAAGCTGGTAGCTCATCATGTCGCCCTTGGTAGTAGTTACAAGTAAGTAGACGTTAAAGCTCGAAAGCGCCACCGTTTTCCGGTGCGACCGTAGTTTGAATGCGATCGATATCAGCACCGTCAAATACAATGACGCTATCTAACTTTTTAATAGCGAAAAGAACTGGCTTATCTGCTTCTACTGCCAATACACGCTTAGTAGCCTGAGTATAGTCAACAACATCTTCAGGCTTTAGCAGCGCATAAACATTAAGGTTCGTAGCGACGTTACTAATAACCTCGACGTGTACAGTATCGAATCGAGTGCGCAGTAAGGCGGGATCAAAGATAACGTCAACCGCTGTTCGCGCCGCACCATCATTGATCAGTAACGCTAAGTGACTAGCAGTCGCAATACCGCTATCCTCTGGCATCTTAAAGTCAACGACAAACTTGCCGTCAGCGTTAGCTGTAGGATTGGAGATAGTTTTGGTTAAGCCTTGAGGCTGTTCGATATTTGGCATAGTAATTGTCCTAGTAGTAGTTAATAAAAGTTAGTTAGTAACAGTAATCTCGACGGCGACAACAGGCACAGCATAAGCGGCGACAGTAGAGTAAGCGGCCGAACCAAAATAAATACTGTAATGAGCTGATAAGCGTTTTACCGCGTCGACAACAGCGCGAACTTGTCTGACTGAGTCAGTTACTTTGCTATTACTCGGAGTGACTGAGATACTAAAAGTGCCCGGCACTCCTTTTGGATTAGTCTCGAACCATTCTGTTACGGTTGTACTGTAATTAATTGCGGCTAAGGCTCGCTTGACAGCATCCAAAGTACCTTTGCGCTGGTGTACTGATATGGAATTACGAATAACATTGCGCTGAGTTTCAATAGACCAATTATCGTTCCACTCATCGACTGACCACGCATAAGCCAAAAATGGCAAATACTCAATAGGGCAGCTATCAGCATCCCAAATCAAACTGAAAGGCACATCTATCGACTCAAGACGCGTTGTAAATGTTGCAAGCTCACGCTCAAGCGGCTGACTGTTAGCGGGGAGTAGTGACAAATCAGTCATTACTGCTCACCGCCTTAATATCAAAGCTAGTGCAATGCGCTACTTGAGATATATTGACCAGGACATCAGATGCCGGATTAACTAACTCGATACGACTAACACCATTAACATCCAATGCACCAATAATTCGGCTGGTCGCAATGCGGCGTCCTGGTTTAAATTCGGATCGTAAGTAGGCGCGTAGAGCAGCCAAACCTTGATCTAATATCAACTGCGGACTGATACCCGCTTTAATATAAATTACCGCTTCTATCTGATAAGCCTTGGCAGTAGCGCCATGAACTCGCACCAAGTCAGTTAAAGGGCGCACATCATCAGCAGTCAGTGTTGCTGCTACATCGTTGATAGCTGCTTGACTTACTCCTACCGTCTTGTTTGCTTGCTCAAGTACGTCACCGTCAATTTGTCCGGATAAATAGATATCAACTTCAGTGGGCGCTGGGCTATGCACGGTCGCATTAAACACTTCAGAACTAGCAGATAACGCATGAAACAAATAAGCACCCGCGCTACCAGCCTTTGTTTCAGCTTCTACTGATAAAGCCAAGCGATCACGATAAGCGGTATCATCTTCTAATATCTCAGGCGTAACTGGATTAGTCGTTAAGTTTTCAAACTGTAAAACTTTGCGCTGTACGCGGTAATAAGTCACACCGATATGATCTAGATCGGCGCCATTGGCATAAGCAAGCATCAAGCTACGCGCGGTACGATTAATTTCGCTGACTTTCAAGCTATAGCGATATGCTAAAACTTCTAAGATTTTATTAACCGGCTCTGACTCTAACGCCAACGCTTCGTGTATAGGGTGGTTTTGCGGAAACTTGGCAGCAAACTCAGCTCTAATCTCGGCAAGCTCAACTTCAGGGGCGATTGGTTTGATTAGGTTTGGCGGCGGTAAGCCTTGTAGATTAATCGCGGTAAATACACTGTTCATGTAGCACCTCGCACTAGTGACAATGAGGTAGTCAACGTTGAATTATCAGCGCGGCGCATTTCAATCAATGTATTCCAACCGCTATTAATGCCATCGTTAATTAGAGACAAGCTGACCTTGCTAACTTTAATCCTCGGCTCCCAGCGGATAAGTGCGGTGGCCGTGGCCGCCATAAGTTTCAACCGCGTAGCGTCATTTGCAGGAGCGTCGATTAAGAAGGGTAAAAGACTGCCATATTCGCGGCGCATTAATCTGGTACCCAATGGCGTAGTCAAAATGTCATGTATTGACTGACGCAGATGTTTATCTTGATCGAGTAATTGACCATTTGTGCGTGACATGCCGGTTGCATAATTATTCATACAGGATCACCAGACGTACCAGATCCATTCTCAACATTTTTGTGACCGTGTTTGCTTAGTTTGATATCTTTTGCATACACTTCGTCGTCTGATTTAATGGCTTCTTTTGCGTGGATACCTTTATCAACTTGCAGACTGCCGGTCATACGCGTGTTTGGTGTATCCAGCACAACGCTGGTTTTTGACTTGATGAGAGTCTCACTGATATGCATTGTGAGTTGGCTTTTAACCACATCAATACTGCAAAAGTCAGTGTCGTTATAACGGATGCGGATTTCATTAGGATTGGTACTCGGACTTGGATGTTGATCACTGTAAATGCTAATAATAGGTATGGCATTCGCTAATTCACCGCTAGGCGAACCTAATAAATACTGTTCACCGATACTCGGACAGCGCCAAGCGCTAATTGAGCCGGCTGCTATGGCAGGGATATTTATCCAGTCGGTTTCGTTATCACCAACGGCCAGACGCATCAAAGCTTGATCGGCATCAATCTCAGTGACTGTGCCGATGGTCAAGATATTATGTAAGCGTCGTTGGTCTTCTGCATTCATAGCTATAGTCTGTATGAGACTAATAACGCATGCATCTAATAACTATCCGTAAGTGTGATTTGCGGATATAAAAAGCCCCGCACAGTGGCGGGGAGAGGAAAGGGGTTAATAGTACAGATCGTAAATAATGGGAAACAAATCTCTTTGATGTATATATCTGACAGTATTTTGGCGTTTATCAACTTCATTATTATCAGCCATTACTATTTCGTAAGGCTCAGATAGATCTGGGTTAATCTTAATTTTTATACCGTACCATTCTTTTGGTCTACCAACATAAGGATTGCGTTTGTATAATTTGTGGTTCGCATATCTATCGTGATAAGAACATAAGCTTTCATATGCATCAGGATGAACCTCAATACAATCGACAGGACGGTTTTGTTTAGAAATCAACTTACTGACATCTTCAAACATCTGGTAGTAATCACTAAGTGCAGTCATGATAAACTCTTATGAAATAAGTTCCATATGAGTATATCAAATTAAACCTTGCGAACGATATTAACTACAAACAACTCGCCTTCATAAAGGGTAGCGTGCTCAAACTCGCTATCAGGTTCGCTCTCGCACCACTCATCAAACTCGTCAATCTTATCGACTGGGACATAATATTTATTACCTTCATAGTCGGTAGTCATTACTACATTTTCGGCAATCACAATCTAATCCTCCAATAAAAAATCTTTAATCTCATTAATAATCAGCTTTTTATCGTCATCTGACCAACCAATAGTTTCACGGACCGCGTAGCGAGTAGGCTTTGAGTTTTCGTTGGGCTTAATCGTTTGGCCAAACTGATGCACTTTCATTACCTCAGCAGTACGGCCGCTAAAGCCAATCTCTGCATGGCGGCTGCTGTACGCTGTTTTTAGCATTTTAGGTAAGCGCTTAAACATCGCGCCGCGTCTAATACTTCCTGCTTGGTCACGCTTACGCGGGGTAAATTTGCGACCATCCGGATCTTTTTGCGCCTTAATGCGACGCTTCCAAGCTGTGCGCATCTTAGTAGAGATACGCCGGTTAAGTTTGCGCTTTTGATTTGCGTCGAGCTGCTGATTTATACGCTCAAGCCACGGTGCTAATTCGTCAAAATTATCACTCATAGTCCGACCGCGTCAGCAATATCTTTGGTCACAAAGTCACCAAGAGCCTCGGACCAAACTTTAGGCGGACATTGATGATAGCTGCCATCTTCACTAATAACGAGCTTGTCCATCAAGCCGATATCAATAGTCAAATCATAAGTTTCAGCATCGATAACTTCACAATCAAAATTCAGATCCGGTACCGGATAACCTTTTGATTCGAACCACTTGCGAATGTAAGTTATCAAGCTAAAGGGATCATTGTCACGGCAATCAATAAATAAAAAGCGAGCGATATAATTAATATCGCCTTTGTTTGACGGTAGCTCACCATTGACTAAAAAAAGATGCACTTTGTCTGCAGTTATCTTCGCTGCAAAATTAGTAAGTAGATCGTCTTTTAGTTGCTGAAGGTATTTCATCTGTATTCAGCCTCTGCAGCTGCTAAGCGACCGTGATAGTTAGACTTATAATAATATTTACCGTTATAACCTTTAGCAAAACCACGCCAATCATCACGCTGAAGCTCGTCAACCAAACCAAAATGTTCAATATAACGACACATAGCTTCTAGTTGTTTAGCTTCTGACTCGTACATATTATTAATGAAGTCTTGGAGTGACAGATAACCAAGCTCTTTCCACCAATAACCCATGACTTGACCAATACCCCAACTACAGGCTTCAAGAGCACTTTCGCGATGATATTCAGCAGCATCAGCCAATCGTTTGACTTGAGCGCTGTATAGTCCGTAACCTCCAGCCACAGTAGCTCTAGGCCAACACAAATCAGGTCTTTCTTTCATGGCGCGGCGGCGTACTGTGTAATAGTAATACTCACCTAATCGATCATAAAAAACATGACGCTCAAAAAGGATGGTAGGGGTGCCATCTTTATTAAATCCATTGTTACGACCTTCAATTTTTCGAATTGCTTTTAACTGAGAGGATCTGACACCTAATTCAGCTGCAGCTTTATCAATATCGGCATCTGTTAAGAACTTACCCATCTTACTCTCCTAGTCTAAAAATATCTTTTAGACGCATATCAAAGTTTTGCTTACGTTTATCGTTATACTCTGAAGTGATAAGACGCCAAGATAAAACCATTGCAGCGACCAGGGTTAAAAACCCGACGCGTACAAACAAGTATTTTAGTTGTAGCTCGTTGCCCGCGATATTTGTATCGTAAGTGAGATAAACAAAACAGACTAAGGAATAGCATGACAACAATCTAAAAGCCCACCATCCCACACTATCGTAGCACCGCGTGCGTATTAGCATAACGAGCAGTAGTGCTGACGTAACGAGCATCAGTATAAGATTAAAAGTAATCATCGTTTATCAACTCCAAGTAAGCGGGCGATCCAGTCTGGTAGTATTTTGACCATCTTTTCAGAATTAACGACAGAGATAACCAATCGTAAAAAGAAATAGCCACCGCATGCCCACAAAAAACTAACCAGTAACACTACGTCATCACTACTATCGATATGACCCATTAGCTCAAGACTACCTCGGGTAAAGAATAGTCCAGCACCAAACCCAAGCAAAACATGACCAATGCTAGTAGCAGAAGGCGGAAACTTTTTATCTTCGCCGAATGCGAGGTAACTACCAATCGCGCCCACAATGGTAGCAAGCAGCATTGATGGGGTGATAAAAGGGAGTGCAGTCGCAATGGTTGTATCCGCGTTTGCATCGAACATTGTGATAAACAACCAAATTGTAATTGCAGCTAACCACCCAGTCGCACAGCCGATACGGAGTAGCCATGTTTTTTTAGTGGTTCTTTTTTTCATATTAATCCCATAGTTTTATAGATGGCGCTGCAGCGATAGCATTATCGTCTGGTAGTTTGATAATGGCGCCAATAGGTAATACTGCTTGCGGCGCATAACTGGGGTTACTATCGATAATCTGAGGCAGCATATCGTTTGAACGGTCTGCATAGATGCGGTACGCAATAGCGTCTAATGTATCGTTTTGAATAGCAGTAATAGTACGCTGATATTTCGTAGACGTCATAGCAGTGCCACGCGGTTGCGGCGTCTGCCTGTCATATCAGCAATGCAATGACTGACAATACGGCGCAGGCGATCAGATTTGGTGAGCTGCACATCTCCACTAATAGCGCCCTGACTCGTTGTGTCATAGTCGACATAATTATCGGCGATAAGCGCCGCAGCTTCATTCATTACAGCGCGTCTATAGGTCCGCTCAAAAACACTGGAGAGAATACGTTTGTCAGATAGATGACGCTGTAGAGTAAGCAAGCTAAAAAAGGAGGTGGGTAATTCGCCATTGACCGTGTCATAAGCATCATTGATATAACCGACGATGCGATCAGAGCCCAGCGTCTTATCAATTCGCATCAGCTGCACCATGTCATCTGTACTGACAGACGGTAGATGAGCATAGTAATTAGGTGCGTTTTGCGTTTGGACTTGTTGATTGATCAACATGGCGTTACCTGCAAATTAAAAAGCGGTGGTCACCTTGCCGCTGCTGTGATGCGATCAGCAAACAACATTGGCGCAGTGAGCCGCTTCCCGGGTGGGGTCGTTACTCCCCAGCTTTTTCAAGCTGAGCGAGGTCTTTTTTGCAGCCGACTTTATCATCAAGCTTAATAGCAATCTTATAAGCATTGATGGCATCGTCTGGCTTAGCATCTTTTAAGCTATCGCCAAGTACGCGGTAGAGTTTAGCGCGGACTTGATCCGGCATATCTTGAGACGTAGTTACTTCGATAGCGCGTTGAACTAAATCAGCGTGCACAGAGACATCAGTGTCTTTTTCGAGAGACAGCATCTCCTCTGCTAACTGTTCAACAAATACAGTCGCTACATCACGAGTAAACGGCTCCGGCATAACAAAATCATTAAGCAGAGCATAAGCAGCGATATCAACAGCGGTTTTAAACTCATGCGTGTCTAAGCACCAGACCATCAGCTTAACTAGCATATCGTCTTGGCTACCGACGCCCTCAGCGATCGTCCCTTCAATCCAAGGAATGTAAAAAGGTAAGAATTCCTTTTTTAACTCCGTCTTATGGCTGATAGATTGAATGTTCGAAAGTTGCTGGTCATCGTTCCAAAACTTGAGCTCGATATTACTACCGGTATCAGGATTTTCGTCATCATTGGATGGCGCATCAGAAACTGGCGTTGACTGACTGACCATCGTTGTACCGGTGCGGCGGCCTAATATCTGAGCTGATAGCCGCGGGTCCGCATTAGCCCGAGCTGCTTTGTTAGCAGCCTGGGTTTTAATAAAGTGAGCGCGTAAAGAATTACTTTTCATTTAAGCCTCCACGACAATGTTTTCAATAAGAGCAGCTTTACGATAATCCTGCACCACGTAGCACTCATTGACTGACTGGTAATCCGTAGTACGATTCCATTCGGGTTCATCGCGTAGATGACGACGTAATGTACCGCGCTGCTGATAGATAGATAGGTTGTCATAACTGGTGATTAGGATGGCACCAGGGATGAAAAACGCTGGGGTGTCTACAGGAAGCGTGCCTAATTGCTTTTTCTGATAGAGCGCGTTTGCAGCTGTCTGATCAGTCGCAGATTGATCGCGGTTGATTAAAGAGATGTATTTGTCAGACACCATGTTGCGATTGGTAATTACGACTAAGTCGTCGGCGTCTTGAAACTCTTCACCGATTAATTCATTAATCGCCATTTCCACCAGCGCATCAATATTCTTAAATTCGTGCGCTGAGCCAATCGAAATACCGTCAATATGACGCTCTGGGCTATAACCGCGAATCTTTTCCAACCAACCAATATTGACGTCCTGCAACTTGGGGTAAAGCGACTTGTTAGAAGTCTTGGCGCGGTGGGTGCCATTGAATCCAATGCGCTGCTTATCTTGAGCGACTGACTTGATGCCCATGTTCGCCATGCGCAGCTGAAAATCAGGAAGATGGCCCCAGTTATCAATAACATCGTAGTCATAAGCAATATCGTAATCAGTGTGAGTACATAAATAGTCGTCAACGCCTTCCACATCACCAAGATGAGTAGGTCGGCGCGGTTGGACACGGGTATCGGTAGTACTAGCAACAGTACGACCATTGCCAAGCGCTAACTTTTGGCCATGAGCTTGCTTTACAGGCTGAACGTTAATGCGTTTCAAAAAGTCGGTTGCTTCTTGATACGCCTCAATCATTTTTTGTTCAGCGGCTGCAGCAACAGTAAACGGTGCCGCAAAGTTCTCACTACCATTTACTCGCGCTACTTGCTTTTTGTAATCTTGCAACGCAAGCGCGGTTACATCATCTAAAACGTACATAGTCGTCCTTATTTAAAATAAAATTAGTGTGCTAGCGCTAATTAAAACGCTGTCAGCTGTCCACCGGTACCAGGGTTCGGAGGCGTGTTCGTAAGATTAACTGCAGGCTCAGATGACAGCTGAGTCTTTAAAGATTCAAACTCGGTCTTTAACTCAGATAACTCAGTTTTGAGCGACTTGTTTTCTTCAATTGCTTTGTCCGCTTTTTGGTTAACTTGGCTAAACGACTCAAGCACAAGATCTTGCTCTTGTTGACTCATACCTGATTTTTTAGATGCGAACATACTCGATAGCTTTTGCAAAAACCCATCTTCATTAGATTTATTATTAAGCTCTTGAGTATCGTCTACTGGTGGCGCGAGCTGCTCAATTTTTTGATCGTCATGTGCGGTTGTTGTTTTATCTTTAGTCATAAGAATAAGCTCTTGATCATTTGGGTTGGTGCGAAGCGCATTGTCTTTGGTACTGAACTTTAGCGGCTCTGTACCTCTGGAAGCTGGCCTATCAGTCACAGCTAGACCCACTAAGTACGCGCGTCCGGTATCAGCGAATTTGGGATAAAACTCGATAGAGGTAAAAATCTTCTTACCTTCTTTATTGGCATCGACCAACGTAGGGAGTACTGACAAAGTGGCATATAAGCACATTAGCTGAACATTAGATCCGTTCTGAACGAATGTCTCTACAGCATGATCAACTTTAATGATGTCACCTAAAGCGCCGTCATTATTACGGCCGTGAAGTCCTGACCAATAATCACTCATGTGCTCACAATTAATACGCGCCGTATATTCGACCGGATCGTATGTTTCTGACATATCAATAATTTGTTCTTGCGATAGCGTGCGGCCGTCAACAGTCTGACCCTCACGGGCGACGCGAAAGCGTTTAACGACTCGTTTACCAGGTAAGGCTGAATCAGGCATAGGTAATCTCAGTTATTAAAGTTGGATAATATGAATTTGATATCTTTAAATAGGCTTTAGTTTGTCGTGTAACACGGCCTACGGGCAACCGAATGTTATCCGTAAGCGCTATTTACGGTCAAAAACCGAGTGGTCGCAAGGGCGGTGAGCTATAAGCTATAGCCTTATGACTACTAAAAAAATAGACACATCAGACGGCGTCAAAACTGACAACCGCGAACGCGCTCGCTTGCTTTATGCGCAAGGACTGAGCGTCACTCAAATATCAAAAGAATTAAATGAAAAGCGCCCAACTGTCGCTAGTTGGAAAAAGCGTGATGCGTGGGTGCGTGCTAGTATTTTTGAGAATGTAGAAGCGGCTATGCAAGCGAGAATGCTTGCATTAATAGGTATGAAAAATAAGGGTAATGCTGAATATAAAGAGTATGACTTCTTTATGAAGCAGCTAGAGCGAACAGCAAAAATAAAGCGCTATAACGAAGGGGGCAATGGGGCTGAATTAAATCCAAACTTATCTAAACGCTACAAAGAAGATCGTAAACCTGCAGTCAAAAACTTATTTACTGAAGAAGAAATCGACGCGCTCGAGGACGCTTTTAAACTACTGATACAGCCGTATAAGTTTCAACAGCGCTGGGTCGAAATATTGGACGGTAATAAGAAGCACCGCGCCGCACGTATCTTTATGATGCTCAAGTCAAGGCAGATTGGTGCTACCTATGTCATCGCAATTTGGGCGCTGATTAACGCGTTACGTACCAAAAAGAATAAGATATTTTTATCAGCAAGTAAGGCGCAGGCTTACCAGTTCATCGAATACATCAAAGCATTTGTATTTGAGGTGCTGGGTCGAAATATTGGCGGGGAGCCAATCGTATTATCGCTTGAAGACAATACGCAAGTTAGTTTGTATTACATGGGAACCAATGCGCTGACAGCGCAAGGACGTCATGGCGACGTCATTATGGATGAGTTCTTTTGGATTCGTAAGTTCAAAGAGTTTCGTGCGGTCGCATCTGGAATGGCATCTCAAAGTCATTTTCAGCAGGTCTATCTATCGACACCAAGCAGTGTCTTGCATGAAGCTTATGCTTTTTGGACGGGTAAGGATGGCGTCAATAAAAAAGATATTGATACCTCGCACAGCGCTTTAAAGTCTGGCCGCTATTGTGATGACGGTAAATGGCGATTAATCGTTACTATCAAAGATGCGATTCGCGGCGGATTTGACAAGCTTGATATTGCGCAGCTGCTACTAGAATACACGCCTGAGCGCTTTGCTAATCTATTCATGTGCGTCTTTCTTGATGATAGCAATAGCTACTTTCCGTTGTCAGTACTGCAACCAAACATGGTAGACAGTTGGCAGATATGGGATGACTTTACCCCAATGGGTAGCAAGAAGTTTGCTAAGCCAGTATGGGTAGGGTATGACCCCAGCTTCACAGGTGACCGTCCAGCATTAGCAGTCATCGCACCGCCAGAAAAAGAAGGTCAGCCATACCGCGTGCTTGAGCGCATCCATCTTGACCACATGCCGCCCCATGTCCAAGCGCAGCATATCAAGAAGATTTGTGAGCGTTATGATGTAGAGTTTCTAGGCATTGATACTACTGGCGCAGGTATATCAGTTGCTGAACACGTTAAAAAATTCTTTCCTAATTATACAGCTATTAACTACAGCGTAGAGAGTAAAACTCGCATGGCGCTGAGAGCAAAAGAGTTGTTCACGCGCCGCAAATTACACTTCGACGCTGGCAGTATTGATATTGCCAAAGCCTTTATAGCTATTAAACAAGCACTGACTGGCAGTCAGCGTCAGATGACGTTTGTTAGCAGTCGATCAAAAGAAACTGGCCACAGCGATGTCGCATGGGCAATCATGAACGCGCTAGAAAAAGCGCCGCTTGCAAGTACAGACCAGATTAATGATGGCGTCAACAAATCACGAATAGGAGTACACAGATGACAGAAACAGTAGCGCCAGATAATACTGGTAAAAAGATAATCATGCACAGCTTTGGTGACCCAGAGCCAGTGCTTGACGGGCGCGGTATGTTTGAGTATGAGTACTGTCCCATGTATCAGCATCATTATGAATATCCGTACGATATTGATGCGGTGGCCAAACTCTATCATGCGACCAGTCATCACACTAGCGCGTTGATTACCAAGAGGAATGTATTAGCCAGTTTATACCGGCCACACCCAAAGCTAAGCCGCCAAGCCTTTATCAGTCTAGTGATTAACTTATTAGTATTTGATAATGCTTACGTACAAGTAGTACGCAATAGACTAGGTGGTATACTGCAGCTACGCCCCAAACTAGCGCGGCATACGCGCAAATCAATACAAGGTGATAGCTATCGTCATGTTGATTATCGTCAAGGCGCATCGATTGAATACAATGAGCAAATCATTCATGTGTACAATCCAGACATCAATCAAGAAATATACGGTGTGCCAGATTATCTAAGCAGTGTTAATGCTATTACTTTGAATGAAGCAGCAACATTATTCCGCCGCCGCTATTATAAGAACGGTGCCCATGCCGGTTATATTTTGCATGTCTCAGATCCGCTATCGACACAGGAAGATGTTGACGACTTGGAGGATGCAGTAAGAGAGTCGAAGGGTGCAGGTAATTTTAAAAACCTATTTATGTACACACCCAATGGCAAAACCGACGGCGTAAAAGTCATCCCCCTAGCAGAGGTCGCCGCCAAAGATGAGTTTGCTAATATCAAAATAGCCTCACGCGATGATACTTTAGCTGGTCACCGAGTACCGCCGCAATTAATGGGAGTGGTACCGAATAACGCAGGCGGCTTTGGTGACGCCAAGAAAGCAGCCGAGGTATTCTACTGGCATGAGATACTCACGCTACAAAATATGCTGCTCGATATCAATGAGCAGGTCGGTGAGATTATTATCTCATTCAATGACTACGAGCTAACTAAACCTGAAAAATAATTATGATCAATACTAAAAAGGCCACTCATATTGAGTGGCCTTTTTTTTGTCACTTGACCATGGCAAAAATCGCTCCCTCCCGCCTGAGCTTTGGATACTTAATGTCTTTATTTTGATGCATCACAAGCCCCCTAGAAAGCCCGTGGTTCAACAATAGATAGATATAACGGTGATGCATAATAATGCGCTATGATGCGGGTTATGCAGCAGAATTAAGGCCTTAGAATATGGTGACGGCACAAAGAAAAGGTAATAAAGGTAATAATTGATAATATTGGTTGTAAGTTATTGATATTAATAGCAAATATTATTACCTCTAAAAGGTAATAAGAGGTAATAAAAAAGGTAACTTTTTAGAAATTATAATAAAAACATATACTTATAACATAGTAGATATTACTTTTTATTAAGGTAACTTATTACTTATATATTACCTTTTTATTACCTTTTGATAAATCGCTACAGGCTATACAGATAAAGGACTATAGAGAATAATATAATAATTATTACCTTTATTACCTTTTTATTTGACTACCTAGAATATATACAGAAAAAAGCTAGATATACTCCGTAGATATATCTGTAGAGATTTATATATAGTATGTGGGCTACTCATGGGCTGATATAATTAACCTATCTTACCGACTACTAGAGCTGTAACCGTTATGCATTAAGGGTTTTAAACCTAAAGCGCTGCAGAGGCTAGCATATTTGGAGGTTTCGAATCTCTCCGTCTCCGCCAAATGCTAAAAAGCCCCAATCATTACTGATTGGGGCTTTTTTTATGGTGTATTTTATGAATACTGGACGACAGGCTCTATAAACCTCATAAAAGATCAAATGATGCGCAGTCCCACTATTTAGCTAATGAATTGCCAAACCTAATGCTTTGATCATCTGCCAATATAAGTGTGCCTTCTTTAATCTCGATCGTCATATCCTTCGTGTTTTTAATGGCACGCATGACATTGATGTCTTCGATACTACTCTCGATAATGATCTTGCCAGATTGTTCTGGCTCGATGGCTGGATCAAATTGTATGAGAGGAACATTGAAGTCTTTGCCTTGTTTCAGGTTGGCGTCTTTCATGGTTAGTGTGCCTTGAAAACTTTGTATTGCAACGTCTCCATGGTTGGATAGCATAAACTGCATTTTGACTTGGTTTAAGCTATCGCTATCACTGGTCTTAATCGGTAAGAGAGCGACAGGATACGTCTGTGCCGTCGCATTTGCTGTTTGACCTTTCACAATAGGACTTTTCTTGCCTGTTGGATTATTAGGATGCAGCCGCTCGTACTCACGCTGTTGTATGAGGGCCTGCTTGATAGTGGTACGCGGCATGGCGCCCGATTCATACGCATCGCTAAGCTTCATGCGTAGCATATATCGACTGAGTAGCTGCTGATCGTCGGCAGGTAATTGCTCAAAAGTCTGTCCCAGTTTTTTTTGCCATTGATCAGAGTCAGTCGGTATGGTTTTTTGGTCTGGATCCGTTTGTGGTGACGAGCAACCCGGTGCTATCGCTAGCATGGCGACTGCCATAGTCAGACACAACGTTTTATAAAAATGCTGCTGTAACCCCATCATCGTACCTCTCCTTATACATTTTCATCCTCATATTGAAATTGAGGATGCACCCCAATCATTGCGACTATTTTCTTAATATACCGTGTTTGGGAACAGGTTTTGTTTAGTTATCGCTAACCACAGTCGCAAACGTACGATAAGGTCAAAGAGTAAATGCGTGTCGGTATGAGGCAAAAAAGAGTTCAGAGAGCAAGGCTGATCTATAAATTGCAATCTCACCTTTATCATAGCCACAAAAAAGACCAAGCTTGCGTGAGCAGACTTGGTCTTTTTGATAAAAATAGTGACAACGTTTTAGAGTCTCAGTCAATCTCAGCCAGATCGTTATGATTAATACGACTGATGAAGGATATTATTGATCGCTGTCTTGCAATTCAGATAAAGAGTGAGAGATATTGTTGTTATGAGTCACAACAATTGCCTCATCGATGATGCGCTGGCTCACACCGCGCTTACGTAACGTCTCAATAAATACTTCGTCATGAGCGAGCGTATAATCTTGATGGTCACGATCGAGTCCTTGACGAATATAAAGACGGATAAGCCCTTGAATGCGCTTAAAACCCAATTCTGAGCTGGTTGTTTCTAATAGGGCAATCATTTCTTCAGACAACCGAATACTGATCGGGCGCATGATTTTTTGCGGATGATCAGAGAACTTATTTTTTACACGTGCAGGTATCATAATAAACCATTATTTTTAGTGAGTAGGGGTAAAACACTCAAACAAAAACGAACCCAATCAAAACTAATCTTACCATACAACAAAAATGCCAAAAAGAACACCGCTGCCATGCGAATATTATGATAGTCAATATGAAAACGGCAACAATAAAAAAACCTTCATCAAATAGTGATGAAGGTTTTTCGTATATGGCTCTCCAACCTGGGCTCGAACCAGGGACACACGGATTAACAGTCCGTTGCTCTACCAACTGAGCTATTGGAGAATAAGCTGTCATAACTGCAAGTGTTTCAAGCTTTATAAAACAGTCATTACTTGGCTTGTTCGCGTTATGTGGGGCACATTTTAGCCAAGTCGTTAAAGGCTGTCAACCTTATTCTGAGATAAATTATAAATATTATCGCAATTATTATAAATAGGCGTTTATCCCTTATCAGATAGGACGTTTCAGCGCCTCTGCTCGTTCAATAGGGGCGTAAATAGGCCGATTTGCTCACAATGATACGTACACTTATAAAAATAAAAGACGTTACGTAGAAGAATGCGCAAAAAGCGCACGCGAGTATTTAGATCGTAAGACAAAGCAGGTAATAAAAACAGTTCTATCTTGAAATAAAAGCCATTACGACATGCTTTGACACAATAAAGTTGCAGGACAGCCCTTCACATTGGTAACAGAAATCTATAAAATACCGACCATGTGGTTTCTTTGCTATGTTTTATTAGCAGTTGCTTAAATAAAGGCGGTGCGCAAAAGATGAGTTCTACGACGATTGCCTACGGTTACCTAACCATTGCCATTATATGTGAGGTGGTAGGGACGACATTTTTGGTGAAATCAGAGCAGTTTACCCGTTTAGGGCCAACGCTGATGATGGGGGCGCTGTATGCGCTCTCATTTTATTTATTGGCACAGACACTCAAGGTGATACCGCTAGGCATTGCTTATGCGTTATGGGGCGGGTTGGGCATTGTGCTCACATCGCTTGCAGGCTTGGTGCTATTTAAGCAGACCCTTGATACGGCAGCAGTGGTTGGCATTGCCATGATCGTTGGCGGTGTCGTTGTAATGAATTTATTGTCTAATTCTGTGGTGCATTGATATGAGTGTAGAAATAGAAAATCCTTATAAGCGTAAAAAACAGCCAGAAGTGGTTCGCCGTGCTCTGCTCGATCAAGCAGCACGGATCACGCTTGAGCAAGGGCTATCTAAAGTGACGTTTCAGGCAGTCGCTGATGCAGCAGGCGTGACAAAGGGCGGTGTGATGCATCATTTTGCAACAAAAAATGCCCTTGTGCTTGAAGTGTTCGATGATGCAATGGCGAAATTTGAGGCAGAAGTCGAGGCCGCTATGGCAAAAGATCCTGTGAGTCATGGCGCTTTTACCCGTGCTTATATCGATGCCACCATCAGTCTGGGCGAAAAAGCGCAAGAAGAATACGACAATCAAGCCACCTTATATGTATTGATGCTAGGTGATAGTGAGCTACGTGAGCTGTGGGCCAAATGGGCCAACACGCAGTTGGAAAAACATGCCGCCACTGACGATACTGAAACCCTATGTATGGCTCGTCTGGTCGCTGATGGAATTTGGCTCTCCGACTTTTCAGGTATCAACATATCAGATAAAAAATCGCTACATGATCGATTGATAAAAATGACGCAACCTGACTTTGACAATCGTTCGGGTCAATAAATATCCGGATTGCTAACCATCCAACTTTAGAATTTTAACAATGACGATATGATTTGGTAAAACGGCGTTTTATTGCCGCTTTTATCAATCCTCTCAAGGAGTATTTATGACAGATATCAACAATTTGACAGACATTATCGATTTAGAACAAGTGCAAACTGCCTATATTAATGGTCGCTACTTAGCGGTCGATGACACGCTCGCCACTTTTGAAGACATCAATCCAGCGACAGGTGAAGTGCTGGCAACCATTCAGCAAACGAGCAATGAGCAGATTGATGATGCGGTCAAAGCGGCTCATAAAGGTCAAAAAATCTGGGCGGCAATGACCACCGTTGAGCGTGGTCGTATTCTCTCAAAAGCTGTTGAGATATTGCGCGCGCGCAACGATGTGCTCGCATTACTTGAGACCAAAGACACGGGCAAAGCCTACTCTGAGACAAAGTATGTCGATATCGTCACGGGTGCTGATGTGGTTGAGTACTATGCAGGACTTGCGCCCATGATTGAAGGTCGTCAGATTCCACTGCGTGAGACGAGCTTTGTCTATACTCGCCGCGAGCCGCTGGGTGTGGTCGCAGGTATTGGCGCATGGAACTATCCGATTCAGATTGCGATGTGGAAAGCCGCGCCTGCATTGGCTGCTGGTAATGCAATGATCTTTAAACCATCAGAAGTCACGCCGTTGACTGCCTTAAAACTGGCAGAAATCCTGACAGAAGCGGGACTGCCAGATGGTGTGTTCAATGTCGTGCAAGGCAACTACGAAGTGGGTCAAGCACTGACCAATCATCCAGATATCGCCAAAGTATCATTCACTGGTGGTGTGCCGACTGGTAAAAAGGTCATGTCGAGCGCGGCAAACTCATCGCTAAAAGATGTGACGTTAGAGCTTGGCGGTAAGTCACCATTGATCATATTTGATGATGCTGATATCGATACTGCGGCTGATATCGCTATGATGGCGAATTTTTATAGTACCGGTCAGGTATGTACCAACGGCACGAGAGTATTCGTTCCTAAAGCGCTACAAGCCAAGTTTGAACAAGCCATCTTAACGCGTGTTAATCGTATCAAACTGGGTGATCCAATGGACGAGAACATCAACATGGGTCCATTGGTCAGCTTCCCGCATATGGAGCGCGTACTTGGCTATATCGAGCAAGGGAAAGAGAGCGGCGCGCGTCTGCTAACGGGCGGCGCGCGCGTCACAACAGACGCATTGGCTAATGGTGCTTTTGTTGAGCCGACCGTATTTACAGATTGTAGCGATGATATGACCATCGTCCGTGAGGAAATCTTTGGTCCAGTCATGTCAATATTGACTTATGAGAGCGAAGAAGAAGTCATCCGCCGCGCCAATGACACCGATTATGGCTTAGCAGCTGGAGTGGTGACGACTGATTTAAAGCGTGCGCATCGCGTCATTGCTCAGATCGAAGCGGGTATTTGCTGGTTGAACACGTGGGGTGAGTCAGCGGCACAGATGCCAGTGGGTGGCTACAAGCACTCAGGCGTTGGCCGTGAAAATGGTATCGAGGCGCTTGAGCATTATACTCAGACCAAATCTATCCAAGTAGAGTTGGGTGCGTTTGAATCGGTCTTTTAAAGAGTGGTATTGAGAAAGTGAGCGCAGTTTGGGCCTGATGACGCTGTGCATTTGACCTCACTGCTACCAAGTGATTTATATTTTTCAATATTATGGAGCATGTTATGACATCAACCACCCCTGAGTACGATTATATTATTGTTGGTGCAGGGTCAGCAGGTAATGTGCTGGCCACGCGTCTGACCGAAGACGCCGATATCAACGTGTTATTACTAGAGGCAGGTCGTCCAGATTATCGATTGGATTTTCGTACCCAAATGCCAGCGGCGCTTGCAATGCCGCTGCAAGGGACGACCTATAATTGGGGCTACAAAACCGATCCTGAGCCATATATGAACAACCGTGTCATGGACTGTGGTCGCGGTAAAGGGCTTGGCGGCTCATCGCTTATCAACGGTATGTGCTATATCCGCGGTAATGCGCTCGATTATGATGGTTGGGCAAAGATAAAAGGTTTGGAAGACTGGACGTATTTGGATTGCCTTCCGTATTTTAAAAAGTCAGAAAACCGCGATGTTGGCGAAAATGACTATCACGGCGCTGGCGGTCCTGTCGAGATGACCACCTCAAAACCAGGCGTCAATCCTCTGTTTCAAGCCATGATTGAAGCAGGCGTGCAAGCAGGATATCCGCGTACCGAAGACTTAAACGGCTATCAGCAAGAAGGCTTCGGTCCGATGGATCGCTTTGTGACCCCAAATGGTCGCCGCGCTTCAACGGCTCGAGGCTATCTAGATCGCGCCAAGCCGCGTGACAATATCACGATCTTGACAGGGGCGCTGACCGATGTGATCTTATTCGATGGCAAGCGTGCCGTCGGTGTCAAGGTAGAGCACGGAGGCCAAACCAAAAAGTTTTATGCATCTCGTGAAGTGGTAGTGTCGTCTGGCGCGATTGCCTCACCGCAGCTATTGCAGCGCTCAGGTATCGGCCCTGGTCAGTGGCTAAAAGACGCTGGCGTGACAGAAATACTAGATTTACCGGGTGTGGGCAATAACTTGCAGGATCATTTAGAGCTGTATATGCAGTACGAATGTAAGCTGCCAGTCTCTATTGCGCCTGCCAATAAATGGTGGAATAAACCTGCTATTGGAGCTGAGTGGTTGTTCAATGGTACAGGCCTTGGGGCCTCCAACCAGTTTGAAGGCGGCGGTTTTATCCGTACGGATGAGACATTCACTCACCCAAATATCCAGTATCATTTCTTACCGCTTGCCGTGCGTTACGATGGCCGTAGTGCCAGTGATTCGCACAGTTTTCAAGCCCACGTCGGTTCATTGCGTTCTCCAAGTCGTGGTCGCGTCAAGCTGACCTCAAAAGACCCCAGTGCGCATCCAAGTATTTTATTTAACTATATGTCACATGAGCAAGATTGGCAGGAGTTCCGCGCGGCGATGCGTATCACTCGTGAGATTATGCATCAACCTGCGCTGGACCCTTATCGCGGTGCTGCCATCTCACCCACCGAAGACTTGGTGACCGATCAGCAGCTAGATGACTATGTGCGCGAGCATGGCGAGACGGCTTACCATCCCTCATGTACCTGTGCGATGGGCGAAGATAATGATTCGGTCGTCAATGGTCAAGGGCTGGTACATGGTATTGATGGCTTGCGAGTCGTCGATGCATCTATCATGCCAAATATCATTAGTGGTAATCTCAACGCCACCACCATCATGCTGGCCGAAAAAATCGTTGATAAAATGAAAGGCGTACAATTGCCGCGCTCTACGGCAGATTATTATGTGGCCAATGGAGCGCCGCTACGCGCTGAGCCAATGCGCGATTATCTCTCAACGGTGTAAATGACAAGTCAGCATAAAATATGCTGCTAAATAAAGAACGATATCAGATAACTCCAAAATAATGGCCTTTCAACGTAAAGGTCTTTTTTATCAGCGTCAATATATGAGCGCAATGTATGTCATATATTGGTGCTATTTATCATTTTATTCGCTTTTATTCATTGGTACTGCTTTGTGCGTCATGCGGTTAAGTATACGTTATGTGGTCAAAAGTCATAATACTATGCCGGACAAAGCAATATCGGACACTGTTTAATTTACTTATTTGAGGTCTTTTATGTACAGTTCGCCATCAAAAGAGGTGACGAAACCGTTGAGCTTAAACAAAACTGTGTTTTTAGGTTCGGCTATTATTTCTATTTTATTGATCATCTGGACCATTGCTTTTCCAGATTATAGTGAGACCTTACTGAGTTCAAGTATGGCGTGGGTATCAGATAAGTTTGGCTGGTATTACATGCTAGTGGTTGCCGCTTATAGTATCTTTGCTTTGTTCGTTGGTTTTTCTAAATATGGCGATATTAAGCTGGGTCAAGACCACGAAAAAGCGCAGTTTCCGTTTTTAGCGTGGGCAGCCATGCTGTTTTCAGCGGGTATCGGTATTGACCTGCTGTTTTTTGGGGCGTCAGAGCCATTGATGCATTATTTAACGCCGCATACTGGCCTAGAGCCTGCGAGCGCCGAGGCCATGCGTCAAGCGCTTGCTCAGACTTTTTTGCATTGGGGTCTGCATGGCTGGGGTATTTATGCGCTGATTGGTATGGCACTGGCTTACTTTGCTTACCGCAAAAACATGCCACTTGCGCTACGCTCACCGCTCACGCCAATATTTGGTGAACGCCTGATCAAAGGCTGGCTAGGTGATGGGATTGATACTTTCGGTGTTGTCTGTACGTTGATGGGTATTGCGACGAGCCTAGGTATTGGGGTGCTACAAGCCAATGCTGGCTTGACCCATGTCTTTGGTATTGAATCTAGCAAGATGGTTCAGGCGCTGATCATTGTCGGTGTGGTCGTCGCTGCCGCTGTCTCTGCAATGACGGGTGTTGAAAAAGGCGTACGTCGTCTGTCTGAATTCAATATGCTGTCGTCAATATTGCTATTGCTTGCCATCCTCGTGATGGGTAATACCGTATATTTATTAAACACCTTTACGCAAAATATTGGTCAATATTTCCAAACCATTATCTATAAAACCTTTGATGTTTATGCCTATGACGGTACTGCCGGTGCCGACTGGAAATCAGGTTGGACGATATTTTTCTGGGCATGGTGGGTGGCTTGGGCACCGTTTGTTGGTCTATTTATCGCGCGTATCAGCCGTGGCCGTACGCTACGTGAATTTGTCTTTGGCGTGATGTTCATTCCATTGGGCTTTATTTTTGCATGGTTCTCTATCTTTGGTAACACTGCGATAGATCTGGTCGCCAATGGCGCAACGGCGCTTGGTGAAACTGCCGTCAATGATGCCGCCATGGGCATGTTTGCGCTATTTGAATATTTCCCCTATAGCGAAGTGCTGTCATTTGCAGGTGTGATCATCGGTCTGGTGTTCTTTGTCACCTCTGCGGACTCAGGCGCGTTGGTACTGGCCAATCTTAGCTCAAAAGGTATGACCAATGATACTGATGCACCGGTTTGGTTGCGCCTATTTTGGGCAGCGGCCACCGGTCTGATCACTTTAGGTCTGCTGTTCGCCGGCGGCTTTGCTTCGTTGCAGTCGGTGTCTGTCATCGCAGGTTTACCATTTTCGCTGATTTTGGTGCTTTACATGATGTCGATGTGGCGCAGCCTAAAAGAAGAGGGCAATAAGCGCAAAGCCAGCACGATTGGTACCGCCAATGTGCTCGACAGCGGCAAAGGTTGGAGAGCACGTTTGCAGCGTATTGTGAGCTTCCCAGGACACGCACAGGTTGAAAAGTTCTTAAAAACGGTGGTGATGCCAGCGATGACTGAGGTCGAAAAAGAGTTCAAAGCAGGCGGTCTCAAAACCTCTTTAGATGCGCATAATCTTGCCAGTATCGGTGAAGATATCGATGCAGGCATGGGCCAAGACAGTGGTCAGGTCGACGGTCTAAAACTGCGCGTCGGTCATGGCGATGAAGATGACTTTATTTATGAGGTCAATCTCATCAAAGCTGAACGTCCAAACTTTACCTTAAACACCTCAACCAAGCATGCTGAGTTTTACTACCGTGCTGAGGTGTTTTTAAGCGATGGCTCGCAGGAGTACGACTTGGTGGGCTACACCAAAGAGCAAGTGCTGGTCGATATTCTGCATCAGTATGAGCGCCATTTGCAGTATCTACATTTAGAGCGTTAATGGTCTAGATTATCGTGCTATATCGCGCTATCAATCTATATGTACGATAGCCGATAAGTGACCGTCTTTATAAGAAAGTGTTATAAGCAATGACCCCATAAGTTGACTACCGCTTATGGGGTTTTTTGTGGCAAATAAGGTAAATGGGAAGTAGAACAAGCCTGAGATAACATATAGCCAATATAAGGTAAAATCCATCAAACAAGCGGACAGCTTTTAACACATAGACAAAGGATATCGTTGTGAGCAGATTAAAATACATAGCGCATTACTCAGAGCAGATTCAAACGCAAGCGGCGCAAATGATAAGCGACGGTCGGATGGGTGAGTATTTGGATAAAAAATATCCCACCCAGCACCAAGTGCAAAGTGATAAGGCGCTTTATCACTATGTCAATGAGATAAAAAACCAATACATGCGCAAGATTGGCCCGCTATCAAGCGTCAGCTATAGCAGTAAGTTAAAGGTACTAAAGCATGCGCTAGGTATCCATACTACCCAGTCTCGCGTGCAAGGCAGCAAGCTTAAATCCCATAACAGTATCACGGTTGCCAGTCTATTCAAAGACGCACCGCCAGAGTTTTTACGGATGATTGTGGTACATGAGCTGGCGCATTTTAAAGAACATGATCATAACAAGGCGTTTTATCAACTGTGTTGTCATATGGAACCTGAGTATCATCAGCTCGAATTAGATATGCGTTTATGGTTGCACTGGCAAGAGCAATGATTGGACAGCAATATAAAGTCAAAACATCTCTTTGCCACCGTCTGAAAACGCTCAACGTTATCGCTAACCGTGCTAAGCTTGCCTCTACTAAAAATTTAACTGCCAAATCATAAATTGAGACACAATTTTTTTGTTATCTCACGAAAAATAGAGAAAAAAATGATCAATACTAAAATATATAAAGCCATTTACACCTTAGCCGAAGAGCTGCTAGAGGCCGATCGTCGCGGCGATCAAGCAAAATTTGATGCGCTTTATGCAGAATTAAACGCCATTTGTACCGACAATGAAAACACCGATAAAGACCATCCCGAGCAGTGGGAGACACTTGCTGATTTCACAGAAGATTTGGATGAGGCTTTGGTGATCTATGATAAGGCATTGGTCAAAGCCACAGCGATCAACTCAAAAGATCACATGGCCTCAATCGCTTTTTCTATGGCGGTGCTACAGCTTGAGACGGGTCAGACTGAAGCGGCTATCCAACATCTACAAAATGCCAAAGTTGCAGCCAACAAAATCGAAGACAAAGAATTTAAGGTTGAGATAGATGAGCTGTTTGCGAAACTGGTGACTGAATGATCGACCTTGTCCAATAGGATAATGGATGAATGACTTACTCAATAAAAATACTCACAAAAACACGTGGCTAGTGCCTGTTGCTTGCCTATTAGCAGGGGGTGCGCTTACTGGTATCTCGACCAACTTGGCAAAATATGCTGTCAATATCGGTCTAACACCACTCGCGTTTTTGTTTTGGTCGATCACTGGCGCGGCCATTATTTTACTAATCGTTGCTCTTATCAAACAAGAGATACCGCCTATTAGTGCCCGTAGTATCGAGTATTATGTCGTCGCCGCCTTTGTTAGCGTGGCGGCTGCTAACTTACTGTTATTTTCGGCCATTCCTCATGTTGGGGCAGGGTTTGTTGCCCTAATTATATCTTTACCCCCACTGCTAACGTATCTTGGCGCACTGATGCTACGTATGGAGCGTTTTTATCTCATTCGTGCGCTTGGCGTAGTGGCGGCGCTTCTTGGCGCAGGGGTGTTGGCTATTCATAAGCTTTCTGCACCAGAGTCTAGTGTCTTCTGGATCTTAGTCGCACTGTGTGGCCCAGTGCTACTCGCCATTGGCAATATATATCGGACGTTACGCTGGCCTGATAATGCCTCCTCTAGTGCGCTTGCACCCGGTATGTTGGTGGCGGCGGCATTGCTGCTAGGTTTGTTTAGTGCGCTCTCTGATTTTTCTGTCGCGATACCTTTGGATGCTTGGTTGCCGCTAGGATTGATAGCCGTACAAGCGTGGGTGTTTGCTGGTCAGTTTTTCTTATTATTTCTTTTGCAAAAAACAGGTGGGCCTGTATTGCTCAGTTTACTAGGGGCGGTTGGGGCTGTCGTTGGTGTACCGATTGCGATATTTTTGCAGGGAGAGCGTCCACCTGAGGGGTTGTTTTTGGGAGCATCTTTGATAGCTATCGGCGTGGTGCTGGTGACATGGGGCGGTGTAAAAATGGCGACCATAATAACAAAAGAAGAATGAGAGACGGCTTAGCAAGTGGGGGCTTAGCAAGTGGGAAAAAGGAGTCAGTACGTCAGTCAGTATTGTATGATATTGCAAGTATTTGATATCTCATCTGAATGACTCTTAGGATCTATATTGATTCAATAATTGGTTACGATTCTCTCAAATCAGTTTTTGTGAATAGGGCAAAAAAGGAGTATAAGTATCGTGGTTATTGTTGTCATGGGTTCAAGCTATGAATGCAGCCGCATATTATCGATTATTGAATAATGTTACGATTCTGATTAGTGTCATCGGGGTAGCTATTGCCTTGTTGGATAGTGGCTTTACGCTGCCCATTTGGCTCCAACAAGTGTTTCATATTTTTTACTTGGTCGTTATTTTGCTCAGCTTTGTGGTGACGGTTGGCCGTTATCTCTACACAAACAAACCGCGAACGCTCAATAAAGTTGCTATTTTTGATGCTTTTACCAGTATCGCGATTGTCATTTTACTTACCGCGCATTTCACTGATTTGGTGCGTTCTGGATTGGACGCCGCCGTTGATGGTTTTGTCGCGATAAAGATCGCCGTGTTTGTCACCTTTATCCGTGAACTCTCTGATCATAATTTCAATCTCAATCGCACCTTTTTGCATCCTGCACAGTTTTTTATTTTAAGTTTCTTAGCCGTTGTGCTGGTTGGTGCTTTGCTCCTAATGATGCCCAATGCGACAACGCAGCCGCTGTCCTTTATTGATGCACTCTTTACCGCGACTAGTGCCGTTTGTGTGACTGGGCTTATTGTGGTGGATACGGCAACCTATTTTACGACGTTTGGCCAAGTCATTATTATGGGACTGATACAAATCGGCGGCCTAGGTATTTTGACGTTCGTGACGTACTTTAGTTACTTCTTTAAGGGTGGCGTCAGTTACGAGACGCAAGCGAGTATTAGCGAGATGTCTTATATGCGCGGCATGGGTAATGTGGTGTCGACACTTAAGTCTATTTTATACGTGACATTCGCCGTTGAGGCGGTGGCGGCGGCACTCATTTATATCAGCATTTATGATATGCCTGATATGAACTGGTCTGAGCAATTGTTTTTTTCGGTCTTTCATGCGATATCCGCTTTTTGTAATGCTGGGTTTTCGACCTTTAGTGCTGGCATGTATGACGATTCGCTACGTTTTAATTATCCATTGCAGCTTATCATTGCGATGACCTTTATCTTTGGCGGTATGGGCTTCACCATTGTGGTCAATGTACTGCGCTATCTGCGTCATCGCATTGAGCAGCTGATCTATCGCAATGACCGGCACTATATTTATCAGCCTTGGTTGCTGAATATCAACAGCCGTATTACCTTGATTACGACTGGGGCGTTATTGTTGACTGGTCTGGTTGGGGTGATGGTATTTGAATACAATAATGTACTCGCTGACCATACCAGCTTTTTCGGTAAGCTTATCACAGGGTTTTTTACGGCTGCCACGCCGCGAACCGCAGGGTTCAATGTCATTGATATGGGTGAACTGACTTTTCCAACGGTCATGCTAACGATATTTTTGATGTGGATTGGGGCGTCGCCCAACTCAACGGGTGGTGGTATCAAGACCAGTACCTTTGCGATTGCGCTATTAAATACACTGAGTCTAGCCCGTGGGCAAACAAAGATAGAAGTCTTCAAGCGTCAGATTGCGGAGATTTCAGTCCGCCGCGCGTTCTCTATTATGTGGTTGTCATTATTGGTCATCGGTACGGGTGTGACGCTGATTAGTTATGATCAGCCAGAGCTTGATTTGATCAAAGTGGTATTTGAATGTTTCTCAGCTTATAGCACGGTTGGGCTAAGTTTAAACCTGACAGCAGACTTATCGGATTTTAGTAAAGTCGTGGTTTCGGTCATCATGTTTGTTGGACGGGTCAGTATGCTGACGATATTTATTGCGCTACTCAAAAACATGCGCCAACGCAATTATCGCTATCCGACTGAGGAAATCACGATTAACTAACTTGTGATAAATAGACGGTTTTATGTGCAAAAACAGGGAAACATAGAGTAAAAGACACTAAAAAAGGTCATAAAAGTTATGAAATACATCATCGTAGGGTTGGGGAATTTTGGGGCGTCACTGGGAGCAGCATTGACCCGCCAAGGTCACGAAGTGATTGCCATTGACAGCAGCATGCAACGAGTAGAAGCCTATAAGGAGGTCATTTCTCATACGCTCTGTATGGATGCCACGGATGAGTATACCGTGAGCGGATTACCGATTGTCGATACCGACACCGTCATTGTCGCTATTGGAGAGGATCAAGGCGCCAACGTGATGGCAACGGCGCTGTTTAAAACCCTAAAAGCAAAACGTTTGATCAGCCGTAGCATCAATCCGCTGCATAAAAAAGTTTTGCAGGCCATTGGTGTCGATGACATTATTTACCCTGAAAAAGAAGCAGCCAATCGCTGGGCCAAACGACTGTCACTAAGCCATTTTGTTGATTCGTTTGAGTTAAGCGATAACTTTAGTATGGTAGAAATCAAGATTCCAAATGTGTTGATCGGCAAGACGGTTGAGGAGTTGCGGTTGGAGCAAAAATTCAATATCCGATTGCTTAGTACCTTGCGCTATGAGTATTATGAAGACAGCTTTGGTCGTACCCAGACCAAACCTAGCGTGCAAGGTCTGGCCACGCCTGAACAAATATTGCAAGACCGTGATGTATTGGTCATTTATGGCGCAAACAAACACATCAACCATTTCTTACGTAGCGTGGGTGTGAAAATCAAATAACAGCTTGCAATCGCAGTGACATGAAAAGGGACAGGGGAAGTTTATGAATAAGCGTAGTATATCCGTTCTATTGTTCGCTGTTATCGTGTTGCTGTCAGGCTGTGATCCGTCTGCGCAAGATCCAAACGTCACCTTGTCCGAGAATCAACAAGATCCGATTGAAGCGTTAGAGGTGACCTCCGATGTAGATCGCAGTCAGTTCAGCTATAAAGAAACCTTTTATGTACCGATTTACTCTGATATCTATACCGATAGAGACAATCGCAAAGTACTACTGTCAGCGACGCTGAGTGTGCGCAATACCACGCTGAAAAAATCACTGTATATTAATAAAATTGATTATTATGATACGGATGGGGCACTGGTAAAGTCGTATCTAAGCAAACCCATCGAGCTATCAGCGATGGCCACGCTCAACTACATCGTCGAAAAAGAAGAAGATAAAGGCGGGTCGGGTGCTAACTTCATTATCGAGGTCGAAGGTGTCGATGAAACCGTCAGACCAGTTATCGAAGCGGTCATGATTGGGAATTTTAGTAATAAAGGATTTGCCTTTAGTACAGAAGGTACGCCAGTAATACATTAAAGGAATGTATTCAGTGAAGTAATAAATAACAAGGAAAGTTTAATTTAATTCAAGGAAGCGTTATGTCTGCAACCAAAGAAGAAATCAGCGCCTTTATGGCGTTAGAGTTTCCACAAACCAAATGTATCGTCGAAGCAGTCAGTGAAAATGGTGCGACTTTATCACACGATATTGGCATAGATGAGCTACGTCCTGGTGGCACAGTGTCAGGACCTGTCATGATGGCCGTCGCTGACGTCGCCATCTATGTTGCGATACTCGGGAAAATTGGTATCGTGCCATTGACAGTGACGACGAGTCTGACTATCAATTTTTTGCGTAAACCATCAGCAGATGCACGTATTATTGCTGAATGCACCTTACTCAAAGTAGGGCGAGCCTTGATAGTGGGCGAGGTATCTCTGTATTCAGAAGGCTCAGACGATGTCGTGGCTCATGTCGTCGGCACCTATTCTGTACCGCCCAAGCGTATCTAAAACGCTATGCAAGCGCTTGGGTACGTTATAAGATAGCGAGCGTCTTCTACTCGCTCGGGTCTGACCCTGGTGGAAAGTCATGGCGTAGCTGCGCCACATTAGCAGTCGTGACCGTGTCAGTGAAGTTGTTCAAATCGCTATGCACGTACTGTGTGACGGCTGCTATTTGCGCATCATTCATCATGCTATGAAACGATGGCATCCCGCGCAGGCCATTGATTATTACGCTAATAATATAGTACTTCAATTGCATTTTACCGTTGTTAGCCAGCGGTGGATAGTAGCCAGCGCCGTATGCACCGTCACCTTTTTGCATATGGCAACCTGCACAAGAGTCGTCATAGAGTTTTTTGAGTCCTGCGCGGTTTTCGGTAGAAGGCACATTGATGACATTCCATGCCAGCATTAAGCTACGGATATTCAACGGGAAAGGCAGGTGTGTGGTTTTTTTCAGGGGGTTTGTCTACGATAGGGACGGTCTGAAAATAAGCAAACAAGGCACTGACATCGTCATCTGTCAGGCCATGATAGGACGGGTAAGGCATCGCAGGATAAATCTGATGATTTGGCGCCCGACCTTTGCGCAAGGCTTTTTTAAAATCGGCCTCAGTATAGTTGCCAATACCATAGCGCGTCGATGGTGTGATATTGGTCGAGTAGATATTGCCAATCGGCGTATCAATCGGCACGCCGCCACTATAGTCTTCACGGTGGCAGGCCATACAGTCGGCGGTACGCGCCACATAAGCGCCGCGGTTGGCAAGCGCACTATTGACTGGGCTGACATTTGGTAGGGTTATTCTGTTAGGCAAAGTGTCCATTGGCAAACTGACCGTCTCTGCTATCGCAGCGGTAGAGAGTACGCCGAAACCGATTGTCGTGGTTAAGCAAAACAACAGCGCTGGCATAACGGCACAAAGTGGTTTCATAACGTCCTTATAGTGCTGATAAATCATCCTTAATCCCTCATCCTAATATGCCTGCAGTTCGCCAGTCGTGTCTAGCAAAATAACGCAACGTGATAACTATCATTCTAAGTGCTTGAGGTTTCAGTACCAAGCAAGCTAGTGGCTGTGTCGGCATGTTTTTTACTGGCGCTTTTGGCTTTTGCCTTTATCGAATCTTTAAAGAATAGCGTCGCAAGCGCACACGCTATCGTCAGTGATAACAGCATCGAGACCAAAGTATGACTAAAAAAATGATCGCCAAATAGCATCTTATACAGCCCCATGCTCCAGCCTAAGAGCGTGACTATTTTTAGTATTTGATAACGGTGCTTTTTGAGTGTTGGCAAAAAAGCCAATCCATATAAGGAGAATCCTGCGCTGGCGTGAGCCGCTGGGAAGCATCTGGCGGGCGTAGCTGCTACGATGTTTTGCCACAGATTGAGATAAGGCAACTCACCGCCAAAAATTACCAAGTCATTCGGGCAGCTCACATGGGTGACGCCTTTTAATGTGGCAATGGTAGCCGGTACAATCGCTAATACCAGCAGTAGATAGCCGATCTCCCGAATTGGTAAAGGAAGCAGAAATTTATCGAATTTACGGCGATGCTGTGAGGCAAGGTCGGGCAAAGGCTGTCTATATTTTATAATTAACACTGCTATGATGTAGACCGCCAGTAGGATCAGTAGGGCTTTGGGCAAATCATAAAAGATAAACGCATAAGGCTGCGCGCCTTTTTCTAGTAGCCAGTGTCCATGGCTATAAAAAAGCTCACTGATGCGTATGTCTAACTGACTATGTTCAAACACCAACGTAGCGAGGATGGTCAAACACAGTAATTTTAGCCAGTCCCTAGTCATTGAGTGGTTTTCTAAAGTCATGGATACCTCTGGCAATGTATAGTAAGTAAGAACGTATAATAAATAGGATAGCTTCTAGCGTGATTATTGATCAGTGCCTGTGATAGAGGTCTTTATAAAAAGACAGACAACGCCATGAGCCATAAAATTGTTAATAGACATAACGACACGAACTGCGCCGCCGAGCCGACATCTTTTGCGATTTTTGCGAGTGGATGCTTGGCGGTTGATGTGTGGTCGACGCAAGCTTCGATACCCGTGTTAATCAGCTCAACAATTAAAGATAAAAAAGACGCGAGCACCAGTGTCATTTTTATACCAAGCGTAAAAGGCATCATAATGACAGCGGCAAGCAGGACAACATTGAGCCACACGACTTGTCGAAAAGCCGCCTCAAATTTGTATGCTGCCTTAAATCCGTCCATTGAATAGCCAGCAGCTTTTATAATTCGGTAAAAGCCCGTTTTACCTTTTGCGCTTTCTGCAAAACTATCAGGCGTGAGCGCACTGTGATGTGCTGCCTGCTTGATAGAGCAATGCTTGGCTGACTCGTCTTCAAGATTAATAGGAGTAATTTTATTCATATGGAATTCTTAATGATCTATTAATATCAAGGTGCGCGCTCGGTTTTGCGTGACCAAAAAAACAGTCAAGCAAAGTCGATATAGCCTAAGTATAAGACGAGCGAGATTAAGAAAACGTTAAGAGCGTAAGCAGGAATGAGAATAAAGAATGATTCGGACAAATGGCACAAATGGCATTGCCCGCCAGTTCAGTGGGCAATGGTTAAATAGAAATTGTGGTGATAGTAAGCAAAATACGGTTATTTATAATAAATAATAAAAGTGCTGCCGCCAGACGGATTGGCTTGATGGGTCAGCTGCCAGCCCATATGAGACATGATGCGTTGTACGATACTCAGTCCCAATCCTGAGCCTTCAACCTTGTGATTGATATCATTTTCTGGTGACAAGGCTATGCCTGTACCCTCGTCTTGATAGTCATGAGTTAGGCGCTCAAAGCGCTCATACAGCAGCGGCATCATCGCCTCAGGAATACCAAGACCAGTATCAGTTACCATGATTTTTTCGTCATCGATAGTGATGGTGACATCGCCATCATCGGTATACTGAAACGCATTTTTTATCAAATTGCCCAACGCCATTTTTAATAGCTCAGGACGCACATAGGCGCTATATTCTTGCTCAGCGACTATTTGACACGTGACCGTTTTATAGCGCAGCAAATAGGTCAATCGCTGCACCTCGGCTAAGGCAATGCTATTGATAGAAGTTTGCGGTGCATCTAGCTTTTCAGGGGCGCGCGAAAGTAAGAGCAGGGCGGTGATAATCTCAGAGGTCTCACGGGCGGTAGTGCCAATCCGATTGGTAAACTCGTTCAGATGACTGTCTGCTGGTAATTGCGAGGCTAGCACTTCAAAGGCACCCATGATGATGGTTAAGGGCGTGCGCAGCTCATGGCTGACATCACCAGTAAACAGTTGCTCGCGCTTTAGATACTGCTCAAGTTTATGGTTTTTTTCATCGATAGCTCGCGCCAATACGCCCACCTCAGAGGGCAAGTGCGTGAGTTCCGTTAGGTTGCTATGATCCGTTTCGACGGCTTTTTTTAAATCGAGTAAAGGCTTGATGATTTGTTTGGAGGACAAATGAGAGAATATGGCGGCAATAAGCAAACTTAAAATGACCGCCACTTTTAGTGTATCCGCAAATATATCTTCTAAGTTTTCAAAGATTTCTAAAACAGGGTAGTGACTCATCACCATTTCAACCCCTTCCAAGTACGTCAAAATGTAAGTCTGATTGCCTTGTTGATAGGCGAAAAAATGAAGGTTGCCGTGGGTTTTACCAGACTCACCGTCTATAGTGACAGACTTCTCTTGCACCGTTGCCGTTGCTGTTGTTTGCAGGTTGGTAGGGGCACTATCGTAGCGATAGATCTTGATGCCTGGGTCGGCAGTATAAATAGAGCGATCACCGTACTTTTCTTGGCTGATATCAAGCTGCTGCAACAGCCGACCCTTAACCAACTCTTGTTCTATTCTGCTCTCTGCGTACAGAAAAATACTGACAAAAGCCCCGCATAGCAACAGCGCGAATATAAAGTATGACAATCGAAACTTATTGGCTATCGAGTCTATATTGAACATAGTAAAGAGGTACTTAATTGAAGGAGGCAGTTGATATAGTGCGCGATGGCAGACCGTATGAGGTGCCACTCTCTCAGCTATAATACCGCGTTTTCTGATTTATTGGGATCGATAATTTGATAACCCACACCAGGCACGGTCACTATCATGGTTTTGTCAAAGGGTTTGTCGACCTGCGCCCGCACGCTATGCATATGAGTACGTAGCGCATCACTGCTCGGTATATCCAGACCCCATACTTTTTCTTCAAGTTCAGTTTTGCTGACGACGCGAGGTGCGGCACTCATTAGGATATGTAATATCTTAAATCCAGTTGGGGTGAGCTTAATCGGCTTTCCTTCGCGCATAATAGTATGCTCACTATTATTTAGCGATAGCGCGCCCACAGCGATACTGTGTACAAAATGATCGTCTTCATGACGACGTATGAGTGCTTTGATACGGCACTCTAGCTCAATCAACGAAAATGGCTTGACCAAATAATCATCAGCACCGCTATCAAAGCCTGCCACTTTATCCAAAATCGTATCGCGAGCAGTGAGCATGAGGACAGGCGTTTTGTCATGCAATTCTTCTCTGAGTTTCTTACACAGCTTGGTGCCATCCATACCTGGTAGCATCACATCGAGCAATATCACGTCATAATGATTGCTTGCGGCGAGCGTTAGCCCACTGTAGCCATTATGTGCGTTGTCCAGCTCAAAGCCTTTTGGCTCAAAAAACGCATAAATATTGGCCACGATATCGGGGTTGTCTTCAATAACGAGTATCTTATACATGGTGTTGACCTAAAAAATAGTGGCTACCTAAAAGATGGAGCAATATAAAAACAGATTTAGTTATTTACTTTAAAAAAGGTTGGCGCGCCTTTGACTTCATCAGTCGTGATGCCAAAAAAGCTCAGCAACGTCGGCGTAATAAAATCATGTGACACGGGCTGACTGCTCATATTAGAGAGGCTGTCTGCATCGATGTTATTACTGTTTGGTGACCAAATGACTGCGGGCACGTGCTTTTGAGTATCCGGGGCAAACTTATAAGGCAGACCATGCAAGTAAATATTGTTTTCTCCCAGACTCTCGCCATGATCGCTCATATACACCATGACTACATCATAATCTTGTTCGTAAGTTTTTAGGGTATCGATCACGTTATTCAAAAAGTAGTCGGTGTACAGAATCGCATTGTCATAGCCATTGATTACAGACTGGGTATCACATTTTGACAGCTCATTGGTCATACAGACAGGTTTGTACGTTTCAAATTCTTTAGGGTAGCGCTGGTAATAAGCGGGGCCATGGTTGCCCATTTGGTGTAACAAAATAAGCGTGTCTTTAGGCGTCTCTTTCGGTGAGCTGCCTGACTTAACCAGTTTATCAAAACCATCAAGCATACCAATATCTCGGCATTCAACATCGCAGTTCGGATTGGTATCAGCCGTTTTGTAGCCCTCAAAAGTGACACGATCAGCCACACCTTTAGAGCTAGAGTTGTTGTCTCGCCACACGACATTAACCCCTTGCTTGCTGAGCGTATCGAGTACGTTTTCATTGTACTTGGCGGTATCGATATCATAATTTTCCTGATTTGCATAACTGAACATGCAGGGCACTGAGTAGGCAGTCGAAGTGCCACAAGAGACGGCATCTTTAAAACTATAAAGGTTTGATTGCTTTGAGAGTAGTGGCGTGGTATTGCGTGTATAGCCGTTTAAACCAAAGTGATCAGCGCGAGCCGTTTCGCCAACGACGAACACCATGAGCTTGGGTTTTGCAGTGCTGCTGTTTGTAGTGCTACTGGTAGGAGCGACGCGCTTTGCATCTGTCGCATGTAGGGTGAAAGTATCAGGATGGCGCAGCTCATTGACATAGTTTTCGCCAAGTTTGATCGTAGAGTAAATAGGTGTGATTGGGTTGGTATATGAGCGCACCTCTTTATGCTGACGAAAGAAGCTGGCGTACTGGTCACCAAAGGGTAAAAGACACGCCGCGATGACTGCGATAGACAATATCAAGGTAATTGCTTTTTGTAGAATGCTGCGTTGCCAAGTAAAGCGTTTTAGACGAATTTTGCTAATAATAAATGCCGGTAACACGCCCAGTAACAGCACCTGAATGACCATGCTAGGGGCAAACAATCCCATCGCTTCTGCTTGATCGGTCTCCAGACTATTGATCAGCATGTTGCTGTCAAATACCGTCCCGTAAGCATTGGTAAAATAACCACAGATGGCAGCAGTGATCAGTAGCGCAATCAATATTGGTTTGGCAATCGGACGATAGCAAAGCAGCTGTAATACCAGCCACATCAGTCCAAACAACAAGCCAGTAATAGACAGTATAAAGCCGACGTTTTTGCTAAATGGATAGACATCTAGCACCTGCTCAAAAAAGCCAATATTGGCAGTCGCCACCAAATATAAGGCAACAATGATAATAAGATAACTGAGATTTACCTCATGATCGTAGAGCTTACTCAGATAGCTGTTTTTTTTATTGGCTTTAGGCGCATCGATTTTGGCGGCTTGAGATATGGACATATAAATACTTCTCAACAGAATGGTAGGAAACGTCATTCCTTACCATAACAAGTGTGCTGTTAAGAAGATGTTAAGGTGGCAGCTTTGATGCTGATGCTAGTTTGCGAGGTGTTGAGTGGTTTATATAAAATTTTACGGAAAGATTTTATAGATATTCAAATTATTCAGGATTCATGATTGCTTTTAACTCAGACTGATTCTTTATGGTCATAAAACCATAGTGCATATCTATGAATTCCTGTTTTTGCCAAGACTGAATGATTTTATTGATGGTTTGTCGGGTGGTACCGAGCATAAAGCCAAGCTCTTCTTGCGACAAGCGTAAGTCTATTTTGATATCGCCATTCACTTGCTTACCATAAGTACCGATGAATCCCATGAGCATGCTCGCCAGTCGCGCCGATGTATTGAGTGAGGTGGCATCATCAATCCAATCAAAGGCTCTACGAATACGCGCACAAGTGATGAGCGCGAGGTGCTTGTATAAAATTGGATACTGTTGCGCCGTTTGAATCACCACCTTTCTGGGGATAGAAATCAACGTAACCTTATTAATCGTCCATGCATCATGAGTACGCGGGTTGTCATCTATGATAGAGATCTCACCAAACCACTCGCCACTAGATAGGTGAGCGAGGGTCATGGCATTGCCGCTAGTGCTCACATTGCAGACTCTAATCGTACCCGATACGACAAAGTGCAGCGCCGCATCATCATTGTCACCAATAGCATGAATCATTTGGCTTTTTTGGTATACCTTTAGCACAGCGTTATACGCTAGTAGCGCTTGCACGTCGGTTGGCAAGTCAGCAAACCAAGGGTCGTTAAACGCAGGGCATCAAACGGTGCGCTGCATTTTTTTGTTTTATAAATACCTCAAAACTCCTATCGTTCAACCTCTCTCATTCTCCGTTTTTACAAGCCTTTTTCAATAGTCCAACTTTTATTAACCAGTATCTTCTTTGTCATCATATGTTCACAACTCGGCCGTATTCTTATGCCAATTATAAATAGTTGTTGTGTGTCACAGAGATTGATATCCATTAAGCGATTCATTGATAGCAGTTGATGCGTATATAAAAGGTGTGTGTATGAGCGTTGCTGGCAGGCTTGGTAGTATCTCTACCCGTATGCTGATTATTTTGGCGTTGGCTTTTTTGCTGATTATCCTCATGGTGTACTTGGTCATTGAAACCCAAGGTAAGCCGCGCATTATGGAGATGACATCAGAGACTGTGGTTGAAACAGGCAACGAAGTCATCAACAGCATCATGGTGAGTATCAACCATGTCGATGGGCTGGCAAAAGCCAGCAGTACGATGGCGGGCGGTCTACCTAAAGAGGATGCACTTTACCAAGAAACCTTTGGCAATCTCATGCAACAAATGGATCAAAGAATCGTGGGTGGTGGGGTGTGGTTTGACCCAAATATGTATGCCCAAGGTCAAGAGCGTCAGTCGTTTGTATGGGCGCGCGATGAGTCAGGCAGCATGCAGTCAGTGACGCGCTATGACCAAGTGAGCCAAACGCCCAATGCTTATTATCGAGACTGGTGGTATATTCCAGCATTGTACGCCAATCATGATCATTGTGTCTGGAGTCGGGCATACATCGATCCCACGAGCAATCAGCCGATGATGACTTGTGCTAAAGCATTGTACAACAGTACTAATCAAGCGTTTGATGGCGTGGTGAGTTTTAACTTATTATTGGACAATCTTGATGCCGCCATGAAGAGGTGGCAAGAGAAAATAGGTGGCTATGTCTTTTTGGTTGACTTGGACAATCGATTTTTGACCTTTCCTGAACAGTCGCTCGTCACTCAAACCACCGCCAACAACCCACAAGGTGAGATGATGAATGCCAGTCAGTTGGCGGCTATCAATCCGAGTTTTGCGCCTATCGCGGACAGTTTGGGTCGCATTAACGATACGCTGATTGAGGACGCCACTGCCAAAGATGAAAGCCGTTTTACCTTGGCGGCTCGTAGTATTTTGAGTACGACCAATCTGGGCAAAATAAGTGAGCAAGAGTCTGAGTTGCTCTCAGCGTTGCTTTTGTTAAATATCGATCAAACTTTCAATTTAGTCGACAGTCATTTGGTCGATACCATCGACGTCCCTAATGATTTTGTCTTACAACAGCCAGCCACCGCCTTCGTCTTTCGCATGCCATTTACTTATTGGAAAATGGTGATTGTAAAACCCAATAGTGATCTGCTCAGTGTCGCCAATGCGCTATCCAATCAGCTGATTCAAGCCATGCTACTGGGCTTTATCCCTATTTTATTATTAACGGCATGGGTGTTCCGTCAGTATTTTACTCGTCCATTACAACGTATGTCGCTTTTGGTGGCTGAGATGGGCGCTTTGATTGAACAAAAACAATATCAAAAATTGCTCGCACATAAGCTGCCCAGCTCAAGCGTGAGCGAAATTCAAATCATCAGTGAGCAGACCAACCAACTGATTGATCGTGTGGTCGAAAACGAAGGCGCGCTTGCCGAAATCAACGTCCATCTAGAAAAACAAGTCGCTGCCCGTACCCAAGATCTACAGCAAGCGATGGATGAGCTAAAAGCCTCACAAGTACAATTAGTGCGCTCCGAAAAAATGGCAACCTTGGGTCAAATGGTGGCAGGCGTGGCGCACGAGGTCAACACACCACTGGGCTATGTACGCAGTAATATCGAACTGGTCGGTGATAACTTGACGCGTTTCGATGAGCTGATCAGCCATACTGACCAGCTATTGCAGGCGCTAAAAGACTCCAATGCTGACCAAGCGCAAGTAGCACAATTGACGGCTCAAACTCTACAATGCTGTGAAGAGATCAAAGAAGATGAAGTCAGTGAGGACTTGGCCGATTTGATCAAAGACAGCTTGTACGGGGTCGATCAGATAGCTGAGTTGGTTGTAAGTTTGCGCGACTTTTCTAGAATTGATGAATCAAAAGTAAAAGACGTCGATATCAATGACTGTATCACCACCTCGCTGGTCATGGCGCGCAACAACCTTAAAACGCTAGATATTACGACCAGCCTAGCGACACTGCCGCTGGTTCAATGCAACCCCTCGCAAATCAATCAAGTGCTATTAAATTTATTCAATAATGCCGCTCAAGCCATAGCGCCTGATCATAAAGGCGAATTGCACATCACCTCAGCGGTCGATGAGACACAGCAACAAGTCGTGGTTCGAGTCACTGACAATGGGGTCGGCATCAACGAGCAGGCTTTAGAGCGTATCTTTGAGCCGTTTTTTACCACCAAAAAAGCAGGCGATGGGACAGGTTTAGGGCTGGCGATCAGCACGCAAATTATTGAGCAGCATGGCGGCAGTATTGCAGCGAGCTCAATCGTCGGCGAGGGCACAACTTTTACCATTATGCTGCCAATACAGTCGAAAACTTATGAAAATAAACCCTCCAAAGCCTTATTTGAAGGTTGAGAGACTTCTCACCACTCACCTAAAGAGAGCCTCATGCAAAAACCAAAAATTGCCTTTATCGATGATGAGCCGCGCATTTTACGCAGTCTAAAAATGCATTTTCGCCAGTCACACGATGTATTTACCACCACGGATGCCACTGAGCTTATGAAATATGTCAGCGAGCACGATGTACAAGTGGTCATCAGTGACCAACGTATGCCTGATAAGCAAGGGACGGAAGTCTTGCGTGATATTAAAGAAGCGTCACCCAATACCATTCGTATCTTGCTAACAGGCTATGCGGATCTCAATGCGGTGATTGACTCGGTCAATGACGGAGAGATTTACCGTTATATCACCAAGCCTTGGCAAAATGATGAGCTCAAAAAGATCGTAAATAAAGCCACAGAGATTGCTCAGCAAACGCAAGATATTACCCAAAATATGAAGCAAGGTGATGAATCTCAGAGTTTTATGAATGCTAGTAGCAAAAGGAATATACTGGTATTGGATGATGATGAGAGTATTTATCAAGAAATAAAAAATCAGTTTAAAAGTACTTATACAGTGAGCTGGGCAAGCAACCTCGAGCAGGCTGCGAAGTTACTACAAAAAAAGAAGTTTGGTGTCACTATCACGGATGCGACGCTCAACGAAGAAAATATTACTCCTATTGTCTACGCCCTAAAAAATATCCAGCCCGATCTGATGGTGCTGATGTTGACTGAATTTAAAGACGCTCACATGGTGATTGATCTCATCAATAAAGGGCAGGTGTATCGCTGTCTGCCACGTCCTACCAACTTCTCTATTATGAGTATCAGTCTGGACCGCGCGTTTGAGCATCACGAAAGACTGGTACAGCAGCCGATATTAGCAACTCGTCATCATGTTGAAGAAGTACCAGAAGCTGAGACTTTTAATTTTTCTGAAAGATTGAAGGGTTTCTTTGCCAAGTTTAGAGGCTGGCGCATGATGATGTAAAGTATTCTGATTAAGATGCTATATCAAGTCAGCATATGATTGAGCATTATCTTTAATAAAGAATAAATAGCCGTATTTATAAGAATTTGCGTGACATAATTACGGTATCGAGTGATAGGCTTATTAAAACAATACGTTTATGTTTCTTATGATCATTATTAGACCGCTCATCACCATTAGTATCAGTAGCATTATTCTAAACTGACTAATACTGATGCCAGCCAAAAAGTGTTTGCCAATGACGTTGCCAATAACGGCACCCAGGCCTAATACCAGACTATACACACAGATCTTGACTGTGAGTATGCCAAAAAAGGCGTAGCTGACGACTTGTACAATACCGACAAAAAAAGAATTCGCCGTTTTGGTCGCAATAAGATTCTCTTTTTCTAGACCTGCGTTCATATAAAAAGGGTTAAGAATGGGACCTAGGCCACCCACCAACGTGCTCATAAAGGCAATGAAAAAGCCCACAGGTACAAAACCTACTTTTGGCATGTCAAACGTTTTACTTACTTTACCGAACTTGTATTGGGAAATAGTAGAGACTAAAAATGCACCTACCAATAACTGAATCCAGCCTGCATCCAAACGACTAAAGACCAATGCCGCCAACCACGCTCCTACGATAGCGCTTGGCACATAGTATTTGGTCAATGACCAGTCAATATCATGCCAAAATAAATAGAGCCGCGAGGCATTACTCATAAAGGTAGCCACGTTGATCACAGGCGGCGCAACCGCAGTCCCTATCATCGAAGAAGTAACTGGTATCAGCAGCATCGCACCGCCACCACCAGATATCGTAGAGATAATAAAAGCAATCATACCAGCACTGAATAGTCCTACTAAGTGCCACGTTGGAATGGTTTGCAACAAATCTAAAACAAGGGGCACTATAAAATCCTATTTCATGAGTGACATCAAGTAGTGATGTTTTGCTAATGTTGGACAGCTGACAAAAAAGTGAGGAGTGTTAAAGGCTTGTCCCTAATAACTATTGAAAGTAGGGTAAAAGTATCTCTAAAAAAACGGTGGTCATACCTGAGTATAACCACCGCCAAAGAGACATTTAGAGACGAACTGACAAAAACTTATGCAGCAGTCTTCTTAAAGCGTTTACGATACGTTTTACGAATGATTGGCATAAAGATCATGACAACGACCAGACCCCATAATGATACGGTGATTGGGCTGCTCCACAGAATAGACATCTCACCTTGAGAGATGGAGAGCGCACGACGTAGGTTAGATTCCATAAGCTCACCTAGTACATAACCTAGGATAAGGGCTGATAGAGGGAAGTGCAGTTTACGTAAGAAATAACCAAAGATACCAAGTCCTACCATAAACACCATATCAAACGTTGTACTGTTGATAGAGTAGACACCAACGAAGCTAATAGCAGCGATTGATGGGATCAAAATGTAGTTTGGTACATTCAGCAGTTTAGAGAAGAAACCAACCAACGGGATGTTCATGACAAGCAAGATAACGTTACAGATGAACAATGAGGCAATAAGACCCCAAACGATATCTGGCTGCTCAGTAAATAGCTGTGGACCTGGCGTGATATTGTACAACGTCAACGCACCCATCATAACCGCTGTCGTACCAGAACCTGGGACACCTAGGGTCAACATTGGTACAAATGAGCCACACGCTGATGCGTTATTAGCCGCTTCTGGTGATGCTAGGCCACGAAGGTCACCTTCACCAAATTTGCCATCATCACCAGCAATTTTACGTTCACTGGCATAGGTCATTGCACTGGCAATCGTCGCACCTGCACCCGGTAGGATACCAACGAAGAAACCCATTGCACCACTACGCAACATAGCACCGATGGTGAAGAGAAACTCTTTTAGGTTGAATAAGCTACGCTTACCTTGCTCGATTATTTTACCGCCAGTACTGGTTCTTTCGAGCAAAATCAAGATTTCACTGACACTAAAGAAACCAATAACGATCGTTGTAAATTGGATACCATCAGATAGGTTGACGGAGTCAAAAGTATAGCGATAAATACCCGTCACTGCATCGACGCCGACGGTGGCAAGACCCAAGCCGATTAATGCGGATACCGCTGTTTTGATAGGCTGATCACCGACCAAACCACTCAAGCAGCAAATCGCGAATACCATCAATACAAAGTATTCAGCAGGGCCAAAAGACACCGCCCATTTGGCCAGTAGAGGTGCAAATAGCACCACGCCGATGGTTGCAATCGTCGAGCCAATAAACGAGGCGACCGCAGAGATGGATAAGGCGATGCCGGCTTTGCCTTGTGTCGCAAGCGGATTACCATCCAAGGAGGTCATCACCGCCGCGGCAGATCCTGGGACGTTTAGTAGAATGGCAGAAATACGACCGCCGTATTCACACCCCAAGTATACAGCTGCTAAAAGGATAAGCGCACTTTCTGGTGGCAGACCAAGGGCAAAAGCAAATGGTAGTAGAATTGCCACACCGTTAATTGGGCCAAGGCCTGGCAACATACCCACAATCGTACCAATAAAAGCACCGATGAGTGCAATCAGTAAGTTTTTGGGCAACATTGCTACGCCGAAACCGTGCATTAAAAAATCAAAAGTTTCCATAATAGCTATCCCATTATTCCTGATAATATTCCAAGTGGCAGAATCACATCCAAAGCCATGTCAAATAGGACATACAGGGCGATACTGATCACAACTGAAAAGATAAGGCATTTAATAGGATTGCCGGCAAACAGTAGACCAACCGCAAAACACATCAGGGTGGTAGCAACAACAAAACCTAGGGGCTCAAAAATCAAACTATAAATCAATAATGCGCTGACACATAAAACAAGGTTTCTAATAACGATCTTGTTGTACCCTAAATTAATAGGTTTGGTGAATCGCGGTGGACGAAAGGCGATCACCAAGGTCAAAAACGCCATCAATGAAAAAATTAAAATAGGATAGGGCCGAGGACCGATAGGATCATAGGCAATGGGAGCGACGTAACCAATAGCTAAGTAGACCAAAAATAAGCTAAACAGTGCCATCAATCCAGAGAACGCACGTTCCATTGTCATAGAAGTACTCCTTAAATTCTAAAATAAAAAGGTTGATAGATGTCTCATCTGTCAACCTTCGATAAATACCATGAAGTTTTAGTATTCAATCATTAAGGGGATATGGTCTGGATGAGACTATTTAGCGGTAGCACCCGTAAGACCGTACTCAGAAGACAACTCACGTAACTCTCCAGTACGCTTATAGACATACTGCTCAAGCTCTTCGCCAGTCATAGAGAAAGGTAGTAGCTCTTGCTGTTCACGCAATTCGGCAAATTTTGGATCAGCAAGCATCTTGTCAAATGACGCTTTCCACCAGTCGTAAGCGGCAGGACTAACATCTGGACCCATGTAGTAACCACGAACGACAGGCCAAGTCACATCATAGCCTTGCTCTACTGCAGTAGGGATATCAGCCATAGAGCCGCCCAGTCTTTCATCGGCAAATACGGCCAATACACGTAGTTTGCCAGCAGTAGCTTGTGGCATAATCTCAGCAATACCAGCACTCACAACAGTGACATGGTTGCCCATGACTGCGGTGATGGCCTCACCGCCGCCTTCCATCGCAACATAAGTCATGTCGTTAGGATTAACACCAACGGCTTTTGCCAAAATGGCAGTTTGCATCCAGTCCTGACCACCAACACTACCACCGGCGGCGAAACTGATTGCTTTTGGATTCGTCTTAAGCTCAGCGACCAATCCTGCTAGATCTTTGATTGGCGAGTCAGCATTGACAGCGATAGCACCATAATCGGTACCAACGGCGGCGAGCCATTTCACGTCTTTTTCGGTGAATTTACCAAATTTACCTTGTGATAAGTTCAGGATTGATCCCGTTGAGAACGCGATAATAGCGTCTTCGTTAGCACGGTCATTGGCGACAATTTTGTTATATGCCACTGCACCGACGCCGCCTGGCATATAAGTGACGCGCATTGGGTCTGTCAATATACCCGTGTCTCTTAGACCTGACTGAGCAAGCTTACAGGTCAAGTCAAAGCCGCCACCTGGTTTTGCTGGAGCGATACATTCTGGACGTGAAGGACCTGCAAATTCATCTGCACCTGCGCTCGCAGTTTCGTTAGCATTGTTACACGCTGTCAAGGTAAGGACAGAGAGACCAAGCGCTAGATAGGATAGTTTTTTCACACGACACTCCTTGTGTGTATTTTTTCAGTAAAAATCAATAAAATTTTGATTGAAAGGATAGGGTGACTATACAAAAAGTTGGAAGTAGACCAATAATGTTACCAACCTTTACAACAGTAGTCTTTTTGTTCACTTTGCAAAAGTAACAGAATAATTTAGAAATAACAAGAAACATATGTATGTATATATGAATTTTTTGAAATCAGTAGCGGGATGGACTTTGTAAAAACCCAAGCTTGCTATGTCGGTATTAGATAAATATAGGACCAGCCCTAATCTAAAATGAGGTTTTATAATGACAGTAAAAACAAATGCTTATGAATAACGCATGATGAGAGTGATTAATAGCAACCGCTATAAAACAAGAAATCGCTCTTAAAATGAAACAGAGGATGCCTTTATCTGAGGGCAATTTCTTATTATGAGACAGGCAATAGGGAGGCGGAATCAGTGTTTGCTCAGTGGTTGATAGGCAAAAATGTCGACGGTCACTGCCAATAGGTGCGATGTTTTTTGTCTATCAATACGGCTTGTAAAGATTGTCTTATAAGTATAAAACTGAACAAAGTATCATTATTTACATTACATATGTTTTTTTTATTGTGCTCAAAATATCATCTGAATAAATAAAATGGCGATCAAGCCAACGACAATGTCCAAAGGCACTGCTTTAAACAGTAGCGTATGCAATAGCTTGTTTTTGTCGATATGCACTTGAGCGGCACCCAGTATCAGGCTACCTCCTGAAGAGAAGGGAGAGATGGACGAGCTTTGAGCGCCGATCACGATACAGATAAACAAGAAAAAAGGACTCAAACCAGAAGCCACTGCCAACGCAGGCACCATCGGAAATAGCGTAGGCGCAACAACACCAAGCGTACTAGCAAATATCGACATAATTGCACTAATAATAAACACCAAAAATGGTATCATCCAAATAGGAACGTTGGTACCGAGCCACTCTGTCAGCTCATAAATGACACCCACCTCCACACCTAGGCTGATTAACATACCCACACCGCAGATCATAATAAGCGTATTCCATGGTATCAACGCAATCACGGTTTTTTCATCACCCAGCTTCAAAAACAAGCTCATTAAAGCAAAGAAAATGGCGATAAAACCAATATCAATTCGAGCGTTCAAAAACTCAATGGCATCTACATTCGGTGCAAGTAGGTTTGAGATAGGCACAACCAATACAATCGCCATCATCATAAAAATTAGCATGATGGATTTTTTTTGTTTGGTGTCAAAAGGCGCTGGAACAACGGTTTGAATGGCGATCTTGCTGGTCTTGGCATTGATAAAGCTATAGCTTCCTAACAAGACAATCGGCATCAAAAAGGTCGCAGCAAATATGCCTAAGCCATACGTAAAGGTATTGTCATTGGCAACGCCAGCACCGCTCATAAGCTCTCTGAAAATAACGCCGCTCTGTGAAGTGATAAAATTGGCACCTGCCAGCGCCCCGTAATTCACGGATAACGTTGCAATGATGATATTTAAGTTGGTTCTTTTAGATAACAACAAAATCATCGGTGCCATCGTGGCAAGAACCGTGTAATAACCGGCTCCTAAAGCTGCTACAATTGTCGCAGCAAAAAAAATCGCCAATGGCAAAAACGCTGGAAAATGCCGACACTTATATATCAAATGTTCACACAGTTTTTCCAAAGCGCCATTGGCTAAAGAGAAGTTATAGAAGAGCGTCACAGCAAAAATCACAAAGAAAATCTTTAGAGGCCACAATTTAATAACCTCGTAAGCGCTTAGCTGCATACCAAAACAGCCAATCAGATACGCGAACACGATAGCAAACAAGCCGATATTGATTTTAGTGGTGTAACCCAACACAATAGAAATTACTATGGCCGCTATAAGATATAGGGTCATATTCGCTCCTCGGTCTTGACGGTATAAAATCTAAAAATCTAAATACATATATATGTTTTAGATTGAAGAACATTGTGATAATGTTGACGAATAGCTTTGTAGGCTAAAAAATCTTATTAGCTTTTTAAGTGTATATAATTCAATAGAATAATAGCAAAAAAGGAGCCGTTAATTAGGTGAGATTGACCAAAAAATCTAGATAGACTTTAATATCAAAATGATGTGTATAAAGTTTGGTAAGGGCTTAAGATAGAGTGTCAGAGATATTTTATTTCTTATGAACATGATTGGGCGTATTAATAAAATCTTCCTATTTTGGTGAAAAAATTATGGATAATTTTAAAAAATTTAACATGCCACGGTATGAGCAAGTACGGTGGCATATACAAACGCTATTGACAGAAAATAAATGGGATGAAAAAACTCCCTTACCGACAGAACAGGAGTTTGCAGATAAGTACCAAGTATCGGTGGGCACTGTGCGCAAAGCGGTCGAAAAACTGGTGGATGACGGCGTTTTGATAAAGCAGCAAGGTCGTGGTACTTTTTTAAAAAGGCCCAACTTTGAGGGCTCGTTATTAAGGTTTTTCAAATACCGCGATAAAGATGCCTCTTATGTCGTACCGACGGGCGTGATAAAAAATATCACGGTGATAGACGCGGTTAAGACGGTCAATGAAGCATTAAAGATCGATAAAAACGCCGCACTGATCTATATAGAACGTGTGCGCATTGTCGAAGACAGAGTGATTTTGAGCGAAAAAATCTGGTTACCCAAAAGCCGTTACGAAGACTTTGTTGGTCTTGAACCTGAAGACTTTGAAAATCTTCTTTATCCTTTTTATTACAAAAAGTGTGGTCAGTTTGTCTCATCTGCCGTAGAAATGCTGTTTTTTATCTCCAATCATATAGACCCTTATCTGGACAATACCAAGCAAGAAAACTTAGTGAAAGTATGCCGCGTTGCTAAAAACCTAGAAGGGGACCCTATCGAATATAGAGAGTCTTATGGATTGGCAGAAAAATTTAGTTATGAGGTCAATATTATTTAACCATTGGCCATTTCACCATTAGCGAGGGCAGTGGTTAAGTTATGCTCAATAAGCTATAAAAAAGGAGCCGATGATTCGGCTCCTTTTTTATATCGGTTTTATTTTTATTTCGAATCTAGGATCTATGAATGACCGATTAAAGAAATGGCCTATTCATCATTGAGCAGCTTACTTGCTGTTAAACGTAATCGTCTGTCCGCCATTACCAGCTGGCGGTGCGATAGTGACTTTGCTCGCAAGTATGTCGCCTTTGGCATTGATTTTGTAGCATTCTTTTGAGCTGCCTTCAGAGGTGCCACCAGTAAGCATGTTGTCTGAGGTTTCGATACAGAACCATGCGGTCTGATTGCTGTCTCGCGTCAGGGACCAGTTTTGGTTATAGGTGCCGATTTTTTGGCGCATACGACTGTCCGTATAGACATTTTCAGTAATCAATTTGTTTGAGTCGCCCACCGTCGCCATTTTGGGGATAGTGGTCGTTTGATTTGAGACTGAGTATTTGCCTGTGCTGTCTGTAAAACCGTGAAATACCAAAGGGTTCAAGGTGAAGTAATTGATAGCGACTGAATGGTTAGTGATTTGATTGTTCACTTTATTGATCGTGTTGATCTCAGTACCTTGTACCTTTTTATTATTGAAAACCATGTTGCCTTTAGGCGTGACTTGAATATCTGCTGAGGCCGTTTGATTGCCGATAGTGGCAACCAAATTTTCACTACGTTGTTTGGTATAGATATTGAGCATGGCGGTCTCAACAGGGTACTCGGTCACTATGTTGTTTGGGTTGGTGTTACCCATCGTTCCACCGCTCGCACAAGCGCTTAAGCCCAGTCCTGCGGCAATACATAATCCTAATGTTTTCATGATTTAATCCCTCAGTCTATTTGGATGAATACTATTAGTAGCTACTAGATAGTAGCTACTAGATCTCTTGCAAAAGTACCAGTTCATTGACTTCCACTGACGGAGTTACAAGGGCTGACGATGACTTATGCAAGAAGTCTACTGTAAGTAGCAGTTATTATAAGGAATATCTACTATAATCGAATTTTTTAGCAATGACATCTGCTAACCATCCTAGACCTTCTATTATTACATCACTATAACAACCAGTAATTTTCTAGTGCGTTAAGAATTGCGGGCGATGCTATAGGCGTAACCAGAATCTTCCATCAATTTGCCAAAAATAGCCCCCAAGATAAATAGGGGGAAGTATTTGACCGCAAAGCCGCCAAGACCTTGCATAAAGACTTCAGTATAGATCCCCATCGTTTAGCTGCTCTGTCCACTTAATACCACTGCCAAGATAGCGAGTAGGGGTGCCAAAACTAAGACGCTGACGCCTCGATAGGCAAAATACATTAAGAGGGACAAAGACAACAAAATATAGTCGAACCACTATTAAAGTGTTACAGCGTTAAACTCGTTTAGCCTACTACTGTAGTACTTGCACTCGTCTGCCTTGTACCACTTTTAATATTGATTGACTATAGCAAAAATGCTCATGATTTTGATTTCCTTCCATGGAAAATAGGCGGTGAACTATAATGGTTGCGGCTCATTATTCTTCTTATAAAAAGACATTTTATAAAAAGGTATTGATCCATCGATGAAAACGATGGGCTGTTTTTGTAATCTTTATTTGGGTGATAGAATTAGGCCCTTAACAGTCCATGCTTTTCATAGTGGTTTTTGGATGGTAACTCCTGCTCCACGAAAAATCTGATAGACGGTTGTTCATAATAGCTATCCTTAGCATGAACTCAATATCACCCGTCCAACGATGAAAAAAAGTGATGAGAAAAGTATAGTGATAGGGTAATCACGTAGAGATAAAGGCTTATTTAACTCAAATAAAATGATACATTATGTATCGTCTTAAAATATAAAAGAAAAGTAAACAGAGGTCAATTAGTAGGCCTTGAGAGTCACGGCGAAGGCTTAATGAGCTATTTTGGACAGAAAGCCATCGTCTTTGAAATGAATGAGCTTAATAGACGTAACGCGTGTATTCAAGCATAAGACGTAATATATAAGTGTGGTGATATCAATGATAAGAGAGCTTAAAACCTTTGTGGCCGTTTGCGAGCTAGACAGTTTTGCTGCCGCTGCTCGGCACATCAACTTGACCCAGTCTGCGGTCAGCGCCCAAATAAAAACCTTGGAAGACAATCTAGGGTTATCTTTATTTACCCGCTCTGCTCGTGCCATTACGCTCAATCCGCAAGGCACGCGCGTATTACCGATCGCCAAAGAGATTTTGGCGCTTTATTCAACAATGCAGTTGTCCTCAGATACCGATATTGCCAGCTATTACGGGCAGCTTAGGATTGGCTCGATCAATTCCGTGCAAGTGGGTATCTTGCCAGAGGCACTAAAGGCGATTACGTTACTTGCCCCCTTAATGCAGACAGAAATTGTCCCCGGGCGTGCCGTAGAGTTATTTGAGAAACTAGAAGTTGGGGAGATAGATGCGGCAATTACCATACAGCCAGCATTTGCCTTGCCAAAAGATATTGTGACGCAGTCCATTATGACCGAACCCTACGTGCTCATTAGCCCTAAAAAATGGCCCTTTCATAGCCTCAGACAAACGCTTGAGCAGCATCCTTTTATCCATTACACCTTACAGTCCTCAGCAGGCGCAAAGATAAACAAGTTCTTTAAACAACAGGACATCAAGGTAAATACGATCATGGAGATTAATGATCTGGATGCGATCGTTCGGATGGTGGAGTCGGGGCTGGGGGTGGCTTTGATTCCGTATGCTGGGCTATGGATTAGAAGTACGCCGCCCGTTCAAATTCACCATTTAGGGAATAACAGTTTGGTGCGCGAGGTTGTACTGGCATATCGTTATACCGATCGTCAACAGCCACAAATCAATGCTCTAAAGCAGGTGTTGGGGCTGTAAGTGAGTCAAGAGTCTTATAAACCTTTGTCACTGAAGCTAGGTTTTTACTTTCGGCACGTATAATTAGCGATTAATCCACGTTTTCAACCAATAAGCTTTCTTATAAAAAATTTCTCATAAAATCCTTCCTATCACATAAATATTTTCCAAAAACCTAACTTAAAAGTGCTCATTCTTTTTTATAGAACAACCTAATCTGTCATATTTTTTATTAAGCAGCAAAATTTTTGGGGCTGAGAGCGAAATATTTGCGTTTTTCTTGTGCTAAATTCTCGGTTACGATGGCGCTCATATTGAGTAGCGTTAAGACAAGACACTCAACAGAGTCATTTTTGTCGGCCTACTTCTTAAATCTCTCTTATGTCTATGAAGTTATAAAAATATGGAAAATACAGATAACCTGACCGATAATAAAACCCATACTCGCATTGAAAAAGATTTATTGGGTGAGCAAGCCGTACCAGCCACTGTCTTATATGGTATTCAAACCCAACGCGCCGCGCAAAATTTTGACATTACCGGCGTGTCAATCAGCCATTTTCCTGATTTGATCAAAGCACTGGCAATGGTGAAAACGGCTGCTGCCAAAGCCAATTATCAACACGGTCTACTCAGTGAAGAGAAGCTTAGCGCCATCACTGATGCGTGTAGCGATCTGATACAAGGCGAGCATCATGAGCAGTTTATTGTTGATCTCATCCAAGGCGGGGCGGGCACGTCAACCAACATGAATGCCAATGAAGTGATTGCCAATATTGGCTTAAAAAAGATGGGGTTTGAGTATGGTCAGTATAGTCATCTCCATCCCAACAATGACGTCAATCGCTCTCAGTCGACCAATGATGTCTATCCAAGCGCGGCACGTTTGGCGATGGTATTTGCGGCAAAACCACTGCAAGAGGCCATTATCAAGCTACAAAACAGCTTAGCTATCAAAGGTAAAGAATTTAGCAGCATTCTAAAAATGGGTCGTACTCAATTGCAAGACGCAGTACCGATGACGTTGGGGCAAGAGTTTAACGCTTTCGCCAGTGATCTAGGCAGTGAAACGGCTCGAATCGAAGATGCTTGTTTACAGTTATGTGAGTTGAACTTGGGCGGTACGGCGATTGGTACGGGCATCAATGCGCCCAAAGGTTATGCCCGCTTAGCGATTAGTGAGCTTGCGACGATCAGTGGTCTGCCAGTGACGCTCTCTGAAGATTTGATCGCCGCTAGTGCCGATATGGGCGCGTTTATTACGTTTTCGAGTGCGCTCAAACGCCTAGCTATTAAACTGTCTAAATTGAGCAACGATTTACGTCTACTGTCGAGTGGACCGCGTACGGGCTTGGGCGAGATTAATTTACCAGCGATGCAACCTGGCTCGTCTATTATGCCGGGTAAAGTCAACCCTGTGATTCCTGAAGCCATGACCCAAGCTGCCTTTCAGGTAATGGGTAAAGATATGACGATTACCATGGCGGCAGAAGCAGGGCAACTGCAACTCAATGCAATGGAGCCGCTGATTGTTTATAACCTACTAAACAATGCGCGCCTGCTAGAGAAGTCGATTCGTATGCTCGATGAGCGCTGTATTCAAGGCATAACCGCCAATAAAGCTCGCTGTGCGCAGCATGTCGAAAACAGTATCGGTATCGTGACAGCACTGGTACCACATATCGGTTATGAAAACGCCAGTCGTATCGCAGGAAATGCGTTGCTGAGTGGGTCAGGCGTGGCGGAGCTGGTCAAACAAGAAAAGCTGCTCAGTGATGAGGAACTTGCAGCGATTTTATCACCTGATACGATGGTCAGTAGTATATAGATTGTGCACATAAACTGGATTGAACAAAGCAAAAAAGAGCGATATCTATCAACGGATATCGCCCTAATTCTTTTAAAGTGTCGTATCTTCATCGTTTTGATCACTATGACAGCGATGTGATGAAATTAGACAATTATTATCGCTTAGACCCTCGACCTTTTGAGGGACGTCTGCCGTTTGTAGTAGGTTTACCATTGCCTGCAGCATTCTTGCCACGACTGGACGGACGCCCATCTCTACCTTTAGAACCTGCTGGTTTTCTAGCATCATCCTTGGCGTACTTATTGCGCCCCTTTGCAGTACCTGCTGATTTTGCAGAGGGTTTTGACTTTGATTGAGCGTCAGTACGCGGTTTTTTTCGTGGTGCATTGCGCGATTTTTTGCCCGAATGATTGTCTTGCGACGAGGATTTTTCGACAGCTTTAAGCAGGGTCGATAGCTCTGTTGGTGTCAGGTCTCGCCAGTCGCCGACAGGAAGCCCCTTAAGGCTTACATTCATAATCCGCGTACGCTCAAGCTTGACGACCTCATAACCAAAATGCTCACACATACGGCGGATTTGGCGGTTCAAACCTTGAATGAGTGTGATGTTAAAGACGTTGGGTGCTACCTTAGTAACGGGACATTTTTTTGTCATCTTGCCCAGCATTGGCACGCCACTCGCCATACCCTCAATAAAGCTATCCGTGATTGGCTTATTTACTGTGACCAGATACTCTTTTTCGTGGTTATTGCCAGCACGCAATACTTTATTGACCAGATCACCATTATTGGTCAAAAAAATTAATCCTTGAGAGTCTTTGTCCAAACGCCCAATCGGAAAGATACGTACCGAGTGTCTCACAAAATCGACAATGTTGTTTTTTTCAGAGCTTTCCGTGGTGCTGACAATGCCCACTGGCTTATTTAAGGCAATAAAAATAAAATCATCAGGCTCGCGTGGCTCAATCAGCTGTCCGTTGACTTTTACTACGTCTCCAGCAGCCACTTGATCACCCACCGATGCACGCTTGCCATTGATGTATACATTACCTTGTTCAACAAAGCGGTCAGCATCGCGTCTGGAACAAATCCCACTTTCGCTGATGTATTTATTGAGACGAGTCGAGGAATTGTTATACATAAAGCACCGTTTTACCTGATAAAAAGCTTTTTTGCTAAGAAAAAAGCCTAAATTGAATGGTTCAGTCGTCTTGTCATTAAAGCGGCGACTTGCGTTTTTACAGTCTAACGCTTACGTTCTGTAAAGCACTTTGACCACATGCCAGCCAAATTTGGTTTTTACCAAATGAGGGGTGAAAAGCTCACCGTTGAAGCAGATTTTATCAAAAGGTCCTACCATTTGGCCTTTTTTGAACTCACCTAAATGACCGCCTTTTTTGCCTGATGGACAGGTTGAGTATCGTTTGGCCAGCACATCAAATGCTGCGCCTTTTTTGAGCTTGGCCATAATATCTTCTGCCAACTCTTTTTGTTTGACTAAAATGTGCAATGCGCTAGCGGTACGAGCCATCGTATAAACCTTTCATAGAGTATCAATTATCGGGTCATTATATCATTACTTATCTTATTTTAGCTTAGTTACTAACCTTTTTGATTCAAAGGTTATCTAAGATTATTTAAGCCAATTTCTTATATTTGAAGCCCGTGTTTTCTATTTAATATCTCTTCTTTACAAAATAAAAAGGTTAAAGCTGATGCCAATCTTCAATCGCCTTGTGTCCAATTTCTAGTCCCACATCATAGCTATAACGGATTTTGGCTTTATTTTTGGACAATCGACTCGCCATGTTTTTTAAGTCGGGTGGACAAATCTCTAAAATTTTCTGTGATGATGGCGTCTGTAAAAATTGTACCGAGTCGTTGTAGCGTTGGGTTCGCGTCAACAAGCTTTGGGCAAAACCATATCGTTGCTTAGTATAATATTTAGCCAATAGCTGATCGCCTTTACTGCTTGCTTTAGCGTAGTTTTGCGGGCGAGTACGTATGACCATGAGCTTATCAATACTCTCTTGCCCAGCCGCCCACTGTACGGGCAAAGCATCTGCCACACCACCATCAAAATAAGGCTCACCAAATATCTCGACCGCTTGGCGGGTCAGCACTGGGATAGAGCTTGATGCCCTTAATCCATCCAAAATATTGTCTTTAGCCGCTTTGATGTAGGTTGCTTGTCCTGAAATAGCATGTGTTAACACCATGTAAAATTCAGCATGATTGGCAAATAACTGTGCCTGATCCAGTGGATATTCTTGCTCCACTATATCCCACATCCACTTTAGATCCAGTAAGTCACCGCCTCTAAGGAAACGGCCATAATGAATAAATTCAGATCGAAGGGAATGATCCAAGTAAATATGCAGGGTGCGGCCTTGTTGTGCGGCCAAATAGTTAGCAACGTTAGTTGAACCTGAAGAGACGCCCACACACAGATCAAAAGGATTGAATTGTTGTTGTAAAAAGGCGTCTAAGACACCACTGCTAAATGCGCCACGCATGCCGCCGCCTTCAACCACCAGTGCTTGTCGATGTTGTTTAACCATGGAAAACCTCGAATGACGCTCGCAAAGTATACCTACAAGTACACAAAACGAGGGGATAAAAAATGTTTATAAATATAGTCGATACTAGGGAATTATATTTTTAAGCCGTTCTAAACCTATTTCTTGGATATAGACTGTAGTAGTCAACTAATTTAGGACTAATAAGAGGTTTTGATTAAAGTAGCGTCTCTCTGTCTCTAATGGTGTTAAAGAGTTGTTGAAGCTGTGCGGTATCACAGCTTGATAATAGCCCCAAATATAGTTAATGATAGCACTTGATGCTTCAGCAATCTCTTCGTAGCCGCCCTTTAGCATCCACTACGTCTTGAAGCTTCTAAAGAAGCGTTCAGCTAGGGCGTTGTCCCAACAGTTTCCTTTTCGGCTCATACTTTGAACCATACCGTGACAACTTGCGACTGACTCAGCGAACTGCTTGCTGGTGTAATGCGTGCCTTGATCAGAGTGAAACAGCACTCCATTAGGCTTGAGTCTAGTCTGATACGCCATCTGTAGCGCTTTGGCAGTCAAAAAGCTATCAGGAGAGTCTGAGACACTAAAGCCCACCACGCGCCGTGCAAACAGGTCTAGAACGACAGCCAAGTAACACCAACCGCCTTTGATACGGACATAGGTTACATCATCTGTCCAGACTTGATTAGGCGCTTTTGGGCTAAAGTTGCGATCTAAGATATTGTCATGGGTTTTGTGTTCTTGATCAGCTTGCTTGTATTTATGCGTCTTGAGCTGACAGCTCATTAGTCCCATGCCTTTCATAAACTTAGACGCTAGGTAGCGCGTCAACCGAATCCATGTTCATTCCACAGTATGGCGATAATGGTACGAGCGCCAGCCGATTGCTTTGAATTGTTGAATATCCGACGTATCAGGGCTTTTAACTTAACGAGTTTATATCTATAGGCTTAGATCGTATACCATATAGTTAGATTACTATAAAATCGATACAATAAGATTCAACGTTATTTTTCGCAGCCTCTGGAGACGCAGTCACAGCAAGCAAGAAAAGTAGCATTTAATCGAGCGCGTTTCCTATGCTGTATCAATTTTATTGAGGTTCTACTATAACTTGAATTCTCGGGTATATGCGCGGCGTTTGGTCGTCATACTAATTATCCTCTTTGGGGTAGTATAACCTCTTAAACATGGGCCGATTTAATTATGCCACTACAAGATCTTGGCGGTCATAAAAGTTGCCCCAACGCTTATAATTATTATCCGTTCTCGACTCAGGGTTATAAGGAATGGCGATGTAGGTTTGAATTTTATTAGTGTCCTAAATTAGTTGACTACTACGATTTTTTACTTACAACACGTAACCTTTTTAACACAGGTTGATTATAAATCTTTTTTTTCAAGGTGCTAGTCTAATTGAGTAATACTTAACTTAGATAACATAAACCACTGTTTCTAATAATTTTCATCTTGTATTATCACAGATTATTGTTTATCGAGATTTTGCAAGCTTTACTTAACTGGAGAAATTATGCGTGCTTTAACTTACCACGGTGCTAAAGATGTGCGAGTGGACAATGTCCCAGAGCCTAAACTGCAAGAAAAAGATGATGTTATTTTACGTGTGACTGCAACTGCAATTTGTGGCTCAGATTTACACTTATATCGTGGCAAAATACCTGCAACCGAGGAAGGCGATATCTTCGGTCATGAGTTTATGGGTGTGGTTGAAGAAGTAGGATCTGAAGTCACTGCTGTCAAAAAAGGCGATAGAGTTGTTATTCCTTTTGTTATTGCATGTGGTAACTGCTTTTTCTGTCAGCATGACCTAATGTCCGCTTGTGAGACTACAAATACAGGCCCAGGCGCTGCTATTAATAAAAAAATAATTCCGCCACCGGCTGCTTTATTTGGTTTTAGCCATTTATATGGTGGGATTCCTGGTGGACAAGCAGAATTTGTACGGGTTCCTAAAGGTAATTTTAATCCGTTCAAAGTAAATGGCTCACTGTCAGATGAGAAGGTTTTATTTTTATCAGATATTTTACCAACTGCTTGGCAGGCCGTGACTAATGCCAATATTACTAAAGGTTCAACCGTAGCTATTTATGGTGCGGGTCCTGTGGGGTTGTTATCAGCCGCTTGTGCCAAAATGTTAGGCGCTGAGCAGATCTTCGTGGTAGATCATAATGACTATCGTTTGCAGTATGCCAAAGATACGTACGGGGCTATTCCGGTTAATTTCGATAAGGTAGATGCTGCTGAATTCATCATTGAACAGACCAAAGGACATCGCGGCGTTGACGGCGTTATTGATGCGATTGGCTTTGAAGCCAAGGGCAGTATGCTAGAAACAATAATGACCAATTTGAAAATTGAAGGGTCAAGTGGTGCAGCTTTACGTCAATGTATGGCAGCTGTGCGTCGTGGCGGGGTCGTTAGTGTTCCTGGTGTGTATGCAGGACCCATTCATGGTTTCTTATTTGGTGACGCTTTTGATAAAGGGCTTACTTTCAAAATGGGCCAAACCCATGTACATAAGTATTTACCACAATTATTAGAGTATATTGAAAATGGTGATTTATCACCTGAAGCTATTATTACTCACCGTATGAATTTGTCTGACGCTGCTAAAGGTTATGAAATTTTCGAAAAGCGTGAAGAAGAATGTCGTAAAGTCATTTTAACTCCTTAATTTTTCAAATTTACCCTTTACTTTTAACATTTAAAGGTTAGGTCATAGCTGCTTTAGCGAGATTGTCTTAAATAATGGTTATCGCTAAAGCAGCTAGTAAAAAAATCTTTGACTTGCTTTTCTCTGCACACGGCAAAAAAATCATCCCCCAACCGATTTTCATGGGTTTAGGGATTAAAAAAACTAACTAACTGTCTTAGATGGTCTTAAAGCTTAGAAGTGTAAAGCAAAATAAACTTTCTTATATTTATCGGGATCATCTTTATTAGCTACAAACCCTTTGCTAACCAACTTTACCGAGTTAAATGTTTCACCTTCATCATTAGTTATCATAACAATCAAGTTTTGATCCCCAAAACTTTGGAGTTCTTTAGTCAGCTCTTTAATTGTCTTAGTTCTATCTTCCCATTGCACTACACCCAAAACATAAAACCTCTAAACGATAACCTATCTATCATTTGACTTTTTTTGATATTAAATGATAGTAATATCTTGCTATTATCAATGAACATCAATTATTAAGTCTAAGTAATAGAGGGGCATTATGTCCGTTCGTATTTATGTGAGAGCCAGCACTAAGGACCAAGACGCGACCAGAGCATTAATAGATTTGGTGGCCTTCAGTAGCCGCTATGGTGATAGCTATGTTGATTACGTTGAGCACTTCAGTGGTACAAAGCTCGATAGACCAGTATTAGCTAAGTTGCTAAAGGACGCCGAGCAAGGCGATATTTTATTGGTTGAAAGCGTGGATAGGTTAAGCAGGCTATCTCAAGATGATTTTGCGATTCTAAAGCAGCGTATTAAAGATAAGGGTTTACGATTGGTGGTGGCTGATCTACCAACCACTCATACGATGAGTGACGGTATGACAGGTGAGATCCTAAAAGTGATTAACGATATGCTGATCGATTTATTAGCGACCATGGCAAAGCTTGATAATGACAAGCGTAGAGAGCGCATTAAACAAGGATTGGCCAACAGTGGCTATAAACCCACTGGTAAGAAAGCCAATACCGCAAAACACAATCGTATTAAAGCATTGGCCAGTCAAAACAATATGACAAAAGAAGAGATCGCTAAGGCGGTTGGTGTTGGCGTAGCTACCGTTTATCGTGTCTTAAAGCAGGTTAATAGCTGAGGTGTTTTAAATATCGACTCAACGTGACCTTTGGGCTTTATCTAAAGGCATCACAACGTCATATAAAAATCGTTTTAATGCAGTAAGGCGTGATAATAATCATTATATTGCATTCATAATTGTTTTTACGCAAAATGGCTTATCTATAATCGATTGAGCCACACATAATGAATACCCCTATCTCAGATCCTATTGGCGCAGCATGGCTTGTCCGTTATGCCAGCATCGAGCTGGTTTCCCTTTTATATGTCAGCAGTAGTATCGGTGGACGCAGACAAACCTATCTATTAGCGTGCTAAAGACTTGGAGAGCTACCCTGAAAAACGCTCACTGCGTAGTCAGCATGACGATTTCTACCTTAATGAGACTAAACGTATTTGGCAGGACAGCAAATGCCGTTACGGTGCGTGTAAAGTCTGGCAGCAGATGAAAGCTGACGAGTTAAAGGTTGCTCGGTGTACCGTAGAGCGATTAATGAAGCAGTATGGCCTACAAGGCGTTTGGCGTGGCAAAGGCAAGATTACCAACAACAGCCTTGACGACCAAAAGCGCGCTGATGACTTAGTCAATCGCAACTTTAGCGCTTATCGTCTTAACTAGTTGTGGGTTGCTGACTTTACTTATATCAAAACAACGTGCGGCTGGGTCTATACCGCCTTTATCATTGATGTGTTTGCCCGCGCTATTGTGGGCTGGAAAGTCTCTAATCGTATGAATACTGATATGGTAATGGCGGCATTGAACCAAGCAATAGCAGATAGAAACCATCCCAAAGATATCATTCATCATAGTGATCGCGGGACTCAGTACTTATCCATTCTCTATACTTCTAGGATGACGGATTCTGGCGTCATTGCCTCTGTTGGTACCAAAGGTGATTCATACGACAATGCGTTGGCTGAAACGGTTAACGGGCTGTATAAAACCGAGGTGATTCATTATTTAAAGCAAAACTGGACTGGTGGGAACGATGTTGAACTGGCAACCCTTGAATGGGTCGATTGGTTTAACAAAACCCGTTTGCATAGTAAAATGGGTTATGTGTCGCCTTTTTAGTTTGAGAGACGATACTATGATAGTCTTAGTGAGTCAGACAAAGCTGACTGACTCAAGCAATCCCCTCTCCGATATAGTCGGGGCGTTTCACTCAAAAAATAGGAGCTTATAGCTCCCATTTTTTGTTAGCTTTCTAAGTCTCTATGTTAATTTGAAGAATACTTCATCATAATGTCCAAATATAGTTAATCCAATTTGAGAGTGGTACAAGGCAGCCGAGTGCAGATGTATCTGTCATACTTCAAGCAAGGTTAACGCTGTAACGCTTTTATAGTGGATTGACTATACAGCTATATTTTTTTGATTTCTACAATATCACTTGATTCAATGAGCGATTGGATATTACTAAATAAACTTTGAATATAATCAGTGGCCATATGGATATCTAAATCCTCCCTGCTACGCCATTCTTCTAAGAAAAAATATCTACTCGAGTCATTTTCGCTAATATAAAGCTCATATTTCAAGCACCCTTCTTCTTGAAGCGTAGGCTCTATTACACTTTTTAAAAGTGCTTCTAACGTCTCTTTTTGATCCTTAGATTAACACATGAAGTGCAATACCAAATGCAAGGTGAAAAAAAGACCTAGATGCGCTAGCATCAAAGTTTTTATCCACCGACCAAAGTGAGATTGCAACCATGAGCTATACACATCTAAGCCTAGGTGAACGATACCAGATTTATGCCCTTAAAGGGGCAAAACATAGTATTAATTTTATAGCGAGGGTGTTAAACAGAAGTCCCAGTACCATATCAAGAGAGCTTAGGCGTAATAAAAGCCTACGAGGTTACCGAGCAAAGCATGCTAATAACAAGGCTTGTGACAGACGGGCTAACAACGCCACAACTATTGTGACTGACCTCTGGGCATGGGTGACAGACAAGCTTAAAGAGAACTGGAGTCCTGAGCAAATATCTGGCGTTCATGCTGGTATCAGTCATATGAGCATTTATCGCTATATTTGGCGTGATAAGAGGCAGGGCGGTACATTGTGGCAGTGTCTCAGACGTAAAGGAAAACCATACCGGCAGCGTCTAACCGCTGAGACTCGAGGCCGTATCAATGACAGAGTCTCGATTCATGAGCGCCCTTGTATTGTTGAAGAACGCTCACGTATTGGAGATTGGGAAGCGGATACCGTTATCGGTCAGCATCACAAGCAAGCGATTGTCACGCTCGTTGAACGTAAAACGGGGCTGCTGAAGATGAAGCGTGTGGGTCATAAAACAGCACAGCAAGTATCAGAGGCAATGATAGAACTCTTAGCGCCAGTGAGGTTGCAGGTTAAGACCATTACCTCTGACAATGGTAAAGAGTTTGCTCAGCATAAGAAGGTGAAACAAAAGCTCTTTAGCCCTTTCTTCTTTGCCGATGCTTATGCGTCATGGCAGCGAGGAACCAACGAGAATACCAATGGCCTTATCAGAGAGTACTTGCCTAAGGGTTGTGACTTTAGACAAGTCTCTGATAATGAAATACAGGACATTGAGAACAAACTAAACAACAGACCAAGAAAACGATTAGGGTTTAAAACGCCTATGCAGGCGTTCTATAATATTAATTAGCGTTGCACTTGGTGTGTTAATCTAAGATCTGATTTTGCCTTAAAGTTCGCAATTATTGAAATAGTCATCATTTCACCTTGAATTTGTTTTAGAAGTTTTCTAGTACAATTTTGCCTTTTGACTTGCCTGATTCAAGTAACTTATGTGCTTTTTCCAAGTTTGCAGCGTTAATATTGCCTAGATTTTGGTTAAGCGTACTTCTAATTTTTTGCTGGTCAACCAATTGGGCAACCTGTTGCAATAGATCACCTTGCTTTTCAATATCATCGGTTTCATACATTGAACGGGTGAACATCAACTCCCAATGGATAGAAATAGATTTAGTCTTAAACGGCACAATATCAAAGGTTTGTGGATCATCGATCAATCCAAGCTTGCCTTGTGGTGCAATCAGAGAAACTATTTGCTCGATATAGGTTTCTGTATGATTTGTAGAGAATACGTATTTTGGTTTTGCAATGCCTAGTGTCTCGATTTGTGCATTTAAATCTTTGCTATGATCAATGACATGGTCGGCACCAAGTGATTCCACCCAAGATTTCGTTTCTTCACGTGACGCTGTTGCTATAACAGTTAGATTTGTTTTTGCTTTTAGGAGTTGGATAGCGATTGATCCTACACCGCCTGCACCACCAATAATTAAAATACTGCCAACTTCTGTTTCTGAAATTTGAAGCCGATCAAACAGCATTTCCCACGCCGTTATGGCAGTTAATGGCAATGCTGCTGCTTCTGCATTAGATACTGTAGTTGGTTTAAGACTGATAATTCGTTCATCGACTGCTTGATACTCAGCATTACTACCATCTCGGGTTAAATCGCCAGCATACCAAACAGAATCTCCTACTTTAAACGAGGTAACTTTTGAGCCAACTTCAATAATTTCCCCAACGGCATCCCAACCTAAAATACGATTATTTGCTTCAGACGAATTTTTTCTCACTTTGGTATCAACTGGATTCACAGAGATTGTCTGAACTTTTACCAGTACATCACGCTCTTTAAGCGTAGGCTTCGCTTTTTCAATATCTACCAATGAATTTTTAAAATCATCATGGTTGTTTATAACATAAGATACGGCTTTCATAGATTTGTCCTCAGCTTTAAAAAAATAGAGTAAAAATGGGAGCGAAGTGCTCCCATTTTATGTTATTCAATCATTAAAACTCTTGGCTCGTTGGGCGCAAAACAATCTCATTAATATCTACATCCGCAGGCTGTTCAATTGCATAAGCAATTGCTCGAGCGACTGAGTCAGATGGTATGGCTTGTTTGTAGAAATCAGTAACAAACTCTGAACTCTCTTTATGAGAAGAACCGAATTTTAGTTCTGACTCAATTGCACCAGGCTCAATAGTAGTCGTTCTAATTGTTTCTCCAACTTCATGACGAAGGCCTTCTGAGATGGCTCTTACAGCAAACTTAGTACCGCTATAAACAGTACCTCCTGGACTAAATACTTTTACCCCTGCAACAGATGAGAGGTTAATAAAGTGTCCAAAGTTTTGTTTTTGGAAAACAGGTAGGGTAGCTGCTATACCATAAAGAACACCTTTAATATTAATGTCGATCATACGATCCCATTCATCAACTTTTAACTCACTTAATGGTGCAATAGACATCAATCCAGCATTGTTTACCAATACATCGATTTGACCAAATGCGCTTAATGCCTTTTCAATAAGTGCTTGCACTTCATTTGGCTTGGTTACATCCACACCAATAAATTCAGCTTGACCACCTTCAGCACGAATGTCTTGAACAATAGCCTCTAATTTTTCAGTACGTCTAGCACCAATGACAACCTTTGCACCTTTTTTAGCAAGTAAGCGAGCAGTAGCTTCACCTAAACCACTACTTGCACCAGTGATAACAATAACTTTATTTTCTATATTATTCATACAAGTAACCTTTAACCTATCTGTCAATTATATTGGAGGGTTAAGTATTGCAGCCTTGTTAGGTATAATAAATGAATAATATTATCTTTCAGAATTCCTATTTTCGGAATAATTACCATAACACAGGTTTGGACATGCAGAACAAATTGGAAATGATGCGTATCTTTTGTGTCGCAGCAGAGTCTCGAAATTTTAAAGAGGCAGCAACTCAGTTGGGTATTTCCCCTCAGGTAGTGACACGGGCAATAAAAGAGCTAGAAGAGCAGCGCGGAGAGATTCTGTTTTACAGGAGTACTCGACAAATTAAAATTACCGCTGATGGTGAGCGTCTGGCAAAGCAAGCACGTCTTGCAGTGGAATCGATCGATGCTTTGCTTGTAAAAGACACCAAGGAAAAACGAGATGAAATGCGTGGGACTGTCCGCCTTACTGTGTCGTCTGTGTTAGGGCGTAAATTGGTAGTACCTGCACTAGCAGAATTTGCCACACGTTATCCAGATATTGTCGTGGATTGTGTGCTAACAGACTCACACTCGGATGTGATCGATGAGCGGATAGATATCGGGATCAGATTTGGATTTTTGCCGGACAATCGATATGTGGCAAGGGAATTGGCTAAAGTGAAATTTTATTCTGTTGGTACGCCAGAGTTAATTGATAAGGTTGGAATGCCCAAAAAAATTATTGACCTTGATAAATACCCTCTAACAGCACTATTCGATCATAAAACAGGGCGTTACTGGCCATGGACATTCACCGAAAGTCGAAGCTTTACGCCATCAAAGCCCCGTTTTATTACAGATGATCTAGAAGCTGAATTTCAAGCTATTCTCGCTGGAGTTGGATTCGGACACATGCCTGGATTTCTAGTTTTGCCGTGGCTTAGGAGTGGTAAGCTCATTCATATACTTCATGAGGAAACCTCTCCCGTTTGGCGTCTGTATTTATATCGTCCACAGCGGGGCCCGACACCTTTGCGAATCCGAGCATTGTTTGATTACTTAGTGGAAGTGCTGGGCCATATAGAAACCTAAATCAGATAAGACCATCATGTATCTAGAGTAACTACAATTTTTCCTATTTGCTGATTTGATTCAAGATAGCGTTGAGCGTCATGCATGTCCTCAAAGTTAAAGCAACGGTCGATCACTGGACGAAGATATCCTGCACCTATACTGCTCAGAATAAATCGTCTGGCTTGCTCCCTTAGAACAGGGTCATGGAGAACCTCAAGGAACAAAAAACCTCGCATGGTTAAGCTCTTGCGTAATGCAATTTTAAGGGGAAATGGTGTGTTCTCCGGGCTAAGCGCACCATGCATAACCATAGTTCCTCCCACAGACATCGCTTTTGCAATCTGTTCAATATGCGGCCCTCCTACAGCATCGAAGGCGACATCAAGATGTTCTCCACCTAAACGTAAAACAAGCGCCTCATACAAATCTGGTTCGTCTTCACTGGCTATAACATCTTTAACACCAAGATCCAGTAAACGTTGCTTTTTCTCTATCGTCTGTGTACTTGCAATAACCTTAGCTCCCGCTGCTTCAGCTATCTGTATCGCAGCTAGTCCTACGCTACTTGAAGCTGCTGTGATGAAGATCGTTTTTCCTTTCGATAATCCACCAGCATGGATTACACCACCCCAAGCCGTCAAATACTGCATCCAGATTGAAGAAGCTTCTTCCCAGCTTAAACTATCGGGTTTGTGAACTAAAAAAGTTTCTGGAATCAGAAGCTTGTCCGCATATGTCCCATATTTGGCTAGATTGTCAGTCGGAAGAATCGATACTGCATCTCCTGGAGAAAATTGGCGTACACCTTCACCTACCGCAAGAACTATGCCTGCTCCCTCATATCCCAGACGAGAAGGGAATACTGCCTTTTGAATATAAGTACCACGCCGAAACATTACATCAGCCCGGTTGAGTCCGATCGTTTTCATCTGGATTAGAACTTCTCCTGCGGCTGGTAAAGCAACAGGAAGTGTTTCTAATGTCAGAACATCTGTATCTCCAATACAATTGAAGCGCCAAGTTTTGGCCTGAAGTGCGTTAAATGACATCGATAACTACCTTAATATTGGCAGAGCGATCTTGAACAGCATCATGAGCCTCAATCGCTTGGTCTAGAGTAAAATGACGAGGATCAACAATAGCACGCAGTTTACCTTCCTCAACGAGACGAGTCGCGGTCTTAAGGACATCACCATGATGAGAACGGCGATTGCCTGTTAACGTCGGCATTAGGACGAATACGCCAGACACTGTGGCACACCGTAGAGATGAATTCGCTAAATTATGATTGCCAAATGCAGCACAGCTGGTGATGTGGCCATAGTGAGTCGTCATGGAAAGTGACGCTTCGAGTACAGGACCACCCACAGTGTCATAAACAATGTTAAAACCTTGACCCTCAGGGCTTGCAGCAATAATGTCATCGGAAGATGCTGTTGTGTAATCGAGAGGTGTTGCACCGAGTTCTGAAATCAGTGATTGATCAGCTGTACGACCAGTCGCCCAAACATTTGCATCAAGTGCTTTTGCAAGCTGAACCGCCATATAACCAACGCCACCAGCACCACCTTGAACCAGTACAGTTTGCCCTGGTTGGACCTTCGCATTATCCACCAAACCCTCCCAAGCGGTGAGGAACGTCAATGGTAGTACTGCTGCCTCGCGCATAGAGATATTCCGTGGCTTTAATGCGATCAGATCAGCATCTGCTGCAACATATTCTGCTAAAGATCCTTGAAGACCACGAACGCCACCAATCAGACCGTAAACTTCATCTCCGACGTTGAAGTGAGTGACACCCTCACCAACAGCAGTTACAACCCCAGCCATATCCGTTCCCAACACGGCAGGAAGCTCTGGCGTAGCATATGTTGCTTCACCAAGACGAATTTTATAATCAATAGGGTTTACACCACTGGCATGAATACGTACTAGAACTTGCCCAGCCTCTGGTTGAGGTATAGGGAGTTCTACACGTTTAAATTTATGATCACCAAAATTTTCTAGGATAAGCGCATTCATCATCTTATTCATAGTTGTTCCTTATTCTTAACTGGGGAATGATATGCACAATACCAAAGTAAATTAATCCAATAAATGATATTTATAGGATTTAATAATTCCTAAATAATGAATAATAAATATTATCTGCTCACTAAAGAAGTGGGGTTCAGCAGATGCTTACCAAAAAAAAAGAGATCTACACAGACCTCTTTTTTATTTGGGTTTAATACGTGAAATTATTGTTGAGTGCCATCTTCATTCAGAATTTGCCCTGTGTGCTTTGGTTTAATTAAAGGTGCAGTCGGACGCGGTCCTGTATATTGCAAGCCGATACCAGCATAGACATCATCTGCTGCAATTTCAGTTCCAAAACGTTTTTTGTCTAGTTCTCGGATTTCTTGGCTAATTTCTTCAATATTACTCTGGTCAACACCCAGCTCTTCTAAAATTGCACCGCCAAATAGCATTGCCGACTCGAAGGTTTCGCGAATCATGTAATCTACATTTTGCTTTACTAAATGCAGCGCATGCTCACGGTCATAAGAGCGAACCAGTAACTTGGCCATAGGAAATTCATTTTGCACCAACTCTACGATCTTATTCGTCGTTTCTTTGTGGTCTACGCAAACAACAATGGCTTCAGCCGTATCTGCTCCAGAGGCATGTAAAATATCTAAACGAGAACCATCGCCATAATAAATTTTAAATCCAAATCTTTCAGCGTTTTGAATCATGTCGATATCATTATCAATGATGGACACATCAATGCCTCGAGCAAGCAATAATTGACTGGAGACTTGTCCAAAACGACCGAAACCAATCATCAGTACTTTTCCAGAAAGTCCTTCAGCAATACGGACATTTTCTAAAGAAGTTTGTTCTTTAGTTTGGATAAAACGTTCAAACAGAATGCCTATGATGGGGGTCAAAATCATCGACAAGATTACAATTGCAGTCAGGTTTGAGCTTTCCTCAGCACTAATGATTTGGGCACTCAAGGCGGCAGCAAAGAGTACAAAAGCAAACTCCCCCCCTTGAGCCATTAGTAATGCGCGATCAAGTGCTTCAGAGTGTGAACTTTTGGTCAGGCGTGCAGTCAGATAAATGATGGATGCTTTGACAAACATCAGCAGAATTACAGCACTTAAGATTAACGCCCAGTTATTTTTTATGACGTTAAGGTCTAATGACATGCCGACGCCTAGAAAAAATAATCCGAGCAATATGCCACGAAACGGTTCAATATCTGCTTCAATCTCATGGCGAAAAGTGGATTCGGAGAGTAATACCCCTGCAAGGAATGCTCCCATTGCCATCGATAAGCCACTGACTTGCATCAGTAATGATGCGCCGAGTACCACTAAGAGTGCTGCTGCAGTCATGACTTCACGGGCTTTGGCTGCGGCTAATAAGCGAAATAAAGGGTTAAGCAACCAATAGCCTGCAGCGATTAAACCTGCAATTGATATTAAACCAATCCCAATGCTCTGCAAACGCGCAGAAGTACTTTCAACAACATGATTCGGTGCGATAAAAGCGACAATTGCCAATAAAGGGACAATCAATAAATCTTCAAACAGCAGGATCGAGACAATTTTTTGTCCTCGTGGTTGAGCAATGTCTCCACGATCTCCCAAAAGTTGCATCACAATTGCAGTCGAGGTGAGTACAAAGCCTGCAGCACATACAAAACTCACTTGCCAAGAATAGCCATAGGCCAAGCCTACCGCCATTAACCCCAATGAACAGGCACTAATCTGTAATGTGCCTAATCCAAAAATTTCTTTTCTTAAACTCCATAAATACGATGGACGCATTTCTAGTCCAATCACAAACAGATACATCACAATACCAAGCTCAGCAACATGCAGAATAGACGCAGAATCGTAGAAAAACGCTAGTCCAAATGGACCAATAATTAATCCTGCAATTAAATATCCTAATACCGAGCTTAATCCTAGGCGCTTGATTAAGGGGACTGAAATCACTGCCGCTGTGAGCAGTATGATCCCTGCTGTCAATTCCGTACAGTTAAACTTGGGAGATTTTAGTTACGCAGCCTGACGATAATAATCAAACCACACCTGTCTTGGCGATTTATAGCCCAAGCCCTTTTGAATCCTTGTTTGGTTGTAGTACAGCTCGATGTATCTAATGATATCGTTGATAGCTGTAAATCTAGTCTTATAATCCTGGTGATATACCAGCTCATTCTTTAAGACGCCCCAGAAGCTTTCTATTGGAGCATTGTCGAAGCAATTACCTTTAGCGCTCATTGAACCTGTAAACTGATGCTGCTTAACGATCTTGTGGTAGGCATGGCTGCAATACTGGCTGCCTCTGTCAGAGTGAACGATTAGCCCTTTGCTGGGTCGTTTATTTTTAATTGCCATATTGAGTGCACGGCATACTAAATCAGCAGTCATGCGTTTGTTGATCGCATAACCAACAAGCTCTTTGGTGTATAAATCTTTAACGCCTGCCAAGTACAGCCAGCCCTCAGCAGTCCAGATATAAGTAATATCGCTTACCCATACTTCATTAGGACGGTTTGCATCAAACTTCTGATCCAGCACGTTTGGATAAACCAGCTTGTTATGATCGGAGTCAGTGGTGACTTTAAAGCGCTTGTGAAGACGGCATTTAATGCCGTATTCTTCTTTGATGCTCCTAACCATATATTGGCTGATATCGTACCCTTGCGCTCTTAGGTGGGCATGCAGTCGATCTACGCCATAGCACTGCTTGGTCTGAGTATGAGCGACTTTAACCAGTAGTTCACACTGATTGCGATGTATCTGTTGGTCGCTGAGATTACGACCCAGCCAGTCGTAGTAACTTGAATGCTTAACACTTAGCACGCGGCACATAGTGGTGATGCTAAAGAAGTGCTGGTTATCTTTGATAAAGGCGTACCTGACTAGCTGTGCTTTGCAAAGTACGCCGTCGCCTTTTTTAGAATTTCGCGCTCCTCTTCAGCTACTTTAAGCTGCCGCTTGAGCTGCTTTATTTCTTGAAGAGCACTCATAAGATCAGGATCATATTGCTCTGTGCCAATAAGCTTGCCTTGATTGGCTTTGTTCTGCCAGTTCGATAACGTTTGCATCGCTATGCCAAGTTGCTTGGCTGTGGCTGAAACATTACCGTTATTGTCTGCTATCTTCTTAACGGCTTCTGCTTTAAATTCGTCACTGTAGGTTCTTACTTTCTTGGTCATGGTAAACTCCAGTTAATACGCTTAGTTTACCAAGTTTAGTTGTACGGTTTCTTCAGCATAGCTCAGTATGACAGGGGATAAAAGGTTGATAGATGTGGCTTCTGCACTCATATATTTCTCGGATTTTGTATAGAGTCTGTTAACACTTCAAGTATAGAAAGTAGATTCAAAACATAAGTGTAACAGGTTTGTAGCTAGTTGAAACAGTTAAGTATTTACTCTACCCGAATTTCAAGTAATCAATGGGATAATTTTATCACTGCATTTGAAACACTACCTAAATTTTTAAGGTTTATAAAAAATATTGCTTTTTTATACTATGGGTACTGTAGTAATAGTGCTAGCAAATAAGGAGGTCTGATGCCTAATGAGGTTGAAGACAAAAAAAGATTCTTCTACGCGTCAGAAAGATCAAAGGTCAGCCGCAAGCGATTGAGAAAGCGTTAGAAGACAATGTGGAATGTGGTGCAATTCTGCAACAATAGCATTATGTCGAAATAAAAACCCAGATTTTGGCTCAGCTAGGGGAATTTTTTTTAACTTTTATACAACAAAACTTTCTGACATGCATATATTAGGAATGTCAGAATCAGTTTTCATTCTAATAATTATGGAGTTTTAGTCATGCTTAAAACAGCTTTATATGTCCGTCTTGAAGCTAAACCGGGTAAAGAAGACGAAGTGGAAGCTTTCCTTAAAGGCGGTTTACCTATTGTAATGGAAGAACCTGCGACAGTTGCGTGGTTTGGCCTACGTCTTGGACCTACAACATTTGGTATTTTTGATGCATTTCCTGATGAGGCGGGTCGCCAAGCACATTTATCTGGCAAGGTTGCAGCTGCTTTGATGGATCAGGCCGATGAGCTATTTTCAGAGCCACCGTCTATTGAAAAAGTAGATGTTTTGGCTAGTAAACTACCAGGTCATACCGACGCTTAAATGTATGAGGGTGCTGCCTGAAATTTTGAATGAAAGGCAGTACCCTCTACCATGTCAAGGTAGATCGACGAAAATGTAAGAAGTGACGTTATCTTACATACACTGATTTTACTGACCTATAGTTATTAGATCTGTTGCAAAAGTACCAGTTCATTGACTTCCACTGACAGAGTTACAAGGGCTGACGATGACTTATGCAAGAAGTCTATTAAACTAGTAAAAAAATAGGAAGTAAATTACTATTATATAAAATTTAACTCGTATTTGGGCACTGTATTTTCATAGTGTTTTTACCTCTACTCAAGCCATTCTCAGAACAAAAAAACTATGTTTGTTCGTTGAGAATCTATTCTTATTACGTCTGCTATTGTCGTTTTTGAATTTCTACGTATTGTTTCTACTGCTTATTCTCTGCATAACATAAGGAGATTACTGTTCTAATCTCTGCATATCTCTGGGGAACGTATGAAGCATACTACTTATATTCATGAGCACTCAAATTGGACTGAATGGCAATGGTCGGACAAGAAAGAAGCTATTGCCACTCGTCAGTCGTGTGCGGATATTACAAGGCCGTTTATTAGGAAAGCTACTAACACTAGGGTTCGATCTGAATGTTGAGGCACAATTAGATGCGGTGACCTTAGAGATTATCAAAACTTCTGAGATAGAAGGTGAGACGCTAAATGATGAGCAGGTTCGTTCTTCAGTTGCGCGGCACTTAGGGCTGGATAATGCCAGTATGCCAACCACTACTCGTGAGATCGATGCAATGGTAGAGATGATGCTAAGTGCCACCTATCGTTATCAACAACTGTTATTATTAGATGATCTACTCGGATGGCATCGAGCATTATTTCCAAATGGATATAGTGGGCTTTATCGTATTCAAGCAGGCAGTATCCGTGATGATAGTAAAGGACCAATGCAAGTAGTGTCTGGTGGGTATGGTCGTGAGCAGGTTCATTTTGCTGCCCCCAGTGCAGATAGGTTGCCAGATGAGCTAGACAAGTTTCTATTATGGTTTAATACTTCGTCAAATAAGCAAGACGATATAGATTTGGTCATAAAAGCAGGTGTTGCTCAATTTATGGTTTGTGACTCTGCATCCATTTGATGATGGAAACGGACGACTAACACGAGCACTCACAGAACGAATGCTGGCAAAAAGCGATAACAGTGCCCAACGCTTTTATAGTATGTCAGCGCAAATTCTTAAACAGCGCAACGACTATTACAAAATACTAGAACGTACGCAAAAAGGTGATAAAGATATCACGGATTGGCTGGTGTGGTTTTTGCAAACGCTAGAGCAATCCCTCATTATAGCTCAAGAAACCACGGATAAAATTATCAATAAGGCAGGCTTTTGGCAGACGCATCGACAGCATGCTTTAAATGATAGGCAAGTGAAGATGTTAAATATTTTGCTGACTGATTTTTATGGCAAACTTACCACTAAAAAATGGGCGACCATGACTAAGTGTTCTATAGACACGGCACTAAGAGATATTAATGATTTAATAGAGAAGGATTGTAAATACCCCATTCTTAACACAACATCATCGTAGAATAATTAAGCCACCTGCCTGTACTCAGCAGGTGTCATATCATTAAGTGAATCATGGGGTCTTTCGGTGTTATAAACCGTGATCCAGTCTTCAGTCAGCATATTGACCTCGTTTAAATTGTTGAAAAGGTAGCAATCTAAAACCTCATTGCGATAACTGCGATTAAACCTTTCAATGTAAGCGTTCTGATAAGGACAGCCAGGCTCAATATAGTCAACATAGACACCATGAGCTGATGCCCAATCAGTGAATACGCTGGATGTAAACTCACTGCCGTTATCCACACGGATCTGCTTAGGATAGCCATGCCACTCAGCTAGCTGGTCAAGGTAGCGAATTACTCGGAGTGATGGAATGCTGGTACCAATATCAATGCCGAGTACTTCACGGTTGTAATCATCAATCACATTAAAGGTTCGAAAGCGAATATTGTTATGCAGCTTATCGCTCATAAAGTCCATAGACCAAGTATGACCTAATGTATTTGGTACACTTAGCGGCTGGGGGTTACGTGCTGGTAGCCGTCTTTTAGACTTACGGCGTAGGTTTAAGTTTAACGCGGTATAAACACGGTGTACTCGCTTATGATTCCATGAATAGCCAAGCTTGCGTATACGCTTAAAACACTTAGGGAAGCCCCAACGATTGTGCTTATCTGTTAGCTCATTTAAGACATCAATAATCTCACTATCATCAGATAGCTTAGGCTTATAGTAGTAAGCGGTTCGACTCATACAGACCACCTGACAGCTCAATGCAATACTAACACCATACTGCGCCTGCAATTCTTGCGCCCAGACTTTGCGCTCAAGGGCAGGCGCTATAGCTTTTTTATGATCTCTTCCTGCATCTGCGCTCTAAGGCTTAAATCAGCATACATCTGTTTAAGCCTACGGTTTTCTTCTTCAAGCTCTTTTAGTCGCTTGACATCAGAGGCTTCCATACCGCCATATTTAGACTTCCATTTGTAAAATGTCGAGCTAGCTACCCCGTATTTACGGCACAGCTCTTTAGCAGATATCCCAGCTTCTGCTTCTTTTAATATGGATACTATTTGCGTCTCAGTCATTCGTTTGCTCATATCAAAACTCCTTATGTGTATTTTATAAGAAATTCTACGTTTGAGCTGTGTTAGTTTAGGGGATAGTTACAGGATATGATGCAAAAATCCGTAGCATCAGGGCGCAGTACGAGTTATGAATTGGTTTTATGATAAAAACTATATTGTTCAAGTCTGCTATGGCAGCAATAAAGTATACAAATAAGCGGTAATAGAGACAACCCATTCAGTGACATAATATGAGTGGTTCCATTATGAAGGTCTAAAATATTCGATACGATAAGGAAGTCTTAACTTTATGAGAGGGTTGCATCTACAAGATCTTCTTTGTATGTACAGGGGACCAACATAGAGCTCAAGCTGATTGCTCAAGATGATAAAAGCGCTTAGACTTTGTTATACATCTACTGTGCAGTTATTGGTTGTAGAAAATAAAGCAAGATATCTTACTCCTATGTGATAAATGTGCATTATCATTTTAGTGTTTATTTATAAATGGTCACAAATAGCTTTTCTAGTCTTGTTTAATATCGATAACTTCCTAGCAGATATCAGTTTTATTAATTTATTAGGGAATGACAAAAGGTTTGATGAAGAATAAAACGGCCTTCGACTCTTAAAGCCGAAGGCTGCTTAAATAGTCTAGAAGGTAGTATGTGCTAGACACACAAATACCTAGTTATATTTTACGATGACATCGCTCCCCTCAAGCTCGACTTTATACGTGTCGAGTATAATGTTTTCATCATCTAAGCATTGACCTGTGACAAGATTAAAGCGCTGCTTATAAATAGGTGAGGCGACATATAGCACATTTTCAGCAGAGCCATCCTCGTTGGTAATAGTCGTGCCGCCAATCAGACCTCTAGACAAGACGTTGGCTTGACTGAACGGATCATAATTATCAAGCGCAAATAACTGTGTCTGCTTGGTACAAAAAATAGCCACTTGTTTTCCGTTTACGAGCGCACAGACACCTGTTTCGGGAATAATATCATTGATTTTGCACACAGTGAGCTGAGCCATCAGAAGATCCTTAATAGTAAAATATAAATGAGACCAATAACAAAAAATATTATTTAGCGTCTAATATTAATAGACGCCGACACGTTAAGATTACGCCAATTCGGTCACTTTTATTTGCGTCTTTTCCATATCGGTTGCAGGGCGAATCTGCTCTCGCTCAGTGACGAATACCACATTGTCATCGCCTTGTTCACTATTAACAAAATGACGGAAACGTTTGAGCTTTTCACTATCAGTAATGGTGGCTTTCCATTCACAAACATAGTTGTCGATGAGGAGTTGCATCTGTGACTCTAGCTCCTCAGCGATACCTAAACTGTCCTCAATAATAACGGCCTGTAGATACTCAAGTCCACCGTCAAGGCTCTCGCGCCATTTAGAGGTACGTTGAAGCTTATCTGCGGTCTTGATATAAAACATGATAATACGGTCGATATATTTGACAACTGTATCCGTATCAAGATCCGTTGCGAATAGCTCGCCATGACGCGGGGTCATGCCACCATTACCGCAGACAAAGAGATTCCAGCCTTTTTCAGTGGCAATAATTCCAAAATCTTTGCTTTGCGCTTCAGCGCACTCACGGGTACATCCAGATACGCCCATTTTTATTTTGTGTGGTGAGCGTACTCCTTTGTAGCGGTCTTCTAGTCTAAGTGCTAAACCCACACTGTCATCGACACCGTAGCGACACCAGTTGTTGCCCACACAAGATTTCACTGTACGCAGAGATTTACCATAAGCATGCCCTGTCTCAAACCCAGCATCTACCAGTTGGGTCCAGATATCGGGCAGTTGGTCTAAACGTGCGCCAAATAAGTCGACGCGCTGACCGCCAGTGATTTTGGTATACAGATTGAACTCTTTGGCGACTTGTCCGAGTATGATGAGTTTATCCGCAGTGATTTCACCGCCAGGCACGCGCGGCACGACCGAATAAGTGCCATCTTTTTGAATATTGCCTAGATAGTAATCGTTGCTGTCTTGCAGTGGCGTGAGTTCGGGTTTGAGTACATAATCATTCCAGCAAGACGCCAAAATAGAGGCGACAGTTGGTTTGCAAATCTCGCAGCCATGACCACTACCGTGCTCATCTAATAGCGCATCAAATGTCTTAATGCCTTGTACTCGAATCAAACTATACAACTCCTGACGTGAGTAAGCAAAGTGCTCACACAGATCATTATTGACTTCAAAACCAAGCGCGGTTAGTTGATAACCTAATGTGTCTTTCACCATGGGCGCACAGCCACCACAGCCTGTACCGGCACTGGTACATGATTTTACCTCTGCCATGGTATAGGCACCGTCTTCAACGGCGGCACAAATAGCACCTTTGGTGACGTTGTAACAAGAGCAAATCGTGGCGCTATCGGGCAGGTTCTCGATACCCATGGTGGGTTTTTCTACGTTGGGTAGGATCAGGCTTTCAGGATGGGTAGGCAGGTCAATATCGTTTAGAAATAGCTGCAAGAGATTGTTGTAATCCTCAGTGTCACCTACCAATACAGCGCCCAGTAGCCGCTTATTATCCGCTGTGGTTACCAGTTTTTTATAGATACCCTCAGCAGGGTTTTGGTATAAATAGCTCAAACTGTTTTCTGTTGCACCGTGCGCATCGCCGATACTGCCCACATCTACACCCATCAATTTGAGCTTGGTGCTCATGTCAGCGCCTGTAAAGGTCTGAGCGTGATCGCCTGCAATTTGAGCGGCGCAAATACTGGCCATGCTATAACCTGGCGCGACCAAGCCAAAAACGGTGTTGTCCCATACGGCGCACTCTCCAATGGCATATACATTCGGGGCATTGGTACGGCAGGCTTCATCAATCAGAATACCGCCACGGGTGCCGATTTCAATACCGCATTCAGGGTTGCTTTTGATAATGCCATCTTGCGGACGAATACCCGCACTAAAGACGATCATGTCGGTATCTAATGAGGTATCATCAGCGAACTGCATGGTTAAATGACACGATGCTTCATCCGATAGGGTATTGTCGATAATGGCCTTAGTATTTTTACCTGTTAGTACTTTGACGCCAAGGCCTTCAATTTTACGCTTTAAAATATCACCGCCAGCAGCATCGAGCTGTACACCCATCAGCTGAGGCGCAAACTCGACTACGTAAGTCTCTAATCCTAGTGTGACTAGGGCCTTGGCTGCCTCAAGGCCAAGCAGGCCACCCCCGACCACGACACCTTTTTTGACTTTTGGCTTCTCAGCAGTACTGAGAATATCATCCAAATCTTTAATCGTACGATAGACATGACAGTGCGGATGCTCGCGCCCTGGAATTGGCGGCACAAACGGATAGGAGCCTGTTGCTAATACCAATTCAGCATAGTCTATCTGGGTACCGTCTTCCGTGCTGATACATTGATTGGCGGCATCGATGTTTGTGATTCGCTGATTGAGATGCAACTGAATCTGCGCATCCTCATACCTGCTCAAGTCCACTAAGTTTAGTTTACTCACATCTTTATGTTCAAAATAGCTCGATAGATACACCCGGTCATAAGCTGGGCGATCCTCTTCAGCAAATACGTGAATCTCAAACTGATCGTGTAAGCCTTGCTCTATGGCTCGCTCGATAAAGTGATGTCCCACCATACCGTTACCAATCACCGCTAATTTAGCTTTATTCATCGTACTTACTATAGTGCTACTCATATGCCTATCCTCAGTAATGGGTTTGCTTAAATACTTTCATCTAATGTCCCATCCAAAAGTCGCAAGTTAATTTTTAGATGGTTCAATGATAGATAGTCGTTAATACTTAGATGCCTATAACTATTAAGCCCTCAATAATCGTGCCAAACACAATTAATGACATTCAATTATCGAACCCTTATATAGTTAAAAGACATGTAGCCTTGCCAGTTTATAAGGTCGCGCCAGTACTTTTGTTGATGCTATTTTCTGTTGTAAGTAGTTGCTTAATATAATCTTTTTGACAATTGTCATTTACATCCTATGCACCAAAATAGTTACAAAAATGCACCAAATTGGTTTTGGTTATTACTTTAAAGGCGCATCGCTTACTTTACTTAACCGAGAGGTAACTTAGTTTTATCTAAGCAATATTATTTAGTTGGGATGCCTTTAGAGCCATCTGGTACAAAGCGTAGCCCTATGAAAAAAGATGATGTTTTATATCTATTTCAATTTTATATTTGCAGCTGGCACACCCATTGCACTCTCTTAATGGTCGCAACTGATAAGTTTCTGACTCATAACGTGTTTTTATAACTTTAATGTTAGCCATTTGAGGAAATCGTCTATGCCTTCATCGAAACCTGATGTGCCAAATAAAAACAAGCTGAATATCTTTTCTTTTAGCGGTAAAAACAAAATTCTCCATCTTGGGTGGATGGCGTTTTTTTTCACCTTTTTTGTATGGTTTAACCATGCGCCATTCTTATCTGCGATAGGGGAGAGCTTGAACCTCACCAAAGACCAGGTAAAAACTTTATTGATATTAAATGTTGCCTTGACTATTCCAGCCCGAGTCATCATCGGTATGTTGACTGATCGCTTCGGTCCTCGGCTTGTTTACACTGCAATTTTAGCCATTGGGGCAATTCCCTGTTTCACCTTCGCTTTTGCACAAGACTACAATACGCTAGCCCTATCACGCTTTTTATTGGGTTTTGTTGGTGCAGGGTTTGTGGTCGGTATTCGTCTCATGAGTGACTGGTTTCCTGCCAATGAGCTGGGTACAGCTGAAGGTATCTATGGGGGCTGGGGAAATTTCGGCTCTGCCGCCGCGGCACTGCTACTACCGACAGTCGCTATTGCGGCCGCTGCTGTCTTTGGCGGTGAGGAAGGTTGGCGTTATGCAACGGCTACCTCAGGGTTGGTTATGCTGCTCTATAGTGTGATTTTTTATAAGATGGTACGTGATACCCCTAAGGGTGCCACATATTTCAAACCTAAAAAATCTGGTGCCATGATGGTGACTTCATCAGGTGACTTTTGGCTCATGATGATATTTAAACTGCCTATGTATTTGGCATTGGGCTTATTAGCGTGGAAATTATCACCAGCTGGTGTGAGTTTGCTGAATCAGGCAAGTGTCAACATTGTCTATATTGCGTTGGTGGTGTTATATGTTTATGAATTTATCAGTAGTTATCGTTTTAATAAGGAAGTATTTACCACACCTGTGCCAAAAGCTCACCGATATGACTTTAAGCAAGTCGGTATTTTGAATATTTTATACTTTGCAACTTTTGGCTCAGAGTTGGCTGTGGTCTCTATGCTGCCACTCTTCTATCAAGAAACCTTTAACTTATCGATTGTCATGGCAGGTGTCTTGGCATCAAGCTACGCCTTTATGAATCTGATGTCGCGTCCTGGCGGCGGCTGGTTGAGTGATAAATTCGGCCGTAAAATCACTCTTTTGATTCTCACCGCAGGTTTGGCTGTTGGTTATCTGTTGATGGGTATCGTTGACTCTTCATGGCCGATCGCACTTGCGCTGTTGATTACTATGTTCTGCTCTTTCTTTGTACAGGCGGGTGAGGGAGCAGTGTTTGCTGTGATTCCTTTGATTAAACGTAGTATGACCGGGCAGTTTGCAGGGATGACAGGCGCCTACGGTAACGTAGGGTCAGTGGTCTATCTAACTGTACTAAGTCTGGTATCGTATCAGGTGTTTTTCTTTGTGATTGCTGCAACGGCTGTGGTTGGCTTCTTGGCACTGTTTTTATTAAAAGAGCCTGAAGGCGTTATTATTGAAGAGATGCCAGATGGCAGCTTTGCTCAAATACAAGTGAGCTAAATTATGCATGAGAGCGTCAAACAAGCGCCTAAACAAACAAATCAAGTAAGCAGCCATGATGCGGACGTTGCATTGTGGCTGCCTGATTTTTGTACGATGGCAGGACGCAAAGCTGATAATCAAGATAGCCTACTCATAACGACCTGCCTACCTTATGGGTTTCCATCGTTATCATCCTTTTCATCATCGTCAGCGCATAGTGGCGATCATCCCTCTTTTACAGCGCCTTTATTGGTGCTGATGGCTGATGGGGTCAGTGCTTGCCAGTTTCCCAAACAAGCCAGTCAGTCAGTGATAAACACGGTGACACACCATATCACCTCAAAACTTGCAGAGATGGTACAGACAGATAGGGTGCAAGCAAATGAGATATCAAACGAATCTCAAGAGCAATCGCCAAATCCACTACACCGCTTTGATGACGATCAAGTTGCCATCGTGATTAAGGAGGCGGTGCACCAAGCCAATGATGCGCTTTATTTCCCGCAAGCGTATGAGCGCCTGCCAGCTTTATTATCGACTTTATCAGGATTGCTATGCATAGGCGACCGTATTCATCTGTTCCATACAGGCGACTCTCGTATCTATCGTATCGGTATCGACAGTATGGTGCTATTGACCAAAGACCATCATATCCACCACGGACGGGATAAAGGAGCACTGTCTGCTGCTATCGGTGCTGACACACGAGTGGAGCTGCAACAATCTGTGTTCACTTTGCACCAAAACGAGTGTTTGGCGCTCATGACCGATGGGGTTTATGAGTCAATTACGCCAGCAGAGTTACAGTTTGAGCTGTGTGCTGCGGTACAGGCCATGCACCAATCAGTGGCATGTCCCAATCAAATCATCGACCATCTTCAGATGAGCCAGCGTTTATGTGAGCACGCCTTTAGCGAGAGTAGCCACGATAATCTCAGTGTAATCATGCTGGGTATGAACGATGAAATCATAAAGAGTAAAACGCACCGAGAAACCGACAACGCCATTGCGCTTGATCAGGGTGTGGATAGCGACAGTAGTCACGCTCAGGATATCAATCACTATCGCTTACCAACGGGCTTGGCAGTAGGGGCACAGATTGATAATTTTGTGGTCAAAAAAATCATCGCGCGTACGGCTCGCAGTGAGGTGTATTTAGTAGAGGATAACGATCAGCATGCATTTGTTTTGAAGTCGCCAAGTCTCAATGTCATTGCTGATGGGCATTATCTACGTGAGTTTTTAAAGGAACGTAAAATCGGTTTGAGCCTGTCCAAGCACAAACGTATTGGAGAGCCCGCTTACAATCAAGTGAACCCCAATAGCGTATCCTCCCATGACGCTCTTTTAACCAGTGATGTCTCTAAAAAACTGAATGCTACTTTCAATGCGTCTAATGCGTCGGGGCTTTTGCGCTACTACCCAGTGCCTGCCAGTAGCACTTATTTATATCATTTAACGGAATATATCGAAGGGGAGAGCCTACGAGTTTTTATGGATCGTCAAGCCCCTTGTGATATTTGGCAAACTTACGATTTACTCACTAAGATCGGCATGGCGGTCCGTGTGATGCATCGGAATTATCTACTGCATCAAGATATCAAGCCTGAAAATATATTATTAACTCAATCAGGTGCGGTCAAGTTAATCGACTTTGGCTCTGCTAGCTCCTCCATACTAAAAGACAGTACGCGTCCTCCTAATGGCGATTTGCACTACGCTGCACCAGAATATTACACCGATGCCCCAAAAGGCGTGCATTCTGATTTGTTTTCCATTGCCGTGATTGGTTATGAGTTACTTACAGGTGAGCTACCATTTAGCTCGCAAGAGTTGATGAACCCATCCGCCTCACTAGTTGTACCTGCCGAGCGCCTGCGTCAAAACCGAGTGCCCGCTACCAGCCAGCAAGCGTTGATGCGTGCACTACACTCTAGTACGCAGGCAAGGTATCAAGCGATTGGCGAGTTCTTACAAGACTTTAATCCCGATAATAGTAACAATACCAGAGACCCTGAACCGCTGATCATACGTCATCCCTTATTGGTTTGGCACAGCATTTGCTTTATTCAATTTGTCATTATCATATCGTTGCTGATTTATTTTTCATAAAACCTTGTTAAACGTAAATAGTACGACAAGCCATTTTACTCAACGCTGCGTGTTGCGGCTAAGGAATGATTTTCCTATGTCACTTGATTCACCAGAACCAACCCATACTGCTTTCTCTACCAATGCTTCTTCTTCTAGACGTCAGACTACTGCGGGCATCGTTATTATAGGCGCTGGGATGGCAGGCAGTCGTTTTGCCATTGAGCTGGCACGTGCTCAGCAGCAAAGCAGCCAAGAAAAAGGCGCAGCTCATTTACCCATCACGCTGATTAGCAAAGAACCGCAAGTGGGCTACAACCGTATCATGCTGTCACCCGTACTCTCAGGAGAGTCGGTTTTTGAAGAGACATATTTATACGAGCTAGCAGAGTATGAGCAATTGGGTATCACGGTATTAGCTGGCACGTCGGTAGATGCAATCGAAACCAATAAGCAGCGTGTCAAATTGAGTGATGGACAAACCCTGGATTATACCGAGCTGGTGCTTGCTACTGGCTCACAAGCTCGCGTCATCCCTTTTGCCAATCATGATGCTAAGGGGGTTCATGTATTTCGAGAGATTGCTGATGTGCAGGTATTGACGGAGTACGCGCGCCAAGCAAAAAAGGGTCTTGTCATTGGTGGCGGGGTGCTGGGTCTGGAAGCCGCTTGTGCTTTGGCGTCTCAAGGGGCAGATATGACAGTGGTTCATGTCGATAGTCATGTTCTCAACCGACAGCTTGATATGCCCGCCGCTCATCTGCTACAAGCAGAGCTCTTCAGTCGAAGTGTCAAGCTGGAGGTGTTAGCCAACACAGAATGTATTACGGTCAATGATCAACACGAGGTTAATGGTCTGTTGTTAAAGGATGGCCGCACACTGCCAGCAGACTTTATTGTCATGGCCGTTGGTGTCATCCCCAATACGACACTGGCCCAGCAAAGCGGACTTGAGGTTAACCGAGGTATCCTCGTAGATAACTTTATGCATACAAGCTGTCCTCATGTCTATGCGATTGGTGAGTGTATAGAACTGGATGGTGAGCTGTTCGGTATGGTAGCCCCTGTCAACCAACAGGTGGATACTTTGGTTTCTGTCCTAAAAGCGCCACACATCTCAAGTAGTAGGAGACTTAGTAGTGACTCACGAATAACCGAATACAAAAACCACTGGCGTCCCTTTATCAGCAAGCCTTTATCTTTAAAATTAAAAGTATCTGGCATCGCCGCTTTTTCAGCAGGTCAGATTGCTTTTGATGATAGTGAAATGGCACAGATAGAGCGCGTGGTTTATCAGCAAACGAGCCTCGATCATTATCTTTGTCTCTACATTAAAGAAAGCAAACTGATTGGCACGGTACTATACGGTGATGTGAGTGAAAGCGGGTTTTATAGTCAGCTGATCACTGATGGCAGTGACATATCCTCGATAAAAGAAGACCTTATCTTTGGCGAAGCCTATTGCGATGTAGGGAAAATAGAAGCAGCTGAGCCCGAATCTGCCGTGCCAAGTGACGCACACCTAATAGGAGAGGCCTCATGAGCAGCACCATCTTAAATGACGATCAAGCCCTCAGTGTCGTACCGTCCTCTCGCATTACAACTTACACTGAGGATTTGATCAGTCCTATTCGTACCACTTGTCCTTACTGCGGCGTAGGCTGCGGCGTACTAGCAAACATCGATGAGGCAGGTGTAGTCAGCGTGACAGGTGATCCTGATCATCCAGCAAACTTCGGCAAACTCTGCTCAAAAGGCAGTGCATTGGCACAAACATTGGGCACTGAACGCAGGTTGACTCAGCCTTATTATCAAGACAAACAGCGAACAATAGCAAAAGGACAACCGACAGATACGCAGCCTGCCGCGTGGGAGGCAGTATTGGATGATATTGCCAGTCGTTTGAATAACACTATCGCGATACACGGGCGTGACAGCGTAATGTTTTATGTGTCAGGGCAGCTGCTTACTGAGGATTACTACGTTGCCAATAAGTTCATTAAAGGCTTTATTGGTAATAATAATATCGATTCCAATTCGCGTCTTTGTATGTCCTCAGCGGTTGCAGGGCATAAGCGTGCTTTTGGTGCAGACTTAGTGCCTAGTAATTATGAAGATTTAGAGTCTTGTGATTTATTGGTGCTGGTGGGATCCAATATGGCGTGGTGTCATCCTATCTTATTCGGACGGTTTTTAGCCGCCAAAAAGCGTGATCCTAATAAAAAGCTGATCGTGATTGATCCGCGTCGTACTGATTCTTGTGAATTTGCCGATTTGCACGTGCCCGTTGCTGTTGGCACGGATACGCACTTATATAACGGACTGCTGCATTATCTTGAGCAAGAAGGCTGTGGTGATAAAGACTATCTTAAGCAGTGTCATGATGTTAAGCCCGCCTTAGAGGCCGCAAAAACATGGACGATTGATAAAGTGGCGACGGCATGTGGTATCAGTGCGGATCTGGTACAGGAGTTTTATGCGCTGGTCGCTGCAAATGATAAAACCGTCACGGCATTTAGCATGGGTGTCAACCAATCTGCAAGTGGTACCGACAAGGTCAATGCCATTATCAATACTCACTTGTATACTGGGCGAGTGGGCCGAGTAGGTGCAAGTCCGTTTTCACTCACCGGTCAGCCAAATGCGATGGGTGGGCGCGAAGTCGGTGCATTAGCTAACCTGCTTGCCGCGCATCTAGACCTAGACAACGAGCAGCATCGTCATTTGGTGGCTGATTTTTGGCAAGCGCCGCAACCGCTTGCCGCAGAAGTTGGGGTAAAAGCTTGCGATGCTGCTGATGCCATACTAGATGGCCGTATCAAAGCCATCTGGATTATGGCGACCAACCCTGTCGTCAGCTTGCCTGAGGCTGATAAGTTTCGCCGCGCATTGGCTACCTGTGATTTGGTGATTGTATCTGACTGCTCCGTCGACAGCGATACGGTTAAGTGTGCAGATATTGTTTTGCCTGCACAGGGTTGGGGGGAGAAATCAGGCACAGTGACCAATTCGGAGCGCCGCATCTCGCGCCAGCGGGCGTTAATGCCTGCACTCGGACAAGCAAAGCCTGACTGGTGGATACTATCGCAAGTCGCTAAACGCATGGGTTTGACAGGGTTTGATTATCAGCATCCTAGGGATATATTTAATGAGCATATCGCTCTGACAGCTTATAGAAATGATACCAGCCAAGATGTATCAGAAAACAATCAACCGCGCCATCTTAATTTAGCAAAAGATCTTTCGCCAATGGTAGTAGGGGCGATAGCATCGATAGAGGAAAGCCCAAACCATCTTAAGCAGCAAAATAAAAACGTATTCTCTTTCAGTCATGACGCATATGATGTCATGACACCGTTTCAGTGGGGCGGCGCACGTATTACACCTAGCAAAACGAAATTTATTGCCATTACGCCTCCCAGTCACGCCAGTATACCCAATAGGCATACGCAACGATTGAGCTTGAAAAGCGCTCATAGTAAAAAAAATAACGGCAGTCATACGTTTCATCAGAATAGCTCAGGAGCATTAGACCTACGGCTGATTACAGGTAGGCTTCGCGATCAATGGCATACGATGACGCGCACAGGACTTGCACCGCAGCTCAACCAACACGAGTCTGTACCAACACTCACCGTACATCCAAATGATGCCAAGCAGCTCGGTGTTGACCAAGGCGATTATGTACAGCTACGTCCCTGCTATGAGAAAAACTTATCAATAAATAGCCAGCCGCCGCGTACGGTCGCGAGCACCACTACAGACAGTCAGGTGCTCGCCCAAGTTGCCATCAGCGACAGTATGAGTGCAGGCGATGCCTTTATGCCGATGCATTGGAGCAACGCCTTTGCTCGTTTTGCTCGCGTAGGTACGCTGATCCCAACAGTCGTTGATCCACATTCAGGACAGCCTGAATTAAAAAATTCTGCAATCAGCGTGATGCCTGTACCGATGAAAACTTATGGCAAGATTTTGGTGCATCCTGATCTACAAGACACCATGATAGTGCATCTGCGTGAAACTTTATTGGATTTTGAGAAAGAGCCTGAGGATCAAGGAGTGCTGATACCTTCTTCTGATACAAATACAATTTCTGAAAGATCAAACTCATTACCCGCATTGACATGGAGTTTAAGTCGTCAAACCAATAGCGTCTTGATTACTTTAGCCAGTCCTGTAGACAAAGTCATCAGTAAACTGCTTGACCCTAAGTACTGGCAAAACTTTATCAATACCTATCAAGCATCTCTCACCGATAAATCGATCAATAGTGCCTTTACTTGCAGCAAGCAAGCAAAGCAGCTTCGCTTCGTCTCGACGCAGGTAGAGGCAAATACTAAAGTGATAGATCGGGCATCGATTAGTACGTCAAAGTCTGACATACCAAGCGATCAGCTACTGCTCAGCATTTGTTTTGCGCCGCAAGTGGCGCAGCTACCCAGTATGCATTGGCTTAACAATTGCTTTGCCAGTACTGATGCGATACCAGAGAATCAACGCTATAAGTGGTTGCTGGCAGGTCGTCCAGCGACAGGGTATGTTGATCCAGGTGCATTAGTATGTTCATGTATGGCTGTTGGAGAGAATATTATTATCGAAACAATTACCAAGCAGCAGTGTATGAGTGCCCACGCGGTTGGAAAGGCATGTCGAGCAGGGACTAACTGCGGTTCATGTGTGAGTCAAATTAATGCCTTGATCGATAGGTATGCGTCTTAAGTAGTGCTTGTTGCAAAGTTTGATCGTTAATATGGCATAGGGCTTGCAGCGTATTTTATATGCTCTTCTTTTCTTAGGTATGCCATTGTTAGGTGCAGAGTTGCGCGTTATTAACAGTGTTATTAGGAGTTATTACCATGACTGATTCATCTACCTTTATTGCCGCATTAACTTCACAAAATTTACCCAATATAAATTGTTATATTAGAGTGAGCGATGAGCCATCAGTTATAGAAAAAAATGTGAAAACGGGCACGGTACATTTGGTTGGTGCAGGTTCTGGCGATCCTGAGCTACTCACGTTAAAAGCATTACGAGTAATGCAAAAAGCAGAGGTCGTGCTCTATGATAGTTTAGTTTCAGAGGATATCTTAGATATGTGTGCGCTGACGGCAGAGAAGATATTTGTCGGTAAGCGCCGTGCCAATCACGCACTACCACAAGAAGGTATCAATGAGCTACTGGTCAAACACGCGCTAGCAGGCAAAACGGTCGTTAGGCTCAAAGGTGGCGACCCCTTTATATTTGGACGCGGCGGAGAGGAGCTGCAAGAAGTGGTGCGTCATGGTATTCATTTTGAATCTATTCCTGGTATCACTGCTGCTAGTGCGGCCGCAAGTAGAGCAGGTATTCCCTTGACACACCGTGATCATGCGCAAGCCGTCAAATTTGTGACCGCTTGCAAAAAGTTGGGCGCACCTAATAATGACTACGATGAACTCTTAGACAGTACGCAAACGGTTGTCTTTTATATGGGGTTGAATCGACTAGATGAGATGACTCAAGGGCTAATTGCCGCAGGGCGCGACAGTAATACACCTTTTGCTGTGATTAGTCATGCCAGTTTGCCAACGCAGCAGCTTCTTATCGGTACACTTGGCAGTATTGCCGAGCAGCAAGCTGAGGCAAAATTACCAACACCTGCGCTATTGATTATGGGTGATGTGGTTAATTTATATCATGAGTTTGCAAACTACAACCTTGGTGCGTTAGGCAAAAGTACCTTTATTGACGTTCAAAACGTTGTTAGCAGTCATGATTTAGTCAGTAATTTGGAGGTTGTCACGTAGGATAGAAGCATACTAGTGCTTAGCACTTTTATAGTATGTCAGCGCAAACACTTAAACAGGGTAATGACTACTACAAAATACTAAAACGCATGTAAAAAGTAGACGATGTAATAAAAAGAGTATGATGCAAGGTACGATGACTTTGGATACATTAAGAGTTAGTTCAGCAGACTGGTATAATTGGTTCCATTATACCAGTCTGTTTTAAGTAGTCTATTAATAGGTTCAAAGGGTTAAATAGCTGGTTCCCTTGGAGCATACTTATAAAATTTACACCAGTGTTTGATTACAGTCCCCTAAATTTGACAGTCTTACCATATCAAAGTAAAGCGACCAAGATTGACCCCTGCCGTCAAATCCGTATACATAAACTTGGGAGATTTTAGTTACGCAGTCTGACGATAATAATCAAACCACACCTGTCTTGGCGATTTATAGCTCGAGCCCTTTTGAATCCTCGTTTGGTTGTAGTACAGCTCAATATAGCCAATAATATCGTTGATCGCTGCAAATCTTGTTTTATAGTCTTGGTGATATACTAATTCATTCTTTAATACGCCCCAGAAGCTTTCTATTGGAGCATTGTCGAAGCAATTACCTTTAGCGCTCATTGAGCCTGTAAACTTATGCTGCTCGATAATCTTATGGTACGCATGGCTACAATATTGGCTACCTCTATCTGAATGAACAATCAGTCCTTGAGTAGGTCGTTTGTTCTTGATGGCCATATTGAGTGCACGGCATACTAAATCAGCGGTCATGCGCTTATTGATAGCGTAGCCGACAAGCTCTTTGGTGTATAAATCTTTCACTCCAGCTAAATATAACCAGCCCTCAGCAGTCCAGATATAGGTAATGTCGCTGACCCATGCTTCGTTAGGACGCTTAGCGTCAAACCTCTGATCTAAAACATTGTCATAGACCAGCTTGTTGTGGTTTGAGTCAGTAGTGACTTTAAAGCGCTTATGACGACGGCATTTGATGCCGTGTTCCTCTTTGATGCTTCTTACCATATACAGGCTAATGTTGTGGCCTTGTTTGCTTAGATGAGCATGCAATCGATCTACGCCATAACGTTCTTTCATTTCACTGTGAGCGGCTTTAACTAGTAGCTCGCACTGATTGCGGTGTACCTGCTGTTCGCTGATGTCACGACTTAGCCAATCGTAGTAGCTTGAGGGCTTAACGCTTAATACACGGCACATAGTAGTGGTGCTAAATATCTGACGATTGTCTTTGATAAAAGCGTACTTTACGGGCTGTTTTTCGCGAAGTACGCGGTCGCCTTTTTTAGAATCTCGCGCTCCTCTTCAGCCACTTTGAGCTGACGCTTGAGCTGCTTTATTTCTTGAAGAGCACTCATAAGGTCAGGATCATATTGCTCTGTGCCAACAAGCTTGCCTTGATTGGCTTTGTTATGCCAGTTTGATAGCGTTTGCATGGCAATACCTAACTGCTTTGCAGTAGCTGAGATATTGCCATTATTATCTGCTATCTTCTTGACAGCTTCAGCTTTAAATTCGTTACTGTAGGTTCTTAATTTCTTGGTCATGGTAAACTCCTATAATTGTGCTTAGTTTACCAAGTTTAGTTGTACGGTTTCTTCAGCATAGCTCATTCTAAGATTGAGCAAATAGTTTTTAATGGTATTAATTCCAGATATGGTTTGTTTAAAGTGTTTAAGAAATTTCACTATTTTTGATTATAAAAATAATAATTTTGTTAAATAAAGATTATTAATCTATTGTAAATTGTACGACTTTTGTTATATTCTATTTGATGTATATTGGAGATGATTCTTTGTATAAAAAAAGAGTAAAAAACTAGTATGAAAAGGAATATATAACAGTATCTAAGCTAGTGGCTATGTAAATAATTTTTTGAAACCGGTTTAAATTTTTTCTGAGAGAGAATGACATGAATAGTAAAGTTTTATTATCGACAGCTTTGGCGGTGGCAATGAGTTTAACGGGTTGCCAAACAATGACAAGCAATTTAGCATCTGCTAATGATAGTCCAATGAATAAAGCAATGTGGCAAAAGAGCGGTGAGGTATTTCAACAACCAAACGATATGATGCTGAAAGCTAATGAAAGTCGAATCGTCTTTTTGCGTCAAGATGATAGTAATGTTCAAGCAGGCCCTATCGTAGTAGGCGTTGGTGCTGACAATCTCTTTCAAGTGAGCTTAGATAATAATCATTACTCTGAGGTCGTAATCTGTAATGACTCACAGATAGTTACTGCTCAAAATATGAATGCCATGAATGGTCAAGTAATGGCTCAATCAAAACAATTTAGCTTCATGCCACAAACTACTACCTACTTGCAAGTTAGTCTATCAGCAACCGGGACCCCAGTAGTTCAGCAAGTTTCTCCAAATCGAGCTATGTCCACACTAAATCAAAGTACACGTCAAACGCATCAGATCAGTCGTGTATTTATAGAATGCAGTGTACCTAAACCAGTCGTTATACCTCCAACTGTAATAATTCCAGTACAGCCGCCTACTCAGAATTTACCTATAAGAAACGAGCGACAATTTACAGTGCTATTCGATTTTGATAGCACCAATATTACATCTGAGACTGCTTCTGAATTAGGCTTAATGGCTGACTTTATCAAAACTCGTCGTACTACCAATAATATCGTCTTAGAAGGTCATACAGATAGTAAAGGAAGCGATGTTTACAACAATAAACTTTCAAAAGCACGTGCTGATACTGCCAAAAATATCCTAGTCAATAAATATGGCGTTGATAGTATGAAGCTTACCCCTATGGGCTATGGCGAATCACTTCCTGTCGATACAAATAACACCGATCAAGGACGTCAAAACAATCGCCGTGTTGTTGCCACCGTGGTATCAGAACAATAGATTTGTTAGTAAAACTATACGTACCTTAACCTTATTAAAAATCAGTAGCCTAAGGATAAATCTATGAATACCATCATAGTAAAAGCTAACGACAAAGTTAGTACCGTTGCCGAAAACACTGTCATTACGCAAGATGGCACACCCACCATTATTAAAGCCATAAATAAAGTGAATTATGAGCTTGTTGATCAAAATACTGGTCGAGCGCCCGATCATATTGTGACTAAACGAGTAGGTAAAGATCTACAAATCTCATTTGAAGAAGATAGTAGTAACCCTGATCTTATTATCGAAGGATTCTATGATAGCGCGGATAGCGCTCTTATTGGTCTAGCCGAAGACGGTAGTTACTACTATTATGTGCCAGATACCGGTGAGGTAGCAGATTATGTTACCGAATTACAAGCAGGCGACATCGAAGGCCAAGCGCTTGGTGGTCAAGCACAAAGCTCACCGTGGTGGGTTGGTGCTACAGACAGCTTTAATCCAATTCCGTGGCTAGTTGGTCTAGCAGGTGTTGGTCTAGCAGCTGCAGCACTTGCTAATGACAATGATAAGAATCGAGACACTACTGCTCCTGATGCGCCAACGATCAACACCCCAATTGCTGGTGATGATGCGATTAATAATGACGAAGCCACAGAGGGCTTTGTTATTACTGGTACTGGTGAGCCGGGTGCCACCATCACCCTAACTGATGGCAGTGGTAATGTTATTGGTACCGGTATTGTGAACCCTGACGGTACTTGGAGTGTTCCAGTCGATCAAGCTGACGTGGATGCCATGGGTGAAGGGTCTGAGACCATCACCGCAACGGCGACCGATCCTTCAGGTAACGTCAGTGCACCAACTACTGCAGTTGTAACGGTTGACACTGTGGCACCTGATGCCCCAGTCGTTACAGTTAATCCAGACGGTACTGAAATCACTGGTACTGGTGAGCCGGGTGCCACCATTGAGATTGATACCAATGGCGATGGCGTTCCTGAGTACACCACAACAGTAGATGCAAATGGTGACTACACGGTTGACACGAGTGGTGACCCATTAACTGATGGTGAAACGGTTACCGCGACGGCGACCGATCCTACTGGTAATGAGAGTGCTCCTAGTACAACAGTTGCGCCCGGCATTGACACTACTGCTCCTGATGCGCCAACGATCAACACCCCAATTGCTGGTGATGATGCGATTAATAATGACGAAGCCACAGAGGGCTTTGTTATTACTGGTACTGGTGAGCCGGGTGCCACCATCACCCTAACTGATGGCAGTGGTAATGTTATTGGTACCGGTATTGTGAACCCTGACGGTACTTGGAGTGTTCCAGTCGATCAAGCTGACGTGGATGCCATGGGTGAAGGGTCTGAGACCATCACCGCAACGGCGACCGATCCTTCAGGTAACGTCAGTGCACCAACTACTGCAGTTGTAACGGTTGACACTGTGGCACCTGATGCCCCAGTCGTTACAGTTAATCCAGACGGTACTGAAATCACTGGTACTGGTGAGCCGGGTGCCACCATTGAGATTGATACCAATGGCGATGGCGTTCCTGAGTACACCACAACAGTAGATGCAAATGGTGACTACACGGTTGACACGAGTGGTGACCCATTAACTGATGGTGAAACGGTCACCGCGACGGCGACCGATCCTACTGGTAATGAGAGTGCTCCTAGTACAACAGTTGCGCCCGGCATTGACACTACTGCTCCTGATGCGCCAACGATCAACACCCCAATTGCTGGTGATGATGCGATTAATAATGACGAAGCCACAGAGGGCTTTGTTATTACTGGTACTGGTGAGCCGGGTGCCACCATCACCCTAACTGATGGCAGTGGTAATGTTATTGGTACCGGTATTGTGAACCCTGACGGTACTTGGAGTGTTCCAGTCGATCAAGCTGACGTGGATGCCATGGGTGAAGGGTCTGAGACCATCACCGCAACGGCGACCGATCCTTCAGGTAACGTCAGTGCACCAACTACTGCAGTTGTAACGGTTGACACTGTGGCACCTGATGCCCCAGTCGTTACAGTTAATCCAGACGGTACTGAAATCACTGGTACTGGTGAGCCGGGTGCCACCATTGAGATTGATACCAATGGCGATGGCGTTCCTGAGTACACCACAACAGTAGATGCAAATGGTGACTACACGGTTGACACGAGTGGTGACCCATTAACTGATGGTGAAACGGTCACCGCGACGGCGACCGATCCTACTGGTAATGAGAGTGCTCCTAGTACAACAGTTGCGCTTGGCGATGATGCCGATGCCGATGCTGATGCCGATGCTGATGCTGATGCTGACGCCGATGCTGATGCTGACGCCGATGCCGATGCTGATGCTGATGCTGATGCTGATGCTGATGCTGATGCCGATGCTGATGCTGATGCTGATGCTGATGCTGATGCTGATGCTGATGCTGATGCTGACGCCGATGCCGATGCCGATGCCGATGCTGATGCTGACGCCGATGCCGATGCTGATGCCGATGCTGATGCCGATGCTGATGCCGATGCTGATGCTGACGCCGATGCTGATGCCGATGCCGATGCTGATGCTGATGCTGATGCTGACGCCGATGCTGATGCTGATGCTGATGCTGATGCTGATGCTGATGCTGATGCCGATGCTGATGCCGATGCTGATGCCGATGCTGATGCTGATGCTGATGCTGATGCCGATGCCGATGCTGATGCTGATGCTGATGCTGACGCCGATGCTGATGCTGATGCTGATGCTGACGCCGATGCTGATGCCGATGCCGATGCCGATGCTGATGCTGATGCTGACGCCGATGCTGATGCTGACGCCGATGCCGATGCCGATGCCGATGCTGATGCCGATGCTGATGCTGATGCCGATGCTGATGCCGATGCCGATGCTGATGCTGATGCCGATGCTGATGCCGATGCTGATGCTGACGCCGATGCTGATGCTGACGCCGATGCTGATGCCGATGCCGATGCTGATGCCGATGCTGATGCTGATGCCGATGCTGATGCCGATGCCGATGCTGATGCCGATGCTGATGCCGATGCTGATGCCGATGCTGATGCTGACGCCGATGCTGATGCCGATGCTGATGCTGATGCTGATGCTGACGCCGATGCCGATGCTGATGCTGATGCCGATGCCGATGCTGATGCTGATGCTGATGCTGATGCTGATGCTGATGCTGATGCTGATGCTGATGCTGACGCTGACGCCGATGCTGATGCTGATGCTGATGCTGATGCTGATGCTGATGCTGATGCCGATGCCGATGCCGATGCTGATGCTGATGCCGATGCCGATGCTGACGCCGATGCTGATGCCGATGCTGATGCGCCAACTATCGATAGCCCAATCGCTGGTGACGACATCGTTAACGATCAAGAAGCTGAAGATGGCTTCAATGTGACAGGTACAGGCACTCCTGGCGATAACATCACATTAACTGATGGTAGTGATAACATCATTGGTACTGGTATCGTTGATGTCGACGGTAACTGGAGCATTCTTGTTGACCAAGCTGATATTAGTGCTATGGGTCAAGGCCTAGAAACTCTCACTGCTACTGCTAGCAATGATAATGGCACTAGTGAACCTGTCAACGCAGTAATTACTGTTGATACGGCCGCTCCAGCAATCGCTGTGACTGTTGACGACCTAACGGCTGACAACGTCATCAACGCGGCTGAAGCCGGTGCAACCGTCCCTGTGACTGGTACTGTTACTGGTGAGTTCCAAGAAGGCGACGTTGTGACTGTCACTGTCAACGATGTTGACTACACGAGCACCGTTGAAGCGGATGGCACTTATAGTGTTGACGTCCCAGGCAGTGCATTAGTGGCTGATGCGGATCAAGTGATCGAAGTTAACGTTGCATCGACTGATGCTGCGGGTAACACAGGTACTGCTGACACCACCAAAGACTACACCGTCGATGTGGCCGCTCCAGCAATCGCTGTGACTGTTGACGACCTAACGGCTGACAACGTCATCAACGCGGCTGAAGCCGGTGCAACCGTCCCTGTGACTGGTACTGTTACTGGTGAGTTCCAAGAAGGCGACGTTGTGACTGTCACTGTCAACGATGTTGACTACACGAGCACCGTTGAAGCGGATGGCACTTATAGTGTTGACGTCCCAGGCAGTGCATTAGTGGCTGATGCGGATCAAGTGATCGAAGTTAACGTTGCATCGACTGATGCTGCGGGTAACACAGGTACTGCTGACACCACCAAAGAGTATGCGGTTGACACTACTGCAGTAGCCTTTATTACCGTTGACGCTGTAACAGCCGACAACATCATCAATACGGTTGAAGCAGGTGCAACTGTCCCTGTGACCGGTACTGTTACTGGTGAGTTCCAAGAAGGCGACGTTGTGACTGTCACCGTCAACGATGTTGACTACACGAACACCGTCGAAGCGAATGGCACTTATAGTGTTGACGTCCCAGGCAGTGCATTAGTGGCTGATGCGGATCAAGTGATCGACGTAAGCGTTACCCCGACTGATGCTGCGGGTAACACAGGTGCTCCAGCGACAGCCAATAGACCTTATGCTGTGAGTCTGGTAGATGCGATCAATGATATCGATACAGCAGAAATTATCTTTGAGCCAACTACTACGCCCGTGACGACTACTGAGAACCTACAAAACACAGCTTTCTCACTCATAAACGTGTTAGGCATAGGTAATGCTAGACCTACAGTTAGTTTTGATATCGCTGAAGGCAGTACAGGTACGGCGGTAATTACCTTGTCTGGAGGTGGTTTAGCTGAAATTGTCGATAGAAGTAGCTTGGTTCTGCAAGTAAAAGATGCTAGTGGTAACTACGTTGACGTCGCCAATTCTAGTAATATTGGTTTGATCAACGCACTTGGTCTCTTTGGTGAAGGAGCAGGCTTTAGGATAGATGGTCTCCCAGCGGGTGAATACCGTATCAACGGTAATGTTGGTGGATTAGTTGGTGTGCTAGAATCTGGTACTATCAGGGCAACCATCACTGAGACTGATCCATCAGCAGTGGGTACGGGTACGATCACTACGGAAGCTGCCACTGGTAATGTCATTGATGACAATGACGTTGCAACGCCATCGACCATAGTCACAGAGGTTAATGGCCAGCCAGTTAATGCTACTGGTAACACTACTATCATAGGTGACCATGGTACGTTAGTCATAGATGCTAATGGTGCATATACTTATACGCCAAACTCAAATGCTGCTGAGATCGGACAGATGGACGAGTTCGCATACACCATCGTTGATCCGATTACTGGTAGCAGAGACAGCGCAACGCTTACTGTGAATATCCAAAGTCAAATTGATGCAGTGGATGATGTAGCAAGCACTACGTTGATCGTTGAGCCTTTGACTACTGTCGAGAATCTTCAAGATTCTGACACAGCATTCGTTGGTTTCACGAATACGAGAGTTTCGTTTAACATTGCTGCAGGCAACATAGGTTCTGCTGAGATTGCTATAACGGCAGGTGGACTAGTAAGTGTTCTTAACAGTGCTACGGTTACTCTACAGAAGCAGAGAGCTGATAATACTTGGGAAACTCTCGATAGCTCTTCAAATGGTGGCTTGATTGACGTTGTTGGTATCCTTGGTGATGCTACACGCTTCTCGATAGATGGTTTAGAAGCAGGTAACTATCGTATTAATGGTAGAGCTGGTGGACTTCTTGGAGTATTGCCAAATCATACGATAACAGCCATCGTGACTGAGGTTGATCCAGATGTACCAGGTACTTATGGTTCGCAAGCGGCTGTTGGCAATGTGATCAGTGACAATGACGAGGTAAATCCATCTACTCGTGTTTCAGATGTAGATGGTACAGTTATTACTGGTGCCACCGTCATAGACGGTGACTTCGGTACGCTTACGATCAAACCAGACGGTTCGTATTTCTATACGCCTGATGGTAATGTTAATGTTATCAATCAAGTAGATCAGTTTGAGTATACGATAGTTGATGATTTTAATAATACTGATACGGCAACGCTTACCGTAAACATAACCAGTGATTGGCCAGCTCCGGCTCCAGTAGCTGCGTTTGCGATGTCTGCGGACAGCTTTACACTGGCTGATGATACTATCGATCTTCCTGATACGTCACTAACAACTTCAAATGAAGGACTCAATATCCTAAGCTTTGAAAGTGCAGATCAAGTCATTAGCTTAGCTGATATTATGCAGCCTGAGATGATCGACATTAGTGGTACTGGCGCTAATACCTTACATGTAGCAGCGGAAGATATTGATTCTGCTATCTATGTTAAAGGGGATAGTGATGACACCGTTGATCTAGCAGGTGATAGCTGGTCTACGGTTGAACAGACGACCTCAGGTGGTGAAGTGTATGATGTATGGCAGTCAGGTAATGATGCATCGACACAGATCTATATCGATCCTAATGTCAATATTATCTAATACCCTCTCATTAGATATTGATTAAAAAAGCGCCTCCATCATGGAGGCGCTTTTTTTGACTACAATATATCGAAAGGGGTAGTTGCTGCCGTAAACTTTAATACGCATAATAAGTGACATAGAACCTAAGGTAACTTGAATGATGACTAAACCTCAGGAAAAGTTGTTGGTTGCAGTATTGTTGGCTATATTACTGCACGTCGGTGCTTTCTTTATTTTTTATCTGAATTTCGATGACAACACCAATGAGAGGGCTATCAGTAAGGAGAATGTGACTGAGCAAATAACTATGCCCGTTCAATCTGACGCATATCCACCATTAAAAACGCAGTCTTATATAGCAATTTTGGACGATGCTAAAGTATCAATCAAAGATAATAAAGAATCGCAAAGATCTTTAGAGACTTCTAGTCAGATCACGCCAATAGCGGTCGATAATCAAACCTCTAATGCTAAGGTGGATATTGATGATCGTTCTACATCGACTAAAAATTCTAAAGCGGTAGTAAGACAGACGCTGGGCCAAAATAATAGCACCGCAAAAGTAGTACTAATGGAAGATAATATAATAATAGCGAACACAGACGAGACCGCAGAAACCACGATCAAAAATGCTGGCTTACTGGCTAGGGATGTACCGATCCAAAACACAGGGGTTGAGATAGATAAAGACTATCAAAAAATGAAGTCTGAAGTTGACGACGCTAATGATAGACTTAGTGATGCGATTAACGAAGTCAAAAAACGGAATCAACAAAAAATAGAGGCCAGGCAGCAACGAAAAGACAGCGCTGAAAGCTATATTGAGTCAAATCAGCCAAATAATGAATAGGCATCTTCGAGTATAAAAGCCCATAAATATTTTTAGCGAAGAAAGATCATAGATAGTCAGGGAATAGCACTCACTAAAGAATCATAAAGCATGACTGGGTTATTTAGTGAGCGCTTTTATTTATAAAGTCTGAAAGCCAAAAATCAAAAACCCAATATTATTTATCCGTAAAGCTTACTTTAACGCTATAGTCTTTGGTTTTTATTTTTTCAATATAAGCATCGGGTAAAGAGACGCTGATAGCGTTTTCATCTTTTATGGGTAATAGATACTGACAAATCAGCACATCAGTGTTGGTGGTCAGTATCCATTTAAGGTGACTGACGTTTTTTTTATTGATCGTAATCTTGATGCCTTGGGTAGCGATATTGCGTCCGATATGAAACTTCGGATGCTCTTCGTGTGACGTTTTTTCTGTCGGCTGTGGCATAGGGGTGGCGTTGTTCTGAAACCCTTGGCTGTCGTGCATCAAGACACTATGTACAATGATTGGATAAATCTCATAACGCAAAAAATGCTGATCAAGGACGCGATTCGTACTTTTCTTATAATTGTCTAAAAAGTCAACGATCATCTGTTCAATGTTAGTGATAGCACCATGACTACCGCCCCACATACCCGCTAAGATAAGCTCAGTATGCGAGAAATAGTCGCGCATAGTATGGAACCATTGTCCGCTTTGTGTCCACTCTGCCACTGCCGCACGCTCCTTATACGAGACTAACGAATCCGCATCACGAATGATGAAGCGCTTAACCGTAGGGTCGTCGATCACCAAAAACCGCCAGAACAACCCGGACATTTTGGACTTGGTAGCAGCACTGACGATGATGACTTGTGCGCCATTGTCTTCAAGGCGTTTGAGCACATGAGTAGGAACCGAATCATCAACATAAAAGCGGCAAATCCATTCTGGATAGAGTAAGTTTGCCCAATGAACATTCAGGATGGCGGTCTCGCAGTAACGAGGACTGTCTCCAAATAGCGAGAAAGAGATAACATTCTCGAGTCGATTGTCATGATTAACAGCGGTCACAAAAGGTGGCGGCGGCTCTGAAAAAACAGCTGGTTTCTTAACGCTTTTGACGAGATTGGCTTTAGTTTGAATGGCAAGCTTTCCAAAATGTTGTTGCTCATCCGTTTTATCTAAATAATGGCAGACCTCGCATAGCCCGTCATAGACGTTGGTATCGGCTGCCAGATCTGATGTTATGTTTAGCGACTGTTGATAACCATCATACGCCTTTTGATATTGTTTTAATTTGAGCTGACATAAAGCGATATTATTTAATAGTGCTGTATTATTAGGGAAGCGTGGTAAATGAGAATGAAGCAGTGCTAGACCTTGCTCATACTTACTTTGGTTAAGTAAGCCCATAAACTGATTGTGTACCATCTGATAAGAGGGCGCTTTTGCCTTTGGCTTTAGATCGTTTAGCGATATTTTTTTATTCATATTACTGTCCAGTCTCTTATTAGGAGCGTTCATACCATTTATTATAGTATGACAAGCTACTATTAGGTAAAATGCTCTACGATATATATTGTCTACTTTTATTCCTAACCCTTAAAATTATTTAATCTAAATGATAGGCGTTATTTTTGCTAAATTAAGAGCGCAACGGCGATCAATATTTTTTTAGAGAGATAATTTTTTTGAAATTTAAAAGTCAATAGTATTTTATTTTCCATATAAATTATTTTTAAAAAATTAGTTTATTTATTACATTAATGATATATGTGATTATATGAATTATTGAGCTTCACTAAAATTTGATCTGAAAAACCCAATGGCAATCTAAATACGTACTCATAAGGCTCAATTCTGAAATCTAATATGAAAAAACTACTGAAGCAAAAAAAAGTATCCTGCCGTCTATCATTATCTAAAAGCGTGACGCTAGTGCTAGTAGGTATGTCGTTGACTATGTCCACTCATGCAGTAATCAATGATATCCAGATTGATGGTTTGATTAGGCAAGCTATTCAAACGCATCCGATAGTAGGATCGGCCCGCGCGCGTCAACAAGCGACCACTGAAGGCATCAATGCGGCTAAGCTAAGCTTGCTGCCCACACCTAGTATCTCCTCAGGATATGACAATGACAATGATTTTGTATCGCAAATTACCTTGCGTCAACCTTTATGGACAGGCGGTAAACTGACGGCGAATGTCAATCAGGCGCTATTTGATGATAAAGCAGCAGTTGAGTTTATTTATGAGCAGCAAAACGTCGCCGCCAAGGTTACTATTGAAGCATGGAAGGCTTATGTGCAAGCGGTAGCACAGCAGGATATTCATATTGAAACGCTCAAGCAGCTCAATGACTTTGAAGCGTCAATGCAACGCCGAGTCAAGCAAGGTGTTTCTGCACGTATTGAACTCGATTTAGTTACAAATCGTATCTTACAAGAACAAACTGCTTATCAAGCTCAAGTTGAGCAGCAGCGTATATCGGCCGCTAGACTTGAGCAGATCGTTGGTGAAAAGTTTGGACAAAACATTGATAACAGTATGCCTGATATTAAAATTTTAGCTAATCAAGCCAAACAGCAATCAACCAACTTTGAGCAAATGGCCTTTAATCCAGTCAGTTTTTATAATCCAACGGTTACCAAACAGTATTTTCAGGTTGAGTCAGCGAAACAAGACGTAAAGGCGCAGCAGGCATCTAAGTATCCTACCGTGTATGCACAGTATGAACAGGCCTACTATCATGCTGATAGCAGTAATGAGGGTAAGTTTTCTATAGGACTAAGCTATGATCCGGGTGCTGGGTTTTCGAATCTAGCACTAGCACGCGCCTCAGAAGCACAGGTTGATAGTTTGATACAAGATCAGGAGGCAGCACAGCGTAATGTGATTGAAGACATTCAAGTACAGTACCAACAGTTTGTTGGTGCCCGTGATCGCGAGACGTCGTTAGTAGCGGCTGTAGCGGGAGCTGAGATTGTAGTCAGTTCCTATGAGCGTCAATTTATTGCTGGTCGCAAGTCATGGATTGAAGTACTTAATGCGGTTCGTGAGCTCAGTGATTATAAAGTGCAGCTGGTACAAACACGTGCTACCTTATTAGAGGCGTTTTATGGATTGCAAGTTGATTTTGGTGTCATGCAATGGCAAAACTTTAGTGGCAATCGTCAGTCGGTTACTTTATTCCGCCCATTAGATCCGGTGAAGAAGTGGCTCAACAAACAAAATAAATCTATAAAGAGTAAAGACTCTCAAAGCTCATCAATACAAAGCGAGCAAAGTCAGAATTTTGGCTATACAACAGCAGTAGAAGATGACTATGTAGAGATTAGACTGCCGGAATCAGAAGAATACAGACTAAATAAGGGTGAGTTTATTATGCTTGATGACAACTATAATATTACGCCCATCGTTGAGTAAGTTCATACAGAAAAAAGTATGTAGCCCAACAAAATAAAGTAAACATAGACCCGTTAATAAAAAATAGCGACAACACGTTTTGGTTACTCTCAAATAGTTAATAAGTGATTCTTATGAGTGAAAATCTACCTTCTATACCTATGCAAGTATCAAGCCCTTCAACTATAGACATCGCTATAGCTACGGACGCTCGTCAGCAAGAAAAAGAGAATGAGATGATACAAACGCTGACGGATGCTTTAAAGCATCTGCTTAGTCAGCAAGGCTATCCGATAGATAATATTAGATTGCACGATGTCGTTGAGCGTCACAGCAGTATGCCAGCTAGGCAAGGTCAGAGTATTCACGAATTAGGTGGAGTAATTGCGGTATTAAATGGTATTGGCATAAAAGATATGCCTAAAATTTTAGAGCAACCTGATGCTGCATTTTTACCACTATTGGCTTATAGAAGTGATATCGGTTGGGGTGTTATTGATAGCCAGACCCCACAGGGTACATGGAATTTCCGCCAAGAAAAAAGTCACACTTTAAGCCACACCGATGAGTTAAATTTGGTATTGCGTATTCGTTTAACTGATGAGTATGTCAAGCTACGGAAAACCTCGTTTAACGATCTACTCAAATCAGATTTGAGTAATTATAAAGGTATTCTCGGAGAGGCTATTATCGCTAGCTTCTTAATTAATATGCTGGCGCTTGCTGTATCGCTATTTTCTATGCAAGTTTATGATCGTGTCATACCGACGAGCAGTGAAAGCACTTTGATTATCCTTGCAAGCGGTGTGTTTTTGATAATCATATTCGAAGCGTTTATGAAATTTGCGCGTTCAAGAATCATGGATAAAGTAGTAGTTGGGCTGGATCAATATTTATCCCGAGAAGTCTTTCAGCGCCTACTAAAAGTACGCATAGATCAGATGCCAGGTTCAGTGGGCTCTATGGCAGCACAATTGCGCGGTTATGAACAAGTACGTAGCTTTTTTACAGCCAGTACCTTGTTTGGCCTTGTCGATTTACCGATGACCATTATTTTTCTTAGCTTAATTGCATTTATTGGCTCACCTTTAGTGTCAGCAGTACCTATCGTCGCTGCGGTGATAGCTATCACTATGGGCCTTTTGGCTCGTAAGCGTATCGATGTCATTGCTGCTGAAGGGGCTTCTGCCTCTTATTATAAGACAGGTTTATTGGTTGAAGCAGTAGAAGGGGTTGAGACTATTAAAGCTGGTGCAGGGAGCTGGAAGTTCTTATCGCGTTGGCTGGATGTGATGTCCATAACGATCAAAAATGATCTGAACATGAAGCATGCTAATGACAATCTTACCTACTTTACTCAGATGTTACAGCAGGTCAGCTACGTGGGTATCGTGATTGTTGGGGCCTTTGTTGTGATGAGAGGGGATATGACAATGGGTGGCTTGATTGCCTGCTCGATTCTTGGTGGTCGAGTACTTGCTCCAGTCATGGCATTGCCAGGCCTACTGGTGCAGTATGCGCATGCTAAAGCTGCCAAGATAAATATTGAGACATTGTTTGCGTTAGAACAAGACAATCACGATGTTACTTATCCGCTATCACCCACTCATATTAAGGGTGATTATCAATGCGAAAACCTAGTGTTTAACTACAAAGATAATGATAGACCGGCCATTGATGTAAAGAAACTGGCAATTCGTTCGGGTGAGCGCATTGCTATTTTAGGACCTATCGGCTCTGGTAAGTCAACGTTACTAAAAGTCTTGGCCGGTCTCTATGCTCCGACTAAAGGACATGTGTTATTAGATGGCTTAGATATTCATCAAATTAGCCGCGAAACATTAAGTGAGCGTCTAGGGTATCTGCAACAAGATCATCGACTGTTCCAAGGAACACTAAGAGAAAACCTATTAATTGGTATGCCAGCACCTAGTGACGATGCTCTACAAGAAGTGCTCAATAAAACAGGTCTCATCAATTTAGTATCAAGCCATTCAAGTGGTCTAGATTTACCGATTAGTGAAGGTGGTAAAGGATTATCAGGCGGTCAAAAGCAATTAGTAGCCTTTACTAGATTGCTACTCACTAAACCTGATGTTTTTTTGCTAGATGAGCCTACCGCCTCAATGGATAATAGGCAAGAACAGCGCTGCATACAAGTACTACGTAATGAGCTAACTACTGGACAGACATTGATTGTCTCAACGCATAAGACTGCATTATTAGAGTTGGTTGATAGGGTGATCATCATGGATAACCAACGCATCATTATTGACGGTCCAAAACAAGCGGTACTCGCTGAGCTTACCAAAAAAGATAAAGCATCAAACCAGCCAAAAGTTAATGCGGTAAACAAGAGTCATCAGCAGATATCAGTCACAGCACCTGAGCCTAACAAGCCTAGCATCACCAAATCATCAGCAGACGAGCAAGGTAAATAGGTATGGCAGAATTTAGATATCAACCAACCACACCCACAGTTGACCGTTCAAGACTCAGTATTTGGATTGGGCTCATTGGCATTATACTGTTGGTCATATGGGCGTCATTTGCCAAAATTGATCAGGTTACGCGTGCTAAAGCGACGGTAATTGCTAGTGCGCGTACGCAGGAGATTCAAGCATCAGAAGGTGGTGTATTGACGCAGCTTGCTGTGGTAGAAGGTCAAGATGTTGTAAAAGGTCAGCTATTGGTGGTTTTAGAGGAGGAGCGTGCTCAGGCCGCTCTCGATAATTCAGCCTCCAAGACCGCTGCATTAAAAGCTAGATTGTCACGATTAAATGCTGAAATATTTGAGCAGCCTTTGGTTTTCCCTGATGATATAAAAGGATATCCGGATTATATCCAGAACCAAAAAGCGCTTTATAATCGTCGCCAGCAAGCTATCAATGAAGATGTATCCTCTCTTGAAAAAATGTTGGTATTAGCACAAAGAGAGCTAAACATGAATGAGCCATTATTAGAGTACGGTGATGTTAGCCAGGCTGATGTAATTAAGCTCAATCGTCAGGTCGCTGATATTGAAGCACAAATTAACAATAAAAAGAATAAGTACTTTGAAGAGGCCCAAGCTGAGATGACAAAAACTCAGGAAGAGCTAGATACTGAGGTCGAGCAGCTGCGTGATCGAGCGCAAGTATTAGCAGAAAAGCGTTTAATGGCACCGACAGCAGGCAAGATAAATAATATCAACGTAACCACTATTGGTGGTGTCGTTAAACCTGGCGAAATTATCATGCAAATTTTGCCCACTAGTAGTGATCTAATTGTCGAGGCTAAAATCAAGCCTGGTGATATCGCTTATGTCAAAGAAGGTCAAGATGCTACTGTCAAGCTGGATGCCTATGACTATTCCATCTTTGGTGCTATGAGAGGTACTGTTAACTATATCAGTCCAGATACGCTCATGGAGCAAACGCCTAAAGGGGAAGAACCTTATTATAGGGTGTTAATCGTGATCACAGGAGCTGAGTTTGAAAAGGGCAGTAAAGAAATCGTTATCAAGCCTGGTATGACAGCTTCTATCGATATCAAAGCGATGGAGCGTACGGTATTGTCTTATCTGACCAAGCCAATTACTAAAACGTTATCTGAAGGGTTGGGTGAGCGTTAAAGTATCGAAAGACGCTATTATTCATTGCTGTTTTGATAGCAGAAGCTTAATACCGAGTCTCTAATTCTAGAGACTCGTGACTCAGGGTAATAACACTCGGATAGTGATTCTATTTCAGAAGTTATTAAAAACATCGCAGGGTAAAAATTATAGAGGGTGATAGTGACATGGATGAACATACCAAATTTGATAGCTTAATTAATCATTTAAAAGATAATTTCTCTGCTATTTATACTAACTGGGTACAAACCCACCTCACCCAAATAAATAATAAGAATAATATAACAACTGTGGTTACTGACACTTTACCTAGCACTTTTGTTCTATCTGTATCTGACGGTTATAAAAAAGCTAGAACGGCGACCTTTGTTGTTGATGATCTGGTAAAGATCAATGAAGCAGATAGCATCATAAGCTTCGCTGATTTTGAAAAAATTCTACCTTTAATAATAGCTCAGATTGCCAAATTATCTTCAAAGTTTGACGCCCCCATCGCTTGGTTAAGATTTGAATGGCTCAATCAAGCATCATTAACGAATTGGGTAGATTTTCAGCAAAGCCTCAAAAGCTTTAAAAGAAACTACTATCGCTCAGGTATTGCTTTTGTAGGCGTGCGTGAGCCTTGGTTGCTACTGACTGAGATGGAGTTGAATGCTAACGCTTGCCTCTATGCTGGCAATACGATCACTCACGCCAAGGTAAATAGCAATAATCTCAATACCTACTTTAGAGCACGTCATGGCAGTAGCCAAATACCTATCTTTAACGATGACTTGCCAGTAATAACCTTCAATACGGCAGGGACATTTATAGATATAGAGACAGGTGAGTACCGTAATCTTGATATACAGCCGCGCTTCAAAGGTCATCGTTCTATGTTGCCACTATCAGTAGCGACAATTCAGCCCATAATTGAGCAGTCAACGAACTATCTGGCGAGACAAATACAGCCTTCTGGTCAGTATGTGTATGGTCATTTTCCTTGTTTCGGCCGCACGATTGATACTTATAATAGCTTGCGTCATGCGAGTAGCACATATTCACTGATAGAAGGTTACGAGGCCTGCCGTGATTTTAATAGTTCAATACAGAACAAATCTGATAAAGACTTATATACGTCATCGGCAACGCCTTCTAAATTAAGTCTGAGTCAGATGCAAAGTGATATTGATAAAGCTATGGAATATCTGACCCATCAGCTTATTCAAAACTATGATGATAAAGCTTACGTAGTAGATACGGGTGGAGAGATTAAGCTGGGTGCTAATGCCGTCGCAATCCTAGCGCTAGTGAAATACTTACAGGTATTTGTAGATACTCCATTAGCAGATGACTACCATGCTTTGGCAAATAGGTTAGCGATAGGCATTGTTGCTATGCAACAAGACGATGGTGGCTTTGTGCATGTTTTACATAGTAAGGATTTAACGCTAAAAGCTAAGTACCGTATTATTTATTATGATGGCGAAGCAGCATTTGCGATGATGCGTTTATATGGCTTGACTCAAGATGAGCGCTGGCTGAACTGCGTTACCCGCGCTTTTGATTATTTTATCGATGCTAAACACTATACAGCACACGATCATTGGTTGTCTTACTGCTCAAACGAGCTGATCATTTATAAACCCGAAAAGAAATATTTTCAGTTCGCAGTCAATAACATAAAAGGCTACATAGACTTTATCAAAAATCGCATTACTACTTTTCCGACACTGCTTGAGTTAGCAATGGCGTTCCATAATATGCTCTTGAAGTTAGATGATCACCCAGAGTTTCATGATGTATTAGAGGGTTTCGATGTTCAAGAGTTTTATCAGGCTCTGCATGCCCGTGCCAATCATTTAATAAATGGTTTCTTCTTTCCAGAGATGGCGATGTTTTATAAATTGCCGCAAACTATCTTGCATGGTTTCTTTATTCGTCATCACTCGTTTAGAGTACGGATTGACGATGTCGAGCATTATTTGTCGGGGTTGATTGCTTATTTTAATCTTTTGAAAGCTGTAGATTACCCAAAAGTAGCGACTAAACACTATCCTTCTATTAATAAAATAATTAACACAGAGAATGCAGCGAAACAACAATCAGAATTCAACCCTCAATATTCAGAGCAGTCTGTTTTAACAGCTAATGCGCTTATAACAGCAACTACAGGAAGGTGGCTAGTAGAACCAAAAACAGATTGGTCTGCCACAGGTCTCTGTATTTGGGCGCCAAGTTTTGAATCAGGCCATATCATAGTTGCTCGAAGTAAAATGATAGAAGCAGGTTATTTATCTAAAGTAACCATTGAGTCTTTAGTAAAAAAAGGTGCTTCTGCGATTGTTACCGATGATGTCTTAGCCTATAGAAATATGGGTGTGCCTGTATTACAAGTGCCAAATGTCCGTCAAGCGACTATTGATATTGGTCGTTATACTCGGCAGGCTTTTAACGGTCAAATAATTGGTATCACAGGTAGTGCAGGTAAGACCACAACAGTCAATATGCTAGCCCATACTTTAAACGTTTTTGGAGGCGCCGGCTACACTCAGTCTAGTGCGAACCTGCCTGTAGGAATTGCCTGGAATTTGGCTTGTATGCCTCAATCTATGGATTACTGGGTGTTAGAGATGGCTATTGGATCTATGTCTGCCAATACTAATTTAGTGCGTCCTAATGTAGCAATAATTACTAACATTGCACCAGCTCATCTTGAATACCATAATAATGTTGAAAATATTGCCCTAAAAAAATCTCGCATCTTTGAAGGTATGGTTCCAGGCTCTTTAGCAGTGGTTTGCCGAGATATCGAGCAATACGATTTAATAGAGAGCCTTGCAAATACTTGGGGTATTCATATCATTAACTATGGTGAACATGATGAAGCTATAATTAAGCTGCTAAGCTATACTCAAGAAGACGCGCACGCCCAGATAGCTATTGATGGTAAGACTTATACAATCAATCTAAGAGCCCGTGGTAAGCACATGATACTAAATGCAATGGCTATCTTAGCGGTAGTTAATCATTATAGCCTGTCTATTAGTAAGGCAATTTCTAGGTTGGGGACCTTTGAAGCAATGTCTGGACGAGGTGCGGTGCTTGAAATGACTTATCATGAGAAGTCAATTACACTTTATGATGAAGCTTATAATGCTAACCCATTATCAATGCGTGCTGCGCTTGAAACCTTTGAGCAGTCACAAACACCTGCTCAGAATAGAGTATTGATTTTGGGTGATATGTTAGAGCTTGGCAGTGATAGTGGCAAACATCATTTAGAGCTAATGCCAATCATCAAAAAAATGAATTTTAGAACTGTAATTTTAGTTGGTAAGCAGAGTAAAGTATTAAGTAATAAGCTTAACGAAGCTAATATAAAGTCTTATCATTTTCAAGATACTAAAGCCCTGACTAATCAGCTACCTGAATTTATAAGAGATAATGATCATGTGTTTATCAAAGCATCTAACGGTATAGGATTAAGCCAATTGTTTTAGCATAGTTCAAAAGCTAAGTCTAAGTTTCAATATATGAAAAATAGTAAAGCCATAGGAGCAATGACTTTTATGGCTTTTTTAATTTGGAGGTTTTATCCTAGATTCTGTGTAACTGCCATTTAGATTAAAGGCTTACTAACACGATCATCAAACATAATCATAAAGTGATTTTCTGATGTCTTTAGGGTAGTCAAAGAATACCGTTAAGCCATCCTAGTACTGCGTCAATAAAAAATAGGTTATATCAGCTGATTCTCTTGCCTGTAATGGCTTGGTGTCATGCCATAGTTTTTTTTGAAGGCGCTAGAGAATGCACTGTTATCGATAAAGCCGCTTGCTAATACGATTTGGCTAATAGGCAGCGTAGTATGTTTAAGAATATATTTGGCGTGTTCAAGGCGCAATCGCACGTAATACTGTTGCGGTGAACAACTAAAATTTTTGTTAAATATGCGCTGTAATTGTCTACTTGATAATCCAAGATGATGGGCAATATCCTTAACGCTTAAAGGCTCTTCAAGATTGGTTTTCATCAATGCAATAGCATCTATTACATTGGTATAGCTACTGCTCAGTATTTTTGGCTTGGGCATATGCTGTACGTAAGTAGGCTCACATATAGAGGTGATAATAAACATGTCTTGTATCTTGGAAACGATATGATGACCATGATGCTTATTGATGATATGTAAAGTCATATCCAATGCGCAAGCTCCACCTGAACAAGAATATAGCTGCGGTGCTATTGTAAATATTTGGTCATTAAAAATAACACCTGGATAGCTTTCTTGGGCTACGCTGATGTTCTCCCAATGCAATGAGGCTGCTTGCTGCTCAAGTAAGCCCGCAGCAGCCAATGCTAGCGCTCCTGTACACAAACCGCCAAGTGCAATATCCCGTACTGCCAATCGCTGAATTAAGGTAATGAGCTTACTAGATTCCAAGTAATCTGTTTGGTGTCCTCCGCATACAAATACCAAGTCGCAGGTTAATAAGTAGTCGAGTGGTGCAGTATGACTTAACTTAATACCGTTACTACTACTGGTTTTATTGTCATCGAACCCTGCCACCACCCACGAGTATAAGAGTTGCTCGCTCACATAATTCGCCATTCGAAGTGGCTCAATGATATTGCTGAACGCGAGCATGGTAAAGCCATTAATCAGTAGAAACCCAATACGCCTAGGCTTGTCTATCATCTTTTCCGTTATCTGAGTCATTTTTTGTCGCCTTCAGAACATACCTAAAATTCTGGCTAATGTTAAGTTGTTTGTCTATATGTCCGATTATAAACATAAAATGTCGCTTATGAAAAAATACCTTATGAATTTTACCTCTATTATCGAACGTGTTCTCAGTTAATTATTACCTACTTTGGAGACGTTCCATGACAGCACTAAAAGACCTTACTAGCACGTTATCTTCTACAGATTTTTCTCGAGAATTGATGAATTCATTAAACCTAACCTCTTTAGATGGCTCATTAGATAATCTGCATCTCCCAAGTCTAATCGAAATTAAAAACGGCCAGAAAGTGCAACCGACTTTTAGTCATCAAGAATATGCAAATCGTCATGAGAAACTTCGTGAGTATTTAGATAATCATGGCATTGTGGCGGCGCTTTTCACCTCGATACATAACATCAATTACTACTCTGACTTTATATATTGCTCTTTTGGGCGACCTTATGGACTAGTCGTTACTTCAAAAGAAGTCGTGTCAATCTCTGCTAATATCGATGGTGGACAGCCTTGGCGGCGTACTGTGGGCGACAATAATATTGTTTACACTGATTGGCAGCGTGATAACTATTTCAAAGCCATTGCTCAACAAATTCCTCATCACGGCCGTGTAGGTATTGAGTTTGATCATTTACCAATGGATCGCTTTGCTAAGCTCAAAGCTATTTTACCCAATGTAGAGTTTGTTGATATTAGCCTAGCATGTATGACCATGAGAATGGTTAAGTCCTCTGAAGAGATAGCGCTAATAACAAAGGGCGCTCAGGTCTGTGATATTGGTGGGGCGGCATTGGTACAGGCTGTTTATGATGGCGTGCCCGAATACGAAGTTGCCTTGGCATCTACACAAGCGATGGTGAAGGCTATTGGGGAGCAGTTTGGTCAAGTAGAACTCATGGATACATGGACATGGTTTCAGTCAGGTATTAATACGGATGGTGCCCACAATCCAGTAACCAATCGTCGTGTCCAGTCGGGTGATATATTGAGTCTTAACTGTTTTTCTATGATAGCAGGCTACTATACCGCGCTTGAACGCACATTGTTCTTGGATAAATGTGATGCAGATTCACTACGCTACTGGCAGATAAATTGTGAAGTGCATGAAGCAGGTCTTGAGCTTATAAAACCTGGCGTGCGCTGCTGCGATATCGCACATGAGCTGAATAAAATTTATGCAAAATACGACTTATTAGAAAAACGCAGCTTTGGTTATGGACATTCTTTTGGTGTGCTCAGCCATTATTATGGACGCGAGGCAGGACTTGAGCTACGTGAAGATATTGAAACAGTGCTTGAGCCAGGTATGGTCATCTCTATGGAGCCGATGATTATGATTCCAGAGGGCATGCCGGGTGCTGGCGGTTATCGAGAGCATGACATTTTAGTCATCAATGAGACGGGCGCTGATAATATCACAGGCTTTAAGTACGGCCCTGAGCATAATATTATCGGTCGTTAATGTAGGGGAGTGTCATCAATCAATACTGTCTATATTGAGTGGGCTAACATGAATAAGTTTCTTATTTTAAGCCCGCCAATATAGATGATGATGCGCCTCGCACAATGCAATTATTTTCACATTTTACTTATTAAGGAAATAACATTATGGACCTGTTTCTTAACAGCTGGACGTTATTTTGGTTTTTGACCATTAATGTACTGACGCTATTACTGGCAGTGAGTTATTTCTTCGTAGAGCGTCATAACAAGTAATGTAGTAAACGATACGAGGAATCGACATGTTTATTAATTGGATGATATTGTTAGCAGCAATTGCACTTCTCATTGTATTGGCTAGTAAAGCGTCAAAAGTCATGTCAGCAGATGAGGAAAGTGGTTTTTTAGTAGCCGGTCGCTCATTAGGGCCTTTTGTTATAGCAGGTACTGTCGTGGCGACTGGGTTTAGTGGTTGGGGCTTTATGGGTTCACCTGGTGCCGCATACCAATACGGGACGATTGAGCTTTTAGGTAATTTCTTTTTTGCACCAGCCATGGTCGTCGCCGTATTATTCTTTGCGGTCTATTTGCGTAATAGAGCCATGAAGATGGGTAGTAGTACCATTCCTGAATTTATTGTCAACTTGCACTGTAATGAGCGAAATTCAATATCTGCTCGCACTTTGCGTATTATCACGTCTTTGGGCATGATTATATTTTTGACCGTATTTTTGACGGCTCAGATTAGAGCGCTTGGTATGTTGGGTAGTAGCTGGCTCGGCATTTCACCTCTTCTGGCTTCTGCGCTTTTATTGGTGATTATTACTATTTATACCATGGCAGGCGGATTGCTCGCTGTTGCTTGGACTGATACTTTTATGGTGATTGGGATGGCCACTGCTGCCATTTATATAGTGGTTCAGGTGTTCACTGACATTCCGTTAGCAGATATGATGACGCAGCTTAATGCGATAGATCCAAACCTGGTCAATCCAGAGAGTTCTAACCCATATGGTAATGCCAAAGCTTCTGTTTTTCTAGTATTTGTCTATGCGCTTATTTTTAGTACTGCATTGCCTTATATGTCAGTACGTTTTTTGGCGATGAAATCTAATATTAGTATTGCCAAAACAGGCTTTTATACGGCCATTCTAGGGTGTGTTTTGAGTTTGGTCCCTATCGTTGGCTTATATGTTCGTATCAAAAACCCAGGTCTGATCAATCCCGATGAAGCAATGCCTTGGTATTTAGCCAATGCTATTCCAAGTGTGGTGGGTAGTGTGATCACTTTGTTTATTCTTTTTGCTATGAAGTCTACGGCAAACTCTATCTTGCATACCTTATCAACTGCTGCCTCACATGATTTGCGTTTGGCTATATTTGACAATAAACCTCGCACTGAGGCTGAACTATTGAAACTGAATAGATTGTGGGTCGCTATTGTGGCTGCTATCGCCTTCATTTCTACTTTCTTCTTACCTGAAGCGATGCTTAGCTATCTAGGCATATTCTCTAGCGGTACTTTAATGGCAGCTCTATCTGGTGTACTTTTGGTGACTATCTTTTATAAAGGCTCAACGATGGCTGCTATTGCCTCTATTATCGTCGGTGCTGTTTGCAGTAGTTATCTCTTAACATCAGGTATTGTCGGCTGGGTAGAGGGACCTCTTATCGGATCAGCTGCATCAGCCATCACTTACGTGGTCGTTAGTGTATTGGTTCCTAATAGAGTCAAAGCCATATCAGAAGAAGCTGTCAGCGCTTAGATATAGATACTTATATTTATGAATACTTAACAGAGCCTAAACTAACCGCTGAGTTTATTGACTGATAGTCATAAATTCAGCGGTTTACGTATTCAGTAAGGCTGGCAAGTATGAGTTGTATAGATAAGCTAATGCTGATTAACACTCAGTTATTTTGTACCATTTTTATATTTACTCAATGATATTACGAACATTTTATGTTCAATAATAGAGGTGACTAGTCGTGGAAGTATTGAAAACCAGACCTATAGCGGTTGATGTCAAGCCATGGATTGGCACCATACAAATTGTCATGGCGGCCATATGTTGGGGCACACTTGGTATATTTTCGACTTATCTTAGTCAATTAGGTTTTAGTAGTTGGCAAATTACGATATTGCGTATCATAACGGCAGCTATTATTGCTATAACGATGTTGCCTAAGATCTGGAAACCATTAAGTAGGCTAACACTCGGTCAATGGTTTGGGCTTGGTCTACAATCCCTAATTGGCGTACTGGGTATGACGGTTTGCTACTTATTTGCAGTGCTTCATGTGGGAGCAGGCACAGCAGTCGCATTACTCTATACGGCGCCAGTCTTTAGCTTGATATTCTCGCACCTATTATTAGATGAGCGAATTACTTATAAAGCTGCATTGTTAGCAATTGTAGCAGTGATTGGCGTTGGTATGACTACGATGGGTGGCACTACTGAAGGGAATTTGGGTGTTGCCGTTGGGCTGCTTTCTGGCGTTTGTTACTCTTTATATGGTGTGCTTGGTAAACGCGCCATGCATCATAAACACTCTGCACCACTTGTCTTTTTTACGTCAATTTTGTTCAGTGGCATTGTATTATTGTTCATTCCTACCACGTATACAACTTATTATAAGCTGATACAGCTTCCCGTTATTAGCTGGATATATGTACTGGGCTTATCTTTGGTAGGTACGATTGCACCTTTTGCATTATATATGAAAGCATTAGAAAAACTACCAGCCACACGCGCGTCAGTATTTACTATCTTTGAACCTTTGACCGCAATATTTTTGGCAGTGTTGCTCCTGCATCAAATGTTATCAGGTATTCAATATATAGGCGTTTTTTTGATTTTGCTCGTTGCTTTATTAAATGGGCTAACAAATTCGACCAATGTACAACTGCCGAGATGGTTTAGAAGACAAAAATTATCGTAATTTAGTCTTATAGACATTATTATTTATAGTACAACTCTCTCAAATCAGTTGCTGAGCTCTCAAAAATATTGAGGTGCGCTACAAGTTAATAGACAGTTATTGAAAGCACTCTAAATATTGAGTATACAGCTTAGAGTTCGATTCCTGTATAGCGCACCGATCACGATTTCATACTATTTTCGGACTTGTGAAGCGCATTAGTCAATATAAGGTGAATTAAATAAATGGCTCATTTGGATATATAGTCAGTTTGTAAATACCCCATTCTTAACACAACATCATCGTAGAATAATTAAGCCACCTGCCTGTACTCAGCAGGTGTCATATCATTAAGTGAATCATGGGGTCTTTCGTTGTTATAAACCTTGATCCAGTCTTCAGTCAACTTACTAACCTCGTTTAAATTATTAAAAAGATAACAGTCTAAAACCTCATTGCGGTAACTGCGATTAAACCGTTCAATATAAGCATTTTGATAAGGACAGCCAGGCTCAATATAGTCAACATAGACACCATGAGCTGATGCCCAATCAGTGAATACGCTGGATGTAAACTCACTGCCGTTATCCACACGGATCTGCTTAGGATAGCCATGCCACTCAGCTAGCTGGTCAAGGTAGCGAATTACTCGGAGTGATGGAATGCTGGTACCAATATCAATGCCGAGTACTTCACGGTTGTAATCATCAATCACATTAAAGGTTCGAAAGCGAATATTGTTATGCAGCTTATCGCTCATAAAGTCCATAGACCAAGTATGACCTAATGTATTTGGTACACTTAGCGGCTGGGGGTTACGTGCTGGTAGCCGTCTTTTAGACTTACGGCGTAGGTTTAAGTTTAACGCGGTATAAACACGGTGTACTCGCTTATGATTCCATGAATAGCCAAGCTTGCGTATACGCTTAAAACACTTAGGGAAGCCCCAACGATTGTGCTTATCTGTTAGCTCATTTAAGACATCAATAATCTCACTATCATCAGATAGCTTAGGCTTATAGTAGTAAGCGGTTCGACTCATACAGACCACCTGACAACTCACTGCAATACTAACACCATACTGCGCCTGTAATTCTTGCGCCCAGACTTTGCGCTCGGGTACAGGCGCTATAGCTTTTTTATGATATCTTCTTGCATTTGCGCTTTGAGGCTTAAATCAGCATACATCTGTTTAAGCCTACGGTTTTCTTCTTCAAGCTCTTTTAGTCGTTTGACGTCAGACGCTTCCATACCACCATACTTGGATCTAACTTCGCTATCGCTTCGTCTTGCGTCACTAAAACAGTCTCCCAGACTGTTTCTTAACGTTCCTCATTATAAAAGTCGAGCTAGCAATCCCGTATTTACGACACAGCTCTTTAGCAGGTATCCCAGCTTCTGCTTCTTTTAATATCGATACGATTTGGGTCTCAGTCATTCGTTTGCTCATATTAAAAATCCTTATGGGTATTTTATAAGAAATTCTACGTTTGAGCTGTGCTATTTTAGGGGATAGTTACAAGGTTATTCTAAAAAATCATATAAAAACAATGAGCTAATGAATACAAAACAGCTTGCATTGAACATCAGTCGGTAGCATAATCCACCATTATAAAAATGGTGGACTTATGTATACAGATATTTTAAAAGCGAGCATCAAAAATCACGCGTTGAGTGCTTTATCAATTAGTGTGGCTAGCATTCTGGTTACTATGAGCGCTCATGCCATTACACCGGAACAATACCAAGAGCAGCGTAGTGAGGCGTTAAAACAGCAGCAATTGGTTAAGCCCAATGTCAATATAAATACTGACACCTATCAACAAGCACCTTCAGCTCCTATTGTATCAGCTAGCCCTCAGAGTACTGATCCCGCCTCAACCGCTTGTTTCGACATCAATCATATTTACCTAACAGGTGAGCTGAGCGACAAGTTCACCTTTGCCCTGATGCCTTATACGACAGGTAGTGGTTCTTTACTAGGCAGTTGCCTGTCCGCCAATGACATCAATCAGCTGGTCACCAACGTCCAAAACCGCATTATTGAAAAAGGCTATGTCACCACCCGCGTCTTGGTAGAAAACCAGAACCTTAAATCGAGCAACCTATTCCTAACCCTCATTCCTGGTCGTATTGATCAGATTGTTGCCACCGATGTTCAATCTACTCGTCCTATCTATATCGATAACAGTGGTAACCCTGCCAACTTTGCCCCTGCCATGCCAATGAAGTCTGGTGATCTGCTCAATGTACGCGACATCGAGCAGGCGCTAGAGAACTTTAAACGCGTGCCGACCGCTGACGCCGATTTCTCTATTGCACCCAGTAGTCGTATGACAACACCTGGCTATAGTGATATCCAAGTCAAATGGCAGCAGGGCAAGCGCTGGCGTCTATCGGCAACGGTAGATGACTCAGGTCAAGACAGCACAGGCGTCTATCAAGGCAATGTGACGCTATCACTCGACAACCCAACGTGGCACAACGATCTGTTATACCTCTCTTATAATCATGATCTTGATGGTGGTAATGACAAGAGTGATGGTAGCTGGGGCTACAACATCGGTTATGTGTTGCCGTTTGATAATACCCAACTAACACTGACCCACAGTGGCTACAACTACGATCAAACGGTCGCTGGCGTCAATCAAGACTACGTCTATAGCGGCGAGTCTTATAATACCGAAGCGCTCGTTAGCCATTTGGTGCACCGTGATAATCACAGCAAAACCTATCTAAAAGCGGGTGGCTTTGCCAAGCAGCAAAGCAACTTTATTGATGATACCGAGGTTGAGGTACAAAAGCGCCGCACAGCAGGTTATCAAGCAGGGGTAGGCTACGAGACGGTCATTGGTAAAACCCAGTGGATTGGCGATGTGATGTATCAACGCGGTACGGGTGCATTTGACGCCATCGACTCGCCTGAGGCGTTATTTAATGAAGGCAGTGCGCGTGCGGGTATCGTAAAAGTAGGGGTTGATGTAAATCATCCTATGCAAATTGCCAATCAAGCATTGAATTACCATGGCTCTTTTACCGGGCAGTATGCAACTGAGGCACTGGTGCCCAATGATCGCTTAAGTATCGGTGGTCGTTATAGTGTGCGCGGTTTCGATGGTGAGCGCAGCTTGAGCGGGGATCATGGTGCCATCTTAAGACAAGAGCTGAGTGCTTATATTAGTGATAAGCCCCATGCCGTTTATGTAGGTGTCGATGCAGGTTACGTCAAGCTTGATAATGATGAGCAAGATGATTTGCTGCTCGGTCATCATTTGGTTGGCGGCGTTGTAGGCGTCAAAGGCTACGTCACCCCATTTAGAACCAGTTATGACGTATTTGCTGGTTATCCATTAGCCCAGCCAGACAATTTTAGCGATAAAGAATGGGTCACAGGCTTTAGCCTAGGGTGGCAGTACTAAATCCTATCGTTGTCAAAATTATATTTACTATCAAACTTCTTGTATAAAAAATTATCTCAAAGGACATCACCATGAACGCTCAATGCTACCGAGTTATCTTTAACAAAGCCCGAGGAATGCTCATGGTGGTGTCAGAGGCCGCACGCTCTCAAGGTAAAACAAGCAACCCTAGCGAGGGTGGCAGTGCGGTCAGTCAAGTTGCAGGCGGCTCGCAAACGGCTGCTCAAATCAATGGCTACTATCAAGGCGGCAGGTTTATGCCCCTGCGTGCGCATATGCTACTAGCGCTAGGGCTTGCGACCATGGTTGGTAGTGTCAGTCATAACGCCTATGCTGATAGCACCAATATTGTCGCTGATCGCAACGCGGCTGCCGCTCAGCAAGCCACCATACTAAAATCATCCAATGGCACAACCCAAGTCAATATTCAGACGCCAAGTAAAGCTGGGGTCTCACGAAACGTCTTTAGTAAATTCGATGTCGGTCAAGATGGCGCCATTCTCAATAACAGCCGTAAAAATGCACAGACTCAGCTCGCAGGATGGGTAGAGGGTAACCCGTATCTAGCACGCGGTGAGGCTCGCGTTATTCTAAACGAGGTCAACTCAAGCGATCCGAGCCGACTAAGCGGCTATACCGAGATCGCAGGTGGCCGAGCAGAGCTAGTGATTGCCAACCCTGCTGGTATTACCTGTGCTGGTTGCGGCTTTATCAATGCATCCCGTACCACACTAACAACGGGTCAAGCCTTAATGGATCAAGGCAAGCTCACCGGATTTGATGTGACAGGTGGGAAGGTTCGCATCGATGGCGATGGTATGGACAGCATGGGTAGTGATTATGCGCAGATTATCGCTAAGACCACCGAGATTAATGCTGGGGTCTACGCTAAAAATCTAGATGTGATTACAGGCAGCAATCAAGTTAGCTATGAGGAGGATGCCAAAGATACTGTTATTACCTCTAAGAACGCTGCAAATAATAGTAACCAAACCACGGGTGTGGCATTGGATGTCTCAGCACTGGGGGCAATGTATGCAGGGAAGATCCGTCTGATCGGTACGGATAAAGGTATGGGGGTCACCAATGCTGGTAGTATTGTGGCAAGCGCTGGCGGTCTGCAACTCGATAACAATGGCAATCTGATCAATTCGGGCAGTCTGATTGCCAATCAAGGTAAAGTTAACATCGTCACCAAAGGCTTTGATGTTGATAATTCAGGGACGATTGCAAGTTCTCGTGAGACCGCTACGCTGAATAGCAGTACCCTAAATAACAGCGGTGTAATCAGTAGCCGCGATACGTTACAACTACAGCAAACAGGCGCTATCAATAACTCAGGTGAGATTGCGGCAGGCAGTTTCGACATAAAATCTGCTACGCTGAATAACAGCGGCTCACTGCTACAAACTGGCTCAGGTAAGCTTGCCATTGATAACTCTCAGCTAATCAATAAGCAAGGCGGTATTATTGGTCAAGACCTCTATGCGGACGCGAGCACGCCGCCCAGTATGCCGCCTTCTAAAACCCCGCCGACAACTGCCAACAACGGCAGCAGTGTGGGTACTGATGATAACAGTCAGCCATCCGAGCCGAATCCGACACCATTACCAAGTGTGACGCGTGATGGTAGTATCAACGCAAATAATCTCACCAATACGGGCAGTATCTACAGCAATAGTAAGATCAATGTTGCAACCGATAGTGTGGCTAACCAAGCTAAATCTAGCTTAGCGGTCAGCACCCTTGATATCGCTGATAATGGTAGCGCCTCTAATACTGACAGTCGTCTACAACTCGATCAAATTGATTGGCAATTGGCTAATTTTGATAACAGCAAAGGTCAGATTACCGCGACCAACAGTATCCGTATCCAGTCCGCTGATGGCATTGACAATCAGAACGGGATTATTGCGGCATCAGGTAAAATTGACTTGCAAGCAGTGGGCCAGTTTAACAATACCAAAGGCAAGGTACAGTCCAACGACAGTATTCGTATCAAGAGTACAGCGCTAGACAACATGCAAGGGCTACTCAGCAGCGAAGGCAATCTCAGTATTGATACCGATGGCATGCTTATTAATGACAAAGGTGATATAAAAACCAATCAAAACCTCAATGTGGCTGCTAAAGGCTATCGCAATATGGGCGGCACCATGATTGGTGTTGAGCGCGCCACTATCGATGTCTTTGATGATATTGTTATCAACAGTACTAATAGCGATATACAAGCGGGTAATCTGACCATAAAGACGCAAGGTAACTTTACCAATTCAGATACGTTGTCTGCACAAAATGCGCTCAATATCAACGCACAAAATATCCGTAACCAAAAAGATGCTGAGCTGATCAGCAATGGCACAACAGCACTTAATGCGGCAAAAGATATTGATAATAGCGGTTTGATCAATGGTGCAAACACCTATCTTACAGCTGGAGATCGTGTCAACAACCACAGTAATGGTCGTATCTTTGGTGACCATATTGCCATATCAGCTAAGACGCTGAACAATAGCCCTGATGCTGTGACTGGTGTTATGACTGCCAGTACAACCGCCCCAGCACCAGTAATTGCTGCGCGTACTCGCCTTGATATTGGCGTTGTGAGCTTAAATAATGATCCCAACCAGGCACGCGCAGGCAAATTTAACTCAGACTTTAATGGTCAGGCCAAAATACTGAGTAATGGCGAGCTACATATTGGTGGTAGCTTAGATGCTGAGCATCAAGCCATAGGCCGTGCGACCACCGTCACCAATAAAGGCGCTTCTATCGAATCGGTAGGGGATATGAGTATCACGACGGACACGCTCAATAATGTGAACGCGGATTTTGAGAAGGTTTCAGAACTTATTTCTGAAGAAGAAGTGTCGAAATGGCGATTCAAAAAAGATGATGAAGGTCGGTTTTTTGATGAAGATCAGCTACGCTCAAGCAGCTGGGACTATTATGTAAAAGAAACTGACGAAAAGCTTGGCGAAGATTATTATGATTATGACTATACTGAGCGTGTCCATCGCGACAAAGTAACTGCTTCAGATCCATCAAGAATTTTATCAGGTGGTAATCTGTATCTGACAGGTGACGACCTTACCAGTGATAAAAGTAGTGTAGTCGTTGGTGAAGGCAATCAAATTATTGGTGATACCTTTAACGATATCAATGAAACAGGGCAAGAAGTTCTGACCAAAGAAGGCTACTATCAACTTTCGGAAGTCGAATATCACGGCTGGGGAAGTAAAAAAAGTCGTGGCTATACTGGATCTAAAATTGACTATGTTCCTGCCCCTGAGGTGCGAGAAACCTATGAGCTGCCGATACTCAGTCAAGCGATTGACAAAACTATTGTCGCCTTTGATATAACAGACAACACGGCGACAGGAGCTACTGTATCAACGGAAGAAATCCGTAGCAGTAATGACGCGCCAACGCTACCAAACAGCAGCCTGTATAGCACCAATCCAGATAGCAGCGCCGATTACCTCATTGAGACCGATCCTGCCTTTGCCAACTATAAAAACTGGCTGTCATCTGACTACATGCTAGATCGACTACAGCTGGACCCTAATATCACGCAAAAGCGCCTCGGCGATGGCTACTATGAACAGCAGTATATCCGTGATCAAATCATGATGCTGACAGGTCGCTACTACCTAGAAGACTACAGCAATCAAGACGCGCAGTACCAAGGGCTTATGGATGCGGGTATCACCACTGCGCAGACGCTAAACCTACGTCCAGGGATTGCGCTCACTGATGACCAAGTCGCCAAATTGACCACCGACATCGTTTGGTTAGTGGCGCAAAAGGTCACCCTAGCTGATGGTAGCAGTCAAAAGGTACTCGTTCCCAAAGTCTATACCCGTCAAGCGGTTGGTCAAATTGATGGTACAGGCAATTTAATTGCGGCTAACCGTATTGATATGCAGCTGACAGGTGACTTGAATAACCAAGGCAATATTGTTGGGCATCAAAGCCTCAACATCAATGCAAAAAACTTGACCAATGCGAATGGCGGTCTGATCAAAGGTAACTACGTCCAGGTTGGCACGGCTAACGACTTAAACAACCTTGGTGCCACTATCGGCGCAGACAGTGCCATGCAGCTCGATGTGGGTGGTGAATTGAACAATCAAAGCCTTACCTACAGTACCAGTTCTGTCAAAGGGGCTAGCAACAGTACACGTACTGGCATTAGCCAAATAGCCAGTATCTATGTCGGTGATGGTCTCAAAGATCAGGTAGATGACAACGGTAACCCATTGAATACTTTTGTCGCCAATATCGATGGCGACACCACCTTTGCTGCTGGACGCTTTGACAATCAAGGGGGCCGTAGTGTCATTGACACCAAAGGCGATATTAAGCTTGATGCTGTCAACGTGGGCTACCAGTCCAATAGCATTGGTGATACCAATAACTACTTTAAGCAAGGCGAGTCTGCTGATATCGGCAGTCAACTTAGCGGTACAAATGACCTTATCCTCAAAGCAGGTAAAAACATCACAGGGGTTGCCAGCCAAATAACCAGTGCTAATGGCACGGTTGGTATTTTAGCTGACGGCAATGTCGATTTTACGGAAGGAAGAAACAAACAGAACCTCAGTACCGCGGTGAAAACCACTGATAAGGGTTTCTTAAGTAAAACCACCACTCAAGATCGCTATGACATGCAAAGCGATAACGCCATCAGCAGTAACATTGAAGGCGATAAAGTCATCGTGGAAGCGGGACAAGACATTAACTTCACAGCCGTCAACGCTATCAGTGATCGCGGCACCCAGCTCACCGCAGGCCGTGATGTCAACATTCTAGCGGCTGAAAATACCTCTAGTGAAAGCTCGTTTAGTCAAACCAAAAAATCAGGACTGTTTGGCACAAGTGGCGGTCTAGGCTTTACCATCGGTAAGCAACAAACCGATGACAGTGATGCCAAAACGGCGCTTACTCATAGCGCCAGTAAAGTAGGTGCGATTGATGGCAACGTCATCATTGACGCGGGGCACACCTATCAACAGACTGGTAGCAACCTTGTCGCAGGTATGGGCGCTGACACTGGTAAAGATATCAAAGATGCCAACCGTGGTAATGCAGTGGTACGCGCGCAAGACATTAATATTGACAATAGTATGAATGTCACTACCAGTCAAAGCGAGCAAAAGTTTAAGCAGACGGGTCTGACTGTTTCTGTTTCTAATAGTTTAGTGGATAATGTCAACGCTATTAGAGATCTAGAAGAGGCTGCTGGTAACACAGGCAGTACACGTATGAAAGGTATAGCAGCGATCAGCGGCCTTTTAAAAGCACAAGCACTTGCAGAGCAAGCACAGGAAACACTTGGTAGTATTCAAAATGGAGTGGGCAGCACTCGTATCCAAGCCACTATCGGTAGTCAAAAGAGCCAATCAAACAGTAGTAGCTATACGGAGAAGAGCCAAGGCTCAAGTATTGATACCAACAACCTCGCGCTTATCGCCACAGGAGCAGGTAAAGATAGCAATATCAACATCAATGGCAGTAATCTAACTGTCAGTAATGACGCGCTGTTCCAAGCGGACAATAACTTAAACGTTAATGGTGTCGCGCAGAACAGCAACACGCGTAGTAATAATAAAAGCTCAAGTACCGCCATAGGGGGTTATGCCAGCTTTGGTCAAAACACTAGTGCAGGTATCACTGCCAGCGCCAGTCGTGGCAAAGGTTATGCCAACAGCGATAGCACCACCTATGCCAACAGCCAAATCAACGTTGGCGGCACCACCACCTTTGATATCGGCAATGATGTCAATATCAAAGGCGGCGTGATTAATACAAATCGTGCCCAAGGCGCCATTGGTGGCGATGTCAACATAGAGTCGCTACAAGACACCGCTACCTATGACAGCAAGCAAAAGAACATGGGCTTTAGTGCTGACCTTGATTTAAAAGGTGCAGGCTCTAGCCTATCCGTCAATGGAGGTAAGGCTGACTTAAATGCATACTATAAAGGGGTTGGTGAGCAGTCAGGCATCTTCACAGGCGATGGTGGTCTTGATCTCACTGCTAAAGGAAAAACAACGCTCATAGGCGGAGCGATTACCACCACCGAAGCCGCTCGTGACGCAGGACGTAACCGTTACACCAGTGCAGACGGTATAGACACGCAAGATATTAATAATACAACCAGCTATGACGGTGATGCTATTCAAGCAGGACTCAGCATCGGTCAAACCGATAATAAACCGCAAGCCAGTATGAATGGTTTAGGCTATGGCACAGATAGCGACAGTGACAGCAGTGTGACGCGCGCTGGTATTACAGGTATTGCAGGCAGTCAAGACATCACGACAGACAACCGCGCAGAGTACGCAGGCATCCTTGAGAATAGCTTTGATGCTGGTCGAGTCAATGAGGAGCTTGGGGCGCAGACGCAGATTACGCAGGAGTTTGGCAAGGAAGCACCGAAGGCCGTTGGGGACTTTGCCAATAATCGAATCAAAGCGATCATAGCTGACACTACGCTTAGTAATGCGGAGAAAAATGAAGCTATTGCCAAATGGGATGAAGGCGGAATCTATCGTGTCGCTGCTCATACGGCGCTTGGTGCATTAGGTACAGGTAGTGTCGAGGGTGCATTAACGACAGGTGGCGTAGCTGCCGCTGCTCCAACGCTTAATAACTTGCAAGATAAGATAGCAGAGTCACTGATTACAAGCGGTATGAGTGAAAGTATCGCTAAAGGGACGGCAAGCGGTGTGGTGAGTCTTGCGCTACTAGGCGCAGGTAGTGCTTCTGGACTTGACACGGCAAGTACGGTGACGGCGACTAATGTGGATGCGAACAATAGACAGCTGCATCCGAGTGAAATTAACGCGCTAAAAGCACGTGCGAAGTTATTAGCAAAAGGAAACAAGGGTTCAGAAGAATACTGGTTGAACTTGCTTTATGGCGCTGCCTACGCAGAGGTAGATGCTCAAGGTAATAAAAAATATAATCAGTATGAGCAAGGTATAAGAAATGGTATCAGTGCTTCAAGTCAACTAGGTGCCTCACTTGGAAACGCGTACCTTGCAGACTACAAGAAAGCTGAAGATGTTATCGATGAGATGGCAAGAAGCAATAGCTCAGTTTACTTAAAAGATAACAAAGGGAATAGGATTACTGATAACAAAGGTAATGATATAGGATTTTTAAGATCTGATAACAATCAGTATAATTATAATACCTTACTGACAAATACCTACCCACCTTCACCGCCAAACGGCGGTACTTCTTCAAGAAGTAACGATCCAAGAAGAAACTTAGGAACTGCATTAGAGTCACAAACTAAAGCAGCGGCAAGTCAAGTAGCTAATGTAGGTTCTGGTGCTATAACGCCGATATATCCTGAGGATTATGCACTCTTAGGATATGGAGCTGCTAAAACTGTTACGAATATTGCAAAAAATAGTATTGCTAAAGGAGCTGCTGCTAAAGCGACTGCAAAAGGAATAGGAACGAATCAGAATTACCAGTTTAATATGGTAGAGAATCCAGGTCCATTATCACAAGTATCTAATATTCCAAAAGATAATCCAGCGCTGAATTTCTCAGGTGGTAAATACAACTCTATTATTTTAGATAAAGATATAGTGTTGTATAGGGCTGGAAAAGGTGGTGGTGGGAAAAACGCGTTGGGTCAATGGTTTACTGAAAAACCTGTTAAGTCAATTGCTCAAGTACGAATCGATTTAGCAGTTAAACCTCAATGGATTGATAACAGTGGTGCTTTGACAGGGTCATCACCTATCGAATCTGTATACGCGATAAGAATACCTAAAGGGACTACAATTTATAAAGGTCCCGTTGCTAATCAAGGAGGGGTGTATGTGGGTGGTAGAAATGTTGAACAGATATATGTTGACAAACCGTGGACTATAAAAGGTGTAGAAGTAATTTCAGAAAATTCATTAGGAAAATAATATGAATAATAAAAATAGATTAATTGAATTAAATAATTATTTCATTGAATTAAGAAAGATTTTGATTCAAGAGAACGAGAATAATTTTATAAGGGGTATCGATGTAATTCTAAATAGAATACAGCATTCACTAAATTACGATGAAAACGCCAAAGCAACTATTGAAAGTGTTGGTGACACTTACAGCTTTATGAATTCTGGTAACGGTAGCTTTTCTGACTTTTTCATTTGGAGGGAAAATTTTGATGAAAGAGTTGAAGTAAATGAAGTACTAATAGAATTAAGAAACAAAATAACCTTTTTGATAGCAAGCGTTAATGATAATTGATTGAGAAGTTTTAAATATTAAGTCAAACCTTACCGCTAATAGGAGGCAGCCCGTAGACTGGGTGAAGCTTGCGACACCCAGAATCGTATTAAATTAAATATCAAATTTTTTGGTGTTGTTCTAAAAAGCCCGTAGGTTGGGTTAAGCTGGGTACTGACTTAGGCGCAGGTGGTGTAGTATTAAATATAACCAAGCCGAAGCCTAGAGCTACAGTAAATAGCGCAGCTTCTAAAGCAGAAATAGACGCTCAGCGTATTGAGAATAATGTTAATGTTGATAATCCAAGCTTCGGTAATTCAGCCGTAAGGGATTTTACAGCAACACCTAATAACCCAGTTATACATCGCGCAGAGAATATTAATGCAGGTCAGGTGACAGATCGAGACGGTTTGCCACGTACAGGTAGTACCAAAGGTATAAGTGATAGTCAGATTATTGAGATGAACGAAGAATGGCCTTCCTATTACGGAACTGGATATCCTGCTTGGAAACCTGGAACAACAGTTAAAGATAGAGTTGTCGATCAACCCGAAACTTACCGTATGGTAGTTAGCAAAGATCAGTACGAAACTATTATTGATCCGAAAAATCCTAATCCGTCTAAGTCCTTAGGGGGATGGGCTACTCAAGAACCTGTAAATTCAGTTAGTGATATGCGAAATAAATTAGCTGTGACAGAAGAGTTCAAACCAAAGAATTTAGATAATGGTGAGCCTAATAGTTTTTATGTAGTTGAATTTGAAGTAAAATCTGGAGTAGGCGTACGTGAAGGTATAGCAGGAACAATGTACGATACAGTGACGAAAAAAACTTTACCAGGTGGAGTCAAACAAACTAACTTTGTAGATAAGTCTCCCTATACTAATCCTGAACTATTTGAAATAAAAGAAATAAAGGAAATTAATTAGTATGAAAAGAATTTGTTGTATTTATAAAAGAATTATATTTAGTAATAACGAAATAGTATATAGAATTAGTTCTGGCTCACCTGCTAAAAAATCAGATATATTTTTTGAAGATTTTGTTGAATGGAGTAGTGTAAAAGACCGTGGAAGTTGTATTGAGTATACTGTTAATCTTATGATGGAAGATGGAACTACTCAAACTATTACTTCATTTGGAATTAGGTCTTCATATATAATCGATAGTAAGTATGTAATGCTAGTTTTTTTTGAAGATAACGATAAATTTATTCCACCTAATAATGCCGCGGTCTATAATGCTGCTGGAGAATTATTACAGCAGCTTGAAAGCCCTAAAAATGAACAAGGTTGGTACATACATAGCATTTGGTGTGAAAAGGTACATTTGAGTAATTCACTTGGTGTTTATATTACTAATGATAAAGACTGGCCTGCATTATGCTTTTGTAAATATACAGGCGATCCAAAACTTATATGGACAGGAATTCAGAAAGAAAGAAAATAGAGCAAGATATGCTTTCCTAGTATAGGATTGCTTCAGAAATATTTATACTATAATTTATTCTACAAAATTATTGATTTAACTAGAAGCTACGATGCACGATACGTATCGTAGCTTTTTTTGTCATGAATCCAAAAGCAGGTGAAGCACCAAGAGTTTATCAATCTTCAATTGCGTCGACGACTAATCCCTTATGAGTGACCAATGTGGGTAATGCAACTCAAACTATAGTCGAACCACTATTAAAGTGTTACAGCGTTAGACTCGTTTAGCCTACTACTGTAGTACTTGCACTCGTCTGCCTTGTACCACTTTTAATATTGATTGACTATATAGTGCCAAATCGTACATTATGGGATGAACCTGCCAAAACTAATGACGTTATAAAGGTTAAATAATATGAAAGAGTTTAGTATGAACGAGCAAGAAATTAAGCAAGCTGCTATTGAGTTTAAAAAAGCGCTTATCGAATGGAAGTCTAGAGAAAAAATAGTAAGAGTAGCTTCTATCCATCGTCCTGAATGGGATGACGACGACATTCAAAAGTCCATTCAATTCAATACTAGACTAGTTAGACCAGTATTAGAAGCATTCGAGCCTATATACCGTCTAGCTATACAGGGTAAAATGAAGAAGCCTTTCGCATTGCAAAGTTATATGATGAGCTATACTGGTCGAGTGTTAGGCGATGAGTTGTCATGGCCTGAAGTTCGTGAACCGTACGATAGGATGATTGATAGCTTGACTGGAGGCTTAGAATATAAAGAGTTCATGAATACCAGTTATTATAAAGATAGAAAGCTACCAGAATATTACGATCAAGCGGTTAAAGAAATCGTAGCAGAGGGTTGGAGTCATAATTCGCCACTATAACTATTAAGAATCTTTTTCAGGAAATAGTGAAATAATCATTAATAACGAAAGTGACTTTTTTCTTAAAAAACCTGAATACTTCGGAGAATTTTATAGAAGAAAGGAATAAGTTTTCTAGAAAATAAAAGGAAATTTTAATGAGTATTTCTTATAGCTACGTAGATATTAAAAATTTTAAAATGCTACATGTTGGCGAAGGTCGCAGTGCATGGCACCATTGGGGGTTAATGGATCACGAAGGTGTGACTATCAGACTGGATTATTTGGGCTATCCTGAAGAAAAGAGTTGTTATCTACCTCATTGTTTGTTGAAAAAGTTATATACCGCGTTCGATAGCATGGACACATATGTAGGTGTATTATTTCCTGAAGAGCTTTACGAGATATTTGTAAGCCAACGATTTACTGAAGAAGAAAGTGAAAAAGCGTGACCCCTGCCGTCAATCCCGTAGACTTAAACTTGGGAGATTTTAGTTACGCAGCTTGACGATAATAATCAAACCACACCTGTCTTGGCGATTGATAGCCCAAACCCTTTTGAATCCTCGTCTGATTGTAGTACAGCTCGATATAACTGATAATATCATTGATGGGTAATCCCCCCAATAAATAAGAACACTTACAAATAGAGAGTAACTGCTAAAATACACCAGCAGGAGAATTCTATGAAAAAGACACGCTTTAGCGACAACCAAATCGTCAACATCCTAAAACAAGCCGAACAAGGCGTCCCTATTACCGAGCTGTGCCGCGAGCATAACATCAGCCAAAGTACCTTTTACAACTGGCGCTCAAAGTATGGCGGCATGGATGCCTCTTTAATTGCGCGCTTAAAAGAACTTGAAGTTGAAAATGCACGTCTTAAGAAGATGTATGCTGACGAATGTCTTAAGTCCGATATTCTACAGGATGCCATGACAAAAAAGTGGTAGCGCCCCAAAGGCGCAAAGCGTTGGTTTGTCACTACATTGAAGATCGTAGCATTAGCATACGCCGTGCTTGCCGTATCTTTAACATCAGCGTCACCTGTTATTATCACAAGTCGGTGGCAACAGATGAGAACCAGCAAATAGCGGACTTACTTATCAAACTGACCGATGAGAACAAGAACTGGGGCTTTGGCTTGTGCTTTTTAACCTTGCGTAATGTGCTAGGACTGCCGTACAACCATAAGCGGGTATATCGCATCTACTGCGAGCTTGAACTCAACCTTAGAATCAAGCCTAAGCGTCGCATTAAACGTGCTAAACCAATACCATTAGCAGTACCTGATAGGATTAACCAAAGCTGGAGCATGGACTTTATGCACGACAGCTTAACTGATGGCCGCGGCTTTAGACTGTTCAATGTCATTGATGATTACAACCGTGAGGCACTCACCGTTGAAGTCGACTTCTCGCTACCGGCCGGGAGGGTCATACGCAGTCTTAATCAGCTTATTGAGTACCGAGGCAAACCTGTGCAGATAAGATGCGATAACGGCCCTGAATACATCAGCAATGCGCTCAAAGACTGGGCTGAGCAGCAAGGTATCATCTTAAGCTATATTGAACCTGGCAATCCACAGCAAAATGCGTATGTAGAGCGCTTTAACAGAACCATGAGATATGATTGGTTAAATCAGGAGCTGTTTGATAATCTAGAGCAGGTACGCGCACAAGCAGAAAACTGGTTATACCATTATAATCATAAGCGCCCAAATATGGGCAATGGCGGTTTTACACCGATACAGAAACTCAATCAGGCAGCTTAATTCTATTTATTAGGTGTCTTAAGTTTGGGAGGGTTACCGATGGCTGTGAACCTTGTTTTATAGTCTTGGTGATACACCAGCTCATTCTTTAATGTGCCCCAGAAGCTTTCTATCGGAGCGTTATCGAAACAGTTGCCTTTGCCGCTCATTGAGCCTATAAATTGATGCTGATTAATGGTCTTGTGGTAGGCGTGACTGCAATACTGGCTGCCTCTATCAGAATGCACAATTAGTCCCTTGCTTGGGCGTTTATTCTTAATTGCCATGTTAAGCGCACGACATACTAAATCTGCGGTCATGCGCTTGTTAATAGCGTATCCGACAAGCTCTTTAGTGTATAAATCTTTGACTCCAGCTAAGTACAGCCAACCTTCGTTTGTCCAGATATAAGTAATATCGCTGACCCAAGACTCATTGGGACGCTTGGCGTCAAACTGCTGATTCAGCACGTTGTCATAGACCAGTTTATTGTGATTGGAATCAGTAGTGACTTTAAAGCGCTTATGACGACGGCACTTGATGCCGTGTTCCTCTTTAATACTTCTAACCATGTAGGGACTGATGTCATGGCCTTGATCACTTAGATGCGCATGTAGACGATCTACGCCATAACGCTCATATGTTTCAGTATGAGCGGCTTTGACTAGTAGCTCGCAGTGATTACGATGTATCTGCTGATCACTAATGTCACGACTTGACCAGTCATAGTAACTTGATGATTTAACCTTTAATACACGGCACATAGTTGTGATGCTAAATATCTGCTGATTGTCTTTGATAAAGGCGTACCTGACTAGCTGTGCTTTGCAAAGTACGCCGTCGCCTTTTTTAGTATCTCTCGTTCCTCTTCGGCTACTTTAAGCTGTCGTTTGAGCTGCTTTATTTCCTGAAGAGCCGTCATAAGATCAGGATCGTATTGTTCAGTGCCCACAAGCTTGCCCTGATTGGCTTTATTCTGCCAGTTAGATAAGGTTTGCATGGCGATCCCGAGCTGCTTTGCAGTAGCTGAAATATTGCCATTATTATCCGCTATCTTCTTGACAGCTTCTGCTTTAAATTCTGTGCTGTAAGTTCTAACTTTCTTGGTCATGGTAAACTCCTCGTTGAGTCGTTAGTTTACCAAGTTTACTTGTACGGTTTCTTCAGCATAGCTCAGCGTATAATGATAGGACAGGTTGCTTTTATTTGGATGTTTGTGAAGATGAAGAAGGTTATATACACTTAACTACTTTACTACCTGAGTTATTGGACATAAATATTTTAGAGAAAATAGCAAAAGATCCTGCATTAGATATTATGCTCTTTGATAAGGTTCAAGATAGAGTAGTATTAGACCGAACGGTCTGGAAATATAAGCATGCTAGATGGTCGCAAGAATGGATTGAATACTGTAATAAGTTGGTTGCAGAAAATACTGATTTGCAGCGTTTCGAACAAAAAGAGTTATAAGGTTTAGCTTGTATGAAGCCTATAATTCCAAGAAGAAATAAAGTAAATTTAGTTAAAAGCTACGATTTTAAACGAATCGTAGCTTTTTTTATTTTTCAAAATAAGACACAGCCACTTATGACAGCAAGCAAAAGAACATGGGCTTTAGTGCTGACCTTGATATGACCACAGGTGAAGGCTCTAGTCTTTCGGTTAATGGTGGCAAGACCAACCTAAATGCAGACTATAAAGGCGTTGGCGAGCAGTCAGGAATCTTTACAGGGGATGGTGGTCTTGATCTTACCGCTAAAGGTAAAACCACGCTCATAGGCGGAGCAATCACCACCACCGAAGCCGCTCGTGACGCAGGACGTAATAACTATGAAAGTCTTGGCGGTATAGAGACGAAAGAAATTGAGAACACCACCAGCTATGACGGTGATGCGATCTCTGTCGGCGTCAGTGTTGGTAATACTACTGGTAAACCACAAGCACAAATGAATGGTATTGGTTACGGCAGCGATGGCGACAGTGATAGCAGTGTTACTCGTGCAGGTATTACAGGCATTGCAGGTAATAAAGACATCACCACGGACAACCGTGCTGAGTATGCAGGTATCCTAGAGAATAACTTTGATGCTGGTCGGGTGAATGAGGAGCTTGGGGCGCAGGTAGAAATCACCCAAGCCTTTGACCAAGAGCATCGTAAGATTAAGACTGATATTAATGCCAAAGAGAAGAAGTTAAGGGATGAGGCAGAAGAAGCCAGTAATGCTGGAGACTATCATACAGCACGAGAAAAATTTGATGCGGCAGATAAGCTTGTAAACCAAGGTCTGCTATTTGACGCCGTTGCAGGTGCAATATATGGACCAAACAGTAATGGCGCGACGGGTTATGTTGCTAAAGCTGCCAGCCCTTTTGTAGCAAATCAGATCGGGACTTATTTTAAAGCAAATGAAGTCGTCAATAGTATAGACGGTGGGAAGCGATCGGAGCAAGGCAGCGCCTCTCATACTTTAGCTCAAGGTGTATTAGGCGCAGCTATCAGTTATACGACTGGTAATGATGCAGTGACTGGCGGTGTTTCGGCAGGGGCAGGTGAGGCTACAGCCCCAGTTTTATCGAAGTTTCTCTATGGTAGTAGTGATCCTTCCAAGCTTACTGCTGAGCAAAAAGATACCATCAGTGCTATTACCAGTGCAGTCGGTCTGACTATTGATGCGATTACAGGTAATGCTAATGATGCTGCCAATGCCGCCGAGACAAGCAAGGTTGCGGTTGATAATAATCATAGTGCTGATTTGCGTGTTGATAAACAACTAGGTCGTGTAGGAAAATCGCCATTCAGTGATAAAGAAGCACGAGTTATAGCAGCTAGTATTGGTATAGCTGTTTGGCCAGTAGGGGTATTAGATGCTTATCTCAAAGCTGATAGTGATGCAGATAAAATACTGATAATAAGAGAAGCCTTTGGTGGGATCAAAGCAAGGGCAATTAGTGAAGCGTTGCAAGAAGCAAGAGGGGTTAAATCTAGCAAAAATGACGCGGATGGCATGGAGCCTGATAATGATTTATATTCTAACAAACCGAGTGGTAAAAGAGAACTAGCTAAAGGATTAGTTGGGAAAAAATTCGAAGCTTGGCTTCATTCTAGCTATGGAGGTATTGAAAGCTTCTCTAAAGGTGGCAGGGAGTTTGATGGAGCCTTTGGCAATAGGTGGTACGAAGCAAAATCTGGCAATTATTGGAGAGATGTTACCTCTAAGCCACGTAAATTGGAAAAATTCAGATCAGATATGGGAGATAGAAAAAGGATTGCAAATGAGAATGGTGGAACTTATGAATTGCATTCCAACACTCCGATACCAAAAGATATAAAGAACTGGTTAAATAAAAAGGGAATTTCAACTTATGAGCACCAGTAATTTATTAAGTCAATATATATAAGGGTTTTTTATGTCAGTTTCAGCTACTCTAGATATAGAATTATTTGAAGGTAATATAGATTCAGTAGAGATAATTGAATGTTTATTAAGGAATGGTTGGAGAATCGAAGATAATGGGAAAAAAGTTTATTTGCCTATAAATGATGATGGCATGTTTAATTGGCAGTCAGAAGACATTATTACGGATTATGAGGTTATCGAAATATTAAGGAAGAAGAATAGTATTAATGAAGTTCTAGGGGTTTCTTTGTCGTGGTTAGATACAAATATAGGCGGTGCGTTCTTAGTAAGGCAAGATTTATCGATTAGCATGTCACTCAGCAATAATAGGCAGTTAAATAGTTATGGAGTTACTGATTTTGACTGGTACTTATCTAAAATAGTTCCTATTCTAAATAAAAGAGAGCTTAATATTGAATCAATTGCTTTTTTTCAAAGTAACTAAAGAATTTTAACTATATTCTCAATGTTATAGGTGGGTGATTTTTGATAAGAAAGCTAAGTTCAAATATAACAAAATATCTAGCATATATCTTTGTTGTATAAAAAACTTAGTTTTATTAAAAGCTACAATTCTTAATGAGTCGTAGCTTTTTTTGTTACTCTGAGCCAATAGTCCAGCATTCTATCGGCAGCGATTTCAACATCGAATCACTACAAGACACAGCTACTTATGATAGCAAACAAAAGAACATGGGCTTTAATACTGATATTGATATAGCAGGCGGAGGTGCAGGCTCTAGTATTTCGGTCAATGGTGGTAAGACTGACTTAAATGCAGACTATAAAGGGGTTGGTGAGCAGTCAGGAATCTTCACAGGCGATGGTGGCTTTGATCTGACCGCTGGCGGTAAAACCACGCTCATCGGTGGAGCGATTACCACCACCGAAGCCGCTCGTGACGCAGGACGTAATAACTATGAAAGTCTTGGCGGTATAGAGACGAAAGAAATTGAGAACACCACCAGCTATGAGGGTGATGCGATCTCTGTCGGTGTAAGTCTGGGCAATACTGATGGCAAACTGCAAGCGAACATGAATGGTGTTGGTTATGGAGCGGATAACTCGTTTGTAGCAACTCTTGGTCTTGCTTATTCTTGGATACGTAACATGGCATACCTACCGTGTCCTTGATCTGCAGGGTGAAGAACGTGAAGAACGTGAAGAGCGCGAAACCGATTGAACAAGACTACTGCCGCCTCCCTCCTGTTATGGCAGCGGTCATTGTCTTAAACGCAGGCCCATATGCCTAGGGTCAGGACCCTAAGCTTGTCTAGTCACGGATACCGATTGATTGACCAATTCCATAGATCCGAACGCAGTTAAGAACGCAACTCTGGACGCGTCGGATCCAACACCGATGCGGGCCATCGTGTCGGCATCTGCCATGCCGGTCGGATCAATGAGGTGCCAGCTCCCCCCGATATAGACCTCGGCCACGGCATGAAAGTCCTGTGGCGTCACCTCAGGCGCATAAACGCTCGCGAACCTAGCCGGTATCGAAGACGCGCGCGCTAGTGTCACGAGAACATGCGCGAAGTCGCGGCATACACCCTGACGTTGAACAAAGCTGTCGAGCGCGGTGGTTTGTGCGTGGCTCGATCCGGGCACATAGCTAAACGCCGACTCGATCCAATCTCGCATCGCGGCAATCCGTGCGCCGCCAGCGAGATAGCCAAATTCGGCGTCCACGAAGGCTTGGAACTGGTCTGACGGGTAATAGCGAGACGGCATCAAATGTTTGATCGTCTCTCCGGGCAAAAGATAGAGGGGCGTTTGGGGCAATGCCGATATGTCCAAGGCAGGACGGTCAACGGCAATTTCTGCAATGTAAGTGCAGCTAAAATCCCCTTCGGCGCGGATCCAAATCCGCTCTCCTATGCCATCATCGGCGGCGACCCGTGAAAAATGCGCAACGTCTGATGTCCAAATCTCGGCCGAACGCACCCACTGGTCCGCAAGATCGGCAGCTTCGATCTGAAGCAAAAGGTCCATCGGTGCGGGGAGCCGATAATGGAGTTTGACGTTAAGTTTCAGGATCATGTTCGAACTCCCTAAGGGTATTGATCTGGCGGGTTGACAATCGCATGTGGCTTTCTGATCGGCGCGAGGCGACACCTAAGCCGCGCAGGTCTATTGAAACCGGGATCTTTTGCAGTGAACCGCCCAGACTATATCAGAGACTGGTTTACTTGAGTCAGGCAGCAATGCCTGATAGGGTTAAATTATCATAATACCGCTTTTCAAACTCAAAAGGTGAGACATAACCAATTGCACTATGCATTCGGGCTTTATTAAACCATTCCACCCATTCAAGGGTTGCCAGTTCAACATTGTTCACCCCATGCCACTTCTCTTTTAGGTACTCAATCACCTCAGACTTAAATAGCCTGTTGACGGTTTCAGCCAAGGCATTATCGTATGAGTCACCTGTTGTGCCAACGGAAGCAATCACGCTGCAATCAGTCCTACTAGAAGTATAGCGAATGGATAGATACTGAACGCCGCGATCGCTATGATGAATCACATCTTTGGGCTTGTTTCTATCTGCTAGCGCCTGATTTAACGCTGCCATTGTTCCCATAACGGTAGATTATGGTAAATGGTTTTTATGCAAAAAACTTAATTCGCAATAGACAGTTTTTCATCAGTAATCAGCATCATATGCACAAAAAACCGTAGTAGCGGCGAATACTGCCATCTGTTCGTTTGATCTCTAGGATCTCGGCTAGCAATACCGATATGAATAGCTTCTATTGAGTTGTTAGACTGCCGCTTAATATCTTGATAATCGGTAGGTGACATATTTTTCATCAACAAGGTTTCGTTGCTACTTGTCAGCCAATGTTTCAAAGGCAGCAGTTTTTCCGCAATATCAATGAAACGTTGCAACTCTTTCTCATCTCCTTTTCCGAAAGGTATATAAGCTTTGCTATTAGATATTTTTTGACTACATATCTCAATAAACCAAGTCCAGTCAGTCCCTGATTTTTCTCGTAAGCGATAGGCATTACTTAATAAAAGCGATAGCAATCTTAAGTCACTTTGGTATTGAATGTTCAGTGGACTCAGTACGGAATTCTTTGAATCTGATAGCTTAACAAAGCGAGGTTTGCCGCGTTTGGTAGTGATAGCAGCAACCTCGCTGGCACGTTCTATTAGAACTTTTGCATCGTGAATAGAAATATTTGCTAGCTGGGCTGCTTTATTTAAAGGAATCTCTTTATCATAGGTCTGTAGTAGCAGCTGTACTCGGTTTAAACCATAACGACCAAACAGCTCATTATTGGCTAGCGTATTGGTATTCAAGAGAAATTGCTTATCACGGCTTTCGATCGTAAATTTCGGCGACTTACGTTTGCCCTCTATGATATTTTTAAATAAAAGTGTACGTATACTAGGTATGCTGACGCTACTATTACTAACAGTTGCATTATTCTCCTTAAGCTTTTTGTTCGTAAAACCTGTTATGTTATATAGCGTTCGATTTGGCAGCTTTATATCTGCTTTACTAAGCGCATAGGTCGCCATCAGCGTGGCAAAATGGTTGTAATACTCAAAGCTCCGCTCAGGCGATAAGTGCCCCATAATACCTGATAGAGCGTACCAGCGATCCTGGGCATCTGTATGCTCCCCGAGTAGGCCTTCTTTTATACGCAATACGTCGCTTTCGTCATAATCGGTGAGTGCTTCTACGAGATCTGAATGGCCTACTAGCGCTAAAGATAGGTTGCTCACTGCCGTATGCCTAAACCCATGAAAAGTATGCTCTGCTACATTATCATCTACCGATATGTCTTTTAAGACTCGTTTGAGTAACTGCAACGGAACATGGTCATCAATAGGGCGCTGATCCGATGATAAGGTAAAGATAAATTTGTTTGAACTGTCGCCAATATTACTCTGCACAAAATTAATAAAAAAATTCAGCTCATTAGGTTTGAGGAGAGCAAATAAGGGAACGCGGCGAATACTACTTTGAGTCTTAGTTGGACGGTAGCTATTGGGCCTTATCACCACTGATGGTACAGCTGTTTTTAAGCCTTCGATGTCATTATACTTAAGACCCAACAGCTCTTTTTTGCGCATCCCAGTACGATAGACTAAGATAAATAAAAGCGCGAACATCTCCCGCTCCAATATATCTACAGAACCCAGTATCTGCGTAATAATGGCTTGGTACGCTTGCGGTGATATCAGCTCCGCACGTACACGCCGACCATTTTTGGACTGCTGGAAATTCACAGAGGGAAGGTTGTATTTGCTCTTGGCAAAGTTGTGCATACTCTTTAATAAATTGGCAGAATATCCAATATCAGTATTGTTTCGTACGACAGCTTTGTATTCTAAGATGTCTTCATAGAGCTCTTCAAACTCTTCTTCTGACCAAATATCAAGCGGCTGCGCTGTTGTGAAATATAACCATTCATAGCCTATGGTTCTGATATATTTCAAAATAGACTCATTGCTAAGCGATTTTGATTCTTTTCGATTGAGTAAATTCAACACCCAATCTAATAAAATTTTTTCACTTAAGTCATCGTATTGCTTATAACGTTTTTGTACTCTTTCAATAAGAGTAGGCGGCTTTTTGCTGGTTTTTTTCTTTTTCTGTTTTTCATCCGTTTTGAAGTCTTTAGTCAGATTCATAATTAAATCAGACTTTCTAACCTCTATCTTTTTGGTAGAACTACTACTAGATGACTCGTTTTGATTAACAGAGCTTTTGCTGATAGACAGCGTCAAAATATGTTCTAGATTATACGGCTCCTCTTTATACTGATATTTTTGGTTCAAGAACCGACCAAAGTCTTGCGTACTTAATCCTGCAGTATTATGCATACCTCGCAGCACCCCAACTGAAGCATGGTCGATACTAGCGTCATCGAAATCCTCCCAGTAATAACTGGCGTAATATAAAAACCTTGAAAAGGGAAGTGGTTTAATACCTAAAGGCTTGATCACGTCAGACAAAGCCACGGTCAAGTATCGCTTTATCTTATCTTCTGACAGCTTGGCAATGATATGTTTGATTTCTGCTTGACTGCTGTTTTTATGATAACGCATCAGCCAACACTGACTGACCACATCTACAATGATTTGCTTGGTGTTATAAAGCTTATCACTTTCTTCTTCGCGCTCGTTACCAAAGTGCTTTTGTACAAAACGCGGCGAGACCATTATCCTTTCTTTGATGAATGGCTGATACTCTTTGGTGAGCAATGAGATAAGCCACCCTTGAAGCATTTGTACCTCATTGATACCGCCATACACAATTCCTGAGAATATCAGCCAGCCTATAATCTGCTCTTGGCTGTAATTGGTGTTCTGCTCCCAATGATGCTCTACTGCGCGAATGATTTTGACCAGCGCCTTACCGTCTTTTAACCAAGCTGTATTTGTAATTAGTGGATTGATTTTAGTAGGCTGTGGCGCGATTATCTTAGGATAGTGATGCTCAGCAAGCATATAGTGCTTATTTTGATAGTCAATGAACTTGACGATGATTTGCCAAACATGTTTGAGTGTTCTAGATGACTCGTAAGCTTTTGCTATTTTATTTTCAATGATTGACTGAAACTCATCAAATCCCTCTTGGGACAATGGCTCCAATTGCCTGTAAAGCTCTATCTGAAACTGGCTTAAAGATTGACTCCAAGATAGCCATGACAAATCAAAATAATCGCTAGAGCTTGGCGAAAATAAAAAGATGCGCTCATTGGGCCAAAGCGCTTGTTGGTAGTATTTATTAAAAGACTGTATGAATCCGATACTTCCAGGATGAACCCTTTTCAACGACTCCCATTCGGTTTGTAAGTCGGCGAGTAGCTTTATCTCACGTGTCCTTGCCGTGTCACTGTCTTTGAGTATAGATGGGTAAGGCACGTAGCGCTTTTTTCTACCATCAAACTTTGCTAAGTCATCAATAATTTTTGGCAGCTTTATTTCATTTATTAGCATGATCAACCTCTGCAGTGCTTGTGCCGACATGATTTGAATTAGGATAATGATTGATTGTGATATCTGATAACCCAAGCTGTGCTGCGATCTGTTCAAACACGGACGCTACACGCTTAATATCTGCTTTACTACTTGATGAGAAACGTCCCAATACTTCTTGACGAGCTTTTTCATGACCAATAACTGTGTTAATCAGCGATAAGGAAACGCCAAGATTTTCAAGCTGCGTACGAACAAAGTGGCGTGTCCAATAGGGGTTGGCGTCAATGATGTGTTTGGTCATATGATAAGCATCGCCACGCTTAATGTCTTTAAGAGTAGGGGAGTTAGCACTAGGAGCTCGTTCATACAACAGCTTTAATAGTGTTTCATCATTACCCAAACGGATATTGTCAATGATAGCGCTGATGTCATGATAACCTTGATGCTTTGCCTGATAATTAATCAAATACGCTCTATAGTCTGTTAGATGGCGTATCAGTGTCGGGCATAGCGGAATGAGACGATCACTTTTGACCTTCTTAACAGGCTTGTCATTGATGAGCAGCCAACCCATATCAAGATCAATATCGTACATTCTGCCAAGACCGTTGTTTGGTCGCACGCCGGTTAAAAGGCAAAAGACAAACCATACAAAAATACTGGTTCTGTTAAAGTGCTCCTCATCGTTTGAACTTTGATTAGTCCAGTACTTCATCTCATTTACGATGTCGCAAACGGTTTCAATCGTTAGCGCAAACGCTGAGCCTACGGTATATTTATGCCAAGCGGTGATATAAATTAAGTCAAAATCACTGTTGCTATTAAATATGCCCAGTGCTGATTTATAGTGTGTCATAAGTGCTTCGCTGGTGTGGCTACTATAGTACATTGCAGGAGCATGGGACGCAGGCGTGCGACAGATGATATCGGCGATATGTGTATGACAATTAGGTGTATAACGAGAGAGCACGACATGTAGTGCGGTCTCTATACGATTGACGGACAGGTACGGCAATCCAAGGCTGCTACGCAAGGCGGCAAGATAAGCCGTAAAATCTTCTTTTGACGGCAACTCGCAAGCAAGTAAATCATCTATAAGCCATGATGGTAGTGGAACTTTGATGGTATCAGAAGTATTTTCATAATCCTTTTCGGGCAATGTTTGGCTTGTCGATCTTTTAGTAATACCTAAACTGTGTTCAATGTAGTATTTTTTACCTTTGATTTTGAAAATATTAGGATGACCGATATAGCCGGGTATTAGTAAGGATTTAACTGGCAACCCAGTAATCATAGATAACAATAAAATACCAGCACAGGTTTTATCAGTCTCTGTTTCTGGTAAGGTGCTTGCATCTTGGTTGAGCGCAGCAAATAACGCTTGGTAGCCGGCAAGGGAGAGTAAGCGCGTGTTAGAGTTAAGCGCGAGATTGCGCTGAGACATATAGTTTTGTTGTAGCGATAAATCTATAGTTTGGAGCGGTATAGAGTATTTGATTAACGGGTTTGGATATTCGCCATAGCTGACATAGGGTGCCTCATGGTGATCAATACGCTCTTCAAAGCTGGTGGTTAACCCGTCATGGCTTTCAATATTAGCGTCTAAAAATGCAAGATCTATGGCGATAGCGCTGTGTTCTATATCATCACGTGTGTTACTCCATGTATCATTGCTAGGCGTGGTATTCCAGTTGTGACTCGTTGCAGTAGAGTCTAAGGGCAATTTCGATGTGTTATCTGCTAAGTTGATGGCTATAATTTTAATATGTTTAGGCGGCTTCTTATACTTAAGTCTAGGCTTGCGTAACGTATGCGCATTTTGATAGGCGGTCGTTATTTTCTCTATTTGGCTCAGTTTATCTTTTGCCACTTTCTTTTCTTCGGCATGAGTAGCTTGCTTATCATTTAACAATTCATATGCACTTTTTTGCTGCTCTAATAGATCAGTGAAAATGGCGCATATACTTTCCACACTCATGATCATTTGAGGTAAATCAGGTAGTTTATGCCAAATCCATATTCGTCTAGGAGACCCTGAAAACTGCGCCTGTTTGAATTGCATCAGTATATTTTTGGTTTGCTGTTTTGGCCAGTGCTGCGTCAGCATCACACTGGTGTGCATTGCTATGGCTAGCCAAATTAACCGTTTCTGTAGGTAGTCATGCTGATGTTCATTGATAGAATGTTGCATGAGAATAAGCAATTGCATGATGAGTGGTTTTTTTGCTAATTCTGATCTACTAATAGTCATAGAAAGCCGAGGAACTGGCCTTCTTTGTAATACCTGTAATATTAATCTTAGTAGATTTTGGGGATTATCATCTGGCTGGCTATAGCTATTGTGTACTGCTAAAGTGATCTCAGATATGGCAGTCGATACTGCTTCTGGATATATAAAATTCTGGTCATTATCAATTTTTTTAATGATTTCTGTTAATGCTGGCGTATCAAGCCATTCTAGCTCTTCATGAGCATTCTCAGTCATAAAACACCCTCAGAAGGTCGCTTGTAATAGGTTTGCTCACTTATATTTATAAGCCGACAAAATGTAGTAATAGCAAAAATATTTTTGCCAAATAATTTTTGGTTTATCTCTTGATCCAAGATCTCGTTTAGCTGCGTGTAAATGAGCTTGATATCTATTTCTTTATTGTATTTTGCGATGAGATAAATAAGCTCGTAAAAACTGATGTCGAAATTAAACTGATCTTTTGGGATATATCTCACAGACACTTTTTGTCCGAGTACATTAAAATCAACATCAGGACTTTTGATCAAGTGAAAAAGCTCAAAATTATTGACTAAAAACCATCTTTTGTCTTCTTTGATAAATAATGTGGTTTTAGTCCAAGCAGCGCTATGCTTAAGTTTAAAGGCTTCACTAATGAAGGGTCTGATATGACAGGTATAAAGATTATATAGTTCAAGAACGCCTTCAAATATGAGCACAGGAGTTGTCTGCAGCTTGGCAACTGTTAATGATTTTGATGGATTCATAAACACTCCACTAAGATAATGATCTAATGTGGTCGATATGCTTCATTTATTGACCTCTACTCTTATCTTACTATTACTTGCTATCAATTAGATCCCACCTCGTCAACTAGACGACAATACGTGACGCATCATTTTACTTTTAGAGTTACTTATAGAAGAGCAATGATAATTTGCTCTGAAGCGCTTTAGAAATGAGCTAGAGTTAGCAAGCACGTGGATAGGGTAGACAGAGTGGAATTCTAGGACAACGGCTTACGGATCTTAGATAGAGATTTACCAGTGTGCTGCTTAAATATTAGGATCAAGAGCTTATATGACATGGATGCAGATTGATATCTGATCTTAGGACATAAAAAGAATTTTTTATTATTTCTCACCTCTTAAACCGCCTAACACTACTCACCACCACCCCAAACAGCTCAAGCGAGCCTTTCACCACGATATCTGCATAGTTCTCATTGTGAGCTCGTAAGATAATATGCTCACCGAGTATCAGCTGCTTGGCGGTAAAGCCGTCATCGACTAGTGCAATCACGATATCTTTATTCCTAGCGCTTAATGAGCGATCTACAATCAAGATATCATTGGGGTAGATACCCATATCGATCATGCTATCGCCTTCGACTTCTACTAAGTAGGTTGTAGTTGGACTGTGAATAAGCAGTGTGTTTAGATCAATGCGGTTTTGCACATAGTCCGTCGCTGGGCTTGGAAAGCCTGCTTTGACTCTATCGCTATAAAGCGAGAGCAATACCGTCTCACCTTCATCGGTGAGCCTTCCTATTATCTTAACCGTCATTGAGTCCACCTCTGGTTTAATCTACTTTGGGTATTTGCTTAATGTTTGTGGTATAGCATGGCGATAGCATATCCCGGCTCATCTGCCATGACTGCTTGTCTTTGATGCCTTCGCTTGCGATAAACACAGCAGACTGCTGATTACTGTTTTGACCATATTTTTTATTAAGCTGATCCATAACGGCAATAACCTCTGCGCTCTTTGAGGTACTTTGTCGGTTGGTTTGATTGTCGCTACTATCGTCTGCAAACAAGTCAGGCTGTACCTCATGGTGCTGGTAGATATCAAAGAGCATAACGCCAGCTTTGGCGTAGCGAACATCTTTTTTAAAGATCTGAGTCAGTATCTGCCGAGCAGCGGCTACCATCACTCTAGTATCAGCGGTTGGGGTTATAAACTGACATTGTCCGGATATAGAAGTATAACTCTCTGTTTGACTAAACGGGCTATTCTTAGCAAAGACGCTGAGATAATGACAAACGCTGTCTTGTTTACGTAGTTTGCTTGCTGCTTTTGCTGCATGACTACATACTGCTTGGCTGAGCTCATCAGGGCAGCTAATACGAGTGGAGAAAGAACGAGAAGAGATGATCTGCTTCTTAGCCTCTACCGCTTCGATACCAAGACAGCTTTGACCATTAAGCTCTAAGCAGGTGCGCTCGAGTACCACCCCAAAGTGTTGTCTTATTTTCGCAGGCTCACAGATGGCGAGTTGATAAACCGTATGAATACCCATCTCATTAAGTCTGACCTTATAACGACGACCCACGCCCCATACCTCACCAACATCGGTGATCTGCATGATACGTCTGATCCATCGAAGATTATCTAGCACGCAGACGCCTTTAGTAGCGGGGTGCTTTTTAGCAGCATAATTGGCAAGCTTTGCCATGGTCTTAGTACTGCCCATACCCACACATACTGGAATGCCGGTGTACTGCTCAACGATGCTTTTGAGCTTACGCCCATAGCTATCAAGATCAGTCATCGCAGTCGGATAATCGGCTAAATATAAAAAAGCCTCATCGATAGAATAGACTTCAACGGTAGGACACAGTTTCTCGAGGGTGCTCATGACTCTGTGAGACATATCAGCATATAAAGTGTAGTTTGAACTAAAGACGGTAACGTCGTTCTTCTCGCAGAACTTTTTAACCTGAAAGTACGGCACACCCATCTTGATACCGAGCTGCTTTGCCTCACTGGAGCGAGCGACCACGCAGCCATCATTGTTAGACAGTACGACCACTGCCTTACCTCTTAGATCAGGGCGAAAGAGCTTCTCACAGTTGGCATAGAAGCTATTGCAATCAACAAGCGCATACATGGCTGTCTCAGTAGGTGGATGGCATAAAAAAAAGCATAACCAATCACGAGTATTTACGTGATCAGAGATGCCTTTGATTGTAGAGATAGCGTGCTTGAAAATTCAAGAGCGAATAAAGGGTAGACGACGATGGCTGTCGTGAGGGTTTGGGTGACACTATGAATTTATAAATTTCTAACTATTGATTATACTCAACATTGAATAAAATCTATATTCACAAATATCCTACTCTTTTTTATTAAGTGACAATGCCTGTTTGATCATGGCCGTAGAAATAAAATTTTGTAAAGATACAGTTATCTACTGTTCATAAGTTGACCTAATTATTATTCATTAAAAGATCCAAAAAACTGACAACTGTTTAACAATTTATAGTATCCTTTAATCAACATCAATCCAGAGCTCAACATATTTAACAAGTATTTTTATGAGTATCCATTCCTCACTGCTAGTTACTTCTCTTTTTAGTGCAACTTTTATTTCGGTCGGTTGCGCTCAAACTAATGCGGTCACGCAATCTGTAATTAATGCTGCTACTGAAACTGTTGGTGGCTTTAAAACTGCTTTTGAAGATTACACTAAATCTAACAAATCAAAAAAAAGAAAAGAGCTAGCAAACGCCTATCACATGTTTGGTTGGATGTAAGACGGTTGTATTGGAGATAGCTCTGCTGACTATCAGAAAATTGGCCTTCTAAATCAACAGATGGTTGCTAATATTAAAGCCGTGCGAGATCTGCCAGTCGCGGATGCTGTTATAGGTGACACCTATGAGTTTTATGTTACACCTAGGTCACAATGGAATCCTGGCTTTGATCGTCTTCTTGACAGTGTCAGAATGAACAAAAATTACGAATATACTGAGTATCACTTTAAGTTTAGAGACAATGTTTTCTACCGTGGTCAACCTTTGGCAGAATATCATTATAAATTCAGACCTGAGTCTGAAGGTGGTCAGGAAGTTCTAAAGTTTGCAAGAAATGCTGATATAGATAGTATTTGGCCTAACTTCAAAGGTCGTCAAGTTGAAGATTGGATGGATGGTAGCCTATATGAATCTAAGGCTGAATACGACAGACAGAACAAGACAATCACTTGTTATTTTGATTAGGGCCTGTTGAACATCGGGAATAAAATGATGGCAAAAAAATAATGAAGCAGTAATCTTTAAGTTCTCACACAAAAAAGATTACCACTTATGAGTTAAAAAATGCTACTGAGTTTGGGCAATCTTTATTAAGAGTTCAGTACTTTCAAGGATACGAATGGATTCACTTAAAGCTATATTTCAAAGATACTAGGTTGTGTTGACATATAGAAAATAATTGATACTCATAGTGTTATGACTAGATTAACTCTAAGTGATGGCCAGTGGGCAAAGATAGAACCGTATTGTGCAGGTAAAGAGACCGATGTTGGTAGAACAGCCGTAAATAATCGACTATTTATCGAAGCTGTTCTATGGATTGTCCGTACAGGTAGTCCGTGGCGAGATTTACCCCCTGAATTTGGTAACTGGAACAGTGTTTATAAGCGCTACCGTCGATGGGTAAAAAGCGATAGATTCAGCAAGCTATTTAATGCTCTGAATGACTCAGATTTAGAGTATGCCATGATTGATGGCACTATTGTTAAGGGACATCGTCATGGACAAGGTGCAAAAGGGGGGCTTGTCATCAGGCAATTGGCAAATCAAGAGGCGGTATGACCACTAAAATCATGGCAATGGTTGATGCATTAGGCAACTTTGTTGATTTTACTTTATTGAAAGGACAACAGCATGACATGGCTGGCGTTAACCCTTTAATGAAAGACAAAGCGTTTAGTGCATTGCTTGCTGATAGAGCCTTTGACACGGATTGGCGACTGCTAGACTGAAAAAATCGTGGTAGCAAAGCGGTCATACCACCTAAACGCTCTCGTTTAAAGCAACGAGATTTCGATAAAGAAGTGTACAAGTGGCGTCATTTAATCGAGAACTTCTTCTGTAAGCTGAAAGATTTCAAAAAAATTGCCATGCGTGCTGAAAAAACGAATGAGTCGTTTGCTGCTAATATCTATTTAGCAGCGACGACTATCCATTGACGGTAATTGTCAACACACCCTAGCTTAATCACTAACACAACCGTTTTCATTTAACATTCGAAAGACTTTATCCATTTCTTCCAAGATTTTATCTGCCATCGTGCCTTCATTTATCATTAACCATGCCTCACTCGAACCTTTCCAATCCTGCGGATCAAAATAGTAGTAAGCGGGCCATTGAGCAGAAGAGCTCACTTTTTTATCAGTCAACATCGTATTCAGTACCGTTTTCATAGTTTCTGTATGCGGACACGCTTTCGCGGCTTCTACAGAAGTGAACTTAATTCCTAGAATTGGACGATCAAACCCTGCATTATCAAACTCGAAGCAAACCCATGCATTGTCATAGCCAGGAATTATGAATCTAATCTGTTCGTATCTTCTGCCCTCGCCGATATAACTAATATCTAATTCGTAATCAGTTTTTTTATATTTTGCTAACAAATCTATTTTTAGCTTAGCTATCAGCTCTTTCTTCATTCGATCTAAAGTGTTAGATACCTTGATACTGGCATCAATAGTAGCTGCATTCTGTTTAATGATATCTAAAATTGCGTTGTCTTCGTTCATATCTTCTATCCCCATAAAATGTTTTTGAATAAACTTAGTTAGCTGTGCAATAAACTCACTGACGCTGTAATTCTGACACTCTACCTGACACGCTTTGAGCCAACTAATCATATCGCTAAATCTAAGATGGCTATATTGATTGCGGGTTATCCAATCTTCTAAAGTTTTAGTATCAACGCTATATTCACTTGGTACGTCATTATTCTCGTTTAAGTAAACGAGATGCCAATGATTATGTTTTCTCTTTTCAAGCTCAATAGCATAATCTTTCATTTGGTCAAGCTGATCTGCTGCATAAGGTTTGTTTTCAATACAAATACCATAGCTGTGATCACCTACCTGACATCTTAAATAAATATCCATACGCCGCTGGGTGTTACTTTTCCCCGTTATTTCTTCAAGAAAAACTTCTGTTTTCTCAAGGTTATTAAGAAAAACCTGCCAGTTATCGTCTTTATATATAACAGGCAGACAACACTCAACGAATAACCTTAAAAAGCTTTCTTGCTGAGCATGACTTCCTTGAGGGTCAAGCAGAGCTGCCAAAATACGACTAAGCCCTAATTCATCGGTATTGATATAATCAAAAGTACTGAAGTCTGGAGACAATTGACGGCTATAGAGTGCTTGCGCGGTCTCTAAAGCGTTAATTTTTTGGCTCACATCGTTTATCAAACTTTGCACGGTACTCATACTCATATTTCCTTTTAAAACCTCGTTCGGTTATGTTTAGCGCTATTGCTGGTCATTGATTTGCTTTAGCATCTTGATAGTATTTATATCGTAACTACCTTCAAAATACTGATCCAAAAGCTCGTTAAAAACACATTTTCTATTAGGGGATGCTAGGGCAAATAACGTTAGCGAAGATTGCAGCTTCAGATTGTCCGGTGAACCAAAAATATCTAAAGCGCTTTTATTAGGGTGTAACAGCAATAATTCAGCGCACTCTATTAACCGTGCCCCAAGTACCTCATGCTGCAAATACGCTTTCGCTTGCTCTAGACTCTCTATTGCAAATCGTCGAGACGTTTTACTGTGTCCCAACCCTTTCACTTGTGGAAAAATAAACCACATCCAATGTGTACGCTTCTGCCCGTCGGTTAACTCTTTAATAACCGATGGATAAACAGTATTTTGAGCTTGGATAAAATCATTAAACAAAGCTGTACTCATATCTCTCACCTTCTATATTCTTTGATTCTTAAGTGATAATCGTTTTCCAACGATGCCTACAATTTTATTCAAGCTATATTTATACTTAATACAACTACGAAACCATATATATCATGCCCATCCAACAATGGTCAGGCTTATCAACAACTTCTGCATTATAGAAAATATGTTCATCCTTCATATCCATTTTTTCAATAGTATCTGCCATAATTTGTAACTCATCCACTGTAAATGAGCGATTACTTTCCACTTGAAACATCACAGATTTTACGGTTATCTCTTCAGGAATCTGATCAATGATCTGACTGAGCACTTGGTCGGATTTAGACATTTCTAATGCGCTAGCTTGTATAAACTTAGCAGGCCTTGCAAAACTTAGCACCTCTTCAATATGTTCAATACATAAACTCGCAGATGCTTTAAAAACAGTTGCAAACATATTCATGACTCGTTGTACTTCATCAGGTTGGCAAATAATAATGCCATCCACCACATCAAACTGCTTGATCGTTTTTTCAGTCGTTTGCAAACCAAGTAAAAATTCTGATGCTGCTTTGAACTTCAGATCAATTAGTGCTTTTTCATCCCAATTGTCACTAGTAAGGAAAAATCCAAAATGAGATAACTCATATTTACTCATTTGTAGTGTATATAACTTAGTAAAAGATATATTTTCAATCCACAACTCATTATTGCGATATCTCTCAATGACAGCATTTGGTAATTGAGCAATCAACTGATTGGGAACATCTATCAGCCGTAGACTTTCAAGATTAGCGATGCCATCAGGAAGCTGCTGTATTTTATGACTAGTAACCGTCAATCTCTCTAACTGGCTTAATAGACCTATAGACTCTGGCAAACGCTCAAGCGTATCGCAGTTTAGCGTGAGATTGGTTAAGTTGTATAAATAGCCGATACCTTCAGGTAAATTAGTTAATTGACTACAATCTATACTCAAGTCTGTTAACGCCAATAAATTAGCCTGATTACGGGGTAAAACCTCTTCAGAAATTTTAAACTTGTCAGCCCATGCCCACAGCTCTTTCATCCATGGCTCTATAGTAATCGTATTTTTTGTTATCATTTTGAACTTCCTGTTAAAGCTGAAAAGCAACCTTGTCGTTAAATAATTTAAGATGACATGACTAATAACTAAATCTTAATATCCATAAAGCTCTAACGCACTCTTTAGACGTTCAAGAATTACCACTTGAAGCTCACTTGGTTCAATGACTACTGCTAGCTGTGACATACTCACCAGCCAATCTTGCAGACGAGTAGTATTAGCTACGGTGGCGCTGACTTGATTCCAAGTATCATCGATAACTTCAATCTGCTGATCTTGTGATAATGGACGCTCATAAAGATGCTGACAGGCATACTTTTGTACTTTTAAAACCAGTTTAATCTGGCTATCAATAGTCGGCTCTAGCTTACCTATTTGACGCAAATTCTCTAATGAAAAAACATCGCGCCCCACCCAGTCAGGTATTGGCTTATCTACGACTACGGCCTTGGTAATACGATTGACCGCAAAATTACGATGCTCCTTTAATAACACATTATCATCGATATAGTCATCAACAGGATTAAAGCCTGTGAGATAGACCATATTGTCAATAAAGATCATTCCTTTGGGATACACCACTCTTTGAGTTGGTTTTTCTTCCCATTTGTTTTGATAACTTATTCGTAATTGACGATTCTGTAGCAGAGCCTGATGAATAATTCCAATCACCTCACTATCAAGCTTTGGCGCTTGCACAATACTAGGTAAGGTGATGAGATGATCTTGCCATTGTCCTAGCGGACTTTGATGGAATTTGTCTTTATCTTGACGACGTAGTTGAGTAAGCTTATCTGTAATCCCCTGTTTAAAAGAAAATGGTAGATAGTTTGCAGTATATTTATCCAGCATCTCCCAAAAGAATACCGTTTGCTCGTTAATGACATCGATACTAAAGCTCGGTTCAATATAAAACCGTGCTGTCTTGCCACTGATATTCTTGCCCCATGCTGGCACTCGGTTTAAGGCGTCACTATAGAAGATATCGTTAAAGATTTGATTTAAGCCAATCAGATCGTTCTCTAGGTTTTTACGCTCATTTGTATAATTATCAGCATTATCACCGTAGTTTTGCATAAGCTCTGTCAGAGACATAGCATCCGCTTCACTCCGAGGCAAGCATTGATATAAAGCAAATAGACGTGCTGACTTTGTGTAGCTGGCGATAGGATGTGTAGGCATAGTAGCTTCTCTATTAGACTGATGAAGTGACAAACTCATTATTAAAATACAGGCTCAATCAAAACGAACCAAAATCGCAGTGCCATTATCATAAGCATTACCCTCAGAGTTATAGACCTGATCTTTAAGCGTGTTTAACCAAGCTTGTAAATCGGTTTCAGCACTGACAAGTTGCCAATGACGACTCGGCACCAAATCATGAATACCATCCGTACAAACTAAGATACAGTCGCCGCTATTAATATTAACCGTACAAGAGCTGCCTTCTGGCGCTTCACTGCTTAGATAACTGTCATCAGCCGTCAATACAAAGCACTCTGTAATGCTATATAGACTCCCCGCCATACCTTCTCGATTATAGTCAGCGAACTTCGCTTGGCGACCTTGCTCTTGTGCTTTCTGGTCAATGAGCTCATTCAATAGATTATGGTCGCGAGTTAGGCACTGCCACTGTGATGCACCTTTCGATAACTGATAAACACGACTGTCGCCCACATGCGTTATCGTTGCCTTTATGGTTCCATCGCCCTTTAACTCACAGGCAACCATCGCAAGAGTTGCCGCCGCGCCATGACGCTTAGATGAATGCTTGGTTTGATTAATCAGCTGATGAATATTATCTGAAGTAATACTCTTCTGATCGTTCCATAACCGTCTGATTGCCTTTACCACTGCTTTTGAGCAGTGCTGCGAGTGATTAGAGCTTGCCACGCCATCAGACACTGCTAAATTAAATGGTAATGCAACTGGTGTCACTGCCATCATACCTAAGTCTTCCTGATACCAATTATCTAAAAAGAAAAAAGCGTCTTGCTGCAGGTTGTTACTAGCATTCCCTAGAAAGGTAATTGCACAGGCTTGGGCGTTCGAAGGTATATCTCTTAAAGGACAATGGTCAAGAGAAGAAGACATGATGGTAAGCCTATATTTTTATCATAGAGGCTAGTATATCTGACTACCTGTAAATCTATTTTCTAGGTTGCATTCGCTGAGATTTTCGTTCAAATGAACTTTATTTTCAGATTGAACTAATGTTTGTATAAATAATAGATTGTTGCTAATATGCAACCCTTTATTTTATCGGATATATGTTATGTATCAGAACAAATTTTTTCTTTTGAGTACCAATTTAATTGTAGTGGCATAATTAAATCGGACCATGTTTAAGAGGTTATACTCCCCCAAAGAGGATAATTAGTATGACGACCAAACGCCAAAAATACACCCGAGAATTCAAGTTAGAAGCCATTAGCTTAGTCGTTGAGCACAAACGCAAAGTTGCTGAGGTTGCCCAGTCGCTAGGCATTGGTACTTCCACCTTAGACAACTGGGTACGCAAGTATAAAAAAGAGAAACAAGGTATTGCCCCAACCGAAGGCCTAGCACTAACCGATGATCAGCATCGCATTCAAGAGCTTGAGAGAGAAGTCAGACAGCTTAAAATGGAGAAAGACATATTAAAAAAGGCTTCCGCTCTGCTGACATCGGACAGCCTGAACGTCTATCACTAATTAAGACACTAGCAGAGCAAGACAGACAACTGAGCACACGCAAGCTATGTGACTTATTTGGTGTAGTCAGAAGCAGTGACTACTATGGTATACGATCTAAGCCTATAGATATAGAACTCGTTAAGTTAAAAGCCCTGATACGTCAGATATTCAACGATTCAAAGCAATCGGCTGGCGCTCGCACTGTGGTTGCCATTTTAGCTAATAAGCACAAAATCACGCTGACGCGTTATTTAGCGTCTAAGTTTATGAAAGGCATGGGACTAATGAGCTATCAGCTCAAGACGCATAAATACCAGCAAGCTGATCAAGAACACAAAACCCATGACAATATCTTAGATCGCAACTTTAGTGCAGAAGCGCCTAATCAAATTTGGACAGGTGATGTAACCTATGTCCGTATCAAAGGCGGTTGGTGTTATTTAGCCATCATTATGGATTTATATGCTCGACGTATTGTTGGTTTTGCCTTGTCAGATAGCCCGAATACCCAGCTGACCACATCTGCACTAAAAATGGCATATCACATAAGACTTGAGCCTAAAGGCGTGCTGTTTCATTCAGATCAAGGCAGTCATTATACCAGTGAAGAGTATGCTAAATGCGTAGCCAAGTGCAATGGTATGTCGCATAGTATGAGCCGACGAGGCAACTGTTGGGACAATGCACCTACAGAGAGGTTCTTTAGAAGCTTTAAGACAGAGTGGATGCCAAAAAACGGCTATGACAATATTGATGAGGCTCGGCAGGCAGTAAATGATTATATTTGGGGCTATTATCAAAGTGTAAGACCACACAGCTTTAATGAGTATTTAACACCAAGCGAGAAAGAGAGACTTTATTTCAACAAAAACCTCTTAAGTACTGTCTAAAAATATTTGACCACTACACACTATCAGGAGCAGCCATAGCAAAATTTCTAAGTCACCTATGCGGTGATGAAGGCCATGTGCCAGTGCAACTACTGCGTTTGGATTTTCTAAGTCACCTATGCGGTGATGAAGCTGATGATGTGATTTACGTTGAGCCGCAAACTTTTCTAAGTCACCTATGCGGTGATGAAGTCAACAGATAAAGAGCTTGCTAGCTTCTTTGATTTCTAAGTCACCTATGCGGTGATGAAGTATCCAAACGACAACCTAGTCAATCCTCATGATTTCTAAGTCACCTATGCGGTGATGAAGAGACAGCGTTAGCAAACGCAGGGTTTTACCACTTTCTAAGTCACCTATGCGGTGATGAAGAAAATCTGACGCATAAAAAAATCGCCACTATGTTTCTAAGTCACCTATGCGGTGATGAAGATGCGTTTGCCGCGCAGCAGTCTGACTTTGGCTTTCTAAGTCACCTATGCGGTGATGAAGTATACAACCCGCCAGCCGACACCGCTATTGATTTTCTAAGTCACCTATGCGGTGAGGAAGAACGATTTACCATTTAAGACTCCAAAGGTGGTTTTCTAAGTCACCTATGCGGTGAGGAAGACTGGCAGCTTCTTATCTTGTTTTGCTTTTAATTTCTAAGTCACCTATGCGGTGAGGAAGATCATGACGCGAGCAAGAGCGTGCTTATCAAATTTCTAAGTCACCTATGCGGTGAGGAAGGCCGTTATTGCTCGCTTAGATGGGATCATACATTTCTAAGTCACCTATGCGGTAATGAAGTTTATCATTGCTCTTACTTTCTATTTGCTTATTTTCTAAGTCACCTATGCGGTGATGAAGTTTTTGACCATGCGATACGTCTTAGACCATGATTTCTAAGTCACCTATGCGGTGATGAAGTCAAAGAAGGTGAAGCGATTATCTTACCTGCTTTTCTAAGTCACCTATGCGGTGAGGAAGTCATCCGCTTCGATCTCATCCCACTCAATATCTTTCTAAGTCACCTATGCGGTGAGGAAGTACTATAACGCCAGTATCAGTTGGGGCTTCGGTTTCTAAGTCACCTATGCGGTGAGGAAGATTGACATTGAGCCAAAAAACCCGCAAGCGTTTTTCTAAGTCACCTATGCGGTGAGGAAGCCGATAAAAGAGATGCTACGCGCTATCGGTGTTTTCTAAGTCACCTATGCGGTGAGGAAGCGCCCACGTTGGCAGACGTAGGCGGTTTGGCTTTTCTAAGTCACCTATGCGGTGAGGAAGACGGTAGAAAAATACCTTTGTTGGACTCGCAATTTCTAAGTCACCTATGCGGTGAGGAAGGAACCTTTGTGCCGTCCTTTTCCTCATATTTCTTTCTAAGTCACCTATGCGGTGAGGAAGTTAAACGTATTAGCGCTTGCAAAACCTATTCGTTTCTAAGTCACCTATGCGGTGAGGAAGTCGGTATTATCATTGGTATGATTGCCCGTAAATTTCTAAGTCACCTATGCGGTGAGGAAGTTAAATATATTAATCCTACGGATACTCAAGAATTTCTAAGTCACCTATGCGGTGAGGAAGTTTATTATCAGAACATGATAAATCGCTTGTAATTTCTAAGTCACCTATGCGGTGAGGAAGAAACTTTGGAGCCGGCGCTCGTTTTCGATAGGTTTCTAAGTCACCTATGCGGTGAGGAAGAGCGATTTTTCGCCAGTATCAGGATCAGTCGTTTTCTAAGTCACCTATGCGGTGAGGAAGTACAATCTACTGTTAATTATGCTCCGACTGTTTTTCTAAGTCACCTATGCGGTGAGGAAGCCCCGCCGCCTTTCTTGACTTTCCGATATTTACTTTCTAAGTCACCTATGCGGTGAGGAAGATTGGCAAGACCTTATGGACGAAAATGGGGTTTTTCTAAGTCACCTATGCGGTGAGGAAGTTGTCCCTGCTTCTGCTCTTGTGTGTGAATGTTTTCTAAGTCACCTATGCGGTGAGGAAGCTACTGATGTAAATATACCCATTAATTATATGTTTCTAAGTCACCTATGCGGTGAGGAAGTAACTGCACCGTATTTTACGATGAAGCCCAGCTTTCTAAGTCACCTATGCGGTGAGGAAGGTGCAGCGTCACCTGCTAGTGGGTGTCTCGTTTTTCTAAGTCACCTATGCGGTGAGGAAGCACCATACATGGTTTCGCCACCAGGGTCATTCTTTCTAAGTCACCTATGCGGTGAGGAAGACCGAATGGGTCGATAAGGCAGGCGAGGTAATTTTCTAAGTCACCTATGCGGTGAGGAAGTACTATGCTGCGCAACACGGCATGATAACACCGTTTCTAAGTCACCTATGCGGTGAGGAAGATGATAACGCTTGACGCACCGTGCCAGATTAGTTTCTAAGTCACCTATGCGGTGAGGAAGAGAGCTTATTGCCGGCGCTGGGTTCAGTTCTATTTCTAAGTCACCTATGCGGTGAGGAAGGCTTAATCACATAACGACCTCACCAAATCGCATTTCTAAGTCACCTATGCGGTGAGGAAGGCACAAAAAAGCCGCCTAAGACTGGACATCGATTTCTAAGTCACCTATGCGGTGAGGAAGGTGCGGCGCTCTGAGCCAATAATCCAATCAACTTTCTAAGTCACCTATGCGGTGAGGAAGTGGATAACAAAGTCCCCCAGACTGTTGGGGAATTTCTAAGTCACCTATGCGGTGAGGAAGTTGACAATCTTAATCAAAGTTATGAATTGATGTTTCTAAGTCACCTATGCGGTGAGGAAGGATAATCACGCAAGCGGATAGCATCATCGTGCTTTCTAAGTCACCTATGCGGTGAGGAAGTCTGCAATTATATCCTACCCACCGCTGCACACTTTCTAAGTCACCTATGCGGTGAGGAAGTTTTAATTGCTGTCCCTCAGTTGTTGGGTGAGTTTCTAAGTCACCTATGCGGTGAGGAAGTACTAAAACTCTTATACCTCGTATTAGTCGATTTTCTAAGTCACCTATGCGGTGAGGAAGAAGCCGAGCCAGAAGAAGTCGAGCTGTAGCATTTTCTAAGTCACCTATGCGGTGAGGAAGAAACAGCTAAAGACCGAGCACGCGCTTGAGCTTTTCTAAGTCACCTATGCGGTGAGGAAGACGCCCATTCGCGGCGACGCAGTGCGACCGCATTTCTAAGTCACCTATGCGGTGAGGAAGGCCGTTGTTGGCTCTAGCAGTAAGCAGTCTTATTTCTAAGTCACCTATGCGGTGAGGAAGCTGTGTGTGTAGGCTCAAGCAATTCAGGCTTATTTCTAAGTCACCTATGCGGTGAGGAAGAATAATAAAAAACGTATGTCTAGCCGTAAAATTTTTCAAAAGTCACCTAGCGGTGAGGAAGGAAAGCAGTCCCCTTTAGTTTGTAGCTTTTTCAATCACCATGCGGTGGGGAAAGGTAAAAATTTGTAAGGGGGCGGTAAGGGTTTTTCTAAGTCAACGGTGAGGAAGATATGCACCAAGCTAGCATAAGATTTTTCAAAGCCCCTATGCGGTGGGGAAAGGCCTCCAAAAATTGATGGGTATATTTGTTTCTAAGTCCCCTATGGGTGGGGAAAAGTGTGGCGGTGCAAAGTCGAAATTTATAAATTTTTAAGTCACCTATCGGTGGGGAAAAGGTTTTTGGCACAAAAAAAATTTTCCCTGCTTTTCAAGTCCCAAATCGGTGAGGAAAAAGTTTTTTTGAAAACTGGATAGCGAGGAAATTTCTAATCCCCTATGCGGTGGGGAAGCCTGGGTAATCCAATTGCCAGTGACATTGATTTCTAAGTCACCTATGGGGTGGGGAAGATTTTTTTATCTAGGTGCAAATAGGGATTTCTAAGTCACCTATGCGGTGGGGAAGTTAGCGGGCCTTCATATAAAACTATGCAGTTTTTCTAAGTCCCCTATGGGGTGAGGAAGAAGCTGCGTGGTCGTGATGGTTTTTATATTTTAAGTCCCCTATGCGGTAGGAATGGTATTCAATCCCCGTGTTTGCTGTATTTTTTAAGTCCCCATGGGGGTGAGGAAAGGCCGATCAAAATTTTGGGGGTAAACCCCAATTTCTAAGTCACCTATGCGGTGAGGAAGGAGGTGTTTCTTCATCTTCCCCATTTTTCTAAGTCACCTATGCGGTGAGGAAGAGTCAGATCATACGTCCTGACCCACATTCTTTCTAAGTCACCTATGCGGTGAGGAAGACATCAAGATCAACGCCTGATCCACATTGAATTTTCTAAGTCACCTATGCGGTGAGGAAGCTTTAGCCGCCTGCTTAATCATAACGACTTGCTTTCTAAGTCACCTATGCGGTGAGGAAGACTAAGGAAGGACAAGCAACTTGTCGCTCACTTTTCTAAGTCACCTATGCGGTGAGGAAGTTGAGTTTACCCAGCCGCAGGGGCTAATGTGCTTTCTAAGTCACCTATGCGGTGAGGAAGTTTGATGCGTTGGCGTCCATTGTCTTCTTGAATTTCTAAGTCACCTATGCGGTGAGGAAGTTTGCGAGCTCGCTCATGCTGACTTGCTTATCTTTCTAAGTCACCTATGCGGTGAGGAAGCCGCGTTTTCCTCACACTTAGCATCGTACTCATTTCTAAGTCACCTATGCGGTGAGGAAGTAGATACGGAATTTAACGATGCTGACGATTACTTTCTAAGTCACCTATGCGGTGAGGAAGGTGAGATGAGCCTGTATGCGAATCATACAGCTTTTCTAAGTCACCTATGCGGTGAGGAAGCTTCGACCGTGTATTCATTGCCAATTTCTTCATTTCTAAGTCACCTATGCGGTGAGGAAGTGCAACATTAGCCATTGTAGTAAACCCATCGGTTTCTAAGTCACCTATGCGGTGAGGAAGTCAACATCATCCACATGCACACGGACAATGACTTTCTAAGTCACCTATGCGGTGAGGAAGACTGCATTTTTACCCAAAGAACCAAAGGGAGATTTCTAAGTCACCTATGCGGTGAGGAAGTTTATACTCGTCTGCGTACTTGGCCGACATTTTTTCTAAGTCACCTATGCGGTGAGGAAGCAGACACACCTAAATCCCAGTAAGTATCAACTTTTCTAAGTCACCTATGCGGTGAGGAAGTTTACTGGGTCGACTCAATGGGTGGTAGCGACTTTCTAAGTCACCTATGCGGTGAGGAAGTCTGTCGAGTGTCTTGTTAGTGACGTGAGCGATTTCTAAGTCACCTATGCGGTGAGGAAGATGGACTTGCCGGTTACTGTGACAATCGAAAATTTCTAAGTCACCTATGCGGTGAGGAAGACACAGAATGTAAGACAAGGAATTTAATCATGTTTCTAAGTCACCTATGCGGTGAGGAAGTTGTCAAAGTCAAACAGGATAGGGTTTTTAGCTTTCTAAGTCACCTATGCGGTGAGGAAGCTGCTTTTTCAAAGCTCATGCTAAGCACGTAATTTCTAAGTCACCTATGCGGTGAGGAAGTTTGTTTGCTAACTTGACCTGATGCTGCGGCTTTTCTAAGTCACCTATGCGGTGAGGAAGTATAACCTGTGACTTCGCCTTTTGGCTCTTTGTTTCTAAGTCACCTATGCGGTGAGGAAGTCAACATCATCCACATGCACACGGACAATGACTTTCTAAGTCACCTATGCGGTGAGGAAGACTGCATTTTTACCCAAAGAACCAAAGGGAGATTTCTAAGTCACCTATGCGGTGAGGAAGTTTATACTCGTCTGCGTACTTGGCCGACATTTTTTCTAAGTCACCTATGCGGTGAGGAAGCAGACACACCTAAATCCCAGTAAGTATCAACTTTTCTAAGTCACCTATGCGGTGAGGAAGTTTACTGGGTCGACTCAATGGGTGGTAGCGACTTTCTAAGTCACCTATGCGGTGAGGAAGTCTGTCGAGTGTCTTGTTAGTGACGTGAGCGATTTCTAAGTCACCTATGCGGTGAGGAAGATGGACTTGCCGGTTACTGTGACAATCGAAAATTTCTAAGTCACCTATGCGGTGAGGAAGACACAGAATGTAAGACAAGGAATTTAATCATGTTTCTAAGTCACCTATGCGGTGAGGAAGTTGTCAAAGTCAAACAGGATAGGGTTTTTAGCTTTCTAAGTCACCTATGCGGTGAGGAAGCCTGGTGGTCATCGCATTCATTATGAGAACAGTTTCTAAGTCACCTATGCGGTGAGGAAGAGTAGGTAAACCCTGATCAGTTGCGTCTGATCTTTCTAAGTCACCTATGCGGTGAGGAAGCGCGAATTTTGCTGAGTAAGCGCTCTTTGTTGTTTCTAAGTCACCTATGCGGTGAGGAAGGTTACTTCCAGCCGGACCAGTTGGAGCAAGATTTTCTAAGTCACCTATGCGGTGAGGAAGTCACGCTACTGGCTAATGCAGGCGGTCTAACATTTCTAAGTCACCTATGCGGTGAGGAAGAGAGCCAAACGAAGATGGTGAGCTGATGATTCTTTCTAAGTCACCTATGCGGTGAGGAAGTTGCCATTCAGGGCTAACAGGTTTCGGATGACTTTCTAAGTCACCTATGCGGTGAGGAAGGGCGATACCAATAACCACAGCAATCACAGCAATTTCTAAGTCACCTATGCGGTGAGGAAGATTTGCCAGCGCAAGCCTTGCTGTTTCTATGCTTTCTAAGTCACCTATGCGGTGAGGAAGAACTGTCGCGCCCTAGATCTGCAAAGGCTTGCTTTCTAAGTCACCTATGCGGTGAGGAAGTTCTTCTGCCGACTCTTCTAGCGGTTCCATGCTTTCTAAGTCACCTATGCGGTGAGGAAGACTTTGAGATACGCGACAATCAATCGCTGGCATTTCTAAGTCACCTATGCGGTGAGGAAGAACCATGTCCACAAATCAATTATCACTCGAAATTTCTAAGTCACCTATGCGGTGAGGAAGCGGACAATGGCTGGGCAGGTTTTTAGGTATGGTTTCTAAGTCACCTATGCGGTGAGGAAGAAATGAACGCAAATGAACGCAAGGATCAAAACTTTCTAAGTCACCTATGCGGTGAGGAAGTCCCCAAGCACGAGCATAAAGCACGTATGCAGTTTCTAAGTCACCTATGCGGTGAGGAAGGCACGGACAAACAGCATGGGCATTAACTTAATTTTCTAAGTCACCTATGCGGTGAGGAAGTCAGTGGGTGTTTGAAGGGCAGGATGAAAAGTTTTCTAAGTCACCTATGCGGTGAGGAAGGCGACGTTCATCAAGTGCCAATTGCTCAGCTTTTTCTAAGTCACCTATGCGGTGAGGAAGGAGCGCCGCGAAATCGAAATCACGGTCGGCATTTTCTAAGTCACCTATGCGGTGAGGAAGGGAATGGAACGAATGTCTTTCAACTGTGAAGATTTCTAAGTCACCTATGCGGTGAGGAAGGGGCAGTTTACAAACTTTGAAGCTGTGGTTGAGTTTCTAAGTCACCTATGCGGTGAGGAAGTTGTTAAATGCGCCATCAACCACGTTTGCACGTTTCTAAGTCACCTATGCGGTGAGGAAGTAGTCGATGGCGCAGCATCTATTTTACTAGACTTTCTAAGTCACCTATGCGGTGAGGAAGTGCTTGCAGATGGTCGCGTCTGCAAGCCGTTTTTTCTAAGTCACCTATGCGGTGAGGAAGAATATCGCCACTCGTGATGACGATGATGCACATTTCTAAGTCACCTATGCGGTGAGGAAGAGGAATTATACCTCAAAAAATTTAGTTACAACAAGGCGTGGAGGTCAAAATACCTTATTTCACCCTCCGTTTTTCACTCTGTTATAACTGGTTGATTTTATTGCAAGTTTTTAAATATCTCAAAAAAAGGGTTTTTATATCCTCTTTCTGGGTCGCGCGTAACGACTTTTTTACCAGTGCGGTACGGTGACATGATCAGACATGCCATTCATACCGTAAGTATTGAAATTGCCAGCCTTTGGTGCATCACAAGGTAGCTGTAGCACCCGTAAACGATAATTGCTTTGATTGGTCTGACTGCGCATTTGGATATAAGGCACAGCCTTTTCAGGTGCGCGCTTATTCACGGTTGCCATAGCGTCTTCATAACTGACGCCAAGCTTATTTGCTAATGAGTCCGCTTGCAAATCAGCAGGTTTAAAGCGGTAACGATGTACACTGACATAGCCAGTGGCTTTGTCTATCGGTACTTCTTTGATGCCTTTGATATGCACATAATCAGTCAATCTCTCCAGCCATTTAGTAAGGTTTAGGGTTTCTAACTCTTTTTGGCTGGGCGCAAAGACACGTAGCTTTAATCCAAGTTTAGATGATTGCTCCTTTTCACTATCGTAATAATAATCAGGAAAGCTGACACCAACAGAGTCGATGCCGTGATCATTTTTCATCTCCGCTAATGCAATATGCAATTGGGTAAATAGCTTACTCCAAATAAAGTAAGGTGCAATCTCGGGGTCGGGGATTATGGTTATTTCTTGGAAATGGGTCAACTGACTCATAAATTACTCCTTACCACTGGCACCGAACACGCCACCACGGATAAGTACGCCCATCACATAATGTTGCTGATTAACGTCTGGTGTTTCGTCTTTTAATACCCAATTATCAAACAGACTATAAAAGTCCATCTTGGCTTTAGGCTGGCGAAAGGCAGCACCTAAAGTGGTTACGGCACCATAAGGCTCAACGGCGATAGGAAACTCAGCGTCAGGATACCAGTCGTCGATAGTACGAATAGCGTTGCTAACCTTTTGTGAATGCATACCCGCTTTACCATTGATTTGATAAAGCTCTTTAGATTTCGTTTTGCCAGTATCAAGAACTAGCTCTTGTGAAGGATACACTTCTTGACCGTAGCCTATAATAGCAGTAGCTTTGACGTATAAAATGATAAAAGCGTCATCATTTAAGCCTTTTTCAATCAGCCCAGCCAACTCATTAATTTTGCTATCATCTGTATTGAAGTCTTTTAGGGAAATGGACTTGGCATCAAATTCAAAGTTTTGCTTAGTGCCATCAATATCACAGCTAACATTAACGATAATACTTTCAGCGCCTACGCGGTTGCGCCATAACCAGCGGGCATTGGCAATATTAGTGGCATAGCGGCGTGCCAATTCGCCGACACCTTGGTTATCTAAATAATCCTGTACCGTCGAAACTAAAGCCTGCTGATAATCTTGATCGTTACAAACGCTGGGCTTACCTGAGAAAGGTAATACCTTGCAGCTCCACGTCACAACTAAGGTATCGCAGTCTTCATCTAACGCGGCAGAATCTACGCGTTGTAGATTAGCTTTTTCGATTTCAGCATCCAATTTAGCAGGGTCAGTTTTTTCAGGGTTTTTTAGACGGTTACTAATCGTACCGCGCACTGATTTTTCTTTAATAGAGACAGGCTGCGCTTTACTATCCTTGTTCTGACTGTTTTGTTGGGCAAAAAAAGCGTCAGAGATGTCGAGGTTACGCTCAAAAGCCAATACGCTAGCGGTTTTTAATTTACTCATAGTAGTGCTCCAATGGTTTAAAATTTAGGTAAAAAGTATGATAAAAAAAGCGATTAAAACTCAGGTTCTTGGGTTACCAAATACAAGTCTTGCTCATCGTCGTAATAGTAGCGCCAAAACGCATTGGTAATATCATATTCGCTATAGACTCCGCCTAAGCGCTGCGGATACACCCACTTACCAAGGCTATAAATAGCTTCGACATACTGGCTGGGGTATTCAGGATTGCGCACATTTTGCATGACGCCCGCATCATAAAGCTCAGAGATACCTTGATACCCTATCGGCATCGGCACCAGCCAGCCGCGCCCTGTTTTACGAGAAGTCGCTGTCCATTTAGTATCGCCGTTTTTTTGGGTTTCAGGGATATGATGCAACGCGCAAACCTCTATTAGTGCATCAAGCGGCGTAGCGTCTGGATTGTCGGCTTGTACCTCATCAATAATCTCAGTAAATTCCTCTTGCGCGTCCATCAGTACAAAGGCAGGTAATAGATAAGCTGTGATAGCATCGACATCATCATAACTAATAAACTGCACAGGATTGAAACGATCAATACCCTGCACGCTACCGCCAGCCATGCGTTGTTGCTGAATCCATTGCTTAGTTTTGGTCATCAGGATTTTAGTTTTCGCTTCATCAGGTTTATTGCTGCCTAATACTTCAACCGCAAAACTCATGACCAATCGGCATTTACCTTCTTCGATAATAGAAGCGGTTTTGCCATCTTTTTTGATAGGGTTCCGTGTTTGATTAAACGTATAGTTGCTATAGCTCTTGTCTCGGTATATCTGTGGATGGCACTCGTGGCAAGCAAGCAATACACCGCCTAGAGACAAATCATCTAACTCATCAAGTGCGGCTACTTTACGCGACATCGCATGAAAGCTACCCAAAAACCCAGTGATAGCGGGGAAGCCAAAGGTTAGTGGGCTAGAGATAGCATTAGCCCCTTCAATAACTACTCTTTTGAACAATAAATAACCGATCACTGACTCACTCATAAAAATACTCCTTTACCTGCTCGCTCATACAAGCTTTTCATAGCTTCAATATCACGTTCCCACTGGTTGTGCTCAGGATCAGCAATCTCGGTACGAATATCCTTAAACTTCTCTTGCAATAGAGCGTTCATCCATCGAGCAAAGCGATGAATAATTTTTTTGTGCCACTCTGTCTGCTCGCGGCGAGTACTCCATTCCTCTTCGTCAGACAATTCGGCACGTCTGGGGTCGAGCCAAAACTGCTCACACTCATCCAGCTCAGAATCCTTTGTCCAGCCAGCGGGCAGATTGTTACGCATATAATTGGCAAACTCAAAAATGCGCTTCAAAATTTCATCCATTGCCTCTTTACGTGCATCGCGAATATCGACATTATTCTTGGCACTTTTTACCACATAAAAGATATCTTGAATGATAGGATTGACCTTATTAGCTAACGACTTGGCAAAGATAGTGCTAGCAAACTTAGAAGGCTTAAAGGTGTTGTCCGCTAGATTTAACATCGGTGGTAGAGAGGGGAGGAGATAGTTGCGTCCGCCCTGCTTGCTCATCAGTAAGCTAACGTTTTGTGGTTTAGTACCACCAAGCTGAACGGTTGCTAAGTTATCTAATCTCACATAGGGTTGCTGTTCTGCGGTTTTACTAAAGCGATGATCACGCGCAGCTTTATTCTCGTCAGAGAATTTAAGATGATTGATACGCTGATAGATCTCATGAGTAAGTACAGAGGGATAAAGTGGCACGATATTAATATATTCAAGCTGCTCATTATCTTCGCCGTGATAAGCGTTGGTAACCCATAACGTTTGTTTGTTACGCTCATGGGTGGTAGGTTCAGTGATAGAATTTTGTATTGCAGATTTAAAGGCTTGATGATAAGTCGTTGCTATTGTCTGATCGCTGTTAAGTGAGGCGATAAAGTCGGCATTATCGGCTAGGATGAGATCACGAATTTTAGTGTTTTCATCTACTTCATAATCAAAAAAAGCGGCAAGGGGCAGGGCAGCAGCATTGCCATTAGCATCAATATAGCCACTATCTATCGAATGCGTGCCTACGATGGTTTCTGGTAAATTATTAATGAATTTAAAACTAACATTATCGCCTTTGGCGTCAGGATGCACACCTTTTGAGATATGCGTACCAAAATTCAACTGCTTCGCCATGCGAGTTGCTGCATCAGGAATCCAATGATTGACGCTATATTTATCTTTAGCATCTGTTAAAGTCTCTTTTAGCTCTGCAACCTTTTCATGGTCGTTACTCTCAACGGCTTTAGCAAGCTGCTTTTGCTCGGTTTCAGTTTTTTTATCATATTGGCTAGCAAGAAACGCTTTGACAGCGCTGTTTGCTAGTTCGGGTCGAGTTACTGACATAAATAAGTCCTTATATGATTTCGGTTAGTGATACTCAAGAAGTAAGAGTCGAAAATTTGACTCTTACTCTCTACCATAGAATTAATTTTAGGTCTTAAGCAGGTACTAAAAATGCCCAAGCTCGATAGCCATAGTCATGAGCGTCAAGCATTTTTCCTGATTTCCCGCGTACTTTGCGGTAACGGCAGAACACCCACTTTTTACCTTTAGGGGCAGGTTTGCCCTTTGTTATATCACGCAAATCATAATCACCTCCTAACCACAATGATTTGAAAACCGTGGTTACAAGGTGTAAACTTATTCTTCTGCAAGAAGTAACACCTTGATACCATATTGCATAGTTGTGGTATCTACGCAAAGAGTCATGTTTTAGCGAACATGACTCTTTTCATCTATTTAATATACGGTATTATTATAAATTAATCAATCCTACTACGCAGTTACATTATAATAGTTATGATAGGTATAATGCTATTATCTACTATCACTGTATAAGTGGCTTAGAAATACTAGGCAGTTACATTGTTATAAAACTTTTCACCACCGCATAGGTGGCTTATTGCAAAGCACGGTTAACGCCGTGCTTTTTTATGTCTGTAACAATTAAACTCAGCTTACTCACGCATAAACCCAAAAAATTCATGAAACCTCCAGCCTTTGTTATTGCTCAGCGTTATTCGATCAAGGGATACAGACGAGTAAGTAATAGCAAGCGAGCGCAGGCTTTTATCAGGTTGTTTACGCTGTATGTCTTTGAGCGCTGCTTGAGTCGTTGTCAGTAGCCAAGGTTTAATAAAGGGATGAGTAAATTCAAAATTTAATACTTGCAGCTCTTGATTATGTGGACTGGCATGAGTCAAGCCTTTTTCAAATACATCCTCGCTAAAGTAAGCATCAAAGCCTGTTGTGGGTTCGTCAGTATCTTCATCATCATTGACCATGCGCGGAATTAATAACCAATCGTCTTGTGGAGTACCTGCTCGAAAAGGCGTTATTTGCTGCAAATGAGTATGGGCGCGGTTTGCCGTAGCGTCAGAGTGCCAATAAGCATTCACATAGTTTAGCTTGCTGCTGTTTAACAGTTCATGCATGACTTGATGTTCAAGCTCACTCAAGGTTTCTGCTTTTTTGTGCTTACGCTCGTCGGTATTGATTGAGCTAATAATTCTTGGTCGAGCGTCGATATGCGCCAATTGCTCACCGGTTATCAGCTCGTTCAAGTCATAACTTTTTGGCTTGATAGTGATAGTCTCAAACCCAGGATGAGTAAAAATAGGCGCTTTTGCATGGCGTTTCTTAAAATGACGAATGTTATGTTGCAACAACAAGATATTTGGCTCATTGGCGACCTTATCAGGACGATGTCGCCAGACACGACCTGCCAGCTGAATGATAGAGCGCATAGAGGAGGGTTCTACGATGGACCAGTCATAATCATGGTCGCGTCCGACTTCTGCTACAGGGGTGGCAAGTACCATAAAGATATGATTTTTAGCTGGGTTGTTAGCAATGGCTTGCTTAATCTCAAAATGATTAAAAATGCTAACTTTACTATCGCTACGGTCTAAAATTCTATCCAGCTTATTCTCTAAAGCGTTACGCAGTAGCAAAAGCTGCTTGGCGTGATAGCAAGTAACATGAATGACAGTGTCTGTAGGCAGCTGTACATTGTCAGGCGTAAAGAGTTGCTGGGCGATACTGGTAATATTATTGACGTTGGCAACACGTATAAGTCCGATACTCACTTTTTGATCTGTCGTCTGATGAGTGAGAGCGTGATGCTGGTGTAGCTTGATTGCACCATCAACCAGTGCTTGTGCAAGCTTGCTATAAAACTGATGATCTTGGTTTTTGTTGTAGCTCATTAAGCTGAGCGGTAAAATCTCTGCTTTGCGGCGAATAGGCTGTTTGGCTAAATAGCTGGCTCGCTGCTCACTAAAGGTGTTATGAGCCTGATAAAAATCACCAACGTCGGCACATTGCTCGGACAGCATCGCTTTGGGCTGTTCGTCATACCAAGCACAAACCACTTTTGGCGTAGGTTTATTCTGACTTTGATTAAAGAGTTTGCGCCCCTCCATATAAGCCTCAAACAGTCCTGTTACCAAATCAGGCGTCAAGGTCGCAGACGAAAGCAGCACTCGCGTGCCAAACAGTCCTGCAAGATGCACCAAACGCGCAAGCGCTGGCAAGTCCGCTTGGTCAAAGTCATCAGGCTCATCCAATATTAAATCACTACTTAATAATCGCAGCATAGGTGCGATATATTTGCCGCCGCGTTTGCACTCAGAGGCTTGGATAATATGGTCAACCGTGCAGGTTACGATAGGCGCAAATATTAAATCGCGCGCTTTAGGACTGGCAATGACGGTATCAAGGTTCAGCGCCTCATAATCTCGATAATCAATGTCGCTATCGATGATTTCATCTAATAAATCTTCGCTGGATTCACTACCGAAAGTTTCAGACTCATCATCCTGTCTATATTCACCGATAATGTCCGTAATAGCGTTGGTCTTGTTATCGTATGCCAGCTCAAACAGCTTTTTATTGGCGCTACCACCCACCAATATGGCTAATTGGTCACCTGCTAATTTTAGGTTTTTGCGAAAGCTTAAGCCAGTTTGCAAGGTTAGAATCCGCAGTCCTAAAGCAATAGTAAAGCGCGCGCCTTTTTTAGGATCAGCTAGAGCGTACATGATACGTGCATTACCGATGGTTTTACCTGCGCCTGTCGATGCCATATTAACTCCAAAAAACCCATGCTCGCGCGTGGCTTCTTGCAAACCATAAGTCATCTTGAAAGCTTGATTCTGCCATTTAAAACGTTCAATCCCAGTAGGTTTAGCTAATGGATCATGATTACGTAGTGTTGGCATTTCACTGGCAATGATAGGAAGTGCACGACAAAAATGTGCAGTAAAGGCTCCGACACCTAATAGATGCTCCTCAAGAGATTGCTTAACGGTTGGCGTGCTGGCGGTTCGGTCGGTATTAGCGGCTAAATTTTTAAAGCTGCTATCGACTTTTATACAGCGAGAGTCGTCTTGTTTGAGACTAGAGTAATTGTGGTCACCTACCATTAAACACAGACGTGATAAATGTAATAAAAACGGGTCGCTGATGGCTTTATTGTCATCAACTGCTTGCTGGCTTATTTGCATTAAAGCAGGGTCATTTAAAGCTTTTTTAGACCAACGCTTGATATTCTTTTGCCAAGCTGGGCTATTTAGGACCAACTGCTCAAATTGCCAAAAGTTTTTTAATTGAGTTTTGGTCATTTCCTCTAACGATTTTGGGTTTCTAACCCAGTAGTCGATAGGACTTAACTTTTCATAAAATTGTTTTAACTCAACCTTGATATCTATTAGACCTCTAGAGCTTTTAAGACGCTCTACTTGTCGTGGAGGATAATAGACTCTATTGATTGGTGGCAAGCGATGATGAGTGACGATGAGCCAAGCAACCCACTGAGCCAGTGGCGGCATGGCTTGAATGTTCACATCATCTGGATTGCTAGTAGACAGCAGTTTTTCTATATCGTAGCTCTCTAACCAACTGTTTAACTGCATCATACGCTCAAGCCAAGCGGTATCTGTGATGCAGTCTTTGATCATCAATTCAAATAACTTGAGTGATATCCACTCATGGCGATAAGAGTCGCCTTGCTTACTGTCTTTTTTGAGCTTATTTTGAAAGCCTTTAGTCGATTTTCCAATGTCATGGAGTAGGGCGGATATAGTGGCAATAGTTTGAATACTACTGGCATACATCCAATCATTCTCCCATTCGCTATGCATGATATTGCGTTTGGTACGGTTAACAGGAACCACTCCAACCTCATTAAACCGACGCTTATTACCCACTATCCAAACCAGTTCTGTCAGCTGGCGCGTTTTATTACGATGACAGCTGACCGCTGTAGACTTGGTCGCCGACTTGCGCAAGAGTTGCTTAACTGTCTTTAATCCATCTTCAGTAATCGCCGTCTGCCACACATTATTACCAATACGATTGGCAAAGGCGTCTAGGATTCTGCGCGTACGTTTCAGTGATTTTTTCTCGCATTGAGAAACAAAGGTAACGATCATTTTCTACACCTGCCAGCTTTTATTCATAGCAATCTGTTTAACGGCTTCAAACTGATAATCCAGTGCATGATGTTTGGTAAATAAGTTTAAGCACTCTTGGCGAAACTCTTGCTCGCTCATATTTTCGCTGGCGCAAATAAAGGCGAGGGGCAGCACGAGGGCGTCTTTGATAATATCGGCAATATCAAATACCAATGCGCCACGACGTGTCTTACCATGCATCACTGCGAAGCCATGCGGAATACCTAGCGTCCATGCCGTCGTCGCGCCTAAACCATACGCTAAATAATTACCGTGATTAAGAAAACCATTGGCCTTATCAATGCCATCATGGGCGCGGGTAAAGCCGTCGTAGCCAGTGTTTTTGGCGGCGAGTTTATACAGGTTTTTGGTCAGGCGAGCTTCTAACTGCAATAAGTGCATGACCTCGGTTTGCTGATCGATTTGTCGAATATTGTTATCAATGAGCGCTTTAATGTCATCACGACTGCTATCAAATCCCTGACGTTTTAGATCAACATCTTTGCTCCAAATTGCTTGTAAGTAAGCCAGACGCGCATGTTGCAGCATCTTAGCAGCAGCTAGGCGTTTATCGTCATCCCACCACCAACTGAGCCAACCTTGCACATACTCAGTCGGTCGATATTCGCTTTGCGGCGTCAGCCACTCGACGAAGACTTCGCGCTCAGATCCCATAAATAGCGGCGTACCTCCGCCACCGCAAAAGCCCACCAAAACCCCAGCTTGTGATAGAAGACGCATTGCTGCTTGGGTAATGGAAGTGCCCGTGCCAAGTAGAATAGAGGTGGTATTGGCGATGGGGATGTTGTAGAACAGGTTGGCTTTATCGTCTTCGGTGAGATAGAGAATTCTACCGTCTTTTTGCATGACGCGGCAGTGCGAGAGGTAGTAGATATTGGCACGTTTGGAGTGCAAAATAGTCTTAAGATCAGAGGAGACAAAGCTATTATCGGTATAAGGATTGCTAGGTTTTGCCATAATAGCTCCGTCTATTGAAAGTATCGTAGAATTTGAATACGGATTTACTTTAACGGAACTTTGTTCGTAAAACAACGAATAATATATTTAAAACGACAGTATATGTCGCTAGTTAATTGAATGCGAAACCAGATAACCTAAGTTATCTGGTAATTAATTACACTTATTAGTCTATCTACTTACAGTAATCTGACCACCTGAAAAGCTGATACACCCCTCACAAAACCAAGAGCGCAAACTTCTTGCATAAGGTATATCTGCTGGTACATCAAGCTGGTATGGACGACCACAGTACTCACAGTGTACGTCATCTAAATAAACCTGACATTTTGCAAGTGTAGCAAACAATTCATCAAACTCTATGTTGTGGTCGTAACAAAGCAGTTCTAAATGCGCTATATAATCACTGGGCGACACATAAGACCAATACTCATGGCACAAACGCTTTTTTGTATCATCAAAAGCTGAATCAAAGACGAAGTTCATGCTCATAATACCCTCCTTAGTATCCATAGCCAGTTTGTGGTAGTAGCTCGTAGAGCTCACTCTGTAGCTGACTACACATATCATCAACGACATAGTCAGGATTGACATCTAAGCGCGTCTGAACCCATATGCGCAGCGCCATATAATTATCAAAGCAACTATCAATACTTAGGAACCTAGCCAAACCAGTACCTGACTGAATACAGAGCTCACAAATGAGATAGTTAGCAATATTATCTGCGCCATTACTGACATAGCCACTAGGTTTAAACGTCGCATGCAATATATCGTAATCAATCATCTTCATTGTGAGGCCCCTTATCGGTAGATACCTGAGCAATCTGACTGCGATTGACCAATGCTTCAAATGCACTACCATCCTGCCGAGTCATATTCGGTACATAACGACTATAGGTGTTGAATAGCATCTTGGTCGTAGCGTGCCCCATTTGACTGGCAATCCACTCAGGACTTTCGCCAGCAGCCAACCATAGCGTCGCTGCGGTATGACGAGTCTGATAAGCATTACGCTTTTTGAGACCTAAAATCTTAAGAGTAGGGTGCCAAACACGTTTATTCACGTTGTTGTAATCAAGTGGCTCACCCGTATGCGCGCAAAATACATAGTCAGATCGCTTATAAGTGATGGTCTGCTGTTCCTTCAGAGCATCGTAGACCCAAGGTGATATTTGAATCGCACGGTAAGACTCTTGAGTCTTAGGAGGAACAATTTTGCCTTTAACATAAGCTTGTTTGATCACAATCTCACGTCGATTAAAGTCAATGTTCTCCCAAGTCAATCCATCAATTTCACTCGTACGCATCCCTGTAAAAAAACGTACTAGATAATAATTGCGATAGTCTGCTCTTACACCATTAATAAATTTCCAAACCTCATCTAGTGTGAATGGTTGAATATCCGTTTTGGGCTGTTTGAGCGCATTGATATCGTAGTAAGGATTATCAAATTTATAGCGTTTAGCTGCTTCTTTTAGTATCATACCTAAAGGTACCATGATCGAATTGATGCGTGCCGCTGACAGATGTTTGTTAGCTTTTCCGTACGTTACTTTGGCGAGCGATGAACGGAAGGCTAATACATCTGTCTTTTTTATGAGATGAATGGGTTTAGTCCCAAACTTAGCAATCAAGTACATATCAATAATCTCCTTTATTTTACGCTTATAGGTATCGCGCCATTCAATTTCTTTTTCAGAGAACCATAATTCTGCAAACTGTTCAAAAGAGGGCGTATCGGTATTAATACATTCCTTGCGATCGTTTAACGCTACCATCTGTGCCGCTTTGTCACTTTTTGGAAAGTACTTAGCGTAATTGAACAGTCCTAAGATGATTTCTGCTTTCATTTTCTCAGCCACTTTCTCAAGCTTCTTGCGATTCGCTGGTGTGTCTGTTAGGTTTGTCGTCTCCCGACAGCGTATACCCATATAATAAAAATCGACAAATAGCATATTGCTCCCTTTGCGCCTTCTGATACTAGCCATCATATTTCTCCTTATTGTAGTGCCATGGCGTTGACGCTACCGGCGATACCAGTACGCATATCTTTTTCAATCTCCTCCCAAATGTACAAAATCTTACGACCACCGAACGGGCGTATATAATGAATGCCTTCGATAAGCACACTATCCTTGAGCTCATTACGGATAGTACGAGGGTTATATTTGATGAGCTCAGAAAGCTCTTGGGTAGTTAGGTAAGTATGTGACATAATAAATTCCTTGTAAGCCAATTAAATAACTAGGTTGTTTTATCGAGATAACAAATAATTATATGAAAGTATTTTGTTGTTCGATAGAAGTACTTTACTAGCTATCGTTAGTCGATGCAAGTACTTTTTTAGTCTATTAAGGAATTATTAATGATTTTATGTAATTTACCAGTGCTACTAGCTGAACGACGTATGAAGGTGGCAGATCTAATAAGAATGACAGGAATTAGCAAGTCAACAGTGCACAAGATCTATAACGAACAGACTTCAAGAATAGATTTTGACACTATGGATAAAATTTGTGAGGCACTAGATATTGAAGTAGGTGATTTATTTACTTATGTACCTAACGACTCGCTAGATAAAGAGAAGTAAATAAATATTGAGAGTGTTTTAGATAATTTAGGGTAGAGGTCGAAAATGCTACTCTGAAAGAAAGGCAAAATAGAGAGCAGGCGCAACTTAGGCACAATTTAGGCACACACGTTTTTCGATGACGTTTGCGGAAAGTGAGAAAAGAGGAAATTTGCATCGACGTATAGTTTCCTTTTTCTCTACAGCCCATATTTCACGGACAAAAAAAAGCCCCAATCTTAAGATTGGGGCTTTTCGAATCTGGTAGGCGTAATCGGATTCGAACCAACGACCTCTACCATGTCAAGGTAGCGCTCTAACCAACTGAGCTATACGCCTATTTAGGCCATGCATTTTAGCAAGTTTTTCAGACTTTGCAAGCCTTTTTTATAATTATCTTATTTTATTATCATAATATTTGACGTCACGCGTTATTATCAAATACTACAGTATGTTTTTTATGTATATTTTCTAAATATCTATTTTAACCAGTTTAGTTTTTATTGTTAATAACAGCGTAAAAATTAATGAGTAAGCTCTTATAACTGATATCATATTCCTCTAACGAATGTGGTTGTCATAAGAGCAATGATGTAAAGTCATTTGTGTCAACTAGGTATTCAACGAAAATTAGAACTAGTCGGAGGATGACATGGGCTTATTGGTAGATGGTAAGTGGCAAGATAAATGGTACGACACGGAAGAAAACGGCGGGCGATTTGAGCGTGAAGATGCCGGGTTTAGGAACTGGATCACCACAGATGGTAGTGCAGGTCCTACGGGCGTAGGCGGGTTTAAGGCTGAACCTGATCGCTATCACCTATACGTGTCGCTAGCCTGTCCTTGGGCACACCGTACTTTAATTTATCGTAAGCTCAAAGGTTTGGAGCAGATCATTCCGATCTCTGTGGTCAACCCTTACATGGGAGAGAATGGTTGGACGTTTGCAGAGGGCGAGGGCGTAATCCCTGATCCGCTTATCCATGCAGATTATGCTTATGAGCTTTATATTAAAGCAAAACCCAACTATACGGGACGGGTTACTGTTCCGATTTTATGGGACAAAAAGACCAATACGATTGTGAGTAATGAATCATCAGAGATCATTCGTATGTTTAATTCAGCTTTTGACGACGTTGGCGCACTAGCAGGCGATTTCTCGCCAGCATCGTTATTGCCAGAAATCGATGATATCAATGCGTTTGTCTATACGACGATTAATAATGGGGTGTACAAGGCTGGATTTTCGACCACACAAGAGGCTTATGAAGAGGCGGTGATTGAGCTGTTTGCCGCGCTAGATACACTGGAAGCGCGCCTAGCAGATAAGCGTTACCTCACAGGGAGCACTATCACCGAAGCGGATTGGCGACTGTTTACCACCTTAGTTCGTTTTGACGCGGTCTATGTTGGGCATTTTAAATGCAACCTACGCCGCATTATCGACTATCCAAACCTGTGGGGCTATCTGCGTGATCTATACCAAGTGCCTGGTATCGCTGAGACAGTAAATATGGAGCACATCAAGCAGCACTATTACACCAGCCACGCCAATATCAACCCCACTCGTATCATCCCTATTGGCCCTGCTATTGATTTTACGACAGCCCATCATCGTGATCAGCTATAGACATGTTTGCTTTATACATGTGAACAAAAAAGGCTAAGCATAAATAGAATTTCAATAAAAAACACCCCAGCGACTATGAAGCAGCTGGGAAGCAGCTGGGGTGTTTTACAATGTAAAAGGCATTTTAATTGATATTAACCATTATTTAACTGCCGAGCTGCCTCAAGTGCAAAGTAAGTCAAGATACCATCGGCACCGGCGCGGCGAAAACCAATAAGCGATTCTAGGATCACCGCATCAGTCAGCCAGCCGTTTTGAATAGCTGCCATGTGCATCGCGTATTCGCCGGAGACTTGATAGGCAAAAGTCGGTACGCCAAAGGTGTCTTTGACTTCACGGATCAGATCGAGATAGGGCTGACCAGGCTTAATCATCACCATATCTGCGCCCTCATTGATGTCCATCGCCACTTCGTGCAAAGCTTCAGCGCGGTTACCAAAGTCCATCTGATATTGTTTTTTATGACCGCCTTTTAGGTTGCCGGCGCTACCGACTGCATCACGGAACGGCCCATAATAAGCAGAAGCGTATTTGGCAGAGTAAGCCATGATAGCGGTATTGACAAGACCTTCGCTTTCAAAGGCATCACGCATGGCTTTGATACGGCCATCCATCATATCACTTGGAGAGATGATATCAGCGCCAGCTCTAGCATGGACGAGTGCTTGCTTGACCAGCACCTCAACGGTGTCATCATTGACCACATAACCACTGTCATCAAGCAAGCCGTCTTGACCGTGTGACGTATAAGGGTCGAGCGCCACATCGGTCATCACCACCATCTCAGGCACTGCGTCTTTTAGTGCTGCTACGGCACGCGCGCTTAGTCCATTCTCATCATAGGCCGCTTTGCCATCAGGAGTTTTTAGCGAGTTGTCGATAACAGGGAAAATATCGATAGTCGTCACGCCCTCGCTTAAAAGCTCTTTGGCATAATTAATCAATAGGTCTATCGATAAGCGCTCAACGCCCGGCATACTGGCGATGGCCTCGCGCTGATTACTACCTTCTAATACAAATACTGGGGCTATGAAATGTTTGGGGTGAAGCTCGACTTCACGAATCATAGCACGGATATTATCGTTGTAGCGCAAGCGGCGCAGGCGAGTCTCGGGGAATTGACGATTAAACGTATAAGACATTGTTTTTTCCTTATTATTAGTTTTAGTAAGTTTGAGGGGTAATCATTAAATAAGTAAAGCATCAGATGCAGCTAAAATTTTTAGCTTTTATATATAGCTACTATTTATATATAACTACTAAAGGTAGCACATAACAACAAAAAGCCCCACCAAGAAGGTAGAGCTAATTGTTATAAAAATAATACGCTAGCTAGTTATCAAATGTTATATAACCATCTTTATGGAGTGACAATCTGTGGCACTGGTACTTGCTCAGTAGGTGTCTCTTCAGTCAATACCCCAACCGCTGCATCAGCGTCGTTGTCATTATCGATATCGACAATCGCAGTCGGCTTAAAGTCAACCTTCACAGGCGTCTGTGCTTGTTTGATAGCGGCGGCTTCTGGTGCTGCAGCTACTCGCGCTGAGCTAGCAGCGTCGATAGCATAGGCCGCTTGCGACTCGGCATCTTTGGTTAATAAAGTACCAACTTGGGCCAAGTTAGTATATTGCGGAACCGGAATCGCGACAGGTGTATCGAGATTGGCACCGCCGCCAAGCGCTTGATATAGCTCGATTTGACTGATGATTTTTTGTAGCTCTAAGTCTAGAATGCCTTGTTGAGTGTCAAACAATGAGCGCTGAGCATCAAGGACATCGAGATAGTTTGAGATACCAGCTTTAAAGCGCGCATCAGCAATCTCATAAGTCTGATCAAAGTTATCTTGCAGGCGGTACTGAGCTGCGAGCTGCTCGCCTAGAGTTGCGCGAGTAGCGAGCACATCGGAGACCTCACGGAACGCCGTTTGAATTGAGCGCTCATAGCTGGCAAGCGTTTGTTCGCGCTCGATTTGTGCGACATCGTAGTTTGCATCCAAACGTCCAGCATCAAAGATGGGTACGCTGATATTAGGGCCAAATGACCAGCCGACTGCATCATTATCGAACAAGTCGCTCAAGCCATTGCTACGGACACCAACGCTACTGGCTAAGCTTATCGTTGGGAAATAAGCGGCACGGGCGACAGCGATATTTGCGCCCGCGGCTTTTAGATCGTATTCCGCTTGTAATACATCAGGGCGATAGCGTAGCAGCTCGCTTGGCAAGCCGGCACTAAACACCTCGTGATTGGTGATATTGCTGACAGCGGGTGCTGGGATAAGCTCAGTAGGTACCGGCGCTCCTAATAAGAACTGCAGAGCATTTCTGGAGGTCAAAATACTGCTTTGCGCACGTAGTACCGCAAGTCTTGCACTCTCTAAAGCTGCTGCAGATTGCAAGGAAGGCAGCTTAGGATCAATACCGGCTTTAAAGCGCTCTTGCGCAATAAACAACGAGCGCTCACGGCTCTCAACAGTTGCCTCGGCGAGTTTGAGCTGCGCTAAGCTATAGCTAAGATTCGCGTAGCTCTGCGCGATATTACTAATCAGACTAATTTGAATAGAGTCTTTGGCTGCCGTCGTTGACAAAAATCTCTGCAACGCTTGATCTTTTAGGCTATCGATTCGGCCCCAAAAGTCCAGCTCATAGCTTGCCAAACCGAGATTGACACTGTAGCTATCTGTCGTCTGTCTACCGCCAGTACTGCCAAAAGGCGTCTCAACGCGCGGAGAGGATTGGCTTTGGCGTGAGTATTCTGCTTGACCATTGATAGTCGGCAAATCATTAATATCAGTAATACGATACTGCGCGCGCGCTTTTTCGATAGCCAAACGGGCACTCTCAAAGTCTTTGTTATTTTCCAGTCCTAACGCAATCAGAGCTTTTAGGCGCTCATCGCTATAAAAGTCCTGCCAGCGCTGTCCTGCGATACTTGGCTGCTCAGAGGTGCTGACAGTCTCATCACCAAAAGCGCCATAAGCTTGCTCGATCGGAAGGTTAGGCTCAGCGAGAACGGGGCTTGTATCTGCTTTAGGGATAGTATTACAAGCGGCCATACTCAGAGCCAAAAAGCTCAGGCCAAGTAGGCGCGATGATTTACCAGTAGCTAGTAAAGCTTTAGAGCTTATCGCTCTTACGGCTGAGTTAGAGGTTAAGAATAAAGAACTCATTGTGTATTATCTCCAAAGCTTACAGGCTGATAACTCGCAGGAGGAGTTAATGATTGCTTATCTTCTGTAGGGGCAGATGGGACCGGATTATCACCGCCGCCGTTACCACTTGGATGGTTATCATCATCATCCCCTTTACCATTGTGAGCTTCATTGCCCTTATAAGGGAACATACCACGCACCCAAATATAGAACATCGGAATAAAGAAGATACCTAGTAAAGTGGCACTAACCACACCACCTACGACACTGGTACCAATAGCAGTTTGGCTGCCTGACCCTGCGCCAGTAGCTATGGCTAATGGCACAACACCGATACCAAAGGCAAGCGAGGTCATAATAATTGGACGTAGACGTTGTCGCGCTGCGGTCATGACGGCCTCTCTGAGACTATAGCCTTCTTCTTGGTGCTCTTTGGCAAATTCAATAATCAAGATGGCGTTTTTGGCGGACAAACCAACGACGGTGAGTAGACCCACTTGCAAGTAGATGTCGTTAGCAAAACCGCGTAACCACGTAAATATCACCGCACCCAATACCCCAAGTGGAATAACCAATAGGACAGAGAAGGGGATAGACCAGCTCTCATAAAGCGCAGCTAGACATAAGAAGACAACTAGAATCGATAGCGCATAAAGCATAGGAGCTTGCGAGCCTGATTTTTGTTCTTCAAGTGATAACCCAGTCCATTCGTAACCGATACCTTCAGGGAGCTGACTGATCATGTTCTCCATAGCTGACATGGCTTCACCAGTACTAAGACCAGGTGCCGCATTACCTTGAATATTCATCGAAGGTAAGCTGTTATAACGAGTCAAACGCGGTGAGCCTGACTGCCATTCGCTACTTGAGAAAGCATCGAAAGAGACCATGTTACCGGTTTCGCCGCGCACATACCACTTGCCGATGTCATCAGGATTGGTACGGCTACTGGCTTCACCTTGAACATAGACACGCTTGATACGGCCACGATCGATAAAGTCGTTGACGTAGCTTGAGCCCCAGGCGGTCGAGATAACGCTATTGATACTGCCTAAAGATAGACCATAAGCGGCGGCTTGTTCTTGATTGATATTGACTTTGAGCTGCGGTGCATCTTCTTGACCATTAGGACGTACGCCTGCCACATTTTCGTTTTGTGCAGCCATACCTAGCAGCATATTACGGGCTTCAAGTAACCCTTCGTGTCCAAGGTTACCCACATCTTGTAGCATCAAATCAAAACCACTGGCATTACCAAGCTCAGTAATCGCAGGCGGTACGATAGCAAAAACTTGCGCTTCATTTAACTGGGTAAAGAAATAACCCATGGCACGACCAGCAACGGCTTGCGCGGTGTTTTCATCGCCTGAGCGCTCTTCCCAATCTGACAGTCGAACGAATGCCAGACCCATGTTTTGGCCTTGACCTGCAAAACTAAAACCAGCAATGGTAAAGACAGAGGCAATATTGTCCGTCTCTTGTGTGTCGTAATAATTTCTGACTTTATCCAGTACATCCTGCGTCTCATCTAGCGTAGAGCCTGCAGGAAGCTGGACTAAGGTGAACATAATACCTTGGTCTTCTTCTGGCAAAAACGAACCTGGAATACGCAAGAACACCACTGCCATAATACCGATGATGGCGGCATAGCCGATCAGGTACAACCACTTAAAACGAATACTTTTGCCGACGAAGTTTTCATAAGAGCGGCTTAGCTTAAAGAACCCGCGGTTGAACCAGCCAAAGAAGCCTTTTTGTTGTTCAGTACTGCCTTTTTCATGGCTCTTACCACGTTTTAGCAAGGTCACACATAGGGCAGGGGTGAAGATTAGAGCCACCATGGCTGACAGCGCCATGCTCGTGATCAAGGTGATAGAGAACTGACGATAAATAACACCTGTTGAGCCGCCAAAGAAGGCCATCGGTACAAATACGGCAGACAAAATCAGCGCAATACCAATAACGATCTTACTGATCTCGCCCATCGACTGAACGGTTGCATCTTTGACCGAAATATCAGGGTTTTCTTCTAATATTCGCTCGACGTTTTCGACAACAACGATCGCATCATCAACCAGTAGACCGATGGAGAGTACCATTGCAAACATCGTCAAGACGTTGATACTAAAGCCTGCGATATAAAGCACAGCAAAAGTACCTAGCAAGACCACTGGAACGGCAAGAGTAGGAATGATGGTGGCGCGCCAGTTCTGCAAGAAAATGAACATGACGATAAACACCAAGACAATAGCCTCAATAAGCGTATTCACGACTTGCTCGATAGAAAGCTTCACGAAAGGCGTTGTGTCATAAGGCACAACAGAGCTTAGGCCTGCTGGAAAGTTGGTTTCTAGCTCGGCCATACGTGCGCCGACCGCCTCACGGGTCTCTAGCGCGTTTGCGCCTGCAGCCAATGAGATACCTAGACCTGCCGCTTCTTGACCGTTATACAAGGAGTTGACGCTATAGTTTTCACTACCAATCTCTACGTCTGCGACATCACCGAGACGTACCTGCGCGCCTGAGCTGTCTGTCTTTAGTAGAATGTTTCTAAACTCTTCTGGAGTCTGCAGGTAGCTTTGTACACTGACGGTGGCGTTAATCACCTGTTGATCTGTGTCAGCAGGTGCTTGTCCTAGCTGACCTGCAGATACCTGAGCGTTCTGTGCTCGTACGGCATTGACAACATCAGAGGGCACCATGTTATAGCTACGTAGGCGTGCAGGATCTAGCCAGATACGCATGGCGTAAGTAGAACCAAACACCTGAACTTCACCAACCCCTTCCACACGACTGATCGAGTCAAGCACATTGGAGTTGATATAATCGGCAATATCGGCACGATCCATACTGCCATCTTCAGAAATAAATGCCTGCACCATCAAAAAGCTGCTGGAGGACTTATTAACGTTGACACCTTGACGCTGAACAGCCTCAGGCAACGCGCTCATCGCCGCTTGCAGTTTATTTTGTACTTGTACTTGCGCCGTATCAGGGTCGGTACCGTTCTCAAAGGTAAGCGTCACTGAAGCGCTACCGTTTGAGGAGCTCGATGAGGAGATGTACATCAAGCCATCTAGCCCTTTCATACGTTGTTCAATAATCTGCACCACAGAGTTTTCAACGGTTTGGGCGTTGGCACCAGGATAAGTGGCACTAACAGAAACGGTGGGCGGTGCGATACGCGGATACTGCTCAATCGGCAAATTAACAACCGAGATTACCCCGATAAGCATGACCAAAATGGCCAACACCCATGCAAAAATAGGGCGATCAATAAAAAAACGTGACATAGTATATCCCTAGGTCTTCCTATCTTTGAATGGAATTAATTAGCGGTGGTAGCAGTGTCCTGCTCAGAAGTGTCATCAGCTACCGTTTTCGCAGCTTGCTGTGGTGTTTTGGCGGTAGGCGTTGCAGGTGCACCATTAGCGTTTTCTAACGGCTTGACCACGACCTCCTGCTCAGGCTTAACTTTAGAGCCGCCTATAACCACTAGCTTATCGCCACTACTTAAGCCATCGGTGACCACCCATTGACCATCATAAGTACCATTAATGGTAACAGGACGGACTTGGATTTTATTATTTTCATCAACGATGTAGACTTGTGAATCGCCTTTAGGCGTACGCATTACAGCGCTTTGCGGCACTAAGGCTGCATTAGGAATGACGCTTTGAGTCAGACGCGCTGAGACATACATACCTGGCAGTAGCACGTTATTAGGATTTGGGAAAATAGCTCGTAGAGTCACCGCGCCAGTAGATTGATCGACTTTAGCTTCAGACAGCGCAAGCTTGCCACGCACTGGATACACTGAGCCATCTTCTAGCACCAACTCAACTGAGTTCATGCCTGGCTGAGCTGAACCGTCTGCTATTTGCTGACGAAGCTGCAATAGCTCAGATGACGACTGACTGATATCGACATAGATAGGGTCTAAGCGCGAAATCGTCACTAAAGGCTCAGATTGACTGGCGTTAACTAAGGTTCCTGCAGTAACGCTTGAGCGGTCACTACGACCAGTCAACGGTGCACGGACGATAGTACGATTGAGATCCAAAGCGCTAGCATCTAAGTTTGATTGCGCGGTTTTAATCCCAGCCTCAGCGCTTCTAATGCTCGCTTCAGTTTGTCCGACTGCAGCGCGAGCACTCTCTAGAGCCGCTTGCGCTGTACGTACCTGAGTTTGCGCTTGGTCATATTGCTGCTTGGAGATAGCGTCAATCTCAACCAAGCCTTTTAGACGCTGAAAGTCATTTATCGCTTGTGCTAATGAGGCTTGGCGACTGGCTAACTCTGCTTTAGCATTGGCATTATTGGCGATAGCGGTTTGGCGATTAGCCTGTGCTTGCGCGACCGCCGCTTGACCACTAGCGACCGAGGTCGTGTAGTTGTCAGTATTGATACGATAAAGTGGCTGACCTTTTTTGACATTGCTTCCCTCACGGAATAACACTTCGTCAATGACGCCATTTACTTGTGGGCGGACGTCGGCAGTTTGATAAGCTGCAGTACGTCCAGAAAAAGTCTGTACTTGGGGGATGGTGTCGAGAGTGACAGTCTGAACGTTGACCACCGCAGGCGGCATTTGCTGCTGTGCAGCTTGCTCACCAGCGGCGTCATCGTTTTTGTCACAGCCAACCAGTACAGCTCCAGATAGTACAGATGCTATTACAAGCGCAAGAGTAGAGTGCTTCATCAATGTCCTCGGCAATAGATATAAAATAACGACAGTATAAAAAGTTAAACAATAAATTTTGATGTACGAACTATCGAGGGTCTACTTATTCTGCACATTCATGCCAGTACGGCATACTCAACCTTTGAGTCAATGGATTTAATAAAAATCGCTAGTAAGGCAGCCAGTAGCGAGTTTGATTGAGACGCGATTTGGTAAATGTGATATTAGAAGTGTAGGCAGACCACAAAGTAGGTTAGTAAATTTAAAGAGTTATTATAAACTATTGGGGTAACCCCACAGTCAAGTGATTCACGATAGGAAAGCTGACAAAAACTGACCGCACTGTGCTCGCTGAGTAAATAAAATCCCGCCATAGTAACCGCTACACCAACTAGCAGCTAATAAGAAGACATACAACCTACTATCGAAATTTATTGTAATTTTTTGTTATAATCGTAAAGCCTTAGTAGTGTTAAGGTCTTAAAACAGCAGAAAACCTGCTTTGTAAACAATTCAACAAATTTATCAACCCCTAATTATGACCTTTAAAATATAGCGACTTAGAGCAGTCAGTAGCCTCTAATAAGCGTGGTCAAATATCATCCACCTTCAAAATCCTTACATGATTATAGTACTGCAAAGATTTATAAAACTTAAAGAAAGGTAACTATTTAACTGGTACGTTGGTTTTGAAGAGAATAAGTTTTTGAAGAGTGTCGCTTTTAAGTTATGGGATTGCTGTTCATTGATTGCTAAAAGCACTGCTAAAAAATGAGTCGTCTTAATTAGCTGGTTGTTTTAATTAGCCGATTGTCTTAATTAGTCGATAACACAGACGACTCATATTTAATTATACCAATCGTGCGCTAGCAAGCTCAGTCAATTGATACAGACCTGTACGATAGCGATTGTCAGGCAGTGTGCTGAGGGCTTGTTGCGCCAGTTTGGTTTCTTCCAACGCGCGTTGCTTGCAATAATCTAATGAGCCTGAGCTACGTACTAACTCAATCAGTTGCTCAGCATTTGGTGTTTTACCCGTTTGCACAGCGATTCGTAGCTGCTCATAACCTTTGTTGTCACTGTCTTTTAGTAGTTCGAGTGCCTTGATAGTTGGCAGGGTAGGTTTACCTTCTGCAAGATCATCGCCTAGGTTTTTGCCCATTACGTCGCTATCGCCACTATAATCAAGGACATCATCGATAATTTGAAACGCATTACCAAAGTGCTGTCCAAAGTCGCCTAATGCGGCCATATATTCTGTTTTGTCTTGCAAAATAGCCGCGCCTTGAGTCGCCATCATAAATAGGCGAGAGGTTTTGCCATCGATAATGCGTAAGTAGTCTTCTTCTGTTGCGGCAGGATTGTGCTGATGTTGTAGCTGCAATACTTCGCCTTCAGCAATATCACAAGTACCATCAGAGAATACTTGCAACAATGGCAAGCTCTGAAAACCAACCAAAAGATTAAATGCGCGCGCAATCAGATAGTCACCGACCAATACAGCGGTGGCATTGTCCCATGTGGCGTTTGCTGTCGGTTTACCACGGCGCTGTCCTGACTCGTCGATCACATCGTCATGGACTAAGGTTGCAGTATGTAGCATCTCAGTAATGGCTGCTAGGTGCATCGCTTTTTCTGATGGATTGTCGTCAAACATACGGGCACACAATAGCGTAATCAGCGGGCGCATACGCTTACCACCGGCATTGATTACATGCTGAGAGACGCTCATGACGAGCTGTACTTTTGAGTTGAGACTACCAAATACTTGCTTGTCCATTACCTCAAAATCATTGGCTACAATACTTTGAATATCTGCATAGCTAGGCGTCGATTGAGAGGCAGGCACGGTATTATTTAAAGAGGTACTAGTCATAATAAATAGTCATATTAATAAGAGTAAAGAGAGTTGGTATAACCTTGACTTTATCTATCTATAGGTAAGGTATGGTTTCGCTTATCATAACATAGCTGCCTTTGAAAATTGTTGGTTAAAGTACACCATAAGGGTAGCTCAGAGGTCGCTCGTGCGCCTATTATCATGCATAGAAGGCAGGGCAAACTGATGAAAGCGTTCAATAATTTGATGGTAAGAATGTTAACTTATCACGAGGTTTTGTCGTCACATAAATGATAGATAAAAGGCTGTAAGTAACTGATTATATAAGTTATAATAGCCCCCGTTAGGCTCAAACCATCATTTATAACCATTGTTATGATGCTTTTATCAGTATCGTTGTCTACGACGGTTTGATAATCTGTAGCGTATATAACAATGCAGATGATGGTGATTTAGTGTAACCACCTTGCAAAAACAAGACGCCCGGCTTGCTTTTATCAGCAAAAAGCCGTAAAATCTTGCCTTTAATTTTTCCCTGTCGTGTTCGTTATTGAAGCGTAGGTATAATATCTACCACGGCACACGGGTTAAACGGAGTCATACAATGTACGCAGTAATTAAAACTGGTGGTAAGCAGCACCGTGTAGTCGTCGATGAATTGCTTAAAGTTGAATTGCTAAAAGCAGAAAAAGGCGAAACAATCAAATTTGAAGACGTGTTGATGGTTGTTGACGGCGATGACGTCAAAATCGGTCAGCCTGTCGTTGAAGGCGCTAGCGTAGAAGTTGAAGTGGTTGAGCATGGTCGCGGCGAAAAAATCCGTATCATCAAGCACAACCGTCGTAAGCACTATCACAAAGAGCAAGGTCACCGCCAATGGTACACCTTGTTAAAAATCAAAGCCATTAATGCCTAATTACCCGTTTAGCAATGTTTGCTAAATAGCGCACTAAATGCTTAAGAGTTGTCGCATAAGCGATAAGTCACATTAACAAGGAGATTTTCTCATGGCACATAAAAAAGCTGCCGGTTCAAGCCGTAACGGTCGTGATTCAAACCCAAAAATGCTAGGCGTAAAAATCTTTGGTGGCCAAGCTATCACAGCTGGTAACATCATCGTTCGTCAACGTGGTACAGAATTCCACGCAGGCGAAGGCGTTGGCATGGGTCGTGACCATACTTTATTTGCATTAAATGATGGTGTGGTAAAGTTTGAGACTAAAGGTAAATTTAACCGTCGTTATGTAACGGTTGAAAACGCATAATTATCTATTTAGGTCATTTTATTCTTTGAATAAAACGATTGGATAATTAAAAAAGCCCTTACTGCCTTATGGTAGTAGGGGCTTTTTACGTTTATAAGACCTCATCAATTAATATTGGCTTTTGTTAGAGATTGGTTTTTGTTAGCAGTTTGGTCAGCAATTTTATATAGCATAAATACTCGTCACACTTAGCTCACTGGCTCTTTATGAGCACAGTGTTAATAATTTATCATGATAAATGCAAACTTTTACCGTGTAACTGCATTGGTTACAAGCGTGTATGGCAGCCGTAGTAAAGATTGCAAATCATGACTAGGCGCGTAATAAAAAAACTGGCACACTGTTGCCATTGCTGATCGATACCTGTTTTGCAGTGTTGAGATTGGTATCAACAGAAAAAATTTTAATAAGCTATTCTATTTTTAAGCGACTATTTTTAAAGCGATTGTGCTTTTTTAGAGAGGATTTATGATGAACTTATCTACGAAAAAATCAACCAAACAGAAGATGATGAGTGGTGCTTTAGCAGGTGTATTAATGACATCGTTAGGTATCGCAGCGCCAATGATGGCATTGACTCAAACAGCCACAGCAGCTCCTGCTGATAACCTAACAGCTGCTAAACGTTTGAACAAATTGCTGACCAATACCAAGAGTATGACGGCTAATTTTAGCCAGACAACCAAAGGCGCGAGCAGTGGTACGTTTAAAGGCTCTATGAGTGTCCAACGTCCCAATAACTTCCGCTGGGAAACCAAATCGCCCTCAGAGCAATTGATCGTTGCCAATGGCAACTCTATGTGGATCTATGACAAAGATCTAGAGCAAGCGACTAAACAAAATGTGGATAGCCAAGTAGGCAATACGCCAGCACTGTTATTGTCAGGTGATCCAAGCAAGATTGATCAAAACTTTAAAATCACTCAGCCGTATAGCAATAAGAACTACTATGTGTTGTACCCAAAATCTGATAATGCCAGCTTTAAGAGCCTATCCATGAGCTTTAGTGGCGGCAAACCTGTGATGATGGTACTAAACGATACGCTAGGTCAAACGACCTCTATTAAGTTTAGTAGTATCAAAATGAATCCAAGCATCGGCAGCAGTCAGTTTAAGTTCACTCCACCAAAAGGTGTTGATGTTATCAATCAATAAGGACGAGCTAATTGATGAAGCAGATTATGATGCTTTGCTATTTATCTAAGGTTGAAAGCCTCTAAGAGTGACAACCCCTAAGAGTAATAGCCAAATAAAAAGGACAGATCCTATATGATCTGTCCTTTTTTATGAGCGTAATGATAGTTTGGTCAGCAGAAAAATTAAGACATAGCTCGTATGGAGTCCATATCTGGCATTGGTGGTAGCTCGTCTAAATGACTCAGCCCAAATGCATCCAAAAATTGTGCGGTGGTGTGAAGGAGCGCTGGGCGGCCTAAGGTCTCCTTAAAGCCTTTTTCAATGATCCACCCCTTATCAAATAGCTGGCGTAGTATATTGCTTGATAACGTCACACCGCGCACTTGCTCGATGTCACTCCGTGTCACAGGTTGCTTATACGCAATAACGCTTAACGTCTCAAGTAACGCTTGGCTCAAACGCTCTTGACGCTGCGGGAAAGTCTGCTGAATCAAGCCGCTATAGGCATCGGAAATTTGCAATCGATAGCCGCTAGCTGTCTCATGTAGGTTCAGCACACCGGTCTCTAACCGTCGCTCTAGCACCTCTAAGGCTTGCTTTAATTCCTTAGTAGATAATGATAAATGTTTTCTTAACGCGTGAGCTGTCAGCGGCGCCTCTGATGCATGCAGCAGCACCTCGATGTGCTTGCTCACATCTTCAAGAGACGCCTGATTTGCCCCAATAGAGGAAGCTGTAGCGGTGCCTGTAGTTTCGGCTTTACTAGGCTGCTTTGAGTCGTCAATATCTACCATCTAAAATGTGCTCTTGTTTTAATATCATGGGATCAATAGCAGGTTTGGCGGCTAACCTGATGCTGGTTAGGCCAACCACTGTAGTGTTAGTTCTTGGGATTGATTGTCTATATCGGATGGATCGGTATCATATTTCATTAACGTGCTTGCATCATTATTGGGTTCTGTATAGACCACACCAACTAATTGCCGCTTAATCAGTTCAAGTACGGCGACAAAGCTCACGACCACGCCTATTTTCCCCTGTGCTTTGTCTAGTAGCTCATAAAAGGAGCGGGCACCATCAGTACTCAGTTGCCGACTAATGCTAGCGATACGATCAGAAAGCGGCACGATATCAGTTTTGATGGTATGCATTTGATAGTCTGGCTGTAGCTGCATTTTAAACAAGCTATCGATCAGCAGAGTAGGCGAGTAGTTGGGCAGCTCAGCATTCATAACGTCTTGACTGGGCATACTTACCATGGCTAAGAACACATCACGCTCTAAACGTATCAGATTGTCTAAGCGCTGACTGGCGGCTTTGATTTGTGCGTACTCTTCTAGGCGTTCAATCAGCTCGGCTTTTGGATCGCGCTCATCGGTAGGCGTGTCAGGGGTAGGCAATAGTAATTCGGTTTTAATAGCAATCAGCGTCGACGCCATCAGCAGATAATCACCTGCCAATTCAAAATGCTCAGTATCTAACTCACTGATATAGGCAAGATACTGCTCAGTGATGGGTAGAATCGGCATTTGGGTCAAATCAACGTTGTTCTTTTTGACCAAATATAATAAAAAATCTAGTGGCCCAGCAAACTGCTCTAGCCAAATCGCAAACGCTTGTGGCGGAACATAAAGATCGTCTGGTAGATGCTGTACTGGCGTCTGATAGATGCGCAGCGCAGTCGTGTTGGATGTATCCATAATACTTAATGTTCCTGGCGCACTGCCATAAATAGTCCAGCACCAACATCTAACGTGTGACAAAGATAACGAGAGTCGTTGGTGAATTCTGCCAAGAACTCGCTCACCTCATCACGATGAGAGATGACATTATCGACAATAAGTACACTACCGACGTCCAATGCGTTATGCAGACCTCGGATATAATCGATATAGAATTGCCGCTCTGCATCCAAAAATACCAAGTCAAAGACGTCTTCATTGCTATTGAAAAAAATAAAGGCGTCTTGTACGATGAGTCGAACAGAGTCAGACAGCCGCGTATTTTGCAGATGCTGGCGAGCAGCTTCACTGCGGTTTTTGTCGATGTCTAGCGATGTAAAGTCACATTCAGCCTGATGCCGCAGACCATACGCCAGCCACAATGTCGAAAAGCCCGTCGAGGTACCAACCTCTAGTACCTTTTTGGGCTGTCTGATCGTGGCAATATTGGCCAAAAACTGCGCCGCATCTGGTTCGACATGGCGATGACGAGCCAGCCGATTGGATTGTTCAGAGTCATACGTACTGTCAGCCTCGTATAAAGACTGACAATAAGATAAAAAATGGCTTGGATTAAATGTCGGCATTATAAACGATCAGAAGTCATTTATTTAAGCTTCGCTAGTGGGCGAATACCAATGGCACGGCGGGCTTTATCCAGCTGCTTACGGCTATGACGACGGGCTTTATCTGCGCCCATTTGCAAGATTTCTTCCAGCTCTTTTGGATTTGCCATCAATTCTTGATAGCGCGCGCGGAAAGGGGCAATCTCGTTATTGATTTGTTGGAACAACTGCTCTTTGGCGTCTCCCCAGCCAATACCTGATTCATACTGCGCACGCAAATTAGCAATTTCTTCAGGCGTAGCAAACGCTTTATAAATCTCAAAAATTGCTGACGCGTCAGGATCTTTTGGCTCTTCTGGCAATTGTGAGTTGGTCACAATACGCATGATGGCCTTACGCATCATTTTTTCAGGATCGGCTTGGCTATTAAACTCGCCAAACAACGGAATCACGTTGTTATAGCTTTTGCTCATTTTGCGACCATCGAGACCTGTGAGTAGCGGCGTGTTGTCGTCGACCAGGGCCTCAGGCTCAGTGAACAATGGCTTGTAACGATGATTAAATGTACCTGCTATATCACGCGCCATTTCAATGTGCTGAATTTGGTCACGGCCAACAGGTACATGCGTGGCATTAAACATCAAAATATCAGCAGCCATCAACACAGGGTAGCCAAACAACCCCATGTTAATCCCTTGGTCAGGATCAACGTCTTCTTTTTCCATATTAGCATCGACCGCTGCTTTGTAGGCATGAGCGCGGTTCATGAGGCCTTTGGCACATGAGGAGCTCAAAATCCATGACAACTCCAAAATCTCAGGCACATCTGACTGACGATAAAAAGTCACGCGCTCAGGATCGAGACCACAGGCGAGCCATGTCGCGGCAATGGCTTTGGTTGACTCGTGAATGATCGCAGGATCATGGCAACCAATAATACTGTGATAATCCGCTAAAAAGAAAAAAGCGTCGCTATCGCTGTTTTGAATAGACTGGATGGCCGGACGAATCGCGCCAACATAGTTACCAAGATGCGGAATACCTGTGGGTTTGATCCCTGTCAAAATGCGTTTATGTGGGGCTGCTTGTCCAGAACTGTGATTGTCGCTCATGAAAAATCCGTTGTTTTGTTTGTCAAGTTATTATAATGCGTGATTAAAAGTACAAAATAGCAGTTGCAAAGTATAGCAAATTTTATCAGCCCTTTTGAAAATAAAGGCCTACTTATAGATATCCGTACGACCATTTGGCCCATGTTTAAAGCGCCGATGAAACCACATCCACTGAGTCGGATCAATACGTATGAGTCCCTCTAAAACTTCATTAACCCGAGTAGCATCCGCAACCTCATCTTGACTTGGGTAGTTCTCAAGCTCTGGGGTGATGGTCAAGTGATAATGAGGTCGCTTACCACGTGGTAGATTATCTGGTGTCTGCCGATAGGTGTGTAGCGCCATGACAGCGGGTGGATGCGTTTTGCTGCCTAATTTTGCCATACGGCGTGATGCGGTGATGGTCGCTGCTGGCACGCCAAAGAATGGCGCCATAACCCCTTGTTTTAGACCATAGTCCTGATCGGGGGAATACCAAATCACATGACCTGCTTTGATAGAGGTGACTAGGCTTCGCATGTCACGGCTGGAGATTTGCTTACCGAATATATTGGTACGACCATTATAGATAAACCAGTCCAGTAAAGGGTTGTTTTGCGTACGGTACATACAATCGACAGGGAAGAATTGAGAACACAGTAAGCCGCCCAAATCCAGCATCGTATAATGCGCACCCAATAGAATAACCGGACGCTGCTCGTTTTGCGCATTAACAAGATGCTGTAATCCCGAAATAGATACCGTTCTAGTAAATATATTTGGACGGAACCAAGCACATAGGGTTTCAAACACCCCAATACCTTGATTGACAAAAACTTGCTTGGCCATCAATTCACGCTCAGCTTCTGGCTTTTCTGGAAACGCCAGCTTTAGATTAATCAGAGTGTCACGCCTACGGGAGCCTGCAGCGTTATAAATCAATATGCCGAGCTTACGACCTAGCCAAAACTGCCAACGCAGTGGCAAATATATCATGGGTAACATCACCAAAAACAACAACCAGATACCCCAATACGTTGGCAATAAAAACTGCCATTGAAAGGGCTTGTTTTCTGCTTGCGCGGTACGCTTTTGATTTTGCGTAATCGTTGGGGTGCCAGCAGGTATAGCAGGCGACTTATTGGATTGCTGCCTACTGGATGATGGTATGCCGTTAGTGTTGGAGGGTTTACTAGGATCGTATTGTTCTGGCGCTTTCATAATATCCTTCTGCCGCACCGTGTATCACATTGCAGCTAATGATGAAAAGTTATTGATATGATGGGGTAGGCTCAAATGCTTTGCAAGTGAGAATGTTTATAAGGTTCTTAATTTGCAGTGCTAATATAAAGTACGTATATCGATAGCTATTGCAATGAGAGATATAGTGAAACCATTATAAAAATGGTATAGCAAGATTAAACGCTATTTTTCGCAGCCTCTGGAGACGCAGTCACAGCAAGCAAGAAAAGTATCGTTTAATCGAGCGCGTTTCCTATGCTGTATCAATTTTATTGAGGTCCTACTATAGCCACACTACCTATAGGCCAATCAGCAGGCATAAAAAAGCCTTATAAGCTGTGACCAGCTTATAAGGCTTTGCAAAACGCTTCTCTTATTTGAGTTTGCTACCATCGCTCCGAGAAAAAGACAACAGCAGCAAAAAGATAAGAAAGTGCTTTGATTAACGTTTTGAGAACTGTGGACGTTTACGTGCTTTACGTAGACCCAGTTTCTTACGTTCAACTTGACGTGAATCACGAGTAACAAAACCAGCTGCTTTTAGGGCAGGCTTCAAAGTTTCGTCAGCTTCGATCAATGCACGTGTGATGCCGTGGCGGATTGCGCCCGCTTGACCACTGATACCACCACCTGCAACAGTGACATATAAGTCATACTGGTTAGCAGAGTCTAGTAGTTCTAATGGCTGACGAACAACCATGCGTGAAGTTTCACGGCTGAAGTATTCGTCTAGTGGCTTACCGTTAACAACAATACTACCAGTACCTTTTGATAAAAAGACACGAGCAGTAGACGTCTTGCGGCGACCAGTTCCGTAATTGCGTTCCATAAGTATATCCTTAGATGTCTAGTTCTTTAGGTTGCTGTGCAGTATGTGGATGTTCAGTACCCGCATATAGTTTCAGCTTCTTGATCATCGCATAGCCAAGAGGGCCCTTTGGAAGCATACCCTTAACTGCTTTGTGTAGAACATCTTCAGGCTTATGTGCAATCAGCTTTGTGAAGTTGGTTTCTTTAATACCACCTGGGTAGCCACTGTGACGATAGTACTTTTTGTCTTGCGCTTTCTTACCCGTTACCGCGATCTTTTCTGCGTTGATGACAACAATGAAGTCACCAGTATCTACGTGCGGGGTATAAGAAGGCTTGTGCTTGCCACGTAAGCGAGTTGCGATTTGAGTGGCTAAGCGACCAAGGGTTTTGCCGTCAGCATCTACGACATACCAGTCATGGGTCACTTCAGCTGGTTTTGCACTAAGTGTTTTCATGATAAAACCTTAAAATTAGAATTCGTTGAGAGTTTAGCTGGGAACGGGGCTCTCAAAAAACAGACTGCACATTATAAGCAGTAGCGCCTACGCTTGCAAGCTGCATTGGGGTTTATTTTCGCCTTTATACATTAAACTGCAGCGTTTGGCCAGTTTTTAAGCGGTTTTAAACATTTTTACAGGTATTGAAGGGTTTACTAAATATTGCTTAACAAATAACTGCTAATGATGCGCTTAGCAATTAGGGTGTAATTATGACGGTGACAGCCGATAAAGTCCAGCGACAACTTGTCCAACTTTGGTTTGTTTCAAGCATTCAAAGCATATCGTTTGCTGAGTTGTCTCTAGTTGGGCGTCGCGATTTTCATTAAGCTGCTCTTCTAGTTGCTCAAGCTGAGTGGTCAAATCTTTATCCGCTTCTAAGTAAATTAGCGTTGATTGGTCAATCAATGCATTGGTAATCAACGTACTCAAAATAGGCTGCCATAGATCCTGAGCATAAGGGGGATCGATGAAGACGATGTCAAACGGGTGCTCAATCGGCTGGTGTTGACTCAGTACTTCCTCAGCCGTGCCAGTGATAACCGTGTAAGCTGCGGTATCAAGGCGTAATTGCTCAGCACTTTGACGTAGCATGTTGCTTTGTGCCGTATTAACTTCAATAAAAGTGGTGTGAGCTGCGCCGCGGGACAACGCCTCAAACCCTAATACGCCACTGCCTGCACAGCTATCGAGTACGCGTGCACCGTGAATATCGGCCAATAACCAGTTAAATAATGTCTCTCGCAGGCGGTCGGGTGTTGGGCGCAGGCCATCTGCCTCGATGAAGCTGACAATACGGCGCTTGAACTGCCCACCAATGATACGCACATCACCGGCTGCGGCACTTTTTGCTTTAGGGTTCTTTTTTGCTGTGCGCCCGCTCGTGGGTTTTTTCATGCTAGAGTCTCTTTTATTATCTTTTTTTGAGGCATCTCTACTTATTAGACATGACTGGTAATGGTTAGAGATGTCTATCAAAATGTCGCTATTCAGAGGTGGCTGCTGCTGTTTGCGCCTCTGCTTCTGCTGTTTGCGCCTCTGCTTCTGCTGCTTCCTGTTCTGCTAACGCCTTTGCCTCTTTTTCACGCAAGGCATCTTTCAAGGCTTTCTCAAAGGCCTTTTGGCGCTTGATGACTTTGAGCTCATCGGCTGAAGGTGGGAGTACCGGATCAGTTTTGCGTTGTAGCATCCAGTAGTCAAATAGGGCACGGCCGATAGGCGCGGCAGTCGTACTACCACCGCCACCGTTTTCGACCAAGACCGCCAGCGCGATTTGAGGGTCTTCGACAGGGGCAAAACCATTGAACCACGCATGATCCCAGTGACGCTTATCGATTGCCGATTTATCATAGCGTTTGCCTTGAGCAATAGACTTGACCTGTGCGGTGCCGGTTTTGCCAGCGATACGATAACGCGGGGTATAGATGCCGCGACCTGTGCCGTTTTCTACCACGCTTTCCATTGCATCATGCATGCGTAGCCAGTCAGAAGGCTGACCGTTGTATTCAATTTTGCCATCTGGTTTGGTGATCACTTTTACCTCTGCCGCGCCGTCACTGCTCTTGAGCAAATGCGGGGTAATATGTTTACCTTTACTGGCGGTCATGGCAGTGGCATTAGCAATCTGTAGTGGCGTGGCTAAGAAATAGCCTTGTCCAATACTGACAGAGATGGTTTCACCCGGTAGCCAGTCTTTATCATACGTGTCTTTTTTCCATTTCGGTGATGGCATGATGCCTGATTTTTCGTTAGGAAGATCAATACCAGTCTTGTCCCCAAAACCAAAGCGCACCATCCAGTCGTGTAGACGCTGAATACCCATCTCATAGGCCAGCTTATAATAGTAAGTATCAACCGACATTTGGATAGATTTCTTTAAATCAACCGTACCATGACCCCCGCGCTTCCAGTCACGGAAACGATGGCTGTCTCCTGGTAAACTAAAATAGCCAGGATCATAAATAGTGCTGTTCCAATCTCGTAAGCCATAGTGAATGCCACCTAGACCCTCAAATGGTTTGATGGTCGAGCCAGGTGGGTATGTCCCTTGGAGCGCACGATTGTACAAGGGCTGATCGAGATCTTCTCGCAGGGCATCATAGTCTTTGAACGAAATCCCTGAGATAAAAGGATTGGGATCATAGCTTGGGTTACTGACAAAGGCCAGCACGTCGCCATTTTTGGGATCTATCGCTACGATGGCACCGCGGCGGCCATCTAGTTGTTGTTGGGCGACCTTTTGCAGCCCATAATCTAAGCTCAACGTAATATCGTTGCCTGAGGTAGGCGGTTTGGTATCCAATTGACGTAGGATATTGCCGTGAGCGTCTGTTTCTACCGACTGATAACCAGGTTGCCCAAGCAAAATATCTTCGTAATAGTCTTCGATACCAATCTTACCGATCAGATCAGTACCTGCATAGCGGTCCTTATCAATACGCTTAGACTCTTTATCGTTAATACGACCAACGTAACCGATCACATGAGCAAATAGCTCATCATAAGGATAATCACGCGTCAGCTTACTTTGGATAGAAACACCGCGAAAGAATGGCTTACGCTCACTGAACTGAGCCAGCTGTGCCTCTGTTAAGTCGATTTTGATGGTCACAGGGTCGTTTTTGTTTTTGTTCAAGCGCGCCAAAATATCTGTGATGTCTTCTGCTGTCAAATCAAAAATAGGCGCCAGCAAGCTGAGCGTGCGCTCAGGGTTGTCAACCTCATCAGGGCTTAGCATGGCGGTAAAAACTGGCTGGTTATCCGCCAAAATTATCCCGTTACGATCATAAATATAACCGCGGCTAGGCGGTGCAGATATCAGTTTAATGCGGTTATTGTCTGACTGGGTGGTGTACTTATCATGGGCATAGACTTGCAAATAACCATAACGCGTTATCAGGCCGCCCAAACCCAGCAATATTAAAATTCCAAAGATAATAATACGGTTGGTAAAGGTACTGTTGACCTGTTCGGTATTGGGAGTTAGTGGTTTATTCATAGAAAATCAGAGCCCAATCGGTCAGTGAGTCAATAATAAAGAGGTAAAAGGGCAGGTTGGTTAACCAAAACGCGGTGAGTCTAAAGGATAATACAAAGGATTTCAATCACATAGCGCTATATGATCTAAAATCAACGCGCATTGATTTGTACGTAGATGGTGTCTATCGTTTGACTACAAATTATAACAGAACAAATGAGTAGGCGCAGTACTCAGATGCTTATTTTGTTGTGGTCATATATTGCATAAGCGATGCGCTATCTCAGTATATTTATGGCTCAATATAGGATTTAAAAGATGTTATCTTTAGTCACAACTTGCCAAGGGTGTCCATGTGCTAAAAAATGGCAAGTATGCTAAAATCAGGCGATTTATTTTATAGTAGTGGTTAGAGACAGAGCGTCTTTTTGAGACGTTTCAATTTTGCTAGCGGCTTGTTATCAGTCGCGACCATATTAGCAACGACAATCAACCTGTCAGGAACTAGAAAAGTCATGGACATAAATTCATTGTGGCAGACGATCGCTGAGCACCCAGAGTTTTTTGCCATGCTAACTATTCCACCAGTGACGGCATTTGTTACGTGGGTGCATGTATGGATGGCGCTCAAGATGCTGTTTTATCCCATTAAGTTTTGGGGTATTCGTATTCCAAATTTTCCATTTTTTGGGTTACCAGGTATCGGCTGGCAAGGTATCGTCCCACGCAAGGCAGGCAAAATATCAGGGGTTATCGTTGATCAGACATTGTCAAAGCTCGGTTCATTAGATGAATTTTTTCAAGCGATGGAACCTGAGCAAATGGCGCTATTTGTCACTGATACGGTGGACAAAAACCTTGAGCCATTGATTGATGAGATTATGCTGGATCATTCGCCCGCACTGTGGGGCAACTTGCCTTATGCGGTAAAACGCCGCGTCTATGCTCAAGCCCACAAAGAACTGCCTAGTATCATGCAGTCGCTGGTGACAGATTTGACGTATCATGTCGAAGATCTGGTCGATATGCGCAAGATGATCGTCAATACGATGGAGAACGATCGTCGTCTGATGGTCAATATGTTCTTGAAGGTTGGGCAAAAAGAGATCAATTTTATCTGGCACATCAGTGCTTTGATTGGCTTGGTGTTTGGTATTATCCAAATGTTTATATTTTTAGTGGTGCCGCAGCATTGGACGGTGCCATTTTTTGCTGCGATTTGGGGATTTTTGACCAATTGGATTGCGATTTGGATGGTATTTAATCCAATAGAGCCGCATTTTATCCCGTATTTAAAGCTTTTTTCGGTGCAGAGCCGCTTCCCCTTTATCAAGCCAGTCATGCCTCATATCGCAAGGTATCGTCTGCAGGGCGGCTTTATGAAGCGCCAAGAGGAAGTGTCTGAAGTTTTTGCTGAGATTGTGGTAAAAGATTTGGTTACCCTTGAGAACATCATGAACGAGATGATGTATGGTGATCGCTCAGCGCAAACTCGTGAGCTGATGAAGTCGCATCTATATACGGTGCTTGAGTCACCAGTTATTAGTACGACATTACGTGTGGGATTGGGCCGCCGTGATTATGGACAGCTCAAAAACACTATTATTGATAAGTCGATTGTGGCGACTATGGTGCCACTGCGAGATCCTGAGCTCAATGAAAGTCGCGCCAGTAAGATTTTTGGTCTGTTTCGCGATAGAATAAGGGCGCTGACGCCCAGCGAGTTTCAGAATTTGCTGCGTCCTGCTTTTCGTGAGGATGAGATGACGCTGATTATCTTGGGTGGTCTGACTGGGTTTTTGGCAGGGTGGTTACATCTGGTATTGGTATTTTTCCCCTCGATGCCATAAGCAATAACACGATAAACAGTATTTTCAAATAGTCAAAAACAGCAATATCTCATACAGTTTGAGTCAATAAAACAATGCAAGGCCAATGATAGGTCAGCATTTTGTATCAATCATTCAGATTGATACGTCACAATGATAGTAGCGGGTTTTAGGTGCTTCTACAGCTATCGAAACCTCAGTTTTTAACCGTAAACTATGACCGCATAAAGGGACTATTTAGCGTTTGCCAGTGGCTAGCGATGCCATCGGTGAACCCTTAATGGTATCCAAGGTAAACAAGGTTAGACCGTATGTTAATCACAGAATTGGGTTATTTTGCCTTGCTGGCCGCTTTTATACTGGCGATTTTGCAGGTGGTACTACCAACCATTGGTGTCATGCGCGACCACGTCGCTTGGCAGCGTCTAGCACCAAGTCTTGCATGGGCGCAATTTGCGGCCATGGTCACATCATTTGCTGCGCTGATGGCAGGCTTTTATTATAATGACTTTAGCCTCGTCTATGTCACTCAGCACTCCAATACGTTACTGCCTTGGTATTATAAGCTATCTGCAACGTGGGGCGGTCATGAAGGGTCATTGCTGCTTTGGATGACCATTATGGCCACTTGGTGTGCGCTGGTGTCTTATTTTAGCCGTGGATTACCGCTGTCCATGCGTGCGCGTGTTCTTGTGATATTGGCAGGCGTGCAGATGATGATGCTAGCGATGTTGATCTTTACCTCATCGCCATTTGATCGTACCTTGCCCAATTTGCCAGTTGATGGCGCGGATCTAAACCCTGTCTTGCAAGATTTTGGTTTGATTATTCATCCGCCGATGCTCTACATGGGCTACGTAGGCATGGTCGTGCCATTTGCTTTTTGCATGGCAGCGTTGTGGGAAGGGCGCTTGGATGCGGTGTGGACACGCTGGTCGCGTCCGTGGGCGCTAGCTGCTTGGGGTTTCTTGACGGTTGGTATCGCACTTGGCTCATGGTGGGCATATTATGAGCTTGGCTGGGGCGGCTGGTGGTTTTGGGATCCAGTAGAGAACGCCTCACTGATGCCATGGCTGGCAGGTACGGCATTGCTACACTCACTTGCGGTCACTGAAAAGCGCGGTGTGTTCAAAGCGTGGACCATCATGCTGGCAATCTTTGCCTTTGCACTTAGTTTGCTAGGCACATTCCTTGTACGTTCAGGGGTGATCACTTCCGTCCATTCATTTGCTGCTGACCCGACGCGTGGTCTAGTAATTCTAGCCATTCTAGGCGTCATTATCGGCGGTGGTCTGCTGATGTTTGCGGTACGTGGTTGGCGCTTGACGGTTGAGAGTCAATATCGACTGATCTCACGCGAGTCATTCTTGGTGATTAATAACGTTATTATTTTGATTTCGACTTTGGTGGTGTTGCTTGGCACGCTATATCCTATTATTGCCGATTCTTTCAATTTAGGTCAGGTATCAGTTGGCCCTCCCTATTTCAACGCGCTATTTGTACCCTTAACGTGGCTTTTGCTCGTGGCAATGGGTATGGGCTCTAATATTCGCTGGAAACAAGACAGCCGCCCATTATTAGGTGCTGGCATGGTTATCGCTGTGAGCAGTCTGGTGTTGGCGGCGATTATTGCCTATTTTACGAGTCCATCAGAGATGCTAAATATTGGCGTCACGTTGGCAGTGAGTTTCTGGGTGCTATTATGGATGGTGATCGATTTTAAAGATAAAACCAAAAATGCACCGAGTCGATTAAACGGATTACGTCAGCTGCGTTTGAGCTATTGGGGTCAACAAATCGCCCATATTGGGGTCATCGTTGCAGTTATTGGGGTGGCATTTACCAGTACGCTCAGTATTGAGCGTGATGTGGCGCTGGGACCAAATGATAGTGTCAATGTCCAAGGGTATGACTTTACCGTAAAAGGTTTCAGTGAAGTAAAAGGCAGTAACTTTGACGCCACACAAGCTGAGGTTACGGTCAGTAAAGACGGTCAAACGGTGACGACGCTACATCCTGAAAAACGTAACTATATTATCAGTATGATGCCGATGACTGAGGCGGCAATCGATGCCAGTCTTATGCGTGATGTGTATGTCGCTCTTGGTGAGCCGATCGCCGAAAACAGCAACGAATGGGCATTTCGTATCTATGTCAAACCGCTCATTCGCTGGATATGGCTAGGTGCGCTGATTATGGCATTTGGTGCATTGCTCAGTATGCTAGACAATCGTTACCGTATTAAGAAAACCAGAACACCTGCGCAAATCGCTGCCAAAAAATCAGGCTTTGCTACGGTGGCAGATTTGGAATCGCAAGCTATCAAGACAGGGGATCAGTAATATGACGACCTCAAACAATGCACCTGATAAACAGGCTCAGCAAAGCAATAAGAATACCAAACGCAAAAAGTCGCTTAAATTAGGTTTTTTGATTCCGCTGGTGATTTTTATTGGTCTGGTTGCCATGCTGTATATGCGCTTGGGCAAACCGACGGATATCGTGACGAACACAGCACTTGAGCGTCCAGTACCGGCTTTTGAGTTGCCGCTATTGTCAGATACCAGTCGCATCATGACCAATGACAACCTGCCTGATCAGCCGTTCTTAATGAATATCTGGGGATCATGGTGTCCTACTTGCATCATCGAGCATCCTTTCTTAATGAAATTGGAGGAGCGCGGTGTCAATTTGGTCGGTGTCAACTATAAAGATGATATTGGGGATGCCTTAGGATATTTGAATAAAGGCGGCGACCCGTTTTCGATGTCTATTCAGGATCTATCGGGGCAGTTTGCTTTAGATTTGGGGCTGACTGGCGCGCCTGAGACTTTTGTCGTCGATGGTGAAGGGATTATTCGTCAGCATATTATCGGTGAGCTCAATGAGAGCAACTGGCAAAGCCGTATTGCGCCTTGCTTGATGGTGCTTAATGATGCCAATAATAATGGCGTCAGTTTAGAGCCAAGTCAGGTTGCGGAGGCATGTCAATGATAGCATATCAAATAAAATCCGTTACGATAAAGTTAGCAAGCTTGCTTATCGCTTGTCTATTCAGTATGGCCAGTTTTGCTGCTATTGATGTCTATGATTTTGACTCTGTACAGCAAGAGGCACAGTATCGTGGTCTTATCGAAGAGCTGCGTTGTCCAAAATGCCAGAACCAAAACCTAGCAGGCTCTGATGCCCCAATTGCCCAAGACTTAAAGCAAAAAACCTACGATTTGGTCAAAGATGGTCGTAGCGATGGTGAGATTCGTGCCTATATGCAGGAACGTTATGGCGACTTTATCAGCTATAAACCACCAGTGCGTCCTTCAACGTGGATCTTATGGTTTTTCCCACCATTATTGCTCATCATCTTGTTAGTAGGTTGGTTTTGGCAAAGTAAACGACGTCAGCTTGTTGCGAGTGGTGCAAGCGGCATGACAGCAGATAATACCGCTGAGGCGCTATCTGTTGCCGAAAAAGCGGAGCTTGAGCGCTTATTGTCACGTGCTGATAATAAAGACGTTCACGATATTACAAGCCTTGGGGGCAAAAAATGACCATATTTTCTACGGTTGGCTTATTTATTGCGCTGAGCTTACTGACCGCCTTATTGCTTGCTGTTATAGCCATCAAACCATGGTTGAGAGCACCGCGTACGCATAGTAAGCCTTTGGACAATCAGCTATTAGGTATCAACGTTGCCGTATTTCGTGAGCGCTTAGCAGAGCTGAAAACAGATAAAGACAGTGGCATCATTGATGAGCATCACTATCAAAACCAAAAACTTGAGCTTGAACGCCAGCTTTTGGATGCTCAGCGTGAAGTGACACCGATGGTGACCCCTGGTATCAAAAGCCGATTGATCATTGTCTTTTGGGTACCTGTGCTGTCTGCCATGGCGTACTTGATGGTCGGAGATCGCACGCCTGTTTTTGAGCTTTGGGCAAGCGAAGACAAAGTAGGTCAAGTGGCGGATGACTTATTAACTGGCAAGATTGACCAGCCACCTGCTTGGGCGATTGAAGATGGCAATCAGCTGATTAGTGCCATGCAGACCAACGTCTATCGCCATGCGTACGATTACAATCGTTGGATGCGCCTATCAGAGTTGTTCTTATCATTAGAGGCGACCGATTCAGCACTAGAGGCCTTATCACGTGCTTATCGTTTGTCACCTGATAATGAAGAGATTGCGATTACTTACGCGCAGATTAATTTCTTTGCTAATAAGGGTCAGCTAGACGAAAATAGTCGCCGAGTGCTAGAAACTGTATTGGCCAAAAACCCACAGCATGAAGGCGCGCAAATGCTCATGGCAATGGGTGAGGCGCGAGCAAATAACTTTGATCAAGCACAAGGCTGGATCAAACGCTTGCGTGACAGTATTTCTGCCAAACCAGGCGACCATACGCAGGCGCTATCCAGTCTAGATGAGCTCAGTGCCAATGTGACCATGCAGCAGCAACAAGCGTCTGAGGGCATTGAGGTGACCGTTAAGATCAACTCAAGCCTAATGCCATTGGTCAAAGCGGATGACGTGCTGTTTGTGGCGATTCGTGATGTGAATGGTGGCCCGCCATTTGCTGCCAAGCGTTTGCCAATTAGTGCGATTAAGCAGGGCGAGGCTACTATTAGCCTAAGCGATCTTGATGCGATGATGCCAGAGCGTACGCTAAGATCAGCCCGTTCTGATAAGGTTCAGTTGGCTGTTATTGCGCGTATTAGTCACAGCGGCACAGCTATCGCAGAGTCAGGAGATTTATCAGGTAATCCTGTTGTGATTCGTGCCGACCAAAATCAGGCCAATGTAGAAATCAATCAACAAATCCCCTAGTATTAGGGTTGGTTATTGTGAGTATTTTTCATATAAATGCTGTTGACCACAAAAGGCTTAACAGTGTTATATGGAAAGATAAGTCATGGCAACTTATGACCCTAATTAGAAAAAAACTTGAGGTTTGTCAGGTCACAAGGTAAGGTGTCTTGGCAATCAATTAATCCCTAAGTTGTAGTAATCCCAAAATCCCATTGAATTCAGGAGAGTCGTGTAATGATGCGTATTATTTTGCTAGGTCCACCAGGCGCCGGTAAAGGTACTCAAGCCCAGTTTATTTCTCAGGAATATGATATTCCGCAGATATCGACGGGTGATATGCTACGTGCTGCTATCAAAGAAGGCAGCGAGCTTGGCAAAAAAGCCAAAGATATCATGAATGCTGGTGGTCTGGTTTCTGATGACCTCATTATCAATCTCGTAAAAGAGCGTATTGCAAAGCCTGATTGTGCCAACGGGTGTATCTTTGATGGTTTTCCACGCACTATTCCTCAAGCGCAAGCCCTTGCCGATGCTGATGTTGCCATCGATCACGTGGTAGAGATTAGTGTGCCCGATGATGAGATCGTTAATCGTCTGTCTGGTCGTCGTCAGCATCCAGGTTCAGGCCGTGTATATCACGTGCAGCACAACCCACCAAAGGTTGAGGGCATCGATGACGTAACGGGCGAAGCACTTATCCAGCGCGAAGATGATCAAGAAGCGACCATTCGCGACCGTCTGTCGACTTACCATGAGCAAACATCTGCATTGGTTGGTTTTTATCAAGAAAAAGCCGCCGAAGGCGCAGATTCACCAAACTACGATAAGTTTGATGGCACGCAAGATATCGAAGAGGTTAAGCAGCAGATTTTGTCTGCGTTAAAAGGCTAATGTTCGATTTTAGCTAATTAATTTAACCAGTCGATGTGGTCGTTGAAGACCCTGTTTAATAGCAGGGTCTTTTTTATGGCTAATATTTATATATTGGATAATTTTATCTTCTATAAAAAGCATTCAGCATATTGCTGACTCATGATTGAAAATCACCCACAAAAAAACCGCTTACTCATTATAAGTAAACGGCCTTTTATCAAATATACGACTCGTAGAGCTCATATATTTTTGGTTAGCGCTTAAGCATTACCTTGAGCATCAACTTGTGCTTGCTGCTGGCTTTGTGCATAAGCTTGGTCAAAGTTCACAGGTGCAAGCAATAGCTGCGGGAAGCTACCACGCGTCACGATGTCGCTGATGACTTCACGGGCATATGGGAACAGCACGTTAGGGCAGTATGCACCCAAGATTTGACCGATTTGATCTTCTGGGATGTCTTTTAACAAGAAGATACCTGCTTGATGTACTTCAGCGATAAATGCCGCTTCTTCAGCATTTTTTGCCGTGACGCTAACGATTAGGACGATTTGGTAATGATCGTCATCTAATTTTTCAGCATTGCTAGACAAATTGATATCAAGCTCTGGGTTCCACTCTTTGGTGAATACGCTTGCGCCTGGTACTTCAAGTGACATATCTTTTACATAGATACGCTCTAGTGCCAATTGTGGTTGTGCTTGTTCTTCAGCCATGATAAATCCTCTAAAATTAAATCAAATAATGGGGCAAACTACGATCTTAAAAAAGCATTGTAATATAAACCAAGATCAAATCTCGATGTTTTTTATGGTTACGTCTCACTATGGCTTTTGAGTCTGCCACTGTCCATCTTCAAACCAATAAAGACAGACAGTAAAGCAAGGTAGCAGATTAACCCGCTAATAGCTCGTCAAGTTTGCCTTGCTGGTTCATTTGATTCAGCTCATCAAAGCCGCCGACAAAGGTTTCACCAACGAAAATTTGTGGCACAGTGCGATAGTTATTGGTTTTTTTCATCAGCGCTTGACGATCTTCACTACTCATGTCATGCATGCTGATTTCTTCGTAATCAACGCCTTTGGTTTTTAGTAGCTGCTTTGCATTTGAGCAGTATGGGCAGATAGGGGTCGTATAAACTTTAACAGATACAGTCATGGTAAATCCTTATTTATAAATTTATGAGATAACAAACTTATTATAGATAGCCTGATAAATTATCATAGTCTAAGTATTGATAGAATCTGTTATCAATGAGTAAAGTATCAATGAGTAAAGGCAAATGTATTCGATTCTGCTCATACTAAAGTGGGGATGAGCATGACAAATTCAAGCCGTCTTAGTTTAAAACCCTCAGTAGCAGTATAAACAGGATATAAAAAAAGACACCTATTGCTAAGGTGTCTTTTTATTTTGCTATCGTTAATCGGATGCTTTCTTTAGTCAGAAGCTATATTTTAGCTAATCTACTATTTGCTTAAACTAGGCTTGGGCTTAGCTTTGTTTTTTGATTTAGCGTCTTTTTCTTTTACACCAACCAATGGCATACCAGCGCCTTGCCAGCCGCCAATACCGCCATCTAGGCGATAGACACTGTCTTTACCAATCATCTGAATCGCAGCGCCTGCTTGCACACCCATATCGCAGATAATAATCACTGGCTGCTCAATCGCACGAATCTCTGCTAAGCGCTCTTTGAGATCAGTGAAAGGGATGTTGCGGCTGCCTTGAATATAGCCTGATTCAAACTTCTTCTTGGCACGGATATCAATCAGCTGCGCGTTCTGAGAGTTGACCATCATGCCAAGAGTGTTGGGCGATATTTTTCTACCGCTACGTTTGTTTTCAATGGTAAAAAACAGGATAGCAAGTACGGCTAATATACCAAATAAAAACGGGTGGTTGCCCACAAATTCCAGCGCACGATCCAAACCATACCTCCAAAAAAATAAGTGTTCTATTGAGCTGAGAAGCCAGCCCAATGATAATGAACAAGGCGCTATTATACCGATAAGGTCATCTATAGTAAACGGGCGATCACACGGTCAATAATCAAGCTATCATTTTGCCTTTGAAATGATGCTGACTGAATTTAGTAAGGCTTAGTATCAGCTTCCTCTCGTAGCGTCACGAGGTTTTCAACGCGGCGCTGCAACACCTCACCATCAGCCACGGCTTGCCATAGCGCGCAGCCTTTGCTGTTATGAGTGTGACGACAGTCACGGAACTGACAATCACCTGCCAGTGGTGCCAGCTCAATAAATCCTGAGATGATATCATCAGGCGTTAGGTGCCAAATGCCATATTCGCGAATACCTGGTGTATCGACGATACCACCTTGCGTCAAATCCTCGGGGTTAAATGGTAACAATCGGCTTGTCGTTGTCGTATGCTGACCAAGCTTAGAGTTTTGCGAGATGATATTGACGCTTTGACCAGACTCAGGAAGTAGGGCGTTAATAAGGCTGCTTTTGCCAACACCAGACTGCCCTGCAAAAATGACCAGCTTTTTGTCTATGTAGCGTTTTAGCTCATCGAGACCTTCTTGCTCGGCGCTTTCGGCGATATTTTCGGGGCAATCGACTGAGGTCAGAACACTTTCATAACCAAGTGCGGCATACTGTGCCAACAACTCATTGGTATCCACGCCGTTCTCTTGTGCCAACAGATCGGCTTTGTTGAGGACGAGCAGTGGTTTGACGCCCGCGTGATGGCAGACGACCAGATAGCGATCGATCAAAGTAGGAGCGGCAGCAGGCAATGGCGCAAAGACGATGGCCAGAATATCAACATTGGCGGCAACAGGTTTGAGCTTATGATAACGGTCAGGGCGAGAGACCAATGAGGTACGCGGTTTGACGGCTTCGATACGGCCAAAGCCTGTGTTGGAGTCGGCACTCCAGCGCACTTGGTCACCAGCGGCTAGCATCGGCAAGTTAGTGCGTACATGGCAGCGCCAAATATCGCCGAGCTCAAGCGTTTGCCAAAATGGCTCTGGATCATCAGGCGCAATCTCTGGCTGCTCAGGTATCACCACAGGTAGGCTTGTGACTTGTACTTCTAATTGCTTACCGTAATGCGCCATGACCACGCCATCCATCAAGCTGTCATCGATGCTGTCTTGACTTAACAATTGCTGCTTGTCGATGCGACGAATCTGTTGTTTGGTCAGTTTGCGTTGCCGGATTAATGCCATGGGTTTTAACCTATTATAAAAATATTGCTAAGTGTAGCGTGAAAATTTGCTAACATACAGCCTAAAGCGTCTGCGGCAGACAGGGGTTTTGTAATATTGTACGATTCTATAGGTTTTCTAAACCAAGTAGCGTGTTGCAATACTGTCTGAGCACGGGTGTCTACGTGTAATACGTTTTTTCAATTGTTTTTCTAAAGTTGTTTTTTTTAAAGTTGTTTTTTCAAAATTATGAATGATAGGATATTTTATGGCTACCGGTGACCATCCCAATAAGATTAAAATCAAAAATCAAGGCAAAAAAGGGCTGGTGTGGATTGATTTAGAAATGACCGGACTTGATACCTTAAACGATGAGATTATCGAGATTGCCACTGTCGTGACTGACGAAGATTTGAATGTGCTTGCTGAAGGGCCTGTGTTTGCGATCAAGGTATCGGATCAAGTCTTAAATAAGATGGATGACTGGAATACCAAGCAACATGGTCAGTCAGGATTGGTCGACCGTGTGCGTCGTAGCACGGTGACATTGGCTGAAGCGGAAGCTGAGACCATTAAGTTTCTGAGTAAATGGGTCGATAGTGGTAAATCGCCAATGTGCGGCAACTCTATCTGTCAAGATCGCCGCTTTATGGCGCGCCAAATGCCAGAGCTTGAGCGCTTCTTTCATTATCGTAACCTTGATGTATCGTCAATTAAAGAGCTATGTTTCCGCTGGCGTCCTGACATTCTAAAGAACTTTGAAAAAGGGGGCAGTCATCTGGCCTTAGACGATATCCGCGACTCTATTCGTGAGCTAAAGCATTATCGTCAGCATTTCTTTAAATTAATGGATTAGATAGCGAGCGATAAGCAGTTCAAGATTGTAGTAAACGTAAAAAGGGTCTATTGAACTATCAACAGACCCTTTTTTAACTGAAGAGATATTTTTTAAGATGCGTTGTCTAAAACGCCATTAAGTTTAAAGCGCCATTAAACGCATTTTAGCGAATAAGACATTCAAACTCATATAACTCAAACTCAGTATCATTACTGCTTAAATTGTTACTATTCAAACGGTCATTTGAATGCTCATTATCTGTCACTACCCCAATCACAGCGCTTACTTTCGGCTGGCGAGCGTCTTTATCTAGCAAACGCCAATCACCAAGCACGTAGCGCTTTTTATCAGCAGTCGCCTGATGAATATCTGGACGATGCGTATGTCCGTGCAATAAAGCATCGCTGTCAGTAATGGCTTGACGTACGGCCTCATCATTCACATCCATGATATAAGCCGCTTTATTGGCATTGTTCTGCTGGCTTTTTTTACGCATGTTGTCTGCGATGGCCAAGCGTTTCTCTAATGACTTATTAAGCAAATACCACTGGGTTAGACGATTACGCATAATTTTGCGAAAGAGTTGATATTTCTTGTCATCGGTACAGAGTGCGTCACCGTGCTCAAAGCGATAACTCTGCTGACCAACAGTCAAAGTATACGGCTCGCTTATCAGCTCCCCACCGAACAGATTACAAAACGGCTGACCCAATAGAAAATCACGGTTGCCATGCATGACCAATATCTCGCAGCCATTAATACGTAGCTGTTTGAGCTTTGCAATCAATGGGGTTAGCCAATGCGCCATCTGCTCGTCTTCTGGCCTTTTTTCTTTTAATAGGGATAAATACATATCATCACCCAGCCATACCTCAAACCAGTCGCCCAATATAAAGAGGCGTTTGAGCGCGGGCAGAGCAAGACAGTCATCGAGCAGCGCCAAAAAAGCCTGCACTAAGGCAGGCTCCTGAGGCGATAAATGCAAATCGCTAATCAATACTTGCCGCACTTGATGAGGGCGGGTCGTGATTAAGTGATTAAAACGTTGCATTTATCTTGATCCTCGTGACTTATCGTATGGCGGCGAGCATTACTTAGTAAGTTCTACTAGAAAATGCTCGCTTGTTCACAGCTATCGCTAAGTAACTATTACTAACTACTGACTACTGACTACTGACTAGCTGCTATTGAATGACTATTACTGAGTAATGATGGTTGCTGAGTTGATAACAACTGGCTCTTTTGGTACATCAGCATGCATGCCGAAACGACCAGTTGGGACGCCTTTCATTTTTTCGATCACATCCATACCGCTGGTGACTTTACCAAATACAGTGTAACCCCAACCTTGCATGTTTTTGCCAGTGTGGTTTAGGAAATCATTGTCTTTTACGTTGATGAAGAATTGGCTAGTTGCTGAATGTGGATCTTGGGTACGCGCCATTGCGATAGTACCTTTGTCGTTTTTCAAACCATTGTCCGCTTCATTTTCGATAGGCGCGTTGGTTGGTTTTTCATTCATCTCAGCGTCCATTCCGCCGCCTTGAATCATGAAACCATCAATAATGCGATGGAAAATCGTACCGTCATACTGACCAGATTTTACGTAGTTCAAAAAGTTTTCTACGGTCTTTGGTGCTTTTTCTTCGTTGAGTTCGATAACGATCGCACCCATATTGGTGTCAAGTTCTACTACTGGTGGCATGTCTACCATGGGATATTCCTCTTTGATTGCAGCGCCTTAAATGACGCTGTCAAGTGGTGGTTAAAAGTTGGTTGTTAAAAAGTTACGGGTAGTCTAACGGCTTTTTTATCCCATGTCATGTATCAGGCTGTTAATGCGTTTGCAAAAGCTGATAGAATAACGCAACTTTAGCCATTTTTGATCAGCTTTGACAAATTGTGATAATGCGGACGCGTTATCTGAGTTTTTATATCCCAATTTATTTTAATAATTTATTTTGAACGTTTTGTGATGCGTGATGGCACGTATCACAAATTGACAATTTGCGTTAGGAGCAATATCCGATGAGTGAGCACTCAAGCAACCATGCACAAAAAGACGAAGTAAAAAACGACTTTATTCGTAATATCATTCGTGACGATGTCAATGCGCAAAGATACCAGCAAATTGTCACACGTTTTCCGCCTGAGCCAAATGGCTACTTGCACTTAGGTCACGTAAAATCTATCTGCCTAAACTTTGGTGTGGCCAAAGAGTTCGGCGGGGTGTGTAACCTGCGTTTTGATGACACCAACCCAACTGCAGAAAAACAAGATTATATTGACAATATCGAAAATGATGTGAAATGGCTCGGTTTTGAGTGGGCAGGCGAGGCGTATCACGCGTCAAGTTATTTTGATCAGCTACATGCATGGGCAATACAGTTGATTGAGCAAGGCGATGCCTATGTCGATTTGCAAACGCCTGAGCAGATTCGCGATAACCGTGGTTCATTCAATGAAGCAGGCAAACCATCTCCGCAGCGTGATGCCAGTGTTGAGGAAAACCTAGCGCTGTTCAATGATATGAAAGACGGTAAGTACGCTGAAGGTAAGGCGGTATTGCGCGCCAAGATCGATATGGCAAGCCCGAACATGAACCTGCGTGACCCTGTTATTTACCGCGTGATGCATCAATCTCATCATCAGACTGGTGATAAATGGTGCATTTATCCGATGTATGACTTTGCCCATCCACTCTCTGATGCGCTCGAAGGTATTACCCATTCACTATGTACGCTTGAGTTTGAAGACCATCGTCCATTCTATGATTGGGTCATCGAAAAAATCGGCTTTGACGTGCCGCCGCATCAGTACGAGTTTAGCCGCTTAAATGTGGATCATACATTGACCAGTAAGCGTAAACTCAAGCAGCTCGTTGATGAAGGTATCGTAAGCGGTTGGGACGATCCCCGTATGCCGACTATCGCTGGTATGCGCCGCCGTGGTTATACGCCAGAGGGCTTGCGTGACTTTTGTGAGCGTGTGGGCGTGACCAAAGCCGATAGCGTGGTTGATTTTCGTTTACTAGAGTTTAGCGTTCGTCAGTCATTAGAGACGACTACTGGTCGCGGCATGGCGGTATTAAAGCCATTAAAAGTGACGATTACTAACTTTAGCGAGGCGGTCAGTAGTTGGGAGACGCAAAAAGCCGATAGCGTGAACGCGCGTTTTGATGATGCCACGCAGACCCTTTGGTTGACGCAGCCGAACCATCCTAACGTCGATATGGGTGAGCGTGAGATTCCGTTTACCGAGACTTTATATATCGATCAAGGTGATTACGAGATTGAACCGCCAGCAGGCTACAAGCGTCTGTCTCCAGAAAAGCCAGAGATTCGTTTGCGTAACACTTACGTGCTAGCCGTCACTGAGCATATCACTGATGAAAATGGCAATGTTGTTGAGCTAAAAGCGACGATTGATCCTGCTACGTTGGGCAACAATCCTGAAGGCCGGAAGGTTAAAGGGGTGATTCATTGGGTATCAGCCAGTCAAGGTGTGCCAGCGACCGTGCGCATGTACGAGCAACTATTCAGTGCTGAGGACCCAAGTGGCGTCGCTGATGTTCATCAAGCACTAAACCCTGACTCGCTCACTGAGCTGTATGCTGTCGTTGAGCCATCTTTAGCCCATGCTGATGCTGGCACGCGTTTCCAGTTTGAGCGTGAAGGGTACTTTATCACCGATAGCGAAGATCACAGCACGGATAAGCCAGTCTTTAACCAAATCGTTAGCTTGCGCGATAGCTATAAGCCAGCTTAATAGATGTTTTGAAACAATACTGAACAATAGTAGTTTGCAAGTAAGCCCATTTCTAGTACGCTAGGGATGGGCTTTTTTGTGAATAATTATGAAGTTTTTGACAGTTATATCTAAGGAAGTGAGCATGGCAAAATTTTTGAATAGCAGTGGGACGACTTATCATTTAGAAGAGTTGATTAAAAATGCGTCTGATCGGTTGATTATTATTAGCCCATATTTAAAGCTGAATGAACGCATTAAAGAGCTGCTAGAAGATCGCAACCGTCTAAAAATCGATATTCGCATTGTCTATGGCAAAAATGACTTACATCCAGAAGAAATAAACTGGTTAAAAAACTTAACGTTTATTCGTACCAGCTTTTGCAAAAACTTGCATGCGAAATGCTACCTGAATGAAAACGAGTGCATTATTACCAGTTTGAACCTGTACGAATTTAGCCAAGTCAATAATAATGAGATGGGCGTACTGATTTATCGTAATGACGATGCTAAGCTTTATGCTGATACTTATGAAGAAGCGCAACGCATTATTCGTATCAGTGATGAAGTTAGGATGTCTCTTGAAAAAGTCACTGAAACTGAGAACCAGCCTGAACCTAGCACCAAAACAATGAGCGCTCCTACCAACACAATCGTCACATCTACAACAGACGCCGCACCTAGTTATTCTAAACTGACCACCGCCAAGCTTGCTAAAGAATTAGGTCTCAAGACCCAAGAGTTAAATGATAAATTGCTTGCAGCGGGTTACTTAGAGGCGCAAGATGGTGAATTGGTATTGACTGATGCTGGGCGTGTGGCTGGTGGCGTGAGTAAAAAAGGCAAGTTTGGTGAGTTTTGCTTATGGGATGCAGGGATGGTGGTTTAATAAATAATCGATATATCTACTTAGGGTTAAATGGAATAACCGCATTACAATCCGTCACAAGACATTCATAACCAGTTTGTTACTATAAAGTCAGGTTTTACGGATGTGCTTTGCATTTTTATGGCGAGCACCTCGATGATAATAATAGAGCGCGCGGCCAACGGGTCGATACAAGCGTTCATCAACATAGCTAAGGAATAAAGCATGGCACATTTACGTTTAGGCGATACCGCACCAAACTTTGACGCTGCGACCACAGAAGGCGATATTAATTTCCACGAGTGGGCAGGCGATCATTGGGTGGTTTTTTTCTCACATCCAGCAGACTTTACCCCCGTATGTACCACTGAGCTTGGTCGTGCAGCAGCACTCAATGGCGAGTTTCAAAAGCGCAATGTAAAACCGATTTGTATCTCTGTCGATAGCTTAGAAGACCATAAAGCGTGGGCGAGTGATATCGGTGAGACGCAAGGGACAGAGATGAATTTTCCAATCATCGCTGATCCTAACAAAGAAGTGGCTGAATTATATGACATGATGCATCCTAATGCAGATAGCACGCATACGGTACGCAGTGTCTTTATCATTGATCCAAATAAAAAGGTGCGTCTAACGCTGACGTATCCGGCCAGCTGTGGCCGTAACTTCGATGAAATTATCCGTGTTATTGATGCGTTACAACTATCGGATGAATATAACATCGCGACGCCTGTAGATTGGAAAGATGGTGATGACGTAATCATTCCACCAAGTGTCAAAAACGAAGATATTGCTGCCAAATATCCAAAAGGTCATAAAGAAATCAAGCCGTACCTACGTACGACCCCAGCCCCTAATAAATAACTGGACTGGTTGCATAAATATGATTAAATAAAGCCCCGTGACTTAAAGTTATGGGGCTTTTGCTATTTTTACCTCACGAGTAATAAGCCTTTGCCATGACGGTCAGAGTAGGCTATAACTATGGTATGGAGTATCAATAGATAGGTGCTCATTAGTGCCACCATCATAATAAGGCGTATCAGCGCTAAATTTCTATTCAATCATTCTTACAAGGAGTTCATCATGAAAAAATTATACGTCACCCGTACAGCGCCCAACCCGCGAAAAGCCCTTATTTTATTGGCATCAAAAGGGATTGATGTTGATGATATGGATGACATTGATGTGATTGATATTGATTTTGCCAAAAATGAGCAGATGTCAGACGAATTTACCAAAATAAATCCGATGCAGACAGTCCCTGTCTTAACACTAGACGATGGCACCGTGCTCAATGACTCACAAGCAGTCTGTGAGTATCTGGATCGCGTCTATGGTGAGCGTTCTGTTATGGGCAATGACGTGATACAGCGTGCCCAAGTGTGCTCGATGCGCCGTATTGCTGAGTTTGAGGTGATGTATAATTTAATGCTAGCGTTTCAGCACAGTCATCCGTCTAAAGCCCAGCGTGTTGAACAAGTGCCAGAATTTGTTGCGCCATCAATTGCCCGTGCTGTCAAAGCCATGGGGTATTTTGAGACAATCCTAGAAGGTCGTGAATATCTGGTGGGTGAGCAATTGAGCTTTGCTGACATCGTGCTGTATTTGGGCTTAGATTTTGGTAAAGTGCTCAAGGTTGATCCTAATGAGCAAGGCAAAAACCTAGCCCGTTTTTATCAAATGATGAATGAGCGCTTCAGCATCAAAAACATGGCTAAATCTAAGCCTGCGGAAATCAATGATTAGATAAAGAGATACATCGCAAGTTCTATTGTTTTTAGATGCTTGCTCATTAAAGATAATATCGGGGATAGCTAATATGTATTAGCTATCCTTTTTTTGTCCATGAAATTAACGACATTAGATAGCAAAATAATAAAAGAATTTAAAACATAATAAAAATCAACATTTTATTACATAAGCTAATAATGCTCGGTCTATAGTGGTTAATTTAACGTGATTATAATAACGATATTGCCAGAACAGTTAATTAAATGTTTCTTCAAAACATGCAAGACCAGCAAGTATATAGAAATAAGTAATCGAGAAAATTGAGATACGCTTACTAAGAGGTATGCAATATGGTAGGTAGAGCCAGAATATCAGTAACGCAACTGTTTTTATTGCCAAGTATAGTGGCGGTGAGCCTCATACTAGGCGCTTGTCAAAAAGAAAACACGGCTCACGACAATGAAGGATCAGGTATCTCCAATACTGGTGAAAAAGTAGACTCACTAGCGATTGAGGATAGGGCCTCAGATACCAACTCAGCAACTACTGAATCTGGCTCGACGACATTTACTCCCGAAGAAAAGCTGATGAATACTTTGTCTCGTCATCGTTGGAGCTTGGTTAGGGCAACGGATGCCAATGAGCAGCCTATAAGTGAGCTTACAGATATCGATGGTCAAGGGACTCTGGTATTTAATCCAGAAACACTTATCTATAGTGTCGGTTGTAATACAATAAGCGCTGCTTATCAGCTGCAAGGACATACATTGAGTATCGAGGAAGGAATGAGCACCAAAATCTCCTGTAGCGATCTTGATATGGCAGAAAACACATTAAATACATTAATGCTAGGGAATAGTGAGTTAAAAATAGAGCAAAGTGACAGCCCAGTATTGACTCAGTTTACCAACGATAATGTTACTTTGGTATGGAATGGCAGACTCACACCACAAGCGAAATACAATAGTAAGGGCGAGACGGTATTTTGGGCAGTGAATGCCAAAGAAGTCAATTGTGATATGAATGGTGAAAAGCAGTGTCTCCAAGTTAGGCCCGTCACTTACAACGACCAAGGTGTCAAAGTTCGTGAAGGGAAGTGGAGAGTATTTGCGGGAGAAATAGATGGATACCAGCATGACGGTATGCACGAAGAAGTATTACGATTGCAGCGCTACCGATTAGAGACTAATGAATTAATAGAGTCAGATGAGACAACAGAAAATGATAATGATGATGAAAAGTATGCATATGTACTCGACGCTGTCATTGAAAGTGCAGTCGTAGAGTAGTCCGCTATAATTTCGTCTTGCAAATGATAAAGTGACAGTGCTGGTACTCATAAAAAAACACGCATCCAATAGCGTGTTTTTTTATTGTCTCACTATTTTAATGCTTATTGGTTTTAAAGCTTGTCTGCTTTAACGCCTATCTTTAACGCAAGTTACCCAAATCTTCTTCGGTCAAACGCCAACGACCCTTTTTCTTAGAGCCACCGCGTCCTCGCATAGAGCTATTAAGTAGTATTTTATTCATAGAATGGCTTGAGTGCGCATGACAAATAGCACAGGCAAGACCATCGGCTGCATCCTGCTGTGGTACGACTTCTAACTGTAGTATGCGGCAAACCATCTCCTGCACTTGCTCTTTAGCAGCAGCACCATAGCCGCACACCGCTTGTTTGATCTGCCGAGCAGTATACTCTGACACTTCTAAATCCAAGGCGACCATCGCTGCAATAGCCGCGCCTCGTGCTTGCCCAAGCTTGAGTGCAGAATCAGGGTTTTCTGCCATAAAGACTTGTTCAATCGCCGTATAGATAGGCTCGTCAGCGTATTTTAAGTGATGCTGCGTAATGCGGGTCAATCCATTAAAAATACGCTTGAGGCGTTCAGGCATCTCTTTGGTATCTGTGCGAATCGTGCCTGCATCGATATAAGTGAGCTTATCACCCGTCTGCTGGACTATTCCATAACCCGTCATGCGTGACCCTGGGTCGATCCCGATAATAATTGCCATAGTATTCCGTCTTGCTTACATTTTGTTTTATGGCTTAAAAATCAGCCGTAAGTTTGATAGTATAGCAACCAATCCCCATATACATCATATGTTAGCCATTTTAATTTGCATGGCGCTCAATTTATTGGTTTTTATTTTATAGGACGACACTTTATGGGTCAGATAGTTGGTATAGCCATCGTTTGGTTTATTATCGAGATGCTACTGTGGTATTTGCTTGCTCAGTTTATGAGCGGCTGGTGGGTATTCATGTGGTTTATTGTCGCAGCAGTGATCGGTATTTCTCTTATACGCAAAGGTATGGCTTCTTTGAATCCAATGGCTCAGCAGATGAAAGCAGGTGGTATGATGAACCCTGCAATGCGTCCACCAGAGTCCACCATGATTAAGAGCATTGCCATGGCAGTCGCGGGTATCTTGCTACTTATTCCAGGTGTGCTGAGTGATGTGCTCGCACTACTCGTGATCTTGCCACCAGTACAAAAGAAACTCAAGGACTTTGCCAATAACTATGTCATGAACAATCAGCAAAAAATGATGGAAATGATGGCAAAACAGATGGGTGGTCAAATGGGCGGCCAAAATCCATTTGGTGGAATGGGTGGTCAGAATCCATTCGGTGGCGCAGGCGGTATGAATAACCAAAATCCATTTGGTCAACAACAGCAAAACCCGTTTGGTGACGTATTCAAACAGCATACGACTGTTGATGGTACGGCCAAAAACATCCCTAAAGATGTGAAAAAAATTACCAAATCTGCTAATGACGAGTAACAGTGATTTAGTCATTCATTAGGCATAGAAAAAGCCCCTTCCGTCATTAACGAAAGGGGCTTTTTGGTGGCAGTGAATACATCAATTATAAAGAACATATTTACAAACCGAATGAAACAACCGAAGTGCCGCTGTAAGATGGTGACCCATGAACCGTGAAGTTCAGGGCGGATGCGTCATCCTCTCTGCAGGTTTCCTGATACACCGCAAGCGGTGCAGGCATACACAATGAGACGATAGGTACCACATCCTGGTAAAGCATTATCGGCTCAGGGAATAAACATCTACTAGCCAACACTTCAGAATAGATTCATCTTAACCAATGAGATGAATGATTGCAAGTAGGATTTACAGATTGATACGCAGTATTGTTACCTAGTATCTGTGGTAGGTTTTGGGCTTTTGATAACGATACAAACCCCATCATTTTTTAGTGAAAAATTGTCAGTTTTTCAGCTATTTTAAGATATGTGTTAATATATAGGGCTTTCCATACCCTAACATAGCATTGAAGGCGTTCATTCACTCGAGGAGCGGTAATATATGACCAGTACCCAGCAAGCATCAGAATCTATTGGCGACAATCAGGCGCAGCAGCTCAGCAGTAAGCAAGAAGACGGCGCACAGAATAAAAAAACGCCGCATGTCTTAATGATATTAGACGGCTTTGGTTATCGTGAAGAAGATAAAGATAACGCCATTGCTGCGGCAAATATGCCAAATCTAGATAGAATTTACCAAAAATACCCTCATGGACTGATTTCTGCTTCTGGAGAGGATGTGGGCCTGCCAGATGGTCAGTTTGGTAACTCAGAAGTTGGCCACATGAACTTGGGTGCTGGCCGTGTTCTTTATCAAGACTCGACTCGCATCTCAAGTGAACTTGCCAATCGTGAATTTTATAAAAATGAGGCATTGGTTGACGCAGTAAAAGCGGCCAATGAGCTTGGCGGCAACGTACATATTATGGGTCTGCTCTCTGATGGCGGTGTTCACTCACATCAAGACCATATCGAGGGTATGTGCCATTCAGCGTTGGTTCATGGTGCCAAAAACGTCTTTATCCATTGCTTCTTAGACGGCCGTGATACCCCGCCTAAATCTGCGGATAAATATATCAATCGTTTGCGTGATTATATCGATAAATTGAATGCTCATTATGAAGGCGGACGTGTACAGATTGCCAGCATTATTGGTCGCTACTATGCAATGGATCGCGATAACCGCTGGGATCGTGTACAAAAAGCTTATGAGCTGATCACTGAAGGTAAGGCAGATCGCTTATCAACAAGAGCAGATGGCGCTGTCCAAGCGGCTTATAAGGCACGTGAGACTGACGAATTTATCAGCCCGACGACTGTGATTGGACGTGATGAAGTGCCATATACTGTCGAAGACAATGATGCGCTGATATTTATGAACTTCCGTGCCGACCGTGCTCGCGAGCTTGCTCAAGCCTTTGTTTTACCTGATCATGAGTTTTCAGGATTTGCCCGTCAAAAGCAGCCAAAACTTGCTGCCTTTGTGATGTTGACCAAGTACTCAGACGTTTTGGCGGACAATGCAAAAACCAGCATTGCTTACTATCCAACGTCTTTGGCCAATACCTTGGGAGAGTACTTGCAGGATCAAGGTAAAACACAGCTACGTATCGCGGAAACTGAGAAATATGCGCATGTGACGTTTTTCTTTAGCGGTGGCCGTGAAGAAGAGTATGAAGGCGAGACGCGTATTTTGGTACCCTCTCCAGATGTAGCAACTTATGACTTAAAGCCTGAGATGAGCGCGCCTGAAGTCACGGATAAGTTAGTAGAAGCGATTGAATCTGGCCAATATGATGTGCTCGTTGTCAATTATGCCAATGGAGATATGGTAGGTCATACAGGGGTTTTCGATGCTGCGGTACAAGCCGTAGAAGCGTTGGATGTCTGTGTGGGCCGTGTCGAGTCGGCAGTAAAAGCTGCTGGCGGTGACATGCTTATTACGGCTGACCACGGTAACTGTGAGCAAATGCAAGACTACGAAAGTGGTCAAGTACATACTCAGCATACGACAGAGCATGTACCGCTGATTTACGTAGGCGCACAAAAACTACAGGTACGTCGTGGCGGTAAGCTCAGTGATGTAGCACCGACTATTTTGGCACTAATGAATGTTGATGCACCCACCGAAATGACTGGTGAGAGTTTATTGGTTTCAGCATCTTAAGCCAGTTGTCTCAGATTATCCGTACATCGGATAATCTGTAAAGACATGGCTTGTTAGATGAATGATATAAACTAGAAAAGGGAGGGGTAGCTATTACCTTTCCCTTTTTTTATGATGGATTTTGCTTGATGATTTGCAAAACTGCCCTAGTTTGAGAGAGGCCTTTGGTGTTAACTTATACGGTAATACATAACAATAACTTTATACATTCTATTATTTAAATGAGTTTTTTATGCATCCTATCTCTTTTGTGTGCGCATCTTTGTCTAAACAATTAGACCAACGAGTGATGAAGTCGTCGCTAGCGACCATTATGTCCAAACCCGTATACTTCAAGTTTATAGGCTTTAAGCCCAGTCTAGCAATAGGTTTGCTTGGATTGTGTGTTGTCAGTATGGACGCGCAAGCAGCAGTGACCTCATTCGGTGATGCTAGTCCGACATCAAGCCTACAGCTTATCAGTTTGAATGCCGATGATATAGTGGCTGAAGATGATACTGAGATGCTGAATGCTGCCGACGAATCAGATGACTCAATAGACAGTATGCCAGACGAAAGTGCGGTAATGGACGATGATGATAATATCGATACTAGTATTCCATCAGAGGTTGCGCAAGTATCATTGAATGCAATTTCTCCTGAGACATTAAAGACCTTTGTTGCTGTTGTTGATTTAGTGCGCCGTCAGTATGTTGACGCGGTCAATGATGAGGAGTTATTTAATAATGCAATGAGCGGTATGTTAACTAAGCTCGATAGCCATGCTGAGTTTTTGGATGCGGAGGCCTATGAAAACCTACGTGCTTTTACCGAAGGGGACGTAGGTGATATCGGTATCCAAGTTACTTATGAGCCAGAGGTAGGCTATTGGATCATCACAAAAGTTATTGATGATTCGCCTGCAGATAAAAAAGGCATCGCAGTGGGCGATTATTTACACCAAGTTGGTGAATTCAAACTTGACGAAAATCGGCAAAGTAATGACGTTGAGCAGCTATTAACAGGGATTGCTGGTACCCAAGTAGATATCATCACTTCTAAAGCGGGTCGCCGTAAGCATACAACGACCTTACAGCGGAATAACAGTCACCCTCAAATTGTCGAGACAAAACTCGTCGATGGCATTGCGATTGTTAAACTACCTGCATTCCAGAACAATAGCCGTGAAAAGCTGTTGGAAGGTTTGATTAATTTAGATGCACCTATCTCAGGTATTTTACTTGATTTGCGTGACAATCCGGGCGGTGTTCTTACATCGGCGGTGAGCGTTGCCAGTTTATTTATGAATGATACCGATGTGGTACAAGTACAAGCACGTCAAGACAAATCGCGCGTACTAACCACCCAAGGGGATGCGATACTTAAGCCTCTACCTATGGTTGTTCTACAAAATCGCTACTCGGCATCAGCGGCAGAGGTTTTGGCCAGTAGTTTACAGGCACAAAAACGCGCTACTATCATCGGTGAAGTAAGCTATGGTAAAGGCTCAGTACAGTCAGTCATACCACTCAATGACGAGCAAGCAGTCAAGTTGACAGTAGCTAACTATATGACAGCATCAGGCAGGCAGATCGATGTCATCGGCGTTGAGCCTGACATTACTTTGTCAGGAAGTGAGAGCTCATGGGAGCAGCAGGCACTGGATTTATTAAAACCCCGCGCGCTCGATTCTGGCATCCGCTTCATTCGAAAGACTACTGCAAATTAGTATATTGTTGATAGATTTAACAATATACCGTCAGGCAGCCATTGAATCTCTGAAATAAATATCTAATGGCCCGATAGAAGACTTACTCAGATTGATCTTCTGCAATTTCTAGCTTTTTCATACGATAACGTAATGAGCGAAAAGTCGTCCCAAGTAGTTCTGCTGCTTGGGTTTTGTTCCAGCCAGTTTGTTTGAGGGCTGTGATGATTAATTGCTTTTCTTGTTCCTGTAGATAATGCTCCAACCCTTGGGCTGGCAATTGACCATCAAGCGGTTCTTGCAGGCTTGTAGTCTCATTCTCTTTTGGTTGAATAGGACGATGGATGGGTACTTTCTCATTCGTATCACTTGAGCTGGTTGATGGTTCTGTATTATTGGGCACTGAGCGCTGTATCATTGAAGGGTAGTGTTGGGTATTAGTACGATAAGGGTGCAAGTTGGTTGTTTCTTGCTTGTGCTTTACAGCCGTTATCTCACTGTCAGATTGAAGAGTCTGTTCACGGTTTTCTATTGCTTTAGACATTGTTTGGGTAGTTGGTTGAGATTGGTTTTGCTCATTTGCGTAATGGTTAGATTGTTGCGCATTGCTGTGAGCTTGCGTATCTTTAAGGTCGTGATCAACATCAGGTAGGCCTAAATGACTGATATCAATGTCCGAAGTTTCCGCCAACGTCACTGCACGCTCAAGTAAATTACGTAGTTCACGAACGTTACCGGCAAAGTCATGACGCTGCAAACGTTCGCTGGCTTCACGCGTGAGAGATGGGGGTATCTCTAGCTGCCACTCAGCAGAAATCATGGCTAAAAAATGCTCTGCTAATACAGGGATGTCATCACGTCGATCATTTAATGTCGGTAGCTTAAGCTCAATCACATTGATACGATAATACAAATCTTGTCGAAATGCGCCATCCTGTACCAAGCGGCTCAAATCTTTATGAGTAGCGGATAAAATGCGGATGTCTACTGGTACTTCTTTGGTGTCACCAATGGCCCTCACAGTCTTTTCTTGAATAGCACGCAACAGCTTCACCTGCATCGCTAATGGTAAGTCTGCCACCTCATCTAAAAATAAAGTACCGCCATTGGCTTGCTGAAACAATCCCTGCTTGTCAGCCACAGCTCCTGTAAAACTGCCTTTTTTATGACCAAAAAACTCTGACTCCATCAGCTCAGAAGGTATTGCACCGCAGTTCACTGGTACAAAGCTGCCATCTCGTCGCGGACTTAAATCATGAATCAGTCTAGCGACGACCTCTTTACCTGTACCAGACGCACCAGATAAAAAAACAGGCGCTTGTGAGCGTGCCAATTTTAATATGGTGTTTTTAAGAGGGTGCATGACCGCAGAATCACCGATTAGCCTAGCGTCCAGCATCTTTTGCTCAGGTGAGGATTCAGGCGTGGCTTGTGCCCCATTATCCTGATGAATAACCTTTAGAGCGTTTTCTACCAATTGACGTAATCTTGGTAGCTCAAGTGGTTTATTGACAAAATCAAAAGCACCAAGCTTCAGTGCTTCAATGGCCAGATCCATACTTCCATGAGCAGTAATGACGGCTATCGGTGTATTCGAGCTGTTGCTGAATTCTTTGACCAGCTCCAACCCTGAGCCGTCAGGTAGTTTCAAGTCAGTGAGGCAAAAATCATAAGTATTGTCTTGCCAGTATGATCTTGCTTGCGCCAAAGTATAGGCTACATCACTTTTGATGCCCATTTTAGTCAAAGTGATTTGCATCAATCGGCATAGATCCACTTCGTCATCAACGACTAGCGCGCTTGTTGTCATACATTATCTCGTCAAATTCAATGGCTGCAAAGTATTAATAGCTAGGTCTAAATAGGGGTAAACTTCTTTTACAAAAAAAATTGTAAATCAATCATGTATGGTGGCTATTAGCTACCAATATGTAATGTTCAAAAATTTGTGATTAAGTAGTATTTTGATTTATGACTGGGATTAATAAAGATTTTCTTCCACGGCTTGAAAGATATTTTCAGAGTCAATAGCAGGCGAAATAAAACGAAAACACGTTTTTTCATGTTCAGGAATATAGAGCAAACGTGCCTGATTGGCTTCACAAAAGGCTTGCGATAAATATAGTCCCAAGCCTGTGCCAGCTTTGTCTGTTGTAAAAAATGGATTAAACAAATGTTTTAAATCCTCAGTCTTAATACCATCACCATCATCTAATATGTCAATTATAACATCGCTGTCTGCACAGTAAATCTCGATTTCTACGTAAGCGTGAGGATGGCTATAGCTGCTATAACGCAAGCCATTGTTGATCAAATTAATCAAAATTTGTTCTAACTGGTGAGGATCAAATGATATGGTTGGTTGGGTTTTTACATGCAGAAAAATGTCGTGCCCTTGAAAATAATTATCCAAAAATACTGGCATCCACTCAGCCAAAACAATGGCTTGCTGAGAGGCCGCTTGCTGGCGAGACAGTTTTAAAATATCTTCAATAATACGGTTGACGCGTTTGGTTTGCGAAAATATCATTTCATAGAGCTCATGATTGCCCGTCATGTTGACATTTGATGCATTTGCCTCAATTTCGGTCAAGTCTTCCATCAGTAGTTGGCTGGCTTGTGAGATGGCGGCTAGAGGATTTCTAATTTCATGAGCAATACTGGCAGTGAGTTGTCCTAACGACGCCAGTTTTAATTGTTGGGCGCTGGCCTGCTCACGGCGTAAGTCTTCCAATAGGATTAATTTGCTATCATCTTTTAGCGGGATGATTTGTACGCGTAGCTTACCAAATATCGAAGCGTTTGCCACCTCAGGCACATCGTACGTAAACGTACGCGATTGTCCTGTTGCCACTGACAAGCAAGCTTGGAGTAGCTGAGAATGCTGTTTGCTAAGTTGTTGTTTAAAGTTAGATAGAATGGCATGAGGCGTATCGCCTCTCACTTCTTTTATATCGGTTGAAGTGCTAGATGCAGACAATGATGAATCTTGTGTGATACTGAGCAGTTGGTGGGCTGCTAGATTTGCAAGGACGATATTCTGTTTATCGATGACAATCACACCATTGACCATTTGTGTAATGACTTCTTGATTGATGACATTGAGTCGTTCAACCTCTTTGGCATGACTTTGTGCAACTTTCTCAAGCTGTACCAAACGTTGTGAGATAGACCAACTCAAACCCCCTACTGCCAAGAAGCTTGCTGACATCAGCAAAGCATCACCCAAATTGGCCAAATTCATACTATTGGCAATGGCATAAAAAAACTGCTGATAGATAACAAAAATAATAGCCAACAAAGTGATAACTAGCGCTTGTGAACCATGCAATAGCATAAAGCTAGCGGCGACAACAACCATATAGAGCATGGTCAGTTGTAAGTCCGGCTCACCTGCTGTATACAGCAATAAGCTTAATATAATAACGTCTAATACGAGCCCAAACGCTAACTGTCGGCGCATCTGCTTTGTGACAACGTAAAACAGCCCGAGCAAAATCAAGCTCAGCATCACATAAAAGCTCAGGGCTGTTTGCTGTAAAAAACTGGGGAGAGAGGCGCTATCACCGGCGCGTGCAGATATATATACCATCAGCATAGAAAATATACTGACGACAAAACGATAACTGCTATAAATAATGCCTAGTCTGCGCAGCTGCGGCAAAGGAAGTGTATCATCGTGGTGTAAATAGCGACTGATGGCAGAAATGATGGTGGTAGCAGGTTTCATAAATTGACCATGATGACAAAGGAGATACTAAGCAACTTATGGTTGAATCAAACCATGACGAATGGCCAGATGCGTTAATTTTACATCACTATCAACGCCAACTTTTTCATAAATACGATAGCGATACGTATTGATGGTTTTGACGCTGACAAATAATTGGTCAGCAATCTGCTGCGGGCTTTGGCAATTGACCACCATCATAGCCACTTGCTTTTCTCTATCACTTAACAAATCAAAAGGCGAGCTGGCATTATCAGACAATAAGACGTCCGCCAATTGTTCAGCAACGTCTTGGCTAAAATAGCGACCACCTTGATAGATTTTTTTGACAGCGCGTATCATCTCATCAAGTGGCGTACCTTTTGTGATATAACCATTGACACCAGCTTTGATGAGCATTGAGGGATAGGGCTGTGCAGACATACTACTAACAGCTAAAATCTTGATACCCATATCGAGCTGAATCAAGCGTTTGGTCGCTTCAAGACCACCAATATTTGGCATGTTGACATCTAGCAAGACCACGTCAGGACGTAACTGCTTGGCCTGCTTGATTGCCATATCACCGCTATCTGCTTCGCCCACTACTTCGATATCGGGGCTGTCTGACAACATACGGCTAATACCCATCCGTACTAAATCATGATCATCGACCACCAACACTTTAATCATAACCATACTCTTTATCGTTTGTCAGAATGAATGTTTTTACAAGGATTAAATAACACAAAAAACAAAGTTAACATAAGCCGTTTTTTGATTCTAAATACAGTTTTTTATTTTAAATACATAGGATACGGCTAATATGCTGTATCAATATCTTCATTTAATATAATAAAGTACAAAGAATCATAACATTCTAAGTTAAGTTATATTGCTGTATTGTTAATCAGTGTTTCTAAAATATAAATCAGTTGTATCAAAGTTTGAATGAAGCTAAAAAAAACCGTTAAATCAGTTTGATAGATTAAACTTAAATGTAAACCATGATACACTAAAAATACAAAAGCTCTATGTGAGTACTTACAAACACATCTATAAACGCTACGTACGTTCTTGACGTCAGGCAGTATGTAACTGGCGTGATAGCGACAGCAGGAGGCATAATGAAGCAACTACCATTAACCAAACAGCAATTGATCGCTGCTATGATTTCATTGAGTTTGGGCAGTGTTGCACAAGCCGCACTTACGATTAATGGTAGCACTGAGACAGCTTCTAGTGCACGCTTGAGTTGGGGCGGTGCTGATAGCTTGTCTGAAGCGCGTAACATCATGTACAAGTCTAATGGCTCTGCTATCAAAAAAGTCGACAACGGCTATGGTACGACCAATATCACAAACAGCAGCAGTTTTGCTAGCAGTAACAATACCGCTCGATACAATACGACTTATCGCGGCGCATTTGGTAGCAGTGATATGATCCCAATCAGTACAGACTCGCGCAGTGTCGCGGTGATTGATGCTGAAACGGGCGAATCTATCTACGAAAAAGACGCTGACATCGCGCGTCCTATGGCCAGTATTACTAAAATAATGACAGCCATGGTTGTGTTAGATGCAGGTCTTGATATGCGTGAAGAAATCACGCTTGACCCAGAAGACTTTGTAGGGCCTAAGCGCGCCAGCTCACGCTTAAAATCAGGCGATCGTTTAAACCGTGCCGAGATGCTATTGATGGCTTTGATGAAGTCTGAAAACCCAGCCGCAAAGAGCTTGGCACGTAACTATCCAGGCGGCTACAATGCCTTTATCCGTGCGATGAACAGAAAAGCACAAGATCTAGGTATGACTACTGCGTTTTTCGGTGATCCAACGGGTCTTGATAAGCGTAACGTTGCTTCATCGAATGATTTGGTAAAAATGGTTCGTGCTGCTGGCAACTACGATGTGATTCGTCGCTTCTCTACCACCAAGAGCTATGACTTCTTTGTTTCAAACTACTCAAGTGGTAATCGCACTTATAAAGCCAACAACACTAGTAGCTTGGTTCGTGCAGGTGATTACCCAATCGGTATCTCAAAAACAGGTTTTATTAACGAAGCTGGGCGCTGTGTTGTGATGGAAACGCGAGTCAATAATCGCCCTGCAATTATCGTCATCCTAGGGGCAAACAGCTCAGCAACACGTTGGGGCGATGCTAAAAACATTCTAAACAGCTTGGCGACACGTCGTACCGTATAGACGCGCTGTTTTAAATATGTAAAAAAGGCTGTTATATCATATAACAGCCTTTTTATTGTGTTGAGTTTAAGATTAAGGATCTGCCCTATGAACCAGTCATCAACCTCATCTGCGATACCCAAGCTATATTTGCTGACCAATGATGATGAATTTGAATTGTTGTATCAAAAGTTAGATGCTGCCTTGTCGACAGGGCTAATCGCATTGTTGCAGATTCGGCGCAAGCAAACACTTAGTCTGCCAGATGGTCACATAACGCTTTATGAAGAAGCCAAACAGATTGTTAAGCTGGCCAAAGCACATGACGTTCCAGTCGTTATGAATGATGATATTGCAATAGCAGCCAAGCTTGGTATTGGTGTACACCTTGGGCAAGGAGATGGCAAAATTGGTGATGCTTTGCAGTCTCTTGAATCGACTCAAATAATTGGTCGAACTTGCCATGGGAATATTGAATTAGTCAAAGAGGCAAAGGATGATGGTGCAAGCTACGCTGCGATGGGTGCCATATTTACCTCTACCACAAAACCGAATGCTGATATTATCTCGCGTCAAAAGTTGATTGAAGGCTGTCAACAAGACATACCTATATGTGTGATAGGCGGATTAACTGTAGAAAATATTTCAGAGCTGGCAGGCATACCAATTGCGCTTGTGGCACTAGTAGGCGATATTATGGATTTGCCTGTAGAAAAAATCGCCGAGCGTTGCTATCAATGGCAGCAGGCACTTTCTAAATGGAAAACACCTGCTGTATAAAATGTGTTCTAGATGAAATTTATTAGCTATTCAGCATGTTCCATACACAAAGTAGCGTAGGGCAGCGCTTCTAAACGTTGCTCTTCAATCGGTTTACCGCAAACCTCGCACTCGCCATAAGTACCATTTTCGATACGACTTAAGGCATTTTCGACATAGATTAGGCTCTGACGCGCCTCGCTCATTAAATTTTTGCGCATATCATTTTGACGATAGGATATAGCCTGATCTTCCCAGTGCTCATTGAGATCATCTTGTGGGTTTTGGATATGATCTTCGATTTTGTCAATGCGAGACTCGTACTCATCTTTTAGTTTTAATAGATTTTGCTTTGCAGTGTCTAAGTCGATACTCATTGTGTTCTCCTAAAAAGTTATTGTTATTGTCAACGCTTCTATCATAAAGAGCCTGACTGCTGAGTACCACCACGAAATGTTACTGTTTATTGAATGAGTTCAAAGCTAGCAGTTACAACCGTTTCCTATCAATGCTGGAGTAAAATTACTCACTCAATATTTTCATGTTTTTAAAAATCGTGAAAGTTTGCTTGTGAGCATCTCATAGAAAACTGATAGAATACACCGCCACTGATTTCTACTCACTTATCGGTTCCAGTAACTTGGTGTGATAATTAGTATGAATGCTCAGTGATAAAGACAGAGAAAGATACAAGTGTGCAGTCTAATGAGGCTCATTGTTAGAGCAGATATAGTAAATGATAGTGAAAAAATTATCAGTCATATCAATCATGATAGTAATCGTAAATTAATAGATATATTGATGCATAGGAGCAGGTAATGAATTTTTTGCGTATGAGCGAGCTGAACTTAACCGACAAAGTGGTATTGATTCGAGAAGATTTAAATGTCCCTATTAAAGACGGTAAAGTCACCAGTGATGCTCGCTTACAAGCAAGTCTACCTACTATTGAGATGGCGCTAGAGAAGGGTGCTGCTGTTATAGTTTGTTCACATCTGGGACGCCCAACAGAAGGCAATCCTGAGTCTATTTATTCATTGGCACCAGTTGCTGATTATTTGACAGACAAATTGGGCTCGCAATTAGCGTCACCAGTGCGCCTGAATAATGATTACCTGACTCAAGGCGCTGCTGTAAAACCTGGCGAAGTCGTATTACTAGAGAATGTGCGCTTTAACGATGGTGAAAAGAAAAACGATGCGACGTTAGCAAAAAAATACGCAGATTTATGTGATGTCTTTGTTATGGATGCCTTTGGTACCGCGCACCGTGCGCAAGCATCAACAGAAGGCGTGACGCAAGCGATGCGTCAAGCAGAAAAAACTGTTTGTGCAGGGCCTTTGTTGGCAGCTGAGCTTGATGCCTTGAGCCTGGCGCTTGAAACACCAGCTCAGCCTATGCTTGCCATCGTTGGCGGCTCAAAAGTGTCTACCAAGTTAGAAGTGCTACATAGCTTAGCTGAAGTCTGTACACAGATTATCGTTGGTGGCGGTATTGCCAATACTTTCTTAGCGGCGCAAGGGCATAGTGTGGGCGCGTCGCTATACGAAGCAGATTTGATCGATACTGCGCGCGATATCATGACCAAGACTGAGATACTACTACCTGAGTATGTGGTTGTTGCTGATAAAGACGACATCGATTTTGCTGACTTTACTGGTTCATTGCAAAAGGCAGTTGCGACAATCAAGTCTGTTGATGCTATTGGTGATAACGACATGATATTGGATATCGCGCCAGAAAGCGCGAAGGAACTTGCCGATGCTATTATCAATGCAAAAACCATCTTGTGGAATGGTCCAGTCGGTGTTTTTGAAGTTGATGCTTTTGGTCAAGGGACACAAATACTAGCAACAGCTGTCAGAGACAGCGACGGTTTTTCAATTGCGGGTGGCGGTGATACCTTGGCGGCTATTGATAAATATCAAGTCGCTGATGGCGTCAGTTATATGTCAACGGGCGGCGGTGCATTTTTAGAATTTGTAGAAGGTAAAGTGCTTCCAGCAGTTGCTGCATTACAAATTAATGCTTAATTAATTAACGTTACTCAGTATTTTCGTAACACTAGACGTACAACTAACAGTAAACATCTAAGGTAGTCTGTGAAAATAATATTTTGACTTTCATTTGGCTTATTTATATCGGTATAGCTAAAATTTATAGTCATTGATTATTAAGCAGTAATTATTTGTTTCTACACTGAAAATTATTATTGCATGTCTCATTCGCACTCTATAAAATAGCGCGACCATGTATCTTGACATGCATTATTTACGAGAGGTTTATTATGTTAAAACGTCATTTGTTACTTGCTAGCATACTTGCTGGTACTTTTGCAGTTACTGCATGTAGCCAACAAACAGAAGAGAACACTGAAGCTGCTGTTGAGTCAGCTGGCGATGATGCTGCTGCAAACGCTGATGCTGCTGCTGCCGAAGTAGACGCTGCTGCTGCTGAAGCTGAAGCTGCTGCTCAAAACGCTGGTGCTGAAGTTGCTGAAAGTGCAGACACTGCTGGTGCAGCTGCAACAGACGCTCTAGAGAACACTGGTGATGCTATCGCTGAAGGTACTAATACAGCAGTTGAAAATACTGCTGAAGCAGTTGCCGATGGTGCCAATGCTGTTGCTGATGGTGTTAACGATGTTGCAGTTGATGCAGAACAACAGTACTAAGCTACGCCATAACTAAGCAATTAAATGACTGACTTTTTGCATACTATTATCAGTCATCCATTATCATAGTCATTGCTCTATAAGCCTCGAAATACTAGAAAAGCCTTGGTGATTGCCAAGGCTTTTTGCGTTCTGTGCTATGAGTATGATAGATAAAATGGTTCAGTTGTCGTAGACATCAATGAGAGAAAGAGACTGATTAGACTGACAAATAGTCAGGCAACTGCTACGAAGGCAGCACAATTTTTGCTATAATCACCGCGTGATAATCATATCCCAAATGAGTCAGACTTTGACTGATATATATATAGTCAGTATGGTCGAGCAGATAGCGGAATGATTGTTACAAAGCTGCATTTAAAATACTATTCAAAATCCAATCAGAGAGCGTCTTATGGCCCTAATATCCTTACGTCAACTTCTAGATCATGCCGCTGAACACAACTACGGTGTTCCTGCCTTTAACGTCAATAACTTAGAGCAAATGCGTGCAATCATGATGGCTGCGGATGCTTGTGATTCACCTGTTATTGTTCAAGCCAGTGCGGGCGCACGTAACTATGCAGGGTCGGCATTTTTGCGTCATTTGATTATTGCTGCTATCGAAGAATGGCCACATATTCCAGTGGTTATGCATCAAGATCACGGCATGTCGCCAGCTATCTGCCAGCGCTCGATTCAGCTTGGTTTCTCATCAGTTATGATGGACGGCTCACTTGGTGAAGATGGCAAAACGCCAATGGATTATGATTACAATGCCAGCGTCACTCGTGAAGTGGTCAAAATGGCACATGCGTGCGGTGTCTCTGTAGAAGGCGAAATCGGTTGTCTAGGTAGCCTTGAGACCGGTATGGCAGGCGAAGAAGATGGCTCTGGCGCAGAAGGCGTATTAGATCACGAGCAGCTTTTGACCAGTGCTGATGAAGCTGAGCAATTTGTAAAAGACACCAATGTTGACGCGCTAGCGATTGCTATCGGTACGAGTCACGGTGCTTACAAATTCACGCGTCCACCGACAGGCGATATTTTGTCGATTGAGCGTGTAAAAGAGATTCATGCCCGTATTCCTAACACGCATCTTGTCATGCATGGCTCTTCATCAGTGCCGCAAGAATGGCTAAAAATCATCAATGAAAACGGTGGTGATATTGGCGAAACGTATGGTGTGCCTGTCGAGCAGATCGTAGAAGCGATCAAGCATGGTGTGCGTAAAGTAAATATCGATACCGATTTGCGTCTAGCATCAACAGGCGCTATCCGTGAGTTCTTGGCAAATAATCCAAGCGAATTCGATCCACGTAAATACTTCAAAGCGTCTATGGTCGCGATGTCAGACATCTGCACCAATCGTTTTGAAGCGTTTGGTTCTGCTGGTCAAGCGCATAAAATTCGTCCAATTAGCCTTGAAGGCATGGTCGATTTTTACCAATAAGGCTAGGCGTGTATAAGCAATAGACCATGCTAGTGAAAGGTGGTCTTGCATAATGAATGGCAGCGGACTTAACTTTATAATAATCAACAGAGGTGAGTGATGATTGGATTGATTACCGGACAGGTGCAATACTTAATGGCGCCAACGGCTTGTATCATGACAACCGCTGGTGTGGGTTATGATATCGAGCTGCCATTGCCGTCATTTTGTCAATTGCACCTTAACGAGCAGGCGAGTATTTGGACACATTTTCATGTACGTGAGGATGCACAACTGCTCTATGGTTTTATTGACCGTAAAGAGCGCGATGTCTTTCGCCAATTGATTAAGATCAATGGCGTTGGGGCAAAAATGGCATTGGCAATGCTGTCTGCAATGTCAGCGGCTGAGCTAAAAATGCATGTTGAGCAAGAGTCGGAAACGGCACTAACTCGTATCCCCGGTATTGGTAAAAAGACGGCGCAACGTTTACTTATCGAGCTCAAAGACAAGTTAAAAAATATCGAAATGGACAACGGTTCGTTTGAGCTCATGCCTAAGCAAACCGCTGTGTCTCACGACGGCAGTATCATTGCTGAAGTAGAAGGGGCGCTGATTAGCTTGGGCTACAAAGAAAAAGAAGCTCAGCTAGCCATCAAGGCAGCTAAAAGTAAGGGTGAAACCTTTGTAGATACTCAGGGCTTGTTAAAAGCGACCTTACAGCAGTTGTCTGGTTTCTAAGATCACTTTCCAAAGTTATCTATCGATAGTAACAAAATAGTGCATTTAACAGATAAGCGACATTGAGTGTCGCTTATTTTCGTTTTGGCGCTTGTTTAATGAGGTTTTGCATGACTTATGCGCATCGTTTGGTTATGCTATTTATTACCTAATTTTTTAATATAATGATAAATTCTATGATGCAAGATCGCTTAATTAATCCGCTAGAAGGCGCGAACGACGCTCCTGACGCCAATATCCGACCAGCATTATTGGCTGAGTATATTGGTCAGCCAGTGGTGCGTGAGCAAATGGAGGTGTTCATCGGTGCGGCTCGTGGCCGTGATGAAGCCTTAGATCATACGCTGATATTTGGTCCACCAGGGCTGGGTAAAACGACCCTTGCCAATATCATTGCGCGCGAGATGGGTGGCAATCTGCGCTCTACTTCAGGCCCTGTGCTTGAACGTCCAGGGGATTTGGCTGCTATGCTGACCAATCTGGAAGCGGGTGATGTATTATTTATTGATGAGATCCACCGTTTGAGCTCGGTCATTGAAGAGATACTCTATCCAGCGATGGAAGATTTTCAGCTGGATATTATGATTGGTGAAGGGCCTGCCGCACGTTCTATTAAACTTGACCTGCCACCGTTTACATTGGTGGCAGCAACTACCAGAGCTGGGCTATTGACCTCACCGCTGCGTGATCGTTTTGGTATTGTCCAGCGTTTAGAGTTCTATAATATTGCGGATCTCACAACAATTGTGAGCCGAGCAGCACGCTTAATGCGTGTACCAATGAGTGAGGATGGCGCTATAGAGATTGCCCGCCGTGCACGCGGTACACCAAGGATTGCCAACCGGTTGCTACGCCGTGTGCGTGATTATGCTGAGGTAAAAGGCGATGGTAGTATCAATGGTGCCATTGCAGGCAGTGCGCTTGATATGTTGGCAGTGGATAGACGAGGACTTGATCACCTAGACAGACGATATATTGAGATTTTGCATGAGCGTTTTGATGGTGGTCCCGCTGGGGTGGAAGCTGTGGCAGCGGCAATGGCTGAGGATCGCGGCACACTAGAAGATGTGATTGAGCCCTATTTGATTCAACAAGGATATGTCCTTCGTACCGCTCGCGGACGGGTTTTGACACAAATGGCCATTGATCAAATGTTATGACAATGAGCATTAAAAATGCGCCTGCTTCTAATTAAAAGCAGGCGCATTTTTTTTGGTTATTGCTTTGATCTATGTATGTTTTGATTTCAGCCGTGTTAAATCATAGCCTGCGGCAGATTTTTTGGCTCGTGTGCCTGTTCTTACGATATCGCCACTTGCGGTCACGACTTCTAGTGCGAGTACCACATCTTTCATGGTACCGTAGCGTACCGCATTGGTGCCCGACGCACGAGTGGCGACCATACCACCGATACTGGCATTGGCGCCGGGATCTATCGGAAAAAACAGCCCTGCATCGCGCAGATAATGGTTTAGTTGCTCACGCGTCACGCCAGGCTGAACGGTAACGGTCAAATCTTCATTATGAACCTGCAAAATGGCATTCATTGCGTGCATGTCGATGCATAACCCACCATAAGGTGCATTGAGCTGGCCTTCCAAAGATGAACCGATACCAAAAGCAATCACTGGCATCTCATACTGATTACAAATCTCGACCGCCGCTGCTACTTCCTGTTTGTCCTGTACCGTTAATACTGCATCTGGTGGCTGATTAGTGAGCCACGTCATTGTATGGCCATGCTGCTCACGCACTGTCGAATTCACACTCAGTTGTTTGCCAAAACGTTCCTGTAAGGCTGTAATAGCCAAGCTATGGTCTGGCTTGATAGTATTATGAGTCTGTGACAATGGTAGTGATGACATGATGAATCCTATAGATAATGCGACTATTTAGCATTAAAGCATATTCAATATCTATTTAATATGTGTCATTGACAGGAATTTGTCCTATTGTAATTAAGCTAGGATACGCCAAATGACCACCACAATAGCTAACAAATAAAAGAAAGGTGCAAACCAGCCTACTTGAGTCGCAATGCCAATATTGATTCCGAATCCTGCCAATGCCAACCAGTCGCGGCGACGGTCGTTGAGCATATCGGCGCGTATTTGTTGTATTTCACGCAGTTGGCTGTCTTGCCGTGAGCCTTGTGAGGCAAGGCTTTGTAGCCCTTGATCCAGTAGCTTTGGGATATCAGTGGTAGACAGTAGCATTTCAGGCAGTTGTTGACGTAGTCGCTGTAGATTACGCATCGGGTCTAACTGCTCTTTAATCCAGCTACTCAAGATTGGTTTGGCAAGTGACCAGATATCAAGATCAGGATATAGGTCACGACCGAGACCTTCTACATGTACCAAGGTTTTGAGTAATAGCATCAGCTGCGGCGGGATACTCATATGATGGCGACGAGCAATGTCTAAAATCTGCATCAGCACACCAGCAAAATCGATATCGTTGATTGATTTTTGTAGCATGGGGCCTACGGTACGCTTCATATCACGCATCAGCGCATGTTTATCAGCATTTGGTGGTATCCAACCTGCACGGCTAACGATGTCGACGACCGCGGTAAAGTTGTTATTCATGACTGCAAGTAACATACGTGCCACGATAAGCTGATCATCTTTTGACAGGGTACCCATGATGGCACAATCAAGCCCGATATAGCGTGGCTGATGACCCAAATCAACCGCTGCCATATCTGCATGTAATGTTTTGACAGGTGGCGTCTCAACAAACACATTGCCCGGATGCATATCAGCATGAAAAAAGTTATCACGGAAGACTTGGGTGAAAAATATCGTCAAGCCTTTCTCTGCAAGCGCGGCACGGTCATAACCCAACTGATCAAACACCTCAACTTGTGAGATGGGAACGCCTTGGATACGCTCCATGACCATCACGTTTTTGGCAGCATCATATACTTCAGGCACATACATCAATGCTGAACCCAAAAAGTTATTGCGCATCTGGGTAGTGTTGTCCGCCTCAAGGGTCAAATCCAGCTCATTGAGCATTACTTGTCGATAGTCTTCGACAATATCTATAATATGGACGGCACGCGCCGCTTCGATACGAGCCGATGCCCAACTTGCCAGTTCTCGCAATAATTCAAAATCAGAGACAATCACAGTACGAATATCAGGACGCACGACTTTAACCACCACTTCACGCCCATCATGCAGAGCTGCAGTATGGACTTGGGCGATAGAGGCTGCCGCTAGTGGTTTAATATCAAATCTTGCAAACAATATATCGATGGACTGACCGAGGCCATGTTTTGGATGCTCAATTTGAGCGACAGCAATATCAGCGTCGAAAGGTTTAACTTTATCCTGTAGCTGTACTAACTGAGCGATGATCTCAGGCGGTACCAAGTCGCGACGCGTTGAGAGTAATTGACCCAATTTGAGAAACAGTGTACCCATCTCTTCAAGCGCGTACTTGATTCCATTTGGCTGATGCTTTTTACCCCATGCTGCTGGATGCGTACGAATTAAGCGTGCTAAAGGTTGCAGTTGCGGCGCTTCTTCGACAGATAAATGGGTATCAAGGCGATAAGTTGCGGCGATACGCCAAAGCTCTAGTAGACGGGCGCGGTGAGATAATAGCATGGGATTGGGTACTCTGGACAAAAACGAAAATAGGGTAGGCGCTATGCGTCATTATAGACAATGCTATCAGTAATAGCGTGTGCTCATCATTGATAAGACAAGCTACTAATAAAACAAACTACTGGTGAAACGAGTTATTGAGGAAACGTGCTTGCTCTTCTTTGATAGCCGCAAGTTTGGCCTCTTCACGTTCGACATCAGCACGCAACTTTAGAATCTGCTGTTTGAGATCGTTGACTTCAGCGACCTCAATAGGGTCAGGCGCGCTATTGCCTACCACATCGTTGGCCCAATCGCTGACATCGTCAAATGCGCGTTTGGCACTATGACGCCAGCTACCTTTAAGCTGAGAGATAAGAAGATGTAATTGGCTAGCCATTGGTTTGCCGATTAATGGCTCAAGCTGTCCAGCCAAATCAGGATCAAAGCCAGCCACCAGCTGTTTGAGCTGCATCAGTACTTTGTAATCGCCCGCGATTGGTAAGTTACCCTCCGCGCCGCGCATCAGATTGAGTAGCTGCGCTGGATTATCGACTGTGATGGTACAGTCCGGACGGCTATGACCAAAACGGGCACGCTCCATACTGGCTTTTTGGCGCTCATTCATCTGACCACTTGGCTCAAATACACTGTCTGTCGTGACTGGCTCAAAACGCAACCGTTCATGAGTGAACAACACGTCCAAATGAATGTCAGGCATGCCCATGTTGAGACGCAGTACTTTACCAGCAAGCGGCGCTAACCCTGCCTTGGTAATCTCGTCACTCGCAATAGTAATGTTAATCAGCTTCTCGGCACCAGCCAATAGTAAGACAGTCAGCATAAGGCTCTCGCATCAATAAGTGAGCGCCTTTGAGTCAGCGCATAGTATGTTTGGTTCAATATAGTATTGTTAATTGTATTTGGGGCTGTCCTAGATAACTAGTTCAAACCCTGTTTAACCCATTGTTTTAATTGTAGTAATTGCGACTTTGGGTCACTGTGATTAAAACGCCACTCACATTCCTTTAAATAGAAGTGAAAATGCTCTTTTGGAACTCCGTTAAACTTACGTAGATGCCGTTTAGCTTGGTTCCAAAAGTTCTCTATACCATTAATGTGATTCTTATCATTAACAAAGGTTTTGGAGTGGTTAATACGATAATGAGTAAACTCACTGACATCTAATGCGTTATAGCTTTTAAATGAGTCAGTATAAACAATGCTATCAGGCTTCACTTTTTCTCTTATAATGGGGATCAAAGTATCTGCTTTAGCATTGGGTATAATACAAGCGTAGACCTTGCCATTACGCTTTAATAGACCAAACACGGGCACTTTGCTACCAGCACCTCGCCCTCGCTTGCCTTTACGAGTGCCACCAAAGTATGATTCGTCTACTTCGATTTCGCCTTCAAATAGACCAGGGTCTTGACTATTCTCGTAAATAAGCACTCGTAGCCTATGAAAGTAATAACTGGCTGTGGTTTTATTAACACCAATTAGGCTTGCTGCTGTTCTCGCGGTAGAACCAGCAACAAATAACTCGATGAGTCTGTTTTGTTTATACCAACTTAGTTTACTCTTTCTCATAGTGCTATCCTAAATAATTTTGCTTATCTAGGACAGCCCCTTGTATTTTATGCTTTAAAACCACGATGTACAGCGACAATGCCAGCAGTCAGGTTATGATAATCACAGTTCTCAAATCCTGCTTGTTGCATCATCTGTTTGAGCGTCTGCTGATCAGGATGCATGCGAATCGACTCCGCCAAGTATTGATAGCTTTCAGAATCATTAGCAATCAGTTTGCCCATCATTGGCAGCGCTGTGAATGAATACAAGTCATATGCTTTAGATAATGGCTCAAATACGGGCTTTGAGAATTCTAAAATCAATAAGCGACCACCTGGCTTTAGGACACGGTACATCGCACGCAGCGCTGCATCTTTGTCGGTGACATTACGTAAACCAAAGCTGATGGTGACCAAATCAAAGCTGTTGTCATCAAATGGTGCCAACGTCTCAGCATTTGCCAATACAAAATCAACGTTATTGCAGCCGGCATTGATTAAGCGCTCGCGGCCCACTTCTAGCATGGCGGCATTGATATCAGATAATACAACATGGCCATTTCTACCGACTTCACGGCTGAATACTTTGGCTAAGTCGCCTGTACCGCCCGCGATATCGAGTACATGCTGACCGGCACGAACCCCTGATAGGCTAATGGCGTAGCGCTTCCATAGACGATGAATACCAAATGACATGAGATCATTCATGATGTCGTATTTTTTGGCGACAGAGGTGAATACATCAGCCACACGTGCTTGTTTTTCGGCTTTGTTGACTGTCTTATAGCCAAAGTGGGTTTGCTCATTGCCATCAGTTTCAGGCGTATGTGGGTTATTGATATCATCACGCTGATTGAAGAGCGCCTGTCGTTCTGTGCGCACTGAAGTATCTGTGCTGGTTGGTTTTTCGGTATTTGGCATAGTCGTTTGTTGGCCTTGTGGCGTTCCAGTTGGTAGGTCTTGAACTTTAGTAAAATCATTATTGCTATCATCTTTATTAGATGCAGCGGTCTGCGCGCGTAATATCTGCGCGCTGATATCTTGGTTGTGATCGATACTGTCTTTTACCAATTTGTCTTGCAAATGAGCGTTGTTATTACTTGAAGTGTCGGTCATTACATTATCCTAGGATTTGTTTTTATGAGGCTATGTACAGCCTGAGATATGATAAGAATGAATTAGCTATTTAGCGCATTGATTCTATGATACACCAAACCCTACTGGCTTACCGCCATTATGTACTTCATCAACAATGAGCAGTTCACGTTCACAAAACGGTTCAATAAAACTGCTGATGCTACTCAAAGGTTTCATAGCTTTGAAGCCTGCATCGATGAAATCATAAAGTGGCTGGTAATTGCTACGATAAGCAGCACCTTTTGCCAATGCAAAGGCTTTTTTGAGCATAAAGGTATTTAAGTGTTTGTCAGTGCGGTAACAAACGTCTTTTAGGTTGGCAATCTGTACTCGGCGTTCAGCTTCCTCATCAACCGCACGGTAGGCAGCTAGCATATTGTCTGCGTTCACTGGTAAGTTTTGATCGAGTAGCCACTCAGCCAAATGTAGATCCAGCTCAATGGCCAAAATTGCTGCTTGAATACCCATGCTGCCAGCCTCTAATGCAGACTCTTTGGCAAGACGTTCTAGTTTTTTGGCTTTTGGCAGGATACGGGCCAGTTGTTTTGCTAGTATCTCGAACTCATCACCACCATATAGCTTCGTTAAAAAATAATCTGCCATTAGCTGGTTTTTGGGTTGTTCAAACAGTGCACGATGGGTGTGACGGATACGTACTTGTTGCCATGTTTGTACTTCGTTGAGCTTGGCTCTCAATACGTCATTTTCATGGTGAGGCAGAGCCCAAAAACGTGTCAAATGCTGTTGCAAGTCGGCTAGAGCGGTCATGGCAGTAAATCCTATAATAAAAATAGATAATATTGAAAATTTGAGGCAGCGTTATTGTGGTTGTTTAACCGCATAGGCTTTTGAATAGCTATTTTAGCAAGTATTAAAAATTGTGTTCACCATAAAAGAAAATAAATGAGAATACAAATGCCAAACTGTTACATAGCAATATTATTTACTCGATTGGCGCAATGCTATGATGAAATAGCTTGATGAAATTACTCTAGCATAAAACGCAGTGTCAAAAAGAGTCTGCCAAGCGAGAGTATCTAATATCATTCAATGGCAAAGCAGTGTAATAACAATATCATTCAATAACAATAAAAGTGAGTCCAATCATGTCCCAAAAAAATGATACTACTGAACCAGAGGCACCACAAGCGGTCAGTTCGCAGTTTAGTGAGCAAGTCGTCGAGGAGCGCCTAACGCCCAATCCTTTGAGTCAGTTTTCTATGGACAAGGATGCCCTTAGGCTCGCCTTGGTTACGGCGCAGTATGCGCTAAGAGCCACCCGGCAACAGACACCGCCAACGCTCAATAAACCAACGGGGCTGCTGGTACTCGTTAATGGGATGGAGCAGGCAGGCAAGGGTACCGCTGTTAAGCAATTGAGGCAATGGGTCGATCCAAGATTGCTTAAAGTTGAGGCAACCGTCGGCCATGCGCCGCTAAGCTATCAGCCTATTTGGCAAGTTCATACCGGCGCGATGCCGCGCCATGGCGATGTGATGGTTTATTTTGGTAATTGGTATGCTGACTTGTTATACAACGTCATGCGCATAGCAACATCAAATAACGAAGATAAAAAGAAGCAGTCAAAAAATCAAAAACATATCGATAAAAATGCGCTTCCTATTGCGAAATGGCAAGCCTATTTACAGCAGCAGTTAGCTGAGCTCAAAGCATTTGAGCAGGATCTTATAGCCAATCACACTCGGCTACTGAAATGCTGGTTCCATGTGGATATGGAAACACTGCATAGCCGTCTACAAGATAGTAAGGCTGATCCGCAGTTTTTGTATCAAATTGACTGGAACAGCAAAACAGTGATCGAAAAATTTAATGAGGTTGCAGCCACTCTCTTACGGCAACAAGATGACTGGATCATCATTGATGGTGATGATAAATCGGCAGCGGCTGATGATTTTTGTCATGAAGTCTTACATGCTATGCAAATGGCGCTCGTTAGTAGTCGTACCAGTACAACTGAATCTGCAGAAAAAAAACCACCGTCCAAGACAAAAAAATCCAAACCAAAAGTTGAACAGGCGCCGTTTGAACCGGTAAAGATACCGAAAAGCTTGACCAATATTGATGATTCAAAGATCAGTAAGTCTGAATATAATGATGCTTTGGCAAAGAAGCAAACACGTCTCGCTGAATTACTACGGGCGCGTCAAGGTCGTCATGTTGTCTTTGCCTTTGAGGGCATGGATGCGGCTGGGAAAGGAGGCGCAATCAAAAGGCTAGTTGCCGCACTCGATCCACGTGAATATCAAATTTACAATATCGGCGCACCGATGTTATACGAGACTCAGCACCCTTATTTATGGCGCTTTTGGATCAAACTGCCCAATGAACAAACCAACCGTGTTAGCCGTATCGCTATCTTCGATCGCACTTGGTATGGCAGAGTATTGGTTGAGCGTGTTGAGGGGTTTGCCACCGATGAGGAGTGGCAACGCGCCTATGATGAAATCAATCGTTTCGAATCCGACTTAACAACAGCTGGAACGTTGGTCATTAAATACTGGTTGGCGATTGATAAAAAAGAGCAGCTAAAACGCTTCGAAGCCCGTCAAGATACACCGCACAAGCAATTCAAACTCACTGATGATGATTGGCGCAATCGTGATAAATGGTCAGATTACGTGCAATCTGCAGCAGATATGTTGGCACGCACCGATACAAAAACAGCGCCATGGTGTATTATCGCGACCAATGAAAAGCGACAAGCGCGTTTAGACGTCTTAGATCATGCTATACAGCAGTTATCGGAAGCATCTGATGGCAAATAGCTATCAAAAAATAACTAAGATTTACAGGTTGCTTATACTTTTAAAAAACCATCCTTTCCCAATTTTGCTTAGGGAAACATACGAAATTTAATCTGTCATTGATAAAGGATGAGTTCTGTGGACACGCTCACAGTTACAAATCTTGCAATATCATTATGCATTATGTGATTATATTTAATATAATAGGGCCGCAATTGTCTTTACCCTGTCATAAAATGTGCTGACAGATGCATATTTTATGATGAGTACAGATATTTAAAAGACATTATCGCCGTATCTAAGTATTGATAAACACTGTATTAATCAAAACTATACTGATAAAAACCGTAACATCACCAGAAAGATAAGCCGCAAGATGCTGTAATCAAATGATTGGGCAATATACTTTGCGGCTTTTTGATATGTGATGTGTTTTTATAGAGAAGCCTATCAACGCCCTGAATCAAGCATAGATGAATGATTCTAAGGTACGGCAGCAAATCCGCTAAATATTATTGTTTAGCATTCATTGTTTAAAAAGCACGTTGCGTATTTATCATCATGCTACTTTAGTGTGTGGTTTTAAAACTCACATGTATGGCTGCGCAATGTTACTAATCGCATATAATTTCAATCAGCTTACGCAGGACGTATTAACGTATGGGTATTAGCAACAGTTCTACAAGGCCAACCCAATCAGTCGGCTCTACGAAAGTAAATCTATTTTTTGCCATTTTATTGATTGCGATGACCATCTACTTTTTGTGGTGGGGTTTAGATTACACCATGCGTCAGCAAACGACGCTGTTTATTATAGCGACCGCGTTTGGTGTCTTTATGGCATTCAATATCGGTGGTAACGATGTCGCCAACTCCTTTGGTACTTCAGTGGGTGCAGGGACGCTGACTATCCCGCAAGCATTGGGTATCGCAGCGATATTTGAGGTGTCGGGCGCCGTACTGGCAGGTGGTGAAGTAACCGATACCATCCGAAGTGGTATTGTCGATTTAGATGGCCTCTCAGTCGAGCCCAACCAGTTTATTTATGTCATGCTCTCGGCGCTGTTTGCTGCTGCGTTTTGGTTGTTATTTGCTACCAAAAAAGGTCTGCCAGTGTCGACCACCCACGCAATTATTGGCGGCGTGGTGGGTAGCTCCATCGTATTGGGTATCACGTTAGGTGGTACTGAAATGGCGTTATCAACGGTAAATTGGGGCAAGATTGGCACTATCGCTATCTCTTGGGTTCTATCACCGTTACTAGGCGGCGTTTTGTCTTATCTACTATATGGCCAAATCAAGAAAAATATCATTGAATATAATGATAGAACAGAAGCGCATATTGGTGAGCTAAAAGCCAATAAAAAAGTATTAAAGCAAAACCATAAAGAGTTTTTGGATGGCTTGACAGAGTCAGAGCAATTGGCTTACACGTCAGCGATGCTACGAGATCAAGAAATCTATAAAGATGATGATTGCTTGGTTGAAGATTTAGAGACGGATTATTACAAAGAGCTTTATAAGCTTGAAAACGAGCGCAGCAACCTCGATACCTTAAAAGCATTGAAGCAATGGGTGCCTATTATTGCGGCTGCGGGCGGTGCAGTGATGGCCTCCTTGGTTATCTTTAAAGGTTTGAAAAACGTCAATAATGGTATGACGACGCTGCAAGGCTTTTTAATCATGGGGATGATAGCAGCGTTAGTATGGCTTGCGACTTATATTTATACTAAGAGTATCCGCGGCAAGCACAAAGAGGATCTGACCAAAGCCACCTTTATTATGTTTAGCTGGATGCAGGTCTTTACCGCGTCAGCATTTGCTTTTAGTCACGGCTCAAACGATATTGCCAACGCGGTTGGTCCTTTTGCTGCGATTATGGATGTCATTCGTACCAATAGCATCTCGACCGAAGCGGCTGTACCACCTGCTGTTATGCTGACTTTTGGTGTGGCACTGATTGTTGGTCTTTGGTTTATCGGTAAAGAAGTCATTCAAACTGTCGGTACCAATCTAGCGAAGATGCATCCAGCTTCTGGATTCTCAGCTGAGCTGGCCGCTGCTGCTGTCGTTATGGGCGCATCAACGATGGGTCTTCCTGTATCAAGCACGCATACCTTGGTTGGGGCTGTATTGGGTATTGGTATGGTCAATAAAGATACCAATTGGGCGCTCATGAAACCAATCGGTTTGGCATGGGTCATCACCTTGCCAGTTGCTGCTGGTCTATCAGCAATCAGCTATATTGTATTGAGCAATATTTTTTAATCTTAAGGCGCTAGAGCTCTGCACTAAAGCTTATTCTAGAGCCATAAAAAACGCTTATCAGCATGATGCCGATAAGCGTTTTTTAATGTCATATGAATATTTACTCAGTGCCAAACTGCTGGCGTTTTTTTGCAAAAAATCGGTCCAATCTATCCATCGCATTTTCTAAATCAAGCAAGTTAGGCAAAAAGACCAAACGAAAATGATCGGGTTTGTCCCAGTTGAAGCCTGTGCCTTGCACCATCAACACGTTTTCTTCGACGAGTAAGTCCATCATAAAGTCCATATCATCCGTGATAGGGTAAACCTCTGGATCCATTTTTGGAAAACAGTAAAACGCACCTTGCGGCATGGTACAAGAAATGCCTTTAATCGCATTGAGACGTGAAACCGCCATTTCGCGCTGTTTATATAGGCGACCTGTTTCGGAGGTCAAGTCTTGCATACTCTGATGACCGCCCATCGCTGTTTGGATGGCATACTGTCCTTGAACATTCGAGCAAAGGCGCATGGATGCCAGCATATCCAAGCCTTCAATAAAGTCAGTCGCGTGTTGTTTGCGTCCAGACACCATCATCCAGCCTGAGCGAAATCCGGCAATACGGTGCGATTTTGATAACCCATTGTATGAGAGTACCAGTACTTCATCGGTCAAGGTGCTCATCGGTGTATGTACATTATCATCATAGAGAATACGATCGTAAATCTCGTCCGCCATGATGATTAAGTTGTGCTCTTTCGCGACTTCGATAATTTGTTTTAATAACTCATCGCTATAAAGGGAGCCTGTCGGGTTATTGGGGTTGATAACCACGATGCCCTTTGTTTTGCTAGTGATTTTAGATTTAATATCCTCAACATCAGGATGCCAGTTGTCTGCTTCATTACAGCGATAATGCACAGCGGTGCCGCCAGCGAGGTTAGCCGCTGCTGTCCAAAGTGGGTAATCTGGCATCGGAATCAGGACTTCATCGCCATCGTTCATTAGCGCTTGCATGGTCATCACAATCAACTCAGAGACACCGTTGCCCAGATAGACGTCACGTACATCAACTGCTGATAAGAGGCCTTTAGACTGGTAATATTGCAAAATGGCTTTGCGCGCCGAAAAAATCCCTTGTGAGTCCGAATAACCCGTTGCCTCAGATAAATTCATCGCCACGTCACGCAAGATTTCATGAGGAGCTTCTAAACCAAACGGCGCTGGATTGCCTACATTTAGCTTCAGTATGCGCTTACCCTCTGCTTCCATTCTATTGGCAGTTTGGAGTAGGGGGCCGCGAATGTCGTAGCAGACGTTTTGTAATTTATCGGATTTTTTTATGGTGTTCATAGCGTGACCCTTTGTCGGGTAGGTTTGTGAATGTTTATCGGTGTCGGGAAAAGTCTCAAGCTGAGTCTTAGCTGCCCCATTGTCTGATGGGCTAGCTGAAGCGTGAGCTGTCTCTAAATCCATACTTTGAGATAAATAGTTGTCTTCGGATAAAAACATACTAGTATCTTCACTTTGAAGATCACCGCGCAAGAGATAGCCTTCGCTACAGCCTAAAATACGAGCCAGTGTGGGTAGCTTGGATGAGACGATACCGTTAGTGCCGCGCTCCCAGTTGGAGATAGCGCCGCGACTGACCTTTGCACCAGCGGCTGTCATTGCCTGTGCTAGCTGCTCTGCGGTAAATCCTTTGTCTCGGCGTAGCTGTACTAGCCGCTCTGCTTGCGTGCTTTTACTATTGCTATCGGACATTGTTATTTGAGCCTTTATCAATCAGTGAACGTGTATAGATGATACAAAATTGAATATTGTTTTCATAACTTACCAATGCAAGATATTATTGCATTGCAAAACATATTGCAAGAGATAGAAACGCTTTTTATAAAATGCAAGAATAACTTGCATTGTTGTGTCTTTTCCCCTTTCCTGGATGCTCATATCTTGCTCACATCTATAGATAAGCGAATATTATTGACTGTATTTTATTCAAAGGGTGCTGCCCAAAGCACTGTAAATCATATAGCATTGGTAGTACTCTTTTTAACTATGCCTTGAATAGTGAGTTGTGAACCTTCACATATAACCCATCGTTTTTATAATAATATGGCGATAAAATAGTTATCAATAATAAATAATCGAATAAGGGTGCATTATGCAAGACAATCAATTGAGTAAAGAAGAAATCAGCCAATTGACCGAAGCTGACTGGAAAGAGCGTTTGAGCGCTGACGAGTATCATGTGATGCGTGAAAAGGGCACAGAGCGTCCATTTACAGGCGTTTATAACGATGCAACTGATGATGGTGTTTATCGCTGCAAAGGCTGCGGTGCCAGTTTGTTTGATTCAAGCAACAAGTTTGATGCGGGTTGTGGTTGGCCAAGTTTCGATCAAGGGATTGATAACAGCGCGATAGACGAGCATGTTGACAACTCATTGGGTATGATTCGTACCGAAGTGACCTGTAGCAACTGCGGTGCACATTTAGGGCACGTGTTCCCTGATGGTCCACGTGAGACGACAGGTATGCGCTATTGTATCAACTCAGTATCTATTGATTTAGATAAATCTGAGAAGTAAGTCCTTTATCTGATTTTAGAAGTGTGAGAGGGGAAGTACAGAGTGCTTCCTTTTCAAGGGTTTCTAATATTCATGTGACAAAGAAAACGGCGTTATTGAAACAAATAATAAAATTCTCAATTTAAGGATAGATGATGAGTACTATTTATGACTTCACCGCTGAGCGTATGGACGGCAGCTCGCAAGCGTTTTCCGAGTATAAAGATAAAGTATTGCTAATCGTTAATACGGCAAGCAAATGTGGATTCACTCCGCAGTTCGAGGGGTTAGAATCGTTATATCAACAATACAAAGATCAAGGGCTGGTCGTTATCGGCTTTCCTTGTAATCAATTTGGCAGCCAAGATCCCGGTAGCAATGATGAGATCGGCGCGTTTTGTCAAAAAAACTATGGTGTCAGCTTTCCTATGATGGCGAAAATTGATGTCAATGGCGCAGACGCTCATCCTATCTATGACTGGCTTAAAGACCAAAAAGGCGGCCTACTGACAGATGGCATCAAATGGAATTTTACCAAGTTTTTAATTGACAGCAAAGGGCAGGTCATCGATCGTTATGCGCCAACAACCAAGCCAGATGCCATCAAAAAAGACATTGAGCAAGCATTAACCAATAAGTAAGTATCGAGTCTAAAAAAAATGATTTTTTATGAAAATATAAAATCAATAAAAACATATGCTTGCTAAAAATTTCGGTATAAATGTGAATTTTTTTGAAAAAAGTGGAAAATAGCGTTTGACAGCCAAGTGTAAATCTATATAATACACACCCACAGCAAGGGGACTTACTTAGATAAGCCCAGCTGATTAAGTTAACATTGAGTGTGACAGCTAATGTTAATGAAGCAATACAGAAGTTCTATTTAAAGAATTTCTCTTGTAGTAGAAGTTATACCTTATATTGGGTGCTGAGCTTCTAGAATTTACGAAAATGTAAATTGTAAAATTCGGTTCCTATGCATAGTTTTTAGAATTTTCCCTTTAAGGAAAATTCTCTTGCAGAGCTAAAAAAGCAGTGCTTTTTTTATACGCTCTTCAGGGTGATTAGCTCAGTTGGTAGAGCGTCTGCCTTACACGCAGAATGTCGGCGGTTCGAATCCGTCATCACCCACCACTTTTTAGCAAGTGGGCTCTTTAAATAAGAGCAAGAAGCTAAGACGACCTAAGCAGCGGTAGTTCAGTTGGTTAGAATACCGGCCTGTCACGCCGGGGGTCGCGGGTTCGAGTCCCGTCCGCTGCGCCATATTTAAAACTTAAGTTTTATACAAGTTTCGCCTCAAACATTAGATTGTTTGAGGTTTTTTTGTGTCTGTATATTTTTTCGATATGTTGTAGGCAAGCATGCCACAATAATGTTAGTTCGAATCAGGTGTTCTTATTTGTTGATACTATCAGCGGTGAAAATGTAAGGGCAAAGTGATCTAAAAATCGTCAATAGACCATTGTCACAGGCTTGAATGTTTTATTCTCGTACGCCTTACAGCGCCTTCTGTTGACAGCGGCATTTGCAGCCTGATATATCCGTTTGCCTAATAAATATAGATATATAAGGGATACATTTTGAGTGATAGTAAAAAGCTAGATTTAGGGGTTGGACAAGACCATATTGTGATACAGCGCCGCTATGATGCATTAGGCGCAGTCAATGATTTACTTATTGCTATTTAGTTTTTGATTGGTAGCTCTTTCTTTTTAAAAGAGTCGCTCACCACAGATGGGACGTGGCTGTTTATTCTTGGTAGTGCACAGCTACTTATAAAGCCACTGATCAAGCTGATCAGCTTGATTCATGTCGGTAGAGTATACAACCGATCAAATCAGCGGTAAGTTATAGCGTTAGGTAATACCGCGCTTGTTATAACTCATAAGCTGTAACTATAAATACAATCAATTTATTCAGTGTTCCTCCCAAGAACAATAGCTATTAGTGCTAGAAGTAGTTTGGTTCATTGAACGATGGTGAGTGTTCTTTGATACTTCCAAAAGAAAAAATTTCATCCAAAAATCATTGAATTATTTCCATATGTCTATATTATTGGACATATGGAAATAACTACTGCTACTGCAAGCTTTGCAGCACTTTCTCAAGACACTCGTCTAAAGGCTTTTAGGTTGCTGGTCAGCCACGAGCCTGAAGGACTCCCTGCGGGTGAAATAGCCCGTCAGCTCTTTGTGCCGCACAATACCATGTCGGCGCATCTAGCGGTGCTGGCACGAGCAGGGTGGGTGGTCTCACAGCGACAGAGTCGGCAAATTATCTATCGGGCATCGCTCTCACATATGGATAGCGTCATTCAATTTTTATTACAAGACTGCTGTGCAGGACATCCAGAATTGTGTGCCTCACTCATCGACAGTTTAAGTGGCTGCAGGGTAAGTGAATCTGCTGAGCAAGATAATCATTAAACCAATAATCGATTCAATAAACATACTGATAAAATAGGTAAGATGACGATGAAACCTTTAATTTTTCATAACCCTAATTGTGGAACCTCTCGCAACACACTTGCCATTATGAAAGCGTCAGGGGAGACGCCAGAAGTAGTGGAATATCTAAAAACTCCACCAACACGAGCACGCTTAGTTGAGTTATTAGCCCAAATGCAAATCTCTCCAAGAGAGTTGCTAAGAAGCAAAGAGGCGATTAATGATGAGCTTGGCCTAGACAATCCTGAGCTCTCTGATGATCACATCATCGATGCCATGATTGCGCATCCTATTTTGATCAATCGTCCGATCGTGGTGACTGATAAAGGTGCGGCCTTATGTCGTCCTTCAGAGCGCGTGTTTGAACTGCTAGCAAACCCTGTCAGTAGCTTCACAAAAGAAGATGGAGAGGTCATTTATCATGGCAAACACTAAGGCCGAACCAGCATCAATAATGGAGTCTACTGCTTCAGCAAATTCTAGCTTTGACGATTTACCCAATATCGATGTAGATAATCTTCAGCCTATCGATATTGATTCTTTGGTTGCGCCAAATAACTCACGTCATCCGCCGAAAATATTAGTGCTATATGGCTCTGTCCGCGCGCGCTCATTCTCTAGATTGGCCGCGGAAGAGTCGAGCCGACTGTTACGCTGGTATGGTTGTGAGGTGCGGATGTTTGACCCATCAGGCTTGCCACTGCCTGACGATGTAGATTCAGATCATCCAAAAGTGCAAGAGCTACGAGAGTTGGCGCAATGGTCAGAAGGCATGCTTTGGGTGAGTCCAGAGCGTCATGGCAGTATCACCAGTATCATGAAAGCGCAAATCGACTGGATACCGCTGTCGTTAGGTGGCGTACGTCCAACTCAAGGTAAAACACTAGCACTGATGCAAGTCAGCGGTGGCAGTCAAAGCTTTAATACGGTCAATCAAATGCGTATTCTTGGGCGTTGGATGCGGATGATCACTATCCCTAATCAGTCCTCTATACCCAAAGCTTTTTTGGAGTTCAATGACGACAATCGCATGGATATGTCGCCGCTATATCTGCGTCTTGTTGATGTCTGCGAAGAGTTGGTGAAATTTACTTGGCTCACACGCGGGCGCTCAGCGTATCTTACCGATCGCTATTCAGAACGCGTCGAGAGCGCTGAAGAAGTATCGAACCGCGTCAATCAAAAGTCGCTTTGATACGGATACGCTAAGACCGTCACGTTAATACAATCACATTAACATTATTATATAAGTAAGGCTGTGCCATGCTTGCGTTCGCTATTTTTGTTGTTACTCTGGTGCTGGTCATATGGCAACCGAAAGGGTTGGGTATCGGTTGGAGTGCGATGGGCGGCGCCTTGGTCGCGTTAGCGCTTGGCGTCGTGCAGCTATCAGATGTTGGTATCGTTTGGGATATTGTTTGGGATGCGACCTTTACTTTTGTGGCGCTGATCATCATCTCGCTTATCTTAGATAGAGCAGGGTTTTTTGGTTGGGCAGCGCTGCATGTGGCACGCCTTGGCAATGGGCAAGGGCGACTGCTGTTTCCGATGATTGTTATATTGGGTGCGTTTATTTCTGCCTTTTTTGCCAATGATGGGGCGGCGCTATTACTGACGCCGATTGTGATTGCGATCTTGCTGCGTCTCAATTTTTCGCCACCGTCAGCCTTAGCCTTTATTGTCGCCACGGGATTTATCGCTGATACGGCAAGTCTGCCCTTGGTTACCTCAAACTTAGTTAATATCGTTAGCGCCAATTATTTTGATATTGGTTTTGGGCGTTATGCGGCAGTCATGGTGCCCGTGAATATTGTGTCCGTGTTGGCGACGCTACTGGTATTGTGGATGGTCTATACTCGTCATATTCCTAAGCATTATCCAGTCGATAATCTAAGCGCCCCAGCATCCGCTATTACCGATCCATTGGTGTTTCGCGCCGCTTTTCCATTGTTGGGTTTGCTACTGGTTGCTTATTTTGCGACCGAGCCGCTAGGGTTACCTATTTCACTTGTCACTGGCGCTATCGCATTGTTGCTAATGGCCATCGCTGGTCGTTTGTGGCAAGGCGGACGCGGCGCGGTTATTTCTGTCAGTGATGTCGTACGCAAAGCCCCTTGGCAAATCGTCCTGTTTTCGATTGGTATGTATTTGGTGGTGTATGGTTTGGGCCATGCAGGTCTTACCGCCTATGGCGCGCGCGTGCTTAACTGGTTGGGAGGGCAGGGCGCAGTCATTGCCACAGTAGGGACTGGGTTTTTATCTGCCATTGTCGCGTCTATCATGAATAATATGCCAGCGACTTTGGTCGGCGCGCTCGCGATTGATCAGGCGCAAGTGCCCGCTGCGACGCGAGAACTGATGATTTATGCCAATGTAATCGGCAACGATTTGGGCCCGAAGTTTACACCGATTGGCAGTCTTGCGACGTTATTATGGTTGCATGTATTGGCAGAAAAAAACTACAAAATCAGTTGGGGACAATATATAAGAATAGGCCTGCTGATTACGCCTCCTGTGCTACTAGTGACGCTTTTGGCCTTGGTTGTTTGGCTGCCTATGCTGCCAAGCTAATTAAGACAGTAGAGTCAGTGCAGAGTTGCTTTCAAATCTAAGCCATAAAAAAACCCCCATCAAATTGATGGGGGTTTTGGCAAATGCCATAATTGAATCTATAGTGACTCAAAAGGTTTACTACTAAAATGTGGCTCTCCAACCTGGGCTCGAACCAGGGACACACGGATTAACAGTCCGTTGCTCTACCAACTGAGCTATTGGAGAATAGGTTGTAAGTAACTAATCGCTTACAACGAGCCTTAGAAGTCTCTAACGAGTTCTTGCTAAGTGGGGCGTATTCTAGCAAAGATAAAAAATACGTCAAGCGTTTTTTTTCATAATTCGTAAAAAATATCATTTTAATGATGAGAGAAAGGTCTTTTACGGATAAATAGCAAAAACAACCATAAAAAAGACGCCGCATAGAAACTATGCGGCGTCTTTTTTGTTAAAGCAATTATAAAACTAACGATGCTTTGTGACTTATTCGGCAACGTCCAAGTCAGCAACGGCTTTTTCGATACGTGACAAGGCATCTTGCAATGTGGCTTCATCAGTCGCGTAAGAGATACGCATATAGCCACCAAGACCGAAAGCATCACCAGGTACGACTGCGACACCGACTTTTTCTAGCAACCACTCTGAAAACTCAGTACATGATGATAGGCCAGCGGCTTTGATGAGTGGCTTGATTTCAGGATACACATAGAATGCACCATCAGGGCGCAAGCAAGTGATCCCTTTAATGGCGTTTAGACCATCAACAACTAGGTCGCAGCGCTTCTCAAATGCCGCTACCATTGGCTCAAGTACGCTCTGATCGCCACTGATTGCTGCTTCTGCAGCCACTTGACTGATGGAGGTTGGGCATGAAGTGGACTGTGACTGTACTTTTTTCATCGCGCCGATGAGTTTGGCAGGGCCGCCAGCGTAGCCAATACGCCAGCCTGTCATCGCATAAGCTTTAGACACACCGTTTAGGATAATGGCACGGTCTTTTAACTCAGGCGCGGCATTGAGGATATTGTAGAACTTATCACCCGTCCAGCGGATGTGCTCGTACATGTCGTCTGATGCCACATACACGTGTGGATACTTTTTCAATACTTCAGCGATGGCTTTTAGCTCGTCCAAGGTATAAATCATACCAGTCGGGTTAGAAGGGCTGTTCAATACCAACAGTTTGGTTTTTTCAGTGATGGCGTCTTCTAGCTGCTCAGCGGTGATTTTGAAGTCTTGTTCAGCGGGGCATTTTACGATGACTGGCACGCCTTCTGCGATGATAACCATATCAGGATAGCTCACCCAGTATGGTGCTGGGATGATGACTTCGTCGCCAGGGTTGATAAATGCTTGGGCTAGGTTAAAGAATGACTGCTTACCACCGACCGACACTAGGATTTCGTTTGGCTCGTAGCTGATGTCATTGTCGCGCTTGAATTTCTCTATGATGGCGGTTTTTAGCTCTGGCGTACCATCGACAGCAGTGTATTTGGTGAAGCCATTATTGATGGCATCGATTGCAGCTTTTTTGATGTGGTCAGGGGTATCAAAATCAGGCTCGCCTGCGCCCAAACCGATAATGTCTTTGCCAGCTGCTTTTAGTTCTTTTGCTTTATTAGTAATCGCTAGCGTAGGAGAGGGTTTGATGCTATTGACGCGGTCAGACAGTTGCAACTCGCTCATGAGAGATCCTTTTTTATATGGGAGTGGGATTGGTAAAAATCGATATTAATTATATAACGCTTTTATCACTATCAGGACAAGATATCAGGCATTTTAGACAATCACCTCATTTTATCGTGAAGATAGCCACAATTCGATCATAAATGAGACGCTCATCCATGTCTGCGCGGCTATTTTAATATTGTAGCATGCTGATATAGCGCTGTCTTATTACCCCGATAACAAAACATTGCGGACCGTCTTGCAGTATGACTCACTGTATAAATATGAAGACCACAGTAAAGATAAGATGCTTTTGTTGTGGCAATTGCGAAGACACAACAATAAACCTATAGCCGACCACTATAACTATTTAGGTTTGTTAAATAAGATGGCGTATAGGTTAATAAAAACAAGCCATATAACAGAGCACAAATACGTTCAGATGAAAGCTTTCATCCGAATTTAAAGACAGCTCTATTCAGCTCTTTGTTGAGCGATACGCTTTTCATATTATAAGAACATTTAAAAAGGATATTCACGATGACAGATTCTGCTGAAAAACAACACATTCTTATTACTGGTGCGACCTCTGGTATTGGCAATCAATTGACCAAGGATTATCTGCTAGAGGGCCATACCGTGTATGCTGTCGGCCGTGATGACGAGGCGCTGGCTGAGCTAAAATCGCTCGGCGCAGAGACGATTGATTTGGACCTGATGGATCGTGAAAAAGTCATTGCAGCGTTTGAAAAGGTCGATACCATTGATTTGGCGATTTGCGGTGCTGGCATGTGTGAGTATTTAGATATGCCAAACTTCGATAGCGAAGTATTTATGAAAGTGATGTCAGTCAATATGGGTACGTTGTCTCATGCCATCGAAGGCGTATTGCCAAAGCTCATTGCGTCTAAAGGTCGCCTAGTCGGTATCGGTTCAGCGTCTGCTTACGTGCCGTTTGCCCGTGCTGAAGCTTATGGTAGCTCAAAAGCTGCTATCCATTATCTGATGAAAACATTACAGATTAGCCTTGCACCACACGATGTGTCGGTCAGCTTGGTCGTACCGGGTTTTGTCGAAACGCCTATGACCAAACAGAATGATTTCCCTATGCCGTTTATCCAGACGCCAAAGCAGGCCAGTCAAGCCATCCGTGATGGCATAGAAAGCGGTCATGAGGTTATTGAGTTCCCAAAAAAATTAACGATGCCACTAAAAGCATTGGGCACACTACCTGATTTAGTCTGGCAGCAAGTCAGTGAAAAGCTCAATAAAAAGTAATTTATCATTATTAACAAACCTATCATCCACTATAAAAACAGCAAAAATATAGAAGGGAATGCTTTTATGCCGTTTATTCGTTTCAAGCGTGCAAATAACCAAAAAATTACGGACAGCAATGATGCCAAAAATGCTGACCATCAGGGAGCGCAAAAACGTATTGCCGTTATTGGCTCGGGTGTGTCAGGGCTGACTTGTGCGCATTACTTAGGCGCGCAACATGAGGTGACCGTTTTTGAGGCTAATGACTATATCGGCGGGCATGTAAATACCATTGATGTGGCACTACAGGACGGCAAAAAAGCAAAGAGTAGTAACGTAGAGAGCAGCGCCATAGACACCGGTTTTATTGTTTTTAATGAGCGTACTTATCCCAATTTCTTCCGTTTACTCCACGATCTGCAAGTGCCATTTCAGGCGACGGATATGAGCTTTTCGGTCAAAAATACCGCACGTCGTTTTGAATACAATGGGCATACGCTCAACACCTTATTATCGCAGCGCAAAAACGTACTCAACCCGAAGTTCTGGCAATTTATCAAAGATATCTTGCAGTTTAATAAGCACATCAAGCAGCTCCGTCAAGAGTATGATAGTGCGCGTGCTGCGGGGCAAGACATTAGCGGATTTACTGAGCAGACACTCGGTGGTTATCTAGCACAAAAAAACTATGGTCAGCTATTTACCAATAACTATCTGCTGCCCATGGTATCTGCCATTTGGTCAACCAGTCTGGATGAAGTGCAAGATTTCCCACTGGTGTTTTTTGCGCAATTTTTTGACAATCATGGCTTGCTCGATGTGGTCAATCGTCCGCAGTGGTTCACGATTAAAGGCGGCTCAAAACAATACGTTAATAAACTGATTCCACGCTTTATCAAAGCAGGTGGCAAAGTGCAAGTCAATAGTCCAGTACAGTCTGTGACACGTGATGGTGAGCAAGTGCTGTTGACGGTTCAGAACAAAGGTGATGCTAGTAGTAGCGAGAACCTTGTATTTGATGAGGTTGTTTTTGCCTGTCATGCAGACATCGCACTGAAGATTCTAACAGATGCCAGTACCACTGAAACTGAGGTGCTGAGTCACTTCCGCTTTACCAAAAACACGGCTGTATTGCATACCGATACGAGCGTCTTGCCTAAGAAGCCACTGGCATGGGCAAGCTGGAATTACCTTATTGATGAAAAACCTTCAGACAATGTGACAGACAAGAATCAAGCTGGCGTAAATACACAAACACCTGCAAAACCCGTGCTAACGTATCATATGAATATCTTGCAGCGTCTGACCAAGAAGCATAATTATTTGGTCACATTGAATCATGAGATAGATGATCGGCAAATCGTTAAAAGTATTGATTATAGCCATCCAGTGTTCGATCTAAAGATGATTGAGGCGCAAACCAAATGGTCAAGTATCTCTGGCACTGGGTTGCATACGCATTTTTGCGGGGCATATTGGTTTAATGGCTTTCATGAAGATGGTGTACGCAGCGGTCTACGTGTGTGTCAGGCGCTCGGCCATGATATCGATATAAAAGACGAGGTTGATCCAGCGCATTTGCCTGCTGCGAATAGTGCACATACGCCGTTTCGTTATAAAGACTTGCCAGTAAAGGCTGACACAAAGGCACGTACCCTTGATAAGTGTCAGATTATCACTGCGACTACTAATCAGGAGCTGGTTGAGTATGCTGAGCGCTTACAGAGTGCGGCTGATGATAATAACCAAAATAAAAAACGTGGTTTATTTGCTCGCCGTAAAGCCAAATAGCCTTGCGAGCAATATTGCAAATTGTTCTATCATCATGTGCCTTTACCGAAGAGAGTGTCTATGACCGTGTCCACCAAACCTACTAATGATATGTTACGTCTTGAGCTAGCTTGTGATACTACTGCATTAGCGCATCAATTGCTTGAGGGCACGACATGGCATAGCCGGTTGCTACCTAGTGTGAATAAGTTTGTTTATCCGTATCGCTATTGGGGCATCAATATCAGTGCATTGGCGGCAGGACAGGCACTGCCAGAAGTAAACACGGCAGCTTTGAGTGACCATAAGGTTTTAGGCGTATCACACTTGAGCAAGGTATTACCAAAGAAGTTATTGGCAAAGGGATTGCCTTTATTTTCAGCCAAGACAAAGGCGCTACAACAATTTTGCCCTAATGATTATCTAGAGGGTTTCAATAGCCTAAGTAGCAATGAAAGCCTAAATGACAATGAGAACATAAGTGACAATGAGAGCATAAATAGCAACGAAGATATTGATAATGACCTACCGTCTAATCAAGCGCTAAAGCAGCGTCTGAGCCAAGCATTTATCAAACATGCAGGTAGCAGTCCTACAGGAGATATGTTGGGATTACTTGTCTGCCGTAATGCAGGTATGTATTTTAGCCCAGTTAATTTTTACCTAGGGTTTAATGAGCAGCAGACGCCTACGCACTTATTGGCTGAAGTATCCAATACACCTTGGGATAAGCGTCATTACTATGGGTTTTTGCTAGAAGGAGAGGAGACTGAGTTTTGTCATGATAAAGACTTTCATGTGTCACCTTTTAATCCTATCGATCAGCTATACCGCTGGCAGGTGACGATAAAACGTACACAACAACATACGATAGATAATCAATCAAATACGGGCTTGCAAGTTCGTATCGCTATTGATATCAGTGATGAGCGCGGTGAAGTGCTAAAAACTGGTATAAAGATATCAGGGGTGCCAATGACAGAAGAGGCTATTCGTCATAGCTTGCGAAAAAACCCCTTGATGAATATAACGTCTTTAACACGTATTTATTGGCACGCGTTCAAGCTCTATGCGATAAAAAAAGTGCCGTATATCAACTACGATGAAAAGTTGGCCGACAGTCACCAGAAAAGCAGCCATCAGGACAGTAGACAGAAGAAAAGCAGCTAGCAGTATCGAGCGCAAAAGATGTCTTATAGTTACAGCAATTTTTAAATATCAACAATCCAAAAATCTCGTCAATATAATACTAAAAATGAACCACTAAAAATAAAGCATTTAAACAAGGATAAATACACGATGCCAGCACGACCGACCGATCGAGCACCAGTCACAAAACTAGAAAAATTAACTGCTCGTGTGAGCAAAGTAGTTAATGAAAGTGCTGTACTACAGCCAGTCAGCAATAGTATGAATAACTTAGCTAGAAAGCTTATATTTCGTGCGTTACAGCACGTTCAGTTTGGTAGCCTCACGCTGATTGAAACATTTGACGAGCAGGAACCTAAGACAAGTAGCTTTGGCAAAGTAGCTACTAATGACGCTAGTAGCTCGGCGGTTGGTCGCCATTCACTACATGTGACGTTACAGATTCATGATAGCGCTGTCTATCGTCAGCTGCTTTTAGGAGGCTCTATCGCGCTAGCAGACAGTTATATCGATGGTGAGTGGGATACGGATGATCTGACAGGTTTGATTCGTTTGGCGGCTCGTAACTTAGCAGTGCTCAATAAACTAGAAAATCGTTTTGCAGGTATTAGTAAAGCATTTGAAAAAGCGAAGCATCAGCTACGTAGCAATGACAAATCTGGCTCCAAATCCAATATCCTAGCGCATTATGATTTGGGCAATGATATGTATGAGCGGTTTTTGGACGATACGATGATGTACTCATCGGCAGTCTATCCTACGCCTGACGTGACGCTTAGCGATGCTCAGCAGCACAAACTATCGCTTATATGCCAACGTTTACAGCTTAGCGCTGATGATAATGTGATCGAAATTGGTACAGGGTGGGGCGGTTTTGCTATCTTTGCGGCCAAGCATTACGGCTGCCATGTGACCACCACGACTATCTCTGATGCCCAGTATGATGAAGCGAAGCGACGAGTCGATGCAGCAGGTCTGTCTGACAAAATCACACTGCTCAAACAAGATTACCGCGAGCTGACAGGTCAATATGACAAGCTAGTCAGTATCGAGATGATTGAAGCGGTGGGCCATGAGTACTTACCGACTTTCTTTGCCAAGTGCAATAGCTTGCTCAAGCCGACAGGTCTTATGGTATTGCAGGCCATCACTTTTAATGATCAAAATTATCAAGACTATATCGATTCGGTTGATTTTATCCAAACGCATATTTTCCCAGGTGGTTGTCTGCTCTCAAACCAAGAACTGACGACACAATTTACTGAACAAACCGATATGGTCGTCAAACAATTGCATGATTATGGCTTCGATTATGCGTACACGCTGCGTGATTGGCGTGCTGCGTTTATGGCGCAGCGTGCAGAGATTCAAGCGCTTGGCTATGACGATGCCTTTATCCGCCTATGGGAGTTTTACTTCTGTTACTGCGAAGGGGGATTCTTGGAGCGCACGATCGGTGTGGTTCAAGTCACTGCGGTGAAGCCTAACAATATTGACACGCTGCATTTTTCCGATTTACCAAGTGCGGTCTTAAAAAACGAAACGGTTTCGAACGATGAGACGGCCTTTAATGACGCAGATATGGCAGACACAGCGACAGTATAAGTTAAGTTATATAGGTACGGCTTTTTCATAACACTTATATGGTCTCATACTGTATAGACAGTTTGAGACCCTTATGTTAAGAGGTTGTATATTGAAAAGTTTTACATTGAAAGGTTCTATGATGTTTGCAGGGCACGCTTATCAAGTAGACCTGAATAGCGTGTGACCGCTAATGCCATTAAAGAGATAACAGCACCGATCCAAGCTGTATCTTGTAATGACATATTTTCAACCACGCTACCACCGATGACTGAGCCCAGTGCAATACCGATATTAAATGCAGCAATGTTCAATCCAGAAGCGACATCGACAGCGTTCGGTGTATATTTTTCAGCTTGTTTGACCACGTAGGTTTGTAGGCCCGGTACATTACCAAAGGCAAAAGCGCCCCATACCAAAATAGTGAGTACAGCAGCGATCTTGGATTGCATGGTAAAGGTGAATAATAAAAGAATGACACTTAAGGCGCTAAATATAATGCTAAGCGCACTAATAGGGCCACGTTTATCTGCAAGTTTGCCGCCCCAGATATTACCGATAGCAACGGACACGCCATATACGAGCATGATAAGACCGATGGCTGATGGCGCAAATTTGGTTTGCTGTTCTAAGATAGGTGCTAGGTAGGTAAATGCCGTAAACGTACCGCCATAGCCGAGAATAGTCATTAAATAGACCAGTAGTAATTGCGGTTTTACAATGACTTGTAATTGCTCTTTGAAGGTTGCAGGGATAGATTTTTTTAGGTTTTTTGGTACTAATATCGCGCTACCAATTAAAGCGATTAAGCCCAGTGCTGAGACGACCAAAAACGTAGCGCGCCAATCGAAATGCTGTCCAATCCATGTACCAAGGGGGACGCCAGTGACGAGCGCCACAGTGAGTCCGGCAAACATAATGGCAATTGCACTGGCTTCTTTTTCTTTACTGACAAGGCTAGTAGCTATCATGGAACCAATAGAGAAAAACACACCATGTGCCAGACCAGTCAAGATACGGGCAAGTATTAAGGTTTCATAACTGGTTGCTTGCCAAGCCAGCAAGTTGCCGATGACAAACAGACCCATTAGGCTCATCAGTACTATTTTACGATTCCAGCGACCAGTGAGTGCAGTAAGGATAGGGGCACCGATAGCGACACCAACGGCATATAGGCTGACGAGCAACCCTGCTGAAGGCAAGCTCACGCCCAAATCGGTGGCAATAGTTGGTACCAATCCAACAATGACAAATTCGGTTGTCCCAATTGCAAATGCGCTTAGAGTAAGCGCCCATAAAGCGAGTGGCATAACGACATCCTAATAATTAAATAATGCGCGTAGTTTGACCGATTTATAGTTTGCAAAAAACAGCACAAATGACAAAATACCTTTGTTAATTTTGTAAAGGTCATCATGATGATGGGACATGCTAAAACAGAAGATATAGAGATATTTTTGACCGTAGTGGATACGGGCAGTTTTACTGGCGCTGCCAACTTGCTGAATCAGCAAGTCGCTAAAGTATCTCGTGCGGTGTCCAGACTCGAAGATACGCTGCAATGCACGCTATTAAATAGAACGACACGGCGCTTAGAGCTGACGGAGGAAGGACATGTCTTTATTAGATATGCGCGTGAGAGTTTAAATACGTTATATACCGGTGAAGAGGCAATTAAGCTGTTAAAACAAGCGCCGAGTGGGCATCTACGAATTGACGCTGCGAGTCCGTTTGTATTGCATCAGCTGACGCCTTTGGTTGGTGAGTTTGTGCAGCAGTATCCGCATATTACGCTTGATTTGACCTCGCATGACAATATCATCGACTTGCTTGAGCATAAGACGGATCTGGCTATCAGAATTGGCGATTTAAAAGACTCAAACTTGCATGCGCGTCTATTGGGTAAAAGTCAGCTGCGGCTAGTAGTCAGTCCTGAATATTTATATCAGCATAATGAAGTAGCTCATATTAATGATTTAAGCACTCATAAATTAATTGGCTTTAACGATGCGTCAAAGCTAAATAGCTGGCCACTAAAAACACCAGTGAAACTGAACTTTCATATGACTGGCAGTAGCGGCGAGACTTTGCGTCAGCTGTGTTTAAATCATCAAGGTATCGCTTTACTGTCAAATTTTATGATTGGTGACGATTTGAAATCTGGACGATTGGTTGAGGTGTTGCCTGAGGCTATAGTAACACCAAACAATCGCGAATCCATACAGGCGGTCTATTACAAAAACAGTGCCGTATCATCGCGTATTTTAGCATTTTTAGATTTTATTCAGCCACGACTGACATTATAAGTTTTATCCGTTTTTATTCATTTTATAAGGGGTATTATCATGGGTTACGTTTTTATTTATCTTGCCGCGGTGGTTATCTTTCTAGGAGTGGATGCTGTTTGGCTGACGACCATGAAAGGGGCTTTTTATGAGTCGCGCATCGGTCATCTATTGGCGGATGAGCCTAACATGATGGCAGCTGGTATCTTTTATATGTTTTATATCTTGGCACTCTGCATATTGATTCTATATCCACAAATCAAAGCAGGTGCATCAGTTGGTCATATTTTCTTACTTGGTGGTTTGATTGGTCTAATGGCCTACGGTACATATGACTTTACTAACTTGGCACTATACAAGGGCTTTACGCTAGATACAGCGCTCGTTGACTTTGTATGGGGCGGTGTTTTAACGGGCTCAGTCAGCGCGATTGTCGCTTGGCTGGCTTATCGTTTTCATTGGTTGAGCTAACCAAGATCGCCCTTATTCATAAAAGCTGGCCCTATATAGCTCTAATTTACATAACCTAGACCGATTAGAGACACAGGGCTGTTTGCGCTATTTGGTGCCCTACTGTATAAATGGTAGGCACAACAAATAAGTGTCAAACCATTTAAGGAACGTTATGCCGCAATACAATACCAGCTCGACTGCCAAAAAAGCCCCACTGAATCATGAACTATATATGTCGATATTGATGACGCCTGATATGGCAAATTTTATCGGTAATGTCCATGGCGGTGATTTGCTAAAGATGCTCGATCAGGTCGCTTACGCTTGTGCCAGTCGTTATAGTGGTAGCTATGTCGTGACATTGTCCGTGGACCAAGTTATGTTTCGTGAGCCTATTTATGTGGGCGAATTAGTAACCTTTGCAGCCAGTGTCAATCATGTGGGAAATACCTCAATGGAGATTGGCATTCGTGTTGAGGCAGAAGATGTGCGTGCTCGTACCGTGCGCCATACCAATAGCTGCTATTTTACAATGGTTGCTATCGATGATAATGGCAAGCCAACTCCTGTCCCTCCGCTTGTCATCAAAAATAAATTACAGCAATGCCGAGCAGATGCAGCGATAGAGCGAAAAAAACTGCGTATGGAAAGCGCACATCGTCCCAGTTGTGATATTGAAAGCTTGAATCAAAATTTTGGCGAGCCTGAAGATATTGCCAAATAGAGTCACTAGATCTGGTTATCAGATGTTGATGATATAACGGCCTTACGCTACAACGACTCACTAAAAAGACACTGATATTGTAAAGCGCTTACTTTAAGCTGATAGGTATTTCAAGCCATTCGTCCATGGTGAATATATTCACTATCAACATGTTATTCCAGTGAGTTTAGTATGAGTCTAAAGCCATCCGTTGGTAATCCCCAACATCATTCGTCAGCTTCTTCTAAAGTGCCGAGTCATCGTGCGCGCGGTGCTAGCAGTCTGCAGACCCCAAATGATTCCGAGTTAAAGCATGTCCTAAATCAGAGTCCTGAAACCAACGATGAGCACTCAGGCTCGCTCATTACGGTGTTGATTGCCGTTGGTGCCAATGTCATTATCGCGATTGCAAAAACCGTGGCTGCCTTTATGACAGGATCTGCTTCCATGATTGCTGAAGCGGCGCATTCATGGGCAGATGCGGGCAATGGTACGTTGCTCATTGTCGCCGAAAAAAAATCTGTTAAACCTGCTGATAAGAGCCATCCATTAGGCTATGGCAAAGAATCCTATGTCTGGTCAATGATTGCTGCTTTTGGTGTATTTACGGCAGGCTCGATTGTGTCTATTTATACGGGTATTAAGGAGTGGAACGCTACTGAATCTGAGACCAATTATACGATTGCTTTTATCGTTTTAGCAGTTGCCTTTGTGCTTGAGGGGTTTTCGCTGGTTCAGGCTTATAGACAGAGTAAAAAGCACGGCGAAGCATTAGATGTGAGTGCGCTTGGTTATGTGGTAGATACCTCTAATCCTACCTTGCGCGGTGTGTTTTTTGAGGATTTAGCTGCCGTTATTGGCTTGGTGGTTGCCGCCGCCGCTATGGGCATGCATGCCTATACTGGAGAGGCTTATTGGGATGCGCTTGGTTCTATCATTGTAGGCTTATTACTGGGGGTGGTCGCGATATTTTTGATTAGCCGTAACCGTGATTTTTTGGTGGGGTATAGAGTCACTGACCATATGCACGAATACGTCTTGAGCGAACTGCTAAATCATCCAGATATCGATAGTGTGTCCTATCTACACCTAGAGTGGGTTGGTCCTAAAAAGATCTTTATGGTCGCCGCAGTGGATATCGCAGGCAATCAGAAAGAAGAACATGTCGCTCAAAAGTTTGAGGAGGTTGAAAACTTGTTCCGAGATAACCCTGTATTCCAAGAGGCAATTTTGACACTATCGGCACCAAATGCTGATATTCTGAAATTAGAAGATATTTGAGCTATAAAGCAAGTCAATAAAGGAGAATACAGTAGACGGATTCATTGACAGCAGGTAGATTGTTAAATATTCGATACGTCATTCATTGTGTAAGACACAAAAAAGTGTAAGGCACAAAAAAGCCGTCAATAATGACGGCTTTTTTTATTCGTAATTATGAGTCTAAAACACCCATTAATTCACGGATACTTATTTCTTTGGCGCATTCGCACCGATGAACCAAGCATCTTTATCGATGATGCGACTAGCTTCAGTGAATAGGTCGGCGGTATCTTCATCACCAGCTTCGCCAGCAGTAGCAATGGCTTCTCTTAATGCCTCTGCTACTTTTTTGTAGCGGTTAGTTAGCTCGCGTACGTGTTGATCTACTTCAGTAATATCAGTTGGGTAATCATCTAAGATAGACTCTTTTACCACACGACTTGCCAGACCGTTTGGTTGACCACCCAAAATCACAATACGCTCAGCAATAGTATCTGATACTTCAAGGATACGATCTGATGTTTCGTCTAACAACTGATGCACACCGATGAAACCAGTACCTTGTAGGTTCCAATGACACTGTTTGCCATCTAGGGTTAGATCAATAACGTTTGCCAAGTTAGCATTTAACAAATCAATCATTTGTTTTGCGGTATCGTCTGAAATTCCACTTGCGTAACGTTCTCTCATATTTTACTCCGTTATTTATTTAAAATTATTATATTGAATGAAAATCTCAATGTATTGTTATTAGTGTTTTACTCTTACCTGATGACAATCAATCCAAAATAAATATCAGAAATATCTCTATCTACCGGCTGATAAGTCACCTGCTTGTTAATTCATGATCGATAATAACAGCTTAAATCGATGTTGGAACCCCTCAGTGTTAGGCTTTGTTAGGTGGTCGTGTAACGGGTTTGTTAACCGTGAAAATCTTTGTAAATTTATCAAAGTCTATGTGCGTTTTTTATAACAACGGCAGGTTTATTTATCGATAAATAGTATCTTTACAGACTTATATTTTGTGTAGCGCGATATGGCAATATGTATAAGATAAGACTTGTCATTATCCGTTAAAAAGCCTTTAAAAACCGCTGCTCAGACTCCATATTGTTATAAACTTTAATAAGAAGAAAATTACTATGAGAATGCCTGAACCGCGCTCATCGCGTCAGTTAAACCAATTGGCCGCTCAGCTCCAAGGCGAAGCTGAAATCAGTGGTGTCAATGCGTCTGGAACGAAAATATCCAGCCGTGCCTTTGAGATGGTCACCGATTTTGAGCCAGCAGGCGATCAGCCGCAAGCCATCGAAAAGCTGGTCAAAGGTATTGACTCTGGTATGGATGAACAGCTATTGCTAGGTGTGACGGGCTCTGGTAAAACTTATACCATGGCTAAGGTCATCTCTGAATGTCAGCGCCCAACCATCATCATGGCGCATAATAAGACCCTTGCCGCGCAGCTATATGGCGAGTTTAAGTCGTTTTTCCCAAACAATGCGGTTGAGTATTTTGTCAGTTATTATGACTACTATCAGCCAGAGGCCTATGTCGCTGCTAGCGATACCTTTATCGAAAAGGACAGCGCCATCAATGATCACATTGATCAGATGCGTTTGTCTGCCACTCGTGCACTACTTGAGCGTCGTGATGCGATTATCGTTGCATCGGTATCGTGTATTTATGGCTTGGGTGATCCAGAAAGTTATTTAAAAATGCTATTGCATGTGGTGGTTGGTGATCAGATAGACCGTACCGCAACTATTAAGCGTTTGGTTGAAATGCAATACACCCGTAACGAGTTAGATTTTGGCCGTGGTACTTATCGTTTGCGTGGTGAACTGCTAGATATCTATCCTGCTGAGTCTGAGCAACTGGCGGTACGTGTGCATTTGTTTGACAATGAAGTGGAGAAAATCACGTGGTTTGATCCGTTAACGGGCAAGACCGTACGTAGTGTGCCGCGTATTACCATTTATCCAAAATCACATTATGTGACGCCGCGCAATAAGTTAGAAGCGGCCAGTGAAACCATACGCGCTGAGCTTGAGTCGCGTTTGGAGTATTTTCGCGAAAACAACAAGCTGATTGAAGCACAGCGTCTCAAAGAGCGTACCCAGTATGATCTTGAGATGATTCAGCAGCTTGGCTACTGTAATGGTATCGAAAACTACTCACAGCATCTCTCTGGTCGTCCATCAGGGGAAGCGCCGCCGACGTTGTTTGATTACATTCCAGAAGATGCTCTGCTGTTCATCGACGAGTCACACGTGACCGTCTCTCAGATCGGTGCAATGTATAAAGGGGATAGATCACGCAAAGAGAACTTGGTCAACTATGGCTTTCGTCTGCCAAGTGCGATGAACAACCGCCCGATGAAGTTTGAAGAATGGGAGCGCATTAAGCCCAAAACCATTTATGTCAGTGCCACGCCAGCGCTGTATGAGCTTGAACATAGTGAGCAGGTGGTAGAGCAGGTTGTACGTCCAACGGGTCTGATTGATCCTGAGATCGAGATACGTCCGGTCTTGACACAGGTCGATGATGTGCTGTCTGAGATTACCAAACGCCGTGAAAAAGACGAGCGCGTATTGATTACCACCCTGACTAAGCGCATGTCAGAGGACTTGACCAGCTATCTAAAAGAATATGGTGTCAAGGTCGCTTATCTGCATTCAGATATCGACACGGTAGAGCGTATGGAGATCATTCATGAGCTACGTACTGGTAAGTATGATGTGTTGGTCGGCATTAACTTGCTGCGCGAAGGTTTGGATATGCCTGAGGTCTCATTGGTGGCGATATTCGACGCAGATAAAGAAGGGTTTTTGCGTTCTGAGCGTTCACTTATTCAGACCATTGGTCGTGCAGCACGTCATTTGAACGGCAAGGCCATTCTCTATGCAGATAGCATTACTCCAAGTATGCAAAAGGCGATAGATGAGACAGAACGTCGCCGCGACAAACAGATTGCTTTTAACCTTGAGCATAATATTACGCCAAAAGGCGCGCGCCGTAGCATCACTGATAAGATTGATACAGGCGAAAGCCTAGATGCCAATGACAATCAGGCTATCCCAGTCAAGAGCAATTTGCCTGATGTCGATATCAATATCTTGCGTAGTCCTGATTTATTGGCCAAAGAAATCAAACGTCTTGAGAAGCAAATGCAGCAAATGTCGCGTGATTTGAAATTTGAAGAGGCGGCGAAGACCCGCGATAAAGTGCTGGAGCTTAAAGCACATTTGAGCTGATTGTCTGTATTAAATAATATAAAAAATGGGGTGCGCACTGAGCACCTCATTTTTTTGGTCTATTCGATAAGAGGGCGCTGACAAAGATTGGAATAGAACCCAGTGCCACTTACCATATCGGTATCAATCTTATAATTCATACAGCATTCCAAAGCATTGACTCATGATGGGTTCGGTAGTTTGCCATATGCAGCGGAGTTTTTGGAATCGACACAATTTAGGCGTATTGTTTATGGTGCTTACCAATATCTATCCTCACAAGCCAGCTTTATATTTCATGAAATAAAGGGAGACGTACAAACCTATATCAACAGAATGCGCGAGTATGGTATTGCGGTTGGTCGCGAGTTTTCGCCCATCACAGGTTTCAATCGTCTAACGCTTGGCAGACCTGATGAGATGGCAGTATTCGTTGAGGTGCTCAAATCATTTCGTGAACAAGGCTGGGTTTAATCACTATAAATAGGATAGTGTCATGATAAGACTTGAGGCAAGCTCTTTATTTTTACCAACATCAAACGCAGTTTTACATATCGCACCTTAAAAAATTTCTCTCTATCTTATAGAATAGCCGTATAAAGCATGATTTGCTCAGCACATAGATAAAAGCTGTGTTGTAGAAGTAGGCATGCTCATGTATTTTATAATTATAAAGTTAGGGAAGTACTTATGTTTGATATCAAGTCGTTTTTTAAGCGGGAAGTAGAAAAAAAGCTTATCAACGTGGACGATTATATTTTTATGCCTGAGCGGGTAGAGATGGAGCTTGAAGGTGGGCAACTAAACTGTGTGTTAAATAGTGATGGGCGTGTGGATATTTTTTATAGCAAGGAAGGGGTAACTGAGGTTGGTTCAGCGTCACGCAAGCATCCTTTTACTGCATTTGAAAAAGAGCTGTATCATGGTATTTATGATGATGTTATTACCGAATTAGTAAAAGAGGTGGATAAAATTATTGATGGCTCCTCTAAGTATTTCCGGCGCAGCCAGACATTGCCTTTTACAGCTGCTCTATCCCAAAACCCAGCTGATTCAAACAAATTTTAGGCAAATGCGATAACGTAAGTAGGTAGTAAGTAGGTAGATAGTATAAAGCGTCAAAAAAAGGGGAGTGCTATTGGTAGCGTACCCCTTTTTTCGTGACGTTTTTTATTTATTAATATTGTGCTCTATTTGACAAAACTGGCATAGCAGCTTTGAAGCGATTTGGCGACAACTCTAGTGACCAGTTGAGCGCGATACTGAGAATCGATAGCGGCATTACCCAATTCAACGATGGTCACTTGCTGCGGGGCTTGCTCACTCACGCAACCACAAACGTTACTTTTAACAGACTCTTGCTGCGCTTCCGTCATGGCGACACTTGCAACACGCCAAGCGGTTTGTTTTTCAATTTGGCTACGGCATTGGTTGTCGATCGCCGCTTTAAAGACATTCATGCCAATCTCATTTGCGGTACCAATTGCTGTGCCTGTGCCGTCATTTGTAGCACCCGTCGTGGTGCAGCCTGCTAGCGCGACAGTAGCCAGCATAACGGTCGATGCCAAAAGTTTTTTCATAAGTGAATCCTTTAAGGTATTTGATAATCTCTAAAGTGCTATATTATCAGTAAAATATAGTAATGGCATCATTAACCCGTCGCCTGAGACAGTCTACAATGCGCTTACTCACAAAAAAGCCAGCTAAAAAATCTCATAGCTGGCCTTATGGATATATGGATATGGCGTTGCCTAATGTTTATTAGACATTTTTACCATGTTGTTTTTGCTGAATGTCTTTTGCAAGCTTATAGCATTCGTTGATATGGTCAGTAGCGATTTTCTTAAAAATCGTATAACCCATGGTCGCAGCAACCAGTTGACCGCCTAATGGGACAAATTTGGTGACTTGTTTGGCGGCGATACGACCACCAAAGCCTTGAATGGTTTTCTTAACGATACCACGCGTTGCCATCAATCCTGCAAAATCTACAGTGCGATCTTTGACAGCACTCCAATGCACTTCGCGTGACTGAAGATCGATTGCTGACTGACGGTCTTCAATCAAACCAAAACGTTCGCTGATCTCAGGGAGCAATTGCGTCAGCATACCAGCATCAACCGCCACATCAAAGAACGGTACAGGCACGATGGCAACACCAGCAGATATTCTGGCGCGTTTTTTTACCATGTCGAGGCATTCTTTTTTGACTTTATCAAGATCTAAGCTAGGATCGATCGTATTTGGTAGTTTTTCAGCAGCTGGTGTGGTTTTCATAAAGTATCCTTATAAATAGTTAAAATATTGATGATGTAACCGTCAATAATTAGCAAGTCTCTCAGTTGTTTACTATTCTATGAATTTATAGGCGCCATACAATCATTGCTTTGTAGCAAAATGCAGAAAAGTACGGTCACTATGCATCCTTTTTGTAAGTAAGAGATCATATGAGGAGTAGGAGCTTAGTTGCCAGTAACAAGCTGGATGAGATGAACTACTACGCCGTGATAGATTCTACTAAGCGACAGATTGAGGTGATGTATTTTGTGAATAAGTACAATATAAATGGCTACACAGCGACAATATAAATTGTCGTTGTGACCCTGCCTTAAAGGCAGTAAAATACGCTCATGCTAAATTTAACCCCCCGTAATACCAGCACTCGCATTGACGAGTTGCCCGCCGCGTTGCAACCACTTGCCGCCCAATCATTGACGCTTGCTCGCTTATATGCAGGCCGAGGTATCACTGCACCTGATGAGCTGGAGACTGGTTTATCTGGTCTGTTGCCTGCTGACATGCTGCACGGTATCACTGAAGCCGTGCGTCTATTGGACATCGCTATTGATGACGGTCAGCGTATCCTTATCGTTGGTGACTTTGACTGTGATGGCGCAACCAGTACCGCGCTGATGATGCGCGCACTCACAAAGATGGGGGCAGTCGTCGATTTTTTGGTGCCCGATCGTTTTAAATATGGTTATGGGCTAACGCCAGAGATTGTCGAATTGGGCATCGAAACCTATCAGCCGGACGTGATAGTGACGGTCGATAACGGTATCTCCAGTCATGAAGGTGTGGCGCGCGCCCAAGCAGATGGTATTACGGTAATTATCACGGACCATCATCTCACGACCAAAGAGACACCACCTGCTGAAGCCGTCGTCAATCCCAATCAGCTTGATTGCAATTTCACCAGTAAAGCACTGGTCGGGGTAGGGGTCGCGTTTTATGTGCTCGGACGATTGGCAAAGCTGCGCCGCGACGCTGGCAAGTCTACGGTACAGGTTAGTCAGTATTTAGATTTGGTAGCGCTTGGTACGATCGCAGATGTCGGCGTACTCGATAAAAACAATCGTATCTTGGTCCATCACGGACTATCTGCTATTCGTCAAGGTCGCTGTTGTATGGGTATATTGGCGCTACTTGAGCAAGCAGGCCGTGACCCCAAGCAATTACACGCACAGGATTTTGGCTTTGTGTTAGGGCCACGTATCAATGCGGCTGGACGTATGGATAATATGCGTATCGGGATTGAGTGCCTATTGACCGAAGACTGGAGCACCGCCCAGCGTTTGGCGCAAGAGCTTGAGCAACTAAACCGTACACGCCGTCATGTAGAAGGCGAGATGCGTGCGCAGGCAGATAGTATTGTACAGACATTGGCTACTGAAACTGATATTGAGGTCGATGAAAATACAAGCGACAGTGGCGATGACCTCATTACTCAAGAAGTTAATACTCAATTTGCCACTACTCATAAGACAAGCCATACAGACACTCGTAGTATCGTTCTGTATCAGGATGATTGGCATCAAGGCGTGATTGGTATTGTCGCTGGACGTTTAAAAGAGAGTCATTACCTACCTAGCATTGTTTTTGCGCCAGCAGATACAGAGCAGACTGGTGAAGACGATGCGATTAAGGGATCAGCACGGTCAATTGCTGGCGTGCATATTCGTGATGCGATTGAGCAAGTCGCCGAGCGTCAGCCTGATCTCATCAGTCATTTTGGTGGTCACGCGATGGCAGCAGGTCTGACCCTAAAGCGTCGTAATTTTGAGCCATTTGTCGACGCCTTTAATGAGGTGATGGCACAAATGGATGATGACGTGTTTGCAGAGCAGAAATTCACTGATGGACCTTTGCAAGCGGGAGATTTTAGCTTGTGGTTTGCTGAACATTTAGCAGATGCTAGCATTTGGGGTCATGGATTTGCACCGCCGATATTTGACGGTGTGTTTGAGGTATTGAGTTTTAAGATATTAAAAGACAAGCATCTTAAACTATCGCTGCGTTATCCAGACGTCCAATATCCAATCGAGGCAATCTGTTTTAACTTTGATAATGAGGCTTGGGATTACCGTGCCAAAAAAGTGCATTTACTATTTCAGCTAGATATCAATGAATGGAATGGCAAACAAAGCTTACAGCTGATGGTAAAAGACTTGGCTGTGGTAGAGCAGGGTTAAGGCTTAAATGCTATCAGTACAGTCAAGTTTGAGTGTACTGATACTATTTGCTACTTTTTGACTTAACATCAGTACTTCCACTCAAGAGTGGGGAACTGCCAATCATAACGAATAGCCAGCATACGCAAGGTAAAAATCGTACTCATCGCAGAAACATCAGCAACCCAATCGGTAACGCCTAAGTTCTTTAGAGCAAAGTATAGAATACCCCCAGTTAACGCCGCAGTGATATAAATCTCTTGCTGCAATACCAGTGGAATCTCATTACAAATCATATCGCGAATGATGCCACCAACGATGATGGTGATCACGCCCAATAACAGTGCCACTGGCACATTGGTACCCATACTATCAGCGACTTTGATACCGATGAGCGTAAAGGCAGATAGACCGATGGTATCGGACAGTTTGAGGAACTTGTCTACTCGTCTTGAGTTTGGATGAAAAAATATCTGCATGGCTAGGGAAGAGATCGTAATGAGCGTCAGATAGCTCATATCTACCATCCAAAACAGCGGATGACGATCCAAAATCACATCGCGTACGGTGCCGCCACCGATGGCTGTGACAATAGACACCAGCAAGCAACCAAAGACATCAAAGTTCTTATGCTTGGCTAGTATCGTCCCTGAAACGCTACAGGCGATAATCCCAATCATATCAAAAAAATAGATCAAAGAGCGCGGATCAAAAGTCGTGATTAGGACAGCAGGATCTAATACGATAGCCAACATAAGCCATTCTCACTATTTTTGATGATTGTCAGCTTTTATGTACAAAAAGCATTGCATTTTTGATCAGCTATTTAAGCAATCAAACGGATAGAGGGCAAATGCCAGTCGAATCTGAGCGCCAGCATACGCACGGCAAAGATGACAAAGAGCATAATAAACTCATTGATGCCAGCGCTGACACCGACATACTGTAGGCATAAATACGTTACAGATCCTGCGATACTGGCCGTGATATAAATCTCACGCTGCAATACGAGCGGTATCTCATTACAGATAATATCACGGAGCATCCCACCAATAATGGCTGTCCAGACGCCCATCATGATAGCAATAAGAGGTGACATACCTTGGGTCAATGCGACCTTAAAGCCAATCACGCTAAATGCCGCGAGACCAATGGCATCGAAAAGCTTAAGCGCATTGTCGATCTTGTGATATAGATGAAAGAATATTTGTAATATAAGGGATGTCACGGTAATGACGATCACATAGTTGAGATCCGTCATCCAAAATAGTGGGTGACGATCTAGTGCCATGTCACGTAGCGTACCGCCGCCAATCGCGTTGACCATCGAGACCAATATACAACCAGCAATATCAAAGCCTTTGTGCTGAGCGAGCAATGTCCCTGCAATCGCGCAGGCGATGATACCCACCATGTCCAATAAATATAATAGAATATCAGGAAAAATTAAATCATTAACCATGGTTATATTGCCAAATATTGAACATCAAAATGATGGAGTTTTTGTTTTGAATAATGAATTTTTGGCTGATGTAAAAAACTCAGCGCATCGTTAGAGCGTCATTTAGCCATCTTTTGCAAACAGTATCAAGCCAATGATAATCAGTACAATACCGACCAGACCTAAGGCTGAGGGTAGTGGATTTCCCAGCAGGATCATACCACCAATCAAAGCAAAAATGATTTCACTGGCTTGGGTCGAGTCAACGCCCGCGACCTCACTTGAGGTCACCGCGTGCTCACGCGCATATAAAAACAGACTGGTCGCGGCCACCCCTGATAACAAGGCGACCAGTAGCGTGTTAAACACCTGCGCGCTGCCAGGTAACTTAGGGCGTACTACCAACCCTAAGACAACCCAGAACGGGAAACTCCCGACGGTCATCAACCACACTTTGTTAAAGGCATTTTGTAACAGATCCGTCTCGATAACAGGAATACGTCTGATCAGGGTTTGCAGTGTGGAGTTGTTCGCAGTATCACGGTCAGCGCTATGCGTATCAGTAGCATTGTGGGCACTGGCCAATAGCGCTGTTTCTGCACGCATCGGCTGCGAGTGGTGCTCACTATCTTGATGCCTATCTTGGTGTCTAGCTTTATGCTGTTTCGCATTGTAAGAGGCCTGCCAAACCAACTGATTGCCAATAGGATAGCTAAACGCCGCGATCAGTGCTGGCAGCGCGCCATACAGTAGCATTTGCGTCAGTGGTATGGCATTGGCATCACTAGGCGCGTGCAAACCTTCACTGACGTTGACCAGTACCACGCCTACGAAGACAATCAGGGCATAAAAAATGAATTTTTTATCAAAGCGTTGTCCGAATGCCAGTAAGACAAGCAAACTGGTCACGACGGTAAACATAAAGGTCGCCGCCACAACCCAACCACTGGCGTGATCACCTGCATAACAGATGCCAGTATAAAACACGCCGAAGCCAATACTACCAGTAATGCACCAGAAACCTATATGTTGACGAAAAATCGCCCAAAGCTCTTCGATGCGTCCCATACCGTGTTGAACAGCAATCATTGCCGTCAGTAGTAGTAGCACAAATACGTAGCGCAAGCTCGCTGACCAAAACCAATGCCCACCAGCAGCGCTCATCAGCTCATTTAATACAAAGGTTGAGCTAAAAAATGCACCTGACAGTAGTCCTAGCAAGATCAGCCGAATCATGTTTCCTCCTTGAAAGTACGTGCCTGTATATGGATTTGTATTTATATTTATTGTTCTAAATGGATGTTCTATCAGTGACTAGCGTATGGTTTGTCTTTTTATTTGCCTTTGGCATCTGCCCAAATAATTTTGTGTAGTTGCAGCTGAAAACGAACGGGCAAGGCATCTGCCAGCATCCATTCAGCAAGCTCTCTTGCCAACACAGGTACCTCAGGGCTGAGCGCTTCATCGACATCATCTGCCACGTTGAACATCGGCGAAAACCAAACGGTACCGACCAATTCATTTAACTTATGCTCGACTAATTTTTCTTTTGCCCAGTCATAATCTGTGCGGTTCATGATGACAAACTTGATCTGATCGTGCTCGGTGAGATGATCGAGATTTGACCATAAGTTTTTGTCCACTTCGCCTGAGCTTGGTGTTTTGAGATCCATCACTTTGCTGACGGCTGGTGGTACATTTTGCACCGAGAGCGCGCCCGCTGTCTCAAGGGATATCTCATAGCCATCGCTGAGCAAGCGTTTCATCAACTCAATCGCATTTGGCTGTGCTAATGGCTCACCGCCAGTCAGGCAAATGCGCTTACATGGATAGTTTTTGATCGTGTCTATGATGGTTTCTAATGACTGACGCTCGCCGCCCGTAAAGGCATATTCGGTATCACAGTAGACGCAGCGCAGCGGACAGCCCGTTAGACGTACAAATATCGTCGGCAAGCCAGAAGTCAGGGCCTCACCTTGTAGGGAATAGAAAATCTCAGTCAAACGTAACCCCGCTTCAGGGTCAGTGACGGGGATAGCGGCGGTGCGCAATAGTGATTCACTCATAATATGTCAAATACAGTTAAAGGTTGATAAGGCGATGGAGCGGTTATCAATCGTAATAAAGAAGAAGGCAGGCTGTGGTATTTGTCGTTTTATGTTTGGATAAAACAAAACCAAAAAACGGATTATAACGCAACGCTCTGCATTAGGGTGCAAAAAAGACGCTGAAGTTTTCTTCAGCGTCTTTAGTAACTATGATTTATCGACGTCCGTACCGTTCGGGTACGAGGCTATAAATATTAAAAATACTAGTCTAAACGTAATAGCTCATTCACAGCAGTTTTTGCACGCGTTTGCGCGTCTACCTTTTTCACGATGATAGCAGCGTACAAGCTGTGTGTGCCGTCTTCTGATGGTAAGCTACCTGGTACGACAACAGAGCCTGCTGGTACACGGCCACGATGGATCTCGCCAGTCTCACGGTCATAGATGCGTGTAGATTGACCGATATAGACGCCCATAGAGATGACAGCGCCTTCTTCGACGATCACGCCTTCAACGATTTCAGAGCGCGCACCGATAAAGCAGTTGTCTTCGATGATGGTTGGGTTGGCTTGTAATGGCTCTAAAACACCGCCGATACCAACGCCGCCTGATAAATGCACGTTTTTACCAATTTGTGCACATGAGCCAACGGTCGCCCACGTATCAACCATCGCGCCTTGATCGACGTACGCGCCAATGTTGACGTATGATGGCATGAGTACCGCACCTGCTGCGATATATGAACCTTTGCGAGCAACGGCTGGTGGTACCACACGGACGCCTGCTTCTTTGAACTGTGCTTCGGTCCAATCTGCAAATTTCGTCGGCACTTTGTCATAAAACTGTACATGCTCACCCGCTGGCATCGCATAGTTGTCGTTCAGGCGGAACGATAATAGTACTGCTTTTTTGGCCCACTGATTGACGACCCATTCGCCATCTTTCTTTTCGGCAACGCGTAGGCTGCCATTATCTAGCTGCTCAAGTACTTGCTCAATCGCGTCACGCACGTCTTGTGGCATGTTGCTTGGGCTGTATTCGTTGCGGTTTTCAAAAGCTTGTTCGATGGTTTGTTGTAATGACATAAAGATTCCTAAAATAAGTAAAAGGGAGAGGTGACTCGTATTTATAGTGACATAACTTGGGCGGACCGGCTTAAAATACAATACTTGTAAAATATGGACGATTGTACAAGATAACTGGGCCAAAAAACTTGCTTGCCATATTGTCGCTAATTTGACCACTTTTAGCAAACAAGTTCAGTATTTCATTGTGGCAGTGCTCGAGAAGAAGCGCTCACAAGACTGCTCAAGATGAATTGTTTATCGTGCTTTAAGCGCCTGGTGCAATGTTTTTTATCCACGCTAAAATGTCTTGATAAACCGTTTGATTGTCTGTCTCGTGCAATACTTCATGGCGCATATTGGGATACAGTTGAATGTCAACATGGTTAAATTTTTGTTTATGTAGGCGTTTGACCACGCGGCGAATACCGCGTCCCATGTTACCAATAGGATCATCTTCACCGCTGATAAATAGCATTGGGAAGTTTTTGGCAATGGTGGTGGCCCAGCCTTTATTTAGTCCAGTATCCATCAAAGTAAATAATGTCATAAAGCCATTATTGGTAAAGTCAAAACCAGTCTTTGGATCAGCTTCATAGGCTTCAATATTTGCAGTATTTTCACTCAACCAAGCAAACTTCGATGATGCGGTGCGATCCTTTAGTTGACTGTTCAATACCTTATTCATGGTATTGGCAAGTACTGAGTTCGGCTGTCTAGGTGCTACTTTTGCCAATACTTTATTGATAGGTAGCAAAACTTTGGTCAATGGATTGACGTCTGCTGAACCCATCAATATCGCTCCAGTGAAATTATGCGCATGATGCTTAAGTACGTTACGCACGATAAACGAGCCCATGGAGTGGCCCATCACAAAATGCGGTACATCGGGGTGACGTGCTTTTAGGCTATCTGCCATGACAATCACATCTTTTAACAGCGACTGCACGGGATGCTCTTCACCAAAAAACCCTAAATCTGCTTCGGTTTTGATGGTTTGACCATGACCAAGATGATCATAGGTTGCAACAGCGATGCCATTGTCCGCCAAGAACTGTGCAAAATCTGCATAGCGACCACTGTGCTCTGCCATCCCATGCACAATCAATAGCGTCGCGCTGATGGCAATATTTTTGTCACTTGGCTCAAAAAAGTTGTGGTGTAAGTAGTGAGTGTTGTCGGAGGAGAGAATTTTATCATTACTGGTATCGAGAGTGTTACTCATATAAGCTTCCTTGACAGGTTTTAATGGTCTATAGTCAATCCACTATAAAAGCGTTACAGCGTTAACCTTGCTTGAATTATGACAGATACATCTGCACTCGGCTGCCTTGTACCGCTCTTAAATTGGATCAACTATATGTTTTTTATGGATCGTTATTTCAAAAATGTCGATCAGTTAGGTGGCGTCGTTATGATTTTATTTTACTAGGCGCTGATTGGTCGACCATTTTACCTTATTTTTTTGTGTTGCGTGACAGGGTAATGAAATCTATATTTGCTAGCACCATTTAACGACAAAAATGAATGTGATCAATATTCTCTACGCCATTTTTAAGTGGGATTGACTATATTAACTACTCCTACCCATTATAAATCTCGTAATTGCTCGATTAGCCAACGGTGAATGCCACTGTCATTGGTACGTGGATGCCAAGCGGCTATTATCTTAAAGGTAGGCGGTAGGGCTTCTACTTTAAGCGCTTTAACTTTACTGTTTGGCAGTAGTCGCACGGGATAAAAGGCAATCATGTCAGTGGTATGCAAAATATCTGGCACAGCTGAAAAGCTAGGCACTGACATCACAATGTTTCGCTTAAGCCCTTTTTCGGCAAACCACTGATCATGAGAACCGCGTAAGTTGGCACGCGAAGGCGATACCACCAGCTGCGGGTGTGCTGCAATTTGTGCCAGTGTTAACACCTTTGTTGCGAACTCGTTTTTATAACCTGTAATGCATAAATGTTGTTCTTCAAACAAAGTGACATAAGATAAATTATCAGGGATAAACTCTGGAAAGGTAAGCAGTAAATCAAGTTCGCCTGCCGCAATAAGCTGATTGATGTTGTCTGAGGCAAAATCTCGCACTATCAATTTTAAGTTAGGCGCTTCACGGCGCGTTAGATTAAACAACTGCGGTAATAATGCCTGCGTCGCATAATCGGTCACACTAATCGTAAAAACACCTTTATAGGTTTGCGGCGTAAACACATCCGGCTCCAAGAGCACCTCTAACTGTCTTAATATATCGTTAATAGGTTGCTGCATCGATAGTGCTTTTGGTGTGGGCACCATGCTATTTCCTTGACGGATAAACAGACGATCATCAAATAGATCACGTAGCTTACGCAGCTGCTCACTGATAGCTTGTTGGGTTAAGCCCATTTTGCGTGCAACTTTTGATAGGTTCTTTAGATCAAGCAATGCCTGTAGCACTCTGAGCTGTTTGATATCAAGCCGATTTATACCATTCATCATCTGTACCATTAATAATTGTATCTTCAACAAGAAAACGTTGTTTCTAATTGTACCTCTAAAACTTTATGATTACTCATATTACTTAAGTGATCAATCAAACCTTAAAACAACGGATAAATTTCAAGTAATAAGCCTATCTGTTTGCTATAAAAGAGAATGTTATGAAACAAACTATTCCTAATACCAGTGCACTGTTTTCGCCTGTAAAACTTGGGCCTTATACGCTTAAAAATCGTATTGTGATGCCACCGTTGACGCGCTCTCGTAGCACGCAACCTGGCAATATTCCTAATGATTTAATGGCAAGTTATTATGCCCAGCGTGCTTCTGCAGGCTTTATGGTGACGGAGGGGACACAGATCGAACCCAGAGGCCAAGGTTATGCATGGACGCCAGGTATTCATACGCAAGCACAAATTGAAGGCTGGAAAAAAATCACGCAAGCGGTACATGCCAAGGGCGGTATTATTTTTGCTCAGCTATGGCACGTTGGCCGTGTGTCTCATACTAGCTTACAACCCAACCAAAATCAGCCTGTAGCGCCCTCTGCTATTACTGCTGATAATGTCAAAGTATTCATTGAAACAGGTCCAGGCGAAGGTGCTTTAGCTGATCCAAGTGAGCCGCGGGCACTGAGCACAGAAGAGGTGAGCGAGTTGATAACGATGTACGCTCAAGCCGCTCGCAACGCCTTAGAAGCGGGTTTTGATGGGGTAGAGCTGCACTGTGCCAATGGTTATTTAGTGAACCAGTTTATCTCTGAGCATAGCAATAAACGTGATGACCAGTATGGTGGCTCGCTAGCGAATCGTTTGCGGTTCCTAAAAGAAGTGGTTGCTGCTGTCAGTGATGTGGTCGGTGCTGATCGTTTAGGCGTCCGTTTTGCGCCTTTGTTTGCTAGTACCGGTGAGGATCGTGTGTACTTAGGGCTGGTAGAATCAGATCCTCATCATACTTATATTGAAGCGGTTAAAGTACTTGAGAAAGCGGGCATCGCTTATTTGTCCATTGCAGAAGCTGATTGGGATAGTGCACCTAATTTACCAGAGCCCTTTTATCAAGCGGTTAGAGCTGAGTTTTCAGGACGTATTATTTATGCGGGAAAATACACTGTAGAGAAATCGCTCAATATGTTATCTAAAGGTTATGGTGATTTATTTGCTTTTGGTCGTCCTTTTATTGCTAATCCTGATTTACCAGAGCGCATAGCTCATCATTGGCCGCTCAATGAGGTAGATCCAGCCACAATGTATGGTGGCACGGAAATAGGCTATAGCGATTATCCTTATTATCAAAAGTAGCTATTGAAAACATAAGGCCATTCGTGGCCTTATTTTTTTATAAAGTGAATACTGGATTATGAAAATAATCGAAAATGGCGTAGATAATCTTAGGGCGTGTTGAACATTGGCGACAAATTTATGACCTTGACCATGCCGCGTCAGAAAAGCAACCGTTACGCCTTCTAATTCACCCAAAACAATGTCATCGGATGGAATGCCATAAGGGGTCTGTATCGTCACGCTGCGCTTATTAGTCAGTGCTTGGACCTGATACAAGCCACTACCACCAATGATGGCAATGTCAGCAGACAACGATTGCAGCGCCTCTGTTGTAGATGTTGTCATAAAAATTATCCAAGTTGAGTCATAAAAAATAATGATTTCGGTTCATATAATGAAGCATTTGTCGGCTTACGTAAAACGTGCTCTAGACAAAGCCAATGAATAAATATCCAGTCAAAATATAGCAAAATCAGAGTGGTAATAAAAATAAATCAAAATATAGTTGATCCAATTTAAGAGCGGTACAAGGCAACCGAGTGCAGATGTATATGTCATACTTCAAGCGAGGTTAACGCTGTAACGCTTTTATAGTGGATTGACTATATACAGCGTAATGCATGCACATAAACCGTGATAAAGGTTTACAACAGCATCGAAATTTGGTTAAATAAAGTTGAAACTAAGTTTCACATAGCGAAACAATATAAGTTTTGGCTATTATAAAAGATGCAAGGATTTTCTCAAAAAGCCTGAAATATAAGGCATTGAAAGCAAAAGAGAAAACAGTCTTTGGTTTATTTATCACAAAAATTGCTATATTATTACTCAGGTGTAACGGATTAATACCTATAGATTAATGCCGTTTATTGTATTAAATCGATTATTTCAAGGATGAACTCAATGCTCACTTCTCTAAAATCTCCCTTACTTTTTTCAGCGATATTAAGTGCCATGCTAGGTTTAACCGCCTGCTCGTCGCCAAGCTCAGAAGGCAATGAGACGGCTGCTGCGGATAGTACGTCAGCTGATGCGGCTACCGATACACTCGATACTAAGTTCCTAACCATTGCCACAGGCGGTGCGTCTGGCCCTTATAACATCATCGGCACTGCATTGTCCGAAGTCTATGTAAAAAACTTTGGGGTCAACTCAAAGACACAAACCACGGGCGCATCGGTCGAAAACGTCAATCTATTGACCCAAGGCAAAGTCGATATGGTCTTGGCGCTCAGTGATGTGGTCACGGACGCGGTCGAAGGCAAAAATAACTTTGATAAGCCCATTACCAACATTCAGCAGATTGCAGTCTTGTACCCGAACGTGGTGCAAATCGTGACGACAAAAGACTCTGGTATCAAAAATATTGAAGATTTGAGAGGCAAGCGTATTGCCGTTGGCGATCAAGGCTCTGGTACGGAAGTCAATGCTCGAACGCTACTAGAAGGCTTTGGTATCACCTATGATGACATCACTGTTGATTACTTGGGCTTTGCTGAAGCAGCTGATGGTATGAAAGCGGGCAAGATTGAAGCCGCATTCTTTAGTAGTGGTCTGCCAAACTCGTCATTGATGGAGCTAGAGCAAGGTTTAGATTTGCAGTTGGTTACTATCGATCAAGACAAGCTAAAAGAAATCATTGCAACCAAGCCTTACTTCAAAACCTTTGAAATCCCTGCTGGAACGTATGGCAATGATGCTGCGATTCCAACTGCTGCAATCATGAATGCATTATTGGTGAGCTCTGATCTGTCTGAATCTGATGGCTACAAATTGACTAAGGCGTTATTTGATAATCTGGACGGTCTAAAAACAGCACACCAAGCAGCCAACGATATCAGTCTAGAGACGGCTAGTGAAGGTATGGTCGCTCCAATTCATCCTGGCGCTAAAAAGTACTATGACGAACAAGCAGCCAAATAATTTATTATGGTTATCGACTGGCGCAGCATGTATTGCAGCGCTGGTTTTTTTGACCCTATGGATAGGTGTCGCGCGTCAGTCTGTGGTCGAGGTTCGCGTTGCAATAGAGGGTAGCGACGACAAGGTATGTTATTTCACTGACCCTGACTTTCAGCTGCGCTGGATACATTCTGTAGAAAAGCAGTGGTGGGAAGAGCAGTACCAACGCATAGAAAAAAGCAGCACAGAAGACGCTATGCTACTCCTCACCACCACATACTTTGAAGCATTTGGTGCTGGTACGCCTTCGACCGAACCCCTTGCACCCATACAAAAACCTGGCTATCTGGGTTATCAAGTCAATGAAAAACTACCTAGCCTAAATTGGGTAGTCTCTAGACTGACCAAAGGCGAGATCGATTATACTGGTCACCGTTTTTTGATTCATCAGTGGGTGCCAGATTATTCTGAAGTGGTGATCATGCCTAAGACGTATGGTTTAATTGATAGATTTAAAAAGGACTTGTGTCATGAACTCCCAAGTGACGGATCACGGTAGCGTGAATACCACGCCAGATGCCAATGTTGATAAAGATGCTGATGCAGATGCGATCAACAAAGCAGTACTGGAAAAATATGACCGAGAGTCAATCACACGTCATATTACGCAAGGACCAGTAAAGTATTTCATTGCTGGTATTTGTATACTCTATTCACTTTTTCATCTTTATATTACCTTTAACCCGATGCCTGCATTGCTACAGCGCTCTGTACACGTCGGTGTTGGTTTTGCCTTAATTTTCTTGATTTTTCCCGCCAGTAAAAATAGCAGTCGCAGTCGAGTCGCTTGGTATGACTGGATTTGGTTTTTATTATCTTTGTCCGGTATGAGCTATTTGATCTACGAATATCAGGATATTGTGACCTCACGTGGTGGCATGGCAAATCCGCTTGATGTGATATTTTCACTGATTACCGTGGTCTGTGTGCTAGAAGGCAGTCGCCGTATCACCGGTTGGATTTTGCCAATATTGGCAGGGATGTTTTTGGCCTATCCGTTTGTCAGTCACATGGATTTTATGCCTGATAGATTGCTGACCCGACCTTATGACATGGGCGATATTTTTGGTCAATTATTCCTAAAAACCGAAGGTCTTTATTCTGTTGCAATTGGCGCGTCAGTGACCTTTATCTTTTTGTTCATTCTCTTTGGTGCGTTCTTAGCACGCTCAGGGATGGGACAGCTGTTTAATGATTTGGCATTAGCCATCGCAGGTCACAAAAAAGGCGGACCTGCAAAAGTCGCGGTCATCTCTAGTGGCTTTATGGGCAGTATCAATGGTTCTGCATTATCAAACGTGGTAAGTACGGGTGCCTTTACCATTCCATTGATGAAAAAGGTTGGTTATCATAAAGATTTTGCAGGCGCGGTTGAGGCCAGTGCCTCGGTTGGCGGACAGATTTTGCCACCGATTATGGGAGCCAGTGCGTTCATTATGGCGGAGACCACAGGCCTGCCGTATAGCACGATTGCGCTTGCCGCTTTGTTGCCTGCGATATTGTACTACTTAGGGGTCATTGCACAAGTGCACTTCCGCGCTGGACGTCGTGACCTAAAAGGTATCGCCAAAGAGAGCTTACCCGCGGTAAAAGAAGTGTTAAAAGCTCGAGGTCACATGCTATTGCCGATCGTCTTTTTGATTTTCTTATTAATCAGAAATGTACCTGTGGGTTATGCCGCCGCTTATACGATTGGTTTTACCGTATTAATCAGTATGCTACGTGCTGAGACGCGCATGAGCTTCTCTGATATTTTGGGTGCATTAGAAGACGGTGCGCGCCAGTCGCTCGCGGTTATGGCAGCTTGTGCGGTCGTTGGTATTATCATCGGCGTCGTGAGTTTGACCAGCTTTGGTACAGTAATGACATCTTCTATCGTGACCTTAGGCGCAGGATCATTATTCTTTACGCTTATTTTGACGATGTTAGCTTCAATGGTCTTGGGCATGGGGCTACCCTCTATCCCTGCCTATATCATCACCGCGACCATGGCTGCTCCAGCATTGGCAGGGTTTGATATTCCAATCTTGTCAGCGCACATGTTTGTATTCTACTTCGGTATCTTTGCCAATATTACCCCGCCTGTGTGTCTAGCAGCCTTTGCTGGTGCAGGTATATCTGGTGGCGATCCGATGAAAACAGGGTTCTTGTCGCTCAAACTGGCACTTGCCGGATTCATCGTACCGTTTATGTTTATTTATAGTCCGACGATGCTCATGATAGATCCAACTGGTCTGGCAGTTACGGCGAAAGACTTCCCGCTACCGCCTATTTTGGATATTATCACAGTCGTTGTGACCTCAGTGACAGGTGTGATTGCATTAAGCTCAGCGCTTGAGGGGTACTTCAGAGGTGAGATGAATACCATAACCCGTATCATCTTAGCGATTGGTGCCTTGTTATTGATTTATCCTGAGTTGATGACAGGTATCGTAGGCGGTGTGATTGTACTTGGTATTGCGGTATTCAATATAAAAACAGCTGGAAAGCCAACGCCAACTTTAACCGTGTAAAGCATTGGGTTTAATCCTTCGTAAGTCTAACAAAGCTAAAAAAAGGGTGAATAACAAATCTGTTATTCACCCTTTTATATTTTTAGCTATTATCTTTAGTACTTTGATATTGGTTTAACAATAATCAAATCAGCAATTAGCAGCCAAGCTTACCTTCCGCTTCTAATGCTTTTTTGCTGCGGATGGGGGCTGGGCAATCTTCGCCATAGTACTGACGATCAGCAAAGTAGCTTGAGCGTACCATTGGACCGGCCCAAATGCTAAAGAAGCCAATCTTTTTGCCGTAATCCATATAGCGTTGGAACTCGTCTGGATGGACATAACGGTCAACAGGGGCATGGTTCTTACTAGGCTGTAGATACTGACCAATCGTGATCATATCGACATCATGCGCTTTTAGATCATCAAGTAGGGCATATACCTCTTCTTCTGTCTCGCCAAGACCAACCATAAAGCCGCATTTGGTCGCGATATCAGGACGACGCTCTTTATAAATCTTAAGCAAGTCGAGTGAATGCTGATAATCAGAACCTGGACGGAAGGCTTTGTATAGACGTGGCACGGTTTCAATATTGTGGTTAAACACATCTGGCGCAGTCTCTGTCAGTAAGTCTAACGCAATATCCATACGACCACGGAAATCGGGTACTAGGATTTCAATTAAGCAGTTTGGGCTAAGCGCTCTTGACTCGTTTAGCACTTCTACAAAATGTCCAGCACCGCCATCTTTTAGATCATCGCGATCAACAGACGTAATCACGGCGTATTTAAGACCCAAGCCTTGAATGGTCTCAGCGGTATGACGTGGCTCATCCTTGTCTAGCTCGTTCGGGCGACCATGACCGACATCACAGAACGGACAGCGGCGAGTACAGATATCACCCATAATCATAAAGGTGGCGGTGCCGTCACCAAAGCACTGCGCAAGATTCGGGCAAGCAGCTTCTTCACAAACAGTATAGAGCTTTTGTTCGCGTAGTTTGGCTTTGATACGCGCCACCTCGGCAGGTGAGGACATTTTTACTCGAATCCAATCCGGCTTTTTCTTCGCTTCGACTGTCGGGATTACTTTAATTGGGATGCGGGCGACTTTATCGTAGCCACGCAGCTTTTCACCTTGAATGGCTTTTTTTGGTTTTACTCTTGGCGCAGGAATATGGGTTTGTACGGCAGTAGTCATAATCAATGATCTCTTAACCCTTTATAGTATAAGGGTTTATGGAATTATCAGCATGCTTTATAGGTGTCTTTATTATAACAGATATTGCGCTCAGGGTTTATTATTCAACCTTTTGTGCTATGGCTTTTTGTTTAAGTTGTCAATATCTATACCCATCTCATTAAACACTTCGATAGCCGCGCGAAACGCTTCTTGCGTGGCAGGTGCGCCGCAGTATGGGAGGCTATGCATCAGCACTTCGCGAATCTCAGCGACGCTAGCGCCATTGTTGATGGCACCTCGGATATGTCCTTTTAACTCATTTGGGCTTTTTTGCGCAATTAAAAAAGCAATGGTAATCAGTGAGCGATATTTGCGTGGTAGTACTGACTCATCTTGCCATGTGCTGCCCCACGCGTGCTCTATAATCCAGTCTTGCAGCGGCTGAGTAAATCCAGTCGCCGTATCAAGCGAGCGTTTGACATGTGCTTCACCCATCACTTCTGTGCGTACCCTGAGGCCATTATCATAGTTGGTGTTGCTATCCATATTGGCTGTCCTTTGATGTCTTATAGAAATGTCTGATAAAAGCGTATAACAGTCATATGGTGTCTGCGCACTCATAAAGCAAGTTTTTATCAATCAGTGCAGGTACGTAAATACGAGCGATTATAAGGTGTGCAATCATATTATTGATGGGACTATTTTTATAATAAATGTTGGATATGGCCTTACTATGAGCCTTTTGAAGGCTCAGCCATTAACATTTAGAGCGTTTTAAGCTATGATTGCACGGATAATTATTTTCTATAGTATATAGACGCAGGCGGTCATGCTGACTACCCACGTATTGTGCTAACCCCAACTGACGAGGACGACTATTGTGTTAGAAGCTTATCGTAAACATGTCGAAGAACGTGCCGAGCTAGGAACTGTACCGCTACCACTGAATGAAAAGCAAGTAGCAGAATTGGTTGAACTATTAAAAAACCCACCAGCAGGCGAAGAAGCGTTCTTAATGAACCTGCTAGAAAACCGTATTCCTGCTGGCGTTGACCAAGCTGCTTACGTTAAAGCTGCATTTTTGGCTGCTATCTTAAAGGGCGAAACCTCATCACCACTTATCAGTAAGAAAAAAGCGGTCGAAATCCTAGGTACGATGCAAGGTGGCTACAACGTACAGCCATTGGTCGCCGCGCTTGATGACGAAGAGGTTGCTCAAGAAGCAGCTGATGCGCTAAAGAAAACCTTGCTCGTGTTTGATGCATTCAACGATGTCACCGAAAAAGCCGAAGCGGGTAACGCTTTTGCAAAAGAAGTAATTCAGTCTTGGGCTGACGCTGAGTGGTTTTTGAATCGCCCAGAAGTACCAAAGAAATCAACTTATACGACGTTTAAAGTCACAGGCGAGACCAACACTGACGACTTGTCACCAGCCCAAGACGCATGGAGCCGCCCTGATATCCCATTGCATGCACTTGCTATGCACAAAAACTCTCGTGACGGCATTACTGCTGACGAAGAGGGCGTGCGCGGTCCAATGAAGCTTATTGATGAGCTCAAAGAAAAAGGCCACCCACTTGCGTACGTTGGTGACGTCGTCGGTACCGGCTCTAGCCGTAAGTCTGCGACCAACTCAGTGCTATGGCTGATGGGCGAAGATATTCCGAACGTACCAAACAAACGCGGCGGCGGTCTGGTACTGGGTAACAACATCGCACCGATCTTCTTTAACACCATGGAAGACTCTGGCGCCTTGCCAATCGAAAAAGTAGCGGTCGATAAGCTAAACATGGGTGATGTGTTTGACATCTATCCGCATGACGGCAAAATCACCAAGCATGACTCAGACGAGATCATCTCAGAGTTCAAACTAAACTCGCCAACGCTACTTGATGAAGTGCGTGCTGGTGGCCGTATTCCATTGATCGTTGGTCGTGGTTTGACCAACCGTGCGCGTGAGTACATGGGTCTTGGTCACTCAGACGTGTTTGCTAAGCCAGAAGAGCCAGCTGATACGGGTAAAGGCTTTACGCTAGCGCAAAAAATGGTTGGTAAAGCGTGTGGCCTAGAAGGCGTACGTCCAGGTATGTACTGTGAGCCTAAGATGACTACGGTCGGCTCTCAGGATACGACTGGCCCAATGACACGTGACGAGCTAAAAGACTTGGCATGTTTGGGTTTCCAAGCGGATCTCGTGATGCAGTCATTCTGTCATACTGCGGCTTATCCAAAACCAGTTGACGTTGAGACTCAGCACACACTACCTGACTTTATCATGAACCGTGGCGGCGTCAGCTTACGTCCAGGTGATGGTATCATTCACTCATGGTTGAACCGTATGCTACTGCCAGATACCGTTGGTACTGGTGGTGACTCACATACTCGCTTCCCAATGGGTATCTCGTTCCCAGCGGGTTCTGGTCTAGTTGCTTTCGCAGCGGCAACTGGTGTGATGCCACTTGATATGCCTGAATCTGTCCGTGTTCGTTTCGTTGGTGAGCGTCAGCCTGGTATCACCTTGCGTGACCTCGTACATGCGATTCCTTATCAAGCGATCAAAGAAGGTTACTTGACGGTTGATAAGAAAGGTAAAATCAACGAGTTCAACGGCCGTATTCTTGAAATCGAAGGCCTAGAAGATTTGACCGCTGAGCAGGCGTTTGAATTGTCTGATGCCTCAGCTGAGCGTAGTGCGGCTGGTTGTACTATCACGCTATCAGAAGCGTCAGTGACTGAGTACCTAAACTCAAACATCACGCTGCTTAAGTGGATGATCAGTGAAGGCTATGGCGATGCGCGTACCATCAGCCGCCGTATCGAAGCCATGCAAGAGTGGCTTGCGAACCCAAGCCTCATGCGTGCGGATGATGATGCTGAATATGCTATCGACATCACTATCGATATGAGCGAGATCAAAGAGCCTATCCTTTGCTGCCCGAACGATCCAGATGATGCCAAGACCTTGGCAGACGTGGCTGGTGATACCATTGATGAAGTATTCATTGGTTCATGTATGACCAACATCGGTCACTTCCGCGCGGCAGGTAAATTGCTACAAGACGTACCAGCAGGTAGCCTCAAGACTCGTCTATGGATTGCACCGCCTACTAAGATGGATGCACGCCAGTTGATGGAAGAAGGTTATTACAACGTCTATGCACAAGCCGGCGCTCGTACTGAAATGCCAGGTTGTTCACTATGTATGGGTAACCAAGCACGTATCGCACCAAAATCGACGGCGGTGTCAACATCAACGCGTAACTTCCCGAACCGTCTGGGTCAAGGCGCGAACGTATATCTCGCGTCTGCAGAGCTTGCAGCAGTCGCTGCAGTACTCGGTAAACTGCCGACTAACGATGAATATCAGCAGTACGCTGGCATGCTAAATAGCATGGGTGATGAAGTCTATCAATACATGAACTTCGACCGTATGGAAGACTATACGGAAGAAGCAGATAAGATTAACGTTGCTCAGTTGAGCTAGTCTTGGTTGACGCTTGAGTTAAACGTTTTTTAATAAATAAAAACCCCGTATCGTGATGATGCGGGGTTTTTGTTATGAAGGCACCAGCTGATTTTTTATACTATCTTATGTATAATATAAGGGCAGGCGGAAACCGTGGCTCTGCACTTCACTTACCTCTTTTTTATCTTTTCTATCTCGGGACGGACCGATACTTTGATACGCACTTCTTTGTTTAAGAACAGGTGCTTTGGAGTCTTGGTTGATGATTACGTTATCACCTCTCAAACGTCGTATTGTCTACGTAATTGTGTTCGAGATTGTCGCAATTATCTCTTCTACCTTTGTATTGATGAAGCTCAGCAATAGCGAGGCATCGGACTCTCTACCTGTCGCGATGATGGTATCGCTGGCTGCCATCATTTGGAACTTTGTATACAACACCGCTTTTGAGACTTGGGAGGAGCGCAGGCAAATAGCAGAGCGCACGCTGCTTATTCGTAGTGTTCATGCCTTTATATTTGAAGTCGGTTTGGTTTTGATCTGCTTACCGTTATACATGGTCTGGTATCACGTTGGCTTGCTGCAAGCGTTTATGATGGAAGCCGCCTTACTGGTATTTTTCCTAATTTATAATTTCGTATTTACCTTTATTTTTGACAAGATATTTACCTTACCGTATCACTATAAGTCAGCGTCTGCTTCTTAACCGCAGACATAAACGAAAAGAGGGCTACCATATTGGCAGCCCTTTTTTTTGATACTATAAAAAGCGAGTTATTTGGTTATGAATAAATTTAGCCGTCAAATCAACCTGCCTACTACTCAATCATTTACCTTGATAAACTGGTTTACGCTTTTCAATAAAGGCGCTGACGCCTTCGATAAAGTCATCGGTTTTTGCCATCATGGTCTGCTGCTCCACTTCCATATCTAATGCCTCGTTCAAACCCATAAACGCGTGCACATTGAACATATGTTTCATAGAGGCTAGGGCTTTACCTGGCAGCTGGCTCAATCTTAGAGCCAATGCTTGAACGGTGGCGTCTAGCTCTTCCACACTAACCACTTGATTGACCAGATTTAAGCGTGCCATATCTTCCGCTTTCAGCTTATCACCCAGCATCACAAGCTCAGTGGCTTTTGCTGCACCAACCAATTGATTCAATAAATAAATACCGCCTGCATCTGGCACTAAACCAATATTGACAAAGGCTTGGACAAACTTTGCATTATCCGCTGCGATACGAAAATCACAGGTAAGCGCTAAGTTCATGCCAGCCCCTGCTACGGCACCTTCTAATTTGGCAATGATGGGTTTATGGACATTACGTAGCTTTAAGCTGACTTCGCCTGCGCCTTCTACCATGCCCTTTAGTTTGTTTGAAATAATGTCCTTGTCCAATCCTTCAGATAACATCTCTTTGATATCACCGCCACTTGAAAAATTACCACCAGCGCCTTGCAAGATAATGACTCGTACTTGATCATCAGCCGCTGCTTTATCTAGCGCTATTAACACGTTGTTTTTTAGTGGCGTGCCAAACGCATTTAAGCTTTTTGGATCGTTAAACGTAATGGTGGCAATGTGATTATTCACTTGATAATCAACGATAGACTGTGACATTTGAGATTTCCTTATTTTCAATGACTGTGTTAAGCAGCTATTTTGGGTACCCGTATAAAAGACAGCGGGACAAATTGATGGTAATAAATAACGCAATGCTGATTACTATAGCAGCTTGCGCGCATTATAAAAGCAGGTTTTGTGGGCGCTTAAGACACATCTACATGGCGATTAGCTCTTTGAGTTGCTCGTATAAATTGCCATGCCTGTATGAACAAAAAGAGTGTATGAATAAGATACAGATAATACGCATGGTTCATAAAAAGGTGAGTTCCTGACTTATTAATAGATTATGCTACTATGCAGGTAGCGCGTTAGGTCATGCGCAGCCCAACTGATTAATCAAAGTTTTCACCAAACAAGGAAGTGATTATGCCAACGATAAAAGTCAACGATGTCGATATCTATTATGAAGACAGCGCGCCCAATGACACGCAAAAACCCGTTATCGTGTTTGCCCATGGTCTGCTGTGGAGCTCGCAGATGTATGACAAGCAAGTAGAGTATTTTCAAACCGATTATCGCTGCATTGCGTTTGATTTTCGAGGGCAGGGTCAGTCACAGATTACCAAATCTGGCTATGATATGGAGACATTGACTGAGGATACACTTGGCCTAATTGACGCACTCGCTATTGCTAAATGTCATTTTGTTGGGTTATCCATGGGCGGGTTTGTCGCTCAACGTATTGCGCTTAAGCGACCGGATTTGCTGTTATCACTCGCGCTACTTGAGACATCAGCTGATCCTGAAGACCCAAAAAACATTCCTGAGTACCGCAAACTGGTCAAAGCCATTCGTTGGCTAGGGATGAAGCGTGTGAGCAAAAAAGTCATGCCCATTATGTTTGGCAGTACTTTTTTGGCCGACAAGCTGCGCAAATCTGATCGCAAACAGTGGCTGACGATGCTACAAAGTAATCGTAAGGGTGGTGTCGTTAAGGCGACAATGGGGGTCATCGATCGCACTGGCACTTATGAGCAATTGGGTAATATCACGACACCGACACTTATTGTCGTGGGTGATGAAGATGCCGCAACGCCTTACGCAAAGTCTGAGCGCATGCATTTTGCTATCGCTGGGTCGAAGCTTGCTATTATTAAAGGCGCTGGCCATACGTCGACAGTGGAAGAGCCTGATCAAGTGAACCGAGTGCTCAGTCAGTTTTTGACAAGCTGTGTGTAATGCTAAGCTGCTGAGGCAAATTCGCATAAAGTCAGACTGTTTTGGCAGTAGGTTATAACAATTCATAGAAAAGCCGCTACCAGTCATTGATAGCGGCTTTTTTTATCCTATTATGCTCAATACTGACGATTACATCCGTGAGCTATATTGGCTGTGGCCATCATCGATAGTGCCAAATGCTTCTGCACGATTGACGATTTCGGTTGCCCATGCCCGGTGGGTCGCAGGTTCTAGCATGGTATTGTTGTACTTAAATACGGCCTTGGCCTCACTATGTAGAATCGCTTGTGCTTCATCCAATGTACTTAGCGGCACACAGTAGGCTTGCTGCACCAGTGCAATTTGGCTTGGGTGAATGACCGTTTTACCGACCAGTCCCAAACTGACATCATGATTTAGCTCCTGCATAAAAAGGGTTGGCTGATCTAAATACTCAAATACAGGTGCGGTGAGATAAAAACCATGCGGTACAAAGCAGCCAAGCAGCTGATAGGCAAGGGTGCCGATAGGCGTATCATAGACAATGCTATTCTTTGGACGACGCAGGCGCAATGCGGCAAATAAGTCATTACCCCCGATACGTAGCGCAAATACTGGCTGACTAAACGCTTCTTTAAAGGCAATCGCCAGCTCTTGATTATGATGCGGATTGAATAATGCAGCCGTTTCGAGCGTCGGCATCAGCAGATGATCAACGCTGAGGTTCTGACAAGCCATGCGCCAATTGGATAAGCTATACATATCGACTTTTGGCATGACAAAACCATCAATGAGATCAATATGCGCATAATCAGCCAATTGCTGTAGCATCATTGGGCTACGCGGACGTATAAAAACCAGTGGACGCGTTGGGTGCTGTGCGTGAATAGCAGCGGCTCGGGATGGATCATTGATGCTATTGACATGCTCAGCCCACGTACCCAGCAGCGTGCGCAAACGCTCAAGCGCCAACTCCACATCCTCATGACTGACGGCATCTTCTAAACAGATAATAATACTATTGATCGTTGGTAGTTTGTCACGCTTAATCACTTGCCAGATGTCTTGGCGAGTGGCAGGCATATAGAGGCTCGCCCCTAGTTGGTAGGGATGGTGCGTGTGCGGTCTGACCATCGCATGACGCTCAGTAATCAGATGCGCATAAGACAGGGTATCATAGGACTGAGTGTCAAGGTAAGTCGCTGACTCGTTGTTTGTTATATCTGACATAATTGGCATCATAAATAGAGTGTAAAGGGCAAGCGTTCAATCGCGCTAGTGGTGCTCAAGCCAAAAGCATTAACTGTCTTTGGCTCGTTGCTTGATAAGGGTGATGGCTTGATAAGGGTGTATTTTATCACCTAATACCTCAATAGTGATGCCTCGCTGCGCACATAAATGACGCAGTAGTGCGGTATCGGGATGCGCCGCGGTCGCGAGCAATATACGCTCGGGATCGCGGCGCAAGATAGCGCGTGTTGCCTCGGCGATAGTCGGCTTAATACGGTTGCGATTGGTAATGTCATAGTCCGTGGCGAGCGCATCTATTAACGCTGCCGTCTGGTAGCGCGGCTGCTGATAGGTTGACAAACGCTTTGGAAGTGTGCTCAGTGAGCGTCTGGCTGCATCAACATGATCGATAAATGCCACGCTATGATCTGCGTCTATCAAATCCTCGTAAAAGACACTGCGATGGAGACCAGATGACGGCTCGGTGTATAGGCTGCGTGAAATCAGTCCTGATACGGTACTATTTAACAAACCCGATGGAATTAACCAATCTTCCGCGCTCGCCGCGAGCCAAGCAACGCCCGCTGGATCGGCAAGAGTCAGTAGCGGAATGACATCAGCACCTTGATGAAAAATATTGGCAAAGTTGGCATGAGCCGTGTCGCTAAATACGTCTAAGCTACGAGCCAGCTCTTTATAAATCGCGCCTTTACCTGTCCAGCCATCGACAAATACAATCGGACTGTTTGGGTAAGCGTCAAGCAGCATTTGTAGCGCTACAGGATCCAGCCCACGATCACGAATGATGCTGATACCATAATGTATACTTGGCAAATGATAGCTGCTATCTGTGTCAGATAACGCACGCTGCAATAGCACACCAATCGGCAGACCTGCCCGTACCAAGCTAATCAAGACTAGCGGATGCTCGTCACTGACATCATGACAAAAGACATGATGTAGGGTATGCGCTAAGCGTGCAATATCAGTTGCGGCTCTCTTGCCACCTTGCGCTAGTGCCTGTTGGTATAGCTCTTCATGCATCGCGGTAGGCGCTTGCTCCAAGGTCAACATATCAGAGTAGTGACGTTGCCCACTTTGAATGAGTGCCTCTTTTTGACTGACGGGCACATCAGCAACAGCGTCTTTATCGACGATATCGAGCAGGACGGTCACATCGCTGGCAAGGTAGCTACCTGAGCCGTAATTGTTTAGATTGGCTCTGTTGGTCTGTATGTTAGGTAAAGTCATAGTATGAATAATAGCACTCGTGATGATAAAAGAGAGGTTCTGTGTCTGTTTTTTGGCTAATTTTCTGGGCTGATGTTCTAGCCCAAATAATTAGACAGATGGCTAAGACGGATACTGCTCATGCATCTGACCGCGGCTTGGCATACCGTACCAGTCAAGCAGCTGCAAAAAAGGCAAATCTGCCAAGCTATCACCAAAACCAAAACTGGGACGCTGATGGTCTAAATGATTGTCTAATAAAAACTGTACAGCATGGCGCTTGTGTACCGCGTGCGGTAATATCGCTAGATTATTGGCATTCACATGCACATAAAAATCTTGCTCAAAATCGCGTATTAACGTGGGCAGTTTTTTGGCCAGTTCAACTAATGCTTGATGGTCTTTTTGCGCGTGTTTGATCGCTAGATAAATCGTTAATTCTTCATTTACAGACCCATTATTAAAGCTATCGACATGCGGCGTAAATACCAAATGACTCTGCTCACTTTTGCTATGACTAGCAAACAGCTCGCTTAGTTGGTTTAACTTATCTTGCAACGGTGCAAGCTTGCTATGCATATGTTGCTGCCACGCGCTTAGTAACTGCCCATCAGCCGTTAAAATAATGGCACCATGGGTCAATACTTGCCAACTGTCGAATGGTAGTTTCACGCGTTTGATCTCACTGCGGTCACGTGCTGTTACTACGATTAATTCAGTGCTATTGAGTAGCCAATTAAAAAAAGTCGCTTGGCGCTGACTCATAAAGCTTAGTGGCTCGTTTTGCTTATTGACCGTCGCACAAACCAAGTATTCTGGCTCTGCAGTCGGGACTTGCCAAGCATCAATCTTGCGCTGGGTTTGAAAAAGTGTATCGTCCAAATCCATTAAGGCATAGGGTTTGATAATATCGGCGCTGGGCTTGAAAAATGGGATAGTCATGACGTCGTCCATAAACAGTAAGTATGAAAGTTAAAGAATGGTTTAAATTGTCGGACTTACCACCAACACATTATTCAAACCGCGCCACATCGCATCGACGCTATCAGCAGCTGTCTCCACACACAACACAATCAACTCCCACTCGTCAGGGTCAACATTATAAGCAAAGTTGGTCATGCCAAGCCCATAATTATCATGAAAGCTCAGCATCGTAGTAATGGCGCCGCCAAGCGCAATCGGTGAGCGAGTTAATGCACTAAATTTCACGATAGCATTTGTGTCAGCTTTGAGGCTTTGAGATGTTGTCTCAAGCCATTCCGCCAACAAAAACGGCAACCAAACAAACTCATTGCTACCCAACACCAATATTTTTTTGGGCAATTGAGTGACATCAAAGCTGTCTTGATTATGGAAGCTTGCAAATGCAGCCTGAAAGCTCGAAAGATAGTTATTAAAGCCATCTGTGCTATTTAATGTGGGAAAACGTCCCCAGTTACCTGTAAATCCAAGCGCTTGACTACCAGCGGCAGTGGTATCAACCGATGGCATGGTGATAGGCTCTGGGTTGGGCGCGTCTGTCCATTGCCATGCGCCTGACAGTAAGTGATGGCGATGAAACTCAATACCAGTTAAGCGATCTGCCATACGCGCAGGCATAATGTCATCTGTCTGCTGGTTTGTATTTTCTTGATCCAATGACCAATCAACCAAAGTCGTTAGATGTACTTGCTCTAGCTGAGTGAGCCCTGCATCACGTAAGGCCGTGACGACATTGACACAAGTATTGCCTGTTGATGCTTCATCATCGACCATAATCAGCGTTTTGCTAGCGAGTAGCTGCTCTTGCGTGACGCTATCTGTACTTTGATAAATTAAATGCTGGCTGGCATGACTGTGATCTTCATTAAACGTTGTTAGTAACGCTTCGGAGTTATTGTCACTATGCTGCGTGTGACGCGTAGAGTTTAGCAATAACGCATTTGGATAACGTGTTTGTAGCGCTTGATGCACGCCAGCGGATAGACCCACTGCTGTCTCTGCCATACCAATAACTAAAATTGGCTTGGGCAAATCGCTAGGAACTAAATTGGCCAAGTCAGTAAACGCATCTCGCATCGTGCTGGGTGCCACGGGGATATGACGGCCCAATACTTTTGAGACAAACAAAAACGCCCGTTTTGGATTAATACGCTGAGCAAAACCAAGCAGATCTTCTAATTGATAACTGTCGTTTTGTTTCAGGCTATTTTTGTTAGCCATTGAGTTGGTCTGATAGGTCAGATCAAGGGTGCCGCGAGGTAGGGTGATGCTGCGTTTATAGGTTTTGTTAGAAGTTATATCTTGATTTGTATCATTCATTATTTCTTGTTGTCCTATGTATTATCAGATTTTGTTTGTTGCTAGTGTTTACTTAGCTTTATGACGTACATAGAGCGTAGAGTTTACCGTTTTGGTTTCAAATATTCCGATATTTCTAATCATGCTAGAGAGTCTGGCATAACCGTAATTTTTAGGATCGAAATTTGGGTAGTGTGTTTTTATGGCGTTGCCAATCAAACCGAAATTCACCCAGCGCTCGTGGTCGGCTTTCGGGTGATCGATAATGGAAGCACGCAGACTATTTAATAATTTTGTATCACATTTTAGGCGACTCTCATTCCATGTTGACGTGACATTGCCGTTTGGTGCTACACTGGAAATTGGCAATGTACCATTTTTTAGTTTAATAGAAATGACTTTGTTCACAGTACGGATGTCATATAACGCCATTGCTATAATTAATTCTGAAAACTTTGCATAGCCATATCTATCTAACTTGATATTTGTATGGTGTTGTTTAATCTGGCTGGCAAGATAAGATAAATTTGACCAGCCTTTGGCAGAATTTGGGTCTTCTTTTATCAGCTTGTTTAATATGCTAATAAGATGTGTCTGCTTTTGAAGTGCTTTGGTTGTCCATTTTTCGGGTGATGTTTTGGATTCGGCGACAGGCAGCAATGGTTTTGTCTTAGTATCAAAGCTAGGCGTGTCTTTGTGCTCGCTAATGGGCAGTGCTTTTGGTAAAGGTACTAGATCCTCCACGTAGTAAAAACTGTCACAGGCTTGTGTGAATGCTTTAACGGTCTGCTTTTTACCGAAACCAAAGACTTTGATACCATTTTTTCGTATGCGTAACGCCAAAGCAGTGAAGTCACTATCACTAGATACTAAGCAAAAACCGTCATAATGACCACTATGTAATAAGTCCATAGCTTCAATAACTAGACCAATATCAGTCGTATTTTTACCTTTAGCATAGGCGAAATGTTGTATTGGGTCGATAGCGTGTTTTAAGAGTGCTTCTTGCCAACCTTGAATATGTACATTGCCCCAGTCACCATAGACTTTTTTGCAAGTAACATTACCGATACTCTCTATCTTACGTAAAATATAATTAATGTTATTAGCTGAAGCATTATCGGCATCGATAAGAACGGCTATGTTGTTGAGTTTCATTGATATAACAGTCCTTGATTAATACCGTTTTTCTTTTGATCTTATCATTGTAGTATGTCGTTAACCCTGACAGCCTACCAGCCATAATGCACTGCGACTTTGCTTGCTTAGTTGCGGTGTGGTCAGAGGCGTGGCGCTTGACGAATCAGCCTTACTCTCCAAACTGATCCCAGCGCTCGCAAGCAGCGCAGATAATAACTGAAATTTCACCGCATAGTTCATGTTTTGGGCGTGTTCATGAACGAGACTGGCAGTCACCATGCCGACGACCTCACCAGTTGGTAGTAGTAAAGGACTACCACTAGAGCCTGGTTGAATGGGCGCGGTAAACTGAAGGTAACGAATATCATCGTTTAAGCCCGTTAGCCCTGAGATACAGCCTTGTGTGACTTGTAGTTGACTGCTTAGCCCTGATAATGGAAATCCTAATGTAGTAATGGTCTCACCCAATATGTCACTGCATTGCTGTGCCAATGGTATATGGCTGGGCAGGGGGTCGCTGACTCTGATAATAGCGGAGTCGCTACCGATATCACTGAGCACGACTTGTGCCTCGCGATCAGGCTGACCTTGCTGACGTATGCCAATCATTTGAGCCGACTCAATCACATGATAGCAGGTAAGCAGGTGGTACGGATCAATGGCAAACGCCGTCCCTGTCCATGTCTCACCTGCCTGCACGTGACGAGGCGGACGCATTTCATTGTGAGGGCAGGCTTGCTGTTGCTGTGCTGCTTGGATACGTGCATGTGTGTTGGGTGGACGAACATCAAGACTGACTTGTACTCGCTGCTCAAGACTCGTCAAACCTTGGGTCGAAGCTTCGCCAAGCGCCCGACATTTAAACTGTCCATTCCGCTGATATATCTCTAATATAATCGCAGCTTTGACGTGGCGTTCGCGCGCTGTAAAGTCGTAGCGAAGTGCACCATCATTCAGTGTTAAGCAAACATTGCTTAGCTCAACCGCAGGCAAGTTCAGGCTAGGCTCATCGTAAGCATAAGCAATCAGCTGTAAAAAATGCACACCTTGTTGCTCAAACAATTTGAGTAGATTAAGCTGCCATTTGCTTGGGTTATTGGTATCATCTATCGTTGCCCAGTCTTTGGGCTCATGTAAATAAGCAGGGCTACAAACGGCCTGACGATTGGCATCTAATGGCAACCAAAGTAGCCCAAGCTGCTGTCCAAATTTAAGCGGAGAAGCGCTAGAAAATGCGACCGAGCAGCGCACGTCTGCGATAACAGCATTGGCGCCTAACACGAGTGTGGTCTGTGCTGTCATCGTCTACCTCTTGTTAGATATATACTCGGTTGTCAGTCGTTCTTTATGTTGCCTGCTTATTTTTACTTATTCAGCAGTATCTTCAATTTTTACGCCTACCATAATGGAGCGTACTTGGCAGGGCGTTATTTGCTGTATGATATCAGTCAATTGTGGCTTATCGGTCAAGCCAAGCCAATAGCCAAATCCGACCTGTGTCAAATCCACATCGCTATGCGTCGTATAGTCAATACCACCAGAGGGGCGGCTATTGATCTCAAGCACACGGTGCTGACCGTCATCATCAGCTTTGGTCTGCACACTGACGATACCGTCACAGCCAAAGGCTTTAATCAATGGAATCACGACATCCATGACAGATTGCTCATAGCCGATATGCTGGATTTTGCCGGTTTTATAACGCGTGACGGCGGCCAATACTTCACCATATTCACAAACCACATCAATAGAGTATTCCTGCCCTGATAGATAAGGCATAAGCAGCATAGGAATAGGGCGCTCACGTACCATTAGACTGTTGGTATACGCATTGATAAACTGCGCGGTATTGATTTTTTTCTCTTCGGTAAAGTACAAATGCTCAAAACTATCGTAGTGTTCATCAGGTTCTTTACCTGAGTCCAAGCGCCAAAATCCTTGAGCAAAAATACCAACAACTGGTTTGACACATAGGGGCTGATGACCGTGTTCGGTAAGTAATGCTTCCAGCTCTGTCACATTATCAAAGCGCCAAGCATCAGCGACAGGGATATTGTGTTGGTGACACTGCTGCATAAAGGCAAACTTATCTTCGATCGACTCTAGTGCTGCTACGCTGGTTGCGCCTGTAAGCAAACGAATACCAGCGGCATCAAACGCCTCACGATGCGCTTCATAATCGACCCCATTGCGCCCCGTTAATAATACTTTAACGTTGTGCTCTTTGGCGTGTTCCAAGACGAATTGCCAGCGAGGTATAACAGGCTCAGTTGTCTCTTGTGCCTCATCCTTTATGGCTGCTTTTTCTGGATATGGTTCGCGATAGACCCTATCAGCAAATTCAAAAATCTCAGGTCGGTTATGACGGTGTGAGGCAATAATATTAAAGGGGTTGTTCGATTTGCTTTTTAAGTTCTGCAAACTCTCTAACATATCGCGCTGGCTGGATTGACCCTCAGCTAACCAAGCAGCTATTGATGTGGAGTGGACGCTATCGTTAGCAAGGTTATTCATAGTTCTCTCAGCGTTACTGTTATATATAGGGGGAGATGAATGGGCCGATATAAGGATCTTTTGGCAGCATATATTATATACAAATGGCACAGGTTATAAATGCTCCTGATGAAATAGGCAAAAGGATTTGTAAGAGTGATCTTGTAGCTAGTAGCGCAATTGCTCGGTTTAAAATGTTCATAATATTCATGCTACTATATGACGATAGTGAGCATGCCAATGACAACAACGACAACATAATAAAGAATCTAAAGGACGTATGATGAAACAACCTCAGCAACTGATCGCAGGTGCCAATGCACCATTACCAACTGATAATATTAGTGTTCGCATCTTAAGCCAAAACGCCATTGATTGCGCCGCTTATCGTCTGACGACTGATGGCAAAGTACGCGGCGATGGTGACATGATATTTTATGGTCAGAAACGTAGCGATGATGGCAATGTTAGTTTTCGCGGTCATGACAGTGACGGATTTTTTGATATCAATCTGCTTGCGCAGCCTGCGAGTATTGAAAAAATCGCTTTGGCATTCTCTAGCGCGCAGACATTGGCACAAGTCGGCGATGTCGATATTCAGGTACTACAAGGCAGTCAGGTATTGATGACTTGTCAGCTGAGCAGTGCTGGGCGTAATGAAAAAGCCATTATTTTGGCGGAGTGTTATCGCAGACAAGGCAACTGGAAGTTTCGCTTTATCGCGCAAGGATTTAATGGCGGCTTGAAACCGTTGTCGGAGCACTTTGGCGTTGAGATTGCTGATGATGCGCCAGCACCCCAAAATACAACGCAAAATCAGGCTCAGCCGATTAATACGCAAAAAGCAGACAATACCTCTCAAGCGAGTACTCCGCCACCGATTCCTGCGACCCCGTCGGTCAACCTAAACAAAATCACTTTAACCAAAAATCAGTCCAGCATCAATCTGAAAAAGCGCGATGATTTTGGCAAAATCTCAGTGAACTTAGACTGGAACCAACGTTCAGATGGTAATAAGTCAGCACCCAAGAAAGGCCTATTGGGTGATCTGTTCAAACAGCATCAATCAAGCGGTATCGATCTAGATGTTGGCGCGATGATTCATCTAAAAAACGGCGAAAAAACCCTGATTCAAGCACTGGGTAATCGCTTTGGTAGCCTGCAATCAGCGCCTTATGTATGCCTGCGAGCCGATGATAGAACGGGGCAGGTGAGTGGCGGTGAGTGGCTTGATATCAATGGTAAGCAGTGGTCACAGATTGAGGAGGTATTTATCTTTGCCTTTATTTATGAGGGCGCGCCAAACTGGGAAAAAACCGATGGCGTCGTGACCATTCATGTACCCGATCAGTCACCGATTGAGACCCGTTTAACAGAAGGGGCTAGTAACTTGCCGATGTGTGCCATCGCGCGTTTGGTCAATCAGCAAGGCAGTATCAATGTCGAGCGTATTAATCAGTATTTTAAAGGGCATCAGGAGATGGACAAAGCCTTTAACTGGGGATTTAGCTGGAAGCGTGGGCGCAAGTAATGGTTTGAACCATACTAATAGAATAGAAAGCCCATGAGCACAAAAGCGACTGATTAAAAAAAGCCAGCCAATCTATTGATAGACGGGCTGGCTTTTTACACACTAAGTCAATGAATCAGATAAGTCGTTATCCAATTAAAGGCTCAACTCAGTTATGCGTGCGGCGTAATTGCAGGCATTAAATCATGGAAGGTGCGACCAGACGCAGTCTCGCCAATAGCGTGCATTTTCCATTCATTGTTATGCCGATAAACTTTTGCCATCACCATAGCAGTATGTCCACCTTGCGCTGATAAGTTGTAGCGAGCTACTTCGCTGTTGTTATTGGCATTAACAATACGGCAAAACGCGTTTTCGACGGTCTCAAATGTCTGACCCGTAAAGCTATTGACCGTAAACACTAGTGAAGTCACGTTGGCTGGGACTCTTGAGAGATCAACGTTGATGACTTCATCATCGCCATCGCCGTCGCCAGTACGGTTGTCGCCTGTATGGACGATACTGCCATCTTTTGATTTAAGCTGACTGAACCAGATAGCATCGACCGCTTGTTTGTTTGCGTCAAACATAATGCACGAAGCATCTAAATCGATAGAATCGCCGCCGCTACCACCGCCGAATAATTTACCTAAAAAGCCACCTTTTTTGTCTTGTGGATTTTGAGCAACATCCCAGCCTAGACCCAATTTGACTTGAGTCAGCTCGCCGCCTGCTTCTTTGCTTAGAGAGATCTTCTGTCCCTTTTGTAGACTAACTGCCATGTGAGTATCCTTATAATAATTGTGAGTAAAACTGCTTAAACATAGTTCTAAAAAACGCTATAAGATATTATCTAAAAAACCACCGCCGCCGCCGCGTCCACCTGAGCTCGTCCCTAGTATGCTTTGCAGCCAACCTTGATAGCTGTCACGATTGCGCGAGCAAATAATGACTTTACCGCTTCCTGAGAAGTTCAGAACCATACCCTCGCCACTGGTGACCGAGTTGATGATATTACTCATGATGCCTTTTTTCTTGCTGGTCGAGACGGACAGTTTATAATCGAGGTTCGAATCCCAGCAAACCACATGACCATTATCAATAATGACATCTTTGTCTGGGGTGACCTCAATCTCAAACAATGAGCCAAAACCAGATACCACAACCTGACCTTTTCCTTGCGTCTGCATGACCATAAAGCCACCAGTATCACCGAATACCGCACCGCCCAGATTACGCTGAATATTGGCTCTGATATCAACGCCAGTTTGCGCCGCGACAAAAGCACCATCACTCAAGGTATATTGCTGTGATCCCACCTCGATGATTTGCATATCGCCATCTAGTGTGGGGGCAAGCAAACAGTCGCCTTCGCCATGGACTGCTTCAATCTGCTGTTGAAATAACGACTCATCATTGGCAAAGCGGCGCATAAGCGATTGCATCAGTCCACCTTGTAGCTTACCTTTTAGCTCAAGGTTAGACTCCATCATTACCATTGCATTGGCTTCACAATAAATTGAATCACCTTTTTTGAGATTACAATGCAAAAAAGGCTCAATAGTACCGATTAAACTGAATGTTGCGGCCATGGGGTGCAAATCCTTATTCTAATAGCTTTGATAGGTGCTCTTAATATGGGGGGAATAGACCTATGTGTTTTAGCGTTTTTATATTGATGAGCCTATTAAATTTAAAGCCATCAAATGCGTTAAAAGGGCACACTTGATGGCTTATAGGCTTTGCTATCAGAAAACTGATAGCAAAGCTTGGCTCGCTAGATATTTACGTCAATTTAACGTTACACGTTTACGCCGTAAGACGCTGCTAATGGTCCAAGACCACCGCTGAAACCTTGACCGACGGCACGGAATTTCCAGTCACCGTTATGACGATATAGCTCACCAAAGATCATAGCCGTTTCAGTGCTGCCATCTTCTGATAGGTCGTAACGGGCGATTTCAGATTGACCATTGTCGTTTACAACACGGATATAAGCATCGCCAACTTGACCGAAGTTTTGGTTACGTGCTTGGCCTTCATAGATAATCGCACAAATAGCAACTTTGCTCACGTCAGCTGGGATGCTCGCAAGATTTATTTTGATTTTTTCGTCATCGCCATCGCCTTCGCCAGTACGGTTATCACCAGTGTGCTCAACGGCGCCATTGTCTGACTTTAGGTTATTAAAAAAGATAAAATCTTGGTCGTTACGGACTTTGCCTGCTTCGTTGATTAAGAAGCCAATAGCGTCCAAGTCAAACTCTTGACCGTCAGTTGCGCGTGGATCCCAGCCTAAACCAACTGTGATGTTGGTTAAACCTGGTGCTTCTTTTGATAAGTTTACGTTGCCGCCTTTTGTTAAGCTAATAGCCATACAAATACCCTTTGGATTAATAATTAAGTGGATTGGGTCGAAAAAATAAATTAAAAATTGTGCAGTGACTGATATGAAAGGGCAACTGGTAAAGAACCTAGCTGTATACCACGTCCTGCATATCATTACGTTTTACTATACTAAGCGTTTGCTCACTAAGCAAGGCGTATTTTGTGCGCTTACTATATGCTTACTAAGCGACATAATAACCCTGCATTTTTGATACTTTTTAATCATCTTAGCAATAGTGGTTAACGTATTGTTATGCAAAGGTAAATTATTTCATGGCTGTTTCCTTTGGATTAAGCCATAGAATGAAGAGAAACCTACCCTAGGTTGCAAAGACATAACCAAAAAAAGCGGGTCGTACCAGATATGTTGGTACGACCCGCTATAAGCTTGACAACTCAATAAAATTTAAACGTAATATTGTACTGAATAATCCATTAATAAAAGTATTTAGATAAAGGTTTTATTCGGCAAAAACCGACCAGCCTGTTTCTTGTACAAACAGCTCTAATGCTTTCAACCCAAGCTTGGAGTTTCCGATATGATCCAGCCCTGGCGACCAGACAGCGATAGAGCCTTTGCCGGGAGCTATGGTCAAAATACCGCCACCAACCCCACTTTTACCAGGCAAACCGACGCGATAGGAAAACTCACCAGACCCATCGTAATGACCGCACATCATCATTAGCGAGTTAATCCTTCTTGCGCGGTGCTCGTTAATTACACGTACCCCTGAGTGCTTATCAACTCCGTTAGAGACCAAATATAGACCAGCGCTGGCTAATTGCTGGCAATTCATCTCAATCGAGCATTGATGAAAATAAACCCCAACACCTTATCTACATCGTGCTTGAGACGACCAAAGGATTTCATAAAGTACGCAAGCGAGGCGTTGCGGTCTTTGTGCGCCATCTCAGACGCTGCCACTTTGTGGTCAAAACGGATGGACTCATCGTCCGTAATAAAGTGCACAAACTGTAGAATCTCAGCCAATATTTCTCTAGGTTCGTACCCATCATGATCGCATCGACCACCGCAATGGCACCAGCATTGATGAATGGATTGCGTGGTCGACCAGTTTCATGTTCTAGCATGACGATTGAGTTGAAAGGGTCGCCTGAGGGTTCACGACCAACGTGTGTCCAAAGCCCATCGCCCAATTTGCCAAGTGCGATGGTTAGAGTAAATATCTTGGAGATACTTTGGATCGAAAACAGAGTGCTCGCATTGCCTGCTGTATACATCTTTCCGTCAGGTGTCGCTACTGCAATACCAAACTGGTTTGGATCTACATGGGCCAGTTGCGGGATATAGTCCGCTACTTTTCCACGATCGGTTTCAATTGCCATCTGTGCGGCAATATCATCAAGAATCTGTTGCATAGTGGTTGAAGGGTCTCATTTTTGGTGAGCAATTAAAGGACGAAGATTCTAACCGAATAACGTATAGTAGTGATGAAAAAATTGTATGTGAAGCAAAATACGCATGTATTTTAGCGATAGGTAAGGATTCGCTGTGTGACTAATGCCTGCCATTATAACGCAAAAAAGCAGGCCATATCTGATGATACGACCTGCTCAAAGCTATACAGCATCATGCGAACAATAGGTGCTAATTAAGCCTTGCTGCTTCCGCTTTACGATGTTTCAGCGACGCCCATAATGCAAAACCAATGAAGGCAATACCGATAAGACCAGTAATGATTTCTGGTACATGGAACTTCACTGACAACAGCATAATGATGGCTAAGGCACCAATGGCGTAATGTGCGCCATGCTCAAGATAAATAAACTCATCAAGCGTGCCTTTGTCTACCAAGAAGATAGTCATCGAACGTACGAACATCGCACCAATGGCAAGACCAAGCATGATAACAATGACATCATTGGTAATGGCAAATGCGCCAATCACACCATCGAAACTGAATGAAGCATCGAGGATTTCTAAGTATAAGAAACCAATGATACCGCCTTTCATGATAGCGCTGGTTGCGGCTGCACCACTTCCTTCGTTTTCTAAGTCTTCTTCGAGATCACCTTCTAGCATACCAGAGACAACCTGTACACCAAGGTATACTAGAATGCCCCAAACGCCAGCAATGAGCACAGCACTTGACTGCTCTGCACTGGCCCATGATACCGCAATCATTAAGACGATAAGCGCAACAAATACGCTCATCGCATCGACTTTGCCTAGCTTGACCAAACGGCTCTCAAGCCAGTCAAACCAATGGACATCTTTGTCATCAAAAATAAAGTTCAAGAAAACCAATAGTAAGAAAATACCACCAAATGCTGAAATTTCAGCATGATGTGCCATCAATCTGGCTGAGTATTCTTGAGGATTGTTCAAGGCCAAATCGATCACTTGCATCATACCAAGGTCAGCGGTAACCGCAACGATGACAATAGGGAAGACCAAGCGCATACCGAATACCGCAATTAAAATACCCACGGTTAAAAATATCTTTTTCCAAAATTCGTCCCAGCCCTTAAGGACTGAAGCGTTGACCACCGCGTTATCAAAAGATAACGAAATCTCCATGACGGCCAAAATAGCGGTAATCGATAGCGTGGTTATCATCCCACCCATACCGCCATGTGAATATCCCCACCATGCCGCTATTGCTAAGGCAATGATTGTGAAGATAATATCTAAATAAAAATGTCTCATGACACATCCTGTCTGGTTGCGTAAAGCTGGTCTATTATAGACACAAGCTGCAAAAAAGTGATTATTGCTAACCACTTTTTATGCATAATTTTAAACGAAACGTAAAGCATTACTAGTCATTGGGGTATTAAAAATTGTGACTATTTGCAACGATGGTCGCTTGATATCTTGGACGTGATAATCGGAATGGCTGATAGCCCAAATGCCAATAAAAATAAGTCTCTAGATATCAACGCCGTACTGATGACACATCGCCTGTAAGCCACCTGAATAACCTTGACCTACCGCGCGGAACTTCCATTCACCGTTATGGCGATATACTTCACCGAATACCATGGCTGTCTCAACAGAGTAATCTTCTGCTAGATCAAAACGTACCACTTCAGTACCAGTTTCTTCGTTAACAACGCGGATAAAGGCATTGGCTACCTGACCGAAGTTTTGGTTGCGAGTAGCAGCGTCATGGATAGTCACCGTCACGACTACTTTATCAACGTCAGCAGGTACTTGGGTTAAGTTTACTTTGATAACTTCATCATCACCATCGCCTTCGCCAGTACGGTTGTCACCCGTGTGCTCGACCGCGCCATTATCAGATTTCAGCTGATTATAGAAGATAAAATCATGGTCGCCGCGCACTTTACCTGCACCATTTAGCAAAAATACACTGGCATCAAGATCGAACTCAGCACCAGAGGTGGCGCGCTCATCCCAGCCTAGACCGATTAGTAGCTTGGTCAAATTTGGATCAGTTTTCGTTAGCGATAAGTTACCGCCTTTGTTAAGTGATAGAGCCATGGTGTTATCCTTGTTATTAGACGTTAGAGATTTAATGACATAAAAGGCGATGCTTACGCTATAACTGCGCAAATCCATCGCCTAGTAATGCTCTATCATAACAACAAAAAATGACCCAATCAAAGCCGATTGGGTCATGGTTATATTTCATATACATTGGGCAAAAAACCTAAGTTTCAGGCAGTTACGTTACTCATTATAGCTACCTTGTTCATGGCATTTGCCAGTATAGCAGCAGTGCTCACTCATAAATGCTTATCTATAGAATCTGACGATGACGAATCTCAAAGCTTTGATGAATAGGCTTTTTGATATTAAAATCAAAACCAATCGTTTTTTGGGTGATATTAACAATATCGTAGCGCTCGACTAACTGCTCATCTAGCTCAAAGCGCGTGAAGTTATTAGAAAAATACAAAACACCATCAGACGTTAAGCGGTTCATGGCGCGATTGATAAGGGCAGCATGGTCACGCTGTACATCAAAGGTTCCTTGAAACTTCTTCGAGTTTGAGAACGTCGGTGGATCAATAAAGATAATATCAAACTGCTCGGTGTTGTCTTTGATCCACTCAAAAATATCGGCGGCAACGAATTGATATTTATTGCGGCTGACATCTAGACCGTTCAATACAAAGTTTTGTTTGCCCCAATCTAGGTAGTTCTGTGACAAATCAACGCTCGTGACTTTTTTGGCACCAGCAAGCGCTGCATGCACACTGGCGGTACAAGTATAAGCAAACAGGTTAAGTACAGATTTGCCGCGGCTGTTGTCTTTTATACGAGCACGCATATTACGGTGATCGATGAACAGACCCGTATCGAGATAATCCGTAAAGTTAACATAAAAATAAGCACCATCTTCGCGGGCGACATGAAACTTGCCGCGTTTTTCTGTGGTGTTCTGTTTACTGTACTGATCGTTACCAGACTGACGGGCACGCGTTTTGATAAAGATTTGCTCACGATTAATATCAAACACTTCACGGATACCCATCAGTGCTAGATTAAAGCGTTTTTTGGCTGTTTCAGGTGGAATGGTTTTAGGCGGTGCATACTCTTGCACGTGGGCATAATCGCCGTATAAATCGATAGCAACCTTAAAGTCAGGCAAATCGGCGTCATAGACACGAATGTTACTGACATTATCTTTTTTGGCCAGTTTCTTAAGCTTGGTCAGGTTTTTTTGTAGACGATTAATAAAGTCTTGTCCGTCTTCTACGTCGATCTCACGCTTCTCAAAACGGCTGACAAGATTGTCTGTCTGTCCAGCGATAAGCGTTCCGTAGCGGAAATAGACGGTGATAGCGCCATTATGACAGCGTAACGTTTTTGGTTCTTTAATCGGTAGGATATCTACTTGCTCGACACGAGCAGCCAATATGCCAAGCATTGGATCGATACCTCTGCCAGCAAAGCTGTCTTGCACAATCAGGCCAATGGCTTGATACAGTGGCTTAATCATTTCTTCATCACCCAAACGCTCACCATAAGGCGGGTTGGTAATGATTAAAGGATTACTCAATCGACCGTCATCCACGAGCGGTTTTAGGGCGCTACCAAGTTGATCAAGCGCACGCTGTTCGATGTCTAGTAGCGGAAGCAAATCTTGAAGTCCTGCCGCGATGAGGTTTTTTTCGGTTGCGATAATCGCGCCATTATCAGCATCAAAACCCAACACAAGCGGCAGCGTATCCGGTTGCTCATTGGCAATCTCTAATGCTTCGCGAAAACGTGTCTGTGCATCCTCAATCATCTCCTGCCATAGCGTCTCGTCATGATGCTGCCACTCATAGAAGCCAAATTGATTGGCAGCTTTGTCGATACCTACAGCATAATCACAGTGCATGAGTAGCGCTTCGATAAGGAAGGTACCAGAGCCACACATTGGGTCTATTAACGCATTGTAGTAAGGTGCATCGCCTGCTTCGTTTTTCTTGTGCCAACCAGCGCTATAGAGTAGGGCGGCTGCCAAGTTTTCTTTTAATGGGGCTTCTGTCATAGCCACGCGATAACCACGGCGATGCAAACTGGTCCCTGATAAATCTAAATACAGCTCGGCCTGTTTGTCATTGACGGTCGCAAAAATAGAAAAATCTGGGTTTTTGCTATCGACATTCGGACGGCTGTCGTACACTTCGTTGAAGGTATCCGCAATGGCGTCTTTGACACGTAGCATGGCAAACTGCTGGCTGACGGCAACGCGCTTATCAACAGATAGACGAATGGCAAAGGTTTGCTCTAAGCTAAACTGCTCAGTCCAATTGACGGATTTTGCCAAACCATATAGCTGCTCTGCAATATCGTATTCTGCATTGATGTTTTTGCGTTTGATGAGCATCAATACCCGCGAAGCCACACGTGACCAAAGGCAGATGGTATACAAGTCGCGTAAATCACCCGTGACGGCAAGACGACCAGTACTCTTGATTTCGCTATCAATACCGAAACTTGTCAGCTCAGTCTGCAGCGGTGCCTCAAGCCCATCGGCACAAGTAACGATAAGATCAAGCGACAATGTAGAAGAGGGTGCAGCTGCGGTTTGTTCGGTCATACGGGTACCTGTGGGCTAAATTGACAAAAGAGGCAAATAATAAAATAGATGTTTTAACCAGTAATTTTACCATAATTCACGGTAGGATGGTTCAAAGTGGCTATGTTTAAGGTGCGATAGGTTTAAGGTGCGATAGGTTTAAGGTGCGATAACTAAATACATGAAAATAAGTCAGCTACTCACCCTTTGCCAATGATGACTTTCCTGATACAACTTGAGTGGTGGTTGCAAAAGGTTTAGTCGCGATAGGGTAGTCGACGTCTTTTGGCATGAGCAGGCGCATATGCGGATAGGGCGTCGAGATATTGGCCGCATCAAAGGCAATTTTTATCTCTTCTTGTAGCACTTCTTTGATTTTGGGTATACGTGCCACGGCTGCTGGCTTGACCCAAAAACGCACGATAAAAAATACGCCATACTCTCCGATTTCGGCCACGGTCGCTGAGGTCTCAGGACGATTGAGTACTGCATCAGTATTACTAAGTACTTGCAAAATCTCTTTGCGTGCCAGCTCAATATCATCTTCAAAGGCAATGCGCACACGAATATCAAAACGTATAAAGTTTTTGGAGGTCAAGTTAATCACTTCTGATGAGGCGACATTAGAGTTTGGAATAATAACAGTAATATTGTCTCGAGTTAGGATATGGGTAGTGCGCAAGGCAATAAGCACCACGCGTCCCTCATTATCATTGATATGAATCCAGTCCCCAACTTGAAACGACTGCTCCAGCAAAATAGTGATACCGGCGATAAAGTTGGCAAGCGTCGATTGAGCAGCGAAACCGACAGCTAAGCCAACAATACCCAAACCTGCAACTAACGATACGATATCAAAACCAAATTGTGCCATCACGCTGGCAAGCCCAAGTACCAATAAGAGGACGGACAAGATATTTTTGAGCAGCTGCTCTATCGAGGCGTTGAGTCCATAATGCTGTAGGACTTTATGAATAATCTGACCAGACGACGCCCACAGTACGTAGTAGATACCAGCCCACGTACTTGCTTTTGCTGTCGCCTTGATGGTTTCTGGTTCAAAATTTATCTGACTCATGATCGCTATCAGACTGGCGACAATCCAAACGTAACGTAGCGTTGAGCGGGCAATCTTGGTACGGCGATCGTTTAAGCGAATCTTAGTTTTACTTTGTCTAAGAATATAATTGGCCAACCAATAAAAAAATCCCAATACCGCAAGCAGTATTAGGATCTTTATGCCAGTGCTAGCAAGCTCTACTGCTTGAGAAGACCAGTTGAGTGTCTCTTCATCGATAGAGCCGCCAAGCGCAAGGTAGAGACTAGTATGTAGGTCACGAATGATTTCTTTAAAAAAGTCGGTAACACTAGCGATTGACATTGCTTCGTCCATGCAGGGTGTGTGTATACAAGGTTTGATAAATGAGGTGTCCAGTCACACGTCACCTCAAGTTGTCTAGTCAATCAAATATAGCATGAGTGATGACTAAGCCTAACTCTATTTTTTAGAGCAAGGCCTAACTGTAAATTAAAAATTGTCTTCTTGCGCGTCCTGAGATTGATAGGGTATCTCCATTTTGTCCTGCACATCACGTAATGCCGTACGCAGACCTTCTAATATCGTAGGATGATAAAAAGGCGTATCGAGCATGTCTTTAATGCTCAAATCATTGGTAATCGCTGTAGCTAATATATGACCGATATACTCGGCATCAGGGCCCACCATACTCGCGCCTAATATTCTGTCGGTTTTTTTGCAGCCATAGATATGTAGCAGACCACAATTAACGCCCATCACACGGCTGCGCCCTTGGTTATCAAAGCTGACGCGACCAATGACAAATTCCAGCTCAGGCTCTTCTTGAATCTCGGGTAGAGACATTCCGACATTGACGATTTGCGGCGAGCAAAATACGATAGAAAAAGGAGTAGCCGGCGGACGGATATAGGCATCTTCTGTATTTTCACAGACTATGTTGCCAGCACTATAGCCCTCATCACTCGCTACATGCAGTAGAGGAATGTGAGCATTGGCGTCTCCAACGATATAGATATCTGAATCACCAATTTGACCCGTCTTTTTACTCAAGTTTTTCGGGCGGTTCTTGTCATCGAGCTCAACGCCTAGATTTTCGACACCCAACTGCTTGATGTTGTTGCGGCGGCCAGTCGCGACTAACACACAGTCGCCTTGCCATTGTCTTGACTCACCAGCACTGTCTTCATATTCAATAAACGCAGTTTGAGTGTCTTTATTTACTTTTTGACCCACATCAGTAATCTTGCTTCCCAAGTGCATGGTAAGCTCATGACTTAAGCAGTCGATTGCCTTGTCGTTGATGTCATCATCTTTTAGGCCAGCCACTCGTTTGACTCGGTTAAATAGCGTCACCTCTACGCCTAAACGCGTAAATGCTTGTGCAAGCTCTAGACCAATGGCGCCAGCACCGACGACGGCCATAGAGTTGGGTAAATCTGTAAGCTCAAACACACTATCAGAGGTGAGCATCGTGTCACCCAGTTTGTCAGCCCAACCGTCAGGTATAAAAGGTGAGCTGCCAGTTGCCACAATGATTTGCTCTGCGGCAATGAGCTCATCATTGACCTCGATTAACCCTTGCTCGTTAATATGAGCACGCCCATCGATTTTTTTGTGATCAGGCCAGCTATCTACTTGTTTTTTGATATAGCTAGCAAAATGACTGCGCTCATCACGCACGCGCTGCATCACTTGCTTGCCATCTATTTGCGCAGTTGCATGAATACCAAACTCAGCCGAATGATTGGCATCATGTGCACGGTCAGCGGCTGCAATCAGCAGTTTGCTAGGCATACAGCCGACAGCGACACAGGTAGTGGTCCAAAACCCTTCATTGATAATGACGACATCATCTTTAATTTTGCTCGCTTGGCGAAAGGCATTTTGACCAGCCGTGCCTGCACCGATAACGGCAACAGAAACGTTGCGCGTGATTTTTTGCGGTGCCTTATCAGTAGTAGTACCAGACTGTTTATTCATATGATTCTCTAGTAAGAAGGGATTATAAGCGTATGTGTTGACCGGTGACTCAGAGCCTTATATTCGCGCGTTTTATCATTTTTGCGGCAAAAATGTACTCTGTTATAACGATCAGGTTATGGTGCCAATATGCTGAGTAGACGACTGGTGTAATCTTTGGCACGTAGGTTACGTTGTGCGTGGGTCAGCTTGCCTTCTTTATCAAATACAAATGCTGATCTCACCAGTCCCAAAGTAATATTGCCATACATGTTTTTTTCTTTAATGACTTCAAAATACTGGCATAGCTTCTCATCAGTGTCACTGATAAGTGGGATCTGCAAGTCATATTTATCGATGAATTTTTCGTGGGATTCAACGCTATCACGAGAGACGCCAATAATGTCATAACCTAAGTCGTCAAAGTCGTGGATATGCGCCGTGAACTCCGTCGCTTGCGTGGTACAGCCTGGTGTATTGTCTTTAGGATAAAAATAGAGAATAAGACCTTTGTCGGTATTGGCAACCATCTCTTTGAGACTGATCTCATCATGGATAAAGTTTCCGGCAAGTTTGCGTACGATGGTCACTGGAAAGTCGGGTAGGTTGATCGTTTCTGTTGTTGGTTTTGCCATGGTAAAATCCTTATTCGTTTTGATTTATATCGGTTCTATTTATAATTTGGTTGGTTGTGATTTGATTGTTTACGTTGATTTTAGGATGAATCTTCTTATTATAGGCAGATTAAGAGAAATAAATAATCAGTTTTACACTTTGCTCATCCATTGGTAACAAAAAAGACTGGCAATGGCCAGTCTTTTGTATATCAAACAAATAGTAATTAAGCAGGCTTTTGCGGCTGCTTCAAGTCTAAGCCGACTGTGCACTGCTGCAGGTTTTTTTGCATGGTCTTGACGTATGGCAAGCTTGAAGGATCTTTTTTGTCTTTTGCGTAGCTCTCAATCTCCCACATCTGACCAATCGTCATGTTGCTACGCACACCGATAGTGCACTTACATAACTTTGTCGCATCACTTTTACTAGCGACTTTATATTTAACTGCGCCATCGACGCATGAGTTGATATTACTTTGCTTAATATCAGTAGCATTCGCCTGCGGCATTGCGAACGTGGCAGCTAAGGCTAGGGGGAGTAATGGCAATAACTTCATAAATATCCTCTTACAGGTAGTGTCAATTTTTGACTCTGGTATTCAATGTGATTTTATAATCAACAGACAGCTGGATCACTGATATGTGAGTGACTGAATCATTGGTGATATCTCATGTAACCTATATCACATGTAATCTATTCAATTGGCAAAAATGATTGTCCATACCATAGCAAGTATATTGATTAAAATACAATGTCGACGTGCTGTGTTAATGCAAGCGAATGTTTCGCTAATGTTGATTGATGCCGCTGTTTGATAAAAAGTCAGTATCTCTATCCAGCTTGGTAATGAGTAGGGTCAGTGACGCCAGCTTGAGCAAAGCCTTGGCGACGTAGCGCACAGCTGTCACAAACGCCGCAAGCAAGTCCGTTCACATCGGCACGGTAGCAAGAAATCGTTTGTCCATAATCAACGCCCAATGATAGACCAAGCTCAATAGTTTGAGCTTTGGACAGCTTTTGTAGTGGGGTTTGGATAGACAAGCGATGACCGGTAACGCCCGCTTTTGTCGCCAGATTGGCCATGTGCTCAAATGCTTCGATATACTCTGGACGGCAATCGGGATAGCCAGAGTAATCGACTGAGCTGACCCCAATGACGATATGATTGGCATCAGTCACTTCAGCGACGGCTAGCGCATAAGACAAAAAGATTGTATTACGTGCAGGCACATAAGTATTCGGAATGGCATCGTTATCGATCTCATCGCGCTTTTTATTAGGGAATTTGTCGGTATCGCCGTCTGGTACGATCATGCTGTGATCGGTGAGTGATGAGCCACCAAGCTGGGCGATATCAATATCAATGATTCTATGATTGACGCTTGCTGTCTCAGCAATGCGCTTTGCTGCGACAAGCTCACTATTATGACGTTGCCCATAGTCAAAGCTGACCGCTGTCACCGAGGCATAGTGCGCCTTTGCCCAATACAAACACGTCACCGAATCGAGACCACCTGATAAAAGCACCACGGCATTTTGGTTTTTGTGAGGAGTATCGTTGCTGTTGGACGCTTGATTCATTGAGGGGTTCTGCAAAGTAACGTTAGTCATAGTGTTATCTATTATTGGTTTACGAAAACGGCTATTTTAGCAAAAATACGGCTATTACAGAACCATGAAGCGATCAATCACGCGTCACTAAAGCGACAAAGCCATGCTAAGCAGTATTGCAATAAAAATAAAGTGCGTATTACTGTCATCTTTTCAATCTGTTAGCAATATTTGTTATAATTGCCGCTTTTAAAGCATCGATAACCCTACCTCATTGATCGTGCTTTATCGCAAACTACTTTATAGTAAAATCATCCTTATAAAGATATTGAGTAACTTATGACCCCAGCAACCTTATTTACGCCAAACATTCCTCCTAAGTTTGATGAGATGTCTGATGAATCAGACTTTAATCGTTATGTTTTAGAGGCTGATGCTGAAGAGGGTAGCAATGAAGATATCGTTGATGAACAATCTACTGACTCACAATCGCCTACTGAATCTGCGGCTTTTCGTAAGCTACAAAAGAAGCTTCGTCGCCAAGTCTCTTGGGCCATTCGTGATTTTAATATGATCGAAGACGGCGATGTGGTGATGGTCTGTGTCTCGGGCGGTAAAGACAGCTATACCTTGCTGGATATTTTGCTCCTACTAAAACGTATCGCCCCCATTCATTTCGATATCGTCGCAGTCAATCTTGACCAAAAGCAGCCCGGCTATCCTGAAGATATTCTGCCTGCTTATCTAAACGAGCAGGGCATTGCCCATTATATCTTGGAAAAAGACACGTACAGTATTGTCAAAAGTGTGGTGCCAGAAGGCAAGACCTATTGCTCAGCGTGTTCACGTCTGCGCCGTGGTTCGTTGTATGGTTTTGCTAAGCAGATTGGTGCGACCAAAATCGCCTTGGGTCATCATCGCGATGACATGCTGGCGACTTTCTTCTTGAATTTATTTCATGGCGGCGCGCTCAAATCAATGCCGCCTAAACTGCTGAGTGATGACAAGCAAAACCTGCTGATTCGTCCATTGGCGTATGTCGAAGAAAAAGACATCATCGAGTATGCCAAATTAAAAGAATTCCCGATTATTCCTTGTAATCTGTGTGGCAGCCAGACCAATCTACAACGTGCCATTATCAATGACATGCTACGCGAATGGGATGACGCTCATCCGCAGCGTTTGGCGTCTATCTTTAAGGCAATGCAAAACGTAGCGCCATCACAGTTAGCGGATCGTGAGTTGTTTGACTTTGAGACACTCAGTCTTGATCGTGATAACGACGAGCGTTTGTTTGAAGGGGATAATATTCAATCAGGGCAGACCGACAGTCTGGCTGAGATTGGTTTGCCGGTATCACCAAAGACGCAAACGTTCAATCCTAAGTTTGCTAGCGATAAGCCGTATGCAACAGAATCAGACAATGCTGTAACAAGTAAAACTACACCTCAGAAAATTCCAACAATTAACCCACTTATTTAGCATCTCATGAGCGAATACTGATCGAGTAACCCATAAAAAACCAGCCATTCATAAAGAAAAGGCTGGTTTTTTTAAATGTAGATATTAGGGCATAGCTTAATAATATTAACTTTTAGCAAAGACAGGTAAAGGTTTAAAGCTAACCTCTGAGCGCGGAAGCTTGGCGACATCTTGCATACGCCAATCGTCCTTGCCATCGTTATTCACTTGCAGGTAATATTTGGCTTTTACCGAATCAAGATTTACTTGGGCGCTGTATTTATTGCCTTCAACATGCTTTAGCACGACGTCACGGTCTTTTTTGATATCGGTGGCATGCGAGATTGAAAGATCAAGCGTATCGGGATAAGTAAGTGGCTGGCCGTTCAATAGCTTGCCTGACTGCACACTTTGCTCAGGATAATTGAGATAAAACACAACATCGCCATTATCCGCAAATTGCATTTTGCCATGCAAGTCCAAATCATAAGCAAGCTTGTCACGTGAGACGTCATGATAGAGCGTCTTGCCATCCATATACCAGTCGTCACGTACCACGCTGTCGCGGATCTGGTAAGAGTAGTAGACAAACCAGATACAAGCGATCACGACCGCAGCTGGCATGCCAATCACAAAAATCATAACCATGTAGTTCTTGTACCATGGCTGAGTATCTTGATGTTTAAAATTCGGTGCTGGATTAGACATAAAATACCTATTCATCAGATACTTATTTATCAGAGATCTGCTTATCAGATATCGACAAATGGTATCAACGGACAATTTGACGGCTACCTGCTGCCAGTTTAATCATAAATCATTCACCCGATAGCCTTTGACTCTCAAAGTCGCTGACTACCGAATGACATAAAGGAAACTAAATAATCAGTTCAGTGATGAATTACTGACCTTGAGTCGTAAAGACGTTTTGCTTACTGACTTTGTACTTACCGTCTTCACTGGTCACATTTAACGTCACTGGCGTTTGACCAAATTCAATCACATCAGGGTCACCATAAATACTGACAGGCATATCGAAGCTTTCGCCTGCTTCTAAGGGTACATCGTTGAAGCGCAGCTCTAAACTCAGACCCTCTTGCGGTGCGAGCGTTATTTTATAATTGTGAGGCTCTTGGGTTTTGTTGGTTAGCTTGACGATATAGCTGTTCTCAATCATGCCTTGGGTATTGATAGATGATAACTGGTTACGATCACGGCGGATATCAATCTCTAGCGGCACGCGGTCTGTCAACGCATAGATAACCCCGCCACATAGCACTGCCAATAGCGCCAAATAAGCAAATAATCGTGGACGAAATACACGGCTTGGTTCTTTTTCGACCAGCTGACGCTCGGTTGTATAACGAATCAGCCCGCGTGGATAGCCGACTTTGTCCATGATTTCGTTGCAGGCATCAATACAGGCGGCGCACTGAATACAGGCAACTTGCAAGCCATCACGAATATCGATACCAGTGGGGCAGACCTGCACACACATGGTACATTCGATACAGTCACCCAGCTCTTCAGGGTGTGTGCCTTTTTTACGCGCGCCGCGTGGCTCACCACGCTCATAATCGTAAGAGACAATCAAAGTGTCTTTGTCAAACATGACACTTTGGAAACGGCCATAAGGACAAATATGTACACACATCTGCTCACGCATATAACCGGCATTGGCATAAGTGGCAAAGGTAAAGATAAACATCGAAATCCATACCCACGTTGGCCAATCAGGCACAGGGATAATCCCTATCATCTGCCAGCTTTGATACAGATAGTCAGTGCCCGCGACATAACTGACAAAGGTCGCCGCTGTAATCACAGAAAACACAAACCAAATAAAATAGACCAACGCTCGCTTAAATGCTTTTTTTGCGCTCATCGGTTCTTTGTCAAACTTCATGCGTTTATTACGATCGCCGATTACCCATTTTTCGACATACTGATAAAGATGTGTCCAAATCGTTTGTGGGCAAGCATAACCGCACCACACTCGGCCGGCATAGACCGTCACCATAAATAGCGTAAAGGCAGCAATGATGGCAAATATAGCAATAAAATAAAAATCTTGGGTCAAAAATGTCATACCAAAGATGTAGTAGTGCTGCGAGGGTACATCAAACCATATTGCTTGTCTGCCATTATAACGCAGCCACGGCAAAATTAAAAAAGCGGCCAAAAGGGCATACATCGTGATGACACGAATATTTTGATAAAACCCTGTCACAAACCTCGGATGTACCCGATGCTTGGTGGCATCAAGATCGACTTGTTGTACGGGAATTTTATTGGATGATTGCTGTGCTGACATAAACGTGCCTCTTTAAAAAAGAATCAGTCTGCTGGCATGATGAACAAATACCTCTCGTCGTGAAGTATATGAATGTATGATGTTATCAATGTCAGTAAATAATGGATAGCGACTTGAATAAAAGTCCTCTAGTACACTTACTAAATAATTGATTATAAGTGGGTTATTAGATCGAGCTAAGACATCATCAGTCTGGCTCGTTAGCCATTTTGAAAACAGCTATCCTAACATTCTCCTTACTAACAATGGGGTAATAATCGTAAAAAGCAAGCACTATAGATCATAATAATGTCTACTGAGAAGTATCTGTGAGAGCGACTACGACTATTAGGTAAATTCTGCAAAAATAAACGAAAAAAGGAGAACTGTACTGACAGTCCTCCCTTTATTAAATCTCATCCATGTACAGTACGGCAATAGTGTCTTAGTTAGCAGTAGCTTCTTTGGTCGCTACTGGCTGAGTCGCTGCAGTATTTGCCATCGCAGTTTCAGGTGCTTTGCCAGTTTTGTCCGATAGTGAGTAGACGTAAGCGGCAAGTAGCATGATACGCTCATTACCTAGCTTCGTTTCCCACTGAGGCATTACACCTGCGCGGCCATAACGTAGCGTTTCACGAATGGTCTCGCGATCACCACCATATAACCAGATATTATCCGTCAAATTCGGTGCGCCAGCTGAAATCATACCTTTACCATCTGGTCCATGACAAAGAACGCAGTTGGTCGGCTCATGAAAAATCACTTTACCTTGAGCAACTTTCGTTTGATCAAGATCATAGTCATTCTGGTTGCCTGATAGTGATAAGACATATTCAGCGACCGCACGTATGCCGTCTTCACCAAGCTGATCACGCCATGCTGCCATACCACCAACACGACCATTGTGTAACGTGGTCAAGATGTTACCGGCTTTACCACCATACAACCAATCATTGTCAGTCAGATTAGGATAGCCTGGGGCACCCTTAGCATTCGAGCCATGACATACTGCACAGTTCTGTAAGAACAAACGGCTACCAACTTTTAAAGCATTTGGATTTTCAGACAGTTTTTCGACATAAGGTGCAAGTTCTGTGACCTTCTCATCGATTTGTGCCTGTAGATCCGCTGGTGGATTGTCACTGCGACGCATGGTCGCTTGTAGCTCGTTTAGCGTCGCTAGTGTCGCGGTTGCGCCTGCTGCATCTGCTTTAACCAAGATATTCTTTTCAAAGTTATCTGTAAATACTTTGTTGTTGCTCTCAAGCTCACTGAACAGCTCGTTTTTAGAAGTCCATGGTACATCTTCACCATCGACTTTTATGGTTGCAAGACCGTTCCAGTTTCCCGGAAGCATGGCTGGGAAAAACACCCAGTAAACCACGCCCCAGACGATTGAGCCAAAAAATATCACTAACCACCATTTAGGGAGTGGTTTATCGTATTCTCGGATACCATCGTATTCATGACCAGTGGTACCGTCTTCTTCAACCTCTGGCTTGTATTTTAATACAAACAGCAGAACGCCAAGAATGAACGCCCAACAACCAAAACTGATTAGCGTAATCCAAGAACTCCAAAAAAATGTCATCATTTATCCTTATTGCGCTGCTCTTCAGACAGAGATCTAATATCCTCGTCATCAAGCGCAAGTTGTGCATCTTCTTCGAAGCGTTTTTTGTTTTTTGGCGAATACGCCCACCATGCAACGCCTACGAAGGCAATAAAGGCAGAAACGGTCGCAATTGTTTGTAATTCACCAATACCCATTAGCGCTGTCCTTCCATTGCGGTACCTAACTGCTGTAGATAGGCAACCAAAGCATCAAGCTCAGTGGCGCCAAGTACGGCATCTGGAGCACCTTCGATATCTTCTTCAGTATAAGGCACACCGAAGCGATCACGGAATAGACGCATTTTAGCTTGAATGTTCTCACCATCGACTTCGTTCTCGGCCAACCACGGGAAACCTGGCATGACTGACTCAGGCACTAGCGAACGTGGATTGATTAGATGCTGCTTTTGCCAATCTTCAGAATAACGGCCACCAACACGTGCTAAGTCTGGTCCAGTACGTTTCGATCCCCATAAAAACGGGTGATCCCACGTCGACTCAGCGGCACGTGAGTATGGTCCATAACGTTCAACTTCTGCACGTAGTGGGCGAACCATTTGCGTATGACAAACGTGACATCCTTCACGGATATAAATATCACGACCTTCAAATTCAAGCGCAGTCCAAGGCTCCATAGCGGGAAGGGGCTTGTTCAAACCGCCTTCCTCAGGACTGTCGTTGTTATAAATCAAAGGCACGATTTCAACTAGCGTTGCAAAACTGATAGCAATAACGATACCAATGACTAACAAGCCTGTATTTTTTTCAATAATTTCATGCGGTGTACCAGCCATGATCGCTCCTTATACGTTAGCTGTCGAAGGTTTTTCGACACTAGGTTCATGATCCGTTGGATCAGCGACATCTACAGGCTTACCTTCTGGCATTTTGAGTGTTTTATAGCAGTTATAAGCCATAACAAACATACCCGATACATATAAGAAGCCACCAAAAGCTCGGCCAATATATGGGAAATGCGAGAATTCAACAGTATCAACGAAGCTATATACCAAAGTACCGTCTGGGTTAGTAGCAAGCCACATCATGCCTTGGCCGATACCTGAGATCCACATAGACACGATATAGAAAATCGTTCCTGCAGTCGCCAGCCAAAAATGCGTGGTGATTAAGCTGATAGAGTACATTTTGGGTTTGTTATAGACACGTGGTAACAGCACATATAGCGAACCAATCGTAATCATACCAACCCAGCCAAGTGCGCCTGAGTGTACGTGACCAACTGTCCAGTCAGTGTTATGCGATAAAGCATTTACTGTCTTGATTGACATCATTGGGCCTTCGAACGTCGACATCGCGTAGAACGACAACGCCACAATCATAAAGCGAATGATCGGATCGGTACGTAGCTTATCCCAACTACCTGATAGCGTGAGTACACCGTTAATCATACCACCCCAAGAGGGTGCAAATAGAATGATGGAGAATACCATTGCCAATGACTGCGTCCAATCAGGAAGCGCTGAATAATGCAAATGGTGACCACCAGCCCACATATAGGAAGCAATCAATGCCCAAAAGTGAACGATAGACAAGCGATAAGAGTAGATAGGACGACCAATCTGTACTGGAACGAAGTAATACATCATGCCAAGGAAAGCTGCCGTTAAGTAAAAACCTACCGCGTTATGCCCGTACCACCACTGGACCATGGCATCAGTTGCACCGCCAAATAGCGAATAAGATTTGAACGCACTAACAGGAATAGCCATGCTGTTTACGATGTGTAGTAGTGCAATCGTAATAATGAAGGCGGCAAAGAACCAGTTAGCCACATAAATATGTGAGGTTTTGCGTTTGATGAGTGTACCAAAAAATACAATGGCATAAGAGATCCATACCAAAGCAATTAAGATATCAATAGGCCACTCAAGCTCAGCGTACTCCTTACTTGACGTCAAACCTAGAGGAAGGGTAATAACAGCAGAAACAATCACTGCTTGCCAACCCCAAAAGGTAAACCAAGCCAAATATGGCGCAAATAAGCGCGTCTTGCAGGTACGCTGAACGATATAGTAAGACGTTGCGAACAAGGCACAGCCACCGAACGCAAAAATCACCGCATTGGTGTGCAGTGGTCTTAAATGACTAAAGGTCAGCCATGGAATGTCAAAGTTTAGTGATGGCCATGCTAACTGTGAAGCAATGAACACACCAAGACTCATGCCGACGATGCCCCAAACGACAGCCATGATCGTAAAAAATCTTACGATAGTAATTTCATACTCACGGTCAACTGGGGCGACTGCTGTGTTTTGTAAACTCATTGGATGATTCCTTTACAGCCCGAATTATCAACAGAATTAACCAACAGTCCGCATTATAGATATTATAAAAACTTATAAACCTACAATAGCTACGGTACATAATGTTTTTTGACCTTTTATCACCATAATCTTATTAACTATCAATTTAGGCTTTGATTTTATGTCAGTTGATACTGATGGATAAAATGAGGCGCTTCGTGCACCTTGTTTACAGCCAATCGATAGTAGGATTGTTAATACATCATCAAGATAAATAAAAAGACGCGCCGTTTTTGAGCATCAAACATCTTATGAGGCTAAATATATATCTTAATTATTACGAAAAAATCTGTACTAATGAAGATAGATACCCATATCTATAGGGCTATAAAAACGCACTGACCATAGATGTATGCTAGCGGCGGCTGACAAAAAACATGTTTATGTAATGTTTGGTTAAAACTCCCGACTCTGTTTAAGGGTATTGTAACGCAATCCTAATTAAATATCATCAGAACTATGCGGCAAAATACAAACTCTTTGGTATAAATGTTAGCGAGCAACTTATTATTATTGCGCTACTTGCTTATTTTATACCCAATTTTGTCACTATTCTAGATGCGTGTTTGCATCAAACTAAGACAAACGTTGCTAAATATAATTGTGATATTCGAAAGGAATTTTGTAACAATCGTACCACTAGCGGCACAAATAGGTTTTACTTCTCATCAAGTCGCCCCTTATAATGAGCCTGAACATATTTAATACCCGCATACTTGTGGGCTATTAATAACAGGCATTTTAATAATTTGCTAGTCAGGTTAATGCGTAAAATAGCAGCGTTAACCCAACAAAACACCCGTTAAGGATAATAATATGGCAGTTTTTTTGACAGATGAATGGTTTGAGCAAGTGGAGAAAATGGGCAGTGAGGCGGGTGAGTTAAACTTGCCACCAGCACTTGCTAATATGATTGTTAACCTAAAAGTGTCTGATACTGACAAAGACATCGAAGCCAACTTTGCCGATGGTTTATTACATCGTGGTCTAAATAGTAACGGCACGACGACTTTATTATTAGATCGTAGCATTCTACAGTCTATCATCACTGATTTTGACACCAATCAAATTATGGGTGCTTTTATGAGCGGTAAAATTCGCGTTGAAGGGGATATGTCACAATTGATGGCAGTACAGACTGCTCGTCCAAGCGCTGAGCAAAAAGAGTTGTATAAGCGTATCAAATCAATGACGACGATGGCGTAGATCTTATATTGAGTGGTTTGTACTCAAGCCATTGATATACAATTCACTCAGATATACAAAAGCCCCTATTTAGGGGCTTTTTATTGTGTAAAAAACTAGGCATAACACGTAATACAATAGGCTGTTATATTCAGTAACTAGCTGGCTTTAGACTGCGCCGCACTTGTCTGATTCTCTTTATATATCGCTGCCTGCAACCAGACATTGGCTTGTACATAGTCATGCACTTTAATGCTGGCGGTCTCTGGCGTATTAAGCGCACCAATACGTACGACAAAGGGATCTGCATCCTGCTCACGTAATGTCACTACATCAAACAAAATGACAGATTTATCGTTAAATATCGTTTCTTGTTTGCCAAGCACTTGACCTTGACACCAAGCCTCATCTTCTTGCCCTAAAGTATCGCCAAATAAATAAGCACACATGTGTCCTAAGTTGATTTCGACCGGTGCCATTTGTTCTTCGGTTTCAGGTTTCCATTCACTGATTTGCGCTTGCAGATCGTCTGGAATTTTTCCGTCATTAGCCGCGACGATATCGTTAAACGCACGGTGATAGCGGATAGATTCTTGGTCTTCTACCATGATGACTTCGTTTTGCTCACTGAGCTTAATCTCGTGCGCCCATGCGCTAAAGTTAACGAAATAAGACGTATCGCGCTGATACAAATGACGATTGGTCGTATAGAGCTGATCAAACGCATAAATAATGCTGCCATCGGCGGTACGCAAGCGTAGCACTGCATCATGAGAGTTGTCATTGACAATGACGCGCTCGATTTTACAGTCAAGCCCATAAGGACTATCAACACAAGGATAAGCATTAATGAATCGCTCAGGCTTACCGTCTTTCATTGCAAGTACTTGATTGATATGGCAGGGCTTATCTTCTGATAACAACAAACAGCTGTCTTTTGCACTGACGTTGTTGTTCAGACCTTTAGGCATTGCCGCCACTTCGATCATTTTTTGTAGCCACTCTGGCACATCATTGCTCATATCATCGGTCAAGATACGCCAATGATCGCCATGACCTGCAGATTGCTCATCGGTCAGTGTAATCTTGGTGGGAGTTTGAATGTTTTTATATTGATAATTTATGGTCATGAAAATACTCAAAATTAAGTCAGCGTGGGGTTTGTGTCTAATACTGTAGTGCGACGGTTACTTACGTACCATTCAGTATTTCAAATAACTGGTTTATGATGTCAGCGACATTACCAGCAAAGTGTGAACAAACCACAATGAGGGTTAATGACAATTGTCTTTAGCATATAATATATAGGTATTGACATATCTAATAGCAAGGCCTCTATAAAAAATAATAACAAAACCCAGTTTTTTGGTAAAAAATACTCTTAGTATCGGCTAATGACTGGCACATATTGGCTAAATTGTGTCAAACTAGCTCCCTTTTGACGGCTGTCCTCGGCTCGTCTGATCTCCTGTTTTGTGTTTGATTTATATGTGAGTAGTAGCAGCTGTATGATGCATTTACTACTGCTCGTGATGCAACCTATATAAAGTCGCACGTAGATAAGATAAAGAGTTTGAATATGTTTCGTCCTTTAGCGTTATTTATCGGCTTACGATATACCCGAGCAGAGCGTAGTAATGGCTTTATCTCCTTTATATCCCTGATTTCAATGATTGGTCTGACGCTTGGGGTTGCCGTATTGATTACGGTGCTATCGGTCATGAATGGTTTTGATCGAGAATTAAAAACCCGTATTTTGGGCATGGTGCCGCAAGCCACCGTGGTCTCAACTGAGATTATCGGTGATTGGGAGCAGCTCGCTGATAAGATTAAGGAAGATCCAGAAGTATCAGATGTCGCCCCCTTTATCCAATTGCAAGGGATGCTGACATCAAACGGTCAGGTCGCCGGGATTATGGTAACTGGCGTCGAGCCTGAATACGAAAAAAACGTCTCTATCATTAATGATCATATGGTCGAGGGCAGTATTGATACCTTGCAAAGTGGTGACTTTAGCATTGTATTGGGTGAAGAGATGGTGCAGTCTTTGGGCTTGCAGATAGGGGACAAAGTAACTCTAGTGCTGCCAGAAGCCTCGCCATCGCCAGCCGGTGTGATACCGCGGTTTAAGCGCTTTACTTTGACAGGTATTTTTACCATCAGCCCAGAGGTAGACAGTCTGATGGCGTTTATCCCGATGGGTGATGCAGCAAAACTGCTGCGTCTGCCAGAAGGGGCGCAAGGCGTGCGCATGAAGCTCAATGATATCTTTACTGCGCCGATTGCCGCAGAAAAAGCCGCTGCTATTTCTCCTCAGCAGTTGTTCCCCAATGATTGGACGCAGACGCACGGCAATCTATTTGGTGCAATTCAGATGGAAAAAGCCATGGTTGGTTTGCTACTATTTTTAATCATCTTAGTTGCCGCTTTCAACATTGTCTCAAGTCTTGTGATGCTCGTCACTGACAAAAAAGCAGATATTGCCATTCTAAAAACCTTTGGTGCGTCTCCTCGTTTGATTACCCAAGTCTTTATGGTACAAGGCGTGGTCATCGGTGTGATCGGTACCGTTGCTGGTACGATATTGGGTGTGATATTCGCACTCACCGTCAGTGATATTTTAGGCTTTATTAATCAAGTCTTTAATTTGAATCTGTTTGATGCTTATTTTGTGAATTATTTGCCGTCAGAGTTGCGTTTACTCGACGTGGTATTCATTACAGGTGCCTCATTTATATTGAGCTTTTTGGCAACGATTTATCCAGCACGCCGAGCGGCTAAAATTCAGCCTGCCCAGACACTACGTTATGAGTAATTCAATCGCATAAATATCGACATAAATAAAATAAAGGAAGCGCTATGTCTGCCATTTTAAAGGCGACCAATATCAATAAAATATATGATGAGGGAGCCGTTAGTACGCAAGTATTGACGGGCCTCGATCTGACAGTTCATGCTGGTGAGCGCATTGCTATTGTCGGGACCAGTGGTTCAGGAAAAAGTACCTTGCTACATTTGCTTGGTGGTTTAGACACGCCCACGAGTGGTGAAGTCTGGTTACATGGCCAGTTATTAAATAGCATGAATGAGACCGAACGCGGCGCGATGCGCAACAAGCATTTGGGTTTCATTTATCAGTTTCACCATTTGCTAGCAGAGTTTACCGCAGTCGAGAATGTTGCGATGCCTTTACTGATGCGTCCAGAAGTATCAACAACTGACGCTCGCAAGCAAGCGATTGAGATTCTCGAAAACGTCGGTCTAGATCATCGGTTGATGCACAGACCGGGTGAGCTATCAGGTGGTGAGCGTCAGCGTGTGGCGATTGCGCGCGCACTAGTTACCAAGCCTTCGCTTATCTTGGCGGATGAGCCAACTGGTAACTTGGATTATGACAATGCGCAAAGTGTCTTTGGATTGCTATCAGAGCTACAAAGCACTATGCAAACAGCACTTTTGATGGTGACACATGATCGCAACTTGGCGGCGCTTGCTGATCGTCAATTATTGCTACGTAATGGTCATTGGGAACAGTATTAACGTCTATATATGTTGAGATTTTCAGATGAATATAAGTGTCATAAATTGGCACTTATAAGGGTTGTCCTAACGAAATATATTGTTGTATTATCAAGTAAATATCTCATAGCAAAAGATATAAAAGCTTGATTAACTAGCTGCTATATCTATTTTATAGGACTCCGAATAATGAACAAAGATGACAATCCAATCGCCGCTTTTGGCAGTGCTGAAGAAGGCGATGAGCCGTTAAAGCCTTATATCGATCCAACCTTGTTTGACACCATCGATAGACAAGAACAAAAGGATCTTATCACACCCGTGTTTGATGCGATCACTTTGGCTGGGGTTGACTATGATTTAAAGGTTCAAGACAGCGCGACAGGTAAGCGTTATACGCTCTGTAAAAACGACGAGGTTATTGAGATCGTCTCTATGGATAAAGATTTTACGGATAAGCTTATAGATGCCATAGAAAGAACCAAAGAAGAGTGATAGCTATTGCTTCAGACGCTGACGTTGATACTGTTTAATATTAATACCGTTTAATGATGTTAAACGGTATTAATATTTAGGCGATTTATCATCAGGTTTTTGCTGACGTTTTTGCCAACTCACGACCGTCTTGTAACGCCAAATCGCTTTAAAAGCAAGTCCACAAACGATGCTGGTTATAATCGCTAAAATCGTTAGCCCTATACAAAATGCTGTAAGCGATACAGTGCCTTTATAAGTAATAAAAGGGTTGGCGCCATCTGATAATGCCCATAAGCTAAAATCAGCAATCATTCTGCCGATAAAGCGCAAACTGATCACTGGTGCATCAATGATTTTTGCACCGATATAATACCCAGCATAAAAGATAGGCAAGCTGGTGACTGGATTGGTAATCCACGTTAGACCGAGAGCCATAGGCACATTGGCTCGAAAAATAAGTGAGCCAATCAAAGCCAGCAACATCTGTCCTGGCAGTGGAAAAAATGCGCTAAGCACGCCAATATAGACTGCTTTATTTAAGCTATGGCGGTTGAAGTGCCATAACCGAGGATCTGCCAAATGCGGGGCGAACAGTTTTAGGGTGCGACTTTCTAGGATTTTTTCCGGTGTAGGAAGCAGGTCTTTTAGACGTTTGTGGGGCACAGTATCGCCTTTAATCGTTAACGACAGTCCGCTCAATTGTATTGATGGGCTGGTATAAAGTAATATTATGGATAAAAAATACCGATGAGAATACATAGAGTGGTGATGGTAGAAAGCCATCATTTTAATATGCCTCATCAGTATAGGGTAATATAAATATAAATGCTATTGCCTCACAGATATGATGCTTCAGTCGCTTCTAAAATGTCGATAAAAATGGCTGTTTTGGCGCCTTATTATCATCAATAACTGGCGTTAGCTGCATTATAATATTTTGCTCATTAAGCAAGGAGTGCGGGTGTATTGGTTAGTTGGTAGCCTAGTAATTATTGCTATGATGGGTGTGTTGGCAGTTGCAGATAATGTGGCGATGCCGATCGACATGCCTTTATTGAATGTGGTCAGCGCCACAGGTTTGCTTTGGTTGCTTGTCATATTTGCTATTATTCTGCTTAGTGCTACTCAACTTAATAGCCTTTCAGTAAATACTCAAAGTACCAATAAAACGCGTTCTGTCAGCTCACCTAATGATGTTAAATTGTCACTTTTTAGCAAATACTTCTTATTTGGTCTATTAGCCATTGCGTTGGTCGTGGGTAGCGCGCTACAAGCGCTAGTTGCACATCAGCAAGCCGAAACGACCAAAATCACTGACTCTATACGTGTACAAGCACTCGTTCGTATCGAAGGGATAAGTGACAGCGTATATGACGCCAGTACAGATAGCGGCTATCGACAAGTAGCAGTGGTCACACATTTAATGCCATTAGTCGCTGAGTTGACTCCCCAGGATTTGGCAAATAGTACAAGTGATTATTCGAAGGAAGAAAATAATAGCCTAAGTAAAAGCTATAGTGACAATTTTGAAAAAAAACCCAATAATCATATCGAATACCGAGTATTGCTCAATGCCTATCCAAAAAACACATCAAATAATGACTCGTTCTCAAGTTTAAATGATTTGCAGCCAGGTGATGAGCTATTTATGAGCTTGGCACTGGTACCATTGTCTACCTCCAAGCAAGCAATAAGCAACTCGTCTGGTTTTGATGGTTATCGCTGGTTGCGAGGTCGACACATTGATGGTGTGGCAAATATACTGGCGGTTAGTCCGTTGACTGTCAGCAAAAGCAATAACGATGAAGCTTTACAACAAGCATCGACGTCTGACTCTTATTTCCAGCGATTTCGTACTCGTATTGATATAGGACGTTGGCAATTAAGAGATCATTTCTATAGAGATTGGCCTGCACAAACCACAGCAGAGCAGCAGGCCAGAGCTGTCACATTGAGTTTGCTCACAGGTGACCGTAGCTTGATCAATCGCGACACCAAGGATCTATATCAACTGGCGGGTATCTCGCATTTGCTTGCGATATCAGGGACACATGTACTGTTTTTAGCCATTGTATTGGGCGGCGCCGTTGTGTTGCTATTCAATCGACTGTGCCCAGTGGTTTATCGCTATATGCCACGCTGGCAAGTGCGTTGGTGGGTAATGATTGGTGCTGCTTTTATCTATGCACTATTTACAGGTTTTGATGTGCCTGCTGCACGTACGGCGTGGATGCTACTGGCTATCGGCTTGGTGAGATTGACATTGCTACCTATCAGTACCATGCGTGTGTTGTTGGCATTAGCTGTCTTGATGGCATGGCAAGATCCGTATGTATTGTGGCAGGCAGGGTATTGGCTATCTTTTATTGCAGTAGCGCTACTACTCAAGTATGAAGACACCTCATATCAGCGCAATACAGCCGCTGCGCCGCTACCATACAATGATGATGCGCGTGCTTATATAAGCAATGTTTTATTTCGCCGTGCATTGCAAATTGCTCAGCGTATATTCAAGTTACAATTCTGGCTATTTTTGACTTTATTACCTATCACGCTGCTCTTATTTGGAAAGGCATCGTTATGGGGACTTATTGTCAATTTATTTGCCATTGGGCTGTTTGGGTGGGTAATTGTACCGCTCAATCTGTTAGCAGGGCTTTTTTACCTGTTATCACCCACGATAGCCGACAGAATTTGGTCTTTGGTCAGTGCCATCGTCGGCAATTTACATGAGCTGATTGGTTGGCTGACATCGTTACCAGCATTAACAGACGCATGGCTTTATACACCAGTGAATATGGCGATATTGCTCATGATGCTGTTAAGTATAGTACCTTGGCTCTTACCGAGAGGGCTGCTCAGTCGATGGTTGGCATTGCCTCCACTGACGCTGTTAATGATGACGGTGTATGCCAATCAGCAGTCAATGATAACAATGCCGACGTTATATATTTTGCCAACGGGTGATCCCTATATCAGTGCAGCCTTGCTACAATTCCCTTTACATAATCAAAGCGTTAGTAACAGTAAGGATGGATCCTCACTTGCGAAAGACAATACCAGCTGGCTGTTTTTGGCTGATCATAGACCAACCGCAACACGGACCATGCCAAGCAATCTCACAGCGGATAAACTATCTGTATCTTTAGAGCAGCAACTGGGCAGTTTGTCAGTCGATAAACTAGAAGGCATCATAGTGCAGAGCAGTAGCACCGTACTGACTGACACGTTGAATGCCAGTGAGCAAAATATGGTCGTTAGCGCCAAAAATTCTGAGTTATTACCGCTGGCAGTTGCGCAGTTAAATCAGCAGCTACCTGTCAGTCAATATTGGCAAGCGGGACGCTCCGAGCGTTGGTCTGCATTCCAGCAAGCATCTAAAATAGCAGCTCAGTCTAAAGGTAAGACGAATATCAGTGCGCAAGGTTGCGAGCAAGGCAAAACATGGCAGGTGGCTAGTGGTGATTTATCCATCCAAGCAATGACAGGCTGGAGCGAGATAGGTGATACTAGCGTGTGGGACTGTACAATTGCGATTGATAGCAGCGTACCTATACAAGTTCTAAGATACAACGCAGCCGATCCGCTAAAGTCATTATCTGTAAACTCTCAAACGAAAATAGCAGATAAACAGTTAGATACGGATCACAAAAACTTGTCTCTATCACGGCTTGTTTTAGATACTGATACCCATCCACGCGTTTGGCAGATGTGGTCATTATTATGTTCAGCTGATTCGAATAACGACAGCATGAGGTTTAAAAACATCACATGGCTTGGTCATAGTGCATCACAGCTGACGACTGACGTCATAAGTCGTCAAAGCATCAATGATATTATCACCTACGATGACAAACCTTTAGAAGCGTCTTTATCGCTGAATATAATAAACAACGGTGTTGACGCAGAAGCGATGAGTCCTTAAAAATATTGCTTATACTCGCAGTGTTACAATATGGTGATATTTCACAGTTATACTATTGAACCATTATCGAAATACCACCATACTTAGCAGCCTATTAATACCGATGATTGACACGGCGAGGAGATATTTATTTTTAGCCGTATCTACCAATATCATCTTTTTATTGTTTTAGATTGTTTCTGACTTAGGAAGTTATATGCCCAACTGGCCACCAGACCCAAACAAACGTCCTGATAATTCGGCAAATCAGCCAACGCCAATGCAGCAACCAAACGCGCCGAGCGGACAAGAGTGGAAAGTACTGGAAAACACCTTATTAGCTAGTGTGGTTGAGCAGCGCCGTGCTCGTCGCTGGAGTATTTTCTTTAAACTGTTGACCTTTGGTTATATATTATTGATATTTTTGACCATAGGTCGCGGATGTAGTGGTTCGCCAACAGGTATGGATGCCGTTGATACTAGCTCGCCGCATTTGGCAGTGGTTGAGCTCCAAGGTGTGATCAGTAATGATGACGTGGCCAACGCTTACGACGTCAATGAGGCATTGAGAGACGCTTTTGCAAATAGTAACTCTAAAGCGGTGGCGTTAGATATCAACTCACCTGGTGGCTCACCGGTACAGTCTGATGAAATTTGGCAGACTATGATGGATCTGCGTAAAGAATATCCAGATAAAAAGCTGTATGCCGTTATCGGGGATATTGGTGCTTCAGGTGCTTATTATATCGCCTCTGCCGCAGATGAGATCTATGTCAATCCATCGAGCTTGGTTGGTTCTATCGGTGTCATTATGCCAAGTTACAATGTCAAGGGCCTAATGGACAAGGTCGGCGTAGAAGATCGTACTATTACAGCGGGTGAGTACAAAGACATCTTGAGTTTGTCGCGTCCATTGACTGACTACGAAGAAAAACATGTCGAAGGTGTGCTTGCTAATACGCACAAGCATTTCATCAATGCCGTCAAAGAAGGCCGCGGTGATCGCTTGAAAAATCCTGAACAAAACAAACTGTTTTCAGGACTGTTTTGGACCGGTGAGCAATCTATCGAGTTAGGTTTGGCAGACAAAACGGGCAGTATCACAAGCCTCAGTAAACAATTGGATCTTGATACGATCATCAGCTATAGTCCAACCGATCCGTTCCAAATGTTTATGGATCGCTTTGCGGTACAATTGGGTGCAGGCATTGGCTCTAGCATGAGTCTTGATGGGTTTTTGCCCCAAGAAGAAGGTAATGCAAAAATGCGTTAAGCGTTTAATGTTTTAGATATACTGTGTATGATTGTTGAGGCTGAGCATATAATTATGCTCAGCCTTAATTGTATATAGCGATAAAAACTACCTTAATATGAAAGACAGTTGAATTATTAAAAATAATATATAAACCATCCCACGAGAGCCTGTTATGAGTGATGAAATCAATTTGCAGACCTTTGCTGCGCTACCTGTCTCTAAGATAACGAAAAAGCCTGTGTTACATTTTGCCCATGCCAATGGCATGCCAAGTGCTGTCTATGAGCCGTTTTTTGCAGGATTGTCCGCATTTTTTACGATTGAATATATTGCCATGTTGGGTGATACGCCGGATTATCCCGTGGATAATCATTGGCGCAGTCTGACGCAGCAGGTAATCGATAGCGTAAAAACTGCCTGCGAGAAGCATAGCGTCAGTCAGGTGGTGGGCGTGGGGCACTCACTTGGCGCCATGTGTACCTTGCAAGCAGTGTACCGTGAGCCTAAGCTGTTTGCTCAAGCAGTGCTCATGGATCCGCCTTGGATTTATGGCAAAGTTAGCTTGTTATGGCATTTGGCAAAGACAGTAGATAAATTGCCTCTTACGAGTAAGCGTTTGATGGATAAATTGTCGCCAGCGGGTATCTCTAAGCATCGCCGTGATGTGTGGGACAGCCGAGCAGAAGCGTACGAAAAAATGCGGCACAAAGGATTTTTCAAAAACTTTGATGAGCGCAGCTTCCAAGGCTATATCGATCATGGCTTGCATGAGCGCGCGGATGGTAAAGTGACACTGGCCATTCCTAAAGCTAATGAAGTAGAAGTGTTTCGTACCAATCCTTCTTGGTATTGGCTGACGCCCAATCGTGGCCCCAAAGTGCCTGTTACCTTGATTATCGGTCAAGACAGTATCTTTTTAAAACGTCGGTTTCCCCAACAGATAAAGTCGCGCTTGGGCATCCCTTATGAGACTCATGAGGGTGGCCACATGTTCCCACTTGAGCACCCAGAGTCTGTATCGCAGCAGGTACTAGAACTGATTAAGCGGCAACTATAGTCAATCCTAAATAAAACAGATACATTATATATCAAGGTGGAACTGGTCTAAATTTTCCTTGCGTGCTGTGCTTACGCTGCTCGATGCTGCGAAAAATTTATCCCAGCCCCACTGTATCGTTTTTATACTGAACTCACTATATCAAAATAAAAGCAACGTATCGTTATGTAGGCTTGTGTCTCATACAAGCTGACAGCGTATTTTTTAAGTGACATATATATGCCAAAAAACGTGACAGCTTTACCGGATATCGCAACCTCGCCTGAGCGTCCGCCGTTATTTTCACGCGTTGGTACATTTATGCTGACGGTAGGGATGGTGCTTGCGTTTTTTATCAGTCAATTGGTAGGCGTCTATATCGCTGGCAAGCTGGTATTACCTGCGACCAAAAATGCTTCGATGGGCGATATCTTCTTTTTTGGCAGTAACGATGGAACAGTCGTGAGCTTATCAATACTTATAGGCTGCGTGCTGCTGATGACAACGAGTGTTCTCATTATTCGTATAAGAGGCGGGGAATGGCGACAGTATTTAGCATTAAAGCCGTTTTCATTTACAGTAGGTATGGGCATGCTAGGATTGCTGTTGATATTTATGATAGCCAGTCAGGCGCTGACTTATATGCTGGATATGACGCCGCTGGTATTTGTAGATCCATTGTACCAGTCTGTTAGTTCAGTGTGGCTGCTGGTCTTTGCAATGGTCGTGGTTGCACCTATTTACGAAGAAGTGGTCTTTCGTGGCATATTATGGTCAGCCATCAAAGAGCAGTTCACCGCACCGTCATACTCTGTGCATCACGGTGCGATAGTAGCAAGTATCGTGACCAGTTTGATATTTGCCATCATTCATGTGCAGTATGGTATCTACGAGATCAGCACCATTGTGATATTGGCGCTGATATTTTGTTATGCACGTATCAAGTCAGGGTCGCTATTACTGCCCATCGTACTACATATCGTTAATAATGGCGCAGCGATGTGGCAGTATCTTGCGCAAGCGGCGTAGATAACATGCTAGCCACGACAATGGCTAGCATGTGAATTCTATCAAGCCAGTTATATCAGCATTTAGCTATGCGTCAGGATTTAACGATAACACTTCATCTGCTGCTCGTTTAATGTCATCGAGCGTGAGCTGAGGTTTGCCGCTCAATGCTTGTCGCCATTTGCGTGCGCCCATCAACCCTTGAAACAACCCTAGATAATGTCGTGTCATCGTGGGTAGTGCTTCGCCTTTTTCAATTTGTTCTTCTAGATATGGATATAGCCGCGCCAAAATTTCTGAGCGTTTAGGAATAGTCTTTGGTACTGACTCACTCCATAAGCTATTGGCCTCTGCTAATAGATACGGGTTGTGATAAAACGCCCGACCAATCATCACGCCATCGATATGTTGCAAATGCATTTTTATGTCTTCAATGGTATCAATACCGCCATTGATCTCAATATCAAGCTCAGGAAAGTCTTGTTTGAGACGATAGACATCATCATAACGTAGCGGTGGTATCTCGCGATTTTGCTTAGGACTCAGCCCTTGTAGCCATGCAGTACGTGCATGAACAATAAAACGTGTGCAGCCAGCTGATGCTACTGTCTGCACAAAATCAACCATAAACTCGTAGCTGTCAAAGTCATCAATACCAATACGGTGTTTAACTGTGACTGGAATATCGACAGCTGCTTGCATGTGCTTGACCAAGTCAGCAACTGTTTTAGGTTCTGCCATCAGACAAGCACCTATCTTATTATGTTGTACGCGATCAGAGGGACAGCCGACATTGATATTGACCTCGTCATAGCCATACTGCTGAGCAAACTCAGCACACTGCGTCATCTCACTGATATCTGCTCCGCCAAGCTGCAATACCAGTGGATGCTCAAGTGTGTCAAAGCGTAGGTGCCGTGCGCGGTTACCGTGTATCAATGCACCGGTGCTAATCATTTCGGTATACAGGTACGTGTGCGGGTTAAATAGTCGCGCAAAGTAACGATAATCTGTCGTCGTCCAATCGATCATTGGCGCAACGGAGAGGCGTTTGTTGGTCATATCAACCATGGTTATCAAGCCTTAATATCTGTGTCTTAAACAAATGGATAAGGTGCAATGAGATATCCCATTGCACCTTAGTTTCAAACGTTGTTCGAATTAGTGACTGATCTATTATTTATAAAATAACATGATCAATCTTTTTGAATTCAGGCAAATTATAGAAATAAAGCCCCATAATAATACCGATAGAGCCCACAAAGGCAATATATAGCGCTGGTGAGAAGCTGATAAGTGTCGTGGCGTAACCAAGACCAAAGGGTATCAGCACACCGACGATACCGTAGGTAATATTATAACAAAAAGAAATACCGGTGAGACGTACATTGGTCGGAAATAGCTGCACTAAAATGGCAGGGATCATGCCCACGATACCGGCACAGAACCCTAGCAATGCATACATGATTAAGATATAGTCGCCACCCGCCTGCAGATGATAAAAGAACGCCAGTGTTTGAGCGATAAGTAAAACAGAACCAATGACCAAAATTTTACCAAAGTTCTCATGGGTCGAGATCATGCCATAAAAGACACAGCCAAGAATCATAAATACGATGCCCAAGCTATGAGAAAAGCTAAACAAATCACTGTCTAAAGTAAAGTTGATTTCTATTAGTTCTGGCAGTAGTAGGACAATGACTATAGTGATACTAGATATCACTATAGTCAGTACCATACTGACAAAGATAGAATGTTTGCAGCGCTTGAATAATACCGTAAATGGTCTACCTAGATTCTTACCAGTTTTTGGCTTATCTAACGCCAAGAAAAACGGAGTCTCTTTAACCAATCGCCATACCAACAATGGCAGACAGGTTAGTAAGGCGCCAACAAAAAACGGCAAACGCCAGCCATAATCAGTCAGCTGTACGGTGGTCATAAAGTCAGTCAGCCACAGAAAAAACGCATTAGAGAACAGTGCACCTACCAAAAAGCTAGCCGTAACGTAGCTACAAGCCACTGACAAATACTGCCGAGGGACATGCTCCGCCACAAATACCCAAGATAGCGGTACGTAAAGACCAAATGCCATACCTTGTATGATTCTCAGCAATATGAATAACGCAGGTGCAAGCGCACCCCACTGTGCATAAGTGGGTAGACACGCCATTGCGAGCAAGCTACCTGCCGTAACGATTATGCTCAGGAAAAAGGTCGGCTTTCGACCTTTGAGATCACCATAACGCCCGAACAGAATACCACCAAATGGCCGAGCCAAGTAACCAATGACAAACAGCCCCAGTCCTTGCAGTTTGGCAACGTTGGGGTCCGTATCAACAGGAAAAAATGCAGCGGTCACGATGTCTGCAATATATAAGTAAATCAAAAAGTCAAAAAAGACGATCGCGCTGATAAAGCTTACGAATATGACTGTATTTTTGTCTTTTTTAGACATCAGGGCGTATTGAGAACGAGACGGCATAATAGATCACGCATCCACGGAGTAAAGTGGTCATTAAGACGATCATCGTTTAGATAATCGGCCATGATAAAAACCGGCAAATCAAAGTATATAAACAATGATTCGCCGGAACAGTAATTTTGTGTATTGTAATAAGAACTTTGATTACAGGATTTGGCTTTTAACAAAAGCAAAACTGCACATCCTGCAATTTTAGGAACTATTTAGAAAAGAGTTTACATATTACAGTAGCCAGTCAATGGGTAACCAAGACATAATAGTAAGCCAGATATGATCACTCATATCGACCCGTGGCTCTGAGTCATAAACAACTTCTTTGCCATCTTCCATGGTGTGCCACTCCAAGCTACCGTTGTCTAGCAGCTTAACTTCATAAGCTTGGTTTAGTAAATCATCACTCAGTGCCCCGTGCAGCTGTCTTGCCAACTCATCATCATTGATGATTACACCCATTTCAGTATTGATATTGGCAGACCGAGGGTCAACGTTGTAGGAGCCGATAAACACTTGATAGTCGTCTACCGCAAACGTTTTTGCATGTAGGCTGGTTGATGACTGACTGCGTGCACGCCAGAGTTTATTGTCACGTTTTTCTTCAGCTGCCGTTGATTTTAGCTCGTATATTTTTACGCCTGACCGCAGCAGGCTAGGGCGCCATTGACTATAACCAGAATGAACAGCGGTCACGTCGGTTGCATCAAATGAGTTGGTTAATATTTTGATATCAACGCCAGATTCGGCGAGCTTCACCAAAGTATCGACCCCATCTTTGGTCGGGACAAAATAAGACGAGATGATGGTCAGTTTTTTGGTTGGGCTACCGAGTAACGTACGCAGTTGATGCACCAAGTTGGTCTCAGATGAGACGCTTTTGGACAGCTTGCCAACATCGTCACTCAAAAACTGCATGTCTGTCCAACGAAACGGCACGCGTTTGTTGATCAGATCAGTGTCTATCGTCGAGTCTTTGATGGCGGCTTTATAAACCGTCAAGCTACTGCCTTCGTTATTTTCCTCATCTATACCCAGCTTGTCTAATGCCTTCAAAAAATCAGGCGTGACGTCATCGTCGAACTTGGCTAAAGTTTCGATGTCAAACGACAGCGGCGATGACCAGTAACTGGCAAAGCTATTATCAATGTCTGCGACGACTTTACCAATCAGTAAAACATCCAAATCCGCAAACTGGCTGCTTTGATCGTTACTCAGGTACTCATTACCGATATTACGTCCGCCGATAACGGTAATCTGTTTATCAAACGTCATGCTTTTATTGTGCATACGGCGATTGATACGCGGCAAACCTGTGACGTAGTTCAGCGTTGGAATTTTACGGTGCATTAATGGGTTGATGATACGCACTGCGATATTAGGGTGGCTCGCAAAACGTAATAGGTGCTGATCAAACTTTGCACTGTTATTAAAATCATCCAACAACAAACGCACGATCACACCGCGCTCAGCCGCTTCCCACAAGTCTTTTAATAGCAGTTGGCCAGCCTGATCATTATGCCAAATATAATACTGCGCATCGATATTGCGCGTGGCCATACCCGTTAAGATACTACGGGCGGCAAACGCATTTGCCCCAGTGACGATCGGGTGATAGCCTGACAAATCAGGATGAATGTCATTTTGCGCACTAACAGCGGCCACTAGGTCGGTGTTGCTGACTCCAGCCGCTGTTTTTTGTTCAATCTTTGGGCTGTCTTCTTGTTGGTATAAAGCATTGACTCGCGCTGATAGCGCTTGGCTCTCAGGTAAATGTGGCTGTTTGGGTAGGCTCTGGCAAGCGCTCAGACCTAAAGTCAGCCCAAGTGTCAGACTCAACGATAAGCTGCTTGGTTCTATACTGAACATCGACATAACGAATTTACCTTGATGAGCCTAAATATACTGATAAATAAAATGCATGGATAAGTAATTTACTGAAATTGTTCATCTATTTTTAAGGATGATAGCATTGATTGGACGGTCTATAAAAATATCACCAACGCCAAAATTCAAATCGTCGCTAAGCTTAGCAGCTGTTAGCATATCTGCCTATTATAAATACGTTATTTTTGTTAGGTTTGACGATTGATTTTATCGTGATTTATTGTCGGTTAAGCGGTTAAATGGCTGTCATATTAAACATCCAGTTATTTTAATAGGCAAAATTAATAATTAGAAGTTATCTGAAACCAGATGTGTGGAATAAGTCGGCATGTTATGATAACGCTGATGAATTTGCTTAATAATCAAAAAATAAGCAGTCCTTTTATACCAACCAAAACAAAGCAACGGAACGTCTATGAGTCAGTCGCAAACGAAAGATGAGAATAATTTGAACCAAAAAAACTCAAACGATGGGTTAGATCCAAACTGGCGTAACGATGCCTTAGATTTAGGATTAGATTACGGTATGCAGACGATTGCTGTGCGGGCAGGTCAACACCGTACCGACGAGGGCGAGCATTCAGAGCCGATTTTTACGACCAGCTCTTATGTTTATCAATCAGCCGCTGATGCTGCGGCACATTTTGACGGTACAAAGACAGGAAACGTTTACTCTCGTCATACCAACCCAAGCGTCCGTACTTTTGAGCGTCGTCTCGCCGCGCTAGAAAACGGTGAACGTGCGGTTGCAACGGCCTCTGGTATGGGTGCAATCCTGACCATGTGCTTGGCATATCTAAAAGCGGGCGACCATCTACTCGCTGCCAATCAGTTATTTGGCTCGTCTATTGGGCTGTTTAATAACTATATGGCCAAGTTTGGCGTTGAAGTTAGCTATGTTGATTGCTTTGACAATGAGGCATGGGCCAATGCCGTTCAACCAAACACCAAAGTGATCTATTGTGAAAGCCCAAGTAATCCACTGGCGCAGATTTGCGATATCGGTTACTTGAGCACGCTTTGTAAAGCCAATGACATACTACTGGTCGTTGATAACTGCTTTGCCACGCCAGCATTGCAGCGCCCTCTAGATTTGGGTGCCGATGTCGTTATTCACTCTGCGACCAAATATTTGGATGGTCAGGGCCGAGTACTTGGCGGGGCGTTGGTTGGTAGTGACAAACTCATGCAAGAAGCGTTTACGGTGGTACGCTCAGGCGGTATCAGCATGAGTCCGTTTAATGCTTGGGTATTTACCAAGGGGCTTGAAACGCTAAAACTCCGAATGCAAGCGCATTGTAACAATGCCAATCAAGTCGCAGAATTTTTGGTCAATCATCCTAATGTCAGTACGGTGCATTTCTCCGGCCTAAGTGACCATCCTGCACATGAGCTCGCCACCCGCCAGCATCATATGAAAGACGGTTACGGTGCTATCATGGGTTTTGAAGTCAAAGCATCTGACAGCCGCGATACGAAAGAAGCGGCTTGGCATGTGATTGACTCGACTCAAATGGTCTCCATCACCAACAACTTGGGCGATGCAAAAACCACGATTACGCATCCTGCGACGACCACGCATTTTCGCCTCACCCCTGAGGCGCGTGCTGAAGCTGGCGTGAAAGACGGTCTGATTCGTCTATCAGTCGGTTTGGAAGATGTCGAAGATATTATCAAAGATTTGGCGCGTGGTTTAGACAGTTTGTAAAGATAGCGGTATAATGCCGTCAGTATTTTATTTTAAACTTTAAATTATCCCATTTATTATTATAAGACAAAGAGGCAACTATGAACATTCAAGCATTGATGCAACAAGCACAAACGATGCAAAAGAAAGTAGAAGCAAACGTTGAAAATGCTAAGAAAGAGCTTGCGAACAAAGAAGTGCAAGCAGAAGCGGGCAGTGGTCTGGTTAAAGTCACCATGACTGGTCGCCATGTGGTCAAGCGTTTGACCATCGATCCAAGTCTGCTAGAAGATGAGCCAGATATGATCGAAGATCTTATCGCTGCCGCTATCAATGATGCGGTGCGTCAAGCGGATGAGCTATACGAAGAAACCATGGCTGGCGCGACCTCAGGTATGGGTCTCCCACCAGGTATGCAAGGTATGTTCTAAGCATTAAATACTTTAGACTGAACACAAAAATGGGGTTGTTATCGACACGATACGACCCCATTTTTATAGCTACGATTTATAAATTTAGTTAAATAAAGTCAACTAAAGGAAAGCCACTTTGCTTACAGCCAAATTTGATCAGCTGGTCAAACAGCTGCGTATATTGCCAGGCGTGGGTCAAAAAAGTGCCCAACGAATGGCACTACATTTGCTTAGTAAAAAACGTCCGCAAGGCATGGCGCTTGCCCAAGCACTAGATGAAGCCATGCGCGATATCGTTGAATGTCAGCGCTGTCATAGCTTTAGTGATGAAGCGGTGTGTCCTCTATGCCAAGACCCTAGACGTGATGATGGGCTGCTGTGTGTGGTCGAGACAGCAGCAGATGTGATGGCAATCGAGCAAACCGCAGGCTATCGTGGTCGCTATTTTGTGCTTGGCGGACACTTATCCCCGATTGATGGAATCAGTGCAGATGACTTAAATATTGATCAGCTGGTATGGCGAGTCAAACAAGAGCCTGTTGAAGAGATTATACTGGCGACAGGTACGACGGTTGAAGGGCAGACCACCGCACATTTTATTAGCGAGGCGGTCAGTCGTCATGTCAATAAAGTCACACGTTTGGCACAAGGGGTACCGATGGGCGGCGAGCTTGAGTATCTAGATAGTATGACGCTGGGTCAAGCCATGCAAAACCGCTCTTTTTTATAAGGTTTCGCTTACATCAAAGTCTTACCCATTTCATTTCGTGAAATTGTTATAATTGCTTTATTATTGTTCTCCTTTTTCATTTTATTAAGACGCAGTATCGCGTTTTATTTTTTCCTATTTATGCAGGTATCTGCCCGTGTCCAACAACGTTTCAAACGCTTCAGTCAAATCAAACCCTTCTGAGATTACTGATAACTCATCACAAAAAGCAACTAATACTGAGATGACATCAGTGACGACACCTTCGGAATCAAATGACGATGCACTGGATGTTGATGCAATTGATATCGATGCACTGTTGGATGTCGCTGATGCTGTTGATGTCACATGGGTGCGCGAGCAGCACCAATTGGCTGAGGTGATCAATGCCTTGGCAACTTGTGGCCGCGTCGCACTAGATACTGAGTTTATCAAACGCGACACTTACTATCCGCGTTTGGCACTCGTACAGTTAAATACGGGTAATCACGTATATTTACTAGATGCGCCTGAGTTGCAACTGTCTGAGCTGTGGGAGGCCTTGCGCCAAGTCGATGTGGCCATCTGGCATGCTTGCGGCGAAGATTTAGGCATTTTTTATCTGCTGTCTGGTTGTCCACCATTGACCAATATTTTTGATACGCAAATTGCGTTGTCTTATTTAACCGGTCAATTACAAATGGGCTATCAGCAGGCATTGGCAGATCAGCTAGATATGCATATCGATAAGGAGCACAGTCAGTCTGATTGGCTCCAGCGCCCGTTGACAGACGAGCAAGAGCAATATGCCATCGATGATGTGCGTTATTTGCCAGCGCTGTATCTCAGTATCGAACATGCGCTTAAGGCACAAGGCCTATACGATTACGTCTGGGCGGATTGTCAGCTCTACGCCAGTGATTTGTATGACTTGCAGCACGTCGAAGATGAAGCGATGTATCTGACGATGGCAGATTATCGCTATAACTCACAGCAAATGGCGATACTCAAAGGGATTGCGACGTGGCGAGAAGAGCTGGCACGTGCGACCAATCAGCCACGTACGTTTATCATCAAAAAGCAAGCGGTACGCGAGATCGTCACTGAAAAACCAAACAGCATGCGTGAGCTGGCGCACAAAACGACGATGCACCGTAGTATGCTGCGTCTCTATGGTGAAGAGCTGCTTAAGATAATAAGAAACGCCAAAAACCTACCACCTGCCGAGCATCCAGCTTGTCTTGTGCCGCCATATCGCTCAAAAAACAAAATCCTGTCAAAAGCAGTGCAGCAAGCGATTGATGATCACGCTAAGGCTATCGGCATGCCTAGCAGCGTTTTAATGCGCAAAAAATGGCTAGGACAGTTGTATGAAGTGATTGCTCTTGATAAAAATCTCAGCGAACTGCCACAAGGTCTCAAAGGTTGGCGCAATGACTGGGTCGTCCAGACGTTGATTCCAGTGATCAGCAAGCATAAAACTGAATTGCAGCAAGGGATGGGTATTAGATAGCAAATACAGCCAACTCAAAAAATTGATGCCTAATTTCACATTGCTTGTTTTTTAAATCAATTTTTTTTAAATCAATCAATGGCAGCATCAATTTTCTCTCTATCGATAAATGGCCGTTTTGACAATCTTGCTTATACTTTTGCTCGGTCATATCTATTCCATTATTCGCTGTCATCTAGAGCATTTTAGGTATTAAAAATATGCCCTAGCGTTCAAACTCACCATTTTCTAAAAAGTAAATCACTTGCCGAGCCACTTCTTTATCGACCAGCATGCCTGTATGGGTCACAGGCAGTACGATATGGTCGTTGGCGCAGTCAAGACGTGTTTCGCTGACGTAAACTGTACCATCATGAGCACAGTTTTCTGTGGCTGCTGATTCGCTTTCTTTATTCAGTTTGCGATTGTGATATTGCAAAAAAGGTTGTCCTAAGCCGCGCGGTTTATCACCTGCAATCACGCCTATATGAATATGTTCAGGACAGGACGTCGCTGTACCATCGAGCGCATCAGCATAAGATCGTCCTACAATTAAAGGGCTCAAACGCCATACGTAATCCGCGCAAACACTTCCCACATGCGGCGTGCCCAGCGTGACGCAGCGCCCAATTTGCCACTTGGGATAATTGGCCAAAAAATCACGAATAATCAATCCACCCAAGCTATGACCGACCAAATCTATTGGCTGATCAGGGTTGTGGTTGGCACTCAGCCACTCATGTAGTCGCTGGCTGTTGGTTTTGATACCGTCGCGCATGCTGCGATAGCTGTATTGATGGGTGGCAAAACCTTGCGCTTGTAAACGCTTCGCTAATGGACGCATCATCCAAGTCGTTTGATGCAAACCATGTATCAAAATCACAAGGTTTTTTCGTTTAGGCGCTTTTTGTGCCATGTCTTTTTGTTGCATAACAATATCCAAATGAGTAGCATTATAAGATTTTTTTATCGACGCTTGTTTATAAAAATGAGCGGATAGACAGACATCTTATATTAGCGCTTTAGGGGTAAGGGTTGTCAAATTATCTAAATTTTTAATTTCAATATTAGCTATTTTTTCGCTGTCAGGTTGTACTACTTATAGTGAATTCAGTATAAAAACGATACAGTGGGACTGGGATAAATTTTACGCAGCATCGAGCAGCGTAGGCACAGCACGAAAGGAGAATTTAGACCAGTTCCACCTTGATATATAATGTATCTGTTTTATTTAGGATTGACTATATAGAGTAGATAGAGCACTAATTGTTGAGGTAGAGATGCCAGAAATGATAGTAGTAAGCGAACCTATACCAGCTAAGACACCTCTACAAATTGCTACTTGGTCCCCAACTAAATATGATGGTCGATTTACAGCGATGACAGCGGGATATTTGACAGTTATTAATAACTATCTTGCTTTAACTAGAGATAATGAAGAAGTAATGACACAGGACAATACTCTTTTATTAGTATTAGCGAATACTTTCTTTTCGTGGGAGGCGGATAAAGAGATTATGTTATTTGAAGGTAAGTCCTATAAGGTCGGCGATGCGCTTTATCTTGGTGGTGCGGCGTTTACTTATCCCAATGCTAATATTACAGATCAGATAAAAGTGAACTGGATAGACTGTGGCTTGAATAAAGGATGGTTGGGCGGTTAAGTCTCATTGATAGTGTCAAAATTTAACAATGCATGCATAAAACAAAACCGCCAAATCAGCGACTGATTTGGCGGTTTTTTATAAAATAAACGAGCAGTTATCGAAAATGATCATTACATATAGTTTTCGATACTTGGGCAAGAACACATAAGGTTCTTGTCACCGTACGCATCATCGACGCGTGCCACACTTGGCCAGAACTTGTTTGCACGGATGTAAGGCAGTGGGAACGCAGCAGTCTCACGGCTGTATGGATGCGTCCATTCTTCATTAGTAATCATAGCAGCCGTATGCGGTGCATTGACCAATGGGTTGTCTTCTAGCGTCCAGTTGTCTTCGCCCGCTTTTGCTTTCATCGCTTCAGCTTTGATAGATTTCAGCGCACTGATAAAACGATCCAACTCCTCGACAGACTCAGACTCTGTGGGCTCAATCATCAGTGTGCCTGCGACTGGGAAGCTCATCGTTGGTGAGTGAAAACCGTAATCCATCAAGCGCTTAGCAATATCGCTTTCAGTGATGCCAGTTTCTTCTTTTAACGGACGAATATCGATGATACATTCGTGAGCCACGCGGCCATTTTTACCTGTATATAATACAGGGTAGTGGTCTTTTAGCTGGGCGGCTACATAGTTAGCGTTTAGCAAGGCAAGCTCGGTTGCTTTTAGCAGACCATCACGGCCCATCATGGCAATGTACATCCATGAGATTGGCAAGATGCTCGCTGAACCATAAGGCGCAGCCGATACCGCTGAGCAGTCTTTTTGTGCATTATGAACAGGGCTTAGCGTATGGTTTGCCATGAATGGTGCCAAATGCGCCTTCATACCGATAGGACCCATACCTGGACCGCCGCCGCCATGCGGGATACAGAAGGTTTTGTGTAGGTTCATATGTAGTACATCAGCACCCACGTCTGCAGGTTGCATCATGCCTACCTGAGCATTCATGTTGGCGCCATCCATATAGACTTGACCACCGTGCTTGTGAGTCAAATCACAGATATGACGGATGCCTTCTTCAAACACGCCATGTGTCGATGGGTAGGTGATCATTAAAGCGCCCAAACGCTCGCTGTGCTCTTCACACTTGGCGGTTAAATCCTCAATATCAACGTTGCCGTTTTCATCGGTTTTGACCACGACGACTTTCATACCCATCATCATGGCAGTAGCAGGGTTGGTACCGTGCGCTGACATTGGAATGAGGCAAACATCGCGATTGGTTTCGCCCAATGACTCATGATAACGGCGAATCGCGAGCAGACCAGCATATTCACCAGAAGCGCCAGAGTTTGGCTGCATAGAGACATCATCAAATCCAGTGATAGCTTTTAATTGATCTTGTAAGCTATCAATCATCGCAATATAGCCTGTGACTTGGTCACGCGGTGCGAATGGATGCACATTGGCAAACTCAGGCCAAGTAATCGGTAACATCTCACTGGTGGCGTTGAGCTTCATGGTGCAGCTGCCTAGTGAAATCATGCTGCGGTTCATCGCTAGATCTTTATCTTCAAGCGACTTGAGATAACGCAGCATTTCATGCTCGGTATGATGCGAGTTGAATACTGGATGTGACAAGATATCATCTGTACGCAGATGCGCGCTATCGAGAGAGATACGAGCGGTTTCAGGTAGATCGTTTGACTTGTTGACGAATAGCTGAGTCAATACGCCAAAATCTTGCTGATCGCTAGTTTCACTAAAGGCAACGCTCAATTTGGTGTCGCTTAGACGCCATAAGTTGTAGCCAACGTTGTCTGCATTTTTAAAGATTTGCGTAGCTAGCTTCTCTGAGCCGCAATCAACCACGACTGTATCGAAGAATTGATCGTGTACCACACTTAAGCTGCTGTCATTCGCTGCTGTGATGGCATCAGCAAAGGCGGTGGCAAACGCATGGATACGAGTCGCAATACGCTTCACGCCACTTGGACCATGATAGACGGCATACATACCAGCGAGATTGGCGAGCAATACTTGTGAGGTACAGATGTTTGAGTTGGCTTTTTCGCGGCGGATATGCTGCTCACGTGTTTGTAGAGCCATACGTAATGCGGTATTGCCCTGTGCGTCTTTAGATACGCCAATGATACGACCAGGTGCTGAGCGTTTTGCTTTATCAGAGAATGCAAAGTAAGCAGCATGTGGGCCACCAAAGCCCATTGGAATACCGAAACGCTGTGTGCTACCTAGCGCTACGTCCGCACCCATATCGGCTGGTGATTTTAATAACACCAAGCTCATGATATCACTGACGACACTGACGTAAGTCTTGTTTTCTTTTACGGCCGCGATGACGTCTGTTAAGTCTTTAACGTCGCCTTCTACGCCAACATACTGGAATAGCGCACCGAAATAATCGCCTGATTTGGCCGTTTCAAAATCACCCACGACCACGTCCCAACCAAAGTATTTCGCACGAGTATTGATGACATCTAGCGTTTGTGGATAGACGCGCTCATCGACGAAGTACTGCGTTGACTTGCTTTTACTCACACGCTTTGACATCGCCATGGCTTCTGCTGCTGCCGTTGCTTCATCAAGCAGTGACGCACCAGCCAGCTCAAGACCAGTCAAATCGATACAAACTTGTTGGAAGTTCAGCAATGCCTCCAAACGACCTTGAGCGATTTCTGCTTGGTAAGGGGTATAAGCGGTATACCAGCCTGGATTTTCAAGGACGTTGCGCTGAATGACGGCAGGCATACGAACAGGAGAGTAGCCTTGACCGATATAGCTTTTGTTAACAGTGATGTCATCTGCCATCGTGCGTAGTTTGGCAAGTGCCGCATGCTCACTCATCGCCACTGGCAAATCCAATTCTTTGTGCAAACGTACCGGCTCAGGCACAGTGTCATTGATAAAGCTTTGCATATCTTTATAACCAACCGCGCTGAGTAGGTCAGCTTGCTTGGTTTCGTCCGAACCTAAGTGGCGATAGACAAATTCAGCTTCGTTGAACAATCCTTGAAAGGTATCAAACGATGGGTTTTGAGAGATAGTCATGACAATCCTTGGTTAAGGGAGTAATAAACAAAATAGCAATTAAGAAAACATTGTGAGCAGTTAAGGAAACACTGTGAGCGGTACGTTATACGTAATGCACAAACTGTTTTTGGTCAAAGCGGAATTGGGCGTTGTAAACGCCATTGTCAGCACGCTCGCCTGCGCCAATCATCATAACGATATGATGGTCGTCGCTAAGATTGAGCAACGCTTTCATGGCAGGCTCATCAAAGCCGCCCATAGGACAGCTATCAAAACCATGAGCACGTAGTGCCAACATTAGGTTTTCGGCGGCAAGCGCGGTGTTATTGGTTGCCCAGTTTTTGGTGTCTTCAAAGGTATAGTAAGGCGATTTGAGAGGGCCTTTGACGCGTCTGACCACTTGCGTTGCGCCCCATTTTGCAGCGGATATCACATTGGCAGGGCCGCGCAAAAAGTCCATCGTAACGACTTTGTTGTAGTAGTCTTTCACTTTCTTAGGGACTGGCTGATCGGGATACTCGCGCAATATTTGCTGAGCATGCTCATGCCAGATATCAGTGCGAGCAACGATAGCGATTAAGCGCGCCGATGTTTTTGCCGCGTTCTGGTTCATACAGTTTTTGATGGCGCGTTTACGATTATCAGCATCATCGATAACATAAAACTCCCACGGCTGTAGGTTGCTAGAGTTTGGTGCTAGCATGGCCAAACGCAGACAGTCTGCCAGTACGTCGTCAGGGATAGGCGTGTCAGTAAAACGGCGCACGGAACGGCGTGATTCTACGATATCGCGAAAGGCTTGTAGCTGCGGTGTATGGTTTGGTGTGGCGATGGGGTCTTTATTATCGGTGTTGGCATTCATATTAGGATCCATGCTGAGAATTGGGTTATCAGTTTGCGTCGTTATTGATAGCACGTATTCATTGGGATTCGAAGAGGTGATCAATACGAGTCAATGAGATAACGCTTGAGAGCAATAACATCGGACGATAATGGTTTTTGGTGGTCTATATATAAAGCTGCTTTGTTATCAAAGGTGTCATCTATGAATCAACCCTGTTGATAAGAAAGGGGTATCAAATAGGAGATGTAGATACCCGCTTTTGCCAGTATCTACAAGTTTGGCTGCTATTTTGGTTTGGCTACTATCTTTATTTCTGCTATACAGAGGTGGTTATTATAATTCGCTTTCGTACTCGTCAGCGGTCATCAGTGCTTCATAGTCAGCGATGTTGTCAGGCTTCACTTTAAAGAACCAGCCTTCACCATATGGGTCAGAGTTGATGATTTCAGGATCATCTTCTAGTGCTTCGTTGATAGCGATGACTTCGCCTGAGATAGGCGCGTATACGTCAGAGGCGGCTTTTACTGATTCAACAACTGAGATTTCGTCGTCAACAGCGATAATATCGCCCACTTCTGGTAGCTCAACAAACACCACATCACCCAATAGGTCTTGAGCATGGTCAGTGATACCAACAGTGATCGTACCGTCGTCTTCTAGGCGCAGCCACTCGTGACTTGCAATATATTTTAGCTCTGCTGGGATGTTGCTCATGGTCTCTCTCTCCTAAATGATAGAGGTTAATTAACAAAAATAATGGAGGCTGGGCGTGTCGTCGTTTTTATCATTATGTCTAAAACGACAACGCGCTCTAATAATAAGATTTATAAGACCTACGAGTCAAACTGTTGCTTGCCGTTACGGACAAAAGGCAGCTTCAATACCCGTACATCGACGAATTTACCTTTGCCGCGTAGATCTACCTGTACGTGATCATCTTCTGATAAGCTGGCAGGCACGCGAGCAATCGCGATGGAGTTTTTTAGGCTAGGGGAGAATGTACCGCTGGTGATAATACCAGTTTGCTCATTGTCAGTGCCCTGATTGATAGTCACTGTCATGCCTTCACGCAATACGCCGCGCGTGGTCAATAGCAGACCTACTTGCTTCATAGCGGTGTTGTCTTCTTTTGCCTGCTTGCGTTTGCTGACCAAAGCGTCACGGCCGACAAAGGCACGGTCGTCTTTAAGCGCTAGCGTCCAGCCCATATTGCACTCGTAAGGGCTAATGGTCTCGTCCATGTCATGACCATAAAGGTTCATGCCCGCTTCCATACGCAAGGTATCACGTGCGCCAAGACCGGCAGGTTTGATGCCATTTGCTTTTAGCTGCTCAAAAAAAGCAGGGGCATCATCGGCATGCATAATGACTTCGACGCCATCTTCACCAGTATAGCCAGTACGAGCCACAAACCAATCGGTGCCTTCGATATCGGTCAAGTCAGCGCCAACGAAAGGTTTTAGCCCAGCTAAGGTATCTGCCCAGTTTGGTTTGGCTTGAGCCAGTTTCTCAATAGCATTTGGACCTTGCACGGCGAGCATGGCAAGCTCAGGACGCTCGGTAATCGCAATATCAAAGCCTTCAGCGACTTTATTAAACTGTGCTAAGTCTTTGTCACGAGTGGCTGCATTGGAGACGATACGGTACTCAGTTTCCTCTGCATTCATCAGATAGACGATCAAATCATCGATGACGCCGCCTTGCTCATTGAGCATGCCAGAGTACAGCGCTTTACCAGCGGTAGTGAGTTTGTTGACATCATTTGCGAGTAGTTTTTGGAGCCATGCTTTAGTATCTGCGCCTTTGATATCGGTCACTACCATATGTGAGACATCAAACATACCGGCATCTGTCCGTACCGCGTCGTGCTCTTCGATTTGTGAACCGTAATGAATTGGCAATTCCCAACCAGAAAAATCGACCAATTTGCCCTCACTATCAAGATGAGACTGGTAAAAAGGGGTGCGCTTAGGGGTTTGAGTGCTGCTAGAGTCTTGAGAGTGGGTATCAGTCATAACAAATCCTTATGTGTACATCAGTCGTACTCGGCAGAGTAGAGTGGTGTGCAACGTAAAAGTAGCGAGAAGCAATATTGCATCAAAGGGTGACACAGAAAGCAAAGATAAAGACGTAGGCCAAACAGACGCTGAACGTCGGTTTAAGCTAAAGCCCTATCTGTCCTGTGACCTGAGATTTTCAATACGAACCATCGTTTTTGGGCAGTTATATGAGCCCTATCGTCGATGATAGCGTATTTTCTCCCCTTCGGTGGGTAAGACGTCGTCCGTACTTACCACTCTCCAGATTTGTTATGCCTTTTGTTTGTTCGCGATGCATGATTGATGGCATCAACGTAAACAATAATGACATACGTTTTTCAGTCCTTTTACCTGAGCGATTGGCAGGGTGGATGCGCCTTCGGTGGTCGTATGGCAGTTGTCAGTTTGTATTACCAATAGGGTTTGTTACAAAATCTGTGCCGACAGACTCTCTCCTGAAAAACGCTTTTATTATGAAAGTTTCAAAGCGCTTTTACAAGTCATCACCGCCATTAAAACAAATAAATTTGGCAAAAATGTGTGCTCACTAGGACATTTGCTCACCAAAGACGCTTAGCAAAATGGTGTTTTTTATCTCTATCAGCCGTTTTGAGAATCAATAAAATGATGTATGGGCGCAAAAATTACCATAGCAACACGCAAAGCGACTACTGGTGTTTGCCTGAAATATGCTAACCTACGACCATAGTTTCTGATAGGTGGTTTTTATGCATTGCGATATTTATAAATTTCCCAAACATGACGACATGTATGTATATATTGCGCGCCCTGAATATCCTGATGATACCGATGAGATCAAAGATTGGCTTGGCGTACTGCCAAAGGACTTTCGTGCAAGGTTGGGCCGTAGCAAGTTTGTCATGCACCTAGATCTGGCAACGACGCCCACTCTAGCGCGTGTTGATAAAGAAGAGGTACTGGCAAAGCTAGCGTCCCAAGGCTATTTTGTGCAGATGCCACCGCAAGATGTCATGCGCCGCCAAGCAGAGCTACGCGCTCGTGAAGCGCAAGACAATATCTACGACTAGATACATTTTACCACTAGATAACATTGACGATTGGTACGCTTATTGGTAAGACGGTTGTGGCAAGGTGATTGAGAGAATGGTCTTTACAATGCCATGGACAAAACACTCATGACACATTTGGTCACATGCATTTGGGTAGAAAGTCGTGATAAACTGACACCCCATGACATCCACATAAAAAAATACAGATAGAAACGCACATGATGTGTGCATCGATACTGTATGTGATCTTATTTTGGTACGACAGAACGCACCATACACTGCTAGGCACATAACGTGTCAACGGTGATAAACGCAGGTAGTGAAACACGTATGGATTGGTTAAAAAATATTTTGCACAGCTTACCATTAGAATCTATTAGTGACATTCTCGGTGAGATTGCTATTTGGTGGGGCCAAATGGTGAAAGATGTACCGCCCGCCGATTTGCCAATGTATGCGTATCTTGGTGGCTCTATTTTGGTGTTGGTGTTATGGTTGCTAGTCGCTCGCATATTGCCAAAACCACTGGGCGGTATGAGTTGGATGATACTGTTTGCAGTGTTATTGGCACCCGGCACAGCGCTTGGTGACTCTAGTGAAATTGCACCAGCCAGTATCAGCGTCGTCTACGCTGTTATGATGAAGGACTTTGCAGGCGCGATTGCCAATATGTTACCAATATTGGTGGTACTGGTCATCGGTTTGTTTATCGGTTTTATGTGGCAGCTGATACGCGGCGCATTCGCATCGAGCTTGGACAAAGCCCGCAGCCGTACGGCAGAGGATACGCAAGCGACAATGCAACTGACGACCGGCAGTTATTTGGCAGAAGGTGCTACTGTCACCGAACAGTCCGATGATACGGCCCTAGCCGCTAAGCCTGAGAGCAGTAATACTAAAAGTCATGTTGACTTAAAAAAACAGAATGGCTTGTCTAAGAATACTGATGCTGACAATCGCTAAAACGCTGAAGTCTGTTTGTACGGTGTAATAAATAAGCAGGCGAGCCAGTAAAGTAATCGAGTAATGATAAAAAAAGACACCCATGCGTGTCTTTTTTTATGCCAAATCGTCTGGCAACCTTATGAATTATTGAGAATTATGAGAGGCACCCAACCATTGCTCACAAAGGCGAACGCATGAGTATTTTGGCAATGCCTCAGGCTGTGCTAATCTAATTTATCTTTTATTCATTATCAAATTTTTAGTTCTACTTATTTATAACCATATATTCATAACAATTTATCTATAACAACAATCGAGACCTGATTATGAACAAGCAAACCTTTACCGGCACTCAAAATTATATCGCCACAGACGATTTACAACTGGCAGTGAATGCGGCCATGACATTACAAAAGCCGCTCCTTATCAAAGGTGAACCTGGTACGGGCAAAACCTTACTTGCCGAAGAGGTTGCTGAGAGTCTAGGGATGCCACTGATTACGTGGCACATCAAGTCGACGACTAAAGCCGAGCAGGGTTTATACGAGTACGATGCGGTATCGCGCCTACGTGACTCGCAGTTGGGTGATGACAAGGTTTATGAGATTGGCAATTACATCAAGCCGGGCAAGCTGTGGGATGCCTTCACTAGCACCGAGCGCAGCGTACTACTAATCGATGAGATCGATAAAGCCGATATCGAGTTCCCTAATGACTTGCTGCATGAGCTCGATAAGATGTCGTTTTATGTGTATGAGACGGGCGAGACCATTACCGCCGCGCAGCGTCCAGTAGTAATCATTACATCAAACAATGAAAAAGAGCTGCCCGATGCGTTTTTGCGTCGTTGCTTCTTCCATTACATCGACTTTCCAGAAGAGCAAACCATGCGCCAAATCATAGAGGTGCATTTCCCCGATATTCAGGAAAAATTGGTCAACGACGCGTTGGATATATTCTACAAGCTGCGCAATATCCAAGGCCTTAAAAAACCACCATCAACGTCTGAATTGGTCGATTGGTTGACGTTATTGCTCGCTGATGACATGGCGCAGGATGAGTTAGAAGAAAACTTACGCGGCGAAAAATCCATTCCGCCATTATACGGTGCATTGCTGAAAAACGAAGCCGATGTGAATTTACTACAGCGTTTTGCCAATATGATGCGTCGTTAAGCGCGTCTAAGTGTTCAGTGCTTTTTTTGTTTTACGTCAATCAGTGGTGCGTCTCTTATGTTCATAAAACTATTCTATACCTTGCGGACTTACGGCGTACCAGTCAGTACGCGTGAGCTGCTTGATCTTAATGCCGCGTTAGATAAGGGCCTGATGATGCAGCCGCATCCTGAAGATCCAGCACTGGCGACTTTTGCGAGCCGTGAGGATATGTATCGGCTGATTCGGCTGTGCATGGTCAAAGACGAGCGCCATTTTGATAAATTTGATCGGGCAATGGCAGACTATTTTGAAGGGGTGGATAGCCTTGATATGGATGCGCTGTTGGCTAAGCTGACCGATGTGCCTAAAGAATGGCTCGATCTAAAGCTCGATCCAAAAAACTTAACCGAAGAGCAAAGACGCCTGCTCAAAAAATACGGCTCGCTTGAGGAGCTGATGAAAGCGTTAGAGGAGCGGTTACAAGAGCAAAAAGAGCGTCACCAAGGTGGTAGTAAATGGGTGGGGACAGGTGGCACCTCGCCATTTGGTGCTTATGGCGACCATCCAGAAGGGGTGCGCGTCGGCGGTGAATCGCGTAAACGTAGCGCGGCGAAAGTCTGGGAGCAGCGTAAATATCGCAATCTTGATGATGATAATCAACTTGGTACCCGCCAAATCCAAATGGCACTACGCAACCTACGTCAGTTTGCGCGCACAGGCAGCGCTGACGAGCTCGATATTCATGAGACCATTAAACGTACTGCCAAAAAGGGCGTGCTTGACATACATATGCAAGCCGAGCGCCGCAACCGTGTCAAAGTATTAATGCTATTTGACGTAGGCGGTAGTATGGATATCCATGTTGAAGCACTTGAGAAATTGTTCTCTGCGGCAAAGAATGAATTTAAAACATTAGAGTTCTTTTATTTTCATAACTGCCTATATGACTATGTATGGAAAGACAATAATCGTCGCCATAGCGCACTGATGCCAACGTTTGAGCTACTCAATAAATATGGGCGCGAGTATCGCGTCATCTTCGTCGGTGATGCATCGATGTCGCCCTATGAGCTGATGACCGTGGGCGGTAGTGTCGAGTATATGAACAATGAAGCCGGTATTGTATGGCTAAGGCGTGTACTTGATCATTTTGATAAAGTGGCGTGGCTCAATCCTGAAACCCCAAGCTATTGGCAGTACACGCAAACCATCGTTGAGATCAAAAAGCTATTCGAAGATAAGATGTATCCGATGACCTTGCATGGTGTTGAGGAAATGACCCAGTACATGGCGCGGTAGTATTAGTCTACATTGGACGAGTAATATGAAAAAAGCACTTAAGACGATGTGATCGTTTTAAGTGCTTTTTTATGTTAATTTAAATGCTTTTTTATGTTAAGTAGTGCCAATTTTGAGAAGGCATATTAGTGACAAATGCTATGGTGACGATAGATGCTAGCTTTTGTTTTCAACCAGTCCAATCATTACGCCCATCTCTTTTTTGTCTTGCTTATCGATACTGGGTGCATACAGTGCTGAGGCAATGCCGCCATCCAAAAACAGCGCATTTGGACAATCTAACTCGTCTTTGAATAGAGTCGCAAACTGATAAAACGTCACAGGCTCATCTGTATTGACGAATTGTATGCTGCCATCGTCACAAATGCCTGCACCATTACGCAGTTTGATGGAGGTACTATCAGGATTGAACTCGGGATGTATCTCATCATTGATGACTAGCATAGGACCAGATTGCGTCGCATACCAAGGCTGTGCGTTGCCATTGTTTATCTGTTCATCTAAAGCGTGGCTTTCGGTGATTTGTACGTGACCAGTTTTGTCCCACCACATAACGCCATTGGGTAATAAATGAAAATTGCCACCACCTTCTTTTAGATTGAGCGATTTGACTTCTTTGCCTTTGATGACGGTGTAACCAATTGGTGCATAGTTTTCGTTGTACATTCCTGCATTCATGGCAAAGTTTAGAGTTTCAGTCTTTGGTAAAGTAGATAGCAACGTATCAAAGGTTAGTAGTGATTGGTCATTAGAGGCTTGCCAAAACAGCTGCAGTGAATAACGATCGCTTGTTAATCCACTTGCATCCACGCGGCACACGCTATAAGTAAATGGCGAGTCTTTTGTCTGACATGACCAGTTGTCTGTGTCGCTATTGACAGTCTCAGTATTGGTCTGCTGGCAAGCGCTAAGGCCAAGCGCAAGCACTATCAATGATAACAATAAGGTCAAAATGGAGGTTGGCATCAATCACACGTCTTTTAACATAGTGGTATTTGTGGTTTGCTACTGATTCATATATAAATCTTGGGTACTCGCTTTTAGTCGCTACTGGGCGGATAGTCACGGAAGGTGTTATTCACATTGCCGATGAGCTGCCCGCCATCGGTTGTGATCGTATGATCGGTGCTGTAGGGGGAGCTGTATCCAGCGCGATGTTCGGTTGGTGCGCCAGTCTCTTTACCTTTATCACGAGAGTCTTTGTTATAAGCAATGAGCGCATCATTATTGGCTAAGAAACTATCAGGATTGGCCATCACCCACATTTGATTGAAAATATCCGCACGCGCGCTATTATCAAGTAATGCGCCCTTATCCGTAAAGTAGAAAAACTTAGACAGTAGCTTAATCTGCCCGTCATCTAGACGGCGGGCGATATGATAAGGTTGTAGCTGACTCGGATGCTGTAAGCCCACCGCGCCGACGATACTGGCCAATGATTTGAGTGTGTTTTTATGGAAGCTTGCCACACGCTCTGCTTTGCTAGGGACATCGAGCGCCTTTTGACGGTAAGGGTCTTGGGTAGCCACGCCTGTCGGGCAAGTATTGGTGTGACAAGAGCGCGACTGAATACAACCAACCGCAAACATAAAGCCACGCGCCGAGTTACACCAATCGGCACCTAGCGCAATCATCCGTGCAATATCAAACCCTGAGACGATCTTGCCACTGACGCCAAGTCTGATCTTGTCACGAATGCCTGCACCGACCAAAGTATTGTGAACAAGCAAAAACCCTTCGACCATCGGCATGCCGACATTGTCCATAAACTCAACAGGCGCCGCACCCGTACCGCCTTCGGCACCATCAATAACAATGAAATCAGGATAGTTATCGGTCTCTATCATGGCTTTGACAATCGCCATAAACTGCCAAGGCTGACCCACGCATAGCTTAAAGCCAACAGGCTTGCCGCCAGATAATTCGCGTAGCTGCTGCCAAAAGGCGACAAGCTCACGCGGTGTACTAAACGCGGTGTGCGAAGCGGGCGAAATACAGTCTTCACCCGTCGGCACTTGGCGAGTATCGGCAATCTCTTGAGTGATTTTGCTCGATGGCAACACGCCGCCTTTACCCGGTTTGGCACCTTGCGACAGCTTGATCTCGATCATTTTGACTTGTGGATCGACGGCTTTTTCGGCGAAAGACTGTGGGTCAAAATTGCCTTCGGCATCACGGCAGCCAAAATACCCTGTACCCAACTCCCAAATCAGATCACCACCGAACTTACGATGATAAGGGCTGATCGCGCCTTCGCCCGTATCATGCGTAAATCCGCCTATTTTTGCGCCTTGATTGAGGGCCATAATGGCGTTTGCGGACAGACTGCCAAAACTCATCGCGGAGATGTTGAATACCGACATATCATGCGGCTGCTTACAACGCTCGCCGCCAACAGTGATACGAAAGTCTTTGTTTTCTAACGGCTGGCTAATGGCAGATTGCAAAAACCATTCTTTACCATGAGTATAAAGATTGTCTAGCGTACCAAACGCATTGGTATCACTGACGTTCTTTGCCCGCTGATACACTAGCGCGCGCTGCTGGCGTGAAAATGGCACCTGCTCTTTGTCATCTTCCAGCAAATACTGACGAATCTCAGGACGAAAATCCTCTAGTACGTAGCGAATATGTCCTGCTATCGGGTAGTTTTTTAGCACTGAATGCTTGGACTGAATCAGATCATAAATACCGAGTCCTACGCCAAAACCGCCAATCACAATTAGCCAACCGTGCATCAGCAGCAATCCTGCTAATAATAGACAAATGGCTGCACCCAGCGTGCTATAGCGCAGCAGCAACCCGACAAAATACGGCGAGCTGGTTTTGGGTTTAGGGTGTAGATTGGTACGAGATTCAGGCATAGCAAGGCTCAATAGTCATTGTAAATATAGATAAGACGCTCAAATTTGTCGCGTACATCATACACTGATGCTATCGCCAAGTCGGTATCATTGGGTAACAGTATACTAATGCTGGCAAATTTTAGCAGGTGATTCTGACTAATATTTGCTCATCCTCTATAGCATCAAACGTGATCGCAACGGGTAAAAACTGCTCAATGAGCCATGCTTGGGTTTTGCTATGCTCGCTAATAACCCGCGCGCTAAACGCACCGCCGCCTGCTAAGGCTAACGGTAATAGCAGCTGATCGGTCAAATATTCATCAATCAGCGCATCGGTGTCAAACAAATAACGCTTTACTAAGCCTGACAAACGACCACCTATCTTTTCTGCTGAGCTGCGTTTTTCTCCTAGTAATGTAAATATTTCAGAGTGATATTCTTTGTGATTTTGGATACTAATACTCTCGTGAGTGACTTTTGCATAGCAGGTATTGCCTTCACCAATGCCGTATAATTTATTACCGCGTGTTGTGATAAGCGCCTCATCCATACCCGCTTCAATCAACGCGGCTTTGGCGCTGGCAAGCTCACGCAGGCAGATATCGTATTCTAGATTGAGCACGCTTGCGACCAGCTCCGTGCTGACAAGCTTACCGCGTTCCGTGAGGTCTAATCGTGAAGCATTAGCACGGCGCACAAATGGCGCAACAGTTGCTTTAATCGCGCCGCCGCCGATAGGGGCAAAGCCCGCTTGCACGCACTCAATCTCGACCTGCATGCCGAGCTTGGCAAGTAGCGGCACAAAGGCGTGCTGCAAAAAGTCGGTGGTTGGCGCTAACGGATTGTGCGTGCCGCCTATGATGGTAACGGTGGACTTGTTGCTTGAGTCAGCATTGGCAAAGAGTAGGGCAGGCAGTAGCGTCTGTAACACCAGACTGGTACTGCCTGCCGAGCCGATATCGAAGGTATAATCGCCCGCTTGCACGGTGCTTGGCGTAAAGGTGAACGCCATACTACCTAAATGAGCGCCCGATACGCTAGCGTTTGATATCTGTTGTGACGCTTGTACACACATCAAATGCTGACGCATCAATCCGGGTTTGGCGCGTCCAGCACGAATATTGGTGATTTCAATCGGTGTGCCTGTGAGCATCGATAATGACAGTGCCGTACGAATGATTTGTCCACCGCCTTCGCCTGTGCTGCCGTCGATTTTTAGGGCTTTACGTGTTGATGCTGGCATGATAAATGTCTTTATGATTTGTAAGACTATTGATTGGTAGTGTCGTTAATGGGCATAATAAAATGCTTCCCAATACTTTTCGGGTCGCATTTAAAATAAGATTGAAACCGACTGTCAGTGTCTGGTGGTAAGGTCTAAATGGTGCATTGTGCCAAGTGCCATGTGCGGGGCATAAGTGGTAAAAAATGCGCCTGCCCACAACGCGTAGCAGCCACGACAGTATATTTTCAACCCCCTGCTGTGGGTCGCGGGGTCTGACACTCGCCCAGTCGATTTCAAAAGGGTGGTCTGTCCATTATCAGACAGACAAAGCTAAAAAAGGTTTAATGAGCTAGGTAAGCGCCTAGTCCACAAGGTCAATTTGCCAGTTGTTGGCTTGAATGACAATGTTAAGCTGACGTAGCTTCATGGCAATATCGTCCGCCTGCTTTTGCAATGCGCCGACCGAGACCATCACTTGCCATTTAATCTCACGCGGGCTATAGCGATCGACCTCGGTTTCGGTCGCGGCTATCGACTCGGTCAATAGCTTGTGGCGCATCTCAAGGGTGTCGCGCTCAACGAGCAGCGCCAGCATCGATTGATTGTTGTCCGTCAGCGCCACCGCGTTGGTGCGCTGAATGCGGGCGATAAGCGCGGACAGCTCAGTAATCAGCTGGCTCGCGTCCACTAACAGCTGATTGGGGTCTTCGCTTGGCGTATCGCCGTCTTGGACTTTGACATTATTGCGAATGCGTCCTTTAAGCTGTGCCAATTTTTTTTGCATATCGCTACGGATAAGTAGAGCTTCTGCGAGTTTCATTTTAGTTTTCCTTATTTTTTATGATTCCAATAAATACATACTGAAAAGGTAAACCTATCATTCTTATTAATCAGCGCTCTTAAGAGTGGTAGTGGCCAAGTATACGATTGTATAAAGAACTAACAGCGCATGAAAAAAATCAATTTCATCAGCTTCGACGATGCCATGTGCAACCTTATTTCTTAGGTTGAAGCCACGTCTATCATCGTACAGCACTTTAAACATAAACCTTACAGGTTCGGTAAAAACATCGGCTATTACCTGACTAGACATAAATGCGTTCATTGGACGAAAGTCGAATCCACCTATTTTATTCGAGAGGATATCAGCTTCACCCAGACTGCGAAGTAATAAGCGTAACTTCTTTTCTATGAGGGGGATGGAGCGAGAAACAAATCCATGATAATCCTTTTCAAGGAAATTTATAAGGGCATTACGAATATGCTTATCATCATTTGAATTAAACAACTCAATTTTTAGCAACTCTTCTTCGAAACTTTCTTTTTCCGTGATACTCAAAAATAGTGGTAGCTTTAATTGGTAAAGTATGATTATGTTCTGTTTTAGGTCACTGAACCTTCTACTTTCATCATCATTTACTATGCCTCTAATAAGTCCACTATCATCTAATAGAAGTTCACTTGCTAACATTGCGAAATCTATTTCTTTATGTTGGCTGTACTCAAGTATTCTTTCGGAACTATTGAAAAAATCACGTGATATTTGAGTCAAGCAGTCTAATGTATTATATTTCCTATATAACTCAATGTGCTTATTAAGAGTATCTTGATAAGATTGGGATATTTTTTGTTCAAAAGTATTAATATTTCCTATCGTTTGAATATGAATTTCTTTTGAATATTTGATAATTTTTAAAAGTATATCATTTTTTATTTTCTCTTTATCTTTGTGATGCTTGGATATTTCTAAACAATATTGAAGTCTTCCATACTTAGTAAGTGGATTTATAGCAGCGTACTCTATATGGCTTAAAATATTAATTATAAGATAATTTGTTACTTTGTGTTTTAAATCATTAAAATTATAGTTGTCACTAAGGTCAATGATTTTTCTAAGACAAATTAACAAGTAATTATCGTTTAGGAATATGTTTGACCTCCCATCGTTGGTTAGTTTTTTAACTTTATCCTCTAGCGATTCAAAAAAATGATTAAGTATTACTTCTCTTTCGCTAACTGAAAAAAAAGATAAAAGATCTGTATTGCAGAAATGTGCAAAAGGCTCTGGGTTTTCTTCGAAATTGATAATAAAATCATATGCTTTTAATGAGTTTTTATTGGAGCTCTTATCGCAAGATTTTTTTGATAGAGTTAAATATGTATTGAGTAAGGATGCAATAGCACTTGCACTATCATCTGGTCTGTATTCTTTCGAAAGCTCATTGAACTCTTCAAACCACGTACACAGCATATCACACGGTCTGTCTTCAAAATCTCTTAGCTTAATTTTTAAATTGATGTAAGCAATTTTGTATAACAATTTTAAGTACCTGTTATCTGTGGTTAATCTAGTGTGAATATGTGATTTCAACTCAAATAAATCGGTTTCTTCAATTGTTATTTTTCTTTTCGTTAAACCTGAAAGTAGTAGAATATTTTTCTCAAAGTCTATAATTTTTTGTTCTTCAGTGTTATTTGGATTGTCATGCAAAAATAAATCCAAATGAGCAACCTCATTAAATTTTTCAACTGTTTCTGCCCTTTGTAAGTACATTTCTAGTGAGCTCATAGATACCTCTTAATTAATTTTGTTGACTCAAACCTAACCCTTAACACAAACCACCTGCCGCAAAGTATGTACCACTTCCACCAAGTCGCTTTGTGCGCTCATCACGTCTTCAATATTTTTGTACGCCGCTGGGATTTCGTCAATCACGTCCGCGTCTTTACGACATTCTACGCCTTTGGTTTGGGTAATTTGGTCATCAATGGTAAAGACTTTTTTCGCCTCTGTGCGTGACATCACGCGGCCTGCGCCATGCGAGCAAGAGCAAAACGACTCCTCGTTGCCTTTACCTTTGACGATAAAGGATTTTGCGCCCATCGACCCTGGAATGATACCGTATTCGCCGACGCGAGCGCGCACCGCACCTTTACGCGTGACAAAGACTTCCTCGCCGTAGTGCTCTTCTTTTGCCACATAGTTGTGGTGACAGTTGACCGCTTTTACCGCAGCATCGAACGGTTTTGGCACGATAGTGCGTAGCGCTTGGATGGCTTTTTCCATCATGATTTCGCGGTTTTTAAAGGCAAAGCGCTGCGCCCAGCCAACCGCAAACCAATAATCATCAAAGTGCTCAGTGCCCTCGGCAAAGTACGCCAAGTCTTTATCAGGCAGGTTAATAAACCATTTGCGCATGTCTTCGCGCGCCAGCTCAATAAAGTAGCGCCCGATGGCATTGCCCACGCCGCGCGAGCCTGAATGCAGCATGATCCACACTTGATTGGTCTCATCAAGGCACACCTCAACAAAGTGATTGCCTGTGCCCAGCGTGCCCAAATGCTTTAGGTTGTTGGTGTTTTTTAGTTTGGGATGCTTTTGGGTCAGATAATTAAAATCATCGACCAGCGTACCCCAACCATCCATGACGGTGTCATCAGGGTTCGCCCACGCGCCCACATCACGGCGTGAGCCACGACCGCGCGTCTTGCTGCGTCCATGCGGAATGGCTTTTTCTAGCTCAGTACGCAGTCCGTGCAAATTGTCGGGCAAATCATCTGCGGTCAGGGTAGTTTGCACCGCCATCATCCCGCAGCCGATATCCACGCCGACCGCCGCTGGGATAATCGCTTCTTTGGTCGGCAGCACCGTCCCGATGGTCGCGCCGATACCGACATGGACATCAGGCATCACCGCGAGCCATTTATAAATAAAGGGCATCTGTGAGGCTTTGATCAGCTGGTCGTGGGCTTTTGGGTCGACAGGCACGCCTTTTGTCCATAGGCGGATAGGGGTGCCCCCGTCTTGAATGATGTTGTGATTGATAGGCTGCATAGTGTCTCCTTAACTTTATATTAGTAAACAATCCGTCACACAGAAGCGCTTGAATCAAAGTTATTTTTCTCGCGTGATGCGGCCACGCCGATAGAGGCTTCGAAAAATATCCTTGATTCTCGCTACGTTGTTAGTAGCAGTGCGGTTGTCTGTACTTTATATGGGCTAAAGGTGTGCCAGTTTTGCTAAAGATAAATTTTATTTTTATAAGTATTTGATATTAAATAATAAAAAATATTTTAAATTCTTTTTTTTGTAAAAAAGTGGACTTTAATCAAGTTAATAAAGCTATAATTTATTCTATAAATATAGCTTTTATTCTATAAAAGGATTATGTAATGGCGAAGGTTCAATGTAGAACAAGGCATAACGTTGTCTCTAACAAACGCTTATTCAGCACGGCGATTTTATTAGGCGTGAGCATCAGCAGTTGTTTTGCAGCGCCATCCTTAGCATCGCTACGCGGCAATTATCAGACCTCGATACAAGTTGCGCCCACCATGCAAATGCCATTGCCCAAGCCGCCCGCAGCGCTATTTGATAGCGTACGCTATGACAGTGACGGCATGTCGCTCGCCGCCTTTGTCACGCCCGACCCAAACGATGGCGACAAGCATCCTGCTATCGTTTGGATAACGGGTGGTGAGTCCAACACACTAATGGACTTTTGGCGCAAAGGCTCAAGGCAAAATGACCAAACCGCTAGCCCATATCGCGATGCGGGCGTAATCATGATGTTTCCCACCTTGCGCGGCGGCAATGTCAATGCAGGCAATATCGAAGTGAATTATGGTGAGGTCGATGATGTCATCGCGGCGGCAAAATATTTGGCGACCCTGCCGTATGTCGATAGCAGCCGCATCTATTTGGGCGGGCACAGTACGGGCGGCACACTCGCGCTACTGGTCAGTGAAGTGGCGAGCAGCACCCATCCTGAGTTGTTTAAAGAAGTGATTAGCTTTGGCGCTACGCAAGAGACGATGTTTTTGCAAGACGTTAACTTTACTGGCGATGAACAACGCGAAATGGATTTGCGTGCGCCTGCAAACTGGACGAATGATATTCGCATGCCGACGTGGATTATTGAGGGCAAGCGTGACGGTAACTATCGCGACCTAAAGCCGATGTGTGATAACAACAAAAACCCAATACTGCACTGTGCGTTTATCGCGCGGCATGATCATTTTAGTGTGCTGTATCCATTGAATCGTCACCTTGCGCAGCATTATGAGTAAAAACAATATGATTAAACGTCATAAAACCGCCGTTATCGGCTTTCTCGGTACGACCTTGGACAATGGCTTTAATGACAAGCGTTGGCAGCGCTGGCGGCCGACCGTCAGTTTGGGCTTGCAAGATGACCTACTGGTCGATGAGCTGCATATCCTCTATAGCAAGCGCGACAAGCGACTCTTTAACGTCATCGTTGATGATGTGACAAAGGTCAGCGCCGATACCAAAGTCATTGGGCATCGGGTGACGCTGGCGAGTCCATGGGATTTTGCTGATGTCTATGCCGAGCTGTATGACTTTGTCACAGGCTTCGCCTTTCGTGACGACACAGATTATCTGCTGCATCTGACCACGGGCACGCATGTCGCACAGATTTGCTGGTTTTTGCTGGTTGAGGCGGGGTTTTTGCCTGCCGATTTGATTCAGACCTCGCCGTGTCCCAAGCCCGACCAAACCGACCCACAAGGGCGCTACCAAATTATTGATTTGGACGTGTCGCGTTATGACAGCTTGCGCGCGCGTTTTGAGGCAGAAAAAGCCCAGCATTGGCAAACCCTACAAGCCAATCTCATCACCCAAAACGCCGCGTATCAACAGCTGATTGCCGATATTGAAAAGGTCGCCACGCGCTCCAACGCGCCGATTTTATTGATGGGCGCGACAGGGGCGGGCAAGTCGCAACTGGCGACGCAAATCTACGCACTCAAGAAAAACAAAGCCAACAACAAACAGGCACTCGGCGCGTTCGTCGAGGTCAACTGCGCCACCTTGCGCGGTGATACCGCCATGAGTGTGCTGTTCGGTCATGTCAAAGGCGCGTTTACGGGCGCGGCATCGAGCCGTGAGGGTCTGCTCAAATCAGCGGACGGTGGCTTGCTGTTTTTGGATGAAATTGGCGAGCTGGGGCTAGACGAGCAAGCGATGCTCTTGACCGCGCTTGAGGCACAGCGCTTTTATCCGCTTGGGAGTGATACCCCGATGGATGTGTCGTTTCAACTGATGGCGGGGACAAACAAGGACTTGCGCCGAGCGGTTGCGGATGGGGAGTTTCGTGCCGACTTGTTTGCGCGCCTGAACACGTGGACGTTTTTTTTACCGTCGTTAAAAGACCGTATCGAGGACTTGCCCGCCAATATTGATTACGAGCTAGCGCGTCTGGGCAGTGAGCAGCAGTATCAATACCGCTTTGAGCCTGCCGCACGCGCGTATTATGAAGCTTTTGCCACAAGTTCTGAGGCGACATGGCAGGGCAACTTTCGTGATTTAAGCGCCAGCATGACGCGCTTAACGACATTGTGCGAAGGCAAAGTGATTCGTATGCCCGATGTTAAGGCAGAAATCACCCGCCTTAAACATTTGTGGGCATTACCTAGTAGCGCGCAACATCAAGTGGACAAGGCGTATGCGCCCAGCCTGAACGAGCAACAAGCGCACGCGGATACGGTACTGAGCCGCCATCTATCAAGCGACGACAAAGACGCGCTCGACCCCTTTGATGCGGTGCAGCTCGCGTATGTGATTGAGGTCTGCTATCAGCACAGCAGCCAAGCGGCGGCAGGGCGCTATCTGTATGCAAACTCCAGAAATAAACTGAAAAGCAATAATGACAGCGACCGACTGCGTAAGTATTTGCTAAAGTTTGGGCTGAGGTTTGATGAGCTGAAGTTTGATGGATTGGATAATGGCTTTAATCAGTCAGTAGGTCAATATAGATAATAAGCCTATAAAAGTACATGAAAAACGCTGCTAATTTCATTTCAAAAAACGATGACGTATTTGGTCGTATCGCTATCTAGAATGTCACAGAAAAATATTAAATCAGCCACCCAAACAGGTGGCTTTTTTATGTCTGATAAAACAGTTGGGTGTGAGGCCGCTTATAAAACTAGTGCTTTAGCAGTAGTAGGCTTCTTTGTCTTTTAGCGCGTCTTGCAAATAAGCAACCAATAATTTGAGCTTTTGATCGGGCTGTTTTGATTTGGGATACACCGCAAACATCCCCATACGCTTGCGGGTAAAATCTTGCAAAATTTGGGTTAAAGTCTGGCGCTGAAAGGCTTTATACACTAGTGCTTGCGGCAAAAAAGCAATGCCCAAATCACTCAGCGCAGCATGTTTGATCGCGCTTAAATGATTGCTATGGAAGCGGCCACTGACGGGCAGCAGCAGCTCAGCACCATCCTCATATAACGGCCACAAGTCGCTACTGGTGTTATCAAATTTATAGATGAGGCAATCATGATTTTGCAGTTGGGCGGGGGTTTGCGGCGTACCATATTTGTTGAGGTAATTTTGGGTGGCGCAAATCACCCATTGACTGTCTATCAGGCGTTTGACAATCAAGGAGGAGTCTTCAAGCTCCGCCGTTCGGATGGCCAAATCAAAGCCATCTTCGACCAAATCAATCAAACGGTTGGTGATGTATAGCTCTACGGTTATCTCAGGATATTTTTTACAAAATTCAGCGATAGCCGTGCTGAGTAGTAAGTCAGAAGAGACCACAGGGGCGGTGACGCGGATATAGCCTTTCATGTTTTCGCCGTAGCCTGTGACAGCATTTTCCGCTTCTTGAAAGGCAAGCTGAGCCAATTTGGCTTTGTGATACAGCGTTCGGCCGGCATCGGTCAAGCTGAGTTTTCGGGTGGTTCGGTAGAGCAGTTGTGCATTTAAGTTGGCTTCTAGGCGCGCGATACGTTTGCTCACTACAGAATTGGTCAGCGCCAGTTTGTCAGCAACTTTGGAAAAAGAGCCTTCATCGACTACCAAAACAAACAAAACCATGTCATCAGCTTTAATCATACCGATTCTCTAATCAGGGTAATATATTTCGTATTATAGCAAAAAAGGAAAATAACCTTGTCTGATCATGCTGTTTATCTTTGCACTTGTAAAGCGTAGAGTGTGTGAATTCTACCCTAAGCACAATGAGGCTGTTAATCTGAGCGATTGAGTGGCTGTATGTAAGGACTGTGTTTAAGGGCGGCGTTTAAGAGTGGTGTTCAAGGATGCACAGACGATAACAGGGAGAGGGAGTTTTGAATCAGACTGTCTATGGGTTACTTGCCCTATTGCCAATCATACTCAGTGGCATATTTCTTATTGGTCTACAATGGTCGGCCAAAAAAACCATGCCGATCATTTTGGCGGTGACTGCCGCGCTCGCACTTTTTATTTGGGACATGACGTTTAACCGCGTGTCGTCCTCTATTCTTCAAGGGACCGTGATTACGATATCGGTATTGTGGATCGTATTTGGTGCGCTGTTCTTATTAAATACTCTAAAACACACGGGCGCTATAGCAGTGATTCGTGCAGGTTTTATCAACGTATCGCCTGACCGCCGAGTGCAAGCCATCATCATTGCATGGTGTTTTGGTACGTTTTTGGAAGGTGCATCGGGCTTTGGCACACCGGCTGCAATTGCGGCACCGCTGCTGGTCGCGATAGGGTTTCCTGCATTGGGTGCGGTGCTTATGGGGATGATGATCCAAAGCACGCCCGTATCGTTCGGGGCGGTCGGTACGCCGATTGTTATTGGGGTGAATAAGGGTCTAGATACCGTGGCCATCAGTGCGCTGCTGGCGCAAGAAGGCATGCAATGGGAAGAATTTTTACAACTGATTACCACCCAAGTGGCGATTATTCACGGTGTGATTGGGACGTTTATGCCGCTGCTGATGGTGATGATGCTCACCCGCTTTTTTGGTAAAAATAAAAGCTGGAAAGAAGGCTTAGCCATTTGGCCCTTTGCCATCTTTGCAGGGTTGGCCTTCACTGTACCTTACGCTTTAACGGGCATTTTCTTGGGTCCTGAATTTCCATCGTTGGTTGGTGGACTGGTCAGTGTGGCGATTGTCATTCAGGCGGCTAAAAAAGGATTTTTGGTACCAAAGACCACGTGGGACTTTGAAGCCAAAAGCAGCTGGCCAAGCGATTGGATGGGTAAACTGGTGGTCAGCAAAGAAGATGTGGCGACCCCAGCAGGCAAGACCATGTCTACGCTGATGGCATGGTTTCCTTACTTGCTAGTGGCGCTGCTACTGGTGTGTTCGAGAATGTTTGCTGGCTTTAAGGACTTGCTCAGCAGCGCCACGCTAGACTTTAATACGATTTTGGGCGAGGCCGATATCAGTGCAGGTTTTAGTCCTTTATACTTGCCCGGCGGCCTGTTGTTAATCAGCGCCTTAATCGCAGCTTTTGTACAAACTAAAAATCCAACGCGTGCGCTGGGTGATGCTTTGAGCGAATCAAGCAAAACCGTCTTAAGCGCTGGGTTTGTGCTTATTTTTACCATCCCTATGGTGCGTATTTTTATCAACTCTGGGGTCAATCTATCCGATGTCGCGAGTATGCCAGTTGCCAGTGCTGAGTTGTTTACAGGCACGTTTGGCAGCGCCTTTCCGCTGATCAGCTCAACCATCGGTGCCCTAGGTGCGTTTATCGCAGGCTCGAATACCGTGTCAAACATGATGTTCAGTCAGTTTCAGTATGAAGCGGCCATGAGCTTGCACATCTCGCCCTCACTCATCATCGCAGCACAAGCGGTTGGCGCCGCGGCGGGTAATATGATTGCCATTCACAATGTGGTGGCCGCATCAGCAACCGTTGGGCTGCTTGGGATGGAGGGTGCGACGCTGAGACGCACCATCTTACCAACCATCTATTATGTGTTGTTCAGTGGCATCATCGTTATGGCAGCCATTTATTTCTTTGGCTTTCAAGGACCGCTAACCTTATGAATGTACAGCAAAAAAAAGAGCAAGTAATGAACCGTTATCGATCAACCGCCTCCTATACAAGCCAGCTACCATCAGATCAGGTGTTGGTTAAATTGACCAAAATACTGGGTGCTGCCAATATACAGGCAGATCCAGCAAAAAATGAGCACTACCGCATGGGCTGGCGCTCAGGCGGCGGTAGCGCGCTGGCAGTGTTGTTTCCGCAAACGCTGCTGGAGATTTGGCAATGTCTGGAAGTGTGTGTTGAGGGCAACTGTATCATCATCATGCAGGCGGCCAAAACAGGTCTGACAGAAGGCTCAACGCCCAGCGGTGATGACTACGATAGACCCGTGGTGGTCATCAATACGCTGGCGATAAATAAGCTGTATTTGATCAATGATAATGAGCAAATTATCAGCCTACCGGGTACGACTTTGCATCAACTGCAGAACGAGCTAAAAGCGGTCAATCGAGCGCCGCACTCGGTGATTGGCTCATCGACTTTGGGCGCGTCAATCGTCGGTGGTGTCTCCAATAATTCAGGCGGCGCGCTGGTCAAACGAGGCCCTGCTTACACAGAGCTGTCGCTGTTTGCTCAGATTAATGAACACGGTCAGCTGGTACTGGTGAATCATTTAGAGGTTGAATTGGGTGATACGCCCGAAGAAATCCTCATCAATTTACAAAACGGCTATTTTGACAAGTCACAGTTATCCCAAAGCAACAAACTGGCCTCAGACAAAGAGTATGTCGCCCGAATACAGGATGTCAATGCCGACACGCCGAGCCGCTTTAATGCGGATAAGCGCAGGCTGTATGAAGCCAGTGGCTGTGCAGGCAAGATTGCGGTATTTGCGGTGCGTCTGGACACATATCCGACAGCGAAAGCGGAGCAGACCTTTTATATCGGTAGCAACAGCGTGCGCGAGCTTGCCGAGCTAAGACGGCAAGTGTTGTCAACGTTTAAAAATATGCCTGAAGTGGGCGAATATATGCACCGCGATATATTTGATGTGTCTGCCAAGTACGGCAAAGACACCTTTTTGAGCATCAAGCATCTGGGCACCAATGCTTTGCCCAAGCTGTTTTCTATCAAAGGCAGTATTGATGCCAAACTGAGTAAATGGTCATGGGTGCCCAATCATTTGACCGATAAAGTCATGCAAATGATCGCCCAAGTATTGCCGCAGCATTTGCCCAAGCGCATGCTTGAGTACCGCAACCAGTATGAGCATCACCTGATTATCAAAATGAGCGATGATGGCATCTATGAGGCGCAGTCTTTTTTAGAGTCGTTTTTTGCAGATTCAGAAACGGGCAGTTATTTTACCTGCACGCAAGCTGAGTCAGACAGCGCCTTTTTGCATCGCTTTGCTGCTGCAGGGGCCGCCATACGTTATGAAGTCATGCATGAAGAGACCGCCGGAGAGATACTGGCGCTCGATATTGCTATCCCGCGTAACACGCTTGATTGGCTGGAAAATTTGCCTGAGAGCATCACTCAGCACTTAGAAAAAAAGCTGTATTACGGTCACTTTTTTTGTTATGTGTTTCATCAAGATTATATTTTAAAAAAGGGCAGTGATGCCAAGCAGGTCAAAAAGATGATGCTTGAGCTATTAAACAAGCGCGGTGCCAAATACCCTGCTGAGCATAATGTCGGCCACTTATATGAAGCCGAACCTGACTTGCAGCAATTTTATGAGCGCCTAGATCCTACCAATACTTTTAACCCTGGTATCGGTCAAATGCCAAAAACCAAACGCAACTGCGCGTGCTGTTTATAGCCATTTATAATGGTGATGAAACTTGAAGTGACAGTCGCTTACTTTTACGCATCACCACCGCCAATCCGCTCCGCCAATGCCTGCAATTTTGGCACTATGATTGCCGCATAGTCGTCCGCTTCCCAGTTGGCACTTGGTACACTGGCATTAAGCGAATAGGCGTATTGCCCAGTCGCGACATCATAGACGCCAACCGCGACTGCCAAGATATCAGTAGAGAACTCCCCATCAGAGACGGTATAGCCGTACTGCTCATAGTGCTGGGCTGCTTGAGTGAGCGCTGACTGTGCGTGAATGTAATCTTCATCAGATAAATTCTCTTTCAAATTGCTAATAATCATTGCCTTTCTCGCTTGAGAGCTTACTGCATAAAAAGCCCGTCCAATGGCAGTACGTGCCACCGGCACCGCTGAGCCAACCTGCAAGTTGACCGATAGGCGTGCAGGACTACGACAGCAGGCGTGATAGCGCATCTCTCCTTCAACTTCGGTCGCTAGATTTACCGATACCTCATTTTCGCTAGCGAACTGCCGTAATAGTGGCTCAGCATAGGCCACCATGTCATGACGACCCCATGCGGTCGCGCTTAGGCGTACTGCACTGCTGCCCAGTTGATACTGTCCGTGCTCATTAGTACGCAAAAACCCAAGCGTGGTCAAGGTATGAATCAGGCGACTAATGGTCGCTTTTGGCAGTTTGGTCATCTGACATAGTTGCTGATGGGTAAGGCGCTCATGGTGTTCAAAGGCAGCCAGTATAACCAATCCACGACCTAGTGCCGTCACAAACTGTCGATCGTTCTCTTCCTTGCTTTGACCCATCAGGTGATCCATTCGTCCGAGTAGTGAGGTAGCTGCCGATGTAGATGTTGTCATTTTATCTCCATTTCTCTTAATGATTATCTCTTTTGATGCCTATTTTTTAATAAAGGTTTACAGGATGGCAAAAGTTTGTTTAAATAGTTTTATATTATGAAACAAAGTTTCGCACAGCGGAATAACAAAGTCAATAACTTGTTAAACCAAATGAGGTATCAACCACTATTCGTCAGTCAGGATGACTGATATCAAGGAGAGACACATGGCAACATCGACTAGCCCACGCTTTGATTGGGAAGATCCTTTCTTATTACGCGACCAGCTTACTGAAGAAGAGCGCATGGTCACCGACAGCGCCCGTCAATTTTTTCAAAAGGAATTGATGCCCGGTATTATCAATGCCAACCGTAATGAGCATTTTGATCGTAATATCATGCGTCAAATGGGTGAGATGGGTCTGCTTGGCGTGACCATCGAGGGCTACGGCTGCGCAGGTCTATCGAGTGTGGCTTATGGTCTGATTGCCAAGGAAGTGGAAGCGGTCGACTCAGGCTACCGCTCAGCGATGAGTGTGCAGTCAAGCCTTGTGATGCATCCGATCTGGGCGTATGGCACTGAAAAGCAAAGAGAAAAGTATTTGCCAAAACTTGCCACAGGTGAGTACGTCGGCTGCTTTGGTTTAACTGAGCCTGATTCGGGATCTGATCCTGCCTCAATGTCGACACGTGCGCGCGCCGTTGATGGTGGTTATGAGCTGACGGGTAATAAAATGTGGATTACCAACAGTCCTATCGCGGATGTGTTTGTGGTCTGGGCAAAAGATGATGCAGGCGAGATTCGTGGTTTTGTCTTAGAAAAAGGCATGAAAGGCCTATCTGCGCCGAAAATCGAAGGCAAGTTCTCACTACGCGCCTCGGTCACCGGTGAGATCGTCATGGACAAAGTGTTCGTTCCTGAAGCCAATGCTTTCCCAGATATCCGCGGTCTAAAAGGGCCGTTTGGCTGCTTGAATAAAGCGCGTTATGGTATCGCTTGGGGCAGTATGGGCGCGGCAGAGTTTTGCTGGAAAGCGGCGCGTCAATACACGCTAGATCGCAAGCAGTTTGGTCGTCCGCTTGCCGCCACCCAACTGGTGCAGTTAAAGCTTGCCAATATGCAAACCGAAATCAGCTTAGGTCTACAGGCCGCGCTACGTGTCGGTCGTTTGATGGATGAAGACAACGCTGCACCTGAGATGATCTCCATGATTAAGCGTAACAACTGCGGTAAAGCGCTCGATATCGCTCGTATTGCCCGCGATATGCATGGTGGTAATGGCATCTCTGATGAGTTCCACATCATCCGTCACGTGATGAACTTGGAAGCCGTCAATACTTACGAGGGCACGCATGATATTCATGCGCTTATCTTAGGCCGTGCACAGACAGGCATTCAGGCGTTCTTTTAAGTATTTTTAGCTAAGAAAATTTAACAAAGTGGTACTTCATGACGTACGTTGCTGCTTGGCTTTTTATCAAAAAGAGTATCGACAGTGGCGTACGTTTTTCAGTTGTTACTCACCATTTATTTAACAGTGTGTCATTAAACAACGCAAAAAACTAAATGATGAATAGCAATTTTCTAATCAGAAAATCGAAGAATACGCCACAGGGTAAGGGGGTTTCATGGCAGATATAACTGATATGATGGATATACCAAAAGGTGCATTGCATGGTATCAAGGTCCTCGATTTATCAAGAGTGTTGGCAGGTCCTTCTTGTACGCAAGTGCTCGCCGATCTGGGCGCAGACGTCATCAAAGTTGAGCGTCCACATATCGGTGATGAGACGCGCCACTGGGCACCGCCAACCTTCAGCGATGACACCTCCGCTTATTACGCTACCATCAATCGTAACAAAAAATCACTCACGGTAGACATCACCACGCCAGCAGGGCAGACCATAATCAAACAGCTCATCGCTGACAGTGATATTTTGGTAGAGAATTTCAAAGTCGGTGGTCTCAAAAAATACGGTTTAGATTACGACAGCCTCAAGCAAGACAATCCGCGCCTGATTTATGCGTCTTTGACAGGGTTTGGGCAGACAGGACCAGATGCCAAGCGTCCCGGTTATGATTATATTATTCAAGGGTTGTCAGGGTTGATGAGTATCACAGGACCAAGTGATGGCGAACCACACAAAGTTGGCGTCGCAGTGATTGATTTATTTGCAGGTTTACAGCTGACGATTGGTATCCAAGCGGCGCTATTGGCGCGTCAACATACTGGCGTCGGTCAACATGTCGATGTCGCACTCTTAGACAGTGCGCTGTCTATGCTGGCCAATGTCGGCATGAATCATTTGGCTTCAGATAAGATTCCACCAAGACTGGGCAATCAGCATCCCAACATTGTGCCTTATCAAGTATTTGCGGCTAAAGGGGAGGCGCACTTTATTTTAGCGTGCGGTAATGATCATCAATTTGCCAAACTGTGCAACGTATTGTCAGTTGATTGGCATCTTGATACGCGTTTTGCGACCAATCCTAATCGCGTTGCCAATCGTGGGCTGCTTTGTGCTGAGCTGACTAAAATATTTGCCAAACAGCCTCGGGCTTACTGGCTTGCAGCTTTGGATCAGGTCGGCGTACCTTGCGGTGCGATTCACAACGTCGCCGAAGCTTTGGCGATGCCGCAAGCACAAGCGCGAGAAATGATCGTGAGTTTCGCTCAGCAAGGCAGCCCCGTTCGCGCCCTTGGCAATCCCATCAAATTATCGGCATCCCCTGTCAGCTATCGCACACCGCCACCGCGTTTGAGCGAGCATACCGATAGTACGCTTGCTGATTTAGGCTACGACAGCGAGATAATCGCCAAGCTAAAGGCGGACGGCATTGTTTAGTTCAATGCTTGCCACAGTATCTTTACAGTGATAAATACTAAAAAATGGAATTTTTAAACAAAACAAGCTAAACCAAGTAGTGTAAAACAAGGAATGTTAAGCATGAAAATATATAGCCATGAAAACCTAAGTCTGTATAGACCGTTGCCCTATTTTTCTTATGGCAAGATGTTTGAGCCGCTGGAGATACCAGAGCGTATGGTGGAATTGTTAAAAGAACCAGCAGCATTGGGTTTAGAGGTTACCGCTGTCACCGATATCGGTATCGCGCCCATATTAGCCGTTCATGATAATGAATCTTGCAACTACGTCACATAAGCAATCAATTATGAGTCAGCTATAAAGCCCAAATGCCGCTCAATCTGTTCGGCCAATTCAATCAATACCGCACTGACCTCAGCCCGTTTGGACTCATACTCTCCTTGCAGAAAACTCACTGCCATGCCAGCGACCGCCGTGCCGGATGCATTACGAATATACGTGCCCAAGCAGTACATCCCATCACGCAACTGCCCATTATCGAGCGACACTCGACTTTCCTGAATCACCGCAAGCTCAGTGGATAAATCCGCAAAGTTTTTGACGCCATGTTGGGTCATGGGTGTGGGGAACTTTTCTTTATACAGTGACTTTATGCTATCCATCGACAATGTGGATAGCATGGCTTTGCCTGTCGCCGAAAATACCGCAGGCACGCGCACGCCTGCACGAAAGGTAAAACCAAGCGGGGCAGGTGATTCATGGCAGGCCAAAAACACCACTTCTCCCAAATCCAGTTTTGACAACGTCACCGTGTGTTGCAGTAGCACCGGATACTGCACGATCAAATCCTTAAACAATCGTACAACGCCTTGCTGCTGCTCGTACTTTCCCGCCCAATACATTAGATATGAGCCCAAATAAAAGCGGCTTTCAGGATCTTTATAAATGACGTGCTTGGACAGTAGGCTCTGCAAAATATTATGCGTAGAGCTGCGAGGAAGCCCCAATTCTTTGGCAATATGAGCGGCTGTCAGCGGCTGGGCGCTATCGGTAATCAAGTCCAAAATCTGAAAGGTTTTGTCTAAGGCAGGTACGGCAGTCGAGCTCATAAGTAACCTATAAAAGTAAAATAAAATGAAAAAGCACAAGATAATTATCAAAATAATGCGATTAAGGGTTGCAAATCACGACATATCGTTCTTATAATGATGTCTCGTATATAGAATACGTGTTCAGTATATTGAACAAAAAAACAATTATCAATCATTATCTCATGACTACTATTATATCCACTCTTATAAACATACCTATATGACAAGGAAGGAGCGTTAACATGTCAAATACGCTACAGTTATCCAATCCAGACCTACTCAAACAATCTTGTTTTATCAAAGACGGCTGGTATGCTGCCAGTGACGAGGCGGTACTTGAAGTCAATAACCCATTCAACGACGAGCTTATCGGTACCGTGCCTAGCCTCACGACCGATGATGTCAATGACGCCGTTGCCTATGCTCATGAAGCGCAAGTTGCTTGGGCGGCAAAAACGGCTAAAGAGCGTGCAGAGCTGTTGCAAAAGTGGGCGGATCTCATTGATGCCAATAAAGAAGATCTTGCGATCATCATGACCGCTGAGCAAGGCAAGCCGCTTACTGAGTCACGCGGCGAAATCGGTTATGCCAATAGCTTTATTCGCTGGTTCGCCGAAGAAGGCAAGCGCGTTTACGGTGATGTCATTCCTGCCAATAGTACGCAATTACGTCACGTCGTGCTCAAGCAGCCCGTCGGTGTTTGTGCCGCCATCACCCCTTGGAACTTTCCAGCGGCGATGATCACGCGCAAAGTCGCTCCAGCGATGGCAGCAGGCTGTACAATTATCGTCAAACCAGCCACCGAAACGCCATTCTCAGCATTAGCATTGGGCGCTTTGGCAGAGCAAGCGGGTATTCCTGCAGGCGTGCTCCAGATTGTAACGGGCAAATCATCAACCATTGGTGAAATCCTAACAGGCGATGCACGTATTCATAAGCTGTCGTTCACAGGCTCTACAGAAGTCGGTCGTACGCTAATGGCACAATGCGCGCCGACTATTAAAAAGCTATCACTCGAGCTGGGTGGCAACGCGCCATTTATCGTTTTTGATGATGCTGATCTTGAGAAAGCGGCGGCAGGCCTTATCGCTTCCAAATATCGCAATGCGGGTCAGACCTGTGTGTGCGCCAACCGTGTCTACGTGCAAGACAGCATCAAAGATAAGTTCCTAGACGTCTTTGTCAAAAAAGTCGCTGAACTAAAAGTAGGTAACGGCTTAGAAGAAGGCGTCGATATTGGACCGCTTATCAACAAAAAAGCGTTAGATAAAGTTCAAGCCCTGCTAAAAGACGCCTTAGATAAGGGTGCCAAATTGGTCACGGGCGGTAGTGTCAATGACGCCTCAGAGCTGACGTATAACCCAACCGTTATTACCGATATCAGCAGTGATATGGATATCGCCTCTGAAGAAATCTTTGGACCAATTGCGACCATATTTACCTTTAAAGACGAAGCAGAAGTGATTCGTGCTGCCAACGATACCATTTATGGCTTGGCCGCTTACTTCTATAGTGGCGACTATGCTCGCTCATGGCGTGTCACCGAAGGGCTTGAGTACGGCATCATCGGTCATAATACCGGCCTCATCTCTACAGAAGTTGCCCCATTTGGCGGCGTGAAGCAGTCTGGTTTTGGTCGTGAAGGTTCAAAATATGGTATCGAAGACTATATTACGACTAAATACTGGTGTTCTGACATCAGCTAATAAATAACTCGGCTAGCATTTAGCAGAACATTCGTTTAACAAAAAACTTAACGAAACATTTTAGATGTCGAATGGTGTTTTATCTTAAACAAACATCCCTCGATATCTAAAAGGTATCAACTGAACCGCCAATCACTAGATGGCATTTATGTTACGAACACAGAAAAGGACATTCCCATGACTACCAATCAATCATTACTTGAGCGCCGTAAAGCTGTTTTACCAACAGGACTTGGGGTTGCCTTTCCTATCTTTGCAGAAAAAGCAAAGAACTCAGAGATTTGGGACATTGAAGGCAAGCGTTATATCGACTTTGTCGGTGGTATCTCAGTATTGAACACCGGTCACAGCCATCCAAAAATCACTCAGCGTGTGCATGAGCAGCTCGACAAATTTACGCACACTGCGGCGCAAATGATCAACTATGAGTGCTATGTGGATTTGGCAGAAAAGCTGTGTGAAAAAGCACCGATCAGCGGCGACACCAAGGCGTTCTTTTTGACCACTGGCGCAGAAGCGGTCGAAAACTGCATCAAGATTGCACGTGCTAAAACGGGTCGTCCAGGCGTGGTTTCTTTTGTTGGTGGCTGGCATGGTCGCACCATGATGTGCATGAGTCTGACTGGTAAAGTGTTGCCATACAAAAAGAACTTCGGCCCAATGCCAGGACCTGTGTTTCATGCATTGTTCCCTGCAGAAGAGCTGAATGTGACCGAAGAACAAGCGCTACATAGCCTTGATATGATATTCCAAGCAGATATCGATCCGAGTGAAGTGGCGGCGATGATTGTTGAGCCAGTCCAAGGCGAGGGTGGTTTCCATCAGGTGACGCCATCATTTGCCAAAGCACTACGCGAGATCTGTGATGAGCATGGCATCGTGCTTATTTTTGACGAAGTGCAGTGTGGTTTTGCTCGTACAGGTACGTTGTTCGCCACTGAACAGTTAGGCGTCGAGCCTGATTTGATGACTGCTGCAAAGAGCTTGGCAGGTGGTTATCCTATCTCTGCGGTCATCGGCCGTGCTGATATCATGGATGCGCCGCAAGTCGGCGGCTTAGGTGGCACTTACTCTGGTAACCCGCTCGCCTGTGTGGCTGCGCTTGCTGTCATGGAAGTGATCGAAGAAGAAAACTTACTGGAGCGTAGTGTCGAGATTGGCGATACCATTGCTTCATTTTTGAAAGGCTTAAACCTAAGCAGCATCGGTCATATCCGTCATAAAGGCGCGATGCTAGCGTTTGAATTGATTGATAGCGAAGGCAAACCTGATGCAGCAGCAGCAGCCAACTTAAAAGCAAAAGCATTTGAGCAAGGCTTGCTACTAGCGTCTTGTGGCATGTACGGCAATGCCATCCGTGTGATGGTGCCATTGACCGTTGAAGATGAAGTGCTCCAAGAAGGTCTTGATATCGTTAAAGGTATCCTTGCAGCTTAATAGTTATCGAGTGTCATAAAATTTAGCGATGGATCGCTTTTAATCAAACATTGATTTTGATTGAAAAGTTATAGTGAAGATAACGGCAAGGTTGCCCTTATGACACTCACATGGAGTGTGATTTTAAACGGTGCCTTGCAAGTCAAAGCGCCGTTTTTGCTATGTGAATATCAAACAACGAGCAATCGGCTTTCTTTGGCGGAAACGATATATAGTAAATATGATGAGTGATATCTCATTAAACAGAAATAGTGTAACCATAAAAGGTTCACACGGATGACACACAGACAAGGAGTAGGTTATGTCTGAATTAAAGAAAACGTTAGGTGTGTTCGATATCATTGCGCTGGCATTCGGTGCGATGGTTGGTTGGGGCTGGGTCGTGCTGGCGGGTGGTTGGATTATCTCGGCAGGCATCTGGGGCGCAATCAGTGCATTCTTAATTGGCGGTCTTGTAGTGGTTTTGATTGGTGTGACCTATGCTGAATTGGCGGCATCCATGCCTATCACAGGAGGCGAGCACACGTATACACACCGTGCACTGGGGGTAAATATATCCTTTATCTGCTCATGGAGTATTTTATTTGGTTATTTTTCCGTCGTTGCTTTTGAGGCGGTGGCGCTGCCAACCGTTGTCGAATATGTCATTCCCAATTATAGTCAAGGCTATCTTTGGAATATCGCAGGCTGGGATGTTTATGCCACGTGGGTAGCTGTCGGTATGCTTGGCTCCATCATTGTCACCTGGCTCAATATACGCGGTATGGAAGTCAGTGCGTGGTTCCAAAAGTTGGCCGTCGTCGGTATTTTCTGCGTCGGTATCTTACTATTCGTTGGTGCGTTATTATTCAATCCTGAAACCTCCAACTCAGTACAAGCACCAAACTTTATCGGTGGTATGGGCGGCATCATGACGGTGATGGTGATGGTACCGTTTTTATTCGTGGGCTTCGATGTGATTCCACAAGCCGCAGAAGAAATCAATCTGACCCGTCCAAATATCGGCAAATTTTTGATTGTCTCTATTATCATTGCCGTGCTTTGGTACGTGGCTGTCGCTTGGAGTGTGGGCAAAACCTTGCCATTATTACAAGCGCAAGATTCGACATTGGCAACCGCTGATGCGATGACCAATGCATGGAATGGCAAATGGGCAGGTACGCTGCTAGTTATCGGCGGTGTACTGGGTATTTTATCAAGCTGGAACGCGTTTCTTATTGGTGGCAGTCGCTTATTGTACGCCATGGGTAAAACGCACATGTTGCCACAGTTCTTGTGCAAGCTACATCCTAAATACAACACCCCAGTCAATGCGATCTTGTTGATCGGTGGCCTTGCCACACTAGCGCCATTATTTGGTCGCAAAATGCTCGTGTGGATTGTTGATGCAGGCGGCTTTGGTATCGTTATCGCTTATACTTGTGTTGCATTGTCATTTTTAGTGCTACGCTACCGTGAGCCTAATATGATACGTCCATTTAGAGTACCAGCAGGTAAATTGGTTGGTGTCATCACAATCATACTCAGCCTTGGTATGTTGGCGCTTTATCTGCCAGGTATGCCGTCGGCATTGGTTCCTATCGAGTGGTGGATTTTCCTTGGCTGGACGGTTCTTGGCGGCGCAATGTATGGCTATGCGTCAATGAAAAACCCTGGTAAGAGTAAAGAGATTATGGATCATGAGCTGCATGAGCTCAAAATCATTAATCAACAATGGTTAAAAGAAAATCCATATAAATAATAGTCTCATTTTAGTCAGTTAACTACCTTAAAAAGCCTAACGTCAAACGTTAGGCTTTTTTAGTGCATACAATCAAGTGCTTATACGATTAAGACTTATCACGGATAAGCTTATAGTTTAAGAACTCAGTGATACCAAGCGTACCAAGCTCGCGACCAAATCCTGAACGTTTAACGCCGCCAAATGGGGTATTGGCTTCGGTACCAGACGGCGCGTTGATAGTGACCATGCCCACTTCTAATTTATCAGCAATATCAGCAGCTAGGGCAGCATCTTGCGTTTGGATAGAAGCACCAAGACCAAAAGGCACATCATTAGCAATCTTGATAGCGTGATCGACATCACGAGCCTTGTAGACGACAGCGACAGGACCAAACAACTCTTCACGGTAGACATCCATTGATTCAGTGACATCTGTTAGTACCGCAGGTTTGAACCATGCACCAGGCTTGTCCTTGACTAGGCCGCCCTCGACTAGGACCGTCGCGCCTGCTTCAACGGCACTATCTAACTGCGCTTGCAGATTGACCGCGGCAGCCTTTGAAGACATTGGGCCGATAAAGGTTTTTTCATCAAGAGGATCGGCCAATGTCATACCACGTACAGCATCAGTAAAGCCCTCAACGAACTTGTCATAGACAGACTCAAGCACGATTAGGCGTTTGGCGGCGTTACAGGCTTGGCCGGCATTACCAAAACGACCAGAGATCGCGCCTTTTACGGCTTTTTTGATATCCGCATCAGCTGCAACGATAAAGGCATCGGAGCCGCCAAGCTCCAACACGACTTTTTTGAGTGCGCCGCCTGCTTCTTTGGCAACGGCTTGTCCAGCGCGCTCAGAGCCAGTGAGTGAGATACCTTGTACACGCTTGTCATGAATAATAGTCGCTGCCTGCTCGTTGGTGGCAAAGATATTGTTATAAACACCTTCAGGTACGACGACCTCTTTGAACATATCAGCGATAACTTCTGCAGTCTTAGGGCATTGAGGCGCGTGCTTTAAGATAATAGTATTACCTGCCATAAAGTTTGGCGCGACAAAACGTGCCACTTGATAATGCGGATAATTCCACGGCATGATACCGAGTAGAACGCCAACAGGACGTTTTTCTACCGAAGCTGATCCTGAATCAACGTCAATGGTATTCGGCGCGAGTAGCTGCTCAGCATTGTCTGCATAGTAACGATAGATCTCAGCGACCAGACCGATTTCACCCTTTGCTTGTGCAACGGGTTTACCCATCTCACCCGCCACAATACGAGCCAGCTCGTCTTGACGTTCCAGATAGCTATCGGCAATTTTATGCAGTAGTGCACTGCGCTCACTCAATGAGACTTGACGCCAGTCTTGATAGGCGTTGTCAGCCTGCTCGATGACTTGCTGGATATCTTGTTCAGTGGCGGTAGGGTAAGTGGCTTCTAGTTCGCCAGTGGCTGGATTGTTGATTTGATAATCGCTCATACTTTTTCCTTATTTTTAGCGTGTTTTTGGGTTTAAAATCCATTTTTGTGTTTATGCTTATACTTTCAGTTGCTGCTATGCTTTCATTCGCTAATAAGTGCGATTTATTATGGTTCATTGTAATACAATGAATATTACCGCCGCCATGGACAATCTCTTTTGTGCGTACTCCCACTACTTGATGCTGAGTAAAGATTTTTTCAAAGTGCACATACACCAATGACTTATTAGGCTCGTGTTCTGTAACTTTAAACTGAATACTCATCTTAATACAGATTGAAAATGCCACTTCCATTGCTGGAAATGGCATTTTTTTGCTTAATATATCTCATCATGACTGAGATTGGCTCCTGCACAGATAGAGGTAGGCAGTCAGCTTATGACTTTTGATCAGCGTCAGGTGCTTCTGATTTGATATCTACTTTTGTTGTTTCTTCTACTTTTATTTCATCTTCTATTTCTGGCGATTCCGCTTTGCTTGCTTTTTCTTTGATCAATTTGACTTTTGGGCGTTTGGGGATGGGTTCGACATGTTTGACCGCCGCACCAAAGGCAGGTTTATAGGTTTTTTTAAGGTTTCTTTTGATTCTTCGTACGGCGAGCGCATCGGCCTCAGCCTGTTCTTCTGCCAGCGCAGTATCGTACAATCCTTGGTATACCGCGATTGTCTTTTCGATCATCTCACGCATGGTGAATTTGTTGGTCATCTCAGGTCGCGTCACACTTTCTAATTGATTGCGCACCGCTTTACATAACGAGTTGGCATTGTGTTCTTTTACCAAACCTTGCGGATAGAGCGGTTGTAAGATTTCGCTAAAGGCGGCTTTATCCCAGCCAATGACAGGTGTGCCCAAATGAATCGCTTGCAGGGCATTAATGCCGATCGATTCTGGCTCATTGGCAAGTGCCATAACGATATTGGCCGCTGAGAGCCATTCACGCATGTCATTACGCTTGCTACCCACATAAGTAATGCGCTCAGCCAACCCCAGACTGTGAGTACGTTGACGAAAGTCTTCATGAGCGACATCACCATCTTTATCATCATCGTCCATAATGATGACATGAATATTGGGAAATTGCTCTTGTAGATTACCCAAGATATCAATCAGCCACTCTTGACCATACTCATTGCCAATGACCGTTGGAAATACGAGCCACTTTTTGTGCTCAAGCTCAGGATACTCAGCAAAGGTATGACGCAACCAATAGACCGATGGATTGTGCCGATAAGGGTAGCGCCGAGTATCGATGCCGCGATAGATGCGCGTGATGACTTTGGGGTCTGCTTCCTCGCGGCGCAGTCTTCTTGTTAGATATTGGGTGACACTATCAGAGACGGTTATAATTGTATCGACATTGAGTAGGGCTTGAGAGTATTTATTGATAGGATAAAACCCATACATGGTCGAGACCAGCTTTGGGAAACGCTTGACCCGCGCTCGGCGCAATGCTAAATGCAATATCCATGCAGGGGTGCGCGAATGTACATGAATGACATCAGGCTCATACTTCTCAATCAAATGCCGCAGTGCTGAAACTTGCAGCAATGACAGCCACGATTTTTTGTTCATGTGGACTTGATGATAGTGATTGCCATCACGCTTGAGCCGTCTGACCAAGTCATTGCTCTCATCAGCGCTAGAAACAATGATCGAGGTATGCCCGTTTTTGACCAGTGCGCGCCCAAGATGAAAAATACCGCGCTCGGATTCATCATGCTTCAAAGACGACAGTAGGCGCATCACTTTCATAATAACATAGGTCACAGGTTAGGAGGATCAAGCTGCTATTGTCAGTTAAAAGCGCATAAAACTCAACCATCAAGATAAAAAGATGGCGTCAAATATGTGGCTTTTTGCCACATTATAATCATGATTGCGTTGGCAAAAATTCCTAAAATCTTTAGCGGCGCTTTTGTAGATGCTCAGCATTGGGCAACACTTGTTTTTCACTTAAGTATTTCCAATAGCGCTGTGGTAGATACTGCCTATGCAGCTTAGGATTTTTACGCTCTTTGATATTGACGTTGGTAAAGTAGCCTTGCCAAAACTTTTGATAACGCTGCTCATCAGGGCTATGAATGCTGGCAGGATTGCGTAGCACCGCATCATCGAGGTCGGTGATGGTTTGTAGCGGCGCGGGACGAGTAGGCGTGCTATTACTTTTATCATAATAAATGCCATAGCCGCGTGTCAGATCATAAATCGCCCAGTGCTGATCTTGATAACGCTGACGAAAATGCTCCCCAATCAGTGGTAATACATTAAAATCAGGCTCGACCCGTGCAAAATAAATATCATCGGTCGTGTGCTCAAAACGTACAAAGGCCTCCATGCGGTGTTTTTCGCGACCAACGGATTTGACCGTCTGTACCAGCTCAAGCACATCTAAATGACCAAGATCTTGCATAATGTGACGGCTAGGGTAATCGATGGCGTATTTGACCACACGAAACAAAGTGGTGCCGATATCGTCCTTTTCTGATAAAAACCCCCACAAGATATTGCGCATACCTGAGCGACCAAGCAAGCTATTTAGTTTAACCAATACGCGCTCTGCGTTGTCTGCATCCGTTGCGACGCTAATCGCTTGCGCAATCAAGGAGGGTATATAACAGTCTTGAGCGGTGAGTTTGAGTGAGGCGTCTTCTTGCAATCGATTGGCATAGACATAAAACACCGCGCTGAGCCAGCCCTCAAAGCTTGGCTCATACAGCACAATGCTGGGCGTTAACTGACCGATAGTATAATTGTCGTTTTGCACAAGTGCTGACATGGTTTATCCTGAAACGATGTGAAATGTATTTTGGCTCGCCATAAAATGTATGTAAGTATTGTCAAATGCTACTGGGGGATATTTTTCTTGCGTGCTGTTCGCATCGCGTGACAGAGGCTGCAAAAAATATCACCAGTAGCGCTACCTTTTTATTTTATCGATTTTAGATTGATTTATATTTATGACAATGCCAAATTTAAAACAACGCTAGCTGTCCGCTACGTTGATCTTTAAATTTGGTCTGCGTTTGCGCCAGTACATACTGACGGAAGTTATCGCGTGTCAAATGGGCAAGGTGCTTGTTTTTGCCAGTGGTTGCGATAAAATACTTGGCACGGTTGACCGCGGCTCCCATCTTTTTTAGATGATAGAGCGTCAACTGGTTAAATTTGCGCGCTTTGACGATTTTTTTGGCCGTCTTGGTACCGATGCCAGGGATACGCACGATCATCTCATAAGTCGCTGTCTGAATATTGACAGGAAAATGCTCGCGATGGCGTATCGCCCATGCCAGTTTTGGGTCACAATCTAAGTCCAAAAATGGCGATTCTGGCTCCACAATTTCATGCGCACCAAACCCATAAAAACGCATTAACCAATCTGCTTGATATAGACGGTTCTCGCGTACCATCGGCACAGGGGTCCCAATCGCGGGCAAGCGATTATCAGAGAGCATCGGTACATAACCTGAATAATAGACACGCTTGAGATCGTAGGTTTTATAAAAGTGACTCGATAGCTGAATCACCTGCAAGTCAGTCTCGTTGCTAGCACCAACGATCATTTGACTGGTCTGACCGGCGGGCGTAAATTTAGGCGCTTTTTTATGGGTTTTGCGGCTCTCACGGATAGTTATAATCTCTTCTTTAACCGTTTCCATCGGCGCTTTTAGCTCATCATGTGACTTCTCAGGCGCAAGCAATGCGAGCCCTGACTTAGTCGGAATTTCGATGTTGACGCTCAGACGGTCTGCATATAGTCCTGCCTCTAACAATAGCTCTTTTGAAGCGCCAGGAATAGTTTTTAGATGAATATAACCATTGAAACGCTCGCGAGTACGCAGGAGCTTGGCAACTTCGACCAGTCGCTCCATCGTATAGTCGCCACTTTTGAAGATACCAGAGCTGAGAAATAGCCCCTCAATATAGTTGCGGCGATAAAACTGCATGGTCAAATCAACCACTTCTTCAACCGTAAAAGCCGCGCGCGGCGTGTCGTTGCTTTTACGTGAAGTACAATACGCACAATCATAGATGCAATGGTTGGTCAAAAGAATCTTTAGCAGACTGACACAGCGACCATCTTCGGTATAGCTGTGACAGATACCGGTTGCTGAGGCATCACCTAGAGCGCCGCCTTGGTTTTTGCGAGTACCAGCGGAGGATGAGCAAGAGACATCATACTTGGCAGCATCAGCCAAGATATTGAGCTTGCCCTGTAATCTTTCATAATTGATGTTTGCCATAAGTCGGTTATTACCAATTAATTAATGAGTAACTATTTTACCAAAATATGTATTAAGTCATTGTATTTATAAGAAAATTTAAAAAATAACACGACAAATAGTGTCGTATCCATCAAGAGGTTGTGAGCGAGCATACGTGCTACTCGATATGACACACATTAAAAAAGGCCTTGAATATTCAAGACCCTTTGCAACATGATACTGTTAAAGATGCGTATTTTGTAGTGAGCGAGTTATTTATTGAACCTTGGCACGTATCACGACGGTTTGATTGCCATTGGCATTAAGATTTGCTAAGTTCCATTTTAGGCCAGAGTAGTTTTCTTGCACAACAACGGTATTGCCAACTTGCTGAATGGTTTTATAAGTGTCACCGCCAGTGGTGGCAAACGTTGGTAATGGGCTATTTAACGATACCAGCTGGATGCCGCTAGGCAATGAAACCATAGCATTGATGTCATTAACTGGCTGTGCCGTGGTGTTGGTGTAGGTGGTGTGATACTCAATGACATCACCAGGGGCGATATGGTTGGCAGGAACGGCAACTTCACGTCCATCAGCATTTTTTAGAATTTTCATGACTTTGGTGTTGGCATTGACGACACCCGGCGTGCTAAAAGTCGGGGTCAACTGCAAAGTATCTAACGTGGTCGTCGTGATTTGATTGCTCACAGATGGATGGATAGATGGCTGGTTAGTGATGACGGTTGTCGCTGGCGCATTTATAACAGGCAATTGAGTGGCCGTGGCAACAGGCAGGACTTGTGTTACGGTACTAACTGGCGCCGTGACGACGTCTACCTTGGTGACGCTATTGGTCATTCGATTGGTGACCGGTACGCTAGTGACGGTTGCGCTTCCTTGAACCACAGGAGACTGGCGAACGACATAGCGCGGCACAGTCGTCACTTGAGTCACGGCATAAGGCATGCCATCTTGCATGGTGATACCGTTAGGTGTCGCAGTAATAGTGGCTGTTTGCCCATCAGAGTATTGTTCAACTACCGTCGTGCTACCACCAACAGATGAGCTAATCGCAATCTCAGGAGCGGCATGGGCTGAGGATGCAAGCACCATACCTGCGAGTATTGCAGATACCGTGGTGGTTAGTGCTGATGGTGCATAAGATTTCATGGTCATAATAGACTCCTTAACAGTATCAATAAAAAAAAGCAGCAATAAGTAAAACAGCAATAATTAACGTCTAAACAAGCAAAACCCCCGCTAAATGACACCAAAAAGTATGCCAAATAACGAGGGTATCAGTACTGAAGATAGTCGGTGTCTATAATCAGACCATCATTATTTTGAGTAAAAGCGCTTCAGTATAAATTTACATCGATATTACGGGGTAACATCACCTAATATAAAAATTACGATGCACTAAAAACTCAAATGATTATGCGCCAAAATAAATCATTTATAAAAGCTGCATTGTGTAACCGAAACGGTATAAATGCTATCTATGTGTAGTACAGCTTTCATCTATGGAGTCGCATAACTAAGTAGCTAGGCGCAATCATTGTCATAGAAGCTACTATCTAAAAGTCATTTCTCGAACTGTCTACAATTGAGAGTATCAAAACTCTAGATTAGAAAGCAGTGTAGCTATTAGTCGTATATAACTTTCATGACTTCATATTCAACCACGCCTTTTGGCGTTTCGATGCGTACTTCATCGCCTTCAAACTTACCGATGAGGCCACGCGCGATCGGTGAGTTAACTGAGATTTTGCCAGCCTTGAAATCGGCTTCATCATCGCCGACGATTTTGTACTGTTTTTCTTCTTCAGTGTCCATGTTTTCGATTATGACGCTGACGCCAAATACGACACGACCTTCTTTTGGCAATGTCGAAGGATCGATGACTTGTGCGCCGCCAAGTTTTGCTTCGATATCACGGATACGTGCTTCACAAAACCCTTGTTGCTCACGGGCAGCGTGGTATTCAGCGTTTTCTTTTAAATCGCCGTGCTCGCGGGCTTCAGCAATCGATGCGGTGATGCGTGGACGGTCGACACTTTTTAACTGTTTTAATTCAGCTTCTAAAGCTGCATGTCCTTGCGGAGTCATGGGATAACGTTGCATGTTTTTTCCTTAAACCAATAACACCACACCATCTCATAAGGAGATGGTGTCAATGTTGTTGCAATGAGTATGAAATATAAAAAGAGCGGGGTTCAGATGGTGTCGTCAGTAAATAGGCTGTTGTGTGTTAGCACCTCTACTTTTAGCACCAAGCGCACTGAACCTTACATAATAAAAAGCATAGTCGCAATTTAGCCACTATGCTTTTGTAGGTTTGTCTCTTTCAAGATATTGTTTTTTTAACGTATGATTATCACAAAATAATCAATAACAAGTCTTGGCTAAGCTTTTATATAAGCTTAGCGGTTATGCTTAATCTACTGAAATTATTCAGCCGCGTCAATAGACTTTGCTTGCTCATGCAAATCTTGTAACTTATAGACATCAAACGGTAAGTCAATGGCATAAGATTTACAGACGGCATCGGCTGCACCTAACGTCGTGACATAGAATACCTTGCCTTGTAGCGCACTACGGCGGATAGAGAATGAATCCTCTTGTGCTTGCTTGCCTTCAGTCGTATTGATAATCAGGTCAATTTTGCCGTTTTTCAAGGCATCAACGATATGCGGACGACCTTCAGTGACCTTGTTGATTTGCTGACTTTCGATACCAGCGTCGCTCAGTACTTTTTGCGTGCCAGTCGTTGAGACGATTTTGAAGCCAAAGTCTATAAGCTGACGGGCGATCGGGGCGATTTGTCCTTTGTCGCTATCACGAACTGAGATAAAGACCGTCTTGGTCTCGCCTTCAGTCGGTAGGCCAGGCAGACGCTCGTTACTACCGATGATGGCTTTGTAGAATGCTTCGCCAAAGGTTTTGCCCACGCCCATGACTTCACCCGTCGATTTCATCTCAGGACTCAAGATTGGATCAACACCAGGGAATTTAGCAAATGGGAACACTGCTTCTTTGACCGCATAAAATGCTGGAACAATCTCAGTCGTAAAGCCTTGGTCTTTGAGCGAGGTGCCAGCCATACAGCGAGCCGCAACCTGTGCTAATGAAGTACCGATACACTTAGAGACAAAGGGTACGGTACGCGCAGCGCGTGGGTTCACTTCTAAGATGTAAACGGTTTCGCCTTTGACCGCGAACTGAACGTTCATCAGACCAACAACGCCAAGCTCTTTTGCCATCGCGACTGTTTGCGCGCGCATGACATCACATAGCTCTTTAGACAGTGAGTATGGCGGCAGTGAACATGCTGAGTCGCCTGAGTGGACACCTGCCTGTTCGATATGCTGCATGATACCGCCGATGACAACATCGGTACCATCACATACACAGTCAACATCAACTTCGATGGCGTCATCTAAGAAGCGATCGAGTAGGACAGGCGCTTCGTTTGAGGCTTGTACTGCGGTGCGCAGGTAATGTTTTAGCTCATCTTCGTTATAGACGATTTCCATCGCGCGGCCACCTAATACATAAGATGGACGTACCACCAATGGATAGCCTACGTCTTTTGCTTTAACCAAACCATCTTCTAAGCTGGTTGCTAAGGCGTTCGATGGTTGTACAAGGTTTAGCTGCTGAATCATATGCTGGAAGCGCTCACGGTCTTCAGCGCGGTCGATCGCATCAGGACTCGTACCGATGATTTTTACGCCCGCTGATTCTAGCGCACGCGCAAGTTTCAATGGCGTTTGGCCACCGAACTGTACAATCACGCCATCAGGGTTTTCGATACGGACGATCTCTAGCACGTCCTCTAACGTGATTGGCTCAAAATATAAACGGTCGGAGGTGTCATAATCGGTTGAAACCGTTTCAGGGTTACAGTTGACCATAATGGTCTCATAGCCGTCTTCACGCATGGCAAGCGCTGCATGTACACAGCAATAATCAAACTCGATACCTTGACCGATACGGTTAGGGCCGCCACCGATGACCATGATTTTTTTCTTGTCAGTTGGGTTGGCTTCACATTCGCTATCGTAGGTTGAGTACATATAAGCGGTGCTGGTCGCAAACTCTGCAGCGCACGTATCGACACGCTTATACACGGGATAGACGCCTAAATCCCAACGCTTTTTGCGTAGTTGCTTTTGTGAGATACCAAGCAATTTAGCCAAACGCAAATCTGACAAGCCTTTACGCTTAAAGCGACGTAGGTTGTTTTCGTTTAAGCCACCAAAGCCGAGTGATTTTACCGTCGCTTCAGTCTTAACGATGTCTTCGATTTGTACCAAGAACCACGGGTCAATCTTGGTGTAATTAAAGACGTCATCAACGCTCATACCGACACGGAAGGCATCAGCAACGTAATAGATACGCTCAGGCGTTGGAATGGTTAAGCGGTTGATAATCTCACTACGAGCCTTCTCAGCACTGACTTTGGATAAATCAATTTGCTCATCGAAACCATCCGCGCCAGTTTCCATACCGCGTAATGCCTTTTGCATCGACTCTTGGAAGTTACGACCGATCGCCATGACTTCACCGACCGATTTCATCTGAGTCGATAGGATGTTGTCCGCTTGTGGGAATTTTTCAAAGTTAAAACGCGGTATCTTGGTGACAACGTAATCAAGCGCAGGCTCGAAGCTGGCTGGGGTTTTGCCGCCTGTGATGTCATTTTGCAATTCATCTAGGGTATAACCGATTGCCAGTTTTGCCGCGATTTTGGCAATCGGGAAGCCAGTCGCTTTTGAGGCGAGGGCAGACGAGCGTGATACACGTGGATTCATCTCGATAACGACCATACGTCCCGTATCAGGGTTGATACCGAACTGGACGTTTGAGCCGCCTGTTTCAACACCGATCTCACGCAATACTGCGAGTGAGGCATTACGCATGATTTGGTATTCTTTATCGGTCAAGGTCTGCGCGGGTGCGACAGTGATTGAGTCGCCAGTATGTACGCCCATTGGGTCAAAGTTTTCGATGGCACAAATGATAATGCAGTTGTCGTTTTTGTCACGAACCACTTCCATCTCGTACTCTTTCCAGCCGATGAGTGACTCATCGATAAGTAGCTGATGGTTTGGTGATAGATCAAAACCGCGCTCACAAATCTCGATAAACTCATCGCGGTTGTAAGCAATACCGCCACCTGAACCGCCCATGGTGAATGAGGGACGAATAATACACGGATAACCCATCTTTTCTTGAGTGGCAAAGGCTTCTTCCATCGTTTCAGCGGTTTCAGCGCGTGGGCACTCAAGACCGATACGTTTCATCGCTTTGTCGAATAAGTCGCGATCTTCTGCCATCTCAATCGAGTCTTTGGTGGCGCCAATTAGCTCGCAGTCGTACTTAGTCAGTACGCCATGTTTATCTAGATCTAGCGCACAGTTGAGCGCGGTCTGTCCGCCCATGGTTGGCAAGATCGCATCAGGACGCTCTTTGGCAATGATTTGCTCAACGGTCTGCCATGTGATCGGCTCGATATAGGTCGCATCTGCCATGACAGGATCGGTCATGATAGTCGCAGGGTTTGAGTTGACCAAGATGACACGGTAGCCTTCTTCTTTTAGTGCTTTGCACGCCTGTGCGCCTGAATAGTCAAACTCACACGCTTGGCCGATAACGATAGGGCCTGCGCCAATGATAAGAATGCTTTTTATGTCGGTACGTTTTGGCATAGTTAGAGCTACCTTCGTTTGATGATATTTTAAGTAATCTTTATTTTTGATAACGCTTATGGCGTTTTATACTTACAATGCGTTGTTACAGTACTGCTCAAACCGCTTTTAGCGATTCAAGCATTGACTTATTATCAAGTTATAATGAATCGTTAAGCTTGAGCAGTTTTAGCCGCTTCCATCATCTCAGCAAACTTATCAAATAGCGGACCACAATCATGCGGGCCAGGGCTGGCTTCTGGGTGACCTTGGAAGCTAAATACTGGCTTGTTGGTCAGCTCGATACCTTGGTTAGTACCATCGAATAATGAGCGATGCGTTGACTTAACGTTTTCTGGTAGCGTGTCTTCATCAACCGCAAAGCCATGGTTTTGACTGGTGATCATCACTGTGCCAGTCGCTAGATCTTGCACCGGATGGTTGGCACCATGGTGGCCCGTTTTCATTTTGATGGTATTGGCGCCGCTGGCAAGACCAATTAGCTGATGACCTAAGCAGATGCCAAAGGTTGGTACGTCTGTTTCTTCAATAATGTGACGTACGGCGTCGATAGCGTAGTCACAGGCGGCAGGATCGCCTGGGCCATTTGATAAGAAGATACCGTCTGGGTTCATCGCGAGCACATCAGCAATAGGCGTTTGTGCTGGGACGACGGTCACGTGACAGCCGCGGTCGACGAGCATACGTAGGATGTTGGTTTTGCTACCGAAGTCATAAGCGACGACATTGTATTTAGCGTCGATATGCGTGCCAAGCTGTTTAAAGAAGCCGCCAGTACCATTGTCATGGCTACCCGCCACGTCACGGTTGAGTAGGGTGTCTGATAGATCCCATGTGCCCGCTGTCCATTCAAAGCTTTCTGTCGTGCAGCATTCTTTTGCCAAGTCCATGCCCTTTAGACCTGCAAAGCCTTGTGCCAGCTCAATCGCTTTTTGCTCATCTTCAACGCTGATCGTCTCACCGTTTGAGGCAGTCATGATACAACCGTTTTGTGCGCCTTTATCACGTAATAGGCGGGTCAACTGGCGTGTATCAATTTCAGCGATAGCGACGGTATTGTTACGCTGTAGATAGTCGCTTAGTGATTCTGAGTTGCGGAAGTTAGAGGTTGCCATGGTGGCGTCACGGATGATCAGACCGTCTGCCCATACTTTGTGACCGTTACCAGACTCGGTATCCTCGGCATTGGTACCTGTATTACCGATATGCGGATAAGTTAGGGTCACCAGCTGTCGCGCATAACTTGGATCGGTTAGGATTTCTTGATACCCTGTCATGGCGGTATTAAATACGACCTCACCAACACGATGACCTAGGCTGCCGATACTGACACCGCGAAAAATTGTACCGTCTGCTAGTGCCAAAATTGCTTGTGTTTCTACCGATGAATTCAAGGATTGCCTCCGCTATTATTGGTGAGTGCCATCATGTTCTGTTGGTCTAAAATTGCTCCGTATCCTTTTATTTACGGCATCTGACTGTTGTCATATAGAAGTAATAAAAGGACGGCACACAAAAATTTTCCACAAAAAAGCGAGAAGACATTATTGATGAAAACTACAAAACTCACTCGATAGTGAATAGGTAACTTGCATCATGTCCGCTCGCTTAGGCACAGATTTTGCGTATTATATACAAAATAGTAACTTATGGCTAGTATCAAGGGCAAACTGAGTGATTAAAACTGGTAGTGGACAGACAGCCCGTAATAGTCAGGCGCAAGATTGGTTGTGAGGAGAAGCTGATCGTTATAGCTTTTGGTCAAATACATACTACTGGCAACCCCTAGTGCTGCACCAGCAAATACATCAGCCACATCATGTTTTTCCGCTTTAACACGGCTATAACCCACAAAAGTTGCGCCAACATAAGCTGGAATACTATATTCTAATCCATAGCGTTTATGAATGAAGCTTGCGCCCTGAAATGCCAAAGAAGTATGTCCTGATGGGAAGGAGTCATTGTCGCTATGGTCAGGACGCTCTTTATTAATGGTTGACTTCACAGCATAGGTCACGGCAAGATTAGTAGCAAATGATTGATAAAATTGCTGACGTCCCTCTTTATCATTCATATAATGCGTGCTGCCATAAGCAATGGCAGGTATGGCAACCGCAACAATGTCACCGGCTCTCTCCAAACTTGAGGTATCTTCAGCATAACTGGGCGCGGTGATGATCACACTACTTGCCAACAAGATAATAGGTACGTGTGTTTCGCGAAGCATGGATGCGTCCTTAGTAGGGTAGCGGTACTTGTTAGGGCAGGCGCTACGATAGCAAAATGAGAATGTTGGCCTTGCTAATTGTACTATAAAGTGGACACACGATAAGGTATTAAATGGGACTGTATACTGTAAAATATATTTTTTATGGCTATGGTCCAAAGTGAGATGGTTCTTTGACATGCCAATCAAATAAGCATAAAAATGATTGTGGTATAACCAATGACTTACTCCAAAATAACATTATCCTTACTAAGGAAAAACGATGATATTTAAATATTTAGACAAAACCCCTGAGTTTGCCGTACCGTTCAACGGTTGGATTGCTGACTCGGCACAAGTAATCGGTGATGTGTATTTGGGTCATCAGGCCAATGTTTGGTTTGGTGCGGTGATACGCGGCGATAACGATCGTATTCATATCGGCGACTATAGTAATGTGCAAGAAAATAGTGTGATTCACACTGATGCAGGTATCAAAGTGACTATCGGTGATTACGTGACTATTGGCCATCTAGCGATGCTGCATGGCTGTGAGATCGGTGATAACAGTCTGGTTGGTATCGGTGCGGTGGTACTCAATAATGTCAAAATAGGTAAAAACTGCCTGATAGGGGCGAAAGCCTTAATTACTGAAGGTCAGGTTATTCCTGACAATTCCCTGGTGATGGGCGCGCCTGCCAAAGTCGTTAAGACACTGACAGATGAGCAAGTAGCGATGTTGAAAATGTCAGCGCTGCATTATTCTGAGCGTTGTCAAAAATTCAAAACAGGTTTAACAGAAATAGCGATGCCTGACTAACTAAGCGCTTATTTTTAACGATGAAGCGGCAAAAAAGAGTCCTGTCCCCTGCTTTTTATCGTTGGGGCTGATGTTAAAATTGCCCCATACTGCGTTACAAATCTCGCTAAGGCATCTGCATTATCGTCGCTTTGTGCCTTGTCTGGAACCATTTTAGCGATCAGCAGTGCCTATTTGCGAATGTTCAACACGCCCTAAAAGATCCATATTTTTTCACAACCAACGATAAGGTCTCACCATGCAGGCAAATCCAGCACAAAAACAACAAAAACAACTAGCGCTATTTGATTTAGATCATACCTTACTGGATGTCGATAGTGACTATCTGTGGGGTGAGTATATCGTCAAGCACGACCTTGTCGATGAGGCTGAGTACCGTACAGCCAACCAGAAGTTTTATAATGACTATATCGAAGGGACGTTAGATGCGACAGAGTACAATGAATTCGTCGCGCAGTTTTTGAGTAGTCTGCCGCTTGATAGACTTGATGAGCTAAGAGAAGATTACATCAAAAGTGAAATCGAGCCACATATTCGCCCAAAAGCAATGGAAGCATTGTGCCAGCATATTGAGCAAGGGCACGATGTGGTGATTATTTCTGCAACCAATGATTTTGTGGTGTCCGCTATTGCCAAGCGTTTTGGTATTGAGTCAGCCAATGTATTGGCTACGCCGCTTGAGATCAAAGACAATCGTTATACGGGCAAGCTGACTGATAAACCAAACTTTCAGGCAGGCAAGATCTACCATTTAGATAAATGGCTTGATAAGCAGCAAGCAGCGGGCATCACCTTTGAAAAAACCTATGCCTATTCAGACTCCAAAAACGATATCCCGTTGCTAGAATGGGCGGATGTGGCGATCTGTGTGTCACCTGATGAGGCGCTACATGCTCATGCCTTGGCGCATCGCTGGGCAGTAGAAGATTGGTCAATATAGCTTAATGGATGCATAAGTGGTTATCACCATGATAATTAGCCAACCATTTATGATCAATCTCATTTAAAATAGCGCCAAATGCGTTATTTATTTTTTTAGAAAAACAGGAACACTTATGGAAATCAATCCGTATCAAGAACAGATTAAAGATTTATCCGAGCGCGGGCAGGATTTGCGGAGGTATCTTTGACTTCGATGGTAAGCAAGAACGCTTAGAAGAAGTCAATTTAGAGCTAGAAAACCCAGAGCTGTGGAATGATCCAGAGCGTGCCACCAAGATCAATAAAGAAAAAAGCCACCTTGATGGTGTCATCGATGTGGTGCTCTCTCTTGAAACCACGCTAGAAGATGCGTCTGCCATGCTAGAGTTGGCAGTAGAAGCAGAGGATGAGTCCTTGCTAGCTGACGTGCAAAGCGAGCTAGATGATGCTGAGCAGCGCGTGGCTGATCTAGAGTTCCGCCGTATGTTCAGCGGCGAGATGGATCCAAACAACTGCTACTTGGATATCCAGTCGGGCAGTGGCGGCACCGAAGCACAAGACTGGGCGGAGATGCTGCTGCGTATGTATACACGCTGGGCGGAAGCTCATGGCTTTAAGGTAGATGTGATTGAAGTGTCTGCTGGCAGTGTCGCGGGTATCAAGTCGGCCACCATTGAGATTAAAGGCGATTATGCGTTTGGTTGGCTGCGTACCGAGATTGGCGTCCATCGTTTGGTACGTAAGTCACCATTTGATAGCAACAATGGTCGTCATACCTCATTTGCGGCGGTGTTTGTCTCGCCTGAGATTGATGATAATGTCGAGATTGACATCAATCCTGCGGATTTGCGTATCGATACCTATCGCTCCTCAGGAGCGGGCGGTCAGCACGTCAACACGACAGATTCTGCGGTACGTATTACCCATGAGCCAAGTGGTGTGGTGGTGACTTGTCAGAATGAGCGTAGTCAGCACGGTAACAGAGCCACGGCAATGAAGATGCTGCGTGCTAAGCTCTATGAGCTTGAGATGCAAAAACGTATGGAAAAACAACAAGCGGTTGAAGACAATAAGTCTGATGTCGGCTGGGGCAGCCAGATTCGCTCATACGTGCTCGATGATTCTCGTATCAAGGATCTGCGTACCGGCGTTGAAACCTTCAACACGGGCGCGGTACTAGATGGCGACCTCGATCAGTTTATCGAAGCCAGTCTAAAAGCAGGTCTATAAAATAGAATTCAAATACCAACTAACATGTAATTAAGGAAGATTATGCCAAGCGTAAATAATTATTTTGATAATAAAGTCACTTCGATTGCTTTTCAAACAGCAACCAAGCCTGCAACAGTAGGTGTTATGGAAATTGGTGAGTATGAATTTGGCACCAGTGAGTTTGAAACCATGAGCGTGGTGAGCGGTGCATTGACGGTCAAGCTACCAGAGAGTGATGAGTGGCAAACGTTTAACGCTGGCGAGCACTTCACCGTTGAAGCCAATCAAAAATTCCAAGTAAAAGTTGACGTCGAAACCGCTTATTTATGTGTATACGGTAAATAATGACTTTTATTGTAAAGTAGTATCAAAATAAAAAAAGCCAAGCATTTGATGCTTGGCTTTTTTTGGTGGGTATTTCATTCTCGAGCTTACCCTTATCAAGCAGATTGCGCCACGTCGTCTCCGTCGTGTTTGATGGCAAACTGGTTTCATAGAACGTGAGATAGTTTTGCCATAAGTGCGCCCAAAGATCATGATCGGCGAGGGCGAGTGGCTTTATTTTCATAGGAGAATGATTTATTTTTTATAAACTTAAGTCGTGAGTAGTGCTGAATTAAGCCTTAAAAGTACAGCACTTAGAACCCGTATCGCTATTTTTATCACTGCTTTATTTTACACAGGATTACACTTTGTCCGTGGCAAACAAACAGCAAAAATAAGCGCAGTTGATTATGCTAAAACCATAAAATTATTAGATGAGTGTTGTTATGGGCAAAACAAACGAGCAGTCGACGACGCAGGATGTGCGCCATGACTATGAGCGTCTCGCACGCCGTGCCAATCTGCGTTATGTGAGTGACGACGAACCAGGTTATGAGCGTAGACGTTGGGGCCGCGGCTTTACCTATCGCGATGCAACGGGCAAGACAGTCAAAGACAAAGCATTGCGTCAGCGTTTTGATGCATTGGTGATACCGCCTATGTGGTCGGAGGTGTGGATATGCCAAGACGAAAAAGGTCATCTGCAATCGACAGGACGCGATGAAAAATCACGCAAGCAGTACTTGTATCATCCCTTGTGGAATAATATTCGTGACCAAGCCAAGTTTGATGCGATGATAGGCTTTGCAGAGGCGCTGCCCAATTTACGCGCGCAGGTCGAGACAGATTTGGAAGCAGAATCATTGTCACGCACCAATGTACTCGCTGCCGTGGTCAAATTGCTTGAAACCACGTTGATTCGTATTGGTAATAGCCGCTATGCCAAGCAAAATAAAAGCTATGGTCTGAGTACGCTACGTAGTAAGCATGTCAGCGAAACGGATAATGGACTGGCGTTTGATTTTGTCGGAAAAAGCGCCAAAGAACACCACATTGAGCTGCAAGATGAGCGTTTGATTGACATCGTGCAGGCATGTTCTGAGCTGCCGGGCTATCAAATATTTAAATACTTAGATGACAATGGACATAAACAAGTCGTCGACAGTAGCGATATCAACGACTACTTGCGAATGCATACATGCGGTATGGACTGCGAAAGCAAATTATATAGTGCAAAAGATTTTCGAACATGGATGGCAAGTGTACTCGCGGCAAGTTATCTATATGATGAGCTACAAACGACGGCAGGCGCTAACATACTTGCCAGCGCACCAGAAAGTGCTGAGCGTCAGCAGCTGGTCACCGATATGGTAAAAAGCGTGGCGGCAGAGCTGGGCAATACGCCAACCGTATGCCGCGCGTCGTATATTCACCCCATCATTATTGAGCGTTTTTTGGCAGGGGAATTTTATGATGACTACAAACAAGCACGCCGCGGTCGTACGAAAAAATACCAAAGCTGTGAGGAGAAAGCCTTACTAGGTTTTCTCAGTGCTGATCGTTAAATATCGATTCTTGAGAAAGTACTTCAAAAATAATTTAAATATTTGATCCTACAAGTTTTTTAAGTTTACTATTAGCTATTTGATGATAAATAGTTATAGGTCATGCTTATTTATATAAAATAAAAATGATACGTTATGTATTGAAATAAGTATAAAAATACGTTACTAATAGAGCATGTTAAATACAAAGATATTAAACGGTCTATAGGATGTGACCGTTTTACAATATGAATATCATTTTATCTGCTATTGCTAAAGGATTAGCTTATGAATACCGCTTCTCAAACTCCTACCCTCAGTCACACAGATGCTTCAACGACACCAAAAAACTATACCGATTATTATAATAATTTTGACATGGATACATTGCTGTCAGAAATCTTTGGCGAACATGTCGACGATCGCTTAAATGCCTATATGGCGTGCTGTGGTCGTCATGTCCGTGATGGCCGCGCGGATAATGCTGCACTGGTACACGAAGATACGGCAGGCAATGTCACGCGCATGAGCTTTGGTGAGCTTGATAAAGCCAGTGCGCAAGTCGCTAACTTACTACAGTCGTATGGCGTAAAAGCGGGGGACAAAGTAGCGACGATGCTACCGCGTACACCTGAGCTACTGACCGTTGTATTGGCAACATGGCGCATCGGCGCGGTATATCAGCCATTATTCACCGCTTTTGGCTATGACTCAATCAAATATCGCATGGATAAAGCCGATACCAAAGTCGTTTTTACCAATGTAGAGAACCGCAGCAAGTTTGATGATTTGGCTGTGCAAACCAAAATGGTATTGGTCGGCAGTACTGAAGATGCTCAGACGTGGGGTGACGATCACTACCGTCAGTCCATGGAATCACAGGCGCAAACGATAGAACCCGTTATGCTCGATACGGATGCACCATTTTTGCAGATGTTTACCTCAGGGACAGTCGGTAAGTCAAAAGGCGTGAGTGTGCCATTATCAGCCTTACCTGCGTTTTATCTCTATATGCGTTATGCCATTGACCTACGCGCAGACGATCAATATTGGAACATGGCCGATCCTGGCTGGGCGTATGGATTGTATTACGCCATCACAGGGCCACTGCTATTAGGGATCACGACTTATTTTAATGAAGCAGGATTTGACGCGACCAATACGCGCGACTTTATGATGCGTCATCAGATCACCAATTTGGCCTCTTCACCAACGGCATTTCGTATGATGAAATCCAGCGGCGTTTTTGACAACGTTAATGAAGACAATAACGCCAAACTCGCTTTGCGCTGTGCCAACTCGGCAGGGGAAACATTGAACACCGAAGTCGTTAACTGGGTCGAGACCTATCTGGGCTGTCAGGTAAAAGATCATTACGGTCAAACAGAAACGGGCATGACGTGCTGTGCGCATCATGCGCTAAAACACGAATCACCAGTTGGCTCGATGGGAATGGCGCTACCAGGTCACACGCTGGTCGTATTGGATGATAATATGAAGGTACTACCAGATGGTGAGCAAGGACAGTTAGCAGTCGTGGTTAGTCAGTCACCTGCGTTTTATTTCCGTGGTTATAGCTGGAATGAGAAGCAAGCCTTTGTAGATGACTACTATCTGACAGGTGATGTGGTTGAGCGTCATAGTGACGGCAGCTATTGGTTCTCAGGACGTGATGATGACATTATCATTACGGCAGGTTACCGCGTGGGGCCTACTGATGTCGAAAACACCGTCTTAGAGCATGACGCAGTGGCAGAATCTGCGGCTGTGGGCGTGCCAGACGAAGTGCGTGGACATACGATCAAATCTTATGTGGTATTAAAAGAAGGCGTCGAAGGTAGCGAGCAAATCGCCAAAGAAATTCAAGAGCTGGTGCGTAAACGTCTATCCACTCATGCCTATCCACGTGAGGTCGAGTTTGTGACCGAGTTACCAAAAACACCAAGTGGCAAAATTCAACGCTTTTTGCTACGCAGTTTATCTGCCGCGTAACTACCCGATAGAGCGTTTATAGATAATTCATAGAAAACAGCTAATAAAAAATGAAGATTTAAAGGAATAATCATGCAAATTCAAGAAAACAGCTTTTTGGTCACAGGTGGTGCATCAGGTTTGGGTGAGTCAGTGGCTCGGGCAATTGTCTCTCAAGGCGGCAACGTCGTCATCGCTGATCTAAACGAATCAGCAGGGCAAGCACTGGTCGCTGAGCTGGGTGATAGTACGCGCTTTGTGCGCTGTGACATCACTAAAGGCGATGAAGTACAATCAGCGGTTGAAATGGCAGAGTCAGCTTTTGGCGGCTTACAAGGCTCAATCAACTGTGCGGGTATCGTAGTGGTACAAAAGCTACTGGATTGTGATAACAATCCGGCAGACCTTGAGTCATTTAGCCGCGGGGTCAATGTCAATCTGGTCGGTTCATTTAACGTTGCGCGTTTGGTCGCGGCTAGCATTGCCAAACGCATAGCGAATGATAGCAATGCAGGCGAGCATGCAGAAAAAAACCATGTACAAAAGAATGTAGATCAAGGCATTATTATTAATACAGCTTCTATCGCAGCCTTTGATGGTCAAGTGGGTCAAGCCAGCTATTCTTCTTCCAAGGCAGGCGTGGTTGGTCTGACCTTGCCGCTTGCTCGTGAGCTGGCACGTCATGGCATCCGCGTTATGACCATCGCGCCAGGTGTCTTTGCTACCCCGATGATGGAGAGCATTCCTGAAAAAGCTCGCGAGCAGCTAGAAGCAGGCGTGCCTTATCCCAAACGTTTGGGCGCTCCCAATGAGTTTGCCAAGCTGGTCACTCATATCATTGATAATGCCTATCTAAATGGTGAAGTCATCCGCTTAGATGGGGCAATTCGTATGGTGTAACATTTGAGTAATTCATTCGTTTTGCACAAAACTTATCTAAATAGTCTGACATAGTGCTTTGATACATATGATTAATGACAAAAAACTCATCATGAGGATCAAAGCCTATGTCATTTTTTTGCAAAAAAACACACTCATCAGATAAGCTGAGCCCATATAGCTGGCTGATCAGTATTGGCGTTACTGTCGTTATCAGCGCCAGTGTTATTGCACATCGCTCTATCCATATTAGCTATCCAAATGATGAAGACAAGGCACGAGCGAAGTCATTAGAGGTCAATCCGGGCGGCGACATTATGATTCATGGGCAAATGAATGGCTTTGGACATTTGGGCTGGTTGAATCAACGACGCGATTGGACCGATGGTTGTATCGCGGTGACCAATACCGAGATGGATGAGATTATGGTATCGGTGATACTTGGTACGCCTATTGAAATCGTGGAGTAGCATAGTCGGATTATGATTGGGTCTATACTCAATAAGTGCATTGCTTATTACCATATTCAACGGAGATTTCTCTTGAATTTACAACAATAAAATGGCATTTCTTACCTACTAATTTCCTTTATCTGGTATTAATAGCCCATTTAAATATTGTTAATAATAAATATCATTGTCTTAAGTAAGGTTTTATTGATTTGTTGTCTTGAAATAACCGTATGCATACCTTATATAAATGACAGATAACAGTGACGCCAGAGATGAACGCGATTACTGATAATACCAATTATAAAAGGATATAAACATGAGATTTGAGAAGTTTACGCAAAAACTGCAATCGGCGATTCAAGAAGCTCAGAGCCTAGCGTTAGGTCGTGATCATACGGGCATTGATCCTGTGCATTTGCTTGCGGTATTGCTACAAGATGAATCTAATTTATCTATCTGCCAACAAGCAGGCGCTTCTATTCCAGCGCTAAAAAATGGCGTTGCCAAAGCACTCGATAACCAAGCGACCATTTCGGAGCCAACAGGTGACGTCAATCTAAACCCAAACTCAGTCAAAATTCTGAACTTGGCAGATCGTCAGGCGCAAAAAGAAGGCGATGATTTTATTGCGACTGAATGGGTCATGTTGGCACTCGCTGAGCAAGGCGAAACCAAAAAAATATTTGAAAGTGCAGGTGTGACGGCAAGCAAACTAAAAGCGGTCATTGAGCAGCTGCGCGGTGATGATACGGTCAATAACCAAAACGCTGAAGATCAGCGTGATGCACTCAACAAATACACGATTAATCTGACTGAGCAAGCAGAGCTTGGCAAACTAGATCCAGTCATTGGCCGTGACGAAGAAATTCGCCGTACCATTCAGGTACTGTCGCGCCGTACCAAAAACAACCCTGTGCTCATCGGTGAGCCGGGCGTTGGTAAAACAGCCATCGTAGAAGGCTTGGCACAAAAAATCATCAATGGCGACGTACCAGAAGGTCTGCGCCGTAAAGAAGTGTTGTCATTAGACTTGGGCGCGCTGATTGCAGGGGCAAAATTCCGCGGTGAGTTCGAAGAGCGTCTAAAAGGCGTACTGAGCGACTTGGCCAAACAAGAAGGTAATGTCATCTTATTCATTGACGAGCTGCATACCATGGTGGGCGCAGGTAAAAGCGACGGCGCGATGGACGCAGGCAATATGCTCAAACCTGCTTTGGCACGCGGTGAGCTGCACTGCGTTGGTGCGACCACCCTTGATGAGTATCGTCAGTACATCGAAAAAGACGCTGCGCTTGAGCGTCGTTTTCAAAAGGTTTTGGTCGATGAGCCAACGGTCGAAGATACTATTGCGATATTACGGGGTTTAAAAGAGCGTTACGAGCTTCACCATGGCGTCGATATTCAAGATAGCGCCATCATTGCTGCTGCGCGCATGAGTCATCGCTATATCACTGACCGTAAGTTACCAGATAAGGCGATTGATTTAATTGACGAAGCGGCCAGCCGCTTGCGCATGGAGATGGACAGTAAGCCTGAATCATTAGGTAAGCTCGATAGTCGCCTCATTCAGCTAAAAATGCAGCGCGAAGTCCTCAAAAACGAAGAAGATGCTGGCGCGAAATCAGAACGTAAAGTGCTCGATGCGCAAATAGCAGAGCTAGAAAAAGAATACGCTGATCTTAATGAAGTTTGGCAGGCAGAGAAAGCATTGGTCAAAGGCAGTCAACAGCTAAAAGACGAGCTAGATAAAGCCCGTATCGCTTATGACAAAGCCAGCCGCGAAGGTGACTACGAGACCATGAGTAAGCTGCAATACGAGACCATTCCACAGCTTGAGCGCCGTATTCATGAGTCTGATTTGGCTGAGCAAAAAGAGCAGACAGGTGAAGGTAGTGGTGTCAAATTGCTACGTAATAAAGTCACCGACAATGAAATTGCAGAAGTGGTGGCAGCCGCCACTGGTATCCCAGTCAGTAAAATGATGCAAGGCGAGCGTGACAAAATGATCGCAATGGAAGAAAAGCTCCATGAGCGTGTTATCGGTCAAAACGAAGCGGTCGAATCGGTGGCCAATGCGGTACGTCGTAGCCGTGCAGGATTATCTGATCCCAACCGTCCTTCAGGCTCGTTCTTATTCTTAGGACCTACAGGCGTTGGTAAAACTGAGCTGACCAAATCACTAGCGAACTTCTTGTTTGACTCTGAAGATGCAATCGTACGTATCGACATGAGTGAATATATGGAAAAACACAGTGTCAGTCGTCTTGTAGGGGCACCTCCAGGTTATGTCGGTTATGAAGAAGGCGGTACGTTGACTGAAGCGGTACGCCGTAAGCCATATAGCGTCATATTGTTTGATGAAGTAGAAAAAGCGCATCCAGATGTGTTCAACATCTTGCTACAAGTATTGGACGATGGTCGCTTAACCGATTCGCAAGGTCGGGTGGTAGATTTCAAAAACACCGTCATTATCATGACCAGTAACTTGGGTTCGCACAAGATTCAGGAAATGGTTGGCGAAAGTTACGAGGATATTAAAGCGGAAGTAATGGATTCTGTTGGGCAGCATTTCCGTCCAGAGTTCGTCAACCGTATTGATGAAATCGTAGTATTCCATCCGCTTGGTATGTCGCAGATGGCAGGTATTGCTGATATTCAATTGAATCGTTTGCGTCAGCGCATCCAAGAGCGTGAGATGGATATTGAGCTATCATCAGATGCCATGAATAAATTGGTTGCCGTGGGCTATGATCCTGTTTATGGCGCTCGTCCTTTGAAGCGTGCTATTCAACAGGAGATCGAAAACCCATTGTCATTAAAACTCTTGGCGGGCGACTTTGTCGCGGGTGACATCATTAAAATCGATGTGGGTAGTGATGACCAACTGACTTTTGATAAGCTTAGAATGAGCTAATGTCATTGGCTTTGACGTCTTTATGACCTCACGATACTCCCACAACAAACCCCTTATCTACAATCGTAGGTAAGGGGTTTTTCGTTTATGGTGGTATTTTGCGTTACTGTTTTTTTACCATTTAAATATCTCTTAAATATCAAGACTATGCTATAAATAAATGGATGACCAATAAAATAAATGCCAATTGGATAGAAAGGACAAAACCATGACAACCCCTATTGAACGTGTAAGTCTGCCCTTAACATCGCCGTTACTCATTGCGGCTTTATTGTTTAGTACATCAGCTTGCTCCAATCCTGCAACCGTCAATACCAGCAACAACGTACCAGAACAGAAAGAGAGCCAAACCTCTAAAGCAGATATGCGGACAAGTGATGCTCAAGTTAGCGCAGACAAGCCTGAGTTTACAACCAAAGCGGTCGCCACTTTTGATGAGCCTTGGGCTATGACAGCACTACCCAGTATAGATGGCAAAGCGCCCAAACTACTAGTGACGCAAAAAACAGGAGAGTTATTCATTGTAGACACGGCGACGGGTAGCAAGACACAAGTAGCAGGCATCCCTAAAGTGGCCTATGGTGGTCAAGGTGGTTTGGGAGATATTATATTAGCACCAGATTTTGCGACTTCTAATGCTGTATATATCAGCTACGTAAAAGCAGGAAAGGGGGGTGATAGTAATAAGTTTGGGGCAAAAGTAATCAAAGCGACACTGGCAGGATTAGGCACAAATGCGCCCACACTACAGGTCATCACGCCTATTTGGGAGCAATCTCCAAAAGTCACGGGGCAAGGTCATTATAGCCATCGCTTATTGTTTTCACCTGATGGACAGTATCTATATATCAGCTCAGGAGAACGCCAGAAAAAAGAGCCTGCACAAAATATGAGCATGAATCTAGGTAAGATTATTAGATTGTATGCTGACGGCTCGGTTCCAAAGGACAATCCATTTGTCAATGATAGCAATGACATTGCCTCTCAGTTTTGGACAATGGGCAATCGCAATGTGCTCGGCATAAGATTTGATGAAAGCGGCAGGCTTTGGGCAAACGAGATGGGGCCAAAGGGCGGTGATGAATTTAATCTGATTGAAAAAGGCAAAAACTACGGCTGGCCGATTGTATCAAATGGTCGTAATTATTCAGGTACACCAATCCCAGATCACGACACTCGCCCTGAGTTTGAAATGCCTAAAATCACATGGACACCCGTTATTTCACCGTCATCACTGAGTCTATATACGGCTGGTAGCCACAATGACTTTCCAGCATTACAAGGCGATTTTTTAATCAGTGGTTTATCTTCAAAAGCGCTTATTGTCGTAAGTGTCGATGAAGATGATAGTGCTACTGAACGCTATCGTTATGACATGGGTGAGCGTGTTCGTAGCGTGCTGGCAGTCGATGGACAAGTGTGGGTATTGGAAGATGGTGATGGTGGACGATTACTCAGATTATTGCCTAAATAACATCATGATAAAGCTGCTTTTAGATCTGTATTTATGTAGACCTTTTAAAAAAAACTATCAATCTTATTAGAATAATTTAAAGGTTTTATCAAGTTTTATTTTGTAATTGATTGATAGTTAAAGCCTATTTTGTTAAGGTAATATTCCTTAAATTTTGAGACTTGCACATGGAAGAAGTAAAAGTAGGCAGATTAGGACCTTTTCCACGGGTGAGTAAACCTGTGTTTATTACATCGTCACTGTTGATCGTTGGATTTATTATTTTCGGCGCACTTTTCACTGAAACAGCAGGGGCGGTTTTTAGTTTTTTACAGAATTTTATTACCGATAAGTTCGGTTGGTTATTTATTATCTTAGTGAATACAGCGCTTGGGCTTTGCATTTACTTAGGAATGAGTCGCTATGGTGATATTCGTTTAGGTAACCAAACGGAGCGACCACAGTACAATCTGTTTTCTTGGATTGGTATGTTGTTCTCTGCTGGTATTGGTATTGGCCTTGTCTACTGGGGTACAGCGGAGCCGTTGTATCACTTTATGGCACCACCAATGGGCGAGGCCGAAACGGTTGAAGCCGCAAAGCAAGCGATGAATATCTCATTTATGCATTGGGGTCTACACGCTTGGGGCATCTATACGATTGTGGCACTGTCGTTAGCGTATTTTCATTTTCGTCGCGGTTTGCCTTTATCGATTCGCTCAACTTTGTATCCTTTGCTCGGCAAAAGAATCTATGGTCGCTGGGGGCATACGGTCGATATCTTGGCCGTGTTCGGTACGATGTTTGGTGTGGTCACCTCACTCGGGCTTGGAGTGATGCAGATCAATGCGGGACTTGAGAAACTATTTGGCATGCCGAATAGTCTCACTGTACAGTTCGGTTTGATAGCTTTCATCACAGCGCTTGCAGCCGCTTCCGTTATGATGGGTCTGGATAAAGGTATTAAGCGCCTTAGTGATATCAATATCGGTTTTACAATCGTTTTATTGGTATTCATGGTGGCTTTAGGGCCAACGCTCTTTATCTTTGATAGCTTTATCGAAAATATCGGCAACTATCTGACTGTACTCGTGCCTTTGGGTACGTGGGGCGAGTCTTATAGTGGAACAGATTGGCAAAGTGCTTGGACGATATTTTATTGGGCATGGTGGGTGAGCTGGGCACCATTCGTTGGTATCTTTATTGCCCGTATCTCTCGTGGTCGTACCATCCGTGAGTTTACGTTTGGGGTACTGTTAATCCCTATGCTTATCTTGTTCTTTTGGTTCACGACCTTTGGTGGCGTAGCGATTCATATGGAGCTTGCCTCTGCTGTGACAGGTATTAGCCCAGGTTTGGTTGAAGCAGTACAAGCAGATACCGGTAGCGCAATCTTTAAGCTAGTTGAGTACTACCCACTAGCCAAACCGATTACGTTAATGATTGTTGTCATGATTATGCTTTGGTTTGTGACTTCGTCAGATTCGGCCAGTTTTGTTATCGATATGCTGACCGCTGGTGGCGATACCAATCCACCAAAGATTCAGCGTTTGTTTTGGGCAACCACAGAAGGCGTTATCGCTGCCATATTGTTAGCGGCTGGTGGATTGTCTGCTTTGCAGGCAGCTGCCATCGTAGCAGGATTGCCATTTGCTTTAGTGGTTTTTGTCATAATGTATGCGTTGTTACGCGGATTAGGACGTGATCGTCTGATTCTTTACCGTGCGCAGCAAAGCTATATCACAGATGAGTCAGCAGATCATAACTCTGCAGATGAGTTTGTTGATGAGCATTTACTCAAAGGCCCACCTAAGATTGTTAAGGGTGACTAAGCAGTAAAATCGTTATTTTAACCATTGTTCTAATCATTAATAGAAGCCCCAATTTATTTTTAAATTGGGGCTTCTTTGTGGCTACTCAAATATATTTTTTGGAATGAAGTATTCTTATGAATTAACTGCATTCACCTTTGGTATAACTAATGGCCTCAGGTATGTTACAGGCCGAGCAAGCATTACCTGCCGTACGGTAGCTTATCACTGAGCCAACTTTCGTTTTTACACAGACTGGATCATATTGCATGGTACACATGGTCTTCTCAGAGCGAGAGGTTGGACAGTGAGTTAAGGTGTTTTCAAGCATTTGACTGTTATCTGTTGCAGGTTGCGTGGGAGTAACTGCGCCAGGCGTAGCGCTGCAACCCGCCAGTGCTAATACCAAGGAGACGACAGCTAATGATGGTTTGAGGGATTGCGCCAGTGTAGGCAGTGATAATTTAGATAGCGTTTTTTGCATGATGTGATGTCCTTATTTGCAAGCGTTCTATTACCGCTCGTCACGTTATTGATAGATCGATATAGCACTTAAAGTTTTATAATAACTAATGAATGGCTATGGACTCAATAACATAATACAAAAAACCCAAGCTTGAGCGGCTTGGGTTTTTTGTTAAATACAGATGATTGTCACAGCAGAATATCTACCTAGATAAGAATAGCAACTTATTCAGCTGGCTTATCATCTTTGTTTAGCTGCACATATTTATCGAAATTTTGTGCATAATCTGTCAAATTGTCACTTAGCATCTGGCGATATTGTTTGACATAAAACTCGACGATATCGTCTTTTTCTTTGGCAAAATCATCGGCTTTCACGAAGCCAATCGAGGCCACAGAGGCGCTGTAGCGTGCGGCAGCATATAACAAAGAAGCACCTACCTGTCCTGAATGGGCATCAGGGCCTAGCTGACTATTGGCGACACCGATGATAGCATCAGCGCGTTGGTAAAACGCCTGCATTTCAGGGGTGATTTCAATGCTTGCATCCACATTGTTGTCTTGAGTGTTGCTGTCTTGAGACATAAGCTGCTCCTAATAATAAGTGTCGATAATTTTAGTATATAAAGGCGGTTTGTAAATGATTCAACGTAATGACTCTATGACCCTTATAAGCCAGCGTCTGCTTTTAAGATATCTGCTTTGTCTGTTTTTTCCCAAGTAAAGGCAGTTTCTGAGCCTTGACGACCAAAATGTCCAAAGGTAGCCGTCTGCTGATACATTGGCTGTAATAGGTTCAGCATACGAGTGATGCCATAAGGACGCAAATCAAAATGAGTACGAATCAGGCGAATGATTTCATCGTTACTGATTTTGCTCGTGCCAAAAGTGTTGACAGAGATAGACGTTGGCTCAGCAACCCCAATCGCGTAACTGACTTGTACTTCACAGCGATCAGCAAGACCAGCTGCGACGATGTTTTTGGCCACATAACGTACCGCATAAGCAGCACTGCGATCTACTTTTGAGGGATCTTTACCACTAAAAGCACCGCCCCCATGACGTGCCATACCGCCGTAAGTATCGACAATGATTTTGCGGCCTGTTAAGCCTGCATCACCCACAGGACCACCAATGACAAACTTACCCGTTGGATTGATATGGTAGCGTGTACCCGCATGTAACAGATCAGCCGGTAGCACTTGCTTGATGATAGATTCCATCACTGCTTCTTGCAGATCAGACTGCGAGATGCTCGGATCATGCTGAGTTGATAGAACGACCGCATCGATTGCAGCAGGACGGTTGCCATCATACTTCAAGGTAACCTGCGCTTTGGCATCAGGACGGAGCCATGGTAGCTCGCCTGCACGGCGCAGCTCAGATTGACGCTCCATCAAACGATGGGCATATTCAATAGGGGCCGGCATTAATACATCAGTTTCATTACTGGCGTAACCAAACATTAAACCTTGATCGCCTGCACCTTGCTCTTCAGGATCATGACGATCGACACCTTGAGCGATTTCAGGAGACTGCTTACCCAGCATATTGATGACCGCACAAGTCTCGCCATCAAAACCCAAATCTGAGTGGTGATAACCAATGCCGTTGACCGTGTCACGCACCAGCCGCTCTAAATCGATATTGGCAGTTGTGGTGATTTCACCGGCAAGTATCACCGCGCCTGTTTTTACTAAAGTTTCGCAGGCCACACGTGCGTGTAAGTCTTCACGTAAGATAGCATCAAGGATGGCGTCTGATATTTGGTCAGCCATTTTGTCAGGGTGGCCTTCGCTCACAGATTCGGAGGTAAATAAGTTGTATTCACGCATAATGGGATCGCTTAATTGAATCAATAAAGGTAGGAAAAGCAACACTCTGGGTGCTGCTCTAATTAATGTTGACCACGCATTTACGCGGCAGATAATCGGTATTTCTCAATGCTAAAAATCGGTGTTGAACAAAGTTTTTGTCATCAATTTGGCTAAAATCTAGACCTACTATCATTCAACCAATTCATATATGGAGCAATGATAATAAGCTTTTATGGCTATGGCGGTAGAGAGTTAGGTCAATGTTCGCTCTAATAGGCTACTCTCAGTGTGCAGATTGCCTTATCAGAAGCGGGATAATTGCCAAAATCTCTTAACGCAAAATAGGGTTATTCTACCCTGAAACGTTATAAAACTCTAGTGAGCAGCACTTTCTATACTATAAGAAATGCTCAACAAGGGATTCACTGTCGTAAAACGTAGGTACTTGCCAGTGCATGGCTACATAAGTTTGTTTTTGAGACAGGATTGTCACTACGTTATAGTTCTAAAAAGGTCGCTTTATCTTTAAACATACACTCTTCATAGACGGGGCATGCGCCGCATTTGGGTGTACGCGCTTGGCAGGTATAACGCCCATGTAAAATCAGATAATGATGGGCATCAACGATAAAATCATCGGGTATACGCTCGACCAGTTTGTTTTCGACGATGAGCACCGTTTTACCAGTAGCGAGTCCAGTACGATTGCCGACGCGAAAGATATGCGTGTCGACCGCCATGGTTGGCTGACCAAAAGCAGTATTCAAAACTACGTTGGCGGTTTTACGCCCCACACCAGCTAATGATTCTAGATCTTTGCGGTTGTCAGGGACGGTGCTATCAAACTTTTCAATCAAATCGCGGCAAGTCTTGAGGACATTTTTGGCTTTTGCGTTATATAAGCCAATATTTTTGATATACGTCTTTAGACCTTCTTCGCCTAGTGCCAGTATAGCTTCAGGTGTGTTCGCCACGGGGTACAACTGCTGGGTGGCAATATTGACGCTCACATCAGTTGCCTGTGCAGATAAGATAACGGCGATGAGCAGCTCGAAATTACTGCCGTAATTTAGCTCGGTGACAGGCTCGTCAATCGTCGCCGCTAGCTTTTCAAAAAATGGACGCACATCGCGATTGGGCATTCTTCTAGAGGGCGGTGTATCGGCTGTTTTGTGTTTGACCGTTTTACTCATGGTGTTTTAACTATTATTTTAGTGAGTGGTGTTGCAAAATTATATGCTAGCGATGGCATTTATATGAGTTATTAAAGTATCAATCACGTAATCACAGCACCGCTTGTAATGCGTCGAGCTCTGCTTGCAAGCCTTCAAGCTCCATTTGTTTTTTATCATTGGCGCGCACGCTGAGCTGCTTTTCGAGTTTTTTAATTTTGGTACGTAGTTTAGCCGCTGCAATGGTATTCTTTGCTTGTGCTTCGCTAATATTTAGCGATTGGCTCGCTGCATTGTTGAGCTTGGCCTCTACCATGCTGACCACAGGTTTGCTATTGCTGGTATCAGCCAGTTGTTCTGTCACGCGTTTGAGATGCGTGTGGTAGCGCTGTCTTAAATCTTCTTGTTCGGCTACTCTCTCAAAGGGAGAAAGCTCACGCTCGACAATGACCAAGTCGATACAATCAACAGGGCAGGGTGCGATACATAGCTCACAGCCTGTGCACAAATCGGTAAAAATCGTATGCATGTGTTTGCCAGTACCGACGATAGCATCCACTGGACAAGCCGGAATACATTTGGTACAGCCGATACAGTCGTCTTCACGAATCACAGCACGAACCTCTGTTGGACGTCCTGATGTCATGTCTATCGGCCATTGTGATGGTGCGGCTGTCAGATGAGTATCTATCCCAATCGTCTGAGCGATAGCGTCCGTTACTGGCTGGCCACCAGGGACACATTTATTGTAAGGCTCACCCTCTAATACGATAGCAGCGGCGTAAGGCAAGCAGCCATCTGGATGCTCACAAAGCCCGCATTGTGTTTGCGGCAGACAAGCATCCACGCGTGCAATTTTTGTCTGTACATCATTTGGCAGAGTGTCAATGTTCAGCGACTCAAACAAGATCGGTAAGTCTGCCAAGCGTGTCTGTGTAACATTTTGAGGATGGGTGTCGGTTTGGGACATGGTATTACTGGCCTTAGTATCGGTCATCATTAGCGATTGTCACTTATGTCTGTCAGTGGCTAGGTAGATAAGTGACTATTGATTGCATATTTTATAGGCAAATTATGGATCTTTGTACTGACGTTCTATGTCAAATAGTCAATCACCCAGCCGTGTCGATCGCTGTTGCGCTGCGAAGATTAACACATTTAAAGCCGTAAAACATCAGGGTCGAAAACCTAGTCTTTAACATTAAAAATTAAAGCATAAGATCAATGATATTGTGATGCATTTATTCTAAAAACGGTGAGCGTTTGCGGAATGTCTACTTACTAAAACGCTTGAGGATAAAATCAATCAATAGATGCATGCGATGAGGCATGTTATCACGGTCGCGATAGAGCATCTGGCAGCCTCTAGGTTGGTTATTCCAATCAGGCAATACTTGCTGCAAACCGCCTGATGTGATCAAAGGCTGTGCATCATAATCGGGGATGAAACCTAGACCGATGCCATCCGCAATAGCCCCCGTTAGTAAACTAATATTATCAACTTTTAGACGGATATTATTTGTTGGCTGATGCGTCTGTACCTCGCCCGTTATACGATGCTGTAGATGCCAAGTAGACATAGGGGTGCACAGTACCGTAGGGTAGCCTGCCAAATCATTGGGCGTTTGGATATCGGATACATCGATATCGCTGGCTGCACAAATCATAAAGCGAATATTGGTCAGCTGCCGCCCAATCCAATGATTGGCACTGTGTTCACCAATACGAAAAGCGACATCAATAGCTTGCGCATCAATATCAATGGTCTGATTGGACAGACGCAAATCTAAATGGATATCTGGATATTGTTTTAAAAAAGCATTGAAATGCGGCGCTAAAATATCACTACCAAAATTGACAGGGGCGCTGATTCTGATTGTGCCTTTGGCCTCATTTTTATCTTGTAGTAAGCAACACGCGACGTTTTCTAACTCATCAAAGAGATGGGCGCTGCTCTTATAATATTGTTGCCCTGCATGGGTCAACTGTACGCGGTGCGCATCTCGGTTGAGCAACCTAAGTGCCAGATCTGCTTTTAGTTTGGCAACTCGGCGACTCAATGTCGATAGGGGCATGTCAAGCATTATAGAGGCTTGGCGAAAGCTGCCGTAGCGGACAACCGCGCAAAAACTGCGCATGTCATCGAGGGAGTAGTTAAATTTCATATTCAGAATCTATGCTCTCGTTATTGCTTGTTTATACCGTATTTAAAATATATACACTGGTGGTTATCTTTTCGCAAGTTTTTTGGGTGCAATATGAGCCGTTCAGCGAACACCACCGCCGTCCTATATTTATTACTGTGTACGTTTCTCTGGGGCGCAAGTTTTCCTGTCGGCAAGCATGCCTTGAGTGAAGTAAATGCATTAACCTTAGTCATGTGGCGTTTTAGCATTGCCTCGGTGTGTCTGTATCTTTATACAAAATATAAGCACATGCCAATCCCTAATCTCACACCCAAACAATGGGCGTGGGCGATTGGTGTATCCATCATTGGTGTTGGTGGCTTAAACTTGGGGCTGTTTACTGGGCTTGAACAGACCAATGCTAACAATGGTGCGTTGATTATGGCGCTTAGCCCACTGGTGACTTCTTTGATTGGTTCTATAGCGCAGCGCCAGTTTCCTACCAAAGGCGCGCTGTTTAGTTTGGTGGTTTGTCTCTCTGGCGTACTGCTGGTACTGACCGATGGCGCATTTGCCAAACTGCTAGGGTTTGAATTTAACCATGGCGATCAAATGATTTTTTTAGGTATGCTGTGCTGGAGTCTCTATACTTATCTGACTCAAGGTATCAGCCGATGGATGCCGATGATTCCTTATACCTTGGTCGGTATGCTGTCAGGTCTTGGGGTGATATCGCTCATGGTGTTATTTAGTGCAGAGGTACATCCATTGCAAGAAAGCTTAGCCATCAGTCGCAGTGTCTTTGGCGACTTGATATTTATTGGCGTCTTCGGCACGGTTGGCGGTTATCTATTGTGGATCTCTGGCGTCAAGCAGTTGGGCGCTGCTAATGCGTCATTATTCTTTAACTTCGTACCCGTATTTGCTGCGCTCACGGCCTTTGCTTACGGTCAGCAAGTGACCGCTTTGCAATTATTAGGTATGGCAATTGTGATCGCTGGATTATTGATACCTAGGCTCGTCAAATGGCAATATCAGCGTCTGACCGTCCATAATGTCTAAGTGAGACGCAGTAGGCACTGACATTAGCCGCTAAAATGAGCTGCCCGTGCCAGTGTCATTTAATTTCATAATAAAATGCCTTGCTCTTTGGCAATCTGATCGATCAATTCTCGAGCGATACTGCCCTTTGGTGGAATCTTTGGCAGGTTAGAGAGATCAAAAAAATCAGCATGCGCCAGTTCATCTTCTTGAATAATAATATCGCCTCTGACATAAGAGGCACGGAACCCAAGCATCAAATTGGAGGGAAATGGCCAAGGCTGGCTACTCACATAACGAATATCTGATACGCTGATATTGACCTCTTCTGCCACCTCGCGTACCACCGCATGCTCAAGGTTCTCACCCACCTCGACAAACCCAGCGATCAAACCATACATGGGCGGCAGTTTTTGCTGTCCATGTCGATGGTGGTGCGCGAGTAAGATTTGCATTTCATCTGTTACTGGGTTTGGGCGGGTAATCGCCGTAATCACACATGGCTGGACGCGAGGATACTGGCGCAGCTGGCATACTGGACAAGCCATGGCGCGCTCGCCTTGGTCAGCATGTACGGTAGGACTGGCACAGCGACTACAGAACTGCGTATCTGCTTGCCACCTTAATAACTGTATTGCTTGACTGATCTGGTCAGATAGGGCAACAGGTATGTTATTTATCAGCTGTCGATAAGGGACAAACGTATCAGTACTGCTTTCGGCGATGATAGGCAGCGTCACGTTATGAGCGACTGCGTAATCATAAGTCATGGCAGTGGTGGACGGCGCAGTGAAGGTTTGGGCAGTGTTTTCATTGATCAAATCAGATGAAAGGCTATCCATATTATTATCATCAGATTGCCAGTGATTTGGCGATAGACTCTCATGTAGCGTCACGTGACCGAGCCGATAAGCTTGCTCGTCTGAACCAGTACTACTCTGTGGTAGGTGGATTTGTAATGGCCACCAACCATCTGGCATTTGACGGCATAAAACAGTGTCATCACTCAATATAAAAGCATGGGCCATAAAAGATTCCAAACAGTTTGAAGCAAATCCGTATCGATTTAGATACAGACTTATTTAACGTGAAGTATTCTGATTAAGTTTTATCACCGCAAAATGACAAAATGGCGACGATAAAACCTGTGTAAGCAGTACTAAGCAGCAAGTAGATGACTTAAGCTTTGCTGGCCAACGTCAAGCGCTTGTTTACTGACAGGACGATTGTTCTCAAAACCATCCAGATGATGATCGACCGCCATAATAACATCAGCAATATAAGCCAGTGTATCGTCTTCGATACGTTGTCCACTCTCTATGCGCTTTTCGATATAAATGGCTAATTGACCAAGCATGCTGGCGGATGTTGGCAAATGTAAAAAGCGCAATGCACCTGCCACTTGGCGCATCATTCCCGGTATATTCTGAATATTAAGCATGTCGCGTTCAGGCTCTGCCAAATAGTCGTTAATTGCTTGCTCGGCACTTGCAATGGCGGTACGGCTTTCTTGTATGAGGGTATCGTATGATGTATTGAGCTGATGCAATGAGATATGCTGATTATTCAGTGGTAAGTAGATCGCCCCTGGGGTATGCATCTCTGCCATTGCAATTGTAGCATTTTCTGCATGCATCAATGCCAGTAATAAGTGATCAAAATCATCCGGCGAAGGCGCCTGCCAATGGCTGACCGCACCCGCCGCTGTGATAAGACTATCAGCTGCATTGGACAATCCTAGCAGGCGCAGTGCTGAGCTCAGTTCAGTCAACTCTTCAATGATCTGGGCAGTTTTCATATCAACAGGATTGATGGAGTCGCCGCGTGCATAGCTGTCAACATTTTCTTTAATATTATTGATTTGAGACTGAATAATGTCATTTAGTGTATCGGTGAGTGCGCGATTGGGACCAAATAAGAAACGCTTCATCTCATCAAGCTGATCGCCTTCTAGATAGTTACTTGCGTACTGCTCACGTAATTGCTGCGCCTCAACCGTATCACGCTGACAGGCAAAATTAACCAAGTCGGCAAAACGCGTGTCCATCACAGGTAAGTAGCTTTGGAACTGCTGCTCCACATAAATCAGCGTATGCTTTTGGCTCACGTTCAACGGTAAGACCGCGGCAATATCTGTCACAGCAGTCGCTGCTGCTTGCCAAAATAGGCTGTTACTATTTGAGGCGATCAAAGCGCAGGCAGCACTCATGGCATCGAGTTTTTTCTGATCGTTTGAGTCAATATTGCCATCTTGGTTGAGTAGGGCAACGCCAAGACCACTACGATAGGCATAGGTCAGGAGTTCTGTATCCAGATTGAGCGCGCTTAGTGGCTCAAAGTTTTGCTCTGGGTTTGCAATGATGACACTACTGCTGCCAAAAGTAGAAAAGTCCTCGACCGTCATTGGTGGCTTTTGTCCATGTGCATTGAGCTTGTTAACCACTGGTATTAATAAGGTCGGCTCTACTGATTCTGTCAGTAGTACAAACTCGACATAACGATCCAGCGTCATAATGGCTTCTGATAAATCCATGATGAGAGCCGTGTCATTGTTGTCGCCGTTGTCATAAAGGCGCTGTAGACCGTCAACGATGGCATTGTTTAACGCTTCTGCACCAACAAGAGAAATCAGTTTAAAAATACAAGACAGCTGCTTTAAAACGCTAATAGAATCTAGCAATAAAGGTGCTTGGCTACTATCGTCATTGAACTCGCTCAGATGAATCTCAGTATCTTTGAGCGTTGCGATAATCTCATCATGCAATAAGTGGAGTGACGGTAGGTTGAAATCAGTAACACTAAGCGTGGGGGCGGTTAACTTCATTTGCGCAGACTGGTCCATAAGTATTTTTCCATAATGTACTGATGAGAATGACGATGGTATCAATGGGGTAGTAAAAATATTGGTTAATGATGTTTTAACGTTTTATATGATAATAATCAAGGCTATATTGTACAAATGTTGGTGTAATTCAGGCTTGATGTAGCGACTACATATTGGCTTTTAGCTCAGGGTAGTCCTCTGCAAGAGAAGCGTACCAGCTTTGATTGGTAGTCTCATCTGACGTCGATGCCAATAGCAAGTTGGCAAGATTGGCAAAATTGGCATGTGCAGTTTGCCCGCCCTCTGTGGGTGCGTCTTCTTCAATGGCAAGCGTCACTTGACCGCCAGTCATCGCCAAGTAAACTTCGGCTAAAATCTCTGAATCAAGTAAGGCGCCGTGAAAGGTACGGTCTTGCTTACCAACATCTAAGCGGCGAACGAGGGCATCCAACGTGTTCTTTTGTCCAGGATATTGCTGCTTTGCCATGACCAGTGAATCGGTCACTTGTACGCGCTCAGCAAAGTCATTGAGACCGACTTTCGCAAACTCCATGTTTAAGAAGTTCATATCAAAGGTGGCGTTGTGAGCGATAATCTCAGCACCATCCATAAAGTCGTATAATGACTGGGCAACTTGATCAAAGGTAGGTTTGTCCGCCAAAAATGCCTCAGAGATCCCATGAATACGAATAACTTCATCATCCATACCGCGCTGCGGGTTGATATAGACGTGCAGCTTTTCACCAGTAAATTTACGGCCCACCATCTCAACAATACCGACCTCAATGATACGGTCACCTTTTAGCGCATCAAGCCCTGTGGTCTCTGTATCCATGATGAGCTGACGATTTGCTTCATGACGATGTATCGGTTTTGGCAATAGCGGTTTGAAATGAGGATTGGCACGGCTAGTATCCCCATCAAACTTGGGTGTATCAGTATCTATAGGTGGGATATCACTAGTCATGTCGGTATCATTCATGGATACTTGGGCTTCTGGCATGGCTTTATTACTCATCATTTTGGGTGCGTGGTATTGATCGTGGTCAGGCGCTATCAGAGTATCATCAGGTATCATACGTTTTTCATGATGAGAATGACTGTCATTGATTCGTAACTCATCTTCTGATACATCGTCAAACTCGTCATCTACCATATCTAGACCCAATGGGTCGAACTTTAGCCAATCATCATTGGCGACAGGTTTTTTATCAGTCGCTATGCGGTCTTTTTTTTTAGGGGCGTCTGATTCGTTTATCACACAGGCTTTTATTATAGGTTCTTTTACCCTAGAGTCGTGACCACTGTTCGATGTGACACCTAAGTTTGCCAGTTCGTCTGCTTTTTCATTACCGGCATGTCCAGCGTGACCCTTAACCCAGTGCCAATCAACATCACGCTGTTGACATAGCTTATCCAATTGTTGCCAAAGGTCTTGATTGGCGACGGGCTTTTTGCTCGCTGTTTTCCAGCCTTTTTTCTTCCAGCCTTCAATCCATTCGGTGATGCCTTTTTTGACATAACTTGAGTCTGTCCAAATCTCAAGTTTTTGTGTAGGCGCGCTATGTGTTAGGGCCTGTATCGCACCCATGAGCTCCATGCGATTATTGGTGGTTTCCGTATCACCGCCATATAAATCCTGCGTGCTACCATCGCTAAATATAAGGTGCGCGCCCCAACCGCCAGCGCCGGGATTGCCTTTGCAGGCACCGTCAGTATACGCTACCGTTATGTTTTTCTTGGCGGCTAACGGATCAGTTGCGTTGCTTGTATTAGAGTGTGGCATGGCGTTACGGTTGTCTGACATAGAGATGTATAAACCTGATAAATAGTAAGCATAAAAGTAGTATTAGAGCATCGCGCTCATACTAATTGAACGATGCTAGTGCCGCTGTGAGTATAACAAAACTATCGTAAATATGGGTGGTCGTGACAAACAAAATCACAAAACTAGCGATGGCAACGCATAACACAATAGTAACCTGATTGTTTTCTGTTAAAATAGCTTGGCTCGCTAAAAAACGTCTACTTTTTAGCGAAAATGCTTTTAAAGAAGCCAATACCAGCGCGCTGTCTTTGTCACATTTGTCACAATAGTATCCACAGAAAATATTTGTAGATAGCTATTTGATAGTTTTCTTATGACAACGCGCTCAGTGCAAGTCTCCCATACATGACCGCAGGATAGCTTTATTATGTCTTTATGCTCAAGTATTTTTTATAAGCGACTGACGTATCTGATGCTCAGTGCTACGGCCAGCACAGTGCTCCTTTTGAGTGGCTGTAGTGATAGCAGTGATGCTCAGGCAGATACTGAGGTCGCGGCAACCGATTTATCTGTGTTTGCAGGCTGTTATACAGTGAGTCAAGACGAGCCTGCGCAAATAAAGGTTAGCCAACAAGAAGGCGCTTGGGTGATGCAGATGAAAGAGCCTGCAAGTGCTAGGCGTGTGTGGGATGAGCCTGAAGCGTTAGAAGTGATTAAAAATAGTGATATACCGCAGTTTTTTTCTATTGATCCAGATAATGTCGATGCGGTGATCGGGCGTCCTGATCGAGTGCTAGTATTGGCGCATGTCAAGCCTGCCTATGCCAATATCGACCCACTCTTAGACAGTGAGTATCTGTCTTATATTTACCGAGGTGCTAACACCATCTATCGAGTAGCGTGTGATGACGTCAATACCGATATATTGGCCAATCCACACGCCAACATCATTATCGATAATGTGAATGAGAGTAGTTAGATAAGTATTTCTCATAGGTAGCATAAATATCGTTGATGATCAATCGTATTTGTCCAAAACGATCTTGCTACAAGCCTTTAAATCAGTAGAGTCAAGCTATATGAATTTTTTTAGTTATGTCGTGTTAGGTGGGTTTTCTTATGCCGCGGGTTGGGCGATAAGAACGTATGTATTAGAAAAGCAGCCGAAGACTGACCAACCTTATAATCTCAAGCATCCTGCTATTTTGGCGTACTTGGCTGGGTTTTTTATCGTTATGCTGATTGTCTCTTGGTTGATTGGTCGCTATATTTTAGGTCATGTGGCGATTGACTTACCGTTTATCATCGTCAATAGTCTGGTTGCAACTTTCGTGTACTCGTTTGGCCTTAATCCAGAAAAAGCAAGCTACGATGTGCCGAATTAAAATCTGACGTTTGGAGGTTTAACCGTTCAGCGTCAGATTGATTAAAGCAACAAAAAAGCCACAACCAAGTGAGTGGCTGTGGCTTTTTTAAACTGCTAATTATCGGTTGAGACATAACTAGTTATGATGCTTTTTTGAGATCAGTACTGGTTTCATTGTTATCTTCTTCATCAGTGCTGTTTTTATCATGACTGATCTTGTCCGTGCGTTTGTCATTTTCCGATGTGCTTTTGGTGTCTGATTGTTCTTGTTTCCACGACTTGTATTTTTGCAAATCTTTTCTGGCCTGTTTTAAACAAAATTTAAGTACAAGTGCGTCATCGATATAGCCGATAAACGGAATAGAATCTGGGATAAGGTCAATAGGATTTAGTGTGTATATTGCCCCAACCACGCCAGCTGAGATGGTTCTAAAAGGAATCTTACGATAGTCACCTTTATAGTAGTCTTTGATTAGACTCATAAATAGCATCAAATCATCGCTAAAAGGTTCAAGATAACTATTGTCTTCTAGCTTTTCTTTAAGTTTGTCTTCTTTTCCAATCAAGTATTTCAAATTAGAAACGAGTGTTTTTTCTTTATCATTTTTCTTGGTAAACATAATTGTTGCCTTTATTTTTGTGCGATGAATTTGTATCTACAGTAACAAACATACTCGCCCCATGTTGTATGTCTCGGTAGCGAAAAAGTAAATATAGGTAAAGGCTTGGGTAACTTGACTGCTGGCAAGATGCGTTACAATGTTTGAGTATGACGGCGTCATTTGTGATGTGCGCTACTGCAAAAGATGACAATGTATAAATCATAAAAATAAAAATGTATAGGTAGCAACAACGTATGGGTTCAAAAATACCGTCCATCCAGCAATCAATAGAAGATAAAAACCTACAGTCAAACCTAGCTGATGAGCTTAATGTTGGCCTAAACCGTCGACAGTTTTTGCGCCGAATAGGTGTTGGCGCAGGTGCTGCGGCATTAGCAGCGCAAAGTATTCCTCACGCATTGGCTGCCAGCCTCATTGAGGCAGATAATAGCTCGCAGCTGACCAAAGACGATCTGCCGACTGCATTGTTGGATGAGCGCTCAGCGCAAACTTCTCTAATAACAAGCTGCACTACGCCCACGATTGAGACCAGACTGTTTGCCAGCTCCAATGTGGGCGGCAGTGATGAGCGCAATCAGTTGGCATTAGATCGCATGAGCTGTGCTGGGTTTAAAATAAGTAATCCCGATATCACCAATCGTCAATATTTGCGCTTTGCAGGTACGGACTCGCAGCGTGCCAGTGACTTCCAAAACCTCGCGACCGGAGCGATAGCAGCGCCAAAACTGCTGCTAGGTGTGCGCGGTGGTTATGGTGCGATGCGTATATTACCCATGGTTGATTGGACGACGCTTGGGCGTATTATGAAAGAGCGCGGCACGATACTCGCAGGGTTCAGTGATGTGACTGCGATCCAATGTGCGCTATTGGCGAAAGGGTCTATGAGTTCACTTGCGGCACCGATGCTTTATAGCGAGTTTGGCAAAACTGCGCCTGATCAAATCAGCTGTCGCCAGTTCGCCAAAGCCTTAACGGATTCTAATTTAACGATCACCATAAAAGATGCGTCTTTAACCAGTCAGCAACTGCCTACCATACTCACAGCGGGCGAGCCCAAAGTGCTCACTGGTACGATTTGGGGTGGCAACCTAAGCGTGGTGTCTGCGCTGGCAGGTAGCGAGTATTTACCGCGCATTGAGGGCAGTATTGTGTTTTTAGAGGATGTGGGCGAGCAGGCGTATCGTATTGAGCGTATGCTGTATGATTTGTATTTAGCGGGTGTGTTTAAAGGTCAACAAGCGATTGTGTTTGGGGCGTTGTCTGGTTCAGGTGAGGACAGCTATGACAAGCGTTATGATGTTGCCACAGTGATTCGTCAATTACATAAACTGACTGGATTACCAATTTATAGTGGCATGCGATTTGGTCATATTGGCAAAAAACACAGCTTTCCGCTTGGCGCAATGTGTCAACTGACGCCCAATATATCAGGCGGCTACCAGTTGTCCTTTAGCGATTATCCCACCATCAAGGCGGATGCTATCCATGTCGAAGGCCTATGGCAGAATATGTAAACATGCATGATCACTAACTAACAGACTCTAAATCGCCAGCCGTGAAAACTTATCTTGATATTCCTTAGGCGTCAACTCTGTTGCCCGTTTGAACAAGCGAGTAAACGAAGAGATATCGTCATAGCCGACTTGATCGGCAAGAGACTTGATACTCACATCCCCCAACTCGAGCAAGCGCTTGGCTTGCTCAATTCTCACTGCCTGAATATATTCAACGGGTCGCATCGCGACGCTGGCCTGAAAGCGTCTATTCAAAGTGCGTGGAGTGATATTTGCCATGGCAGCTAGGCTGCTGACTTGTATGGGCTGTTGAAAATTCTGCTCAATGAATTCTTGCACTTGTTTGACCAGCTGGTCTGCATGCGACTTGTGCAAGGTCACATTGGTATAGCTGTTTTGATTGCCTCGTTTGCTATCAATAATCTGAGTTTTTGCCATCTGGGTCGAGATCTCCCGCCCGCAGTAGCGCTCTATTAATAATAGCCCCAAATCATAAAAGGCGCTGCCGCCTGCCGCACAAAATATACTACCCAGCTCATCGCTTGCATGAGTGACAAACTGGTTCTCTTGTAAGTCCACCAGTGGAAAGTCTGCCTTAAATTTATTGGCATAGCCCCAATGGGTGGTGGCGACTTTATGATCTAATAACCCTGCCTCCGCCAAGAAAAAAGCCCCGCTACAATTGCTGGCAATATCCGCGTTGGTATTCGCCAGTCGCTTTAGGTGTGGTAGCAGCTCACGGTTTTGCCTGAGTACCTTGTCTATAGAATCGCCAATGGTGGGCACCAGCAACAAGTCGCACTCCGTGACATCTTGGATATCGCAGTGCGCTCGCATCATTAAGCGGTTGCTACATCTGATATCACCGCCGCCTAAGCTTGCGATCTGCACCTTAAACCTAGGTTCAACCGCTTCATTTGAAAATCGCTGCCAGCTGACCCCTGTAAATGAAAACAAATCTAAGGCACCAGCGAGCACGCTACCAAGCACACCATCGAAGCCAAGAACGATTACATTAAATGGTTTGAAATAGGGCATCAGTTACTCGCATCTGTTATTTTTCTCACTAATCATAACGTCCATAGGAGAAATTATTTCCAAATTTATGTCACATTTGACCATGATTATGTCATAAATGACAATACGGCAGTGCGCTAATTTAGATTAATATCAATTGATAAGCATTAACCCCCTTTGTTTTGCCTGACTCAATGATGCCGTAAATATCACAGATAGGGTCATGACAGAGGGTGATAATACAAACGGATTTGCCTGATTTACGATCGTTACATGTAATCAAGAGAAACTAAAAGAGACGACTATGGCCGCAGACACCCTTATCAACGACTTTGAATTACCGTTCCAGCTGTACGATGTGCTAGGAACACAAACCCTCACCAAACACGCAAAGTTCTCAGAGCACAGCCGCGAGACATTTGATGCGGTATTAGATACCGCAAATAAGATCGCAACAGATTTGTTCTTGCCGCACAATCATCTGGCAGACAAGAATGAGCCGCAGTTCGATGGCAAAAAAGTCAGCATGATCAGCGATGTCAAAGTCGCTTTTGATGCGTTTCGCGAGTCGGGCTTCATCGCTGGTCGTTACAGTTTTGAAGATGGCGGCATGCAACTGCCTGAGACAATCATGACCGCGGTGGCAGGCTATTTTATGGCAGCCAACCCGTCGACGACCGCCTATCCATTTTTGACCACTGCAGCCATCAATGTCATTTCTCACTTTGCCAGTGAGGATATCAAAGCCGCCTTTATGCCGCGTATGCTAACAGGCGAGTTCACTGGTACCATGGCGCTGACAGAGCCGCATGCAGGCTCGTCACTTGCTGACATCAAGACCACCGCTGTCAAACAAGACGACGGCTCGTACCGCATCAAAGGCAGCAAGATTTATATCTCAGCAGGGGACCATGAACTGTCTGACAATATCGTGCATTTAGTATTGGCCAAGATTCCAGGTGGCCCTAGTGGGGTAAAAGGCATCTCCTTATTTGCGGTGCCAAAGTACCGTTTGAACGATGATATGTCTGTCGGCGAGCGCAATGACGTGCATCTGACAGGACTGATTCATAAACTTGGCTATCGAGGGGCAACCTCGACGGCATTGAGCTTTGGTGACGCGGGCGATTGTTACGGCTACCTGATCGGTGATGAGCATTTTGGCCTGCGTTATATGTTCAAGATGATGAACGAGGCACGTATTGCGGTTGGGTTTGGCGCGGCGATGATTGGCTATCGCGGTTATCAGTATTCGCTCGATTACGCCAAAGATCGTACGCAGGGGCGCATTGCACCGAACAATAAACCTGAAGATGATGCGACTGCTATCATCCAGCATGGTGACGTAAAGCGTATGCTATTGGCACAAAAAGCCTATTCTGAAGGCGGTATTTCCTTGTGCTTATACGGCTCAAACCTAATTGACCGTATCAATACTTGCGAAGACGACACCCTAAAGAATGAGTTGACCGAATTGTTAGACCTCCTTACGCCCGTACTAAAAGCATGGCCGTCTGAATATGGGCCAAAAGCCAATGACTTGGGTATTCAAGTATTGGGCGGTGCTGGTTATACGCGTGAATATCATGCTGAGCAGTTTTGGCGTGACAATCGTCTCAATCCTATCCATGAAGGGACTAATGGCGTACAGGCATTGGATTTGTCATTCCGTAAGTTATGGCAAAAAGGTGGTCTTGGTATTCAAATATTAAAGCGTGAAATCACGCAAGATCTAGAAAATATCACCACGCCTGAGACTGCGGCACTCGCGGGTAAATTAACGCCTTACATGGGTCAGCTGCATGAAGTGCTGGTGCATCTAAGCAAAGTGTTGCAGACAGAAGAAGCCATTACGCTTACTGGTAACGCCCAAGCGCTGATGAATATTTTTGCCTCGATCGTGCTGAGCTGGATTTGGATTCGCCAAGCCAGTAAAGCTGAGCAGCTATTAAGCACGACGCAAGATATTGAGCAACAAAACTTTTATAAAGGCAAGATACAAGCGGCGAAGTACTTCATCGATTGGGAACTACCGTTGATTAACCGTGATATAGCCATTTTAAACAACACCAATTCTGTTTGCACTGATATGCAAGCGGACTGGTTCTAAGAACAACGCTAAGGAAAGAGCAATGACAACCATAAATAAGCAGTGGCGACTAAAAACAAGACCAGTTGGCGCACCAAGTGCTGAAACTTGGGAGTATACTGAGACAGAAATACCGACTATCACCGATGGTCAATTACTGATTAAAATTGATTATATCTCTATCGATCCTGCAATGCGCGGCTGGTTAAATGATGCCAAATCATATATCAAACCTGTCCAGATTGGGGACGTCATGCGTGCCGGTACGGTGGGCGAGGTGATTGAAAGTAAGCATGAGAAATTTGCCGTTGGGGATTATGTCGCAGGTCACGATGGCGTGCAGTCATATGCGGTCAGTGACGGCACAGGATTGCATAAAGTTGATCCAAATCTTGCACCGCTACCTTATTATTTAGGCGTACTTGGGATGCCGGGTATGACAGGGTATTTTGGTCTATTAAAAACAGGTCAACCAAAAGCAGGCGAGACCGTTGTGGTATCAGGTGCTGCGGGTGCCGTTGGTAGTTTGGTCGGTCAGATTGCCAAAATCAAAGGCTGCCGCGTCGTTGGTATTGCAGGCGGTAGCGAGAAATGCAAATTCTTAGTTGATGAGCTTGGGTTTGATGCAACGATCGATTATAAAAACGAAAACGTCAAAAAAGCCTTGAAGCAAACTTGTCCAAATGGCGTCGATGTCTATTTTGATAACGTTGGCGGTGACATCTTAAACGACGTACTTACTCAAATAAACCTACATGCGCGTATCGTCATCTGCGGTGCGATCAGTCAATACAACAACACGGAAGCCGTCAAAGGCCCATCGAACTATTTATCACTCCTGGTCAACCGCGCCCGTATGGAAGGCATTGTGGTGTTTGATAATATCAAAGAATATCCAATCGCCATGAAAGAGATTGCAGGCTGGATTCAGTCAGGCGACATCAAAGTAAAAGATCATATTGTTAAGGGGATTGAGACATTCCCTGATACGCTTATGATGCTCTTTAACGGTGAAAACTTCGGCAAACTGGTACTTAAAGTAGAGGAATAACTCATGACACTGAATACAAACGGAATTGCATCAGATGTAACGGGTAAGCGTATTTTGATCACAGGCGGCGCATCAGGCATTGGTGCGGCAAGCGCGCTGCTACTGGCCAGTCGCGGCGCAAAAGTCGTGATCGGTGATATGGCAGAAGAGATGGGTGAGTCTGTTGCCCAGCAAGGCCGAGATGCGGGCAACAGTATCGTCTTCAAAAAAGTAGACGTGACCAGTGGTGATGAAGTGCGTGCGTTGTTTGACTTTGCGGTAGAGACGCTAGGCGGTCTAGATGTGGTGGTCAATAACGCGGGTATCGACCACAAGCCTTCGCCCATGCATGAGCTGAGTGATGAGGACTTTGATCGCAATATCGCCGTCAATCTAAAAGGGGTCTGGCACTGCATGCGTGCCGCTGTCAATTGTATGATACCGAACGGCGGTGGTCATGTGATCAATGTGGCATCTATCGCTGGTCTGCGTTCTGCGCCCATGTTATCGGCTTACAGTGCCGCCAAACATGGCGTGATGGGTCTGACCAAGTCGGCAGCCCACGAGTACGCCCGCGCCAATATCCGTTTTAATGCAGTCTGTCCAAGCTTTATTGATACGCCAATGGTACGCAATACCATGGCAGCCATGAATGAACGCGCACAGCAAGCAACCGTCAAAGCCAGTCCGCTGCGCCGTTTAGGCGAGGTGGACGAGGTGTCTGCCGCGATTGCATGGCTCGCAAGCGACGAGAGCAGCTTTATGAATGGCCATGCCTTTACCTTGGATGGCGGCATGTTGGCATAATATTGAATTTTACGCTTACGTATATAGTGTTTAAAAATATAAGGAATAGTAATGAAGGATTTATTTGATTTAACCGGTAAAATTGCCCTAGTGACAGGTGCCAGTCGCGGTATTGGAGAGTCTATTGCCCGTCTGCTGGCCTCAAGAGGGGCACACGTGATTGTCTCTAGCCGCAAAATCGATGCTTGCCAAGCAGTAGCAAATAGCATAAAAGCTGACGGTCATAAAGCCAGTGCCTTTGCCTGTCATGTGGGAGACATGGAGCAAATTGATGCGGTTTTTGAGCATATTAAAAGTGAGTTTGGTCAAATTGATATCTTGGTCAATAACGCTGCAGCCAATCCGTATTATGGCCATATTTTAGATACTGACTTAGCCGCTTTTGATAAAACGGTTGAGGTCAACATTCGTGGTTACTTCTTTATGTCAACAGCCGCTGGCAAAATGATGAAAGAGCAAGGCGGCGGTGTTATATTGAATACGGCTTCGGTCAATGGACTGGTGGCAGGTGATAAGCAAGGCATTTACTCAATCACTAAAGCGGCAGTTATTAGCATGACCAAGGCCTTTGCCAAAGAATGTGGTCCACTTAATATCCGTGTGAATTCGTTATTACCAGGCCTGACGGATACCAAGTTTGCCTCGGCGCTAACGACCAATGATAAGGTCTTAAAAATGGCGCTACATTCGATCCCGCTAGGGCGAGTGGCAGAGCCTGATGAGATGGCAGGTACGGTGCTGTATCTCGTGTCGGATGCGTCAAGCTATACCACAGGCGCGACTATCGTTGTCGATGGTGGTATGCTGGCTTAATTAGCTAATCTATAAGACATAGGTTAGATAAGAAAGTAATTGTTTAAAACTGCATGAGATAAATTTTCATGCGGTTTTTTTGTTTTCATTTTTAATGAATTGCATAGCTACTCTTCCTACTTTGTCATTGAATAGACTATTAGTGCGAAGTAAAAATGGGCTATACCGTGGCATAATTAATTTAAATAACCAAAAGGAGTCAAATATGGACTCATTGACCAATCATAAAATAAATACTATTTCTCAAAATAAAACATGGCTATTTGTGCCAGCGACTCGCATCGATAGGATAGAAAAAGCCTTTGCTAGTGGCGCAGATGCCGTGATTGTGGATTTAGAAGATGCCGTTGCCAAACAAGACAAAGCGGCGGCTCGAGAGGCATTAAAAAACTACTACGATGAGCAAAATTCAAAGCAAACTTATCGGCCCATTTGGCTGCGTATCAATCAAGCAGGTAGCGAAGAGTTTTTCAAAGACATCGTGCTTTGTCAGAGAATGCCTAACTTGGCTGGTGTGTTATTGGCTAAGGCCGAGCGCGCCGAAGATATCGACAGCATACATCAGCTGACAGGTTTACCTGTAATCGCTTTGATAGAGAGTGCCATCGGGCTATACCAAATCGATAGCATGGCAAAAGCAGTAGGCTTGGCCGCTTTTAGCTATGGGTTTTTGGATCTGTGTAATGATCTACAAGTACAAGTAGGGACGCCATCAGCCGAGATAGTTGCCAATCAGATTCGCTATCAGCTTATTTTGACCTCAAAAGTACATCAGCTATCGCCGCCAATCGATACGATTTATCCTGATTTTAAAGATGAGTCAGGGTTAAGTAATCGAGTAAATTTGTGGTCAAAAATGGGTATGGCAGGGATGTTATGCATTCATCCTAAGCAAGTTGCCACTGTGCAGCAAGCCTTGCAGCCGATAGACAAAGCGCTTGCGTTTGCAACGCGGGTGATAGAAGAGTATGAGAAAAGCGGGCAAGCGGTGTTTAAAATAGATGGCGAGATGGTCGATGCGCCAGTGATTGCGCGCAGTCGTCAACTTTTGGAGAAGCAGCGGTTATTAGCAAAGTAGCAGGCAAAGCTATAATGCTTTATTATGAGCCATATCTATTTGTATATAAAAGCACACTATGATTTTTATCAATAACCATATTAGCCTCAATGATAATGAGGTAGAGATTAGTGCCATACGCGCACAAGGCGCAGGCGGGCAGAATGTCAATAAAGTCTCCTCTGCCATCCATCTACGCTTTAATATACATACCTCAAGCCTGAGTGATGCGTACAAACAACGATTGCTAGATAGCAAAGACAGCCGTATCACCAAAGAGGGCGTACTTATCATTAAAGCACAGCAGTTTCGTACGCAAGAGCGCAATAAAATCGATGTGCTTGAACGGCTGCAAAGCTTTATCAATAAAGCCACGCATGTCAATAAAACCAGACGGCCCACCAAACCAAGTCGGAATGCCAAACGCAAACGCGTCGATCAAAAAACTCAGCGCGGCAAAATCAAAGCTTTACGCGGTAAAGTAGATTTCTAGAGAATTTGTGATACTAGCTTTTGTCATTGAGAGGTTTTGCGACACAACAGCTATACAGCAAAAGTCATCGTAGGTTATGGCGGTTTTTGAGTTTATAGTGGTATAGGCGAGAAATCATCACCTATACCGTTATGCTAGATTAAATAGTTATTTAGAATGCGCCATTAAGTCCAATAAATAGGCTGGTTGAGTCATCGTCATCACCTTGTGAATGTGTGACACCAGCATTAGCGTTTAATAGACCAAAGTTTCTAGACACTCCAAGTGTCATGGCAACGTTATCATCATCAGTTTCGACCATAGGTGTCTCAAAACTAATATTAGATAGCGTATTCAAACTTGCCGTTACCGCTTCGCGATTGTCACTCAGCTGCTTTTGATAATGAATATCACCAAATAAGTTGAGGTTCTCCATCAAGGTATGATTGGCTTTGAGACCAATCTTGCCGTATGTCGTAGAGTACTTCTGCTCATCGAACTGCATGGCAACGCCAGACATCTCTTTTTCTTTGAGTCCGTCAATTTTTACGCGGCTCGCTGTTGCACCGATATAAGGTGTGACGGCAATATTACTTACCTGCAATGGGTAGCCTGCCTGCAGGTTGGCATAATAACGTTTACCATCAGCATTTGACTTGAACTGTTGTTGGTTGCTACCAAGTGTGACAGCACGTGTGACATCGACATCCATGTTGCCAAATCCTGCAGCACCATTTATCTGTAAGCCGCCAAACTTGTTGCTATGATAGACACCAAAACCAACTTCTCCCAGATCAATATCACTTAAACCTGTGCCGACATCTGAGTTTTCAAAGTCTTTTTGGGTGATGTTACCGTATAAGCCTGTCACAGCATTGGCTGAATTAGGATGAGCAAAATCTACACCAAGTAATACTTGGGTATTATTATCACTATCAAACCCTGCAATGTCTTGATTGGCGACTTCACCAACAGCCCATAGTGTACGAGCAGGTTTTTGCTCACTGCTTTGGATTTGGTTGACGTGTGACTGTAAGCGCTCATTGGTTGCAAGTCCGGTTGTCGTTGCAATATGTGGCAGCACACCGATTAGGCTGGGGGCAGTAACAACAGCATTTGCATAGTCGGCGATCAGTTGGTGGGTAGCACCTGTTGGATGAATGCTATCAGCGAAAAAGTAGGTTTCGTTGGCATCTGTTTCTACAAGAGTGTTGCGTCCACAAGTTAGAGAGCTATTGTTGTCACCACAAGCTTCATCGGTGACATTAGTGAAACCATACTGAGCAGGCGATGCAATGATTTCTTGAGTCAAGCTAAACATATCTAGCGGTATGATGTTCGCACCAGTAGCTGCTACGCCACTAAGCATAAATTGATTATATAGACTAGTAGCGCCAGTATTTTGCGCTTGTGCCACAGACCCTTGATCAATAGCTCTAGGCGTCAGCCCGATATCAGGAATATTAGGTACTAAAATGTAGTTTGCGCCATTGTCTTTTAGTGTGTTAATTGTTTCGGCCTGGCTCGCTACTGCGCCAAGTATCGTAGCTTGGGCATTAGCAGGATCTTCAGCCGCCGCAAGCAAGTCATTTGCACCTGCCCACACGACATAAAGTCCATTAGGATCTACTTGATTATTATCAATATAATTATTAACTTGGCTATTGGCAGAGGCCACCGGAATACCAAAAGCAGTGACATCTACGCCTGCTCTTGCACCACCAATTGCATAATTATTACCTGTCTGACTACCATCATAAGTATTGGCGACAGCAGTAGTACCTAGTTGTTCAGCGAATGACGTTGCCCATGTATTATCAGGGTTAGTAGTAAATTGACCTGACTCTTCAAGCCCAAACGCACCTTGAGTGAGGGGGCTAAAATATCCGCCATCCGTTAAACTGTCGCCAAAAAAGGTGACACTGTCATAAGCATTTGCGTGAGAAATACCAGCGATAGATAGGCTGATGGCAAGCATGCTTTTAGTGAAAGTTTTGAGAGTAGTATGACCAACTATGGAGCGAGCGGTATTACGGGGCATAGCGACATCCTTGTCATTAATGTAATAGATTGTCAATCGAGTGTAACTATTTTTTAGAAGGCTAGCAATCATTTTGATTACAACATCAAAAGAGTATTGTCTTATTTTTACAACTTTTGTATAGTCAATCAATATTAAAAGTGGTGCAAGGCGGACGAGTGCAAGTACTACAGTAGTAGGCTAAACGAGTCTAACGCTGTAACACTTTAATAGTGGTTCGACCATATCCTTAAAAGAAATCTAGCAAGCTTTGCAAGGCTGTACTATTACCTAACCATTTTATTACATACATCACTACTTTTAATCATTCACAAAGCATCGTTATCAATAGATAGATTACACTTAGCCAAGTCGCCGACTCAACTCAGGGAAGCGTTTTATCATAAATAACATTAGGAGCAGAGCGATACTCGCAATAGCCGCGCCGACATAACCCACGCTTGATATCGAGATATGCGTCACTGCATAGCCACCAAATAGCGCACCTGTACCAATACCTAAATTGATAATACCTGAGAACATCGCCATCAGCATGTCTTGTGCATTGACATCGACCATGATGACTTTTGCCTGCATTGAGATAATCAGTAGCATGAGTGCCGCGCCCCAAAGCAGTGCACTAACACTAAGCGCCCAAACAGAGGTCACGACAAACAGCAATGTTAGCATAGAGACAAGTATTAATATCGTAGATACCAGCATCAATTGGGTGTTATATCTATCACCCCAACGACTGAATATCACACTGCCCACAATGCCTGCTGCCCCAAACAGTAGTAGCACAAAAGTAGCTGCGTTTTCGCTGATATTACCGACCTGACGCATAAAGGGTTCTATGTAAGAGTAGGCCGTATAATGTGCGGTAAAGACGAGCAAGATAAGCAAATATAGACAGACCAGTAAAGGGTTCTTGAGTAGTTCTGGAATCTTTCTAAAAGACCCCTCAAACATACTTGGTAAGGTAGGTAATAGTCTCGCTTGCAAAATAAAGACGACAAGCGCAATGACACCAATGCCGCCAAATGTCGCGCGCCAACCAAACCATTGACCAACCAACCGTCCCAACGGCACACCGAGTACCATCGCAAGCGACGTCCCAGTCGCGAGCACACTCAGCGCCATGGCTTTCTTGCCTTCGGGTGCCACACGTATGGCGATTGCTGCTGTGATGGACCAAAATATCGCATGCGACAGCGCAATCCCAACTCGGCTAATGAGCAGTACGTCAAAACTCCATGCAAATACAGATAGCACATGACTGGCAATAAAGACGGCAAACAGCCCTAAGAGTAACCGTTTGCGCTCAAATCGACTGGTCAATAGCATCAGCGGTAATGACATCGCTGCCACAATCCAAGCATAGAGCGTCAACATCCAGCCCGTTTCTGCCGTTGTGATAGAGAAGTCTTGGGCGATATCGCTCAATAGTGCCACAGGGACAAATTCTGTGGTGTTCATAATAAAGGCACTAACGCCCATCAAAAATACTTGAAAATACTGAGTTCGGCGAGCGTTCGCGCTCGCCTCAAGGTTATTTTTCATAAAATCCAATACAAAGCAGGTGCTAGGGCGTGTCCCTAATTCAAACGTTTATCACTAAATGGGCTAAAAATGGCTAAATCTTTGACAAACGGCGTCAAATAGCTAGTCAATATCTCGATATTAACCAGCTATTTTCCTTGTTTGCCTGCGATTTATATCATTTTTATCACCATTTTTAAAATAGGGACACGCCCTAATACAGCGGGTGACAAGTCAAGGTGGGGCAGGTATTCTTGGAATACAAGCGTCGCGAGGCAAGATAGCAAGCCAAAGTCGATTGTAAAAGATGTTTTTTGATAAGGATTGTTAACCTAAAGCTTAGTATGAAAGGCCTAGGAAAAGAGAGTTAATAAAAATACGCAATAGATATAGGAAAATAAAATTCAATATGATGTGCTTTTAATTTAAAAACCTAACCATTTACTATTGAAAAATAAGTAAACATATCGGTATTTATTTTCTGCTATCTGTTGTGCTATCATCATTGAACGATCTATCGTGGGTTTAACAGTTTTGTTATCGCCGTCCGTGACAACCGTTTCATGGCAGCGTGATAAACCTTGCAACTTCCAGCACGATATAAAATAACCTTGGTAAAGCGCATGAGCCTGTACTCCGACAACCTCATTTGTGCCTGATTTTTTGCCTATTTGGGCGTATATCAACCTTTTTCGTCGGAGTTATAGGAGTCTAAGGTGTTCAATATCATGAGCCACATTGCCAACCAATCTCAATATACCCGTCGTTATCACCCACGCCATCTCTTAGCACAATATGCGATCAATCAGATAGCCACACTTGAGCTACGTTCGCAAGATATTGTCAGCGCCATGGGTTATCCTATCAAGCATACCATTCCTGCCTGTGACCGCCTGCGCCATGTACTGTCGCATAGGTATCTTGGACTTGATAGCAGCTATATGGACAAATACTTTACCGCTGATGAGTTTTTAGCAAAACTATTTGCCGTGCTTGAGATACCGTATCAGCCATTCGCAGAAGATATTGCTCAGATTAAAAATGACTTGGCGAATTACTCTAATACGCTACCCAGCTATAGCTTACGAGCAGAAGTGGATTTCACATTTACGAGTGCCGATAATTGGATATCTCGTGGCGCGGCTTCACGTTTTGCCCAAGTGCATTTACCTAGTGGTTTTGCCAAACTAGACGATGCTACGCGCGAATCAGTGATTCAAGACAGCATCTGTGAGCATTATCAGCAGTATGAGGGCAGTTTGCCATACGACGGTATCATCAAAGGCTATCGACTGACGATTGAACAAAACAACCATATAGTCGACCATGCAGATTATGGCTTACCAAAATCCAGCAGTATCTAAAATGCTGTGAGTATATGAAGAGTGTAATAATCTAAGCTCATCGACTAAGAAGCCTTAGTATAAATTAGAAGACTCAGTATAAAAAGCCTCACTTTATCGTGGGGCTTTTTGGTTCTTTGCATTAAATTTTTTGTTTAATGCTTCAGGTTTAGAGATGGCGCGCCATAAAATCACAAATAGCGCATCAAACTCTGCGTTTAATGGCGTCTCTGTTTGGCGAATGGTATGCATTAAGCCAAGTCGACTAATAAACCCCATAAACACATCGAAGAGTATGTGCAGTGGGACAGTGTCATTGAGCACCCCACGATTTTGACCATCTTCTAATACCGCCAAAAACGCGCCAATTAACTCTTTGTTTTCATAGATCGCGATATTACGTATACGCGAGGCCGACACAGAAGACAGCACCATCACCGCATCTGGATGCGAGTCTACAAAATCAAAGCAGACCCACAGCGTCTTACGTAGACGATCTTGTACGCTATCAATCCCTTGCAGATGATCCATAATCCGAGCGGCTAATCTGCCGAGCACAATATCCATAATGGTATAAAACAGCGTTTGCTTGTCCCCGAAGTACTTGTAGAGCGTTTGCAAGGAAACATTTGCAGACTTTGCAATCTGCGCCATCGTCACCTCATTAGCATCAAATCCTGCAAAGACTTTACGAACGGCTTGCTCAATTTTATCCAAAGTTGCGGGCCGCATATCGGATAGGGGCGCTAGCGATCGCGTTTGCGTAGGGCTATCTGACTGATTAAAGGTTTTCATATTTATCGCTTCTCAAGGTATGAGCTATTTAATATGTCCTACCAATTGAATAAATTGCTGACTAATTCTCATCATTAAATTAATGAGTAATTTGAATTACCATTTTTATTTAATGGATTGCGAAGTGGTTTTTCATAGCCTAGTATAAGACTCATATATTAATAAATACAAAGAATTTATGGTATGTCTATAACGGTAATATATATTACCATAAATTCTAAGAAGGACTTAGATATAGCTGTTATTCATACAATATTGTCAAGGATAGACATCATGAGTATCGAAAAATTTACCCCAAACTGGATGACCGAAGAACATCAGATGGTGTATGACAGCGCCTTGAAAATGTTTCAATCTTGGGAGCCAAAGGATGAGCAGTGGCGCAAAAATGGCATGATCGATCGTGCTGCGTGGGAAGAGGCGGGCGAGATGGGGTTTTTGTGTGCGGCAATACCAAGCGAGTATGGCGGCGGCGGCGGGGATTTCGGTCACGAAGCCGCACTCATCTACGCACAGACTGAGGCCAATCAGTCAGGATTTGGCGGTATGGTGCATTCAGGTATTGTCGCGCCTTATATTTTAGCCCATGGTACTGAAGCACAAAAACAAGCGTGGTTACCAAAAATGGCAACGGGCGAATATATTGGCGCTATCGCCATGACTGAGCCTGGCACTGGCTCCGACCTACAAAACATCAAAACCTATGCAGTAAAAGACGGTGATGATTACATTATCAATGGCTCTAAGACTTTTATCACTAATGGTCAGCACGCCAATCTTATCTTATTAGCATGCAAAACAGATCGTGAAAAAGGCGCGCAAGGTGTCTCACTTATCATTGTAGAAACCGATAAAGTAGAAGGGTTTGAACGTGGGCGCAATCTCGATAAGATTGGTCTGACCTCTCAAGACACCTCAGAGCTTTTCTTTAGCAATGTCCGTGTACCGCAAACCAACCTGTTGGGTACGGTAGAAGGTATGGGCTTTATACAGATGATGCAAGAGCTGCCACGTGAGCGCCTCATCATTGCGCTATCAGGGGTCGGCTCAATGAAGCTGGCTATCAATCTAACACTAGATTATGTAAAGGGCCGTGAAGCCTTTGGCAAACCTATTTGGAAGTTTCAAAATACCCGTTTTAAGATGGCTGAATGCTATGCCGATTATCTTGCTGCCAGTACCATGTGTGATGCGGCAGTCGATGCGATGTTAGATGGCAAACTGTCTGTACCGCATGCTTCATTGATCAAATACTGGGTCACCGAAAAACAGTGCGAAGTCATCGATGAATGCGTGCAACTGTTTGGTGGCTATGGCTATATGACCGAGTATCCTATCGCCCGCTTATATGCTGATGCGCGCGTGCAAAAAATCTATGGCGGCACCAATGAGATTATGAAAGAGCTGGCTTCACGCTTTATGTAAACGCTTATATTATAAAACTACGATAGTTATTGTTTATTTAAAAAATAAAAAAAGGATTTTTTATGACTGAGACTGCTTACATTTATGATGCTATCCGCACGCCACGCGGCAAAGGAAAAAAGGACGGCTCTTTGTATCAGGCGTCACCAATTTGGCTGACACGTACCTTATTAAAGGAGATGGTGCAGCGTCATAACTTGGATACCAGTTTGGTCGATGATGTGGTGCTTGGCTGCGTGACCCCAGTGGGCGAGCAAGGCTCTGATATTGCGCGTATCGCCGTCATTGATGCTGGTTGGGCACAAAGTGTGGCAGGTCTTACCTTGTCTCGTTTTTGTGCCTCTGGTCTAGAATCTATCAATCTGGCAGCGGCCAAAATCATGTCAGGTATGGAAGACATGGTGGTGGCGGGCGGTGTTGAGTCAATGAGCCGTGTGCCGATGGGCTCTGATGGCGGTGCTTGGTACATGGATCCGCGCGTCAATGAAGCGACGCATTTCGTACCGCAAGGGGTGGGCGCAGATACCATTGCAACGCTTAAAGGCTTTAGCCGTAGCGATGTCGATGCTTTTGCCACCGAATCACATCGCCGCGCGGCACAGGCTTGGGAGAACGGCTATTACGACAAATCTGTTGTCCCTGTCACCGATATCAACGGCATGATGCTATTGGATAAAGACGAAACCATCCGTCCTAATACCAATGTCGAAACCTTAGCGGGTCTTAAACCTTCTTTTATTATGCCGGGAAAAATGGGCTTTGATAGTGTGATATTAGACCGATACACCACGATTGAAACCGTCAATCATGTGCATCATGCGGGTAATTCTTCTGGCATCGTTGATGGGGCGGCGATTTGTTTGGTCGGTAGCGCGGCGGCTGGGCAAAAAGCAGGACTAAAACCACGCGCCAAAATCACAATGGCCTCAGTCATTGGTTCAGAGCCTGCCATTATGCTGACAGGCCCAACGCCAGCTTGCCAAAAAGCCCTCGATAAAGCGGGCATGCAAGCCTCTGACATAGACCTTTGGGAGATTAATGAAGCATTCGCTGCTGTGCCGATGAATACCGCTGATGATTTTGGAATCTCGCTTGATATTGTCAACGTCAATGGTGGTGCAATCGCTATGGGTCATCCGCTTGGGGCAACGGGCGCGATGCTAATGACGACAGTCCTTGATGAGTTGGAACGCCGCGACTTACAGACTGCTATGATTACGCTATGTGTGGGCGGTGGTATGGGAATTGCCACTATTATCGAGCGTGTTTAACCTTTCTCTAAAATAGACTGAAAACCAATTAGACTAAAACGCAATATACAAAGAATCATTTAAGGGATAAAAATGATGACAAATAACCAAACAGTAGATAGCGTAATAGCCATTAACGCATTAGATAACTTCTCCGCCCAGCGTGATGACGAGGGTGTCGTCACCGTTACGATTGACCAAAGCAAACGCAAAATGAATGTCATTGGTGATGGCTTTACGGAGGCATTCGCCACGATAGTTGATAGTTTTATCAATGATGACGCCGCCACAGGCTTAATTCTCACATCGGCCAAAGACACCTTTGTGGTTGGCGCAGATATTGATCAATTGAACCAGATAGAGACAGCGGAGCAAGCATTTACATTGACCGAGGAATTAAAAGGGAGTCTGCGTACGCTTGAGACCTCAGGTAAACCCGTCGTCGCTGCTATGACAGGAACCGCATTAGGCGGTGGTTTAGAGTTGGCACTTGCCTGTCATTATCGTATTGCCATTGACACGCCTAAGACCAAGCTTGGTTTGCCTGAGGTGAAACTGGGCTTGTTACCTGGCGGCGGCGGTACTCAGCGCTTACCAAGGTTGGTCGGTATTCAAGTAGCACTGGAGCTGATGACGCAAGGCAAAGAATTACGACCAGCAGCGGCAAAAGATATTGGACTTATTGATGCAACGGCTACTGATCGAGCAGATATGCTGAAGCAAGCTAAAGACTGGATTCAAAGTAATCCAAGTGCGCAGCAATCATGGGATAAGAAAGGTTTTAAAATTCCTGGCGGCGATAGTAAGCATCCAAAGGTAGTGCCTATATTCTCTATCGCCCCAGCCATGGCTAATCAAAAATCACATGGTAACTATCCTGCGATCACTCATATCATGTCTTGTGTGTTTGAGGGCTGCTTGGTAGATATCGATACAGGGCTAGAAATTGAGTCGCGTTATTTTGCCGCTTGCGTACTGTCAACTGAATCTAAAAACATGATTAACACCTTATGGACGCAGCTGAATAGCATCAAAAAAGGTCAGTCTCGACCTCAAGGGTTTGAGCAGACCCAAACCAAAAAAGTCGGTATCTTAGGGGCTGGCATGATGGGCGCTGGCATCGCTTATGTCACTGCCAAAGCAGGGATAGACGTCGTGCTATTGGACACGGAAATTGCCAATGCAGAAAAAGGCAAAGCGTACTCTGCTAATATTTTGGATAAAGCCATCAGCCGAAAGCGCGCTACCGAAGAGAAAAAACAAGCTCTCCTAAAACGTATCACGCCAACCGTCTCTTACGATGATTTAGCTGGTTGTGATCTCATCATCGAAGCGGTGTTCGAAAATCGAGAAATCAAAGCCAAATGTACCCAGCAGAGTGAAGCAGTGATTTCAAACATGGCTATTTATGCGTCTAATACCTCAACACTACCGATTACTGGGCTAGCAAAAGCCAGTACACGACCAAACCAGTTTATCGGTCTGCATTTTTTCTCGCCAGTAGATAAGATGCCGCTCGTTGAGATTATCGTAGGCGCGCAAACTGATGATGAAACGTTGGCCAAAGCCTTTGATTATGTTGTGCAAATAGGCAAAACGCCTATCGTCGTCAATGACAGTCACGGCTTTTATACCTCGCGGGTATTTGGCACCTATGTATCAGAGGGTATCGCAATGCTAGGAGAGGGTGTGCATCCGCGTAGCATCGAAGTTGCCGGACTAAAAACAGGTATGCCGATGCCACCCTTAGCATTACAAGATGAAGTGTCGTTAAGCCTAGCATTACATGTCAGCGAGCAACAGCAGGTAGATATGGCAGCCGAAGGCAAGTCTGTTGCTGTGCGCCCTTCTTACGAGATACTAAAGACGCTGGTCAATGAGCATGGGCGCGAGGGCAAGAAAAATGGCAAAGGGTTTTATGATTATCCAGAAGACGGTGATAAGCATCTATGGCCTGAGTTGATAAACTTATATCCGCCAAAGTCAGCGCAACCGTCGCAGCAAGATTTGGTGGATCGTTTGATGTTTATTCAAGCCAATGAATCTGCCAAATGCTATGAGGAAAACGTCGTGCGCTCAGTTGCCGATACCAATATAGGGTCTATCTTTGGCTGGGGGTTTGCACCGCAGCACGGGGGCACGCTACAGTTTATCAATGCAATGGGCGTCAATGAATTCATCAAACGTAGTTGCGAGCTTGCGGCAACATACGGCGAACGGTTTGAGCCTGCTCAGATTTTGCTAGATATGGCAGCCAAAGGCGAGGCGTTCTCCGATGACTGACATGCATGTATCAAATCATGATCAAATGGCAGATTGTCTACAAGGGTTACGAGTGATCGATCTGACTCGTAACCTGCCTGGGCCATTTGCCACGCGCCTGCTTGCGGATTTGGGCGCGGACGTCCTTAAAATCGAACCCAAACAAGGTGATCCTGCTCGCGTATTTGGTGAGCTATTCGCAGCTCTAAATCATGGTAAGACGACTGAAAAGCATGATTTTCATGATCCCGAAGCGATTGCAATTATAAAGGCTCACCTTAAGGAAGCTGATGTGATGTTGGACAGCTTTCGCCCAGGTGTCTTGGCAGAGATGGGACTAGATACTAAGACCTTGCATGTCATCAACCCAAAGCTGGTAATGGTATCTATTACTGGCTATGGTATCGCAGGCAGTTACGCAAAAGAAGGTGTCTACTTAGAAAGTGCTGAGCCAAAAAATAGCTCTCAAATAAATCATAATTGGTCTGATAAGGCCGGTCATGATATTAATTTTATGGCTATGAGTGGTGTGCTTGATCAGTTAAAAACAGCTCAGGGTGAGCAGGCTATGCCCAATATCCAGTTTGCGGACTTGGCAGGTGGTAGTGATACAGCAGTGATAGCACTGTTGGCTGCTGTATTTGCCGCGCAGCGTACTGGCAGAGGACGACACATTGCTATTAGCATGACGCACAGTTTGTACAATCATATGGTTATGCCAAAGGTGACGGGTAAGCTAATCAGTCGTTTTTCAGGTGACAATTCAAATAGTGCTTCAAATAATACTTCAAGTACAGCTCCCATGCCACAGCATGACTTTTTAGGCGGTGCATTACCATGTTATCGACTGTACCAAACCGCTGACCAGCGACATATGGCGGTTGGTTCGTTAGAGTTGAAATTTTGGCAAGGTCTATGTGAGGTATTGGGTTTGCCAGCGCTTAAAGACGTACACTGGCAGCGTGGTGTTATGCCAACTATGCCTGAGAGTCAAACAGCCACCAAAACGATGGTGGAGACATTCGCCAGTCAAACGCTTGAGCATTGGCAACGTGTATTTGCAGCAACGGATGTCTGTGTGACCCCCGTGCTCAATCTACAGGAAGCAAAGCTTCACCCATTATTTGCGCATCAAGATGAATATCAGGCAACCTCAGGATGGCAGCAAATTAGCTAGTCACTGGTATGGAGATACCTTTTTAGTCTGTGTTATTTAGCCTGTCTATCTAAAATTGCCTGGATAAGAGACAATATAGTGAAACCATTATAAAAATGGTATAGCAAGATTAAACGCTATTTTTCGCAGCCTCTGGAGACGCAGTCACAGCAAGCAAGAAAAGTAGCGTTTAATCGAGCGCGTTTCCTATGCTGTATCAATTTTATTGAGGTTCTACTATATGCGCATAAAATCTAGAGCGCCGTGATATTAAGAAAGTATCATGTACCAAGGCTCTTAAAGATTGAGCCACACAGACATTTCACAAATTTAACTCAAGCAAAAAGGCAATCTCGAATGACCAAAGATAATCCATATAATTTTTTACCTTTGCAGCCTACTGGCAGAAATGAAACCGACACAGCGAATACCTATGCGCCTGAAGATATGATTAAAATATATGAGCAGCAGTTTCTCATTCAAGTACCTGAAGAGGAGCTGACAGGGTTTTTGCCTGCCCTAAAAGCATTTTATGATATTGATAATCATACTTTAGATGTCAGCGCCGTTATTTTTGATGCAATTGCAGATTCGAGTATTATTTATAATCACAAAATCAAAGTGGGCGGCTATCAGTTGCTAGGCGGATTGGTAGAGGAAGCGATTGAATATGATGAGGATACTCAAAATGACGACAGCACTGAAGGCGAAGAGATTCAGGCCTATACACTAGAGTGCCAACGTACCTTCTTCATCAATGATGTGGAGATACCGTATCATTTTAATCTGTTCATTTATGGCGATGGCTATTCTACTTTGACCAAAAAAGAAACCGTGCTAGAAAAAATGTATTGGTTTGTCAGAGGCAGATTTGAAGAAGAGTTGTTGGACGACTCCAAAGATAATGATAGCTTGGACTCAATCAATGAGCAGCTAGCCAGCTTGGGCATTGCGGCCATGGATTTAACGACTGTAGATGAGATCGTAAGTTATATTGAAGCCAGCATCATAGATGACGTAATGGTTGATGAGCTAAATAAGCTATTGGATGATGTCGAGTAGTATTGATGGTAAGCGTCTTTCAAAAGGACGAGCTTCTTCACGATCATAAGGTTTTGAAGTGTGACGGCTTTATTTGTTTCTAAAATGGCACTAAGCGAAATAACTTTAATCCTAACGAGATCATATTATGTTCAAAATAAAAGTAGAACGCATTGTCAAAAAACCGATTGATGAGGTATTTGAAGCACTGAGCGACCATGCCAGTTATGGCTCATTTAAAGCGGTGGGAGTTGCTAAGTTAGTCGCTGAAGGTAATGAGGAGCGCAATGGTGTTGGCGCTTTACGTAGCATTCAAGCGGGACCTGTTAAGTTTTGGGAGCGGATTACAGCGTTTGAGCGTCCTACTCATATGCAATACCAAATCGAAAAAGCTAAACCCGTCAAAATGCGACATGATAAAGGCGTCATTGATTTAAAAGACTTGGGCGATGGCACCACACACGTGACTTGGATATCCGAGGGTCGATTGATTGTACCGTTGCCATTAATCGGTCGCCTACTTGATCGTCAAATGCAGAAACAAGGAACCATAGGATTTAGTAGTATACTCAAATCTATAGAAAGCCGCTAATCTAGCGGCAATATTGTCTTCTTCGATATAATTATATCATGGTGGCTCTTTTATTTGAGCCACTACTAGTTGGTTTTAATTCGTTTTGTTCTTGGTAGCTTCAATTTCGCGAAAACGTGCTAACTGTTCTGGTGTTGCTTTTTGCTGGTACTTCGCTTTCCACTCAGCGTAAGGCATGCCATAAACAAGCTCGCGCGCATCCTCGTAGTCGATTTCAATACCACGCTCTTCACCAGCAGCTTTGTACCATTTGGATAAACAGTTACGACAAAAATCGGCAAGGTTCATCAGCTCAATATTCTGTACATCTTTACGCTCGTCTAAATGAGCCAATAAGCGACGAAATGCCGCCGCTTCTAATTCGATGTTTGATTCTAATTTTGCCATAATATTTTTCCTAATTGTCATTGAGCCATCTAAAACTTAGTTAATACTAACCAGTAAACTTATTATAGTAGAGGTTCGCTAATTTAAAAGCTTTTAATCATAATATTAAACCACGCTTCATTTCTATCTGCTCTAAAAATAGCTAGGTTGGGGGCAATTCAGTATTCGCAGTTTTAGGGCAGGGCACGGTTTGGGCACCAAATGGGCACCGCACCAAAAATGAGCTTTTTAATTGAGTAGATAAACTTAACCATATTAAAAAATATATTTCGAGAATCTCTCTACAAGCCCCGAAAATTGGACAAAAAAAAGCCTCACTGCTCATATAAAGAGTAGTGAGGCTTTTTAAGTATTTGGAGCGGGATAAGAGATTCGAACTCTCGACCCCAACCTTGGCAAGGTTATGCTCTACCACTGAGCTAATCCCGCTGATTCATCGTTTGATTAACTATCATCAGATGATGAAGGCGTATTATACGCAGTTTTTTTTATGTGTCAACACCTATGACGAAAAAAGTTAAAGTTATTAAAATAGGCATATATTCTATCTACAAATGTGTGTTATAACGGTTCATTATAATATGTATTCCAAAAGCTTTGCATACATAAATAAGCTGGTATACATATTATGATTTAATTACATTCACAATGATCAATACTTACGAAGATAAGTTATAAGGATAAAAAATGAGTCAACAGTATACTATCGCTGATTATTTGTTTGATCGTGTCGCAGAAGCAGGTGCCTCTGAGATATTCGGCGTACCAGGCGATTTTAACTTAACCTTTTTGGACAATGTCCTTGCTTCTGATAAGCTGCGCTGGGTGGGTAACACCAATGAGCTAAATGCTGGCTATGCGGCCGACGGCTATGCACGCGAGCGTGGGTTTGCCGCCATGGTGACGACTTTTGGCGTAGGCGAGCTATCAGCGATTAACGCGACCGCAGGCTCTTTTGCTGAGTACGCGCCAGTATTGCACATCGTAGGTGCACCAAGCACAGCTTTGCAAGACGCAAAACGCCGTATTCATCATTCGCTTGGCGATGGCGTATTTAATCATTTTATTAAGATGGTTGAGCCCGTGACCGTAGCACGAGCGCAGCTTACTCCTGAAAATGCCGCCTCAGAAATTGATCGAGTGATTCGATTGATTCTCAAAAAGCATCGCCCAGGTTATCTGCTGCTATCACCTGATGTTGCGCGTCAGCCTATTTATCCGCCAACAACCAAGCTGATTGATAGCCAAGAAGACATCACCAGTCAAGCGGCATTGGCAGATTTCAAGCAAGCGCTAACAGAGTTCTTGCCAAACAAAACCACGACGCTCATGGCAGATTTGATGGTGCATCGTTTGGGGTTGCAGTCACAGCTCAAAGCACTGATTGCTGATACAGACATTCCTTATACCACGCTATCGTGGGGCAAGACACTGCTTGATGAAAACAGCGAGCGCTGGGCCGGGACTTATGCAGGCGTTGCCTCGCGTCCCATTGTCAAAGACGCGGTAGAAAACTGCGAATGTCTGATCAAAGTAGGGGTGCAATATACCGACACGACCACCGCGGGATTTAGCCAAGATATTGACGAGAGTATAGTAGTAGACTTGCATTATGAGCGTGCTTCTATTAGTGGTAAGAACTTTGCACCGATTGCCTTGCAAGATGCATTACAGGCCCTGCACGAAGTCATAACCTCTGGTATCAACATCGTACCAAAGCCTTTTTGTGAGCCCGTCAAGCCGCATGAGCAGAAGGGTAGGGATGATGAGGCAATTCTCCAAGATGACCTATGGCATATTATCGCTGATCGCCTAGACCATAATAATTTGGTGTTCTCTGAGCAAGGAACGGCCTATTTTGGCATCAGTGATGTGCGCTTGCCAGAAGGGGTGACCTCCTATGGGCAGCCAATGTGGGGCTCGATTGGCTACACATTACCAGCCAGCTTAGGTGCTGCTATCGCGTCACCGAATAAACGCAGTGTTTTATTGATTGGTGATGGCTCGGCGCTCTTGACGGTTCAAGAAATGGCGGTCATGATTCAAGAGCGTATCAATCCAGTCATCGTCCTAATCAATAACGACGGCTATACCGTAGAGCGTGCGATTCATGGTGAAAACCAATACTACAACGATATCCCAAAATGCGATTGGCAGATCATGCCAAAAGCGTTTGGCGCAACCGAAGCGAATAGCTTACTACTCAAAGCAGAAACAGCAGGTGAGCTAAAAGCGGCTTTAAACAAAGCTGCCGAGACTACCGATAAGCTAGTAATGATTGAGGTCATCGCAGATAAGCATGATATACCCCCGTTGCTAGCAGATATCAGCGCGGCACTAAAGCCAAAAAAGGATTAAATAATTCGTAAAAGCTTTCTTAATAAAAGTACTAGCCCCATTTAGCAGCGTAGCTAAATGGGGTTTTTTGCGTTTTTTTATCATAAGGGTCAATTAATCAGCGATGCCTCTTATGTCAATTTGTAGACTCTAGTATGATGGCTGATTGGGCTATGTTCAGCCCGTCATACTCAATAGGAGAGTGATCCATCATGATCTGGCTAAAAATGCTCATTGGCGCTTTGATGGTATTGGCAATTCAATTATTTGCACAAACGCGATTTTTTTATCTGGCGGCGCTTGCACCTCTTTTCCCCACGTTTACGCTCATCAGTCACTTCATTGTTGGCACTGAGCGCAGTCCTACTGATTTAAGGGTTGCCCTGATATTTAGTATGCTGGGTGTGATACCGCATCTGATTTATACCTTGGTGGTATTTTTTAGCATCAGTTATATGAGCTTATATAAGGCATTATTGTTAGGCGTTGTCGCTTGGACAGTAGCCGCCGCCATTTTGGTACTGACATGGCAGTACATTCAGGGCTAAATAGTCAAGCGTAACTATTTAAATCTAATCGTGTGGACCTAAATACTGTCAAAAGGCAGCATAAAACAATGGTCATAAGTTCATAGGTACGCGCTGGTATATTCGATAACTTTTCTCGAAATACTGTCTATAAATTTAGTCGCAGATGTTACTCTTAATGTCGATATAGAATCAGTGTAAATTTCTTGTGTTAATAGCTCTGACAATCGTTGCTGATGAGAAACTCTCTGGCGTGATATCTAATAACAGTGCGATAACGGAAATATTTGCGCAATCAAGTACTATTATGCTTCATTCAATATTGATGCAATAACGATAAAAAACAGGGTTTTAAAAAATGGATACCTTGAATATCCTATACCTCGTAGGGGCAGTACTTATTTTCGCCAGTATCATGGCGAGCACGTTATCGGCGCGTTTGGGTGTGCCCTTGCTATTGCTGTTTTTGATCGTCGGTATGTTGGCAGGCGAGCAGGGTATCTTAGGTATTGAGTTTTCTCAATATGGGCTGGCCAATTTTGTGGGACAAGCGGCGCTTGCTTGTATCCTGTTAGATGGTGGTCTACGTACGTCTTTTAAGTCGTTTCGGGTCGGTCTAAAACCTGCGATCACCTTGGCTACTTGGGGCGTACTGGTCACGGTTTTGGTGCTCGGGGTATTTGTTACTTGGTTGCTCGATGTCGACTGGCGTTTTGGTCTATTGATGGCAGCGATTGTTGGCTCAACCGATGCGGCCGCTGTATTCTCTCTACTACGTAATGGCGGGGTCAAGCTCAATGACCGCGTTCAAGCTACGCTCGAGTTAGAATCTGGTGCCAACGATCCCTTGGCCATTTTATTGGTGACGGGGTTAATTGCTCTAAACGTCGACCCTGCTGGTCAGACAGCATTTGGCTTTTTGGTCTTACTGTTTCAACAGCTGAGCTTTGGGTTGGGCATGGGCTTGCTCTTTGGTTATTTGCTCTCTCGGTTATTACCCAAGATACATCTGGCAGAGGGTATGTATGCCATTTTGATACTCTCAGCGGGCTTGGCGGTATTTGCTGCGACCAACTTGATTGGCGGTAGTGGGTTTTTGGCGGTGTATCTCACAGGGGTGCTGATAGGCAATTATAAGGTACGTTCAACCGAGCATGTCATGCGCGTGATGGACAGCTTTGCGTGGCTGTCGCAAGCGGTATTGTTTGTGGTATTGGGGCTATTGGTCACGCCATCAAACGTTCTTAATGTCTGGCATTATTCGGTGGCGATAGCGGCGTTCATGATCTTCGTTGCCCGTCCTATCGCGGTCTATACTAGTGTGAAACCATTTAAATTTAAAGATCGAGAGATTGGGTTTATCTCTTGGGTTGGTCTGCGCGGTGCGGTGCCCATTACCCTTGCGATTTTGCCCGTCATGGCAGGGATAGATAACGCCTTTATGCTGTTTGATATTGCGTTTGGGGTTGTGGTGCTGTCACTGATTTTGCAAGGCACGACCATTCCTACTATGGCGAATCTATTTAAGGTACGTATTCCAACCAATAAAGATCCCAAAGAAGAGCACGAGGTTTGGGTATCGGATAAGGCGAGTATTACCTTATACGAGTTTGAGGCGCAATCAGGCGCATTTGCTATTGGCCGCCATCCTATGGGTATCTCTAAAGGCATTAGCCCTGATGAAATCAGCGTATTTGCGCTGGTGCGCGGTCAACAAATCGTCGTCGTCGATGAACAGACCAAAATAAAATTTGGTGATAGTGTTTGGTACGCCATGCGCGGCAATCATGCGAGCAAAATTGCCAAGATTTTTAATGACACAACGTTAGATCGTAAGGCTATTGATGACTTTTATGGTGATTGGTTGCTATCACCCAGTGTAAAACTCGGAGATTTGCCATTTTTTTCAGAAGCCATGGTCGCCAAACCTTTGGTAAAAACGCTGAAAACGACCGAAGCAGACAGTACCAAAGATATGTGGGAGCAGACAGTCGCTGAGTATGTGACCTCACATTTAGGTACCGCACCCGTTTCAGGCGATACAGTTGTGGTGAACGATGAGTGGTCACTGGTCATCAAAGAAGTAGGCGAAAAAGGTAAGCTTAGAAGCATTGGTCTCAAGCATCAACGACCGTCCGTAGCAGTGCAGTGATATTCGTATTCTTTTTATAGCAAGTTCATCATTTTATGTAGAAAGTCAGCGGTTTGTTTTTGCTGATTTTCCCGATATGCCCAGTGGGGCTCGACGTCGTAGCTTGCTTCATTGGGCAGGAGTATTTTCATCACTCCCATGCCCTCATATCGTCTCGCCAGATCACGCGGTAAGTACCCCACATGATGGCCTGCAAGGATAAGCTGCGCAGTTGCTTCCATGTGATAAGTGGTGGCGCTTAGGGTTTTTGGGCGGATATGATTGATATGATGCTCGACCACGTAGCCCCTTTTTATCCACGGATAATTCTGCTCTAAATCCTCAAAAGTCAATCCTTCTGAGTTATAAAATAGCTTATGCTCACGTCCGCAGCAGACCACTTGTTTTTCGACAAATGCTGGCTGAAACGTCAGTAACGGCGGAAAGCTACCAAAATAACCCACACCAATGTCACTCTCGTTACTTAAGAGCTTTTCTAGCATGCTCTCAGGGCTTTGCACATTGATAGAAAAGTGTATCAGTGGGTTTTCTCGGTAGCTGCTGGCGAGGCGCTGTCTAAGCGCATCATAAAAAAACTTGGGCATCTGATCAATTAAGCAAGGCCTAATATGTCCACCGTGTACTGAGTCTAGTTGCTTAATATAGTGCAGCTGGTGCTGAAAGCTTGCGACCGATTCGGTAAAGCCCAAACAAGCCTCATAGACAGCCGCACCATCCTCTGTCAGCTTAAATCCTGCTCGACCGCGATGGCAAAGTGTCATGCCCAAGCGGTCTTCTAATTGCTGACTGATTGAGTCGCTCTTAGTTTTATTGGCTGTTTTAGAACTTCGTACCTAGCTGTTAATATCGTTATTGATAGCTAGCGTCCAAACCTGTTCTGCAAGTCAGGTTGCTTATCGGTAAATGCCTAACTAACCGCGCCGCCATGTGTGGTATTTTTCTAACCAGTTCAGTACCGTGTCGGGGCGTGATTGCGTTTCCATTCACCAGCGACGTATTTGTTGCCCTCCGCCCATGTCGGGTAGGTATGAATTGTACCCAATATTTTATTGAGCCCCAAACCATGTTTCATCGCCAGTACAAAATCGCTCATTAAATCGCCAGCATGCTCAGCCACTATCGTCACCCCTAGGGTTTTATCTTTGCCTTTCGCGGTGATGACTTTAATAAAATCCTTAGCTACGCTGTCTGTAATGGCGCGATCTAACTCTTTAAAGTCATAACGTGTCACTTCAAAATCAATGCCCTTTGCCGATTGCTTCTTGCTCATTCAAACCCACGCGAGCGACTTCTGGATCAATGAAAATCGTCCATGAAATCACGCGGTAATCGACCTTGAATTTTTAAAATTTCCAAATAAGCCGTTAACCGCTGCGTACCAGCCTTGATGCGACGCCACATGAGTGAATTGATAGGGCCCAACGATTTGATAGTGTCGCGCAGCAGGTAACGTGAGGTCAAAAAAGCCAGCGTTGCCCCGATACTGGAAGCAAAAGAGGCAATGAGTAAGCCTTGAGCTAAGCCAAACAGCGTGCCTGCGGCCAGCGTCAAAATAGTGGCGCTAGGTAAGGAAAGAGCAGTGACGACCACATAAAGTAAAAATAATCCACCAATAATCAATAATCAATAATGGCGACTGCGTTTTATACGCATCAAACTGCGCCATCAATCCTTTTAAGCCCTCAAGCGTCAATAATTGATTGAGATCAAAATAAAAAAAACTGGCCACTACGATCAGTAGAAATAGTATTAAAAATATTCTTTTCATCATGATTGGTCTGGCCTCATAGTCTGGTGAAGGCGACCGTTATCGCTTTATGATCCAAATGCTGACGGTGTGCGCTAACGGCGGTATGCGCTAACATAGCAATACGAATATGGATGACGCGACTGTGATAACAGTCAGAGCGCTTGCCTTTATAGTATAGGGCTTGGGCTGCGTTGTCTGGTATTTATATCAGCATCTCACAAATAAAAGCAGCCCTTCATAGAACGGATGCTCCATGAAGGGCTGCTGTTTGAATGCTTATCTAATCGCTGCATGAAAAGGCGAGAGATTACCACATCAAATCGTCTGGGATCACATAAGCGGCGTAAGGATCATCTTCTTCTGGCGTGTCTTCAGCGGTATCGTTGGACACGACCATAAACCCTTCCATTTTTGTATCGATACGATCGGCGAGTGGGCGCGGCAGGAGCGCGTAGCTATCCTCTAAGCGTGCAATCACCACGTGACCGGCGACGATTTGATCGTATAGCTTTTGCGTGATGGATATTTTTTTCACTTTAGACGCATCGACGAATTGATAGCTAACGTCACCATCCGTATCGGCTATCTGATGCTGCTTAATCATTTGAATGATGTTAGCCCTCAGCGCCTTTTCTTCTAAAGCTTGCTGTTTTTGCTGATTGAGCTTTTGGTCTTTCTCAAGCTTTTGCGCTTGAGCCTCTGCCAATGCTTTTTTGGTCTCTAAACTCTCTGAGTCGCCAATACGCTTAGCATGCTGCGTTTGCTTGCTGATTTTTTTGGCTTTTTTACTATCGACCAATCCAGCCTTTAATAGTTGAGCCTGTAGGGCGTTCTTTGCCATAATTCAATCACCTAAATAACGATACGTAAGTCTTAAATACTGCATCATAAATACTAAAAGAGGTATTGTAGCAAACTTTACTAACGCTTGTGGTTAGACAATGACCAGAGTTCATCGGGGTGTTAAAACAATACTCTTGTAAACTATATAAAATAATAGTGCTAGCACGTTTGTGATTTTACAAAAGCGTGTACATCGCTGGATGAAACCGACCAAATTGGGTATCATCAAATTAAGAGAGCAGTTTTTATAAACATCTCTCAAACAATGGGCATAGCTTGGTCATATATAACAAGCTGTATGGGATTAAATAACATATCTAAGGACAGATTATGACAACATCACAGCACATTCTAGCCTGTATTGACGGCTCAGCAGTGACTGAATCGGTTTGTGACTATGCCGCATGGTATGCCAGCAGACTGAATTTGCCCGTTGGATTGCTGCATGTCAGTGATATTCCTGCCTCAGTGAGACGAGATCTGTCAGGAGCGATAGGGATCAACAGTCGCCAGTTCTTATTAGATGAGTTGTCCCAGCTAGATGAGCAAAGGGCAAAAGTCGTCAATAGCTATAGCAACGCCTTAGTACAAGATGCAAAAAGCCATATCAAAGACAGCTTTGCGGATGTCAATGTGCGCATTTATCAACGTCATGGTAAATTGCTTCCTAGCATCGAGTATTTCAAAGAAGAAAATCGCGCGATCGTCATGGGACGCCGCGGCGAAGACCACAAAAATAGCCGCATCAATATCGGCAGCCAAATCGAAACGGTAGCTCGCGCATCGGATATCCCTATCCTGATTTGCTCAGAAACCTTTAAAGAGCCTAGCTCATATATGATTGCTTTTGATGGTAGCAAGACCTCTATAAAAGCGGCATGGATGGTCGCAAAAAGCCCTTTGTTAAAAGGTTTGAAAGGCCACATCGTGATGGTCGGCAATTATAATGAAGCCGCCAAGCAAAGCATGAGCGCGGCTGCTGCAAAATTGGAAGATGCAGGTTATATCGTTGAGGCGCATCATCTGTCTGCTTCTGATGCGGTCGATGGGTTATTAACGTTTCAAGTCGACAACGATATTGACATCATGGTGGTCGGTGCTTATGGACACTCTAAATGGCAGCAGTTGTTTCTTGGTAGTACAACGACAGAGATCATTGCAAGTACCTTATCCCCTGTAATTTTGGTACGCTAATGGATGCATTAATAAATTGTCATGAGTCGCTTGTTTTTCGATAAAGCGACACTAAATTAAGGCCGTGCCTTGTTCGAGACACGAGCGATCAGTGTATCGCTCTCAGCAGCGCAATATTCATAAAGAGGGTTGGTTATCGATATTTTAGATAACCAATCTATATCTCATAACGGCTCACTTGCTGACGCCACTCATTCTATCTTTGGAACCCCTTATGCGTATCAATGCAGATTTTTCACGTCGTGCTTCGCTAGCACCTGAAGACCACGGGTGGGTCAAATCACCACAGAATGGCGTGGAGCGAGTGATGCTTGACCGCATCGGTGAAGAGAAGGCTCGTGCGACGAGCCTAGTACGTTATGCACCGAACTCTTATTTTCCGCACCACTTGCATCCCGGCGGCGAGGAGATACTCGTACTGTCAGGGACTTTTTCTGCAGACGATACCCATTATCCGGCAGGTTGGTACGTGCGCAATCCACCAGCATCCGGTCATAGGCCTTATAGTGATGAAGGCGCAGTGATTTTCGTTAAACTACGGCAGATGTCACCTGATGAAGCGCATCATGTGGCCATCGACACTCACGATAGCGCCAATTGGCAGCGACAAGGTGACCGTGACGTTTGTCCTCTTTTCTCAGATGATGTCGAGCAGGTGAGCTTGCAACGTATAGAGGCAGGAGAGTTGTTATTCAATGAGCCAATCCTTAATGGCGCAGAGCTGTTAGTCATTGCAGGCGAGCTGGTAGATGATGACCGAGTCTATCAGCGTTGGGGGTGGTTACGTCTGCCTGCAGGTGAGTACGCGCAAATCACAGCAGGACGAGAGGGCGCGACGATATATCTAAAAACAGGGCATCTCAGCCAAGTCATCGGAGACAAGCCAGACGATGCCTAAAGACCTATGATCAATAACACTGCGCTGATTGCTAATCACGGATTGAGCCTGATTGCTTATTAATTTGACTCATCAATTTGAATGGTTAGCGCCAGCATGAAGTGACCTATTTAGCTGATTTATATAACGTATCACCTCGTCTCAAGCCAGATAAACGGCTCTATATCAATACAGCCCTTTCTTATACAACATCACAAGTCCGCTTCTAAAAATAGTCGATTTCTTCTATCCATGTCTTATAGTCAATCCATAATAAAATTAGCACAGCTCATATCATTGAACAGTTTAGGTAGTTTATTCTTTATTCACCCTTGTCGTAGAAACTTAGCCTGTGCCCACTTTTTTTCAATAGGGTGACGATTACGCATTTCGTTTTGAGGCATGGTATTAGCGTGTTTTTACACCATTGGCAGAAAAGGCTCTACTATATATTAGTACACGCGCAGAACACCTCGAGGTTATCAAATACTAAGCATTATTGGTATAAAGAATTTACTCAGTCTGTTGAACTATCTGTTTGTAGACTAAGCCTCTTTCATCGGAGCTTCATGCTCAAAGTCAGCCAGCATCTCTGTGATCAGCTGGTCTTTTTTGTGCCATACCTGCTCAACCCAGTCAAACATCTGCGCTTTTACCGTGTCATCTGTTTCATAACCACCATTTTTAATTGCCGTAAATAAGTCTTCAGGTATCTCGATATGACGCACATCGACGCCTAACCGTTTGATGTTGCCTTTCCATAAGTCACTATAAGTGGGTATGCCATCAGGGTAGACAATCGTCATGTCCAAGATACCGTCGATCTCTGAGCCTAGGGCACTCAAAGCAAGTGATAATCCGCCAGCACGGGGCTTGAGCAAGTGCTTATATGGTGAGTTTTGTTTGTCACGTTTGCTAGGGGTGAAGCGCGTTCCTTCCAAATAATTTAGCAAAGTAAAAGGCTTGTCCTTTAATAGCGCACAGGCTCGTTTGGCCTCTTCGATGTCTTTACCCTTTAAAGCAGGGTTTTTGGCAATGGCTTCTTTAGAATGTCGACGCATCATAGGGAAGTCGAGAAAGTAGAAAGCCTGCCCAATCACTGGAATATAGATGAGCTCAAACTTGGTAAAAAAGCGCGTCAATGGTAGGCGCTTTTCACTGATATATTGCATGATGCTGGTATCGACCCACGATTGGTGGTTGCTGATCAGTAGGTATTGACCATCTGTGTGTACATCATCAGGCAAGCTGATACGCCAGTCTTTACGTGGTAGGATATTGTCGATGACTGCATTATTGCTATTGATCCAGTAATTGGTGACATCGATAACGGCTTTGTCAGCGATAGCAGCACCCGTGAAGGCTTTGGCGGCGCCCATTATCCATACAGGAGGTCCTGCCAAGATGCTATTAAAGGTAATCACACCCGTGGCTGTGGTGAGTGATGCGGCTTTACCCAATTTTGGGGCGCGTTCATGTAGTTTTTGAACGACTGATTTCAATCGCATAGTAAGTCCTTTTTCTTAGACCAGTGATGAGGTATTGATAATATTACTGCATGATTTTAGCAGAAATAAATCTTAGTGTACGAGTGTTAACAACAAATAATACACAGCACCTTTAGTGAAAAGTATTATTTTTGCCATAAAAAAGCGTACCAAGGCATGACCTTGTAAATACCCCATTCTTAACACAACATCATTGTAGAATAATTAAGCCACCTGCCTGTACTCGGCAGGTGTCATATCATTAAGTGAATCATGGGATCTTTCAGTGTTATAAACCTTGATCCAGTCTTCAGTCAGCTTACTAACCTCGTTTAAATTATTAAAAAAATAACAGTCTAAAACCTCATTGCGGTAACTGCGATTAAACCGTTCAATATAAGCATTCTGATAAGGACAGCCAGAAGATCGTAGCGAGATGCTCTCATGGTTGATGTTTTTAGCAACTGGTCTGGGCCCTTATTATGGTCAGTCTGTGCATTTTAGACACAAGGCGCCAGAAAAAATCCCCTATGCGATGAACCGCTATCTTCGTGAGGCTGAGCGTCATTACGAAGTGCTCGACACCCATCTGGAAGGCTGTGAGTATTTGGTTAGAGACGAGTATTCAATCGCTGATATCTCCGCATGGGGCTGGATCGATAAAGCATCAGCCTGAAATGACAGGGCTCTTTTTTGCCGCTTCATTGCTAAAAATACACGTATAGAATGACTATACTCACTATTTTTACCTGCGAATCGCCTAAAAAATAGCCTCTGTCAGTGCCATGGTTGAATGTTCAGCACGCCCTAATAACAGCAAAGAGACGTAAAAAGCTTTATAATAAAAAAGTGATTAAAAACAGCAGCTAATATTGGTTCTACAAACTTTGCCTTAAAATAGATTTTGAGGCAAAGTGATTAAGGTAAACACTATGAGTGCTGCGATAAAGTTCAATCGCGAGGATGTGAGCGAAAAAGCAAAAAATCTCTATTGGGAAAAAGGCTATCACGCAACCTCGATGCGCAATCTGCAAGACGTCATCAATATGCATCCTGGTAGTATTTATGCCGCTTTTGGTAGTAAAGATAAGCTCTTTATATTGAACTGCGGTGTCTCTTGCGAGAACTACTGCCATAATAAGGTCTTGAATAAAGACTATAGCGTACAATGCTTTGCTGCTACAAACCTTAGTCATGAACAGGTCAGTGGTGAATGCTATGCATGAGAATGCTAAAAAACTGTCATCTTCAGCTCGATTGTTGCGGTCAACAAGCCATATCTTATGGATTTAATCCTGACGCCAATAAACCTTTATCACCACCTCTGCGCGGCTAAGATCAAGCCGCTCTCTAAGCATGGGCCGTAGTGCCTTGACAGTGCTTGCCTCTAATGCACCCCAGACTTTATCAATTTTTATAGGTTGATCTATCAAATAATTGCCTATCGTATTATCGATTAAGGGTGCTAAATGCTGTCCTGAGCATTGCTGATCGGTGACGATGGGAAGGACAGTAAAGTTGTCTTTAACGGTATTCTTGGTAGTGCGCTCACTATTGCTGTCAATACGATTAGTTATGCTGCCATCAATACCACTACGTATTTTTACGGTATCAAAATAACGTTGATCCGCCGCGTTTTGTGTGACACTAACAACTAACGGCGGTGTTGGGTTTTCCCATAGCTCGAGTAATCTCGCGACAGTTGGCATAGACGTTTCATCAGCGATCAGTAACGCTTGACCGTCACGCAAATGCTCAATTTTTTCAGGAAACTCCCTTTTGGTCACTACGGTATCACCTGCTTGTAGTGAGTTGGCCCAATTACCGCCCGGTGTATTGCCATGCAAGAAAACATCGACCCACGCTTGTATGCCAGCAGGGGTATGCCATGCTTTTCTTAAGGTGTAATAACAATGAGATCGAGCAAGGCGTGAGGTATTTTTGCTGTCATCAATATTGTCAGCTGTTGTGTCTTTAATCAATGCATTGTGCTCTAAATCAAATAAATACGCGTAACCTGCCTCGTTGATGGGTACTGAGGTCGGGTTTGATGTGCCGTTAGTATTATTCAACGTGGGCATGTTCAGTTCAAGGCGCAGCATATTTTTGCTGACTCTATAACTGTCTTGCACATCAAATACTTGCTTGGTCAGTTTAATCGTTTTTTTACCCAGCTTTTTATCCGCTTTTTGTTTGAGTGCAATATATTGAATTTGTAGCTCATCAGGATGCGTAATGGCTGCAGGAAAGGCAATAAAAAAAGTCTGACTCTGTTCAGGGTGATTTTGAGCATTGGTAGATGGAGATTCTGTATTTTTTGTCTGTACTTGTAACTCAAGGCCTTCAGCGTAAACGGTGGTTAATTTCACCTCTATATTATCCAATTCAGCAGTGGATATAGGAGTAAATGCGTTTAAAAACCCTAATAGTTCATCTAGATGCTCTTCGTTGATATAGGTGATGATGTCGTTTAGTTCAGGAGTGTTTAAGGAAGTATATGGTTTGTCTTGACCATAGGTATTATGTGCAGAAGATAGGAAGATATTAGCCATATTGATACTCATAAGCAGATGATAAGTGAGGAGATAAAACGTCTAGTTGGTTAATGATAATTGTTTTTATTATCGTTTACGAGTAAAATCCTCTTTTATTGTCGCTTTTGTTTCAAAACTATAAGCATCATCGACGCCAATTTTCTACTTTTTATCAATTTTGATTTTTATCAATAATGAGTGCCTATATGTTACGTGCAAACCAACTGACCATCAGTCGTCAAGGGAATACTTTACTAGATAACGTGAACTGCGAGATTGATATCAAGCAGTTGGTGGCGCTAGTTGGACACAATGGTTCAGGAAAGTCGACTCTGATTAAGGCATTGGCAGGGGAGATGGCGAGTAGTAGCGGTAGTATTACCTTAGATGATACTCGCATCAATGATTACGGCAGTAAGGAGCTGGCACGTCATATGGCTTATCTGCCACAGCAACTACCTGACGCCGCTGGATTTACCGTGCGTGAGCTTGTGATGCTCGGACGCTATCCGCATCAAAAGTGGCTACAAAAGCCAACCCAAATGGATAGAGATAAAGTTGATCAAGCGCTAAAGGTAACCCAAACCGAAGCATTTGCTGATCGCATTACATCGACGCTATCAGGCGGTGAGCGTGCCCGTGCTTGGCTTGCGATGTGCTTGGCGCAAGATACCAAGTATTTACTGCTTGATGAGCCGCTCGCTGCATTAGATATGCATTATCAGATTGAGGTCATTCAGCTTATCCGCCGCTTGGTAGATGAGCAGGGCTTGAGTGTGGTGATTATTATTCATGATATCAATCTGGCAGCGCAGTATGCGGATCGAATCATTGCGCTAAAAAACGGCCGAGTTTGCCACAATGGCACTATCAAAAGTACGATGCAATCTGAGGTATTATACGATATTTTTAACGTTGATATGCAGCTGCTCAGTCATCCCATTACTGGGCAGCCTGTTGCAGTTGCTTGACATCAGATCGCTTCTCTTTCACCCAAACTCGCCTAAAAAGATATGCTCCTATGTTTTCTATTTTTTATCAATACGAATCATTCAAGCGCTCGATACTCATGCCAGCGTCAGTGACGCCAATAACAGTACGCAAGTGGCAGACGCTTTTAGCTTTTATAATATTAGTCTGTCTAACGTTGACCGCTTGTAGTCACTCAGCATCTGACAAAGCTATTACTCACTTTGACACATCACCTCCCAAAGATATTACCGAAACAGCAAACAGCCATAGTGACCGTATTGATAGTGACCGTAACAATATCGTCTCCCCTGATTGGGGCAATGCTGCAACGCTGACTGCGATGGGTCATGCACCGATTGCCACTGGTGATATCAGAGTGTGGGACAGATGGGTGGGGCGCCCCCATCTCCCAGCAGCAACCACCGATATTGGGATTCGTTATCAGCCCAATGCTGAGCTGGTTGCACAGCTTCCCGTTGATATGGTCATAGATAACGCTTTTTATGAGCATGCCCGTAGCTTATACGGTGACGTGCCTGCGCAGTCGGTGATGTTTGCAGCAAAAGGAAAAGCGGCAACGTGGGCTGACTATACGGAGCCGACGCGCGCGCTTGGTGCATTGATTGACAATCCCAAGATGGCTGAAGACTATATTGTACAAAGTCAAAAAGACATACAGCTTGCCAGTCAGCAGTTTCAGCAGCGCTATCCAATAATCAAAAAGTTCGCGGTCGTCCAGTTTGCGGATGCCAATAACATGCGCATGTATGTTGATAACAGCCTGTTTAAGGTGGCATTAGAACAGATGGGCAAAGAGCTTGTGGTTTTAGGGGAGGGCAATCAGTGGGGGTTTGTACCGATACGAATGGGTGATTTGGCGCAGTTAGATGATGAGACTTGCCTGCTGATCATCGACCCACTCAGTCCCATCACCAGAGCTGAGATTAAGAACAGTTTGGTATGGCAGCGTTTGGGTTATGGTGAGCGACGCTGTATGGCGGAGCTGCCGCCAGTCTGGATATATGGCGGGATGTCGTCATTGGTCAGTCTGGCCAATAATTTATCCACGGTTTCGTTAACAGGTGGCGCGATATAATGACTATTCATACCAATCATGCGAGCAGTGCCAGCAACACCCATAGCGCTAATAGCCTAAGCTCCACGTCCTCCTCACATACGGCAACTGTGATGACCTCATCGCCCAAGCCACCACCACATCCATCTCAGCCTCCGTCGTCTGTCGTGAGCAGTGCGTCTTGGCGATTGTGGGTGATTTTTATAGGATTGGTGGTTTTGTCCGTCTGCAGTGGCTGGGCACTATTAGAGCGAGAATGGACACGCCCACTCAGTGATCTGTTTTTACCAAGTTTGCAGCTTGATATTGCCAGTATGGCGACTCAGCTTCATTTGGTTGCGACCAGTGTGGTGGCGCTATTGGCAGGTGGATTATTAGGCGTAGTCAGTATTTTGTTACAACAGTTGGTCAAAAATCCATTGGCATCAGACACCACTTTGGGAGTCGGAATCGGTGCTCAGTTGGCTATGTTGATTGTGACGCTATTTTTGCCGAGTTTGGCTATTTATGGTGGTCTCTACGTGGCCTTTGTCGGTGCCATCATGAGTATGGGCTTGGTGTTTGCCTTGTCCGCGCCTAGTCGCTTCAATCCGCTGATTCTGATACTGGCAGGTCTGGTCGTCAATATCTTGCTTGCCGCTGTTGCCAATGTATTGGTGTTATTTTTTGCTGAAAGAAGCAACGGTATGTTGTCATGGGCGGCTGGGTTTTTGGCACAAAGCAGCTGGGATAGCAGTCGAGCATTGATGATCACAGCGACCTTGGCGGCGATAGCCTGCCTGCCTTTATTGAAGCCGCTGACACTGATGAGCTTAGACGACTCACAAGCCAAACGTTTGGGCGTGCCTATCAATGGTATTCGCGCCTTAGTGGTCGTCATTGTGGCGGTGGTGACCGCACTAGTCATCAGTGAGGTTGGGCTGATTGGTTTTATAGGGCTTGGTGCCGCAAGCTTGGTCAATGCGCTAGGTATCTCGTCCATTGGTAAGCGCTTGGTCACGGCATTTGGGCTGGGTGCATTGTTATTGCTATTGACCAGTAACGTTGCCTTATTGCTTGAGCCTATACTGGGGATGCAAATTCCCGCTGGTGCCATGACGGGAATCTTAGGAGCGCCACTGATTATTTGGCTGATTTTGCGCCAGCGCCGCGATCGGATAGAAACCATCACCCCTATGATGAGCGGTCAAAATAAGACCGTTGTGTTTTGGCGATGGAGCGTTGGAGTTATCATCACGATAATGTTGGCTTGTCTTTTTGTACAGGATATCAATGGTTGGGGAATTAGTACTGATTGGGCGCTGACACAGCAGTATCGTCTGCCTCGTAGCTTGAGCGCGGCAGCAACAGGGATGATGCTTGCGGTCGCAGGCGTATTATTACAGACGCTAACGCGTAACCCTATGGCCAGTCCTGAGGTCTTAGGGGTCAGCTCAGGCGCGGCGCTTGGGGTTATTTTAGGATTTTTATTATTACCCATTTTGGGACTCTCTGCTGGCGCAGGTACGTTACTGATTTCAGGACTGTCAGGTGCGATGGCGGTGCTGCTGTTGATTATGTGGCTGGCACGTAGAGTCAGCTCAGGCTATTTGCTGTTAGTCGGTATTGGTATCGCTGCCATGATGGATGGGGTCATGCACATGGTCAAGCTCTCAGGTGACCCGCGTCTTGAGGCGATGCTCAGTTGGCTATCAGGCACTACCTATAGTGCGCAGCCTAGTACAGTATGGTATCTGATGGGCATTGCGCTTATCTTATTGGTACTTAGCTTATTGATTGTCAAACCCTTACGTGTTCTTGGTCTAGGGACGGGTGTGGCACGTAATTTGGGTGTGGCAGTGACCCCCGTGACATTATCACTACTGGCGCTCGTTGCTGCCCTTAGTACCGCGAGCACGCTTGCGGTGGGTCCTTTGAGTTTTATTGGGCTGATGGTACCGCATTTGGCGACGTCTCTTGGCGCTGTCAAACTTGAGCGCCAATTGCTGCTGGCTGCTCTCTTAGGCGCGGGGGTTATGGTAATGGCGGACTGGATCGGGCGGTATGTGATGTTTCCTTATGAGCTGCCTGCTGGTACGGTTGCCGCTATCATTGGCGGTGGCTATTTCTTATGGCTTATTCGTAAAGTGCCAACCACCGCTAATGGTTAGTTTGTCTTTTTATGAAACGATGAACCAACAATCAAGCGCTTATGAATGACGCTCATAAAAATAGCAGGGATCAGCGCTTGAGCGATGAGCAAGTACGGCGGGTACTAGTGACCTTATTGCTCGCTGGTACGGTCATCAGCTTTAGTAACAGCGCGCTCAACCCAGCCATTCCTGTATTTATGTCAGTGTTTGACGTCGATATCGTGCTTGGCGGCTGGGTACTAAATGCTTATGTGTTGGCCATGAGTGTGGGGCTCATGCTGAGCGGTTACTTAAACAAAAGGTTTGCTTCTAAGCCAGTCTATTTGGCGGCAGTACTTGGGTTTATGCTCGGTTCGGTCATGGGTATGATGGCGTTTAATATGAGCTTTGTCATCATGGCGAGAGCCGTACAAGGGCTGAGTGGTGGGCTGATTATTCCGCTCTCAATTGGTATGCTGTATCAGATTTACCCAAAGCAGCAGCACGGTAGGATAATGGCGCTATGGGGCATCGTTATTATGATGTCCTTGGCATTTGGTCCTTTGATTGGTGCTTATTTGGTTGATCAGTTTGCATGGTGGACACTGTTTGCCGTTACATTACCCCTTAGTGTGATCGTTATGGCGATGGTGTGGCGATTGATACCTGAACCTGATAGAGGCACGCATGACACCGCAAGCCCTTTTGATACGGTAGGGTTTGTCAGTTTGATCATCTGGCTACTGGCGATGATGATTTGGCTGAGCACCCTCAAAATAGATTTTACTCACGGTATCTCAAGCCGCGATGATTTGTTAAAAATAGTGGCATTAGGCGCATTGTCTATTTTATTTTTGCTGTCAGCCGTGGCTTGGTGGGCGTATGAGCGTCGTCAGAGCCATCCGTTGCTAAATGTGGGTTTGTTCGACAATAAAACTTATTTGCACAGTAATGTCATTAGTATCACCCAAACAGTAGGCTTGATGCTGTGTCTTTTATTATTGCCGATATTGATTCAAGAGGTGATGGGTGAAAGCGCTTTATGGACAGGCGTCGTTCTGATGGTTGCGACGCTCGTCGCCAGTATCACCACGTATTATGCTGGCAAGCGGGTAGACAAACGCGGTGCGCGAGGGATTGGTATGGCGGGTATCACGATTAGTGCGCTGTCTACTTTGATGCTCGCATGGTGTTTGTACCAGCCCACACTTTGGCTACTCATATTGACGATGAGTGTGCGCGGTGTCGGCGTGGGTTTGGCGTATCTGCCAACCACCACAGTGGGTTTTAGTAGCTTACCTAAAGACTCGGTCACTGAGGGAGCTGCACTCAATAATATCAGTCGCCGTATCATCTCTACCATCGTTATCACGTTGACAACCCTTTATATCCATAGTCGAAGCGCGCAGCTACTAGCCGCAGGTAGTGATGTTGGCATAGCAAGCGCTATCCAAGAAATACTGGTAATAATCGCGTTGATGCTATTGTTCACACTTCCTTCTGCCTGCAAATTACCCCGCGCGCCATAACGATCAACTTCATAGTTGGGCAGTATGTAGATTACCGGTGTCAATGACGATCTGCTTGAAGGCTTATCCCTTTTATCTATTTATTTGAACAAACTTTGAGACAAGCCGCTTATGTCACTGTCTAACCATTTCGCCAAATTTACCAAAGAAACGGACGGTAATTGCAGTAAGTCAGTCAACATGGTCACTCGCTACTTATAAAAACCTATTTGTAAATACTTATAGAAATAAAAATCATTATCATTTAGAATATCATTCACAAAGTTAGTACACACAGTATCATTTGCTAAATATAACGCATATCACTGTCCACCTATCCAATTAAGTGAAACAACCTAAGTGAAGTAATTATGAAAAGCCACCATCACGTTGCTCTATCTCTTCTTACCCTTTGTATCAGCCAGCAGTTATACGCCCAAACCAATGCCAATTCAGTGCAAAGTGCATCAGGTGTGCAGGCCACCGCTGCGGCGACCTCGAATGCATCATCAAGCGATGTACCTAGTGTGACTTTAGATGCTATTACAGTTAGTGCCAATGCCAAAACAGGCACAGCGCTGGCACAGAAAATTAGTGAAATGCCTGCTGTCACGCAAGTGATTTATGAGGCGGACATTCAGGCGCAGGCGACAGGTAACCGCACGGTTGGGGACATCTTAGCCCAGCTCGTGCCCAGCCTTGGCGTGAGTAGCGGCTCGGTCAGTAACTACGGCACGACCATGCACGGGCGTCCTGTACAGTATTTGCTCAACGGCGTGCCATTATCTGGCTCGCGCAGTTTATCACGCGAGCTAAACAGCATCGACCCTGAGCAAATTGAGCGCGTCGAAGTGCTCTCAGGTGCGACCAGCATCTATGGCGCGGGGGCAGCAGGCGGTCTGATTAATATCGTGACCAAATCAACGGCAGGTTATGGCTTGACAAGACAGACGCGCCTTGGCATTAACAGCAGCCGCGAGTTTAAATCCGACTCGCTCGGCTATCATGTGGGACAAAGCATCGGCTACGGCGGCGAGCGCGTGTATGGTAATGTCGATGTAGACTACGAGACCACAGGTGGCAAGTTTGACAGTCATGGCGACCGCATCAGCCCTGATGCCAACCAAACCGACAACCAAGACACCGATACTATTAGCGTCAACGCCAACCTTGGCTTTGATATTAGCGATACCAAGACCATGAATCTTGCGGCGACCTATTATGACAGCGAGCAAGACACCGATTATGGCGTTGATTATGGGGATAATCTATCCGTGCTCCAAGAAGGAACTACGCCTTCATTGCGTGCTATTGACGGTGCTAAAATCGAAAATCAACCCTACAATACCAAAAGCTCGGTCAACCTAAACTATAATGACAGTGACTTTTTGGGTTCTAACCTAAGTCTGACAGGCTATTATCGTGACGAAAAAGCACGCTTTTATCCGTCAGGAAAATCATTTACCAGTCAAGCCAAAGACGTTTGGGTAAATAATGGTTTAACCGATGCAGACACCTTAGGAAAGCTATTGGGTGCATCGGTCGTAGTTACGCAGTCTGAAGCGGATATTGAGGTGATGGGACTGCGCGCCGCTATGCAGACTGAAACCGATGTCATGGGTAAAAATACTTTGTTCAGCTATGGCGCGGATTTTGAACGTGAAGAGAGTGAGCAGACCTATTATGGCCAAGACCTGACTACTTTTCTTGCAAGTAATGGCTTGACTTCAACAAGTAATGGTCTGAGCTATAACGGCGGACCAAAAACCACTATCGATAAATGGGGCGCGTTCGTCAATGCCGATGTGGATATGACCGACAAATGGCACACCAGCGCTGGCGTGCGCTATCAAAACATCAAATCGGATACCGACCGTTTTGTGCCCATTTATGAGCAGCTATTGGCGGATTATTTTGCGACCAATGGCATCAGTGATATTGCTGACGCTTACGGTATTGATTACGAAGCAGGCGCGGTTGAGGCGGGTAGCAGTAAGCACGACAAAGTGCTGTTTAACCTTGGTACCAGCTATCAGTTGACCGATGATGACCAAGTCTTTGCTAACTTCTCGCAAGGCTTTACCACGGCTGACGTGCAGCGCGCCTTACGTGACGTGCGTGCTGGATTTGTGGTCAACTCAGACAATATTCAGCCGATTTCTATTAATAACTATGAGCTGGGCTGGACAGGTACGCGCGGTGATACCAGCGCAAAGGTTAGCGGCTTTTATAACGACTCAGACAAAACCGTGCGCTTTACCAACGACTATACCGTCGAAGTCGTCGATACGGACGAACGTATTTACGGCGCTGAAGCCTCGCTCACGCATGATTTGAACAAAGACTGGCAGTTTGGCGGCAGCCTTGCCTATACCCGCGGGCAATACAAAAAAGACGGCGACTGGCTGGAGCTGGATGCAGTACGCCTGACGCCACTCAAAGGCACGGCATACGCGCAGTATAACTTTAGCGAAGGCAGCAATATTCGCTTGCAAGCGCTGGCAGTCGGCGGTAGCGACAAGGCTTATAAAGACCAACAGAACGACCCAGACGCGAGTGCGCAGCCATTAACAGGCTATGCGACCTTTGATGTGCTTGGGCAAGTCAAATTACCTGTCGGACGTATGGGCTACGGCGTGTATAATATCTTAAACAAAGACTATCAGACCGTGTATCATCAAACGACCTTTGGCGATTTAAACCGTTTGCCTGCTTCAGGGACAACTTACGGCTTGAGCTATACCGTGGATTACTAAAAAGCGCCACGCATTAAAAAACCCTTCATGCTATGAAAATTTAGCGTGAAGGGTTTCTTTATGTTCATAACTCTCTAAATCATTCATCTGCTCCAATAGTATTTGCTAGCGTTTCCAACTTCACGCTTTATCAGGTTCAAAAATTCTTCTTTAGTATTTTATGATTGACTTATAGCGTATCAATGCTAATCTAAGCACTCTTTGGGGAGTAGCCTGCTTTCGTACTGCGAAAGCGTTCGTATCAACACACTTGGCCACATGCCATGGTGCGAACACCTCTCGGTTGGCGAGACCATCGATATATCTACACTGCAGGTCGGGGGTGTGGCTATGTCGTGGACTCTATACTCGACCAGAGAAAATCACATGAATCCTATCGCACTTCTATTACTTGCTTTTTCTATGTCTACGGATGCCTTTTCTGTGGCAATCAGTAAAGGAGCAATTCTTAAAAACCCTCGTTTTACCGAAGCCTTCAGAATGGGTGTTATTTTTGGCACCATTGAAGCGATCACGCCGATTATTGGTTGGTTAATTGGTCACTCTGCCACATCCTTTATAGATGCGTCTTTTATTGAGGCATGGGATCATTGGGTCGCGTTTGTCATACTTTTTACGCTCGGTCTGCACATGCTGTATGAGGGACTGAAGCCAAGTGATGAAACGGCAGAAGTGCTATCGAGACATTCTGTTTTCAAACTTGCTTTGACTGCATTTGGTACCAGCATCGATGCCATGGCTGTCGGTGTGAGCCTAGCATTTGTCAAGGTCAATATTTTGCTGGCGGCAGGTCTGATTGGTCTAGCGACTACGATAATGGTCACGCTAGGGGTGATGTTAGGAAAGGTGTTGGGCTTCATAATCGGTCACAGAGCTGAAATATTTGGTGGTGTGATGCTAATTGCCATCGGTACATGGATTTTATTTAGTCATCTTTAGTCACTTGATAGATATGAGCTACTTGATAAATAAAAGCCTAGCTATTGATATAGCTGGGCTTTTTTATGTCTATAATCAGCACATAACACCATAACTCTTGCTAAATGAACGGAACATCTCAGTACTACAAAAATTGTTAATCATCAATAGAATAATCATGATGAAGATAAAAATGCCAATGCCCCACATAGGCAAAGTGAGCATCCAATTCGTCAAATTTTGGTTACCACAATGGCTACAGCTCCAATCAGAACGTTTGAGGCTAGTATCACATTTCGGACATCTTTTATGATTAATAAACAATTTAGCCTCCCTTACAAATATATGCTTTTATAAGAGTATATATCTGTTATATCAATTGGGCAATTGTTTATCAAGACAATTGTATGTTGTCAGCGATTGGATGCGAATCAGGATGGAATGCATAATGATGAACATCTCTAAAAAAATACATGTTTAAAATGATTTTGTTACATATTGTTAAATATCAGTCGATGCTATGTATAATGCAGCCCTAATACAGTTTTCATTCATATGCCCTTAAGAAGAATATTTTATCATGTCAAATAAGCGTCCCTTATATATTCCCGTTGCTGGCCCCGCTCTTTTAGAGACCCCTTTACTCAATAAAGGCAGTGCCTTCTCAGCAGAAGAGCGCAATAGCTTTAATTTAACTGGGTTACTACCGCATAATATTGAGACGATTGAAGAGCAATCATTGCGTGCTTATCATCAGCTGCGCTCATTCACGAGTGATATGGACAAGCATATCTATTTGCGTAATATTCAAGACACCAATGAAACCTTGTTTTATCATTTGGTTGAGCAGCACATCGAAGAAATCATGCCGCTTATCTACACCCCGACAGTTGGTCAAGCGTGTGAAAAATTCTCGCAAATCTATCGCCGTAAACGGGGGCTATTTGTCTCATATGCTGAACGCCATCAAATCGATGATATATTGCAAAATGCCACCAAACAAAACGTCAAAGTGATCGTTGTCACCGACGGCGAACGTATATTGGGACTAGGCGACCAAGGTATTGGCGGTATGGGTATTCCAATCGGTAAGTTGTCTTTATACACGGCGTGCGGTGGTATTAGCCCAGCCTATTGCTTACCAATATTGCTAGATGTCGGCACCAATAATCAGCAGCTCCTTGACGATCCTATGTATATGGGCTGGAGAAGCCCACGTATTTCTGGTGATGAGTATAATGAATTTGTGGACTTATTCATTCAAGCCGTTAAGCGCCGTTGGCCAGAAGCGTTATTACAGTTCGAAGATTTTGCACAGGAAAATGCCACCCCATTATTGAATAAATATCGTGACCAGTTATGCTGTTTCAATGATGATATCCAAGGGACAGCTGCGGTATCGGTCGGTACCTTGATTGCTGCTTGCTTGAATAAAGGTCAAAAATTAAGCGAGCAAAAAATCGCGTTTTTGGGGGCAGGCTCGGCAGGTTGTGGTATCGCCGAACATATTGTTCGCCAAATGCAGCGTGAAGGGTTGACTGAAGCGCAAGCACGCAGCCAAGTATTTATGGTGGATCGTTATGGTCTGTTGACCGACAGCATGACCGAGCTGCAAAAATTCCAAGTACCATTGGTACAAAAAGAATCAGACATTGCGCATTGGGACAAGAGCAACAAGCTCGGTTTGGCACAAGTCGTTCAGCAAGGCGGTGTCACGGTATTGTTCGGTGTTAGTGGCCAAAAAGGTCTGTTTACTCAAGAGGTCATCGAAGCGTTATGCGCCAATACGGAACATCCAATTGTATTACCGCTGTCAAACCCAACAACTCGTGTTGAGGCAACACCGCAAGAAGTGATGAACTGGAGTCGTGGCAAAGCCATCATTGCAACAGGCAGTCCTTTTCCTCCTACGACCTTCAATGGCCAGACCTTTGAGGTGTCTCAGTGTAATAACAGCTATATATTCCCAGGTATCGGTCTTGGCGTTTTGGCGGTTCAGGCGACAAGTATTAGTGATAATATGCTAATGGCGGCAAGCCAAGCCCTTGCAGATATCTCTATGGAGTACCAAAAAGCACCGGGTGCCATATTACCGCCAATTAAAGTGATTAGAGAGATTAGTGAAAAAATAGCCTATGCCGTAGCAGTGCAAGCGGTTGAAGATAAGCTGGCACTACCTGATACCGCGGAAAACTTACAACGCCGAATAGAGGCAAACTTTTGGTTACCTGAATACCGTCACTATCGCCGTACTTCTTTCTAGGGCTATAAAATATAAAGAGATAAGCTGATTACTATCAAAAATAGTAGTCAGCTCATTAATGATAATTACTTATATAGTCAAATTCACTTAAAAATGTTATAAATTAATTATCAAATTCAATTGTTATTATAAAGACCATGACTTACTCGCTAGATTTTCGCAAACAAGTACTAAAAAGCTTAGACGAGGGTATGACCTTTGCCGAGGCAGCTAAATTCTATAACCTCAGCCCAACCACCATACAAAACTGGAAGCGGCGTGTTCATAGTAAAACAACCAGGCAAACCAAACCCTATAAAATACCAGATGATGTGCTACTTAATGATGTCAAAGAACATCCTGATGATTATCAGTATGAGCGAGCCCGTCGTCTAAACTGTAGTAAAACAGGCATTCATCATGCCCTAAAGCGCCTAGGCATCAGTCAAAAAAAAGACCTTAGAGCATCCAAAAGCCTGTCCGATCAAAAGAGCGATATACCACAGTAAGCTTTATAGCTTTAGGCAGCAAGGCTACCCCATCGTTTATATATACGCGCGCGGCTTTGAGAGTCAGACCATTCGCTCTCATGGTTATGCACCGATTGGTAAGCCTTGTATCGATAGCTACAACTGGTAAGGTAAAAAGCGAACCAACGTTATCGGTGCTCTGTATGAAAAGATGCTGTTTGCCCTAGATTACTTTGAGACAAACATCAACAGCATCGTCTTCTATCACTGGTGCAAACACAAGCTAATCCCAAGTCTTAAAACCAAATGCTTGATTGTGATGGATAATGCCAGATTTCATAAGAGTAAGCGTATTCAAAAGCTACTGAATAGGCATGGTCATCGTATTCTATGGCTGCCACCATACAGCCCTGATCTGAATTCCATTGAAAAGAAATGGGCACAAGTAAAGTTTCTACGCCAAGGCTGGATGGAAAACGACTTATCCAAATTGTTTTATGATGTTTGTCCTAACCATAACAATTTTATTTTGAACTGACTATATAAATAATTATAAAAACTCGAAGTATGATTTCAAAGCTTGGTTACCTAGAGTAGCCAAGCTTTTTTAGTATTTAATAACGAGTACAAAAACAGTCATGCTTTTAAAGACTTAATAAGTACGACCAAGATTTATTGCACCGGTAAGTGCGCCGTCTATTTTTGTAACACTGCTGCAATTTAAAACGTTATTGTTAAATCTATGTTTTGTTTTGTGTGATTAGTCCGCTATTACTTGAGCCTTTTACCGTTTTTGCTATGGTAATAGCTCAACAGCAATCATATAGGAAAGACTTATGAGTAAAAACAATAATAAAGAGCGGATTATCGATAATTCAGAAGATCTGAAAGATAAAATCACTGAGTCTATGGATGCCTTTAAACTGCGGGCAGATCTGTTAGTGGCGAATTTAAAAGAGGGCGGCAATGATGGTTATGATCACTCAATCTCTAGCGCCGGCGAGAAAGGTCTAAAGTCAGGCAAAGTATCCGAGCTTACCGTTATCGCACCGCTAAAAGACGGCGGCGCTGCCCGTCTCAAAGAGATTCTAAAAATAGCAGGGGGCAATCTAAAAGGCGCGACAAGGGTAGGCACTTTGCACGATTTGCGCTTCGTCTTTTTAGATAATGATACAAGAGTGCTTTTTTGCACCGCTTATGACGGTGACTGGGATCCCTATATTGATGATTTCGCCACCAAAATTCCTGAACTCATGGATATTTTATTCGGCAATGTTGAGGGCTGGCCGGGTATCAAAGACCCAAGTGTTAAGCAGTTTATTCTTGATCATCAGATTACCGCTGCAGGCTGGTATGTAGGCGTCCCGCATCTGACGGTACAAGATATTCGCCGTCATGAGCGTATTGTTAAAGGCATCAATAAAGCTTTAGATGAAGCGCAAACAAACTAATTTTTTAGACATTGTATTTTTAAGCGCATAAATTTCAGGGCTTTGATACGGTCATACTTTAATAACGATAAAAAATGAATAGGGCGATGTATGAGTAATGATGATAACAAACCTTTAACGAGATTGACCGATAAGTTGCAAGACTTAAAAGATGAGTTTGGCAATCGCATCGAAAACAGTGATTTTGAGACGTGGCTTAAAGGCGTGAAAGAGGAAGTCGGTGACGGTATTGAGATGATGGCTCGTAGGGCGCGCGGGGTCTTTAACCCCAATCTCGTCACCATGCAGCTAAAAGATATTCAATCCATCGTCCTACGTGAGCGTCCCGCCCCATATTTTGGCACGGTAGTAGCACTAAAAATCAATAATGCTGACGTTGGCAAACAAATGCTAGCGCAGGTGTTGCCTCATGTAACCGGTAGTGAAGACTGGCACAAAGACATGCAAGCCACGCTGTCTATCGTCATGACTTACGAGGGTCTACAAGCGTTAGGTGTACCGCAGTCATCACTTGATAGCTTTCCTGAGTCTTTTAAAGCAGGTATGGCAGCACGTGCTGAGCAGTTACGCGATTTTGATGTTAATGCCCCTGAGAATTGGATGGCACCTTTTGGGGATAAGGGTGATATCCATGTGGGCGCGGCTATTATCGCGGATACCAAAGATAAATGGCAGGCCAAACTTGATGAGCTTCGAGATAATCTTACCGATCATATCGATGTGGACAATCCTGCTAATGGTGATGTAGAAATCCTAATCGAGCAGGACTTTGGTTCAAATGACAACGTCAAAAACGTCTTTGGTTATCGTGATGGTATCAGTAATCCTGAGATTCAAGGCAGTGGTATTCAGACGCCTTCGAACCATGACGGCGATCCTATTGCCGCAGGGGAGTTTGTGCTCGGTTACGAAGGGGAGGCAGGACTAGTTGCGCCTATGCCGCAGCCTGAAGTCTTAGGCAAGAACGGCTCGTTTATGGTGTTACGTGCTTATCATAGCCATGTTGCTACTTTTAATAAATACCGCAAAGATAATACCGACAGCGAGGAAGAGGCGGAGCTGCTGGGTGCAAAAATGTGGGGACGCTGGCGTTCAGGCGCGCCGCTCGTTTTGTCTCCCGATCATGATGATAAAGAGCTTGGCGATGATCCCAGCCGCAATAACGACTTTGGTTATAAAGACGATCCTTACGGTAAAAAGTGTCCGTTTGGCGCGCATATCAGGCGTATGAACCCACGCGATAGCGAAGATTTTATTTTATCCGATGTGCGTATTCACCGTATCGTTAGACGTAGCGTGGGCTTTGGTGAAGTCGTGCCACCCGATGTAATAGAGGACGATGGCAAAGATCGCGGTCTGTTTTTTATTGGTATTAATGCTCATGCTATGGAGACGGTTGAGTTCTTGCAATCACAGTGGATCAACGATGGCAACTTTATGAGCTTAGGCGAAGAAAAAGATCCTATGGTTGGTTTGCACTCTGGTGATAAAGGAGGAAGTGATAAAGACAGCGATGCAGATACCTTTACTGTTCCGGCTGATCCAATTCGCAAACGCTACCATGGTATTGAAACCTTTAATACCTTGCACGGCGGCGAGTACTTTTTTATTCCGAGTTTATCGGCGCTAAAATGGATTAGCGAGCTGTCTTAACTCTCAGTACCATTTGTAATAGTCACCACTTAACAATAATAATCATGAATAAAATTAGGAAATATAATGCTAAAAAAATTATTTAAACCCAAATACGTCCCCTACGATCCAAAATATATCGAATTAAATGCTGAGGACGAAAAAAACATTCGTACTATTACCGATGATATCAAAAGCTATATTGCGCGTAGTGATAAAGCCAGCAATATCGATTATCACACGCGTGATGCCCATGCCAAGGGGTACTGCGCACTAAAAGCCAAGTTTGAGATATTAGATGATATTCCCAAAGAGTACGCGCAAGGTTTGTATGCTAAAGCGGGCATTCATGATGCGGTGATTCGTTTGTCCAACGGTTCATCTCGAGTATTCGCTGATCGTAAGTTGGGCTTTGCTCAAGGTCTCGCGATTAAAGTCTTTGACGTACCGGGTAAGAAGCTCGCTCCCGGGGAGGAGGACAGTACGACCTTTGATTATAACTTTATCAATCATCCGGTGTTCTTTTGCAATAGAATTGAGGAGTATACCTATATCTCAAGACTGTTTTTGGAATTACCTAAATACACGGAGAAGGGGGCGATCGGTAAAGCGCAGTTGGCGTTTAACTGGCTGACCAATTACGGCTCAAGATTACCAACCAAAGAGTCGATTAAAACCTTTAAAGCTATCGGCGGCTTTACGAGGATTGAACCAAAAAATACCTTGTTATACGACTTTCATTCGCAAGGTGTGGTGCGTCATGGTGATTATATGGCAAAGATACGGGCAACGCCAACAGCCGCTTCTGTCAAAAAAGTCACGCGCCGTGATGTCGATGTCGACGCCCGCGAAGAGGCGATGCGACCGCTTATCGTCGAGGAGATACGCGAACATGATTATCAGTTTGATATCCAGATTCAGCTATGCCGTAATCTCAAAAAGCAGCCGATTGAAGAGATTACGACGCAGTGGCAAGAGTCGGATACACCCTTTGTCACCGTAGCGCGTTTAACCCTTCCTTGCCAAGACGTACCAGATGACGGTAATTTTGAGATTATGGAGAGTCTATCCTTTACCCCATTTCGCTGTCTTGAAGAGAACCGTCCTATCGGAAACTTACAACAGTCGCGTCTCAAGGCCTATCAAGTCGCCTCCGAGACTCGCCATAAACTCAACGACGTCAAGCGCTGTGAGCCAAAGAGTTTAAAGGAGACGTTTGCTAAGTCTTTTTTTTAGACTAATTGTTTTAGGGGCTATCCTAGATAAGTAAAATTATTTAGGATAGCACTATGAGAAAGAGTAAACTAAGTTGGTATAAACAAAACAGACTCATCGAGTTATTTGTTGCTGGTTCTACCGCCAGAACAGAAGCAAGCCTAATTGGTGTTAATAAAACCACAGCCAGTTATTACTTTCATAGGCTACGAGTGCTTATTTACGAGAATAGTCAAGACCCTGGTCTATTTGAAGGCGAAATCGAAGTAGACGAATCATACTTTGGTGGAACTCGTAAAGGCAAGCGAGGGCGAGGTGCTGGTAGCAAAGTGCCCGTGTTTGGCCTATTAAAGCGTAATGGCAAGGTCTACGCTTGTATTATACCCAATGCTAAAGCAGATACTTTGATCAAAACCTCTTATCAGGTGTCTAAAATTAGTTGACCACTACAATTCGGGATGGGTTCAAATATTAAACCCAGTCAAAACAGGTATTAATTTATAAACTCAAAGAGACCATCCCGAATTCTGTGTAACTGCCATTTAGATTAAATGCTTACTGATACGGTCATCAAACATAATCATAAAGCGATTAAGAGCAGACGTCCAGTTACGGATTGGCATCGACCATTTTTTAGAGGCCTGCTGGGTTGCCAGATATACTACCTTGAATGCTGCCTGATCAGACGGGAAGATCTTACGCTTATTCACCGCCGTACGAATCACACTGTTTAATGATTCTATAGCATTGGTGGTATATATGACTTTTCTGATGTCTTTCGGGTAATTAAAGAACACCGTTAAGCCCTCCCAGTTATTGCGCCAAGACTTGATGACATGCGGATACTTATCACCCCACACCTCGTCGAAATGCTCAAGATTGGCCTCTGCTATCTCAAGCGTATCAGCGCCGTAGATGGCTTTTAAATCAGCCGCTACGGCCTTTTTATCCGTCCACGGTACGAACTTCATTGAATAGCGCACCATGTGTACGATACACAGCTGAACCTGTGCCTTTGGATAGACGGTGTTAATGGCATCAGGGAAACCCTTTAGACCGTCAACACAAGCGATTAAGATGTCTTGTACGCCACGGTTTTGAAGCTCGGTAAGAACGCCTAGCCAGAACTTAGCGCCTTCATTCTCTGATAGCCACATACCAAGCAGCTCTTTTTTACCGTTAAGGTTAACGCCTAGGGCTAAGTAAATGGCTTTGTTGATGATCTGCTTGTCTTGACGTACCTTGACCACAATGCAGTCTAGATAGACGATAGGATAAACACTGCTCAACGGGCGATTTTGCCATGCAGTAATGTCCTCTAAGATGTTGTCGGTGACTCTTGAAACCAGTGTGCTTGAGATATCGACGTCGTAGAGCTCTTTGATGCTCTCTACAATCTCGGTGGTGGTTTGACCCTTGGCGTAAAGGAATATGATTTTATCATCGAGACCTGAGATACGGGTTTGATGTTTGCTGACGAGCACAGTCTCAAAGCTGCCACCGCGGTCTCTTGGGGTGGATATCTCAAGATCGCCTGTGTCACTGCGGACGGTCTTTTTAGTGTGTCCGTTGCGCTTGTTTGGTTTATCTGCTTTCTCATGTTTGGGGTAACCGAGGTGGTCTTCCATCTCAGCTTCAAGTGCGGTGTCGATAAAGGATTGCATGAGCTGCTTTTGGAAGTCTTTAATGTCATCGAAGCTGTTCATACTACCAGCCATTTGCTCGGCCAGTTTTTTAATGTCAGATTGAGTAGTCATTGCTTATTCTCCTGTTAGTGGATTATAAGCAGTTACACAGTTTTTAGGAAAGGCTCAACTCAAAACCAACTTGAACAGCATAAAGACCAACGTTTATAATTTTTGACAGTTTTGCAATAACACGTAGCCATCTTTAGATTTTTTTAAATCTACCAAAGAGTAGACCATTGAGTCTCCAAACACGCCATCATTAATAGTTCCTACGCTCAGTAAGTAGTTATTATTGGAGAATACTGGATTATTTTTTTTACTATATTGATCATCAAAGTTTAGCTGTTGTGAAATATTATCGTAAGTCACTGTCGCACTAGTTTTTTGGTTATTAAAGTGGTAGGTTACGCTTAGATTTTTGTTGCTATCACACTTGTAGTTGACGACATAATTTTGCTGGTTAGATGGTTGCTGCTGGTCAGTGATAAAGGCTTTCAAATTAAAGTTTATTGCGGTGTTTGCATGCTTACGGGCATCATTGCGTGTTTGGCTTACGATAAGCTTATAATCCCCTGTATAAGGCAGGACTTGGAAATCACCAGAGAGTTCACTAGTTTTATTGTTATTTCCAAGATACAGTAACTTTAATACCACATCGTCTGATGTGTTTTGTCTTACTACTCTTAATACTTGATTAGCTTGTGCATGGAATATATATTCCTTTGTATCATAGCCAGTAATACTTCCCTTGATATCCAAAACTTGGGGGTTAGCAATATTACTGTGACTATTTTTATGAGAAGTCTCTACTGCATTAGTATACTGACTATTGTTATCAGGTGTTGTGTTACAGCCTGCTAAAGCAGCTATGCACGACATCACAAATGCAAGGGCGAGTATTTTCTTTGATTTCATCTTAAAACCTTTCGTATTAAAAAATAATTGATTATTTTAACATCCAAAATAGTTGAGTTTATTGGCGTCGGAAAAACTATATACAGTCAATCCAACTTAAAGTTGTAACAGCAGGCATTACTGAATAAATGATTTAGATTATTCTCACCCCAGCCTTGCCTGAGCGTTTTTACTTCAGCCCACTTCTTCTCAATAGGAATTAGATCAGGGCTGTAAGGCGGTAGCCATAGAATACGGTGACCATGTCGGTTTAATGGCTTTTTGATACGTTTGTTCTTATGAAATCTGGTACTCGAGCATAGCTCTCCCCTTGCACTCGGGCAAAGCAGTGCTTTGCTTTATCCTCGCTCATATCCATGACGATGTCACATTTGCGACCAGGCTTTGGAATGACGCTATACTTAAACCAGTTATACACCACTTGCCAATTGATATTCTGAGTAAACGTGTCCACGGCAAACAAGCTTTTTTGATATAGCGCCCCAATGACGTTAGTTCTTTTTGTTTTTTGATAGTTATAGATATCGATGCAAGGTTTGCCTACTGGCGTATAGCCAAAGGCTCTGATGACTTCTTTCTCAAAGCCGCTTTCATCCATATAAATAATAGGGTAGCCTTGGCATTGATAGTGTTTCAGTTTAATGGTGTACTCTAATCGCTTAAGCCAGCTTGCTTTTGGGTGTTTAAGACTTTTTTTTGCGGGTATAGCCCAGCCACTTCATGGCAGCTTCTACGCCAGACTTACTACAGCCCAAACGAGCAGCTCTTTCATAGTAGTAAGCGTCAGGATAGTCAGTAATGTCTTGTTTTAGGGCATCATTAGATATTTTGCGCGGTGCTCTAACGATGGGCTTGATACTGATTTCTTTTTTTCAGTTAATAATGGTGGTGGGACTCATATCATAAAGCTTGGCTGCGGTGCGCACGCTCATGCCTTGTTCAAGAGACTGTAGTACCTTTTTACGAAGGATAATGGGGTATGTCATGGTGATTAGCGAGCTGGAATTTAGAATTACCGTAACACTTCTTGGTAGGGTTTACTATAGTATCAAAAAATTAATTACATCCATGCACTCACATAAATTTTAGACAATAAAAAACCCTTACAAGTCAATGACTGTAAGGGTTTGAATTTGGTGGGCCCAGTAGGACTTGAACCTACGACCAAAGGATTATGAGTCCTTGTTCTTACAACAACAATACACAATATATAGCGATAAGTAGCTGTAACTTCCGGCTGTAAGTCAATTGATATAAGAGTTTAGAGTGTTATCTAAATGTACCTATCAATAAATGGATATATCTATCAATAAATTCAGAGTATCAAAATAGTATCAAAAACAATAGTATTAGCAGTTCTTTGAAAAGTAAGGATCTACAAATGAAACTTTTAAATGATGAGTAGCAGAGGACTAATCTTTCGTTCAAAGTATCAAAAAAGCGTACCCACATTGTGAGTACGCTCAATACTAATAAGTACAAGTGTTTTAACACCTAATACATTATATCTCTTTTACCAGAAAGTAATACCGTTAGATACTGTATTCGAAATATCTAATGGTATTAGGCTTGTAGTTTCACTTACCTTCTTCGCTGTATTCTTCCAATATCAATTACGACGTGTCATTAATTAAGTCAACAAATACGATAAGCTAGATGGATAGCACCCACGAAATGAAGGGCTGATTTATCATAGCGAGTAAAAATTGCATGATACGGCTTAATCTTAGCAAAGAAGTTCTCAATTAATTAGCGTGCCTTATAGTGACCCCTGCCGTCAAATCCGTACAATTAAACTTGGGAGATTTTAGTTATGCAGCCTGACGATCAAAGTCAAATCACATCTGTCTTGGCTATCTATAGCCTAAATCCTTTTGAATCCTAGTTTGGTTGTAATACAGCTCTATATATTGTGTGATCTCGTTGATCGCTGTAAACCTTGTTTTATACTCTTGATGATATACAAGCTCATTCTTTAACGTACCCCAGAATATTTCTATAGGAGCATTATTAAAGCAATTGCCTTTACCACTCATTAAGCCTTTAAAACGATGCTGCTTGATAATTTTGTGATAGGCATGACTGCAATACTGGTTGCCTCTATTAGAATGCACAGTCAGCCCTTGGCTTGGCCTTTCATTCCTAATTGCCATATTCAATGCATGACAGACTAAATAGGCGGTCATGCGCTTACTTAAGGCGTATCCAACAAGCTCTCTGGTATAGAGATCTTTAACACCTGCTAAGTATAGCCAATCCTCAGCAGTCCAAATATAAGTGATGTCACTGACCCAAGACTCATTGGAGCGCTTAGCATCAAACTGCTGAACCAGCATGTTTAGATAGACAAGCTTGTTATGGTTTGAGTCAGTGGTGACTTTAAAGCGCTTGTGGCGACAGTATTTGATGTCATGCTCTTCTTTAATACTTCTAATCATATATTGGCTAATATCATACCCTTGCGCACTTAGGTAGGCACGTAGTCAATCAACACCATAACGTTCTTTAGTTTCACTATGAGCTGCTCTAACTAATAGCTCACGGTGGTTACGGTATATCTGCTGTTCACTAATCTCACGATTTATCCAGCCGTAATAGCTCGATGATTTTATGTTTAATACACGGCGCATGCAGGTAATACTAAAAAGGTGCTGGTTTTCTTTGGTAAAGACGTACTTCATCAACTGTGCTTTGCGAAATACACCGTGGCCTTTTTTAGTATCTCTCGTTTCTCTTCAACCACTTTAAGCTGCCGCTTGAGCTGCTTTATTTCCTGAATAGCTGCCATAAGCTCAGGATCATACTGCTCAGTCCATAAAAGCTTGCCTTGATTGGCTTTGTTCTACCAGTTAGATAACGTTTGCATGGCGATGCTAAGCTACTTGGCAGTGGCTGAAACGTTGCTGTTGTTGTTTGCTATCTTCTTAACGGCTTCTACTTTAAATTCTGTGCTGTAAGTTTTGATTTTCTTGGCCACGGTAGACTCCTCATCGAGTCGTTAGTTTACCAAGTTTATCTCTACGGTTTCTTCAGCATAGCTTACTTCGAATAACTGGTTTTCTTTGACAGTAATAATATCACTTGGTTGAATTGGTAAGATGTCTTTAACATTTAAAACCGCAATGCAGTATTTTTTTTAATAAAATACCAGTATTTTTACTGTGTTATTTATGTGTCTAGCTTCACAAAACAAATTAAACAGTATATATTGTTAATAAATATCGCTATGCAGTATTTTATATCCAAATATCGATGCTTTTTAAGCTAACAGTATTTTACTTGAAGACATTATTAGAGGGACAGCATCATGGAAGAGCAAATAATTTTGACTGAGCAGCTAGCGAATGGTATTTGCGTGATAACGCTCAATCGACCCAAAGTTCGTAATGCGTTAAATACTGAACTGCGTCAGAAACTGGCGGATATTTTTATCCAGCTCAATGACGACCCACAGACTAAAGCCATTGTGTTGACTGGTGGTGATAAGGTATTTGCAGCTGGTGCTGATGTTAATGATTTTTTGACAGCAAAAACCGTCGATGTATATCTACGTCATAGTGAGCGTTATTGGGATGCGATTACCAATTGTCGCAAGCCAATTATTGCTGCGGTCAATGGTTATGCGCTTGGCGGCGGCTGTGAGCTGGCTATGCATACTGACATTATTGTCGCTGGCAAGTCCGCTAAATTTGGTCAACCAGAAATCAAAATTGGGCTGATGCCAGGAGCTGGGGGCACGCAGCGATTGTTTCGCGTGATTGGCAAGCATAAAGCAATGAAGCTGATACTAACAGGCGATATGATCAGCGCTGAGGCTGCGGATCAAATGGGATTGGTTTCTGAAGTGGTTGACGATGAAACCACCATCAAGCGTGCCATTGAGATTGCTAAAAAACTGGCAGGTTATTCGCCCATTGCATTGATGCAAATCAAAGAAGTGGCCAATCTTGGGGTCGATATGCCGCTACAGGCTGCATTGGCCTTGGAGCGTAAAGCCTTTCAGATTTTGTTTGATACCGAAGATCAAAAAGAGGGCGTAAAGGCCTTTTTGGAAAAACGTGACGCCAATTATAAAGGTCAGTAGCGTGTGGTTTGCTAAGGATAAGCAGACCAATTTTTTGAAAATAAAATTATTCAACAAGATCATATAAAGGATGACTATGACCGCCAATACAATAAATATCAAATCATTGGCCATTATCGGCACAGGTGTCATGGGCATGGGTATCGCCCAAATTGCTGCCCAAGCAGGTATTCAGGTGCTTTTGTTCGATGCCAAAATGGGCGCTGCCGCACAAGGGCGTAAATCTCTTCAAACCATGCTCGAAAAACTAACGGCGAAAGGTAAGTTCACTGACGCGCAGCTTCAATCTGCTTTGGCAAATCTGATAGTGATTGACGATATAGCCAACATATCTACAGTAGATGTCGTTGTTGAAGCCATTGTTGAAAACCTAGAAATCAAACAACAGCTTTTTAAACAATTAGAAAGCATTGTGCCTACCAAGACAATTTTGGCAACCAACACTTCCTCATTAGCCGTGACCGCGATTGCTGCCAATTGTACGCACCCAGAACGTGTGGCTGGATTTCATTTTTTTAACCCAGTGCCGCTCATGAAAATCGTTGAAGTGATTCCTGGACTTTCTACTCATCCATCAATCGTTGAGACATTGACTACATTAGCGACGCGCATGGGACATTTAGGGGTGGTGGCAAAAGACACCCCAGGCTTTATTGTCAATCATGGCGGTAGAGCTTACGGTACAGAGGCCTTAAAAATATTGGGAGAAGGGGTTGCCAGTTTCGAGGATATTGATCGTATTTTGCGTGAAGGGGCTGGCTTTCGGATGGGGCCGTTCGAGCTACTCGATCTGACGGGTATCGACGTCTCTCACCCCGTGATGGAATCAATTTATACCCAGTTTTATCATGAAGATCGTTACCGTCCCCATCCCTTAACCCGTCAGATGCTCATAGGAAAAAAGCTTGGTCGTAAAGTTGGTGAAGGCTTTTATCAATATACAGAAAATAAAAAACAAGATGGTCAAAAAGTCACAACAGATATCTCTCAACAGCCATCGTTTGAGGTGTCAGCCTCTGATACAGCCATCACCTCAGTTTGGATTGGCGCTGACGTAGTAGAGGATAAGCAGCAGCTGATTGATTATTTGAATGCTAACAATATCAACGTCGACAATGGCGATAAGCCACAATCTGACAGTCTGGTATTACTGGCAATGTATGGCGAGGACACAACCAATGCTGCTATGCGCTATCACGTGAACCCCAAACAAGCGGTTGCTATCGATATGCTGACTGACTTGTCAATGCATCGTACATTGATGCCAAGTATCGTCACTCAAGATAATTTCGTGGCACAAGCTTATGCTTTATTTGGTAAACACTCAGACAAAACCATCAGTGACAATGAAAAGTCAATACAGGCTACGGTTGGTGCAACACTCATCAATGAAAGTACAGGCTTTGTGGCGCAGCGAGTCATCGCAATGGTGGTTAATTTAGGCTGTGATATTGCACTGCAAGGTATCGCCTCTCCTGATGATATTGATAATGCGGTTAGGCTGGGATTGGGCTATCCCTACGGCCCTATCTCATGGGGAGATAAGCTTGGTGCTGAGCGGATATTACTCATTTTAGAGCGTATTTACGGATTAACCGGCGATCCGCGCTACCGTTCTAGCCCATGGTTACAGCGCCGAGCCACACTTGGTATTTCACTGTTCTCTCAGCAGAGCAACTATTAATATTAATGGTGTAATAAAATACACTTTAAAATGACAGCTAGGAGAAATTATGTTAGACGCCTATATTTATGATGGATTAAGAAGTGCTTTTGGTCGGCATGGTGGCGCATTAGCAACTGTTCGTCCGGATGACTTAATCGCTAAAGTGATGAAGACTTTAGTCGAAAAGCATCAACTACCTAACGATATTTTTAATGAAGTATTGATCGGTAATACCAATCAAGCTGGTGAGGATTCACGCAATATCGCCCGTAATGCTGCGCTGCTAGCAGGGTTGGATGTAAAAACACCGGGTCAAACTGTCAATCGTCTATGTGCTTCTGGATTATCGGCTATTATAGATGCCGCTCGCAGTATTACATGCAACGAAGGTGATATTATTTTAGCGGGCGGTGTTGAGTCAATGACTCGTGCACCCTTTGTCTTTGCTAAGACTGCGCAGCCTTTTAGTCGTGAGTTTAAAGTATTTGATACCACTATCGGCAGCCGGTTCCCTAATCCCATCATAGAAGAGCATTTTGGTAACGATAGCATGCCGCAAACGGGTGATAATGTTGCGCGTAAATATGGTATCACTCGTGAAGCAGCGGATAAGTTCGCAGCAGCTTCGCAAGCTAAATACCAGGCCGCCAAAAAAACTGGGTTCTTTGATGATGAAATAACGCCAATTATGGTATCACAAGGCAAAAAACTCCCTGATAGATCAGTAGTGGAGGATGAGCATCCGCGCGCCAAATCTACTGTTGAAGCATTACAAAAATTAAAAACTTTAAATAACGAAGGCGTTGTTACAGCAGGCAATGCTTCAGGCATCAATGATGGTGCCGCTGCCCTGATTATCGGCTCAAAGCAGGCAGAGGAAAAGTTAGGGTTAAAGCCTATCGCAAAGATTCTTTCATCTGGTGCCATGGGTGTCGAGCCAAATATTATGGGCGTAGGCCCTGTTGAAGCCATTAAGCTGGCGTTAAAACGTGCTGATTTGACCCTTGATGATATGGCTATCATTGAGATTAATGAAGCATTCGCCTCACAGGTACTGGGTTGTCTCAAAGGTTTAGATATTGATTTTGATGACAAGCGCGTCAACCCCAATGGCGGAGCAATTGCTATTGGACATCCGCTAGGGGCATCAGGTGCAAGAATTGCGTTGAGTACAGCACGTGAGTTACAGCGGACAGGTGAAAAATATGCAGTAGTTAGTTTATGTATTGGCGTTGGGCAAGGGCTTGCCATGGTGATAGAACGAGTGTAAACCTTCTAAGCTACCTTTGCTATTAATATTCTTGCCACATTATTTTATGATTAATAACGGCTATTACGACTTTTGTATTTAATCAACATGAAAATTATCAGCAAATTCCAGGAACATATATATAATTTCCCTTTGGTTTTTTGTGGCCAGACCTTCATATAAATATTTCTTGAACAAATAGTATACTACTTACGATTTTTAGAACATAAATTAAATAACCCCCATACTTTTTCAATTCATGGGGGTTATTTACTAATTTAGTAATAAACTAATTTATGGTATTTGATAAGATTTTTCTATTTTCCATATCAATGCTTCTGTATTATATGATAGTCAATCCTCTATAAAAGGGTTACAGCGTTAACCTCGTTTGAAGTATCACATATACATCTATACTCGGTTGCCTTGTATCTCTTATAAACTGAATCAACTATAGTATACCCTTTTTAATATCTATTCAGTTTTGAAACATGAACCTTACCAGTATTGTCAGAGACTCGACATGTTGAGAGAATACGACATACACTTCTGACCTTAAAGAATGCGCCCTTCACATGGTCAACCACTCAAGCTATAGCGTCAAAGATTGGCTGTACGTCTGAAACCCTGCAATCATTGCATAAAAAGCAAATAGAACAAACTATTCCTGCCTCAATACAAGCTCAAAGCCAAAAGCAACGTATTGAAAAGCTTGAACGCGAAAATAGAGAGCTCATGCAAGCCGACGAGATAATAGGCAAGGCTGCTGCTACTTTCGCCTAAGTGGAGCTTGAACGCCCACAAAGTGATGATCAATTTTATTGATGACTAGAAAGATAGTTATGGGATCGAGCCAATCAATTGAGTACTATCGATTGCCCCATTAGCCTATTACCGTAAAAAATATTTAGCCAATAGTCCAGCAAAGTGCTCTTTACGCCAGCAACATGATGAACTTCTATATTAGCGAGATTAGGCGTATCTGTCTGGACAATAAGTCTCGCTATGGTATGTGTAAAGTCTGGCGACAGATGAAGGCGAATGACATTCGTGTGGCTCGTTGTATGGTAGAGCGGTTAATGACTCAGTATGAGATGCAAGGGATTTGGAGTCGCAAAGGCAAGATTACTACCAACTGCCGTGATGGCCAGAAGCGCGCAGAGGACCTAGTCAATTGTAACTTTAATGTTAATTGTTTTAACCAGATTTAGGTTGCGAATTTTACTTACATTAAGACCAGGATCGGATAGACTTATACCGCTTTTATCATTGTTGTATTTGCTCGTACTATTATGGGTTGGAAGGTATCGAATCGTATGAATACTGATATGGTGATGGCAATTTTAAATCAAGCGGTAGCAGAGAGGAACAAGGCCAAAGATGTAATTCATCATACCGATATAGGCGTTAAGTATTTATCTATTCGCTATAGCGATAGAATGGCTGAAGCTAGTGTTATCGCTTCTGTAGGTACGACTTGTGATTCATACGATAACGCACTGGTCGAAACGGTCACAGGCTATATAATTCTGAGGTCATTCATTATTTAAAGCAGATCCGGAATGGTATCAACGATGTTAAACTGACAACCTTTGAATGGATAGATTGGTTCAATAAAACAAGGTTGCATAGCACGATTGTCTATATGTCACCTTTGAATTTGAAAAGCGGTATTACAATAATATTAATTTGTTAGGTGAAGCTGCCTGACTCAATTAAATCAACCTCCGATATACTCAAGGCGGTTTGTAAATGTATTCAGTCAAACTAAAAAGACTGAGCCCTGTGTAATACAGCGCTCAGCTCTTAGTTCAAATTTAAATACTCATGATCTAGGTATCAATTTAAAATTAAGAATTTTTTTAAAATGAGCATTAAATCACGATTTTTGCGGATCGAACTGTTTTTCTTTAATAAACAAGGCTGGAATTATACCGCAAATAAAGTATGCACCTCCCATCACTACAAAGCCCAAACCAATTGAACCACCACTTGCAAGGAACCCAATCACAGCAGGTGCAGTTGCTGCACCGATGCGTCCCATATTATAAGCGCCACCCATAGCCGTACCGCGTATGAGCGTTGGGAAGCTTTCGGCCATATATGTGGCATTCACACCGTAAGGGATTCCGTATAAGAAGCCAAACGTTACCAATAAATAAAGAATATTGGCGGGTGAGTTATAGAACACAATTAGTGGCAAGAAAAGGGCTGTACCGATGGCACCAAAAGCATAGGTAGAACGGCGACCCACTTTATCAGCCATATATCCAGCTAAAATTTTACCAAAAATCATCGCTGCATACGTACCAACCATATAAGAAGTCATTTCTTTGAATTTTAAACCCAGCTCACTTTCTAAATAAGTCGGCATCCAGTTGTTTACGCCATAGTAGCCAAACTGAAGAAAGCCTGCAGTCAAAGCCCAAAGGATGAACATATTACGGTTACGTTTATCTTGGAAAATAGTTTTCCATGTTGATGACGTATTAACTTCTTTATTCGTACTTTCTTTTTTCAAACGGTTTTCTTGCCATGAGGCTGGTTCTGGGACCAAAAAATGCATTAGAACAGCTATTAAAATTGGAATTGCGGCTACATAAAATAGCATCCGCCAACCGTGGTCGGGGATAAGCCAACCTGCTAGTAATGTGGCCACAATATATCCTACAGTCCAGCCTGCTTGCAGTGTACCCAACACAGTAGTACGATATTTAGTCGGTACGTATTCTGCCATTAATGTATTGGAAGCAATGTATAGTGAACCTAGGCCTAATGAGGCAAAGAAACGTAATGTAGCAAATTCAACATATGATCGGGTAAAGCCAAGACCACAGGTCAAAATTGAAAATAATAAGATGGATATGACTACTACGCGCACACGACCAAAACGGTCACAAGCCCAGCCGCCAAAGACACCGCCAATGGCCATACCCAGTAAAGTAAAACTCCCTAACATCCCTGCTTCAACCGACGTTAGTCCAAACTCAGCTATAAGACTATTTAAGCTATAAGATAAAAGCATTAAGTCTGCACCATCAACCAATAAGGCAAGAAAGGCAAAGACGAAGGCTATTTTCCAAGTGTTTGGACCTATTTTGGATAAAGTGCTCTTCATAATTATAATCCATTATATATAAAGGGCTTAACCGTATTAAGCCAAAAAATTTATTGAGCTACTTCACGAATCATATTTCGTGCGATAATTACTTGTTGAATTTGAGTAGTACCTTCATATAAGCGGAATAAACGCACATCACGATAAAAACGCTCAATCGAATATTCACTGATATAACCAGCACCCCCATGAATCTGAACACAACGATCGGCAACACGACCACACATCTCAGTAGCAAACATTTTTGCGCAAGATGCTTCAGTACTGACTTCTTTACCTAGGTCACGTAAGCGTGCAGCATCAATTACCATGCATTTTGCAGCGTAAATTTCAGCTTTCGAATCAGCAAGCATCCCTTGAATTAACTGAAACTGAGCAATTGCTTGTCCAAATTGTTTGCGCTCAACTGCATATTGCAGTGCATCATCTAACATTCGAGTTGCTGCACCAACACTGATGGCTGCAATATGAATACGACCTTTGTCTAAAACCTTCATTGCGGTTTTAAAACCTACGCCTTCAATCCCACCAATTAATGAAGACGCTGGGATACGACAGTCTTCAAAGATGACATCACAGGTGTGAGCGCCTTGTTGACCCATTTTTTTATCACGTTTACCTAGTGATATGCCTGCAGTTTGACTGTCGACTATAAAGGCAGAGATGGCTGCTGAACCTTTGAGTTGAAGATTAGTTCGCGCCATGACGGTGAATACCCCGGCGTGCGGTGCATTAGTGATATAGCGCTTAGTACCATTTAAAATGTAGTCATCACCATCTTTTATTGCGGTAGTTTTCAAGGATGCGGCATCAGAGCCAGAATCAGGCTCGGTCAGACAAAAGGCACCAATAATTTCACCACTTGCTAAGTGTGGCAGAAATTGCTGTTTTTGCGCTTCAGTGCCATCGATAATCAAGCCCGATGAGCCAATACCGTTGTTAGTGCCAATCAGCGAACGGAAGGCCGGTGAGGTACGACCTAATTCAAATGCTACATAAACTTCTTCTTCCATAGTAAGGCCAAGACCTTCGTATTGTTCAGGTATGGTTAAACCGAATAAACCTAGTTCTTTCATTTGCTCAACAATGACTGCAGGAATTTCATCTGTTTTTGCAACTAGATCTTCATTGGGAATAAATACGCCTTCAACAAATTTACGTATCATATAGATTAATGAGTGCAGATTTTCCTTGTCGCGAATCATAAACTGTCCTTAAGTAGAGCGTTGAAAAAGTAATAAACTATAGATATAGATCAACAGTATCAGCATAATATAAATAAGTTTAATTGATAAAACAATACTTTTTATAAATTAATATCGCAATGCGGTATTTATTTTATAAAAGTTTTGATGTTTTTTAGAGTTGTAAACTGTTGAAATAATGGTTTGTAAGCTAAAAACCGTTATTGATTTTTATCAAAATAGGTGTATATTAAGTTTTTGTATCGCTTAGCGAAACTAAAATGCTATTTCATTAAAGGGAATATTTATCAAACAAAAGGAGTTATTATGGGTGCTTTAGATGGAATTCGTGTGCTTGACCTAAGTCGAGTGCTTGCAGGGCCTTGGTGTGGACAGATTCTTGCAGATCTTGGTGCAGAAGTCATTAAGATAGAGCGCCCAAAATATGGCGATGATACACGCGCATGGGGACCACCATGGATGAAAAATGATCAGGGAGAAGACAGCCATGAAGCCGCTTACTATCAGTCAACTAATCGTAATAAACAATCAGTTGCTATTGATATCTCAACGGTTGAAGGTCAAGCCCTTGTTCACTCACTAATAAAAGACACTGATGTACTAATTGAAAATTACAAAACTGACTCTTTGAAGAAATATAACTTGGACTATGAGAGCTTATCGCAAATCAACCCAAGATTAGTATATTGCTCAATTACTGGATTTGGGCAGACTGGACCACGAGCAGAGGAACCTGGCTATGATTTTATTATTCAAGGCATGGGCGGCTTAATGTCAGTTACTGGTGAAAAAGACAGTCTACCAGGTGGGGGGCCACAGAAACTTGGTATTGCCTTTTCTGATATAACTACTGGTTTATATGCCACAGTCGCTATTCAAGCTGCTTTATTGAACCGGCATATTAGTGGATTAGGACAGTATATTGATATGGCATTGCTAGATGTGCAAGTCGCCACATTGGCTAATCAAGGCATGAATTATTTGGCGTCTGGCAAAGTGCCAACGCGTTACGGTAATGCCCATGCCAATATAGTGCCTTACCAAGTGTTTAAGGCCTCTGATCGTGACTTCATTATCGCGTGCGGTAATGACAAGCAATTTGCTCAATTGTGTGACGCCATCGGTTTAGCTGATTTACCCCAAGATCCACGGTTTAGCAGTAATGCACAAAGAATCAAATATCGGACCGAAGTCACCACGCTTCTTGCCGCACACTTTGCAACGCGAACGGCAGATGAGTGGGTGTCAGCTATTCAGACAGCGAAAGTACCAGTCGGATTAATTAATAATCTTGAGCAAGCCTTCAAAGAGCCGCAAGTAAAGGCTCGTAATATGTTGATCGATATGCAACATCCTGAGTCTAAGAATTTGACATTAATTGGTTCACCGATCAAGATGTCTAGAACACCAGTTGAATATCGTCAAGCGCCACCAACTCTGGGGCAACATACCGATGAAATTTTATCTCGTATAGCGAGTCAAGAGGAGTTAGCTAAGTTGAGAAAAAATAACATAATTGGTTAGTTTATTTGCACTTAAACAATATGATATATGTAATCTTAATTGGTGATTTTGCTATTGTGTATCTAAATAGCTTATAATTCTCACTATGCGAACAATTAATTAATATTAAGTAGACTGTGTGCCTATGAGCGATGTTACCCCTGATAAACAAGCCGAAAAAATAGTGTCTGTTTTAAGACATGAATTACTACATCCTATTGAAGATATGTTGGATGAGGAGGATCGTCAGTTTATTACTGCTCTAGCACGCGGCCTAGAATTACTACGTTGTTTTTCTACTGAACAACCAAATCTTGGTAACCAAGAGTTGTCAAAAATGACTGGCTTGCCTAAGCCTACTATTACTCGACTAACCCATACACTATCTCGACTAGACTATATTAAACAAGTTCCAAATTCGAGTAAATTTCAGCTTTCTGCAGGCGTGTTAGCACTCGGTTATTCTATGCTATCGAATGTTTCAATTCGTTCAGTCGCACAGCAATATATGAAAGATTTAGCTGATTATACTGGGGCTGCTGTAGCAGTAGCAACAAGGAATCGTCTAAATATGATTTATTTGGACGTAGTGCAAGGTGTAGGTAATGTCACTATGCGCCGTCAAGTAGGAAGCTATTTACCGATTCATTTGAGCTCAGCAGGAAGAGCTTGCTTAGCAGCAATGCCAGCAGATGAGCGTGATTTTTTATTGGATGCTATTCGTATTAAATACAAAGAAGATTGGATTAAAATCAGGCGTGACTTAGACAAAGCATTTAAAGACTACCAAGATTTTGGTTATTGCTTTTCTATTGGTGATTGGCATAAAGGAGTCAGCTCTGTAGCAGTACCCTTAATGCATGAACAGCATGGTTTGTTAGTTTTTAACTGTGGTGGTCCAAGCTTTGTAATGAAACGCGAGAAACTGGAAGAAGATGTTGCACCACGTTTGCTACTTATGGTTAATAATATTAAATCTGAAGTAGTTAATTTGATGTGATAATTCAAACTCTAGTTTTGACAAATTCACTTAAGTAAAATTCTAACTAAAGAAAGGTTGCTAACACTATGCATAATACAGTGTTGGCAACCTTTTTTACTTCTATGAAAATCAGTCATATCGTATATGAATTTATGATATTAATATTCTTATAATTGCATTAATGAGGTAGTTAGCACCTGACAAATCTCAAGCCAGCTTACAAAGTGATTTCTCTATATAGTTAGTTCAATATAATTTGGATACAAGGAAGTCGAGTGAAAGTACTACAAGTAGTAGACTAAGCGAGACTGACATCGTATTCAAATTATAGAGGATTGACTATATCTAAAAGGTCAAGCTCATCTATTAAATGTTGATAGCAATCGTATTTTAACAGGATATAACTCCACTGGTAAGACGACTCTCATGGGAGCTATGGCTCGATTTTACGGCATAAATTAGTTTATTCTTGATTGTTTTCCGTAAGGCCTTTCATCCATCATCATATTGATTTGCTTTTGAGACCATCCCGAATTCTGTGTAACTGCCATTTAGATTAAATGCTTACTGATACGGTCATCAAACATAATCATAAAGCGATTAAGAGCAGACGTCCAGTTACGGATTGGCATCGACCATTTTTTAGAGGCCTGCTGGGTTGCCAGATATACTACCTTGAATGCTGCCTGATCAGACGGGAAGATCTTACGCTTATTCACCGCCGTACGAATCACACTGTTTAATGATTCTATAGCATTGGTGGTATATATGACTTTTCTGATGTCCTTAGGGTAACCAAAGAACACCGTTAAGCCCTCCCAGTTATTGCGCCAAGACTTGATGACATGCGGATACTTATCACCCCACACCTCGTCGAAATGCTCAAGATTGGCCTCTGCTATCTCAAGCGTATCAGCGCCGTAGATGGCTTTTAAATCAGCCGCTACGGCCTTTTTATCCGTCCACGGTACGAACTTCATTGAATAGCGCACCATGTGTACGATACACAGCTGAACCTGTGCCTTTGGATAGACGGTGTTAATGGCATCAGGGAAACCCTTTAGACCGTCAACACAAGCGATTAAGATGTCTTGTACGCCACGGTTTTGAAGCTCGGTAAGAACGCCTAGCCAGAACTTAGCGCCTTCATTCTCTGATAGCCACATACCAAGCAGCTCTTTTTTACCGTTAAGGTTAACGCCTAGGGCTAAGTAAATGGCTTTGTTGATGATCTGCTTGTCTTGACGTACCTTGACCACAATGCAGTCTAGATAGACGATAGGATAAACACTGCTCAGCGGCCGGTTCTGCCAAGCGGTGATGTCCTCTAAGATGTTATCGGTGACTCTTGAGACAAGAGAGCTTGAGATGTCGACGTCATAAAGCTCTTTAATGGTTTCGACGATCTCAGTGGTGGTTTGACCCTTGGCGTAAAGGAATATGATTTTATCATCGAGACCTGAGATACGGGTTTGATGTTTGCTGACGAGCACAGTCTCAAAGCTGCCACCGCGGTCTCTTGGGGTGGATATCTCAAGATCGCCTGTGTCACTGCGGACGGTCTTTTTAGTGTGTCCGTTGCGCTTGTTTGGTTTATCTGCTTTCTCATGTTTGGGGTAGCCAAGATGGTCTTCCATCTCAGCCTCTAAGGCAGTATCAATAAAGGATTGCATGAGCTGCTTTTGGAAGTCTTTAATGTCATCGAAGCTGTTCATACTACCAGCCATTTGCTCGGCCAGTTTCTTGATGTCAGATTGAGTAGTCATTGCTTATTCTCCTGTTATTGGATTATAAGCAGTTACACAGTTTTTGGGAAACTCTCGAGATTTTAAATAGCTCCTGAGTTTAGAGCTATTTATAGCCTATCAATTAACCTTGAGACTTCTAAATAATTCGCTTTGCTGTAGTGATGCACTACGTCTATCACCTTGATCAATAAGCCAGTCAATAATTCTTAAAAGCTTTTGCCCAGTCTGCAAATTCAATGGATTGTCTCTTTCTGCAAAAAATTGAACTAGTTCAGCTATACGGGCATATAGCATGCTACCTTGCCAGCCTACAAGCTTAGATTTAGATATGACGGTTAACACTTGGTCTGCGAAAAGTTCAGCAGGATAGTCTTTTTTAGCGCTCTCACATAGTTTTACGAAATTTTGCATAACAACGCCTACCCAACCTGCTTCACGCACAAGCTTATCGATAATTGGTAATATCAAATTAATCTCAGACCAGTTTTCATTTGCAAACCGTTTAGCACCATTAAATTGGCTAAATCGAGTAAACATTAATATTTCTAGTGTATTATTTTTAAGTTGTTCGAATCTGCCAACTCTGTAGCTATCTTTGTTTAGCTCTTCAATTTGTAAGAATCTATCCAAACACTTTTGCAAAATTTTTATAATATCTTCTGATACAATCAATTCATCATAGAGATTGCTACTACAGTAACCAATTAATGGCTCTATAAGCTTCCAACCTTCTTGAGTCTTTAGAGCCAGTATAGGTTCTACAAATCTATGATAGGTTTCACTAAAAGGTAACTTACTACAGATCATGCTTATGATATTACCTAAAGCGTCCATGAAGTCATAAAAGCTGCCTCGACTGCCTTTAAAATCATATTCTTCAGCCCAAGAAGGCTCAGTTAGTTCAATAGCCCAATTAATTAAACTCTCTATAAAACCTAGAAGTTCTTCTTTGAAGTCTGTCTGTAGTAAATCTTCAATAGGTAGCTGCTTTAAGATATGACTCAAAAAAGTAGTATCCCATTGTTCATCAGATCTTTCCCACTTTACAGCGTCAAAAGACTTATTTAAGTGATAGTTCGAAGAAGGTCTATATTTTTCTTCTTCCAACTCAACCCATGGGCTTCCACAATTTGGTAATTGAATGAATTGTTTATCAGATTCATAGTAATCAACTAAGGCAGATTCTATACTCTTTAATTCCGTCTTTACTTTCTCTGTATCCTCTGAGTTACAATTACGATATTTCAAATAATTATAACTCATGGATACGGCCATAAATATAGCAGAATAGGTCAGTTTTCTATCAATGTCATACAATGAAAGACATGCATTTAAAGCCGATATTGATATCTCATTTACTGGACTTGCAATAATGCATAAGAGCTGAAGCTTTGCGTTATCGTCGGCTGGATCAAATCTTATTTCAGAAGCTAGTGCTTTACTAGAAAATATTTTTGGATGAAAGGAAAGCTTTGCTTCTGAAGTATTGCACTCGTAAGAGTTGAACGGAATTAAAACAGCTCTACTTATAACGCCACGAGCCCACATCAAATCTGCATCTGCCAAACCTTTTCTAAACCATAGTGTCATAGTCGCTACTGCAACAATAGCATTTTGTTTCATGCGTGTACGAGTAGACTCCTCAGTCCAACCTTCACAATCATCTTCAAAAAGCTCAGGCTCATCGTGTTCCTTTATAAAATCTAGAGCAGATTGAATAGAATATCCTTCTACGATGGAGTCTTGTAAAAGAGATTTATGAGCCCAATAGGCTATATTATTGAAATTAAGAAAATTTACACTTTGCTTATGTTCTTCTAAGTTTTTGCTACTATTTAAAGAAGGGCTATGATGCGAAATAGCGACTATATTTTCGTTTTCAGTAGGTTGGACTATATAAGTAGCTTCATCTGCATATTCGGCGTAAAATTTAGCTCGTTCTATTAATTTTTCAGTAACTACTGCATTATCCATCTGTTCTTCAAAATTGTATGGTAGGAAGTTTTCAAGTCCAATTAATCTTTTTTTGATCTCCTCACTAAATTTAGAAAAAACGAATGCACTTAGTAAATTCGACAAGCAAAATTTATAGCTTTTCCTGTCTGATGAACCACGTATGTCTTGAGTATATCGATAGTAATCTAAATCAAGCACTTTTTGATTCGTCACCAAAGGAAGTATGCTTTTGCTAATGCACTGTTGTTCAAGAGCGAGTACAGACACAACACTTAGAATGGCTAATGATTCATGATCTTTGGTTATTTTTTGAATTAACTCGTCTAGATTCGCATGCGCTTCTAACTGCTCAAAACACCATTTTTCTAGGGTCATAAATGCTGATGACAATGTATCATTTACCCAGTATGGGCGTGACCAAATATATTCTTGCTCATTGCCCCAGAAAGTTTGAGATCCCCAAGGAAAGTCTAATGTGATAGGAATTGGTGTGAGCTTTTCATCAGATAGCTCATGAAGCTGCCGCCAAGCCGTGTTAGCATGGTTTGATAGCGCTGTAATTAGTCTTAATCCAGAGTCGGGAGCATGTTTTAATAACGAGTGGAATGGTTCTTTAGTTGAAGAGGAAGGATAGAAATCAAGAAAGTCAGTATTAATAGAAAGGTCATTCCAATCACTATCACTAATTCTCTCAGTTGAAAACGAACTTAAAGATAATGATCTAAGTTGAAGAGACTTATTTTGTTTAGCAGTTCTGTCTTCTACTGGAATACTATTTAAATGTGCCCAGTATTCTTGAGATCGATTTTTCTCTTCACATTTTCTCGTATACCTGTCGAGCGGTAGCTCACATAACAATTTTTTCAAACATAGCTCTACTAGTAATTCGGGATGCTTCTGCGCGATAAACCCAGAAAGATGTATTATGTATTTAAAAATCTCATTAGGTATTTCATCTAGATCGAGTAGCCTATTCAAATAGGTTTGAATGAAAGTTGGATTAGAATTTGCTGACACTATAATCAAATTACGTAGCGCATCTTTAAATCCTGTTATGTCATTAACTAATTGCCAGTTATGAGTACTAGGATGGTCTTTTATCCCTTCGATTTCAGATAGCCAATCTAAAGCTATTTGTAATATTTTGGATGAAAACTCAATAACAACCTGTGAAGGCTGTGTAGCGTTTTCAAAATTTATTGCTAGGTTTTGAAAAACTTTAAAGACATCGACAACTCTTGGATATATGTTTTCTGGCAATGAAGGAGTATCTTCTAATATAAAAATAATAACTTGAAACCATAGGGTTAAATGGTAATCCCCCCAATAAATAAGAACACTTACAAATAGAGAGTAACTGCTAAAATACACCAGCAGGAGAATTCTATGAAAAAGACACGCTTTAGCGACAACCAAATCGTCAACATCCTAAAACAAGCCGAACAAGGCGTCCCTATTACCGAGCTGTGCCGCGAGCATAACATCAGCCAAAGTACCTTTTACAACTGGCGCTCAAAGTATGGCGGCATGGATGCCTCTTTAATTGCGCGCTTAAAAGAACTTGAAGTTGAAAATGCACGTCTTAAGAAGATGTATGCTGACGAATGTCTTAAGTCCGATATTCTACAGGATGCCATGACAAAAAAGTGGTAGCGCCCCAAAGGCGCAAAGCGTTGGTTTGTCACTACATTGAAGATCGTAGCATTAGCATACGCCGTGCTTGCCGTATCTTTAACATCAGCGTCACCTGTTATTATCACAAGTCGGTGGCAACAGATGAGAACCAGCAAATAGCGGACTTACTTATCAAACTGACCGATGAGAACAAGAACTGGGGCTTTGGCTTGTGCTTTTTAACCTTGCGTAATGTGCTAGGACTGCCGTACAACCATAAGCGGGTATATCGCATCTACTGCGAGCTTGAACTCAACCTTAGAATCAAGCCTAAGCGTCGCATTAAACGTGCTAAACCAATACCATTAGCAGTACCTGATAGGATTAACCAAAGCTGGAGCATGGACTTTATGCACGACAGCTTAACTGATGGCCGCGGCTTTAGACTGTTCAATGTCATTGATGATTACAACCGTGAGGCACTCACCGTTGAAGTCGACTTCTCGCTACCGGCCGGGAGGGTCATACGCAGTCTTAATCAGCTTATTGAGTACCGAGGCAAACCTGTGCAGATAAGATGCGATAACGGCCCTGAATACATCAGCAATGCGCTCAAAGACTGGGCTGAGCAGCAAGGTATCATCTTAAGCTATATTGAACCTGGCAATCCACAGCAAAATGCGTATGTAGAGCGCTTTAACAGAACCATGAGATATGATTGGTTAAATCAGGAGCTGTTTGATAATCTAGAGCAGGTACGCGCACAAGCAGAAAACTGGTTATACCATTATAATCATAAGCGCCCAAATATGGGCAATGGCGGTTTTACACCGATACAGAAACTCAATCAGGCAGCTTAATTCTATTTATTAGGTGTCTTAAGTTTGGGAGGGTTACCAAATCAGTCGGCCACGCAAGAGAGGTAGCAACTTTTATATCTTTGGAAGTAGCAAGTATCAGCGGGTTTGGCTGTGTCTTTTCTGCTTGAAACCAAACCAATAACTTCTCATAGAGATCATAGTCGTTTTCAGCCAGTTTGCCTCTAAATTGACCACTGTATTGTGCTGTATTTGGATGGCTGACGGCTCCCAACAACCACGCACGCATCCATTGAGAGCGAAGCTCATTAAATTTAGGGTTGTTTATATCATTAGACCATTCATCGCCTTCAAGTTTCTGCTGAGACAATAACTCAACGACTCTAGCAATAGCTGGAGGTTGACCGAACTCTTCAATTTTATTGAGCCATTCATTATCAGCTTCAAGTAAATTGTACAACAATGACCATTCAAAAAAGATGTCATGAGCGAAATCTACTGTAGTTTTTTTACTATCGATTCTAATCACACCGTCGCTGTTTAACTCATCTAATTCCGAGTTACTATTAAGCGATCTTCTTTTTACGGATTTACTAAGATTTTTAACCTTATGCTCAGCTAATTCTAGTAAAGCGTTCTGTCTATCTATGACTTTCTGACTCGTCGCACTATATCCGCCACGTTTCCACCATTCATGTATCAAATCTAGTTCAGAATCTGGGGATGTATCATCTGATAGACTTAGCGTAGATAGAATTTTTGTAAAAAATGGGGTTCTAGTGACATGCTTTACATTTTCAGAAGAACTAAAAAGTAAGCTTCTTAAATTAGGAAACTGTGTTGAGAGAATATTTGCTTCATTATCATCTAATTTATTGACAGTGACGTTGCCAATTGAAGCCTGCTTAAGAACAGACCCAAGCCATGTTCTTAGCGGCTCTAGCCCTGTCTCACGTAAGGTAACGACTATTTTCCACTCTGTTAATAGTGAGTCATTTAAAATCAAACTTATTAACTCATCGATAATTGGTCTATTCTGACTGTCAACACGGTCAATACCATCAACAAACAAGATGGGTGTGCCTGCTGATTTAATTTCAACTAATAGATCTTTTAGATTATGAGTTGAAGGTATCCCAGAGCTTTGAGCGTATTGAGCCCAGTTTTTACCGACCAATTGATCGGATTTTAAAAACAACACAAACGAGCTCTCTAAATAGCTCTCAATTTCTTTACGTAGCAGAGAAGACTTACCAGTACCTGGCATACCTGTTATCTGAATAAAACGGGACGTTTTAAGCACTTCAGAAAATTTTAATTTTAAGCCACTTCTATCTAAACTATATCCATCAATATCGCTTTGAATTTGATGTAAGTAAGTATTCGTAAGCTCTTTTATTTTTGAAATCTGCTCCTCAAAAGTTCTACCTTCTTTGAGTTTAACAACCTTACATAACTCATGGACTAAACGAACCCTATCAAACTGACCTGCCTTTCCTGCAGACTCTCTTCCTAACTCGTAAATATGGGACCAGACCAATACAGGTGATATATTACTATTATTCGGTAATTGCGATTGAATGTATCGTGTTCCTACATGAGCGTCAACTTCACCGTCATGTAGAAAGTCAAACCTCACAATAATAAAGTGTTTTAGAAAATCATGTTTTTCAGCAGGTATCAACTGAGTAGCAGATAACTCATCCAATAGCTGGTATATGGCTTCTCTAACAACTTTAATATCCGCACTAGCGTTCCCATTAGGACTAAACCGTTGCTCAAAGTGTTCAATATCACCACTTTCAACAGCTATTTGGCAGAGAAACCCTAGATCACGAAATTTAGCAGAGGATATTTCACTAACTGCCACTCCGTACTTATCTACACCATTATTAAAACTAGCATCTTGATAACTAGTTAAACTATCACGTATTACATCTCTAAAATTCTTATTAGTGTCAGCAGAGCTAATCGTCAGGTCGCGTTTGACCTGCAAGCTAGTTGTTCCAATTCGATCTGATGCGTCTATCCACTTTATTATGACGTCATCTAAAGGATAGCCGAAGTCTCTTTGCTGGCTAGCTACATTTACTACCGTACCATTACAGCCAGGTGCACTCGCTTCAGCTAACAATGCAGTTAAATAAAAGGCCATGACATGACCTTCATAGATAAAGCCATCACCACCGGCAAGCTCTGGAGACTGTGAAGTATTTCTATTTTTCATTTATGCGAATCTTACTTCTGGTAGAGGGTCTGTTTTGGCTTCATCGATAATCCTTTTTAATTCACTATCTGGATAGTTTTTTAGTAGATTTCGAGCAAGTTTAATACTTTCAGTTCTAACTGAAGTAATGTTAATCGCTAAATGGCTGGCTGGATTTACATTTTCGTAGGCACTACCATCAAAAATTATTGGAATGACTTCAATTAGTGTTGAGATATTTTCGTTACTTAAATATGCTAGAGAGTAGAGCTCATTAGCTATATATATCAATGAGGTAAGTCCACTAGTGCGATTCAAATTTATTGAATAAATTAACTTTGAAATTAATGGCTTCAATGCATCGTTAAAGTCTAATTTACACCAGTTCAGTAAAGCAGTTGCTGATGATACAACTTTCCTTGTGTCTTTTTTATAGAAACCTTCACGTATATCTTTCATAAGAGTATCAAAAGCTATATCAAATTTCTTAGAGAAAAATGTGAATGAAGATAATACCTCAAAGGTCTCCGTCTTCTCGTAAAAATCAAGTAACTTATTTAAGTTAGCTTCATTTAAATTGGATTTTCCTAAATAAGGTGTTATAGCATGGTTCAAAGTGTATGCAATTTCTTTGGCCAAACGTTCTTCCGTATTATCTATAAAAAACTCAGGAACATCAGTGTCTTCTGCAGTGAACCGCCATGCAGTTAAAGTATTGAATATCTTGTTAGACTGTTTCTTCGTAGGCAGTTCTCTGTGTTTTTCATTCAAAACAAGATTTTTAATCTCTATAAGCGTATGGATATTAATTAAATCATTACTTTCAAAAAGATGTTTTCTAACAACTAAAGCCAACGCTTGACTATCATCGCCAGACAGTCCTAACAAAGCATGGTCTAAAATACCTAGTTTAGGAATGGAATTGTAGTTGGGTGGATTTCCCCATATTTTCCATTTTATAGATTCTAACTCGTTAGCATTCAAATAGTTATTTTCAATCAAAGGAAATAGCTTTATTAAAGCATGGACGCTGTCCTCATTGTTCGGAGAAATATGGTTTATGATTTCATCTAAACGTGAACTGATTTTAAGACTATCATTTCTTACGGGAGGTAATTTTACAACAGGGTTTGGCCATCTCTGACCAAAATCATTATCAATATTCACTTCGGTAGCTAAAGGAAATATGAGGGCGTCTTCAAATATCTCTGATTTTCGATTATCTGATATAGCTAGTAAGCTGTATTCTATGAGATGACTATAAGGTTTGGACAGCAAGAAATGCCTTATTCCATCTATGATTGCAATACTGCAGCCCCATTTAAACACTTCTATAGCCTTGTCTGGCTTCGCCCGTATAACGAACCTAGCTAAAGCCTCCATAAAAACTTGTAATCTACTAAAATAATAATGTACAGACTTATTGCTAGTTTGAATAATTTTTTCTAGCCAATAAATACAACCTTTATATGTCTGATCTAATAGATACTCTAAATCCTCCTCTGTTAGCTTTGCAATATTAATTCTTGATAGAGTTGTTTTAAGTATATCTGTAGTATCTGAGGTTGATGCTCGTATAGCATATATGAAACGATTTTTATTTTCTAAACTTTCCAGCTTAGCTAAATTCTCTACTATATCTTTAACGAAATTGACATCTCTCCATCTAATAGGAACTCCAACAGTGTTAGTTAACCCCTCTACAAGTAATAAAGGGTGTAACTCATTACTGAATGAAAGAGATTTAGAATGGTCTGTATAGCTTCCAGGGTCAAAAGAAGGCTCTATACTATTATTCTTAGCTTGTTTATCCAATGCTTCTGATAATCTCTTCCTGATATGTTCAAGATAAGTCCAAGGATTTGAATCCATATAGTCAAAATCATTGGGCTTAACTTCTAAATCATTACGGTTAAAGAAATCAGCTCCTTGAAGAAGAAAACTAACCCAAGCTAAATGTGATAAAACGTAAACTGAGGTTGGATCATTTCTAGATTGTAGTTTAAGATTTTTAAAAGCATCCTTTAAAAGCAACTCACCTTCATCAAACCTTCCCAACTCGGCTAGAAGTGATGCTTTTTTCATGCCCCATGATGGGTCTGTGGCTTCAATCTCTTCAACTAATTCTTCTAAATCAGAGTAATCAAAGCTTTCTTTAGCTAAGATAGCTTTATGATAGTGTATTTCATTTTTCACTTCTAAAGAGTTTAGTTGAACTGTGTTTAAAATCTGAGCTACTCTTGAATTAATCTTTTTATGATCGTTATCATCAAACCAGCGTGTACTTCTAAAAAGCCATAATGCTATTTCAATCTGCTGTTTGCTAGTTAGTCCACTAGGTTGAGAAGGATCACTAATTTCTAGAAGCTCTTCAGCTAAATGTATGGTATTGACGCTAAAGGTAATGGTGTTGCGCCATACGATCTCGTAAAGCAACTTTGATCGCAAATCAGGTTTCATTTCAGCTAAGTTTTTAGAGCTAGGAAAAGGATCGGTAATTTGATTTTTTAAGCTCCACCGTACATTAGATGGGCATACCAACCATTCTGGATAAGACTCTCTATCTTTAATAAGTTGATCTAGCTGATTCTCTAGTAACGTTGCTGCATAGCTATGATCCTTATGGACTCTACTTATTTCGTTTTCTGGAATAGTTTTACGAGTAATCGAAGTTGGTCGCCAATCCCAGCTATCTTTAGGCTTGAGTATCTGAAGAGTGTCGAGAAACATCTTTGTTACTTCACGATGTTTTTCATCATGGTTGTCCAAGTGTCTAACTAGAGTTGATAAATCAATAGGTGCCACATTGATTGACTCTAAGTATTTGCGCTTAGCTGGACTTAAGTCTAATGCTCCTACCAAGTATATCCGACGAGCATGACTTGCTAAATGATCTCTTACCCATCCAACCCACTGTAAAAAATTAGGATCATCACCTGAAAATCCTAGTAAGCAAAACTCATTTTCGATAAATACTTGACGAGCTAGGTTTACAAATGCTGCATGAGTCTTTGGATATTGTCGATAATCTTCTTGGGTAAATATCAGATTATGAGAAATTTGTACTGTGCCATGTAATTTTACGATTCTAGGAGAGCGAGAAGAGGATAGATCTTCAGGTTTATTGACAATACTGTAGATGGGTTTATAGATATCAGATGCTGCCCGCTCTAACAGCGTATCCCAATTAGTTGTAAGCACTTCTGTCCAAGGCAGCTTTAACAATGAGCCGTATAAATCGCCTGGTATCCATGCAGGGTCATTAACAGTTTGCTCTATTACATCCTTCAATGCTTGTTTGCCGAAGTAAGAACTATATTCCTCAGCGATTCGTAGAGGATCGCCCCATGGATCGGATCCTAAATCTTTTGATAGTACCTTTAGAAGGTCATTCCACAAAGGTAACTTACTATTTATATCACCACTACTAGCAGCGCTTCTACTAAAACCAGAGCCCACCATAATAGCAGCGCCTTGATATGACGTTTCATTTCGCCAAAGAGCTTCGGCGAGCTTTTTTAGTAATGGATAGTCGGGTAAGCTTTTAATACTCATAATGGCTACTCGTAAATAGTTAAATATTTATCATTATATTTAGTCAAACACAGCGTACCCGAAACTGAACGTAAAGCATGATCAAACAATGACTGCTCTCACTGCTATGACAGTCCAATTTATCATACTAAGAAGTATACTGCTTATAAAATAGAGTAGTAGTAAAACCCATCACAGAGAAGCGCTAATTGCGTTGATTAAACTCTTGCAAACGACAGTAATAGAGCTATTATAAATGAGTATAGGTAATGGGACTGGTCGCCATCACGGCTTGTTCTTACTAAATCAGCTGATGATATTTTTATAGCGATCTTCTTAAGGTCTTATTAAATTAGTAATATTTAATGATGATTTCATCTTGCGTCATGCCAGCATGCTTACAATAAAAAGCTTCTATTGAGTTTAAAGCGTCTCTTAGTTGCCGCTGTGACACCTGCACATACTGTAAGGTAACATCATCGCTTGATTTAGCTTCACGATGATTGAGCAATCGTTTAAGGACTGGATAGCTGATATTTAAGCTATTGGCTACCGTTCCAAAAGTACGACGCAGATCATGTGGTGTAATATATAGGTTTGCTTGATTACCTATGGCCTTATAACTACCACTTAAATCTTTTATATGGTCATCACTAGCTTGCAAGTCACTTGGGAATACCCATTGCTTACCAGAACTCATTCTCCACCTCTCTTCAAGTAGAGCCTGTAGAATATTACTAGTAGGCATATGATAATCAGAACCGTTTTTGGTATCTTTGAATATTATCCTGCCCGCTTTAAGGTCAATGTCAGACCACTTTAAAGACTGGGCTTCGTTTAAACGCACACCAGTAAACATAAAAAGTAGCATGATATCTCGTGCATTATTGCTATGAGGCGCTTGCATATGTGAGCTTCTATCAACATAACTTAAAAGCGTTTTGATGTACGTACCTAAATATTCTTCTTCGATATGTTTGGTACGTGGCTTAACTCTATTCCAATCTTTCTTGGCGTTAAGTATGCGTATAGGTTGCTCTTTGATTAAAAAGTCTTCGTCATCATCTAAAAAGCTATCACGGCAATAATTCCAAACTGATCTCAGAGCTCTCATAGTTGCATTAGCCTGAGCTTCGCTATGCTTGCTTATCTCCTTATGTTTATCACTTATCATTGACTTAGTAATATCATTTAGAGAGATATTTAGCCAGTCTTTCAGCTTATTTAGTATTTGACGGTCATAAGTGGTAATAGTGCCTTCAGCTAAACCAGTCTTCATTAATTTAAAGTAGGTATATGCATCTCTCAGTGTTGGTACATTATTGGTCTTATCCTTCGGATCTTCTAGGTTCTCATGAAGCCCGTCATAAACATGCATGCCTTTTTTGATGTTAGCCATCATTATGCTGGCTTTTTCACGTGCTTCGGTTAGCGTAATTAGATGCGTTTCTTCTACTTCGTCTCTATACAGATTTCCGTTAATGCGCTTATGCAATGTATAGCGTTTAGACTGCTTACCTACACGTAGCGCAAATCCAGTTAGTACATCGTCCATATAGATTTCAGTACCTTTAGCGGTATAGTCTATTGAATCAATAAGTTTTTTGGTAAGTTTAACTTTCATATATCACCCATGCAGCAGTACATAACCATAGTGTTAGTAGTCATCATACTTTAATTACTACAAGGGTCAAAGTATCAAGATAGTATCAAAAAATTAATTACATCCGTACATTTACATAAATTTTAGACAATAAAAAACCCTTACAAGTCAATGACTGTAAGGGTTTGAATTTGGTGGGCCCAGTAGGACTTGAACCTACGACCAAAGGATTATGAGTCCTCTGCTCTAACCAACTGAGCTATGGGCCCTAACGTTAGACGCACAATGATACCTGATTTTTTGAATTTTTCAAGTAAAAGATAACAAGTAACCAATAAATTTTTAATCGGTTTAAAAGCGGATTAAAAGCCACTACCAGCCAAAGTCAGGCTACGCCCCCCATCGATTGTGATAATTTCACCTGTGACATAATGCGCCTGTACCAAGTACAGTACACTATGAGCAATCTCCTCAGGTTTGCCGATTCTTTGCATAGGGATTGAATCGATAATATTGGTTTGTTGTACTTCATCCATGGCTTGGTCGCCATTGGGGTCGGGTAAGATATTGACGCCAGGTGCAACACCATTGACGCGTATGTCTGGTGCCAGCTCTAACGCTAGCGACTGAACCATCATTCGATGCGCAGCTTTTGCCATGTTATAGACCGTATAATTGTTAAACGGTCTATCATGCGCGTGAATATCCAATAAGCTGATAATACAGCCTTGCTGATGTTTGAGGTAGGGCACTAGCGCTTGGCTCAATAGTAAAGGCGCCTTGGCATTGGTTAGAAGTAATTCATCCCACTGCGTATAATCAATGTTACCAAGCGGGCTTGGGTAGAACCGTGACGCATTGTGTACCAGTACATCTAGCTGTCCAAAGGCTTCTATGATATTTTTAACAAAATCCTCTAACGCTGCACCATGATTGACTACTGCCAAATCCGCAACAATAACCACTGCGCTATTAGCACGGCTTTTGTTAAGTTGGTCAGCTAAGCTATTAGCTTCTTTTTCGCTACGATGACAATGGATAATGACACGGTAGCCTTGAGTGTGCGCTGCTCTGATAATTGCCGCACCGATGCGCTTAGCGCTACCGGTTACCAGCATCACCGGAGGTTGGGTGTCAGTATTCTTTGATAGCAGAGTGTTAGGTTCTTGGTTCATAGTGACAATGTTTTTTAAAATGCTTTTTAATAGGCGTCATGCGCTTGTAAGTGTTCAATTCTGCTTTGACGTAATGCTGCCCCGATGGCTGGCCCATTGAGATCTGGCGCAATATCTGTCATACCGATTGCATGAAAGCTATTTAATGCTAGCATCATCTGACGGTGCTGTGTTGCCAGCTGTAAGACGTGACTGCATACAAGGAGCTGTGACAGCTTATCTGGCTCTTTATGAGCACCACAAGCTTGTATAAGGTCAATCTTTTTGGCAGCGCTCAGACTGTTTATCATGCTCAGCGTTTCGGCTTGCTGAGCGAATAGGGTAGCGAACTGCGTATGCGCTTTGGGTACTTTAGCTTTATTACCGATATCATTGATATTTTTTATAGCCGTTGATAGGTGAGAGTTAGACTCCGCGTTTTCACTATGAAATAGTGACGGGGTCAGGCTGACCATTAACAGTGCCCAACGCTGTGGCAAGTTTAGGCGCATTTGGCCTGCAAAATATAATGCTGTCTGAACCGGCTCTCGTATATGAGTGTCCTCCCAAGCATCATCCAATGGGGCAAAATACTCTGTAAGCGCACCAATATCAAACAATTGCTGCCAGTATACTTGCGGTGATAGTTGCATCGTTGCACGGCTCGACTCTTGCCAGATACGTTCTGCACTCAAATGAGCAAGCTCTCCTGAGTTGACCAGTTGACGCATTAGGGTCAAGGTGTCTTCCGCAATGGTAAAACCCAAATCATAATAACGCCCGTAAAATCGAGCCGTCCTCAGCACTCGTAATGGGTCTTCGCTAAAAGCGCCAGACACATGGCGCAGTATGTGACTCTCTAAATCTTGTAATCCTCCGTAATAGTCAATGACATCGCCACTGACAGGGGTATCATCGGTGAGACTCACAACCTCGATAGCCATGGCATTGATGGTCAGATCACGGCGCTGCAAATCCTCTTTTAAACTAACATTAGGACTGGCATGTACGCTAAAGCCTTTATATCCTGAGCCTTGCTTGCGCTCTGTACGTGCAAGGGCATACTCTTCATGAGTGGTGGGGTGCAAAAACACAGGGAAGTCCGCACCTACTTGTTGAAACCCTGCATCAAGCATCTCTGAGACAGTTGCACCAACGACGACGAAGTCTTTATCTTTGACAGGTTGTTGTAATAGTTGATCTCGAACCGCACCACCCACAAGATAAATTTGCATAAAAGCCTCTTCTTATTGAACCGATATCAGCGGCCCAATCGCAATAAATCAAAAAACCGCCCATGCATGATGTGCATTGGCCGGTTTTAGTATAGCAAAAAGGCCCTGCCAATGGATGACAGAGCCCTTTTGAATCACATAATCATACGAAGTAGGACGTCTGATTATTTTTCGCTTTCTAAATCTTGTGCTTCAGTCACAGTCAATGCCGTCATATTGACGATACCGCGAGCAGTCGCTGATGGCGTCAAGATATGAACTGGCTTATTCGTACCTAACAAGATAGGTCCAATAGACGCACTGCTGGTTGCCGTTTTAAGTAAATTAAAGGCAATATTTGAGGCGTCAAGCGTTGGCAAGATCAGCAAGTTCGCAGCGCCTTTTAGTGGGCTTGATGGCATATCGTTTAGGCGGATATGTTCATTCAGTGCGGCATCTCCTTGCATCTCGCCTTCAAAATCAAAGTCGACATTCATGTCAGTTAGTAGCTCATGAACCTTGCGCATTTTGACCGCGCTGGCAAGATTTGAAGCGCCAAAGTTTGAATGAGAGACTAATGCAACACGTGGCGTGATACCAAAACGGCGGATTTGATCGGCAGCCAGAACGGTCATTTCAGCCAACTGCTCAGCGGTTGGATCTTCATGTACGTATGTATCAGCGATAAAGATGTTGCGATCTTGCATCAATACGGCATTCATCGAATAAAAATCATTGATGCCTTCTTTTTTGCCAATGACGCTTTCGACATACTTTAGGTGCATCTGGTAGTCACTAAAGGTACCACAAACCATACCGTCAGCATCACCGTTGTCAACCAATAAAGAACCAATCAACGTGGTTTTACGGCGAACATCACGACGAGCAAGCTCGATACTCACGCCGCGGCGCTTGTTTTTCTCGTAGTAGCCCTGCCAGTAGTCTTTGTAGCGAGGATCATCATCTTGGTTGACGATCGTGATGTTTTCGCCATCTTTTAGACGTAAGCCCAACTTATTGATGTGATCGTTGATGACTGCTGGACGACCAACCAAGATTGGCTGAGCCAAGCCTTCATCGACGACCACTTGTACGGCCAATAAGATATTATTGTCTTCGCCTTCACAGTATACGATACGCTTTGGCGCAGACTTAGCGCGTGCAAAGATAGGCTTCATAACAAACGCAGAGTTGTAGACAAACTCAGACAGACGCTGACGATATGCCTTCATGTCTTCGATTGGCAGTGTCGCTACGCCTGAGTCCATTGCCGCTTTGGCAACCGCAGAGGCAATCTCGATAATTAGGTTTGGCTCTAGTGGGCCAGGGATTAGGTAATCACGACCGAAGCTTTTCATCGTCTCGATGTTTCTGACGTTGGTCGTAGGGGTTGCTTCGACGTGTGCCATGGCAGCGATGGCTTTTACGCAAGCGACTTTCATCTCTTCGTTGACGGTTGTCGCACCAACGTCCAATGCACCCCGGAAGATGTATGGGAAGCATAGTGCGTTGTTTACTTGGTTTGGATAATCTGAGCGACCAGTTGCCATGATGACGTCTGGACGTACCGCATGTGCCAATTCTGGCATGATTTCAGGTGTTGGGTTGGCAAGTGCAAAGACAATAGGATCTTTTGCCATACGGCTAACCATATCTTCTGATAGAGTACCTGGCATAGATAGACCTAAGAACATATCCACATCGTCCATCACTTCTTCGATAGAGGTAGCGGTTGTCTCACGAGCATAACGTTGTTTGGTTTCATCAAGGTTTTCACGACTAGTGCTGATAATGCCACGTGAATCTGAAACAATAATGTTGTTTTTATTAACACCAAGCGCGCAAATGATGTCTAGACAAGAGATGGCGGCTGCACCTGCACCTGAACAGACAACTTTAATTTCTTCGATTTTTTTGCCAGTGATCAATAGCGCATTAAGCATCGCTGCGGCAACAATGATTGAGGTGCCATGTTGATCATCATGGAACACAGGAATGTTCATACGCTCACGTAATACGCGCTCAATTTTGAAACATTCTGGTGCTTTGATATCTTCTAAGTTGATACCACCAAAGGTAGGCTCAAGAGAAGCAACAGCTTCGATGAACTTATCTGGATCATTTTGGTCAATTTCAATATCAAAAACGTCGATACCTGCGAACTTTTTGAATAGAACGCCTTTACCTTCCATCACTGGTTTTGATGCCAATGGACCGATATTGCCCAGACCTAGTACGGCAGTACCGTTAGTGATGACACCAACTAAGTTGTTACGTGCCGTATATTTAGAAGCGAGCTTTGGATCTTTTTGGATCTCAAGACACGGTACAGCCACACCTGGAGAGTAGGCGAGTGCTAGATCGCGTTGGTTAGCCAGCTGCTTAGTTGGAGTTACTGAGATTTTACCTGGGCGTGGAAACTCATGGTAATGTAAGGCAGCTTGTTCAAACTGCTCTTTTTCTGTACTGAGGTTATCCGTATTCGAAGTGGTATCGTCATTCATAATAATTGCCATGGTTGGAATAAATTGGAATAAATTAAATGGTGATAAAAAACGTCTAACCCTCAGAAATAATTGAATGATTATAATCATCAGCAAAGGGCTTTGAACGTTAAATGACTAACGACCATCAGAATCGCGGTCGTTGATCAAAAATCAGGTCAAAAAAGCAATCTAGCAAAAATAGTCATTCTACCATTATTGGCAATTCGCTGCCTAGTCGACCGTATAGAAGCGTGCGAATAATATAATAAAATGATATTCGTTATTTATCTGGTTGATAATGCCAAAAAACACAGACAAATATCAACCTTAATTTAACAATATTTCAAAATATTACAGTATACATCCATATTAAGATGAGCAGCTAATAGGCATTTGCGGTACGTTCGGCGCCGGTGTACTCGTATCGAGATCAGTCGCGATATCTTGGACGTGATAAGGATTAGCTAGCAGGCGATAGACACGATCGACTTCTTCAAACTGACCTTGCTCTGCGGCAGTAATGGCACGCTGCGCCATACTATTACGCAAAACGTACACAGGGTTATTGGTCTGCATATCGTTGATTGCTTGCACAGTTGATGATTGCTCAACCTGTGCCAGATAACGTATAGACCAATCTTGCCACACTTGCTGTGCATCACTGCTTAATTCAGTAGTCATGGTAGTCAGTAATTTTTGCTCATATGGGTGATCGTTCGGCGCGACCAAACCGAGGAGCGCACGGAAACTATTGGTATAATCGAGCAAGTTGTCTTCTAACAACGTTAACCATTCAAAAGCTAGGCTCAAGCTGTCGCTTTGGTGTGGTAGTCCAAGCTTGCGGCATAGACCTTGCTGATAATGCTGCATAAAGGTTGCTTCGTAAGGTGCCAAACACTCAGAGAGCGTCTCACGGCTAATACCTTGCAGGCGCATAAAATGCGGCAGCCAAACGTTCAGATTCCAATGACCGATAGCAGGCTGGTTTTGGTAGGCGTAGCGACCAGTATGGTCAGAATGATTGTTAATCCATGCAGGATTGAAGCGCTCCATAAAGCCAAACGGCCCGAAATCCAAAGTGCTACCTGTAATAGATAAGTTATCCGTGTTCATCACACCATGTGCAAAGCCAATCAGTTGCCAATCAGCAATCATCCGAGCAGTGCGCTCAACGACTGAAGTCAAAAAAGCTGCTATGGGCGCATCGCTATCGCGGCACTCTGGATAATAAGTATCAATCATATAGTCGGTAAACTCACCGAGTAAGTCAGGTGCAAAGCTGGCAATCCATTCAACATGACCAAGGCGAATATGGCTATCAGCGACACGCATCAATGCCGCACCCGCTTCGATACGCTCACGGCGCACTCTCGTATCAGAGACAACAAACCCCAAGGCATTAGAAGAGGAGATACCAAGCTGCGTCAATGCGTGACCGCATAAGTACTCTCGAATCGTACTACGTAAGACCGCACGTCCGTCACCCATGCGTGAGTAGGGCGTCAGGCCAGCCCCTTTGATGTGCAAGTCTTGTGGTTGTCCGTTGCTATCGAGCACTTGCGCCATCAGCAAACCGCGTCCGTCACCCAGTTGCCCAGCCCATTGTCCGAACTGATGACCTGCATATGCCATTGCTAATGGTTTAAAGTCAGATGGCACATATTGGCCACCCAATATCTCAACCCAATTGGTCATCAGATCTTCATTGTCTGCCCAACCTAATTGCTGTGCGACTTGGGTATTGAAGTGTCCAGCACGTGGAGTGTCCAGTGGCGTGGGCGGCTGCTCATGATAAAGGCGCGTGTCGAGATTGACATAAGTATTTTGATAACGCATACAGGCCGTTTCCATTAAAATATAAAAGTGAGAATGTCACTATAACATAGCACTCATATGGCATCGTTGCACTCTGTCCATCTCTTGTAATATCTAGCCAAAAAATAAAACTAGCTACTTTGGGTGAGCTGAGTTTAGTGGATTATAGTCGAACCACTATTAAAGTGTTACAGCGTTAGACTCGTTTAGCCTACTACTGTAGTACTTGCACTCGTCTGCCTTGTACCACTTTTAGTATTGATTGACTATAGTTGGTTACTGTCTCTAGGTTGGAGGTTGCAACGATTGAGCCTATATATTTCATCATTTACTACGATGATAAGATTATTAAAAGTAGAGGTAGTGACATAAACCATAAATTATAAACAAAAAAATCCCCCTATCTAGGGCAGATAGAGGGAAGGAGAAACCTGACAATTACGATAACTTATAAAAACCAGTTAGGCGGCTTTTTTGCTGATACCAATAGAGCGAAAAGCATTTTTCAAGTTATTATTATGCTCAAGAATTTTTTGCTCAATCTTAGCATAATCATGCTTCAATTTATCATCAACTTCACGTAAGCGATCAGCACATTCTATTTTTTTCATTTCAATAGTTTGAGCTTTCAGTGATTGCCATTCTTCGACAGTTTGTTTAAATGCATCGTATTCAAACTTAATGCGGTCTTGGAAGCTCTTCATCGCATGAGGAAGATCAAGCCCAGTGCTTGTGGCTGTATCGATCTGCTGTTGTGCTGCTTTGAACTGCATTTGCACTTCGGCATGCTTAATAGTCGTATCATCAACAGTACGCAAATCCGTCGTTAAACCGATTTTTGATAAACCAGCAATCAACCATTTTGTTGGATCATATTGCCACCATTTTACGCCATTACGATAGTCGTACTGGAAGAAATGATGATAGTTATGATAACCCTCGCCCCACGTAAAGATAGCTAAGAAAAAGTTATCACGAGCACTATTAGTATCCGTATAAGGACGTGTACCAAACATATGACATAGCGAATTGATGAAGAAGGTGAAGTGATGAGTTAATACCAAGCGCAGCAAACCAGCGATCAGTAAAGTACCCCAAACATCACCAATGAGCCAACCAATAGCAGCAACCATACCAACATTCATGGCAACTACCCACAAACCATAATATTTATGCTGAATCTGTAAGACTCTGTCTTTGGTCAAATCAGGAATGTTTTTATAATCAAATTTACCGCTAGGGTAGTTGCGTAGCATCCAACCAATATGGCTGAACCAAAAACCACGCTGTGCTGAATATGGATCGTCCAAACGATCATCTACATGACGATGGTGAGTACGATGTCCAGAAACCCAATCAAACGCTGAGCCTTGTACGGCTAAGGTTGAACCTAACAATAAAAAGTTTTTGACGATTGGATGCGCTTTGTAAGCACGGTGCGATAGCAGACGATGGTAACCCGCCGTGATACTGATACCTGTCCATACCATAAAGGCACCAAACACACCCCAAACAGGAGCGCTAACTTCATGAGTCCATAGATACCATGGCGTAATCACAGCAGCAGCAATTGGCGTCGCTACTAAAATAGCCGCTGGAATCCAGTTAATTGGTGCTTTGGTAAATTCAAACTCACGCATATCAATGCTTTGCTCTTTTGTCAGAACATCCGTTTGCTCAGAAGCGTTAGCGTAGTTGCGTTTTGCCGTAGGCTGCTCGTCAAGAGCCATTTGCGCTTTCTTTTCATCAAAACGAGTCTTGAAACGCGTGACTTGAGTGCTGGCGTTCTTTACAAAGGTATCGCCAGATTTGATAGCGAAACGTAAGCCTTTAAGCGGTAAGCCAAGTGCTTTTTTTGCAATCATATAATATCCCTAACGGTATTAATTTAAGTCCCCATAGTACCTGAAAAATCATATAAAGTGAACACTTATACACTATAAAAATATTGCTAAATAACAATAACTTGTATGAATTATAGACTGTATGAGTCAAAAATGCCGATAACTTGTCAGGCATTAAGGGGAAGTGTAAGTAACGCTATAGATATGTAGGGACTGTAAGGGTGAAAAAAGAGATTTATCTAAAAGTGAAAAAATATGGATAGACAGTTCAAGGTAATAATAAATGACGTGGAAAGTCAGTAATAATCACGTCGGTATTCCAGCTTATAAGCTGTTCAATCGTATGGACATCATTGACCGTCCAAGCGCTCACGGGTAGCCCATAACGGTGACTGTGCTTGATAATCGCTTGGGTTAAAAGCGGATAATGAATACCCAATTGAACGCAGCCAAGCTGTAGGGCAGTGTATGTCGCTTTTGCCAAGGCAGTTGGCGTGCGAATCAATAATCCTCGCGGTATGCGAGATAATAGTCTGTGGCGTTGCAACCGATTATGCAGCTCCACATCAAAGCTGGTCAGCACCACTGGTAAGCTGGCAAGCGGTGTATCGATAAGCTCTTGCGCCAGTGCATTGATCAATACTGCATAATTGGTTCGATTGTGCGTTTTAATCTCAAGCTCAATCACCCTAAATCCTCTCAGTACAGGCGCTATATTGGCTAAAGTCATGATTGGCTGCCCGAATTGTAAGCGGCACTGAATCTCTGTGAGCCCGAGCTGATCAATACGCGACTGTTGACCGCACATACGCTCCAAATCATCGTCATGGAACACAATCAAGTGACCATCGGCATTCAGTTGAATATCAAATTCAACCCCTGCCAAGCCTTGTGAGGTTAGATTTTGAGAATACTTAAAACCTGAAAAGGTATTCTCTAAACTCTCTCCGCGAGCGCCACGATGACCTAATAAACGCGTGTTTTTAAAATTTACCATATCACATGACTACTGACTGATTTTACGACTCATCATATATTGTCATGACATCAACGTCTAATAGAATTTGTGGCGTGACCAATATACTTTATACTTTGCGTCTGATGTTTCTCTAGTATTTGTTATGTTTTTGCAACCAAACGCAGGTTTTACCCATAATGAGGGGCGCTATTTGTATATCCATGGGCTACACTAATGACCATTTCAACCAAACACCGTATAATGATGTGGTTTTCAAATCTATCGCAGACCGTTAATGACACCATTGTTTTATAAGTCTGCCATGCAGTTTGAGTGTTAAATATTGTCCATCAGTGGCGGTAAGAACCAGTAAATTGGGAGTGAAGTAAATATGAGCGTAGCAAATATAAGTTTGAGCAAGTGGCATAAAGTGGCTGGAATCGGAATAGTATGTGGTTTGGCGCTTGCAGGCTGTGATCGCTCAGAGAAAGAAGATACTGCCGATACGGCAGAGATGACGGAACAAGAGCCAGTAGCGACCGAAAGTGCCGTCGCTCCTGCTATCAATTGTGATGACCCGATGGTACAAGACCGTCTCAAATCTGCTTTAAAAAATACGCTCAACCAACAGGCACAAGCGTTGGCTGCTAATTATGCCAATGATGCCGAGATTAGTCTAGAAAGCGGCGTTGTCACTGAAAAAATAAATGGCGTGGTTATCGATGTACAAAACGCTGCCATACTACAAAAAGCCAATGACAATGGTATGACAACGTGCCAAGCAAGTGTCAGCATGACATTGCCAAGTGAAGACTTGTATCAAGCCAGTCAAGTGCAAGCGGCTAACAATCAGCCAAGCCTGCAATCTCGTTTGGCGCAAGACAATATCCGTATCAATAACAACATGCTCGTTGATGACGCCTTTACTTATGTTGTCGGTACTCAAGGCGGGCAAGTGCGCACGCGTATTGCTGGACAGCCAGCGTTGATTACTGTGGTTTCAGATGTGATGGCAGGCTCTGTGTTGAAATCTGCGATGGATGAGGAGCGTGCTGAGCGACGTGCAGCAGCCCAAAGCAGTAACAATAATACTCAAGCAGCACCCGCTCGTCAGCAGCCTAGAACCATCACGCCAGTTGAGCCAATTCGTCCTACTGAACCTGCGACGCCGCCAACCATCAATAAACCTACCAGCAACCAAAACAGCTCGACAGAAAACAATCAAGCAGCGGCTACTACTGAGACCAAAAAACCAGTAACGCCAGCGACGCCAAAATCAGTGCCGAAAGATGAAACCATCGATATGGTCATCATTGAAGATGATAGCGCCACTTACTAATTTGCAATTTTATGAGTAGTTAGCAACTGGTAGTCGATAGATATTGCTAAGTAATAAAAACCCCGTAACATGAGTGCTGCGGGTTTTTTTATATTCGAAAAATCAACCTAGGTCAGAGAATGCTAGCAAGATTAGGTTTAATTCACTAGCGATTGTCAGCGAAGTTTTGCAAGACTTGACTGTCCCATAGTACTTCAGAGACTTGTTCGGGATCTGTACAAAAGCGCGCAGCGACAAACAACCAATCAGATAAACGATTGATAAAGCTGATGGCAGTGCGGCGTATGGCTGCTGGGCGCTGCTCCTGCAATAACACAGCTTGGCGCTCAGCTCGGCGACACACACTACGTGCGACATGCAACTGGCTCACCAGTACAGAGCCTGTGGGTAAAATAAAGTCTTTTAGTGGTGGCAGCGTGGTATTCATCATATCGATTTGTTGCTCTAGCCACTCGATATGGGTGGCATTGACGCCCTCATATTCTGGCATGGCAAGCTCACCGCCGATATTGAACAATAGATGCTGAATAATAACTAAGGCTTGAGAAAAATCCTTACTAATCGATTGGCCTTTGTTTCTTTGTAGTTGAGCACGCACCAGTCCGATATGTGAGTTGAGCTCGTCGATATCACCCATGACACCGAACAGATTGTCAGCTTTACTGAGTCGACTGCCATCAGCCATACCCGTGCTGCCATCATCTCCAGTACGCGTGTATATTTTGCTTAATCGATTGCCCATCTTTATATCCTTAACGGTTTTTATGATTGAATGGTGGTAGTTGCCTGCTCATTGTAGTATTTTACGCCTGTTTTCGCTAAGATAATGGGTTACGTTAAAATTATAATCATATCATCGGTACGGCTTGCTTACTTGCTGCGGCTGATATTTTCAATTTATTTATTTTATTTATGCTAAAAGGCTCTTTTATTATGACCACACCACTTGCAGATGCGATGTCTCAACTTGCTATTTATGACTCACTGACTGGCGGCAAGCGTCCGTTTGAACCGCTCAAAGCAGGGAAGGTGGGTATGTATGTGTGTGGTATGACCGTCTATGACTATTGTCATATCGGGCACGCTCGAATGATGATTGGATTTGATATGGTGGTACGTTGGCTCACCCAATTGGGTTATGACGTCAATTACGTGCGTAATATCACTGATATCGATGACAAAATCATTGCGCGCGCCGCTGAAAATGGCGAAGAGATTGGGGCGTTGACCCAGCGCTTTATTACAGCGATGCACGAGGATTTTGCAGCCCTTGGCTGCTTGGCACCTGATGCTGAGCCGCGCGCGACTGATCATATCGATGATATGCAGCAAATGATTGAGACGCTGGTCACAGGTGACTATGCGTATGCAGGCGACAATGGCGATGTCTACTATGCTGTTGATAGTTTTGCGAATTATGGCAAATTGTCTAAGCGCAATCTTGATGAGATGCAGGCAGGTTCACGTGTCGATGTCGAAAACGATAAGCGCAACCCATTTGACTTTGTGCTTTGGAAAGCGGCGAAACCTGATGAGCCGCAATGGGCGTCACCTTGGGGGCAGGGGCGTCCGGGTTGGCATATTGAATGCTCGGCCATGTCGACCAAGTGCTTGGGCAATACCTTTGATATTCATGGCGGCGGTCACGACTTGCAGTTCCCGCATCATGAGAATGAAATTGCCCAGTCTGAGGCAGCGACGGGTTGCGAGTACGCGCGTAACTGGATGCACGTCGGGTTTATCAATGTTGACGGCGAAAAAATGTCCAAGTCGTTGGCTAATTTCTCAACCATTCGCGATGTTATAGCAAAATACTTGCCTGAAACGGTGCGTTTTTTCTTATTATCTAGCCATTATCGTAGCCAAGTTAATTTCTCTGATAGCGCATTAGATGAAGCCCATAATAGCCTAAGCAGACTGTATAATGCGTTAAAACTGGCTGAACAGCAAAAAGGGCAAACAATCGTAATCGATGACAACTTGACGAGCGAAGCTTATCGTACGGCTGCTGGACAAGATTTTATTAAAGCCATGAATGATGACTTCAATAGCTCAACAGCGATTAGTGTTTTATTTGGTCTGGCACGCGACATCAATAAAGCCATCAAAGCTGAAGAAGTCGAGACAGCATGGCAGTTGGCACAGCAATTAAAAGCACTGGCACAGGTGTTGAATATCTTACAACAACCTGTGCAGCAGTTTTTGCAAGCGGTGATTGGTGATAAAGCAGAAGATGGTTTGACTGATGCGGCTATTGACGGATTGATCGTCGAGCGTGCCGATGCCAAAACCAACAAAAACTTTGCGCGTGCTGATGAAATACGCGAGCGGCTAAAAGAGGCTGGTATTGAGCTTGAAGACAGCCGCGCTGGTACAACATGGCGCCGCGCATAGATATATAGACGCTGTGCATCAGATTACATACGCATGCTAATAAATTAAGTCAGCTCACGCTGGCTTTTTTTTGCAGAGTGCATTAGGTTAAAGCATACCGAATGCACTTTTTATATCCATTCCTTTTATATCCGTTCCTTTTGTAGACCAGTGGCTTTGAAAATATGAATACTCTTAAAAATAGTAATGCTGATGATCGTGGCATAGCAATGGATATTGACGGTGGTCACCGCCGCGATGTAGAGCGTAATAATATCCGCTACAATGCACTGCAGGTAGTTTTAGGGTTTCTTATTATAGCCATCAGCGCTATCTATATACCTGCCAGTGCAGCAAATGAGGAAGGCCGCTCACAAGTCGCTAGCAAACCTGACAATTTGGCTGAGTACGCTGTCCAACAAATAAATACAATCAAAGACGAAAATATTAGCGTCTCTGGTATTACCGAAGAGATATTTGATCCCACTGAGCGTAGCGCGGTACAGCAAGCAGGGACGTTGCAAGGTGACGTGGGACTGACAGGGGAGTATAGCGAGAATTACTACTTACTCAACAAGCTCAATGTCGGGTTACCACCATTAGCTGAGCCACCAAATTTGGCGACGCCGCTTGCGACTTTGGGGTTTTTTCAATCTGCGGTGATGAAGCAGCAGTATGATTTGGCCGCTTATGCACTCAATATGAATCTGATTGATGAGAAAAACCAGCGTACCCGTTCGCTTGATTTGACCAAGCAGCTTGATTTTTTACTATCCGAAAAAGAGCTATACGTATTTGATGATATGCCCGATCGTCCTGATGGTCTGATTGAACCACCACTGGGTAACGACAGTAGTGTCATGGGTATCCCTAGACGCTCTATCCAGCTGGGTTATATCGAGTACCGAGAACGTCGTGTTCCTGTTTACTTGGAGCGGGTAAGGGTAGGTGATCAGGCGCCAGTTTGGATGTTCTCTGCGCAGACAGTGGGTAATATTGAAAATCTTTATAAACAATATCATCCATCGGAGTTTGAGCGTTATCTACCTACTTGGTTAAAATTCCAGTTTTTTGGTATTGCCTTATGGGAGTTTTCAGCGCTCATCATGTTTTTCTTATTTACCATGGGCGTAGGTTGGATACTAAGTAAAAGCACGGAAAAACTCATCAGCCGTTATGTTGATAATGAAAAATACAACATCTCTGCTGGCAGTGCCAATGGCGTGGCAGATTTGGCCAATAAGCTAACCGTGCCTTTGACCTTTACCATCAGTTTTTCGCTCGTTTTTACCTTAGTTTCTGGTGGTTTTCCTTATCTAGATGCAGTGGCTTCATCAACCCGTCCGCTGATTTGGACGGGGTTGGTATTTAGTGCGATGTGGCTAGGCATTCGTACTATTAATTTTTTTGCCAATCGTTACCAAGACATGCAGATTGAAAACCTAGGAGAAGAGCATTTTGATAAAGTGCGCCGTCGTCGCACTTATGTGTCGATATTCCGCCGCGTTTTCATTTTTGTCATGATATTGGGTAGTATCTGGATAGGACTGAGTGAGTTTGCCAACATGGAAGGTCTTGGCAAAACCTTACTGACTTCAGCTGGTATTGCTGGCGTGGTTATTGGTATCGCCGCTCAGCCTATATTGGGTAACATCATTGCTGGGGTGCAGGTGGCAGTGACGCAGCCTGTACGGATTGGCGATAGCGTGATAATGGATGGTAATTTCAGCACTGTGGAAGACTTGCGTTACACTTATGCGGTACTCAAAACATGGGATGAGCGTCGATTAATTGTGCCGATGCGCCAGTTGATCACTGAAAGGGTAGAGAACTGGTCACATACAGAAGTGCATCAGACCTGTCCTGTGTTTTTATACATTGATTATGGTGCAGATATAAAGGCCATTCGCCAGCAGTTTATCTCAGTAACTAAAGATAATGAGCTTTGGGACAATGAAACTGAGCCCGAAATATTTGTTGTTGAAGTGACAGAAAACACCATTCAGCTGCGCGGTGCTGTTTCAGCAGTAGGTCCCATAGAAGCATGGACGCTTGCTTGCGAAGTGCGTGAGCAGATGCTTGGCTACTTGCATCAGCAGCAAAACAAGTATTTGCCGACAGAGCGTTTTACGTTAACAGAAAGTCTGTAACGTTCAAGGAGAGCTATTCGCTATAAAAAAGCGTCATTAAACATATAGTGTATGTTTATTATCGCTGAAGACGTATTTGTGTAAAATAATCTGACAAATATAGTATGTCAGAGAGGTGCTTATTTGTTATAATGTGGCGTTATTTTTATAGGATAACTGAGTGGTTAGCCATGTGTCAGCACTGTGTATGCAGTTGCAATAATTGATATGCCTAACTCTGAGCTCCTACCCATCAAAATAACCACCACTAGGGGTCTGTATGTTGCGAATTGTCGATGAAGCCTTAACCTTTGATGACGTTTTATTATTGCCAGCCTATTCTGAAGTTCTGCCAAAAACTGCCGATCTGTCTACCCGTTTGACCAAAAACATCACGCTAAACCTTCCGCTGATCTCTGCTGCTATGGATACCGTCACTGAGTCTGAAATGGCGATCACGATGGCTCAGCTTGGTGGTATGGGTATCTTGCATAAGAGCATGGACATCGAAAAGCAGGCCACACAAGTACGCCGCGTCAAAAAGTTTGAAGCGGGTACGGTTGTTGACCCAATCACCGTACATCCAGAGATGACGATTGGTGAATTGCTACGCTTGACGCAAGACAATAATATCTCAGGCGTACCTGTGGTCGAAAAGGGTACAGACAACGTAGTAGGTATCGTGACTCACAGAGATTGGCGTTTTGAGACCAACTTGTCATTGCCAGTTAGTCAGATCATGACACCAAAAGAGCAGTTGGTCACCGTACATGAAGGTGAGAGCAACGAGAATATCAAAAAATTGCTACATGAGCATCGCATCGAAAAAGTCATCGTTATCGACGACAACTTCCGCTTACGTGGTTTAATTACGGTCAATGATTTTGCCAAAGCCGAAAACAATCCAAATGCGTGTAAAGACGAGAAAGGTCGTCTGCGTGTTGGTGCAGCGGTTGGTACAGGTGCAGACACGCAAGCACGCGTCGAAGCATTAATCGCTGCTGATGTTGATGTGATCGTAGTGGATACGGCGCATGGTCACTCAAAAGGCGTAATTGAAAAAGTCTCTTGGATCAAGAAAAACTATCCGCATGTTCAAGTTATCGGTGGCAACATCGCAACAGGCGAAGCGGCACTTGCACTACGTGATGCTGGCGCTGATGCGGTAAAAGTCGGTATCGGCCCTGGATCTATCTGTACCACGCGTATCATTGCCGGTATTGGTGTACCACAAATATCAGCTATTGATAATGTTGCTAGCGCATTAAAAGACAGCATCCCATTAATCGCTGATGGCGGTATCCGCTACTCAGGTGACATGGCAAAAGCGATTGCGGCTGGTGCATCGTGCATTATGGTAGGCTCACTAATGGCTGGTACGGAAGAGGCACCAGGTGAAGTTGAGCTGTTCCAAGGCCGTTATTACAAAGCTTACCGCGGTATGGGTAGTCTGGGTGCAATGTCTGGATCAAACGGCTCATCGGATCGTTATTTCCAAGATGCCAAAGATGGCGTAGAGAAGCTCGTACCAGAAGGTATTGAAGGCCGCGTTCCTTATAAAGGACCTGTCGCTGGTATTGTCAACCAATTGGCTGGTGGCTTACGCTCATCAATGGGCTATACAGGCTCTGCGACTATCGAAGATATGCGCACCAACCCACAGTTTATCAAAGTCACATCAGCAGGCATGAAAGAGTCGCATGTTCATGATGTACAGATCACGAAAGAAGCGCCGAACTACCGTGTAAACTAATCGGTATTTTATAGCTCTGCACTGTTTGAGAACTGGCCCAGTTGCAGAGCTGTAGTGACGTTAAGATACAAACAGTCAACAATGCTTTGTTATTGTTGGCTGTTTTTTTTGTAGAATATAAAAGCATATTATTACAATAGCAGTATTGCCTGCGTATACGCTTGGCCTTTTATTTTTAGACTTGAGGAATATAAATAATGAGTTACTTTGGCACTGATGGTATCCGTGGAAAATTTGGTGAATTGCCTATTACCCCTGACTTTATTTTAAAACTGGGTTATGCGACTGGACAGGTGCTCATAGAAGCCAACGAAAATTCTACGCGCAAACCAAGTGTGGTCATCGGTAAAGATACTCGTCTCTCAGGTTATGTCATTGAAGCTGCTCTGCAAGCAGGTTTTAACGGGGCTGGCGTCGATGTTTATATGCTTGGTCCATTACCGACGCCAGCGATTGCACATTTGACTCGCAGTTTTAATGCCGATGCGGGTGTGGTTATCTCAGCGTCACATAATCCTTATTATGATAACGGTATCAAGTTCTTCTCAGGTAGTGGCAAAAAAATCAGTGATGAGATGCAGAATGCCATCAACGAAAAACTAGCAGCGATTATAAATGACACGGATAGTAAAGAAGCAGCGATGCCGATTCTTGACCCTGCAAACCTAGGCAAAAACCGCCGAATTGACGATGCAAAAGGTCGATACATTGAATTTTGCAAAGGCAGCTTCCCATATCAGTATGATCTTAGCCATCTGACCGTCGTGGTTGATTGTGCCAATGGTGCAGGCTATAGCGTCGCACCTAGAGTCATGCGGGAGCTTGGTGCTAATGTTATCGCTATCAATAACACTCCAGACGGCATCAATATCAATGCTGAGTGTGGCTCTACTCATCCTGAAGGTCTGCAAAAAGCGGTGCTTGAGCATGAAGCAGATGTTGGTATCGCATTAGATGGTGATGGCGATCGCATTGTGATGGTTGATGAGACAGGTAAGCTGGTTGATGGTGACGGTATCTTATATGTGCTCGCGACCCAAGGACTCACCAAAGCGCAAGGCGTCGTTGGTACGCTCATGAGTAATATGGGATTAGAGTTGGCACTAAAGGCGGCTGATATTGATTTTACTCGTGCAAAAGTAGGCGACCGCTATGTCATGCAAGACTTGGAGGCCAATGGCTGGATACTAGGCGGTGAGCCGTCTGGACATATTCTGTGCCTGGACAAAAGCCGTACAGGCGATGCGATCATAGCAGGGTTGCAAGTATTGGCTGTGATGCAAGCGCAAGGACGTGCACTGAGTGAGCTGGTCGAAGGGTTTGACGTACTACCACAGAAGCTGGTCAATGTACGTCTGTCTCAGATGCAAGACCCATACAAGCATGAAGAACTGGTCGCCGCTTTTGACAAAGCACAGACGACTTTAGAAGGTCGTGGTCGTCTTCTTATTCGCCAATCAGGTACAGAGCCTATGATTCGAGTCATGGTTGAGTCCGATGATGAGATAGAGTGTGATGTGATGGCAAATGATTTGGCCGATCTTATCAAGTCGGTATTAGGCTAATAGTATTCAAAGCTTAATATTCAAAGCTTAATATTCAAAGCTTAGCACTCAAGATTACAATGTTGAAATGTCATAATTTTATAATAAGGAATGACCATGAGCATGGACTTTACCGACCAGCGCCTTTCATATGAAAAAGGCGCGCTTGATCAACAGTCAGTACCAGCGTCACCATTTGAGCTATTTAAGGCTTGGATGGATGAGGCAATAGCGCAAAAAGTGCAAGAACCTTATGCTATGAGTTTGGCAACTTGCGGTGCAGACAATAAACCTAGCGTCCGTATCGTGTTACTGCGTGAAATTACGGATACAGGTATTGTTTTTTATACCAATTATGACAGCGCGAAAGGACAGGACGTTGCAGCAAACCCCAATGCTGAAGCGCTGTTTTTTTGGCATGAGCTTGAGCGTCAAGTTCGCATTAGCGGTCGTATTGCTAAAATTGACGCTGAAAAATCTGCTGCCTATTTTCAAAAACGTCCACATGATAGCCAAATAGGTGCTTGGGTCAGTCAGCCGCAAAGTGGCGAAGTCGCCAATCGTGAGGTGATGGAGCAAACGTTCGAGCAACTTCAGGCCAAATATCCAGAAAACACCACAGTGCCAACGCCAGCGTTTTGGGGTGGGTATGAGATTACGGTTGAAAAAATCGAGTTCTGGCAAGGTCGCGCCAACCGTATGCATGACCGCATCGTATATACGCAAGATGGTGATAGCCAAAGCGCTGAAAGCTGGACGACCAAGCGTCTACTACCATAGTGTTTGGCTGATTTTGAAATCCTAGCTCATTTAAAAATATAAAAAAGCCACTCTATATCCAGTTTCTCGGGTATTTAGAGTGGCTTTTTTATATCAGTTATTTGCTTTATTTGGCATTATTTGGCATTGGTATCGACATCCACAGAGACGGACATGCCAGGACGCAAGCGTGCAAGCTCAGGTTGGTTCGGATCCAAGTCGATACGTACTGGGATGCGCTGCGCAATTTTTATATAGTTACCTGTCGCAGGATTGGCGGCACCTGCACTAAACTCACTGCCAGTGGCTGGTGAGATGTTGCTCACATGCCCCGTAAATTTGGCACCGCCAAGCGCATCTACATGAATAGTAGCTGGTTCGCCGATTGCCATACTAGCTATTTGGGTTTCCTTAAAGTTTGCGATAATCCAAATGCCTTTTGGCACGATATACATGAGCTGGGTGCCCGCGCTAACGTACTGGCCTTCTTTGACACTGACTTGGCTCAGCTGACCGGACTCAGGTGCTGTGATGATCGTATTATCGAGATTAATTTGTGCTTGCTTCACACCTGCCTCAGCACTTTTGATATTTGCGTCCAGCGAGGGTTGGGTACCACTGGTTTTGGCGCGGTTTTGTTGCGCGGCTTGTAAATTGGCTTCAGCCTGTTGCACACTTGCCTGTGCTTGAGCCAGCTTTGCTTTGATATGAGCCACTTCTGCTTTTGATACCGCACCGATAGCATCTAAGCCCTGATAGCGATTGACGTCTTCACGAGCGCTCTCGACATTGATCTTGGCACTATATAAGTCTGCTTTGCGTGCTTCGATTTGTGCTTGGCTAGATTGCGTGTCTTGAACATTGGTAGAGCGACTGGTGATCGCCACTTCAGTATTGGCCTCGGCTTGTTCAAGTTGCTGTTGAAACGTTCGATCATCTATTTTTATCAGTAGATCGCCCGCTTTTACATCAGCAAAATCCTGCACCGCCACTTCGGTGACATAGCCGGAAACTTGCGGACTAATAATAGTGGTTTGACCTTTGACAAAGGCGTTATTGGTTTGTTGCACAGTAGGCGTAAATGGTGGCAGCTTCCAAGCATATAAAATCAAGGCCACACCAATGACAATCAGCGCAATCAATAATCCCAAATTTAGATAGGATTTTTTCTTGGGAGACCAGCCAGCCGTATTTGATATCGGCTCTTTTGGCGGCATAGGCGTTTCATTATCATCGTCTTGATTTTCTATAGAGCCTTCTACAGAGTTATCCTCACGCACGCTATCAGGCGTATCAGTAGCTGCTTGTATCTCGGATGTATCCGTTTTCTTTTGCGTAGCGCTTGTAGCGGTCTCTACTGGAGCCGTAGCAGACTCTGTACGTGTGTCTGTTGCTGGAGCATCAGTTGACGTCTGAGGTATTTTATTAAACTCATTTGGTTTTTCTTGGCTCATGACATGCTCCTAAATGTTAATAAGCAGATATCTGATTGGTTTGACTATAAATAAATATGATAAAAAATCACTAAGATAATAAGTTGAATTATTTTGTTTCGCGCATCTTGGCGATGACGGCGAGCTCTTTGGCCAGTGGATTGCGCTTATGGTAGCGGTTATAAAGATAATTGAGCAGCAAAATAATCGTAACGGCAGTAGCAAGACAGGCCATCAGAAAAAACAGGTCGCTGTATGCTGAAACTGTTGCTTGGCGCTGAATACCTTGCAGTACTTGGCTCATTGCACCGATATTTGCTTGGGCCGCGTCAGTGGTCTGATTCGACAGCATGTTACGAGTGCCTGCCACCTGAGCGCTAAATGCAGGATCGCCCAAATTCAATGAGCTGACCATATCTGCATAATGCATTTGTGTACGAATGGTCGTAAATGCCTGAATGGCTGCCGCACCTGCCAGTCCGCCAACTGTTTGGGAGATGCCAAAAATCACTGAAAAACTAATAATATACGCAGGGCCACTGCCAATAGCCCGCAAAAACCCTTCAAAAACCAAAGGCCCCATAAAATACACCGCGGCAAAGGCAATCAAAAACTGGCTGAGATAAAACATATAGGGTGCTGAATTAGTTGACACACCAACATCCATCCAAGAACCTAAGGCAATCAATGCCACGGCAAAAATAACAGGTCGGCGCAAATCCATCGCATTGGTACTAAAAATACTAATAATCAAAGCCAGTGCACTGGCGGCTATAATAACAACATAAAAAGTAACCAGCTGATCGTTACCGTAGCCGAGGTTAGCGAGCAATCCTGCCGCTCCGACGTTTTGCTCAGATAGCAAAATCCGCATGACAGCGCCCGTCACCATGAATGCAATAATATTGCGGCTACGCATCCAGCGCACTTGTAGCATCGGATTTTTGCGATGCGTCTCAATCCATAACGCGATGCTAATCCCGACGATAGCAATTATCAGTGGATAGACGAGCCAAGGTGTTGTCCACCATAAAATTCGACCTTGTACCAAAACGACAGCCAATGCAGCCAGACCACTAGCAAAAAAACCAAAGCTTACAAAATCCAATTTCTCAAATACTTTTTCTGTATTCCCTGGTGGTAGCTCTAATATATTAATCAGCCCAAAACAAATCAGCGCCAGACCAAATTGAAATAAAAATAAGTTTTCAAGCTGACCGTCGATGGCGAGGTAGGGCGAGATGACACGTGATAATGGAATACCAAACTGTACCAGACCAAAACCCAATATGAGACCACTAGTACGTTTGACGGTTGGCATACCCTGAAGACAATAAAACAAGCCCAATATGGTCATACCACTTGCCACCATACCACTAAGTCCCCTAGCGACAATCTCTAAATAATAGGGCTCAATGCTAATATTAGGTGTGTCTAACAAGTGACTGCTGATCAGCCACTGTAGACTAGTGGCGGCTAACAAAAATGACAGGGTGATTTTGCTAAAAAGCGACATGCCAAATTGCTGACGAATTTTGTACAGCAGAACGGTGATACAGGCATTGGTCATATTATAACTGACCGATATCCAACCACCTTCAGCTGGCGTTAAGCCTAGCTGACCCTGAATTTGCGTCAGGTTGGCGACAAGTAGACCATTTTGGAAGCTGGCTGTAAGACCCACAAAAATCCCAATGAGCAAATAAAATACTTTACGGCGTGCCGGATGGTCAGGATTGGCTGGAGAGCCCACCATTATTGGCTGTTCGTGGGGCTTAAACTGGTATTCTTTACTCATGGGCGTACCACAATCTGTATAAGGAAGTAGAGTGATATAGGACAGATGCCAGGCGGGGAGTCAGGTCAGTGCAGTTAGCATTTATAGCGTGAAACGCCAGTCAACTCACTGATGGTATCTGAAAGATAACCCAGAAAATTCAGAAAGGATTTTATCATAAATTTTATCGTGCTTTTGTCATCGACACGTAATTGATGGATGGTGCTGAGCAATTTATTTGCTCTACAGCTTAATTTTCTTATGTAACATTGATGACTATAATTCGATGGTTATTCATGCAATCGTAAAATAAAGCACGCATAAAAAACAGCTCTATACAGAGCTGTTTGTGTGTATCGGAAAATTGGTCTGTCAATTATGATGCAATGCTAAACAGATTGATCGTACTTAGCCTCTAGCTGCATAGCGCGCTGATAGCTATCAAGACGAGCCAGCTGTTCGGCATACTGTCTGATATTTGGATACGCGTCAAGCTTTTGGCGCTTAGCAAGAATGATTAAGTCAAATGACAGCATAAAATCAGCACCACTTAGTTTATCACCCACAATGAACGACTTACCTTCAACCGAAGCATCCAGATATTCAAACAATCTGGTTTTTTCTCTATCGATATAGCCATTCAAAAACTCATTGTCATCAATGCCTGCTTTTTTGGTAAATAGTTCAAGCATTAATGGCAACATCAGCGAGCTTTCTGCAAAGTCAATCCACTGTAGATAATACCCATAGTCCGAGCTGTCTGTCGCAGGACGTAGACGCTCGGGCGCAAATCGCTCAATCAGTAACTCAGTAATGGCCCCTGATTCAGCATAAATTTGGCCGTCCATCTCGATAACTGGAGATTTACCGAGTGGATGCACCGCTTTTAAAGAATCCGGTGCCAAATGAGTCTTGGCATCGCGCTGATGACTGACCACTTCATAAGGCACGCCTAGCTCTTCTAAGAGCCAAAGCGTACGCAACGAACGTGACTGATTAAGGTGATGTAAGCGAATCATGATATTAACCTTTGAGCTTGTTGATCAAACGCTTAGCCGCTTCTTCTGATGAGGCTGGGTTTTGACCTGTGATCAATAAACCATCTTCGACCACAAACTCTTCCCAATCAGCGGCTTTTTCATAGTTACCACCGTTGGCTTTCAAGACATCTTCTACTAAGAAAGGCACCACGTCTGTTAGGCCAGCCGCTTCTTCTTCTGAGTTGGTAAAGCCAGTAACGGTTTTACCTTTTACTAAGTACTCGCCATCAACTTTAACGCTTTTAAGCGCGCCAGGTGCATGACAAACAAAGGCAACAGGCTTGTCTTGCTTGACGAAATTCTCGATCAATTCGATAGAGTTCTTATCTACTGCCAAGTCCCACAATGGACCATGACCACCTGGATAAAAGACTGAATCAAAATCTTCTACTTCCATGTCAGCAAGTTTCTTGGTATTGGCCAAGTGCTCTTGCGCCTCTTTGTCGTCTTTAAAACGCTTGGTATCTTTGGTTTGTGTATCTTCAGTATCGCTACTAGGATCTAGTGGTGGCTGACCACCTGCAGGAGACGCTAGAGTGACATTAGCACCCGCATCGAGAAACGCATAGTAAGGAGCTGCAAATTCTTCTAGCCAAAATCCTGTCTTTTTACCAGTATCGCCTAGACGGTCGTGTGAGGTTAGTACCATTAAAATATTCATAATTATCCTTATTTATTGTTTATATGTGAGTAAAGCAAATTATTAACAGCCACATTTTTATTGATAGAGGATTCATTCAAATGGCAAGCCAGATGACCAAAACGTTATCAGTATAAGTGGTGACCGCTAATATTATTCCTGCTTCAGACGTAACTTTCAGTAGTGATCTTAGCAAGTTATGTTGTTAAGTTGTTATTAACAATAGTTATTACCTATCGTCAATTATTTAACAGTCAATTATTTAACATAAGTTACTGAACGTCAGAGACCTTAACCACTGTTTTACCAAAGTTATCACCGTTTAACATACCGACAAAGGCTTCTGGTGCATTGTCTAAACCATCAGCGATGTATTCTTTGGTTTTGACGTCGCCTGACTCTACCCATTTGCTCATGGTTTCTAAGAACTCTGGGAAGTGGTCGCCATACTCTTCAAAGATAATGAAGCCTCTGACCGTGAGACGCTGACGGAGAATGAGTCCCATCAATTGACCTAGGCGGTCTTTGCCATCAGGTAGATCGGTTGCATTGTATTGTGAGACCAGACCGCATACGGGAATACGAGCATGATCATTTAATAATGGCATGACAGCGTCAAACACGTGCCCACCGACGTTTTCATAATAGATATCGATACCATCTGGGCAGGCCGCTTTTAATTGCTCAGCAAAGTCATCGGCTCTGTGGTCGATACAGACATCAAAGCCAAGCTCGTTGACCGCGAAATCGCATTTCTCTTTACCGCCTGCTACACCAACAGTGCGAAGACCATATTGATTACCCACTTGACCGACCGTAGCACCGACAGGTCCAGTGGCTGCAGCGACAACTAACGTTTCGCCTTTCTGTGGTTTGCCGATATCAGTCAGACCCATGTAACCAGTGAAGCCGGGCATACCTAACACACCTAAACCATAAGAAGGGTTTGCCATGTTTTTGTCCAGTTTCAGGACGCCTTCGCCATCACTGACACTGTAGTCCTGCCAGCCGGAATTTGATACGACCAAATCACCGACAGCAAATTTATCGATATTAGACTCAACCACTTGCGCGACTGTGCCACCCATGATGACGTCACCGACTGCTAATGGGTCTGCATAGCTTTTTGCATCGCTCATACGTCCACGCATATATGGGTCTAATGACAGATATACCGTGCGTAATAACATCTCGTTATCGTTTGGCGTTGGGATGTCGCTGGTTGTCAGATCAAAGTTATCAGCGGTTGGCTCGCCGTTCGGGCGGCTGGCAAGTTTGATTTGACGGTTGGTTTGTTGATTCTGCTCTTTATCGAAGCTCATAGTAGGACTCATTTATATTTATTCATTGTCATTATTATAGAGGTATTAGATGTAGTGACTACTCAGTATTGAATTGAATATACTCGAACCACTATTAAAGTGTTACAGCGTTAGACTCGTTTAGCCTACTACTGTAGTACTAGCACTCGTCTGCCTTGTACCACTTTTAATATTGATTGACTATAACTACTATAAATAGCATAACGTTATGTAGTTATTGTTACTGTCGCGATTTTTCTTATAATTCTTCTGACAGTTCTTGCTATATCGCTTATTAAGACGCTTTGCTAGTCACAGCACGCTGTAAGATACGACGTGAGACGTCTAAATCGTTTTTGCCGTGCTCACCAAGTTTGACCATGTTATGTGCATCAAGTTGCTTGATAATTGGATCAATCGCTGACTCAGTCAAATCGACGTCTTCTAAGCTCACCGGCAAGCCAAGTTCGCGGAAGAAGTTTTCAGTATAGACAATAGCCGTTTCGATGATTGAATCGTCGTCTTGGTCAGTATCAGTGATGTTCCATACGTTACGTGCGTACTGGAGTAGTTTTTCTTTTTTGCTTTCTTTTAGCTCACGCATGACCGATGGCAAGACGATGGTCAAGGTACGTGCATGATCGATAGCGTGCAAAGACGTAAGCTCATGACCGATCATATGGGTTGTCCAGTCTTGTGGCACACCAGTACCGATCAGGCCGTTCAATGCCATGGTTGCTGTCCACATAATGTTCTTACGTGTTTCTAGGTTCTCTGGATCTTGCTTAACGACTAGACCTTCATCGATAAGGATTTTGAGCAAGCTTTCAGCAAAAGCGTCTTGAACCTTGGCATTGACTGGATAAGTTAAATACTGTTCCATCACATGGACAAAGGCATCAGCAACGCCGTTCATAACCTGACGTTCAGGTAATGTAAGGGTTTTTACTGGATCTAGGATTGAGAATTTAGGGAAGGCCAGTGGGTTACCAAATGGTAGTTTTGCTTGACGTTCGCTATAGTTAATCACGCCGCCTGAGTTCATCTCAGAACCCGTTGCTGGGATGGTCAATACCGCACCTAGGTCAATAGCAGAATCGATGTTTTTGCAATAACCTGTTAGCGCGTCCCAAGCTTGATCACGTGAGACCGTACCATCTTCTTCAGTTAATGAAGATACGAGTGCCACAAATTTACTGCCATCAATCACAGAACCACCGCCCACTGCTAATAAGAAGTCGATGTTTTGCTCATTCACCATATCGGCTGCTTTTAATAGTGTGGTGAATTCTGGATTGGCTTCGATACCACCAAATTCAAACACAGTACGATTACCGCTTGCCGCTAATGCAGTTTTTACTTCATCCAAAGTACCGGTACGCTGTGCTGAACCACCACCGTAAGTAATAAGAACGCGAGCGTCAGTAGGCACTAGGTCTGATAGTTGTTCGATTTGACCTTCACCAAAAACGATGCGGACTGGGTTGTAGTATTGAAAGTTATTCATAAAATTCCTAATGTTGATAAAAATGGTTCCGTCAAATATGTTGATGTTAAATAATGAGTGGTAAGCAATGCTTATTTTATATTTGCTCTAAATGCTTGATACGCATTGTACACCAATTAGACCAGTCGTCTAGTGATTGTTTATAAATGATTACAAAACTCTCATACAACGTTTTTATCAAGCATTGGGTTTTAAATAACAATATGATGTGTGGACGCAAACATAAGCCCCCAATTTAGGGGGCTCTAATACCGAAAACGTTACTGTTTATTATCTTATTATCAACGTCCCATTTGAGTCGTCGTCATTTGCCAAATTTCCGCTAGGGGCGTATTCGTTTGGCTGATCTTAGCCATTAGGCTGGCACCAAGCCACGCGAAATACCAACGTTTGGCCATACTCTCAGCTGATATATTATCGTGGCGAGGTACAGACCCATCTATCCAGCCTGCCTTGATCTGCTCGGCGAGCCACATGGTCGTTTGTTGATAGCCGGTATCAAGTGCTTTACGCATGGTTTCTGATATATCAGCCACTTCTGCGCTTAGCTTCACTACTAAGCATTTGTCGTGATCACAGCCGTTCTGCTGGGTGTCGTACCAGTTTTGGAAGTAATCATATAGCTTTTGCTGGGCGCTCACATTTTGTGCATCGATGATATCAAGACGAGCTTTATATAAGCTGAAGTAATGATTGATGATGGCCTCACCAAAGGCTTCTTTTGAGGCAAAATAATGATAAAAAGAGCCTTTAGGCACGCCAGCTGTGTCTAATATTTGTTTGAGGCCGACAGCGGTAAAGCCTTTTTTGGCTATTAATTGGTAACCAGTGGCAAGCAAATGAGCTTTGGTATCGGGTGTGGTGCCAGTGTCTATGATATTAGACATAAATAGAATTTTCTCCCTTGATAATCGTAGTAATAGGGTCGTCAGGTTTCATTTGAGCGTCATGTCGATGGCATATTCTAATGCTATATATTTATATGTGTTACGTTTTATCGACAATATTGGCTGAAAAAACAGTCCTGTTTTACTAATATCTATGGTAGCATTAGACCAGTCGTCTATCAAGGTAGGTTTTGTTCTTATCAGTTATCATAAATGTTCGATTTTAATTTATGTCAATTTGTGATTTAACCATAACTGTGAGTATCTTACCTATAAGACAGCTTCAACTATTTTATTCAAAGTACTGAAAATAAATTTTTATATAACAAAGCAAAAATAAGGATGATTATGTCAAGCAATGATAATAACAGTAATGCCTATAGCGATTTTCATTTGCAATTCATTGGCGGTGAATGGCAAAAAGGTAAAGATGATAGCATTAATACTGATACCAATCCCTACAATGGCGATACGATTGTAGAAATTCAGCAAGCGACTAAAGACCAGCTTGATGAAGCATACGATGCTGCCGACCAAGCGCAAGCCAAATGGGCAAAAACGACGCCAGCTGAGCGTGCAGCTGTTATGTATAAGGTAGTCAGTATCCTAGATCAGCGCCAAGATGAAATCGTTGACTGGTTGATCAAAGAGTCGGGCAGTACGCGCATTAAAGCCATGGTTGAATTTAGCTCGGCACGTGCCATCACGCTTGAAGCAGCGTCTTTTCCTAACCGCGTACACGGTGAGATTCGCCCCTCTAACACTCCTGGCAAAGAAAACTTCATTTACCGTGAGCCCATCGGAGTGGTAGCAGTCATTAGCCCATGGAACTTTCCGCTGCATTTAACCCAGCGTTCTATCGCACCAGCATTAGCCCTTGGTAATGCGGTTGTATTAAAGCCAGCAAGCGACACACCAGTGACAGGTGGCTTACTACTAGCAAAAGTGTTTGAAGAAGCGGGTCTGCCAAAAGGTCTATTAAACGTCGTGGTCGGCTCCGGTAGTGAGATAGGCGATGCCATCGTCGAGCACAAAGCGCCAAGCTTAGTATCATTCACAGGTTCAACCTCAGTAGGCCAGCACATCGGTGAGCTTGCGAACGGCGGTGAGTATATCAAACAAGTCGCGCTTGAGCTTGGTGGTAACAGCCCGTTTGTTGTACTAAAAGATGCTGACATTGAGCAAGCAGTCAAAGCTGCTGCTTTTGGTAAATTCTTGCATCAAGGCCAAATCTGTATCGCGATCAATAGGGTCATTGTGGAAGACGAGATATATGATGACTTCGTAGAGCGTTTCTTGGCGCACGTCAAAACATTGAATGTCGGTGATCCTAATAAGCAAGATACGGCTATTGGCCCTATCATCAACGAAAAACAACTCAAATCGCTCAAAGAGAAGATCGCCAAAGCGCAGGACGAAGGCGCGAAAATGATACTCAGTGGTGAGATTGAAGGCCAAGTCGTACCGCCGCATATCTTTACTGAAGTCACTCGCGAGATGGATCTATCCTGTAATGAAGTGTTTGGCCCATTGGTTGGTATTATCCGTGCTAAAGACGAAGACGATGCATTATCGATCGCCAATGACTCTATGTATGGCCTATCTAGTGCGGTATTCACATCTGATATGCAAAAAGGTCTACGTTTCGCTCGTGGTATCAGAGCAGGTATGACACATATCAATGACATCTCAGTCAACGACGAAAGCAACACGCCGTTCGGTGGTGAGAAGAACTCAGGTATCGGTCGCTTCAACGGCGAATGGGTACTAGAAGAGTTCACCAGAACGCATTGGATTTCAATGCAAAACGAGCCACGTCAGTATCCGTTCTAATAGCATTGCACTACGATAAATAATAAAAAAAGACCGCTTCGATAGCGGTCTTTTTTTGTGATGTTCGATGGTTGTGCTTGAACCTACTTATATGATAATTAGCCTATAGTCTAGTCATCTATCTAGCATGAAAGCCCAATAACCCTTCAATCTCTTCGATAGTCATACGTCTGACCAGTGATTGCTCTTCTACTGACAAGCGATTGGTATGTTCTTTTATCATGGTATGGATGCTCCGAGATATCTCAGAGGTGGTGGCATAATACATTTGTGGCTGCTCTTTCGTCAGTCTCATCAAGAATCGATTGATAAGTTTACGTTTTTCATCCAATTTGTTCTCTTCAGCGATATTTTTTTCAGTCATGGTATTCTCCTAGAGGTAAGCCATTTAAGCAGTCCGGAGCATGAGAGTCAATGGCGATAAGTAGATTTTAGCTTGGATAATTACTACCTTGCTAGTAGGTTATTAATGCCATGAGTCAATACCAAACTTGTCGTAAGCAAGATATGCTATTTTAAGATAATAAAGCCCAATAAAAAAAGAGCATTGAGATTAGGGCGTGTTGAACATTCGCAAATAGGCACTGCTGATCGCTAAAATGGTTCCAGACAAGGCACAAAGCGACGATAATGCAGATGCCTTAGCGATATTTGTAACGCAGTATGGGGCAATTTTAGCATCAGCCCCAACGATAAAAGCAGGGGACAGGACTCTTTTTTGCCGCTTCATCGTTAAAAATAAGCGCTTAGAATGACTAAACTTATTATTTTTAACATCGAATCGCCTAAAAAATAGTCGCTGTCAGTGCCATGGTCGAATGTTCAACACGCCCTAATTAAAAGCTATCGAACAATAAGAGGTTTATGCCATGTCCCATCAGCTATCTGGTAAAAATGTATTGGTTCTCTTTCATAATGATCTGCGAGTGATGGACAATGCCACGTTATCGAAAGCCGCCAAGCTCTCGCGTGATGGGCGATTATTACTGGTTTATGCCTCATCCTTGATGGATATATTGGACAATCAAAACTCTCAGGCTGCTTATCATTATGACACGATGGGCGTCGCCCGCCAGCAATTTTTGCAAGAGAGTTTGGCGGACTTAAATACATCATTAGAGCTGCTTGGCAACAAGTTGCTACATCTACACAAAACCCCAACGTCACCGAATAGCTTCATGCAGTTGAATGAACTCATTGAGGCGCAGCAGGTGACAGATATCTGTGTGAGTCAAACGGCTGATTATTATCAGAACCAAATATATGTACGACTACAGAATAAACATCCGCAGATATGTTGGCATATTGAGACAACGGCTACTTTGTTTGATGAGTTACCGCTAAATGATTTGCCCAAAAGCTTTACGCAGTTCCGCAAAAAAATTGAAGCAGATTATGATTTATTGCATGCAGCACAAGACATCACTATTTGCGCGACGCCAGAGCGATTGGCCCCAATACCTGAGAGTCTGGTGGATAGGTGCGAGTACTTCTTTAAAGTAGGCGAAGATAATGCGCAGGCAATCTCCCAACAAAAACAGCAAGCGCCTAATTTCAAAGGTGGTGAGTCGAACGGGCTAAATCACTTAAAGAATTATTTTAATTCCGACGCGCCAAGTACTTATAAAATCACACGAAACGCGCTTGATGAATGGACGCATTCCACAAAATTTTCTGCTTGGCTGGCTAACGGCTCGTTGTCTATCAACACCGTATTGAATCGACTGCGCCATTATGAGCGTGATGTCATCGCAAATGACTCCACTTATTGGATATGGTTTGAGCTGCTTTGGCGTGAATATTTTTATTGGTACGCTGTCACCCATCAGCAAAAATTATTCTGGTTTAAAGGTATTGGTCAGCACACGCCATCAACCCAACTGGATCAGAAAAAATTAGAACAATGGAGAAATGGTGATACAGCATATCCTATTGTCAACGCCTGTATGAACCAATTGAAGGCAACAGGATATATGTCAAACCGTGGACGACAGTTAGTCGCCAGTTGCTTTGTCCATGAGTTGGGTCTTGATTGGCGTTATGGGGCGACTTACTTTGAGCAGCATCTTATCGATTATGACGTCGCCAGTAACTGGGGGAATTGGCAATATCTAGCAGGTGTGGGGGCGGATCCAAGAGGATGTCGGCAGTTCAATCTTGATAAACAAACCCAGCAATATGATCCAAACGGTGAGTTTATCCATCAGTGGCAAGGGGTATTAAAACAAGACAGCTAATCATAAGCGACCACTATCTTGGTTGTCTCTTTAGTCGTGGCAGCGCTTCAATGACACATCATGCTCTTTTGCATTAAACATAGCGATACTAGAGTATACAGATAGCGACCGCCAGACTACTCTCATGCGACTTAATAAGCATGCGGTAAAAAGGGGCTATCTCTTAGTCCCTTTTTTATCATTACGCGATATCAATATAAGAAGAGATTAGGCTTTGATAAGTTTGGGTCGAGCTTTATCAATGGCTTTTATCAGTGCCTTCTCAAACTCACCGTCTTTGAACCTAACAAGATAAGAGTGTGCGGCACAAAAATTTCGAACATCGCGCCACTCATGTGCTAGGTTGGTTGCCCAGTCGCAATATTGTGCGCCTGCATTTGGCTTGTCTTTGAGTGCTTTTTTGGTGGTAGGGTGCAATATCAGCTCAGGCAATACCGCTTCTAACAGCTTGATGGGCGGACTCATAAACGTATCATCAACGTGTAAGCTTTGGCTGGCAGGATGATAGGCCAACAAGGAGCCTGCATGAATCATCTCATTAGGCGATATATAGTAAATGCCCTCTGACATTGAAAATTTAAGCTCAGGGTAGCGCTCAGCGACTGCATCACTCTCTACCAAATCGTCAGCCCAGCGCACTTCTGGTATCTTTTTATGATGGCGACTACTGCCGTAAAACGTGGCTTGAGGGAAGTCTTTTGCCATTTGCGCACAATATACAGTATGGAATGGATGAACGTTTAGCACCGCCTCGACATCTTGACCATTATTGGTGAGCGCCATGACTTCGTCTCGAACGTCACCTGTTAAGGCGTAGCTGTCCAAAAATACAAAGCGTCCTGAGGATAGCTTGACCAGTGAGCACTGGGTACCAATGTTTATCACACCGCCGATACGGAATGACCCGCGTATGTTCCAAAATCCTGCCCCTAAATCATGAATTTTATCTGACATTTATCGTTTTCCTTATGTAATAGATTGAATCAACAAGTGATTGTTTTTCTTGTCGAAATTTTTATATTTTACATTTTTCTTAGAGTCGTTATTTTGCCTCAAGCTCGCTACGCGCGTTATCAATAGCAGATAATAACGCTGCTTCAAATTGGCCTTCTTCAAATACGACTAATCCTGAATGTGCACCGCAAAAATGATGTACGCTGCGCCATTCGTGTGCAAGATCTATCGCCCAATCACAATAGGCTTTGCCAGCGTCGGGCTCATCTTTTAGTGCTTGTTTGGTGGTGGGGTGTAAACCTAGGTTTGGCTGTACGGCATCAAACAGCTTAGAAGGTGGTATCTCAAACGTATCATCGACATATATACTTTGGCTGGCAGGATGATAGACCAATAGTGAGCTTGCATGGACTGACTCATCAGGGGCGATGTAGTAGATGCCCTGAGGTAGGGAGAACTTCAGCTCAGGATAACGCTCAGCGACCGCATCGCTTTCGACCAAATCCTCTGCCCAGCTTACTTCTGGTACTTGTTTTGGGTGTCGACTACTACCGTAAAACGTGGCTTGCGGAAAGTCTTTAGCCATTTGCGCACAATGTATCGTATGAAATGGATGAACATTTAAGACGGCTTCGACATCTTGACCATCATTGGTCAATGCCATCACTTGCTGACGAACCTCGTCTTTTAAAGTATAGCTGTCCAAAAAAATAAATCGGCCTGATGATAGCTTTATAAGCGCACATTGGACGCCGATATCCATAATGCCGTTTTTTATAAATGACCCTCGAATACTCCAAAATACTGCACCTAAATCGTAAATCTCATCATTCATTGACATGACTCCTTAATCGTTTAGTTGTTCAATTATTTTGCTTATTGATAGGTAGCACCCTATGATTATTGATTTTTGAGCGCGTAAAGTCTGTAATAGAAAAGATATAAGCAATGTAGATGTGTAAAAATAAAAAGTTGTTAGGTACATGTCATCATTGAGGGTATAGATCCAATTCTTTATTCTAAATGGAGAGTCTAACCAAGCGCCAATAACACATTTAAACCTGAGTATATCGGTTGGTGTGCTAACATGCTTTTCTGGTCATTATGATAAATAGATATCCTGTATGGCTGTGCACCTCCTTCATAGTTTCACATTATATTCTTTCATTATCCAAGCCAATGACGCCTCCTTGTCATAGCATAATCAATTATAGTAAGCGCCCTTGTGAATAATTCTAAAGATAAAAATCAAAATTTTGCACCAAAGACAGTAGCCTCATCCAGTCACTCTACGTCGTGGATATTAAAGCTCACGATTGGCCTGATTGGTATGTTTGCTTTTTTACAGGTGTACTCTATCCAAGCCGTGCTGCCAGTCATGATGGTGGACTTTTCTGCGACGGAAGTGCAAGCGGGCATGATCGTTGGCGCTACTGTATTGGCCATTGCCATCATGTCACCATTTTTGGGTATGCTCTCAGATGCCGTCGGGCGCAAATCCTTTATCGTCGGTGCTTTGTTATTTTTGGCCATACCAACAGCGCTGATTGCCCAAAGCTCGAGTATTGAATGGGTCGGTATTTGGCGTTTTATGCAAGGACTTTCTGTACCCGGTATTACGGTGGTGACGATTGCTTATATCGGTGAGGAGTTTGAGGGCCGAGCAATGACTGATCTGATGTCCTTTTATGTGTCAGGAAGCGTGCTTGGCGGCTTTATGGGCCGGTTTTTGATGGGGCATTTGCATGAATTGATTGGCTGGCGTGACGGTTACTATGTGATGACAGCGATGACTTTGTTGGGGGCGATATGGGTTGGCAAGATGCTACCATCGTCTCGTCACTTTGAGGCCAATCCTAATTTTCGCTCAGCGATACAGACGTTAGGTGAGCATGTCACCAATCGTTATGTGGTGACCGCTTGTCTGCTTGGCGCTTGTGTGCTGTTCTCCCTTGTAGGCTGCTTCACTTTTATCAACTTACATTTGGCGGATAAGCCTTATGAGCTTGGTACAGGTGCGCTCGCCAATATTTTTGCCGTGTATTTGCTTGGTGTGATTATTACGCCACTATCAACGACCTTGCTGCGCCGGTTTGGCTCAGCACGTACGGTTCGGGTAGCCATCATTATCTCCATGATTGGAGTTCTGTTGACCTTGGTGACCCCACTATGGGGGGTAATCATAGGACTTGCTGTTATGTCATCTGGTGTGTTTATTACGCAGTCAGCGACCATCAGCTATATTGCTGTTAATGTCAAAAAAGGTCGATCATTGGCATCAGGCTTATATTACATGGGCTATTACACAGGCGGTACACTTGGAGCGTGGCTGGGTGGTATAGCCTATGCGCGAGGGCAGTGGTCTCTTACCGTATGGTTGTTATTGTTTGTTCAGGTATTGGCACTCTTGATAGCCAGTTTTGGGATGATTAAAACGACAAGACGCGCCACTTAACGGTATATCAGGTATTATCTATGTTTGGTTACCCGTCTTATGATACGTAATGTAAGGTCGCTTTACATGGTGATGGTTTTTTTTTACTATCAAAGAGGTATTCAATCTTATTGCGGTCAGTGAAGCTTGTTGCTTTTACTGCGCCAAAACCGATTGGTATTCAGCAGGACGCTATCAACAGTAATAATGACTCTATATTATAAAAATAGTGTGGTTATAGCGGTTCATTCTGTATTAGTATGTCTTATTGCTACTTATTTATTACTATCTATAACTTATAAGCGCGACAAACAAGGAAGTTAGGTCTATGTCAAATATGTACCATGGTGCCCCCTCTGCCTATGATTATCCATTACTGGTCAAGCAGCTCTTAAACCGTGCAAAAACAGTGTCACAAGACCAAGAGATTGTCTATGCGGACAAAAAGCGACTCACTTACAAGGACTTGTTTGAGCGTATCAATCGCTTGGCAAACGTACTTGCTGACCTGAACCTTGATGCAGGCGACATCGTTGCCGTTATGGACTGGGACAGCAATCGCTATCTTGAGTCTTATTTTGCGGTACCGATGTCAGAGTACATTCTACAAACTGTCAATATCCGTCTATCACCAGAAAAAGTCCTCTACACCATCAACCATGCCAAGCCTAAAGTGCTGATGCTAAACTCTGAGTTTGCGCCATTGGTCAAAGACTATCAATTTGAAAATTCTAGTATCGAGCACATTATTTGGCTAGACGACAATGGTTTGACCGCTGAAGGGGTTTTTGGCAGTAATCAAAGCCGCGTGACAGGCGAGTATGAAGCATTGCTAGAAGCTGCTGATAGTCATTTTGACTTTCCAGACTTTGATGAAAATACCATCGCGACGACCTTTTATACCTCAGGTACGACAGGGAATCCCAAAGGCGTTTTCTTTAGTCACCGTCAGTTGGTACTGCACAGTCTAGCGGAAGCGGCAACATTGGGTATGCTACCAAATAAGCAAGGTGTTAGCTACGGTGATGTCTATATGCCGATGACGCCGATGTTCCACGTACACGCATGGGGTTTCCCATTTACAGCAACGATGGTGGGTCTAAAGCAAGTCTATCCAGGACGTTATGCGCCTGATAGCTTGCTGGATTTGATCCTCAATGAAAAGGTGAGTATCACACATTGTGTGCCAACGATTTTGCAGATGGTGCTCAAAGAGGCGCAAGATCGCGATGCCAGCTTTAATGGGCTAAAAATGATCATTGGTGGTTCAAGATTGACCGAAGGGCTAGCAAAAACAGCAATGTCTCAAGGCATCGAAGTTTACACCGGCTACGGTATGTCAGAGACGGCACCGCTTATCAGTCTGACTGAATTTAGTCTCAATGAGCCTGAAATGACGGAAGATGAAGACATCGCCCGTCGCTGTATGACAGGTAAGCCAGTGCTTATGGTCGATGCACAAGTATGGGGTGAGGGCAACAAACCAGTAGGTAAGGGTCAAGAGAATACGGGTGAGCTGGTGCTACGGGCACCTTGGTTGACCCAAAGCTATTTCAAAAATGACGACGCTGGTAAGGAGCTGTGGGAGAGTGGCTATATGCACACTCAAGACATCGCTTACATACGTCCTGATGGTTATATTAAAATCACTGATCGCCTAAAAGATGTGATCAAATCAGGGGGCGAGTGGATCTCATCGCTTGAGATTGAGACGATTTTATCACTGCATCCATCCGTAGCGGATGTCTCAGTGATTGGCGTTCGGGATAAGCAATGGGGCGAGCGCCCGTTGGCTTTGGTGGTACTAAAACCAAATGCTCAAGAAACCAGTGCTGACGATATTAAAGCCATTGCAGAAAAAGCGGTAGAGCGCGGTATCATTCCTAAATATGGCGTGCCAAGTCAATTTAAATTCGTTGATGAACTGCCAAAAACCTCTGTTGGCAAGCATGACAAAAAAGTCATGCGTGAGATGTATGCCAATCAAACTCAAGTATAATATTATCTATCGATTGAATGTCAAAACGCTTGTGCTCATCAAAATGTAATGCGTGTTGCACGCTTAACAGTTGACCTTTGTGATGGGCTCTGCTACATTTTAAACCGATACATAACGTATCGGTTTTTTAATTCTGGCAAGGATGACCAGTATTTATCAGGACATTGTTTACCGCAGTCACAACAGTGTAGCGTTGATAAAGCCAATCGCGTACAAAGATCATATCACGCGATACAAGTGCAATAACAACTTACCAATGCGCCGATTATAAAAAATCTTATCCCATTTCTCGTTTATGCTAAGGACAGCTACTATGAGCGACCACGCCCAACACCCAGTCTCTACTCTAGCGGCAGACGTGCCCACGTTCGCGGATATTTATCATGATTCCATTATGGCTCGAGAGAATTTTTGGGCTGAGCAAGCAAAGCGCATCTACTGGCATAAAGAGCCTGAGCAGATTCTCGATGACAGCAATCTGCCTTTTGCGAAATGGTTTGTTGGCGGTGAAACCAATCTTTGCTATAACTGTGTCGATCGTCATCTGCCAGACCGTGCAGAGCAAGATGCCTTTGTGTGGGTGTCATCAGAGATCAATCAAGAGTTAATAGAAACCTTTCCAGCGGTCGTTGATTCGTTTAAAGATCTGGGCAATAACGTTGAGTTTTATACAGATTATGCCAAGCGCCGCCTGACTTATAATGATTTATACAAAGAAGTGAATTACTTCGCAGACGTGCTACAGCGTCATGGTATTGGCAAAGGCGACTGTGTCATTATCTATATGCCAATGATTCTAGAAGCAGCATATGCCATGCTGGCTTGTGCTCGCATTGGTGCTATACACTCAGTCGTATTTGGCGGATTTGCCGCGCATAACTTGGCGATCCGCATGGATGATGCTGAGGCAAAAATGGTCATTACAGTGGATGCAAGTCTGCGTGATGGTAAGGTTATTAACTATAAAAATCTCGTCAATCAAGGCGTTGAACAAGCAGCAACCAAGCCTGAGCATGTATTAGTTGTCAATCGTGGTATTTTACCGTTTGAGCCGAGAGGTGTTGACGTCGATTATGCGACTGAACGACGTCACAGCTGCGAGGCCCATGCAGTTGTGGCACCAGTTTGGCTTGAATCCAACACACCGTCCTATCTGCTTTATACCTCTGGTACGACTGGCACACCAAAAGGGGTGCAACGTGATACTGGTGGTTATGCAGTCGCGCTGACGACCTCGATGGATTATGTCTATGATGGTAAGGCAGGCGAGACATTCTGGGCGATATCAGATATTGGCTGGGCGGTTGGGCATTCGTATACGATTTATGCGCCACTGCTAGCGGGTATGACCAGTGTTATGTACGAAGGCTTACCACACTTACCGAACCCAGGTATCTGGTGGCGTATCGTTGAAGCTAATAAAGTTAATATTCTATTTACGGCGCCTACAGGCGTACGTATGCTCAAAAAGCAAGATGAAAGCTGGATGACGCGCTACGATGTGTCTAGTGTCAAGTCGTTCTTTTTGGCAGGTGAGCCGCTTGATGAGTCAACGGCTAATTGGTTATCTCAGCATTTAGGCGTACCGATTCTAGATCACTATTGGCAGACAGAGTCTGGCTGGCCGATCTTGAGCCATACACCAAAATTCAATCATAAACCGCACAAGCAGGGCTCGCCCGGCTATCCTATGTATGGCTATGAAGCGAAAGTCCTCAATGAGGAAACAGGTGAACCTTGCAGGGCGGGTGAAAAAGGGTTGCTTGCGATTAAAGCGCCACTACCACCTGGCTGTCTCACCACGGTATGGCGTAACGATGAGCGCTTTGTCAGCAGCTACTTTGGTCTGTTTGATGGCCAGCAGTATTCTACCTCAGACTATGCAGTGACAGATGAAGACGGTTACTTTTACATCTTGGGGCGTACCGATGACGTGATAAACGTCGCAGGCCATCGAATAGGTACGCAAGAGATAGAAGAAGCAATTAGTACTCATCCAGAGATGGCAGAATGCGCTGTGGTAGGCATCCAAGATGAGCTAAAAGGCGAGCTACCAATTGCGTTCTGCGTCCTAAAAGATCAATCGCAAGTCGAAACCACCGAAAACCGCTTCCGCATTGAGCAGCAAGTCATAGGTGCTGTGGTCAAATCCTTAGGCGGTATTGCAAGGCCGGCGGCCATTTATTTCCCGCAGGCATTGCCAAAGACGCGCTCTGGCAAAATCCTACGCCGATCTATTCGGGCGTTAGCAGAGGACAGGCCTACCGGCGACATGTCGACGCTTGATAATCCAGCCGCTATTGATGCGATTAAGCAATCGATGAAGGATTATTAGTTGGTATAGGCTAGCAAATATGTTGGTTCCGCCTAAAAACTAGGTTGATCTTATTAGAAGCTCATGAGCAATCATGGGCTTTTTGTTTCTACTATTTGGATAAATCGCCTTTAACAAAACAAACTTAGCGAAAATTTTGATAAAGCGCTTGACCGTAAAATTGATTTATTGTTATAGTCAATAACGATACAAAATAAATCATTTTAAAATTTTATTTTCTATAAATATTTTGCAAATAACTATTTATAGCGCTTAACTTTTAATGAATACTCAGATACCGTCACACGGTAGTCTCGCAAAAAAGATAAGGATATCTTATGCACCACGTTCAGCAGCTCATCAATGGTCAGTTCGTACAATCAAATACCGACGAATGGATTGATATCACCGATCCAGCAACTCAAGAAGTCATCGCAAAAGTCCCTCAAACCACCAATGATGAGATTAATCAAGCGGTTGCCGCCGCACAGACAGCGTTTGAAACCTGGCGCAAAACGCCAATCACCACACGTGCGCGTATTTTTTTGACCTATCAAACACTTATTCGCGAGCATATGGATGGGTTGGCAGAAATCTTGACCGCAGAGCAAGGCAAAACGATTGCTGATGCGCGCGGTGATGTGTTCCGCGGTCTAGAAGTGGTAGAGCATGCCGCTGGTATCGCCAATTTGCAAATCGGCGACTTTGTAGAAAACGTCGCATCAGGCGTTGATACTTATAGTATTTGGCAACCACTCGGTGTTTGTGCTGGTATTACGCCGTTTAACTTCCCCGCGATGATTCCGCTATGGATGTTCCCAATGGCGATTGCTACGGGTAATACATTCATCCTAAAACCGTCTGAACAAGATCCGATGGTGACTATGCGCTTAGTTGAGCTAGCGATTGAAGCGGGAGTACCAGAAGGCGTGCTGAACGTAGTGCACGGTGGCAAGGCTACCGTTGATGCTATCTGTGATCATCCAGATATCAAAGCGGTTTCTTTTGTGGGTTCTACCAACGTTGGTAAACATGTCTATGAGCGTGCCAGCCAATCAGGTAAGCGCGCCCAATGCATGATGGGTGCAAAAAACCACGGTGTTATCTTACCTGATGCCAATAAAGAGCAAACGCTCAATCAGCTAGCGGGCGCGGCGTTCGGTGCCGCTGGTCAACGCTGTATGGCATTGTCAGTGGTCGTGCTAGTGGGCGCAGCTGGTGAATGGATTGACGAGATTAAAGCCAAAGCAGAAAGTTTAGTTGTCTCAGCAGGTAAAAATGACAAAGATTTAGGACCATTGATTTCTCCTGCTGCAAAAGCCCGTGTCGAGCATTTGATTGGAACTGGGGTAGAAGAGGGCGCAAGTTTACTACTTGACGGTCGCGGAATTACTGTTGAAGGGTTTGAGAACGGTAACTTTGTTGGGCCGACTATTTTTGATAATGTCACAAGCGACATGCAAATCTATAAAGAAGAAATATTCGGTCCCGTACTGTGTATTATGCGCGCTGATAGCTTGGACGAAGCAATTGCACTGCTTAATGCCAATCCACATGGCAATGGTACCGCGATATTTACCCAGTCAGGAGCGGCAGCCCACAAATTCCAACAAGATATCCAAGTCGGTCAAATCGGTATTAATTTGCCAATACCTGTGCCACTTCCAATGTTCTCATTCTCAGGTTCACGTGGCAGTAAACTTGGCGACCTAGGTCCTTATGGCAAGCAAGCCGTACAGTTCTATACTCAGACGAAGACAGTGACGGCACGTTGGTTCGATGATGAAGCGAGCCGCGGTGTTAACACGACGATTTCGATTTAATCGTCGGATTACTGTATTTTCGGTATAACGTTAATACGACTTGCGGTACTATTGAACGCAATTTTATTATCGTTATGCCGTTATCATATAGCGCTAATGTCCTATAAAATCTCTGACCAGCGTTTTTATTAACGTTTATCTGAGATTTAAGCCCTCTATTTGATCTATAAGAACAAGGATGACCCTATGGATTTTTCATTGACCGATGACCAAGTTGCTTTTCGTCAAACAGCCCGTCAGTTTGCGCAAAAAGAGCTTAAACCGAACGCTGCTGAATGGGATCGCACCTCGCATTTCCCAGTGGACATCATCAAAAAAACGGGTGAGCTTGGTTTTTTGGGACTATACACCAATCCAGAATATGATGGCTTGGGCCTGCCAAGACTCGACTCAGCAATGGTATTCGAAGAGCTGGCATGGGGTGATACGTCCGTGGCGGCTTATATGAGCATTCATAATATGGCCGCCTGGATGATCGGTGAGTATGGTAGCGAACCCTTATGCAAAAAATACTTGCCCAATATGGTCAGCGGTGAGTGGCTTGGCAGCTATTGCTTAACAGAGCCAAATGCAGGCTCTGATGCGGCCTCACTCCGTACCAAAGCGGAGAAGCAAGGCGATTACTACGTATTAAACGGTGAAAAAACCTTTATCTCTGGCGCAGGCTCGACCGATGTATTGGTGGTGATGGCGCGTACTGGTGGTGCTGGGCCAAAAGGTGTATCAGCGTTTGTTGTAGATGCCAATAGTGCTGGTATCGAATACGGCAAAAATGAGCATAAGATGGGCTGGAAAGCACAGCCGACACGAACGATTAGCTTTAAAGATGTCAAAGTCCCAGCAGAAAACCTGATAGGCGAAGAAGGTCAAGGTTTTCGTATCGCGATGAAAGGTCTAGACGGTGGTCGTATCAATATCGGTATTTGCGCGGTAGGAACGGCGCAGGCTGCATTAGAGACGGCAACCAGTTACGTACAAGAGCGCAGTCAATTTGGCAGTCCAATTGCTAGCTTACAGTCGGTACAGTTTAAACTTGCTGATATGTTGACTCAGACCATCGCTGCACGGCAAATGCTGTATCTTGCAGCGAGTAAAGTCGATAACAATGATGGGCAAGCGTCTACCTACTGCGCAATGGCCAAGCGTCTCTCCACCGACCTTTGTTTCGATGTTGCCAATGAAGCTCTGCAATTGCACGGCGGCTATGGGTATTTAAACGAGTATCCGCTCGAGCGTCATGTACGAGACTTACGTGTGCACCAAATTTTAGAAGGCACCAATGAGATCATGCGCGTGATTATTTCACGTCAAGTCTTGCAAGATGAAGGGCTAAGCCAACTTCGCTAATTTATCTCGATCTACTGAAACAAGGATGTTTTATGACAGATTATACCAATCTACAGCTATCGATCGATGGTCATACCGCAACATTGACGTTGAACAATCCACCTGCACATACGTGGACGATGGATAGTCTGCATGCGCTTAAGCAGCTCATCACAGATCTCAATGCCAATGACGATGTTTACGCATTAATCGTGCATGGAGATGGTGAAAAATTCTTCTCGGCTGGTGCAGATTTAAACAATTTTTCAGATGGTGATAAAGGCCGTGCGATAAGTATGGCGATTGCATTTGGTGAGGCGTTCGAAGCCCTGTCTGCCTATCGTGGTGTCAGTATCGCCGTCATCAACGGCTATGCGATGGGCGGTGGACTGGAGTGTGCGCTCGCGTGTGATATCCGTATCGCAGAAGCGCACGCCCAGATGGCACTGCCAGAGACAGGTGTGGGATTACTGCCCTGTGCAGGCGGTACGCAAAACCTACCTTGGCTAGTGGGTGAAGGTTGGGCCAAGCGCATGATACTGTGCGGTGAGCGCGTTGATGCAGAGACCGCATTGCGTATCGGTCTGGTTGAAGAGGTCACGGCAAAAGGTGAAGGTTTGCAAGCCGCTCAAGATTTGGCAAAAAAAGTCGCTAAGCAATCACCCGTCGCCGTCAGTTATTCTAAAGCGCTGATTCAAGCGGCTAGAGACACGCCACCTGCACAAAATCTTATTCATGAGCGTGAAGCTTTCGTTAAGCTATTTGACACAATGGATCAGCGTGAAGGGGTGCAAGCCTTTTTAGAAAAGCGTCAACCCAATTGGCAAAACAAATAAGCATTGCTTAAAATGCTTGGGTCATAACACTCATGACATTATTTAACTTTTTAACTTTGTAGGTCACTTTTATGACAGCAGCTACCGACGACACCCAAAACTCTTCGAACAATACCGAGCAAGAGGCATCTGTATTGTTCAATACTGAACCAACAGATTGCGGACATCTAATCGGGATAATGACACTTAATACCCCAAAATCGCTTAATGCGCTCAGTGTTGATATGTGTCAACTGCTAGCAGCGCAGTTAGAGGAGTGGCAAGCGGATGACCAAGTAGTGGCGATTGTGTTAAAAGGTGCAGGCGATAAGGCCTTTTGTGCAGGCGGTGATATTCGTAAGCTCTATGACAGTATGTCTACTAGTGCGCCGATACCAAACCCTTATGCCACTGAGTTTTTCAGTCACGAGTATCGTCTATATCGTCAAATGCACTTTTACTCAAAACCATTAATACTTTGGGGTGATGGCATTATCATGGGCGGCGGTATGGGGCTGATGGCAGGATGCAGTCATCGTATTGTCACTGAGCGCACACGTTTTGCTATGCCTGAGATTACCATTGGCTTATTTCCTGATGCCTCAGGCAGTTGGTTTTTGCAGCGAATGCCCGCCAAAACAGGTTTGTTCTTAGGCTTGACTGGCGCGATGTGTAACGCCAATGACGCGCTGTTGGCCAACCTAGCAGAGTATGCTGTTGCAAGTCATGATTATGATGCTGTCATACAACGTCTTAAGCAGAGCGACTGGCAAACGCTCGATAGTGCCAGTAGTTCAAACAAGTTCCATCATAATAGTGCGCATAGTATCGTCGGCCGTGCACTTGCTGAGCTGCCAGTAGCCGAGTTGTCTGATAGTAAGCTTGCGACCTACTGGCAGCCTATCCAAAAATTGATGAACAGTGGCGGTTTGGCAGATATCGATGCATTGCTACAAAGTGATGAAGCGCTAGTACAGTTAAATAAAGACTTTTCAGAAGACAGTTGGACTCAGCGAGCAGTTGCAACCTATCGTCATGGTTGCCCAGTGACAGCAGCGTTAACCTACGCGCTGTATCACAAAGTCGCTGATTTGTCGATAGAACAAGTTTTATATTTAGAAGCCAACGTGGCGGTACATTGTGCAGCCAATCCTGATTTCAAAGAAGGTGTGCGTGCATTATTGATTGATAAAGATAAAGATCCGCAGTGGTCGCGCTCGTTGGCAGACTGCGTAAGTGTAGAAGGCCAAGCGTATATCGATAAGCACTTTGCCAATCCTTATCCAAAAGGTGAGCACCCTCTAGAAGATTGGTTGGGTGAGGAAGCTTTGGGCAGTCAGTATGTGCGCTAATTATCTACTAACAAATATTGTCAAATAGTATGTAGCAATGGCTACATCATAAATCATCAAGGAGTGATGAGATGGGTACAAAAGATACAGTGATGATGGATAATAACTCTAAACCAAATATTGCCTTTATTGGGCTTGGTAATATGGGTGCGCCTATGGCAGAAAACTTATTAAAGGCAGGATATACACTTTCTGTCTTTGATTTGTCTGATGCAGCAACCCAGCGCCTAGAAAAAGCAGGTGCTCGCGTGGCACAGAGTCCTAAAGATGCGGCGAGCAATGCTCAAGTTGTCATTAGTATGCTGCCGGCGGGTCAGCATGTGCACTCTGTGTATCTGGGCGATAGTGGCGCTAATGGTCTGCTGGCAGAATTACCAAAAGGCACGCTTGTGATTGATAGTAGTACAATAGCGGCTGCTGATGCTAGGACAGTGGCAGACGCTGCAAGCCATCTTGGCATCGACTTTTTGGATGCCCCCGTGTCTGGCGGGACAGGCGGGGCGATTGCTGGTAGCTTGACCTTTATTATTGGTGGTGATGACGACGCTTTTGCCAAAGCTGAGCCGATACTCGCTGTAATGGGGAAAAATATTTTTCATGCAGGCGAACATGGTGCAGGACAAGTTGCGAAGATTTGCAACAACATGCTGTTAGGTATCCTAATGGCAGGCACGGCAGAGGCGATTAATTTAGGGGTGAAGAACGGTCTAGATCCCAAAGTATTATCAGATATTATGCTACAAAGCTCAGGCCGTAACTGGACGTTAGAGGTCTATAACCCTTATCCGCAAGTTATGGAAAACGTTCCCTCTAGCAATGGCTACCAAGGTGGCTTTATGAGTAAGCTGATGCAAAAAGATCTCAATCTTGCTATGCAAACGGCAAAGGATACTCATGTAGACACGCCAATGGGTGCCAAGGCAACAGAGTTATATGCCACGCATACGCTTGAGAACGGTGATAAAGACTTCTCTAGTATTATGGGCCGTCATGATGCCTCGGTATTGTTTTAGAATTACCTTAGAAATAACGACTCATATACTCAATCACTCTTACTATCGTGAATAGTGAGGACTGATTAAAGAGGGCTTGTTAGATGAAAAAAGGTTCATGCTACATTTATAGCATGAACCTTTTTTTATTTGATCATAGTAATGAATGAGCAATGACTCTATTAGCTTTGTAAGTCATACACGAGAGCTTGAATATCTTGCGCTGCTTGCTGTAGTCGAGGTACATGAGTCAGTAATTCGTCGAGCGATACGCGTATCGTTGGTGCATGCAGGTACAATGAGGCCAGATAGCGCGACTTTTTATCTAATATAGGCACCGCCACCCCCACCATTTCAGAGATAAACTCCTCGTTATCAATACCAATGCCAGTGGTAGCGATACGGTCGAGCTCGGCATTCAAAGCATCAATATCGGTGATGGTGTTTTTGGTGAATTTGTCTAATGGTAAACCCTGCAATATTTTATTACGACTGGTGGTAGACAGTTGGCTCAAATACAATTTACCAGTTGCCGTACACCACATGGGCGACTTTGCACCTACTGGGAGGTATATCTGCAATGGTAAGGTCGTTTGTGCGCGGTTGGTATAAATCATATTCATATGATAAGGAACACCGATACCGCAAGTTTCTTTAAGCTCATCAACCAGTTTTTGCAAAATCATCTGGCGCTCATTAAATAATAAGCGCTGCTGCCAAAGCTCAACGCTCAGATTGCGAACCCGTTTACCAGGAACAATACCGCCACCGATATCAACGGTCAAAAAACCATCGTCGACCAAATTCTGAATTAAACGGTGTATGGTCGGTTTAGGAATATCCAACTCTTGCGATAGCTCAAGTGGAGAGAGAGGTTTAGAAGCATATGACACGGCTTCTATGATCTCTAACACACGGGTGATCGAGGATACTTTAGGCATATAAAAGGCTCAGTAGTAGTAAAAGGGGGTGAGGCTGACGAGACTATAATGTTTTCATAACGAAGATAAATAGTAATAAATCTGCATTCCCACAATAGATCTATTTCTATGTCTAATTTAGCACAATATCAAGCTGAGACAAGGCTTGGTGACACTATATAAGAACATTTGTACTGTTAGCTTCCATATTTACAATTTTTTCTAAGCGAAACAGTAGATACCTCAACTCACACATTGCAACATTCTGTAGTAATAAGCTATATAACTGCTGTTGAGTTGAGTGGCTTACCCAGACATTATGATGAAACATTTTGTAATACCCTCACATGAACATTAAGCGGACCAGTATTCATGTCTACACTGATTAATTGCTTTGAGAGAGTTGTGTAACAGGAATTCAAAGTTTTGCAGGTTGGTGTAGCAATTATTACAGTAACTATGCAATCTTTACATAACGGCAAATAAAAAGCGCATCCATGGGGGTGACTTTTTGAGTCAAAATTGTTTTAATCTCTTCAACAAAATGGTGGTTTAGAAAAGAGCAAAATTATCATTTTTTACGGGCGAGTTACTTTACACTTTAGGAGAATAATTATGAAACTTATTAAACTTACAGCTATCTCTGCTGCTGTTCTAGCATCAACTGCTGCATTAGCAGCTGATCCGGTTATCGTTGTTGATAACAACGATGCGGTAGTATACGAAGCTGAGCCAGTGGCTGTTGCCTACCAAGCAGAACCTGCTTACGCATATAACTCTGATGCTGGTATCGTACGCAACACTACTGGTGCTGTAGTTGGTGGTACTAAAACTTTCTTCCAAACAGCTGTTAACCCAGCATCTGTTAGTGCTGAAGTTGGTACTCTAGGTTATGGTGCTAACATCGGTTGGTCACTTAACGAGAAAACTGAACTACAAGCTGGTTGGGCAGGTGGCGATGTTGCTGAGCTTTTCGGTGGTGATTTTGACGCAAAGGACATCAATTATGATGTTGATAGTGACTTTAGCAACCCGTATCTAGGTGTGCAATTGCGTCCTACTGGTAACTGGTTCACTATGGGTGCTGGTATCATCGTTCCTGACAACGATATTGATGTAAGAGCTAATGCTGAAGGCGAGGGTTATTACAGCATCGATGGCAACAAATATTATGCTGGCACGGCAACTGCGGAGCAACGTCTTGAAGAGGATTTTGGCGGCGAAAATGTAGGTAACCTAGAAGGCTCTATAGAACATCGCAATAAATTAGCCCCTTACTTAACTGTTGGCTTCCGCCCTAACATTACGAATAATTTCGGTGTATTTGGTGAAGTTGGTGCAGCATACTTGGGTAAAGTAGACGCAGATGTCCGCTATACTGGTGAAGATGGTAACACTGTCGCAGCAAATCAAGCTGCTCGTGATGCAGAAAATGATTTAGAAGATAAAAACTGGCTAGAATGGATGCCAATCGTTAAACTTGGTGCAACTTACCGTTTTTAATCTAATCACAGTGTAAATACTGTTATTAGAAGAGAATAAAAAAAACGACCCTTTCTAGGGTCGTTTTTTTATGTCTAGAAGAAAGCGAAGATAATAAATACGAGAGCATTGCCAGATATGATCAAAAAACGACGACTGTTTGATCTGCTTGCAATACTGCAATTTGGTGATTGGATTGATCGTTAGTATGACTGATAGTAATAAGGTCTTTATTCATATCATCAGTCAAGGCAGGAATGACATCAGAGTAATCTATACCTAAACCTTGTGCCAAAGTGTACTGATGGATCTTGATAAAGCTTTCTTTGATTTGCCATAGTAACTTTGCAATATAATCACGCTGATTTTTTGGTAATGTCTGTAAGATAGTAACTTCATTATCTGAGTAAAAACGCTTGACGATATGCCAAGCAACATCATTGTGCTCGATATCGATGCCAGCAGGGCGACGACGACTGATGACCGCTGCTATTTTGCTGTATGAAATAGCAGCGATATTTTGATGAGATTTTTTATTAAATTCGTCTTTGTTATGAGCGGCTGTATGGCTAAAACAGACGTAATACTTGCTTTTGCTAAGGCGATAGGGAAAGCTCGACTCATCTAAGGTATCGCTGATTTCTAGCTTATTGAGTAGCGCTTGTAGTAACTGTCTCACACCTTGGCGCTGCTGTTGACGTTGCCTATGAGCAATACTACGTTTTGATATTGGTTTTTGTACTGCATGATAATGCCATTTGAAATGACGAAGCTCAGTAAAGACTATATGTGATGATGGATATACTGATAACCAGTATGAGTCGTTCCACGCGCTGCTAATTCCTACAGGACTGGATAAGCCGCTTACTTGAGCAGTCACGCACCAAGTTTCATGGTCGAGTTGAGTAAGTTGGACGTTAGTGATATTTAGTACTGGTATTATCATGAGTAGTCATTGGGGCTTGTTGAACATGCGCAAATAGGCACTGCTGATCGCTAAAATTGTTCCAGACAAGGCACAAAGCGACGATAATGCAGATGCCTTAGCGAGATTTGTAACGCAGTATGGGGCAATTTTAGCATCAGCCCATTTTAGCATCAGCCCATTTTAGCATCAGCCCATTTTAGCATCAGCCCGCAGGGACAGGACTCTTTTTTGCCGCTTCATCGTTAAAAATAAGCGCTTAGAATGACTAAACTTATTATTTTTAACATCGAATCGCCTAACAAATAGTCGCTGTCAGTGCCATGGTCGAATGTTCAACACGCCCTAGTATTTTTAATTGAAAACGAAGTTTTTTTAGAAATGTAAATAATGTGTTCAAAATTAGGTATCTTACATTTGAGTTTGAAATATTTATATCTTACTTAGCTCAATAGAATATAAAAAGCCCAGTAATATAACATTACTGGGCTTTTTTAAGGCAAATGATTTTTAATGACGCTTAGTTAATGACACTTAATAAGACAGCTCAGCACGGCGGTTTTGTGCATAAGCATCTTCGGTGTTGCCAGCCGCTGCAGGACGTTCTTCACCATAGCTAATGACACGGATGTTGTTGGCGGCGACACCCTGAGCAGCAAGATAATTACGTGCTGCTTGGGCGCGGCGCTCACCGAGTGCCATATTGTATTCACGGCTACCGCGCTCATCAGTATGACCTGCGATAACGACACCAGCTGCTGGGTTTGAGTTTAATAGGCTCACGTGTTGGTTAAGGACACTCGCCGCTTGCGCAGTGATTTCGCTGCTATCAAAAGCAAAGTAGACAACCGCTTGTAAGTTTTCAGCACCAGTAATGACAGCGGCTGAGTTATCAACGATGACGGCACCATTATAGCCAACTTGACCACCTGGAATACCTAGCGGCGCGACCACAACCTCTGAGGTAGCACGTTTAGTCGCACAACCTGTAGTGAGTGCAACGGCGCTTGATAGTACAGCTAAAACAGCGATCTTAGAAAAACTGATTGACATGACGAGCTCCTAAAATTTTAATTAAATTTATTTTTTAAACTGCTTACGATAAAACTCAGGCAATCTTTAGACATCATATACTAACTGTTAATTTATGTAAGTATTTTTACTGTAAATAACGATAGATAGATATGTAACGTATCACCAGCGGTGTTTGCCCCAGTTTTCAGGATTGGCCCAGTAATCAGCATTGAGCCAATTCGGTAGCTGTTTATAATCATATAAATTGAACTGCCAAAGCGCCGCTGATACAGTGGAAGATGTTATGGATTCAATATCACTAATATCTAAAGATGGCTCGCTTAAGATATCAAATGGCGTAAACCCATAAGGTTTCAAATCAATGGAACTATCAAGCGCAACCAGCAAGTGTGCTGCATAGAGATCACGATAACGCATGAGGGCAGGGATGTATTGATGTAACAGCTCTTTTGAGAGGGTGGGTAGCCAAAAGCAAGCAAGCTCGTATCGTTCAAGCACAGGCTGTTTAGCAAGCTCTGATAAAGTGGAGACGTGCCATGCTTCAGCTGATACGTTATTATCATCTTTAACATTCGTATCTTTAATATGTGTAGTTTTCTTGAGCTGTGTTTGCAGAGTTGATAATTCTGTTTTGTCGTGTGCTACCCATAACAGCTGAGTAGTGTCATCAGTCTGTCCAGTTATCGTTTGTGCTTGTTTATCAAGTGAGCTATCAAGCGAAGGCATGAGCGCATCAACATACTCTATCAGTAGAGGTAACGTGATCTTTGAGTATTTGGCAGTGTGTGTTGTCATATAATAAGCCGTTTATGAAAGGTGAGTTATTAGTGCGCCTATTAAATCATTTTCATCGGCATTATCCAATTGATAACGTGAGCCAATTGTTGATTTAATCATTCATATAGAGGCTAACCAACACACATGAATGTATACGAGGAAATGTATATGAAGGATAAACTCAGTTATCTCGATGCCCATACTTGAAATATAAGGATTTAGGTCAATCTACCTATAAGCAGGAAACCATATATAACATGCGCCCGTTGTGACTTTCATTGTGACTTTGAGCACCATAAACGTTGCTATCAAGACGAAAGCTATAATGCGAATAGCAAAACAATAACACTCATAACATATCATCAATAATAATAGGAAATTACCATGTCTACTGCTGAAACCGATGCTCAGATCATCAATCCTGAAATGCCAGATGTACCCCCACATGCACCAAGTAAAATTAATCTAAAGGATTACCAAAAACCAAGTTTTGATGTGGAAACGGTCCATTTGGACATCAAGCTGTTTGAAGATTATGCTCAGGTAAATAGTATGCTTAAGATGGTACGCCAAACCACAGGGAATATTGTCTTATTTGGCGAATCGTTAGAGCTGCTGTCTATTATCATGAATGATAAAGCGTTAACATCTGAGCACTACCAGCAAGAAGATGGCAAGCTAACGATTTATGAAGCACCTGATGAGGTTATCTTAGACATTCAGGTACGTATCTGCCCGCAAACTAACACCGCGCTTGAAGGTCTATACATGGCAGGTAGTGGTGACGACACCATGTTTGTGACTCAGTGCGAACCAGAAGGTTTCCGTAAGATTACTTTTTATCCTGATCGCCCTGATGTACTCGCGATATTTACCACTCGACTGGAAGCCGATAAGCGCTATCCGACGTTATTGGCTAACGGTAATTTAGTTGAAGCAGGCGAGGTTGCTGATGCGCCAGAGCGTCATTATGCGATTTGGCAGGATCCAACCAACAAGCCCAGCTATTTATTTGCCTGTGTTATTGCTGATTTGGATGTGTTGACAGACTCTTATACGACCAGCGAAGGTCGGGACGTATTACTTGAGGTTTACGCAAAATCTGCCGATATCGATAAATGTGATGTTGGTATGCAAGCCTTAAAAGACGCCATGAGATGGGATGAGGTCAATTACGGCCGAGCCTATGATTTAGATCGCTATATGATTGTGGCAGTCAGTCAGTTCAATATGGGCGCAATGGAGAATAAGGGTCTTAATATCTTTAACACCGCTTGTGTGTTATCTAGCCCTGAGACCACTACTGATGCGCGCAGTTTTAGCGTAAAAGCCATTATTGCTCACGAATATTTTCACAACTGGACGGGTAACCGTATCACGTGCCGTGATTGGTTTCAGCTGTGTTTGAAAGAAGGTTTTACGGTTTACCGTGATCAGTCGTTTTCAGCAGATCAGCAATCAAGTGCGGTACAGCGTATTGATGATGTGGCGACCTTGCGTGCACATCAATTTGCAGAGGATGCAGGCCCATTAGCACATCCAGTACGCCCAGAGAGCTTTGTTGAGATTAATAACTTTTATACGACAACCGTCTATGAGAAAGGCGCTGAAATCGTACGAATGATTGCCAACACATTAGGGCCGGATGATTTTCGCAAAGGAACAGACGAGTATTTCCGTCGTTACGATGGACAAGCGGTCACGGTAGAAGACTTTTTATCAGCCCTTAGCATCACTGATGACAAAATCGAGGACTTTATCGACTGGTATCGTCAGCCAGGTACGCCAGTGGTATCGGGCTCTCAAACTTATGATAGTGCAGCGCAGACATTAACGATTACTTTGAATCAGCAAACACGTCATGTGAAAGGCTTTGATGCACCAAAACCGTTGCCGATACCTGTAGCAACCGCACTGTTTGATAAAGATTCAGGCGCTATCGTCGCTGAGCGTATGTTATTGCTTGACGAGGCGACGCAAACGTTTGTGTTTGAAAATGTCGCAAGTGAGCCTGTTGTGTCTTTACTGCGTGATTTTAGTGCGCCAGTACAGCTCAACTATGATTACCAAGATGCAGACTTAGCATTTTTGCTCAAGCATGAAACCAATGGGTTTAACCGCTGGCAAGTCACCCAAATGCTGGTCAACCGTATTTTACTGCAAAGCCAAGGTGCGAAGAGCAGTCCTGATGTGTATTTAGAAGCCTTGGCACAGACGTTGCCCGTTTTAGCAGCTGATGATGCGATGCTGGCTGCACGATTACTTGATATTCCATCAGCGCAAGAGCTGGCTTCTGCTATTCCTCAAGACTACGATCCGGTACTAGTGAAAGAGCAGCGCGATGGACTATATCAGCAAGTAGCAGATAAATTAAAAGATCAATGGGCTACGTTATACAATGATCTGCCAATGCAGTCTTATGAAGACAGTGCTCAAGCTCGAGGCATTCGTGCGCTGCGTAATGTGGTGCTTGATATGGCACTGACTGCTAACGTTGAAGGTGCAGCCGACTGGGCACAACAGCAATATGATCATGCCAGCTGTATGACGGAGCGCTTTGGTGCATTAAAAGCAATGGTCAATCATCAGCTGCCAAAAGCCAATGATTATTTGACCGATTTCTATAAGCGTTTCCAAGCAAATGATTTGGTGATTGATCTGTGGTTCAGTGTGCAAGCCGCCGCTGATGATGTGACACCTGATGTTATCAAGTCGTTAATTGCTCATACCGATTTTGATTGGAATACCCCTAATCGTGTCCGTTCAGTTATCGGTGCCTTTAGCTCGCAACCAACAGTACTATGGACAGCAGAGGGTCTGAAGATGTATACAGACGTGATCAAAAAACTCGATGATGCCAACCCTGTATTGGCGTCGCGACTGCTACAAGTGCTGGCACGCTGGAATACGTTGGCTGAACCACGTCGTCAAATGGCGCATGAGCAGCTAACAGACTTACGCAAGAACGTTGCATCCAAGCATGTGCTTGAAAGCTTAGAGAGTGTATTAGGTGCTGCAAATAGCTGATTGATAATAGCTAGGAAATAATTTAGCTGTAGTATTAACTTTAAAATAAAGCCAACCTCAAACTAGAGTTGGCTTTATTTAATTGAGCGTATAGCATTAATTGTCATTAAGAATTAAGCTACTCAAGAAAATGTTTTTCTTAAAATTCTCCCAATAAAAAGCCCCTTTCGTATCAGTACGAAAAGGGCTTTCTAGTTTTTGCTTGACGATATACTATCGTTAATGGCTATTAGCGGTTTGGTAGCACATCTTTTACCATATCACGCAAGCCGCGCAATGCGGTGACAGTGCTATCCCAGTCTAGACAGCCATCAGTGATAGATTTACCGTACTCAAGCTGACTTAAATCAGCGGTTAGTTTTTGATTGCCGCCTTTTAGGTGACTCTCAATCATCATGCCAATGATTGATTTATTACCATTTTGAATTTGCTCAGCGACGTTTTGGATAACCATCGGCTGTAAGTAAGGATCTTTACCTGAGTTGGCATGGCTTGAGTCAATCATGATTTTGCCATTGGTTTTGCCTTTTGCCAGTTCGTTCTCAACTTGAGCAACTGCCGTTTCATCATAATTAGGCTTGCCATTACCACCGCGGAGTACCACGTGTGCGTAAGGGTTGCCTTTCGATTTGATGATAGAGACCTTACCATCTGAGGATAGACCTAGGAAGCTATGCCCTTCTTTAACGGCTTGCATCGCATTGACAGCAACCGTCATACCGCCGTCAGTACCGTTTTTGAAGCCAACTGGGCAAGATAAGCCTGAGCTCATTTCACGGTGTGTTTGGCTCTCGGTAGTACGTGCGCCAATCGCTGACCAGCTGATCAAATCCTGCATGTACTGCGGCGTATTTGGATCAAGGGCTTCAGTCGCACAAGGCAAGCCTTTTTCATTCAAATCAAGCAATAACTTGCGAGCAGTACGCAAGCCCTTTTCGATATCAAAGCTGTCATTCATGTCAGGGTCATTAATCATACCCTTCCAACCGACCGTGGTACGAGGTTTTTCAAAATAAACACGCATGACGACAAATACGCTGTCTTCGATCTCTTTTGCCAATACGGCTAAGCGATCGGCATACTCATGGGCCGCTTTAATATCGTGGATAGAGCAGGGTCCAATGACCACAAACAGACGCTTGTCTTTACCGTCCAAGATATTTTGGATCGTTTGGCGACCGTTTAGTACGGTTTTGTATGCATCGTCTGACAGAGGTAGCTCAGCTTTTAGCTCAGCGGGAGTAATCAAAGGAATAAATTTTTCAATATTCACGTCGTCAATGTCTGCATTATGGGTAACTGATGTTGTCATGGTTATATATCGTCTAGCTGATTTATAGGAATATTCATTATGCGGACAAAAGTGTTGGTTGACAAGGGTAGTCCGGTAGTTAATTGACTGATAACTGGAATGAGGAAACTAAAACTTAGTTATACTTACACATGATTAAGGTTATATTTGAATTCGCAAATGCACGTTTGGTATTTCGCTTTTCTGTCTATTAATAAGGATGAATTAAGTGCTGGGTGCTCAACGATCAGATTTTATGCGTGAATTTAGCTATTTGTATCATCGTCACGTATGATAGCGACCGCGATGGCTTTATGATTGCGCACTAAAACGATTGCACACTAAAACATGAATGCCAAAAAATAGACACAGATAAAATGTGTATGTCATCAACATCTATCATTGACTGACTGTGTTATATTTTACAACAACGATTTATTTTATTTGTATATCTTCAATATTGAGAGCTTGTCATGACAGATTCTGCTACGTCTCATCCACATACTGATTCCATCAGCCAAACAGAGACGGATTTTAATAAACCTAAAACGACTGCCACGCCGCTAGTGATAGCCATTGTCGCAGGTGAAGTGTCAGGTGACAGTTTAGGCGCAGATTTTATGCAACAGATGAATAATCTGCGTGATGACATCGTTTGGGTAGGCGTGGGCGGCACTAAGATGCAAGCGCAAGGATTGCAAAGCATTTTTCCATTAGAGCGTTTGGCAGTGATGGGTCTGGTTGAAGTCATGGCGCAGCTACCAGATTTGCTCAAAGCACGCCGCGAGCTATTGAGTGCGTTTAAGACAGCCAATATCGATTGGTTTGTCGGTATCGATGCACCTGATTTTAACCTACGGGTCGCTAAAAAACTCAAGCCACAAGGCGTGTTCTGTGTGCAATATGTCAGTCCTTCTATTTGGGCATGGCGTGAGTCGCGTATCCATAATATTAAAGCGGCAACCCATTTGGTATTGTGCCTATTCCCATTTGAGCTACCGGTTTATGAGCGTCATAATCATCCGGCGATCTGTGTGGGGCATCCGTTGCTACGAACCATTGATCAAGCATTGATAGACACGCCAATCAATCAGCGCCGTAGCGAGCTGGTCTGGCACAATGATGGTTTACAGCAGTTTTTTATTGAACGGTTTGATGATGTCAGCCAGCTTATCTGCGTGATGCCTGGCTCTCGGCGTGGTGAGATTACCGCTATCTTGCCATTGATGCTTGACGGCATTCAAAAGCTCATATTATTAGACCCAAAGCTGTGTTTTATCATTCCAACGGTTGATCAAAATCACCAATATATTGTGCAAGAAGTCATTGATCAATGCTCAGAGCAGCTGCGGGCAGCTATTGTCGTCGTTTATGATGATACTCAGCCAGAGTTTAGTCAGCATGCGATGGCAGCGTCAGATATCGTGATGCTAGCTTCTGGGACAGCAACATTGGAGGCAATGCTGCTTGAGCGTCCGATGGTGGTGGTTTATCAATTGAATCAGATCACTTATCAGATTGCCAAACGTCTGGTAAAAGTGCCTTATGTGGCACTACCTAACATTTTGGCTAATGCGCCGATTGTGCCTGAGCTTATTCAAGAGCAGGCAAGTGGGGATAATATTTGCCGTACGGTAATGCGTCTATTACAACCGCGTGCTTATGCTGAGCAATTAAAAGATCTGCTCGCGACAAAGCACACGTTGCAGCAGCAAAGCAATCATGAGCCAGCGAATAGCGTGATTGAACAATATTTTATGAGCGATAGTAATGCCTCCAATCTTACCTAACCTAGAAAGACTTTCTAATATTATGCAAATTCAACCTAGCACAAAAAACCTAGCCCAGACAATTGACGTCAGTATTGATCATATTGATGTCAAAGGGCAGTATATTCAATTGGCGGCGCCTATACGCTTATATGGACAGTTGAATACCTCTAAGCTGTTTGCTCAATATGAGCGCGATGAAGCGCAACGCTTAGAACAGTCAATATTAAAAATTGGCGTTGATGAAGCAGGACGTGGACCGTTACTAGGTAGTGTCAATGTGGCCGCCGCGATATTGCCTGCGTCTTGGTCAGGATTGATTGAAGAACAACCACTCAAAGACACACCATTGTCGATACTGACAGACTCCAAAAAACTGAGTGAAAAAAAGCGCGATCTTCTTTATCCATTGGTACAACAGAATGCAGTCAGTTATATCATCGCTGATATACCAGCAGCTGTCATCGATCAAGTCAATATTTTGCAGGCTACCATGCTCGGTATGCGGTTATGTATCGAAGCTTTGCTAGAAGCAGTTTTTAAATATCTTTCTAAAACTAAAAGTCTTGGCATATCACTTGATAAATTACAGGTAGAGGCGTTGTTTGATGGTAATCGTTGTCCTGAGCTGAATGATGCTATATTTGATGGATTGGACATCTCGCCATCTTCTGTTGACTGCCAAGCATGGGTGAAGGGTGATGCACGTCATACCAGTATCGCAGCGGCTAGTATATTGGCAAAGGTGAGCCGTGATGAGACCATGTATGCCCTTGATATGCAGCATCCAGAATACGGTATTGCCAAACATAAAGGCTATCCAACTCGCGCACATATGGAAGCCATTGAGAGACATGGTGTCTTATCAGCACATAGGCGCAGCTTTGCGCCAGTGAGAAAGGCATTAGAGAGCTAATTTTAAACGACAATATCTCGTCTAGAAATCGTCTAATAATAAAGATTTAATGTACCAGCAGAAAGAAGATATATACCTATGTTAACAAACAGGCAAATTTCCGGAAAAATAACGAGCGAAAATTTATAAAATGTAATACAATATGTTGCTCTTGGTATAAAGTACTGTTAAATCAATGACTAAGCTTTTATTTTGAGTTTTATTCTCACTATGAATTATATATATTACTATTTTATAGGATAAGAAATACTGGCTCATCCCCCTCAAAAGAACCTTGCTGTAGTGCTTTTCTTGGCGGTATTTTTAACGGCCTGCGGTGGTGGTGGCGACTCCGATAGCAACTCGTCTTCTAATGATTCACCGAATGAGCCACCAAAAGGCGATATACAATGAGAGTCCAAACCCTATTAAAGGCACAGGTCGCGATTTACGTACCGATCCTATCGGACAGCCTGTTTATGTAAGTATGCCATCAGCGAACAAAATCAAAGTAAGCAACACCAAGTTCCGAGATACTCAGCGAAATACTAATGTACCGATTCAATTGATCGACTTTGATAACGATCCGTATGTGAACACCAACTACGCATTACCAGCGAATGAAGCATTTATTTTGCCATTAACAGATGCACTAAAGAGCTGCGAAGTTAATCGCGCGGCAAATCAAAGCCAGCAATGTGGTCTGTATGGCAATACAAAGTATCAAGTGAGCTTTGATATCTTGGTTGATGATAAAAACTTAGAAAGTAAGTCATTCACTTTTACGACGGGTAAGGTAAATTATTAGTTAAACCGTTTAATCAATTGTACAAACAAAAGGACTGAACCAAATAACTGGTTCAGTCCTTGTTTTATATAAAGAAACTATAAGAATATGATAAAGTAAGCAGACTGGATAAAATTTACTTTAAAATGAAGAGTTTGGCTGTTGCAAAAAGGCTTTTTCATCCTCAGTTGACTTGCGCCCTAGTACCTCATTACGATGTGGGTAACGCCCAAATTGATCAATAATTTCTTTATGACGATATTCAAAATCTAGCGTAGTGGCATCATCCAACTGTTTAAATAATGGCAAATAGCGCTCATGAATTAAGGCAGATTCAGAGTGCATAAATGGGATAATCATAAACTTACGCCATTGCATCGGTAAAGTGTCAAAATAGGGCTGCTGAGTGGCCTCTTGTGCTAAAACTAATGCCATACCGTCTTGGGCAAAAGCACAGGCTTGTTCGCGACACAGGTTTCGTGAAAACTGATCTAAGACAATGATTTCTGCCAGTCGCCCTGCTAGCGCTGTTATTGAACTATTGCCATCTAGAGAAGCTTCTGCGAGGCGCCATTTAACGCATTCACCTTGCTTTGCTGCCTGCCAAATGTCACCAAACTTGTCCTTTATCTGCTTATCAAAACGATCGTTTTGTTCAAACCAACACGCTTCATTATCTTTATCAAACCAAAAATCCAATACTGCACGCGCATCCGGGTGGAGGTGCGTCAAGTCTATATGTTTTGGATCCAGTTGAGAGGCATGGGATCGACTGGCAGAGGTGGAATAATCGGTTGAGAGTGCCATAAGATATTCTAATTATGATGAATTTAGTCTACTATAGCGCAAATATTTATATCTGTCTGTCAAGATACCAACAGCAGAGTGTCTATTAGGTAACCTATTATGAATGCAAAAAATCTAGAGAATTCTATCAACGCGACGTTGCCGCCAACGCCATACTACGTGCTTGATGAAGCGGCCATCGTTGTCAATATGAAAATCATCGCTAGGCTATGTGAGCTGTCTGGTGCAAAGGCATTATTGGCACTAAAATGCTTTGCCACATGGGGTGTTTTTGATGTGATGCAGCCTTATCTGCATGGCACGACTTCGTCTTCACTCAACGAAGTTAGATTGGGCTATGAGACTTTTGGTAATAACGCTGATGCCAGTAGCAGCGATAAAAAAGAAACCCACGCTTATAGCGTCGCCTATAGTGCAGACGAAATTCCTGAAGTACTCAGTTATGCTGATAAGATTATATTTAACTCAATCTCACAGCTAACTGCTTTTAAAAATCAAGCGGCAGCGCAAGGGGTTCCAGTAGGCTTACGATTAAATCCAAAAACCAGCAACTCATCATTTTTGATTGCTGATCCTGCACGTCCATTTAGCCGCCTTGGTGAGCACAATAAAGATAAAATCGCAGCGGTACTTAGCGATATTACAGGCGTTATGATTCATAACAACTGCGAGAATGACAGTTTTGAAGCCTTTAGTGAAAGTTTGGCAGATATCGAATCTAGATTTGGCGATATTTTGCAGCAACTTGAATGGGTAAGCTTAGGCGGCGGCATTCATTTTATCGCGCCTGATTATCCATTAGAAAAGCTGGCTGACAGATTAAAAGTATTTAGTGAGACCTATGGCGTGCAAGTTTATCTTGAGCCAGGTGAGGCAAGCATCCATGGCGCGGGCACGTTGGTGACGACAGTGTTAGACACCATGCACAATCAAAAAAATCTCGCCGTCGTCGACGCTTCGATTGAAGCACATATGCTCGACTTGCTTATCTATCGTGAGTCCGCACCGATTGCCGCGATCAATAATACTGCTGCCAATATTGCACCCACTGGCAATCCAGCAGAAGCTGCGCCGTTTGAAGCCAATGCTGAGTCAGCAGACCATACCATTATTTATGGTCGTTCTTGCTTAGCAGGTGATATCTTTGGTGAGTATGCATTACCGAGTAATATTCAGATAGGCGATAAGATTGCCTTTGGTAATGCGGCAGGTTATACGATGGTCAAGAAAAACTGGTTCAATGGGGTTAATATGCCAGCGATAGTGATTCGTCGTTTGGACGGCAGTACTGATATCCAGCGTGAGTTCGACTATGAGGAATATAAAGCCAGCCTATCTTAAGCCTTAGTAGCGTTAGTAGCCTTAGTTTTTAAGACTATGTTATTGTCGGGTTTTGTATTTTAATGTTTAAAAAACAAAGGCTTAACCTGTATTAGTATGCATTTTAATATCTCTACTTTTTATACATATTTTTTACCGATAAGGGAATAAAAATTGTTATAATCGCGTCGGGCAAATAATGGAGTATTATCTGCCCGACGGGTGCGTGGGTTTTCCTCGGTCTTCCTTTTTAATTCACGCATATCATTCACTCGTTTCTGTTTTGCATAGCCGCAATCAATGGTATCGACAGGGGCACAAAGGAGGATTGTTCATTGAACACAAACCAACAAGCCAAATCTAACAAAAAAGACGTACTTATCATCGGAGCAGGTGGTGTCGCTCAAGTGGTCGCGCATAAGTGTGCGATGCATAATGATGTGCTTGGCGAGATCCATATCGCCTCACGTACCAAAGACAAATGCGATGCCATCGCGCAGAGCGTAAAAGAAAAAGACAGCTTTAAGCAGGCTGCAGTCTTGCATACACATCAGGTCGATGCCATGGACAGCCAAGCACTCGTGCAGCTGATACAAGACACAAAAATACAGATACTTATTAATGTTGGCTCGGCATTTATCAATATGACCGTACTAGAAGCTTGTATTGAAACAGGCACGGCATATATAGATACGGCTATTCACGAAGATCCACGCAAGATTTGTGAGACACCGCCGTGGTACAACAACTACGAGTGGCAACGTAAACAGCGCTGTGCAGACAATAATGTCACTGCTATTTTAGGTGCAGGATTTGATCCCGGTATGGTCAATGCGTATGCACGCTTGGGCTATGATATGATGGATGCAGGATCTGTGACTGATATTGACATCATTGATATCAATGCGGGCAGTCATGGCAAATACTTTGCGACTAACTTTGACCCAGAGATCAACTTCCGTGAGTTTACAGGGACGGTTTACTCTTGGCAAGACAGCAAGTGGCAGTCTAACAAAATGTTTGAAGTTAAACGTACAGACGATTTACCAGTTGTGGGTGTGCAGAACAGCTATCTGAGTGGTCATGATGAAGTGCATTCATTGTCAGCCAATCTAGATGTACCAAACATTCGTTTTTGGATGGGCTTTGGTGAGCATTATATCAATGTATTCACCGTGCTACAGAGCTTAGGACTACTGTCTGAGCAGCCAGTGATGACGGCTGAAGGCCAAGAAGTGGTGCCGCTAAAAGTCGTGAAGGCAGTACTACCAGATCCAAGCTCGCTGGCACCAGAATATACAGGCAAGACCTGCATTGGTGACAAAGTCAAAGGTAAGATCAATGGCCTTGAGACGGAAGTATTTATCTACAATGTCTCAGATCACAAAGACGCTTATAACGAAGTGGGTAGCCAAGGTATCTCGTATACCGCAGGCGTGCCACCTGTTGCTGCTGCGATACTGGTCGCGACTGGTGAATGGGATGCAGGCACAATGGTCAACGTCGAAGAGCTAGATGCCAAACCATTTATTAATCTGCTCAACAAGATTGGCCTACCAACGCGTATCAAAGATAGCGAAGGCGATAGAGCACTAGAGTTTGATATTTAATTAGCAAGCGTAATTTAGAAAAGCCTGTCTTTTATAGATAGGCTTTTTTTATGTCTGGGTTTATGAATAATGGGGGCTGGCGGTGTCATTACGTTCTTGCTACTATTTATTGTGGTTGAGGTATCTTTATATACGCTTTAACTTAGCACATATAGCAGAATAAGTAGTAAGATATATAATACTTTATAGCGTGTTTTCTAGTTCAATACCGTGTATATTATCTAGTAATTATTTTCTAAAAGGTTTCGGAGCCATCAACTCCGAATGTCGCTTGATAAGCGGCTAAAGGGCGATCCCTTATCTAGAGTAGTCTCGAAATTTGGGCTGGTTGTGCCAGCAGAAGTCGTCCGAACGGGTAAGCTTATACTAGTCAAAGTAAGCCCAACCGCGTGGCAACGCGGTATATAAATGCGAATCTTTAATGATTCAACCGGTTGAGTCGTTTGAATGGATTAATGCCATGAAAATATCAACCAATATAGAGATTAAAGTAAATGTAGCAGCAGTAATTACAGCCATAAGTGGACTTATACTTACAATTGCTATGATTTATTTCAATCTTTGAAAAGCCCTATGATGTCAGTGGCAGCTGGCATTATAGGCATTCAATACAACTTTTAAAGCTTTGCCTTATAAGATTTTTAGGTCAGCGGTTAGCGGTGGAGGTTCAAATCCTTCTGCTCTTGTTTTGTTCCTAGTTATCTGTCTCGTGTTGATGGTTTTGTCTTATTTGAAAAATCGTATGTTGACAACTTTAGATTCAGACTGTAATTCTGAAAGGGAGGATAATTCTATGGGAAAAGTAGCAATTTTAAAAATTTTTGCAGCTTCAGTGATTGATATTATTCAGGCGCTGGGAACAAGTTTTGTGGCCTTTGGTGGGCCGCTTACCTAAGAATCTTATATTAATCGAATAGATATCGTTATACTAAAAAGACAACTAAAATTTTTTAAAATTAAATTAGCTCAATTAGGGTACGTTCAGCGTATAACTAGAATATAATTAACCGATTAAACCTCACTAGGATTATATTCTCGCAACGCCGCAATACGGTCGTCAAGCGTTGGATGTGAGCGGAATAGGTTTGCAATACTAAAGCCTTGAGTTTGCCCAGACGAGATTGCAAACGCTTTCATACTCTCAGGCATTTGATCGGGTCGCTGTGCAGAAGGACGCAACGCATCAAGTGCACTGATCATTTTTTCGCGGCTGGCAAGTTTTGCGCCCATTTGATCTGCACGGAATTCACGTAAGCGTGAGAACCACATCACGATAGCAGACGCCAAAAAGCCAAGTAGAATATCCATCACAATACTAGTGATGAAGTACCCAATACCTGGGCGATCACTGGTGTTTTTAAACACAGTACGGTCAACGAAACTGCCTACAATACGTGCAAAGAACATTACAAACGCATTGACCACGCCTTGAATAAGGGCAAGGGTTACCATATCGCCATTAGCCACATGACCAATCTCATGCGCCAATACTGCTTCGACTTCATCTTGATTCATATTCTGTAGTAGACCAGATGAAACCGCCACCAGCGCTTTATTTTTATTCCAGCCAGTTGCAAACGCGTTTGGCTGCGAATTATTGAAAATACCAACTTCAGGCATACCGATGTTTACCGCTTGCGCTTGTTTTGCCACTGTATCGACCAGCCATTGTTCAGTTGGGTTACGTGCGGATTCTATTACCACCGTACCCGTAGATTTTTTGGCCATCCATTTTGACAGAAATAGCGAAATCATTGAGCCGACCATGCCGTAGATACCGCACATAACTGCAAGACTGACATAATTTAGCCCACCTGCTGCATATACACCGCCAATCCCAAAAAATCTGGATAGTATCCCAAACACAATGCTAAAGACCACGATCACGGCCAAGTTGGTCAATAAAAATAATCCAATACGCATCATGACGCTAATTTCCTATTTAAAGTGTCGGTATGGCCTAGATAGGCGGTTATCTAAGAGGTTTGTTTGCTATGATAGATTTTACTGTGGTTTTATGTGTCATACCATTTTAATAATGTCAAAGTGCTAAAATAATTATATTGTCCCAACAATAGCGAGATTTTTTGAGATAATTGGCGAACTAGGTATATATTAGCTCGTTGCCAAGACTGGTTAGCTACAGTACAACATCACCGAAACTATTGCCTATTGATCTAAGTATTAAGTTTTGGTCAACTATTTCTTATTTTGATTTCTCGGAAGATAATGATGACCAAGATTAATCTTTAAAAAATTATAACAATGAGAACATCCCATGCAACTAGAAATAAACGTCATTGACGCTTTTACTGATACGCTATTCAAAGGTAATTCCGCTGCGGTTATTGTGACAGATGAATGGTTAGATGATGCTTTGATGCAGTCTATTGCGTCTGAAAACAACTTGTCTGAAACGGCTTTTATCGTTGTTGATGACAAAGGTATTTATCATATTCGTTGGTTTTCACCATTGACCGAAATTGACTTCTGTGGTCATGCGACTTTAGCCGCTGCCTATGTATTGTTTAACAAAAACCCAAACGTACAGTCGATTAACTTTTTAGCCAAAGCGGTTGGTATTTTGACAGTCGCAAAAACGGATTCTGGCAAAATGCAAATGGATTTTCCCAATAGAATGCCTGAAAAAATTAATGACATTCCTGATAGTTTATTAGCAGGTCTATCCATTGCACCTGCTGAAGTCTATCGCAATACTCAAGCGTATTTCGTCATCTATGATTCTGAATCTGATGTATTGAATGTTGTGCGTGATAATGAGAAGTTGAAGCAGCTAGCGCCTTATGATGTAGTGGTAACTTGTCAGGCAACCTCAGAAAATTATCATGATTATGATTTTGTCTCTAGATACTTTTGGCCAGCAAATGGTGGTGATGAAGACCCAGTAACAGGTTCGATTCATACTGGACTTGCCCCTTTATGGGCGAAGCGTTTAGCCAAAAATGAATTAGTCGCTTATCAAGCATCTAGTCGCGGCGGTGTGCTTGACTGTACCGTGGCAGACGATAGAGTGCTTATTTCTGGCAATGCCGTACAATACCTGACTGGATTTATCACCGTTGAGGAGTAGGTAAGTTTGACAGAATTAAAGACCGTTGGGCTTTTTGCGCTGACCGCATTGGCTGAGATTGCAGGGTGTTATTTGCCTTATATATGGCTGCGAGAAGGTAAATCTATCTGGCTATTAATACCTGGCGCACTGAGTTTGATCGCGTTTGTCTGGCTGCTGTCATTACATCCGACTGCTGCAGGTAGGGTCTATGCGGCCTATGGTGGCGTATATATTTGTATGGCGATTTTATGGTTATGGACGGTCAATGGGATACGACCAACCGTGTGGGACATAGTGGGCTCAGTAGTTGCACTATTAGGAATGGCGATTATTATGTTTGCGCCGCGCAGTGCCTAAAAAAAACGAGTGGCCAACTCAAAAAAACGCCAATCAAACCACTAGGTCAGATCGGCATATTGATACGAAAAATATTAATGTTTACCTAAGATGCTACCATTGTCGTCTTTTTTCGCTTGTTTCGCCGCTTTCTTTTCTTTGGCGGTCAAAAGTGGTTTCTTTTTGACATTCTTCTTACTGTCTTGACTTTGCTCATGGTAATTCCTTTGTAGATAACGCATACAACCTGCTAAGCCAATTGGGCTGACTTAAGGTAAGTATGGTGATGACTAACATACATAACAGCTTACCCAATTGAGTATAGGCTTAAGCATTAGTAATAGATAGTACTCGCACAATTCGCCTACGATTCAGTTCTCTTGCTTCTTTCCTTTAGCGAAATCATTGCTTTAGCCAAGTTATGCGCTAATCGATTCGTTCAATTAATCATGGTATTCATAAGTGCTTACTTACGGATACATGGCGATTTGCTATAATTAGCCATAAACCGATTCATAAACGCGGCAAACTCTTATTTATTAACTTTTAGCACCATCGTGCTCACTGTTTTGGTCAAATTATTATGCGTATACGTAAACTATTCAAATTTGAAAACGCTCACATCGTTCGCAACTGTAGCTCTGAGCGCTGCAAACACTCAATCCATGGTCACAGCTATCAGATTGAGCTGATTTTAGAGGCCACCCGTCTAGACCATGGGCAAATGGTTTATGATTTTGGGCTACTAAAATCTTCGATCAAAGATATTATCGACAGCTTTGATCATGCGATCTGTTTTTGGAACAAAGACGATCCTGAATATGTCGCAGCGTGTAAGAAATTTAGCGCACGTTGGATCAGCCTACCAGTCTCACCATCGGCAGAGCAGTTTTCACGTGTGATATTCTTTTGGGCGCAAGAAATACTGCGACAGACGCAAATGCAAAATGGTGAGACGGATGTCAGTGTGTATTCAGTGATTGCCCATGAGACCGCGACGGGTTACGCGCAGTGTTTCGCCGATGATGTGGCAAACGAGCAAATGGGTAAGCTGGTTTTAGAGGATTTTGAATTTAGTGAACAAGTTCGTGCTGAGTGGACGGACTCTGAGCTATACGCCAAGCTGATTCGCGGTGAAAGCTTCACCAACCCAACGGTGACTATGCAGGTTCAGACTGATGCATAATGATCAATCAATAGAAAACAGTGACACTGTGCAAACTTTGATACTGAACTCTGAGCAAGACACTCAGTCACTGGCTGAGCAATTAGCGACATTGCCGCTGACGGGCAGTGTGTGGTTAGCAGGGGATTTGGGCGCTGGCAAGACCACTTTAACGCGTTACTGGTTGCATGCTCTCGGTCATACTGGTGCGGTAAAAAGCCCAACGTATACCTTGGTTGAGCCTTATAGCATTGAACAAAACAATGGCACGACTAAGCCTGTTTATCATGCAGACCTATATCGTCTCCAAGATCCAGAAGAGCTGTCTTTTATAGGATTTGATGAATATCTAGATGAGACTGACGCATTAGTTATCATTGAATGGGCGAGCCGTGCTGATGGTTATCTACCGATGCCAACTTTGTTTATCGATATTACGCAAGTTGAAAACGATGATAAAGGTAATGAAGCACGCCAAGTGCACTTAAAAGTATCAAAAGCAGGCCAAGCGCAAGGTCTGGATTTATCAAAACTTAATATCTAAATCACACCACTTGCCATTCTTTTAAAATATGACATCTATCAATGCCAGATAACCACCACAACACCCGTATCAAAAAACTATCGCCGCTGCTGATTAATCAACTAGCAGCAGGTGAGGTCGTGACACGTCCAGCAGCGGTCGTCAAAGAGCTGCTCGAAAATGCCATTGATGCAGGTGCCACCGATATTGAGATACGTATTACTCAAGGTGGTATGGGCATGATTGAAGTGGTGGATAACGGGGTGGGTATTCATCCTGATGATATGGTCATGGCGATTACTCGTCATGCGACCAGCAAAGTCGCTGATGTTGCTAACTTGCACGGTATTACAACGCTAGGTTTTCGTGGTGAAGCATTAGCAGCGATGGCTGCTGTCTCACGTTTGAGCTTAACCAGCAGTCATGATGATAGTGGTATTGGCCGTCAATTGCAGGTCGCTGGCGTGTTGGACGATACCCCAAAGCTCACCCCCGTTGTTCATAATCGCGGCACCACCGTTACAGTAAAAGATTTGTATTTTAATGTGCCTGCCCGCCGTGGTAATTTAAAATCTATTGCCACTGAGTTTGGTCATATCGAAACGATCGTTCGTGAGGTGGCGCTGGCACGTTCTGATATTGCGCTGATGCTATTTCACGACAATAAAAAGCGCCTGTCATTAATTGCAAGTGCGTCGAGCATCGATAATAATGATGTCAGTCACCTCCCATTGGCACGCTTAGAACAAGCGACGGGTATGGTATTGATGGATAATGTGCTCAAAATATCCATAGATCTATCGAATATTATACAACGGCCGACAAAGCATGATAATGACAGTCTACTGAATCAAGCATCGATTAGCGGCTGGTTATGGCCGATGACGGATGAGCAAAAAGACTTGCCAAAGCTGATTTATGTAAATGGTCGATTGGTAAAAGAAGCATTGATTATCAATCAAATGCGTCAACTGGCTCAGAGTGCTCAGCTAGCAGGTATGGGGTATGCGCTTTATTTTGAGTTGCCAACCCAATGGCTCAATGTCAATGTACACCCATCAAAGCAGCGTATCAAAATCAGTCCGCTAAACAATATCATGGCTCACTTAAGCCATACGATTCGCTCACAGCTAAAAATAGTCAATGCTACGCCAAAGGTTGCTAGCCCCGATAATCCAGAAGTGTCAAAAAAAGACGTCTCTGTAGATAATTTGTCTGACACACATTTGCCCAATGATATGCCTATAGATCACACAAGACAGAGCAGGCAAGTACAAGAACCTAGACAATCATATCAATCTGCCTCAAGCAAATCATTTCCAGATAAATCACTAGCTCAAGAACCAGCACCATCTTATGTCGATGAGCCGTTACAGCAAAGTCGCCATACTTCGTATCGTTCATCCGAAGCGCCTACAGTTTCATCCTTACCAATCTGCTTGGATATTATTAATGATGCAGAGGCTCTTGTTATCGATTCAACCGCAACTGATAAAAACCTACCTTGGCTCTTATTTTATCATCAAGGGCAATGTCTATTAATAAGTACTAAAGACTGGCAGTCAAAGGTAAGCCAGTTGTTTGAATCATCTATATTTAGCAATAAGGTATTTAAAAAAGATAAAATGTCAAACAGTGCTATGGAGATCAATCATCAGCTTACAACAGTAAGCTCGCAAATGACTGCACAAGACTCTGCGGTTTTTGTCGCAGATCTCGCTGATATACTGACAAGAAATGCGATCAGAATCTTAGACAGTCATCGTTTAGTCACACTAATGTTATCTTCTACATCCGAATAAATATCAAGCTGACTACTATTTTAGCCAACTACATATTGAGAAAGGCAATTCTATGCAATATTCGTCTGATAGCGTCTCTACTAATCTGCCTGATAATAGTGTCGTGTGTCTGATGGCGCCCACTGCCAGCGGAAAAACAGCATTAGCATATGAATTATACGATACAGGCCGTTTTGAACTGATTTCTGTGGATTCAGCACTGATATATCGCGATATGAATATTGGTACCGCAAAACCAATAGCAGATGAATTAACGCGTTATCCGCATCATTTGGTTGATATTATTGATCCCATGCAAAGCTATAGCGTCGCTGAGTTTATTGATGATGTAGCACGTCTTATTGATGAGTGTCATGAGCGCAAAAAGATACCGCTGTTAGTAGGCGGCACTATGATGTACTACATGGCGCTACTCGATGGCCTGTCTCCCGTACCTGATAGCGATGACAGCGTACGTGCACGCGTTGAGCAGTGGCGACAAGAGGAAGGTATCAGTGCTTTATATGATTATCTTGGCCATGTTGACTCAGTTAGCCATCAGCGTTTGAATGCGACGGATACTCAGCGCATTACTCGGGCAATTGAGGTTTATTTGCAGACAGATAGGCCCATAAGCGACTGGCAGCGTGAGCCAAAACAAGCTTTGGCCCATCATCCAGAACAGCAGTGGCATGCATTGTCAGTGATACCAGACCGCCCGTGGTTACATGCGCGTATCGAACAGCGCCTTGATATCATGTGGCAAGAAGGGTTAGTGGCAGAGGTTGTTGGCTTACTTGAGAAGTACCCGCTGACCCCTAATATGCCGTCGATGCGCTGTGTGGGTTATCGCCAAGTATTGGAATATCTCGTTCGTACGCAGCATCCAGTATTGGATAAAACCCATTTGGACAAAGCCCAATTTTATGAAGCCTTTGCAGACTCTAAAAGCCTAATGGCCATAAATAAGATGCAAGGCGAGGGCGTTTACACAAATGCTCAGCCAGATGTATCCTATGCTGAGACCGAAGCGCTTGCTTGTCAGGAAATGCAAAATAAGGCATTATATGCCACAAGGCAGCTGGCAAAACGCCAATATACATGGCTTAGAAAAGTTGCTCAATTGCCTGATGCTGCATCTGAGTTTGATGATGCGGTCACCAAAGGGATGGTGCTAAAAAACTTTACAACAATGGCACAAGCAAGAGATTATCTTTTTTGAAAATATACTTTTATCTTATTGGCTTGCGTCTTACTTTACGTTTTCAAAGCACGTTATTGATATATAAATAAAGAATCACAATTAGTTTCAAAAATTAGCGTGGATAACTGTTATAATTTGAGCTTACTACAGATCTAGTAGCCGTTAAATACAGTTATCTTGGTAGTAGATAGCTATTAACTTTTACAGAAAAAACGCTTGATGAAACAAGTGGTTACCTAATTACTGACAATGATAACGTACTCGCGTTAAAGTGGAATAACTTAAGAACAATGAATATTTATTTAGATACGTTTTATAAAGAAAACATATTATTGTATCTACCTTTTAGCCACTATAATTAAATTGACACTTAGAATAATTGGCACTCTAAACATAACTATATAATATTTAGGAGAGATTTCATGTCAAAAGGACAAACTTTACAAGATCCATTCTTGAATTCGCTGCGCAAAGATCGCATTCCTGTCTCTATTTTTTTGGTTAACGGTATCAAGCTGCAAGGCCAAATTGAATCATTCGATCAATATGTTGTACTCCTCAAAAATACAGTCAGTCAGATGGTATATAAACATGCCATCTCAACCGTAGTGCCAGCTCGTAACCCGCGTAGTAGTACAACCACTACAGGTACTGGCGCTCAACCTCAAGGCTTAGCGCAAACTGGTTATCAAGGGGGTGGCTTTGAGCGTGGCAGCAATCCTGCTGCGGGCGGTTTTGAAGAGCGTGGTTTTGCCTCTAGTCGTAGTGGATTTAATCGCGGAGGGTTTAGTCAAGGTCAAGAACGTGGCTTTGAGCGTGGTAGCTTTGGACAAGGTCAGGAACGCGGTTTTGAGCGCGGCGGCTTTGGACAGGATCGTGGTTTTGATGCACCGACAGACGGTACGGGCTTTGAAGAAAAGCCGGACAACGGATCGAATGATACCAATAGTTAATTAGCTGCACGCATTGAGTATATTATCCAACTATACATTAAAAGACATGATTTATACGATTAAGACCTGCTGCTATAGTGGGTTTTTTTTATATAAATAAGCAGATAGTTACTGTAAAAAATAATGGCTGCCTCCATTATATAAATGGTAGGCCATTATTAATATGAAACAGAGTATAGTAAAATACTAGGTTGATTCATTATAAAAATAGAGCAGATTCATGAGCGATACTACAACTGATTTGACCCATGAGCAATTTATCACAACGGCTATTGACGCGATTAATACTGAGATATCTGCATTAGCATTGTTGACGGAGCAGATAGATGACAGGTTTGCACAAGCATGTGACGTTATTTTGGCTTGTCAGGGTCGAGTGGTAGTAACGGGCATGGGTAAATCAGGATTGATTGGACGTAAAATAGCAGCGACTTTTGCCTCGACGGGTACGCCTGCTTTTTTTATGCATCCTGGTGAGGCAGGTCATGGCGATTTGGGCATGCTGGTCAAAGGTGATGTACTGCTTGCTATCTCGAACTCTGGTGAATCCGATGAGATTAAGATGCTATTGCCAGTGGTCAAACGCTTGAACATCCCTCTAATTAGTATCAGCCGAGATAAACGCGGTATGCTGCCACGAGCGGCTGATATTGTTTTGACCCTTGGCCACTCACAAGAGGCTTGTCCGCTCAATCTTGCCCCTACATCGAGTACAACGGCTACCTTAGCGTTAGGGGATGCTCTAGCGGTCGCCTTGGTACATGCTCGTAACTTCACTTCTGAGGACTTTGCATTATCGCATCCAGCGGGCGCATTAGGTCGTCAGCTATTGACGCGTGTCGAAGATTTAATGCATACCAAGTCAGAAGACTTACCCTTGATTCACCAACAAGCACCGCTACAGCAAGCACTATTTACGATGTCTGCTGGACGCTTAGGGATGACCGTGGTGACGGATGATAATGATAAAGTCGTTGGCGTATTTACAGATGGTGACTTACGCCGTGGTCTTGAAAAAGGTATTGATCTACAAACGCCGATGAATGAGGTAATGGTCAGTAACCCACGCCATATCAGTAAAACAATGCGCGCATCGGATGCCTTGAGTGTCATGAATGAAAATGGTATCAGTCAATTACTAATTATTGATGATGAAGATCGTTTAGAAGCAGTCATTACGGTTCATGATCTATTACAAGCTGGTGTAAAGTAATTCATTAATAGTTGATAGAACGATTGGTTTTTCATATAAAATAGTTAGAAAAATATTCGTCAAAAAGAGACAAATAATGCAAGATTTAATAAAAAAAGCCGGACAAGTAAAGCTATTGATCATGGATGTCGATGGGATTTTATCTAATGGTCAAATTATCTACGACGCAAATGGTATCGAAACCAAAGCGTTTTCAGTACAGGATGGCGTCGGTGTTAAGTCTCTAGCGCGTTATGGCATTTTAACTGCTATTATTACTGGGCGTAGCAGCGCTATGGTTGATAAACGTGCAACAGAAATGGGTGTCAATCATGTGGTACAAGGACGGGATGATAAGCTCATTGCACTAAAAGAGTTATTATCGTCTCTTGACCCTGCGCTCAATATTACTGCTGCCGACTGCGCTTATATGGGTGATGACTTGCCAGATATTAAAGCGATGCAAACGGTAGGGTTTGCAGCAACCGTACCCAATGCACACGCGGAAGTCATAAAACGCAGTGATATGGTCACCACTCGAGCAGGGGGTGCAGGTGCAGTACGTGAAGTATGTGATCTCATCTTAAAGGGGTACGGACATTATCAAGACTTTATTGCACATTATACGCTTGATGAAACTCAAGCTCAGGATGAACTGTCGTGAATACACGTGTTCTCATTATATTAGCGTTGATTATTGCTGGTATTGCGGGCTGGTTTTTCCAGCAACAAGGGGATGTGTCGCCACCAGTCAATATCGAGACGACAGATGTCGATTATGAAGCCACTGATATCAAAGCAGTTCAGACAAATGAGCAAGGTGAAACTGAGTATGAACTTACTGCTGAGTCTTTAACGCATAATCCTGAGACCAATCAGGATGAGATGTCAGGCATCACGATGAATTGGGAGCCGTCAACAGAGCAGCGCTACCGTATTCAAGCAGGTAGTGCAGCCATCAGTCAGCAAACAGGGGAGTTGAGCTTATCAGGTGGCTTTACACTGGTTAGCGAAGGTAATAAAGAGGCGTCTGATATTGAGCCAATCAAAGTGACTGGTAGTACCCTAAAAGGCAATACAAAGTCTGGTCAAGTGTATAGCGATGAGCCCGTCAAAATTGAACAAGGGATGAATCGTTTTGAAGCATCCAGCATGACTGCCAATCTGGAAACGGGTGAATATGAGTTTGGGCAAGTTGCTGTCGCTTTTACGCCCGCTGATCGTCAAGACAAAGCATTATTTTAAACTAGCGTTTTCTACTACATTAAAACAGCAGCCATCATGAAGTTTGCAAATCCTATCAACAATTATGAAACGAGTTATTATATGAAATCTAAATTTTTGCCTACTTTATGCGCATCAATCTGCTCACATAAGCTACGTGTTGTTCCAACGTTTATGTTGTTAGCCCTACCATTGTATGGCCATGCACTGCCATCAGATGCCAATCAGCAAATCAAACTGCTAGCGGACAAGGCCACTTATAGTGAGCGTACTGGCGTCACTAGTTACTCAGGTAATGTCATTATTACTCAAGGCACTTTTAAAATGACTGCGGACAATATCACAGTCAATCTCTCGCAGCAGCGCAGCATTAATTCAGCGGTAGCGACGGGTCGTCCAGCAACTATGCAGCAGGTTGTGACGCAAGAAAAAGGCTTGGCAAAAGGTCAGGCAAATAAGATTGATTATAACGCGGTATCTGGCATTATCACTCTAACAGGAAATGCCAAGCTGGTTCAGAATGGGGCAAGTTTTGCCGGTAATGTTATTCGTTATAGTCTAAAAGCAGGTGATGTAGAAGCGACCGCTGGTGGTAATCAGCGAGTAGAGTTGGTATTTCCACCAAATAATAATACCAACCAAAGTGGCGTTCGCTAACCTAGCCAACCAAAGCATGAATAGGTTTTTGGTAGTATACGAATATCGTGAAAGCAAGAGTAAGCTATGAGTGACAATAAAAATATAGATTCTTCAGTATCAAATAGCAATACGGCGCCTGTCGCTCGCTTGACTATGCAAAATTTGGGTAAACGTTACGGCAAGCGCTGGGTAGTCAAAGATGTCTCGTTTTCTGTTGAGCAAGGCCAAGTTGTTGGACTGCTAGGCCCGAATGGTGCTGGTAAAACGACCAGTTTTTACATGGTGGTGGGACTGGTCAATATGGATAAGGGCCGTGTCACTCTAGGAAAAATGGATCTGTCTAAATACGCTATGCACGAGCGTGCTCGTGCTGGTATTGGTTATTTGCCGCAAGAAGCGTCGATTTTCCGTAAATTATCTATCGAAGACAATATATTGGCGATTTTGCAGACTCGTACAGAATTAAGTAAAGCTGAGCAGCAGCAAGAGCTTGAAAAGCTGATTGGCGAATTTCATTTAGAACATGTACGTACCTCACTTGGAATGAGTGTGTCAGGCGGCGAGCGTCGTCGCTGTGAAATTGCTCGTGCGCTAGCAGCGGATCCTAAATTTATCTTATTGGATGAGCCATTTGCTGGTGTAGACCCCATTTCTGTTGGCGATATCAAGGATGTTGTTTTGACACTGAAAAATCGTGGTATTGGTGTCTTAATCACTGATCACAATGTTCGTGATACGTTAGCCATCTGTGAAAAGGCTTATATTGTTTCAGAAGGGGCTATCATTGCCGAAGGTACTTCATCGGAAGTCTTAGAAAATGATCTGGTCAAATCTGTTTACTTAGGTAAAGACTTTCAAGTATAGCCCGCTGTGCTAAATCATTTTTTACTCATATTCTTATCTACACGAACTGCTGATTTTAGCATTGCAACTAACTTATAAAGCCAGCAGTCAACATCTTCATTATATTTAGAATAACCTACGCTTAACGCTCTTCCTTCTATCAAATACAGCTTTCGATACTCACAACTGGCTGATCGCGACAAACACTCTTACATTCCCACTCATCAAAGAGCGTACGATATTTTATTCATTATTCTCGACTAATCATCTGGATAAGGCTCATCATTTATGGCAAAAAATAAAAGCAGTTATGTCTGTCAGAATTGCGGCGCGCATTTTGGCAAATGGGCAGGGCAGTGTACAGATTGCGGCGAATGGAATAGCTTGGTAGAAGCGCCAAATGTCAGTATGCCGCATCACAATAAAAGTACCGCCAAGCCTAATGCCGGCCGATCCACTTCTCGTAGTACTGCTGCACCAGTTGGTAACTACTCTGGCACTCACAGCGCCGTTATGCCACTTAACGCAGTCAGTGTGACGCTAGACACACGCTTGCCAACAGGCATTAGTGAGTTTGATCGTGTGCTGGGTGGCGGATTGGTAGCTGGTTCCGTCGTACTAATCGGTGGTGACCCGGGTATTGGTAAGTCAACCATATTGTTGCAGACAGCGACTAATATGGCACGTGCTGACTCTTTGGCAGGTAGCGCGCTTTATGTGACTGGCGAAGAGTCACTTGCACAAGTAGCTATGCGTGCCAAACGCTTAGATTTACCTGCTGATAGACTTCGCGTACTCGCAGAGACCAATGTGGAAACCATTTGTGCGGCCTTGACCCAAGAGCAGCCAGCCATTGCTATTATTGACTCTATCCAGACTATTTATACTGACGCCATCAATTCTGCACCAGGCGGCGTCAGTCAAATCAGAGAGTCTGCCGCGATCTTAACGCGCTATGCAAAGCAAACAGGTACAGCGCTATTTTTAGTGGGCCATGTGACGAAAGAAGGCACTTTAGCAGGCCCACGTGTACTTGAGCATATGGTCGATACGGTATTGTATTTTGAAGGTCAGTCTGACTCACGTTTTCGGATGATTCGTGCAGTCAAAAACCGTTTTGGTGCGGTTAATGAGCTGGGTATTTTTGGCATGACTGACATGGGGCTCAAAGAAGTTGCCAACCCATCAGCGATATTTTTGAGCCGTTATGATAAGCCCGTTGCTGGATCTGTTGTTATGGTTAGCCGTGAAGGGACTAGGCCATTACTGGTTGAGGTGCAAGCGTTGGTGGATGACTCCCAAGGACAGCCTAGACGCATGGCGTTGGGTTTGGACTTCCAGCGTTTGTCCATGCTACTAGCAGTGATGCATCGTCACGGTGGCATTCATACCAGTGGACAAGACGTCTATGTCAACGTTGTTGGTGGCGTCAAAGTCATAGAGACTGGATCTGATTTGGCAGTGTTGTTGGCATGTGCCTCAAGCATCAAAGAAAAGCCATTACCATCGTCATTAGCAGTGTTTGGTGAGGTCGGTTTATCTGGTGAAATCCGTCCAGTACCCAACGGTCAGGAGCGTTTAAAAGAAGCGATGAAGCATGGGTTCAAACATGCGATTATTCCAAAGGCCAATGCACCTGCTAAAGACGCGCCTCAATTTAAAGGAATCAATGTGATTGCTGTTGAACGTCTCGACGATGCCATCGAAAGTGCGTTTGAGCTATAGATAGTCTCAGGAAGTATAAAGGATGTTATCAAAAAAGCGCCTAACTCATGATAAGTTAGGCGCTTTTAGTGTTTGTCTTATATGAATTGTCTAAACTTAAGGCCCTGAAACACGCTCAATAGAAACGTTACCAACACCTTTGTTTGTGATACCTAAACGCTTAGCAGCGCCGTAAGATAAGTCCATAACACGGTTGCCATGGAATGGGCCACGATCATTGACTTTTACTACAACGCTCTTGCCATTCGTCTTGTTGGTCACTTTGACATAGCAGTTGAGTGGTAATGAGCGATGTGCTGCCGTCAAACCATTCATGTCAAAGGTTTCACCGCTGGCTGTTTTACGACCATGAAACTTACGACCATACCAAGAGGCAAGACCAGTTTGCTTAAATTTACTAACAGAATTAGAGGCTACTGCGGTTAGACGCTCTAACACATCTTCATCATTGGTGACTTGAGTGGTATCACTCGCTAATAGTGAACTACTAAGTGCTAATGAAGTAGGCTGACGTGCTGATTTGACCAAACTTGATGCACCATCATGCTGACGGCTAAGCTCACCAAGTACACGATCGATATGGGAGGCGTTATCTTGTGAAATCATCGCAAGGGAGGTTTTTGCTTCTACAGCATTTACATTTGTAGCAACTGCAGAGCCAGCGAATAAAACTGCCGACATTGTAAGTAAACCAGATAAACGCTTATTCATAAATACCTCTATAACTTATACACCAAAACCTAACTCTAAATTTTTAGATTGAGTATGACAGCGTTAGAGTGATATAACAGTGACTCACGCTATTTCTATTAATCTTTGGTTTGTATTATGGCCAATATTTAATAGAAAACTTCTATAGGTTTTAATATATGGTAATTTTTCATTTTATGATCATAAGTAGCGGTAGTAATGACCGTAGTTACTTAGGACATGCTTAAATGATAGTCAGCGATATTCATTGAGTACTTATTTTTAACTTAGAGAGTAAGTACCAATGTCGCTATATGTCGTATCTATAAAACTTCCGATATACAAACTTTCTGGTATTGCTAAAGTAATGAAGGGTTTAAAAGTTTTTGCGTGATGCTTTGTTATTAAACCGTTAATTAAGTAGTGTATTTGAAAGTCTGAAATCTACAAGATGCTAACTATACGACCAATCTACAACCAAAGTATAATTAAATGCAAATTTTGTTAGTGGCTATGTACGGGTTATGTATCAAAGTACAGTAAAACGAGGTTAACGCAATTTTTTGTAAAAAACAAGAAATAAAATATTTCAGCCCTGATTTACAATTCATTTTGGTTAAAAAAATCACTGTTAATGACAGTATGATACAAGTAATTAAATAACAATACTTTATGTCTCATGACAGCATTTTGATAGTCTGGTCATGACTGGGGGTTATGTAGTATCTATTAAAAGTAACAAAATATTAATAGTAGCAAAATCGCTGATACTTTGATTTAATCTAAACTTTGTTGTCATTAGTCATGCGAGAGTGCTTTATTTTATGCTCAGTGTTTTTGAGAGATATAAATGATGTGTGTTTGTCATATTTCAATGATAATTTACTGATGTTTTATATATAAGGTATTGTTTATCAGTGTTTTTAACCAGATTTGTGAGTGTGAATCGACATCAATAAGCCAAAACCTGCCATCAAAGTCACGATAGCGGTACCACCATAGCTGATGAAAGGAAGGGGTACGCCAACAACAGGTAAAATACCGCCAACCATACCGACATTGACGAATATATAAACGAAGAAAGACATGGCAATAGCGCCCGCAAGCAGCCTGCTATAAATGTCAGGATGGGTGAAAGCGATATACAAGGCACGCGACAAAAGGCAAAAGTAAATAAACATCAGCAGCATGACACCTAGTAAACCAAATTCTTCAGAGAAAGCTGCAATAATAAAGTCAGTATGACCTTCTGGTAAAAAATGCAGATGCGACTGTGTGCCTTCTAAATACCCTTTGCCAGTGAGACCACCTGACCCAATGGCTGTCTTTGACTGAATAATATTCCATCCAGCACCTTGTACATCGGCTTCAGGATTGAGTAAGGTTAGGACGCGCGTACGCTGATAATCATGCAACAAAAAGTTCCAAGCAAATGCAATAAAAGGTATCGCTAAAACCACAGCAGCAGAAATCAGACGCCAAGATAGGCCCGCCAAGAACAGCACAAAAATGCCACTAGCAGCGACTAAAAGCGAAGTGCCAAGATCAGGCTCTTTTGCAATCAGCAATACAGGAACGATAATCAATGCCAGAGTGATGGCAATACTGGACGGTGATGGCGGAAGATCACGCTTGGACAAAAACCAAGCACACATCATCGGCATACCAAGCTTCATAAACTCAGACGGCTGCACACTACCAAACCCAGGTAAGTTGATCCAGCGCTGAGCACCCATACGCACTTCACCAATGATATCAACCAATACCAATAATATAAGACCTAATACATAAAACACAGGCGTAAAGGTACGGTAAAGGCTTGGCGGTATTTGTGCCATCGCAAACATTACGGTGAATGCCACACCGTAACTTACCATCTGACGTATGACCATGCCGATGTCTTGACTGGCAGCACTATATAAAATCGTCAGGCCAATGCAGCAAACCGTTAACAAAAGCAAGGTCAACCACGGATCGATGTGAATACGTTGCCAGATCGTCGGTGCATGACCTTGGCCTAAGTGATGGCTCTGACGTGAAAAACGGTATTGCGGGTTAGAAGACATAGGCAAAGTTTGGCTAGCAGTTGGAGTAAAAGGGAGAGGTTATCTAAGCTGTCTTATATAAAATATGTGATGAGTATTTGATGGTCTCTATTCTAATAGAAGCCCACGGACAAAAAAACAAGCAGATACTTATCATCTAGGCAATAAAGTCACGTAATTATAAAAGTGATAAGGATAAGTGTTAATTACGAATATCCTGCCTCAGATTAGAGGCGATAGTTTAGCCTGCTTGCTGAAAATTTGATAGTATCGATAAAACGTTTTTAGCGGTAGATTCCTGCAATGATAAAATCAAAAAACCATAACTATGGACAAATCCAAAAGCCTATTCTTGCACTGGTTGTTTGTATGAGTAGCATCAGTGTTCATGCCGCTATTATAACTGATAGTAGTGAACGCCGTATCGAAGTGCGTCAAGGCAGTGGCGACACTAGCAATGCTTATATATCGCCTTCTAACAATGTCTCTAGTCAGCGCCCTGGTGTCACTATGTTAAGTGGCGCAAATGCATCAAATGGCGATAGTATGCAAAGCTTGATTGCACAAAAGCAGCGTGATTTTGAAATTGATGCCAGTCTGTCTATTGAGGAAAACAAACGCGTCAATGTGAATCAACGAAGACCGACTTATAATACAACTTACCGTAATAACAGCTACAGCACAACGAATAACACCTATAATAGTGCTAATAACGATCTTACGAGCATGGACTTTAATGCATGGCTCAACAGCAATAGTTACCGTGCTAGGCAAGTAGCCGAATATCAGCGCTATTTGAGTGCACGTGTGGGTGCACAAAATGTACCACCACTGTCTCAGCTACTTACCACCGCGCGCAGCTGGGACAAATGCGGTTATGAGCCTTATCAGCTGCCACCGCGAGAGTTGTGGGCCAATATCGTGCCAACACTACACCTCTATAGTGAGCTAAAAAATCAAGGCATTTTGCCTCTAAGTACTGAGATACGCTCGGTGTATCGTAGCCCTGGGCTGAACGACTGTGCTGGCGGTGCTGGCAGTAGCAAGCATATGAATGCAAGTGCCATGGATATTTGGGTGCCAGAGTACGAAGACAACCTATGGCGCCTCAGTACGATGCAGGATGGCCTGTGCCAGTTTTGGCAATATCAAGGACAGTCTTACAACTTTGGCTTGGGTTTATATGCCACAGGTGCGATTCATCTCGATACCGATGGTTATCGTAAATGGGGTTTTAACCATGCTAGTAGTAGCTCTTATTGTCGCTATTAGATAGCTAAGGGTTAACGCGTCATAAGCAAGCGCACACTCAAATTAGTGACAATAAAAAAACGAGAAACAGTATAATATCGCTTATAAATTTTACAGCTAAATGATTAATAGAATGAGCTGGCTAGACGCGCAAGTTCACTAAAAAATTGTTTGGAGTTTAATATTTATGTTCTAATATGAATATTTTCATTTACTATCTTTATATCCTTATCACTCTTCAAAGAAGAAGATTATGGTTATTATAAGCGGGATTTATGACAAAGCAGCATTCAGCAGTTGCAAGATGCAGTAAATCGAATGAAAGGAAACAACGTTTTTTTCGCTCAAAATATATTTACACCACATTAATAGGAATGGCAACATTTTCCATATTATTGGTGAGTGCCTGCAGTCCAGAACCCTATCCTGAAAACAGCTCGCTGGTGACAGATAAAACTGCGCTAACACGTGATAGCATCGCACAAAATTCTGAAAACATTGAAGACAGTATTAGAAACTCTTATGCTCGTTTGGCCTCAGAGCGCGCTGATGTATGCCCAAAGTTGATAGAAGAACAGGGTAGTCAGGTTATTGAGCGCGTTGCAGAAGTAATGGTAAACGATTATTGTGACTATTTCCTATATCCTCGAGAGGGTCAGCATATTTCAGTCGCCACCAACAATCGCCAAATCGAAGCCTTACTTATAGTCCCCGCGCTACATAACTTTGCTAATGGTGGTTATAAGGTCATGTCTTACGACAAGCATATCATTCGACTGAGCTATAATGGTGCCACCTATAAGCCTCAAAACCTCAATTACGACATCGTAATGACCATTTCTGATAACTCTGATAAAGAGTATTCGTAGTCTTTTTTGATAGCACAAGTCAGTCACAAGATAATAAGCACATGAGTGATGAGTCGGGCATACTGAATCGCTCATCACTCACGCTATTTGTTATCTAACTGAGTGAATTTAACCTAGCATATTTTCCTCTTGTTATTTGGTCGTTTTTGTCGTAGCTTCTATCCCCTTCCAAGGATCGTCTTGCCCAACTGTCACGATTAAAAAGTTATCCGGATTTAAGGTATCGCGCAGCGTTTTGTTGACCCCTGACAGCGTGACTTGATCAATACGGTTGACATAATCGGCCAAGTAAGTGTTTGGCAATTGATAGAAATTCATCATTCCTAACAACCCATTGATCCCTGCGTTACTTGCAAAACCCATCGGGAAGCTATTTTTGAGATTGTCTTTGGTCAGGCGTATCTCGTCCTGAGTGACTCCTTTTTCTAACGTGTCATCGATAACCGCTAAGCTTGCATCGATTGCCGCACGTGCTTTGTCATTACGTGTCGAAAAGCCAATCTGATAAGGCCCGCGTGCTAGCATCGGATTCATTGATCCTGAAATACCGTAGGTGTACCCGAGATTTTGTCTAATCTCAGTCATCAAACGGGCATTAAAGTCACCACCTGCCATTACCTCGTTACCAACCGCAAAATTGGTTTGCTGCTGCTGGGCTGTTGGATTGGTTGCACGTTTACTGCCTAATTGCCCCATCAATACGGTAGTTTGGGTACTTGGGAAGGGGATATGAATGTGCTGTGATTTAGTGAGAGGTTTAGGCTCAGGTAAATCAGCGGCAGCTTGACCAGCAGATAGTTTAGTCGTGATATCTTCAGCCAGTTTTTTCGCCTGTACCAAGGTCAGATTGCCTGTCATAGCGATAGAGGCATTTGCCGCCACTAAATACCGATTTTTAAAGTCTATCAGCTGTTGCTTCTGGATAGTTGGCACGCTCTCTAGCGTACCGACTGAGGGATGAGCGTAAGGATGACTGCCGTATAAAGCCTTATCAAAGGCAATACTGGCAAGACTGCCAGGGTCTTGTTTTTGCTGCTGTAAGCCAACGAGTAATCGTGACTTATTACGTGCTAATACCTCGTCATTAAACGTAGGCTCACTCACCATTTGCGTCATCAAATCAACAGCTGGTAAAAGGTGTTTATCGTCTGATAAGCTGCGTAGCGAAACAATGAACATATCCTTATAGGCACTACTGCCCAGATTGATGCCTAGTGTTTCAACAGCACGCGTGAATGCATCTTCATCTAAGCTTTTGGAGCCCTGCTCAAGCATCGTTGCGGTCATGTTGGCGATGCCAAAACCGTCTTTACTGATGCTGCCATCACGGGCACTACCAGCGTTGAAACGTAAGTCCACATCGACGATCGGTAAGGCTGTGGTCTGAACGAACATGACAGGAACGCCACCTTTGGTCTTAAACTCTTGAATCGTTGGCACTGTGACTTTTAAAGATTTGGCATCATCGATACTGGTAAGTTTAGATAAAGCTGCAATCGGCGCACTTGCATCAACAGCAGTAGGGGCTCGGTAATCTTCAGCGCCTGTAGTGTCGGCTTGGGCAGTATTAGCCAATATACTCAACGCAAAAACTATGCTGGTACTAAGGTATGATAGCTTTTTTAATGAGAGATTAGATGATGTAGAGGGCAAGGCATTACTCAAAGATTTGTGTGTTGCTTGAGAGTCATATTTATTCTGAATCATGATGTTCTTCTTATTAAGAATACGGTTATATCGTCGCTTTTATGAAACGTTCTGATAACAGGCAGTATTTATTGTGCTTTGGTAGTGTTCTCTTTTGGGGGCACAATATGCATCACCGTTAAGTTGTCCTTAACCAAATACTTCTTACTGGCAGCCTGAATGTCAGCGACACTGATACCATCTAGTTTGGTTGGTAACTTAGCAAGTAATCTGTCATCTAGCCCGATAGACTGTAATGAGCCGATCATACGTGCTTGTCCTTCCATGCTATCTTGTGCATATACTAGGCCAGTGACGGCATTGGTCTTGGCGCGACTGATTTCATCGGCGGCAATGGGATCGGTTTTGAGCTTTTCTATCTCTGATATTATGGCTTGTTGCGCTTGTTCTAAACTGACACCTTCACGTGGTGTCGCTTGAATCATAAATAGCCCATCGCCGCGATCTAACAAATCGTAAGAAGTACCAACCGTGGTCAGTAGACCTTGCTCACGTATCAATCGACTCTCCAAGCGTGCAGATAGACCACCATCGAGTACATCTTGAGCAAGCGAGAGGGCGTAAGCCTGTTTTTCATTGTTTGCGCCTGCTGTCACTAGGCTAGGCACGTTGTAACCCATTAGCAAAACGGGCACTTGCACCGCTTGCTCAGAGTCTACTTTTTGATAACCACGAAAGCCTTTTTGAGTGACAGCGTTACGCTTAGGTACGTTGCTTGGCGCCAGCTCACCAAAATAGCGTTTGACTTGAGTGAGTACTTCTTGTGGTTGCACATCGCCGACGATGACTAAAGTAGCATTATTGGGTGCATACCATGTCTTGTACCAGTCTTTTAGATCCGAGAGCTTGATGGATTCTAGCTCACTCATGGGCCCAATGACAGATTCACCCTTTGGGCTGTTAGGCAATGCTAGCAAACGAAATAATTCGTAAGCTTTGGCAAGGGGATTGTCATCAGTACGCTGACGTCGCTCTTCCATGACGACTTGGTGCTCTTTGGCAAACTCTTTGTCATTGAAGGTGAGGTTTTTCATTCGATCTGCTTCAAGCTCTAACGCCAATGGCATACGATTGGCAGGAAATAGCTCGTAATAGCCCGTATAATCATAGCTGGTAAAGGCATTGTTAACCCCACCAAACTTGGCAATCAACCGCTCGTAATCATCACTTGAAACATCAGGAGTGCCTTTAAACATCATATGCTCAAGTAAGTGAGAGATGCCGCCTTTATCCAGCGGCTCATCTGCCGAGCCCACCCGATACCAAATCTGGGTCATGGCGACGGGTGCACGGTGGTCTTCTTTTACGATGACTTTTAGGCCATTTTCTAACTGGTATTCATGTCGACCTGACATATCCATTGTCAATGCAGAGGGCTTTGCCTCATCAGTTGTTTTATTTTTACTAAATGCGCTTTGAGATGACCCATCTGTCGTGACCGTATTTTTTGTGGTGGTAGTTGTGCTAGAAGGTAATGCGGTGGTTTGACAGGCAGAAAATAATGTTGCCACCGTTAGAGCACAGGCGATACGTAATGGCGTAGTAGTGAGCGTTGAAGACAATGGCATGGTATGGTCTACTTATATAAAATAATGACTGAAGTGATGGACGTAATCATAGCAATACAATGCATCACAGTGATGTCTGTGTGCCAACCATGACACTAGCGGTCGGTCTAATATCTTGCGTCGTATTGCAACCTGCCACAGATAATACAGTTGTCGTTAGCAAAATCGCCACACTGATATTGGCAATGCTTTTATAGTGTTTAGAGAGTGATGACATAAGCGTTTCCTAATAAGGATTTTTGAATGAGTCTTGGTAGAGTAGGCGAAGTCTTGCAAGGAACAAGTCAGAATTTTGTGTCCAAACCTTAAGCAAAACTCTCTCAAATCATTATGTGATTTTTTGAGCAGATAATTTTTGACGACAGTCTACTATGGTAAGGGCTAAGCGCGACTTGAATTATGCTAAAATAGGCTAAAGTCCATGGTCATATAGCTGGCAAGCTTATGACAATCTAAAAATCCATTTACAATAAACAAATAATTAATAGCGATAACTTTTAGGGCAAACTTATGAATAACCCAAACAATAGCAACCGTGTGGTCATCAATCTTGATGATGGTCTCGATGACTTAGATGACGATGATATTACCTTACCCAGTTTACCGGCGCAATCTGTACCCATTATTGATGAAACAGAGAGTGCTGCGCCACAAAGGGATAATACGGCAAATCCAGATGTCTCAAACAATCAGGCAGTAGAAAATATTGCTTTGGCCACGCCAATTGTTATGACAGAAGAGCATAACGTCCCTAAAGGTGCCTCTGAGAGCTTTTCAAGTGCTAAAGAGACAGGCACTACGAGCAAACCTAGCACTGCGACAACCATTCCTGCCATGCCACTACAAGAACAACTTGGGGATACGCCAAGCGTGAGTCCAGCCGCTAGCAGCAATACCCAAGCAGCCACTCCGCAAGAGCCTGCTGCAGAGCCACAAGACAATAAGAAAAAAAGCAGCTGGTTTAATCGTATGAAGACGGGGCTGAGTAAGTCACGTAAAAATTTGGCCGAAGGGATGGTCAGCATACTTATCGGTGGTAAAGAAATCGATGACGAGCTGTTAGAAGAGGTCGAAGATCAGTTACTGGTTGCTGATATCGGTGTTAATGCGACCAACCGTATCATCAAGAACCTGACCGAGCAGACTGCTCGTGGTGACTTGATTTATGCCCATTCATTATATAAAGCCTTGCAAAGTGAGCTGGTCGATATCTTAACGCCAAAAGTTGAGCCGCTGGTGATTGATACCAGCAAAAAACCATTTGTTATCTTGGTCGTGGGTGTCAATGGTGTGGGCAAAACCACAACCATCGGTAAGCTTGCCAAGCGCTTACAAGGTGAGGGTAAATCAGTCATGCTAGCGGCAGGGGATACTTTTCGCGCGGCTGCCACCGAGCAGCTACAGATTTGGGGCGAGCGTAATCATATCCCAGTGGTAGCACAAGGTCATGGCTCTGATAGTGCTTCTGTCATTTTTGATGCGATGCAATCTGCCAAAGCAAAAAATATCGACGTACTCATAGCAGATACCGCTGGCCGTCTACAAAACAAGACGCATTTGATGGCAGAGTTAGAGAAAGTGGTGCGCGTGATGCGTAAAGCTGATCCAAGCGCTCCGCATGAAGGTATGATCGTACTCGATGCTGGCACGGGTCAAAATGCCATTAACCAAGTTGAGCTATTTAACAAGATTGTACCATTGACAGGTATCACCATTACGAAGCTAGATGGTACGGCAAAAGGTGGCGTGGTGTTTAACATTGCCGAAACGACAGACGTGCCTATCCGCTATATTGGTGTGGGTGAGTCGATTGATGACTTGCGCGCCTTTAGTCCGAAACAGTTTGTCGCCGCTTTGTTTGAGACAGATGACAAAGAATAAAAATAGCTAGTTTTATTTGGTAAATCATTTTTAAGATAATATGGAAGTAGACGCTATGATAGTTACCACAGCAGCTTTTGGATCGTATCGATTAACGCTCATTGCCCGTCTCGATGAGCATGACCAGTCTGTGCTCGTTGAAGCCAACTGGCTGCTGCCCGGTAATACTTGGCACAGCTCAAAATCTGTCCCCAAGCTTAAAAAATATTATGGCCTGACAGATGAAGACTTTACCTTTATAGACAGCAATAGCCTAAGCATGAAAGAGCCTACTCAAGCTTTACTGATAGAAACGATTTTCCAACTCAAAGATTATGCTGCTGGCACGCGCCAGACATTGGACTTGCCCTTAGATTTTTCTATGGGCACTGAGTTTCAACAAAAGGTATGGCGCGCGCTGCAAGAGATTGAATATGGCGAGACTATCAGCTATGCCACCCTCGCGCAGCGTGTTAATAGCCCGAAGGGGTTCCGCGCGGTTGCACAGGCTAATGGCAAAAATCCTTTTAGTATCATTGTGCCTTGTCACCGAGTGATTGCGAGCGACGGTAAGCTTGGCGGTTATACAGGCGGATTAGATAAGAAGGAATATCTGCTGGCGCTTGAAGGGGTTAGGTGTAGAACGTAAAGATAAATATAACGCTTCAACTATTGAATGAGTGAGCAGAAAAAAGCACCAAACCGACAATTGATTGGTGCTTTTTCTGGGGGTGTTCTTGCCAGTATTTAGTTATTAAGCTGGCTATCCCTCAAGCTGCGCCATGACGTCAGCAGAGAAGTTCACGTTAGTATAAACTTCTTGCACATCATCCGCATCTTCTAACATATCGATCATCTTTAGGATTTTTTCAGCATCTTCCACATTGTCGATTTCAGCCGTGGTAGAGGGTGACATGGTGACTTCAGCATTGTCAGAGACAAGACCAGCAGCGTTAAGCGCGTCTTGAACTTGACCGAAAGTTTCCCACTCAGTGATGACAAGCAAGCTTTCACCATCGTTTTCGATATCAACGGCGCCCGCATCTAGTGCCACCATCATGACTTCATCTTCTAGGCTTACATCATTAAAAGTGATTTCGCCGCGTTTGGTAAACAGATAAGCCACTGAGCCTGAAGTACCAAGATTGCCATCACATTTGGTAAAGGCGTGACGGACTTCACTGACCGTACGATTGAGGTTATCAGTCATGGTTTCGACCAGTACCGCTACACCGCCGACACCGTAGCCTTCGTAACTGACTTCTTCCATGTTTTCATTATCACCGCCGCCTGTACCACGGTCGACAGCACGGTTGATCGTGTCGCGAGTCATGTTGACTGATAGCGCTTTTTCGATAACAGCACGTAAGCGCGGGTTTTTGTCAGGGTCGGGGTCGCCTTGTTTGGCAGCTGAGACGATTTCGCGGATAATTTTGGTAAATATTTTACCTTTTACTGCATCCTGACGGGCTTTACGGTGTTTAATATTTGCCCATTTTGAATGGCCTGCCATATAACATCCTTAAGGTTTACGTATTATTTTTTATGTGCAAAAAGGCGATGAATTACAGCCTTCGATGTCTGATCACCTTGTTTTATACTATCATTATTTTGTCTATATCAGGTAATAGCGCTACTTGCACGTTAACGATTTGTATGTTGTCGAGAGTGCTTTTTTGCTACACTGTGGCAAATTATAGATTGTATTCACTGTGATAAGTGAGCAATATTATAAACCAGTTTTAACTATTTTGACCAACTTGCCCTTATCCATCACATTTTAAGTCATGGAACGCTATCAAGCCATTGATTTTATAAAGTTACTGATTCTATGAAGCGACCAACTGCTGAAGCCCTAACACACTTGCGTAACCGTACGCATATTATTATTGAAGGTACAGATACCCGTTTGGGTAAGCTCTTTGATATTGTATTATTGATTGCGATTTTGACCAGTGTGGCTGTCGTCATGCTTGATAGTGTGTTGTACATGCGCTTGCAATATGGCACGCTGTTTTTTTATGCAGAGTGGTTTTTTACGATTCTATTTACCATTGAGTATGCACTAAGGTTGTTTTCAGCACCCAATCGCTTGCGTTATGCGTTTAGTTTTTTTGGCATAGTGGATTTGTTGTCTGTTTTGCCAAGCTATCTGAGCTTACTATTTGTAGGGGTGCAGTATCTACTAGTGATACGAGTACTGCGTATCTTACGTGTATTCCGTGTCCTAAAACTTAAAGCCTATATGCAACAAGCAGGTTTTTTGGCTTCTGCACTCAAAACCAGTCAGCAGAAAATTACCGTTTTCTTCTTGTCGCTTGTGCTATTGGTAACCATCTTTGGTTCAATCATTTACGTAGTAGAGGGGCCTGAGAACGGGTTTACTAGTATTCCATTGTCTATCTATTGGGCAGTCGTCACGATGACGACAGTTGGCTATGGTGATATGTCGCCCAAGACGCCGTTAGGCCAAGCAATTGCAACCATGGTTATGATCACAGGTTATTCGATTATTGCCGTACCGACCGGTATTTTTACCTCTGAGCTGGCTCGTAATATGCGTCCGCAGCTTAATCCTGTCACTTGTCCGAACTGTGGTAAATTCGGTCATGCAGTGGGCGCAGACTTTTGCGATCGCTGCGGGCACGCGCTCCACATTTAATGACAGGTTTGACTGTTATTGCCAATTGATCGCTTATTATACCTCGATGTACTCATCAACGAGCGGCGAGAGGTCAGTCTCAACGCCAAGATTGACCAGATTCCAGTACTGTCCAGATACGGTACGGTCTAACATCATGGTGGTGGCAGAGGGCTGAAACTGACCAAAGTATTTCAATGAGGTACGCATTTGGGCAATCGCCTCATGGTGTATTTGACTGCTACCAAAATCAAATGGCCCTTCTTGGTATGGGCGGATAGATAGTGGTTTTAGACCAATAGATAGCCATTTTTCATAAAACTCGCCAGGGATGTTTTTATCATCATCACGGCGAATATCTAAGGCGACAAGGTCTTGCTCAAGCGCGGTCACATCGCCTTTGATAGCATGCTTGGCAAAACGACGGAATAGTTGGACCTCGCTATCACTGTAACTACGGATACCGCCGAAGTCATACGCCACAACACTACCATCCTGCCGAAAAGCAAAGTTGCCTGGATGCGGATCACAGTGCATACGGTACAGACTAAATAATTGTCCTGCGGTAAAATGAAACAAGCGCTTTGCTATTTTTTGCTTAATGGCATTGTCCCATGTTGCAGCGACGGCCAATGTCTCTCCCATCTCCTCAGTCAGTGTCAAAATCCGTCTAGAAGAGTGGCTGCTAATGACTTTTGGGATAATGAGACCTTCATCATCAGCATGAAAGGCACCAAATACACGCAGATTGTGCGCCTCTTTGGTATAGTCCAACTCGTCGTGTAGACTCTGTCGAATCTCATTAAATAACTGCTCTTGCAACTGCTTACTCATATTGAGCACACCTGCAATTTTTAGCGCCATGCGCACCTGTTTTAGGTCGCTATCACAGTTTTCATCGACATCAGGATACTGGACTTTGACCACGACTCTTTGTCCAGAAGGTAGCACAGCTTTATGGACTTGCCCGATAGATGCTGCGGCAAATGGCGTCTCGTCAAACTCACTGAACAGCTCTGCCATCGGTGCTTTAAGCTCACGCTCAACTTGTGCACGTATTTGCGCATAAGGCATGGGCGGTGCATCTTTTTGGAGTTTTTCTAGGGCAGTTGCAACCTCAGGCGGGAACACGTCTTTGTACTGTGAGGCAATTTGTCCGACTTTCATCACCGCACCTTTCATCTCACCCAACGTCTCGGCAATCTGGATACCCACGTCTTGCATCAAGTCTGAGCGAGCTTGTAAGCGCTTTTCTTCGTCACTCGAGAGATGCTTAAACGAGTTTTTAGCGGCTTTGCCGGCGATGCTTGCTGTCATGCCAGCGAGTTTCATAAAGCGCTTTCCGGACGTTTTTGCCATTCATATCACCATATAGTGGATTGTTTGCTCAGTCATAATTCTATTATTTTCATCCAACAATTACTGTTTAACTAATGTGTGAAAAATAAAGATACCTTAATCGTCTGACAAGGTTTTTTATTCATCAAAAGCTATGATGCTATTGGTTGATAGTGTTGATGTTATACATGTTGCTTAGCCAATATTCTAATGCCATCTCATACCCTATGTGACCCAAACCACAGATAACCCCGACTGCGACATCGCTCAAATAGGAATGATGCCTGAAAGGCTCACGCGCATGAACGTTGGATAAATGTACTTCTATAAAGGGTTTTTGCGTGGCCAATAGGGCATCACGTAGTGCAACTGATGTGTGGGTAAATGCAGCAGGATTGATAATAATGGCATCAGCTTGGGCAGATTTGTCTGCTAATAAGCCATAGTATTGGATCTTATCTACTAGATCGCCTTCATGATTTGACTGTATACAAGTTAATTCAATGCTGTGCTGAGCGGCTCGTTCGACCAAGCGTTTTTCGATATCTACCAGCGTCATATGGCCATAAATTTCAGGCTCACGCTTACCCAATAAGTTCAGGTTGACGCCATTCACCAATAGCAGTTTGTGATTGAGGGTCTGATCGATGTGTTGGTCAGCAGGATTTTCTGCTGCTGTAGATGGAGAAGAGGACGTCATAGTAATCTCTATCGCTGTTTAAATATGTGGATGATTTATTATAATGAATAAGGTATGCATGACAAATAGGTTGCACACGCTGATCCAGCGTATCCCTTTATAATAGCAGCTTGTAGGCTGGGTTATAAAAAAATTACAGGAAAAACTTACCCATGCATTAAAAAGCGTGTTAAAAGTCTTTATGTTGCTAAAAACCCGTGCTATGATATTTTTTATGCAATAAATATTGCAAGTTTGTTACTGTCATTGATATGAGAGATAGTTTGCAAGATTGGCTTTCTTTTATATAAGCGTTTTAAAGATGACTGTGGCTAGATTAGTACTCTTAAGTTTTTGATTTCATCATCTTAGATCCCGTTTATATGCAATGTTGCAAAGGAATTTGGGGCTAAGCGAACTTTTTTAGGAAGTAATATTATGTCAGCTCGTGAGCAAGGTATCGTTAAGTGGTTTAATGACTCAAAAGGCTTTGGTTTCATTCAACGTGACAGCGGAGAAGATATTTTTGTCCATTTCCGCGCGATTCAGGGTGATGGCTATCGTTCTTTAAAAGATGGCGAAAAAGTTGAGTTCAGCGTAGTGGAAGGTGAAAAAGGCCTACAAGCTGAAGAAGTCAGAAAGTTAGAAGAGTAATCTATCCAGACATTAAAGCAGTTTAGTTATAATGTCTGTACGAACTACTGATATACTACTGAGTCAAGCCCGTATTGTCTTACCCATGTTGAGTTAACAGCAGCATATTTGGTAGGTCAGGTATTGGGCTTGGCTTTTTTTGTACCCGTATGTCTAGCGGCCATCTATAGATATAATGTTGCGACTGCTATTGGTCACGCTTATGTCAATATAAAATTTTATTGTGAGCTGATTTGTGATTGATAAAATACAAGCAACTAATTTAAAAGGATATTTTTTTGAGTAATTTTACAACGTTTACTGATTTGCCACTTTCAACCGCGACCCTGCGGGCAGTGAGTGATTTGGGTTTCACTGATTTAACGCCTATTCAGGCAAAAATACTACCGCATACATTAGCAAATCAAGATGCCATCGGACAGGCGCAAACGGGAACGGGTAAGACAGCAACGTTTTTGCTGACTATTATGGAGGCGTTACTCAAACGTCCTTTTACGCATGATGAAACGCGTTATCTAGGTGAGCCGCGTGCCGTGATTATGGCGCCAACTCGCGAGCTGGCTCAACAGATATTTGAGGACTGCATTGCACTGACCAAATACACCTCATTACACAGTGTCTGTATTATGGGTGGGACCAATTACGAAACCCAGCAGCATGAGCTTGAGCGCCAATACGTTGATATTTTGGTGGCGACGCCTGGCCGTCTAATTGATCTTGCCAATAAAGGCATGGTGTATTTAGATCGAGTAGAGGTGCTGGTGCTTGATGAAGCAGACCGTATGCTGGACATGGGTTTTATCCCTGATATCAAGCGCCTTGTGGGGCGTATGCCCGCCAATACAGACCGTCAAAGCTTACTGTTTTCTGCTACTTTTAACCAAGATGTGATGAATTTGGCGTATCGCTGGTTGCATGAGCCGCAGTTTGTGGAAATCGAGCCAGAACACAAGACCAGCGAATTGGTTGATCAGCACTTTTACTTACTGACAGAAGATCAAAAACTCGAAGCCCTTCAGCGTATTATTAGTGAGGAGGCCGTTGAAAAGGTCATTGTATTCGCCAATCGCAAAGATCAAGTCAAGCGTCTCTATCATAAACTGCGTCAAGCGCATAAGATTGTCATGCTCTCAGGTGATGTAATTCAGCAAAAACGTGAGAAATACTTGCAGCGCTTCAAGGATGGTCACACGTCTATCTTGGTGGCGACAGATGTTGCAGGGCGCGGTATCCATGTTGATGATATCAGTCATGTCGTTAACTATACCTTGCCCGATCAACCAGATGATTATGTCCACCGTATTGGTCGTACGGGCCGCGCTGGGCAAACAGGCATTAGCATTAGCTTTGTCAGTGAAGATGACGCATTTAATATACCAGCATTAGAGAAGCATTTAGAAACCAAGTTTACGCTTGAGCAGTGGCAGGAATAATTGCTATAAATAGGTAACACTTAACCAATAAACCCCTTAATATCATTTTTGATATTAAGGGGTTTTTGTACGCTTGGTAAAGTCCGCGCAGTACTCGAGTTATGTGTTAGAAATTATTGACCATGATGCATGGAGGTGGCGTCATCACCCATATCATGCATGCTATGATCCATATGATTATCCATGTCTTGCATATCATGATCCATAGCTGGCGTCATATCGTGATTCATCTGATCTATATTATGAGCATCTGTCTCAGACATCATAGCAGAGTGGCTACTATGATCCATCTGTGCGTGTCCACCACCATGCCCGCCATGCATGTTTGCCATGACCATAGGAACGACAGCAACTGCCAAACCTGAGAGTACCATCACCGCACCATTTAACTGCCTTAAGCGAAAACGACCAATCTTGTCACGTAACCAGCCGACTGTCTCGTGCGTTGCAACTAACATCGGCACCGTGCCAAGACCAAAAACAAACATCAACGCTGCACCGCTTAATGGGTTGTGAGCCACCACCGCGATGAGTAGGGCGCCATATACCAAACCGCAAGGCAAAAAGCCCCAAAGCAAACCAGCTGTCAATGCACGTGGAAAGGTGTTTAGGGGAAAGACCTTTTGGCGTAGCGGGCTGAGGTATTGCCAAAAGCGCATACCAAAACGCTCGAGCTTATTCAAAAAAGGTGCGCCAAGCATGGTCACACCCACAAAGACCAACACTGCGCCCAGTAAAATACGTGGCAAGCTATTGCCTTTCATGAGTGGCTCTAACACCGTCGTACCGATAAATCCTGCCAGCAGACCTAACAGTGCATAACTGCTCAGACGGCCAAGATGATAGGTGGCCACCAGCGCGCGGCGTTTAGTAGGACTGACATCTTTCATAGACAGACCAAATGCCGTCACAAGACCGCCACACATACCCAAACAATGCGGCGAGCCAAAAAACCCCATCAGTAATGCCGCAGCAAGTAAAGCCATGGTCATGGATGCATCTCCTAAAAGTCATAAAGGCCGTATCTATAGACACGATTATTATCTAACGAAAGCTCATCATTACACGATGAAAAGAGAGAAGAATAAAGGTTAGATTTTTGTGTTTTTCTCTACATCAGTACGAACGAGCGCATCTTTATCAACGTTATCATCTGACGGCTCGGTATCAGCAGAAGGCTGAGACTGCACCGCGCGCTCATGAGCCTGCATGGTTTGCCTGCGCTCTTGACGATCATCCAATATGATACGCTGTGATGCATTGTCCAAATCTTCGAACTGGTTTGATTTTACCGCATAACGCACCGCCCAGATGGCAACCACAAATAGCATGAGACTTAATGGGATTAATAAAAATATACTGAGCATGGTAACTCTCTTCAATAGCAGTGTCTTTTATTATTATACACCCATCGCAAATGCAGTGGATGATCTGTAGCGATTAGAATGAGGCGTAGCATCATATGACGATATTAGCTGCGCGTTTAGTATAAAAACCTATTCATCAGATGCTTTTTTGGCACTGCCTCGCGGTGTTAGGAGCTGCTGTGAAGTCACATCATCGGCGTGACGACAGTTCATTTGCGGACGTATCACATCCCGTAGATAGGCGGCGATTTCATAAACAGCCCGCCGTGAATGACTTAGGTTTTGCGCAGGTTTCATCCAGTCGCGTCTCACTGGCAATGGTGCGCTAAGCGGTGTGCTATTAATACCATTCAAGGCAAACTGTCTGCGCGCACGTGCCATATGATAACTATCAGTAATAAGGTAAACGTGATGAAGCGGAATACGCTTGGCTGTAAAACGGGCGTTTTCGCACGTATTCATACTGGCATTTTCGCTTATCAGCCCATCGATACCATGCTCAATGAGCCATTGACCTAGCCAAGGGGCTTCAGCGCCGCTTAGTACAATAGGTAAGGGAAGATCGTGATAGGCCCCAGCCGCGGTACGGACACGATTCAGGCTATAGCGATTGAGGATGATTTGATTGTTATTATCATTAGTTAGACCACCGCCTAATACCACGTAAGCAGTCGGCGGAGAGCTCATAGCAGCAGAAGGCATTTTTGGTAAAGGAAGAAGCGCAAATATATAGACAACGGCTTGTGAAAATAGCGGTGTGAACAAACTGATTAGGACTAAAATAACAGACGTCGAGCCTAATACAAAGGTAATATTGATGATACGGAATAGCTTCACCATTCGTTCGGCTGAACGCAAATAGTTTCGCCATAAGCGTTTAGACCATGATTGTTTAGACCACATGCTCAGGATATCCAATTGAGCCATCAGCATTCACCCAAACTGGCTCACGTGATAGCTGAATTGCAAATTTCTCATAGACGATGTTGGCGATATAGCGCTGTGCTGTTTCCACATCTTCTTGAGTTGCTTGATAAGGAGTATGATTGGTCAGTACCAGCGCCTGATGTTTATGAGTCATGATAGGTGCGATGCCGCCCCCTTTTAATCCTGCTTGCTCGATGAGCCAACCTGCGGCAACTTTTACCATCGCGTCAGGCATCGGATAACCAACGATAGCTGGATAAGTTGTTTGCAGCGCCGTAAATTGATCTTGACCAATAATAGGATTTTGAAAAAAACTGCCACAGTTAGGTAGCTGTTTTGGGTCTGGTAGCTTTTGTTGTCTAATATCTATAATGGCTTGCATAACGTCATGAGGATTGGCTTGCTCGCGCTCTTGTTGTTCCGCATAGCGCTGCGCCACAGTCTGTACATCTCCATAGCTGGCTAAAATATGGGTGGGATCTGTATGCAGTCTAAAAGCCACGCGGCTGATCAGCCATGTATTTGGCGTGCGTTTAAAGATACTATCACGATAGTCAAATTGACAGTCGGCCGCTGATAAATGGTGCCAAGTTTGTGTCGGTAAATGATAGGCGCGTACATATTGTAAGCAGTCTTCTAATTGCACACCGTACGCACCAATATTTTGTACTGGCGCTGCACCAGTTAGGCCAGGTATGAGCGCAAGGTTTTCTAACCCATACCAGCCTTGATTGACTGTATGTACGACTAGATCATGCCAGTTTTCGCCCGCCATTACTTCGATATCAACATAATCGTCGGTTTGTGCAGTCAAATGAATACCGCGCATTTTGGGTTGCAATACCACTGCATTTAACGCTGCTGGTAATAAAACATTGCTACCGCCAGATAAGACAAATAATGACAGCTGATGCTCTACATCCTCTGCATAGGTTGCCATAAAGTCATCAAGCTGTGCCTCATTGGTCAACGTCACTACAGAGTCAGCGACACACGACAGTGCCATCGTATTGCTATGTGCCAAATCGACTGAATTACTGACTAACAGAGTCGCTGATGAGTCATTTATAGTCATGGTCTGAGCGTCGAGATCAAGGCGTGCAGCTTGGGTCATAACATAGCCTATGGGGCAAAAGGATAATAAATAATAAGGTAGCTATAGTTGATTCAATTTAAAAGAGATACAAGGCAGTTGAGTACAGACGTAACTGTGTTACTTCAAGCACGGTTAACGCTGCAGCTCTTTTATAGAGGATTAACCATATTATAGAGGATACCGGATGCAAGAGTAGCAGAAATATAGAATTTATAGCTAGCAAGCCTTCCAGCTTTCGATCCAAGCTTGGGCGCTTGATTCGATGCGCTCGATCACCTCTTCGAAATCATCGTTATCGCCTTTATATGGATCTGGCACATCACTGCCGCAATAGGTAGGGTCTTCTTCACTAAATAGGGCCAGCTTTGCCAAGTCCTCTTCTGACTCTGCCATGTCGTCTTTAATGGCTTGTAGGTCAGCCAAATTCTGTGAATCCATGGCTAAGATCAAATCAAAATCACGGAAGTCATCGGCGCTGACTTGGCGTGCAACCAATTTATTAATTTTGTAGCCATGTGATTTCGCATGGCGCTGCGAACGTGGGTCAGGTTTGTCGCCGACATGTGAATCACTGGTACCTGCTGAGTCTATCTTTATTGAGAGTCCAGCAATCGCCGCTTGCTGACGGAAAACTTCCTCAGCGGTAGGGGAGCGGCAGATGTTTCCTAAACAAACCAATAATACAGACGAGGGAGTACAGGCTTTCATCAGCATAATATGACCTTCTATAACAAAAAAACATGCTATAAGAAACCAGCACTGTTAATGCGGCTTTTATTAGCATGCAATCGATTGAACCAACGACTAGCGTAACGCTTAATCGCTTGAATGGCAAGGACAGAGACTAGACAATAGCGTCACTTAATACTGGGTTTATGACAATGCTATAGGTAACTGGGTGATGCGAGGGTAATGCTGTATCAATCTTGATTGCTTTTGAAGCGCTGTAAGTCACGGCGCTCTTTTTTGTTGGGCTTATTATCAGGACGAGCAAGGTTGGCCAGTTTGCGCTGTTCAGCATAATAAGCACGCCGCGTTTCGCTCTCTTTGGTCTCTGAGTATAGCACCTCAGCGGCGGTCGCATTGCCCCGCTGTGCAGATAGCGCCTCAACAATGACAGTCTTTTCAGTCATGGCGGTCGCTGAGCCTTGACGAATGGTTAGCTCATCGCCGACTGAAATCTCTTTACTGGTCTTGACGCGGCTGCCACCATAATGCACACGTCCGCTTTCAATGGCTTGCTTGGCAAGGGTGCGTGTGCGGTAAAACCGAGCGGCCCATAACCATTTATCGAGACGAATTTTGACCAAACCTTGGGTGTTATCATCAGTATTTTTTTTCATAAAGCTCACTCTGTATTTGTTTTTATATCAAATAATATGAGGGCATATTTGGTATTTACAAATAAGGTTTTGTGTTCGTCGCCGTCTGTAGCAGATTATAGAAAGTAAAAAGCGACCCATCATATGACAAGTCGCTTTTATAATAAGGTCTAAATATATCCCGTTAAGTCATTATTTCAAAAATAACTGATAGCCAATATTGTCATTGACCGTCGTGCAGTCATAGCCGATGTCTAGTAAGGCGTCTTGTAGCTGACGAGAGTTGCTTTCTGAGGCTTGTAGACCAACCAGTACACGGCCTTCAGCGGCACCATGGTTGCGGTAATGGAATAAAGTGATATTAAAGTCATCGCCCAATTTTTCTAAGAAAGTCAGCAGGGCGCCCGGACGCTCTGGGAATATCACTTGTAGTAACTGCTCGTTTTCGACCTTGGCGTGACCACCAATCAAATGACGGATATGTGACTTGGCGATATCGTCATCGGTCAAATCATAAGCATTATAGCCATCATTTGCCAATTGAGTACTAATAGTTTGACGCTCTTTTTCACCTTCTTTTAATGCAATACCGACAAAGATTGAGGCAGGCTCCATTGAGTCTGGTGACTTTTTGCTATCGGCACGGTAGTTAAACTCAGTAATATTACGACCGTGCAGACTGCGGCAGAAGTTCAAGAAAGCGCCAGTTTGTTCTGGTATAGTAACCCCAAAGATAGCTTCTTTTTTCTCGCCAATCTCAGTGCGCTCAGCAATATAACGCAGACGGTCAAAATTCATATTAGCGCCGCAAATGATGGCCGCGCAGTTTTTGCCTTGAATATTGTTCGCTGTGATATATTTTTTCATACCAGCAACTGCCAACGCACCTGCAGGCTCTACGATACTGCGGCTCTCCTCAAACACATCTTTGACTGCTGCGCAGACTTCATCGTTGCTACAGGTGACGACGTTAGGCTCCACGATAGGGCCTGAATTGTCACTTTTCTGAGTACGCACGACGTCAAAAGGCAGTTCACCAATTTGCGCGACTGCCACGCCATCGACGAACAGTCCGACTTGCTCAAGTTTGACACGTTCACCCGTTTCAAGTGCGGCTTTTAGGCAAGCTGATTGTTCCGCTTCTACCGCGATCACTTTGACATGCGGTGCCACTTCTCCCAAAAATGCGGCGACACCTGAGATGAGACCGCCACCACCAACGGCAACAAACACATAATCCATGTTACGCCACTGTTGGGTCAACTCAAGCGCGATGGTTCCTTGCCCAGCAATCACCAATTCATCATCATAAGGCGGTATAAAGGTCAGGCCCTCGCGCTCAGCACGATCTATTGCATAGCGGTTTGCTTGATCAAAACTATCGCCATGCAGATCGACATTGCCACCAAGCGCTCTGACGGCTTCTACCTTAATATCAGGCGTAGTCGTTGGCATAACGATGATGTTGTTTAGTGACAGTTTGCGCGCAGAGTAAGCCACGCCTTGAGCATGGTTGCCTGCTGAGGCGCAGATAACGCCGCGCGCTTTTTGCTCATCGCTTAGCTGACTGATACGGTTGTAGGCACCTCGTAACTTAAAAGATTTGACAGGTTGTAAGTCTTCACGTTTAAAACGAATGTCATTGGCAAAACGTTGGGTCAGCTTGGGCGCCGTTTCAAGTGGTGTTTGAATCGCAACGTCATAGACGGTGGCTTGTAGTATGGCTCGTACCCAGTGTGACAGCATAGTAATCCCTAAACAGAATGAATATAAAAATGAAATAGATTAGCCTATGCTGATTTTGAGTATCTTGCAAGACTCAATTGCAGTTTTCTTGGGATTTTATGCCTGAATGAATATAAAGTGAAAGCGTGTGGTGAAGAACGTTGTGAGATAAGTATTATATGACTACCGAATTAGAATTGTGATTGCGCTAACATCGATCAATATCATCGGTTATAATAGCCACGCATTTTATTTGTTTTAGCCTTTTACTTTTTTTAAGACCATACGTTTATTTTCCAAGGATTTATGATGAGTGATCAGCAAGCACAAAAGCAAGCCGCCGCCCGCGCTGCCCTAAGCTATATCGAAGATGATATGATACTTGGGGTGGGGACGGGTAGTACGGTCAACTGTTTGATTGAGTTGTTGCCACAATTGAAGCTTGCTGGTGCGGTTGCCAGCTCACAGGTGACTGAAGACAAACTGCGTGCGCTTGGTATCGAAATTGTTGATCTAAACTTTGCTGGTACGCTTGATGTTTATATCGATGGTGCTGATGAGGTCAATGAGCACTTGCAACTTATCAAAGGCGGCGGCGGTGCATTGACTCGCGAAAAGATCGTCGCGGCTGCTTCCAAAAAGTTTGTGTGTATGGTTGATGAGAGCAAAAGCGTTGAGATCTTAGGTCGCGCGTTTCCAGTGCCGATTGAAGTCCTGCCGCAAGCGCGCTCTTATGTCGCGCGTCAATTAGCAAAATTGGGCGGTGAGCCTGTCTATCGTGAAGACTTTGTCACTGATTACGGCAACGTTATTCTAGATACTTATGACTTGGATGTGAGTAATCCAATCGCGCTTGAAAAAGAGCTGAATAATATCGTGGGTGTGGTCTGTAATGGTATCTTTGCGGCAAACCAAGCGGATGTGCTATTAAAAGCCAGTGCAGATGGCGTAACAACGCTTACGCGCTAATACAGTCTCAAGAATACAGTCTCAAGCCATTTTTACAGATAAAAAGCCGTCCAAATCTGAACGGCTTTTTTATTTATGAACGGACTAATAACTTATCTTACTGTTTTTTACACGGTAAGTTAGGCAGGTAGTTTGATTTTGTCTTTTAGCAAAAACTCCATCAAGGCTTTTTGCGCATGTAGACGATTTTCGGCTTCATCCCACACAACAGAGCGCGGATCATTTAGCATATCATGAGAGATCTCCTCACCACGATGGGCGGGCAGACAGTGCATAAACACCACTTCAGGGTCGGCTTTGTCTAGTAGAGACGGCGTCACTTGATAAGGGGCAAAACGACGTGCGCGCGTATTTTGCTCGGACTCTTGACCCATACTTGCCCATACATCGGTGACAATCAAATTAGAATCTTTGGCTGCGTCTTGTACGTTTTCGACCAAGCTCACGCAATGTGAGAAGCGTTCCATAAGTTTCGGATCAGGCTCGAACCCATAAGGCGCTGCCACGCGTAATTCAAAACCAAACTGATTGGCGGCTTGCATAAATGACGAGCACATATTGTTGCCGTCACCGACCCACGTGACGATCTTATTTTCGATGCTACCGCGATGCTCATAATAAGTCTGCATATCAGCAAGCAATTGACAAGGATGGTATTCATCGGTCAACGCATTGATAATAGGGACGCTTGAGTATTCAGCAAAGGTCTCGACTTTTTCGTGCCCAAAGGTACGAATCATAATGATATCAACCATGCTGGAGATCACGCGTGCTGAGTCTTCTAATGGCTCACCGCGACCGAGCTGCGTATCGTTGGGTGATAAAAATATAGCATTACCACCAAATTGACCCATGCCGGTCTCAAATGAGATACGGGTACGCGTTGAAGATTTTTCAAATATCATGCCAAGCGTACGACCAACGAAAGGCTGATATATCTCGCCTGCGTGTTGCATCTTACGCAATTCGCTTGCGCGTTTGATTAAGTTTTCTAGTTCTTGTTTGGTTAAATCAGATAAGGTTAAAAAATGGCGCAAACTCATAGTAATCCTAGCAGTCGATCGCAGTCAGTGAAACGTCATCAGTCTTCAATATCATCGCGTCAGTGCGTATACTGGGTTGACAACAAACTTTTAGTATAGCGTATTTACTTTCAATGTAAACGTGCAATTTTATCAAGATCGAATGGCTTGCTAAATAGACCGAAATCGCATTAGCAAGCCATAGTACTCGTATGCTAATGCCTGTGCCGTTAATGATTATGCCTGTGTACGGTTTGGACGTATGCTGAGGCGACATAACAGCTCATAGCTAATCGTTCCAGCATGACCTGCCACTTCATCGACACGCGGCGCATCGCCCCAGAGCATGACTTTGCTATCCAAAGCAAGGCTTTCAGGCGTTTTGCTGACATCAATGACGATCATATCCATTGCCACACGCCCAATCACAGGACAACGGTAGCTTTGATTGTCGTTAGTATCGATGACGGTGACATAAGCGTCGTCACTTATTACACGCGGGTAGCCGTCTCCGTAACCCACACTCACGAGAGCGGTTCTGGTGTCTTGCTGCGCACGCCAGCGGCTACCATAGCCGATCGCATCATTGGCACTGACCGTTTGTAATGCCATAATTTGAGCACTAAATTCCATCGCGGGCTGCAAGTCTAACTCTTGTGCGCTTTTATCGACGACAGGCGAGCTACCGTATAAGATGATGCCTGGGCGTACCCAATCATAATGGTACTCTGGGAAGTTGACGATGCCAGCAGAGTTGCATAATGAGCCTTTGATATCTAGGCTAATGGTATCTTTCAAAGTCGCAAGTACGCTTGAGAAGCGCTCAATCTGCATGGCATTTAATGGATGGTCATGATCATCAGCATTGGCAAAATGGGTGGCTAGGATCAGCTGATAACCTGCTTCATGCAAACGCTTGGCTGCTGATAGCACACCCTCAGCATTGAAACCCAAACGGTTCATACCTGTATTATATTTTAGCCAAACCACATTAGTTGCACTACCAGCTGGCGGGAAGTTTTGTAGTGCCCATTCTAACTGTGGTCCGTGGTGAATCACGCAGCTAATATCATGATCAATGGCTTGTTGCCACTCATCAGCGCTAAATGCCCCTTCTACTAGACCAATGGTTTTCTCCCAACCTAATTGTCTGGCTTCTAATGCTTCGGTTAAAGTCGCAACCCCAATACCATCTGCTTGCTGCAGGGCTGGTAATACCGCCGCCACGCCATGCCCATACGCATTGGATTTGACCATCGCTAAGACTTTTGCTTGCGGTGCGCGTTGTTTTACTTGATTGAGATTATGAGTAATGGCTTTTGGTTTTATGGTAATGGTGCGCATAATCGCCTTCTTTATGAGTAGAATTATGAAGTGATAAAGCCAGTACAGCATCAATGGAGTTGATACTATACTGGCTATGTGGTTAAAGCTACTTACTAACTTGTGAGTAAGCCAAAATCGGTATGGGCTTACATTTTACTAAGACTTAAATGTTATAACGCTGATTACTCATCATTCTCAAAACTGACGCCTTGATAGTATTCTGGCGTTAGATTAATGAAGCGGGTGAATTGACCTTCAAAACCCAAGCGTACGGTACCAATAGGGCCGTTACGCTGCTTGCCGATAATAATTTCCGCCACACCTTTGTGGTCTGAGTTTTCATTATAAACCTCATCACGATAGATGAACATAATCAAATCGGCATCCTGCTCAATTGCACCAGACTCACGTAGATCCGACATAATTGGGCGTTTATTTGGACGGTTTTCTAGACTACGATTAAGCTGTGACAACGCAATCACGGGACATTCAAGCTCACGTGCGAGCGCCTTTAGACTGCGCGAAATCTCAGAAATCTCGCCAACACGGTTGCCATCTAGGCTCGGCACTTTCATCAGCTGAAGATAATCGACCACGATAGCACCCAAGCGCCCATCATGGTTTTTGGCAATACGTCGACAGCGTGAGCGCATCTCGGATGGCGGCAAGGCGGTACTGTCATCAATATATAAATGCTTAGACTGTAGATGCTGAATGGCGTTCATCATCTTTGCCCACTCATCTTCATTCATTTGCCCAGAACGTAGATGCGTCTGGTTAATCGCGCCCCATGAAGACAGCAAACGCATGACAATAGACTCTGCCGGCATCTCCATCGAAAACACCACAACAGGCAAATCTTCATTAAATAAAATCCCTTCTGCCAAGTTCATTGCAAAAGTGGTTTTACCCATAGAAGGACGAGCGGCGACGATAATCAAGTCGCCTGATTGTAGCCCTTGCGTTTTATTATTCAGCTCGACAAATGGCGTTTGTAAACCAATCATGCCATCGGGGTTGGATTTTAACTCTTGAATCTGATCGATAACATTGGTTAAGACCGAAGTAATACCGACAGGGCCACGCTGTTCCGCGCGTTTGTTATGCTGCTCATTGATGCTAAATATCTTACCTTCGACATTGTCCAAGATATCACTAACGCTTTGGTCTTTTGGATTGTAGGCCAGCGCTAGCATGTCATTACCCGTGGTAATGAGCTGACGCAGCGTTGAGAGCTCACGTACGCGCTGAGCGTAAGCAGTCAGGTTAAACAAGGTCGCCGGACTTTGGCTCAAAATATCAGCTAAGTAGCTGTCCCCACCTGCACCTTTGAGTAACTTTTGCGCCTCTAACCAGTCGTGTACCATGACCGTATCATAAGGCTCATTAACGGCTGCAAGGTGAGCAATCGCATCAAAAATATATTGATGTCGCCCCGCATAAAAGTCATCTTTGGTGACGATATCGGCAATCTTGTCGTACGCCTCTTCGATACTCATCAAAGACGCGAGCAATGCCTTTTCAATATCGATATTGTGCGGCGGTGTCTGATTGAGTAAGTCGTCGGTTTTGTCGTTTTCTGCCATGAGTGCCTAATGAGTCAAAATGGGTATAAAAAAAGATGTCGATGGTAGCGCAAAACAGATATGGTACATCTCTACGGTAGATGTACCAAAACGTGGTTTTAGATTTGCCTGCAAATGCTACAATCAGAAGCGAAAGTTTAACACATAATGTGATTTTTTAGGCTGGGTAAGCAACTAAATCTACAGTGATTGTTATGCATAAAATAAGAGACCGCATCCATTGTCTAAACGTAACAACTGAAAATATTGACGATAAATATAATAAAATCAAAAATTTAAATAAAATAAGGCTATTGCTATGACAGAACAAAAACGACCATTATTAATCACGACAGGTGAACCTGCGGGCATTGGAATGGATGTCGTATTGAATCTGGCGGCAGAGGGCAAGCTGCAAGATTTTGACCGTCCCATTTGGGTAACCGCTGATGCGAGCACGATGCAAGTCCGTGCAGAGGAGTTGGTTTCAGCTGGCGTGTTGACAGAAGTGCCTATTTGGCAAACCATTGACAACGAGGCTGGTGACTTTGATATGGACGCGGCCGAGCAGATAGCACAGCAGGATATAGATGCTGATAGTGCTTTTATTTTGCTTAACGTCCCTTGTGCAGGACCAGTTACTGGCGGACAAATCAATATTGCCAACTCAGCGATGGTGGCTCAGCAATTAGACATTGCTCATCAGTTAGCAGTAAATGGAACAGTTGCCGCTATCGTCACAGGTCCTTTACAAAAATCAGCGCTGATAGATGCTGGTATCAAGCTATTGGATGGCACTATGTTTAGCGGTCACACCGAGTTTTTTATGCAGCAAAGTGGCTGTGAGAAAGTGGTGATGATGCTTGCCAATCAAGCGATGAAAGTCGCGCTTGTCACTACCCATTTGCCATTAAAAGACATACCTGCTGCCATCACCGCGGATAATGTACGTCAAACAGTACAAATCGTTGTCAATGACATGAGAGAAAAGTTTGGCCTCACGCAGCCTCGTATTTTGGTGTGCGGTCTCAATCCACATGCAGGCGAGGGCGGGCATTTGGGTATGGAGGAGATTGAGATTATCAATCCAGTCTTACGAGAGTTCACCGATGCAGGCGTCAATATTTCAGAGGCGATGCCAGCCGATACGCTGTTTACCCCCAGACACTTAGCAAACTGCGATGCAGTCATCGCCATGTATCACGATCAAGGGTTGCCCGTACTCAAATCACACGGCTTTGGTGATACGGTAAATCTCACCTTAGGACTGCCTTATATTCGCACCTCTGTCGATCATGGTACGGCGCTAGACTTGGCGGGACGCGGCGGCGCAAGTGCGACGAGTTTATACCAAGCATTGAAGATGGCTAATGAAATGGCGGATAAGTCGCTTACTAATTGATATATTTGTTATGGCTCATCGCCGTATAGGTATTGTTCACGTCGTACTTGATTATTTTAGTGTGAATAATACCTATTTATAAATAATCAAAGACGACTTAATATAAGTGGTTCCATTATACCGGTCTGTTTTAAGTGGTCTGTTAATAGGTTTAAATGCTGAAATAGATGGTTCCGCTAGGGTATACTCATGTAGAACTGCATGTAATAACACTAATTTGGACTTTGATAATGAAAAAGGATAAACCATACATTGTTGTGGTTTAATATTGTTGTAACAACGGTAACTTTACTTATTTAATAGAAGAAAAAACAAAATCAATTAGCGATGTTTAAACTGGTATTCATTGATGGTCACTTTAATTAGATATAAAGTAAGTAAACAAAAAGTCAGTAAGGTAATTGATAACGTGTCTAAACGAACCATAAGTATGTTGGCTAAAGAACTGAGTGTAAATGTCGAAACAATTCGCTTTTATGAACGCAAAGGCTTAATTAAACAACCACCAAAGCCTATGCAGGGCTATAGACATTACCCGAAAGAAACGGTAAATAGAATACATTTTATCAAGCGTTCTCAAGAATTAGGTTTTACGCTAAATGAGATTGAAGGGTTACTTGCGTTAAACGATAGTCCATGTAGTAAAGTACAAGAATTAGCTAATAAAAAACTGATCGCAGTACAAAAAAAGATGGCTGACTTGTTGTTGTTAGAACACGCTTTGGAAGAACATTTAGGACAATGCCAAAATAATGATGACGATAGCCACTGCCCAATAATTGATTCGTTGCAACCGAAGTAAATGATTCACTTAACTACCATTTCCCACTAAAACAGCATATCCAATTTTACTTCTGCGCCTTAATTCAAGTTAGCTTATTCCCCGTATCTGTCGTAGCAGATTATCAAAGATAAATTTTTTATAAATCACCCTTGACTCCGTACTTAGGTACATGCAATACACTTGCATTATCTAATGAGGTATCTATATGAATCAAAAAGAATCAAACCTTCCAATGATAGGAGGCATCATAGCAGCATTAGGCGCAGGCGTATGCTGTGTAGGTCCTTTGCTCCTGTTATTACTTGGGGTAAGTGGCTCATGGATTGGTAATTTAACTGCATTTGAACCCTATAGGCCATTATTTATCGCATTTGTAGTGTTGTTGTTTGGTTACTCAGGTTGGAAAATTTACCGTCCTGTAGAAGAGTGTGAGCCGGGAACGGCCTGTGCAATTCCTAAGAAACAGCAACAACGAAAAGTCATTTTCTGGCTGAGCGCTATAGTTGCGACAATTTTAGTGACCAGTAATTATTGGATACTTTTGTTTGCTTAATATACAGATCAAGAAATTTATAACATTTTAAAATTTGGAGCTAATTATGAAAAAATTATTATTAACCGCACTGCTTTCACTTTCTAGTTTTGGTGCTTTTGCTGAAGTAAAAACAGTTACACTGGAAGTGCCAACGATGAACTGTGCGACATGTCCAATCACAGTTAAAAAGTCATTAGAAAATGTTGATGGCGTTGAAAATGCGAAAGTTACCTACAAGCCTAAGCTAGCTGTTGTTTCTTTTGATGACACTAAAACCAACATCAATGCATTAATTGCAGCGACTACCAACGCTGGCTACCCTTCAAATTTAAAAAGTGAAAATAAGTAATATTTAGCCCCTTAGAACTAGTTACGCGTATCGGAGATAAAGCAGGCTCTATAGGTGCACTTGTTTCGGCAATGGGATGCGCCATGTGTTTTCCCGCGATAGCTAGTCTTGGTGCGGCAATTGGGATGGGATTTCTTAGTCAGTGGGAAGGGGTATTTATCAATACGTTGTTACCACTGTTTGCAGTATTAGCGCTGGTAATGAATATCTTAGGCTGGTTTAGCCATCGTCAATGGCACCGTAGTTTTATCGGTTCAATTGGCCCCATTTTGGTTTTACTCTCTTTATACCCTTGGTTCCAGTACGGGTGGAGTTCATACGTTACTTATACGGGGCTAGGACTAATGGTTGCTGTATCAATTTGGGACATGGTTTCTCCTGCGAATAAACGCTGTGATGATGAAACTTGTACCGCTTAACTTTTTAAGAGGAATAAAATATGTCAACGAATAGTTGTTGCTCGCCAAATGACATCCAGCCAGAACAATTACATGTAGCCATTATTGGTAGTGGTTCAGGGGCCTTTGCCAGTGCGATTAAAGCAGCAGAAGGCGGAGCAAGAGTTACTATCATTGAAGGAGCCGATGTAATCGGAGGTTGCTGTGTAAATGTCGGCTGTGTTCCTTCAAAAATATTGATCCGTGCTGCGCAATTAGCGCATCAGCAACGTACTAACCCGTTTGATGGTTTAGAAAATATTCAGCCACAACTTAGCCGCTCCTTATTAGCACATCAGCAAAACGCTCGCGTCGAAGAACTACGCGATGCTAAATATCAACGTATTTTAGAGAGTAATCCCGCGCTATCTTTACTTAAAGGTTATGCACGTTTTAAAAATCAAAATACCTTGCTAGTTCACAAGTCTGATGGTAGTGAAGAAGAGCTGGTTGCAGATCGCATTTTAATTGCAACAGGCTCTACACCAAGCATTCCGCCAATTAAGGGTTTAGTTGATACACCTTATTGGACATCAACAGAAGCCTTATTTGCAGAAGAGTTACCGAGTAGTCTAGTTGTCATCGGCTCCTCCGTTGTTGCTCTGGAAATTGCGCAAGCTTATGCCCGTTTAGGTAGCCGTGTGACAATTCTAGCCAGACATACCCTTTTATATGCTGAAGATCCGTTATTAGGTGAAAAACTGGCAGAGTGCTTTGAAAAAGAAGGTATTAGGGTACTTAATAATACGCAAGCAAGTCATGTTTCTTATGATAGCAATGGTTTTTCATTGGAAACTAACGAAGGAACATTAATCGCTGAAAAATTGCTTATCTCTACGGGTCGCCATGCAAATACTGGAAAGCTTGGTTTAGAAAATGTTGGTGTTGAAACAGATAAAAGTGGTGCCATTGTTGTTAATAGTATGATGGAAACATCAACAGCTAACATTTATGCCGCTGGAGATTGCTCCAATATGCCACAATTTGTTTATGTTGCTGCTGCTGCCGGAAGTAGGGCTGGAATTAATATGACAGGTGGAAATGCGCAACTCGACTTATCTACCATGCCTGCTGTTATATTCACCGACCCACAAGTTGCTACGGTAGGTCTAACCGAAGTACAAGCTTCAGTGGTAGGAATAAATACGATAAGTCGTGTACTTGATATGGAAAACGTACCAAGAGCTTTAGCAAATTTTGAAACGGATGGTTTTATCAAGTTGGTAGCTGAAGAATCCACGGGAAAACTGATAGGCGCACAAATTTTAGCCCATGAAGGCGGAGAACTGATTCAAAGTGCGGCTCTTGCTATTCATAATAAAATGACAGTCGAAGAATTGGCAGGTCAACTATTTCCGTATTTGACGATGGTTGAAGGATTGAAGTTATGCGCTCAAACCTTTAGCAAAGACGTTAAAGAGCTATCTTGCTGCGCAGGGTAATCATTTAACGGTAATGTACTTACAGAAATGTTAATGGAGTGCCATTAATAGCTGTTATTTCAAATAATTTTCTAGCGGTTTTTTCTCAAAATCTTCAGGATACATAGTAATAAAATTCTTCATTTCATTTCTGAATGTGTCTGTATCCCGCTTACCCTCGCCTGACAAACGATGGTAATTATTATAGTCCGCTTCAAATTTCTTTGAGCGCACGATAGGAGGCTGCGCAAAATTCATCCCAGTAGTGCTATGACATTTTTAGAGTGTATCGACTATATAAGGGTAAGACTTTTTAACGCTGTCTCTTGTTTTTTTTCTAAGGCTGTGAATTTTTTCAATAGTTGGCTGAGTCTGTGACACTGTATTTTCCTTTTGTTATTATCAATAAAGAATTTATGGATTATTCAATTTCTCTATAATAATGGCTCTACGCAGAGCTTTTAAGTATTGAGTTTTAAGACCTAAAATGAGTGAGTACCTATACCAGTCATACATTACCTTCCAGTTCACATTTTATAAACATACTCAAGTATAAAAAGTATTTTTCCGTATAGAGTGAATACGACGCTAGTTCATTTTGTTTGTGATAATCGGCATCAATGTGCTTATTTATTACGCTTACTTTCTAAAAATATCATGTCAATTATAATCAATGCGACACCGACACAGACACCTATATCTGCAACATTGAAAAGAGGATAATTCCAGACATCAGCATAATGCACATGGATAAAGTCAACCACTTTACCAATTCTTAAACGATCGATTAAGTTGCCAATCGCACCACCAAGCATTAAGGCCAACCCCATAGATAATAGCTTGGCTGCACGTGGCGCTTTGATTAAATAAACCGTTAAAAAGATAGCCATTACAAAAGCTAAGCCTGAGAAAAACCATTTCTGCCAACCGCCAGCGTTGGCTAAAAAGCTAAATGCTGCCCCATAGTTATAAGCGAGTGTCCAGTTGAGAAATGGTTCAATGACCGGTACGGGGTCATTGAACGCTAATGTGGTTTGGGCCAACCACTTAGTCCATTGATCAAGTATTAATACCATTATCGCCAACAAATACCAGATAAAAGCGCGACTGCCATTGGCAACCATTTTTGGCATTTTGTCCAACTTATCTTTAGGTGTTATTGAGTTGCCTGAAGTCACGTACATAGCTTTAGGCGTATGATTTATGGTTTTAGAGTCAATCGATTGATGAGTACTACTCACAGCTATAGGTACCTTCTTGTCAGCAATATTAGTACTAGCCGATTCAACGCTATTCAATTTAGTACTATCTAATCTGTCGGTAGATTCAGTCATAGTTGTTTCCTTTATCTATGTTTATACAATGAACAATGTTAAACGTATATGTTTTTGGTATACGATTATTAATCGCGCCACTTTCATAAACGGCTCCACTTACCGCTCTGGTATTATGAAACTTACGGTAATAATTTTTGGGGCTGTCCTAGATAACTAGTTCAAACCCTGTTTAACCCATTGTTTTAATTGTAGTAATTGCGACTTTGGGTCACTGTGATTAAAACGCCACTCACATTCCTTTAAATAGAAGTGAAAATGCTCTTTTGGAACTCCGTTAAACTTACGTAGATGCCGTTTAGCTTGGTTCCAAAAGTTCTCTATACCATTAATGTGATTCTTATCATTAACAAAGGTTTTGGAGTGGTTAATACGATAATGAGTAAACTCACTGACATCTAATGCGTTATAGCTTTTAAATGAGTCAGTATAAACAATGCTATCAGGCTTCACTTTTTCTCTTATAATGGGGATCAAAGTATCTGCTTTAGCATTGGGTATAATACAAGCGTAGACCTTGCCATTACGCTTTAATAGACCAAACACGGGCACTTTGCTACCAGCACCTCGCCCTCGCTTGCCTTTACGAGTGCCACCAAAGTATGATTCGTCTACTTCGATTTCGCCTTCAAATAGACCAGGGTCTTGACTATTCTCGTAAATAAGCAGTCTTAGCCTATGAAAGTAATAACTGGCTGTGGTTTTATTAACACCAACTAAGCTTGCTGCTGTTCTCGCGGTAGAACCGGCAACAAATAACTCGATGAGTCTGCTTTGTTTATACCAACTTAGTTTACTCTTTCTCATAGTGCTATCCTAAATAATTTTACTCATCTAGGACAGCCCCTTCTTTTTAATCTATTCAAACAATCTTTATTCGATATAAATATTAAGCATTTAACATGCCAAGACGTATTTAGAACCAATTCTCCATAAAAAAATCCTGCCTTGAAGTAAGACAGGATTTTTTTATCGCAAGGCTAATTTTCTAGCCTATGCTATTTACAACTTAGAATGCTTTAGTAATTGTAAATACAGCACCAGTCTCTACACCACGTTTGTACGGGTTGGTGTCGGCGTCAATATTTGTGCCGACAGCAGCAAGCTCAGCTGACAGGTCTTCAACAGAAGCAAAGCTGTAAGTCACACCAACTTTCCAGTCGATGTAGTTATCATCGCCACTAGCGTTATCACTGAAATCATAATCGTCAGCAGTGGTATAACCTAAGCTTGCTACACCACCGAAAGATGCGCTCAATGGCATGCTATAAGTCAGGTTTAAATACCATGCATCAGTATCTAAGCCAAAAAAATCATTAGTGAAATTCACGCTTGCAAGCAAACTGTCACCAACAGTGATGGTGTCTGCAAAACCTAGACGTGCATACAGCTCAAGCCAATTCAAATCAGAAGCACTTGGATAGCCGTAGTACCATAAACCGACATCTAAAACTGGTTTAGACGCCAAAGAGCCAAGTTCAGTGCTATAACCTACATATGGATCGAGCTCTAATGAGCTACCAAAGCCGACATTCGAGCCCCAGACACCTGCGTATAAGCCAGAGCTATGGGTTAATCCATAACCAACTTGAACGGCAGGGTCGCTTTCAGTTTGTGTCATACCACGATAGCGGTAATCTGAAGTCATTGCTGCAGTACCAGAGAATGATACATCGCTTTCAGCTGCCATAGTCAAGCCACTTGCACAAGTGAGTAAAGATGCAGCCACTAATGTAGAAAGTTTAAAGTTCATGTTGGTATTCCCCCAAGCTGTTTATTACAAATGTTCAAATCGAAATGATTTGACTCTGAACTTGTTATTGAAATAGCAAAGGGCGTGCCAACTTTATTAAGTTACTGTTTTATCTTATTTCTTTGCAATAAAACTGCAATAACTTACAAAACCAACTTTGAAGCATTATTGTATTGCACAAATATTGGGCGATTTATTGATTTTGCACCAAAACAAATCAAACTGTATCAAATTGTTTGTAAATAGGAATTATTCTTATACAGTTTATATTCTGCACGATGCAATAAAAAAAACCAACCGCAGTTGGTTGGCTTTTTAAGTATTTTCTTCTGAGCAAAGCATGAAAAATTATTTTTCCATATTTGATAGGATTGATGTTCTGACATCATCCAATGTGGCATTGATGGTGAGCATCACGGCATCGGCACATTGTTTGATCGCAGTGTCAGGATCTTTTAGACCATTACCCGTCACTGTGCAAACGATCACCGAACCTTCAGCGATTTTACCTGCTTTAATATCACGGATTGCACCGCCGATTGAAGCCGCCGATGCAGGCTCAACGAATACGCCTTTTACTTCTAATACTCTTGGATTAGGTTTGGTCATTTTGGGGCTGTCCTAGATAACTAGCTCAAACCCTGTTTAACCCATTGTTTTAATTGTAGTAATTGCGACTTTGGGTCACTGTGATTAAAACGCCACTCACATTCCTTTAAATAGAGGTGAAAATGCTCTTTTGGGACCCCGTTAAACTTACGTAGATGCCGTTTAGCTTGGTTCCAGAAGTTCTCTATACCGTTAATATGATTCTTGTCATTAACAAAGGTTTTAGAGTGGTTGATACGATAATGAGTAAACTCACTGACATCTAATGCGTTATAGCTTTTAAATGAGTCAGTATAAACAATGCTATCAGGCTTCACTTTTTCTCTTATGATGGGGATCAAAGTATCTGCTTTAGCATTGGGTATAATACAAGCGTAAACCTTGCCATTACGCTTTAGTAGACCAAACACGGGCACTTTGCTACCAGCACCTCGCCCTCGCTTGCCTTTACGAGTGCCATCAAAGTATGATTCGTCTACTTCGATTTCGCCCTCAAATAGACCAGGGTCTTGACTATTCTCGTAAATAAGCAGTCTTAGCCTATGAAAGTAATAACTGGCTGTGGTTTTATTAACACCGACTAGGCTTGCTGCTGTTCTGGCGGTAGAACCGGCAACAAATAACTCGATGAGTCTGTTTTGTTTATACCAACTTAGTTTACTCTTTCTCATAGTGCTATCCTAAATAATTTTACTTATCTAGGACAGCCCCTTACTTGAGCCTATGGATGAGGTACTACTCAATCATCGCTCTTTGGTTGAAACGGTGTTTGGGGAGCTTAAAAACTTGTGCCAAATCGAACACTCACGCCATCGTAGTGTCACGGGGTTTATCACAAACTTGCTGTCAGGTTTAATTGCTTATTGCTGGTTTCCCTATAAACCCACCATCAAAAATATGCCTCAGCAGGGACAGGTAGCAACATTGTAAATAGTATCAATGAGTTATAATGTGGCTTATCCCGAACTGGGGTTGTAAATAGACAAGTCCATACAGACAGTGAATTGGTCAATTCGAATATTGGAAATAATAGGTAGCCCTTCATGTCCCTTAAGAGCGCAGAAAAGTCTCCGTCATTAACGCAAAATAAATCGTCGAAAAAATCTTATCTGTTGGCGTTCGCTTTCAGCGCGGGTTCATTATTGACAGGGCTAGCAGCGACTGGGCTGACGGCCGTGCCAGTGGCATCGCAAGCGGCAGGATTGGGTGATTTATTTGGTAATAAAAGTGCTGCCCAACCGAAATTTTTGCCTGTTGATGAAGCGTTTCAAGTTAGCAGTAGCAGCAAACCGACCAATAATGGCACGCGCTTATCGATTAACTTTGACATTACGCCTGAGCACTATGTTTATAAAGACCAAATTAAGCTAACGCTGCCTGCAGGCGTGAGCGCCGCACCTTTTACCTTTAGCCAAAAGCCTATCTCCATAGATGATCCGACCTTTGGTCAAGTATTGGTCTTTGACCAAGCCAATATGGTTGCTACTACCATTTTGAGTAGTAGTAATGGCAAGGCGATAAATAATGCCGCCGTGACAATAGGTTGGCAAGGCTGTGCCAAAGCGGGTCTATGCTATCCACCGGAGAAAATAAAAACCACAGTCAATATCGCTGCTGCTTCACAATCGGCAGCCAATAGTTCAAGTAGTACTGCTACAGTTTCTGCGAGCAATAACAGCAATGTAGAAACTGCGCAAGCCTCTACAGATGGGACAGTTACCAATAGTCTTGCTACAGAGCAAACTACGCCAGATGACGAGGTGATTGATTATGCATTGTTAGATGACGAAGCGTTAGATGCAGAGCTTGGTGCAATCAATACCATCTCTGGAGCCGATGAAGAAGTGGTAGGCGATAATGTCACAAGTGAAGCAGCGAACAATGACGCTGTCATAAATAATGCTGCTGCAACAAACAATACCGTTGTCGTTGATAACGCCATTAATAGTGACCCTTTTGGCTTAGCTTCGCATCCGTGGTTGGCATTGGTGTTATTGTTCTTGGCAGGGTTGGTCTTGGCATTGACGCCATGCGTGTTACCGATGCTACCGATTGTTGCCAATATCGTCGCGCGTGAAGACAATCCAACGGTAAAACGCGGTGTTATTTTAACGACCAGCTACGCTATTGGTGTTGCCATCGCTTATGGTATTTTAGGCGCGGTCATTGCGGTATTTGGCGAATCGTTAGGCATTATCGGTTGGCTACAAAATCCGATTATTTTAATTGGGTTTGCCATCGTTTTTGTCTTATTAGCCCTTTATATGTTGGGCGTATTTAGCATTCGTCTGCCGAGATTTATCAGTAGTAAAATGCAGGGTCTAAGCCAAGCGGGGGATAGCAAGCTTGGTAGTACGGGCGGCAGTTTAATTGCGGGATTCTTATCGGCGCTCGTGGTATCGCCTTGTGTTTCGGCACCCTTATTTGGGGCGCTGCTTGCTGTATCAACGATTGGAAGTCCATTACTTGGCTTTGCGGCTTTATTTATGCTCGGTTTTGGTTTATCAGCGCCGCTTATTTTAATCGGCGCGACCCAAGGTAAAATCATGCCAAAAGCGGGTGAGTGGATGAACTGGGTCAAGCAGGGCTTTGCTTTGTTGCTTTTTGCCGTGGCATTGTTATTAATTGAACGCGTCTTTATCTCGCCTGTGATGCTGATGGTTTGGGCGCTGTGGTTTATGGTCGTGGCGATGTGGGCGTGGAGCTGGCTAGGCAAAGGTCGGATGCTGACCCAAGCGCTAGGCTTAATCGCTGGTATTTGGGCGACGTGTTTAATCGTCGGCGCCGCATTGGGCAATGACGACAGCTTGCATCCGCTTGCCTCCCTAACTGCGGTTCCGGTGCTGCAGACAACTGCTGGTCAACCAGCCACCAGTAATGCAACCGATAAGACGGTCACGACGCTGGCTGAGTTAGATGCCATTGTCGCCGCCAATCCTAAAGTGCTGGTCGATGTCACCGCCGAATGGTGTATTGCATGCCGGATTATGGAGAAAAACTTATTTCATAATCGCCCTGCGCAAATGCAAGATTGGCAATTGGTCAGACTTGATATCACGGAGACAACAGCGGATTCAAAAGCAATCTTAGCGCGTTATAAACTATTTGGTCCGCCAGCATTGCTGTATTATCAAGACGGGCAATTGGTCAATCAGCAAGTGGGTGAAATCGGGCGCGCAGCGTTTGAGCAAACCTTAACCGCGCTAAATTAATCGTTTAAATGTAGATAAATTCCACATCATTTCTACCCATTAAAAAGCCAACGTCCTTTGATAATAGGACGTTGGCTTTTTCAATCTTACTAAATAGCCTTTTTAATATAGACGCTAAATCCTTGGTTTAACGTTATTTATTACTATTCATTTAACTACTTAACCCCAGTTCGGGATAAGCCACATTGTAACTCATTGATACTATTTACAATGTTGCTACCTGTCCCTGCTGAGGCATATTTTTGATGGTGGGTTTATAGGGAAACCAGCAATAAGCAATTAAACCTGACAGCAAGTTTGTGATAAACCCCGTGACACTACGATGGCGTGAGTGTTCGATTTGGCACAAGTTTTTAAGCTCTCCAAACACCGTTTCAACCAAAGAGCGATGATTGAGTAGTGCCTCATCCATAGGCTCAAGTAATTGGGGTTTCATATTACGCCGAAGTTTGGTTATCAACGTGGTATCATTGTGTTTTGTGAGCCACTCGTTTAGGGCTTTACTGATATAGCCTCTATCCCCAAACACCTTGCCAAACACAGGCGTTGCCATATCCTTAACAGGCACTCTGTCATCCGTATTACCCGCAGTGACTTTAACAGATACAAGCTCGCCCTTATGATTGATAATGGCGTGTAGCTTAAAGCCATAGAACCAGCCCATGCTGCTTTTGCCTCGGGTTGCAAGTCCCTTAAAGACTTTATGACGGTAGATACGCTTGTTATGACAAACTGCTATCTTGGTTGAATCAATATAGCTGATACCCGTACAGTCGCCCATCATGCTTTGCAAGTAGCTGCACAGTGGCATGATACTGCGCGGCACAAGCTCTATAAATCGCGAGTAGCTCGGCAGATTTGGAAACGCCCGTTTCATCATGCCAAGCATATGGTGGTAGTAAAAAGACTTAAACTGTCGATACCGCAGTTGATGAAACAGTACCAAGATGGTCATCATTTCTGCTACACTTATCTGGCATGCTCTTAACCTTTGGTGTCCCGTTGCGATTAAATGAGCGTCAAACTCAGGTTTGAATTGCTAATAAAAGTCGTCAATATGGCAGTAGAGTTCGGTTAGGTTGTCCATGTAAGAAGTCCTTGTTGTGAAGTTTGTCTTGGTAAACTCACTTTAGCAACTTCGGACTTCTTTTTTTATCTTTTTTTTGAGCGCTTATCCCGAACTGGGGTTATTTATCAATTTCTCAGCCTGTTTTTTTTCAGCCTACTTTTTGAACCACCACCCGGATATAAATGTAACTATGAATAAAACAACTTTTAAAATATCGAAGATGGACTGCCCTTCGGAGGAAAACCTAATCCGAATGAAATTAGAGGGCCACTCGAATATTGAACATCTTGAGTTCGACATTCCTAACCGTCAATTAACTGTGTTTCATCATGACAATATAGAAGGGATAGAGACTGCTATTCATGACCTAAAATTAGGAGACACCCTACTCTCGACCGAAACCATTGACCCCTCTGATCCCAACAATAATTTTAAAATTGATGCTGACTCTAGTCACAAAAAAGATGCTGAGCAAAGAAAGCTACTATGGATAGTGCTGGTCATTAACTTTGCTTTCTTTATTATTGAAATGAGCACGGGACTGATTTCTCGTTCGATGGGGTTGGTCGCCGACAGCTTAGATATGTTAGCAGATAGCTTCGTGTACGGAATTAGCTTATTTGCGGTCGGTGGAACGGTCATTAAGAAAAAACGGATTGCTAGAATTGCCGGATATTTTCAAATTACGCTAGCGATTCTTGGTTTTTTAGAAGTACTAAGACGTTTCTTTGGCAATGAGCAGTTACCTGACTTTTCTACCATGATAGTCATATCGATTCTTGCGCTAATTGCAAACTCGATTTGCCTCTATTTACTACAAAAATCGAAAAGCAAAGAAGAAGAAGCCCATATGCAAGCCAGTATGATTTTCACTTCAAACGATGTGATTATCAATTTAGGGGTAATTGTTGCAGGGATTTTGGTTAATTGGTTACACTCTAGTACGCCTGATTTGATTATTGGTAGCATCGTATTTGCTGTAGTTATTCAGGGCGCCTTTAGAATATTGAAGTTGAGTAAGTAGCCAAGCCTAATAACTGAAGCAAATAGCTCAAGTAAGTAGCTTAATTAAACCGCTAAGTGTAAAGTAACTGGGTTTGAAGCAAATAAACATCATAAGGATATGAGACCTCAAGCAATGATTGAACAAACTTTAAATCTAGTCACCACCAAAGACCATCAGCAAGTTGCCGTTTGGCGAATAATAGATGATGAAGTCTTTGATAAGAATCTGGGAGACCTTCCTAAATTTTGTGTAAGTATTTAATCTAAACGTCAGTTACACAGAATCTGGGATGGTCTCTTCAAGTCCTCACTAGCGCACCGATCATAGATAGAATATCTATGGTAAGTACATCATGAAGTACACTGTGGCTATCTCAGCAAGTTGAAACCTTAATACCATTAGCTCACAGCCAAGAGTTCAAGTCCTCATTAGGGTACCATCCTTATTCCCATTATGGGTCTTATGCTAGATGGTTCGAGAACAAAAAAGTGCCATGTCGGTTGTGATACATTTTAGATGACTTATAGATAAACTACCTCAAAAACACAGCCTAATTATGAGCTGTGTTATAATTTGCCATTATAACACCAGCACATTGCTATCATCTCTCATTTATCTTTTATCCATTAAGACTCTCTTATGTCCAACTCTACATTTGATGCTCAAGCCATTTCTAACAGTTTACGTACAGCCAAGCACCAACCGCGTAAGCGCTTTGGTCAAAACTTCTTGCATGATACCAGCGTCATTCGCGAAATCGTGGAAAGCATTCGTCTCGAGCGCGATGACAATTTGATTGAGATTGGGCCTGGTATGGGCGCATTGACCGAGCCTTTATTGGCAGAAGTAGATGCGATGACAGTCGTAGAGTTGGATCGCGATTTGGCAGACAGCTTGCGCATTCGTATTGGTGCCAATAGCCATCCAAATTTTACGATTATTAAAGATAACGCCATGCATGTGGACTATCGTGAGCTTTACAGCGAGGAGCGCGGTAAGCTACGTGTCGTCGGGAACTTACCATATAACATCTCAACGCCTATTTTGTTTCATTTGCTTGAGTTTGCTGATGTCATTCAAGACATGCACTTTATGCTACAAAAAGAAGTGGTTGAGCGCATCACAGCCGACGTTGGTAGCAAAACTTACGGTCGTCTGTCTGTGATTATGCAGTATTACTGTGATACAGATTATTTGCTGACTGTGCCTCGCGGCGCTTTTAATCCACCGCCCAAAGTCACCAGTGCCGTTTTTCGCCTAACGCCGCATATTGACAAACCGATAGTAGCAGAGGATGAAGAGTATTTTGCCATTGTGGTACGTGAGACCTTTAACCATCGTCGCAAGACGCTTCGCGCTATCTTCAAAAAATCAACCTTGCTGCCGACGCTGAGTGAGGATGATTTTGCCGCTTGCGGTATCGACCCACAGGCACGTCCTGAGACGTTGAGCGTTACAGATTTTGTCAATCTAAGCAATCAGGCTCGTCAATAGACGTTTAATGTAAATAATGACCAATTATTATATAAAAATCATAGAGGGATTATGAGTTTTCGCCATCAATATGTCATTGGTGACCTACAAGGTTGCCACGCGGCTTATCTACAATTACTAAAGACATTAGATTTTGATCCTAATCAAGACAAGTTATGGTTCGCCGGTGATTTGGTAGCGCGTGGTGAGGACTCATTAAATACCTTACGCGACGTCAAAGCGTTGTGTGAGCAGGGCGCTGCAGCAACGGTATTAGGCAATCATGATATCAATTTAATTGCAGTCTGGCGCGGCGCTGCAAAACTCAAGAGCAAAGACAAAACTGCGCCAATTTTTGCAGCGGATGACTGTGATGAATTGCTTGAGTGGTTACGCAGGCAGCCGATATTGGCGTATCCAGATGAGCATACGGTGTTGGTACATGCAGGGATTCCACCACATTGGAGTATTGAGGCAGCAGCAACATATGCAAAAGAGCTAGAATCGCAGCTGCAAGGGAGCTTAGAGCAGCTTGATGAACTACTGCCAAATCTCTATAGTAAAAAAGCCGATAAATGGCATTCAGGTATTGAAGGCTTTACCAGAATGCGAGCAATTGCCAATTACTTTACTCGTATGCGCCTGTGTCAGCAGGATGGTTTGCTTGAGTTTGATTTTAATGCTGGGCTAGATGAGCCTATGCCAACCGATTTTTTACCATGGTTTGAGTGGCAAGTACCGCGCACGCGTAAGATACTATTTGGTCATTGGGCCGCGCTACAAGGCGAGATTGATTTACCACATGCGCGTGCACTCGATGGTGGGTGTGTATGGGGCAACTGTCTGTTGGCGTATCGTCTCAGCGACGGCAAGGTAATAGCCTCAAGTGCACAGTGCCCGAGTTCATAACGTAGGCTACAAATACCCGGACTACAAATACCTTAGTATAAAAGCCTAAATAATCTTTTTAAATAGGTCCACAAATGCCGTCTGTTTCAAGTGGGCTATTGATCAATTAACAGCCCTGTTTTAATGGTTCAACTGAGATATACTGAGATGATTAACATTGAGTTATGCTCAAATGATTAATAAGGTGTCTAACTGAGTCATTAAGGAATAACGTCGTACCTGAATAATAGGACAGCGGCGGTTGACGCGACCAGTAGCCCAAGAAATATAAATAATAAGATATTATCTTGAGTTAACTTTTCTTCAAGCTCAGAGTAACCTAAGTCATCAAAGGTGATGTAGTTTGTGTCATGACTGATGTTAGAGTAGTCGAACTTCCTCACACATTCAATAAAGTATTCAATAAACCAGTATGGCCAGTGTTCTGGTTTGAATGGTGAGATCTCTCCTAACTGCGCATGATCAGACAGTCTATGCCAATTGCTGGCGCTTAAGTTAAGACTGTGCATACGCCAATCTTCAAAGCGGCATTGACTGACCTGCTCAACAGCAACGACGTCTACTTTTTTATGGTTCCTATCTTTAAATATTCTTTGCATAAGAGAAAATACAACGTCTTTTGCGCCTTCTAAGCATTGAAGGAAGCTTTTTTCATCATTGCATAGAAAACCTGCAATTTTATTATTTTTATTGTAGACATGCGAGTGTCTTTGGATATGCTCAAATACAGATCTATCGGTGGTATTAACTCTACTAACATAGATGAGTCTTACAAGGGAGGTTGATGCAACGTCCTTCATAGATTCTTCCAGTTTGCTATGACTGGCTATATTCATTCTTGTCCTCGTTTAGTAATCTATCCCAATATCTTATTGAGCCCGCTCCTCATTATTTTAGATGATTTTTGAATCCTAAGTTTGTTGAGCTGTGCGAGAGTTTTGCTTCTACGCCCATATTTTCAAGATTAAGGGGTAAAAGCTTTAGCTAAGTTGTGTGAGTGCTTCAGGCCTTGTACCAAATAGTTTTAATCTCAATAATTCACCAAGCATAAAGCCGTCCAAGCGAGCCTTTTAATCAGGCAGCTTTGGCGGCTTTTTAGGTTTTGGCAAAGGTGTTTTGGCATCGCCAGTAGACTTGCCATCAGCATCCGCATGATTTGACTTGTGACCAACAGTATCCTCATTATCGATGGTATTGAGCGTCTTGGTGACTTTGTCATATTGGATATCGTCGGTATAAGGCGTGCTATTTAGCTCTTCATCTGCCAGACCATCATCAAGATTGACAACCTTCTTAGGAGAGTTGTGAGGTTGGGTGTGATCGCCTTGTGGTTGACTGTCATAGTATATGTCTGTACTCGCTTCCGCGTTTTTTGCTACTGCTTGCTTAGACTCGGGTAATATTTTGACATCAGACAATCGGCGTACCACATAATTGCTTGGTATGGCTTTTCCATTTTTTTGTGCTGAAGTGTCATCAAATATCATGTGACCTTGACTATCGATGCGTGCATATTTCATTGGCTTGTCGCGTGGCCAGAAAAAGTCAGAAGGATGGCTAATGATATGTCCAAACACTAGCTTTGTGAGACGACTCCATTCAAAGAAACGCACTTCTTTTGAACGTAAAGCAACGAATAACGCCAGCGAAAAACTGACTATCAAGTTGACCATACCAATAAGCGCCACACCCAATATAGAAATCAGAATGAGGCTCCAGCTGATGTCATCAGCAGATATATTGAACAATCCGTGTGCCAAGTTCGCTGATGCAAAAGCAATGTGGCGAATATCAATTGGTAAGCCGAATATGTAGCCGATGGTTGCTGTACTACCTAAGAAAACCCCGAATAAAAAGTTACCCATGATAGCGCCCAAGTTCGCTTCTATAAAGCCGCCTAAGCGTTTAAGCCATGATACAGGCAGTATATATTGTAGTAGTTTATGACGTTGAATACGCGCACCTACTTTGTTATAGACCGCTAAATTGTCGTAATAACCCGCGATCAAACCCGCTAAGAACAAATATACGCCAGCGATAGCCGCATGAGGAAGCGCTAATGAATGAAATGGATCCAAGTCATGGAGTAGATGACCTGCTTTTTCGGTACCAATCATCGGTGCGCCTGTGTACTGTAACCAAGCAAAAGAGATGATAAGTGCAACGGGTATCGCTAACATAACGTTGCCCATGATAGCGATGAACTGAGTACGTAAAATATCAACAACCAACTCTGATAGCTTATTTAACTGATGAGACTTCTTGCCAGAGCCTTCAGATATAGTAGAAGCAATAGCGGCAGCGGTCATGGCTGGCTGCTTGGTAGCGACCGTTCCGCGAATCACGTGAATGAAAACAAAGCCTAAGCCATAAATCATACTGTTAATAAATGCTCGACCCATCGGTGCGAGCGCCAATTGGTAAGCCAGTATTTTTATGGTGGCCATAAAGGCAATGACAAAACCGCCAATAGAGGCCTTTTTGAGCATCTTTTGATAGCCAGCCTTATCGGTGCTGATATAGTGTTCACCCACGCGACTGGCATTTTCAGTGACTTTACGTGACAGCAGTTTTGTGTTGTTATCAATCAAATGGCCAATGCTATAGCGGCGATTGGTAGTGGTGATCAGGGTCTGGATCAACTCAATGACGGCGCGATCTCTTCTTTGATTGTCGTCTGTGACAAGTTCTATCAAGATACGCATGCGCTGCAAGCTTTGATCTAAGCGCAGCATCATATTGGTCAAACGAATAGAAATACCTGTTTTGTAGATCCGTTTGCGAATGGTGGCAACAATGTCTTCGCATTGCTCAATCATAACCAGCAATGGCGCTGGATCAACGGCTTGCTCTGGGGTAATGTCGGTTAAGGTGTCAAGCTCGTGCGCTTGTCTATATTGATTAACAAAGAGCACCGCTTCTTGGTTTTGAGCAACAAAAGAAGCAGAGTAGTTGAGCATCTGCGGATAAGCGTCCATCAAATCAGGATGTAAGCCAAGACCGCTGATGCGATAAGACAAAATAATAATCGCATTCAAAATACTGTTCTTTGCTGTAGCAACCAAGTCTAGGTGTTTTTCTTCCACCCTCAGAAGCTGCACGAGTTCGTCCCATTTCTGAGTCTCGATATTGGCAAGCCAGCGCTCATCAGTACGCTTATCAAACAAGTAACCAACCAGTTCAACGACGGAGTCATCTTGAGGGAGTATCGGCAAAAACCGATGTCCGACCAATCGTCTTAAGCTATTAAAGAATCCTTGATCCGACATAATACCTGTATCGGTATATAGCGTGATTTGACGATACTGGATAATCAATTTTAGGACAAAACTAGAGAGTCCGTCGCCGTATTCTGGATGTTGATGGAGAATATCAATAAGGGCTTGAATGTTTTGGTTGGCTAAAGCAGGTTCTTTGTCACTGACTCGTAGTTCCTCGATCAAGCGTTTGAGCACCGCAGGATCGGGCACATCACTTAGGGCTGTAATCTGTTGTAATATGCGTTTTAATTCTGACACGTCGCACCCTTTATTGTGGTTGTTTCAATCGTTTTTATTATTTAACACTGTGCATGATATTGTTAGGAATCATGGCTTTTTATGGCACTTAAGTGACACCTTATCTTGCGCTATTTTAATCGTAACCAAGCATCGATAGTGAATTATTTTGTTAGCAGTTATTTTGCCAAAAAAAAGGACAGTCATTGAACTGTCCTTTTTTCATGGCTTTATCGGGTCTTCATGATGAGCATTTAGCTGGCTGGTACATCAAAGTAGTCAAGATCAAAGTTCATCATTGGGTCACTACCAGCTTTAACCATCTGTGCATGCGCATTGATACGTGGCAAGATACGGCCAACGAAGTAATCTGCAAGCTTGGCTTTATTGGTATAAAAATCGCCTTCTTTGCCATTAGCGGCTTCTACCATCAACGCAAACATGTATGAGTAAGCAAGGTAGCCAAACGCATGCATGTAGTCAACCGCGCAGCCATTGATTTCGTTTTTGCGTTCGCCAATATTGTTCAGCACCGTTGTGGTGAGCTCTTCAATCGTATCCGCTGCATCTAAAGTGGCTTGTTTGATACCATGATCCGCTTGCATATTGTTAACAAAATCACGAATCTCACCCAAGAAATGGGTGACATATTTGCCGTTATTTTTTGCCACTTTACGGCCTAACAGATCAAGTGCCTGAATACCGTTGGTGCCTTCATAAATCTGCGCAATACGAGTATCACGAACGATTTGCTCCATACCCCATTCGCGGATATAGCCATGACCGCCAAATACTTGCTGGCAATCAACCGTGGCTTCTAGTGCTTTGTCGGTTAAGAAGGCTTTGGCAACTGGCGTCAGTAGGGCAACGCGCGCCGCCGCGGCTTGAGCGGCCTCTGGGTCAGTACTAAACTTTTCTTCGTCAAGGTTTTTGGCGACATACATGGCAAAGCAGCGTGACGCTTCGGTGTTGGCTTTGGCATTTAGCAGCATGCGGCGCACATCAGCATGGTGGATGATGGCATCGGCAGGTTTTTCTGGGCTTTGGATTTGAGTGTCACTGCGACCCTGACCACGGTCATTGGCGTATAATGCTGCGTTTTGATAAGCCAGCTCAGAGCCACCAAGACCTTGCAGACCCATGGTCACACGCTCATAGTTCATCATAATAAACATAGAAGATAATCCGGTGTTTTCTGCGCCAACCATCCAGCCTTTGGCGTTATCAAAGTTCATCACGCAAGTGGCAGACGCTTTGATACCCATTTTGTGCTCGATAGAGCCAACCGCCAAGGTGTTGCGCTCGCCCAAGCTACCATCTTCATTGACCAAGAATTTTGGCACGACAAACAATGAAATGCCTTTTGAGCCTTCTGGCGCATTGGGGGTTTTTGCCAATACCAAATGAATGATATTGTCAGTGAGGTCATGCTCACCACCAGTGATAAAGATTTTGGTACCAGAGATATTATAGCTACCATCATCGTTTGGCACGGCTTTGGTTTTGATGATACCGAGGTCAGTACCCGCATGCGGCTCTGTCAAGCACATGGTACCAGACCATTCACCGTTATACATTTTTTCTAAGTAAGTCTGTTTTTGTTCTTCAGAGGCAGCGGCATTCAGACACAGCGTTGCACCGACGGTTAGGTTCGGGTATAGGGCAAACGATTGGTTGGCCGTAAAAACCATCTCTTCGGTGAGCATGGTAACCATTTTCGGGAAGCCTTGACCGCCGTATTCAGCGTTACCGCTTAAGCCAACCCAGCCTGATTCAGCATACTGTTTGTACGCGTCTTTAAAACCTGTTGGCGTAGTAACAACGCCGTCACCCTCAAAGGTTGCACCTTCTTCGTCACCGCTACGGTTGATAGGCAACAAAACGTTTTTTGACAGTTTTGCCATTTCTTCTAAAATCATATCGACGGTTTCGGTATCGACATGAGCTAGGTTTTCGTTATTTTGCCAAAATTGTGGCGCTTTAAATACATCATTTAATATAAAACGCATGTCATTAAGAGGGGCGTTATAAACAGCCATAAACATTCCTTTGGTTTAAATAGATAAAATTGGAGTTGTTAAGATTATCAACTGTTCTCTTGATGTAACCTTAGCGATTCATGTTCAAAGTTTAACAAATAAGCTTGTAGGCGGGTGTATTTCTTCGTGAATTGTGCGTGCACCAAAAGTTAGCAGCCACTATTGCAGTCATTAAGTAGGTTTTGGACAGAGCAACTACTTATAAAAAGCACGCGACTGGTTGCTATCAACGATCATAATCAGCACAGTAAGACCCATACCGAAAAAATCGGCAACACACCGAAGTATGTTGCCGATAAAAATACGATATAAGAGGGATTTGGGGCTAATTAAAAAGCAAACTGGTCCACATCCATGCTCATGTATGGCTCAACGCCTGTGCTGATACGCTGTACATAGGTCGTGGTACGTGGTAGTAGTTTAGTGAAATAGAACTGAGCCGTTTTAACCTTGGCATCATAGAATGCTTTTTCGCCAGTGCCGTCGGCAATAGCGGTTTGAGCAACCAATGCCATACGCGCCCATAAATAAGCCAAAGTTACATAACCACTAAAGTACATGTAGTCAACCGCAGCAGCGCCAACAGCGTCTGGGTTTTCAGTGGCTTGCATGCCAATACGTGATGTTAGATCACCCCATTCTTTGACATGTTTGGCAAGCGGGCGGATGAACTGACCCATCTCGTCATTGTCTTTGTGCTCTTGGCAGAACGTCTGGATAATTTTGACAAAGTTTGCAAGCAGTTTGCCTTGCGAGCCCAGCACTTTACGTCCAAGAAGATCAAGAGCTTGGATCTCAGTGGTGCCTTCGTATAGGCAAGCAATACGGGTATCACGGACGTTTTGCTCCATGCCCCATTCACTGATAAAGCCATGACCACCATACACTTGGACGCCGTGATTGGCAGCTTCGAGCCCCGTTTCAGTCAAGAATGCTTTAGCAATCGGTGTCAATAGTGACAGCATTTGGTCAGCAAACTTCAGGTCATCGCCTTCGCCTTTGGCAACGGTATCGGCAAAGTGTGAGAGGTAATAAACCAGCGCACGACCACCTTCGGCAAAGGCTTTTTCGGTCAACAGCATGTTGCGAACCGCTGGATGAACGATGATTGGGTCAGCGACTTTTTCTGGCGCTTTGGCACCTGATAGCGCGCGCATCGCTAGGCGGTCTTTTGCGTAAGTCAATGAGCCTTGGAACGCGTACTCTGCTGCGGTCAAACCTTGAACAGCAGTACCGATACGAGCGACGTTCATAAAGGTAAACATGCACTGTAAACCGCGGTTTTCTGGGCCAATCAAGTAGCCTTTTGCACCATCAAAGTTCATCACGCAAGTCGCAGACGCTTTGATACCCATTTTGTGCTCAATAGAGCCACAGACGACGTTGTTGTTTTCGCCAAGGCTGTTGTCTTCATTGACCAACACTTTAGGTACGATAAACAGTGAGATGCCTTTGGTGCCAGCAGGCGCGCCTGGTAGACGGGCTAGAACGATATGAATGATGTTGTCGGTGAGGTCGTGCTCGCCTGCTGAGATGAAGATTTTTTGACCGGTGATGCTATAAGTACCGTCATCATTTGGCTCAGCTTTGGTACGGATAATACCCAAGTCAGAACCCGCATGGGCTTCTGTCAAGCACATGGTGCCTGACCATTCGCCGGTGACCATTTTTTCTAGGTAAGTTTGTTTTTGCTCATCAGTGCCATGGTGCTCGATGGTTTGAATTGCGCCATGCGATAGGCCAGGATACATAGAAAATGACCAGTTAGCCGTACCGACCATCTCATTGATGACCGTTGATAGTGAGAACGGCATGTTTTGACCACCAAACTCTTCTTCAGCAGATAAAGCAGGGAAGCCAAGCTCACAGTACTGCTTATAAGCTTCTTTAAAGCCTTTTGGCGTGGTGACCTTACCATTGTCAAACTTACAGCCTTCTGCATCGCCGCTTTGATTCAGTGGTGACAACTCGTTTTCGGCAAAGCTTGCCGCCATTTCAAATAGGCTGTCCATTAGCTCGCGGTCAGCTTCTTGGAACGCTGGTAATGTTTTATAATGGCTTTCACTATCGAGTAGCTCATGCATCACGAACTGAATATCACGTAAGGGCGCTTTGTATTGCATAACTTCCTGTCCTTTTTAGAATGTAACCGATCATAGCCAACAATGAGCATATGGTCGCACTATCCTCTAGTGCGTTATTCTTACCTAGCCAGTCTGGAAATCTAAATAAATGATAAACAGTGAAGCAGGTCAACCATGCTATCGATTACATAAAATAGTGTTGAAAAGAGTGGTGATTGTCAGAGTCAAAGAAAGATTAAATGTGCTCTAACAAATTCACTATAAAAGATAGGCTTTCATTAGCGATTATACAAGTTTGGTGAAAGCACTGATAAGTCATGAACCTGTCTTGCATCGATTGTGCAATCAACGTTAGGCCTCAATCTGAATCATTAATAACCCTATGAAACATTGACCGATATACAACAGGACAGATCAAAGATTCAGAGTTATATCAGCCAATTTTCATCATAAAAATAACGTTCACATAAAGAAAAACCGCTTCAGAGGCAAAGGCGCCAATAAGCGGTTTTATGATACCCAGAAAACAAGAGCTATTCGGTGGCATACTGTTTGACCAGCATCTCAGTGGCCACATCAGCGGGCACAGGTTTGCCAAACCAATAGCCTTGTCCATTTTTGCAGCCCATATCGAGCAACACATCGCGCTGCTGTTCGGTTTCTATACCTTCTGCCACCACATGCATGTCTAGAGCATCTGCCAAGTCTAGAATGGCTTTTACAATGGCATGCTGAGTACGGTCGGTATCAATTTTTGAGATAAAGCTCTTATCAATTTTGATAAAGTCAAAGGGGTAGTCTTGCAGGTAACTCAAGGATGCATAGCCCGTACCAAAATCATCTAAGGCAAGACGGACGCCCAATTCTTTGAGAGAGTTGAGTTGTTTTCTGACATCATCATGGCGCTGAATCAAAGAGGATTCGGTCACTTCGATATGCAACTGACACGCCGCAATATTGTGCTGTACCAATAGGCCGCTCACCATGTCAAAAAATTCAGGATGACTAAATTCGGCCGCATCGGCATTGATGCAGATATGCTGACAAAACCCTTGCTGTTGCCATTCAGATAACTGATGGGCAATCTTGTTAGCCATCTGTGAAAACAGCTCAAACGAGAGCTTATGGGTCAAAATAGCATCGATAAAATGTTTTGGTTTGAGTAGACCGCGAGTGGGATGTTGCCAGCGAACTAGTGCTTCAAACCCTGTGATAATCCCCGTATCCAATAAGAATTTTGGTTGATAATAGGGTATAAACTGTCCTTCAGCCGATGCTGCTCTCAGATCGGCTTCTAACTGTAGGCTACCTGAAGTGGCTTCCTCAATCGTTTTGTCATACCAACGGATATCATCGCCGCCGTGTTGTTTGACATACTGTAAGGCTTTTTCTGCTTTGCTCAACAGTCCTGTTACCTGAGCATCATTTTTGGGAAAGTAACTGACGCCTACAGAAATATGGCAGTAGATATTTGCATTTGTGGCCGCGTTTCCATTCATTGTGAAGGGTATCTCGCACATCTGCATGAGCGTATCTAATTGATGACGTACCATATTGCCATCTTGACACTCAAACAATAACGCAAAGTCATCCCCGCCAAAGTGGGAAAAGCAGCGTAAATGCTCTAAATGGAGCTCTTTGATACGTTTCACAAACTTCTGTATTAAAGTGTTTATTCCCTCAGATCCCAGCAAGCTTGCCAGATTGCGATAGCGGTCTATATTGAGACGTACAATCACGACTTCTTGATAAGTGTCTAATAAAACGTCACTGGCCTGACTCAAAAACACTTTGCGATTGGGCAATCCAGTGAGTTGATCGTAGTTGAGTAAATGAGCAACCTGCTTTTGATCTTTAACGACGGCAGACATGTCGCGTAGCATACCCACATGAAATACCGTTTGGTCGATACAAATTTTACGATAGGTGATTTGGCAATCGATCGTCTCACCATAGCGATTGGCCATGGAAAAATCCAACTCGTAGAAACCTGACTCTCTTAAATTATCCTTAATCTCTTTTAGGATAAGCTGCTCTTCTTCTGACAAAAATTCAGCCGCGTAAATACCGAGTGGACGACCGACCAAAAAGGATTCTTTATAGCCAATCATAAGCTCATAGCTGGCATTGACAGATAGATAGCGTAAATTACTGTCTAGCACAAAAATAGCATCTTCGATCTGCTCACACAGTTGGGCCATGAGTCGCTGTTTAATCGATACTGGAATGGGGTCAAAGTTGCTCATAATAATGTTTCACAAAAAATAAAGGCTTATAAAAAATAAGTACTGTGATTCAATTTACTAAATTAGAACTAAGATCACTTTTGATTCTACACAATACAAAACAAAAGTTCTATTTTAAAGTGTCTATAAATGATAGTAAATCTCATTAATAATACTGATTTTAACCATACAAAGCGAGTAAAGTAGTCAATGCAACCACGGGTGCTGTCTCTGTACGTAATACCCTACTGCCAATTTGCCAAGGCATAAAACCTACAGATTCGGCTTTTTGACATTCATCGTCACTGAGACCTCCTTCAGGACCAATCAATAGTTCAATATAGGGAGACTCTTGCTTGAGAACTGAGGCCAGTTTCTCGGGTTTTGCAGGTTGTCCAGCTGCTGGCACACTCATCTGCATACGTAGATTTGCAGCGCTACGTAGCACTTGATAATAAGTGTCTTGGCTGAGTATAGAGACGATAGGACTGACCATTGTTGCTGTATTCAACGCATCAGACGCAGGTTGATTCAGCCATTCATTGATAGATAGTGGGGCAAGTATCAGAGGTGGGCGATTCAGGCCGCATTGCTCGCAGGCTGCTATAGCGACTTGCTGCCAGTGAGCCAGTTTTTTCTCGATTTGTGCAGGTTTTAGATTGACCTCGCCATGATGACTACTAAGCAGTTGAATAGCCGTGACGCCAAGCTCGGTTGCTTTTTGTACCGCATAATCCATACGCTCGCCGCGACTCATTACTAAGCCGATTTTACTAATAATAGGCGCCGTACGATCATCCTTTAGATAAGTGAGGAGAGTAGCCGTCGCGTTTTTTTTACTGATTGCTTTTAGCTCTACCTTATATTCACCACCAAATCCATCGAACAAGATACCTTGATCACCGATATTTGCACGCAGCACTCGGCACCAATGATGGACGATGCTGTCTGGCAACTCAACGTGGCTCCCTAGAGGTAGGTCACCCAGCTTAGGTAAAGGCATAGCATCAATATTGTCGTTATTAATGGCATAAAAAAAACGTCGCACTTGGTCTTATTCCTATTATTTGATTGTGAGCGGTTATTATTGACCCAATAGAATATCACTTGATGCCACGAAAGGCATTCCTTTTATGATAATTACTGCCAGATAACAGCGCTCAACGGATAAACGACATTATCATATAGTCAGAAAAATTTAAGAAATACATTAAGATGAAATGTGTTTTTTGATACATGAATGTCCAGTAGATAAAATTTTCCAATAAAAAAACTGGCACTCCGAAGAGCGCCAGTTAGTTATAAATTCATTATATATTTGCTTAATGATCAAGATTATCAAGTATTAAACAGTAAGTCCTAATGCTTCAACCAAGCGTTTATTTGGCTCAACTTTGTTCATGCTATAAAAATGCATGGCTGGCACGCCTTCGCTCATTAAGCGCTCACATAAGCGATACACCACATCAAAACCAAACTCGCGAATAGATTTGCTGTCATCGCCAAAATCCGCCAATCGCTTGCGCACATAACGCGGAATATCAGCGCCGCAGCTATCAGCAAAGCGTATCAGGTTACTAGAGTTGGTGATCGGCATGATGCCAGCTACCAATGGCTGGGCAATGGTATCGATACCGCGTTTCTCTAACGTGTCACGCAAATACAGATAGCTGTCTGCATTATAAAAGAACTGCGTGATCGATGCATTGGCACCAGCGCGGTACTTATTCACCAAGTTGTCAACATCAAACTCAAAGCTACGCGCTTGTGGATGCATCTCAGGATAGGCCGCCACTTCGATATGGAAGTGATCGCCTGAGTACTCACGAATGAACTTGACCAAATCTACCGCAAATGGCAGCTCACCCATACCCACCTGACCGGATGGCAAATCGCCACGTAGTGCGACAAGACGTCTGATTCCTAAGCTTTTATAAAACTCAAGTAACTCAGCGATTTGCGCTTTGTCATCGCCGATACAAGACATATGCGGCGCAATTTCAGTCTCACTGCGCGCGCTTAGTGCTTGTACGATGTCTAAGGTACGGCTACGAGTTGACCCGCCCGCACCGTAGGTCACCGAAAAATACGCCGGTGACAACTTATTTAGCTCATCATAAGTGCTAAGAAGCTTTTCGTGACCTTGCTCGGTTTTTGCAGGAAAGAACTCAAAGGAGAAAGCAGGCTTACTCACAGTCAGGCTCCTTTTAGTATTTATAAGCGTCAGGTTTGAATGGACCTTCGACAGGCACACCCAAATATTCAGCTTGCTTTTGGGTCAGCTTAGTCAATGTACCGTTAAAGCCTGCAACCATCGCAGCGGCCACTTCTTCATCCAATTTCTTAGGCAATACTTTTACGTATAGGTTGTCAGTACGTTGGTCAGCTGGCAAGTCAGCGAATTTTTCTTCGAACAGATACATTTGAGCCAATACTTGGTTGGCAAATGACCCGTCCATGACACGTGATGGGTGACCAGTTGCGTTACCTAGGTTCACTAGGCGACCTTCGGCAAGCAAGATCAAATAATCGTTTTCATCATCTGAGCGGAATACTTGATGCACCTGTGGCTTGATCTCAACCCAGCGCCAGTTATCACGCATAAACTGAGTATCAATCTCGGTATCAAAGTGACCAATGTTACATACAACCGCACCAGGCTTAAGGGCCGCTAGCATATGACGGTCACAAACGTGATAGTTACCAGTCGTGGTGACAATCAAGTCTGTGTCTTCAAGCAAGCGTTTGTTGATGCTGTCTGCACCGCCAGTGTTGTCACCGTCGATGTATGGTGATAATACTTCAAAGCCGTCCATACATGCCTGCATGGCACAGATAGGATCCACTTCTGACACACGGACAATCATGCCTTCTTGGCGTAAGCTTTGCGTAGAGCCTTTACCTACATCGCCGTAACCGATAACCAAAGCGCGGCGACCAGCAAGGAACATATCGGTAGCACGTTTGATAGCGTCATTTAAGCTATGACGGCAACCGTATTTGTTGTCATTTTTAGACTTGGTAACTGCATCGTTGACGTTGATGGCAGGCACCTTTAATGTACCTTTATTCAACATCTCAACCAAACGGTGTACACCAGTGGTGGTCTCTTCTGAGATACCATGGATAATATCGAGCATTTGCGGATAGTCATTGTGAACAAGAGCTGTCAAATCACCGCCATCATCTAAGATTAAGTTGGCATCCCACAGCTGACCTGAGGCTTCGCCGCCAACGTGTACTTGCTGACGCAAGCACCATTCGTACTCTTCTTCTGTTTCGCCTTTCCACGCATAAACAGGGATGCCAGCAGCAGCAATCGCAGCAGCAGCATGGTCTTGGGTCGAAAAGATATTACATGAGGTCCAGCGGACTTCCGCACCTAGTGCGACTAGTGTCTCGATGAGGACAGCAGTCTGAATAGTCATGTGGATACAGCCAGCGATTTTCGCGCCTTTTAGCGGCTGGTCTGCTTCGTAGCGACGACGCAAGCCCATTAGGGCAGGCATTTCAGCTTCGGCAAGGGTAATTTCACGGCGGCCATAATCAGCAAGGCTGATGTCAGCGACTTTATAGTCAGTAAAAGAGGGATCGATCGTATGGGCAGAGGGTGTAGTAGACACTGCGTCCATAATATGCTCCTATCAGTGGTTAACGAATGATAAAAAGAATAAAAACGCAGGTGCCGTTGTTTGCGCTGTTGATGACCAAGAATAGGTAGCCAACAGTTAACCGAGCCTAACATAACCTGTGACTGCATAACGATAGAATGTTAATGCGGTAAATCACTGTTATGGCGCAACACCTCTCGGAGGTCGTTATTGTAATAGATGAGTGGTTAATTGTCACCTTTTGCTTGATATAAATAGTAAGCGTTTGGAGTATTTACTCATACAAAAAAAGGCCATCGATTGATGACCTTAATTTATTTTGATAATGATAGGATTTTTATACTGCTAGACAGGCTTAGAACCAGTTATAGGTTAAAGAGGTGAAAAAGTTAGTACCGTCAGTATTATAGCCAATATCTGTTATATAATCTTCGTTAGTGATGTTGTTTAAGCGTGCCGTCATAGACAAGTTATCAGTAAGCTTATAGTTACCACTGATGTTCAGCAATCCATAATTGTCTACAAATTGAGCGTCAGTATTGGTAATTCTGCTGTAATAGTCTCCCACATACTGATATTCAGCGCGTATATCTAAACTTGGTAAACGGTAGCCTATGTAGACTAATCCTTTATGTTCAGGACGATAAGGAAGGTGGTTACCACTGTAATCTATGGCATTCTGACTAAAATCTACTCTGCCAGTATAGTCACTCTTATCTTTAGCATCTTGATAGTCATAGCTACCACCAAATAAATAGCTATCAATAACCCAATCAGATGTTAATGATACACCTCTAATTTCAGCTTTATCTACATTGACAGCTGTGCCTTCTGGAAACGAAATTAGATCATCAACATCATTATAATAGCCAGTCAGCCGTGTAGCTTGTAATGGTGTGCTGTATTCAACAAAGGCTTCATAGTTGTCGCTGGTTTCCGGCTGTAGATCAGGGTTGCCACCATATCCAGGGTATATATCATTGAACGTAGGTGCGCGGAACCCTTTTGCGTAGCTGGTACCAATACGCCATTCAGGGTTAATATGGTAGGCGCCGCCGAAATTATAAGTGGTTTCATCACCATATTGTGAGTTGTCATCAAAACGTATATTAGCTTGGGCATCGAACTGGTTAGTTGCCAAAACATAGCCTAAAAAGGTACTGGTCACATCGCGATCATCAATGTCATATTCACTACTATCTAGGCTTTGATTTAGGTACTCAACGCCGTAAACGCCTTGGCCGACCGCAAGTTGATGTTGACCTACTAAGCTGATTTGATCTTGTTTGCTGTCAAACACTCCACCGTATTCGCTAGAAGAGTCACTTTTATCAATTGAGTGACCATACTGTAATTTAAGTGAAGAGCCTGGTAGATAACGCCAATCTACGTATGCTTGAGCGCTACCGTTTTCTTGATCAGCATGAGCATTCTCATAATCACCATCATCAAAATCGGTAGTGGATTTACTGTACAAAGCACTGGCGCCTGCCAACCATTGATCATTAATACGTTGATTTAAAGCAATACTTACGTTGTCGCTTTCAAATCCATCTTCATCTTTATTATAACCAACTGCATTAGGCAGCTTGGCGCTAATGCCGTCATCTTCATTGTGACTAGCTGACAAACTCAATGTCGTGCCAGTCTCGTTAGCGAACTGTGCGCTAGCACCGTATAAGTATTGATCATTTGAGCCGACACCAGCGGTAACTGACATACTGCTTCGATTTATATTGCCGCCTTTAGTGAATACTTGAATGACACCGCCCATCGCATCCGCACCGTAGATGCTAGAACCTGATGCTCCATAGAGAACTTCAATTCGATCAATTTGATCAGCAGGTAGCAAGTTTAACGCGGCGCCGCCCGCACTTAACGAGCTATACCGTATACCATCAATAAGTACTAATATTTGTTTATTATCATAACCGCGCATATAAAAATTTGAGGTAGTCCCTGAGCCGCCATTGGTGTAATGACTGAACCCTGGCTGACGTTTTAAAACGTCAAGTGCCGTCTGACCTTGATAACGCTGTAGCTCTTCCTTATCAATCACGCGAGTTTGTGCAATCACATTACTGGTTTTGGTAGGCGTACGCGTGGCTGTTACGACAATTTTGTCAAGCTCAACTTGGGGCATCTCGCTATCGTTAGTATTGATTATCTCAGGGGTCGCCGCCATTGCTGTGTTGACTGCAAATAAACCAAGCGTGCTTAAGATACTTAGGCGAAGATAGGTACGTGAAGATGAACGTGATAAAGACATGGTCAATTCCAAAATAATCAAATTAAAAAATACAGACATAAAAAATAACTATTAAGACGTAAAAGGTGTCAAAAGTTACAAAAAACAGTATATAAGCAAAACTGTGCTCATTATCTACAAAAGTTCCGCCTTTATAAACCACTTTAACCTAATGTTTCTTCACGGTAGGATGAATATAATTCATGATGAGATGCTGATTATTAATTAGAGAGCTACTTTTTTATTAACGCCTATTATTTTAGTAAGCGGAATGGATTGCACAGAGCGCTAAAAACAACTGACTCACACAGTTAGCGACAAAAACCTATAATCAAAAGCACTGCTGTTATAAATAATTGTTATCATAGTGCCGATATTATGTGTTCTTCATTGTGCCACTCATAAAGTTAAGAGGTTTGTTTTGTCTACTCAGCATAATCTGACTCCCAGTACCGCGTCCTCTCTCCTAAATTCCATCATCAAAATATCCTCTATAGTCATAGCGCTGGTGCTGGCTGCCGTGTTGAGTATGGTGGTGCCGCATACTGCTTTTGCTGTGGATGCGGGCGCGCTTGGCGTGAATGGTGATAGTAGTGAGGAGACGGTAGCTACACCTTTACCTGATTCATTTGGGCGAGATACACCGCGTCATACTGTACAGGGTTTTATCAGTGCGCTGAGCGAAAACGACTACTTGCTGGCAAGTAACTATCTAAATTTATCCAAGTCCGATAACCCAACGACTGTCGTACGTCAGTTTAAACAAGCGCTTGATGCGGGTGGGCGATTCCAACCTGATTTGCAAATCAGTAATACCCCTGAGGGCAATCTCACCGATCAACTACCACCAAGTCAAGAAAATGTCGGTGTGATTAACATCGGTGAAAAAAGTGTGTCGTTGTTACTAGAAAGAGTGGTCTCCAAGGAGAACGAGCAGTATTGGCAGTTCTCGAGTGAGACGCTGAGTTCTATACCGGAAGTGATAGAAAACTCAGAGCCGACCTTGGTATCGCGCTACACGGTGGATTCATTAGATGGCAAAAAGCTCTTTGGTTATCAGCTGGCTGATTTGGTTGCTGCGCTATCCATGATTGTGAGTAGCTTTGTCCTCACTTATATCGCAGTATGGCTGTTATACCATCTATTGAGGATTGTTTATCCTCGTGTGCGCGGCGTGCCTTTGCCATTACCTGACAAAGTGATACTGCCGCTTTCTGTGGTCATTATGGCGCTGATCTTATCTGAAGTGATGGTCTATGCAGGTGTGTCCGTCACGCTGCGCGAACCAGTCAATCGCTTTACTGATATTGCTTCTTGGCTTGCGCTAACTTGGCTGCTATTACGAGTTATTGATGCCATATTTACTCGAGCGGTCAACCTAAGCTATAAGAAAAACTATACTGAGCGTGTCTCAATCTTGGGACTGCTCCGAAAAGTCGTCAAAGCGCTACTCTTAATATTTGCGGTCATTGTCATTTTTGGTAATTTGGGTTTTGACTTAACCACAGGTATTGCTGCACTGGGTGTGGGTGGTTTGGCATTGGCACTTGGTGCACAAAAGACCATTGAAAACCTTGTTGGTAGTGTCGTAGTCGTCGCGGATTCACCAGTACGTATCGGTGATTATTGCAAATTTGGCACTTATGAAGGTACTGTTATTGACATCGGTATTCGCTCATCACGTGTGCGCACATTGACACGGACCGTTGTCACGGTGCCAAACGGTGATTTTTCATCGATGCAGATTGAAAACTTTACCTCGCGTGATATGTTCCGCTTCTTTCATCAGTTGTATCTGAAGCGTACTGCGGATATCGATGTGGTCTTCAAGATGGTCAAAGACTTAGATGAGTTTTTAAAAGAGCATGAGATGACCAACCAAGAGTGGAATCAAGTTAATATTTTAGAGCTACGCCAAGACTGCTACGTCATTCAGCTACAGGCATATATCAATGCCAATGATGTGATGGAGTTTTATGATAAGCAAAACGTGGTGTTCGTTGATGTATTAAACCAAGTCGCAAAATATGATGTCGAACATGCATTGCCAACCCAGCAGCTGATTGTCAATCAAGCGGAGCTTGAACATCATATGGAAAACAATATTGTTAAAACAGAGGATGACGCCTCAGAAGACCATAGCGATACGAATAGCAATGAAACAAATGTCAGTTTAGAAGACAATGATGATAATAATTCTGATGATGTGACTATCAACAAAGACACCGACAATGCTAACGATGATATGGCAAATAACCAAAAGTCATCTATGGCAACTGTCAGTAGAAAGGGTGCGCTCAAAGCGCTCAAACACAAAAGTCGTATGCTAAGAAAAAGCAAATTTAAGCATACTAAAAACAAATTTAGCTTGTCTATATGGAATCAGCCTTAGAAGTGATTTTTCCATATAGGCAATTATTCTACACGGTCAGCTATAAAGGTACTGCGGTTTTATTGCGTAATAAGCCGTAGTATGACCAGAGCAGTAAGCTGGCAGCGCTGCGATACGGTGACCAGTGCTGAGTGAGGTTGTTAAGCTGCTTGGGTGTTGGTCGTTCTGCTAAGCCTAATAACTCCATCGCCGCAACCTTGATGGCCAAGTCGTCAACAGCAAGCACATCTGCGCGTTTTAAAGAAAAGAGCAGGTACATCTCAGCGGTCCAGCGTCCGATGCCCGTAACCGCAGTAAGTGTGTTTATTACCTCTTCATTAGGCATATTTTCTAAAGTTGCAAAATCGATATTATGATCCACTAAGGAGCGGATATAGCGAGTTTTTTGCTTAGACAATCCCTGAGCTTTTAAAGCCTCGTCAGTTGCTTCACCGATTTTATACGGCGTTGTCAACGCAGCATCAACCAACCGCTTCCAAATACTTGCCGCCGCCGCAACAGACAACTGCTGACCGACCATCGCTCTCATTAACTGCTCAAACCCACCTGCATTCTGCCTAAGATCAGGTAGACCAACTTGCTCGTAGATAGCCGCGAATTTTGGCTCAATTGCAATCAATGCGCTGATGTTTTCGGATAGCTCTTGGGGTGTCTCAATGGTTTGTATGCTCATATTGATGTCACTTTGGTAGTTAAATAGTGAGTGGATAATTCAATAGTAAAGGCTGATAGGCGAATATCAAAGGAATAATCGTTAAGGGTTGACAGGTGGATAATCGATAAAAAAAGGACTGCAAGTAAGCAGTCCTTTTTTATTTAATAGAGTTATCATAAGCGATGACTTCTATTCGCCATCTGTTTTAGGCTTTTTGAGCAGTACCAATACCGCGCCATTGCCACCGTCTTTTGGCGGTGCAGAGCAAAATGCCAATACTTCTGGCAATTGACGTAACCAACCATTGACACAGGTTTTTAGAATTGCTTCGCTACCTTTACCGTGGACGATTTTTACCATGGTTTCATTTTTTTGCTTCGCTTGACTCAGTAGCTGAGTCATGGCGTCACGTGCTTCTTCTATCGTACAGCCATGGATGTCTACCGCATCGTACCAACGCAGCTTGCCTTTTTTGAGCTGATCAAAGATTTTATTTTGCAAGGTTGGCTGCTTATATGACAGGTAAGCTTCAGCGGCGACAGGGTTCAGTAGGGCTTGCATGTCTGACAAGCCTGCGCCTAAATCGCTGGCTTCACTGCCTTGAGCGGCCGCACGTTTTGATAGTGTTGCGGCATCAGGTTTGCCTACTCTTGCCGTGCTAGTAGGTGAGCGTACGTTTTTGTCTTCTAGCTGAATGACACCATGCATAGCTTGCATGAACAGTACTTTGTCATCGTCAACATGTTCACTGTCTAGCTGCTTGACGGTCTTTTTCACTTGCTTTTGCGTTGGCAAAGCGACAGGCTCAGTGGGCTTTTGGTTTTCACCTTCAGGTGAGTTGGTATCACGGCCTTTACTCAATTGGCCTTTTAATTCTTTAAGTTGGTCTTGCATTTCTTTTGAAAACAGAGAGTTTGACATAAAAGTTAACGTATCGTTGGTTGATGAATGAAAGGTTGAGTCATTTATAGAGTAAATATTTTATTCAAGCTATCTGATTCTATTGAGGCTTGAACTATTGAGTTACTTTACTCGTCTACTGCGACGCCCGCAAGTAAGGATTGTAACGCTTGTCCCGGATGATCGGTTTTCATAAATTGTTCACCGATTAAAAAGTGCTGAATATCATGACTTAGCATAAGCCGAATATCATCCCTGCTATGAATGCCGCTCTCGGTCACGATCAGTGGTTTTTGATCGGCATTATCAGCATCAGCAGAGAGTGCTTCGATTAAGATATTTTTCAAATCGAGCGTGGTTTGTAGGTCCACATCAAACGTGTTTAAATCACGATTGTTAATACCGTAAATATTGTGCGCTGAGCGTGGTAGCTGTAGCGCCCGATCAAGCTCAGACTGTGTATGCACTTCTATCAACACATCCATACCAAGCTCAATACTTAGCGCGTGCAACTCTTGTACTTGTGTGTCATCTAGGCAGGCCATGATGAGTAAGATGCAGTCAGCACCCATTAAGTAAGATTGATATATCTGATAGACATCAATCATAAAATCTTTGCGAAGTATTGGTAAGCTTGAGACATTTGCCGCTTGAATAAGGTACGTATCATCGCCCTGAAAATAATCGCGATCAGTCAACACTGATAGACAGCTGGCACCCGCTTGCTCGTACTGCTGCGCAAATAGAGCAGGGGTAAAATTATGATTGATAACGCCTTTAGATGGCGAGGCTTTTTTGATTTCAGCAATAATGCCAACACCATTATTTTCAGGGCTAGCAGCACGTAGGGCAGCAGCAAAACCTCGGCGCGGTTTGTTAGCAGCTGCGACTTGCGCTTTTAAGTCTGCAAGGGATAGCGCCGCGCGAGCTGCATTTACTTCTTCTACTTTGGTTGCGACAATGCGCTGTAGTACCGAAGGTATGTCTGAATGAGTTGTGGTCATGCTGTTATCCGAATATTGTTAAAGGTAAATAGGTAGTGATATATAGTTTTGCACTGTATTGGTGCGTATAAGTCAACCCTCAATCACTAGCTGCTGCGTGTATTTGGCCAAAGACTCAAGCTTGAGTAAAGCATCACCATTTTGGATAATTTTTTGAGCTCGGCTAACGCCATTAGGATAGTTGCTGGCAAGTCCGGCGGTATATATTGCCGCACCTGCGTTCAAAGCAATCATATCGCGGGCTTTAAGTACAGCACGGTCATGGGTATCAGCACCAGATAGAGCAGCGCGGATCAGCGCAAGGCTTTGCTTAGGAGAGTCGACATCGAGACCAATCAGGGTTTGCGATTCGATACCTGCATCTTCTGGCATCATCTCATAAACGGATATTTCACCATCTTTTAGTTCAGCAACTGTGGTCGAGGTTGCTAGACTGATTTCATCCAAACCATCTTTTGCGCCGACGACCATGACATGCCGTGCGCCTAGGTTTTTCATGACTTTGGCAATTGGCTCACACAGCTGCGCGGTAAAGACACCAATAACTAAATTGGGCGTACCAGCAGGGTTGGTTAATGGGCCTAAAATATTAAAGATGGTACGCGCTTTTAGCTCACGACGTACAGGATTGGCATAACGCATGGCGCTGTGATGGTTGGGCGCAAACAAAAATCCAATCCCTTCATTCTCGATACAATCTTTTGCTTGTTCTGGAGTCAGCGCAAGACTGATGCCTGCTTGCTCAAGCAAATCTGAGCTACCAGATCTGGTTGAGACACCACGATTACCATGCTTGGCAACTTGTGCGCCAGCCGCCGCGACAACGAATGCCGATGCAGTCGATACGTTAAATAAGTTGGCACCATCACCGCCAGTACCAACGATGTCGACCAAATAGTCGCAGTTTTTTGGCTCAATATTGGCAGCCAGCGCACGCATCGCACTGGCTGATGCGGTGATCTCATCGATGGATTCGCCTTTCATACGTAGACCTGTCAAAATAGCGCCCATCATCGCGTCGCTACATCTACCTTGCATGATAATCAGCATCACTTGATACATCTCATCAAAGGTCAAATCGATGTGCTGAAAGATTCTACTCAAAGCCGTCGTCAATAATTGATGTATTTGGGCATCAGACAGTTTTGCAATACCCTCTGGCGTGTGAGCTTCTTCTGTTTTTGTCGTACTCATGATGATCTCGCTTATGATTGTTTTTTTATGTGAATCTGTTTTTTGTGTGAATCTATCTATGATTTGAGATAGAGTAATGAAAGCAGGTTCTTAAGTCAAAACTAGCCTACCTGTGGTAGCGCATCTGATGCTAGTTTTGCCAAGCCATAAGTGTGTAAAAAGTTATTAAGTAGTTGATAACCTGCTTCGCTCAAAATGGACTCAGGATGAAACTGGACGCCTTCTATGGCAAGTGACTTGTGACGGATACCCATGATCTCTTCAATACTACCATCAACGTTCTGCGTCCATGCGGTCAGCTCAAGGCAATCTGGTAGGGTACGCTTATCAATGACAAGTGAATGATAGCGTGTGACTTGCGATGGGTTTGGTAGTCCGGCAAATACGCCTTGGTCATTATGATAGACGGCTGATAACCGTCCGTGCATAACTTCACCTGCTTTGACGACTTGCCCACCAAACGCCTGCCCAATCGCTTGATGACCCAAACAAATACCAAGTATCGGAATAATGCCTTTGAATGTCTCGATAACTTCGAGCGAAACACCCGCACGATCAGGGTCGCATGGACCTGGGCCAATAACAATCACGTCCGGTGCTAACGTTCGAATCTGCTCGATAGTCACTTGATCATTACGCCAAACGGTGATGTCCTGCTGCAATTCACCGAAATATTGTACGATATTGTACGTAAAGCTGTCGTAATTATCGATCATCAAAATCATGAAGGTTTCAACTTATCAGTTTTATTCTGTTTGTAATATAGGATATACGCCTACCGATGTTCAGGGCTTTAGTTACCAAACACAAGCAGCTATGATTACGACATAGGGCGTTATGGCGCGCGGTTATCTTACCACTATTTTGTTCTCTATCAAATGCAGAGCATGGGCTAGCTAAATAAGCATTACATAAAAATATTTTTCTCTCATCATAATGATTTCACGATCAGAGAAACATCAGCAAATCGATATTTTATTATTGCACCGTAAAAGAACAATATAATAATTATAAGATTTTCTCAGCACCAATATAGTGCAAAATTATCACAATTAGTGCGTCGAATAACCTCTCGACATAAAGGTTGTTAGCAAAAATATATTTTTATATAAAAGTTATTTTGCGTAAGGCGCTGTAATTATTGGAAAAATTTTGTTTTAAGTGAGGTAAATAGTAATTTATTTGAGATATTGGCATAGCCTTTGCATTGAGGTTGGTATGATTATTGATGACCATAAAAACGGGTCTAAAAATAATTATTCATAAGTGCCAGAAGAGTTCAGCATGACGAGTTATATATTGCTAGAATGATATGAGAATTGACTTAGGATGTTTGTAGACCATTGAGATGACTATTGGTCTAATTAAGAAAGCGTCTTAGGTGAGTGTCTTGACTAATCCAACAAATAGTGCTGATAATAAGCATAATATCGAATGCGCTGTTTGGTATTGGAAGGACATCTGGAATTCTTGCACAAGAAATGGCACCAACAATTTTAAATTGCAATAACGTGACCAACACAACGGAGATTATGTATGTCGAACAAATTATTAGATCTTATTCAATCCTCTAATGCTAAATGGGTTGACTTTCGCTTCACTGATACACGCGGTAAAGAGCAGCACATCAGTTTCCCAGCATCGACTATCGATGAAGATGTCATGGAAGATGGCAAAATGTTTGACGGCTCATCTATCGCTGGTTGGAAGGGTATCGAAGCGTCTGATATGATCTTGCGTCCTGATCCAGAAACGGCGTTCGTTGATCCGTTCTTTGATGCGGTTACTGTGGTCGTGACTTGCGATATTATCGAGCCATCAACACTACAAGGCTACGATCGTGACCCACGCTCTATCGCACGCCGCGCTGAAGAGTACTTAAAATCCACTGGTATTGGTGATACTGCTTACTTTGGTCCTGAGCCTGAGTTCTTTGTATTTGACGATGTAAAATGGTCAGTTGACATGTCTGGCGTCAGTCATAAAATCACGGCTGAAGAAGCAGCTTGGTCAACCAATGAGACGTACGAGTGGGGCAACATGGCGCATCGTCCACGCGTCAAAGGCGGTTACTTCCCAGTACCACCAATCGACAGTTCACACGATATGCGTTCTGTCATGTGTGCACGCATCGAAGAAATCGTTGGCGAAGGCCGCGTAGAAGTTCATCATCACGAAGTGGCTTCTTGCCAGTCTGAAATCGGTGTAGCGTTCAACACGATGGTACGTAAAGCGGATGAAGTTCAGCAATTGAAATATGTTGTCCATAACGTGGCGCACCAGTTTGGTAAAACAGCGACCTTTATGCCAAAACCAATCGTTGGTGACAACGGTTCAGGTATGCACGTACATATGTCAATCTCAAAAGATGGTGTAAATACGTTCTCTGGCGATGAGTATGCTGGACTATCTGAAACGGCACTGTATTTTATCGGCGGTATCATCAAACACGCTCGTGCGCTGAATGCGATTACCAACCCATCAACGAACAGCTATAAGCGCCTTGTACCGCATTACGAAGCACCTATCAAGCTTGCTTATTCAGCGTCTAACCGTTCGGCGTCTATTCGTGTGCCACATGTGAGCAGCCCAAAAGCGGTACGTATCGAAGCACGCTTCCCTGATCCAACGGCGAACCCATACCTAGCATTTGCTGCGCTATTGATGGCAGGCCTTGACGGTATCCAAAACAAGATGCACCCAGGCGAAGCAGCTGACAAGAACTTATATGATTTGCCACCAGAAGAAGAAGCGCAAATCCCAACGGTTGCAGAGAGTCTAGATGTTGCACTACAAGCACTAAAAGATGACCATGACTTCTTGTTAAAAGGCGATGTGTTCACTAAAGACATGCTAGAAGCGTTTATTGCATTGAAAGAAGAAGAAGTACAACGCCTAAACGTGACTGTACACCCTGTCGAGTTTGACATGTACTACAGCTGCTAATAACGAATTAGTCCGTTAAGTTAATTCGATAAAAAAGAACCAGTCAAGTGAATTTTGGCTGGTTTTTTTGTACCTGTTGGAAAAGATAGTGGTATAAATGGATGATATTTTTTTAAATACCATTGATTTCACATCAAATCCTACTGATTTTGCACCAAAAGTGTCGCATAATAGTTCTTATAAAAGTATATTAATAGTAAATACTAATTAGGTTGACTGACTATGAGTTTGTTATCAAAGCGAGATTTGTTACGAGGTAATATACAGTTAGGAGTATTGGCTATCATGGCTAGCCTTTGTACGCCTCTCAGCAACGCAGCACCCATCTATAAAGTGATTGATGAGCAAACAGGGCAAATCACCTTTACCGATCGTCCGCAGTCTTATGAGGAGCAGGCAGGAAAACAAGTCAGCCAGACCAGCGTTAATACCGGCGAAAGTAGCGCCCCCAAAGGAATGCCAAGTGAGGCCAGAGGCAATACTGATCTTCCAGCTACCGCTGCCACCAAACCTGCGGTGAATATCAATTATCAGTTGAGTATGATTGAGCCGAGTACTGAGCGTGCCTATCAGCGCCCTGCACAGAGTATCGTCATCGCGCTTGATGTAAAGCCTGCGCTACAGAATGGCGATCAAGTGAGTATATATTTGGATGATAAAGAAATTGCTCAAGGTCTGAGTGCCTCTGTTGCGACAGTTGATCTGCAGCCAGGCCCACATAGTATTCGCGCTGTCGTAAAAACAGTATCAGGACAAACCCGTCAGCAAGTCAATCGTACGGTACATGTCATTCAAAACACCTTGATTCTACAAAAGAAAAAGAAGCTTGCCGAGCAGCTGCTTGCTTACGAGCGCTTGCCATGGCACCAAAAGGTCTTGTTAAAAATGCGCGGTAATGACGCTGTATCTCAATAGCAAAGTCATTAGTAATATATAAATAAAAAGGGCAGACGTGATCATCGCGTCTGCCCTTTTTATGTATTGCTTCTACTGAGCTTTAAATAAGCCTGTTGTCATTTACTTATTTGGTACTTACTTATTTGGTCAACTCAATGGTACCATTGGCAGTCACTGAGATAGTGCTATTACCAGACTCAAAGCTTTGGCTTGGTACCGACTCGTCTGCCATGCCTGATTTCATGCTCATAGCGCTATACATTGGACGTGGATAGTTGTTTCCTGTGTTTAGATTGACCGTGACCACACGGTAGCCGCGTGCATTCCAAGCGCGCGTTAGGTTTTTGGCCTGCTGCTGGAAGGCGCGAGACGCTTCTGTCATTAGTTTTTGCTCTAATGCATCTTTTTTGGTGTCTGAAACCCCAAAATTAAGATTATCCATGACTAAGGTTTCTTGTAAATCCGCAATCAGCTGACTGGTTGCTGCAAAGTCTGTACTTTTCAAGTCTATGTTTGCTTGACCTGTCCAACCAATGATTTTATCGTTTTTGTCATAGCGTGGATAGGTACGCTGCTGCCCAGTGCTCACAGTCACGCTTGGGTAGCGTTTGGCAATTTTCATGGCATTATTGATTGACGTATTAAGCATCGTGGCTAAAGTTTTGGCATCCGTTGCCTGAGCCTTTTTATATAAGCTGGCACGTACTTCATCGTTTTGGATTTCTTCTTTTACTTCTGTCTGAAACGTCAGTTGGTCATAGCCTGTTGGCTCTGCATGGGCACTACCCATCATGGCTGTCATTAAACAAGCAGTACCAGAAGCGATGGCCAGTTTATTCAATAGAGCATTTTTCATGGTTATCTCCTAAATCAATGTTAAGGGTATTCATATGAATACTTTCAAAAGGTATTTACAAAGGAAGTTGTACCTCTTATTTTTAAGTGTTGACATGTGTGCAACTTCATTCACTAAAATAACAAAATCTGTATAAGTTGCTGTGAGAATTTTGTGAGCTAGGTTACTGGGTTATTTTTCGATTAAAACAAACAGTTTTGAGATAGGGGTTGTAAAATTAAAAAATCCTTGTATAATCTCATCCGGTGGCTCCATTGGTAGCCTCGCAACATTGTTCTATGAATCCCGCCAGGACCGGAAGGTAGCAACGGTAATAGATTTGATGTGTGCCGAGGATGTGCTGATGGAGTCGCTTTTTTTTGCCTAAAATTTGATAGATATTCTAATAAAGTACCTAATATACTGGTATTCTGTATTAAGCCCTTCATTGTAAAGGGCTTTTTTTTGTCTAAAATTTCATTCGATTTCTTATTTAAATTAAAAGCGTCATTAATTAATATGCGTTAAAATACAATGTACTAACGTTTGTTAACATTCTGGACACTTTGAGGTTTGGTTATGAAGATGTTTGTTTGGCTGTTCATTATATTTGTGGTGCTAATCGTTATGTTTGGGGTGTCCATATTTAATAAATTGGTGCGTGCACGTAACCAAGCAAAGAACGGCTTTGCGCAGATAGATGTGCAGCTCAAACGTCGCCATGATTTGATTCCAAATCTAGTCGAAACAGCCAAGCGTTACCTGACTCATGAGGAAGAGACACTGACACGAGTTATTAGCGCACGTAATCATGCTCAAAACCTACAAGACTCGCATAAGCATCAGCCAGACTCACAAGAGCACATGGCACTATTTGCCAAAGCAGAAGGCATGTTGTCCAAAGCGTTGAGTCAGTTTTCGGCAGTGGTAGAAGCCTATCCTGAGCTTAAAGCGGACAGTATGATCAAAGAGTTGATGGATGAGCTGACCAATACCGAAAACAGAATCGGTTTTGCTCGTCAGCACTATAACGATAGTGTGATGTTTTATAATAATGATCGTGAAGTGTTCCCTAACAATCTTGTCAGTACAACCTTTGGTTTTCGTCCGCTTAGTCCCTTGGTATTTGCAGACAGAGATGTCATTGCTAAAGCACCGAATGTTAACCTGGGCTAAGATTTAGATAAATTTGACCAAGGTTAGGCAGCCCAGTTGATGGATTTTTTTGGTGAACAGCGGATACGTACACGGCGCAGTCTATTACTGTATGGGCTGTTTTTCCTTATTGTGCTCGCCCATATCGTGGTGGCACTGGCTATCATGGGACTGCTGTTAACGGTATTCACAGGCGGTATATATCATTGGGTATTGATGCTAGTCATTCTCTTTATAGTAGGCAGTTTCGTTGGTGGGAGTTTTTTAGAATATCGGCGTTTGCGAGCGGGTGGTCGCGCTATTGCCCAGCGAGTAGGGGCGGTCAGATTATTTATTGATAACAGTCAGGAACCATGGGAGCACAGCCATGGGGTCGCGCATCAACATGAAATCAAAGAAAAAGTTCACTATCGCTCACATCATATAGCAGTACGAAGCGAGCGTGATTTCCCACCAGTCTATCGTCGTTATTATGAAATTGCCCATCAGTTAGCGATTGCGTCAGGTTTGTCTGCGCCTCTCTTATACGTACTACCCAATGAGCAAGGAATCAATGGCTTTGTCGCGGGTCGCCATCGTCAAGATATGGTGCTTATCGTGACCCAAGGTGCGCTAGATAAATTGTCTGATGAAGCATTATATGGGCTGATTGGTCATGAGTATGGTCATATCTTGCATGGGGATGCGACTTTTAATCTACAGCTGATGGTGGTGTTAGCTGGCCTACAGATTCTATATGATTGGAGCGACCCCGTTCCTAATACTCGCTATTCTGACAATACAGTTGCCACCGATATTCCTCTATCACAGAGACAAGTTGACAGTCGTGCACGCCATATGGAGGCGCAGACCGCCCGTTTTACCACGCACAGTGAGTGGGTGGAGTATTGGCAGACACTGTCACAGCATCAGCAGGCATCAGCCAAACGTGAGTCTCGGTGGGTGCAAAGTAGACCTGTGATCGATCGTCAAGCACCCCGTAGTGTCTGGACACTACTGCTCCATGGTCTAAGCTTCTCGAGTATGGCAAGTGCCCAGCTAATCAAACACAGCTTTAATCGTGAGCGTGAGTTACTTGCTGATGCAACCAGCGTACAATTAACGCGCTCGCCTGCGATCATAGAAACCTTAAAAGCCATTCATCAGGACCCGATTGGGTCACGCCTCTCTGGTATTGCCGATGTCAATGGACTCAGCCATTTTTTCTTTGCCAGTAGTGGCGCGGACTTGGGTGATGTGTCTTGGTTTGCCACTCATCCAAGCTTGACGGAGCGTATGAGTGCTATTAATGCTGATGCCTATCGTAAGTTTGCCGTACAAGTCGTTAAAGAAAAGCGAATCAATCAGCAGAAAATAAAAGAAATATATCGGCAGCGCCATCTAGGTGATTGGGGAGCTGTAATAAAAAATAGCCTAAGCAAAAATTCACAGAAAAAGTCTCAATTGCTGCATCGATCATTGTTCGATATTGATGCAGAAGAAAACCATAAGCAGAACGCTATTTTTAATAACACTGCAAGTAACAGTGAAAGCCAGACAGATAAAGGTCTTGAGTTCACTAAAGAGGTAGATACAATTATCGATGGTCGCTTGCAGGTAGAAATAGCACCTATAGATACCGATAATTTGCTGAAGCCTTGGCAGGCCAAACCTGACGCTAACCTACCAGAAGATACATTAATTGAAGCGAGCGATATTCAAAAGGTGTCACTCTCGCAATATGTACTCGATCATATTTATCATCCACTTGGTGCACAAGCGCTAATAGAAGCGGTCATGCTTTGCCATCAGCATCAACCATTGTCAACAAATGCATTATATGGTTTGGCAGATATTTGGGGTGAGGGCTTTTCTATTGAAAGTGACTCTACTAGTCATAAGCAAGTATTACCCCATAGGATAGATACTAAGCTATTGGCCATAGTGGCCAATTTGGATAGACGTTTGGACAGTGCTTTGATTGTATTTGCATTAGCCCAGTTACGTCGTCATGACTTATCTGAAATACATATCAAAAAATTAAAGCTTAGAAGTGACAGCGAACACAGTCACGAAAGCGATCAGTACTATAAAAAACAAGCAAAATGCCGTACGATGTTGTTGCGTTACCAACAAGGTATGGTTGAGTTATTTCACCAACAGCTGACATCTGACTTAACTAAAAGCTTAGCTTGTGATTCTGTAGATCAAAAAATATCGAGTGATCGCTCTTACTCGGCAGCGAATTCATTCAATCATTCATTAGCTGTAGAGAGGCAAAAATCATCCGTACTGTCACTATGGCAAGCGTTGCAATTACAGCAGTTACTACCGATATTGTCTGAGGTTTTACACGATACGGATACGCAAGCTCTATCATCACAGACACTCAAAACTGGTATAGAAGGCGTAAGGGTACAGCTAGATCCTTCAGGGCAAGTATTTGAAGCACTGAGCGATGCTCAGATATCGATGGTGGTTTTACTGGCGTATCGGCTATCAAAAGACGCTAAAGGCCAGATGATCTCAATATATGAGCGCTCATTATTGGGTGAAGGTGATGAGAGTGTGGCGCATTACATTGTAGATTTAAGACGTCATGCGCGTTTGGTTGATATTGATTTGACGACAGTGAGCGATGTCAATTTGCAATGGTTGTTATTAACGGCACAACACTTAAATAGTATTCAATTATTAGCGATTATTGCTGCGGTTCCTATTTCTACTATTCATTCTATCAAGCGGCCCATAAATACTTTGGGTAGTACTAATTATCCAGAGAGACAACAGGATGGTAGTCAAATAGATTATAATGACGATAGCACGATAAGACCTGCTCATCATGAGTATCGACAATGGCTAAGTACATTGCATACCGTGATGTTACACGATACGATAATCAGCCAAGATGAATATGATTGCCTGATCGCAATGTCAGAGCGCTGGCTAGGCGTACGGCAGCTTTTTTGATAAGAACTACCAAAATCATCTAAAAAACTATATAGACAACATAATTAGGATAGTAGAGTCGTATGAGTGATATCCAAGACCCGCTAAATGTATTGCAGCGCCGTGTGCAGCAGCGCCAAATCCTAGCGATGATGGGTATCAATCAATGGGTGCGGCCTGAGTCAAGTACCGTAAATATAGCGGATATCACGATAGATTCGGTTGAACACTCAAATACTGGCTCTATTGATACTGAATCCGCGAGTGCTGGAGCTGCTATAGAGACAGTCGTTCAGCCGACCAGTGGTTATGATACGAATGACTCTTATAGCAGCAACCATGATGATGTGAATGACGATGCTCATGGTCTAGGTATTCATGAACAGGCAGCCACCGAGCAAAGCCCAGTCACCTATAGTTTTGATAGTATGGGCAATGAGATATCTGCTACTTCAGATGCACCTCGTCTTCACAATAGTCCAGATATCGAATCAAACCAAACCGCCGCATTTTTTATAGATGAAGTGGTGCAGTCAACAACTGCGCCTATTGCGCCACAGCAATTATCTCAAAGCAGTCATAATAGTGATAGTGTAAATGACGACAGCTTGAAAAAGGTAGCACCATTTAGCTTACAAGGTGGACGCTATGGAGATTGGGTGATATTGGTTGATATTCAGGCACTTAATAGTGATAGCCAAAAGCTATGGAATAATATCACTCAAGCACTCTCAATGACTCATGAGACGACCTCATTTCCGATTTGCGCCGGTATGGACACAGTAGAGCTTGCCAATGCCAGCCTTGCTGGATATATCTTTAGAATTGGTCTGCGCGAAGAGATAAAAGTTGCTGCTTTAACAGTACTACCTGAAGGTCTTCAGCACCCCAACCTTATGACTGTGCCTACATTAAATGACATGATTGTAGATAGTGATGCTAAACGTCAGCTGTGGGAGCGCATATCTCATTGAGTGATATTAAAACTGATATCGATGTAAATTTTTTTATCAACAAACTGAAATAAAGGTCGCTTCTTTATTTCATCATACCTAGGACTGTGATTATGTCTATAACCCAAACGTCTACACCCACTGCTAATACTAATAATAGTACGCCGCATCGTCTGCCAAACTTCTGTGCTGGCCCTGCCGCCATGCCAACATCCGTATTGGAGCGTGCTCAGAGCGAATTGCTCGACTGGCAAGGTCGCGGCCTATCGGTCATGGAAGTCAGCCACCGTAGTAAAGAGTACATGGCAATTACTGACAAAGCAGAAGCTAAGCTACGCACGCTTATGGAGATACCAGATAACTATAAAGTGCTGTTTTTGCAAGGTGGCGCTAGCTTGCAGTTTTCTGCCATTCCATTGAACCTGCTAAATGGCGGACGCGGCGATTATTTGACGACGGGTGCATGGTCAGGTAAGGCGATTAAAGAAGCCCAGCGCTATGAAGCACTTGGTCTGGGTAAGATTAACTTGGTCGCGACTGGCAAAGAGGACAACTTTACGACTGTACCCGCCCAAAGTGAGTGGACTGTGAGTGACGATGCCGCTTATTTTCACTACTGTGCCAATGAGACTATCCATGGGTTGCAAATATTTGAGCCACCACAAGTAGACGCGCCAATCATTGCCGATATGTCATCTTGTATCTTGTCACAGCCGATAGACGTGTCTAAATTTGGTATGATCTATGCGGGTGCCCAAAAGAACATCGGTCCTGCAGGTTTGGTCATTGCAATCATCCGTGATGATCTGTTGGGGCAGGCTAGCGCATGGTGTCCTATGCTACTGAACTATGAGCACCAAGCAGACAAAGAGTCTATGTCTAACACGCCAGCGACGTACTCTTGGTACTTAGCAGGACTGGTGTTTGATTGGTTGGAAGCGCAGGGTGGTGTGGCTGCTATTGGCAAAATCAACCAGCAAAAAGCAGATTTACTTTATAAGACAATCGATGAGAGCAGTTTTTATCACAACCCAGTCGATCCTCAGTATCGCTCTATCATGAACGTGCCATTTACTTTAGCAGACAGCAGCCTTGATAAAGTGTTCTTAGAAGAGTCAGAAAAAGCTGGCCTACTTAATCTAAAAGGCCATCGCGATGTGGGCGGTATGCGAGCCAGTATTTACAACGCCGTACCACTTGAGTGGGTACAGCAGTTGGTTGATTTTATGATTGCGTTTGAAAAAAAGCATGCATAGGTCATACTAGACTTTAAAATAAAAGACGCCGCTTTTATAAGTTGCGTCTTTTTTTATGAGTATATTTATCGATGCACAGTTTGAGTAAAAAGCGTTCAATATCTACCATCATTATATCTAATACCAATGATGTCATACTGATGGATGTCGCACTGACGCCGCGTAACATGGCAAACCATTAGGATGAATTACCTAAGTTTGTTATGATAAAATTTTGCCATCAGGCTATTTTACCGTCAGCGCTTAATTTTTGATACCCGCATTGGTTAGCATAGAGGTTTGTTATAACGTTATGATAAGAAAAAATGCTCTGCTAAAAGCTGTTTTGCTAGCCATCACTGTCAGCTGGATATCGAGCAGTATTGCGGCGCCTATCACAACGACAGCGCTTGGACATAACAGTCCTACGAAATACATCAATGCGCCTTACATGCCCTATGCCAATCCAAAAGCGCCTTCAGGAGGCACGCTTTCGCTAGATGCGCGTGGTACCTTTAATAGTGCCAATAAGTGGATGACCACGGGCGTGCCAATGATCGGCACCGACTATCTGTATGATACCTTGATGACAGGTTCGTTAAATGAAGCGTTTACCATGTATCCACAGCTGGCAAGTAAGGTAACCTATGATCCAGACGATACCAGCTGGATTGTCTATCACATCAATCCTGCTGCCCGTTTTTGGGATGGGACGCCTGTGACCAGTCATGATGTCAAAGCGACTTTTGATGCAATATTAAACAAAGGTCCGATGTCTATTCGTAGCTATTTGGCTGATATCAAAGCCGTTCAAGTCATCGACGAGCAGCAAGTCAAATTTGTCTTTGCCTCCGCTGAAAACAAAGAAATCCTACTGACGGTTGGGCAGTTTCCTGTTTTTGCCAAATCCTCAATTGAGGCTGATTTTGAAAAGATCAGCCTGACACCCTTAATGGGTAGTGGGCCTTATAAGCTGGGACGTGTCGATGCGGGGCGTTCAGTAAGCTACATACGTGATCCCAATTACTGGGGTCGTGATTTGATGGTCAATCGTGGTCGTTATAATTTTGACATGATTAAGTTCGTTTATTATCAAAGCGATGAGATTGCCTTTGAAGGATTTAAATCTGGCCAGTACCGTTTTCGCCCCGAAAACAAAGCATCAAATTGGGTGAGTGGTTATGATTTTCCTGCAGTGAAAGCAGGTCTTATCAAAAAAGAGACCATAACCAGTCAAAACCCAGTGCCCATGCAGGCATTGGTGATGAATTTGCGCCGACCAATCTTTCAGGACATTCGGGTGCGCCAAGCCCTAACGGCTGCTTATGATTTTGAATGGATGAATAAGACATTATTTCATGGACAGTACGAACGTTTGCAGAGCTTCTTTCACGGGTCGGAGCTTGCGGCAACTGGTACACCGTCTAGTGAAGAGATGCAGGTGTTAACGCCTTTATTGTCTAAGCTTGAACCGATTCAGCGTAAAGCCGTCTTAGCAGAATGGCAGCTACCCAGCAGTGATGGCAATGGCTTTAATCGACAAGGATTACTAAAAGCGCGGCAGTTATTGCTAGATGCTGGATTTTATTATGATGATATGAAGCTATATCAGCCGAATGGTCAGCCCGCCCAAATTGAGATTTTGATGACAGGCGAGACCATGGGCCGTGTGTTGTTGCCTTATATTCGTAATTTAAAACGCTTAGGGTTTGAGGCAACCTTGCGCCAAGTGGATGGGCCGCAATATTATGAGCGAACGCGCCGTTTTGATTATGATATGGTCGTCGATGTGTTTGCCCAAAGTCTATCGCCTGGTGCCGAGCAATCAGCATACTGGGGTAGCGCCGCGGCTGATGAGCCTGGCAATCACAATAGTGCTGGTATCAAGAATGCAGCCGTCGATGAGGTGGTTGCTAATCTTGGTAATGCCAAAAATCGTGACGAAATTGTACTCTATACGCAGGTGCTTGATCGGTTGTTGCGAGCGGGTCACTATGTCGTACCATTGTATGGTAAGTCTGGCACTAACGTCGCTTACTGGGATCAATATCGCCATACAGAAAAACTCCCAACCAATGCCGTTGGTATCGACTATTGGTGGGTGGACAAAGAAGCAGAAGGACGCATCAACAAATATTTGAAGCAGTAAGCAGTACCTTTTGACAGGATTTGGTCTAGTAATAGCTGACTGCCAAACGCATAGGCTGTTACCACGCAGTAAAAGCGAGAAGTAAAATCAAAACGAAATAATTCAAAATAACGAGTAAAAAAATAACTACTGGTAAGGATTTGACATGAGTATCCGTATTCACCCCATTAAAGCGTTCAATGATAATTATATTTGGACCTTAATTAATGAAAATAATAAGCAGGCGATTGTCATTGATCCAGGTCAAGCCCAGCCGGTTATCGATTATCTAGAGACGCATGGACTAGAGCTAACCTCGATTTGGACCACGCATCATCATCATGATCATATTGGTGGTGTCGCAGAATTGCAGGAGTCGTATCCGATGACCCATCTGGTTGCGCATAGTGAGCATGGGGTTGATGAGGATCAAACCATTAAAGATGGCAGCACGGTGAGTGCATGGGGCTGCTCTGCACAAGTCTGGGATGTATCAGGACACACCGCCAGCCACATGGCCTATATCTTAGATATCGATGGGAAAAAGCACTGCTTCTGCGGTGATACGTTGTTTAGTGCAGGTTGTGGACGTGTTTTTACTGGTACGATCGAGCAGTTACATGATAGTTTTAAACGTCTAAATGAATTACCTGATGAGACACTACTGTATCCTGCGCACGAGTATACGGCTAGTAACCTACGCTTTGGATTGTCTATCGAGCCTGACAACGAGGCAATGCAACAAGCATTAGCGCAAGCTGAGGCACAGACGGCACAAGGTGCGCCAACACTACCAGTGACGCTAGAGCATGAGCGCGCTATCAATGTGTTTTTGCGTACCCAAGAGCCAAGTGTGATTGCAGGGGTTAAATCAAAAGTAACTATCGACGATGATAACTCTTTGACGGTATTTGCAGCGTTACGCGAGCTTAAAAATAACTTTTAATGCAAGCTTTTAATACATAGATATATTTGTGTAGACCTTTAGCACGAAAGAATATACTGCTGTCGTCATCGCCCTCTCTCTTTATTTAGGAAGTCGCCATTATGGGTCGTTATATCTTAAAAAGACTCCTACTGATATTACCGACACTATTTTTGATCTTGCTTGCCAACTTTGTAATCGTACAAGCGGCACCAGGCGGACCTGTTGAGCAGCAGCTTGCACTTATTGAGCAGGGGGCAAAAGACAACGCGCTTGGTGGTAATATTGGCGCGGGCAGTGCAGGTGGCAATGACAGCACTTATCAAGGAACGCGCGGTCTCTCTGAGGAAATGGTCGCTGCTATTAATGCTCAATATGGCTTTGACAAATCCGCTCCAGAGCGATTTTGGCTTATGTTAAAGAACTACGCTCAGCTAGATTTTGGTGAGTCGTTTTTTAAAGGACAGTCGGTGACCGATCTCATTATAGAGAAGCTACCAGTCTCGATATCGCTTGGTCTTTGGAGTACGCTACTCATTTATCTGATCGCCATTCCTTTAGGGGTGTATAAAGCGATGCATCATGGCTCAGGCATTGATAAATTCACTGCCATGCTGCTGGCTATTGGACATGCGATACCTGTGTTTGTCTTTGCAGTTATTTTATTGGTGTTTTTTGCAGGTGGCACCTATTGGAATATTTTCCCGCTACAAGGGCTCACGTCCGAAAATTTTGACCAGCTCAGCGCGCTTGGTAAGGTGAAAGATTACTTTTGGCATTTGGCACTACCGCTGCTAGCCAGTACCGTAGGTGGTTTTGCGGGCTTGACGTATCTGACCAAATTTAGCTTTTTAGAAGAGTTGGGCAAGCAGTATGTATTGACCGCTCGCGCAAAGGGACTGGGTGAGGGTCAGGTGTTGTATGGTCATGTATTTCGCAATGCTATGTTAATTATCATCGCAGGTATCCCAGCCGCTATCGTTGGTATTTTCTTTGCCGGTAACTTTTTGATTGAGATTATCTTTAAACTAGATGGGTTGGGGTTGTTAGGTTTTGAGGCCATTCAACAACGCGACTATCCAGTGATATTTGGCACGCTATTTATCTTCACCTTGGTAGGGCTGCTACTGCAATTAATCAGCGACTTAAGCTATCACTTAATTGATCCCCGTATTGATTTTGAGGGGCGTTAATGTCAAATAATCAATCTTCATCAAAGAGCAGTACTATTAATAGCGAACCAGATAAAGCGCCAATGCCTGAGCACAATCCTCAGGTAGCGCTACCGAAAAAGCAGCGCTTAAACCCCATTTGGCAAGCGCGTTTAAATCGCTTTCGCCAAAATCGTCTTGGGGTAATATCGCTGTTTGTTTTTGCAGTGATATTTGTCATTTGCATGGCAGCTAACGTCATTGCCAATGACAAACCTTTACTGGTGCAATATCAAGGCGATTATTATTTTCCGGTATTAAAGGCCTATCCTGAAACGACATTTGGCGGTGTATTTGAGACCGAAACCAATTATAAAGATCCTGCAGTGCAGTCGCTGATTGATGAGCAAGGGTTTTATATAATGCCGCCTATTCCGTTTGCGGATCAGACACCCAATGTCGAGCTTGGTCTGCCTTATCCAGCGGCTCCAAACGCTCAGAACTGGCTTGGCACTGATGATATGGGACGCGATGTGCTGACACGGATACTTTATGGTATGCGCGTCTCATTGTTGTTCGGTCTGGCGCTGACGCTCGCTGGTGCTCTCATCGGTATTATTGTCGGTGCAATACAAGGCTATTATGGCGGCTGGGTAGATCTGGCAGGGCAGCGCTTTATGGAAGTGTGGGGCGGTATGCCTCAGCTATTTATGATTATTATCTTAGTCAGTTTATTTAGTCCCAGTATTATCATGCTATTTGCCATGATGCTGTTATTTGGTTGGATGGGGCTGGTCGGTTTGGTAAGAGCAGAGTTTTTGCGTGCTCGTAATTTTGATTATGTGCGTGCCGCGCGCAATCTCGGTGTGTCTGATAGCCAAATCATGCTCAGACATATTCTGCCCAATGCGTTAGCCTCAAGTTTATCTCAGCTCCCTTTTATATTAACAGCTAATATCATTGCGTTGACTGCGCTGGATTTTTTGGGTTATGGGTTGCCGCCTGGCTCGCCGTCTTTAGGTGAGCTGATGGTACAAGGAAAAAATAACCTTGATGCCCCTTGGCTGGCTTTATCAGGGTTTTTTAGTTTGACCTTTATTTTGTCATTGCTCATCTTCGTTGGCGAAGCACTGCGTGATGCGTTTGATCCGAGGCGCTCTTGATATGACCGATAATATTATGGCTACCGAGCAATACAACGCGCCAACTGAAAATCTTAATCGCGCGCAAGACAAGCTCGTGCTGACAGTAGATAGCCTAAGTATCACAACTGCTACAGGCATCCAGCTGGTCGATGAATTATCTTATGAGCTAAGACAGGGGCAAACTCTGGCTATCGTTGGTGAGTCAGGATCTGGCAAATCGATTGCCAGTCTTGCACTACTAGGTCTGCTACCAGAGAATTTGACGATTAAGGGTGAGGTTCAGCTGGCAAGCACGGCAGGCATGTCTCAACTACCGATAGCGAATGACAAATCGCGTAATGCCGCACTACGTGCTATTCGTGGTCAGCGGATCGGTATGGTATTTCAAGAGCCGATGACAGCGCTAAATCCGCTACATACCGTTGCAAAACAAATCGCTGAATCACTGCGTTTAAGCGGCGTACCCAAAAAACAATGGCGAGCCACCAGCATTGCCTTGCTAAATGACGTCAATATCACGGATCCCTCTGACAAGTTGAATCGTTATCCACATGAGTTGTCAGGTGGTCAGCGTCAGCGAGTAATGATTGCGATGGCATTGGCTCAGCAGCCTGATATCTTGATCGCTGATGAGCCAACCACCGCACTTGATGTGACATTACAGCATGAGATTTTGGCACTACTGAATGATCTCAAATACCAGCATAATATGGCGATGATATTAATCAGCCACGATCTCAATCTGGTCAGGCGCTATAGTGATGAGGTCATCGTGATGCGCCAAGGCCAGACGATTGAGCAGGGTCAAACGTCAGCGGTATTTGATCAGCCTAAAGCCGATTATACTCGCACGCTCATTCAGCAAGACTTCGGTCAAGCGCTACAGCCAGTAGCAGATCATGCAGATGGACCATCAACTGTATTAAAAGTGAGCAATCTCAACGTACAATTCCCAATCGAAAAAAGTCTATTTGGGAGTACAAAACGTTGGTTTGATGCGGTCAAAGCTGTTGATATGACCTTGCAAAAAGGGCAGGCATTAGGGATCGTCGGTGAGTCTGGATCTGGCAAAACCACCATTGCACTGGCGCTGAGTCAGCTGCTTGGCAATCAAGCACGAGTGCATGGACAGATAGTGGTGAATGGGCAAGATATCTCAGCACTGTCCAAAAAAGTGCTACGTAACTTTCGCTCGCAGATTCAAATGGTGTTTCAAGACCCTTTTGCCAGTATCAACCCTCGTATGACGGTCATGCAAATTGTGGAAGAAGGACTGTTGGTACAAGGCGTGGATAAAGACGCGCGTCAGCAGGCGGTGATGGAGAGTTTGGCTACCGTCCATTTGCCTTTAGCATTCGCGCAGCGTTATCCGCATGAGCTGTCCGGCGGTCAACGTCAACGCGTGGCATTGGCGCGCGCACTCATCATGAAACCGAGCCTACTTATATTGGACGAGCCTACCTCTGCGCTTGACAGTACCACGCAGGTAACGGTGGTCAGTTTATTGCGTGAAATTCAACAAAAGCTGCAAATAAGTTATGTCTTTATCAGTCATGATCTCAAAGTAGTCCGCGCACTATGTCAGCATATTATGGTACTAAAACAAGGGGCATGCGTGGAATCTGGGCTCACAGAAGATATCTTTAGCCAGCCACAGCATCCGTATGCCAAGCAGTTATTAAAGGCGAGCAGTACACAATAATAGCGACATACCAAAAAAGGCAGTGGTACAATCATGCTAGACAGTGGTTTGCTTTATTCAAACATCCTTGCTGTACATATACTTATCTACTCTGCTATTGGCAAACGTCGTTTAGCCTTTATCAACTAGCTCAAACTATTGTTATCGCGGTTAAAATCATCATTAAAAAGGATTTTTGTACCCATGAAAAAACAAAACAGTATTACTAAATTAGTAAAGAATAACAGCTTGCAGTATGCTGGTTATTTGGCAGTGGCTAAGACACGCGCTAAAGTGCTAAAAGCAATCTCTTACGTGATACCTATCAGAAGACCGATGTTGTTTGTCGGTGAGGCTGCCTGTAATGAGCTATGCGACATGCTCATCAACGAAGGCAATACCAATGTCTTTATCGTCACTGATGCCGTGCTAAACAAACTCGGTATCCCTGCAAAAGTCACTGATTATCTAGATGCAAAAAATATCAGCTATCATGTCTATGATGGCATTACACCAGACCCTACTTTTAACGTAGTCGAAGAAGGACTGCGCCAATCTATAGCAGCAAATTGCGACGCTATTATCGCCATCGGCGGCGGCTCAGTGATCGATGCTGCCAAAATGATCGCTATGTCTCAAGGCAATAAATGCAAGCCTCAGCAACTGATCGGGATCCTTAAAGCAAGAAAGCCGTCGGCGCCATTATATTGCGTGCCTACAACAGCGGGTACTGGCTCAGAGGCAACCCTTGGTGCAGTGATATCTGATGATAAAACACACCAAAAAGCATTGTCTATTGATCCAAGAATGGTGCCGCTCGCCGCAGCGATTGACCCCATTATCATGAAAGGTATGCCAGCACACATCACCGCTGATACGGGTATTGATGTATTGACCCATGCATTAGAAGCATGGATGAGTGCCAATGCCAGCGTGGAGACGGACTACTATGCAGCCTCTGCCGTCAAATCTGTCATGCATTATCTACCATTAGCTTACAAAGATGGTGGCAATCTAAAAGCAAGAGAAGAGATGGGAATTGCCGCCCATTATGGTGGTATCGCCTTTAACAAAGCGGGCTTGGGTTATGTGCATGCCATTGCTCACCAATTAGGTGCCTACTATAGCATTCCTCATGGTCGTGCTAATGCAATCGTGTTGCCTTATGTGCTTGATGTTAATCGTAAAGCAAGCAAGCAGAGACTGGCCGCACTGGCAAAAAGAACGGGTATGGTAGCAGACGGCCAAGCTGGTCATGGTGATAAAGAAATAGCAGATCATCTCATCGTACAAGTCAGAGCGCTTATCGCAAATTTAAATATTGATCCGACCGTTAGCGGTATGCAGACCAGTGATTTTGATGATATTGCAAAAGCAGCAGCAAAAGAAGTCAGCGATACTTATGCCGTACCAACCTATCTCTCAGCAGCTGAAATTAAGGAAATCTTAACGAAAATTAAGCAAGTAAGTGATGAGAGTGCTGATAAAGACACTCAGAAAGCATCATAGCATTGTACTTGTACTTGTACTGATAGACTTATGATAGACAAAAAAAGCCTATGACTCTTTTGAGGATAGGCTTTTTTAACAGGTTTAAAACAATATAAGATATTGAAATAAAATAGTTTATCTCTATATGTTAACTATCCTAAAGCCTGTGTCATGATCAAATCATTTTGTAATTTATCTTGTGCTACGACTTAATTAATAAAAAATAACTTAATAAATTGTAAGTATATAACAATACAGGAATGTGTTATTGATATAGTCGGTTCACTATAAAATCGATACAATAAGATTAAACGCTATTTTTCGCAGCCTCTAGAGACGTAGTCACAGCAAGCAAGAAAAATAGCGTTTAATCAAATGAATTTATTATCCTGTATCGTTTTTATTTAGACTTAACTATACATAAGCGTTACGATAGTTAAATGATATTATGTTTGGGAGATTTTTATGAATCGCATATTATCATCTACAATGATTGGCCTAGCTATCGTAACAATCATTGCAAGACTCTGGCGTATACGGCAAAGACTATGAGCTTGATTTGCTAAAACTTGAAATCTTACTTTGTATAGCTAAAACAAAAAGGACGCATTAGCGTCCTTTTTGTTTGTTGTTACTCATAACAGCCTAAAATATTAATAGTTTAAAACGCCGGTTGGCGCTTAGGGACGGCACCCAAAAATTCATTACGGGCTTGATTGTTGTGCTGATACTCACCAAGCATCGCGGTACTACGCGTGGTTGAATGCTGTTTGCTGACGCCGCGCATCATCATACACATGTGCGAGGCATCCATGACTACCGCCACGCCGCGACAGCCAGTAACATCCATGATGGTTTGTGCAATCTGTTCACTCAGGTTTTCTTGTATTTGTAGACGACGAGCAAACATATCGACAATACGGGCAAACTTCGACAGTCCCAGTACTTGGCCGTCAGGCAGATAGCCGATATGCGCCACACCATGGAACGGTAGCATATGATGCTCGCACAGTGAATAAAACTCAATGTTTTGCACCAGTACTAGCTCACGATTGGCTGATGGAAAAACCGCATCATTGACCACCTCTTCAATGCTTTGATGATAGCCTTTGGTTAAGTGAGCAAAAGCCTTTGCCGCACGTACAGGCGTGTCTAATAAACCAGGACGATCTAAGTCTTCGCCAGTCGAACCAATCAGTTGGCGATAGGATTCGATACTTTCTTTATAATCTGGGGTTATTATTGGGGTGTTACTCATAAGTTTGGCAGCCATCCAAAATGTGGGTGTAGCTTAACGTTGAATCCTATCATGTCAGGATTCTTATAAAATTGTGCAAGCTGGGAAGGGCTGTGATTATACTCGAAATCTGCTGAACTTCATACTGCTGTGGTGAGTAGTTCGGAGTTTAGTCATTATAGGGCTGTCAGAGATGCAATTAGAGCGGTGACCATGATGATATTTCGTTAGTATTATTGCGATACTAATGATAGTAACCAAGTACAGTTTACGACTGTTTACTTAAACTAATTCGTGTATAATAAGTCATCTTTTGATTTGCATCATTTCATGACGCGTCACTTTCTGATTACTCTAAATAAACCTATATTCTAAATCATCTCGATTGATTCAAAAGGAAATCTTATGCTATTGCAAGGACAACGATTTGTCGTAACTGGCATCGCAAGTAAACTCTCTATCGCTTGGGCTATTGCAGAAGCGCTACATCGCGAAGGCGCCTCACTGATCCTGACTTATCCGAATGATAAAATCAAAAAGCGTGTGGACATGGCTGCCGAACAGTTCGAAGCGGATTTGGTGCTAGAGTGTGATGTCGCCTCTGATGAGTCGATTGCTGCATGTTTTGAGCAAGTAACCGCGCATTGGGGTGATGGTATTGATGGTGTGGTACACGCCATTGGTTTTGCCCCAATGGATCAGCTCGATGGTGACTTTGTGAGTGCCACCACGCGTGAAGGCAGCCACATAGCACATGATATCTCTAGCTACAGCTTTGTGGCATTGGCAAAAGCAGCTCGTGAGTTGCTTGCAATGCGTCATGGTTCTATGCTGACATTAACTTATGAAGGCAGTATCTCAGTATTGCCAAACTACAATGTCATGGGTATGGCAAAAGCCAGTCTTGAAGCCAGCGTGCGCTACTTAGCGACTTCTATGGGCGGCGAAGGTATCCGTGTCAATGCGATCTCAGCAGGTCCAATTCGTACGCTAGCTGCTAGTGGCATTAAATCATTCCGCAAAATGCTCGATATCAGCGAAAAAATCGCACCACTACAACGTAATGTCAATCAGATGGAAGTAGGTAACGCAGCACTATTCCTATTATCTCCGTGGGCATCTGGTATCACGGGTGAGATCATGTTTGTTGATGCAGGTTTTAATACCGTCGCTATCAGTGAGCAGTTGATGATGCTGGATGAGCCAGCGCAATAATCATTTAAGTATTTTTTGCGTTGATGGTCATTACCAATGATTCACTCAGCTATTGAAATTGAAAAGGCAGCCAATTGGCTGCCTTTTCTCGTTATACTATGAGTCTTTTTGGCAGTAGACCTTTAGGTGACAAATATGATAACCAAGTTACCAAAGTGGATATTGTGGGGTGGGGCGGTATTGGCATTTAGCGCTGGCTGCGTGAACACAACCGCATTGATGGGATTTGCCAATTTATCGGTCTCGCATGTCACTGGCAATGTCAGCTTGTTTGCAGCAGCTATCGCTTATTCAGACGCCCACAGTATTTTGTACATCGGAGCGCTACTATTGTCTTTTTTGGCAGGGGCAATATTAAGCGGTTTTGTCATTGGGCAGACATCCTTAACACTAGGCCGTCGTTACGGGCGTGCGCTATATTTTGAAGCAGCATTACTAATAGCTGCCTACTGGTTATATCAGCAGCATGACTATCTCGGACAATTGGCAGCAGCGATGGCCTGCGGATTACAAAACGCGATGGTAGCCACTTATAGTGGAGCAGTTATTCGCACAACTCATTTGACAGGACTGACATCTGATATGGGTGCAGCAATCGGTAACTGGCTTGCGGGTCGCTCCATTAGTAAGCCGACATTGGGCTTTCAGGCCGTTATTTGGTATTGCTTCTGCGGTGGCAGTACAGTAGGGGCTTTTTTGTTTGCCAAAGTTGGCTATGATGCGTTGCTTGTACCCATTGCAATTGTTCTAACAGCAGCATTTATATATAACTATGTCTCCAATCACTTGCCAGAACAAAGAGAAACAAAACTAAAAAAGCGCTCATCATCATGACAAGCGCTCCTTATTTTTGCTGTTAATACTAGATAACTGGCTTTATCTGCCGTTCTGCCATCTTTTATTTTGCGCCTTCTTCTTGATGATCTTCATGTTCATGCATACCTTGCATCATATCTAGCGCTGAGTCGTCAGTACGCTGTTGATCTTCTTTGGCCAGACTATCTTGATTGATGTCTTTTGGCGCCATTTTTGTGGTTGCATCGGTTTTATTTGCATCTGTCATAGTGTCATTCCTCTTGTTTTTATTGATGATTATCTATCTAACCCTAAGATTATGTGGTATCGGTTTTTACTTGTATAGCCCCAAATGATAAATGTTTGAATGCTTTATGTAATTTTTATCAACCAAGGCGTCCATTCAAAGCAGTGAGAACAAAGCAGTGAGAACAAAGTAGTGAGAACAAAGTAGTGAGAGAGCTACTATTGAAAAATCTCACAAAGTCGAGAGGTGATTATCATCAACGAATCAAACAGACATCCTAAAAACAAAATTAATCAAAATGTATTCATATATAAGTTATTCTGATATGATATTTTCGCGCGTAATGTTCGCTATATGAATATCATGATGTCTTACAATAAGTGTGTGTTGCAATAATTTTGACTTCATACTCACTTTGGATGCGATAAGGATAATTTATGTCAGAGAAAAAGCTGGATAGCCATATTCCTGATGATGGTAACGAGTATTTATTTACGGATACATTTCCAAAGGGAACGGGAAAAGGATTGATCGTGGTCGCCATTGCGGCAATCATTAGTTTTATTATTTACAGTGTATTACCATTTGAGGTCAGTGCTAACAAAGGGCTAGCAATGCTGTTTTTTATCGGCGTGCTATGGCTCACTGAGGCGATACACGTCACAATCACTGCGATCTTGGTGGTTGTGGTTGGGACATTAATTGGCATTCCTGATTTTAATGCTGAAGTCGGTCTGCAAAGCTTTGCCAGTCCCATTATTTATCTCTTCTTTGGTGGTTTTGCCTTGGCGGCCGCGTTACATGTACAAAAGCTTGATAGAAAGATTGCGCTAAAAATTCTTTCGTTATCAGGTGGTAAGCTAAGTACCGCTGTACTATTGATTTTTGGCGTGACTGCGTTTTTGTCAATGTGGATCTCAAATACGGCGACAACGGCAATGATGCTACCGCTTGCCCTCGGTATTTTGACGCAAGTCGATAGTAAAGAAGATCGCGGTACATTTGTGTTTGTACTGCTCGGTATTGCGTATTCAGCAAGTCTCGGTGGTTTGGGTACGATTGTCGGCTCGCCACCAAATGCGATTGCGGCAAAAGCCTTGGATATCGCGTTTGTTGATTGGATGAAATTTGGTATTCCAATGATGCTGATACTATTACCAGTATTGTTGGGCGCGATGTACCTATTTCTAAAGCCTAATCTAAACCGCACGATGACCCTACAGCAAGATGAAACTATTCATTGGACCAAGCCGCGCGTGCTGACGATTATTGTCTTTATTGTGGCAGCGGTGAGCTGGATACTCTCTAAGCAAATTGGTGCTGCAGTTGGTATCGAAGATACGGATGCTGTTATTGCATTGCTTGCAGCAGTGGCGGTCGTGAGTTTGGGTCTGGTGTCTTGGAAACAAGTATCAGACAACACGGATTGGGGTGTATTGATGTTATTTGGTGGCGGTATTGCGCTATCAAATATTCTAAAAGTATCAGGTGCGTCATTAGTACTGGGTGAGACGGTTGCTAATGGCTTACAAACCGCGCCACTATTGGTTGTGATGCTTGCAATCTCAGCCTTCATTATTTTCTTAACAGAGTTTGCATCAAACACGGCATCAGCTGCGCTCTTAGTCCCTGTATTTGCGGCAATTGCCGAGTATATGGGTATACCGAGCGAAGTCTTAGTACTTATTATTGGTATCGGTGCGTCCTGTGCCTTTATGCTACCAGTTGCGACGCCGCCAAACGCTATCGTGTTTGGTACCGGTTTGATCAAACAAACAGAGATGGTACGTACAGGTGTCATCCTTAATATTATCTCTACTGTTATCGTTGGGTGTTGGGCGTATTTCTTCCTACTATAAGTCTAACGAACCATTAGCATTACCATGATAAATAAAACCTGATGTCCCAATATTAATGAGGCATCAGGTTTTTATTTTTTATACTCTCTTAATTTATTACATCATAACTTATGGGGGATAATAGACATTATGACGACATTCAATAATAAAAATTGCATTACAATCGCTGCTATAGTCAAGTCTAAATAAAAACAATACAGGACAATAAATTCATTTGATTCAACGCTATTTTTCTTGCTTGCTGTGACTGCGTCTCCAGAGGCTGCGAAAAATAACGTTGAATCTTATTGTATTGATTTTATAGTAATCTAACTATATTTCAGATATTCATAGTAATGTCTTCGCGCTTGACGCTGTGCTTGCTGATATCAAAAAGCGCAATTACGCGCTGATAACCTGTATAGAGACACCGCAAGGTAAATGCTGGCAAACTAAGCATATTAAGGTCGCTTATGATCTTGAAGCAGCAGCAGAACTGGCGCTCAAAAATGGCCATGAAGATTGGGCATTTGCTTTAAAAACAGGGCGGGTATTGTAATAAGACGCGCTCGATATTATGTTCAATTAAAATTAGCTACAATGAAAAATTTATAAGGACGGCGTTACATGTTAACTTTATATATGGCTCAACTTGGTGGCCGTCCCAAAGGTCGCCTGATTGAACAGCATGACATCTTTTTTGGTGTGGCCAATCACGTCAGCGAGCTGGTAGAGGATATCAATCAGCATTGGCCAGAAGTCAAAAACAAATGGCACATTGATTCGTATCGAGCGATTACTAAAGTTGATGGCTATGCGATCAAACTGGTTAAATCAGGTGAGCAGGTAAGCAAAGATGCTAACTTAAAGCTGTTTTTTATCAATTTGGGCGGCTATCAGCAGGGAAGTTTTGAAGAGTTTCATTATAAGCTTCTGATCGTTGCCCCCAGTCAAGCCGAGGCCATTAAGCAAGCCAAACAAAGCGAGTTTTATAAACAGTTCACTTTTAAAGATAATGCATCGCCGTTCGACGCCGCTTCACATATTGATGATAAGTTTGAGGTCGATATAGATGATATCTATAACGTGAATGATCTGCTCTCAAATGCTCAGCTGTTGATTGAGCCTATCGTTGATGCAGGCGGTGTCGATATCAAAGAAGATAAAGAATATGTGGGTTATCTGAGTATTAAAAATCTAAGGAAATTATCCTAATATGTCACTAGATATGTATTATAAAAGTGGTCTAATCCGCAAAGCGCGCTGTCAGATATCTGATGATATGCTGCCCATCCTTTATCAGATTCACGATAACGCAAAATTTCCACGATTAACGTGGTTAATTAACAATATTTATGAAAACCCGCAGATTCGTCCTGACGTAGCGAAAGAGTTAGCTAACGAGATGTTAGGGTTTGAAAAATTGATACTGTCACTACATCTTCCTTTTCCTAGGCTGGCACTGCAAAAAATGCATACCTTTTTTGTGGGAGCTGCGACTCACCAACAGGTTATTTATACTGTTAGTCATTAGTTTTCTCATTTAGACCATTTCTATGCCTTTAATGGTGTGAAATTTAATATTTATGGTCTAAATGTGTCTTGATTTAATACTGATTATTAGATAGAGGCATTATCGTCCTCATAGCCATAGAAAAAACTTCAGCTTTGCAACTAAGCATCATACAAGCATCATAACTACCTTGAATCACCCTGCATTTGCCTCCATAATCTAACCACTTATACATAATAAATAGCCTAAGCAAATATGTCTGATACTTTTGAAAATACCAGTCTAAAAACATCTACCGTAAATGAAAATAACAGTACAAAGCGACCAGCGGAATTACTGAGTGATTTACCAGTACTTGCTAAAGATAGCTATTACTTAAGCCGTCTCGAACGAGAGCTGGCGCGCGCTGCGGTGTCCAAAAACAAAAAAGCTAATCATGATTCTGAGCAAAAAAACAATCACGACGAGGTCCTTACCAAGAAGCGTGCCCAATACGACAAGATAAAAACGCGCTCTCAAAAAGCAGTGCAGGCACGTATTGATAGCATCCCAAGTGACTTACCTGCCAAATTAAATCTTGACCTGCCTGTTAGTCAACGCGCAGAAGATCTGGTACAAGCGATCATTGATAATCAGGTCATTATCGTGGCGGGTGAGACAGGTTCTGGTAAAACAACGCAGCTACCTAAGCTTGCCATGCTGGCAGGGCGCGGTATTACCGGACAGATAGGGCATACGCAACCAAGGCGACTGGCCGCGCGCAGCGTCGCAAATCGTATTGCTGAAGAGCTGGGTGAGCCTTTGGGTAATACGGTTAGTTTTAAGATTCGCTTTAATGAGCAAGGCTCCGCCCAATCGATTGTTAAGCTGATGACCGATGGTATTTTGCTGGCTGAGCTGGGTCACGATCGTTTTTTGAGTAAGTACGATACGATTATTATCGATGAGGCGCATGAGCGTAGTTTGAACATCGATTTTATTATGGGTTATCTCAAAAAGATGCTGCCTAAGCGCCCAGATTTAAAAGTCATTATCACTTCAGCGACCCTCGATACCACGCGCTTTAGTGAGTACTTTAGTCATTATGATGCCAAGCTAAAACGGCAAGTCCCTGCACCTATCTTTAACGTCGAGGGACGCAGTTTTCCAGTAGAAGTTCGTTATCGTCCGCTGACCGATGAGCCAGTAAACAGCTCAGAAGATGACAGCTATGATGATTTTGAAGAGAACCTGCCGCGTGCGGTGGTTGCTGCTGTCGAGGAATGTTTTAGCGACGCGCAAAATAAAGGCCATGCCGATCAGGCTGATATCTTGATATTTGCCGCGACTGAAGCAGAAATTCGTGAAATGCAAGAAGTGCTTGAGCGCCATGGTCCACGTCATACCGAGGTGCTACCGCTGTTTGCACGGCAGACGTATGAAGAGCAGCAGCGTATCTTTCAGCCATCAGGTCGAGGTCGACGTATTGTCATTGCGACCAACGTTGCTGAGACTGCGTTGACTGTACCGGGTATTCGCTATGTGATTGACTTAGGATTTGCGCGTATTTCGCGCTACTCGTATCGCTCACGTGTGCAGCGTCTACCGATTGAAGCGATTTCGCAAGCGGCTGCCAACCAACGTAAAGGTCGTTGTGGCCGTGTCGCGCCAGGTGTCTGCATTCGCCTATATTCTGAGGAGGACTTCAACGGTCGTCCTGAATTTACTGAGCCTGAGATTCTACGTACCAATTTGGCATCTGTGATATTACAGATGGCCAATCTGCGTCTGGGCAGTGTCGATGGCTTTGATTTTATCGAGCCACCTGATAGTAGGTTAGTCACAGATGGTCACAAGCTACTTGATGAGCTAGGAGCCATTACGTCCAAAAAGGACAGTACTCAAGATAAACGAAACCCATCAAAACGGCAAAAAGGGCTTGATCACCTGCGCTTGACCGCAACAGGTCAGAAAATGGCACGTATGCCAATCGATCCAAGGCTGGCACGTATGCTGGTGGCTGGTTCTGACTTTGATTGTATTCGTGAAATGCTGATTGTCGTGGCTGCGCTTGCGGTACAAGATCCTCGTGAGCGCCCTGCCAACAAGCGTACGCAAGCGGATCAAAAGCATGCAGTATTCCGTCAAGATGATTCAGATTTCTTGTTTTACTTAAGTCTATGGAAGGCACTGTTTGAAAAAGACGAAGACGGCAATAAACTGTCTGGTAATCAGCGTAAGCAGTTTGCGAAAAAGAACTATCTGAGCTTCCCGCGTGTTCGTGAATGGCATCAAACGCATCGTCAATTGCTACAAATGGTGACAGATCTTAAGCTGATAGATACCAGTGATGCACAAGCATCCGATAAAAATGTCGCTAAGAATGACCCGACTGCAATCGAAGACGAAGCGTTAAAAGCAGTCAAATACGCCAATTTGCACCGAGCGTTATTAACAGGACTATTGTCCATCATTGCGCATAAGACTGAAAGCCGCGGTGAGTATTTGGCGGCGCGTCAGCAAAAAGCCAAAATATTCCCAGCGAGTACGGTATTTAAACAAATACCGCCTTGGGTGATGGCGTTTGAGATGGTTGAAACCTCGCAAGTCTTTATGCGTACCGTTGCCAAAATTGAACCCGAGTGGATTATTTCAGCGGCAGGAAACTTGCTCAAATATCATTATTTTGAACCGCATTGGTCCAAGAAAACTGGGCGGGTCAAAGCATACGCGCAGATTAGTCTATTTGGCTTGATCATCATTAGCAAGCAGCTGACCAATTATGAGCAAGTAAACTTGGTCGAGTCGCGAGAGATTTTCATTCGTGATGGGTTAGTGACTGGTAACTTCGGTCGTAATGCGCCATTTTTACAGCACAATATGGACAAGATTGCCCATGTTGAGCGCATCGAAGATAAGCTACGTCGCCGTGATCTATTGGTTGATGAAGAAACGCTATATCAGTTCTATGACAAAAAGATTCCTGAACACGTCGCCAGCCGCAAAACGTTTGAAGACTGGCGCGCAGAAGTAGAAAAAAACGATGCTAAGTATCTGTTTTTTACCGATGAAGACGTACTTACTAGCCAAGCACCGACCACGGGCGATTTCCCAGAAGTATGGAAGCTGGGTGATTTAAAGCTGCCACTGCGTTATGTCTTTGATCCAGCAAGTGATGATGATGGCGTGACCATACGCGTACCGCTTGCTGCATTACCACAGCTCGACGCGATTGAGCTACTATGGGGTGTGCCTGGTTGGCGCTATGAGCTGGTGTTGCAATTGCTCAAATCATTGCCAAAAGATATCCGTCGTCAGATCGTCCCGATACCTGATACCGCAGATAATTTGTTTGATGAGTTGCAGCAGCAAGGTGGACAAGGGCTGTTAAAACAGCTGTGCCAAGCGCTCAATCGCCGCGGTATTATGTCGGTGACGCCAGAGAGCTTTAGCCCTTCCACGATTGATCGTTATCTGCAGCCACAAATCTGTGTGGTCGATGACAAAAACCGCATTATCGAAAAAGGTCGTGATCTACAAACGCTACAGATTCGTCATGCCTCTGAGACCAGTCAAGCGGTGAATGAGCAACAAGGCGCGCATACTGAATTCCCTGAGCATTTTACCTTTAGCAAAAATCATCATAGTGCAGGCGTGGTTATGAAGCAGTTTGCGGCGCTCGTGGCTGATGAAGCAGGCGAAGCGGTATCGATCCATCAGTACACCGATGTCAATGCCGCACTACAAGCGCATCGTATCGGCGTATTAACCTTAATTAAAGGGAAGCTTGGCGCAAAGAAAAAACAGCTCACCAGTCAAGTGGATAAAATATTCAAACTGGCATTTGCACCGCTTGGTGACATGGAAAAGCTAAAAACAATCGTCATTGATGCTACATTGGATGCGACGCTTGAAGAGCATTATGTGTTATTTGATCATACCGAGAGCCTGCCTGAGAGCGCTGACGATATCGCAGTTGGATTGAGCGAGGAGTTACCCTTTACGCCTGAAGAGTATGCACAGACGCTAGAAGTTGTGTTAAATAACTTCTTATTGACCGGTCAAAGCGTCATAAAAACGCTGAAAAATGTTTATACGCGCTGGCAGCGTATTCGCCAGAGTCTGTTGATGTTAGACCGCGAGATATTTGGGGAATCTATCGATGATATCGAAGATCAATTAGAAGATTTGTATTTGGCTGATTTTGTTTACCGCATGGATTATAGCCATTGGCAGCAGTATCCACGTTATCTTGAGGCACTAGAGATTCGCTTAGAGCGTCTTGAGCATAATTTGGATGCCGACCTTGATGGTGTCTACGCGCTTGACTTGCATATGGAGCGGTTAGCAGGGCGTGCGGACAAAGAAGCCATTAGCGAATATCGCTGGATGGTGGAGGAGTATCGTATCCAGCTATTTGCTCAGCCGATGAAAACTCGTGTGGCAGTTTCGCCCAAGCGTCTTAGTAAAATGTGGGATAAGGTGGGCTAGAACTAAAAGTTTCTTTGAATGTTAAGGCCGGATCAGCAATTGCTACTCCGGCCTTTTATTTAAGTAGGTTTTAATGACTCATCTTTTCTGTGAGCACGCCCATACTATAAAGCATGAACGCAATCACTGTCAGTGCTACGATAAATGGTGTCAGTATCCAAATCACCACGTTAATCAGAATTGACGGCAGTAAACCATTAAAGAGCTCGAGATCTGGGGTGAAAAAATCTGTCATCACATCCACGGCACGCTTGGCAATGGGGAAGAGTAGAGTGCTGAGGGCCAGCATATAGATATATTTGCCAAAGCCTGGGTCACTCATGACGACCATAAAGTAAAATACTAAAAAATAAGTAATGGCTAGCGCCCAGCATTTGAGAGTGTAGCTTAAACGAATCATATCATTTCCTCCCCAAGCTTTTCGATAAATGTGCATAAAAAACTACGTTATATCCAATATTTTGAATATATTATATGTTATAATACGAATATATTAGGGAGTCAACTGTTTTTTATTCGAATAACAAATCTCTTTTAGCTAAAAAATAAGAAAGTATAGAGATACCTTGAGTAGATATTTGCCCTAAAATCTATTTATAGTCAATCCTCTATAAAATAGTGACAGCGTTAACCTCACTTGAAGTATCACATATACATCTGCGCTTGGTTGCCTTGTATCTCTTTTAAACTGAATCAACTATATCAGTGGATATCTCGATACTCAGACGAGCTCTTGTATCCACAAGAGGTTAGCGCTAGAAAGGGTTAGAAGAATAGTTAATCAATAATCTGTAGTAATAGATAAATGATCAATTCATTGAATCGTTCTGTAAGTACGCTATAGGGATAGTTTTGCTCTAAAGGCGTCACCCACCTCACGTTGATAAGTGCTTGAAGTTGACCAAGATAAGCGAGGTAGGCCTGACATTGAGTCTGTTATGCCAAAATCGATAAGTCCTAGAGTTACCATCACAACGATAATAAAATCCTGCCGCTATAGGTATCAATGGTGAGACAGTTATCACATCAGCTCACTGCTCGGACTGACTCCAAACTGCCGCTTGTATTCTCGGCTAAATTGACTGGGGCTTTCTTTCATAGCCAACTTGCATGGCTATTTGCGATATTTGTGCTCCTTGCCCATGTATTTTAATCAATCGTTTTGCTTCCATCAATCTTAAGCTTTTTTGATACTGTAGTGGACTCAACTGGGTGATTTCTTTGGATTAGATGATGGTTCATTGGGGTTTGGTTTGGTGTCTTTTCAAGAACAAGATAAATAAGTTGTGAATCCAGAGCAGCTTTTTGCTATGGGTTATGCTGCTTGTTTTGATAGCGCTTTGAGCATGGTTGCGCAGCAAATGAAACTGCCTGCCACCGCTTCTAAAACTTCTGAGCAAGTTGGCATCGGTATGAAAGCAGATGGTAGCTACAACTTGGATATAGAATTGCATGTCGAAGTATCAGGTATTGATGAAGCGCAAGCACAACAGTTGATCGAAGCCACACATCAGGTGTGCCCATATTCTAATGCCACTCGTGGCAATGTAGATACCCGCTTAGAAGTGACCGTTATCTAAAGGCTTTTAGCTTTGCTTTTACTGGTAGCAAGCGAAACATTAACTCAATATGATAGCTTACACAAAACCGCCCCGATTTTTATAAATCAGGGCGGTTTTATGCTATCTAGTAGAATAGATTGATAGCGCGAACTTTTTGTCATTAGCCGAGCTATAGTCAAGTCTAAATAAAAACAATACAGGACAATAAATTCATTTGATTCAACACTATTTTTCTTGCTTGCTGTGACTGCGTCTCCAGAGGCTGCGAAAAATAACGTTGAATCTTATTGTATCGATTTTATAGTAATCTAACTATAGTGATAGAGCATCATAAGTAATATCCTCACTAAGGCGTGTCCCTAGTTCAAACATTTATCACTAAATAAGCTAAAAATGGCTCAATCTTTGACAAATAGCATCAAATAGCTGGTCAGTATCTCGATATTGTCTGCACTATTATCCTTATTTGTCTGCGATTTATCTCATTTTTATCACCATTTTTAAAATAGTGACACGCCCTAGGCTGGCACTTTTTTATTTAACGTAAACACCAAGACTGCGCCTAAAATAACTGCACTGGCAATGATAAATGGTAACGTTAGCTGCTCAGATAAAAATATCACGCCTAGTACAGTCGCAATCACAGGCACACACAGCTGAACGATCGCCGCTTGTGTGGTTTTTAACAATGGCATCGCCGTATACCAAATACTGTAACCCAGCCCTGATGCGATCGCTCCTGACGCACAGGCGAGCAATATCCCTTCGCTGGTAATACTTTCTAAGCTGATGTTTTTTAAACCTATTTCATCCAGATACATTAGGCCCACCAGTAGTAATATCGGAACGGCCACCAAACTCTGCACAAAGTTAAACCCTGTCGCTCGTAGCGGTGAGATGCATGATTTACCGCGTATGCTGTATACTCCCCAGGCCGCACCGCTCAGTGCCATCAATGCTGCAGCGTTGGGTGATGGAACGGCCGCTGATGGCAACATCAAATACACAAATCCTGCGACTGCGACGATAAATGCCAGCCACTGTACAGCACTAAGCTGCTCTTTTTTATAGATACCCCAGCCAATCATCGTAATCTGAACGGCCGAAGACAAAATTAAAGCACCTGTACCAGTATTAAGCTCTACATAGGCAATCGAAAAACATAACGCGTAAATGACCAAGCTGACACTACTAAGCCAACTGCCTTTGTCATTTAAGATAGCATCAACAGAAGGCTTGTCAGAGGCGAGTACTTGACGCTGTAGTTTGTAGGCGTGAATCGTCATAATAAACACTAAGCAAACAGTCGCACTGAGCAGACGAATGACCGTAAAACTCCAAGCATCTATATAACCTTCTGCCAACGCCATCCGGCAAAACAGGGAGTTTGCGGCAAATGCGATCAACGCAATAGTAGTATAAACAATGGCTTTCAAAAATAATTCCTACAATGAATAAGGGAGCATAAAACAGGCTTGCATAGCGTTTCAATGGTGAATTTAGAATATAACGATAACGTATTTTTGAGCAAAAACAATTGCCGTCTCACAAGACAGTATATTTTGTCGTACTTGTGACAAAAAGTCTTTCTTAAATACGAATAACGATAGTTGTATTGACGATAAGGTCTGAAAATAGGGATGATGTGCTTCGCATCAAACGAACTATTAGAACATCATTCATTAAACACAATACATCAGATAAATAAATTGGAAATGAGAATATGGATTGGGCAAGTATTTTTATTCATGACACAACTTGGTCGTTTGCCGTTGAAATCTTAATACGTGTCACCGTCATGTTTGTATTAATTATCACGTTCTTGCGCTTCACTGGCAAGCGCGGCATTCGTCAGCTTTCTATCTTTGAGCTGACCATCATCCTATCACTTGGCTCTATCGCGGGTGACCCTATGTTTACTGAGGATTTGCCGATTATTCAAGCCGTACTAATCATGGGCTCAGTCATTGTTCTTTACCGAATCTGTACGTGGGTAATGATGAAATGGCAGCCTTTTGAAGACTTATTGGAAGGCAAGTCACTTTATATCGTAGAAGATAGCATGCTGGTGCTCGATAAAATTAAGAAAGGCAAAATGTCTCACGATGAGTTTTTTGCTGAAATGCGTCAACAGGGCGTTGAGCATTTGGGTCAAGTGCGCATCGGTTTGCTTGAGACAGACGGCAACTTTAGTATTTTATTGCATTCCTCTGAAAATACAGTTTACGGCATGCCGCTGTTTCCCAAGCAATATCAAGCTGTTGAGCAAGTAGAGATAGGGGCTCATTACGCCTGCATGTATTGTGGTTATGTCGAGCAAATATTAGAAGCTGATAAATGCTGCCCGCGCTGTGAGGATGATTGCAATAATTGGGCTAAAGCGTTAAACAATCAGATCGTCAAGTAGCGTAACGACTAGGCTAATATATCGATAATGCTGCCTTATCAACCTAAGGCAGCATTAATTCAAACTATTATCAGTTTATGTGACTTTATTTATACAGCGCTTGGCTTATTGCTCAGCAAGTGGTAGCAATAGGACATAAAAAACAATTTGGTTAATAGTGTTTTTTGCATGTTGGCGCCTCCTAAATGTCTTGAAACCACAGCTGCTGATACAGTTGGCTGCGGCGTTAATAGACATCATAGAGAGGAGGTAGCAAGAAAATATGCAAGGAAGATGAATAGTGTGTGGAAAACGATTCTAGGGACTACCGAGATGAGCGAGCTGCGCGATTACTTGCCGGACACGTTCTTTTCTATCGCCACTAATACGCACAAAAGGTTTTTGATGCTTGCTTAATTGACTAGCAAAATAGGCGCTTATCTCATCACGTTGGTACGGACTGTCTCGCAGGTCATCAGCCACCCAGGGTATATCAACCTCAGTCAATACTATCAAATCATAATGATGCGCCAATGCTGCTTGCTCAAGAGCGGTGGGGCAGTTACCATAATACCAATGAGAGTAGACCATTAGCTCAAACAGACTGGTGTCACAAAACAAATAGCGGTTTTCATTAGACGTTTGGGTGACTTGTTTGGCCAGTTTGTTCTCTAACGCAATCTGACCTTGTGCGATAGGTAGCAGGTCATCCCATGTACAAGTAAGCTGCTCATCATCCCACTTCGCTTGCAAGTAAGTACGCATATATTCTGACACCCACAGACTATCGAAATGCGCTGCCAAATCACGGCATAGGGTTGTTTTCCCCGTACTTTCTGCGCCCAAAACCGCGACAGTAATGACAGATTCAGGCGTATGCTGCTCGAGGTTGTACACGGTAGCGTCGTTGCCATTCATAATATGCCCAGATTGCGATGAGAGTGAAGACTACATATTGTAGCGCGGTAAAAGTAAAGCCTTTATAAAAGTATAGTGGTACTGATATCGCATCAGCGATAATCCATAGTATCCAATGCTCAATTTTGCGCCGTGCCATAAGCCACATAGCCATCAAAAACAGAGCCGTGGTGAGCATGTCAGTATAGTCCACCCAAGTGAATAAATGTACACCAAGAACGGCACCATCAAAACTAAAGCCGTTATTAATCACCGGACGGAAATAGTATATCAGCGCCACAAAAGACATGGTTGCTATTGCCAAAGCAGACAAGATAGGTACATCGCCTGCATGCAAATGCTCAATACGGACGTTGTTTGACTCATGTGTCTCTATAGGCTGATTCTTTTTGTTCTTTGACCAGTTAATCCAACCATATAAACTCATCACCGTATAGTAAGCATTGATGAACATATCGCCAAACAGCTGCCATTTCCATAGTAAATATACAAATATCGCAGTGCTGATTAAGCCAATTGGAAAGACTAAGATATTGGTTCTGCTGGCAAGCAAGACACTTGCCACACCAAAAACCACGGCAATCAACTCTAAGACGATAAATGTCGTGGAGTAATCCGCATATTGACCAAATAACCAAGTAAGAAGTTCTGCCATTAGTATTCCTAAAGATGAGCGTGTATCGATGTGTTTGGGTGGTTATACAGAGCAAAATGGCGCTAATTATAACGTAGCTATCAAAGAATGACGTGAGTCTTTGCTTATTTATCGCCAGAAACAGATTATTTGTAACAAAGCATTAGAAAAAATTTAATATTCAGGCATAATAAACACACTGATTTTAAGTTTACAGTTATTCACTGAATTTGAATGGCTATTATTTTCCACTTTTATGCTTATTCCAAGCACCACAGTAGTAGACAAGGAAGCGTATCATGACGACTTGTATCACAGGCACTGGTCTTTATATTCCACCTTACAGTATTAGTAACGAAGAGCTAGTTGAGTCATTTAACCAGTATGTTGAAAACTATAATACCGAACATGCTGAAGAGATAGCTGCAGAGACAATGACGGCACTTGAGCCTTCTTCAGCTGCTTTCATCGAAAAAGTATCTGGTATCAAATCACGTTACGTGATGGAAAAAGACGGTATTTTAGACCCTGAAATCATGGCACCAGTCATTGCCTATCGTAACTTAGGTGAAGAGCTGTCTGTGATGGCAGAAATGGGCGCGGCTGCGTTAAAAGACGCATTGGCTGATGCTGGACTTGAGGCCAACGATCTAGATGGTATTATCCTTGCTTGCTCAAACTTCCAGCGCACTTATCCTGCGGTTGCTATTGAAATCCAAAATGCCATTGGTATGGTTGGCGGCTTCGCTTATGATATGAACGTTGCGTGTAGTGCGGCAACGTTTGGCCTATCACAAGCGCATGGTTCTATCATCTCTGGTCTTGCCAAACGTGTGGCTGTGGTCAATGTCGAGATTACCTCGGCGCATCTAAACTGGCGCAATCGTGACAGCCACTTTATTTTTGGTGATGTAGCAACGGCGACTATTGTTGAAGAATTAGACACGCCAAAGGGTTATGAGATTCTAAACGCTAAGCTATTTACTCAGTTTTCGACCAACATCAAGAACGAATATGGCTTTATGGATCGCTCAGAGTATCTAGCCGCGCAAACGGAGATGTATCCAGACATCAAAGCGCCGGTCACTGATAAACTGTTTTTGCAAAATGGTCGCAAAGTATTCCGTGAAGTTTGTCCAAAGGTGTCTGAAGTTATCACTGAGCATCTGCAAGAAAATGATATACCGACCTCTGATGTTAAGATGATGTGGCTACATCAAGCTAATGCCAACATGATAGATTTGATTTTACGCACTGTCATCGGTAAAGATGCTGACAAATCAATCGCACCAAGCGTGATTGCTGAATTTGCCAATACCAGCTCAGCGAGCCCAATGATTGTATTCCATCGCTATAAGGATGAGCTAGCGTCAGGTGATCTAGGTGTTATTTGCTCATTTGGTGCCGGTTATTCTATTGGCTCAGTATTGGTTCGTAAAGTCTAACGTTTTAATACGATGTTTTTGATAGATAAAAATAGCTAAGAGTCTTCTTAGCTATTTTTTTGTCTACTAATGGTATCAGAACCAAGTATCTTTATTTAAGAATAAGTAGAGATATTTGAGAGTATAGTGACAAGATTGCTGCGAATATTGAGAAGAATGCTTAGAGGTTTTAATTTACCCCAAAAAATTTGCTATAATCACGAGCTTATTCCTCTTATCCAATTAAAAGTCCTTTTATGAAAGAATCCTTACGCCTGCGTTTAGACCAGATGGTAGACCGTTATGAAGAGGTCACCGCCTTGTTATCAGATCCTAGTGTCATCAGTGATAATAATAAATTTCGCGAATTGTCTGTCGAGCACAGCGACTTGATGGACATCACGACCTTATGGCAGAACTATCTGAATGCAGAAACGGATCAAGCCGATGCAGAAGCGATGCTAGCTGACGCGACAGATCCTGACATGAAAGAGATGATGCTCGATGAGATTGAAACGGCACGTGATACCATTGTAGAGATGGAAGAAGCGCTTAATGTCATGATGCTACCAAAAGATCCTAACGATAAGGTGCCAGCATTCTTGGAGATTCGTGCTGGGACGGGCGGTGATGAAGCAGCGATTTTCTCTGGTGATTTGTTCCGCATGTATCAAAAATACGCGCAAACCCAGGGCTGGACTGTTGAAGTTCTATCCGCGAACGAAGGTGAACACGGCGGTTATAAAGAAATCATTACTCGCGTATCGGGTAATAGCGTCTATGGACGTTTAAAGTTTGAGTCTGGCGCTCACCGTGTACAGCGTGTCCCTGAGACCGAAAGCCAAGGTCGCGTGCATACGTCAGCTTGTACGGTTGCGGTCATGCCAGAAGTTGAAATCGATGATACGGTAGACATCAATCCTGCGGATATCAAAATGGATACCTTTCGCTCAAGCGGCGCGGGTGGTCAGCACGTTAACACCACTGACTCAGCGGTACGTTTGACGCATATTCCCACGGGTACTGTGGTAGAGTGTCAACAAGAGCGTAGTCAGCACAAAAACCGTGCACATGCGATGAAGATGCTGGTCTCTAAAATCCAGCAAGCCAAAGTACAAGCGCAGGTCGATGTAGCGGACTCTATACGCCGTGACTTGGTCGGTAGTGGCGACCGCTCAGAGCGTATTCGCACCTATAATTTCCCGCAAGGGCGTATGACCGATCATCGTATCAACCTTACCTTATACAAGCTTGATTCTATCATGGAAGGTGACTTGGATGAGATTCTTGATGCACTGTTACGTGAGCATCAGGCTGACTTGATGGCCAGCATCGGCGGTGACTAATTGCTTTCTAAACGTCAATAAATTGAAATAATTTTTAGATGAAATAGTCAGTAAATCCATATCTTAAAGGTAAGAAAAATTATGAATAATCGCTTAGCTTTATTTTTTATGGGTTTGTTTTCCTTATTATTTATATCTGCCTGTCAGACATCAGCAATGACAGAAGAACAAAATAATGCCAATTCTGCATCCAAAAGCGTAGAGATGTTGGCAAAAGAATGCCTTGCAAAAGGCGGTGAGTACACCAAAGAAGGTCGACTACAAGCCTATCGCTGTGTACAACCGTTTTCAGATGCAGGAAAATCTTGTAGCGACAGTTCTGAGTGCCAAGGCAAATGTACCAATTCGGATACTACTATTGAAGCTGGCACGGCAAACGTAACAGGAACTTGTGCCGCCACTGATAACCCTTTTGGTTGCCGTCAAACTATTGAGGGCGGCGTTGCTAAAGGATTTTTGTGCATAGATTAATCATATAGTTTTCCAAATATAAAAACTAACTTATCAACATTTGAGAGTGTTATGTCAAAAGCCAATAATCAAAATCAAGACCAAACTCCCGTACAAGATACCAATGAGCTGATTGTACAGCTGCAAGCCAAGCTAGACGATATCAGTGCATCAGGCAAACAGCCGTACCCAAATACCTTTAAACGCACCCATTATGCAAAAGATTTGCAAACGGCTTTTGATGGTGTGTCAAAACAAGAAATTGAAGAAAAAGCGGCGAATGGTGACAAAACACAGGTCAATGTGGCGGGCCGTGTCATGTTAAACCGTGGCTCATTCATCGTTATCCAAGACATGACAGGTCGCATCCAATTATATGTGGCACGTAAAGAGCTTGATGAGGAGACGCGTGCAAGCATCAAATCTTTGGATTTGGGTGATATTGTTGGTGTGTCAGGCTATATTGGTCGCTCAGGTAAAGGCGATTTATATGTGCATATTGAAGAGATTACGCTGTTGACTAAGACCCTACGTCCGATGCCAAATAAGTTCCATGGCCTAGCAGATGTAGAAGCGCGCTATCGCAACCGTCATCTTGATTTGATGACCAATGAAACGACTCGCGATACCTTTATGGTTCGTAGCCAAATCATCAGCGGCATTCGTCAGTTTATGCTGAATGAGCGTTTTATGGAAGTTGAAACGCCAATGATGCATCCCATTCCAGGTGGCGCGGTGGCTCGTCCATTTGAGACACATCATAATGCTTTGGATATGCCATTATACTTGCGTATCGCGCCTGAGCTTTATCTCAAGCGTTTGGTCGTTGGTGGGTTTGAGCGAGTATTTGAGATTAACCGTAGCTTCCGTAACGAAGGGGTCTCAACCCGACACAACCCTGAATTTACCATGATTGAGTTTTATCAAGCCTATGCTGATTATCATGATTTGATGGACTTGACTGAGCGCATGTTTAATCAGCTAGCGATAGATGTCTTGGGTACGACAGAGATTACCTATCAAGAAGAAGCCATCAGCCTAAAAGCGCCATTTGCTCGTCTATCCATGTCTGACGCCATTGCAAAATATGCCAAAGACTTTGATATGTCACGTATCGACGATCGTGACTATCTGGCACAATACGCCTCAGTGACCCTTAAACAGCAGGTCAAAGAGGTGTTCGGTGTGGGCAAGCTTAAGACCATCATCTTCGAAGAAACGGCTGAGCACCAATTACGTCAACCAACGTTTATTACTGAATATCCAGCTGAAACGTCACCATTGGCACGTCGTAATGATGACAATCCTGAGATTACCGATCGTTTTGAGTTGTTTATTGGTGGTCGCGAGTTGGCGAATGGTTTTAGCGAGCTCAATGATCCAGCGGATCAAGCTGAGCGCTTCCGTGGTCAGGTTGCCGAAAAAGATGCAGGCGATGATGAAGCCATGCACTTTGATGAAGAATATATCGAAGCATTGTCTTACGGTCTGCCGCCAACCGCTGGTGAAGGTATTGGTATTGATCGCCTTGTAATGCTATTTACTGACTCTGCCAGTATCCGTGATGTGATTTTATTCCCACACATGCGCCGCAAAAATGATTAATGAGTCGTTAAACAAAGTCGCTTATTAAGCGCGGCTGAGTCATAATCAAATCAGCAAGAAGCCAGACGAATGCGCTGGCTTTTTGCTATAATGAATACCGAAAAATCGTATTAAAAATAAGAACATTAATTACTTGGCACAATGGATAGCTATGTCGCAGCAATATCAAGTTTTAGCTCGCAAATACCGACCCAAAAACTTTCATGAGTTGATTGGGCAGACGCATGTCTCGCAAGCGCTGATTAATGCGATTGATTATAATCGCTTGCATCATGCGTATCTGTTTACTGGTACCCGCGGTGTGGGTAAGACGACGATTGCGCGTATTTTATCTAAATGCTTGAACTGTGATACGGGTATTACTAGCACGCCGTGCGGGGTTTGTGATAATTGTGTGGCGATTGATCAAGGACGCTTTATTGATCTTATCGAGATTGATGCCGCCTCTCGTACCAAGGTCGAGGACACGCGCGAGCTGCTTGACAATGTGCCTTATGCGCCAAGCCAAGGCCGTTACAAGGTCTATCTTATTGATGAAGTGCATATGCTGTCGACCCACAGCTTTAATGCGCTTCTCAAAACGTTAGAAGAGCCACCTGAGCATGTAAAGTTTTTGCTAGCAACCACTGATCCACAAAAATTACCGATTACGATTATTTCGCGCTGCTTGCAGTTCGTATTGCGTCCATTACCACAAACATTACTTAGCGATCATTTAGCAAATATTTTAACCAAAGAGCAGGTTGGGTATACTCAGCCTGCCATTTGGCAACTGGCAAGTGCGGCTAAAGGCTCTGTGCGTGATGCATTGTCACTGACAGACCAGGCCATTGCATTTGGTCAAGGGTCACTTGATGATGCCACTGTCAATGCAATGCTTGGTCTTATTGACTCTGCCGACTTGGTACGCTTGATTACAGATATTTATAATCACGACAAGTCTGCCGTCGCGACTCATATTGAGCAAATGCGTGCGCAAATGGTTGATGCAACGAGTATGTTTGATGGACTTGCTGAGCTACTCCATCAATTGGCATTGACCCAGCTGTTGCCTGAGGTCGCTCTCAATGTCAATGAGGCGCAAGCCAAAAACATCTATACACTTGCCCAGCATATTAGCCCTGATGTGCTACAACTATACTATGAGATTGTTGTGCAAGCACGTGAAGGTGTCAAACTTGCAAGTACGCCGATGCAAGCGCTTGAGATGTGCATTTTGCGATTACTGGCGTTTCGTCCATTACCAGTCGATGAAGTATTGAGTAACACTTATGATGGTGAGGTTCCTTCTACAGAAGCGACAACTATAGAGCCGACTACTTCGATGCCGCCTTCAAGTGCTATTACGCATGAAGCGTCAGCGCCATTACAGCCTTACGATATTGACTATCAAGTGCAAAGTCATAATGAGTTACAAAGCCCCATTTATGATGACAGCTTCAGCATAGATGACTCTATTGGACAAAATGATAGCGTAGCACACTCAGCTACTAGCTCTGAGCCAATTGTTGAGCCTGAGCCAATTGTTGAGCCTGAGCCAATTGTTGAGCCTGAGCCAATTGTTGAGCCTGAGCCAATTGTTGAGCCTGAGCCAATTGTTGAGCCTGAGCCAATTGTTGAGCCTGAGCCAATTGTTGAGCCTGAGCCAATTGTTGAGCCTGAGCCAATTGTTGAGCCTGAGCCAATTGTTGAGCCTGAGCCAATTGTTGAGCCTGAGCCAATTGTTGAGCCTGAGCCAATTGTTGAGCCTGAGCCAATTGTTGAGCCTGAGCCAATTGTTGAGCCTGACGCAAATGATTCTCAGTTAGCAGTACCATCAGATGAAGATCCTCGTACTTTATTACGCTGCGCCCCTCAAGAGTTGACAGGGGAGTGGAATTCAGAAAAATGGGATTACTGGTTACAGACAGCTCGTGAGGCAGAAGTGTTGGCACAGGACGAGCTGGCACTTGCTCGTCAAGGTACGATGATAGGTCAATGTAATGGCACAGCCACTTTTTTGACTAGTGTCGATAGTAGACATTTACAAGCGACTTTCCAGCAATTAGCTGCTAAGCTGCAGCAACAGTTCACAAGTGCAGAGATTGATTTAAAAATTGATAGTAGTATTATGCAAAGCGATGACAAAACACCAGAGCGTCGCCAGAAAAAACGTTTGGAGCAAGCCAAAACGGTTGCTGAGATGAAGTTGCGACATACACCCGTCATGCAATATTTGACTGAGCGCGGTGAAGGAAAAATGGGTAAGGTACAGCTATATTAAGTTTCAAAAAAAGCTGTTATTAACATCATTTAAAAATATAGATATGTTTTAGCAATGGTTTTATATAAAATATCAAGGTGATATTGTGCTATCGCCTTGATATTTTTTTGTTTTTTTTGAATAAGCAATTTGCATTCTTAAAAAATGAAAAATATTTAATAACGATAATATAAATTAATATTCGTTATAATGGTTAAGTTATATTAAAAACTGAAATGAAGTTTAGGTGAGAATATGTTGGATAATTTACGCGGTATGGCTGTGTTCGCCAGTGTGGTCGGACACGGCTCTTTTAGTGGTTCTGCTCGCGAGCTTGGTATTACTACTAGTGCAGTCAGTCAGCAAATTCGTTCACTAGAGAATGAGCTTGGCGTTGTGCTATTGCATCGCTCGACTCGTAAGCTCAGCTTAACGGAAGCTGGTGAGAGCTTTTATGAGTCGGCAAAAGATGTGGTCAGCGCGGCTGAGCAAGGTCGAATCAAAGTTAATCAATTGCGTGATGAGCTAGCAGGTAGTCTACGGGTGTCGACGACGCCTGAGCTTGGCGTAAATCATATATTGCCAGCGCTTTCTACATGGATGGCTGCGCATGATGATCTGAGTGTCACTTATCTCGCAGACAATCATTATATCGATATGATTGATGAACGTATCGACATCGCGATTCGCATGAGTCCATCGATTAATGACTCGAGTCTAAGTAGCTATCCGCTCACCGATGTGCGCCAGTTACTCGTGGCTTCACCCCAATATCTGCGTCAGCATCCTAAGATTAATACACCAAAAGATTTGGCTGATCATCAATTAATTTGTATTGAAATCATGAAAGATGCCAATCAGATTGATATGATTCAGACAGAGACCAACAAAAAAACGCGTGTAAAAATGAACTCACGTATCTACACCAACAATGTCTTTATGGCGACAACCTTAGCTAAAGAAGGTCATGGCTTGGTGAGAATGATGGAAATGGACATCAAAAAAGAGCTTGAGAGTGGAGAGTTGGTAGAGGTATTGACTGGTTATCAGTTGCCGAGCTTTGTACTATATGCCGTTACCTTAAACCGCGACCAACAACCAGCTAAAATCACTCGTTGCCTAGAAGTACTGAAGAAATATTTTCATGCAAACTAAGTGTTATGCAGACTAAATATTGGTTGTTTCAATAATCGGTCAGCAAAAAGCCTATGGATAGAATTGTCCATAGGCTTTTTTATTACATGCTACATATTCAAGCAAGCTTTAGAATGTTGGCTTTAATAAGTTGATCAATCGTTCAGCGACTTGTGTGCTTTCATCACGGCTCATATTGAGCGGTGGTAGCAAACGTACCACATGGCCACCTGTCACATTGATGATAAGTTTTTGCTCGTCACGGGCACGATCTACCAATTGGCTACAATCCATGTCTTCAGGTAGCGCAATACCAATCATCATACCAGCACCGCGGCTACTTACGCCGTGTTGTCCTAGTGCATTGGCGAGACTTTCTCGGATAAACAATCCTTCCGTCACCGCATTCTCCATGATGTCGCTATTTGCAAGTACATCGTACACGCTATGTACCACGCGACTGGCTAATGGCGTACCACCGTAAGTAGAGCCATGGCTCCCTGCGCCAAATAATCCATTGGCACGCCCACGTACCATACAAGCGCCGACTGGAAATCCATTGCCCAAGCCTTTGGCAGTGGTTAATACATCAGGGCGCGCATTGCTATGCTGATAGGCAAAATACTTGCCAGTACGACCATTACCGGTTTGCACCTCATCAAGCATGAATAACCAGTTATGAGCATCACACTCTGCTTGTAGCTCTTCTAAATAGGTAAAGCCATTGGCCGCAGTATTAAGACCACCTTCACCTTGGATCGGCTCTACAAAAATGGCGCAGATGTCCTCATGGTCTAACGCCGCTTGCTTTACCGCGGCAATGTCACCAAATGGCACACGGATAAAGTCGTCATCTAGCGTATAAAACCCTTCGCGGGCTTTTGGGTTAGCAGTGGCCGATAGTGATAGCAATGTACGGCCGTGGAATGACTGCTCCATCACGATGACTTTTGGGCGTGCAAAGCCTTGTTGCGACGCATACAGGCGTGCAAGTTTTAATGCGGCTTCATTGGCTTCAGCGCCACTATTGGCAAAAAAAACACTATCCATTTGAGCTGACATACATAGTATCTCTCCTGCGCGCTCTTGCCAGTCAATACCGAACAAATTACTGGTATGAACCAAGGTCGCTGCCTGCTGCTGAATAGCATCGGTCACTTGTGGATGGCAATGTCCTAATCCACATACCGCGATACCAGTTAAGGCATCTAAGTATGGCGTATCGTCTTTTGTATAGAGCCAACTGCCTGCACCGCGGGTAAAGCTGATGGGTTGACGATTATAAGTGGGCATTAGGTAAGTAGCAGACATGTAAAACATCCTTGGTATAATAAATTGAGTAAAGAGGTAGGTTATAGCTCGTCAGAAAAAGGTGTGGTTTCTGCAGGTAACGTATAGTCTTCATTTGCCCAAGCACCTAAGTCGATCAGCTTACAGCGACCACTACAAAATGGCTTATATTTGTTGTCTTGCCAAGCAGTTTGAGTGCCACAACGTGGGCAAGGGTAGGTTTTGGGTGCAGTGTTGGTATTAGAGTCAGTCATAATAAAGGTGGGAGTATCCTTGATGTTATTAGTATCATTTGCGCACGATAGTTATTTATTATCATATAAATTGTGATGAATTGAGGAGTACTAGTTGTCGGTATATTACTATTCAATTAGATTGGCTATATAATAGCATGGGGCAGAATAATGACAAAAGACAAATGCTTTAAGGATAGTAGATGACAGACAATATCGAGTTCACACATCAGCAAGCGCGTGCCTTTCAACCACAACGACTCTCCGCACCGCGCGACTTTATGATTCCAAAAATCATCAGTGATAATAAAGACGAAAAGCCGTTAATCTTGGAGATTGGAGCAGGGAAGGGCAAGCATGCACTTAGCTTTGCCCTGCAAAATCCTGATAAGCATTTGATCGCCATTGAGCGCACACGCAATAAGTTTGATGCTTTCTCAAGGCTGGCTACACTGCAAGATCTACCAAACCTAGATGCGATCCATGCAGATGCGATTGCTTGGACGGTGCATGCGCTAAAACCCAATAGTGTGGCTAAAATATTTATTCTTTATCCCAACCCTGAACAGCATAATCCCAATCAGCAATGGCTAAATATGCCCTTTTTTGAGTTTCTACTATCTCGCTTGCAAGTAGGGGGAGAGATAATACTGGCCACCAATATTCAATCCTATATGGACAATGCAGAGCATCAAGCAGCTAAGCTTTGGTGCCTACCAAATACTCGCTACCGAGTGCCTGTCGACAGCCAGCGTACGCATTTTGAAGTGAAGTACCTAGCGCGGCAAGAGGTATGCTGGGAGTTAAGCATCCGTAAGCCAAAATGGTATAAAACCCGGTTTGATAATTGGCAAGCTTAATAATAGACGAAAAATAGCCTAAGTAATAAAAAATTAAGTAATAAAAAATATAGTTAAAAGTGTGTCATTACAATATTACAATATAATGCGAAAATTAAATATAAAATAGCCTAAGCAGAAAATATAAATAAAAAAATCCTTCACTAAAAGACAGCCAAAATTTTGCACTACTAAAAACTATAAATAAGGTTTGACCAAGGTACTAGGGTTGGTATGTGCGTCAAGCACTGTTAAAAAAGTATATGCACCAATAAATTTGCGGCTAATAAACATGAATTCTTTTGGAGGAAGGTTAAATTCAAAAGATTGCATCGCACGAGTAGCTTTAGTGGATAAGCGTGAATGCAATTTGCTATTGGCCCAAATATAGCGATTTTGCTCATCCAAACAATCTGTAGGGATGTCATCGTTTTTCTCAGGATCGCTAAATGGCTCGGTAGCCAATAGGAACAATGAGGCAATATCAGAGCGTACTTTATCACTCATACTATCGAAGAAATCATAACCCGTCATCGCTAGAGTCATCGCCTGATGGTTGTGGTGATATCCTGCCCTCAATAGTCCACGGGCAATCGTAAGCAAATTACTATCAAATTGACGAATCGCACCAAAATCTAGCAAAACAAGTTTATCAATATCGTCTGTACTTTCACTAACTCGAACTAAATAGTTACCAAAATTAGGGTCCGTCTGCATTTCACCCCAGACAAAAATCTCTTGCATCATAATTTCGATGGCAGCTTGACCAATTGCACTGCGGCGCTCCTGAGGCAACAGCTGTAGTGCTTCAGACACGACAGTGATACCTGGCTCATATGACATACATAGCAGACGTTTTTTTGAGTAATTACGATTAATTTTAGGCACGATATAACGTGGATCATTGCTTAAACGATCGTAGAAACGCTCTGTTGTTGCTGCTTCTGCTTCATAATCGACTTCATGGTGGAGTAGGTCCCGTATTTCCTCAAACCAAGCATCGAGCGCGCGCGTTTGGGGGACGATGTTACTTACCTTTAGTAGTCGCTTAAATAGGGCGAGATCAGAGTTGATGGCATCGGCCACCCCCGGATACTGAATCTTCAACACGACTTGTTCACCAGTTGCTAATACTGTCGCCCGATGGACTTGAGCAAGAGAAGCCGTTCCAATAGGAACAGGGTCAACATCGAGCTCATTTAGTTTTTCACCCAATAGCTGGCGCAATGTTTGCTCAATTGTCGGCCAGGTAAGCGTCGCCGTATCATCATTGAGCGTTTGCAAGGCACGCGTAATCTCTGGTGGCAATATATGTTCACCATAGATGGCTAGCATTTGACCAATTTTGACAACTGAACCTTTCAATTTACCAAGCTCTGATGCCAGATAACTCGCTTGAGCTTCCATAAATGCTTGGTTACGTGCGGTCCGTGCTTCTTTATTCAAAAACATGCCAGACACACTATTACCCGCCCAACGACGACCAATATTTAAGGAGGTTTTAGCAATCGACATGCGGCGATCAAACCCTGAGGTTTTTAGACTATCGATTGATTGCTTATTGTTAGAAGGTTTAGACGTATCATTTGCCATAAATATAATCATTCATCCAGTTGGTATTGATTTGTGGGTTCGAGACCTACAATACAAGGGAGATGTGATGCACGGGTATAAAATTGTATCATATAAAGTGCATGGGTTTTATGAGCGCACACAGGCTGTTGATAGTTACTTTGTAAGTCAAAATAATTGCGTGATATTTTACCGATTTAATGTTGAGAGTTGTGCTCATGTCTGGTCTATCGTTAAGCCGCCATCTCATTTTTTATGAGCATTTCATCAAAAATAGACCTAAAAATGACTATCAAAAAATAAGACCTAGCATGCATGATGCTAGGTCAAATAATGTATAGCGTATCAGTCATATTTGCTTAATCAGACATATGGAGTGAAAAACTCACGTTATCTGACAAGGATTAACTCATCAAGCATTTTCACGAGCAATGGCATGATGCCCGATATCACGGCGATATTGCGCACCATCAAAGCTAATCGCAGCAGTGACTGCTAGTGCTGCTTGCTGAGCTTCAGAAATATTATTTGCTAAAGCAGTCACGCACAATACACGACCACCGTTAGTCACAACTTCGTTCTCATTGTCATTCGAGAATGCCGTACCAGCATGAAAGACTTTAACCGCATTATCGTTCGTAGTGTCCAGCTCTGGCAAGCCAGCAATCACATCGCCTTTCGATGATGTTTCAGGATAGCCTTTCGATGCAACTACGATACCTAGAGCAGGGCGGTTGTCCCATTTGGCTTCGCTAGGCAGTTGACCTGCCAACCCTTGTGCAACCAAGTCTACCATTGATGACTGCAGGCGCATCAAAATAGGCTGCGTTTCTGGATCACCAAATCGGCAATTGAATTCAATGACATAAGGATCGCCTGCTTTATCAATCATAAGACCAGCATATAAAAATCCAGTATAAGGGTGTCCTGCGTCTTTCATCGCATCGACGACTGGCTGAATGACTTGTGACATCACTTTGTCATGAACGTCTTTGGTCACGACTGGCGCAGGTGAATAAGCACCCATACCGCCAGTGTTGGGACCCGTATCCCCTTCAAAAGCACGTTTGTGATCTTGGCTGGTCGCCATTGGCAAGATATTGTCACCATCAATCATGCAAATAAAGCTGGCTTCTTCACCTTGCAAGAACTGCTCGATGACCACGCGACTACCAGCATCACCGAATTTGTTGTCCGCTAGCATATCGTCAATCGCTTCATGCGCTTGCTCAATAGTCTCAGCAACAATGACGCCTTTACCAGCAGCAAGCCCGTCAGCTTTGATAACAATAGGCGCGCCTTGCTCATCAACATAAGCTTTGGCAGCAGTAGCGTCTGTAAATCCTTGATAAGCAGCCGTTGGAATATTGTTTTGTTCCATGAATTCTTTGGCAAAGGTTTTCGAACCTTCTAATTGAGCGCAGTAGGCTGTTGGACCCCATGCTTTGATACCAGCATCACGGCACGCATCAACGATACCAGTGACCAAAGGTGCTTCTGGTCCGACGATGACCATGTCAATATCATTGTTTTGGCAAAATTCGATAACAGCGCTGTGCTCACTGGCATCAGTAGACGTTAAGACAACGTTTTGGCATTTAGGTTCAAGGGCCGTGCCAGCATTACCAGGAGCGATATAGACATTTTCGACATTGTCATCTTTTGCACACTGCCATGCCAGCGCGTGTTCACGACCACCTGAACCAATCACCAAAATATTCATCATACCTCTTGCCCTTAGCATTAAAGTTAATAATGAGCTATTCGTACGCTCGTAGATATATCGGCATATTCTAACAAAAAAACAGTATTGATTACTATGAGTATCCACTTGCCAGCACCTAATCTCGAATGCTAATGCTAATGCTAATGCTAATGCTAATGCTATGGCATTGAACATCATTGTCTCATTAGCAAAGGTTATCGACATGTCGTTGATTCATGAAATGATGTTGTACGCTTTAGCTCGCGCCGCAGGTGCGTTAAACTTCACTATATTGATGGCATTAAATCCTGATGGCTACATATTCATAAAAATAAGAGTAAAAAAGGAGAAAGTCTTTAGACGTCATAATAAAAGAATAAGTCGCGTGACTGGATATATTGCCATTGCATCACAAGTTATAGTCGAACCACTATTAAAGTGTTACAGCGTTAGACTCGTTTAGCCTACTACCGTAGTACTTGCACTCGTCTGCCTTATACCACTTTTAATATTGATTGACTATATAAAGCCCTATATGCAATGACGGTAATTAACACAGATTGATAAACATAAATAGATAAACCAAACCTATAAAAAGGACGAAGGACAATGCCAAACTCCCTCAGTATCGCAAAAGAGCGCATTAGCCAGATAAGCGATATTGCTACCAGTTATGTCCAAAAAGACAAATCGCTATTTGATCATTTTATCCATAGCTACTATGAGCCGCTGCATGAAGAAACTGCAGAGGCGATCAGTAATGCTGATTTGGCGGGCATGGCGCTACATCACTTTACATTGCTCAAAGCCTATGATTGCAGCAAACCACAACTGGCAGTATTGAATCCCTTAGCAGAAGAGCAGCACTTTCATAGCTCGCACACGGTCATTCAGATCGTGGCATATGATAGACCATTTTTAGTCGATACGATCTTGATGAGCCTTGAAGCTGAAGGTATCGATGTGCATCGTACTTACAATATCATCGTAAGTGTTAAACGCGATGAGGACGGCCAGATTACTTATGTTGAAGGCGCACATGAAAGTGCCACTTCTCATATGTCGTTGATTCATTGTGAAATTGCTTATCAAGATAATGAAAGCTTGGAAGCATTACAACAAATGCTTATGTCTAAAATTGACACGCTTGATACCGTCGTTGGCGACTGGAAACAAATGCGTGCGCAGTTAAATGACATTAAAGCTGAACTGTCTAGCAAACCACTGCCAGAAGTGTTCTACTCACAACAAGAAATCCAAGCATTTTTAGATTGGATATTAGATGACCACTTTATCTTCTTAGGTTATCGCGAGTACCGTTTAGAAGGCGGTCACGAAAACGAAGTCACCGAACCTACTAATTTGGATTTATTTGCCATTGGTAATAGCGGTCTTGGTCTATTGCGCGGTTCAGAAGAAGACAAGATATCAGAAAGCTTCAATCAACTGCCTAAAGGGCTAAAACAATTATTAACTGAGCCGCGCGTGTTGATGCTGTCTAAATCAAGCCGTGTATCTCCGATACATCGCTCGGTATATATGGACTTTTTGGGTATCCATAAGTTCGATGATAATGGTAAATTGATTGGTGAGTATCGCTTTATCGGTTTGCTGACATCGCAAGCGTATCAGCTTACCGTACAGCAAATACCGCTACTACGCGAAAAGGCCAACCAGATTATGGCCATGGCAGAATTGCCACGTGATGGTCATGCTCATCATAAATTGATGCATGTGATTAATACCTTGCCACGTGATGATCTGTTCCAAGCCAGCGTCGAAGAGCTGTACCCAATTGTCTCAGGTATTAGCCAATTACAAGACAAAAAGAGCTTACGCTTATTTAGCCGTATCGACCATTACCAACGTTTTGTCTCGTGCTTAGTTTATATTCCACGTGATAAGTTCAACACTGAGCTACGCATCAAAGTACAAAACGTTCTAAAAGATGCTTATAACGGTTTGTCTTCAGGTTTTACCACTGAATTCAATGAATCTGCGCACGCCCGCGTCCATGTCCATGTGCGCACAGTGCCAGGTCAAGTGAATGACGTTAATATCGCGACACTTGAAGTCAAATTGTCAGCACTTATGCAGTCATGGGATGATAATTATCAAAAAATGCTACTCGATAATGTGGGTGAGCAACAAGCCAACGCTTTGACTCGTCGCTTTTTAGACTATATTCCTGCTGCGTACCAAGAGCGTTTTGATGCTCGTACCGCAGTCGAAGATACGAAGCGTCTGGCGGGACTGACCGCAGAAAACCCAATGATTTGGCATTTATACCAGTCGACAGGCGATGCACGTAACCAACTTCACCTAAAGCTATACGGTCGCGAGCAGCCTGTTATCCTATCAAAAGTGCTACCAATACTTGAAAACTTTGGTGTATCGGTCATCTCAGCACAGACTTATGAGTTTGATTTGCCAGAGCAGCCTATCTGGATGCAAGAGTACGAGCTGACGCTAGAGCATGTCGATACGGTCAATATGCAAGTCGTGCGTGGTCAGTTCGAAGACAGCCTCAAGCAAATTTGGGCAGGCCGTGTTGAGAGCGATTCGTTCAATGAGTTGGTACTAACGACCAAGCTCGACACTTACGATGTCGTCGTATTACGTGCGCTGTCTCGCTATATGCTACAAGCTCGTGCGCCATTCTCTAGCGCCTATATCCAACAAACTGTCGTTAAAAACAGTGATATCAGTGTGGCATTGGGCAGCTTGTTTGATGCGCGCATGAACCCTGAATATAGTGATGAGACGCGCCAAGAAAAAACAACGAAAATTCAAGAGAAAATCACCGCTGCGTTAGCAGATGTCGATAGCCTAGACGAAGATCGTATCTTGCGCTGGTACTTGGATCTGATTAATGCCATGGTTCGTACCAACTTCTATCAAGTAGATAGCGACGGTCAACGCAAAGATCGTTTGTCGTTTAAGTTCTTGGCAGCAGACATTCCAAATCTGCCCAAGCCAAAGCCCATGTTCGAGATATTTGTCTATTCACCGCGCGTTGAAGCGGTGCATCTACGTGGTGGCAAAGTCGCCCGTGGTGGTTTGCGCTGGTCAGATCGTATGGAAGATTTCCGTACCGAAGTGCTTGGCCTCGTCAAAGCACAGATGGTCAAAAATGCCGTCATCGTCCCTGTTGGCTCTAAGGGCGGCTTTATTGTCAAAACCAAAAGCATGGCTGATGGCCGTGAAGCGTTCCAAGCAGAAGGCATTGCCTGCTATCAGACATTCCTACGCGGTATGCTCGATGTGACTGACAATATCGTTGATGGCAACATCGTCCCGCCAGCCAACACAGTACGTCATGATGAAGATGATCCGTACTTGGTTGTCGCAGCGGACAAAGGCACAGCGACTTTCTCTGATATCGCCAATGCGCTCGCAGCAGAGTACAACTTCTGGCTGGATGATGCCTTTGCTTCAGGTGGTTCAGTAGGTTATGACCATAAAGCAATGGGTATTACAGCGCGCGGTGGTTGGGAGTCGGTCAAACGTCACTTCCGTATGCGCGGTATGGATATCCAAAACCGTGATGACTTTACCGTGGTCGGTATTGGTGACATGAGTGGGGATGTATTCGGTAATGGTATGCTGCTCTCAACGCATACTAAGCTCGTTGCTGCCTTTAACCACCTGCATATTTTTATTGATCCTAATCCAGACACGGCGGCCTCATACGCGGAACGCGCACGCTTGTTTGAGCTACCGCGCTCATCATGGGCAGATTATAACGACTCCTTAATCAGTCAAGGTGGTGGGATATTCTCACGCCAAGACAAGACTATCGCTATCAGTCCTGAGATGAAATCGCTCTTTGATATCAGTGCAGACAGCCTTGCACCGAACGATTTGATCAGTGCGTTATTACGTGCGCCTGTCGATCTCATCTGGAATGGTGGTATCGGTACTTATGTCAAAAGTGCAAATGAGACGCATGCCGATGTTGGCGATCGTGCCAATGATTCGCTACGTATCGATGGTAATGAGCTGCGCGCAGCCGTCGTTGGTGAAGGTGGTAACTTAGGTCTAACCCAGCAAGGTCGTATCGAATACGCTCAAACGGGCGGACGCATATATACAGATGCCATCGATAATTCAGGCGGTGTAAACTGCTCGGATCATGAAGTCAATATCAAAATCTTACTTGGCAAAGTGGTCGAGCAAGGCGATATGACGCTGAAGCAGCGTAATGAATTGCTTGAGAGTATGACTGACACCGTAGCAGAATTGGTACTACGTCAGAACTACTTGCAACCACAAGCCATTGAGCTGAGTCATATTCGCGCCGCAGCCAATCTAAGCGACCATCAACGCTTCATCCAAATGTTAGAGAGTGAAGGGCGCCTGGATCGTGCGATTGAGTATCTACCATCAGACGAAGAGATTACGAAGCGTCAAAAAGCAGATACTGGTCTGACCAACCCTGAGCTCGCAGTTGTCTTGGCTTATGGCAAAATGTGGGTCTATGACAATCTGTTATCATCTGATTTACCAGATGATCCGTACTTCATTAACGAGCTACGTAAGTACTTCCCAGATGAGCTTGCGTCACGCTTTTTTGATGAGATGACTGAGCACCGCTTGCATCGTGAAATCATCAGCACTTACTTGACCAACAGTGTGGTCAACCGCTTAGGTATTGAAGCGCTATTCCGTCTGTTTGAGGAAACCGATCAATCACTAGCGACTATCGTGCGTGGTTATGCGATTAGCCGTGATGTATTCAACGTATCACGCGCTTGGCAAGCATTAGAAGCATTGGATAACCAAGTTGAAGCAACACTACTACTGAATCTTGAGCTGCGTCTACGTGATGCACTTGAGCGCGGTGTGGTCTGGTTCATCAACGCCTTCGGTCAAAACTTGCAAGTTGCTGATATGATTAGCCGCTTTAGTGAAAGTGTTGAAAAACTGACTAAGCAAAGTGGCTTTATTGAGCAGCAGTTTGCACAGTATCTGCAAGAAGACACCGAGCGTTTGATGCAAAAAGATCTGTCTGACAACGATGCTACCTTATTTGCGATGCTACCGTATCATGTCGATGCGCTTGATGCTGCATTGCTGGCTGAGCAATATGAGCGTCCTGTTGATGAGATTGCAACCCTATACTTTGAAGCCTATCAAGTGTTGCAGTTAGATTGGATGATGGACAATATTGCCAATTTACCACAGCAAGACTACTGGGATCGCCGTGCACGCCATGCGCTAGTGAACGAGTTGTCACGTAGCTTGCGCCTACTAATGGATGCGGTACTGTCTAAACCAGATGCTAAGCAAGCATTTAGTGAATGGAAAGCAAGACACGTCGATCAGCTTGCAGCAGTCACGACAGAGATGAATAAGTTAGATGAGCTGCATAGCAACAATGAAGAAGATCAAATTGGTCTGTCAACGCTGTCAGTATTGATGAGTGAGCTGAGTGGTTTAGTCACTAAATAATCAGTTACTCATTAAGAAATAAATATCTGTAAGTTCAAAAAAACCACCGTTCTTAATGTTCGGTGGTTTTTTATTGTCTAAACAAAATCGTTTAATCGAAAGTAAAGTAGAAAGTAGCAAACTGACTAGCTTAAATTACGAGGCTTTTTCACTGACAACTTTGTGACATCCTTGACCACTAATTCGGCTAAAGCCGCCCGAGAGCTTTTCGACCTTAATTTGGGTTAAGATACGATCTTTTAGCGCCTGTACATGGGATATCACTCCGATTAACTTACCTTCTTGCTGCAAATTGGTCAGCGTATCTAGCGCAATATCCAAAGACTCTTCATCCAAGGTACCAAAACCTTCATCCAAAAATAGCGAGTCCACGCGAATATTTTGGCTGGCCATTTGTGATAGTCCTAGTGCTAGAGCAAGGCTAATAATAAAGCCTTCACCGCCTGAGAGATTTTTGGTACTACGAATCTCACCGCCTTGATAATTGTCAATGACATTGAGCTCAAGGGGGCTATTGTCATCACGAGCCAGCAGGTAGCGATCACTCATTTTTTGCAGCTGAGTATTGGCATGATTAACCATCAGATCAAAAGTGAGGCCTTGAGCAAAGGTACGATACTTTTTGCCATCAGACGAGCCAATCAATTTATGTAGCTGTTGCCACACTTGTAACTTATCCTTTTGGGCATTGATGGCATCAATCTGTGCCTGTTGGGTGCTTTTCTTATCCTCATTGTCTCGTAACTGCTGACTGATTGCACCAATTGACTCAATGCAGCTATTAAACTTCTCTTGGACTTGCGCTTGCTGCTGGATAAGCGTTTCTTTATCGTCTGTTGTCAGCGGATTAGCTTGCTTATCTTCTAATGCTTTCTCGGTTTCTTTCAATAAGGATTGCGCTTGCTTGAGTGCATAATCAATATGTTCTTGCTGCTGCTTGAGTGCATTACGCTCATCCATAGGCAAGCGCGCCGCCAAAAATTCTACTTCCGTATCAAAGCTGGAGGCGGCAAGTGCCTTTTGGAACTGGTTTTCTAGAACCTGCACGGTATCAGCTGCTGCTTTGATTTGCTGGGTGATCTGCTCTCGTTGGTCTTTTAGCTGCTTGAGCGTGTATTCAGCACTGTCTAGTTGTCTTTGGGCAACGGACTGATCGGTTTTCGCTTGTTCTAATGCCTCGCGCAAACGCTGCTCTTCTGCATCGGGATCTTTGTTGGCGAAGACATTGACTCTGTGTGTTTGTAGCTGCTCAAGCGCCTTTATTTTTTCAATCACGAGTTGAACCAGACTATCAAGCTCCTGTTGGTCTTTATCCAACTGGGTTTGTTTGGTATCGATCTGTATTTCTAGACCGCCTAGTTCTGTCGCTAGCTTTTGCTGATGCTCTTTATAATTATTAAGCTCATTTTTTATGGTTATAAGCGCTGCGTGCTGCTGACGCAATGTCGTGATATGCGTATGATAATCCGCCTCGTTTAGGATAACTTGGCTATCAATACTTTCCATCAAGGGATGTAAAGTTGGCTTCGAGGCGCGTATCTGCGCGATTGCGTTTGACTGAAACGTGCCAGCGGCGTATCTTTCTAAGAGCTGAATGATGTCATTTTTAAGGGTGGTTAATTCAGAGAAATTATCGTGAATGTGTTTATCTGTATTATCTATACTCACGGATGTTATTTTGATATTCGTCTCAATCCCATTAATATCGCTTGCCAGCTTATGCTGCTGTTGTGCTAATGCGCTAATGTCCTCGCGCATGGTAGCGAGCTTCTCGCCAAGCCTCTGATAATTGGACAGCGTGCCTTTAAGTGATGCTTTACGTTCGGTCAATTGATGTTGAGTGCTCTTTAACACCGGTATTATATCTACATGTGTCTCAAGTTGCTGCAATGGTTGTATCATTGCCGCGATAAAAGGTGAGTAGTTTTCCTTCAGGACTAAACTCACTGACTGCTTGATATCAGCTGCCAGTTTTTGTGCTTGATCTTGTAGTAGGTTTTTCTGATTTTGCTGTCGCTCAAGCTGCTGCTGTTTGGTTGCTTGACTGATACGATGTACAGATAAGCTGTTTTCCAAATCGGATATGGTGGTGTCCAGCTCTATCATTTGTTGCTGAATCTGATCTGCTTCGGTATCTGATATCAAATGCGGATGGTTTGCGCCATAAGGATGCTCAAGCGATCCGCACAGCGGGCAGGGATGACCGTCTTTTAGATCAGCAATGTGGCTTTCTAGAGTGGCTACTTTTTGTAGTAGATATAACTGTGTTTGTTTGTCTTGCCGCTTGTCTTTAGTGGATTGGATAGTGGATGCTTTATTAGTAATGATATCAGCCAGCACTACCAAATCGTCTTGTATTACTGGTAGCTCAGTGTCTATATCTTTGATCTGTGCGCGAAGCTCATTGAGCTTATCTGCTTTTGACTCTATTTGTTCAAGCTGACGATCGAGGCCATCTATCTGTTCTTGTTCGCTGTGTATCTCAGGTAGAGACTGTCTTTCAATTAATTCGGCTTGCTTTTGTTGTAATTCCTCGATCTGAGCTTGCAGAGCTTTTTCTTTAGCCGCTTGATCCTTTTGTAGTGGATACAAGGTTCTAAGATGGCTTTGATACTGGTCTGTATTGTGTTTTTGGTTGGCCTTGTTGATATTTAAATCAGCATTGTCTTGGAGCAGTGCTTTTAAACTGGTGCAATAACTCTTAAAATTAGCAATATCGCCGTCGATGTCATTTAAGTCATTTGCACCATTAAGATTGCGCGCTATATCTGCTAATTGGGATTTATTTTGTACTGCTTGTTGTTGATGGTGATCAATCTCTAGGCGTAAGCGCTGATTATGGTCCGATAACGTATTCTCCCTTTGCTGCGCTTCTTTTAATCCCTGCGTTTGCTGCGTAATGTCGATATCTAGTCTACGCGCTTCTCTAATATTAGGTAAGGTGGATCGCAGCGCTTCATCAGCGGCTTGTACGCGAGTTTTTACGGTATCTAGCAGCACGTTCGCTTGGTGTAAGTTATTCTGTGTTTGCGGCAGCGTATCGTTAATTCCTTGCTGTTCATTTTGTAAACGTTTTAGATTATTGCGGTCAGAGGCAAGCTTTCCGTATTGACTATCAATCTCCAACGCCTTATTGGCAGCGGTTAAGCGTCTAGCGTCATGGATAAAGTCTTGCTGAGCCTGCTGAGCCTGCGCTAGATAATTTTGATAAGTATTCAGTTTTTCTTTTGTTTCTGTGACGCTATCTAGCCACTTTATCTTTTCGACCAAATCTTGAATTTCTCGCTGCTGCGTACTCTGGGTGCTTTGATATGACTGCAAATCGGCTCTTAATTGACCTTCTTCTTCGGTATCTAAGAGTGCCAAGCCATCTAAACCATATTGCAGTTTACTCAATATCTCTTCTTCAGTGCGTTTTTTATTATGAACATGTGTTGAAATGGTGGCATAAATATCAGTGCCTGTAATTTTTTCTAAAATATCGGCACGCTCGTCAGCTTTTGCCTTCAAAAAAGCTGAAAAACTGCCCTGAGCCAGCAATATAGAGCGAGTGAACTGCTGAAAGTCCATCCGAGTCAGTTCAATTATTTTATTTTTGGTATGTTTTAGCGTGCTCTCTAACAGCTCATCTTTTTTTGACGAGTCATCAGCGTTTATCTTAGCAATTTCATGAGTGGCGTCTTGCAGATTGCCATCTGCCTTATTATAAGCACGGCGCTGTCCCCAACGGCAGCGGTACTGCTCACCATTTAAATCAATCACGACTTCAGCGAAGCATTCCGCTGTTTGCCGCGTCATTACTTCATTGCTGCTTTTGCTGATACTGTTGATCCTTGGTGTTTCACCATATAGCGCCAGACAAATCGCATCCAATATGGTGGTCTTGCCAGCGCCAGTCTGTCCTGTGATCGCAAAGATACCTTCATTGGTAAAAGCGGTGTCAGCAAAATCAATATGCCATTCACCTTTGAGAGAATTGAGGTTTTTGAGTCTGAGTTCGATTAGGCGCATGGATATATCTTATTATTAGTGATAGCAGCAACTGCAAAAATTTAGAAAATAGAAATGCGATAATGATTCACACTTATATTATTCTGCCTGTTTGTCCTCATGATGTAAGTGATAAAGTATCTGACCATAGGCATCACGCAACGAGTCTTTTTGTGACTCAGCCACCTCATTAATCGTCAAGCAGCGCTCAAACACTTCCATCTCATTCAAGTCTTGCAAATTCTCCGAGGTTTGCTGTTGGTTAAGCACTTTATTATAAGTGCGGGTGTTCTTAATCTTTAATACCTCACATGTCAGCCCATCTACCATCGCTTGTACTTGCTCACGTAAGTCACTTACAATCTCGTCACCCGTATAGACCACCTCTAACCAAACAGAATCCGTTGGTGTGAGTGATTTTATCGTTTGTGAGATTGTGGTTAGGTCACCAGATATCTGCGCTAGCTGTTGGAACTTTGGAATGGGTAGAGAAACTACTTGCATCTGATTGTGGTCATCATGATGCAAAACTTTGTTAGAAGTAATAGAGTCGTTCGGCTTGGGTTTATGCTGTTTTTGATCGTCAGTGTTCGCTTGAAGAGCTGCTGTTGTTATCTCATGATTATCAGCTGGCGCGTCAAATCCAAATAAGTCATCTATAAAACCAGATTGTACGGGTGCTTTTTTAGCATTTTTTTCTACTGATCTTTCAACCGTGGTAGTTTTAACATTAGCATCTGTGCTGGCAAGTTGAGGCATGACGTTTAGCCCTAAGCCATCATCATCAAAAGATTCAGAATTGCCAAATTGTATAAGTAGCACTTGTTTTTGCTGTTTTGCCTCCCCAAAGCCCATTGCAATGGGTGAGCCTGAGTAGCGAATACTCTCACGACCGCCAACGCGCTGTGGTACGTGCAAATGCCCAAGGGCGACATAGTCAAAACCCTCATCAAACATATCAGCGGAGATTTTGCCAAGTGAGCCAACATAGAGATCGCGCACGCCGTCATCATCGGTTGTTTTGCCACCAGCGGCGAATAGATGACCTGTGGCAATGATAGGGATATGCCGTTGATGAGCTTTTATTAATTTGGCCTGCTGTTCTCTAGCAATCGCTGCTACTTCATCATAGTGGGCGCGAATACCTTTGATAACATTGGCGTCTTTGCTATCCGCAGACTCGCCAGCGCTACTGCTACGTACATCACGGTCGCGCAGGTAGGGTACAGCGGCGATAATGCAATGAGGATTGTTATCATCATCACCTAAGACCAATACCTCATCTTCTAAATCATCACAAGCAGTCCCAATCACATGGACATTCAAAAATTTAAGCACATTGCTTGGCGCATCCAAAAACGTCGGTGAGTCATGATTGCCTGCGACAATGACCACATGCTGACAGCAGGAACGTGAGACCTTACCCAAAAACTCATAATACAGAGCCTGCGCTCGGTTGCTCGGTGTCATGGTGTCAAAAATGTCACCGGCGACAATCAGTACATCGACGTGTTGCTCGCTAATGGTGGTTTCAAGCCAGCCCAAAAACGCTGCAAACTCATCATAACGCATACGGCCATAGAGCCTGCGCCCCAAGTGCCAATCGGACGTGTGCAATATTTTTAAAGGTCTAACAGAGATATATTTAGAAGCAATAGATAGGGGCATAGTTTGGCTTATCATTAAACGTCAGAACATTAATTAGGTAGCTTCCATTCTAGCAAGAATCGTTGAGGTTTTCTCTGTTGCAAAAAGAAAACCCTACCAATAGATAATTGACAGGGTCGCTTTGCGGTACAGGTAATAATAAAACACAGAAGATTAATCGATGATGAGCTGCTCTAGATCGTCCCCTGAATTTGTCGCAAGATTTGCAATCATCGATAGCGCATGAGCTTGTTGATCTATGGGCTGTTTGATTGATTCACCTCTTGAGCCTTCACGTAACCAGTTTTTAGCTATGTCATCGCTGCTTTGGTTGTGCTGCTGATTTTGTAAATTGTACCAAGCCAAATCATGATGCAAGCTGACCACGTCGCCCATAATAAGCAGGGCAGGCGTCGGCAGCTGAGCGGTTTCTTGCTGACTGACGATGCTGGCAAGCGTACCTGTTAGAACTTGCTGATTGGGCATACTGGCATTAGAGACAATGGCAATTGGCGTATCAGCACTACGACCAGCGTCAACCAAGCCTTCAGTCAAGCGCGCCAGCGAATGCAGACCCATATAAAAGACCACCGTCTCATCGGTGTTCAAGAAGTTTTTAAAGTTGTTGTTGGGCGTGCCTGCCTTCAAGAATCCTGTCACAAAACGTACGGACTGTGAGTGGTCACGGTGAGTTAAGGGTATGCCAGCATAGCTAGCAGCGGCATTGGCAGCGGTGATCCCTGGTACGACCTGATACGGCACACCATGAGCGCGCAGGCTTTCAATTTCTTCACCGCCACGACCAAAGATAAATGGATCGCCACCTTTTAATCGAACCACACGCCGACCTTCTTTGGCGCTATTGACCAATAACTCATTGATGCCAAGCTGCGCGACAGTATGGTTACTGCGTTTTTTACCGACAAACACTTTGTCTGCATCACGGCGGCAAAGATCCAGCACTTGTGGAGATACCAATGCGTCATAGTAGACAATATCTGCTTGCTGCATCAAACGCAGCGCTTTAAATGTCAAAAGCTCTGGGTCACCAGGGCCTGCGCCAACGATATAGACTTCGCCTACGGGGGGTGATTTTTTTTCTGACTCGTCTGATAGCGTAGGCGTTGTATTTTCCGCAGCATGGGCTTTATCATGAATAGCAGCGGCAGTACTATCTAAATCCGCTTGCAACTGAGCAGCCGCTTCGGTTTCATTACCCGCAAACATCAACTGACTGACTTGACCCTCAAACGCACGCTCCCAAAATTGGCGGCGTCCCGTCAGCGTTGGTATTTTGGACTTTACCTCGCTGCGAAAATCTCCTGCCAGCTTGGCCAATTTACCATAGCCTTGCGGGATTAAGGTTTCAAGGCGTGCCCGTAATAGCCGTGCCAATACAGGCGCTTTACCATTTGATGAAATGCCGATGACAATAGGGTTACGATCAATAATGGCTGGAAAGATAAAATCGCACAATGGCGGCGTATCGACCACATTGACCGGGATATTTAGCTCAGTCGCATCTGCGTAAATCTCATGGTTAAGCGTTTCATCGTCAGTCGCGGCAATGATCACGCGAGCGCCTGACATATAGGATTTGTGATAGTTTTTTTCAATCAACTCGTGCTTATTGTCGCTCAGTAACTCTCGTATTTCGTGGCTGATATCAGGCGCAAGAATCGTAATGCACGCGCCAGCACGGCTGAGCAAGTCCGCTTTACGCAGTGCCACTTCGCCGCCGCCCACGATGAGCACTTTACGGCCTTCTAATTTAAAAAATAGCGGGAAGGTGTTCATAGTGTCACCATATATTGGATTATTTATTATAAAAGTAGAAAAGATATAAGGAATGCCGCCATTATGAGGTATCACAGACACACTCTCACCTAATGAATTGGCATTAGTATATTCATTTTTGAAATATTAATTGATATTTTTCTTGCCAATAGGAATAGATTAAATGACTTTCTTAAATCAATAAATTCTCTAATACACGCTAACACATTTCAAAATTAGGGTGTGCTAGCATGTCTTAAGATAATTAATCGTATATCAATAATTCACAATATTTAAAAAGAGTAAGCATACTATGAAACTATAAGACAGAGTGGCGATTATATTTGGTGGCACTTCAGGGTTGGGCGAGGCGACGGCAAAGGCAAAGGCGTTTGCTAATGAAGGTGCTAAAGTCGTCGTCACAGGACGCGATGAGGTGGCGGCGCTATTATTTAGGTCGCAAATAGCTTTAGTAGTTGCAAATATGATCGTCAATCATAAAAAAAGCCCTCTCTTAAATTAAAGAAAGGGCTTTTTTCATTCAGAAAACATTAAAATTACAGCTGCGTGTGCAGACCACACTCACGGCTTTCTTCTACCTTAGTTGGATCAAAGTAGTCATGCTCGTTTGGTAGGTTGTTTTCTTCTAGATACACATCCAAATCTGCATCGGTTTTTTCAAACAATGGCGCTACTTTCAATACGCCATCTTTTGATAAGCTAAGTACATCAAGCCCTTGACGGAACTCAGTTTGGTCTTTACGAATCGCGTTAAACCATACGTCAGGCTTTAGCTCAGCAAGGGCGCGGCGGAATGGCTCAAGTTTCACTTGTTCAGTGAACTCGCCATGTTGCGGGTTGTCAATGCCTGGGATACCATTCATGGTTGAATCACGATAGGCAGCGGTTTGTTTTGGGATATAAGTCACAACGTTGAGATCAAGATCACGAATCAATTTGTTGGCAAATTGATAGGTCGCATCGGTGTTATAGCCTGAATCTACCCACAATACCGTGATGTCAGGGCGCTGCTTGGCAACCAAATGCAAGATAGCAGACTCATATGGGCGAAAGTTGGTGGTGATGATTGGGTTTTTGGCTTGCGTCAATGCCCACTCAACGATTTGCTCAGGTGATTTACCTTTTAAGTCTTGATTGGCTTGGTCAATGTCTAGGTTTGGGTGTAATTGGCTCATAATACATTCCTTAATAATTGTTAATATAAAAATCGAGTTTAGGTTTTTGAGAACATCGGTAATGCTGAAGCGTCTCGACCATCATAGCTACTGGCTAGGGCAGTGAAGGCTTGGCGAATATCAGATTTAGCATCATGCTCATTGAGTACAAAGCTAGTAGCACCAGCGCGCAGCAAATAAGCGATTTGATCACGACCAAACGCGCCTGCCATACGAATATCGCCTTCATAACCAAGCTGACGCAGGGTCTGTGCAAAACTAAAACCGCGACCGTCCACAAAACTTGGGACATGAATGACGATCAAGTCTTGCGTCAATAAAAAGTCTTTTACATCAGGCAGATCATCAGCATCGGTGTTGGATGTGATCCACACACCCAATCGGCTGCTGTGCTGCTTGAGGATATCCAATACTTGCGCGAGCAAACCGTTTGCCAGTTTGCCATCAGCATTTAATAAATCTGCTAATGGGACAAGTACATCAACTTTTTCTTGTTTGTGTAACAGCTCAAGTAAGGTCAGGTTTGATAACGCAATACCGTCAGGCAGCTGCGCTGTCGCTAGCGCTTGCCAAGTATCTTCGCCACTGATGTCTGCGCCATGGCTATCGAGCACATGATGATTAGCCATAGACCTTCTCCTTAAAGGGGGCGATACCAACGCGGTCAATCACGTCACCAAAACCCTCAACATCTTGTTCGTTAGTGCCGCGTATATCGAGATACACATCTAAAATGGTTTGTAAGGTGCTGGCCACATCATCCGCTGGCACCGCTTTTCCTAAGATTTTGCCCAATTTGGCGTCATTACTAGAGTTACCGCCAAGGCTAATCTGATACCAGTGCTCGCCTTTTTTGTCCACACCCAAGATGCCGATATCACCTGTGTGATGATGGGCGCAGGCATTCATGCAGCCTGACATGTTTAGACGAATATCACCAAGATCATACAAGTAATCTAAATCATCAAACTGCTTTTCGATTTGCTCAGCGATATTGTGCGTAGTCGCATTGGCCAGTGAGCAATAATCCCAACCTGGGCAGACAATCATGTCGGTTAAGGTGTTGATATTGGCGCGTGCTAAATGCAAATCTGATAGCTGCTGCCACAATTCATAAAGCTCATTGGTTTGCACATCAGCGAATACCAGATTTTGCTGATACGTACCGCGCAACTCACCAAAGCTATAACGATCAGACAAATCGGCAAGCGCATCCATTTGCGCATCACTCAAGTCACCTGATGGCACATAACGACCGTCCACCAGTCCGGCTTTTAAAGAAATTACGACCGCACGGTAACCGTCCACCTTATGTGCCACAGTATTCTGGTTATACCAATTGGCAAAGTCTTTATCAGCGTTTAGTTGTTGTTGTAACTCAGACTGTACTGCGAGCGCATCAAATGACTGATAATCAGGCATACTAAAGTAACTGGCAGCGGTGTCAAAATTGTCATCCGTCAAGGTCAGCGGACCGTCTTTGGTGTGCGCCTCCCACTCAGCTTCTACCAGTTTGGCAAACTGATCGCCGCCTAAGCTGTCGACCAAAATCTTGATACGGGCTTTGTACTTGTTATCACGGCGACCATGCAAGTTATAAACGCGCAAAATGGCATCGAGATAGCTGAGTAAATGCTCACGCGGTAAAAACTTGCGAATCGTTTTACCAATAATAGGCGTACGTCCTAAGCCACCACCAACGATCACTTCAAAGCCAAGCTCGCCTGCGTCATTGGTAACGACGTGCAGACCCACATCATGTACTTGCGTTGCCGCACGATCCGCTTCGGTACCGATCACTGCAATTTTAAATTTACGCGGTAAAAAGGCAAACTCAGGATGAAAGGTTGACCACTGACGGATAATCTCACAATAAGGGCGTGGGTCAGCGATTTCTTCCTTATGGATACCAGCGTAAGGATCGGTTGTGGTATTACGAATACAGTTGCCTGAGGTTTGGATGGCATGCATCTGTACCGTTGCCAATTCTGCCAAAATGTCTGGCACTTCTTCTAGTTTTGGCCAGTTCAGCTGTATGTTGGTACGAGTCGTGAAATGCCCGTAGCCTTTGTCGTATTTGCGGGTAATCTCAGCCAATTTGCGTAGCTGATAGCTGGCAAGCAAGCCGTAAGGAATGGCAATACGGAGCATCGGTGCATAACGCTGGATATACAAGCCGTTTTGCAATCGCAGTGGCAAATACTGCTCTTCTGGCAGCTCACCTGCCAAAAATCGTGCGGTTTGGTCGCGAAATTGGGCAACTCGTTCGTCTACTAACGTCTGGTCAGCGTAATTATATTGATACATGACGTAATCTCAGTTTTGTTTTTGGTCTTAAAAGCAGCGATGGCAGCAATCTAATATCTGTGCTCGTAGGTGATAGACTTTACCACAAATCGCAATTTAAACAATTCAGGGTCACATCATATAAGCTTCTATCTATAAACATAAATTCCTTTCAGACATATCCATATCCAAACACAGCATAAATTTTCATAACGAAAGTTAGGTAGCCTATGCTTATCAAATTTAACGCCTGATCACTAGTACGCTACTTCTTATCTATCGACGGCGTTCTTCTCAGTTTTGTATATTTAATCACTTTCGTATTTTTGCTCATCTCTTCCAACCATTCTTTCTAACAAGAGGTTTTAATAACGATATGTCTCAGACCCAGATTCAGACCCAAAGTCAAACTCAAACCCAATCAAAGCTGGTTCCACCACATGGTAGTGCCGAGCTAAAGCCACTGTTGTTAGAAGGCGAAGCACGCGAGCAAGCACTAGAGCTTGCCAGCACCTTACCAACCATTACCTTAAGCTCACGCGAGCGTGGTGATTTGATTATGCTGGGTATCGGTGGTTTTACCCCGCTTGAGGGCTTTATGAATAAAGCTGATTGGCAAGGTGTGGTTGATAACATGCGCTTGCAGAGTGGGGATAATAAAGGTTTGTTTTGGCCCATTCCGATCACCTTGTCTGCACCAAAAGCGACGGCGGATAGTTTGAGTCAAGGCGACAAAGTGGCATTGGTCGCACAAGATGGCGAAGTTATGGGCATCTTAACAGTAGAAGAGACCTATACCATTGATAAAGAACACGAGTGTCAGCAAGTATTTACCACCACAGATCCAGAGCATCCAGGCGTCCAGCAAGTGTTGGATCAAGATGAGGTTAATATTGCAGGTAGCGTAGAAGTACTGAGCGAAGGCGAGTTCCCAACGCGTTATCCTGGTATCTATAAAACGCCCGCGCAAACACGTCAAATCTTTGAAGAGAAAAACTGGAAGACTGTGGCGGCTTTCCAAACGCGTAACCCGATGCACCGCTCACATGAATATCTGGCCAAAATCGCAATTGAGATCTGCGATGGCGTTATGATTCATTCATTGCTCGGCGCACTAAAACCAGGTGACATTCCAGCAGAAGTGCGTCAAGAAGCCATCAAAACCTTGATTGATAATTACTTCAAACAAGACACGGTGATTCAAGCAGGTTATCCATTAGATATGCGTTATGCAGGTCCACGTGAAGCCTTATTGCACGCGTTATTCCGCCAAAACTATGGCTGTAGTCATCTGATCGTTGGTCGCGATCATGCTGGTGTGGGCGATTACTACGGCGCGTTTGATGCGCAAACCATTTTTGAACAGGTTGGCAAAGACGATCTCATCACCCAGCCGCTAAAAATTGGCTGGACGTTCTGGTGTAATGCTTGTAATGCGATGGCATCTGACAAGACTTGCCCGCATGACGCGTCTGAACACGTTAAAGTATCAGGTACTAAGCTGCGTAAAGCGCTGTCAGAAGACATGGAAGTACCAGAGAACTTTAGCCGTCCAGAAGTGCTAGAGATTTTGCGTAATTACTATGCCGGTATTGCTAAAGAAGAACGCGCTGAGGTTAAGCTGACTGGCGCTTCTGCAGTTTAAGATAGTTTTAAAATCTTCAAGCATAAAAAAGGTGTCAGACTTATGGTCTGGCACCTTTTGTTTTTGTCATTTTTAGCATCTCTCACCGCAATTAGCGTGAGCTATCAAATCGCTAAATCTTCTGTCAGTTTTTGATATTCTCCCGCAAGTGAGGCACCGCCTGAGCAAAAATAATTCAGCGCATACGTATCTGGGCTATCAATCGTCAGCATATTGTCTTTAAATTGAAAAAAGACGGTGCTGTCATTTGCCTGTGCCTGAAAAATTGTACCGTGTGCCGCGTCTTGCCCCATTAATATCGCCTTACCATCAAACTGACAAGTCTGTTTTTTGATATCGCTACGTGAGCGAACTTTTATATCGATTTGTTGGTCACTCTCTGCACGCACCATGACGCCAACCCAGTCATAGCCTTGTGCGCGTTTGTCATAATCTGCAGAAGCATAATCACCAGAAATATAGTCTTTCATAACATCCACTGGAATTGAATGAACCGCTACAGCATTGTTCGTAGAACTCTTCACCGCGGGCGTCACGTTATGACAACCCGTTACGGCAGCTAGGGTAGTGGCTATCAATGTTAATGCTGCAATAGAATGAAAGCGATGGGACGAAAGAGTCATAAAAAGGCCTTTGGTTAAATAAGACGGTAAAATGGATATAGCATTGGCGCATGGGCCCTACCATATAGAATGAGGGTACAGCCTAGCTAAATTATAGCCTATTTAATAAGCCTGCCTGCAATGATTTACCTCACGTTCATCATAACCTCGTACGAGCACATGCTAAGTGCTTATGCCAACATTAAGACTTGATAAGCGGATTCGTCACTAAGCGTTTGCTATTTATGCTGCTAGCATAGCTTTCATCATCCGAAAACTGAAATCAACAGAGTAAAAGTTAATAGAACCAAGCTCAAATGATTGTAAGCCCTATGATGATGGTCAAAATTTTGACAACACGCTTCTACCACCTTTATCGAGAGCATCATGCAAAAAAAATTCCAAAAATTCCGCATGGCTAGCATCCAGCCAACCAATAATAAACATATAAAAGCGCGGGTACTTACCACTAGTGGCATGCTCGCAGCAGCGATCATGATGACAGGCTGTAGCCCAACCGAAGAGGCGCAAAACGAGGCAGTAAACAACGCTAATGGTGAGACGCAGGATGTCAATCTACTCAATGTCTCCTATGATGTGTCTCGCGACTTTTATAAAGACTATAATGCGCTATTTAGCACTGACTATCAAAAAGCCCATCCAAACAGCAAAGTAAATATCAATCAGTCGCATGGCGGTTCAAGCAAGCAGGCGCTCTCTGTTGCCAATGGTTTGCAAGCAGATGTGGTCACCTTTAACCAAGAGAGTGATATGAATCTATTGGTGGAAAAAGGTCTGGTCGCTTCTGACTGGCAGCAAGCACTACCCAATAATGCTGTGCCGTACACCAGCACTATGGTGCTACTGGTTCGTGCTGGCAATCCAAAAAACATTCAGGATTGGTCGGATTTAGCCCGTAACGATATCGATGTGGTCACGCCCAATCCCAAGACCAGTGGTACAGCGCGTTATGCCTTTTTGGGGGCTTACGGCTATGGCTTGCACCAATTCAAAGAAAACAGTAGCGACAACCCAGTTCAAACCAATGACTTTATCAAAAAGCTGTTGGCAAACGTGGTCACTTATGACAATGGCGCACGTGCTGCGACGACCAGTTTTACCCAGCGCGGCCTAGGTGATGTACTCATCACCACCGAAAATGAGGCGAATTTGGCCGCTCAGCAATTTGCCATGGGTCAGGTCGATATTGTCTATCCCAGTTACTCGATTACGATTGCCAACCCAGTAGCAGTCGTCACGGCAGTGACTGATAAAGCGGGCAAGACCGAAGCGGCAAGTGCCTATCTAAAAGGATTATGGGACAAGCCTGCACAAGAGCTGATGGCAAAAATGTATATGCGTCCGAGTGATGAGCAAATACTTGCCGCCCATAAGGACACATTACCTGATATTGAAACGTTTGAGCCTGTCGCCGTCTTTGGCCCATGGGCAGAGATTATGGATACTTTCTTTGTAGACGGTGGTCGTTTCGATCAGCTGGCAAGTGCTAAGTAGTTATTTAGCTATTTAGTCATTGAGTTTTGGTTTGTAGCAGGGCTTGTGTCCTCACTGGCAAGTGACGCACGTGCAATACATATCAGGCGCTTGCCAGTAGGGAATTCATCGACTAGCAAACAGCCAGTTATATATGCAAAGTATTTAAACAACTTATTGATATAATTGGTTTTGTCTACTTGTTATTCCCTTTTGGCAATAACATACGCATATTCATCATTAAACATAATAAGATGGCGCTGTTAGCATACTTGCATTACACAACTGACATCTTTGAGGTATTTATGACAGACGTAGCTCGTTATCAACAAAAGAGCAAAACCCTTAGTGCCTTGAGTATCGCAGGCGTTGCTTTGACATTGGGTCTAGCTGGCTGTAGCAACAGCGAGACGACTGAGGCGGCAGCTGATGGTGCCGCAGCGACAGAGGGACAAAATATTGAGCTACTCAATGTCTCTTATGATGTAGCACGTGACTTTTACAAAGACTACAACCCTTTGTTTGTTGAGCATTATAAAGCTGAGCATCCAGACAGCAAGATTTTAATCAAGCAGTCACATGGCGGCTCAAGCAAACAGGCATTGTCTGTGGCTAATGGTCTACAAGCCGATGTTGCCACCATGAACCAAGGCTCTGATATCGAGCTACTTGAGAAAAAAGGCTTGGTTGAGTCAGATTGGGAAAGCAAATTCCCTGACAACGCAGTGCCGTTTACCAGTACGATCGTATTTTTAGTACGTAAAGACAATCCAAAAAATATCAAAGACTGGGAAGATTTGACCAAAGACGGTGTTGAGATTGTCATGGCCAATCCAAAGGTCACAGGTAACGGTCGTTATGCATTCTTAGGCGCCTACGGTTATGGTCTACATGCTTTTAATCAAGATGAAACAAAAGCTCAAGGCTACGTCAAAGACATGCTAAAAAATGTCAAAGTCTATGAGAATGGCGGACGTGCCGCGACGACGACTTTCGTTCAGCGCGGTATCGGTGATGTCTTGGTCACTTTTGAAAACGAGGCCAACCTTGCAGCGACTGATTTTGGTGCGGGTCAAGTAGATATCGTTTATCCAAAATACTCAATCAAATCAGAAAGCCCTGTGGCAGTTGTGAAGACGGTAACAGACAAAAAAGGTACCACAGACGCGGCCAAAGCGTATCTTGACTACTTGTGGAGTGAGCCTGCTCAGCAACTAGCAGCCGATTTATACTTACGTCCTAGCGTTAAGAGCGTGCTTGACAAAAACAGTGACAAATTGCCACCTGTTGAAACTTTCCGCCCGAACGATGCCTTTGGCACATGGGATGAGATCATGAGCACTTACTTCAGCGATGGCGGTGTGTTTGATCAGTTGGCTGTTAATGCGCCGCAGTAATCGCCTGCTACGTATATAAGAACTGCTAGTGCGCTAACCACTAAAACTGGTTGAAGCAGTTAATCGTACAGTCAGTCATTAAGCACCCCATAAAGGACATGGTCTTATGCACTATGTCCTTTATATTGTAAGCCGACCAATAGTAATTTTAATAACAGTTGTGATAATAATGGTCTTACGGTGAGCACCCTCGCTAAGTACCATCAGTTAGGCAATAGGACATCACTATGAGTGCAACATCTTCTTCTGCCCGTAAACCCACCAACAAAAAAGGGTGGTTGACACGCTTGCGTCAGCGCAATGTGCTACCTGGGTTTGGTCTGAGCATGGGCATCACTGTCTTTAGTTTGTCATTACTAGTGGTGCTACCGTTTGCCATGATGGCCTATACCACAACTCAGATGGGTTGGACGGGTTTTTGGGAAACCATCACCCAGCCGCAAGTCACTGCTGCAATTAAGCTCAGCTTATGGATGTCGTTTTTGGCGATGCTGACCAATATGGTCTTTGGTACACTGGTTGCGTGGGTACTTGTCCGCTATGAGTTTTGGGGTAAGTCGTTAATTAATGCCTTGGTTGATTTGCCATTTGCACTACCAACCGCCGTTACAGGTATCTCGCTTGCGACGCTATATGCGCCTAATGGCTTGATTGGTCAATGGTTTGCCAAGTTCGATATTCAGGTCGCCTTTACGCCGATAGGTATTTGGCTGGCATTGGTTGTGGTGAGCTTTCCCTTTATCGTCCGTGCCGTACAGCCAGTACTCGCTGAGCTGTCGGTTGAGTTTGAAGAAGCCGCAGCCGTATTGGGTGCCAATCGCTTAACCACTTTTCGTAAAGTGATTTTGCCAGAACTACTGCCTGCACTACTAATGGGTGCAGGTATGATGTTTGCCCGTGCTACTGGCGAGTATGGTTCCGTTATTTTTATCGCGGGTAATATTCCGATGCAGTCTGAGATTTTGCCGCTCATCATTATCAGTAAACTTGAGCAGTTCGATGTTCAAGGTGCTTCTGCGGTTGCGCTGTTTATGCTACTTATATCGTTTGTGATTTTATTGACCATCAATATCATGCAGTGGAAACTGTCGCGCCGCGTAGGAGCTCGCTAATATGCAAATATCTAATAGCTACGACTACCAAAGCAACGCTGCGACCAAAGACACACCATGGATACGCCGTACCTTTATTGTGATCGCTGTGCTGTTTATGGTCCTAATGCTGGTGGTGCCATTATTGGCTGTGTTTTATGAGGCTTTTAAAAACGGCTGGCAGTTATATCTTGCGTCATTGGTTGACCCTGAGGCCTTACAAGCGATCAAACTGACATTGATCACAGCGGCGATTGTTTTACCGATCAACATGGTTATGGGTATTGCGATTGCGTGGTTGGTTACACGCTATCAGTTTAAAGGTAAGCAGCTGGTCACCACCTTACTTGATTTACCATTTTCCGTATCACCTGTCGTTGCCGGTTTGATGTTTGTGCTGCTATTCGGAATGAACTCTACGATTGGTGGCTGGCTTGAAAGTATGGGTTTTCAAGTCATCTATGCGGTGCCTGGTATTATTCTGGCGACGCTATTTGTGACCTTTCCGTTTGTGGCACGTGAGCTGATACCATTGATGCAGACCCAAGGCGACTCTGAAGAGCAAGCCGCATTAACCTTGGGTGCGACTGGCTGGCAGACTTTTTGGCATGTGACATTGCCTAATATTAAATGGGCGCTGCTGTATGGTTTGATTTTGACCAATGCACGTGCGATGGGCGAGTTTGGTGCGGTCAGTGTGGTATCTGGTCACATTCGCGGTGAGACCAATACCATGCCGCTATTGGTTGAGATTGCCTATAATGATTATAACTTTACCGCTGCATTTGCCTTATCGAGCTTACTTGCCGCACTTGCCTTAGTGACGCTACTGATTCAGCAAGTCATGACCAAAATACAAGAGCGAAAATTTGCTAAGTCTGAACGTTTGGCGTCTGCCCCTGAGCTACCAGTGAGTGCCAATGCGACGACGTCAACGGCTGAGAGTGCTAGTAAGCTATAAGTTGTTTGGGTAAGTATTCAGGATTGTTCAATCATATTGACACAGTCGTTAAGACATCAGTCTCAATACGACAAAAGATATTATAAGAGATACCATTATGAGCATTGAGATTCGCAACGTTAATAAAAAATTTGGTGACTTTACGGCTTTAGACAATATCAATATTACTGTGCCAACTGGCAAGCTGACGACCTTGCTAGGTCCATCAGGCTGCGGTAAGACCACATTGCTACGTATCATTGCGGGTCTGGAATATGCCGACTCTGGACAGGTACTGTTTGATGAGATGGATGTCACCAATACGCCAGTACAAAAGCGTCATATTGGCTTTATGTTTCAGCATTACGCGTTGTTCCGTCATAAGAACATCGCAGATAACGTTGCCTTTGGATTGACGTTACTACCAAAGAATGAGCGTCCTAGCAAAGCGGATATCGATAAGCGCGTGGCAGAGCTGTTAGATCTGGTACAGCTCCCACAAGTTGCCAATGCGTATCCGCACCAACTATCAGGTGGTCAGCGTCAGCGTATTGCGCTAGCACGGGCACTTGCGGTCAAGCCAAAGCTGCTATTGCTGGATGAGCCATTTGGTGCGTTAGATGCCAAAGTACGTAAAGAGCTGCGCACTTGGCTAAAGAATATCCACCACGAGCTTGGTATCACAAGTATCATGGTGACCCATGATCAAGAAGAAGCCCGCGCCGTCTCTGACGAGATCGTCGTCATGAATCAAGGTCGAGTAGAGCAGGTAGGAACGTCAGAGGAGCTGATACACCAGCCAGCCAATGCCTTCATCAGCGACTTCTTAGATTTGGCTTAGCGGCTCAGCTTTTATCTCACTGTCATTCATAACTGATGAGCCAAAAAAAATCCTACTTAGGTAGGATTTTTTTTGGCTTGTTGAATCATACAGAATGCAATTAACTACACTTGTCTATCTATAACATTTAAGCAAGTCTCGATTCATCTTTATCTGAATCACTTGGAGAGAGTTGATCATAAGTGATATTCAAGATGTCTTGACACCATTCTGGTAAGTCATCAGCGACTTCATACCACATCCATGTACCATCACGTACACAGCTTAAGATACCCAGTTTTTTCAAATGGTTCAAATGACGCGATATCGTTGGTTGCGGTTGATCAAGCATGTCTACCAAATCACCCACGCAACGTGCTTCTTTTTTAAAAAGAATTTGAAATATTTTTAGACGTGTCGGATCAGATAAGACTTTAAATAGATCAATAGGTCGTATCGTAAAATTATTATCAGACATAGAAAAATTCCAGTGGGCTTCGTTTATAGGGGTTCAATATACCAGCAGTTATCTAGAAAATCGATTAAAAAATAATCAAAATTACAGTTCATCGTGAATTTACTACCTTTCACAATATTCGGTTACCTGGACGCTTATATCCACTCATATAGATGAATGGTGCGAAATACAACTGTACCATCACGACCAAAAAAGTTCCGAATGTTATTGAAAATGATAACAATTATCGTTATTATACTGCATGTAATCAGCGTGATGCTAAGCAAGTAGTCGCTATCAAATAGTGGTAATCAGAGGAGCCAATCCATGTACGTATGTATCTGTAATAACGTCAAAGAAAAGCAAATCCAAGCAGCCATTGCTTCTGGTGTAGATACCCTTGATGGTCTAAAAGACACTCTCGACGTTGCCACTTGCTGTGGATGCTGTGAGCCTATGGTCAATGATTACTTAGACGAACATCACGCAGCACTCGATGTCTTAGCGTATGCAGTATAACTACTTTCAGCTTAGTCGATCTTATCTCTAATCCAACCAAATATATTCAATATATTGCATCTATTCTTTTATTATACATAAGGAGTAGGTAGCAGGCGTCCATATAACCTCATCGATACGCCAACATCACTGCTATCAATATGTATCAAGTATCGTAACTGACAACTGTAGCTAATTACAATTCTCAATTAGCATCTTATTCTTAGTTCACAACATTACATGCCACGTGACGACTGTATGCTACTATATCTGTCTAAGATTGTAAGACGTTTTATTGATTTGACCCTTTACTGATCAGTTTACGTATTTAGGTATCTTTATATATAAAAATGTGAATATATAGATCGGCAAAAACATATAGAGGAGTGTACATTATGATAGGCAGTCAAAAAGTCATTGATTATTTGAATTTCTTGTTAGGGGGCGAGCTGGCTGCACGTGACCAGTATTTTATTCACTCAGAGATGTATGCTGAATGGCATTATGGCAAATTGTACGATCGTATCCATCATGAAATGGAAGACGAAACACTACATGCACAAGCAATTATTCGTCGCATTCTCATGCTGAGTGGTACGCCAAAAATGACGGTTGATACGATCAATATCGGCAGCACTGTCCCTGAGATGTTGCAAATTGATCTTGATTTAGAATATAAAGTACAAAAACATCTAAAAGAAGGCATTGCGCTTTGTGAAGCAGAGCACGACTATGTCACACGTGAGATGCTTGTTGAGCAGCTAAAAGATACTGAAGAAGACCATGCGCATTGGCTTGAACAACAGTTACGCTTAATTGACATGATTGGTCTGCCTAATTATCTACAGACCCAGATGGCTGAAGTCACTCCTAATCTTGTTTGATATCATCATAGATACGAATAAAAACTATAGTATTTAATATAAATAAGAAAGGGAGAGAGATTATGAAAGGGGATAAAGAGGTCATTCGTGCATTAAACAAGGTACTTGGTCAATCATTAATTGCGATTAACCAGTATTTCTTGCACGCGCGTATCGTCCGTCATTGGGGCTTAGAAGCGCTTAACGACTCACTTTATAAGCAGTCTATCGCTGAGATGAAATGGTCAGATGATTTGATTGCGCGTATCTTGCTGTTAGGTGGTTTACCTAACTTACAGGAATTGGGTAAGGTATTGGTCGGCGAGGATGTGCCAGAAGTTATTGATTGCAACTTGCGTTTAGAAAAACAAAAATTCAGTATCATTACGGATGCGATTACCCTATGCGAGACAAAGTCTGACTATGTCTCTCGCCAGCTGTTGGTCACGTTAAAGGATGGCAATGAAGAATACCAGGATTGGCTAGAGACGCAAGAAGATTTGATCGAAAGTATGGGTGCAGAACGCTATATTCAATCACAAATCAGTGATGATAACGAGCCATAAATAATTTGTCTTAATTAGCATTCGTCTCAATCAGCAATGAAACAAACTTGCCAGCGTGTGATTGGTTTTTAATCAAAATACACGCTGGCTTTTTACGTTTAGAAACCACTAAAAGCTTATATGCGGCAATCAGCAATCAGCTCTTAAGTGTTTACCGAGGTAGTTAGTACAAACCACGCCCATCTTCTGGTTTTAACCGTAAAAAACCCAGCCCTGAGAGAATAGTAAAGCCGCCCAGTATCCAATAAGTAACCTGAAAAGCAAGTAAGGTATCTACTTGAAACCGCTCACGTAACAAGTTGAGCAGTGCGGCACCAAAGGCAATACCCAATCCGATTGCCATTTGCTGATTGACGGCCATTAAGCTGTTGCCACTACTGGTCTGTGCCCCTTGTAGATCGCCGATAGTGATGGTATTCATGGCACTGAACTGGATTGAGTTACAAACACCAATCACAATCAGCACCGGAATCATCCATGGCCACTGCGCTGCATCTGAGAAAAGTCCCAGTACAATGATCAGTAAACCCAAAATAAGGGTGTTGTATACCAATACCACGCGATAGCTGTAACGCTGAATAATTTTGCTGACAAAGGGTTTTATTCCAAGTGCACCAACTGCAATGGGTGCTAATAACCAGCCTGCCTGCGAAGGCGTGTATTCAAACACGACTTGTAATAGTAATGGTAATAAAAAAGGCACGGCACTGATGCCAATACGCGTGGATAGATTGCCAGTAATACCAATACGAAAAGTGGGCACATTAAAGAGTGTCAAAGAAAATAGCGGCGCAACATGGCGTTTGGCATGCCATACATAGGCCAGTAAAAAACCAATCGATGCGGCAGCTAGCAATAGCGCATTGTAACCGTGACCCACTTTTGAACCCATCTCAACTGCCAAGGTTAAGGCGCACGCACCCAATGCAAACAGCCCAAAACCGACCCAGTCTAAAGACTGCTTATCCCCAAACAGCGCAGGTATGAGTTTTTTGCCAATGACAAACCCCACCACGCCCATTGGAATATTGATCAAAAATATCCAGTGCCAGCTGGCATATTGGACCAAATACCCGCCAAGCAAGGGTCCAACTAGCGGCGCGACCAAGGCAGGAATCACTGCAAAATTCATTACCGTCAATAACTGATTACGCGGGTAGGACTTTACTAAAATCAAACGCCCAACTGGGGTCATCATAGCGCCGCCAATACCTTGTATCACCCGTGATGCGACCAAAAAATTTAAAGTAGAGGCCATCGCGCACAGCAGTGAGCCGATGCAAAATATCACAATAGCAGAGAGAAAAACGCGGCGCGTACCGTATTTGTCTGCCAAAAACCCACTAATTGGAATAAAAATTGCCAAGGTCAATGCATAGCTGATAACGGCCCACTGCATTTTTAACGGTGACTCATCTAATGCCAAGGCCATCTGCGGCAGTGCGGTGTTCAGGATAGTGGCATCCAGAATTTGCATGAATAGCGCCACTGCTAACACATAGGGTAGGTATTTATTTTGAGCTGGGGTGAGCGTCAGCATGTCAATCCCATTGGATATCTTATTATAAAATCGTGAGGTTCGCGTCTTTACGAACAGATTGCGCGATATAAGTTGAGTAGTATAAGAAAGCTTAGAGGGTAATTAAAGTGCCTCAAGGTAACGAAGCATTATGGCGGGCTTGGGTCATTGAGTGGTATGTCATTAATCACAGTAAAATCGTAACATTGATTACAAGAGAAGACTTTAATATCAGCAGAGGTTATCGTTATAGTAAAGCCTAGCTAATAAATAGCATGGTAATTAATAGAGAAATTAGCATGGCTATAGTGAATTCAGTATAAAAACGATACAGTGGGACTGGGATAAATTTTTCGCAGCATCGAGCAGCCTAGGCACAGCACGCAAGGAAAATTTAGACCAGTCCCACCTTGATATATAATGTATCTGTTTTATTTAGGATTGACTATATCAAGAAAAACAGTACTAAGATAAGTAAAAGCTAATATAACCAAAAATAATGGCAATAATAACTAAGGATATTTTATGAGTAATGCATCAACCAGTGACACACAAAACGATAAATATGTACCGCCTAAAGTTTGGACACAAGACAAAGACAACGGCGGTAAGTTCGCAAGCATCAATCGCCCAACCTCTGGCGCTCGTTATGATAAAGAGCTACCAGTAGGCGATGCTCCGCTACAGCTATACTCACTGAACACACCCAATGGTGTTAAAGTTAATATCTTATTAGAAGAGCTGGCAGAGCTTGGTATTAGCGGTGCTGAGTACGATGCTTATAAAATTGATATCTCGCAAGGTGAACAGTTTGGCTCAGGGTTTGTAGCGATTAACCCTAACTCAAAAATTCCAGCGTTGGTCGATCATTCTGCTGGTACCGCTGGCGAGCCGATTGCTCTTTTTGAGTCGGGCGCTATCTTGATGTATCTGGCAGAAAAATTTGATAGATTCCTACCTTTATCGCTAGGAAAAGCGAGAGCAGACTGTCTGTCGTGGGTGATGTGGCAAATGGGTAGTGCGCCTTTTTTAGGTGGCGGCTTCGGACATTTCTATGCCTATGCACCAGAGCCGTTAGAATATCCAATTAATCGTTACACCATGGAGACTAAACGTCAGCTTGATGTATTAGATACCCATCTAAAAGACAGTGAGTATTTATGCGGTAATGATGAAGCTGATTATAATATTGCCGATATGATTATTTGGGCATGGTATGGACAGTTGGTACTCGGTAAGCTATATGATGCGGCAGAGTTTTTGCAAGTACAAGACTACAAACACATACAGCGCTGGGCGAAAAAAATTGCTGAGAGACCTGCCGTCAAGCGTGCTGTGGAGCTAGAGTTAAAACCAATCGATTAATTATTAGCACGAGCATCATTTAATTATTTTCAATGACATTTAGGCTGGTAAGTTTAAGTTACGCACTTATCGGCTTATTTTTATTATATTTAAAATAATAAATATAAAATTGATGACCACTTTCTTTTGTATTTACATAATGGTACATTAGAACAACAGATAGAAACATTAAAGCGTTAAGATAACCGCTTATCACCGTGACAGACAGGTGTTTATACTTATTTGATTGATGAGTAATGGATTATGAAACACAATAATAAAATGCGCTTACCTATGCTTGCAGCAGTTAGTATGGCTTTGTTTGGTACAGCGAGTATGGTGAACGCCAAAACTGAGTTTACCAGCCAAGATTGGCAGGTGGTCTGTGATAATACCCGTACTTGTCGGATAGCAGGCTATCAAGCAGAAAATAATAGTGAATTTCCTGTCTCTGTCTTATTGACCCGCCGTGCAGGGGCAAACGCCGCTGTAGATGGCAAAGTCAAGCTTGGTGGTACCAAAGACAGCTCCTCTAAAGCCTTAATGCAATTAGGTAACCGTCACCGGATATCACTATTTATTAACGATCGAAATTATGGTGAAACCAAGCCGTATTCTGCAGCCGCAGGCAGTGCTGAGCTAACCCAAGCGCAAGTTACCGCCTTAGTTAGCGCCCTTCAGCGATCAAGCAAAATCACATTCGCATTACGTAACTCGCGCTGGCAACTCTCAGACAGAGGAGCTAGTGCGGTCATGTTAAAGGCCGATGATGTCCAAGGACGCGTGGGTACGCCAAGTGCGCTGATGAACCATGATAATGCGACCAAATCTAATAGTAATGTCTTACCCCCTAAAGCAGTACCTGTACTACGTTTTGTAGAGCCTAGTGGTAAGTCTGCTGCTAGCGATAAAAAGTTTGTCATGAGATCCTCTCAATTGGCCTCATTGATGAAAGGAACGATGAAAGATGCCGATGCTGACTGCCCAAATCTATCAGACAAGTCACCTTGGCGTGTCAGTCGCCTAAATGATTCACAGCTGCTCGCACAGCATGATTGTTGGACAGCTGCTTACAATGTGGGTAGTGGGGTGTGGGTGATCAATGATAGCAAACCTTACAAGCCGACATTGGTCACGACTAGCGCCACCAATTACGACAAAGGTAAGCTTAGCTCAGTACAAAAAGGTCGCGGTATTGGCGACTGTATGAGTCAAGTCGATTGGGTGTGGACGGGCCGCGCGTTTGAGAAAAGCCATGAAAGCACCACTGGACTGTGCCGTCTTATTGAAGCGGGCGGGGCATGGCAGCTGCCGACTTATGTCACGGATGTTAAAGTAGTCAAATAATCACCGATTTTTTGTTGAATGAGACGTTTAGCATGCTCAATAGAGGACTTATTCGGGCTATTTACTTAGTAATTGAATAAATGGCTACACATAATTTTTTATTGTGCTATACTGCGTCGCCACGCAAGCTTAGGCTTTCGTGAATTATGAGATTGATAACATCGCCTGCGATTTTGGGTCTAGGATGACCATAAGTAATTGTTGCCGATGATTTTGTGTACTTAAATAACGTCTTAAACATATCAGTTATTTTTGACTCATATCTTATCTACTGACCTATATAGGGTCTAGATTGGTTGCTGTTTGCGATTATCTGCTTTGGACAAAGCATTGATAATGCGCGTATATCAAGCATGGATAAGACACTCGGCACTACCACCAAAATACGTCAGACAGCACGAACGCATTTATTATAAAGACGCTAAGCTCTAATGGCTTGGTTTCTGATTATCGACACTTTTATGTTGCTCGGTAACCTTTAATAAAAGCAGCGTAATGAACGGTTATCAGTGGTATGCATCAAGTTTGCTGAATTTACAGCAGCTTATACTTACCAAGGATTCCTATGACTGACATCTTATCTGCAATTGCCGCTGAAAACGGTATCATCGAAAGCAACGACACTACTGCAAACACTGACACCTCTAACAATGACGCTACTGCTCAAGCAGCAACAGATGCGGCCTCAGAAGACAAAACAACCTTTAGCGATCTTAATATTGCCAAGCCGATTTTGACCGCGCTTGATCGTATCGGTTATACCAATCCAACCCCTATCCAAGAACAAGCCATTCCGTTTGCACTAGCCGGCCGTGACCTTTTATTGTCAGCGCAAACAGGTAGTGGTAAAACAGCAGCATTCGTAATCCCAGTACTCGATCGCTTAAGCCGTGCCACCAGCTTTGATAAACTGACCAAAGCCCTTATCCTAACGCCAACGCGCGAGCTTGCTCAGCAGGTGCATGACAGCGTACGCACGTATTCAAAAGACATGCGCGGTTTGTTCTGCGTGCCCTTGGTCGGCGGCGCGCCTTACAACGGTCAAATCACCGCCCTACGTAAAGGTGTACAGGTCATCGTCGCCACGCCTGGTCGTTTGCTTGACCATATAAAAGCAGGCCGTGTGGATTTATCAAACCTTGAAGTGTTGGTACTAGATGAAGCGGACCGTATGCTAGACATGGGTTTTGCTGATGACATCAGTGATATCTTAAGCGCCGCGCCAATCGATCGTCAGACGATCATGTGTTCAGCAACTTGGGATGGCCCAGTCGGTAAAATCGCTGCCAGCTTCACTAAGAACCCTGAGCGCGTATCAATCAAAGTAGAATCTGCACACATCGAAGAAAAAGTGTACTACTGTGATGATTTTGATCACAAAAACCGCTTGCTTGACAAAATCGTTTGCCAACAAGAGATGGATCAAATCATTATCTTTGCTGCAACCAAACGTAGCACTGAAAAATTGGCAAAACAACTACAAGAAGCGGGTCATAAAGCAAGCTTCCTACATGGTGACCTGCCACAGAGCAAGCGTAACCGCATCGTTCAAGATTTGCGTAATGGTAAGGTAAAAATCTTAGTAGCGACTGACGTTGCTGCCCGTGGTCTTGACGTGCCAGCCATCTCGCACGTCATCAACTATGATTTACCACGTCAGACTGAAGATTACGTCCACCGTATTGGTCGTTGTGGCCGTGCTGGCCGTACTGGTGTGGCTATCAGCCTATGCAGCATGGACGATCGTCCACAATTGGCCGCCATCAACCGTTACTTAGATCGCAAGATGGAAGTGTGCGTTATCGAAGGCATGGAGCCTAAGAAAACCTACGTACCAAGCGAAAACAAAGGACGCGGGCGTGGCCGTGGTCGCGGACGCTCAAGCGGTGGTTATGCTGGCAAGTCTACTGGCGGTGGCCGTGGTCGCTCAAACGATCGCGCAGCAACAGGCCAGCGCGCCAGCAATGATAGTGGATACCAAGGCCAAGGTGCTGGCAAGTCACGTGATTCATCAGGTAAGCCAAAAGACCGTTTTGGTGGTAAACCATATCAGGGCAAGCGCGGTGACCGTGCAGCTACAGGCCGTGGTCGTCCAAGTGGCAGCCAAGGTCGCCCAGCAAATCGTTCTGACAGCCGTGGTCAAGGTCGTCCAAACGGTGGCAACCGTGGTAAAAACTCATAATATCGCTATAACGAACGATTAAAGCTACTAATTACTAATTCATTAATCGTCTAAAGTAGTAAAAAGCCAGATACTTGTTATCTGGCTTTTTTGTGTGTGACCCATTGTTCGCTGATGGTATAGTTAAGCTTTTGCAGGCATGACTAACTATGATTCGTTTAGAACTCAGCAGTTATTAAGATCATTGACATGGCTGCTTGCACGAGTTTTTTAGCTTGTCTATACTGATTCACTTTTGCCAGTTGTTTGCCTCGGAGCGCCTTGATGCCTACTACCTCCACTTTAGCAATTGATAGCCTGCCATTAGCTTTCGGTATCATTATGGCAATCATTGGCCTAGTATTCTATACCCAAGGTTTGCCGGGTAAATTCTGGCGACGGTTTTATGCGGTATTGCCCGGTATTGTGCTGTGCTGCTTTATACCTGCTACTTTGAATAGCTTAGGGGTGTTCGCCGATGGGGTGGGTTCACAGATTTATGGATTTACCGCGACGTATCTGCTGCCAGCCAGTTTGCTATTGATGACCTTATCCATGGATGTTCCCAAAATACTAGGATTGGGTTGGAAAGCGATTGCCATGTTCTTTGCCGCCAGTATCGCTATTGTTATTAGCGGTCCCATTAGTTTAGGAATCGCTAAGTGGGTATCGCCTGAAATGTTCCTCGATGATACATTATGGCGTGGATTTTCAGCCGTGGCAGGCAGTTGGATCGGCGGTGCAGCTAACCAAGCGGCAATGAAAGAGCTGTTTGGGGTCAGTGATGATCTATTTGGCATGATGATCTTGGTGGATGCCACTAATGCCTCATTGTGGTTACTCGCAATCTTGGTGATGGCAAAACACAGCGCAAAGATCGATCGATTTTTGCGAGCGGATACCAGTAGTATTGATAAAGTTATCAAAGCCGTCGAAAGCTATGAGCGCGATCATGCCCGCCCAGCCACCATCAATGATTTGATGGTGATGTTCGGCTTGTGCTTTGCCATGGTAGGAGTGGCGCACTTTGTTGGTGGACAAATTGCTGACTTTTTTGCCCCATATAAATGGGCGGTGCAATATAGTTTTGCCAGTTCATTCTTTTGGATGGTGGTCATTATTACTCTGTTAGGCGTCATTTTTTCTTTTACTAAGATTCGCAGACTCGACCATGTGGGCGCCTCCAAAATGGGTACCGTATTTATCTTCGTGCTGATTGCCGCGATTGGTATGCAGATTAATTTAGCGGGTATTGTCTCGCAGTGGCGGCTATTGCTTATCGGCTTTTTATGGATGAGTATTCACGTCGTGCTTATCTTTGCTGTTGCCAGACTTATCCGTGCGCCGTTTTTCTTTTTGGCGGTAGGTTCTAATGCCAATACAGGTGGCGCATCGTCGGCACCGATTGTCGCGACGGCTTTTCATCCATCGCTTGCGCCTGTTGGGGTATTTTTGGGTATTATGGGCTATGCGGTGGGTACGTTCGGCGGGTATATTAGTACCCAATTGATGCGCTTGGTAGTGGGTTAGTATTTAGGTTATCCATATTCTGATAGCATTTTTTCCTCAAAAAACCTGCAATGATTGCGGGTTTTTTTATTATAAGGTGCCTAATGACTTAAGTTGTCGTTTTGTCTATCTATGCTATTGATACGTAAGCATTGCCACACCCCTGCATGAGTACGTGTTAACCTTCCTGCTACTCAGATGAATAATAATAAATACGTTAGCAATAGATAGTGTCTCAATAGGAAAAATAGCGTCATGGCCAATCCAAAACAATTAGAAGCAACAGAAAATAAGACAAGTATCGTCAAGAACGCTCTATACAACCCTAATCAAGAAAATATTCAGGTCAGAGGTGCGCGTGTTCATAATTTAAAGAACGTCGATGTGGATTTACCGCGCAATGCCTTAGTGGTCTTTACGGGTATATCTGGATCGGGAAAATCATCACTGGCATTTGGTACGCTATTTGCCGAGTCACAGCGCCGCTATCTTGACTCGGTCTCACCTTATGCTAGACGACTGATCGATCAGGTTGATGAGCCCGATGTCGATGCTATCGAAGGGCTGCCGCCAGCCGTGGCACTGCAGCAGCAGAGAGGCACACCATCGGTTCGTTCATCCGTGGGTAGTGTGACGACTATTTCTAATGGCTTACGTATGCTGTACTCACGAGCAGGAGCATATCCCGCCGGCCAAGAGCTGCTGTATGCCGATGCGTTCTCGCCCAATACGCCAGATGGTGCCTGTCCCACGTGTTCAGGTATCGGCCGTGTATTTGAGGTCACCGAGGATCTGCTGGTACCAGATAATACCAAAAGCATTCGCGAGCGAGCCATTGCCGCATGGCCACCAGCGTGGCAAGGTCAAAACCTGAGCCGTATATTGACCACGCTCGGCTATGATATTGATAAACCTTGGCACACCTTACCAAAAGAGACCCGCGACTGGATCTTGTTTACCGATGAGACGCCAACGGTACCTGTTTATCCTGAGTATGATATAGAACAGACACGGGAGGCAATTGAGAAAGGGGAAAAGCCAAACTATATGGGTACGTTTACCAGTGCCAAAAACTTTATTTTGCATTCTTTTGCCACTACTCAAAGCCCGCGCACCAAGAAACGCGTGTCGCAATTTATGCAGATATCCGAGTGTCCAGAATGTCACGGCAAAAAACTTAAGAAAGAATCACTGTCGGTTAAATTTGCAGGACTCGATATCGGTGAGCTGTCACAGCTTACATTGACGGACATGGCCCAAAAACTTGAGAAAACAGCGCATACCAAGATAGCTGATGATACACCAAACCGCGAAAAAGCCATTGTTGCCCAGCGTATTGCCAGTGATATTCTCTCTCGTATTGAGGCACTAACAAGGCTTGGGCTCGGTTATCTGTCACTTGAGCGTACCACACCAACGCTATCGCCTGGTGAGCTACAGCGATTGCGATTAGCGACCCAGATTCGCTCGCAACTGTTTGGCGTGGTTTATGTCCTTGATGAGCCATCAGCAGGTCTGCACCCTGCTGACACGCAGGCGCTACTTGGGGCGCTAGATGAGTTGATCGCGTCTGGTAACTCGGTGTTTGTGGTTGAGCACGACGTGAGTGTGATTGGGCATGCTGATTGGGTGGTAGATGTCGGGCCACAGGCTGGCACGCATGGCGGCGAGATTGTCTATAGTGGGCGTGTAGAAGGGCTACGTGAGGTTGCGCAGTCGCATACGGGTCAATATCTCTTTGCTAACGACACGGCGAATCATCAGTCAAAATCTGACATAAGGCAACCGACAGCGTGGCTGAAACTCGCAAATATCGAGCGCAATAATATAACAGGCTTGGATGTTGAGTTTCCGCTTGGGGTGATGACTAGTGTCACGGGTGTCTCAGGGTCAGGTAAGTCGAGTCTTATCAGCCAAGCATTGGTAGAGCTTATCAGTGAAGTATTGGGGCAAAAGACGGTTACTGAAGCGCCTGTAGGTGAGGCAGATTTGCTTGAGCAAGAGCTTGAGACAGTCACTGGTGGTGAAATCGTCGCTGGCATGGAGCAAGTCCGTCGTCTTATTAATATCAATCAAAAGGCGATTGGGCGGACACCGCGCTCAAACCTAGCAACCTATACAGGATTGTTCGATGATGTGCGTAAGCTGTTTGCCGCAACTAAGCAAGCAAAAGCACATGGCTATGACGCTGGACGTTTCTCGTTTAACACCAAAAAAGGCCGCTGTCCAAATTGTGAAGGTTTGGGTTTTGTCAGTGTGGAGCTGCTATTTTTACCAAGTGTCTATGCACCTTGCCAGGTCTGTCACGGGCAACGCTATGATGAAGAAACACTTACCATCACGTATCGAGATAAAAACATTGCTGAAGTATTAAATTTAACCGTTGAAGCGGCTCATGAGTTCTTTGTTGATGAAGCGCCTATCTTGCGCGCATTGGATGCGTTGCTGCAAGTGGGGCTTGGCTACTTACGTTTGGGGCAGCCCGCCACTGAGTTGTCAGGGGGTGAAGCACAGCGTATTAAGCTTGCCACTGAACTACAACGCACGCAACGAGGCGATACGCTCTATATCTTAGATGAGCCAACCACAGGTTTACATCCTGCTGATGTATCCATGCTGATGACGCAATTAAACGGTTTGGTCGATGCGGGGAACACCGTCATCATGGTTGAGCATGATATGCAAGTGGCCAGCAATAGCGACTGGGTGATTGATATGGGGCCAGGGGCAGGTGATGAGGGCGGGTTAATTGTCGCTCAAGGTACGCCAGAAGACGTGGCCCAATCAGAAGACAGTCGCACCGCACCGTTTTTATTGGTGTGATTTTATTGATGTGACGACCAGTTTTCAAATTGGGTCTAAGAGTGAAGGGTATCCCCAATAATTATCAGGGCATTTGGGCAATTCAACTAACGTGCGACGCAACGCATCTGACCATTGATGACGGATGGTATTAAAGTGCTCATCACCCTCATCAATACGGCGACCTTTGGGTAAGATTAAACTGTCATTACAGTTAGGCTTACAATATCAATTTTAAAACATAATGTATGGATGACAGTCTGCGCCGCTCAGTAATGTATTTATGAGCGGCGTTTTTATACATTTTAATATAGTAATTATCATGGCGTGCTACTGGTTATCGCTATAATATACGTAGAACGGCTGGCCTATATACTAAGAAGAATAGGGATAAAGTGTATGTTTGACATCATAAAAGACTGGCGTGAGCAGCGTATATTGGACAACAGCAAGTTCACGCATGAAGACTGGGCGCGGGCGGCTGAGTGTATCATGATATTGGATAGGTTGACTGAAGACGAGCTAAGCCGCTTGTTTGACTTGGCGACTTTGTTTTTGGATGATAAGTCGATTGTGGGTGCACAAGGTTTTGAGATTACTAATGCGGTCAGACAATCCATTGCACTACAGGCGTGCTTGCCTATCTTAAACCTCAGCCTTGAGTGGTATAGCGGTTGGTCATCTATTATTATTTATCAAGGTTCGTACAAAAGTGAGAGTACAACGGTAGATGAATTTGGTATCGTCCATGAGGGCAGTCAGCACCGTAGTGGGGAAGCATGGCAGCGAGGTCCTGTCATTCTCTCATGGAAGGATGCCAAGCACTCAGGTGAGCGTGACGGACACAATGTGGTGATTCACGAGTTTGTGCATAAGCTTGATATGATGAATGGCCGCGCTAATGGCTTTCCACCGATGCAGCCTGACATGGATCCTGCACGTTGGACACAAATCATGTCGCGAGATTTCGAAGACTTTCAAACGCATCGTAAGTCAGGTTTAGATCGTTATGGTGCGACCAATCCTGCCGAGTTTTTTGCGGTATTGAGCGAAGTATTTTTTGAGACGCCGCAAAAGCTAGTGGATGCTTATCCTGACATTTACGATATTATGGTGAAGTTTTTTAAGCAAAGTCCACTTCAGCCAAAAGCATAAAGTAAAATATATATCAAAAATTAAATATAATTCAATATGATAAAGAGACAAAAAGGGCAGTGCTTCATATATGACGCATTGCCCTTGTTTAATATAATTTATCTGACCATAAAGATGCTTACGCTGTTATTTAAACCGTCCACTGATCGTTAACGACAGCGACGAGATAACGCTTACCCTGATACTCATCAAACACCAAGCGCAACACCCGCCAGTCTAAACCGCTGTATTCATCACTACCTTTATAGTAAAACTCAACGACATCAGAGTTTTGATATATTTTATTTAGGTTATTGATGCTATTGCCACTTTTTTGAAACCTTAGATTAACACATGAAGTGCAATACCAAATGCAAGGTGAAAAAAAGACCTAGATGCGCTAGCATCAAAGTTTTTATCCACCGACCAAAGTGAGATTGCAACCATGAGCTATACACATCTAAGCCTAGGTGAACGATACCAGATTTATGCCCTTAAAGGGGCAAAACATAGTATTAATTTTATAGCGAGGGTGTTAAACAGAAGTCCCAGTACCATATCAAGAGAGCTTAGGCGTAATAAAAGCCTACGAGGTTACCGAGCAAAGCATGCTAATAACAAGGCTTGTGACAGACGGGCTAACAACGCCACAACTATTGTGACTGACCTCTGGGCATGGGTGACAGACAAGCTTAAAGAGAACTGGAGTCCTGAGCAAATATCTGGCGTTCATGCTGGTATCAGTCATATGAGCATTTATCGCTATATTTGGCGTGATAAGAGGCAGGGCGGTACATTGTGGCAGTGTCTCAGACGTAAAGGAAAACCATACCGGCAGCGTCTAACCGCTGAGACTCGAGGCCGTATCAATGACAGAGTCTCGATTCATGAGCGCCCTTGTATTGTTGAAGAACGCTCACGTATTGGAGATTGGGAAGCGGATACCGTTATCGGTCAGCATCACAAGCAAGCGATTGTCACGCTCGTTGAACGTAAAACGGGGCTGCTGAAGATGAAGCGTGTGGGTCATAAAACAGCACAGCAAGTATCAGAGGCAATGATAGAACTCTTAGCGCCAGTGAGGTTGCAGGTTAAGACCATTACCTCTGACAATGGTAAAGAGTTTGCTCAGCATAAGAAGGTGAAACAAAAGCTCTTTAGCCCTTTCTTCTTTGCCGATGCTTATGCGTCATGGCAGCGAGGAACCAACGAGAATACCAATGGCCTTATCAGAGAGTACTTGCCTAAGGGTTGTGACTTTAGACAAGTCTCTGATAATGAAATACAGGACATTGAGAACAAACTAAACAACAGACCAAGAAAACGATTAGGGTTTAAAACGCCTATGCAGGCGTTCTATAATATTAATTAGCGTTGCACTTGGTGTGTTAATCTAAGAACTCATTGACGCTAAGGGTAGCGTCATTAAAGGTTTTGGCCTTTACCCAAGTGTCTAGGTATTCTGGTAGCGGTATGATTAATGGCTCACCAGAGCCGTCACGTTCACCCCAAGTAAAGCGGATTTTGGACTGCTGCAAATACTGTGCATATTGCGCGCGGCTAAAAACCTTGTCTGACTCAGGGCGCACATAGGCATACATGGAGAAACGCACACCACGGGTAGGATGAATGTCTTTGGCTATTCTAGAAAAATTTTTATTGGCGAGCGCCCGCTGTATACGCAACGCTTGCTGCTTTAGGGTTTGTTGACTGATATCAGTACTTATAGCCGTTGCTGAGGTGCTGGTAGGTTGAGAAACAATGGCTTCACTGGGCTCAGAAGCGGACTGGCAACCAGTCGCGGTCAAAGTAAGCAACAAAAGGCCACTAGAAGCCAATGCCGCAGATTCATTCTTAAAAAAGGTAGGTAGTATTATCATAAAAGCATCCTTACCACAGTTATTAGTGAAATAAACGTCACGATAAGCCACTGAAATTGTCATCACAATAGATAAAAGAGCATAAAAGCGCTATGTAATCGGAATTTTGATGAGTGAACCTGAATGATACGATAATACAGCAGAGTCGTTATATGGCTATGATGTAATAGACCGTAACACTTATAAGATAAGATCTCGTAGAGAACGACATGCCAACATACAAATCGCTGATATTACTATCAACCATAGCACTGACAACTGTCGGTACTGCTACAGCAGATGTGACAAAAGCATCTCAGAAACAAGCTGCTGCAACTGATATGAAAATCACGACCATCACAAAAATGTACCAACAAGATATCGATGACCAAGGTATGAGTAATCCTATAGTGCTACAGCAATATGCCAATGCTGACTTACAAGCAGCCATGCAGCTAGAACAAGATTACTTTGATAAAACTCAAATGTCCTGCAATGTTGATTATGATGTGCTGTGGGATTCTCAAGACCCTGATTATACGCAAGACAAGAAGTTTTCGATGACTGATAAAGGATTGGTTCAAGTCAGCTTGGCGCAAGGTAGCAATATTTATTATGATTTGACATGCAATGATAAAGATTGCCAAATCGCAGATGTTAGCTTAAATGAAGATGGTGGAACTTTGAGTAAGCATTTACTTGAAACTTGTCGTTAGTAGAAAACTGAATTGATATTAAAAATGTCAGCGCCAAGCTATTTTAAATTTAAAAATACGCAGTTAAATATAGAAACGATATGACGCAGATTGATATTTACTCTTATACTGAAACCGCCGGTATGTTTTCGCATAATGTATATTATGTTAAATAAAGTCTATAAGAGAATAAGTTCGTGCTTAACTTATTACTTATTCTTATGTCAACTTATGCTAAATGGCTCAAGCACGAAATTACGATACTCTATCGAACATCTCAATAATGAGTCCGCTGCTTGTCGATGCCTCCTTTCAAACAACCATATATTTTTTTGAGTCAGATAGTAAGTCGTCTATAACTATAAATGTGTTTGATAATTGCTTTTACCTTGTGAAATATTGAGCTTACCCTGATATGTTACGCTTTTTATCGGATAGGCTTTTTTAGTACCCAACAGAATTATCTTCGACATCTCAACAAAAAGACAGCTTTACTATAATAAGAAAATTACTTTTCTCGTTATAGTAAAGCCGTCGATATTTCTAAGTATTCAGCACACAACTTATTAGTTTTTGTGAGCTTAAGAGAAGTTGTTATCCCTACTTTAAGTTTAATCCAAATATAGGTCGATTCTACTCTGACATCTACGATTTATTGAGCACTTTCTACTGGGTCTTGATTGAAACTCGTATTGTCTTCGTCTACCATTGTTGTATCACTAGTGACTGAGCCATCCATCATTTCATCGGTAGTGGTACTATCCATCATTGTGTCGGTAGTGGCTGTACCAGCTGGATCCATAGGACTGTTTGTATCGGCCATATCCATATCCGTGGTTGTTTCACCCATAGTAGAGTCCGTCCCTACTTCAGCAGTAGTAGCTTCAGTCGTGTCCATCGTACTATCTGGCGTCTCTTCCACTTCATTACTACAAGCACTAAGTCCTACAACGCTGACCAGTAATGCCATCCATAGTTTACTTTGAAGTGAATGGCTAGAGATTGTTGTCTTCATTTTAATATCCTTAATAAAGTTAAGATAAACCATTAATTATGGTATTGAATATTTCTACTTAACTATTACTTTAAATGAATTCCAATATTAATACATATGCCGACTAAGATGTTTTTGTTAAATTTTAATAGCTTTTTTAAGTAATATAGTTATATCAGGCTATTAAAATAAAATTTATTACAGTATTTTAAATAAGCCTTAACTTAAAAATAAAACTGTGTAATAAATTTAATTAATTACAAAAGTCTAGTAATTTTACTATAAAAGCTGACAATGTTTGGCTTTTTTTATGACTATATTATTAAAAAACTTACTGATTATCAATTTTTATCTATAAGCGTTTGGAATCTATAAGCTAAAAAACATATAAGGAAGTATTACTTCAGGAACTATTTTTAGTATGGAAAGTCACCCTATATATATGCAACCGAATTTACTAGTAGATTATCTAAAACATCAGAAAAATTGCTATTTATTTTTAGATATAGACGGTACGCTTTCAGATTTTACACTAAACCCTAAAGATAGCATCGTACCATATTCAACTTTAAGTATATTACGGGAACTACAAAAACATGGCATTGTAGTCGCTATTGTAACGGGTCGCAGTCTTGTTGAAGCTAGAAGTTTACTGGCACCTATAGAGTTACCGATTGCAGCAACTCACGGTCTAGAAATAGCATTAAATAGTAGTTTTAGTAAATTCGAAGACGAAGATCTGAATGAGGTAAATACGCTTTTTATTGATACCTTAGAACTAGATAAAATAAAGCAAGATATCCTCCGCTCTTGTGCCCTCTATGACGACTTCTTCGTAGAAAGTAAACCTTATTCCGTCGCTTTACACTTCAGAAAGAATCCCGTTTTGGCTGATGAGGCTTATCGCCTGATGAAGGAAGTATTAAAACCCTATCCTGATTGGGTGTTAAAACCTGGAAAATATGTTTGGGAAGCGGTACCAAAAGGTGTAAATAAAGGGACTGCCATTCTATACCTACTAGGCAAAATAATGAACAAAGCTAGCAATGATACTTGTGCAATTTTTATTGGTGACGATATTACTGATGAAGCCGGTTTCAGAGCCATACAAGATTCAAAAAAGATAGTAGAAGGCTTAGAACAACCACCAAAAGGGCTAGGCATTAAAGTAGGAAGGGAGTCGACCTGTGCTCATTATTATGTCAACGATATTAAGGAAGTAACAAACTTACTCCGTAACCTTCTAAGTTTTTGCCAAACACGTGATAGCTCACTATCTGGAGTAATAAAAGTCAATTCTCACTATTAAGGAAAAGTTGAGGTCAATTTTATGAGTCGTTTAATTGCCTTATCAAATCGGGTTAAGGTGCCCGACAACAAACCGATGGCTGGCGGACTGGCAGTAGCTCTACAAAACGTATTGATAGGGAACTCAGTGGTTTGGATGGGTTGGAACGGTAAAGTCGTAGAGAGCCGTAATAATGCTAACGGTTCTACTGACTCATTTACTAGCCAGCCAGCCAGTTTGACAGGTGAAGGCACTTGTATTACTTATATGACCACAGCTCTTACCACTGAGCAATATAATCAATTTTACTGTGGTTTCGCTAACAATGTCTTATGGCCACTATTGCACGAACGAATCGACTTAATCAGTCAAAAATCCCAAGATTACGCAGGCTATCAAGACGTAAATCGGCTTTTTGCCAAACAATTAAAGAAAATCATTGAGCCTGACGATGTGATTTGGGTACATGATTATCACTTTTTAAGCGTGGCATATCATTGTAGACAGCTAGGTATCGCCAATCGTATCGGATTTTTCTTACATATTCCATTTGCTTCATTACGTTTTTGGCAATCGCTTTCACAAAGTTCTGAGGTCATTCATCACTTGGCCCATTATGATTTGTTGGGTACGCAGACTCAGCAAAACAGGACTCATTGCTTGAATGTCTTGCAGTATTACTTAAAAGACTATTTTATACACGACCAGCTTGTAGCAAGCGCACCGATAAATGTGTTAGACATGAAGCGAAATTTTGCTCAGCCCTATACCTATACTAGAGCAAAAATGACGCTCGATTTAGCGCTAAAACCTCAGCACGCTTTAATGGTTGATGCTTATCCAATAGGCGTCAATGTGACACAAATTCAGCAGCAGGTTAAACACTTATCTTCCGCTATCCCCTTGCACTCCACCCCACTTTATAAAAGTAAAAACCTTACTTTTCAACAGATTATTGCAGTTGATAGGATTGATTATTCAAAAGGGCTGTTAAAACGCTTTGCAGCATATCGTGATTTTTTAGCGCAAAATCCATCGTATCAAAATCACCTGCAGTTATTACAAGTCGCCTGCCCTAGTCGTTTAGATTTGCCGACGTATCAAAGTCTTTACGATGATGTCAAAAAAGAGGTCTATGACATCAATCAGCAATATCTGTCTGAGAATAGCAATTGGCAAGCCATTAACTATAGCGAAACCGCATTGAGCCATGAGAAATTGATGACGATGTTTTGGCAAAGTGACGTCGGTTGGGTGAACTCGCTCAAAGACGGTATGAATCTAGTAGCCAAAGAGTATATTGCTGCCCAAAACCCTGATAACCCTGGTGTGTTATTGCTCTCCCGTTATGCTGGAGCCGCTGAACAAATGCAGGCTGCCGTCATCATAGATCCCCATCAGCCGCAAAGCATGATAGAGGGCTTAAAAATGGCCTTAACGATGCCGTTGGAAGAGCGTCAGTCTCGTTATCGGTCATTATTGCAAGGACTACAGAAAGACAATTTGCAGATTTGGCAGCAGAGTTTTTTGGATGATTTATACAACGAAAGCAGCAGTCAAATAAGTAGCATGGAGCCCGCCAATGTTCAAATGTCTGACTCATAAGGATAACTAGGAGACTCTCATGCGATCGATAAATACAAAAAACGATTTATTAAGAGATATTAAAGTCGCTGTCGATAAAATAATAGCTACTGACACCCAAGCAATGAGTACGCTTAATCTGACCGCTGCATTACGCCGTGAAATTTTAGATATATTAGTGTCTTATAGCGAAGATATCCCTCATCCAGCAAGCGGTATGGTGGAGCATAGTAGACTTTCAAACACTTTAATACGCTGGCAAGTTTTGGCATATGTTGCAAGTATTGATTTAACGATTGCTAAATGGTTTGAGTCGCATTTAGACGCTTTAAGTATTCTGAATGAAATTGGATATAGTAAGGCAACCAAAGGTTTATGGGCCGTTTGGGCAGCAGAAGGCCATCCCGACCCCCTTCGTTATGAGCAAGGAAAGGCCATTGGTCACAAAGCATGGTGTTCAGGAGCTGGCATGGTAGATTATGCCCTTGTTACTTATCGCAATAGCAATAATCAGTCACAACTAGTAATTATAGACATGCATCAGGCAGGTATTGAAATTAACAATAGTGAATGGCAGGCAGTAGGAATGCAAGCCACAGATACAGCTACTGTGAAGTTTTGTGGCGTATCAGCGAGTTTGGTTGGAAAAGAGAATGCCTATCTAGATCGTGCGGGGTTTTGGCACGGGGCTGCAGGGGTTGCTGCGTGTTGGTATGGCGCATCAGCTTGCCTAGCAAGCTATTTGACCACTGCTTATCAGCAAAAACCGAATGACTACAAGGCCATGTATTTAGGTGAAATTGGTACTGCATTGGCAATTACTCAACAATATCTCTATTACGCCGCCGATCTGATAGACACAGAGCCGTCACTTTGCCATGAGCTTGCTATACGCCAATTGAGAGCTCAAGTTGAAACAGTCGCGCGCCATACAGTAGAGATAGTGGGTCAAGCATTAGGAGCCGCACCATTTTGCCGTAATGCTCATTTTGCAAGACTATCAGCAGATCTTCTCGTGTTTATTCGCCAAAGTCATGGTGCTTTCGACTTACAAAAAATTGGTGAGTTGACCAACCTTTTACACAGCAATTCAACTCATGGACAGGCAAACGTATGGCAGCTATAGAATTAGATAAGAACATACAGCTTATCTTCAAAGATAATAACGTTAAGTCTACTACCCTGCTTCGATATCCTCATCCAATCGTAGGAGACCGTATTATTGAAGGATCTGGTACTAGCTCAGACACATGGCAAAACTGGACGGGATTACGAAAACTGCCTCAATTAAATATTCAGACCAGCTTTAACTCCCATCAACGCGTCTGTATCTTTGCACCGCATCCTGATGATGAGATATTAGGCTGTGGTGGATTATTGCAGCAACTAGCAGATAACGGCAATCCCATAGTTCTCATCCACGTAACTAATGGTACCCAAAGTCATCCCGACTCGAAGATTTATTCTCCAGAACAGCTGAACACCCTCCGTCCAAAAGAAAGTGTTGAAGCTCTAAAAACGTTGGATGTGAGCCATCAGGTTACGACACTTGCTTTAGATTTAACAGATGGGGATGTATTCGCGCAACAAGCTCTCTTTCGTCAGAAATTAGTGACTATCCTCCAGCCTAACGATATTTTAGTCACCACCTTCGCACGAGACGGGCATCCTGACCACGAAGCCACAGGGCGCGTGGTCACCTCATTTGCCAAGCAACATCGCCTGCCCTGCTATCAAGTACTGATATGGGCATGGCATTGGGCAACGCCTGATGACAGTCGTATCCCTTGGCAATATGCCGTGAGAATGGATTTAACGCCTGAACATTTACAGAAAAAAATCGATGCTATCCATTGCTTCAAAAGCCAAACTACTGAAGATGTAAGTACAGGCAACTCGCCCATTCTAACTAAGCAAACGATTACTCGAATCAGCCAACCTTGGGAAGTTTATATATATGAACCATACCTCTAAAGAAAGCTTGGCTAATTCTAGTCAGTACAGCGCCTATTCGGATTCATATTTTGACGAATTATATAATGACAATACCGACCCATGGCAATATCAAACTCGTTGGTATGAAGAGCGAAAACGTAATACTTGCTTGGCGCTACTACCCCAACCACACTATGAACGTGCGATTGAATTGGGCTGCGGTAATGGCGTACTAAGTGAGTTATTGGCTCATCGTTGTCAGGATTTAATTAGTATCGATGGCAATCATCAAGCAGTGAAACTTGCTAAAGAGCGTTTAGCAGCACTACCTCATGCTAGAGTCATACAAGGTATTGTTCCCGATAAACTATTTTCTTTAAAAGAGTTATTGGAACAGAGGAAACCTCTATCAGAAAATACTTCGATCAATCAACCACCCTTTGATTTAATCGTTATTAGTGAGATTTTATACTATTTGTCATCCAGTGATATTGATGTGGTCATCAACTGGGCACTACACAATCTTGCCCTAAATGGTACTCTGCTGTGCTGCCACTGGCGCTATGCTATTGATGGTTTTGCAATGACAGGTGAAAGCGTACATCAGCGTTTACATCAGACATTTATTGACAATAACAAAAATCAGTACTCATTTAACTGTAAATACCCCATTCTTAACACAACATCATCGTAGAATAATTAAGCCACCTGCCTGTACTCAGCAGGTGTCATATCATTAAGTGAATCATGGGGTCTTTCGGTGTTATAAACCGTGATCCAGTCTTCAGTCAGCATATTGACCTCGTTTAAATTGTTGAAAAGGTAGCAATCTAAAACCTCATTGCGATAACTGCGATTAAACCTTTCAATGTAAGCGTTCTGATAAGGACAGCCAGGCTCAATATAGTCAACATAGACACCATGAGCTGATGCCCAATCAGTGAATACGCTGGATGTAAACTCACTGCCGTTATCCACACGGATCTGCTTAGGATAGCCATGCCACTCAGCTAGCTGGTCAAGGTAGCGAATTACTCGGAGTGATGGAATGCTGGTACCAATATCAATGCCGAGTACTTCACGGTTGTAATCATCAATCACATTAAAGGTTCGAAAGCGAATATTGTTATGCAGCTTATCGCTCATAAAGTCCATAGACCAAGTATGACCTAATGTATTTGGTACACTTAGCGGCTGGGGGTTACGTGCTGGTAGCCGTCTTTTAGACTTACGGCGTAGGTTTAAGTTTAACGCGGTATAAACACGGTGTACTCGCTTATGATTCCATGAATAGCCAAGCTTGCGTATACGCTTAAAACACTTAGGGAAGCCCCAACGATTGTGCTTATCTGTTAGCTCATTTAAGACATCAATAATCTCACTATCATCAGATAGCTTAGGCTTATAGTAGTAAGCGGTTCGACTCATACAGACCACCTGACAGCTCAATGCAATACTAACACCATACTGCGCCTGCAATTCTTGCGCCCAGACTTTGCGCTCAAGGGCAGGCGCTATAGCTTTTTTATGATCTCTTCCTGCATCTGCGCTCTAAGGCTTAAATCAGCATACATCTGTTTAAGCCTACGGTTTTCTTCTTCAAGCTCTTTTAGTCGCTTGACATCAGAGGCTTCCATACCGCCATATTTAGACTTCCATTTGTAAAATGTCGAGCTAGCTACCCCGTATTTACGGCACAGCTCTTTAGCAGATATCCCAGCTTCTGCTTCTTTTAATATGGATACTATTTGCGTCTCAGTCATTCGTTTGCTCATATCAAAACTCCTTATGTGTATTTTATAAGAAATTCTACGTTTGAGCTGTGTTAGTTTAGGGGATAGTTACATAACCATCAGAGCCAAATGATAGATAGCGACTTTTTACTAGATATCTGGCAACGTTCTTCCACGTCAGTTGCTATGCAAGAAAACTTAATATAGAAAACCAAAAAGAATCGTAAATTACATCGGGATTAGCAGATATTATGAAAATTAGTATTGTGATTCCTGCTCATAATGAAGCAGAGACTATCGCCCAGTGCCTGGCGTCTGTACAGATTGCAATCGATCAGTTACCTTCAACTTTCACTGCTTCTGTACTGGTGGTACTAGATAGCTGTACTGATGACACATTGAGAATCGTCCAAGCGGCAGGAGTCGATTATTTATGCTGTTATTATCAGTGCGTGGGACAAGTGAGGGATCTGGGCATCCGCTATGCAATTGCTCATGGGGCAACATGGCTTGCCTGTACCGATGCTGACTCAACAGTGCCTATGGATTGGTTAGTGCAGCAAATGGAACATCTCGATCAGCAGAGGGCCGATATGATTTGCGGCGTGGTGTCTATCAATAACTGGGGACATTTGTCATCACAAACACAACAAGCTTATATTACGCATTATCAAGACAAGATGGGGCATCGACATATTCATGGGGCAAATTTGAGTTTTAGTAGTGACGCTTATTTAGCTATTGGCGGCTTTGCACCTTTGACTTGTCATGAAGATGTAGATCTAGTTAATAAGTTCGAAGCACATTGCTATGCGATTACTTGGAGCAATCGCGTCCGTGTACTGACCAGTAGTCGATTGCAAGCTCGAGCAAAAGAAGGTTTTGGTGCATTTTTAGCAAACCTTGAAAAAGTCAGCTGGTCATAGTCATATTAAACCCATCATAGTTCAAAGCTATTAAAAGCTGAAATTAAAAAACATCTCTTTCACTTTCATCAGGCTTGTCTACACTCTCTGTAACAGGTATTGCACTATAGGTATTACTGTTGCCTCTCTCTTCTATTATCTTTCTCTCGTTATTACTCTCGTCATGTATGAGATCAGAAGCAAATGGATACTCATTCGATATTTCTGTATTGTCACTATCGCTAAGCAAGATACTCTCCGTAGACTTGTCAAAGTTTAAGAGCAAAATATTATTTTTTTGAATATCATTTGTATGAAACATATCAAATAAAAAATATAAAAAAAATGGAATAAGAAAGAGTGCTATTAATAATCTTTTAGTTAGTGACTTAGAAGGCTGGTATTTCCATGAAAATAATGGCGCTAACAACAATAGGATGCAAGCACCTAAAAATAAAAAACACAAATTTTTATGTTTGAATAGATTGTGATCATCAATACAAAATTAGTCCAGCCTTAATGTTGTTATATGCGAAATTAATTTAAATACTCTATTAAAATATTACTATTAATTTATTTTATCTTGGATTGGCTATATAAATATAAGCGGTTAAAAAGTAATAATAGGAAAATAAGATGAACTGGTTAAGTATCTTTATTTATGATACAACATGGTATTTTGCCGCAGAAATAGCCATACGTACCGTTCTCATGTTCAGTTTGGTCATTTTATTACTGTGGTTGACAGGTAAACGCGGTGTTCGGCAACTGACTATTTTTGAGTTAACCATTATCTTGTCACTCGGCTCTATCGCTGGTGACCCTATGTTCACTGAAGACTTACCGCTGATCCAAGCCGCACTTATCATGAGTATTGTGCTGTTGCTTTATAGACTATGTACTTGGCTTGCCTCCAAACACAAAGCCTTTGAGCTGTTATTAGAGGGCAAGCCTACTTACATTGTCGAAAACGGATTGCTTGTGTTGGAAGATGTCGAAAAAGGCAGAATGTCTCATGATGAGTTTTTTACTGAAATGCGCAAACAAGGCGTACGTCATTTAGGGCAAGTTCACATGGGACTATTAGAAACCGATGGAGAGTTTAGCGTGTTGTTGTTTCCAGATGATGAGACTCAATACGGCCTGCCTATTTTCCCTAAAGAGTTTCAACCAGCCCAGCTTATAGTACAGGGGCATCCGTATGCTTGTATGCATTGTGGTCAAGTCGAGTATCTCTCAAATCTAAATAAAACCTGCGAGCGTTGCCATCATAATACTGTGGGCTGGGCAAAAGCCCTCAATAATAAGATTGTCAACTAATCATCAATACTTACTCACCACATCAATAATACTTTTGCAAATCAGACTATAGATGCTACGTAATTTTTGCTGAGATGGCCCATTACATAAGCTGCGAAAACTGTGCACCTCACCCTTATAGCCAATACAATAAAAAAACGTCCCAACTGGCTTCTCTTTAGTCTCGGAGCCTCCAGGCTTTAGTAACCCTGTACATGCCACGTGCAAGTCGGCTTCAAATTTTGCTTGAGATTGTTTGACGAGCTCTTGGGTAACTTCTAAGGATTCAGGCGTATACTCATCAATCAGCCGACTCGATATATTCAGCACATTCTTTTTTATGACCGCGTCATAACATACCAATCCTCCAATCAGTACATCACCTGAACAAGGACTGACAGAAAAACGATGGGCGAGATAGCCAGCGGTTGCACTTTCAATAAAAACGATCGTTAAATTCTTATCAGCCAGTACCTTAGCGCAACTGTCAGACATGATATCTCCTTAAAAAATAAAGAACCAAATACTGTATGTGTCTTAATCTGTCATCTTACTATCAACCCTTTAAAGAGAAAAAGACCGCATCCTATTTCAATGCGGTCTTTTATCATTTTGTTCTTCTATCCATACATTATCTATGTACAAATAAGAAAACTCTGTCAAAAAACTGACCTTAGTACTGATTTTCGCGACGCCACTCATCTACGTCACGCTCAGCGTCTTCTCTTGAATGGCCATAACGCTCTTGTACACGTCCAACCAATTTATCGCGATCACCTTCAATATGCATCATATCGTCGTCTGTCAAGTCTGCCCATTTTTGTTTGACGGCCCCTTTCATTTGATTCCAGTTGTCTTTTAAGGTTTGACTGTTCATATTATTGTCATTCATATTAGTGTTATCCATATTAGTATCGTCCATTCTTTGGTTGTTTTTATATTGCGTGTCCATACTTTGCTCGTTAGTATTTGGATTATCCATTACAATTATCCTTTTGTGAGAGACTTTGTATCAGCCATAATTAATACTGACTGATAAAAATAATATAATACATTTTATCCAATAATTTCTGTATAAAGAGTGTTTTTGTTTATATAATATCATTAATACTCTAACAAAATTAATTCTTATATTTAATCAATGTGAATAAATTAAGTTTTACTCCAAATAGCACTATTATTCTTAATTTACATTTAATCAAACTTCTTAAAATATATATTTTGCTTACTCATTACCCATATTAACAGACGAAAATTATGTTTGAATTTGATATTAGCTTAAAAATTTTTTCTACCATGTAATTCAATTAAGTATTGGTTTTTTGCTGTCGCTACCAATTGCACTCAATCGTGAACTTGAAGACAATGGTGCTGGACTTAGAACATCTCCATTGGTGACGATTGTTTCATGTGCTTTTATGCTGGTTGGTAGGGATATTTACCATGGCTCTGATGCTGAGGCTAGGATTATGTACGGCATTATTACTGGGATGGGCTTTATCGGCGGTGGCGCTATCTTTAAGAATGAGGATGAGGATGAGGATGAGGATGAGGATGAGGATGAGGCAAAGGGTACTGCGGCTGGGCTGTGGAATACAGCAGCAATTAAGATATTAGTAGCTTATAGCCGTTACGAAATTGCTATTATATTATCAATAGTTGGTTTTTTGATCCTACAATTCTCAAAACCTTTTAAACCAAAATCTTAACGATGCCACTCAAAGTCATTAAAATAAGTAATGAATGGCTACCTTAGCGAAAATCTCATACTTACTCGTTTTTTAGAGAGTATTAATGATCGAGTCTCTTTGATACTTAGACCAATAAATGTAACTTGTTGTGTTTTCTAAGGAAAATTTGTTTTAGGCTTGAAGTGGGTAGTTCATTACTTAACTGATTAGAAATAAATAATTCCATAGAAGCGGTAGCGAGTAATTAGCTAAGCATACATTATAGGAGGGAGTTTCCAGCTCTTTATATATCTAGCACATAAAAACCAAATAAATTGAAACTTTCCTATCATTTGAGCTGTCGCAAATTTTGCGACAGGTGCTTTCTAAGTACCTAATAAGTAATCGCTGTCACTACTAATGAACTACCGAGTAATCTTCGGTAGTCTCAGTTTCGAAAATGACATTTTTCGGAATGATTCAGATCTAGATTAGCCCTACTCTCTGCAACCAAACCTTTATTTCAAACTGTTTACAACCAATCGAGCGCTAGCCTATCTCTTAAACCCAGCCTTCCTCCAACAGATGCTCAGTATTGCTGACTTTGAACTCATTGCATAAGTCATAAAATGTCATTGGATCTTCAATATTGCCGAGCAGCTCACGTTTGTTTAGGGCCACAAATAGAGCCAGCGCATACGCGGCACTATGGATTGATTTTTTTGGATTGAACGTCAGGTCAGTAAAGGCTTGGTATTGCATGACCTGTTCATGCAGCTGCTCATTTTGTTTGAGCGCAGTGATATATAGCCAGTCATAAAACGCGGTCAGTGGCTCTACGCTCCACTGTAAACCAAAATAATCATAGCCAAACAGCTCGCCCGAATGACTGAGTCACTCGTCTTTTCTCGCCTGTCTTGGTGCGGCTTTTAGTAAATCGGTATAAGGGCCACCTTGCTGAAACACTTTACTGGCATAAAAGGCATTTTCAACACTGTATGTCTGATCATCATTACTCACCAGCTGCAAGCTTGACGGGTTTAGCAAAAAACTCAATTTCTCGCCAGATTTACTGGATAACTCCAAAACATGCTTAAAACCGTATTTTTTACGAATGACCTGATGCATGTCGTTGATGGATTTTTTCTTTTGTCTGGTCGCAAATCCCACATGCCGTTCAAATCTGACCATGTATGTTTTTGCTAGATTGTCACTGTTGACTCTCGGCATAAAGACAGGCTTATGCTCTACCCCATTTTGTCTGTGTGCCATAGGGTGATTTTTTTTGCTCCATAATAGGCTGCCTTATATCCATCGTCTTTTATAAATTTTCAGTTATCTTTTCGGTCATCGCTACTTGGTTTATAGATGCTAAATCCAAACGCCGCGCGCACAACGAGAACGAGGCAGTGTATCTTATTATGCCGCATTTATCTGCCCTATTTTAAATTTGCCAATAGACTTACTGAGTTTTGTTTTTATGAATACTTAGAAAATTGGCTTTTAGTCGTTTTACGTGCCTGCACTGATATTAAACCTTAAAACAGTACCTTCCAGATTTGCATAGAACAGTACTATGACCTTGATTTTTATATTCTGTGCGCGTACGCGACCGTGTTTTTTATAATAAATCTGCTCTATCGCTTACCAAATGGACGATTCGCCTTATAAATATCTCTAATTATGTGCCGAAATGATGAGCAAAAAAACGATACTTAACCCAATAAGCGTATGATCTGCTTCTTATTTCCCCAATATGCTACAATTATCCCCTTATTTCCCCAATATGCTACAATTATCCCCAAGTGAGCCTTGGGGATAATTAGCACATAAATCCTTTTGTATAAAAGGCCTGTAATATTATCATAATAAATATCGGTGTCCATATCAGTGTCCAAATACTCTTTGGCTTTTTACAGGAGGGTATTTTCATAAGTTATCGAATTTGCATAAACTATCACGCATTTACCTCATAAAAATTACAGATAAGAACATGGCTGTCGACAACATAAATGATATCAATAAACTTGAATGTCGAGATAAGGATTACTCGGTCAGTGTCTCAGGTATCGCGGGTCTAAGTCTACGTGTCTATCCAAACGGTAAAAAAGAATACTACCTGCGCTACTCTCATCCACATGTCGATGGTAAGCGACCCAGAATGATGCTCGGCAAGGTTGAGGACATCAGCCTATATGAGGTCAAGTACAAAGCAGAGACCATACTTAACATAGTCGCAAACGGCTCTGACCCCAAAGCCATACAGCAAAAAGAGCAAGTGAATAAGTATGCTCACTTAAAGAACGCCACGTTCGCTGACATTGCCCAAGCATGGCGAGATCACAAAACATCCAGTCGTCAGCAAAGCAAATCAAAAAAACCTGCGTTTAGTGAGTCGACACTCAAATTTTGGGATTTGTGCTTGGGATACATGTGCCGTGATATTGGCGATCTGAGAATGAATGATATCACCAGTGAGATGATATTAAGTGTGTGTGAAGCAATCCAACATAACGACAATCAAGCGACCTTCGTTGGCGCCAGTACGCGGCTGTATACGGAAAAAGTATTTTCATTCGCTGTCGCACGAGGATTATGCGATAAAAATGTAGCGATTGACACCCGTGGCGAGTTGGCACCTGCCAATTCAGGCAATCACTTGCCAGCTATTACCAAGCCCGATCAGTTTGCGACGCTTTTATATGAAATGTCCAATTTTAAAGGGGCAAGCAAGCTTACATTAGAAGCCATGAATTTATTGCCTTATGTGTTTGTCCGTAGTATTGATTTACGCTCTATGCGCTGGCAGGATATCGACTGGGATAATAATACATGGGCATTCTTCCCGACCAAAGGCGAAGGTCGCGACGACATGGTGTCGCACTTAGTCGTGCCATTAGCGACGCAAGTGATTGCGCGATTACGAAACATTCAATCTATCACAGGACATAAAGAGTATGTCTTTGCCTCAATGCGCGGCTCAAGCAATGCTTATATCAGCAAAGCCACACTGGTACAGATATTTCACCGGCTTGGATACAAAGACGTGCAATGCGCGCATGGCTTTCGGGCCTCGGCCAAAACTTTGCTTATGGAACAGCCAGAGTTACGCTACTCAGACATTGTCACAGAATTACAGCTGGGTCACAGGATAAAAGACACGCACGGCGGGGCTTACAACAGACTTGATGAAATCGATACCAGGGTACAGATGATGCAAGATTGGGCGGATTATATAGATAAGCTGCGAGATTACGCTAAGACGTAAGCCAAGTGAACTCGCGCTAAGAATCGTTTGAAAAATAGACGGGGCGTTAAATACACTATAATATGACGAACATCAATTGATAAAAAATTGCTTTGAGCGTTAAACATAACTACCCATTCATGTTAAATTGTAAAAAACGGTAAGGATATCTGTAGAGATAAAAAGTCTATGATAGCCCTAATATTATACTCGTTAACACTGTACTCACTCATTTAATAAGAAGGTTGTTAAGGATGACTTTAGATAATAACGTACTACGTAAACGCACCAGCTTATTGGGTTCATTGCTAGGCGATGCCATTTCTCGCCAATCTGGAGAGCAGACAATAAAGACCATTGAGACCCTGCGTAAAGGTTTCATTCAACAGCGCCGTGAGCCAAATGAGGCACATAAACAGCAGCTTATCGACTTTATTGCGTCTCTGGACAATCAAACTTTAAAAAACGTCATACGCGGCTTTTCTATCTATTTTTTCTTAGCCAATCTCAGCGAAGAAAACTACTTGCGTGAGCAGCGTCATAAGCTGCGTATGCAATCGGAGCAAAGCTGGGAGGGGTCATTTCGCCGTACCTTACTTGAGTGCCGTGAGCGCAATATCGAGCCGGCTCAAATGCAAGAGCTGATTGATCAGCTCAAATTTACGCCTGTATTTACCGCTCATCCTACCGAAGCGCGTCGCCGTACCACAATGAATATCTTACAAAGTCTATTCACGCACAGCGACGCTTTAAACAATGTGTCTGAAAACAGCTTCGCCTACGAGCAAGCCAAAGAGCAAACCGCTCAGACGATTGATCTACTATGGTCATCAGATGAAGTGCGCACGCGCAAGCCATTGGTATATGACGAGATTAACAACGGCCTGCATTACTTTAACGCCAGCTTATTCAATGCCATTCCCAAAGTATATCGTAATATCAAAAAAGCCATTGTTGATATCTATCCAGAGCTGACCGACTATCCACTGCCTGCCTTTATGAGCTTTGGCTCGTGGATTGGCGGTGATAGAGATGGCAATCCTTTTGTGACGTTTGAGACCACAGAGCTTGCCGTGTTGATGCATGCTGATACCGTACTGCGTCACTATCAAGTACTACTCAAAAAACTGCGCCGACAGCTCATTCATAGTGACACTATTGTCACCGTGTCTCCCGACGTATATGCCAAGATCAAAAGTTATGATGAGCTCGATCAGCGTGTATTTGATTACAACCTCGATGATTACGGCAACGAGCCATACCGCCGTCTGCTTTCTTTAATACTCACTAAGGTCAATGCCACCAATCGCCGCATTCAAAGCAAAGGGACTGACATCGAGGCTGAAAAAGACGCATACGCCAATCCAGAAGAGCTGCTAGAGGACTTACGTATTATCCGCCAAAGTGTCGCTACTCACGACAAGGCGCATGCAGATGGGTTGTTGCTCGATGTGATTCGCCTGGTAAAAACTTGCGGCTTTCATTTGGCGGCGCTCGATATCCGTCAAGAGTCGTCTTATCATGGTGAAGTGATTGCAGATATCTTTGCGAGTGCTTCCAACCTGCCTGATTATCAAACGCTAAGCGAAACCGAACGTCAAGAGTGGCTCACACGCTTGTTAGAAAAACCGGGTACGCCGCTCATCTATACTGATAACCTAACAGACAAAACGCGTGAGCAATTGTCATTGATGAATTCGGTCGCCACCTTACGCAAATTGGTGGGACAGGCGACTTTTGGCAGCTATGTTATCTCAATGACGAACAATGCCAGCCAGCTACTAGAAGTGTTGCTGTTAATGCGATTTGCAGGCTTATGTACGATTGATGCTGACGGTCAATTGTCTGCTGATCTACCTGTCGCACCGTTGTTCGAAACCATCGAAGATCTTAAAAACATCGATAAAATCTTGCCTGCTGTGTTAGACAATCCACTATATCGCGGATTGCTACAGAATACAGATAATACGCAAGAGATCATGCTAGGTTATTCGGACTCATCAAAAGATGGCGGTATCATCACCTCGGCTTGGCAGCTGTATAGTGCGCAGCAAACCATTAATAGTATTGCTGAGCAATATGGTATAAAAACACGGTTATTCCATGGTCGCGGCGGTTCGGTGAGTCGCGGCGGCGGATCAACGCACAAAGCCATTGCGGCACAGCCGGCTGGCACGTTACATGGTCAGATTAAAGTGACCGAACAAGGCGAAGTGCTTTATGCCAAATATGCCAATACGGATACTGCCGTGTTTGAGCTGACCATGGCAATCACGGGTACACTCAAAGCCTGCTCGACAAGATTTGTCGTGCAACCGACTGAGTTACCAGAGTATGAAGCCTTGTTTGCACGGTTAGCAGAAGCAGGCGAACAACGTTATCGAGAGCTGACCGATCATACGGAAGGGTTTTATAAATTCTACTCACAAGTGACCCCAGTACAAGAAATCTCCTTACTGAACATTGGCTCACGTCCTGCCCATCGCAAAAAAGGCTTGCCAAGTAAAACCACATTGCGAGCGATTCCTTGGGTATTTGGCTGGTCGTTAGCACGCTTTACCCTACCTGCTTGGTATGGCGTTGGTAGTGCTCTGCACAGTGTCAGAGACAACGAGATTTTGATGAAAGAGATGAATGCGCGCTGGCCATTTTTTAGTGTCTTTATCAGTAATATCGAGATGGCTTTTACCAAATCTGAGATGAATATTGCACAAGCATATAGCCAGTTGTGTGATGACGAGGCGCTACGCGAACAGATCATGAGTGAGGTGCTCGATGAGCATGAGCTGACTTCTTCCGGTCTGAATTCTTTGCTAGATCAAGAAACGCTTTTATCTGGTCAGCGAAACCTTGCAGCATCTCTGCAGTGGCGAGACGCTTATCTAGACCCGATTAACTATATACAGATTGAGCTGTTGAAGCGTGCTAGACAACAAAATGAAGATACGACAGATAACCATAAAGATGGCGATCTCAATGTAGAAGACCCATTGATCCGTAGTATTAACGCACTGGCAGCGGGTTTACGTAATACGGGGTAAGAGACGATACGACTGACCAACCAACGAGAATATTCTGATAGATTGCTACTGTCATAGTTATTTTAGTGTGCTTGCCAGCACGATGGTGATAAAAAAAATGTACGGTCGCCCATTATTTTTCCGTGGCACGGTACAAGGTACTATATGCCTCTGCTGTAATTAAAATGCGCCTAAACCTAACTATTCTAATCGTTAGTCTCACGATACAACGTGGTTTGTGACTCTTGCCTAAAGTCTTCATAGGTAATGGCAGCCTCACTCTCTGGAGCTGGAGAGGGTTCTATAGGCTCAACTTCAGCTGCTGGCACGTTTTGTTCGCTATTGTCTGCATTAATCGATTGTACTGACACTAACGGCTCCTCGACCGTATTGGCGTCATTAGGTAATGGATCGTCATCGCTATTCACTACAGGTTCGGCGCCGACCACTGGCGTGCTAGTGGTCGACGCAGGCGTTGTCCCATTTAAGCCACTATCATTGCTAACAGTAGTATCAGAAATAGAAATCGATAAAAATCCTGTAAAAATAAGGGTAAGTACGACGATAGCAATGAGTAGTGAACCAAAAATCATACCAATAATGAGAGGTTTTTTACTACTGACCACTTTTTTTTGTGGTTTTATAGCATCCCTATGATCTGGTTCCAATGGGTTGGATTTAGTATCTAAAGGGTCATCGATCGTTGTGTTAGATAAAGGCGTCGCTTGATCGAGAACGACAGAAGATGGCTTTTTTTCTTCATTATTCTTACTTAAATCACTATTTAAGTTATGGTCAACACCAGCATAATTATCCATTCGTGTATCTGACACCTTGTTTTGTGTCGATGCATTTTGACCTGAAAAATCAAAAGTAGCGTTTGTTGTGCCGATGTCGGCAAACTCTAATCTTGGCTCTTTATCGTTATTTTCATCTTCGAATAGTTGCAACTCTTCTACGCTTAGAGGCTCAAAAGCAGGTAACTTACTTGCCGTTTTTAAGGATGTTGAATCATCATTATCATTTTGGGTATCATTTTCAGCGCTTTGGACTCGACTGATAAAACGTTCGTAAATATTGTTTTTGACACGCTTACGCGATTTTTTATGAACGAGTTGAGACAACTCTTTGTCAAAATCAGTACCGATGTCTTTTTTTTCGTCGTTCATAAAATAAAACCAAGCCAGTTTATGCTACTGACAGTAAATGACTGATAAAATGAAGTTGTGATTTTTATTGCTCAAATGTAACAGCATCACTAGTCCCCAATATAGTTGCTCACACCCCTATCTTCAAGCACAATTTATTTTAGGTCGCTAATATTTGCACAGCTTGTCTTAAGTTAAGTAGTGAGGTAGAAGCTTATTAAAAACGGCTTGTATAGAGACAACATATACCATAACAGGCTTAATAACATGGATTTAAAACAGCTCAATGCATTTATTGCTGTCGCGAATTTGCGCAGCTTTAGTGCAGCCGCAGAAAAGACAGGACTGTCACAGCCAAGTTTGAGCCGCCTGCTGAAACAGCTTGAGACCGATATGGATGTCGTGCTTATCGATCGTTACCACAGGCCATTACATCTGACTGAAGCGGGCGAATTTTTTTACGATAAGATAAGCACCATACTGACAGAAATCGAGACCGTCACGAGTATGACCCAGCGTTTATCAGCGCCAAGTAGTGCGCTAAACATTGGCTTTGTGCCGTCAGTATTATATGGGTTACTCCCTGAAATCATCGCCATGCTCAAGCAGTCCAATTCTGATATAGAGGTCAACCTCAAAGATATCAGCTCTTATCAGCAAATGGAGGCACTCAAATCTGGTGAGATTGATATCGGTTTTGGGCGTTTTGCCCATCAAGATCCATGGATTCAACAAATATTACTGCGTCATGAGCGCTACGTGGTGGCCTTACCAAAGTCGCATCCTCTTGCCCATGTAAAGGAGCAGCGATTGATAGATTTGGCAAATAATCGCTTGATTTTATACCATCAAACGCATTTGCCGATTGCCACCACACTACCGACATCAGAGTCCATCAAAGCAAAGCAGGAAGCCAATACAAAAACCAGGCGTGTCATCAATGAAAAATCTGCACTTAGCGAGCCGATTACGGAGCCGTTGTTACATTTGTTTGCACAATACGGTATCTCACCCTTTATGACTACCACGGTGAGTGACTTGCAAGTAGCTCTAGGCTTAGTCGCTGCGGGCGAAGGTATCACGCTTGTACCTGCCAGCTTAACCACAGTACGTACAGAACAAATCAGCTATCAGCGTTTGGTACACGAAAACGTCACCTCTCCTATTTATTTGCATACTCTCAAAGACTTTGTGCATCCAAGTATCTCTGAGTTATTGAATGCTATCTATCAGGTCTATGAAGAAAGAGGCATCACCTACCGGCGACAAAAATTTGTGTAACGTCCTTAAATGACCAGATATTGCGTGGATATTGTGTTATAAAGAAACGCCAAAAATAATCTGCCTTAATACTTGATATTATCAGATTAATATGCTAACCAAAAAGAATGGCAATGCAAACAAATAGTAATAACTATCACTGTTAATAAATAGAATAATCATTCTCCTGAATCGTATTGGTGTGCTAAAGTCGATACAAGATTAATCGTTTTATAAAAAAGCACGTATAAACATGTCTAAAGCGGTTGTCTAGTGATCACTGGCAAACTGACACAGGTAAGTGATGTTTTGCCGTTTTAACCATTTCGAGGTATTCATGTCCACACAACCACTCAACAACCCAAGTACCACTGACGATATCGTTACTGAGCAACAAGAAGGCTTTAGTTGGCGTATTTTTGGTCCAGGTATTTTGATGGCGACCGCTGCAATCGGTGGCTCGCATCTGATTTCATCAACGCAGGCTGGCGCTATCTACGGCTGGCAGTTGGCGATTATGATTGTTTTAGCCAACGTATTTAAATATCCGTTTTTTCGCTTTGCAACTGATTATGTTTACGATACGGGCGAGAGCTTGATTGCAGGCTACGCCAAGCGCTCAAAGGTGTATCTTTGGGTATATTTTATTCTCTCTATCTTATCAGCGGTCATCAGTACGGGTGCGGTCTCGCTAATTGCAGCGGTGATTTTAGGCTTTATGCTACCCGCCTCTCTTGAGTTATCGACGATGGTGCTGTCTATGATCATCGTAGCCGTCTCTTGGTTCTTTTTGATAGCCGGTCATTATAAATTGCTCGATGGCGTGACTAAATGGATTATGATTGCTTTGACGGCAGCTACCGTTGCCGCAGTCATGATTGCCGCTGGCAAGCCCACGGTTATGGCAGCAGATTTTATTGCTGTGTCTCCTTGGAACCTAGCGACACTCGGTTTCATCGTCGCACTCATGGGCTGGATGCCAGCGCCGCTTGAGTTTGCCGCGATTACTTCTATGTGGACCTCTGCCAAAGTCAAAACCGATCACACCACGCACAAGCAAGGCTTGCTCGACTTTAATGTCGGTTATACCGTTTCAGCGATTCTAGCCTTGTTTTTCTTGTCACTTGGTGTGTTTGTCCAGTATGGTTCAGGACAAGAGATTGAGTTGGTCGGCGGTGCTTATATCAACCAGTTAATCAATATGTATACGGCAACTATCGGTGAATGGTCACGATTGCTGGTAGCGTTCGTCGCCTTCATGTGTATGTTTGGCACCACGATTACTTGTGCCGACGGCTATGGCCGTGCCAATGCTGAGTGCTGGCGTTTGCTAAAAGGCGAAAGCGAAATCAATAAAAAGCAAATCGCTTTTTGGACGACATACGCTATCGGTGGCGGGCTTGTGATTATTACGTTCTTCACGGGACAATTGGGCGCGATGCTTAAGTTTGCCATGATATCCGCGTTTGTCTCTGCGCCTATCTTTGGTTGGTTAAACTACTCATTGGTTAAGAAACATAAAAAACTGTCCGCAGGTATGAACGCTCTGTCTATCGCAGGCTTGATATTCTTGGCAGGATTTGCCTTATTGTTCTTAGCCAATTTGGCAGGTTTATTTGCTTAAACTTAGTCTTTTTTAAGCTCATGATAAATGAAGCCCTAATAGCTCAGCTGTTAGGGCTTTTTGGTAGGAACAGGACAATTTATAGAGCAATATGCCTATTGTAATTGTAACTAAATGTAAATTATAACGCCTCTTAATATTTGAATATTTGGGTAATATGAATACTTATCATAGCGAAGTATTGAAAAATACATAATGCTATTTGTTTTATGAATAATATTAAATTAACTACAATTAACCATTAAATATAATAAACAATAATCTACAAGCTAACCTTTGCAGACGTGGATAATTGAGTATAATCAGTGACAACAATAAGATTATTTTCTATCCATACAAGCTCATGAAAGGATACTCACATGACCTCACTCTCAGCAGGTGCACGCTTTCGCAGTGCGCTTAAACAAAAAAATGATAATAACCAGCCACTACAAATTGCAGGCGCGATCAATGCCTACACCGCGATGATGGCGACCCAAGTCGGTCACCAAGCGCTGTATCTCTCTGGTGGCGGTGTGGCAAACGCGTCATTTGGTTTGCCTGACTTGGGCATGACCAGCCTTGATAACGTGCTAGAAGACGCGCGCCGTATTACGGATGCAGTCGATACCCCGCTACTTGTCGATATTGATACCGGCTTTGGCGGTGCGTTTAATATTGCTCAAACCATCAGAAAAATGGAAAAGGCAGGCGTGGCAGCCGTCCATATCGAAGACCAAGTCGCGCAAAAGCGCTGTGGTCACCGTCCTAACAAAGAAATCGTCAGTATCTCAGAAATGGTTGATCGCCTAAAGGCGGCATTGGATGCGAAAACGGACTCTGATTTTGTGGTGATGGCTCGTACCGATGCGTTATCAGTTGAGGGCTTAGACGCTGCTGTTGAACGTGCCGTTGCCTTTGCCGAAGCTGGTGCAGACATGATCTTTGCAGAAGCGCTCACCGATATTGAGATGTATCGTAAATTTACCGATGTACTCGACATTCCCGTCCTCGCCAACATGACCGAGTTTGGTCAGACCGATCTGTATACCACTGACCAGCTGTACGGTGTGGGCGTCGATATGGTGCTGTACCCACTATCCGCTTTCCGCGCCATGAATAAGGCCGCACTGAATGTCTATCAACATCTATTAGATGACGGCACGCAAGAAAAAGTCGTCGATACCATGCAGACGCGCATGGAGCTTTATGATTTCTTAAACTATCACGAGTTTGAGCAAACCTTAGACAAGCTGTTTGCAGATAATAAATAACCATAATAAGCAGTATTTTCACTTAACAATATAAAAAGCTACCCACAAAAGGAATGTAGACATGGCAGCACAGAAAGAACTTTCAGGCGCAGGACTTCGCGGACAAGTCGCTGGCAAGACAGCATTATCGACCGTTGGCAAATCGGGCTCTGGTCTGACCTATCGCGGCTATGATGTATCAGAGCTGGCGGATAAGTGCATCTTTGAAGAAGTCGCGTATTTACTGCTATACGGTAATTTACCTACGCAAAATGAGCTTGATGCCTATCAAGCTAAGCTCAAAAGCCTGCGCGGCCTACCACAAGCATTAAAAGACGTGCTTGAACGTATTCCAAGCGATGCGCATCCAATGGATGTACTGCGCACGGGCTGCTCAATGCTGGGCAACCTTGAGAGCGAAACGGATTTCGCTCAGCAAAACGATAAAACTGATCGTATGCTTGCCGCATTCCCCTCAATCATCAACTACTGGTACCGCTTTAGCCATGATAACGTGCGTATCGAGACTGAGACGGATGATGCGACCATCGGCGGTCATTTCTTGCATCTGCTCAAAGGCGAAAAACCAAACGAGCTACACGAAAAAGTCATGAACGTGTCGCTTATCTTGTATGCAGAGCATGAGTTCAACGCCTCAACCTTTACTGCGCGTGTCTGTGCGTCGACTTTGTCTGACATCCATTCTTGTATCACTGGCGCAATCGGTTCACTACGTGGTCCATTGCATGGCGGCGCGAATGAAGCGGCGATGGATATGATTGAGGGCTTTAGCTCAGCTGATGAAGCCGAGACAAAGATGATGGCCATGCTAGCACGTAAAAACAAAATCATGGGCTTTGGTCATGCCATCTATAGCGAATCAGATCCACGTAACGTCGTCATCAAAGGTTGGTCTGAAAAACTGGCCGCTGATGTTGGTGACGAGGTGCTCTACCCTGTGTCTGTGCGTGTTGAAGACGTGATGTGGCGCGAGAAAAAACTGTTTGCGAATGCTGATTTTTTCCATGCATCAGCCTATCACTTTATGGGTATCCCGACCAAACTCTTCACGCCAATATTTGTCTGCTCACGCTTGACTGGCTGGGCCGCTCACGTGTTTGAGCAACGTGCCAACAACCGTATCATTCGCCCAAGTGCCGAATATACGGGTGAAGAGCTGCGTCCTGTACCAGATATGAGCGCGCGTTAAGTTGATTTCTTTTAAGTAGCTATTGTTACGTACTTATTATCAGCTAGCGGCAGTGCTAGCTGATACAGGTATGTCGATTGAGCCTAGCTATGATATTTTTAGGTTTGATCGTCATACGCTATTTTTTTTATAGATCATGCCATCTTAACTTTCAATATCGATTCTTTAGCAAAGCCTGCAATAATGGACGATGATGATGATTTTGCTAAAGGAATGAATTTTTATCTAATATCGACGTTTAACTACTTATCAAAATTAGACAACAGCCAAAGGTGACTTATGGACAACGCCCTCGTACAACCCATGAACGATGAATTCAAAAAACCACTTCCTGATACTGACCTTTACTACTTTGACACTCGCGAAGCTGTCGAGCGCATCGAAGCAGGTGCTTATGACAAGCTACCATTTTGCTCAAAAGTATTGTGTGAAAACCTTGTGCGCCGTTGCCCACCTGAGGATTTAACGGCAGCACTAAAGCAGCATATCGAAGGCAAGCAAGATCTTGATTTTCCTTGGTACCCTGCCCGCGTCGTTTGTCACGATATCTTGGGTCAGACGGCCTTTGTTGATTTGGCAGGCTTGCGTGATGCCATTGCTGAGCAAGGCGGTGATCCGTCCAAGGTAAACCCTATCGTGCCCACTCAGCTTATCGTTGACCATTCATTGGCGGTTGAGCACGCAGGCTTTGAAGAAGACGCCTTTGAGAAAAACCGTGCGATTGAAGAGCGCCGTAACGATGACCGCTTTCACTTCATCAACTGGTGCCAGTATGCCTTTGACAATGTCAACGTCGTACCGCCTGGTAACGGCATCATGCACCAGATCAACCTAGAGAAAATGTCACCTGTCGTACAGGTCGTACACAATAAAGCGGGTGAAGAAGTCGCATTCGCTGATACGTTGGTTGGTACGGATAGTCACACGCCGATGGTCGATGCCCTAGGTGTGATCTCAATCGGTGTGGGCGGTCTAGAAGCCGAAAGCGTCATGCTAGGCAACCCCTCTTATATGCGCCTGCCTGATTACGTTGGGGTCAAATTAACAGGCAAACTGCAAAAAGGCATTACTGGTACGGATCTCGTACTGGCGATGACGGAGTTCTTACGCGACGCAGGTGTGGTCTCTACCTATATTGAATTCTTTGGTGACGGTGCACGCCAGCTAAGTGTTGGTGACCGCGCCTCTATCTCCAATATGACGCCTGAATATGGCGCCACTGCTGCGATGTTCTATATCGATGAGCAAACCATTGACTATCTGCGTCTGACGGGTCGTTCTGAGGAACAGATTAAACTGGTTGAGCAGTATGCTAAGCAAACGGGTCTATGGGCTGATGGCATGGAAAAAGCCGAATATGCACGCGTCCTTGAGTTTGATTTGTCATCAGTCGGTCGTAACATGGCAGGCCCGTCGCGTCCCCATGCGCGTGTATCTACTGATGATTTGGTGGCCAAAGGCATCGCCCACGCGCCTGATCAAAAACTCCCTGAACCAAAAGATGGTCTCATGCCAGATGGCGCAGTGATTATCGCGGCGATTACCAGCTGTACCAATACCTCAAACCCTCGCAACATGGTAGCTGCAGGTCTTGTCGCCCGTAACGCGAATGCCAAAGGACTATTGCGTAAACCGTGGGTTAAGTCCTCACTCGCACCCGGCTCAAAAACGGTCAAAATGTATTTAGAAGAAGCAGGTCTAATGCCAGAGCTACAGGAAATCGGTTTTGATGTAGTAGGCTTTGCCTGTACGACGTGTAACGGTATGAGCGGTGCACTTGACCCTGACATCGAGCAAGAAATCATCGACAATGATTTGTTCACCACGGCAGTGCTATCTGGTAACCGTAACTTTGACGGTCGTATCCATCCGTATGCCAAGCAAGCATTTTTAGCATCGCCGCCACTGGTTATCGCTTATGCCATCGCTGGTAACATCCGTTTTGATATTGAAAAAGACTCGTTGGGTAAAGACCAAGACGGCAATGATGTCTATCTAAAAGACATCTGGTTTGATGACGAAGAAGTGGATGCCATTGTTGCTTCTGCTGTTAAGCCTGAGCAGTTTAATGCCGTATATATCCCCATGTTTGATGAGGCCAAAAAAGACACAGGCAAAGCGTTAAGCCCATTGTACGACTGGCGTGAAATGACCACGTATATTCGCCGTCCGCCGTATTGGGAAGGTCAAATGGCAGCGATGAACAAACTAAAAGGTATGCGTCCGCTTGCCGTATTAGGTGATAACATCACCACCGATCATATGTCACCATCAAATGCTATTCTTGGTACGTCAGCAGCTGGCGAGTATTTGGACACTATGGGCTTGCCTGCCGAAGACTATAACTCATATGCGACCCATCGCGGCGACCATTTAACCGCGCAACGTGCCACCTTTGCCAACCCTAAACTATTGAACGAGATGGTACGCGATGAAGATGGTGAAGTTATCCAAGGCTCACTGGCGCGTGTTGAGCCAGAAGGTCAAGTCATGCGTATGTGGGAGGCGATTGAAACCTACATGAACCGTGAGCAGCCGCTGATCATCATCGCAGGTGATGGCTATGGTCAAGGCTCAAGCCGTGACTGGGCGGCCAAAGGCGTCCGTCTCGCTGGTGTGGAAGCCGTTGTCGCTGAAGACTTTGAGCGTATTCATCGTCAAAACTTAGTGGGCATGGGCGCGCTGCCGCTACAGTTCGAGGAAGGCGTGACTCGTCATACGCTAAATATCGATGGCACGGAAACCTTTGATGTCACAGGTGAAGTCTCGGCTGGCGGGTTGATGACTCTAGTAATCCATCGTACCGATGGTAGTACCACTGAGACGCCTATTATCTGCCGCTTAGATACGGCTGATGAAGTAAAAATGTACAACGCTGGCGGTATGCTACAACGCTTTGCTAAAGAGTTTATCGAAGGTACGCTTGATATCGTCTAGGGCTATACTGTAGGTTTTAGTGTGATAAGCAATAAAGAATAAAAGTTGCCGATGTTGTATAACCTTATATGACGTCGGCTTTTATTTGCTTTTGCGTTCTATACACTGAGTTTGTTACTTACTCCTAAGTACTAGATAGCAGCTAAATATTGAGTTTACTTAACCAATGGCGTAATATGTACCATATATTGTACAAGTAATGAAGCGTATTATGAAAGGAGTAAACCATGAGAGTCGTTAGTTTTTCAGAAGCCAGAAAGCATCTAAAATCTGTCCTAGATACGGTAAACGATGATGCCAATGCCACTATCGTAACCCGCCGTGACGCTGATGATGCCGTTGTGATGTCACTTGATTACTACAATAGCCTGATGGAAACCGTCTATCTGCTAAAATCCCCTGCCAATGCGGCGCACTTAGCGGACTCTATTGCCCAATATAAAGCTGGCAAGACTGTCACGCGTGAGTTAATTGATACGGCAGAAAATAGTGATAGAAGTGACGGTCGCAGCGATAACAATGAGCACACGGATAGCGATATTGAGAGTGCTTGAACTCAAAGGCTTTAATCAATCCAAAGGGTCTAACAATGAGTGAGCAATTAGCATGGACAGACGCTGCGTGGAAAGACTACCTGTACTGGCAAACGCAAGACAAAAAAACACTCAAGCGTATTAATAAACTTATCACTGAATGTAAGCGTAATCCGTTTGAAGGAATTGGTAAACCTGAACCTTTAAAAGAAAACCTATCTGGATTTTGGTCAAGACGCATCGATGACGCCAATCGATTGGTATATGCCGTCGATGATAATTATCTGACGATTATCTCTTGTCGTTATCATTATTAATGAGCGTTCTTAGTCGTTCGTGTTTACTTGCTGATGACGCCATACCCAATCTTATAACAATATAAAAAGGACTCAATACAGTGACCCAAACCAACTCTCAATCAAAAGCTTCTTTCGCTCCGCAAATCTCCGTCCCTGCCACCTATATGCGTGGCGGTACCTCAAAGGGTACGTTTTTTAAATTATCTGATTTACCTGAGCGTTGCCAAGTTGCTGGCGAGTCACGTGATAAGTTTTTGCTGCGCGTCGTCGGTAGCCCTGATCCTTACGGTAAGCAGATCGATGGCTTAGGCAATGGCAGCTCTAGCACATCAAAAGCCGTTATTTTATCGGCCTCTGACAGACCAGATCACGACGTGAACTATCTGTTTGGACAAGTTAATATCGCAAAGCCCATGATTGATTGGGCGGGTAACTGTGGTAACTTAACTGCAGCCGTCGGTGCCTGTGCCATTAATATGGGTCTAGTTGATGCCGACAAAATTGCTAATAGTATCGATGACAATGCTAAAAGCGGGATTTGTGAAGTGCGTATCTGGCAAGAAAATATTGGTAAAACCATTATTGCCCATGTGCCAGTCTATAAAGATGCAAATGACAAAGTACAGGTTCAAGAGACAGGTGATTTTGAATTAGACGGTGTCACCTTCCCAGCAGCTGAAGTCAAAATTGAGTTTATCGATCCGGTTGATGCCACCAGCGACATGTTCCCGACGGGCAATTTGGTCGATGATTTCGATGTATCAGGCTGCGGTCTAAATGCTGATAGCATCAAAGCCACCTTCATTAGTGCAGGTATCCCAACCATCTTTATAAACGCAGAAGATTTGGGCTTTACGGGTACTGAGCTACAAGGCGACATTAATAGTGATAGTGAGCTACTTACCAAGCTTGAAAAAATCCGTGCCACAGGCGGCGTGGCGATGGGATTATTTAAAGATGTGAGCGAGGCGCAAACCAGCCAGCATATTCCCAAACTCGCTTGGGTTGGTAACGCACAGAGCTATACCGCCTCTAGTGGTAAATCGGTCGATGCAGAAGAGATTGATTTGGTCGTACGTGCCATGAGTATGGGGCAATTGCATCACGCCATGATGGGGACAGCAGCAGTCGCTATTGCCGCTGCCGCAACCACGCAAGGCACGCTTGTTAACAAAGCTGCTGGTGGTGGCGAGCTGACAGAGGTACGTTTTGGTCATCCATCAGGGACGCTACTGGTCGGCGGTAAAACCGAACAAGTCGAAGGCCGCTGGCAAGCCAAAAAAGTGTCGATGAGTCGTTCAGCAAGGCGTATCATGGTTGGTGAAGTTTTTGTGCCTGCGGATGCGTTTTAAGCGTAGCCATGGCTTATTTCAATTTGCAATAAGGTTTTATGCCAATATCTCCCCAACCTCGCCGCGCACAGTTAGACAAAAAACCGCCAGTCGAGAAAAAAGAACGGCGGGCGCTGCTGTGGAATATCCTCAAAAAACTGGCGGTATTTGCTAAGCCTTATCGCTTGCTTATTACCGCCACCTTAGCGCTGACTGCTCTAGGCTCCTTTACCGCGCAAGTTAATGCCTTTGTACTACGTTATGCCGTTGATACCTTGACCGAAATCGCTACCCTCGCTGAACCTTGGGAAGCTGGCGTGCGCATGCTGACCATTATCAGTGCGGTACTCTTAACCAAAGAGATATTATCGATATTCATCTCGTTTGGGCAACGCTTCTTCGGCGAAAAGATTCGTATCAATCTATCACGTGATTTATCGCAAAAAATCATTGAGCGCATCTTGACCTATCGGATGGCATTTTATACCAGTAGCGAAAACGACAGCGGCAAGTTGCAAACCCGTATTGATTATGGCGTCAGCAGCTTAACCAGTTTGGTGCAAAACTTCTTTATCGATATGCTACCGCTGTTTGCCAATGCAATCGTGGCGCTTATCATCATGTTTTCGACCAATTTTTGGATAGGCTTGGTCGGTCTTATTATCATTCCCATTTACTTTTTTATCAGCCAAAAACAAGCCAAGCGCCTACAAGGGTTTCGTCGGCAGATGCGCGGCTATAGAGAAGCCAAAAGCGGTTTGGTAATATCTTTGATCAATTCGATCAGCGTGGTGAAATCCTTTGTCCGTGAGTCGATAGAAGCAGAAAAGCACTTAGCCATTCAAAAGGAAATGACCGATAATCAGCTGCGTATTCGCAGTATTGGTTTTGTTTATGATGCCATCAAAACCTTTATCGAGCAGATTGGTGTGGTGGTTATCATCTTGCTCACCGCTTATTTTGTCCTACAAGGTGAGATGACCATTGGTATGATTTTGTTTCATGTCATGCTGTTTCAAAATGTCGCCGCCCCTATCCGTCAATTACACCGCATCTACGACCAGATAAATAATGCATTGACCTATGCCGAAGGTTTTTTTGATATTTTAGAAGATGACAGCCAAGTCGAGAGCATCGCTGGTATTAGTAGCGACAACCTAAAAGGTCATATCGAGCTTAAACATGTCGACTTTACTTATCCGAATGGGACGCAAGCGCTCAAAGACGTCAGCTTTACCATCAAGCCCAACCGTATCACGGCGCTGGTTGGCCTCTCTGGCGCTGGCAAGAGCACGATTATCAATCTATTGGTCAAGTTCTATGCGCCAGACGCTGGCACGATCTGCCTAGACGGGCATGATTTGGCTGACTGTGATACTCATGACTTACGTCAGAATATCGGTCTGGTATTACAAAGTAATCATATCTTCTCAGGCACTATTAGTGAAAACATCCGTTATGGCAATATGAATGCGACTATGGATGACATTATAGTTGCAGCCAGAAAGGCTTCGATTCATGAGCAAGTGATGCAATTAGCAGACGGTTACGAGAGTACGGCCAAATCGCTATCAGGTGGGCAGCAGCAGCGTATCGCGCTGGCAAGGATGTTTTTAAAAGATCCACCGATTGTGTTTTTGGACGAGCCGACCGCCAGTCTCGATGCTATCGCCAGTCAGCAAGTCAAAAAAAGCCTTGATCTGATCAAAAAAGATCGTACCGTTATTATGGTTTCGCACAATATTGCTCAGATTATCGACGCCGATGATCTGGTAGTCATAGAAAATGGCGAAGTGGTTGAGACAGGCACACACGAGGCGCTCTATGCCCAACGCGGCAAATACTTTGAGATATTTAGTGCCATGTCTGATAGCTTAAATTTAGACAAAATCAGTCAGACCCTAAAGGGTTAGGAATGGTTAATGACTGCCTAAATCGTTATAATGCCCTATTTTACCGCCTATTGCCAGAAGCTTGCCCATTATGAATTGTGAATTTTCTATCAAAACCTTTGATGAGCTGACCTCAGTTGACCTTTACCATATCCTAAAAGCACGCTCACAAGTGTTCGTCGTCGAACAAAACTGTGCCTATCAAGATATGGATGAAGTCGATTTTGATTGCTTACACTTGATTGCTCATCAAAACGCAGCGTTAGTGGGCTATTGCCGCATTGTCCCGCCTGAATTCAATAAATTAAAATCCAATCTATCGGTCGCCGACCCTACGATCAAGACCAACCACACTGCCATGCCTGCCATCGGTAGAGTGCTCGTACTGTCCGAGCACAGAGGTGACGGCCTAGCGCGGCAAATAATGACGCAAGCTATTGCTCATTGCCGCAAAAAGTACGGTAAAAAACGCCCGATTATTATCTCGGCACAGGCCTACCTGCTTAGTTTTTATGAGTCTTTGGGTTTTGTACCTGAAGGTGAGCATTATCTTGAAGATAATATTGAGCATGTGAAGATGGTGCTATACGTTGCTAAGAAAAACAAAGTAAGAAAAGAAAGTGTGGATACTGCGTCAACCACGACCAAAGTTTTAAGCTTCCTGCTGTTTATTATAGCAGCGCTGTTTATTTTAGGTCTGCTCTATTTGATGATTTAAACGGCCTGCAAAGTTTTACTTCTTAACACGATTCAGTCTGGTTGTTCCATATTGAGTATGCTACTTTTGAATGATAACCGCTTTAAAGGGATGACTGCGAGCATGGGTCAACAAAGCGAAAAGTTAGCACACTCAAGGAAGAGGAAACAACCATGTCAAATACCCATTCAGATACAGCCCATTCAAATACAAATGAGGCAACGGTAGAGAGCAATATCCGTCCAGAATATGACGATGAAATCCAAAAAATCGCCGATTATGTGCTCAATTATTCCATAGATAACGAGTCACCAAGCCCCACTGATGCATGGCGTACTGCTCGCCACTGTCTCATGGATACCATCGGCTGCGGACTACTGGCACTGCGCTTCCCTGAGTGTACCAAGCACTTGGGGCCTGATTGCCCTGATCAAATAACGCCGCATGGCGCTCGCGTCCCTGGCACATCCTATAGACTAGACCCCATCAAAGCCGCTTTTGACATCGGCTGTATGGTACGCTGGCTTGACTATAATGATACGTGGCTCGCTGCTGAGTGGGGTCATCCGTCTGATAACTTGGGCGGCATCTTGGCGGTCACCGACTATATCAGTCAAAAAAACATCAGCCAAGGGCAAGCACCTCTGACCATGAAAGCCGTGCTCGAGGCGATGATCATGGCGCATGAAATTCAAGGCGTCATGGCACTCGAAAACTCATTCAACCGCGTGGGTCTTGATCATGTGTTTTTGGTCAAATTAGCCTCAACTGCGGTCGTCGCCAAACTATATCAGCTGCCACGCGAGCGCATCATGGCCGCCATCTCACAAGCCATTGTCGATGGTCAGGCACTGCGCACCTATCGTCATGCACCCAACGCGGGCAGCCGAAAATCATGGGCGGCAGGTGATGCAACCAGCCGCGCGGTTCGGCTGGTAGATATCACTGCACGTGGTGAAATGGGTATCCCTGGCGCACTAACCGCACCGCAATGGGGGTTTTATGATGTGCTGTTTAGCCATACCAATAAGGATCTTGCGACCAAACCCGAAGACGAGCGTCGATTTACCTTTCAGCGTGACTTTGGCAGTTATGTGATGGAGAATATCTTATTTAAAATCAGCTTTCCCGCTGAATTTCATGCGCAGACTGCTTGTGAAGCGGCGGTTATTTTGCACCCACATGTGAGAGGTCGAATTGATGAGATCGAAAAAATTGTTCTAACCACGCATGATTCAGCAATTCGCATCATCTCAAAAGAGGGCGCGCTTGCTAACCCAGCTGATCGGGATCACTGCTTACAATATATGGTGGCTGTTCCCTTATTGACAGGCGATCTGATGGCGGAGAACTATGAAGATGACTATCATGAAGAGCATTTATCAATCGATGAGCTACGCGAAAAAATGGTGGTAGAAGAAGACGCACAGTATTCAAAAGATTACCATGACCCCAGTAAGCGCTCTATTGCTAATGCCATTCAAATATTCTTCAAAGATGGTAGTAGCACAGAAAAAGTCGCCATCGAGTATCCTATCGGTCATAAACGCCGCCGTGCCGAGGGCATTCCTATACTTGAGGCAAAGTTCCGAGCCAGTCTGGCCACCCGCTTTATCGACAGTCGTTGTCAGCAAATCATTGAGCTGTGTAACGATCAAGAAAAATTGGAGCAAACGCCAGTGAATGAGTTTATGGACTTATTTATGGCTTATTAGGGTTTTAACAGGATAACCACCCTAAACCACCCTATCATTTGTATCATTACCAAGATATTGACTACCAAGGTATCGACTCTCCTGCCCAATCGACAAAACTGCCTGATTGGGCAGCCGTCATCCCTGATAGCACTTCCAATAAACACTCGGCGCTATACGCTGGCGAGAATAGATGTCCTTCAGCGACATTGCCTTGAAACGGCGCAGACAGTTGGGTATTCACGGTTCCCGGTTGCATAACGACTACGCACACCTCTTTGAGTGATCGGCCCCATTCGATACTCAAGTTTTTCATCCCCATATTGAGCGCCGCCTTGCTCATTCTATAACTATACCAACCGCCTAGCTGATTGTCCGTGATACTACCGACACGAGCTGATATGGTCGCAAAAATCGCAGGATGGCTAGCGCTGCGTTCAGCTTTGGCGAGCAACGGTTTGATATGCTTGGCTATCAGCAAGCTTGCTAGTGCATTGATTTGCATGTTCTGTAAAAAGAACTCCGTTTCAATCTGCCTCAAGGCCTTTTCTGGCTGCGCCGTCTTGGTATGGAGTAATCCCACGCAGTTGATTACCCAATCGACATGACCCACGGTCTGCTTGATGGTGTCGGCCGCTTTTTGGATACTGTCTTCATCACTGATATTCATCGGTATCCAGTGTAGATTGTCTGCTTCAAAGTTCGGCTCACTGCGATGATAAGTGGCGAATACTTGTGTACTATGTCTTTTAGCAGATGCGCCGTCAGTTTGATCGGCAGCTGACTCTTGTACCAGCTGCTTGACCATGGCCTGACCGATACCGCCTGTGCCACCGATGATCAGATAGGTTTTATTATTCATCTAGAAGCGTCCTGTTTTACAAACCTTGATAGTTTCATTTTGGCTGATTTTACGAGTGTTTGCTATGATAAAAATAATAGACATTATTCTCAGTCTATATACGCTACAATACTTTTTAGCGATTAAACCCACATTTTTTGCTTTCCATTACTTATATTGACGTTCTTATACGGATATCAGCGCCTTATGCTATCACCCCAAGACCAACTGACCGAGCTGGTACGTGCCTTAGAGACCGATCAGCACGTCTTTGCCACTGACCCGTTACTGATCACAGAAAAGCTACAGAGCGAGGATGGCACACCTATCCAAAAGCTGCATCGACGGGCCTCACGCATCGATAGCAATGGGGCGCTTGCGCGGGTACTAGGTAAGATTGATGGTCGCATAAAAGGCATCATGATCGTTATGAGCGTGGTGTGGTGCATCTCGGGATTTTTGGGTCTGTTCACGCTATTGCAGTCCAATGTGGTGAACTTCTTTTATGTCTTGGTTTGCTTGCTTGGTTTTCATACTATTATGCTTGGTGGCTGGCTGGTGATGACACTCATCAATCGAGACCAGCAAGCGCCCAGTTGGTTTGCCAGTTTTGTTAGTCCAAGTTACCTCATACGCGGTAAAGACGATGTGACCAAGGCGGCCGTCGATCTGTATGAGCGCCAATTACAGCATAGCGGTATGCGCTGGTATTTGGGACGGTTTAGCCATCAGTTATGGCTTGCGACGTTGACCGGTATGCTGCTTGCGATTATATTTTTATTGATCGTACGTCAGTATAGCTTTAGCTGGGAGTCGACCCTACTCTCTGATCAGGCGCTGGTGAGCTTAACGCAAATACTCGGCTGGCTACCAGGCATGGTTGGTTTTGATGTGCCAGATAGTACAGCGATTGCGCAAAGCAGGTTGGTCACAGAAGCGATGCCATTGTCTGTGGCGCGGCAGTGGGCAGGATTGCTAGTCGGTAGCTTGCTGATGTACGGTATTGTCCCGCGTGCGATAGCGTGGGTATTTTGTGCTTTGATGTTCCGCCGCAAAAAAATGCGCTTGGATATCAAGCAACCGTATTATCAAAAGATCATAAATTTTTGGCAGCGTCAGGTGGTTGATGCAGATGACTTTACGGAAGCACCCGCACCTGTCGCGCCCAAAGCGGCGGTAAGTGCAGGCAAGAAACTGGTCGCCTTGCTTGAATATCCTTCAAATCAGGATAAATGGTGGCAGTCAGGGTTGACTAATGACCGTCATGATTTTTCAGAATCAAGTGAGATTGAGAATTTTGGTATCGTTGATGATCGTGAGGATATGGCACGGCTAAAAAACTACTTAGACGAGCACCCTGTGCAAGTCCTATTAGGTATCCATAGCAAAGCGCTGCCTGACCGCGGTACGCTACGCAAACTTGATCAAATCGCCGCTCATGCAAAAGATGGTCTTATTGTACAGCTGCTTAGTGATGCTGATTTGACACATGAGGATGAACCAGTGGATAAGCAAGCTGTACGCTATCAGCAGTGGCAAACAGCGCTCTCTGCGCGAAAAATTGGCTTGGTAGATATTGATTCTTAAAGTTTTTGAATGCGATACTTAATAAAAATTATTTTTATAAAAAGGACAAAATAAATCAGTAATATAGAAAAACGGTTATCTCTTGGGTAACAAGGATGTTTTATAGTGGCTAGGAGCCAAATATGTCAACAGACAACACCCTCTTAACATCAGGTGAGTATGGTCAGATATTGGATAATTACAAAGAGGCGTTAAACCAAAGTATCTTAACCGCTGCACCAGAGTCATGGCAGCCAATGCTGGCAAGTATCTTACCTGCTCACTGGCAAGAATGGCTGTTACCGCTGGCTGGTGGCCCATTTCTCTTATTGTTTTTGGCAGAGTGGTTTTATCAGTCTAAGCGTGGGAAAAGTGAAAGCTTTAGCTGGCGCCGTGCGATGACCAATTTTAGCTTGGGCGGCTCTTATCTCGGGTTTGAATTGATTGTCCAAGCAATTATTGTGCTGCCTATTTGCCTGTGGCTATATCAATACCGACTGTTCACTATTGAGGTGACATGGCTGACAGCCATACCCATATTTGTCGCGGTTGAGTTCAGCTATTACTGGTTTCACCGTGCCTCACACCGCATGAATTGGTTTTGGTCAGCGCATGTTGTGCACCATTCAGATGATAAGATGAACCTATCCACTGCCATGCGCCAAAGCCTGCTGTACTCGGTGACAGGTTGGTGGTTATTTTTCGTCCCATTAATGCTGCTGGGTGTGCATCCTGTCTGGGTGTTTTTCTTTTATGCGTTAGATTTGATTTATCAGTTCTTTATCCATACCGAGACGGTGGGAAAATTTCCAAAATGGGTTGAGTATATCTTTGACACCCCATCCAACCACCGCGCCCATCATGGTACTAATGACGAATATATTGACCAAAATTATGGCGGCGTTCTTATTATTTTTGATCGCTGGTTTGGCACTTATGTAGAAGAAGATACCGTCAATAATCCCGTCAAATATGGGGCTGTTGGTGAGACCAGTCACGATAATATTATTGGTCTGATATTTGGGGTGTTTTACCGAATGTGGCAGCGGTTTTTTCGTGCCAAGGGCATTAAGAAAAAAATTAAGGTACTGCTGCGCCCACCTACAGCAATCTCATAGCGTATCATGGATACATAAAATACAGTTTACGATATGGACACTACGCATCCAGAACCAACATACCACCAAATTTGTATTACAATAAATGGCTAAATTTCGATCTTCAATAACAATAAGACGCGACTATGAATAATGACAATAAAAAAGAAAATTACGAGCATCACACGCCTACAGGTCTTTTTGCAGACAAGGCGTTGCCCAGCGACTCAAATAATAACGCCAAGACCTCGCATTCGACAGTGTCAAAAACGGCCGCCCAGTCTAGGGTAACTCATGATAATCAATCCATATCAACTGAATCAGTACCGCCAGCTACAACCACAAATGTGACAAAAAAAACCATCGCCAGTGGTGAGGCGCTAAAATTGGCGGTCGTGGGACACACCAATACCGGTAAGACCTCCATATTGCGCACGTTACTGCGTGATGTCTATTTTGGTGAAGTCAAAAATGAAGCGGCGACCACGCGTCACGTCGAGCAAGCAAGTCTGACAGACAGTCAAACGGGTGAGGTGCTGGTAGCACTATACGACACACCAGGCCTAGAGGACGCTTCAGGGCTGATGGATTGGCTAGAATACAATACGGCCAGTCGCCGTGATGGTATTGAGCGTTTGCAGCAGTTTTTGGCATCAGATATCGCTCAAGGTGCAGATAGCAGTGTTCTAGACAGCTATGATTATAGCCAAGAAGCAAAAGTGATTCGTCAGCTGCTGGCAAGTGATATGGCCATCTATGTGGTAGATGCTCGTGAGCCAGTATTGGGCAAGTATAAAGATGAGCTAGCGATTTTATCGTGGGCAGCCATTCCGGTGATGCCTGTCTTTAACTTTACCGACAGTCAGAATGCCAATATTGATGATTGGCAAACCATGCTGGCTAGACGCAATCTACATATCTCCACACGTTTTGATTCCGTTGCTTTTGAATTTGAAGATGAGATGCATCTTTGGCAAAACCTCGCCACCATGCTCACTCATTCTGAGATGCTTGAGCAATTGATGCAGCGCCGGACTGAAGATTGGGCGCAGTTGTATGATGAGGCCAATATTATTATTGCTGACTTTTTATTGAATGTCGCTTCTTTTGTACGCGAGATCAATGAAGATGACGACCCGATGCCTGTATTAGAACAAATGCAAGAAGCGGTGAGGCAAAGTGAGCGTGCAATGCAGCACAATTTACTTAACCTCTATAAGTTTTATGACAATGCCGTTGCAGCAACCCCGCTTGAATTGCAAGCCTATCAGCAAGACCCATTTGATCCTGAGTTACTCAAGAGCTATGGTATCCGTACCACTTCTGGCGCAGCAGCGGGCGCGCTGTTAGGGTTGGGTATTGATGCAGCAGCGCTAGGTACGACATTGGGCTTGGGTGCAGCGATAGGTGGTATCGCAGGCGGGTTACTATCTAACACCAGTAGTATTGCCGATAGGATCACTGGGGTAAAACGCTTATATATCGATCCTGCGACGTTGACATTGCTAGCAACGCGAGCGATCGACTTACTCACTGCCCTACGCCATCGCGGTCATGCTGCGACTGATGCCACCCAGCTATTATACAAAGGCGAGAAAAGCAGCCTTGAGACATCGTCAGATGATGGTAGTTACCACAATGATAGCAACAGCAATACTAATGAAGATAGCAACCCGATTACCGTATGGCCTGCGAATAAATTACCTAGTGAGCTAAAAAAGGCTCGCGGCAAACCGCAATGGTCATCGCTTAGCAGTGGTAATTCTGAACAGGCGCAGCTGCTGCGCGCAGATATGGCATGGTCGCTATCGGGTAAGCTGCAATCGTACAAGCGTGAGTCGTAGTCATTTACCGTTCTATCGTTTGCTGCATCTAGCCTAGCAATGTACTCAATGCCTCTGTGCCACGTACGTCTGTTTGCTGCAGATAAATTGGATATAGCGGATATTTAGAAAAATTGTTTTCAATATCCTGCAGCAAATCCTGCTGACGCTCAGCACGCCGGCGCCAAAACTCATCCGACTGCGTTGTTGATATCAACTGATTGATGACGATTGCTGCGGGCGTGAGCTTGCTGTCCTCTAGCTGTTCGATAGCCCGTTTGGTCTCAGCCAACGGCAACACGTCAGCCGTCATAACCAACACAATTGCCGTTTGTGTACGATCATGCAGCAGCAGTCCTGCTTGGCGAAACAACTGCTTGCGCTTTTCTAGCACGGATACCGCTTGCTCCCAGCGATCAGGCTTTTTTGCGGCAAACGGATTGGCCACATGGTTCTTTTGAGCGCTATCCGTTTGACTGCTTTTTTGATTGTGACTGTCCAAATGCGTCGCTACTGAGCGTAGCTTGGCTTGCCGTCGTTGCTGAGCAAGCAGTCCATCTGTCCATGCACCCATCATTTCTGGTAGTACTAGCAACCGTAGCGTATGCCCTGTCGGTGCAGTATCAAAGATAATATGCTCATAGCCTGCATCTGCCGCTTCGACTAAATGCTGGCACATGGATTCGAGCATCGCTGCTTCTTGGGCGCCGGGTGCTGATTTTGAGAGCTTCAGATGCTCACGAATTTTGGGCATCATATCTGGATTGGCATAGGATTTAATCGTACGCTCAACTTGAGAAAAATGCTCGTCAACGATTACATCAGGATTTAACTCAATGGCATCGAAATAAGGTGATATTGCTGTTTTCGCGTTATTAAGCTGTGTATCCAACACGTCGCCCAAACTGTGTGCTGGATCGGTTGAGACAATCAGCGTTTTTTGCTGCTGGCTTGCGTAATAACTGGCAAGTGCGGCGGCAGTAGTGGTTTTTCCCACACCGCCCTTACCGCCGATAAATATAATCGGTTGTGCTTTTAGTTGTTCTACTAATGTATGTAGAGGATGTAATGCCATATTTTTATCTCATTTCTTATATTATTTTTATTTTTCAATCATAAATAAACGATTAGCAGCAGCCAACATGGTCAAATGGGCATCTATCCATACCCATGCGCGTGTGCCACTCGTGAAAGTTTTCTAAAAATAACGGTTGTAACTCTAAGGTATAAAAGCTGGCAGGATTATCAATGCCTAAGCTTTCAGCAAACATCAGCAGCATAAAGAAATCTTCTTCATCACGGGCAGCACGTGCCATCGTTTGGCGATAAGGTGCATGATAAAACTCATTGAGTCCTGCCACAAATCGTTGCCACCATGGTTGAGTACTCTCTGGTGGTTGGGCGTTTTCTATATCATTTGATGTGTTTTTATTTTCCATAATTCGCTTATACCCTACTTATTTCTTATTACCTATCATGCCTATGTGATACAAAAAACGCCAGCAATTGCTGCTAGCGTTTTTAAGTTGATAAATATTTAGTATGGTTTAGCGTTTAAATGTCACCGCTTTTGCCTTTGTGTATCGACCATTCTTTGCGTAATACAGACAGACTCTCAAACGTTACTAAGATGGTTGCTATCAAGATAATGATATCCATAATGATAAGCAGCCAATTGCCATCAGTGAAGAAAGTTTTGAGCTGAATAAGTAGTGCAAATACCGTCATGACTAGCAAGAACGACAATGGCGCTAAAGTGTACCAAACTGTTCTGCCTTTACGTAACAAGATAACCGTTACGATCATTAGTGTTAACGCCGCCATTAGCTGATTAGTCGTACCAAATAGTGGCCAGATAATCATACCACCAGCACCATCAATACCGCCCGCGCCGAATGCTAATAGCAAGCAGCTGCCGACAGCAAGCAATGTTGCGACCACGCTTTTATTGAGGACTGGCAGGTTATAAAACTCACCGAACTCTTGGAAAATATAGCGTTGCAGGCGTACACCAGTATCCATAGTGGTACCTGCAAACAAGGCAGCCATGACCGTAAGCATCGTCTGTGATAGTACCATGTCAATGCCAACACCCGCATTTAATATGGTCGCACCACCATCAATGAAGGCACCGATAGAACCGTCGCCAAATTTTTGATAGACCGCTTGCCAATCACCAAGGGTAGCAAAACCTGCGGTTGCTGCTAGAATTGCGCCGAGTGCCAGCATACCTTCACCTAGCGCACCAAAATAACCAACGAAACGCGTGTCTTCTTCTTTATCAATCTGCTTAGACGTCGTCCCTGTCGCAACCAATCCGTGGAATCCTGATATCGCCCCACAAGCAATCGTCACAAACAACAGCGGCATTATTGATGGCGTGCCAACTGGCAGTGCTGTGTTTATTGCTGGCGCGACAATATTTGGCGTGCCGATAAAGATAGCTGCATACAATAAAATCAAACCAACGAACAGCTGCAAACCATTAATATAATCACGAGGTTGCAGCAGCATCCATACGGGCAACAACGAAGCAATCGCCGCATAGGCGAATAAAATAAGAATCCATACAGCGTTATCAGGTAAGCCCATTACGGTCTCAGGTAACACAATCGGGAACATAGGGCCAAGATAGATCAGCCCATATAAAGCGCTTACCCCGAGAATAGATACCCAAACCAAATTCATCTTGTAGCGATAAATACACTGACCGATGATAAAGGCAACCACTAAGGCGCCCCAAACAGGCAGTACAGCAGATGGCGTTTTGATCATCATATTAGCGATAGCAACACCAAACACCGCGTTGACCATCAATAGTAATAAGAAAATCACAACCATCATCAAACTGCGGACACGTGTGCCCATGACTGTACCCGCAATAGAGCCAATTGACTGTCCCCTATTGCGCATACTTGCCCAAATGGCCGACATATCATGTACACCAGCCATAAAAATCGTACCGAGCACCACCCAAATGATGGCAGGTACCCAGCCCCAAATAACCGCAATTGCGGGACCGATAATCGGTGCAGCGCCTGCCACCGAGGTAAAATGGTGCCCCCATAGTACATATTTATTGGTAGGAACATAATCGACCCCATCTTTCATCGTATGCGCTGGCGTGGGGCGACTGTTATCCAATGCTAAAACTTTAGTAGCAATGAATTTTGAGTAAAACACGTAGCCACAAAGCATAGCAGCAACGCCGAATATCAGTACAATAGCACTATTCATCTTATCTCTCCCTAGACAAGTAGTAGGTAGTCTTATAAGTTCAAGCTTTTTAAATCAAAATATAAAAAATATGCTAAATTAGTGTGCAGCGAGTCATTCATATAAACCGACCCGTCACCGAATAAATTGTAAAAATCATGTGTGATAAATATTAGCCAACAAATTTTCACATTGTACAATTAAGGTGCGTCACTAAGTAGCATATAGCGTGGTGAGTCTTTGTTTCAAATTCCGGTTAAATGGTAACCGATTTCACGGCAAATGTAACGCAAGTAAGACATGAAAAACAACAAATAAAGGAAGCATAATGGCACATTATTTTGGTTTCGTACCTTCAGATAAATTAAAAGTATTAATCAGCGAGGCCGAACAAGTCGTTGCTTCAAATGAGCAAGTAGAATATTACCCTTACCGAGACGCGCTCACTCATCAGACTGCACGAGATCTAACGGACAATTTGTTAGTCGGTTTGGTTGAGATTATTCCAAATCCTGAGCGTCAAGCGGCCATGCGCAAGATTGTTGCCACCATTGAACGTGCCACAGATACCCTACTCAATATCTTGTTAGGTAAAGAAAATAACGAAGATGTGCTGCCAAGCTTTCACTTTCTAAAAGATCAGGCAACTTTTATTGATAATGAAGGCGTAAAACGTATTGGCTTTAAGTTGTCAGAAGCAGATGCTAGAACTATCGTTGAAGGCTTTGCTGCTATCACACCAGAGCACGTAGATAGAGCCAAGTTTAAAACAGCGCTCGAAACCATGAATGACGCGACATTAACCCACTTCGTCAGCCGCTACGCTGAAACGTTAAAATTAGGTATGATCAAACGCAAATCAGTGCCAGTTGCCAAATCTGCGATTGATAAAGGAATGAATATGGCGCTTAACAAGCTACTACCTGATCTACCAAATGACTCTCTCAATCGTTTGGCGAATTATTACCGTCCATTTATCATTGAAAAACCAGAGTAATTGCTAAATTTTGATCAAATGGTCATATAACATTGGGAAAATTTACCAAAACTTGTTAAAATACTTGGCATTTTTCACCAAAGGTGCGCCCGATGACCCAAATCAGCAATCAAGAAATCGAAAAAACATTACGTAACTCAGAGTGCCTGATCAGCAGCATTGAAGTTGCTGCCGCTTATGAGCGCTTGGCCGCTCAGCTTAACCTACACTACGCTGGTTTGAACCCAATTGTGATGGTTGTTATGAACGGTGGATTAATTCCCGCTGGTCAATTATTGACGCATCTGACATTCTATCATCGTATGCATTATATCCATGCGACACGCTATCGTGACAACGAAGGTACTGACGATCTTGATTGGAAATTCAAGCCTGATGTGAGTATCGAAGGCGAGCATGTCTTGTTGATTGATGATATTTTTGATGAAGGCATTACTCTAAAGGCTGTTGTCGAAGAGCTAAATAAAGAAAAACCATTATCTCTCGAGTCTTGTGTGCTGCTAAACAAGCAGCATGACCGCAAAGTTGCCGATTTTGATGTTGATTTCGTTGGTATTAATGTCGCAGATCGTTATGTCTATGGCTGTGGTATGGACTTCCATGGTTACTTGCGTCACCTGCCAGGTATCTATGCTATCAAAGAAGATAAGGTTTAAGTCTTACCTCTAAGTGACTAACAATATCTAAGTTCAAAAAAAGCATCCAATTTGGATGCTTTTTTTGAACTTAGAATGATAATCATAAGTACTCAAACTGTAGGGACAAACCGGTATGTCTTTCGGTCGGTGTTTGGACAGCTTTCTCAAAAGCGTGTTTCGTACTGTATATCGTCACTTGTTTTTTGGCACGAGTCACCGCTGTATAAATAAGCTCCTTGCTTAATAATCTTGCATGACTATCATCAAACGTAATTGCGACATGATCAAATTCAGATCCCTGCGACTTATGAATCGTCATAGCGTATGCAGTAGCAACTACCTCCTCGTTGAGTAGATTGACCGCAATCCCTTGGGTCTTATTTTCAAAAAATACTTCCAATTGATTTCGTTCATCTGATGTCTGTAAGCAAAAACCAATATCACCATTAAATAACCCTAATTCATAGTTATTCTGCAAAATCATAATAGGGCGACCGTGGAACCATGCGTTTTGACCCAGTGGGAGCTTTAGTTCAGTGAGATGCCATTGGGTGAGATAATTATTGATGTAATGATCGCCCCACTCACCATTGTGACCAGCAGTTAATATTCTGAACTCACTAAATATTTCCATCAATGATGCAATAGTGTTTTTTATTGATTCTGGCATAGATTTTTCTATTGGATTTCTTAGTAAATTTTTAACTATTTCTATATATGGTTGATAAATTTGGGAGATCTTTAAGATATTTTTTTCATTGCTTAGGCTATTTTTTATTTGATTGCTTGGTACAGAGTCTACTTGCAACGTATTCACGTATTGGAAACTCAAGGCATCGTCTTGCCTTAATAATTGCCAAATAGTTTGAAGATTTGTCTCTGCTCTATTGATTTGGATAGCCAGCTTGCCAATACCTGAGTCCGCGCCAAATCGGCGACTCTCAGTCAGCTCTGCATGAATGGATTGTAGCAATGGTATGCAGCATAAATCCGCCAATACCGCCCCTGCATCGACTGCTGCCAACTGGTTAGCATCACCTAACAGTATGAGCCTTGCGCCTGGTTTCACTGCACTCACCAAGTAATTAGCCAACTCAACCCCTAGCATCGACGCTTCATCAACAATGATAATATCTTCGCCAAGTGGATTATCGGCATTGTAACGAGGTCTGCCCGTCCGCCCAATACCTAGCAAACGGTGAATGGTTTTGGCTTCTTGCAGCTGCAAATTAATGCCCGCTGTATCCAAAGCAGCTTGTAAAGACTCTTGCATACGCTGTGCAGCCTTACCAGTAGGCGCTGCTAGTGCGAGACTCGCACTATCCGTACTAAATCTAATATTTTCAGAACCCTCCCCTCCACTCTCTGTCGCTTGTTGCAGTGCAATAACTAACTGAGCAACGGTGTATGTTTTACCTGTCCCTGGACCACCGGTAATGATACTAAACGCGTTGTTATTAGCGACATTAATTGCTTTTATTTGATTTTCGTGAAGGCTTTCAGGTATTGTTATTGGTAAAGGCTTTACTTTTTGATTCAAGATATTGTTAATATTTTTTGCCAAATTAAATTCGGCCTGCCATGCGCGATGTAGCCAAAAAGTAATAGATTCTTTTGAATTTTGGCTGTTAGTTATGTCGTAAATGATAGGTTGGTTATTATTGCTTAGGCTATTTTCTTCATTGTTACTATTAGTGTTAGCCTTAACCTCAGCAAACAAAGCATGCTTATTAACTAGATTTATGAAAAAATTAAAGTCGGTATTTTTTAGTAGCTGAAATACCTTGGCAATTGTATCAAAACGCTTGGTTAGCATGTCCTTTTCATGATTACTCAGCGCCAACTGTATCCATAGCTGATTCCGCTTATCAAATAATGTGCTTAGCAATGTAAATATCGACGTTTCGGCGGTAGATTGATCTTCTGGTTGAGTATTTGATTTGGTATCTATGAGCGCAAAGATTGGCATTGCTAGCACCTCTAATAACTGTTGCTGCCAAGTGTATAATGTGACTGACTCATTATTGATTTCACCTTGCAATACCTCTTCATGCTCAGAGGACTTAATGGTCAGTACGGTATGGCCCTCTTCTAAATGCGTCGCTAACATCATGAACAATGCGTTAAATAAATAATCGTCTTCTTTCTTATCAGCTTGTTTGCTCTCATTATTCGCTTTTGCATACGTTGCGTCGTACGCTATACGCGTTTGCTCACGGCGTAGCAAAATATAATCACTGATATTACTGGCCCAGCTTTCTTGTAAGCCCATTGCTGCACTGCTTTTATTATTATTGCTCATGATATATTTGTCTCTATTTTGACCTGTTTGATCTTTTTAGAATCTTTGATTAATGATAGTCGTTAGGTATGATCTACTAATCAGGTACACCAAATAGCGCATCTAAACCTTTGATAAAATCGATTGGTATATCCCACGTCACAAGTCCATAACGGCCGTTATGTGGTGATTCGCTCGTCTTAATAGCCTCTTGTGATACGGTAGCAGTTGCTTGAGCGTCGGGGCTATATACCCCTCTTAGAAAGACATATTCTACCGCCCCTAAATACCTAGACTCATTGCCTACATAATCAGCAATTCTCATCGAAAGGAATCGATGCAAAGCTACTTGATAAATTGCTGCTTGTAGCCAGTAGCCTGCTTTTGTCATAGCCTTTCTGAGTGTATTTTCATTGTAATCGCTTAGGCTATTTCCTAAAAAATTACTCTTATAATCGACCACATAGTACTTGCCAGCATACTCATAAACCAAATCAATCTCACCACGCAAGTAACGATACAAGTGCGTTCTATTTTGCGGTACAAGATTGACATGCTTGTCTGTCTCATCAGGTAGATACTGTTGAAATAACTGACTGATATCCTCTGCTTTAAAGCGCTCTGACAGCCCCATATTGAACTCTAATTCAGCAAAGCGTTGCTCTTCGTTGAGAGAATAAAGTGGCTGATTGGACGCTAGCAGCGGAGTACGCAGCACTTCTTCAATCCAAGCAATCAAGGCCTCATGCTTTGTCGTATCTATTGCATCAGCGTTAAATGAGACAGAACTCTCTTCTCGGTTACCTTGTGCTCTACGGCTTTGGTGTTCAGCACTGCTATACATCAGCGGTAATTGATAACTACTGACCGCTCTATCGATCACCCCAGACCACTGGGATTTATTAGTGAAATCGATTTTTTCAAATATCTCATGTAAAAACGTACCTGCATTAGCACCTTTTACAAAGGTAAAGCGAATATCCTCTTCTGACTTGAGACTTAGCTCATCAATTTTTTCGAGAGACGTATTACTATCAAGGCTACTATTAGGATAAGGCTCTAACGACATTGCAGCGTCTGCCATATCAATGTCTATCGCATCATCAATACGCTCATCAACAACAGCCATTGCTTGTGTTGATTCGTCTAGCTGACGAGCCAAAGCTGTAAAGCTGGTCTTAGCCCAACCATAAAAATAACTCGTTTTCATGACCTCAGCAAAAGGAACATACTCAATCGCTTGTGTCGTGGGTTCGATGGTAAGTTTGGTATCTGTTGACGTTACTGTCTTAGTATAGTGACTATTATAGAACTCATTAATATTATGACCTCTAAGCATACCTATCGTGCCTTTTAGCCTATCAGGTAATTCAAACTTTGCGTCTGGAGAATCAAACCAATAAAATACCGGTTTTAGCTCAAATCCTGTTTTGTTGCTTGGATCTCGCAGCACGATATAAAGCTGCTCGCTAGCCCGCGTAAATGCCACATAACCAAGTCGGCGCAGCTCATCAAAGCCTTCTTTTGTTTCGATATCAGTATAATAGTCCTCTACCGTAGCAGAGCCTTGCAATGGTGAGAAGCGGCGCTGATTACCTATAAATTGATCCTTTGCTGATTGCTGCACTAACGCTGAAGGTGCTTGCTGAGCATTATATAGATACAGACCATACTTCTCATTATTACCTGATTTCCTACTGGCATCTCCCATACCCAGTACATAGACTATCGGAAACTCAAGCCCTTTTGATTTATGAATGGTCATGAGCTGCACGCCAGACTCTGTGGGTAGCGGATACTGCTTCGCCCAATCGCTGTTGGGTGCAGCCTCTATGTGCTGCCTAAACCAAGCTAATAGCTCATGCTCACCCATACTTAGGCCATACTGCGCCAACACATCCATGATATGACGCAAATCCATGATATGTCGATCGCCATCTGGATGAGCGGCTAGTGCTTGCCAAACGCCTTGTGTCTGTATGGGGCTTTTATCTAGTAAGTAATGTAGCGCCGACAAAACACCAAAATGCTGCCAGCGCTGTGCCCCTTCCTTTAGATACGTAATAAAATCTTGATAGCTCTTTTTATGTTCTGTATTTTGAACATCGCTACTATTTAGATTGATACTATTAAGTCTATCGTCACTCTCAGCCACGCCTGACTCATGATCCGTCATCATGGCTTTGATATCGTTGATACTTAGGCCATATAGATGACTGGTTAAGACCCGATTAATCATGTCATGACGATACGGATAGAGCATGGCGCTCAGTAGCGCTGCGACATCTTCTGCCATAATCGTCTCGAAGATACTGACGTCACTGGTGGTCAGGGTTGGGACGCCTAGTTTGACCAACTCGTCTTCAACCTGCTTTAAATCTTTTTTGGTACGTGCCAACACTCCAATATCACTAGGCTGAATCGGCCTATCTTTTAATGTCTGACCACTACTGAGCAAGCTAGCAATATGACGAGCGGTGATTTCATACTCATCATAATCAAGCTCACCATCTTTACCATTAGGCAGGTGCAAGATGCTCACCGGCTGAGCAGAAAGCACTTCCGTCACCAAGCTACTATCTTTTGCGTCTGAATCCCTAAACCAAGATAGTTTACTCTTGGCTTCCTCACCTTCTTTTTCTTTCCTAGCTTTCGTATGCTGGTAATAAATATCACTGCCCAACTGTGCCAGCTTGTTGTCAGCAGTCGTTGCTGTCGGCATACCAAACCAGCAGTTTAGTGCATGAATCACCCCTGCATTTGAGCGACGGTTGGTGTTGAGCGTCCAAATGGTACTTTTGTCAAACTGCCCTTTCATATAATTATAGTTGGTCACGTCACCGCCACGGAACCCATAGATCGCCTGCTTTGGGTCACCAACCAGTAGCAAAAACTCATGGCTGGATTTTTTAGTAGTGGATTGCTTGTCATTATCCGACTGTTTACGTTTACGCTTTGGCAAATAGATACTTTCGATCATAATGGCTTGCTCGCCATTGATATCTTGCGACTCATCAATTAATGCAATGGGGTAATGGTGACGTATATAACGTGCTAGCTTATCGCCTTGCCGACCTGTTAGTGCTTGGTTTAAGCGCACCATCTGCAGACTAAAGGTGGTCTCCCCTCGCTCCTCTAAAATCACTGGCAGTCTATTGCGTACCGCAAGCACGATATGACGGTTAAGGTTGGCTAAAATAGTAATGATGTAACTATTAAACTGTTGAATATATTTATATAGCTTAAGCATCATCTGAACGGATTTAGTACTAATAAACCTCACTCTTCCTTGTTCTTTGTCTGCTAAGAATCCAGATTCCTCTGAGTCATCGTAAGTAGCTTTGAGTTGTTTTAAAAAATTTAATTGTGGTTTAGATAAGCTTTGAGAAAAGGATAGTTGCTTATTTTGAATAAGATCTTTGAAATCTTGATAAAAACCTAAATTTTTAGCAACACTTTTACGATTATCGAACCCTTCTTTTTTTCTAAAATCTTTATCAAGATAGGTTTGAATGTCATTAAAGTCAAAATTACAGAACTGATTCAAAAATTCTTCATAATTTTGGATATCAAACTCAATAGCCCTCATCTCATCAATCGGCGCAGAAATAAAGTTCAGCGAGCGAGAAACGAATTTTTTATGATCCCCTACTGCAGTCAGCTTACCTTGCTGATCCATAAGCGCATACAGTTTGGGCTGCTCATGATACAAACGGCTTTGAAACTGACGCAGCTCATCATGGATAATACTATCGGTAACCTGCTCGATACTACTGTCTTCTATAATCGCCATGCCTTGCTGATGACCGGTTTCACTACTGTACTCGGTCAGCCACTTTTGCGCCAAGCTATCGAGCGTCCCGACAAACAGCTTATCCAACGTGGTTAACACTAATGCAGTACGCCGGATCGCCTCCGCCATCGGATAGCTATACACATGATCTAATAGATAACCGACTAAATGTAGGTTAATGGGATCGTCCATAATAGCGTTTAAGCGTGCATGTTTGGCTTGCTCTTTTAACCAATCTTCACGCGCTTTTTTGACTTGCGCGCGCTTTTCTCGAGCCACCTGCTGAGCATGTTTATGGTCATGGTCAATATCTTGATTAAACTCATCAGCCTCTGTTTTAGCATTTGATTCGATACTTGAGTCGTTGCTTGTTGGCTTATCCTTGTTATTCTTGTTATCGCCCCTATCAGGCAGTACCTGCAATATATTGGGATATAAGTTATCTTTGTTCTTGGTATCTGCACTCAGGTTATTGACCCATTGTAATAGCTGATAAAACTCTACCAAACGATCATGGATACGCTGACGCATCTCGGCAGCGGCGGCTCGAGTAAAGGTGGTGGCAATGATTTGCTCTGGCGCACGCCGTGCCTCAATCAGTAGGCGCAGCACAATACCAGTCAGCGTCCACGTTTTACCTGTACCCGCTGAGGCTTCGATAAGGTGTCGACCCGTTAATGCAACCGCAACCGCCGGTGCTATTTCTTCTTTTTCCTCAACTATAGCCCCTAAGTCACCCGAAACATCTGGATGATCGTCAGATAAATTTGGTTGTACAGTAGGTTCAATAATGTCGGTTGTGTCAGTAAAATCTGTCATATAAGCGCATACTTTTAATTATTATCTATAAAATCTAGAGGATAAAAAGAAAACTAAAAACAACTGCTATAGCTAATTGTCTAACCCATCTAATGCGGTAAACATCGGCCTATACAGTGGTTGCGCCAAGGTGGTCAACGCTGCTGATAAGGCTCTAAAGGCATCTTGATCACGCAGTACATATTGCCAAATAGCATGCTGCGAGCAAGTGTCGTATACCGTATCTAAATGATCATCAGACCTTAACCAATCTTTAAAATCTGCTCGTTTTGGCCAATAACTGCTATTTTCATTATCATCTGCTTGCGATTTTGAGCACTTAGCCAAATAATTAAGCGCATATTCAGGCAGTAATGTGATGGGTGTTTGACCCGATAGATTGCCAAAAATCGCCCACTTTATTAGCTCCAGTACCGCATCCTCATAGACGATTGGGCTTAGTTTAAATGCGATGACATTTTTGTAGGCATCTACTTTTGAGCTCGATTTATTAAAACGCCAAATACTCACGCCATCATTTGCTGCCACTTGCTCAGCCGTGGTGCATCTGGCTACTTGCCAGTATAGATGGGACAACCAAAACTTAAGGAGATGTTTTGGACTGGCAGAATTAGGCAGTATATTTAACCATTGCTTAGGTGATTGCTCGGCATAGGTCATGCCTGCCTGAATATGAGCGTTTTTATCATCGTTATCTGATGATACTGATAGCCTTGGCGTTAACAGCGGCACTAGGCCTTTTATTTTGATAGATTTTGGCAGTAATGTAAGCCATGCGTCTGTGTCTATTTGACTGTTTGCGTCGCTATTTACACGATTAAGTATAGCTGCCAGCTCTATCTGAAAGGGGTGCTCTGCGGTGGGTGTCAGTAAATGCAAAGCTGTCATATCCTCTGTTCTACTTATATCTGTTCTACTTATATTAGGTACGACACGCTCACCAAAACCATTAGCGATCAACTGCTCTTCAAACTCTAGGCACTGCTGCTGTAATTGTTGTTGTTGATTGGGCAACGTGGTTTGGCGTGCTACCCCTGCTGGTATAATTTTTTGATACATCAACGTTGAGCTATCTTGCTGGACCTTATTGTCAGTACGCTTATCGGCGGCCAGCCTTTTAATCAAATGATCTTTAATCTGATAAGTTGTCAGGTGATCCAAAAACAACGGTTCCTGATGCGCCATCGCTTCCTCACCTTGTACCACATGCACTTTTTGAGACCGTAAAAACGCTTTGGCAGGATGGCGCACTTGATACACCAGCATACCCTCAATATCTATCTCGCCAATATTAAATACGGTATCACGCACCATTCGGGTGAGCGCCTGAGTCCTATCGCTCATATCATTAGCAGCAGTAGAAGTATCGAGTCCCAGCATATTGGCTAATGTAGACACGATTTGATGATTTATGTTCCCCAGTCCACCCAAGCGATGACCCAGCATTTGAGCAATGGCTTCGTACTGTGTTTTTGTGGGCAAGCCAATCAGTTGTGGATGCTCGCTAGATCTTCTTTTCTGTAGTGTCTCAAACACCGCTTGCCACAGCGGCGCCGGAGGGAATTGTTTTTTCTGAGCCAGTTTGGTTTTGCGCATGGCTTTATTTAGCAACCTATCTAGCTCATCGGCTGCTGCAGTATCAGGGTTGCTATCGCTAACATCATTAGACGTATCAGTTTTTTTCTCAGAAATCCCTTCAATATCCGCTTCAAACAAGCTTTTGTGAAAAGGTAGTGCTGGATGCTCAGTGACCAGCCACTCTTTGATGAGCTTTGGTAAATAACGCTTAAGACTCTCTGTCGTTGGATCAATACTTTCAGGCAAAGTATCAAGCGAGTTGACCTGCCACTGTACCTCACCTTGTAAGAACTGTAATAATTCACTTACTGGGTTCGCTGGTAGATGCTCATGAGTGTCGGTCAAGCTTTGTCCATTGTAGAATATCCAACACGCACTACGCGCACATAGTAGCGCATCCAAAAATGCCCCGTTATCATCATCCTCACTGACTCGATCGCCGCGCCGTGAATTGGTCGCTTTCATCAAGTCATATCGGTTGTCACGGTCACGCCCAGGAAACTCAGAGAGATCCATGTTGAGCATCACTACCAACTCAAATGGTACGTTGCGTAGTGCACCAAATCGACCAAAAGTGATCACGCCTGTCGGTTCCGCACTGACTTGCTGGCTCTCAAGCTCAGCTTCGATACTGTCTAGCATAAAGCTCAGCTTGAGCGGTAATTGCTCGACCCCTGCCAGCCTTTGCTCCACCTCTACTCTATTGCTATCACCACTAGAGTATTGTCTATAATGACGATTGGCACGTAAGCTCGATTTAAAGCCATTCATCGCATTATAGATAGCGCGCATCGTACGTGTTTGATCAACATCGCCAAAGTATCGATGAATCACTTGGGTCTCAATCTGATCGAGCCAATCTTCCGCTTTCATTTTTTGTGTATGGTCATCACGCCTTGCCACCAAACCAGCATAGATACGACAAAGCGCTTCTACAATCATGGCATCATTTAGACTCACTTGCGCGAGTGGTAAGCTCATCTCAGGTACAGCTGTACTTGGCCATTCATCTTCATGCAAAGGGTATAAACAATCACTCAGACCCGCCTCTGGCATAATTAAACCCAAAGTCAGTCTGTCTAACGCTTGTGCGAAGCTAAAGCGATAATCATAGTCATTGACGTCTAGGGTCTGCTTTAGATGCAGCTCATCAAACCCGCGGATAAAACCAGCTTCCACCAACAAATCACAACCACGGCTCATTTGCTCATGGGTCAACCCAAAACTCTCAAATAAGGGTGGCAGCATCAGCCAATCTAAAACCTCAGCCGCTTCAAAACGAGCGCTATGACTGCCAAGCAGCTTATAAAACCCAATAATCGCTTCCCATAACTGGCGAATATCAGCATCGACAACACCAGTCACCTTCGCAGGCAAGGTCAGGCCATCTTGTCCCCTGCCATTGACGAAAATAGAGCTAATTAGCGCATGATGACGCTCAACATCAGGTAGCAACACCACAATGTCTGATATATGGCGCTTTTTCTCACCAGCTTTGATGGGCTCATTGAGCCAGCGTCCAATCATAATGCGCAGTACTTCAAGTTGGCGCTGTAAATTATGACAAGAATGAATGCTTAGGCTATTATCTTGAGAAGAGATAGCCCAAAAACGGTCTTTTTCAAAGCGCTTATTCTCTAGTACCTCATCGTCGTACCATGACGTTTCTTGCTCAAAATCCAATGCTATTTGGTTGCTGACGGCCTCTGAGACTTTTGCGGCTGTCGCTTGTTGGGTTGATTGCTCGTCAAGCATCAACACATCGTTTTGCAAACGGCGCAATAAACTTGGGCCGTTTTCTGCTGCTTGCAACCTATCGTCGTTATCACTATTACTGGCACTGCCATCGATGACGCTACCAGTTTCATCATCAAACCTATCACTAAAGTTATCTTGCCACTCCACCAGCGCCTCTTGGTATTGCTCATTACCTGACAAATTGGCCAACATAGCAAAAGTATCACGAGACTGTTTGCCTAAACGCGACAGTAAACTGTGCCCGTAATCACGTAAAAACACGCTTTGGGGATTAATAATCTGCTGACGCTGTAGCCACGCTTTATCAACAATATCTGCCCAAAATAACTTTGAGGGATTGTAGTGTAGTAACGTGATGTCCATATATTTCGACAAGCGCTGCAAAAAATCAAGCTCAGTCTGTGGCAATTGCTGAATAGTAAAAATACGCAATACTTTGGGCAACTGCTCACGTTCATTTGCTTTATCATCTTCTAAGGCTGACCAAAAGGTATTCTCAATGGCCATGCGGTGCTGATGTACATCCGCAAACAAATGCGACCACAAAAAACGCTGTGCAATCTCAAGCTCTACATAGTGTGCCACTAGCCACTCAGGCGTACCGCGTGCATACTGATCAAAACGTAGGGACAACGCATCTTTATCTGCGATCAGCTTATCTACATCAAGTGGCTTATTGTCCGACCATAGCGCCAGCCAATCCTCACGGTGAGTCAAGTAACGGTTAAACACCCTTGCCAAGTCACTTGCCAGTTGCCAAATGCGCGCGTCTTGTTGCGCCTTATCTTGCTTGACCCCTTCTTGCGGCTCGTCAATCAAAGATGCCAACAATGGGTTCACAGGATGCGTGTCATCGTTGACAATCAACGCTTGATAGTAAGTTAGGTAGCCGAACAGGCGCCACTGCATCACCGTTGGCGACAGCACAGCAACTTCAGGTACATTCAAGGTTGCTGCTTCAGGATTAACCTCTAACAAATAGGCATTATGGCGAGTCAACACATCCTGCATAAGTGTCCACTGATACTGACCCCAAAATTTGGTACGCACCAATGTACTGATGCCAGCACGGCTAGCAATGGTTTTATCCAACCAGTCGCCCAATACCATTGACGGTACAATAACAATAAAAGGTTCAAAAATGTTCTGACTCTTTGACTGATATTGCACCAGTAGTTGGTCAACGAGATTTTCGGTACGATGTGACTGAATGATAGTAAACATAGACAATAATCTGATTAGAATAAGCGTAAGCGCTGAGAGCTACTGTTGGTTACAGCTAACCTGTCAATCACTACGCTTGTAATAAAAGTGCCACAGAAAGTAGCAGTGAAGCCCGAATTGATACTCATCAATACATCTTTGGCAGTCGTCACTGTAGTGCATTTCTGCTAGCATTATATGATGTACAATACGCTTTTATAAGCCACGTATATGCTCTGTCAGTGTGCCACTGATATTCGATGTTTACCAGTATAGATATCAGTATTATACTATCTTGCGACATCTAATGTCGCTTTGTGGCACTGCTTATAATTATGATAATAAAATATACATTGCCGCTCTTTTAAGTTATTTTCTATACCTTATCTAGACCTAATATCCATTATCACGAGATGATTTAACATTATGCCTTTGCGTCCTATTGATGCCGTCTTTGTTCATCCGAAACAACGTTTATACGTTGTTTACTATCGTGGTGAGCTATGGCAATTACCGCGTATGAAAATCGATGATAAATCATGGCAAAACAGACGTCCTTATACTGACGATAGTAGCTCCCTTTATCTGAGCATTCACCAAGCCATCAGCGATCCTGTATTGGCACAAAAATTACGTACATTAGATTTGCCTATTGCAGTGCGTGGTAGCACCTTATCACGTTTTGAAGCGTGGTGGGAGGCGCATGGGTTTAAATGGCTAAAAGACAAGCTTATGATCGGTCAGTCGCCATTGGCTGCACATCAAGCGACAGCCTATGCAAAAGCGATTGATAGCCAGCCTGCCTCGCTTAGTAATAACCGTACTGAGAATAAAACCCCAGCGTCTATGTCTTCTTTTGTGAATACAGATGTGTTTGCAGAGATGCTGACTGAGTTAACCAATGAAGTATTCGATCAAAAGCTTTGACGCAAGCCATATATCACCTATAGTGTCTTATGTAAATTTTGAACTGAATCCATTAATAAAAGAGCGGTAATATATGAAAGACTACAAGCTGCTACTGGCTGGGCTAATTTTATTGCTGCTAGCAATTTTTATCGCTCTGATTGCGTGGTTGTGGACCCACAATCGTAAAAGTATAGATCCGCTACCTATCATGGCAAGTGAGAATGAACCTAAAGCTGCCAAAGGCGATAAGACTGCCAAAACTGTGCCTGATAGCATCCTGTATGTCCGTGCAGCAAAAAGCCTGCAAGTGCCATTGGACGATATCATTGTCAGTTTTGAATCTCGTTATCCTCATATTCAAGTGTTAGCAAGCTATGTGGCACCAAACACACTTTTAACCTTATTAGATAATGATATCAATGCTAACAACGACAGCGACGCCGCTTTTAATACAGACATCATTATCGCAAATGATAGGCTATCGGCAGAACGTCTCGCGCAACTACAAGCAAAGCTGACAGCGTCTCAACACCAAGATAACCAGAGTAAGGCAAACGCCAATACAGTTATTACAGAGGATGAAACCGATAGCGAAAATACTGATAGTGAAAATGCTAATAGTGAACAGGCAGCTACCGAGAACGATAATAAAGAGGCACGTACACTAACCTCCTTTAATTATGCCTTGAAAGACAAGCAAGAACTCGAAGGCGTTATTTTGACAGACCGTACGGTTGCCGTTAGTTTTCGCAACTTCTTACTCTCAAGTACGGGCCAAGGTATTTTAGAGAAATACGATTATTATAATATTAATGGTTATAAGAATAGCGTAAACGACTTGTTTCAACCAACATCACGGACAAAAAAAGAATCAGGCGATAATCCAGTAGATGTCGCTGATGCTCTTAGCAATGGAGATAAATGACAAATTGCCTCTATTTGTCTTTTGTTGATTGCTTTTATGACTGCTTTTTCCTACAATGTCACCCCATAATGCGCCTATAGCTCAACAGGATAGAGCAGTTGCCTCCTAAGCGATCGATCGGGGTTCGAGTCCCTGTGGGCGCACCACATGAATATACTAAAATACCCCTTAACGCCCCTCCAACAAGGCTTTTAGGGGTTTTTTATTGTCCAAACCTTGCTTTATATACCCATAATTACCCCCTGCTTACTGTAAAAATGGTAAAAAACTGTCAAGCCCCTTACCAATACTCAAGTCGATAAGGCTAAGCCTTTGGATAAACCCTATACCTTAAACGATGGCGGTGGTCTTTATTTACATATCAGTAAGGCCGGCACAAAAACATGGCGTATTGACTATACGACACCTATCACAAGAAAGCGTGTCACAGTAACACTAGGTGAATACCCAGAGATCACTTTAGCAGCTGCAAGACAGATGCGGACTGATATTAAGTATCATCTTGCTAACGGTGATGATCCACGCGATACCAAAAGAGATGAAGAGCGCAAGCAATTGCTTAAGTCTAAAAATACATTCGCTATGGTTGCTGAAGAGTACAGGGGCCGCAAGACTCATATAGCCCCCTATACTATCAAAAATAACTATATGAAGCTGAAACGGCTAAATGCATACCTTGGCATCATGCCTATAACTGATATCAAGCCCATGGATGTATTAGAAGTTTGCAGATCAGCTGAGGCGTAAGGATATATTGAGACAGCGGTAAAGATGCGCTTAAAAGTTTATTATGTCCTAACTATTACGTTAATTTCTAATAAAGATATTACTGATTGAAAGATAAAAAGGTAAACTATAAACGTCAAATTTTTACCAACGAATGTTTTTAAAAAATGATGAAAGACTACGACTATTAATTGAACGGATTCTACTGAGGATAAGTGATGAAGTGGACTGTGTTGGTGTGTGCGTTACCGTTGTTGACCGCTTGTATAAGCATGAAAAATGTCAAAGAGTTACCAAGCGAGCTGATCTATCAGCCACCTGTGCCAGGGGAGAGCGCAACGATTATGGGTAAAATGGAGCCGCGACATACCAAGCTCGTTGGTGATCGTATCGCTTATATCATGGAGATTGATGGTAAGCGCGTACCTAAAGATAAAAAGGAAAGTTACAGCGACACTTGGGACAATGTCTATCCGCTTACTATAGGCGAACACACAATGACCGTTACTTATCGTATGGCAGGGCACTATACTAAACCGACTAAACTTAGCTTCACCGCTGAGGCCAATAGGAACTATCAGTTAGACTTTGTCACTGACATTGGTACGGCATGGTTTAGTGGAGATAGCTACGCTGATATTTGGATTAAGGATAAAGCAACAGGTCAGCCCGTAACGGAAGTGGTACGAACTGCGCCACCACCTGCACCGAGGACTATTTCTTATCCGATTATTATCAATAATTGATTTAGAGAATTGTTAGAAGTAACTCTGGTATTTGATCAGAGTTACTTACGATGTTTTTGCACTGTTAAGTAAGTAATGGTATACAAGCTATAGGTTAGATGTCACCATTTCAACCTTACTTAAGGGTGGTTTAAGACGCTCTAGAATTTAAACGCTTAAGATAGGCTTTACGACATTGACTAGAATCTGTCCAAGATACACGTACAAATAGATAGTTAATTATACCTTTACCTAATACAGTATAATCCTTATTTTCTTGATTAATAATAAGGTTATATTGATCATAGCAATATTCCTGCTTGTTAGAATCTTTTGTAAGTATTTTTTTCCAAATTTTTTGATCAGTGATATTTTGCATTAATTGATGAACAGTTATTTGAGTTGGATTTTCATAAACTTTGACTGCAGACCTAACCACATCTTTTGATCTCTCAGTATTCCGATCTGGAGTAGGAAGCCCTTTAGTCACATCATCTAGTAATGAGGTGACTTCTTGCATTGATGGCCTGTCTTCTCTTGACGGCGTTTCACCACCAAACCCGATAGACCCGTCTATATAAAACGTCCACCAAATCAGTAAAAAAAGCGATATCACCCCTGTAATAAAAACGGTTCTTACAATAGAGATCACATTTTTCATTTCTTAATGCCTAACAAGGTTAGCACTTGCTGCCGTTTTTGTGCAGATACTTGGACCATGTTACCACCATTCACCCCAACTTGACTGGAACCTATGCCGTAAGTAAATACCTTATCCTTTGATTTGGTATATATACCACCCAAACAAGCACCATGACATATAATCCCGCCTACAGAACTACCTTTAATCACTTCGTCAATATCAGATGCCTCCATTCCACCCCCTAAAATACTGCCAAAGTTCACAGATGCTGACACACCTACAGGTCGAGTTACCTTACCATTAGATGTTGAGACTGCCTTTGCTAATTCACTTATATTCAAATTAATACCGACTTCTGGTACAACTGAATAGTAAGTTTGCCCATTCTTATTTATTTTCTCAACACCAGTAACCCACATGTTACCATTTTTGTTGTTGATGACTACTGTATAGCCTACCATACCGGCATTAAAGCTAACGATCGTCATATCGTTATAATATTCATGTACCGCTGCAATGTTGTCAGGAAGCCTTTTTATAGCTTCAAGCTCTTTTTTAGAAAAATTAGGGTCTCTAATATCTTCATTAGGGAACCACATCTCGAGTTCTTGAAGACTATTGTTCTCAACTGCAGTTCCGGCACTATTGGCTGCTATATCTACATCAACACCTGCTAACATGGCTATAGTACCCGCGGATAATTTAGCAGCGTTAGTAATTTTTGATATTTGTTCAGGAGACAAGTTGCCTTCTGCGCCCAATTCAACCATATAATCACCAACCATTTCACCAACGATGGCACCTAAGGCTCCAGCATCACAGTTTTGATTCTTAGCTTTAGCGGATAAACAACCTACACCTCCAGCTGCCAACTTATGAGCAAGAGCATCCGCAAAGTCATCACCTTCAAAGCTTTTTACAAACTTTCCAAATGTTTCAGCGGCAACTACATCAACTAACGCGCCACGTAAACTATTCCTTAAAGCTTCTTCAAAACTAGCACCATTGAGTGCCGCTTCAGCAACGGCTTGAGTAACGCCTCTACCAATACCTTTAGCTAAGTTCTCTGAAAAGCTATAGTCAGGGCTACCTGTAAGACCTAGCTTAGCTCCCACACCTGCCGTTAACGCTGCGGTTGCCATACTACGAACCGTTGCGCTACTTGCCAGTTGATTAAGTGTTTTATTAATATCACCCTTATTATTAATCAAAGAGACCGAGGCTTGCGCAGCAAGGCTTGAAAATGCAGCAGTTGATGCTGTGCCCATTGTGCCTGTTGTGCCTGTTGTGCCTGTTGTGCCTGTAAGTGTTGCACCCATACCAGCAGCGCCACCAGCACCACTGGTTGCTATAGTCACAGCAATAGCGATTAACGCTGCCGCCCCTGGTGTCAATCCTTCTTGGGTATAGTTCCAATTCTTTTGAATCAGATCAACTTGTACCCAATTGATATCGTTATCTTTATCCAGTGCCGCCAAATACTCATAACCCGGTTGTTTAGAAAGATTAAGGGCGATCTTTCCTAGCTCTTCTTGGCTTTTTTGAATAGCGGCTTTGGCTTTATTATTAGCATCAACAGTAACTTCAACTGGCACAGCTACTGTCACGCCACCTGGTGAAGTGATCGTTGGGACCTGATTAAACTTAGGCAACGAGGCCGTTGTTACCTTCTGGCACTTTGTCGTATTTACTACTTGTGATATGCGCTTGCTTGGCCACATGTTTCATAAAAACGACTCCTTAAGGACAATGTGTAAAGGTTCAAACAGCGATATCAATACCCTTTATTCCAGCTCATCAATCAACTGCTTCATTTCATCAATTTCACGCTTTTGTGCTTTTATAATATCGTCAGCAAGCTGCTGCACACGCGGATCTTCAATATCAGCACGACTACTGGTGAGAATAGCAATCGAGTGATGCGGTATCATGGCCTGCATCCAATCGACTTGATTAACCGTTGCTTGCGATCTCACGCCCCAAATGCCGACAGCAAACATCAATACGCTCAGACCGTAAATCATCAAGTTAATCTTGGTCTTCTTATACATATTAGTCATAAATGCCAACATGACGACTGCCATACCGGCACCCATGTAGAGCGCCATATAAGCCCTGGTTTCACTAAAGTAAATGTGATCCCACTGGTAGGTATTGAAGTACATCATGATATACATCACAATCGTAGACGTCACAATCATCAGGGTGAACTTTACATAAGGGTTCATGCCCTGCTGATGATTCATGTTGTTTTGATCTGAAGCATTCATAGTATATCTCCTATTATTTTAATAATATTAAAACCAGAATTTAACCCCCGTTGTCAAACTACTGCTATCAACCGATTCATTATGTTGACGTCGTTGACCACGAGCCTTGCCAAGCGCTGTCTCATAACTCATACCGATGTAAGGCGCGAGTTGGCGACTGAATGTCTCATAAGTAAGCCTGACCTCAGTTTCCATCTCATTAAAGCCCTTGGTAATGTCATTATCATGGTCATCTTTACTAAAGGCAGTCAACCCCACCTCCGGTATAACTACCCAATGCTGATCCAAACGCCACTCGTATTCTGCGCCCAAATCAAGACGAAGTTGACCATCGGTATATAAGTACGCCCTAGCGTCCGTTTCGATAAAATATGGCGCGGTACCGACAATACCTGCCATCACTGCAGATTTGTCGTTTTCAGTATCGTAAGCGACACCGGCCTCACCGTTCCAAAAGATACTCAGTGGTTTCCAATAAGCGAGCGAGCTCAAGCTATCGATTTCTTTATCATCTTTGGTCTGAGCACTACCTTCGGTACGTAGCCTTATACGATTACTATCCGTACCGTACCAACCCGTCGCTTCGAAGTTGATTTGATCGTCATCAAACTGATAGCCCAAGTCGTCTACTGACACTCCCCATAACGGCATGCTGCCCATCATCATTGGCTTACCATACTGCCCGTAGGGAACCCCATTTGAATAGTCTGGACTACGAGCATCGGCTGGTGGTTCACCACCTTGCATACCAGACATATCCATACTGCTATGATCCATGCCAGACATGTCCATACCGCTGTGATCCATACCAGACATATCCATACCGCTGTGATCCATACCAGACATATCCATACCGCTGTGATCCATACCAGACATATCCATACCGCTGTGATCCATATGAGACGTTTCAGCAGCTGTTGCAAGCGATGATGCGAACAAAAATAACGATGACAAACCAATGAATGGCAGATTTTTCTTAGATGTTTTCATAATAAGCCTCATATCCAAAAGGTTGTTAAACGACGGCAACTTCTCTGAACATGCCGGCTTCCATGTGGTATAGCAGATGGCAATGCCAAGCCCATCGTCCAACTTCACCCGTCACATCAAAGCTAATCTTTTGCGCAGGTTGAACCACAATCGTATGCTTACGTACCTGAAAATTTCCTGATGGCGTGCGCAAATCACTCCACATTCCATGCAAATGCATAGGATGATTCATCATCGTATCATTCACTAAAGTAATGCGTACACGCTCATTAGGCTTAATATTTACAGGCGTTGCATCTTTAAACATAACCCCATCTAATGCCCAGATATAACGCTCCATATTTCCAGTTAGATGTATTTCAATCTCTCTGGTAGGCTTACGCTGCTCTGCTAGCACTTGCTCATCAACAGAGCGAAGCTGATCATAAGTTAATACCTTTCTATCAATATTACGCAGATTGATACCCGGATCATCAAGGTTCATACGTGGATTGTCTACGCGCATATCTGATTTAAAGTCATATTCGGTCTTAGCATGCTTTGCTTTGTAGCCTTTATCTCCCATCGCACCCATCATGTCAGCCATAGTTAACCACTCAATACTATCCATAGCAGGTATCGCAGCACGTGCGCCTTTTTTGGTAGCAAGTGTAGTGGCAACATAGCCTGATCGGTCAATATTTTGGGCGAATATGGTATGCGCTTCTTTGGTTGGTGTTACGATGACATCATAAGTTTCAGCCACCCCAATGCGGAAATCATCAATTGCAACGGGTGCGACATCAATACCATCGGTTGCCACTACAGTCATTTTGAGACCAGGTATGCGCACATCAAAGATGGTTTGTGCTGAGGCATTGATAAAGCGCAGTTTAACAGGCTGTCCTGCTTTCACTAACTGCGTCCAATTGGCGGCTGTCGTCTTACCATTCATCAGGTACGTAAAGGTCTTTTCACCAGATAGATCGGTAAAATCCGTTGGCATCATGCGCATCTGATTCCACATTTTGCGCTTGTCATAAGCGGCTTCTAGATCTGTTGCGGCAATATCAGATAGTAGCTTTTTGAAATCTGGCAAGTGGTAGTTATCAAAGTCAGCGCGCTGTTTGAGCAGCTTCAATAGATTGTGCGGATCGCGGTGCGTCCAATCACTCAGCACGATCACATGGTCTTCTGCGACTGGGTGACGCTCACGGCCTTTTGGCTCAATGACAATAGCACCACGCATACCGGTTTGTTCTTGAAAGCCACTGTGTGAGTGATACCAATAGGTGCCTGATTGTTTAAGTTTGAATTTATAAGTAAAGGTACTGTTCGCGGGAATACCATCGAAGCTGATGCCTGGTACGCCATCCATCTCAAAAGGTACGAGCAGACCATGCCAGTGAATAGAGGTCGACTCATTCATCTGATTATGGACACGGATGGTGACAGTCTCGCCCTCTTGCATCTTTAGCGTTGGCGCTGGTAGCGAGTCATTAATCAGTGTCGCTATACTCGACTTGCCATTGACGGTAATCGGCTTTTTGCTGACATAAAGGTCAAACTCATTACCGGTTAAGATGGGTACGATATGGTCGGCTTTGTCACTATTGACGGCGACGTTTTGTTGACCTTTACCGAGCGCACTATTGGCAATAGACGGTAGGGTGGACAACATGGATGCCCCTAACAAGGTAGAAGATCCTGTCAAAAAACGCCTGCGGTTAAGCATAGTTTTGTTCATAATAATTTACCTGATTTATATCCATAAAGTGAGAGTTGAGTCTATATTTATCAGCTAAGTCTATGCCTTTGGCCGCTTATTAATAGAGCTTTATAAGCTATAGTCAATCAATATTAAAAGTGGTACAAGGCAGACGAGTGCAAGTACTACAGTAGTAGGCTAAACGAGTCTAACGCTGTAACACTTTAATAGTGGTTCGACTATATTTAAACGATAACCAAGCTAGATTTGCTGCTGCGGTGTGTCAATAGTTGCATAAACAGCTGTTGACCCATCTTTATTTAGTTGCATCACTTTGTAAGGCATAAATTTGTCTTGATATTCCATACCTGGGCTGCCAACAGGCATACTAGGTACGGCAAGACCGATTGCATCACGTGGCGGATTCTTTATGAACTGCGCCATATACTTAGCAGGCACATGACCTTCAAAAACGTAGCCATCGGTAGTTACTGTAGTATGGCAAGAGCGCATTTGCTGGGGTACGCTATAACGGTCTTTAAATAACGATACATCTTCAACATTTTGAGCAGTTGCATTTAAGCCATAACCTTCAGCATGACTAACCCACTCTTTACAACAACCACAATTGGCATCTTTATAAACAGTGGCTGAAACATTGTGCAAAACCGCTGATTGAGTGTTTGAATGAACGCTAGCGGGTGCTGTTTTGCTTTCTAGCTTCACCTCTGATGTACTTTGCGTAGCACTGGCTGATTCATTTGCAGGCTTTGATTCAGCTGCAATATTAGGCTGACTGCAAGCAGCTATCGTTAATGATAATGGTAAAACAGCCATTTTTGTAAGTATATGACTTGATATAAGACTATTTGTATTCATATATCTATTGATATAGCCTCTCATAAAATCACTCCTAAGCGCCTATCTAGCGATCAATCTATAAGCATTGAAGCCATAATATTGACCAAGTTATACCGATAAATTTTAAAACTTAAATCATAAAAACAGCACTATGCAGCACTGTATATTCATGAATACTCAATGCTGCATATCAGACTCATTACCTGACATGCCCATATCACTATCAAACGACATATTTAGCGTTTCATCATCTAGCCGAGTCGTTAACATCGTGTAGTGGTTTTTGTTCAAATCCGGTAGCGATCTGATAAAAGCTATCATTGCCCACATCCTATCATCATCATGAGAAGCACCCCATGCGGGCATACCTGATGCCATAATGCCGTGTTTTATTGCCCAAAAACCTTTTTTGGCACCGTCTTCACTTTGGTATCGTTTAACGACATCTGCGTCAGTAAAATTTGGTGGTTGTGGATACAGTCCTTTACTCAGGTCTGTACCCGCGACTCCCGGCGACAAGTGACAACCAGCACACATCTCTTTGTAATCTGCGCCACCTGAACTGATCATTTCTGCCTTTTGTAAGTCTGGCACCAAAATATCTTTACTGGCATGTTCAATTGAACGACTACGTGCTGTCTCTAAAAAGTTATAGACTAAGGGGCTATGGGCTTGATCAGCACCGATATTTATCACGCCGCTAGTTATTACAATAAAAATACCTATCATGATGATACAGACGGTAAAAAGTATTCCTAATAAAAACTTCATAGGTCTGTCCTAAAAATCCATTTTTATTCCTATCCGCTTATTGCTCGACCACCTTGTCCAACAACATCAAAACGCTATAAACATCTTTAAGAATCATTTTTGCTAGGGATACAATGTTTTTGGTACATCTGCTTCATTTTGCTCATATTGGTCATCATAGCTTTCATGGCCGGATCGTTCATATCCATTTTGCTATGATCCATTTCCTTCATCATTTGCATGTGCTTTGCTATTTTTTCGCAATTCATTTGGTCTTTTTCGGCATGCATTTTTGGATCGTGTGCCAGTGCAGAGGTTGAAACGACCAAGGCTACAGCAGCTGCTACGATTGATTGAGACAGTGGCATTGATTTAAAAAGTGACATAACTCATCCTTGATTGGCTATGAAGTCAGTAGGACTTCAGAATATTAAGTTACCTTAGAGCATACTGTAGCGATTCTGACACAGAGATGACTGTTAGATTACAATTCTGTCATCTTATTATTTATGGTTTTTAATGTTGTCAGTAATCCTTTAGTATGACATCAGAGCTGATATTACTTATCGCTACCATATTTGTTGATGAAGTACTTTTCAGACTGTAGATGTTGATCTTTGTGTTCAATCTCACAAGCCACTCTTGCATCGATATAGCTTTTCATTTGTGAATTTGAGAGCTGAGCATCGTTATGATCCAAGTTTTTTGCAAACTCAGTCACAGCGTCGCAGTTATTGATGATTGAAGTGCTTAGATCAGTCGTATGCGCATTAGCAGTAGTAATCCCGATGAGCGCCGAGACTGATAGCAGTACTACTTTTTTAAATGAGCCGTGAATCTTCATATAAAACCTCTTTTGTAAGTTATTTAAATTGATTACCGATAAAAATAATTCATCGTATAGTAAAGCCCAAATAAAACTGATATAGCATCACAAACACACTCGATTAAATACTATTTTCCTTGCTTGCTGTGACTTCGTCTTTTGATGCTGCGAAAAATAGCCTTTAATCTCGTTGTGTCATTTTTAAATTGACTTGACTATAGCTAAGTATTGGATAGTAGCTAGGTATTGGAAACGAGCACCTATATACCGTTTATATAGATTAGCAAAATAAAACTGACAGTTTGATTACGAGCACATGACATCTTTGTCAGCTACCAATCAATGCTGTCACTTGTGCTGGTTAGAACGTTAGACAATCTTGATCGTATTGAGGAATTACAATGAAAGTACTGCTGGTAGAAGATGAGTTGAAACTTGGCGAATATATAAAAAAGGGCTTAACCGAAGCTGGGTTTATTGTGGATCATCATCTAACAGGCCTAGATGGCTATCACGCATTGATGACTGAAGAATTTAGCGTGATACTGATGGATGTCATGCTACCGGATGTTAGTGGCTTTGAGCTGGTGCGTAATTACCGAGCGGCAGGTAAGCATACTCCCGTGCTATTTTTAACGGCAAAAGATGACTTGAGTGACAAGATAAAAGGGATTGAGATTGGTGGCGATGATTATTTAACCAAGCCGTTTGCGTTTGCAGAATTGGTAGTCAGAATAAAAAGCTTATTGCGACGTGCCAATCAAACCGATTATCAAAGTACGATTATACAAATAGCGGATCTCAAGATGGACATTGCCAAGCGCACGGTGCATAGAGGAGTGAAGCCTATTAAGCTTACGGCAAAGGAGTTCTCGTTATTACAGTTTTTATTAGAGCGCCGTGGTGAAGTGCTTCCACGCTCAGTCATCGCCTCGCAAGTATGGGATATGAATTTTGAAAATGATACGAACGTGATTGATGTGGCGATAAGACGTCTGCGCATAAAGATAGACGATGACCATGAGGCAAAGCTGATTCATACGGTGCGTGGGATGGGCTACCGGTTAGAGGCTATCGATACAGCGCTTGATAGCAATCAATCTGACGACACTGGCACTATTTAATATAAAACATCGATTAGATAATCGACGCTTGCCTCTACTGTGGCGCACCGTTTTTCTACTCACGGTATTCGTGATTATCTCTCAAGTGATTATTTATGCGTGGGTGCAACGTTCTGTTAGTGGGCACTTTGAACAAATGGACTCTGAGATTCTCACGCATGCAGCTTTTAACCTGCGCAGAAGCATCAATAATGTTGATGCTCAGATAAAGTCAGCAGCAGCTTCAAAATCTCAGTCATTAATTGGCGCCAATCATCTACATTCTTCTCAGCGTGATTATGACTTAAAGACTGTCATCGCAAATAAAAACGGTACGCTATTATCTAGCGATCCAACCAGCTTTGCCAACGACCTACCTTCAGATTTCAGCTTGCCACAATTGTGGCAAGTCTATCGTGATCAACAATTCACGGTTGAGATAAAAAATAGAAATTACCGAGCCATCATCATCGAACACCAAGAGTTGTTGGCACTTATTGCCCTCCCCATCGATGTCCATCACCACTATCTCATCCATTTTAATCGTCAGCTTAGTATGATTTTATTCGCGATCACCTTACTACTGGTGTCAGTAGCTGCATTCAGTGTGTACTGGGGGTTTGCACCTTTAGCCACTATCGTACAAAAAATGAAAAGAATTAACCCTGAAAGACTGGATGAAAGAATAACCGTCAGTGATATGCCTTTAGAGCTACGATCACTAGCACAATCTTATAATTCGATGATGGTCAAACTTGAGAGTAACTTTGAATCTTTATCTCGGTTTTCAGATAATATTGCCCATGAACTCCGTACCCCAATAGCGACGCTTAGTACGCAAACGCAAGTCATGTTGAATAAGCCAAGAGATGGCAATGAATACATTGAGCAGCTACATCATCAACATGACACGTTAGAGCAGCTATCGGCTATGATTAATAATATGTTGCTGCTGGCAAAAACTCAAAAAGGCTTAAGCGACACGCAAATTGGTAATGTAAATACTGAGCGCTTAATGACTAAGCTCGTTGACTACTATGAAATGCTGGCCGAGGATCGTGAGATCACTTTTGAAAAATGGGGTGAATTTGTGACAGTATTAGGTGATGAAGGTTTGCTTCAGCGATTATTTGCTAATCTGCTGTCAAATGCCATCTATTACGCTGCGAGTGCCAGTACTATCACAGTATCAGCTACCATCATTACCTCAGGCATCGGCCTTGATGGTTCAAAAGAAGAGGCTCTAGCCGCAAAACAACGATTGTTAAAAATCGTCCTAACTAATCGCTTAGACAAACCACTAGAGCAGAGTGAAGCTGAAAAGCTGTTTGAACGATTCTATCGTCATGATAAGACAAGCAGTCAACATTTAGGGACAGGACTAGGATTGTCTATTGTTCGGGCTATCGTTCATGCCCATAAAGGCAAAGTAAATATTGCTATCAAAGATGAGTATTATTTTGAGGTCACTGTAGAGTTATTGCTGGCCTAGTATTGACTATCTTCTATGACGCTTGGATTTTATGAACTTTAAAGACCGATGAATTAATAGAATGTTAAGATAGTAATAACAGTACCCTAGTGAGGACTTGAATATTGAACCGCCCCGGGATTGTCGGAGACTCAACGCTCCAAGAGAATACGACAATGAAAACACGAAACTATACCCCTGAAATGAAAGAGCGCGCCGTCTGTATACTAATTGAAACTAAAGACGACTACCCATCCACTTGGTCAGCCATCAAAGCCATAGCGCCAAAGATAGGTTGCACGCCTGAGACCCTACGATGAGGCAAGTGGGCACAGCAAGCTTTTGCGGTTTGTCTCGCTTAATACGGCGTTTAGGCTTTATTCTAAGGTTTAATTCAAGCTCACGGTAGATGCGATAAACACGTTTATGGTTATAAGGCAGTCCCAGTACATTTCTTAGATATAAGAAGCACAGCTTAACGTCAACAATTTATTCAACCAAAAATATCTTGCTGGCGAAAATTTTTTTGGATTAACGTATGGCGAGCCTTTAAATGTAGCCGGTAGAGTGACTTATCACTTTTAGTCTAAATATTAGAGTGTGTTGAGTTTGAAAGTTAACATCTAACAAATTGACATTCAGGGTCGGCTTATAATACCATTGATAATTACTTTCATTCATCTCAACGATGGTCCTATAATAATTTTTTGGAGCAATCCCATGCAGTGGACTAAACCCGCTTTTCAAGACATCCGTATCGGTTTCGAAATCACTATGTATTTTGAAGCACGCTAAAAACTCATAGACCTGAATACATTAAAAGCCCTAGATGATTAGGGCTTTTACTTTTTTTGACATTTGGAAATATTGCGCTATGTATATTCACGTTTTAGGCTCAGCAGCGGGCGGCGGTTTTCCGCAGTGGAACTGTAACTGCGAAAACTGCCACGGCGTACGCCAAGGCACCATTGAAGCAAAGACCCGTACCCAGTCCTCGATCGCCATATCAGAAAATGGTGTTGACTGGATTTTGTTTAACGCTTCACCAGACATTCGCCAGCAGCTATTTGACTTTAAAGCGGCGCAGCCAGCGCGTCAATTGCGAGACACGGGCATCACCGATGTGGTATTGATGGACAGTCAGCTTGACCACACCACGGGATTGTTGACCCTACGTGAAGGCTGCCCCATCTCTGTTTGGTGTACAGACATGGTGCATGAAGATCTCAGCACAGGATTTCCGCTCTTTAATATGCTAAAGCACTGGAATGGCGGTCTACAATATAATCAAATCGATCCAAAGCAAAGCTTTCAAATTGACGGTTACAGCAATTTAGAGCTAACGCCTTTGGTCATTAGAAGCTCAGCGCCGCCGTACTCACCGCATCGTAACGACCCTCATGATGGCGATAATATCGCGCTGATTGTGAAAGATTTAAAAACACAAAAGCAGCTGTTTTACGCCCCAGGGCTAGGCAAAATTGATGACGAAGTGATGCAAATCATGAAGGCGTCTGATTGCGTGATGATTGACGGGACGCTATGGACAGACAACGAGATGCAAGAGCGCGGCGTTGGCACTAAAACGGGCCAAGACATGGGGCATCTGCACATCAGTGGTGACGATGGCTCACTGCATTATCTCGATCAGCTCGATAACGCGCGTAAGGTGCTTATTCATATTAATAACACCAACCCGATATTGAACGAGCAATCAGAGCAAGCGGCGACATTAAAACAGCACGGCGTTGAAGTGGCGTTCGATGGTATGCAGATAGAACTGTAAGACACACGGTAAGGCAATCCTATGACAACAATAACAGAAGACAATATCGCCTTAAGCCCAGAAGCGTTTGAACAAGCGATTATGGCAAAAGGTCAGTATTATCATATCCACCATCCTTTTCATATCATGATGCACGAAGGGCGCGCGACGCAGCAGCAAATCCAAGCGTGGGTCGCCAATCGGTTTTATTACCAAATCAATATCCCGCTAAAAGACGCGGCGATTATGGCGAACTGTCCCGATCAACGCGTGCGCCAAGAGTGGATTCAGCGGATGATTGACCAAGACGGCGTGTATCCTGATGGCGGCGGGCGCGAAGCATGGCTCGGTCTGGCGGAAGCGGTTGGCCTGACACGTGAGCAGGTGATTTCGGAAGAATTGGTATTACCCGGTGTGCGTTTTGCTGTTGATGCTTATGTGAACTTTGCGCGCCGTACCTCATGGCGTGAGGCCGCTAGTAGCTCATTGACCGAGCTGTTTGCCCCGCAGATTCACCAGTCGCGCTTAGAGTCTTGGCCCAAGCACTATCCTTGGATTAAAGAAGAAGGCTATACCTATTTTCGCTCGCGCCTCAGCCAAGCGCGCCGTGATGTTGAGCATGGCCTGACCATTACCCTAGACTCATTCAGAACGGCAGAGCAGCAAGAACGCATGCTTGAGATATTACAATTTAAACTCGATATTTTGTGGACGATCTTGGATGCCTTGAGCCTCGCTTATGTCCATGACCAAGCGCCTTATCAAAGCGTCACCACAGATAATGTCTGGCATAAAGGATTGTTTAAATGAGTATCCCTACTAGTTTACCTGAGCTGGATCAATCGCTGGTTCCCACATGGCGTCATGGCTATCGCTTTCAGTTTGAGCCAGCGCAAGACGCGTATGTCCTGCTCTACCCTGAGGGGATGATAAAACTCAATGACAGCGCCAGTATCATTGGACAACATATCGATGGCACCGCATCGGTTGCTGATATTATCCAAAAGGTGCAAGCCATGTTTGGCGACGTGCCTGAAATCGAGCAAGACATTATCGAATATATGCTGGTCGCCCAGCGTGAACATTGGATTGATTTAGTATGACTGCACCCGTCGGACTGCCGCTATGGTTACTCGCTGAGTTGACCTATCGCTGCCCCTTACAATGCCCGTATTGCTCCAACCCCATTGATTATGCTCAGTATAAAGAAGAGCTGACGACAGCGGAATGGTTTGATGTGTTTGATCAAGCGCGGCAAATGGGCGCGGTGCAGCTGGGGTTTTCGGGTGGTGAGCCGCTGGTGCGTCAAGACCTAGAAGAACTGGTCGCTTATGCGCACAAGCAAGGTTTTTATACTAACCTCATTACTTCAGGTATGGGACTGACTGAAGCACGCATTGCCAGTCTAAAAGAAGCAGGCCTACAGCATATTCAGATCAGCTTCCAGGCCAGTGATCCATCGGTGAACAATGCATTGGCAGGTTCAAAACATGCTTTTGAGCAAAAGTATGAGATGTCACGTCTGGTCAAACAATACGACTATCCGATGGTGCTTAACTTTGTGATTCATCGGCAAAATATCGACCAGATTGACCAGATTATTGATCTGTGTTTAGAGCTGGAAGCGGATACGGTTGAATTGGCTATCTGCCAGTTTTATGGTTGGGCGTTTGCAAATATCGAAGGCCTACTACCGACCAAAGAGCAAGTGGTCAGAGCCGAACGCATCACCAATGAATATCGCAAAAAAATCGAAGCACGTGGTATCAAATGCAAACTCATTTTTGTGGTGCCTGATTACTATGAAGAGCGCCCAAAAGCGTGTATGGATGGCTGGGGTAAGATTTTCTTGACCGTGGCACCTGATGGCGCCGCGCTTCCCTGTCATGCTGCCAGACAACTGCCCATATCCTTTCCCAATGTCAGGCAGACGCCATTAAAAGACATCTGGTATGACTCAGACAGTTTCAATCACTTTCGCGGTGATGACTGGATGCCTGACATGTGCCAAAGCTGCCCTGATAAAGAGCGCGATTATGGCGGCTGCCGTTGCCAAGCGTTTATGCTGACGGGCGATGCCAAAAACGCCGATCCTGTGTGCGGCAAATCGCCTTATCACTACCTGATCGAGGAAGCACGTATTAATAGCGAGACGCCAACTCCGTTTGAAGATCTGCGCTTTAGGAACCCTAAAAATTCTAAACGATTAAGTATGAGTCAAGAGCAACTGATTCCCACGCGTATGGTCACGGATTAATGATGAATAACCAGCCTATAATTTTTGATGGTCATAATGATCTGTTAACCCGTCTATGGCTAAGCTCTGCTGACGATCCGGTGCATGATTTTATTTATGGCACACTACCGGGACATTTAGATTTAAAGCGTTGCCGACGAGCAAGATGGATGGGCGGCTTGTTTTCTATTTTCTTACCGCCCTACGCTTATGTGAAAAACAACCATCCTGATAAGTTATCCAACCCATCAAACTCAGACTTCACTTCGCAAGAAATCATTGATATTTGCTGCGCGCAACTAGAACTTGCCCAGCAATTGCAGGCGCGATCAAACGGTCAGATTCAGATCTGTACGTCTATGGCACAAATTCAAGCCTGTCAGCAGAATCAGCAACTGGCCATCGTTTTGCATCTTGAAGGCGCTGAGTTTTTGGCTATTGAGCCTGACTTGCTGGATGTGTTTTATGAATCAGGACTCAGAAGTATTGGCCCACTGTGGAATAGAAAAAGCCTATTTGGTGATGGTTTAAATGCGTCTTTTCCGCATTCGCCAGACACAGGCTCTGGTCTAACCCGTGAAGGTAAAGAACTTATTTTGGCGTGTCGTGACAAGCATATGCTGATTGATGTGTCGCATATGAACGAGCGCGCGTTTTGGGATACGTTAGAGATTGCCGATCAGCCGATTGTCGCAACGCATTCCAATGCGCACGCCTTATGCGCGCAAGCAAGAAACCTGACTGATCGACAACTGGCTGCCATTAAACAAAATGGTGGTCTGGTTGGGGTGAACTTCGACGTGGCATTTCTACGTGCGGATGGGCAGCGAGATACGCAGACCTCACTTGATGTGATTGTCGATCATCTTGCTTATCTGATAGACCATCTAGGCGAAGATCACGTTGGATTTGGCTCTGATTTCGATGGTTGTCTATTACCTGATGAATTGTCTGATATCAGTCAAATCTCTAAGCTGATTGAGCGGATGCAACAACGTCACTTCTCTGATGCGCTTATTGAAAAGATCACGTCAAAGAATTGGTTTAGGGTGTTGGATGAGATATGGGAGTGATGGTTTATATCTTTGGATACCACGAAATAAAATATCTATATCGATGCGTATTGCTCTAAGAGTTGGATATAGTCGAACCACTATTAAAGTGTTACAGCGTTAGACTCGTTTAGCCTACTACTGTAGTACTTGCACTCGTCTGCCTTGTACCACTTTTAATATTGGTTGACTATAACGGGTATGAATTTTTCCTGACTCCCAAGGTGCTTTTTCATACTATTTACTATTAAAAATATAAAGCCTAACTGATTACCTTAGGCTCTATGATAAAAATCATCGAGCGTTAAGCCTCATTTTCATCGGTCAAGTACCACTCCATAAACTCATAGAAGCTATCCCAATGCGGTAATGTACCGTCCGCTAGTTGCTGTAGCTGTCCCATCTGAAAATCCCATACACTGTCATCTTCTATATTGTACAGATATCCCCCTTCACCTTCGCCTGTACTAAATAAAATGTAAGGGGCTGTCCTAGATAACTAGTTCAAACCCTGTTTAATCCATTGTTTTAATTGTAGTAATTGCGACTTTGGGTCACTGTGATTAAAACGCCACTCACATTCCTTTAAATAGAGGTGAAAATGCTCTTTTGGAACCCCGTTAAACTTGCGTAGATGCCGTTTAGCTTGGTTCCAGAAGTTCTCTATACCATTAATATGATTCTTGTCATTAACAAAGGTTTTGGAGTGGTTGATGAGATAATGAGTAAACTCACTGACATCTAATGCGTTATAGCTTTTAAATGAGTCAGTATAAACAATGCTATCAGGCTTCACTTACGCTTTAATAGGCCAAACACGGGCACTTTGCTACCAGCACCTCGCCCTCGCTTGCCTTTACGAGTGCCACCAAAGTATGATTCATCTACTTCGATTTCGCCTTCAAATAGACCAGGGTCTTGACTATTCTCGTAAATAAGCACTCGTAGCCTATGAAAGTAATAACTGGCTGTGGTTTTATTAACACCAATTAGGCTTGCTGCTGTTCTCGCGGTAGAACCGGCAACAAATAGCTCGATGAGTCTGTTTTGTTTATACCAACTTAGTTTACTCTTTCTCATAGTACTATCCTAAATAATTTTACTTATCTAGGACAGCCCCTATTTTTAATATAACGACTGTAACACCTGCTGTGTTTGGCTTTCTAGCTCTGAAATGGCTTCTTTGTCTAACGCATCGGCATGCGGTTGGCCAAATTCGCCCCTAGCATCGCCATGTGTACCATCTTTGATATCGTTGTCAAAGTATTTACCCGTGTCGTCCGCGAACTCGTCCGAGACAGCCAATGCCGTTAAGATATTTGCGCCTTTATCTGCTGATGACCAGTGATGACCGTAGGCTTCATCAACCATCTTGGTGTTCAGCAGTGAGCCTGGGTTAACAGCGATCACATTGATACCATCGCTAGCGACTCTATCTGCCAAATCCATACTCCACATCGTGAGCGCCAGCTTACTTTGCGCATAGGCAGCTTTGTCATCGAGACGCTCTTGTCCTACAAATGCCTTATATGATATTGGAGCTTGAGCAGCCGAGCTCAGATTTACGATACGCGCTTTATTAGATTGCTTGAGTAACGGTAATAAAGCATTGGTCAGCTCATAAGGCGCTAGGTAATTGACCACAAAGCGTACGTCCAAACCATCTTTAGTTATCGCTGATGCCGTGGTATAAATCCCTGCGTTGTTTATCAATACATCCAGCTTTGGTAGCTTTTCATTGACGTCTGTGGCCATCTTGAGTACATCTGTTAAGTCAGAGAAATCAGCGACAAATCCATCAATATGATCTACCGCATCGCCTGTTGCCCCTGCTTGAACTTCTGCAATGACGCTGGCAAGTTTGTCAGCATCGCGGCCATGCAGGTACACTTGATGCCCAGCCTCTGCTAGCTTTAAAGCAGCCAACTTACCAATGCCATCTGTGCTACCGGTAATTAAAATTGTTTTAGTTTTACTCATGATTGCAACCATCCTGATTATTTAACTTATGGTTATATTATTAGGTACACGCTACATTTTATCCGCCGTCATGGTATCCATTGTTATGAAAGTGTTGTACTTCATACAGCCACTATTGATCATTTTTCAGTATTATTTTAAAAGTGGCGAACGCTTTATATAATTGTTTACTATAGGAAAATCATAACTATACACATAAATATCTGATAAATAAAAAACGCTAGTAAGTGAGTACTTACTAGCGTTTGAACAACGACTGTCTATCTAAATCTTCAGTTAGCGTCAATTAACGTAAATCGTCAACGACGGCTAGCATGGCGATAAGCGATGCTTCCCCTAACTGAATAGAACGCTCTGGTGACCAGCCCATCTCTGTATCAGGTAGATTATCGTTGTCTTTAAATGGCATCTCTAACGTATTGGCAAGACAATCAAAACGCTCAGCGACCCAATGGGTTGCAAGCGTCATGTTCGCCTCACCTGGCGCATCAATCTCATAGCCGACCTCGGTCTGAAAATCGGCATTGGCTAATTTCAATGCGTCTGAAAACCGATCACGTAGATGTGCGAGGCGCTCATTATAACTCGGCGTGCCTTGAGAGCCCGCAAGGAATGCATACGGCAATGCTTCATCGCCATGCACATCATAAAACAGATCAACGCCCGTCTCTTCCATCTTCTTAATCACATAAAACACTTCAGGGCTTTTGTCCAAGCTTGGACTTGCCCACTCACGGTTTAGGTTCGTACCTGCGGCGTTCGTACGTAGATGACCGCGTACACTGCCATCAGGATTCATATTGGGCACAATATAGAAATTGGCTTTATCTAATAATAGCCTGCTATTGGCATTGTCGCTGTCTAACAAGCTATAGAGTAAACCTTCGACCAGCCATTCCGCCATCGTTTCACCCGGATGCTGACGCGCAGTGATCCAAATATTGCGTTTATTAGTATCGCCATCACCAATTTTGACCAAAGTCAAATCACGCTTATCCAGCGTGTCACCCAAATGCTCTAGCGTCACTAGCGGATGTGTCTGTACAGCGGCTAATAAATCTTGATGACGCTCATAGCTATAAGGGGCAAAATAAGCAATTTGAATGGTCTCGCACGCCAGCTCTGCCACGATGGTTAATTTGCCATCTTGGTAAGAAGTAGGCAAACGAAACCAATGCTGACGATCGTAGGAAGCGACTGCTTGATAATTCTCCCACCCTTCGAGATAGGAAGCCTCACCTGCATTCATAATATTGAGAACGTACTTCCCTCCAACCTCGCCAGAGAGACGGAAGTTAAACCATTGAAAAAATTCTTCGCCAACGTCTGGACGAATGGCGAGCTGAATATTATTTTTATCTTCTATATTAAGTACGTCAATATTACCTGCGTCAAAATTGGCAGTGATACGCATGATCGCTCCTTGATGGGTTGTGATGAGTGGATTTGATAAGCTCAATTGAGGCATAAAGACATATGATAGTCTGTTTTATGCTAGATATGGGCCAATCTAATACAGTAGAACCTCAATAAAATTGATACAGCATAGGAAACGCGCTCGATTAAACGCTACTTTTCTTGCTTGCTGTGACTGCGTCTCCAGAGGCTGCGAAAAATAGCGTTTAATCTTGCTATACCATTTTTATAATGGTTTCACTATACAGTAGCGTATTATTTTATTGGTCATCACGCCCTCTTTTTCAAGTGATCAGCTGAATGGCGCTCTCTACTTGGACTTTATCCAAACTGAAAAGCAGATAGCTGCGTTTTTAGCACTTGCTCAGAGTAAATTTTATCCCCTTTATCATTGCCTGCTGCACCTGCTGCCACCATCAGCGGTAGCAAATGCTCCTCTGCGCCTAATGGATGTGAGGCTGTTGCATAAGGGGCTTTTGACCAGTTAGCCAGTGCTGACCATCGCGTCTCCCAATCCGCTGCGACAGTATCGGTCAGCCAGTCGTCAAAAACTTCAGACGGTGCGGTGAAGTTTGCATCACCATAGCCGCGCATATTATGAAAACTCATACCGCTACCGATGATCAACACCCCTTCTTGGCGTAATGATTGCAGGGCTTGACCTGCTGCCAGATGCGCTTCTGGGTCGAGATCATTACGTAGTGACATCTGTACCACGGGAATATCTGCCTCAGGGAACATTACCTTTAACGGTATAAAGACGCCGTGATCAAATCCACGCGCCGCATCTTGCTCATTTGGAATGCCTGCCGCTGTCAGCAGATTACTGACTCGCTCAGACAACGCGGGCGCACCTGATGCCGGGTAAGCCAAATCATAAGTATGCTCAGGAAAGCCATAATAATCGTAAATCAGATCAGGTTTTGCGCCAGAGGTGATACGAAATTCAGGCGTCTGCCAATGGCCGCTAATGATCAAGATAGCCTTTGGACGCTCAGGTAATCGAGTGGTAATGCTCGCTAAAAAACTTGCCATACCGTCCCATGTATCCGCAGGTTGCCAATCCATAAAAAAACAAGGTCCTGCGCCATGCGGTATAAAGAATACAGGCAGGCTTACTGCCCTATTAGATGCGTATATGCTCATCACTTTCTCCTTGTCACTTTTATAAGATGTTTTTATTGGTTGATATAAAGCGGTTAACGTGAGTCATGACGATCTTGAAGGTGACACTTTTTTAGTGTTACTGATAGCCATTAAAGGTAACTATTACACAATCCGCTTAAGCTCGCCCTAGATTTTTTGATAATACCTTATCCATACTTATCGCACCGCCACCTTGTACCACCAGTGCCAGCAGCGCCACCATCAAGGTCAATGCATATTCGTAGCCGCCATTGGCAATGAATAAGCCACTACCGATATGGACAGAAAAAATAGCAACTAACATCGTAAAAGCGGCGACCAATGCTGCAGGTCTCGTTAATAATCCTAATACTAACGCAAGACCACCAAAAAACTCAGCACCGCCTGCTAAGATAGCCATCAGGTAGCCGGGCTCCAACCCTATACTGCTCAACCAGCCTGCCGTACCTGCCAGCCCATTGCCGCCGAACCAGCCAAATAGCTTTTGCGCGCCATGTGCCATCAAAATTAGGCCCACAGGTACACGAAGGATTAAGGCAGCAGTGCCAGCTTTCGATGTTAAAACTCTATTGAATAATGTGGATTGCATTGATGAGTACTCCATAACGTAGTAGTAAGATAAAGTGTTTAGATATTGGTATAAACATACTTTACTATCATCGTTACAGAAGAGTAAGCCAAGTTATATTGAATAATTATCAACGTAATGTTGTTAATTGATTAGGTATAAACCTTAATAAGTGTGGAAAAAACACAGACAAAATGCCATCGCAGTATGACTCATTAATGTATTATTACATCCAAAATAGGCTGGCCATATTCCACACCGATCCCATCCTCAACCCCTATAGCACTGACGATACCGTCATGCTCGCTCACGACAGGGAGCAGGCGCGTCAGCTCTTCAATAAAGCAAACGGTTTGACCTTTTTCAATACGATCGCCTTTTTTCACGAGGTTATCCGTCACGGCGTCAGCACTTAGATGCACGATACCCACATGTGTGGCACGCACTTGCGCAGACTCATTGCTATCATCTTCAGCGAGGTTGTCACCGTTGTCTGCTTTAAATGGTGGACGATGGCGCTGCGAATAAATAGCATTAACCACTTTGATTGACTGACCACCCTCTACGACCGTCATTTCATGCAATTGACTACGCTCGAAGAGCTTGACCACTCGCTCGACTTGTTCGATATCCATCATATTCTCCTTATATTATATTTGGGGCTGTCCTAGATAAGTAAAATTATTTAGGATAGCACTATGAGAAAGAGTAAACTAAGTTGGTATAAACAAAACAGACTCATCGAGTTATTTGTTGCTGGTTCTACCGCGAGAACAGCAGCAAGCCTAATTGGTGTTAATAAAACCACAGCCAGTTATTACTTTCATAGGCTACGAGTGCTTATTTACGAGAATAGCCAAGACCCTGGTCTACTTGAGGGCGAAATCGAAGTAGACGAATCATACTTTGGTGGAACTCGTAAAGGCAAGCGAGGGCGAGGTGCTGGTAGCAAAGTGCCCGTGTTTGGCCTATTAAAGCGTAATGGCAAGGTCTACGCTTGTATTATACCCAATGCTAAAGCAGATACTTTGATCCCCATCATAAGAGAAAAAGTGAAGCCTGATAGCATTGTTTATACTGACTCATTTAAAAGCTATAACGCATTAGATGTCAGTGAGTTTACTCATTATCGTATCAACCACTCCAAAACCTTTGTTAATGACAAGAATCACATTAATGGTATAGAGAACTTTTGGAACCAAGCTAAACGGCATCTACGCAAGTTTAACGGAGTTCCAAAAGAGCATTTTCACCTCTATTTAAAGGAATGTGAGTGGCGTTTTAATCACAGTGACCCAAAGTCGCAATTATTACAATTAAAACAATGGGTTAAACAGGGTTTGAACTAGTTATCTAGGACAGCCCCTTATATTTTTTAGTCGATACTGTTTTTAGCCCGGCCCAATTTTTAGCTTAGTCCAAGATATTTGGCAATGGTCATGATACTCAGCACACTCATCGCAATAGCGATTAGCCAACCAAAAGCAGCAATCCAAATAGGATGCTTGTAGTTGCCAACGATGTTTTTTCGATAAGCGGCAATCAGAATAATTACCATCGCAATAGGTAAGACCAAGCCATTCAATGTACCTACCAATACCAGTACCTGAGCAGGCTTACCAATGGTGGCAAATACGAAGGTTGAAGTGACGATAAATCCAATAATAAAGTAGCGCTTATAGGTTTCGATAAAGGGATGGAAATTGGTCATAAACGACACTGAGGTGTAAGCAGCGCCAATGACTGAAGTCACAGATGCCGCCCAAATAACGATACCAAAGATCACTTTACCGACGTTACCTAAGATATGCTCAAAAGGTGACATCGCTGGGTTTGACGGATCTAAAGTTAGGCCTTGTGATACCACGCCCAGCACAGCAAGGAATAAAAATACCCGAATCACTGAGGCGACCAAAATACCCGTGACTGAGCTTTTGGTCACTGAACCTAGATTTTCCTCACCCGTCACGCCAGCCTCTAGCAAGCGATGCGCGCCGGAGAAAGTGATATAACCACCGACCGTACCACCGACCAAGGTCACGATGGCCACCGCATCAATTTTATCGGGCATGATAGTTTTGGTCGCCGCTTCTGCCAAAGGTGGGTCTGATTTGAATACCACATAAATGATTAAGACGATTAAGATAAAGCCCATGAGCTGAGCAAACTTATCCATTAAAGGCCCTGTCTCTCGGCCTAAAAATATCGCGACGGCAATCACACCACTAATCAGGGCACCCGTGATGGGTGAGATATTAAACATCGACTGCATGCCAAGGCCAGCACCGCCGATATTACCAATATTAAAGGCAAGCCCGCCTGCAATAATCAAAAAGGCCAGCAGATAACCGACCCCAGGAAACACCAAGTTGGCGATTTCCTGTGCGCGTTTTTTGGATACCGCTACCACGCGCCAGACATTGAGTTGAACGCCGATATCCATAATGATTGATACTAAAATAACAAAGCCAAAGCTTGCCATTAAACTTTCGGTAAAAGTAGCGGTTTGGGTTAGGAAACCCGGCCCAACCGCTGAAGTGGCCATCAAAAAGGCCGCGCCCAAAATGGCGGTATTGTGCTTTTTTAAGGTACTCATAAACATCCTTGTTTTGTACAGAACGACTGACTTGAGCCATTAACGTTCACACAGCTATCGGTCAAATGATTATTGAGCGGATATCGTGATACCCTTTCGTTCCAATTGTTTTTTGATCTCCTGCGCAAATAAAATGGCATGCTCACCATCGCCATGCAGACATATACTCTCTGCCTCAACGGGCACCACCTCACCGCAGACACTGGTCACCGTCCCTTGGGTAATCATCTGCAATACATGGTCAATAGCCGCTTGGGTATCGGTGATAAGCGCGTTATCTTTACTGCGCGAGACCAATGAGCCATCTTTTTCGTAGCTTCTGTCCGCGAACACCTCGGATATCGACACCAGCCCCTGACGTTTGGCGGCAGCAACCAAATGACCACCTGACAGCCCCATGACTTTTAAATTGGGATCAAAGCGTTTGATCTCACTGACCAAAATATCAGCGAGCGACTCATCAACAGCTGCTTGGTTATATAAAGCACCATGCGGTTTGACATAATCTAATGATACACCGACCAGATTACACAGCGCTTTGGTAGCACCAAGCTGATAGGCCATCAGCGCCCGATATACCTCTTCGCCCAAAGACTGATTGGTGCGACCAAAGTTTTCTCTATCGTCAAGCCCTGGGTGTGCTCCAACTCTAACATTGTTTTTTTTGGCCAATTGCAAGGTCGCGATCATCTCCGCATAAGAGCCTGCGTGCAGCCCGCAGCAGACATTGGCAGAGCTGACGATGGTAAGCAGTTTATCGTCTTGTCCGCAGCCTTCGGCAACGTCTGCATTCAAATCAATGTTCATAACCATACTCCTGTATCTGATCGATATAATGTTGTTGGTTTTGGCGTGCGCGGTGCGCCTGCCTGCTATCTACGAGGGTAAATTGACAGGTTTTACCAAACCTTATTTGTGCCATTAATCCGATATCTGCATCGATAACGGTAGCAATTTTAGGATAACCACCAGTAGTTTGCCCGTCCGCCATCAGCACGATTGGCTGACCTTGCGGCGGCACTTGAATCATACCCATATCGACACCGTGCGAGCTCATCTCTTTGGGCTCTGTTAACTCAAGGGATAACTCACCTGCCAAGCGATAACCCATACGGTTACTGCTGGTCTGTAGCTGCCACGATTGGGAGACAAAAGCCGTCTGTGCAGATGCTGTGAAGCAATCATACTCGCTACTTTTAATCACACGAATAGTATTAGTTGGTGCAAGAGGAGCCACACCGATGATGGGCAAGTGTGACGGTACTTTTACCTTTAACCTGTCATCCGCTTGTAAGTACCTACCGTTAAAGCCACCGAAACCAGCTTTTAAATTGGTACTACCCGATTGCAATATAGACGCAATATCAAATCCACCGTGCATGCAAAGATACGCATACATGCCCTCTATCGGACGTAGTAGCTTGAGGGTTTGCCCCGCTTTTGCATTGATGCGCCAATAACTGGGTATACGCTTGTTATCCAAATATGCCTCATAAAGCGCGCCTGTGAGACAAAAGCTGACATCTTCTTCAAACTGTATGGTCAACTCACCCATCGCCAGCTCAATTGCCGGCTCGTCACGCTCATTTTTTAGCAAAGCATTACCTGCTTGCAGCGCCCAGTGATCCATTGCGCCACTTCTACCCACGCCCATACTGCGATAACCAAAACGCCCTAGGTCCTGAATACTGGCCATACCATTGGTCGTTAAAATCTTCATTGATGCCGCCTATTGATTGATCTTCTGATTTGTCTTGTTACTCATGAATATCTATTGCGGTAAAGCACAAAGTGTCACCAGCACTGAGTAAGGTTGGCGAATCTTTGGTCAAGTCAAATAACGCGGTGTCTGTCTGACCTAATAACTGCCATCCGCCTGGGGAGGCAAAAGGATAAATGCCCGTCTGCTCCCCGCCGATACCGACCGACCCTGCAGGCACGTGCGTCCTTGGGGTAGTATGCCTTGGAAAATGTAACGACTCAGAGAGACCGCCAAGGTAAGGAAAACCGGGCTGAAAACCAATAAAATAAACGGTATAAATAGCACTAGTGTGCAGATCGACCACAGCATCGACAGACATACCCAAAGCTTCTGCCATTGCTGCTAAATCAGGACCGTATTTGCCACCATAATGCACGGGTATCTCGATATGCTTGCCGTCGATGATTTTCTCAGGCATCTCATCAAGCAGCGCGGTCATTTTGTTTTGTAGCGCTTTAAACTCATACCATGCCAGCGAATGACTAAACACACTGAGTGTATTCATACCAATAATGACTTCAATAACTTCGGGCATTTTTTCAATAATATCTGCCAGCGCCCAGCACTTTTTCTGTTTGTCTAGGCTGATAGGCTTGGGGAAAAACAACACAAGGTTGGTTTCACTGCCAATTTGCCATTGTAGGGTCATCCTTGTACGCTCCGTGGTTTTTATTATGTGTTCTGGCTATTATCTTGATAACTTGGCGTTTATATCTGTTTTATATATTTTCTTTGATCCATTTTTCTAAATAATGAATACTCATTTGACCGTCACAGAACCCTTTATCGGCAAACAAACGCTGATGCAACTCAATATTGGTATCAATACCGGTGATCTGCGCTTCTGACAATGCCCCTTGCATCTTGGTGATAGCGTGCGCTCTCGACTCATCCTGTACACATATTTTGGCAATCAAACTGTCATAAGTGGGTGGCACGGTATAATTGGACTCGATATGACTGTCCACTCTGACGCCAAAGCCTGCAGGCAGATGACAATAACTTATATGTCCTGCATTTGGTAAAAAGGTCTTTGGGTTTTCAGAATTGATGCGGCATTCAAAGGCATGACCACTGATGGTGATGTCTTGCTGCTGGTATGCTAGCGGCAGCCCTGCGGCAATCCGTATTTGCTCACGGACGGTATCAACGCCTGTCACCATCTCAGTGATGGTATGCTCCACTTGCACTCGCGTATTCATCTCAATAAAGAAAAATTCGCCGTTTTCGTACAAAAACTCAAACGTTCCTGCCCCTCTATAACCCATCTGCTGGCAAGCCGTGGCACAAGCCTCGCCTATCTGTTGCCGTTGCTCATCGGTAATCCCAGGTGCAGGTGCTTCTTCAATGACCTTTTGATGGCGGCGCTGCATCGAGCAGTCACGCTCGCCCAGATAAATGGCATGACCATGGGTATCAGACAGCACTTGTATTTCGATATGGCGCGGGTGTTGTAAGTATTTTTCGAGATAAACCACAGCACTGCCAAAGTTGGCTTTGGCTTCACTCTGGGTCAAGGAGATAGCAGATAACAGATCGGCTTCTTTTTCAACGACACGCATACCGCGACCACCGCCACCGCTTGCGGCTTTGATAATGACTGGATAACCCACATCACTGGCAATCTGTATGACAGCATCAGAGTCTGTTGGCAGCGCGCCCTCAGAACCGGGCACACAAGGTACGCCAGCCGCAACCATTTGCGCTTTGGCCGCGACCTTATCACCCATGGTGCTGATATTTTCAGCCGTTGGGCCAATGAAGCAAATATCTGATGCTTCCACCAATGCCGCAAAGTCTGCATTTTCTGATAAGAACCCATAGCCGGGATGAATAGCTTCCGCCTGCGTCATTTTGGCCGCAGAGACAATCGCCCTTTGGTTCAGGTAGCTTTTTGCCGCATTAGCAGGGCCAATACAGACCTTTTCATCCGCTAAACGTACCGGTAAGGAATCTTTATCTGCTTCTGAATACACGATGACTGACCCAATACCCAGTTGTTTGCAAGCCCGAATGATACGTAATGCAATCTCGCCACGGTTAGCGATTAATATTTTGGAGAACATATATTTTCCTAAAAAAGAGAGATCAGATGTTTATTAAACCACTGCTAGTTACTTTCTAGGCTAGCTTACAGGTTCAGTGACGAACAAAGCCTGACCGTATTCGACGATATCCCCTTCTTCAATCAGAATATCTTGGATGATGCACGCCGTCTCTGCTTTGACCTCATGCATCATTTTCATTGCTTCAATGATACAAAGCGTCTGCCCGACTTCGACCTGATCGCCTATGCTGACAAACTCATCGGCATCAGGCTCAGAACGCCGATAAAACGTGCCTAACATCGGCGCTGATATGTCATTTTTTTGCGGTGTGCTTACTGTCTCTTCATTCTCATTTGCCCTATCACTGGTATTATTTTCATATTTATTATTATCACTATCGCTAGATGCAGTCTCAGCCTGTTGCTTATGGGATGCGCTGCTGACAGTGCTGGTAGAAGACTGGCTCGTATTTTGCGCAGTAGAGTGACACACAATAGCGATGCGTGCATCACCGTCGGTCACCTCTAACGATTGTATATCAGCGTTTTCTGCGATTTTTATCAGTTTCTCTAAATCATCAAAATTGATATTCATATTGGACACTATTCCTTTAGTTTTTATAAAAAGTTGGCTTGAAACAACTGGCGTAAAATCAAAACAAATATGATGGTTTATAAGACTGCTAATTCTTCATCCCTGAGGTCGCAGATAAACATATATCCCGGTGCATGAGTAATCATCAGCTCAGGGCGACTGGTCATGGCGATGCTCTGCGGCGTGACGCCGCACGCCCAAAATACGGGCACTTCGCCTGCTTTTATAATGGATGGATCACCAAATTCCGGAGAACTGATGTCTTTGATACCGATTAGGCTGGGATCGCCGATATGAATGGGTGCGCCATGCACTTGCGGAAACCTAGAAGTGGCTTGCACTGCCTTAGTGATTAACGGATAAGGTATCGGTCTCATACTGACCACCATTTTTCCGTGAAATTTTCCAGCTGGCTCTGTTTCTATATTAGTGATGTACATCGGTACATTGTGGTTATCTTCGATATGCCTGATGGGGATGGAGGCATTCAACATAGCCGTCTCAAAAGAGAAGCTACAGCCTAAAAGAAAGCAGACCAAATCATCGCGCCAATAGTCTGTTAAGTCTGATACTTCATCGACCAGTTCACCATGTTGGTATATTCGATATCTCGATAAGTCCGTCCTTAGATCAGCTCCTTTAGCCATTAGCTTAGGTTCTGCGCTACCGATATCGGTGACGTCTAACACAGGACAAGCCTTGGGATTGCGCTGTGCAAATAACAAAAAGTCATAGGCCAAATCTTTGGGCACAATGACCAAGTTGGCTTGTATGTGACCTTTGCACATACCAGAGGTAGGTTTGTCTATTTTGTTATTTCTGATCAGTGCCCTGATTTCTTGTAGCGACAAGTTCCCTATGTCTGGCATGGTTGTTCCTTTTTATGCGCCATACTAAAAAATAGTAAGCTATTGTCTGATAAAAACATTATAGCAAATATAAATTGATGTGATTGATTTGGCTTTAAACTGTTACAAAAAACACCGCGCTTTATATCGTGCTGAGCCATGCGTTAACCACTACAATGATAACGACCGCTTAATAATGACAGCGTGCAATATATGAGAGCCGTTATATGACAGCCATTATATGAAAGCCATCTCATACATATCGGTGACCTTTAGAAGCATGACCATGTTTAACTCTCATAAGCCCTTGTTATCTACAAAAATGAAATCGCTATTGTTTTCTGCCTGTCTGGTAGGTGGCGTATCACTTTTAAGCACTTATGCTCGAAAATCTGCTGAGTAAGTCATAACCTTTTTACTTTTCGCTTGTTTTAAAACCACTGTACCACTTTTATAAAGGCTCTACTATAAGAGATAATCACGCTTATGAAGACAACGAATATAAGAACGATTACTGCTTTGGTATTTGAGGACTATGAAACGCTGGATTTGTTCGGCCCTATTCGGCCCTATAGAAATGTTCGGTCGCTTAAAAACCCTTTATCGTATTCAATTTGCCTCGTTAAGAGGTGGCATTATCAACAATCAGCATGGTGTGGCTTTACATACAGTGAAAGTCGATGAACTGGTTCACATGCCCGCTTTTTTGACGCTACAACAACTGTCCCAGCAGACTGAGTGGGTGCTAAGCGTATGTACAGGCAGTGCCTTACTTGCAAAAGCTGGACTGTTAGATGGCAAGCGCGCCACATCTAATAAGCGAGCATGGGCATGGGTGATTTCACAGTCTGATCAGGTTAAATGGATACCAGAGGCACGGTGGGTTATTGACGGTAAATTTTACACGTCATCGGGCGTTAGTGCGGGTATGGACATGGCCTTGGGGTTTATCGCAGACCAGCATGGGTGAGCCATGGCCCTTCAGCTTGCTAAAGATATCGAGTAACATTGGCAAGAAGACAGTCAAACGGATGATTTTTTTGACAATAGTATTCATAGTGCTTAATGCTATAGAGGCAATTGTCTTGATAACGTTGTATGTACTCAGACTTCAAAAAATCGCCCTGCCCCATAAAAAAGGTCCAAGCAATGAGCTTAGACCTTTTTTTATGTTAATAAGTGAGCGTCTTTTTAGTAGAAAAAATACTTTGAATAAAAAGATATTTTTAACGTTTAAAAGTTCACGCTGACATCAAAGAGGTAATAACGACCCGGTTCATTGTACGTACGAGCGCCTGCATTGGTCGTTGTGCCTTCACGCTTGATTTGCTTATCAAATAGGTTTTTGACCCCAGCGCCAATAGTGATGTCGTCTGTCAGATCATAACGGGTGCTCACGTTGGCGATCGCATAGGGTTTACGATCAAGCTTGGGTGTGCTTAGAGCGTCGCCAGTCGTGACAGATATTTCAGGGGCTTCGATGGGGCCGTAGTAGCTGACACCAAGATTTGTATTCCAGCGCGGGGTGATGTCCCAATCAACATTAGAGTTCATGGTATATTTTGGAATCAAGGACAATGGCTCACCGTTGTCTTTACGCTCTGAGCGGATATTGCCCGTCATGTTGGTCGACCAAGTGACCGTGTCTGTGACTGGCACTTTGACAAACCCTTCCAGACCTTCGATGATTGCCTCTCCCTGATTTTCCCATTGAAACACAGAACGGTCAGCAGCGATACCGTCAGCGACCACGCCAACCACACCCACACGCTCTACTCCAGCGCCGATACGATTGTCATAGTCGTTGCGATAGTAAGTCAAGCCAGCGTTCAGGCCAGTATCGTCTTTATAGGTAAAGGTTAGCTCTTTGTTCCAAGAGGTCTCATGATCCAGCTCAGGATTACCCAAGACATAACAGCCCCGTTGATCAGTAGGTACGCTGGCTGGGCAGCCATTACTACGCGTGTAATAGATATAGTTCGGATCCAGCTGATAGAGTGACGGCGCTTTAAACGCGCGACTGGCTCCTGCTTTTACCGACCAGTTTGGGCTAAAATTCCAAGTGGTATTAAGGCTGGGTGACCAATTGCTACCTGCCTGATCATGATAATCAAAACGCAAACCAGGAGTGATATACCAGTCAGGGGTGATTTGGTAATTGTCTTCTAAATACGCACCAACCAGATATGACTCTGTCTTTGCATCACGCTTGGATGGATCGGTTTCGGTCTCGCCAAAATCAAAGCCCTCATCAAACGTCAAAGTCGACACCAGTGGGTTGTCCAGTTGCTCACCGCGGAATTCCGCACCTGCCGTCACGGTATGACGGTCAAAATAGACGTCCCATTCAGATTTTGCATTTAGTGTGTCATAGGTCGCTTTTGTCCAATTATATTCAGCCTCCCCTTCGGGTTGCGAGATTTCACCTTCGTAACGACCAGCGTTGCCTTCATTCAGACGCTCATTAATCGTGCGCGTATACTCTAGATAGCTATTGCTACTGGTATTCTCATAGTCACCGCGGTGGGTCAATGCCGCACCATAACGCTCCATCTTATTGGTCTCCTGACCTGCCAGCGCATTGACCAAGTCATCATTGACGGTCTGAAACTGTGAGTCGCCCGCCCAGCGGTTACTTTGATTGCTATAATTCACCTCAAATCCAACGGTATTCATCGCATCCATCGCGTATTCAAACAACTGGCGAGCATCTATATTTTCTACCCCTTCACGCCCTGCTGCCACCGAAGCGGACGGACCGCCGCGACCATCGACAACCTGAGCATCATCGGCATTAATATAAGGATCATCCCCTTCACTTTCGTGATAGCCAAGCGTGGTACGGAAGGAGAGCTTATCATTCAACGGGCCTGCCATATTGATATTGGTACGCCAGTTTTTGCCCTCAAGATCGCTCTCTGGCGTCTCATAGTGCCCACTGATAGAAAACTCTGACTCAGTCGGGCGTTTGGTGATGATATTGACGACACCGCCCATACTACCTGAGCCATAACGAGCGGCAGCTGGACCACGCAACACTTCGATGCGATCAATGGCGCTTGGTGGTACCCATTGTGAGTCGCCGCGCGTATCTTGCTCGCTACCACGACCCGGACGCACCGCGTTACGTGACGTCACTGGACGACCATCGATCAGAATAAGCGTGTTGTTTGGCCCCATACCGCGCAGATCGATTTGACGCTGATTGCCGCGTTGACCCGAAGTAGATGATCCTGATAGGTTCACACCGGGCATTTTGCGCACGATCTCTGAGATATCATTAGACAACAACGCCTTCTCAATCGCCTCTTCACCAATCACTGATAGACCCGGCGCTTGTACCAACTCATCCCTAGCGGCACGTACGACAATAGTATCTAGCGTGGTACTGGGTAGCGCTGCTTGCTCATCAAGGCTTTGTTTATCAAGGCTTTGCTCATCGGTGGTTTGTGTCACGTCATTCTCAGCAGCAACAGCAGTCGTGCTAAGGATAGAGGCAATGGCAATGCTTAATAGGGCTTGACTGGTTGCTAAGCGTGGCAGCTTTTGTGAACGAAAATTATTTTTATCATTAGAAGGTGTTGATAGTATCGGCATAAATCACAATCCTGAAAGTACTTGGTTTTATCAATATCGTCAGCGTTACCAAAAAAAGGCTTTTACAGCGCATTGACTACGCTTGTCAAAAAGCTAAGACGAGCTGCCTTTATTTCAATTGATATAAGCCCAATGGCTAATGTATTGATATAGATCACATCTCAAAAGCAGCGATAGTAAATATGGTTCGCTACTTAGTAATAAAGCATGCACACTTTAGCAACATTATAAAAATAATACAAACAATAATGAAAATTATTATCATTTATATTAACTAGAAACATTTTAGATGAAAAATCAACGCTGCCATCCAAGGTCAATAGAACGCACGACTTTACTATCGGTGAAGCAACAGCGTAAGATGACTGACGAGAGAATATTGATAACCACTGGAAGGAAAACCTGAATAATGGATAGAATTGATGCGATGCGGGCGTTTGTATCAGTGGTGATTGAGGGCAGTTTTAGCAATGCCGCTACAGCCATGCAACTGTCGCCGCAGTTGGTGAGCAAATATGTGTCAAAGCTAGAAGAGCGACTGGATATACGCTTACTGAACCGCACGACCCGTAAAGTCAGTCTGACGGAGGCAGGTACTCACTATTTCGAGCATGCACAGCAAGTGTTACTCAGTATCGATGATATGGAGTCCAAATTAGGTGGGTTTCAGCAGAACCCAAAAGGCACATTGAGAATAAGCGCGCCTGTATCCTTTGCACTAAAACATATGGCAAAATTGGTCACGGATTTTCAGACACGTTATCCTTCGGTTAATGTCGATTTGCAGCTGAACGACCGCAAAGTAGATATCGTTGAAGAAGGATTTGATGTGGCGCTGCGCATCGGTCAGCTCAAAAGCTCGTCACTGATTGCCAAGCAAGTTGCGCCTGTCCGCGTCATCTTGTGTGCTTCCCCTGCCTATCTAGACAAATATGGCGTGCCCAGCAAACCTAAAGACCTAAAAAACCATCGGTATTTGCATTACAGTTATATGGAAAAATACGGCAAAGAAGATATTTATCAGTGGCTAGATACGACCAATCAGCCAAACTCGGAGCTGAGCAGTAATAACGGAGATTTGCTTGTCAATGCGGCAGTGGCTGGCGCTGGAATAGCATTACAGCCCACGTTTATTGCTAGTGAAGCCCTGAGTAAAGGGAAGCTTATGATGGTGTTACCTGATTACGAGCCCGAGACATTGGGGTTGTATGCGGTGTACGCCCATCGAAAGCTGTTGCCACACAAAATCAGATGTTTTATTGATTTTATCGAAGGGTATTACGGTTCACCGCCCTATTGGGATGAATCGATACAACACTTGTAGATAACTATTAGCGACCCTTACCAAAACACCCCATGCATTGATAAATGTCTAGGGTGTTGTTTAATGCGCTTGGTAGCATGACAAGTCTATCGTGAGCTATATTATAAATATCATTAAAAATAGCACCCCTCTCAATTCATCACTCTCAAAACTCGTATTTGGCCATTATTTCAATTTGTTGACCTGCTGGCATCCATGGAAAGGTCGTCGCACTTTGCTCTCGCCACTCAATCCCCAAGTCTAAATCTGGCAGATACTCATAGATAAGGTTGGCGCTTTTGACATTGGTAGAGGTACCTGCCACGTCATCGACATTGACCTCACCATAACGCAAGTTGCCACGCAGTTTTTGAGAGAACTGATGCTTATAACCAACACTATAACCTGTCTGAGAGATCAGTTTGCCATTTTCGGCGTCACAGTCGGCACCGCCATTCATAATAAGCGGCCCGCCCACACATATGGCAGAATAAGTACCCATCCCTTTGCCGTTATAGACACTCGCATGGAGAGAATCTTGACCCAACGACAGTTTGCCTGCTAAAGACACGCCAACGCCCACATCCGAGTCCTCTCCGTTCTCAGCTTCACGCGCCGTGACAGCGACATTATAGTCGAGATTGGCTATCTTATCTTTGTAACTGACCACCATGTCAGGTAGGCTGGCATCGTCATACACAGGGTCTTGAGCGGTAAAACGCAGCCCCTTATAAGTGTAATGCACTGTCAAATCTGGACGAATGTATGAGCCGCCACCGGAGGCTGTGCCGATACCTGTTCCCCAAAAATCAAGCTGCTCGGTGGAGAGGGGTGCAACGGCTAAAAATTGACCGTTCCACGTTTTACCTACTGTCAGATCATCCACTTGCACATAAGCATGGCGCAAGCGCAGGTTGGATCCGCCCTTGGCATAATCCCCATAAAAATCGCCTTCAATAAAACCTGTGAGCTTTTTATCCTCCACAGACTTGGTCGTCTTCACATTAATACGTGACTGGCGTAAGTTTCCCTTAAACTCCGAATCTCCCTCATCAGGCGAATTAAATACCCCTTCTGCTTTGATATAACCACCGATACTCAATGTTGTATCGCCCGTTGTCACAATATCGATCGCTTGCGCAGATGCGCAGGTTGCTACCATAGCCAATCCTACAGATAGCCTTTTTGTATAAAGCATCATTCCTCTCTTCCCTGTTATATGTTGATATCCTTATCAATGCCAATGGTGATTACGTGCTCTTTACTTCATAACCGTGAATGCGTTTTTTATAAATTGCCTCCTACCTATTACCTGCTGTCTCATCAAAGAGTCAGTAACCAATTGATGTTCTATTGGGTGTTATGCTTCTTGGTCGATACTCTCTAATGTTGCAATGGCTTCTTTGTGTGTCTCATCGATTGGCTTTTTTTGTCCGCTCAATTTATCGAGATAGACCAGCACCGACTCACCGATTGCAACGACTTTTTTTAGTGCGGTACTATAATAGGTGTATTCGTGCACCAGACTTGAGTTGCCGATTTTTTTGACCTTGACGCCGATCCACAACGTATCAGGATAAGCAACTGGAGTAAGGTATCGACATGACGAGGCTGCCATCACCGAAAACGTTTTTTCATTAAATAAACCAAGTCGCCTGTTGTAGTAGATACGAGCATTTTGAGAATATTCGTAATAGACCACATTGTTGACATGACCAAAGGTATCCATATCGCCCCATTCCACTTGCTGAGGGTAGATAACCGTAAAGTCGTGTAATGGATGACTGTCATCACTTGTGACAGCCTCTTGTATTTCTGGAAATGTAGGAACCGCTTCCATAGCTTGTCTCTTTTTATTAGGCAGGTTTTGTTATATAGATGATGCGTGTGACTCAGGGTACTCATGACACACACCTCCCCCATCCCTAGCATTTATGCAGACACTAGGGTTTATATACGTCTTTTCTGTTAGTAAACTCGCTGTGATGGTGACAGGTCTATTTGGCTAGATGATGTTTTCTGAATACATCGAGCGCATGCGTTTTTTATCGAGTTTACCGACGCTGGTTTTTGGCATTTCTGACAAAAACCTCACTTCACTTGGCACGCCATATTTTGGCAAATGACCTCTCTCAACCGCTTGATGACCCAGTGCCAAAATATCTGTCGACGTTGTATCGGCATAGTCTGGTTTTAGCACGACCAATGCAAGAGGGCGCTCGCCCCAGCGCGCATCTGGGACACCAATTACCGCGATATCAGCAACGCTTGGGTGAAAGGATAGAATCGTCTCAACCTCGAGCGAGGACACCCATTCGCCACCAGACTTGATAACGTCTTTTAGTCTATCGGTGATGCTCAGCGTACCATCGGCGCTTATGCAGGCAATGTCTTGCGTATGCATCCAGCCGCCTTTCCATAGCGCATTGCCTGCATCGGGATTTTTAAAATAGCTTTGGGTTAGCCACGGCGCTCGTATCACAAGCTCGCCTGTCGACTCACCATCCATCGGTTGAGGTTGACCATTTTCGTCCCAGATTTCCATCGATACCAGCATGATGGGCGAGCCTGACAGACAGCGATAATTGAGATTGTCCTCTAGGGTCATTGACTCGGTTTTGTCATCGAATACCGCTCGAGACAGCACAGGACAGGACTCTGACATCCCAAACCCTGACATAAACTCAATACCGCACTCGATAGCGGCTTTAGCTAAGCCCTCGTTGAGCTTTGAGCCCCCTAGCAGTAGTTTGAGATTCTCAAATTTACGACCGCGTTCTGCCATTTCTTTGAGGAGCATTTGTAATATCGCAGGGACACCATGTGACAACGTAACCTTGTGCTCCTCGATCAAATCGACAAGCTTTGGAGCCAGATAGCGTCCCGGATACACTTGGTTTAGCCCTATCATGGTGGCGCCATATGGCCAACACCATGCATGAACGTGGAACAAGGGCGTCATTGGCATATAGACATCGTCGTAGCGAGCGCCTTGACCTTCAGCATTGAGCGCTGATGCCAAAGTGCTTGCCATCGTCTGTAGTACAATCTGTCGATGGGTAAAGAAAACTCCTTTTGGATCGCCTGTCGTCCCACTGGTATAAAAGGTGGTCGCAATGGTGTTTTCATCAAAATCTGGAAAATCAAACGTATCGCTAGCCGCGGCTAACAATGCTTCATACTCGCCATCGACATAGTCAGGCAGCTCTGCTTTCTCACTACCTGCTTTCTCACTACCTGCATTGTCATCCTCTGCATCGTCTGCCCAGATGACATGCTCAATAGACGGTGCATCATCACGATAATCTTTGATCATCGGCTCAAACTCAGCATTTAACAGTAGCGCTTTTGGTGCAGCATGGTTGATGGTATAGAGCACTTTATCTTCAGACAGACGGACATTGACCGTTTGTAAAATCATGCCCGACATGGGTACGGCAAAATACGCCTCAAGATAACGATGACTGTCCCAGTCCATGACCGCGACCACATCCCCTGCCTGCAAGCCCATGTTTTTTAGGACATTGGCCAAGCGGTTGATGCGCTTAAAAAATTCAGCATAGGTAAACGTGACTTTGTCCGCATAGCTGATGGTTTGGTTGGTGGAGGCGACTTTGGCACGGTTGAGTAGTTGCTTAATAATCAGTGGAAACCTATACGCTTCTTCGGCCTGATGGTAGTTGTCATGTTCGTTGAGCACAGTGGTCATAGTGTCATCCTTGATATTCAATAATCCTTGATAATCAGTCATTCGGTGTGTGGGCTTTTAATATCAGACGCGCTCTATCACCATGGCAAGCCCTTGCCCGATGCCAATGCATAGGCTAACCACTGCATATTTGCCGCCCGTACGCTGTAATTCTCGAGCGGTACTCAAAGCGATTCGTGCACCAGATGCGCCCAGTGGATGCCCGACCGCGATGGCGCCGCCATTAGGATTGACGCGCTTATCATCAAAATCAATATCCAACCCTTTTAGACAACCCAGTACCTGTGAGGCAAAGGCTTCATTGATCTCAATGACAGACATGTCATCTAGCGTTAAATCTGCACGCTTTAATGCCAGCTTAATCGCTTCAACAGGACCCACGCCCATGATGTTAGGCTCAACCCCCATCGCACCTGATGATAAGATTTTGGCAATGGGCTTAAAGCCTAGTTTCTCTTCTGCTTGTTTTGAGCCGATGATAAGCGCAGCTGCGCCGTCATTGATACCGGAGGCATTACCTGCCGTAACTATGCCATTTTCATTTAAAGGTTTAAGCTTTTGTAGCGCTGCAATATCGGAGCTGGCGCGGGGGTGCTCATCATCGGTAACGACTTTTTCGGGCAACTTTTTACCTTGTGGGACGGTGATAGGCGTTATCTCATCGTCAAAAAATCCTGCTTGTTTGGCAGCTTGGTATTTGGCTTGTGATGCGGCGGCAAACTTATCGGCTTCCTCGCGCGTAATGCCATATTTATGAGCAACATTGTCACCCGTCTGCGGCATGGTATCTTTACCGAACTGCTCAATAATCTTTGGGTTGGGAAAACGGCTACCGATGGTCGTATCAAATACTTTAAAGTCACGGCTAAACGGCTGCTCTGTCTTGGCAAAGACAAAAGGCGCACGCGTCATCGACTCGACCCCACCCGCCAAAATAATATCCCCTTCATGACACGTGATACTGTGCGCAGCATCGACCACAGTAGACAAACCTGACGCACATAGGCGATTGACGGTCTGACCTGGCGTGGTGACATCCAGCCCTGCCAAAAGAGCAGCGTTACGCGCGATATTGCGAGAATCCTCACCCGCTTGGTTAGCACTGCCTAGCAGCACTTCATCAAACACATCGCTCGGCAATTGATGTTTTTCGACCAACGCTTTTATTACGGTGGCGACCAGATCATCAGGACGCACCGTTGCCAATGCGCCCACATAGCGACCAAAAGGGCTTCTTAATCCATCATAAATATAGGCACCTAACATAACGCTTCCTTGTTGTATTTTTTCACTTTAAATAAATGGTTTTATAACGATATTTTGTTGTTTGTACTAATAAATGGCCTGCTGAGTGAACAATGACACGTCCAGCTTGGCGCGGCGCTGTAACCAAGGGCTTGGGCGATAGCGTGGATCGCCTGTGAGCGCGTAGATACGCTCTAAAATGAGCAGGACACGCGAAGCACCAAGATGATCGCCCCAAGAGATCGGACCATACGGATACCCCAGCCCAAGCTTGACGGCATTATCGATATCCTCTGGCGTGGCAATCTTTTGCATGGCGATGTCACAGCCGAGATTGATTACCATGGCGACCACCCGCTGTGCCACAAAACCTGTACTTTCGGTAATCAGCGTGGCACTGCTCGCCTCCTGCGCATCTGCTTCACGACTATCTGAGCCTTTATTACCTGTGCTATTGCCAAATAACGCATAAGCTTGCGCCACGAATCGTTCTTGCGTGACGATGCTTGGCATCAACGTACGATGCTTTGTAAGTTCGGTGAGCATATCAATCGCAACCGCTTGCTTGGGATCAACCTGATAACGAATCGCAGCATTGGTCGTATCTTCGCCATAGATGGCGAGTAGCACCAAACTATCAGGGTGTGGTGTGTCGTTGTCATCGATAGTGACGTTATGAGCATTTAAGTAATCAATCAGCTGCGTCTTATCTTCTGCCAAATCAGCGCCAATCCACACTGATCTAATAGTGGCATCAGCGACAAGCGCCGCCTTAGGTACTTGATTCTGAGCACTATCTACGGAAACCTTTTGACCTTTTTCGTATTGATAAAAACCGCCGCCAACCTTACGGCCGAGCTTTTTGCCTACCAGCATCTGACGGGTTAATGGATGCGGGCGATAGCGCGCTTCATGATAAAACTGGTCGTAAATTGACTCCATCACGGGGTGTGACACATCAATGCCCGTCAGATCTAACAGCTCAAACGGCCCCATACGAAACCCTGCGCCATCACGTAAAATGCGGTCTATTTGCTCAAAACTTGCGATGCCCTCGCCCAGTATTTTTAACGCTTCGGTACCATAGGCTCTGCCACCATGATTGACGATGAAACCCGGTGTGTCTTTTGCGACCACGCCCAGATGACCCATCCGTTTGGCCAAATCGGCGAGAACGTCAACGACTGATTGCTGAGTAGAAAGGCCCGGAATGATTTCTACGATTTTCATCAGTGGTACGGGGTTAAAAAAGTGAAACCCTGCCACGCGCTCTGGATAATCGCAGTCAGCAGCAATTGCCGTGACTGATAATGAGGAGGTGTTGGTCGCCAAAACAGTATCAGGGGTGACGACCTCTTCTAACTGAGCAAAAAGCTGTTTTTTGATGTCTAAGTTTTCGATAATGGCTTCAACCACGATCTCAGCGGTCGCGATTTGGCTTAACTCTTGGACGACGGTTAAACGGCTTAGCATAGCTTGTAGCTCATCATCGCTGAATTTGCCTTTGGCAGTGAGCTTTTCAAGCATGGTTTTCAGCGACTGTCGTCCTTGCTCAGCTGCGCCTGCTTTGGCGTCATATAAAAGAACTTGGATACCAGCTTGGGCAGCAATTTGGGCAATACCCATACCCATAATACCAGTGCCAACAATGGCAAGTGTATTCACGGTCATAATGATTCTCTACATAATTTGCGATAGGAGTTGGTCGGCGTGGGCAAAAGAGATAAGCGGCATCTGCCCCTTAATAGCCTTTATACTCTGCAGGGCGCTTTTCCAAAAAGGCTTTGGCCCCTTCTTTTTGATCATGCGTATCAAACAGAATCTGAAAGGCTTTACGCTCCAGTGCTAACGCGCCTTCTAAAGGCATATCAGCACCCAGCGTTGCCACCTCTTTGATTTGCGCTAAGGCAATGGGAGAGTACTTTGACAGCTGCTCGGCAATCTCGATGGCACGCGTAATGGTGGTCTTATCTTCGACGACTTCAGAGACCAGCCCCATTGTATCCGCCTCATCAGCGCTGATCATATCGCCCGTGAGTACCATCTTCATGGCCTTGTGTTTGCCAATGTCACGAAACAAACGCTGCGTGCCTCCTGCTCCTGGCATCAGTCCTATTTTGATCTCGGGCTGTCCAAATTTGGCAGATTTGCCAGCGATGATGATGTCAGCATGCATGGCCAGCTCACAGCCACCGCCAAGTGCGTAACCATTGACGGCAGCAATAATAGGCTTGCTGCAATGAGTAATCGCTCGCCAATAGCGCTCGCTACGGCGCAGATACATATCTGCTGTGCCAGTCGTCAAAAAATCATTGATATCGGCACCAGCAGCAAACACCTTGTCACCACCCGTCAGCACGATCGCTTTGGTTTGTGGATCATCATTTAACTGAATGAACAGATCCGCCATTTGTTGGCGTAGCTCACTGTTTAGTGCATTGCGCACTTTGGGACGATTGAGCGTGATGACACTCACGCCGTCTCCTTGTTTTCCACAAATAATGAGTTGCTCTTCCATGATCCACTCCTTAAACATCATTTCGATATAAAGTACAAATACATAATAAAGTACAAAAACATACTAAAACGATTATTTTGAAATAAAAATATCGCTATGCGGTATTTAATATCAATATATACTGTTTATTTTAGTTTGTGAAGGGCAAAAATTGGTTAAATGAGAAAAATTATAGAGAACAATTATCATATTTATAATAAAAATACTGCAATGCGGTTTTTTAAACCAAAAATATTGTAATTTACTTATTCATCGATTATGCTAATTATCCAAGGACGTTACATGACTAACATCGTCAAAAAGCCGTTATGACTATCAGTCATCAATCAAACAGGCAGTCATCAATCAAACAGGCATTTATCCAACAAGGAAGACTCATATGATTAGAGATAAAGAAACCCTCGACCATATCACTCATACCATCCGCAACTTCGTTAATGACCAACTCGTTCCTCTGGAGCACTGGGTGGCAGAAAACGATCGCCTACCAGAAGAGATCATCGAGCAGATGCGCGAGCTTGGGCTATTTGGGCTAACTATTCCTGAAGAGTATGGTGGTCTTGGTGTCACGATGGAAGAAGAAGTGACCTTGGCATTTGAGCTGGGACGTACCTCTCCTGCCTTTCGTTCATTAATAGGGACAAATAATGGTATTGGCTCCTCTGGTCTTGTGATTGATGGGACAGAAGCGCAAAAGCAGAAATATCTACCTCGCCTTGCCAGCGGTGAGATCATTGGTTCATTTTGCTTGACCGAGCCTGATTCAGGCTCAGATGCCGCCTCATTAAAGACAACCGCTGTTAGAGATGGTGATACTTATATCATCAACGGTACCAAACGCTATATCACCAATGCCCCGCAAGCGGGTATCTTCACTGTCATGGCACGTACTGACCCACAAAACAAACGCGCAGGCGGCATTTCGGCATTTATTGTGGAGAGTGACACACCGGGTATTACTTTGGGCAAAATTGATAAAAAAATGGGCCAAAAAGGCGCGCATACCTGTGATGTCATCTTTGACAACTGTGTCGTGCCAGCCGATGCGCTCATTGGCGGTGTCGAAGGTGTGGGCTTCAAAACCGCGATGAAAGTTCTTGATAAAGGACGATTGCACATTGCAGCCGCCAGTACTGGCGCTGCGACTCGCATGCTAAATGATGCATTACATTATGCCGTCGAGCGTAAGCAATTTGGGCAGCCTATTGCCAGTTTTCAGCTCATTCAAGGCATGCTCGCTGACTCAAAAGCAGAGATTTATGCCGCCAAATCCATGGTACTAGATGCAGCGCGTCTACGTGATGAGGGCAAAGATGTCGTGACCGAATCCTCATGCGCCAAAATGTTTGCCACCGAGATGTGCGGCCGCGTGGCGGATAGAGCCGTACAAATCCATGGCGGCGCAGGCTATATCGCAGATTATGGTATTGAGCGTTTTTATCGTGATGTGCGTCTCTATCGTCTGTATGAAGGTACGACCCAAATTCAGCAAGTCATCATTGCCCGCAATATGATCAAAGAAGCCAGCGAGTAATCTATCTCGCAGGCGTGCTCACCAAAACACAAGGCGGTATTTGCTAGGATGCTGATGCCGTTCCCTTCTCTTTATAACTCAGACTTTGATTCTCACAACGATAAGGATATACATTGTGAAAAGTGTCGCTATAACGTCAGACCCAAGCGCAAGCACGGTCCAAAAACAGCCTTGGAAGCTGGCCTTTGTTTTTTGTTTTTTGGTATTGCTATGTGATGGCGCTGACATCGGTATTCTTGCTTTTACCCTCTCTAGTCTCAAGCAAGAATTTGGATTGACCAATGTACAAGCTGGCGCGCTGGGCAGCTGGTCATTGTTTGGCATGGCTATTGGCGGGGTTTTTGGTGGCTGGGCCTGTGACCGCTTTGGACGGGTACGCGTGATCGTTCTGGCGACTGGGATGTTTTCTATCCTATCTGGTTTTAGTGGGCTTGTGCAGAGCTATGAGCAGTTTGTGGCACTACGATTTATTGCTTGCTTAGGGCTTGGCAGCTTATATATCGCCACCAACACGTTGATGTCTGAGATGGTGCCGACTAAGCATCGAACCACGGTACTTGCCGCGCTCATGACAGGGTTTACGCTCGGATCTTTGGTGATTACCAGCGTTTCAGCATGGATCATCCCTAGCTATGGCTGGCGCACTTTATATCTATTGACGTTTTTGCCACTGCTGCTAGCCATCTCCATGTACTTCTTAGTACCTGAGCCACAATCCTGGAAAGAGGCGCGTGCGCGCAAATTAAGCGGCGAAAAAGACACAACCAAAAAAGCGGAAAACCCTTACAAAGCCATCTTTGAAAACCCCAAGCATCGCATCATGTTTATATTGTGGTCGATGAGCTCAGGGTTGTTACTGTTTGGCTATTTTGGGGTAAGCAACTGGCTGCCGTCTTATTTAGAGACCGAGCTTGGAATTAAGTTTAAAGAGATGGCGCTATATATGGCGGGCACTTACTTGACCATGATGTTTGCCAAAGTAGTGGCAGGATTTATGGCGGATAAAATCGGCCGTAAGATCGTCTTTGCCTTTGGTACCATGGGTACTGCACTGTTTATCCCTATTTTGGTATACACGCACACCCCAGAGAATATTGGCTGGTTAATGATTACCTTTGGTTTTTTATATGGGATTCCTTATGCCATCAATGCCACCTATCTGACCGAGAGCTTCCCAACAGCTATTCGAGGGACAGCCATTGGCGGTGCCTTTAATATCGGACGACTTGGTTCTGTGATTGCCCCTGTTGCTATTGGCTATATGGCCATGCATAACTCCATCGGTGCAGGTCTGCTGCTGATGGCAGGTGCTTACTTCTTATGTGGTCTGATCCCAACTTTGTTTATCAAAGAAAAGCAGTATGATCCACAAGAGGCCTCATAAAATCTTTTATAATGCCGTTGACTCCCTATATTACGACCGTTCATACCGCATAGCGAAACAATCTCCCCATATCATGCTATGCTGAGAATATAAATGTACGGTAATATAGTATAATGAACAAGATAAACTACCTTTGGTATGTGACTGTGAGTCAGTGATAAAGCCTATAATGAGTATTTGCTAAATACTTGTTCTATAGAGCAATACTGGCTCACAGTGGCGCTAGGTAGTGATAATTTTACTATGCTTGTATGGACTGAATTGGGGATAATAGACCGCCTATGACGAACGACACCCTTGCCAATGACGACCCTAATAATGAGATGCATATGGAGCTGTTAGAACCCATTGCAGAGATGCAGGGCAAAAACGACAGACAGTTTGTCACCGCGTTGGCTCGTGGTCTTGAGCTACTGCGCTGTTTTACCCCGAAGCGACCTTATCTGGGCAATCAAGAGCTGAGTCAACTGACAGGGATTCCTAAGGGTACCATCACTCGCCTCACCTATACCCTGGTCAAATTAGGCTATCTCAAACAGTCTACTACGAGCAGTAAGTATCAGCTCTCAACCGGCGTGCTTGGGTTTGGCTATACCATGATGACCAACATCTCCATCAACAATCTCGCGACCCCTTATATGGAAGAGCTGGCGGATTATGCCAATAGTGCGGTGGCTATGGCGACGCGTGATCGGTTGATGATGGTCTATCTCAATGTGGTACAGGGCGCTGGTAGTACGACCATGCAGCGCAATATCGGCTCATATCTCCCCATTCATTTAAGCTCAATGGGACGCGCTTGCCTCGCCAGCATGCCGCCTGCTGAACAAGAATTTATCCTAAATGCGATTCGCAATAAGTACAAGGATGATTGGCTAAAGATCAGACGAGGGCTGGACAAAGCCTTTCAAGATTATGAAGATTACGGCTATTGTTTTTCTATCAGTGAATGGCAAAAGGATGTCAATGCGGTCGCCATTGCGCTGATGCACCCGACGGAAGGGTTGCTCACGTTTAACTGCGGCGCGCCAAGTTTTATCCTGAGTCGCACCAAGCTAGAAGAAGACATCGCCCCTCGCCTGCTGCATATGAAAAACATGATTGAGAGTAATCTATATATCAGCTAGCCTCACTTAAATGTACCCTATAAAAAAACCATTCATCCCCATCATGTATTCAAGCGCTAATTATATAAACCATTTATATCGATTTTTCCTGTTATTTTCCATGCCTTTAAGCGAGGCGCGTTTTTTTAAGGATTTATTATGAGCCAGCTTTTTTCGCCTTTACAACTTGGGCAACTCACCCTAGATAACCGTATTATCATCGCCCCCATGTGCCAGTACTCTGCCAATGACGGCGCGGCAAGCGATTGGCATACGATTCATATCGGTCAGATGAGTTTGAGCGGTGCAGGGCTACTTATTTTAGAAGCGACGGCGGTCAACCCGCAAGGACGCATCAGCTATGCTGATTTGGGATTATGGGATGACAGGACGCAAGCGGCACTGGATAAAACGCTCACTGCTGTCAGACAGTACAGCCCAATGCCGATAGGCATCCAGTTGGCCCATGCTGGGCGTAAAGCGTCAACCAAAAAACCATGGGACGGCGACGGCTCGATTGCCCCTGATGAGGTAAATGGCTGGCAAACGGTGGCACCATCAGCGCTTGCGTATGACGAAAACTCTACTGTACCCACAGCCATGGACCAAAAAAACATTGATACATTCATCAGTGATTTTGTGAATGCAGCAAAACGCGCAGATACGCTGGGGCTTGACTTAATTGAGCTGCATGGTGCGCACGGCTATCTATTGCATCAGTTTTTATCGCCGCTTTCTAACAAGCGTGATGATCAATACGGCGGCAGTCTTGAAAACAGAATGCGCTTGTTACTTGACGTGTTTACAGCGGTTCGGGCTGAGTTTTCAAGTGACAAGCCAGTGGGCGTGCGGGTTTCTGCAACCGATTGGGTCGAAGGCGGCTGGGACCTTACCCAAACGATTGAGCTGGCTAAAGCCTTAGAAGCATTAGGCTGTGATTATATCCATGTGAGCACCGCAGGACTGAGCCCAGAGCAGCAAATCCCTGTAAAGGCGAGCTATCAAGTACCTTTTGCCGCAGCCGTAAAAGAAGCGGTCAATATACCCGTCATTGCCGTGGGCCTAATCACCGAGGCCGAGCAGGCAGAAAGCATCATCACCGAGCAGCAAGCGGACGCGGTTGCCTTGGCACGCGGTATCCTCTATGACCCGCACTGGCCGTGGCACGCGGCGGCCGAGCTTGGCGCAACCGTCAAAGCGCCCAAACAGTACCTACGCTCAAGCCCGCACGGTAAGCCGTCTCCTATAGAATAAGTGTAATCGAACTACGAACATAGACTGAAGACAACATTACTTGCTTCAGTCTATGCATTCACTCACTTTAATTCAAACTAAAGTAATTATGGCTTACAAGTTAGATAGTCATCAGTGTATTCAACTTGGCAAGTGGTAGTGATATCAACGCTGCCATAATTTACCGGCTGAAGTGTAGCGCAGGGAGGTCAACTTACGGTCTTGTTAGGCCTGCTAAATGTTCCATAAGCGGAATTACCTCATTGTAAATACCCCATTCTTAACACAACATCATCGTAGAATAATTAAGCCACCTGCCTGTACTCAGCAGGTGTCATTGTAGTGGCATAATGAAATAGGACAGTAGATAAGAGGTTATACTATCACCAAAACTGGAGAGAAGATATGACCACCAAACGCGGACGCTACAGCCAAGAATTTAAGCTAGAAGCCATTAAACTGGTTGAAGATCAAGGCAGGAAGATACCAGAAGTAGCCAACTCATTAGGTATCGGCAAAACCACCTTAGAGAATTGGGTATATAAATACCGTAAAGAACAGCAAGGTGTCATGCCATCAGAAGGCAAAGCCCTAACGCCTGAATTACGGCGTATACAAGAGCTTGAAAAACATGTGAGGTTCTTTAGAAGCTTTAAGACAGAGTGGATGCCAAAAAACGGCTATGACAATATTGATGAGGCTCGGCAGGCAGTAAATGATTATATTTGGGGCTATTATCAAAGTGTAAGACCACACAGCTTTAATGAGTATTTAACACCGAGCAAGAAAGAGAGACTTTATTTCAACAAAAACCTCTTAAGTACTGTCTAAAAATATTTGACCACTACAAGTATACAATGTGTATTCTCCTACGTTCTTTCAAATCTATACTTTACCTACCACTCACCACTCATGTGATCATATAAATAACTTCAAATACTAGATATTAACAAGGAAAAATCACCACCTCATCGCCTTCTTGCCATGGTTCAAACTTAGTCATAACTTGCAAAAATAACGGATGCGCAAGCCAATCTTGTAACCACTGTTGCAATTTAGGGTATGGCAAACCATAAAACACCTCACGATCAACATGCGCAAATTGACGAACAAACGGCATGATACCAATATCCGCTGTGGTCACACTGTCTCCTAATAGATAGACATTTTTTGTCAATAGCGTCTCCAATACCTGCAAAAACACCTCGCCGCGCTGTCGATACTCGCTCTGCGTCATCCCAGGATAACGATCTGCATATTTGTATCGATCTAGCCAATATTTAAACTCGTTGTCATTTTGTGCAATCAAGTCATTTGCTTGCGGTAATGTATTTTTATCAAGTAAGCCGTGTGGGTCATTCTGCGCAAGTGCCCACATCATAATCTCGTCACTTTCTTCAATGACGGTCCCATCCGCCAACTGTAAAACGGGTACTGTCCCTTTTGGGCTAATCGCTAGCATTTGCTCTGGTTTATTCTTCAGCGTAACCTCCCGCAGCGCTACAGACTGCTCGGCAAATAAAAGACCGAGACGGGCACGCATGGCATAGGGACAGCGGCGAAAAGAATACAAGCGGTGAAGCGGTGAAGTCATAGTTGTCTTCCACAATTGAATAAAAACTAAATAGCATATCAATAAGAACCAGTAGGCTCAAACACACTGATATGGTTTTTATTAGGGAGTAGGTAAATATTATTAGGCGCGATGAGATTCACACCGATTTCACTCTCGATGTTGACGGCGTTTGCAGCACCTAAAAACCTTTAATTAAAGACAAAGAGTTTGGTGCATTGCTTGCTGATAGAGCCTTTGACACGGATTGGCTACTGCTAGACTGAAAAGAGGGTGGTAGCAAAGCGGTCATACCCCCTAAACGCTCTCGTTTAAAGCAACGAGATTTCAATAAAGAAATGTAAAAGTGGCGTCATTTAATCGAGAACTTCTTCTGTAAGCTGAAAGATTTCAAGAAAATTGCCATGCGTGCTGAAAAACGGATGAGTCGTTTGCTGCTAATATCTATTTAGCAGCGACGATTATCCATTTACGGTAATTGTCAACACGCCCTACATTTCAAAACAAGAAATTGAGCAGGCAAGACCACTATCGGCAATATAAATAATACATTTAAAATTTTAACCTGAAAATATATTTAGCATTAGTTCCGCAATAATATTGATAATGAAAATTATTATCAATATAATAACGATTTAAATTACATGCTGGAAATATTCATGCAACTGTCTCGCTTATCTGCTGCGTTATTTAATCTTTCGAATGTATCTGGTTCTTCTCTACGATTAGCATCTATACCTTCTAGATTGGTATCGACTAAACCCCTCTCTTTAAAGACACTATGCTCAACCTGTCTATCTACTTCTGTCATCGTATTAACAACGAGTCAATCGGCATGGGCACAGGCAGATGATGTAGATACTCAAACCACTCCTAATGTGGTACTTGATACTATCGTCGTCACTAGTAGCGCTGATGCTTCAGCGGATGGTCTACCAAGCGCCTATGAAGGTGGCCAAGTTGCGACCGGTAGCCGCGTCGGAATCTTGGGTAACCAAGACATCATGGATACGCCGTTCTCTACCACCTCATACACCAATAAATATATCACCAATCAGCAAGCCCAAAGTGTAGGCGATCTACTCAAAAAGGATCCTACTGTTCGCGTGGCAAGGGGTTTTGGTAACTTTCAAGAAGCCTACTTTATGCGTGGCTTTATCACCACATCAGATGACACCATGTACAATGGTCTATACGGCATCTTACCAAGACAGTACATTGCAACTGAATTGTTTGAACGGGTGGAAGTCCAGCGCGGCGCTTCTGCCATGCTAAATGGTGCCGCCCCTAGTGGCGGCAATGCTGGTGGTACGATTAACCTATTACCGAAACGTGCTAGTAATGAGCCACTACGTGAAGTGACGCTTGGTTATGGTCAAGGTGCCCAAGGTAAGGTCGCGGTAGATGTCAGTGATCGCTTTGGTAGCGATGATGCTATTGGTGTTCGTTTTAATGCTGCTTATCAAGATGGTGACAGTGCTATCGATGATGAGTCGTCGACCTTGGGTCTGGCTGCACTTGGTTTGGACTATAGAGGGGATCAGTATCGCCTATCAGCAGATTTAGGCTGGCAAGACAATAAGCTGTCAGAGACTCGTCCTAGTGTCAATCTTGGTGGGGTGTCTAGTGTACCAAATGCGCCAGACGGCTCAAAAAATTGGGCGCAGCCTTGGACCTACTCAGATGAAAAGGATGTCTTTGGTACGATTCGAGGAGAATATGACTTTAATGACAATATCACCGCTTATGGTGCTTACGGTGTGCGAAGTGGCGAGGAAGAAAACTCACTAGCCACGTTAACTGTCAACAACGTTGATGGTGCGGGTACAGTTTATCGCTTTGACAATACTCGAGAAGATAAAGTACAAAGCGCCGAGCTTGGTCTACGTGGTAAATTACAAACCGGTGAAGTGGCTCATAGCTTAGTGTTGGCCGCAAACCTCTATGATCAAGAAGAAAAAGGCGCTTACGCTTTTGATTTTGGTAACCAACTCGCAACCAATTTGTACAACCCAACCGACTACGCTGAAGTCCCTTTTAAAAGCACAGCAGTCTTCGGTGGAAATTTAGACGACCCCAAATTAACCAACGAAAAGCAACTCCAAAGCTTTGCGCTAGCAGACACCATATCACTGTTCGACGATAAGCTAAAAACCACTTTAGGCGTGCGTCATCAAAATATAAAAACCACCAGCTATGATTTCAACACGCAGGCAGAAACGGCTCATTACGATAAGAGTGAGTGGACCCCAAGTATCGGTATTGTTTATCAGCCAACAATGGACTGGTCTGTGTATGGTAATTATATCGAAAGTCTAGCACCAGGTAAAAGAGCGCCTCTAACTAACGATAATGACGCTGTCACTAATGGTGGTCAAAATCTAGATCCGTACGTGAGTGAGCAAACTGAACTGGGTGTGAAATACGACAATGGCATGATTGGCAGTAGTCTCGCTGTCTTCCGAACTGATGAACCACGTGCTTATATCAACAACTCAAATACGTTTACTGCAGCTGGAGAAAACCGCCATCAAGGTGTGGAGTTGACTGTCTTTGGTAGCCCAAGTGAAAACATGCGCCTCAATGCGGGCGTCAGTTATTTAAGTGCCAAACAAAAAGACACCGGTGATAGTGCATTAGATGGCAATCGAGTGATTGGTGTGCCTACCTTACAGAGCAATGTCAACCTAGAGTATGATTTAGCCGCAGTTGAAGGACTGACATTAACGGGCGATATTATCCACACAGGCTCTCGTTACTCGGATAATGCCAATACCTTAAAGGTTGATGGTTATACGACCTTAGACCTTGGTGCACGCTATCGCACTATGCTAGCAGGACAAGACGTTACTCTAAAAGGCGTGGTAACCAATGTCACGGGTGAAGATTATTGGCAGTCAGTAGGCGGTTATGCAGATTCAGGCTATCTAAATGCAGGTGAGCCAACGGCCTTAAAAGTGTCAGCCACATTCAATTTTTAACATATATCAGCTATAGTTGATTCAATTTAAAAGTAGTACAAGGCAGCCCAGTGCAGATGTATATGTGATACTTGAAGCGAGGTTAACGCTGTAATTCTTTTATAGAGAATTGACTATAAAACGTACTTATCTAACGAACTTCAGTAAAAGGGATTAGGTGTGACCTATTCCCTTTTATGCCATCAAACATCCATACTATTACTGAGTCACTATGTCCTCTCGTGCCAGCGTTTCTCTACATCATATGATTTGGGCACAGTATCGTCTGCCCTTTCTAAAAGTCATTTTACTCAACTTAATCAATGCTGCCGTCAGTGTGGGTATCATTGCTTATATCAATCAAACCTTTATCAGTCAGCCTGTGTTCAGTACCTTATCGTGGTCGAGCTTAGGGCAGTTTGCTCTGCTCGTGCTGCTGTTGCTGGTGACTACCTTTGTATCGCAATATGCACTCACCCGTTTGGGGCACAAGTTTGTCTATGAGCTCAGAACCAAGCTGGTCAAACAAATCATCGATACCACCGTTCCTCAGATAGATCATTTGGGTAGTGCGCGGTTACTTGCCAGTCTATCCTCAGATATTCAGTCTATTACCGTCGCCTTTGTTCGGATGCCGGAGTTGGTGCAAGGCGTTATCCTCTCTGTTGGTGTGGGGTTATATCTGGGCTGGCTGTCGCTACCATTACTGCTGATTGTCATGTTTTGGATTGCGATGACGATTTGGATAAGCAACCTATTGGTCAAGCATGTCTATACACATTTGACAAAGTTGAGAGAGATTAATGACGTCTTATATCAGGATTATCAATCGATTATAGAAGGTCGTAAAGAGCTGGCACTTAACCAACACCGAGCAGAAAAACTGTATACAGATGATTTTTTGGCCCATGCTAAATCCTATGAAAAGACTGTCACCAAGTCTGATACTTTTCATTTATCAGCGGTGAACTGGTCAAATATTATGATGTTTGCATCGATTGGGGTGATATTTGCCATATCAAATTATCTCGGCATCTCGATGGGCATCGCCACCACTTTTTCTTTAACGATTCTATTTATGCAGTCGCCGCTGCTTCACGCCGTCGGTGCATATCCAACACTACAGACGGCTCAAGTTGCCCTAGACAAAATACAATCGCTAGAACTGGCTGAGTACCAACCTTTATTTAGAACGGACAACACCAGCCAACACTGGCAAACCATCTCGCTAACTGATGTTAACTATCGCTACAATGTTTCCAATAACAGTGTTTCGAATGCCAGTGATAATGCCAGTGATAATGCCAGTGATAATGCCAGTGATAATGCCAGTAATAGCAGTGTCAGTAATAGCAATGATACTGGTGCTCAGGCATTAATAGCTAAAGACAGCGATCACTCTGGTAATATTTTAAAAGACGTCAATCTAACGCTACGACGAGGCGATGTGGTGTTTCTGATCGGGGCGAATGGTAGCGGCAAATCGACACTTGCCAAGATTATTACAGGCATTTTCACCCCTACCACAGGTGCGGTAACCATCGACAAACAGCCCGTTAATTCACAGAATAATGCCGATTATAGACAGCTGTATTCTGCCATTTTTAGCGATCAGCATATTTTTAAGCAATTGATTGGCAGACAAGGACGGCAGCCAGACAAAGCACTGGTCAATGCGTGGCTGCATAAATTGGACTTGCAAGATAAAATAAGTGTGGCTGACAACCAGCTGTCTACCGATAAGCTCTCGCAGGGACAACGCAAACGCTTGGCCATGCTTATTGCTGTCGCTGAACAAAAAGACATCTTGCTACTTGATGAATGGGCCGCTGACCAAGACCCTGCGTTTCGCCGCGTGTTCTATCAAACCCTAATCCCTGAGTTAAAAGCACTCGGTAAAACGCTGTTTATTATCAGTCACGATGATGGTTACTTTGAGCATGCAGATCGACTGTTACTCATGAAAGAAGGCCGCCTCATTGAGTTAAATGCTGAAGAGCGACAGCGGGCGAGTAAAGATGCCATTGCCATGTTGGCGTAAGAACGAATTTCACATCATTTGAGAGAAGATTTATTTTCAAACATTAATGATAATTATTATCATTAATGTTATTATTTATTTTCTTTTGTTTTCGACATCTAATCACAACTCACAAGGAAATATAATGCGCTTTGTCTCAACGTCCAAATCCATTCGTCAAAAACGTTTAACTTTAGCCGTCCAACTGGGCTTGGCAATGAGTCTAAGTCATTCAGTCTATGCTGAGAACAGCCCAACTAGTATCGGAAACAATACGGTCGACAATATTGAAAATAACGTGATTGAGACAAGCGTAGAAAATTCTCTTAATACTAATAAAGTGGGTAATGATACGACGGCAGCACCATCAGCTACCTTGGATACAATTACCGTTTATTCAGATGGCTATCGCAGCACCGGTACCAAGACCGCCTTAGACCCTGAAGATGCGCCTATGAGCTATACCCGCATCGATCAGGAGCTGTTACAAAAGCGCCAAGCAAATAGTGTCAACGCTGCTTTGCGTTATGAGCCAGGCGTAAGCTCGGAGAGTCGCGGCACGGTCTCTATCTTTGACGAATACAACATTCGCGGATTTAAGACCTATTCAAACTTTTATGATGGACTCAGACTGCCTTATGATGGTGCATATAACCTGATGCCCCAAGTAGATATCTATGCGACTGAAGCGGTCGAAGTGGTGAAAGGTTCGGCATCTTCATTATATGGTTATGCAGCACCTGGGGGTATGGTCAATCAAATCGCCAAAGCCCCTAAAAGCACGCAAGAAAATGAAGTACAGCTGCGACTTGGTAATCAAAACCTAAAAGAAGTGGCCGTCGATAGCACAGGTCCTATTACAGACACCTTGAACTATCGCTTAGTCGCGCTAAAACGCCAAAAAGACGGTCAAATGCAAACGACAGAAGAAGAGCGATTGCTGATTAATCCATCGCTTGAATGGCAAGCAACTGATGATGTCTCAATACTTGCCAATCTGTTTTATCAAGATGATCCAGAAATGGTGCCCTCTACCCCATTACCTGCTGTCGGCACTGTCTACAAGGCAAGCTATGGCAAATTGGGTAGTGATGCTTATGCAGGTGATAAATGGAATAAATTTAGCAAAGAAGTATTTATGCCAAGCGTCACCGTAAACTGGGACATCAATGATAACCTCACCTTTAAACATATCACGCGCTATACCGATGCCGAAGCTCAGCAGCGCAATATGTATAATGATGAAGGATTTGTAGAGGGTAGTGATACGATTTTAGACCGTATAGCTTACACAACAGATGAAAGCATGAAAAACTGGACCACAGACAACCAACTGGCCTATAAGTTTGATACCGTCAATACCTCACATAATCTATTGTTTGGTGTTGAGTATCAAGAGACAGACAGCACGGCAACTTATTATGACGCTGGCGCAGATGGTACACCAAACCTTGACTTATCGAATCCAGATTTTTCACAAATCAGCACCGATATTCTACCCTTAGATACCTTTAGTCGATACGATGATATCGAACAAAGCCAGCTTGGACTCTATGTGCAAGATGAAATGACGTGGCAAGACTGGACAGTGGTGGCAGGCTTACGACATGATAAATTCAAAAGTATCCTTGATCGAACCGATACATCGAAAGGTGAAATCCCTAGCGAAAAAATGATCAACAATGACGCGTCAGAAACCAGTGGACGTCTTGCTGCTATTTATAACTTTGATAATGGTCTATCACCGTTTTTGAGCTACTCACAGTCGTTTCAACCAGTTGTTGGTAGCAACTTCATTACCAATGAAGCATTTGAACCAACCACGGCCGATCAATTAGAAGCTGGTATCAAATATCTGTCTCCAGACCGTGCGACTAAAGGAACGTTTGCTGTATTTGATATTGCCCAAAAAAATGTCGTGGTGTCAGATTACGTCAACTATACAAATCAAACACAAACTGGTGAAATTGAGTCAAAAGGCTTTGAGATATCAGGTAGCCGTATGCTCAATGATTGGGTAGATCTCTCGGCAAGCTATAGCTACACCGACGCTGAGATCACAGAAGAAGAAATTAATCCTGAAGTGATCGGCAATACTCCTGCCCAAATAGCCAAGCACAAAGCCACGCTATGGGCAGACTACTATGCGACAGACAAACTCACTCTCAATGCTGGTGTTCGCTATGAAGGTGGGATGCAGTTAGACAAACAAAACACAGATGAGCTACCAAGCGTGACATTGGTCGATATTGGCGGTAATTATCAGATCAACCCAATGCTTGCTGTCGGCGCGAGTATCAATAATCTGTTTGATAAGACCTACGTTGGTGCTTGTTATGATATTAACAATTGCTGGATGGGGCCTGAGCGTGAAATGTCGGTCAGCCTAAAAGCCAGTTTTTAAACCTGATTTTTTAAACTTAACAAGACGGTTATTAATAAAATCATCCACTTTCTAAAACCATTTTTACCCATACATTTTTAAGATAGTCGATCATCAAAGCAATATGCTAGCCTTGTAAGCTATCAGACGACAATAAACAATGCTTTGCGCACTATCGTTACATGCTACAAAAGAAGGACATAGCAAATGGCAAAACCTACCCCTAGATTACTCGATGTGATCGGTAGCAAATACCTCACCCCAAATATGTGCCGCGTCACGCTTGGTGGTACGGGGCTGACGGATTTCCCCGTAGATCAAGAAAGCGCTTATATCAAACTGATGTTCCCTCAGGGTGAGGATGCTCGGCCCTTAGTACGCACTTATACCGTCAGCGCTCAGCGTGATGATGAGATAGACGTTGATTTTGCATTACATGAGGCTGAAGGCCCTGCGTCGACATGGGCACGCAACACTAAAGCTGGCGATCAAATATTGGTGGGCGGCCCTGGCCCAAAAAAACTCATCAACAATGACGCCGATTGGTTTTTATTGGTCGGTGATATGACAGCATTGCCAGCGATCACGGTCAATTTGGCACAATTGCCTGCCGATTCTCGCGGCTATGCCGTGCTTGAAGTGACGACTGAGGCAGACCAGCAAACACTCAAAAAACCAGAGAACGTCGAGATTCAGTGGGTGGTCAACCCTCATCCAAATGCAGACAGCAGCCCGTTACTTGACTGCGTCAAATCACTGACTTGGCTTGAGGGACAGCCCGCGGTTTGGGCGGCTTGCGAGTTTCATAGTATGCGAGTATTGCGCCAATACTTCAAAGTTGAGCGCGACGTACCAAAGACGCATCTATATGTGTCTAGTTATTGGAAAGTCGATAGCACAGAGGATCAGCATAAAGTGGTGAAAAGTCAGGATGCCCAAACGGCAGATCAATAAAAGCTTATTTAATGAATATTTAAATGCAAAAGACGCGGCTTATATAAGCCGCGTCTTTTTATAAATCATCACCTATTATGCTTCGACGACTTTTGCTTCTTTATCCACTCGGCTAATCGTCAGCCCCGTAAAGCCAAACAGCAGTGTTAATAGCAATGACAAATAACAGAAAAACGCATACGGCAAATACTCTAATACTGGCACCTCTAGTGCCTGACTGATAAACACCCCGCACACACTCCATGGCACTAATGGATTGATCACCGTTCCTGCATCCTCAATCGTCCGAGACAAATTCTTTGGATGTAAGTGCAAACGCTCAAACGTCGACCGGAAGGCCGTACCGGATAATAAAATACTCAAATACTGCTCACCGATCAGCCCATTGATACTGAGCGCCGACATGGCTGCCGCAAAGATCGCTCGTCCTGATGTCGTAAGCGTATCTTTAATACCAGACAGTAATGCAGGTAGAATACCTAGTGCTGTTAGTAACCCGCCCAAACTCAGTGCCAGTATCACAATCGCTTGGGTAAAGAACATACTCTGTACACCGCCGCGCGACAGCATACCGCCTACTTCCCCCAGCTCTAATGACTCAGCAGGGGCATAGCCGGCAAACAGATAACCACCTAATTGACTAAAGCTTGGTGAGCTGTGCATATAAGTGATGATCAGCGCTGCGGCAATCGTACAGATAATCGTATAAATCGCATTGACCCGAAACAATGCCAATCCAACCAATATCACAAAGGGCTGTACCGAATACCCATGCACCAAGCCACTGTCAATCAGCTGTCCTTGTAGTATGGTCACTTGACTCAGATCAGCACTGACGGTCTGACCTGAGAATATCCAGAACAAAATTACTGTCAGTATCCACGCAGGTACTGTCGTATACATCATATTGCGAATGTGCTCAAACAGATCAATACCGACCACAGAGGACGCAATGGTACAGGTATCCGACAAGGGCGACATCTTATCACCAAAGAACGCACCTGATACCACCGCCCCAGCCGCTATCGCCACATTGGCATCAAAGGCATTACTCATGCCGATAAAGGCTACACCCAAGGTAGCTGCAGTGGTCAAGCTACTGCCCAGGGCGATACCGATAATAGAGGTGAGGATAAAGGCGGAGATATAGTAATACTCAGGAGAGATGAGCTGAAAACCAAAGTACATCAAGGTGGGTATGGCCCCTGACATCATGAGGGCGGCGACCATGAGGCCAATAAAGAAGAATAGATAGATGGCGCCGATACCGCGCATGACGCCTGAGGCCATTTGTGCTTGCATGTCGTTAAAGCTCAGACCTTTGGTCATACCGATAGCCAGCAATACACAAATGGCAAGGATAAGAGACAGGTGCGGCACCCAACCAAAGCCAATCATGGTAATACCCATGATGGCGATGACGATGGCTGAGATAATAAAGGCAAGCTTGGCGCTGATCTGGGTGAGCGGTTTTGGTGGCATGACACATCCTTAAAATGCCAGCTCAAGCTGGCATTAGATTGGGTTTGAGTTTGGAAGAGTTAGAGAACTGGTTTGCTAGTGAATAACCGAATGACTGATGCGTTACTTATCAAGTAACGCATCGGTTTTAGCCGCCATGACGAAGTCATTACGATGCAACCCTTTGATACTATGTGACCACCATGTGACGGTCGCTTTGCCCCACTCTACCAATATGCCGGGATGATGCCCTTCTGCTTCAGCAATGTCTGCCAATTGATTGGCAAAATCCATCGCTGCGACGAAGTTTTTAAATTTGTACTGACGCTGCAACTGCTGAATACCCTCCACCTCAATCAATGACCAATCAGGAATTTGTGTCAATAGCTCGCGTGCCTCGGCCTCGTCGACTTTTGGTGCGCCAATACGGCAAGCTTCGCAACTGCTTTGTGATAATACTGTCATGATAATGTCCTTTTATCGAGTTTATTGTTTTGTGATGCTGATTTGTGATACTGAGGTTTGTTGACGCCACTCCACTGCTATGTCCTTATGTAGTAGAGCGGATGTTTATAAAATTTTAATGGGATTTTTCTGGATAGGTCGGCTCAAATAACCCAAGTGACATCGCCTGCTTGACCGTCCCCATGATGTCGCTATCAACGATATCAAATAGCGTATCTAATTCGTCAATCACATAGTAAATCGGCTGTATTTGATCGATACGATAAGGCGTACGCAACACATCAAGCAAATCAAATGCGCGGTGTTCAGGCTGCTGTGTAGGCTTGGGTTGTATTTGGGTTTCTGGCTGGGCATACGATGTCTGATCAAGAGCATAGATGGTTTCAGAAGGCGAGCTTAATATACCGCCGCCGTAGATTCTACGGTCTTTAGGCTGACTACCGACCAAGCCAAACTCAATGGTAAACCAATAGAGCCGTGCCAAAAACCATCTTTCCTCTTTCGTTGCACTCAGACCCAGCTTGCCATACGTCTCATTAAATGCGGCAAAGGCTGGATGAGTCAATAGCGGGCAGTGTCCAACGATTTCGTGAAAAATATCAGGCTCTTCGATATAGTCCATATCCTCAAATCGGCGAATAAACGTTGCCACAGGAAAGGATTTATTGGCCAGTAGTTTGAAGAATTTGCCAAAGCTGATTAATGCAGGCACCGCTGCGGTTTGCCAACCGGTGGTCGCTTGCAATACCTCGTCAATATCATGCAACTGCGGGATATGCGTCGTTGGCAAGTTTAGCTTCGTCAAACCTTCTAGATAGGCAGGACAAGCGCGGTTAGGGATTTGCTCAGCTTGACGCGTAAGCAACGCCTGCCACATTGCATTTTCATCATCACTATAATGAATATGACCATGGCTATCTGACTGATGTGAGATATAGGGCTGCTTTTTATCGGTCGCATTATGATGAGCAGATGCATCACCGCCTTGCTGCTTGGCTACAGAACTATTGGCACCGATGGCTGTATTAGGAGAATCTATCTGTGAGAGGCGTTCCATGCCTGTATTCCTTATATCGCAGTGAATATTTGCACTCATACTGATAAGTCAGTGGCTAATATCAGTCACTCATGCAGGACAAGCCAAACTCCTTTTGCCTTGTCCGTTTACTGTGTAAATTTTTCTAGATGTAGCGTGGCCTACGGCGTTTCTGTTTCTGATTGATTGGTCTCTTGCTGACCGACCGTGCCACGACGCACTTGGTCGCGCTCTATGGATTCAAACAAGGCTTTAAAGTTACCTTCACCAAAACCGTCTGCATAATCCCCTTTACGCTGGATAAATTCAAAAAACACTGGGCTACCCAAGATGGTCTCAGAGAAAATCTGTAGTAGCAGACGCGGTGCGCCGCCCTCTGTCGTACCATCTAACAAGATACCGCGCGTTTGCAAGTCAGCGACGTTTTCACCATGGTTTGGTAAGCGCTCGCTCAGCATCTCGTAGTAGGCTGCATTTGGTGCAGTCATAAGTGGAATACCAGCGGCTTTTAGCATATCAATACTGGCAAACAAGTCATCACTAGCCAAAGCAATGTGCTGAATCCCTTCGCCATTGAAGTGCATTAAGTACTCTTCGATCTGACCACCGCCCTGCTTGGCTTCTTCGTTGAGCGGAATACGGATTTTGCCATCAGGGGCAGTCATGGCCTTACTGGTCAGCCCCGTGTACTCGCCTTTGATATCAAAATAGCGAATCTCGCGGAAATTAAAGATACGCTCATAGAATTTTGCCCAGTACGCCATGCGGCCGCGATAGACGTTGTGCGTGAGGTGATCGATGACTTTGAAACCATATCCGACAGGGTTTCTATCGATGTCTGCAAAAAACTCAAAGTCAACATCATAGATAGATTCGCCGTCTTTATAACGGTCAATCAAATAGATCAGTGAGCCGCCGATACCTTTAATCGCCGGCAGTCTCAGCTCCATCACGCCTGTTGGCACCTCTACTGGCTGCGCACCCATGTCAATAGCACGCTCGTAGGCTTTTTTGGCATCTTTTACCCGAAATCCCATGCTGCAAGCACCAGCGCCATGCTCTTCGACGAAGTAACTGGCTGGGCTCTTTGGCTCACGGTTTAGGATTAGGTTGATGTCACCTTGGCGATATAGCGCCACATCTTTTGATCTGTGATTGGCGATATGTGCAAATCCCAGCTGTTTAAACAATGCATCGACCGCATCAGGCTGCGGAGAAGCAAACTCGACGAAGTCAAACCCGTTTAGTCCCATTGGGTTGTTAAATAAATCTGCCATTGCAATCATCCTTAATGTCAATTGGTGGTAAAAAGTCGATTAGTAATAAAATGCGATAAAACGATTGATAATCAATCTTTATTGTTGACGTTGTATTTATATTAGATTAGCTTTATTTATAAGACTAATTGTTTTTTATGATTTATTTATCAGGTTTACTTATGAATATCAGCATTCGTCAACTGACCGCTTTTATCAAAGTCGCTGACAACGGCAGCTTCACTCGTGCCAGCGAACAGATGTATCTCACCCAATCTGCTGTTAGCGGACTGATCAAAGAGCTGGAGACTGGCCTCGGCATCGTGTTATTTGACCGTACTACCCGCCAGTTGTCGCTATCCTCTGTCGGACGCCATCTGCTGCCACAAGCGCGGCGTATCTTGAATGAGATGCAGCTGTTCGAAAATGAAGCAAGTAGCTTGACCAGCTTGGCGCAAGGTCAGGTGCGCTTAGCGGTGTCGCAGTTTGCGGCATCCTCCCTGCCCGCCGTCATCGCGCAATTTGCTAAGGAATATCCAAATATCGGGGTGTCGCTATTGGATTGCTCAGCAGAAAATTTGCTCAAGCATGTTCAAGACATCGAGGTCGATTTGGGGGTTGGTACTGAACTTGGTTTTATAGAAACTGAAGATGATATCGGTGCTGATCTGTTATACAAGCTGCCGTTTTGCGTGGTCATGCCAGACGATCATGCACTGGCGCAAAAAGACGAAATCACTTGGCAGGAGTTGCTTGATATTCCACTTATCACTCTACAAGGCCCGTTTCTTGAGCAGGTGACAGTCGAGCTGGATGACTCTATCGCCGCTCAGATTCAGCAAGCGCGCTACAAAGTCAACTTTATGTCCACCGCGCTTGAGATGACCCGCCAAGGGTTCGGCATTACCTTATGCCTCCCATATATGCCTGAGGTCATCGATTGGGTCAGCGCCAACGGCTTGCAAATGCGCCCATTGACGCAGCCTATAAAAATGCGCCAGTTCTTTATCTATCAGCGTGCCTCACGGGCGCTGTCTCCTGCAACCATCGCCTTTAAGCAGTTTTTGCAGACCTACTTTGCCACCCACTACAACGACTTGCATCAGCCTGAAACGCTGTCGATGAAGTGATGCATCACACCACAAGCTCATCTGCTAGACAAAGAGATAAGCTATTTGGTGATTTATTTTATTAATTGCGCAAGATAACGCACTCGCGTGTTGAGTTCATCAGCAATTTGCTCTATGATTTTCGGCTGCTTGGTTTATATTCTTATAAGGAAATGGCATGTTTGAACGTATCGATTATTACGCTGGCGATCCAATCTTAGGGCTGATGGAAAAATACTCAGCGGACAATAATCCCAATAAAGTTAATTTAGGCATTGGTATTTATTACGATGAAAGTGGCGTACTGCCTGTACTCGACTGTGTCAAAACTGCCGAAGCGCGTATTGCTGATCCTATTGCCCCGCGCCCCTATCTACCAATGGCAGGCTTGCCTGGACACCGCAAAGGCTGTCAGGAGTTATTGTTTGGCAAAGGCGCACAAATCTTAAAAGACGGTTTGGTTGCGACCACCGCCACTATCGGCGGTTCTGGCGCCCTGAAAGTCGGTGCTGAATTTATTCACCAATGGTTCCCACAGTCCAAGTGCTATGTGAGCGATCCAACATGGGGCAATCATATCGCTATCTTTGAAGGCTCTGACGTTGAAGTGGGTAAATACCCGTACTACGACAAAGCCAATAGCAGCATCAAATTTGATGAGATGATTGCGTTTTTTGAAACATTGAACAAACACGATGTCATCTTGCTACATCCTTGTTGCCACAATCCAACAGGTATGGATTTGACCCAAGCACAATGGGATACCGTGCTCAACGTCATCAAAGCGCATGAATTGATTCCATTCATGGATATCGCTTATCAAGGATTTGGCGAGGACATGGACAGCGATGCTTACGCCATTCGTAAAGCCGTTGAGATGGGCTTGCCTTTATTTGTCAGCAACTCATTCTCTAAAAATTTATCGCTATATGGCGAGCGCGTTGGCGGTCTGTCGGTCGTATGCCCTACCGCAGACGAAGCTGAGCGCGTCTTCGGTCAGCTAAATGCGATGGTACGCCGTATCTATTCAAGCCCGCCATCACATGGTGGTCATGTGGTTGATATCGTCATGAACGATGACGCCCTACATGAGCAGTGGGTTGGCGAGGTTTATGCGATGCGTGATCGTATCAAAGCCATGCGCCTAAAGCTAAAATCGGTACTAGAAGCCAAAATTCCCAACCGTAACTTTGACTACATCACGCGTCAAAACGGTATGTTTAGCTTTACTGGATTGACGCCTGAGCAGGTCGAGCGCCTACAAAGTGAGTTTGGTATTTACATGGTATCCAACTCTCGTATGTGTGTCGCAGGTCTAAATACCAGCAACATCGACTATGTCGCCAATGCGATGGCAGACGTTTTAAAAGACTAAATTAATCAGACATATAGACTAAAAAATAAAAAAGGCTGAGCGATTGCTTGGCCTTTTTTTGTGCTTAGGATTTGTCTTATCAATCAGTAAGCAAAAGACATGGCACAAAAAAACTTGCAATCAACATATCAATAAATTACATTATAAGTAAATAATTAACTATAACGTAATTAAATAATACTTTTAGCAAGGAGCAAATCATGTCAACGATTGACAGTACTCTCACCTCTTTTATCGACATCAAAGCGGACTCTGACTTCTCCATCCACAATCTGCCGTATGGTATTTTTAGCGACACTAAAGATAGTGCGCGCCGTGCAGGCGTTGCCATTGGCGATCAGGTACTAGACTTGTCTGTGCTAGAGTCAGAAGGATTACTGAGCCTAAATGGCGGGCCTTATTTTGATCAGTCGACGCTAAACGCTTTTATTGATTCTGGTCGAGACAACTGGACGCAGGCGCGCACGACCATTCAGTCGCTACTGTCTAGTGACAACAGCGACTTACGTGACAATGCCGATCTGCAAAAAAAGGCGCTGTTCAAGCAAGCAGACGTTACCATGCATCTACCTGTTCAAGTACCGGGCTTTACCGATTTTTATTCTTCTAAAGAGCATGCGACCAATGTCGGTACGATGTTCCGCGATCCAAACAATGCCCTGCTACCCAACTGGACGGAAATGCCTGTCGGTTATAACGGACGCGCCAGCACCGTCATCGCTAGTGGAACTGATATCGTACGTCCCTCAGGACAGCTAAAGCCTAACCCTGATGAGCGTCCTGTTTTCTCCGCCTGTCAGCGCCTAGATTTTGAGCTCGAAACGGCGTTTGTCGTTGGTAAAGGCAACCATATCGGTCAACCAATCGCCGTAGACGATGCCGCTGATCATATCTTTGGTATGGTACTGCTCAACGACTGGTCGGCTCGAGATATCCAAAAGTGGGAATATGTCCCTTTAGGCCCATTTAATGCCAAGACGTTCGCCTCGCAAGTTTCTCCGTGGATAGTCACGATGGATGCATTGGCACCATTTAGCACCGCTTGCCCAATTCAAGAGCCTGAACCACTGGCTTATCTCAATGAAAAAGACAAAGAGAGCAGCTTTGATATCAATCTGTCGGTCGAGCTACTGCCTGAAAATGCAAAAACGGCTACGGTTATTTGCGAGACCAATTTTAAATACATGTATTGGTCAATGGCGCAGCAATTGACGCATCACACCATCACTGGCTGCAAAGTTGAAGTCGGTGACATGATGGGCTCGGGCACAATCTCAGGGCCAACGCCTGATTCTTATGGCTCGATGCTAGAGATCGCTTGGAATGCCACCAAACCCGTAGCACTTGAGGGCGGTGAGTCGCGCACCTTCATCGAAGATGGCGATACCGTCATTATGAAAGGCTATAGCGAAAAAGATGGCGTGCGTGTTGGGTTTGGTGAAGTACGAGGCAAGGTACTGCCCGCGCTTAGCTTCGATTTTAACGAATAATAATGGCATAGAAAAAAGGCGTAGTGACAGTAGATTTGAGCCGTTAGAACCATCATGACATTTGGTCTATTAGTACGGGCATCGTTCCTCTTACATTCACGCTACGCCTTATCAAAAGGAGTTGGATATGAGCTTTCAAATTGAAAAAATCCATCATGTGGCTTATCGCTGCAAGGATGCCAAAGAAACGGTCGAATGGTACAAAAAAAACCTCAATATGGATTTTATCTTGGCATTTGCAGAAGATCACGTACCTTCGACCAAAGCCTTTGACCCCTATATGCACGTCTTTTTGGATGCTGGTAATGGCAACGTATTGGCGTTTTTTGAAGTGCCCAACCAGCCTGAAATGGGCTTTGACCCCAATACTCCAAACTGGGTACAGCACTTGGCGCTCAAGGTAAAAGACCGAAATGAGCTGATGGCAGCCAAAGAACAACTAGAACGTGCAGGTATTGATGTCATTGGCGTGACCAATCACGGTATCTTCCACTCGATATATTTCTTTGATCCTAATGGGCATCGTCTCGAGCTGACTTATGACGATCCGACCTCAGAGGACAAAGTCTCGATGATTACGGAGGCCATCAAGCACGACATGCTAGATGAATGGTCTCGTACCAAACGCGCCCCAGCACACACACAGTTTTTACACAGTGATGAGTTCGCTGAAGCCCGTGACATTGCGCCTGTCGGAGAGTAACTGCGTCGTTTTTCTACTTGCTACCTTTTTTACATTATCTATCAATCATTACTTTGTCATGATCGATATCTCTGATCCACTCAATGACCCAGACTGGAAGGGGCCATTATTGGAAGGCTCAAAGCACTATCTAGATGAAGTCAATGCCACTGGTCTAGATGCTAATAATGTATACGAAAAAGCAAAAGCCGCAAGTAGCGCCTGTGTGGTTTAGAGGATGGACTTAGTGAGACAACATGAGTAAATAAATCTCTCGACGCGATAACGCGATATAGTGAAACCATTACAAAAATGGTATAGCAAGATTAAACGCTATTTTTCGCAGCCTCTGGAGACGCAGTCACAGCAAGCAAGAAAAATAGCGTTTAATCGAGCGCGTTTCCTATGCTGTATTAATTTTATTAGGTTCTACTATAGCCAATCAGCTTGTAGTTAACATTTTGGCTATGCTATTTGGTAGCGCTGTGCGATTGCTAGTATTTGCTCAACCACGTTCTGTTGCTCACTCATTGGTAGTTGCTCTGTGGTTCCAATGATAGTAATGGCATATTCTAGCGGCAGAGCCTCGCTAGCGGTTTTGTCACTACTCGTGGATAGATTAGCAGCACTATTGGCAAAATGCGGCAATATCACAGGTATCGTAATAGCATTAATACCCATGAGCATATCGCCTGTCACTGTCGCATAGCCTTGAGTACGTATCTTGGCTTGCAGCTGAGCAAAATTCTGCCACTTCTCTGTCATATCTGCTGCGGCATTACTTGACTGCCATTCAGCGGTGACCAATGGCTGAATGATCGCGTCAGATTGATAGCTGGCAAACAATTGTCCTGTGGCTGATGTCGTCAAAGGCATACGTGAGCCGATGCGAGTGATGATGCTAATCGGACTGTCTGGTTCAACGGACTGAATAATAATTGGGCCTTCGCTAAACCACTTAGCAATTTGCACACCGCAATTTAGGGTATCTTTAATCTCATTGGCCACCTGCGTGAGACGCGCCAAGAGATTGTTTTGACTGAGCTCAGTATGTCCTAATGCTGCCAATGCATTTACTCTATCGCCAAGCCCATAGCGCCCATCATCAAGCTTGCGAGCGTAATTTTTGCGAATGAGGCTGACCAAGTAACGATGGGATTTTGCGGGATGCATCTGCATGGCCTCAGCGATATCCTTTAGCATCATAGGCTCATGGCGATCGATAAGCACATCTAGTATCGACAATCCAATCTCAAGTGACTGGATGCCACTCTGGTTTTTACTCGTGACGGATTTATCTAAAAAATTTTTATCTGCTGACATGATGGCTCGTCTCTAGTGTACTTAATTATGTTTTCTTGATACTGAGTTGCTCAATGAGAATTGCTCAATGAACTGGCGGTGACATACAGGTCAAATTAATAGTGACACGGCTCAATAATACTTACTTTATCTCACATAAGCTTGATACAAATAACCTATCACAATAAGGGCATAAATAATGATGACACTTTACGGCTATTTTCGCAGTGGTACTTCTCACCGTACCCGTATTGCCTTGAATTTAAAAGGCTTAGATTATAATGATATCGCGATCAATCTGGCACAAGATGAGCAGTTAGAAGACGCATTTAAAGCGATTAATCCGCAAGGACTGGTGCCAGTCTTAAAAGCGAACGATTTATTATTATACCAAAGTCCCGCTATCTTGGAGTGGTTAGAAGAAGCCTACCCTGAGCACGCTTTATTGCCCCAAGATGCCGCTGGTCGCATGTACGTGCGTGCGCTAAGTGCGATGATTGGCTGCGATATCCATCCGATTAATAACCGCCGTATTTTACAGTACTTACGTAATGAGTTGTCAGTAGATAAAGAGGCAGTCATTGCATGGTGCAATCGTTGGATTACTGAAGGGTTTGCAGCGTTAGAGACACGGTTGGCAGCAGATAAAAACCGGGGGCAGTTCTGCTATGGTGACAGGCCCACTTTTGCAGATTGTTATCTGATCCCGCAGGTTTCTTCTGCGCGGCGCTTCGAAGTGGACCTGACTCCTTATCCCAATATCGTCGCTATTGATACGCATTGCCGCACACTAAAGGCTTTTGCAGATGCCGATCCTATGATGCAGCCTGATGCGCCAAAACATGCATAAATATCAATATATTAAAACAGGACTTAATAAGGACATTATTATGTTAACTGTTGATTGTAAATGATATCGACTCTCAACTTCCCTATTACTTGCAGTTTCTTTACAAGGATTCGTATGAAACATACTACAAAAGCATTAATAGCAGCCATGGCATTTTTCGCTTGCTGAAGCACCGATGCCAAAGGCAGAAGACGCAACACCAGATGACGATGACTGCACACCAATTGCGGTAGATAATGCACCTTTAGATAATGCCTTTGCTCCAATAGCGATGGAGGCGGCGCCGCCTGATTCGGTATTAATCTTATAGCGAGGTGTTCTGACCACTTTGACCGCTACCAATGGCAATGTCTTGCCCGCCAGTAGCACTAGCATTGCCACCCATCGCCATAGCATTGGGTCCGGTTGCGCCATCGTTGTTGACATTGCCAATAGCGGTTGAATTAACACTATAGTACTTGGTTTTGTTAGCGGCGACGCTCTTAGCTAAGTTATCTAACTGTGAGCCATTCACTGCATCTTTACTCGTAGAGTTGATTGCCCCATTAGCGACATTGATTATTTTGTTATTGCCTTCATTAGCCCAAGTGCTATGGCACTTAAGCGTAATGTCTTGATAGCAGATACATTGGATGTGGTATTGATAGTAGCGTTAGCGCTAACACTAGATTTGGAAGATTTGCCACGCCCTTTTGCGTATTCACCGACTGCGGTAAAGCAATTCAATGCTTCATTCCAGATGACTTTATAGATGCGGTTCATGATGTATACTCCCTTACAGATTTGTCAGATTTAAAAAATCAGAAATAAAATCTATGGTGCAAGAGAATCGATATGACCAAATAAAACGAGTTATGAATTAGGGATCATGCAGCCTTTTGAAGTGTTACTGGTTTCAGTTTTTGAGAAATAAGACATTTTCTTTTGGATAGAATATGAAACATCAATCCATGAAAAGCATCTACTGATACGTTGAGCTTTTTCCTCTTCCTCATGATAAATTTTACTATTTAATCGGTAATACTATCTGCACCACCAATCCTAGTACACCATCTCGTCGATTATGGGCGTTGATATACCCCTTATGCGCCATCACGACAGCATGAACAATAGCCAGCCCCAACCCATAACCGCCAGTATCACGATGACGAGCCGTGTCGAGACGGACAAAGGGTTGAAAGATACGTTCTAAGTCATTGTCAGCGACGCCGCCGCCCTCGTCCGTGATACTGATTTGAATCGCAGGCATCTTATTATCTATCTGCACCGCTTTCATCTCAGCGATGACTGTTGAGCCCGCTGCCGTATGCATAAAAGCGTTGCGAACGACATTTTCAAGTGCACTATGCAGCTGCTCTTGATTGCCTTGTACTGTCCAAGCGCTTTTTAAGTCATTGGCAAATGAATATTCAGGTGGTTGCCACTGCCATCTCACCTCTTTATGCTGAAACTCAAAACACACATCCTGCCCGATGTCACTGATAATCTCGGACAAATCGACTGCTTCGCTCTCCAAATTATCAATCGTGTATTGCTGCATTTGTAGGGATTGAATATGGATAATTTGCTCAATTAACTCATTCATCCGCGCAGACTCTTTGTCAATACGGTCTAAATAACGATGGGCGTTGGGTGCAAAATCACGAGTCAGCTCAGTTGCAACATCGAGACGCGCGAGCGGTGAGCGCAGCTCATGCGAGATATCACTGAGCATCTGCTTACGCGCCAGCTCACTATCAGCCAGTCTCGTTGACAAATGAGCCACATCTTTGGCCAGTAATCCCAGCTCATCATCACCCATTTTTGATAGCGCTGGATTGGCTTGATAGTCCCCATCAATCATACGGTGCACGGTACTCTGCACACGTCCAATACGCTGAGTCAACGTACGGCTCAGCCAGACACAAACCAATACACTAAAAGCAATAATCAATAATAAACGTATGGGAAAATTGCCATGCTGTAGCTCTACCACATCTGCAAAACGTAAATGCGGGCGCAACTGTATGATGACTGATTGTCCATCAGGCAGTTCAACCGAGATGTCTGCCAGCTCAGGACGCGCATCAATATCCGCTATCGCAGCACTGCTCGACATTATTGGTTTTAGGATCTCGTGCAAAACAGAAGGCTGTTTTATGAGCATCTCATCATTCAGATTGCTTGGTTTATTATCGTAAGCTCTAGGCGGTGGCGGCAGTGGTTGCTGCATGGCACGTTCCATCGACTGCTGGCCGCTTTGCCCACGTCCTTGCGTGCGCTCGTCTCTATCTCGATAACGCGGAAATATAATAGCGCCTTGCTCATCGTAGACTCTGATTTGACTCATGAGGCGTCGATCTTGACGATACATCTGCCTGACAGCTATCAAATCACCCACTCGCAGCGCATCGACCATCTCTTGACGCTGAATTAATAGACTCTCAATTTGTACGTCCATACGAGCCGTTAGCTCTTTTTCAGCCAGCCAGCGCTCCACCATAATGGATAACAGTGAGGTAATTAGTATCGTCAGTAATAGACTCAGGAATAAACGCCAAAACAGCGTGATTCGCACTTTGAATTTCGGTGATTTGACGGGATTACTGGAAGTTTTTATCATTAGAGCACCAGTTGATAGCCTTTACCGCGCACTGCTTTTATTGGTTCGTCATGAAAAGGCTGAAGTTTTTTGCGCAGGCGAGACACATGCACATCAAGGCTACGATCAAAAGGCTGCAACTCACGCTGCAAGACATTCTCTGACAGCCATGCTTTGCTAACCACATCTCCTTTTTGCTTGAGCAGCGCCACGAGTAAGTCAAACTCTGTTCCCGTCACTTGTAGCGCCACACCATCTATTTCACAAACACGCTGATTTTGATCAAGATGCAAGCGACTCTCTGGTAGCGGCGTATGCTCAGACGTGGTCGTGTTGGTACGCTTAATCACAGCATTGATACGCGCCAGTAGCTCGCGGGGGTTACAGGGCTTGGTGATATAATCGTCAGCGCCCAGCTCCAAACCAATAATACGATCAATCTCCTCGCCCTTTGCCGTCAGCATAATCACAGGGATATCACTGATATTTGGCAGTTGCCGCAGCACACTTAGCCCATCTATTTTTGGCATCATGATATCAAGGACGAGCAAATCATAAGCGGAATCATCGTGCGCCACCGCTTTTAATCGCTGTATAACTGCCGCCCCATCATGGACACAGTCGCAATGAATACCATGGTTGTGCAAATACTCTTGTAGTAACTGAGTCAATTCTTCATCATCATCGCCTATCAATATATTTGGCACACTCACCTCCTTTCCATGATTTTAATTGGCTTTTATTCATTTACTTGCCCATATTATCAGGCAAGCGCGTGTCAATTCGCTATAAACGTTACCTTTCTTAATACTTCATAAATGTTCGTAACCTTTAACTGCCGTAAGATAGCTTCTATCAACCGCAAGACCTGCACTTTTAAGACGACCAATCACAACGATTAATAGCGCTTAGAATGCGATGCTTGCAAGATACGACTTTAGTATTTACTTAACCAAACTCACTGTAATTAAAGGATGTCATCATGAAAAAATTATTATTGGGCTCAGTATTAGCAGCTTCTAGCGTATTTACTGTGACAGCATGTTCTAGTGTCAATGCAGCCTCTGATACCGCGCCAATGAATCAAATGCAAAAGAACCATAAAGACGGCGCCATGAGAGGTCCAATGTCAAAACTGAATCTCACAGCGACGCAGCAAGCGCAAATCAAAGCCATCATGCAAGAAAAACATGGCGACCGCGTAGCTGACCGTGAAAAACATCAGGCAGAACGCGCACAAATGGAACAACAAATACAAGCACTGACCAATGCAAGTACGTTGAACAACGCGGCGGTAAACCGTTTGGCCGATCAGCAAGCGGCAAAAGCAAAACAGCGCTTTATTGAGCGCGTCCAAACGCAGCATGCCATCTCTCAGGTGTTGACCGCTGAGCAGCGTGCAAAAATGGAACAGCTCAAATCAGAAAGACAAGAAAAAGATCGTAAGCACTCAAAAGATCGTAAAGGCCATGACAAGCCACATCATCAAGGCATGTAAAAAGTCTGTCACAACATAAGTGATGGCCATATTAAAAAAAGCGCACCGTTTATACGATGCGCTTTTTTACGACAGTATCCTACTTAACACTCAATGATGCTATCTTCCAGTTAGTCTGTCGCCCCAAAACGTTCTTTCGCCATTGGCATCATGTTAAATATCATTTTACCCACTGCTGTGCCATTACCGTCACGATAATATTCCAGCAACTCTGACGCATAGTCTCGCAGATCAATACTGTTGCTCGCATTTGGTGTCTGAACCTCACGTGGTAGATTTGGGAATGCCTTGTCTTTGCTATTAATAACAGAATACTGCTGCAAGACATCTATTGTCATACTTTTATCTGGCGCAGTTTTGCCAGTGTTATCTAATTGGCGGTGCAGATGCTGCCATTTGAGCTGACCACGTTTGTCAAATCCATATAGCTCTTCTACTGTGGCGTTTGCAGCGACTTTAGATTCCGTCTTATCTTCATCATTTATTTGAGCATTTATCATAGCCAGTATTGTTTGCACCATCGCTTTACTAGTGAGTTCCTTTGAGCTTTGAATCGTCTCAAAGGCTGTCATAGGCTCGGCTTCTTTTACCAGCTCCGGATATTTTTGGCTAATGCGCTTGTAGAAGATTTGCAGATAATTTTGATAGTCCTCTTGATAACTCTCAAAGCTTTGTACTCGGCGAATGATTTGGGCACTTGAGAGCATTGCTGATAGCTGATGCGCCGGCAACTTGGACGAGAGCGCGGCAAGCGTATTGGGCGCGACATAATCGAACTGGCTAACAGGCGCCGCCTCATAAGTCAGATCCGATGCAGCAAAGTGGCTTTTTATCACCTCTCTACCGAATCCTTTTGGCAATGTTCCATCATCAATGGCTATTTTTAACCATTTGTTTCGCCATTTGGCGCCAAGCTTATCGTCTAATAGCTCAGAATTGAACATCGCAACATTATCTGCCCATAAATAGATATCACCATTTTTCATGTCGATGTAGACAGGCTGATTGATACTGCTATGATGATTGCGCGCTTGATACTGGGCGCTGGCGAGCATCGTCGCCTTGCCCGCCATGGGCTGATAGATGCCTTGAGCATTGATAGATAACGGTTTTAGCAAGTACTCATCTAGCAGTTGCGCTTTTTTTATATCTAGCGGCTTTGGTTTGTCTTCATAATTATCAAACAGCGCTTGATAACCTGCTGGCACTGTCACATCGCTATCGTACTGGTGCTCCTCCCACGCATAATAAGCATCGACGCACTCAAAATAAGACTGTTTAAGAGCATCGCGCTTGTCATCATAATCTGCAGCTAAAATATCTTTGTTTTGTTTTTCTGCCTGCATGATCAATGCCGCATAGGCTTGGTCATGTGTCTCTTCGCAGTGCGCATCCACATAATCTGATGCCACGACTTGTGTGCCAGATGCTGCCGTACGTTGCTGGCGGTTACTGATCTCGATATTACTATGGTATCTGAACGATTGCCGGCGCTGTTTTTGTAATGCAGTCGCTAATGTCTTTTTAGCGGTGCTAGGTGATTGCTTAACTGTCAATGCATTTGACTGGTTCAAATTGGCAGATTGACAACCCGTTAAGAGTAATGCTCCTGACAGCAATGTACTGGTCAATAATAAGTGATTTTTCATCATAGATGACAGACGTAGTGTAAGCGTTTGATGTGCTTTTTTCATTTTTTATCCTTAATAGACATATGCGTAAATGCGATAAGCTAATGCGACGTCGTCTCTATTTTTCATTATCATCTTTAGCATCGCCAATACGGCTCTCATCAATTGATTCTGCATCATAACGATTGTCATATTCGTCACTACTATAATCAGTCTCTAAGCTGCCATCCTCATAATCGTAACGCGCATAGCGTGCCGTTTGTAGTCTGTCTTTTTTCTGGCGCTGTGCTGCTATCCATGCATTGCCATCGATAGGCGCTACCGCATTTGAGCCAAATGACTCTGCCAATAGTGGCGTTAGGGCATGGTGGTCAAAGCTGGCTTTATCATAGCGGACTTGATTGAGCATGGTCGTCGTAGAGCCAAGTAAATCACCACCGATATTGACGCGCTGCTGCTTGGCAAGCAGGCGATCTGAGTTATCTAAATAATAGTAATTAATCTGATTAAAAGAGATAGGGCCAATGGCTTCGATAAACTGCAATAACGAACCCACATCCGCACTTTGATAGCCTTTGTTGTATAGCTGTGCTTTGGCAAGCGCGGCTTTTAGCATGGCTCCATCAGGATATTTTTCTGGGTTGGCATCCACATACTCTTGCAACGACTTGGTCACATATTTCAGAGTCTTACCAATCATTTCACCACTTTGCTGACTGCCAAAATAAACTTTTACTGCTCGAGTCGCGCCAACTTCTTTGGCAAACGCATCACCACTGATGTCTACGGCGCTAAAGTGCTCAGGTGCCAACTCTGCCATGCTGCTCTGTATGGCATTTAGCACTGCATCATAGAGTACCGCGGGCGGCAACTGCGCCGTGATACTTTCAGGCAAACCAAAGCTGACCGTATGTGAGGCCATCTGCGAGGGTAATGGGGTGTTCTCAGGATTGACGAGCGCAACGATTGGCATGATTGCCGATGGGTCGAGCGTGACACTGCTGTTGTTAAAATCAAATGCCACTGGTATCTGTATGGATGAGCTGATGGTTGGCGTGGCATAGTCGTAGCTATATACGCTTTGTAATTGCCGCTGTTTTGGGTTGTACTGACTGACGCTATTGAATGTCAAATGCTGATATTGATAGGCGTTGGATGCAGCGATTTGCTCAGGAGTGCGGCTGAACATCGTCAGTATGTTACCAATCAAGCCAGTAGAAGACATTGATAGCTCCTCGCTATTGGTCGGCTCTGTCTTAGCACGCTGTTTTGCCATTTGCATGGCTTCATATTTTGCAGCCATTGTCTTCGGGCTTAACCTCGACATGCCGGAGAGCATGCCTCCAGTCTCACCGCCGTACTCATCATATTCGTCAGTGGCATATTCATCAGTAGAATAGTCATCACTGACATAATCGTCGCTATCACGGTCTTCTGCATCGTAGTCGTACTCTTCATCAGCACTGGCTGGCTCATTCTCCCCTGCTTCAGCCAATATAGCAGCAATGGCCTTTCTTTCTGCTTCAGCTTCTGCTATAGACTTATCATAGTCACTAGGATAGTCGGACTCTATCGAATCTTTCGCATCATCATAATCGTAGTTAATACCCTCTACCACACAGACTTCATAAGCGTCATCATCTTCGTTTTCATTGCATTTATTCGACTCTACACCTACCGCTGCTAATTCTGCTCTAGCCTCAGCTTGCGCTTCATCATCGCTACTATCATACATACCCTCAGGCTGATAGGCATAGGTCTCTATAATCGTTCTAAGTAAGCTGCTTGAGCCTGCATCGATACTATCGGCATCGATAAATGGTACTGCTTGGTAATTGGCTTGCGCGACGGCCACATGCTCTGTTGCCAAATGCTGGCGAATCGCTGCCAATAAATGCGCCTTGGCTTGGTGCTCAGTGTTGGGATATTTTTCTTGATTAAACAGTTGCGCGTAACGCTCAGCTTTGGCCTCTTGACTAGCCGTAAAAGCGCGACCTTGACGTTGGCTCTGAGCAGGATTTGCAGTGCTAAAATCCATAAGGGTACTGGAGGCTGCCACATCCGCTGAGGCAGTCGGATTTGACTGACAACCTGTAAGCACAAGCGACGCACTACCAACTAGCAAAGCAATAGAGGTTAATTTGCTTGTTTGAGATACATGACCATTATTATTTTTATTGTTGATGATAGGCAAATAATTACTCGCCATCTCAGAGTGGCACTGTCGATTACGGTTATTAACATGGTTTGATGACATAAGAATCTCTTTATAGCCAGTCGTTAACGGATGCACATTAGTACTGTACTTTATATCACAAGACGTTACAATTTAGTAATATTAAGACTTATTTTTAAAGAAAATCTTCACTGGTTAGTGAGCTTCTCTGCACAATTTACATGACACTAATTATGTATATATCGATAGAAGACCACTCATACTGCACATCATATAAAAACTCAAATGACAAAATATGATAAACAACTTTCTACTATTTGATATTTTCGTTACTATTTAAGTGTATTTATTTGATACCCTGTTTTTTCTACTTGCCCAAAAAGGACTTTGCGATGTCACCATCATTATCTCACCAGCATCGAATTACTCAGCAAAAAAAACCCAAGACTCATAACCAATTAAAATCTAGCGCAGCCCTTATTACGAGTGCGCTACTACTGTCTGTCTCAGCCCATGCAATAGATCCAACCGTTTCAGCCAACAGCCCCACGGTCAATCACACCTCGATTGATACCAATGCGCTAAATCTAGCCATTATGACGGACAATCCAACTGTTATATCTGAAACCAAACGCATCACACGGGCAAAAACCACTACTCTCACAACCACCTCAAACAACGCCACCTCAAACAATACCAATAACGATCAGGCTATCTACTCTGAAGATGCAATTCATCATCCAGTATGGGCAAAAAATGGCATGGTCGCCACCCAAGAAGCGCTGGCCTCTGACATCGGTTTACAGATTTTGAAAGACGGTGGTAATGCGGTAGATGCTGGGGTTGCGGTTGGCTTTGCTCTCGCTGTGACCTTACCACGTGCTGGTAATATCGGTGGTGGCGGCTTTATGATGATTTATGACGCCAAGCAAGACAAAACTGTAGCACTCGATTACCGCGAAAAAGCACCAGGTAGCGCCTCTCGCGATATGTATCTCGACGATGAGGGCAACGCAGTCAGTGACTTATCTCGCTATCATGGCTTAGCCGTTGGGGTGCCGGGGACAGTAGCAGGGCTACTAAAAGCATTAGAAGAGCATGGCACCATGAGCCGCGAGCAAGTCATGGCACCAGCGATCGCATTGGCAGAAGATGGCATAGAAGTCACCGCCGGCTTATCCGAATCGCTCACTGCTTTGAGTGATCGCTTGCAAAAATGGCCAAGCACCAAAAAAGTATTTTTCAAGCCTGATGGCAGCGCGTATCAACCGGGTGAGCGGTTAAAGCAGCCTGAGCTTGCCCGCTCGCTAAAGCGAATCGCGGTACAAGGCGCAGACGGATTTTATAAAGGGAAAACCGCACGTGACATCGTAAAAGCCGTCAATGAAGCAGGCGGTAGCATGAGCTTGCAGGATTTAGCCGATTACGAAGCCATCGCCCGCGTGCCTGTCAAAGGCGATTACCGTGGTTATGAGATTGTCTCTATGCCACCGCCCTCCTCTGGTGGTATTCACATTATCGAAATATTAAATATCTTAGAAGGCTATCCACTGGGGGACTATGGTCAAAATAGCGCACAGACCATTCATTTGATGGCGGAAGCAATGCAACTGGCTTATGCAGATCGTGCTGAGCACCTAGGGGATTCGGATTTTATTGATGTCCCTACCAGTGGTCTCACCTCGCAAGCTTATGCGGATAAACTGCGTACACTGATTGACCCCAATAAAGCCACGCCAGCCGCGACCATCAAAGCCAACAATCCGCTCCCTTATGAGAGCGATCAAACCACGCATTTCTCTATCGTGGATAAAGACGGTAATGCCATTGCCAACACCTATACGTTGAACTTCTCTTATGGCACTGGTCTCGTGGCTGACGGCACAGGTATCTTGTTAAATAACGAAATGGATGATTTTTCTGCCAAGCCGGGTGTACCCAATGGTTACGGATTGATTGGTGGTGACGCCAATGCTGTTGAAGCCAATAAGCGTCCGCTCTCCTCGATGAGTCCAACGCTGGTATTTAAAGACAACAAACCGTATATCGTTACGGGCAGCCCAGGGGGCAGTCGTATCATCACGACCGTCACCCAAATCATCTCTAACGTCATTGATCATGATATGAATATCGCTGAGGCAACTCACGCACCGCGTATTCATGATCAGTGGCTTCCTGATGAGATTCGGATTGAAAAAGCGCTCAATGTCGATACGGTCAAAAAGCTTGAATCTATGGGGCACACGGTCAGTCCAAAGTCCGCCATGGGCTCCACGCAGTCGATTATGCTCACACCAAACGGCCTGTATGGATCTTCTGATCCCCGTATTGTGGATGCAGCGGTGGTTGGGTACTAAGTTAAATTGTCATTACTTATCAAGTATATAGCCCTCCGCACTTTACCGTGTTGAGGGTTTTTTATATCATTTCTTACGTAATTAAATTGACATGATAATTCACATCCCTCAGATTAAACCCTTGCAATCAGTGGCTGCATGCCGCAAATAATGCTATTATTAACGACCCCATTTAAAGCGTATCAACATGGCTACCGAGGTCTTAACCACCTCTCGATAACACTACAAATGATTAATAATCATCCTGTATTTTATCGCTAGCTTATTTCTTTTGATCGTACTAGTAAGAGTCTTCTATGGCATTTGTACACCTTGGTATCCACAGCGAATATTCCATCACCGATTCTATCGTGCGCATCAAGCCGCTCGTGAAAGCGGCGGCAGCTGACAATCAGCGGGCGCTGGCTTTGACTGATTTGTCCAATTTATATGCCACGGTGAAGTTTTATCGTGCTTGCCTAGGCGCGGGTATCAAGCCCATTATCGGCAGCGAAGTCATCATGGATAATGAAGACACACGCCTCACCCTACTTGCGATGAATAACGAAGGCTATCAAAACATTACCCGTATCGTGTCGCTTGGGTTTACCGAAGGTCGCGCTGACCCTGTCAATCATGGCACACCTGTGATTAAACGCAGTCATATTCTAGAACATGCAGCAGGCGTCATTGTCCTACTCACCGAAAAGTCAGACGTAGGCCAAGCACTGGTTGGCTCTATGCCAGAAAAAGCCGATGAGCTGCTCACCGAGTGGCAAGCGCAATTTGGCGATCGTTTATACTTTGCCATCAAGCGTACCAATCGCTCAGGCGAGGACGCTTTTATTAGAGCAGCCATTCACTCAGGTGCCAAACACAACATCCCCATCATTGCGCATAATGACGTGCGTTTTTTGGCGCAAGAGGATTTTGATGCGCATGAAGCCCGCGTGTGTATCGCAGGCTCTTATGTCTTAGCTGATCCCAGTCGTCCGCAAATCTACTCAGATGAGCAATACCTCAAAACCCAAGAGCAAATGGCGCAGCTGTTTGCTGATATTCCGCAGGTGGTTGACAACACCTTACGCTTGGCAACCCGCTGTAATGTGACTTTAACGCTGGGCATTAACGTACTGCCCGACTTCCCTGTCCCTGAAGGCGAGACGATTGAATCGTTTTTTCGGGCAGAGTCAAAGCGCGGTCTGGAAGAGCGCTTAGATAAGCTTTTCCCTGTTGAGGCCCGTACGGACAATTGGAGCGACTTTCGTCAAAGATATGATGAGCGCCTCGCCTATGAGCTGGATATTATCCTATCAATGGGCTTTCCCGGTTATTTCCTTATCGTCATGGATTTCATCCGCTGGGCAAAAGCCAATGGCGTGCCAGTAGGCCCTGGACGTGGTTCTGGTGCAGGTTCATTGGTCGCCTACGCGCTCAATATTACCGACCTTGATCCCATTCATTACGATCTGTTATTTGAGCGCTTCTTGAACCCTGAGCGGGTATCCATGCCTGATTTCGATATCGACTTTTGTATCGAAGGGCGCGATCGCGTGATTGACTATGTGGCGCAGACCTATGGTCGTGATGCCGTTTCACAGATTATTACCTTCGGTACCATGGCCGCAAAAGCGGTGGTGCGCGATGTGGCACGCGTCCAAAGTAAATCATACTTCTTGGCCAATAAAATATCCAAGCTGATTCCCAAAACACCGGGCATCACCCTCAGCCAAGCGCTTGAGCAAGAACCACAGCTCAAAGACTTGATCTCTAACCCTGACAACATGGATTATGAAGACGCCATTGAGATTTGGGAGATGGCAGTCAAGCTTGAAGGTGTCTGCCGAAACGTCGGTAAACATGCTGGTGGTGTATTGATTGCGCCGCACAAAATCACAGACTTTAGCGCCATTTATTGTGATGATGAGGGTCACCGTGTCAGCCAGTTTGATAAAGACGATGTCGAGGCGGTAGGACTAGTGAAGTTTGACTTTTTGGGTCTACGTAACTTAACGGTTATCAACGCAGCGGTTGAGAATATCAACTTGCGCCGTGCAAAAGAAAACGTGCCTGCATTGGTATTGGAAGATTTACCACTCGATGATGTCAAAGCCTACAAATTGTTGCAAGATGCCAAAACCACCGCCGTCTTTCAGCTAGAAAGTATGGGCATGAAAAAGTATTTGGCCAAACTGCAGCCGACCAACATTGAAGATGTGATCGCCATGTGTGCGCTCTATCGTCCCGGCCCGCTTGATGCCGGCATGGTAGAGATGTACATTGACCGTAAGCACGGTCGTGAAGAGGTCATCTATGATCATCCCAATCTTGAGCCGATTTTAGAAAATACTAACGGCGTTATCGTCTATCAAGAACAGGTGATGCAAATCTCACAGGTGATGGCAGGTTATAGCCTGGGCGGTGCTGATATGCTGCGCCGCGCCATGGGTAAGAAAAAACCTGAAGAGATGGCAAAGCAGCGCGATATCTTTGTCACTGGTGCAACTTCACAAGGCATCGATGAAGTCACGTCAGGCGGTGTGTTTGATTTGATGGAAAAGTTTGCAGGTTATGGTTTTAACCGCTCGCATTCTGCGGCTTATGGGGTACTTGCCTATCAGACGGCTTATCTCAAGCAGTACTATCCTGCTGAATTTATGGCGGCAGTATTAACCTCCGATATGAACAACACCGACAATGTGGTGTTCTTTATCAATGATTGCCGTGAAAACTTTGATTTGACTGTGGTCAATCCGTCAGTCAATCGCAGCGAGTGGCACTTTGTCGCAGACACTCCAACCAATATCATTTATGGATTGGGCGCGATTAAAGGCGTAGGTGAAGGGGCTGTCGAGTCCATCGTTAATGCTCGTCGAACGGATGGACCTTTTAAAGATTTATATGATTTTTGCCGCCGTGTGGATATCAAAAAGGTTAATAAGCGTACTCTCGAAGCATTGGTGAGTGCGGGCTGTTTTGATGACTTTGCTGCGACGCTACGACCCGACTTACCAGCCGACGAAGCTTACGAGATTCGCGGTGCCTTGATGAGCCAACTACCAAGCGCCGTCCAAGCGGCTGAGCAAGATCGTCAAAATAACGAGCTTGGCATGATGGATCTGTTTGGCGAAATGGACGGTGTTGTTGCAGCGCCGCCACTTGAGATGTCGCCAGAGCTGATCTGGGGTGATAAACACCGCCTAAAAGCGGAAAAGAACACCTTAGGGTTGTACTTAACGGGTCATCCAATTAATGAATATTTAGATGAGTTAAAACGTTACACCTCAGGCACGCGCCTCAATAAATTGACAGATACTGGCTATAACGGCAGCTGCTATTTTGCAGGCCTCATCATCGATATCGCCAACTTTGGTAATCGTAATGTGATTACTTTAGATGATGGCACGTCGAGATTGGAAGTCAGCTGCTATGCCGAGCGTTTCAACCGTGTCAAAGAGCAATTGAAAATCGATGAAGTCGTCATTATCAAAGGCAGTATTCGTGAGCGTGATGGGCGCTTGTTTGCGCGTCTCGATAGTGCCATGAGCATGGTCGATGCGCGCCTGCGTTGGCTCAAAAAAATCAGTATCAAAGTCCATGGTAGCGATATCGACCTACTCACACGCTTGCAACCATTACTCAAATCTGCACAGGCTGATATCATACCTGAGCCACGCTTGGCTTATAATCAAGAGCAAGATGAGCCAGGCAATAGTGGTAGTAACACTTACGACCCTGCCATGGGCGGCAGTTTGTATGATGAAAATGGCAATGACTTACTGGCTCTAGAGAACGATATGAACCATGACGCATTTAATCAAAATAGCATGCCCCAAAGTTATGCAAACAATGCGCTCAGTAATACAGATACTTCTATCAATGATAACTGCTTGCCACTTGGTTTGAGCGTGTATGACGTTTATGGTATCGCAAATGTGGGACTATCCGAACATTGGCGGGTTTACCCGAACGATGATAACTTGCAACAACTGAAGACGTTAGTTAGTGAAGATAACTTACACTTTCATTACAGCTAAAATGCACAATCCAACCAAAAATTTACTATAGTAATTTGACTGCTTTAACTTTTAACAATTGGATAAAAGCCATGACTGACATGACGAATAATAATATGACTGTTCAGACTGATGAAGAGATTATCAATCACGAACAGTTCGAAGACATGCGTGACTTGCTAGAAGAAGATTTTGGCGAGCTGATACAAGTGTACCTCAATGACAGTCAAAAACGCGTTGCAGCACTGCGAATCGCTCAGCAAGAAGATGATAACGCCAATGGCTTTGAGACCGCTCATGCCCTAAAAGGCGCAAGTGCCAATTTGGGTACGACTCAGCTGGTTCGTCTTAGCAGCCAACTACAAGAATGCTGCCGTGAGCGCCACATTAGTGAACAAGCTGATCTTATTGAAGAGATTGCCGCCGCATTACAACGTGCTGAACAAGAAATCCATCAAAGATTGGGGCAGTAATGAGTAACGACTCTTTATCATCTACTGAGCAACCCCGTACAGTGAATGACTACCTCGACTGCTTACAAGTCATCATGGTCAATACGACGTTGCCTGCCAATATCGGCTCAGCCGCACGCGCCATGCATACAATGGGTTTGTCCCGTTTGACCGTTGTCGACCCCAAATTGCCAATTGATGAGACCAGTGTCTCTCATGCGGCAGGTGGTAGTGAGCTGCTGTCATGTGCTGTGATCGCACCTACTCTAGAGTCTGCCATTGCCGACTGTCAGCTGGTATTTGCAGCCAGCAGCCGCAGTCGTCATATGCCGCGCCCCGTTGTGACACCCACGCAAGCCGCTAAGATTATGTTTGATTTTATTGATACACAGTCGGCTTTACGTGCAAATGATAATAACGTTGACACCTCATCAGACGCTGTTGCTAGCAAACCAAATATCGCTATATTATTTGGGCGTGAAGATCGTGGGTTGACCAATGAAGAGTTGGCTTATGCTGATTATCACATTCAAATCGACGCCAATCCTGCTTACCCTGTACTAAATGTCGCCTCAGCAGTGCAAGTCATTGCCAGCTTTATTTTTGCTTATGCTCAAACGCATACTCAGACAGCGGACAGTTTAGACGAGAACAACGATTCCCAATCGACAATCAACGTGAATTTGCGTCAGCAATGGGATGAGCCTGCTATTAATCAGCAGCAGCTGCAACAGCTCACTCAGCGTACTACTGACCTTATGGTACAGCGCGGTCTTGCAAATAGCGAACATCTAAAGTCATTGCCATCACGCTTGTCTAGACTTGGGTCACGCTTACAGCTTGATCAAAAAGAGTATCAGCTATTAAGTGCTTTGATTGCAAAACTATCCAAAGACTAAAACAAGTCATTGTTTATCAGCTTGCCTTCATTTGACAGCTTTTTACTATATTTTGCGGTACAAAGCTGTTATAACTTAGAAAAATGAGCAACAATATACTCTCATCATTATTTAACCATCATGTCCATAAAATAAAGACATTGCTACTTTAGCAACGCTACTTTACCGACGAATAGATAGGACGCTTTATGTCATTGCCATCCAAATTATTCAGATCGCTTGTCAGCATCAAAAAAGATCTGAAAGAAGATATCGATGCGGTATTTAACCGCGATCCTGCAGCGCGCAATAGTCTGGAAGTCATCCTAACCTACCCAGGTATCCATGCGCTCATTCTACATCGCGGTGCGCACTGTCTGTGGAATCATGAACAGAAACTGGCGGCTCGCGTCATCTCATATGGCTCGCGTATTATTACAGGTATTGAGATTCACCCTGCTGCCAAGATTGGTAAGCGCTTTTTTATCGATCATGGTGTTGGGGTCGTCATCGGTGAGACTGCTGAGATTGGCAACGATGTGACGTTGTATCACGGTGTTACTCTAGGCGGTGTGTCTTGGAATAATGGCAAACGCCATCCAACGCTAGAAGACGGTGTAACGGTCGGTGCTGGTGCCAAAGTCTTAGGGCCATTTACCGTCGGCAAAAACGCCAAAATCGGCTCGAATGCAGTGGTAGTCAAACCAGTACCAGCAGGCGCTACGATGGTTGGCAGTGCTGCTCGTATGATCTCAGATCATCACGATGAAAAAGGCAATCCCATCGCGACAAAAGTACAAGATGCCAAGCAACAAGAAAAAGTCGCGCAAGCTGGCGAGAGCGTTAAGGATCAAGCAGCTGACACCACCTCTACTGCAAAACGCACCAATACCTTTCGCGCCTACGGTATCGATCCCTATTCACAAGATCCCGTTGCAGAAGCATTTGCTAAAATGCTCGAACACATTCAACAATCAGAGAATCGTCTCGATCAGTTGCAGTCAGCGATGTGTGATATTGATCCTAATTTTTGTAAAAAGAAATACGATAAGCTGTGCCTAGAGGATTTAGATGTGATTGGTCGTGCTGATATCGATGCAGCAGATAACGAGCAGAAGTGAATACGAGAGTTTCAGTAAAACAAATAAAACCAGGGGGCGTACAATACATTTTACGCCCCTTAGCCTTATCTACTGCAAAAATATCAGATGTTATCAGTGTGAGTTAAAATAAGTCACCCCACTAACTGTCTATTTATTATTAATTTTTTCTCAAAACGCTATTCAAACAGCTAATCAGTAAATGCAGTCAACTCTTCAATCCCTACAATTTCATGTGCTTTAAAGGGATAACGATTCGCCATTACAATCCAATCAGATATTGATTTAAATATCAATTTTTTGCTTAGGCTATTTTCTATAGTAGCCAATTTAATCATCAAAATATCAATATCCATTGTCACTCGTCGCACTTGATTCGGCTTAGTCTGTCGACGTCTATTACAGTTCCCCTCAAGCGCTTTAAAGGTTTGCTGTAGTTGCTGCAAACTCATCGGTGTATTCAGTGCTAGATGGACACATTGATTGGTATAGTCAGGCTTTGGCTGTTCCAAGGTTGCAGTAAAATCAGGGTTTTGAAAAGCAGTAGACAATCGTATCTCACCCAGCGCTGCCAAACTCTCTCGAGCAATCGGTAGATATTTTTCGGCTTGATAGTTACTACCCAGCGCTAACACCACCTCTACCAAGGACTGCGCTTGCAGAATCTCAGGTGCGCATTTTGTTAGCGTTGCCATATTCAAATCCATCGACGTTTTATGCATCATCGGCTTGGCTGTCATTAACTTCTTTGGTAACGTCTTTAGTAGCTGGCTCATTGGTTAGCGCTGGCGCATAGCGTGTTATTTGTACCCCTACCGCATCTGCTTGAGCAATAGCAGTCGGCTTGGCAATACTTAACGTGATTTTTTGACAGTCATATTTTGCAAATAGCTTATCAGAGATCTGACCGGCCAAATGCTCAAGCAGCTTTGCCTGAATCTCTTTGCACCACACGCTCACATCATCGCAGACTTCTTTATAGCTCAGCGCATCGCTGACATCATCGGACACAGCAGCACGGCTAATATCCGTCTCAAGCGCGATATCGATCAGTAACGGCTGAGTAATGGCGCGCTCCCAATCAAACACACCAATGACCGCCTCAACCTTTAGACCTTTTACAAATACTACATCAGACTGAGTATGAAACATGCTTCCATCCTTGTTTGCTAATTTTTTGTGCGTATTTTTGATTTTTTAATTAACCGATTATAAATCCTCTTCACGGAGACGCTCAGCCTTTAACACTTTACTTGGACGATGTCGCCACAGATCAATGCTAAATAAGAGTAACCCTAACCAAATCAAACCAAATACTGCCAGACGATGTAGATCAAATGGTTCATTGTAATAAAATACCGCTAAGAAGAAAATAAAGGTCGGCGTCAGATAATTCATAAAGCTTAAGATACTATATGCCACAAGCTTGGTCGATTTATTAAATAATAACAGCGGTATCAACGTAATCGGGCCTGCGAGCATCAGTAGCCAAATGTTTGAGCTGAACCAAAAGCTTAGCTGATGGCTGACGACATCTGACTGCCAAAACCACCAAATACATAAGGGTACTAGCATGGCCGTTTCAACAAACATAGCATCGACAGCAGTCAATGGGGTTTGCCGCTGAATGGTGCCATAAGTACTAAAGCTGAATGCTAAAATCAATGATATCCACGGCAGACTACCAAGCATCACCACTTGAATGACCACAGACAGTAGTGCAAAGCCAATGGCTACCCATTGTAGCGTGCGCAGGCGCTCTTTGAATAAAATCATCGATAAGCCAACACCTACCAATGGCCCAATAAAGTATCCCAAACTGGCCTCAAGGATACGATCATGATTGACCGCCCATACATAGGTCAGCCAGTTGGTTGCGATAATTAACCCAGAGACGAGTGACAACGCGATCCATCTTGGGTTTTGTTTGAGCGTCTCTATCCACCCCCAACGCTTGGTCGCTACCAATACAATGAGTAGGCAAAAAAACGTCCAAACAATACGGTGCCCGATAATCTCTGTTGCATCATAATTGGATAATTGCTTAAAGTATAAAGGGAAACCACCCCAGATAAAAAAGGCACCAAGGGCAGTGATAATACCGCGTCTGGTTGTGGTAATCGGGGCAACAGGTTTTTTGACGACATTTTGGGTAGTCATAATACAGGACAACTTTTTAGAGCAAAGCGCACCCTCACCTAATTCTGATTATTATTATCAATTTAGTGGTGAAAGCGCAGGGTCACTACAGTGAAATTATAAGTTAAAAAGCAATATACTCATGCCAATAGTGACATGAGTACATTGCTAACGATATTAGATTGAGCTTTTTATGGATGCTTTACAGTACATGATTATAGGAAAATGTTGATCCACACTCACTCATTTATTCAGCATCAGTATCCACTTGAATAGACATACCGATTTGGTTAGCCAGCTCAGCAAAGCCTGGGAAGCTGGTATTGACCGTCTCAACCCCTTCAATGGTAATTTGCTCAGCAGCACGCAGACTCGCAACAGAGAAACTCATCGCAATACGGTGGTCATGATGCGAGACAATGTGACCACCACCAAAAACAGGCTGGCTATTATTTATATCGCCGTTCTCAGTAGCAGTGCCTTTGCCTTCAATAATCAGCCCATCATCAGTGACAGTACAATCGATGCCAAGCGTCTGTAAACCTTCAGCCATCACAGCAATACGATCCGACTCTTTGACGCGTAACTCTTTAGCACCAGTCAAGACGGTACGCCCTTTGGCACAGCTAGCCGCGACAAACAGTACAGGGAACTCATCAATTGCTAGTGGTACGAGATGCTCTGGTATCTCAATACCGACCAAGTTTGAGCTGCGAATCGTAATATCAGCCACCGGCTCGCCGCCAACATGGGCCTCATTGCTTAGGCTAATATCTGCATTCATTAATTTTAGAATATCAATAACGCCAGTACGCGTAGGATTGATACCGACTTGCGTCAAGGTCAACTCACTATTTTGGCTAATAGCAGCAGCCACCATAAAAAACGCCGCAGATGAGATATCAGCAGGAACCGCAATATCGCCACCTGTTAGTGTGCCGCCACCGGTGACACTGATACGGTTGCCTTCTACAATTACTGGATAACCAAAAGCGGATAGCATACGCTCGGTATGGTCACGGCTGATCTCAGGCTGAGTGACCGTTGTCGTACCCTCGGCCCATAGACCTGCTAGCAGCAAGCAAGATTTTACTTGTGCTGACGCCACTGGCATATCATATTCGGTGCCTTGCAATGGCTTACCAGCGGTATCACGACCCGTAATGCTAAGCGGTGCCGTACCACTATGACCCGTACTTTGGATGACGGCACCCATCGTGCGTAACGGTGCAGCCACACGCTCCATCGGGCGTTTGTTTAGGCTAGTATCACCCGTTAATACGCTATCAAACGATTGCGCCGCCAAGATACCAGATAGCAGGCGCATGCTCGTGCCCGAGTTACCCATATACAAAGGCGTTTTGCTAGGCTTTAGGCCATTCATACCGACACCATGAATGGTCAAGTTACCATTATCAGGGCCTTCGATGGTCACACCCATATCACGGAATGCTTGCAGCGTTGCAAGGGCATCTTCCCCTTCCAAGAATCCAGTAACGTGGGTTACGCCTGTGGCAAGACTGCCAAGCATGATGCTGCGATGCGAGATAGATTTGTCACCAGGAATGGCAATGGTGCCAGAGACAGTATTGCTAGGGGTAATATTATAAGAAGCTGACATGGCAGAAGTATCCGTATAAGGGGTGCTGGCTAACATATGGCCAAAATGACGCCGTGCGGCTTGCGCGCGGCCCAAAAGTCCCATCAGGGCGGTTGAATCTTTATCAATGATGAGCTGGCGCATGGTTTGCAGATAGACACCATACTCATCAAGGGCGCTCACAATGGCGCTTTGATTGGCAAAAAATATATCATGCCACATTTTAGGGTCGCTTGCGGCGATACGCGTAAAATCGCGGAACCCACCGGCAGCATAACGAAACATATCTAAATTATCATCGTGGCTTGCCAATTGCTCAACCAAGTTAAAGGCAAGCAGATGCGGCAAATGGCTGGTATGCGCCAATATACGATCATGGTGACCTGCATCCATCGATATGACATTTGCACCCACTGATTCCCACAATAGTCGCAACTTAGTAATCGCGACATTGCTTGTGGTAGCTAGCTCACAGATGATGACACTATGATTGACAAATAAACTGACGCGTCTGGCATGATACCCTGAATTTTCAGCCCCAGCAATTGGATGCGCTGGCACTAGACCTACCGGCAACGGACCAAACACCGCTTTGGCCGCGTCAATGATATTGACTTTGGTACTACAAACATCGGTTAAGATACAGTCAGCGGCAAGCTGTCCGTTATCCATTGCCTGTTTGATATCTACAAACACTGCTTGTACTGCCTGTACAGGCACTGCAATGATGATTAAATCACTACCGCTTATGACGTCTTGTAGGTTTGCACTACCAGCATCAAGCAGACCATGCTCGATAGCTTCTGTAATACTTGGTGCATGCCTATCGACTGCGACCAGTCGCTCACTTAAGCCATTATCTTTAATAGCTTGTGCGAAGCTAGCACCAATGAGCCCAAGTCCAATCACACAAACTTGTTCGAAGATAGGTCGATGCATATTTAAAGAGGGCTGAAGATTGTTTTTTTTCTGACGACTCACGGCTTTTCTCGTTGAACGCGCTCGGATAAATTTCGGTAAATTCCAGCGTTATATAAGTTAATGGCTAGTTAAGATCACTTCTTACTAAATAATACCTTTGATCAAAACATATCGATGGATGTGATGAGGACATGTCCCTATTTTAAAAATGGTGATAAACGTTTGAATTGGGGACATGCTCTAGTCTTCACTGAGAATAGAACGCAAAGTATCAATCAAACGTAAATTGTCCTCAGCCACACCTACCGTAATGCGTAACCAGTTTGGCAGCCCATAAGCGCCCAATGGCCGAACAATAACGCCTTGCTCAAGGAGTGCTTGATGGATTGAAGCGGCAGTTATATCTTCCATCTCAACCTGCACTTCCACCATAATAAAATTGGCATGCGACTTCACAAAACCCAATCCTAATGTATCAAACTGCTTTTCTAACCAACGCATTTGCTCATCATTCATCTGGCGCGTTTTTTCGATAAAATCTTGATCAGCAAGTGCTGCAGCGGCAGCAGCTAGGCCTACACGGCTGACATTGAATGGCTGACGAATTCGGTTCAATAACTCTGCAACAGCTACTGAGCTTAAGGCATAGCCCACACGTAAACCTGCCAGCCCATAAGCTTTAGAAAACGTACGCACAATGATGACATTATCAAACTCATCTAACAATGCGCGGTTGTTACTCTCAGGGCTATACTCGATATAAGCTTCATCTAGTACCACCAAGACTGAGCTTGGCACACTGGCAACGAACTGGCGCAGCTCTTTTTGCTCTAACTGCGTGCCCGTTGGATTGTTGGGATTGGCAATAAAGACGATTTTGGTATTGGGATTATCTTGTACCGTTTGGCTCATGGCTTTTAGGTCATGACCAAACCGATGAGCAGGCACCTCAACATCCATCGCGCCTTGCATCTTTGCCAGCATAGAATAGACCACAAACGCATACTGACTATAGACGATAGCATCATCAGCACCCACAAAACTACGTGCCAAAATATCGAGCAAATCATCAGAGCCATTGCCAAGCGTAATCTGCTCGACCTTGACATCATTAAAGTCAGCCAACGCTTGCTTCAGATAATAGCCATTGCCATCAGGATAACGTGATAATTGACCAAGCTGCTCAGTGATGGCTAGTGTCACTCGCGGTGAGCACCCCATCGGGTTCTCATTGCTAGCCAGCTTCACCACATCTGAGACACCATATTCGCGCGTCAGCTCTTCAATTGGTTTACCTGTCTGATAAGGTGCCAACGCCAGAATACTGTCATAAGCTGGCGTTAATGGCGATAGGTTTGACGCTGTCAATTGATCAGGCTGCATGGTTTATCCTTGGAGGTTATCACTAAATGCGATCGCCCATCTATTAGGTATCAATCTCGTAGGTGTCAATCTCGATAGATAAACAAGCTAATAGATGAGCCAATATATCTTTATAATACTGCTTTTGGATACGAGCCTAAGATGCGCAGATCTTTTACCAATGGGCGAATATCGTTGATAGCGGCGCTAACATTTGGATCATTGATATGACCGTTCATATCAATAAAGAACACATATGCCCACTTATTAGGACGCTCAGGACGTGTCTCGATACTGGTCATCGAGACGCCGTGATATGATAACGGTTTCAAGATTTCGATCAATGCACCAGCTCTGTCATGGGCTGAGACCACGATGGAGGTTTTGTCTTGACCAGAAGGCGCAATGGCCTCATGTCCGATGATAAGGAAACGGGTGGTATTGCTTGGATTGTCTTCAATGTTTGAGTAAAGCTTATGCAAGCCGTACTCTGCAACCGCAACGTCGCCAGCGATTGCTGCTGAATGCCATTCGTTTTTGAGGCGACGCGCCGCTTCACCATTGCTTGATACCGCAACGCGCTCCACATTAGGGAAATTCACATCTAGCCAATGACGACACTGCGCCAATGACTGCTGGTGCGAATAAATACGGCTCAAACCATCAAGCTTAGTATGCTCAGCGACCAAGAAGTTTTGATGAATCGGTAGTTCAACTTCACCAATAATTTTTAGACTAGAAGATAAGAATCCGTCCAAAGTATGATTGACCACCCCTTCTGAAGAGTTTTCGACAGGGACAACGCCATACATCGCCGTGCCCGCTTCAACCTCACGGAATACATCGGTAATGGTCGTCATTGGCACGGTATCAGCAGCTTTACCAAAATGCTTTAATGCAGCGGCATGGGTAAAGGTGCCAACTGGTCCTAAGAAAGCAATACGCTGCGGCGCTTCTAAGTCTAAACATACCGACATAATCTCACGAAACAAACGTGCCATCTTTTCGTCAGCGATTGGACCCGTATTGCGCTCCATGACCGCTTTTAGCACCTGTGCTTCACGCTCAGGACGATAAAAAATAGGGTCACTACTGTCATCAGCGGCCGTGTGGTTTTTCTTTACCGCTGCTACTTGTTGCGCCAGCTTGGCACGATTATTGATGAGTGTTTGAATCTCGCAGTCGACCGCATCAATGTTTTGGCGAATATTATCTAAAAATTCTTTTTCAGTTGCGGTGCCGCTAGCGCCTGCGGCGGTTTGATTTAGATTATCCATGGTTTGTTCTGGTGACTGCTCGCTCATTACCGCCCATCCTTTTTAGATTTTATCACTGTTAGGTATTATTAATATTTAGATATGAATATCTGCTAAATTTTACTGTGTTTTTTAAATGCTTCGACTATCTCTATATACCGATAGTGCTTGAGAGTGTCATTATGAAGTCATTGGTAAATAGCGGTCAATGACCAAAACTATTTTAACCATCATCCAAAAACAGTCTATCAGAAATATCGCACGTCATTGGCGTTCTCTGGTATTACTGTTATATTGGTCGCCAAGTACAGCAGACCAGCGGATGACCGGCTCTACTATAGCAAAAACTCAGGTCAGTGCCCATTCGTAAATAGTGATAAGCCAGCAAATTATTATTAATATTATCACAGTTAAGTAATATGACAGTGGCACATAGCACAACTATGAGCAAACACACGTAGAAAACTGTGTTACAGTTTCCATTCAGCTCCCTCCCCTGTCATTTATAAGAGGAGCACCACATCATTAATAAGAAAAAGGATATCTGATGAGCGCATTACAACAATTACGTACCATGACGACCATTGTCGCTGATACTGGCGACCTTGCTGCTATTGCCCGACTAAAACCTATCGATGCGACCACCAATCCAAGCCTCATCACCAAAGCCCTCATTCATCCTGATAACCAAGGTATGCTATCAGAAACAATGAGCCGCCATAATGGCGATGTCGATGCAGTGATTGACGCCCTGACCATTCAAGTTGGTTGTGATATTTTGGCGCTTGTTGAAGGGCGCGTTTCTACCGAAGTCGATGCGCGTTTGTCTTATGATACTAAAGCGACGATCGATAAGGCCCTTGGGTTTATGGACGCTTATCAAAAAGCTGGTATCGACTCAGAGCGAGTATTGATCAAAATGGCAGCAACTTGGCAAGGCATTGAAGCGGCACGTTATCTTGAAACTCAAGGCATCCACTGCAATTTGACCCTACTATTTGGTCAGCATCAAGCAATCGCCTGCGCAGATGCGGGCGTGACGCTCATCTCTCCTTTTGTAGGGCGTATTTTAGATTGGCAAAAACGTCAACAAAATCGCCAAAATGTACCAGCTTCTGAGGATATGGGCGTACAATCTGTCAAACTTATTTACCAATACTACAAGCAGCATGGCTATCATACGCAAGTCATGGGGGCGAGTTTCCGCTCAACTGAGCAGATATTGGCACTTGCAGGTTGCGATTTGTTGACCATTGCGCCCAACCTAATCGATGAGCTGGCAGTCATGGATATTGATGTGCCTCGTCAGTTATCGCCGAGCATGTCCATGGATATGCAAGCGATGAGCCAAGTGAGCTTGACGCATGAAGAGTTTAGCGCGGCCTATCAGCAAGACACAGTCACACAAGACCTATTACCAAAAGGTATTGATGGTTTTATTGGGGCACGTGATGAGCTGGCGAAGACGTTAGCGGCCATCCGCGGGCAATAAACGAGACACAATAAGCACTCGTCTGGCACAAAAGATATTTGCCTGCCCACAGTAAGTTGGCTATCATGAGCGACTTCAAATAACAAGAAGCAAGGCTTAAGTATGAAACGGCTATCAATGTTATTGGCAGGCAGTGTTTTAGTGACCAGCGCCCATGCGGTCAATTGGGTCGAGGTGACCGAGAGCGACTCTGGATCGACGTTTAGCTTAGATGTAGACTCTATCGAACACTCTGACATCAACATCATAGACGAAAAAGACGTCGAAAATATCACTGTCTCTTTGCTAAGAACCTATCCTACGCAAAAAGATAAGAGCACAGTGAAAGAAAAACCCATCCATCATAGCGATCAGCAATTACTGATTTCTTGTAAAGATTTCAGTTACTATAAAAGAGCTTACGTCGATTATAGCGCTGATAATAAAGTCATTAAGTCGTGGCAATCAGAAAAGCCTATACTGACCACCAAAGACTTTAGGATCACCACACCAAAGACGGTTGGTCGCACGCTGATCGAGTACGCCTGTAAAAGCTATGAGCAAAACAAATCGTAATACCATTAGACTCACCACAAAAAAAGCGCCCTGATGATTTTCAGGGCGCTTTTTTATACTCTATAAACTCTCTTGAACAATCAGACTTACGCCTTTAATACCGTATAGACAGGTACTGGGAACTCGCCATGTAGCTCAACCAAATCTAATAAAACTAATGCGCCGACCACAGTATGATCGGCTGACTGGCATAACTCATAAGCGGTCGTCAATGTGCCTCCAGTCGCCAAGATATCATCGACCAGTAGTACACGTTCAGGTGGCAAATTATTTTGCATCTCAAGCGTGTCTTTGCCATACTCAAGCGCATATGCTTTATTAGCGACAGGTGGTGGCAGTTTACCTGGTTTGCGGAGCAAGATCATACCCTTACCCAATCTTCCTGCCAGCATACTGGCAAATACAAACCCGCGCGCTTCAACAGCCCCTAAGCAATCCACCTCATCCATCAGTCCCTCTGGCAATGCGGCAAGCAGCGCATCAATGACAGCATCAATATGACTGCGCAGTAACGGGGTAATATCATAAAAATCAATGCCGACTTTTGGAAAGTCTGGTACTGTGCGAATAATCTGCCAAAACGGATGGTCTGTATTGAGCATTGGAGTCGTCTCATTTTCGGTAGTGGCAGATGTGGCGGCGTTAATACTCATGAAAACCCTTAGCTTGTATATGTTATATGGCTTGGACAATAGTTAGACACTGATAGATCAGCAGGCAATTATGGCTGACAGTGTCAATTTAGCGACCGTTATTATAGCATGATTGGCTTTTTTATGGCGGCTTATAGCCCAAGATCGTACTTCGCTTCGGTACAATGGTACAGATGATGGACTTGATAAAAGCCAATTTCATCTCAATATACAAGTGTAAACTTAACTATGAAAATAACGGTTATATGCTAAACTACGTGCGCTTTTACCGTCTAATATAATTGACTGTAATACGAAATATAAGCGTTTATGGCGCACTGTGACACTGGTAATGATCGATAGGACTATTTATGAAACGTTATGAATGTATTGTCTGCGGCTGGATCTATGACGAAGCGCTTGGCTGCCCTGAAGAAGGTATTGCCCCTGGCACCAAATGGGAAGACATCCCTGATGACTGGACCTGCCCTGAGTGCGGTGTCGGCAAGCTTGATTTTGAGATGCTTGAGCTGTAGTAGATGACCCTCTAATTAGGACACTTCATGACAACATCAAATGACATTAATAGTGCCAAATTGCCGGAAACGTCAGATACCAGTTTAGACAATACTCTAGACTTTTACCCTACTCCTGAATGGCAACGGTTTGGGGAACATCAGTGGCGCGACTCCGATCTTAGCCAACACCTTCATCAAGCGATGATTGATATTGGTGATGGTATAGAGTTGTGTGTCGAAGCAGGTGGCAACCCTAATAATCCGCCCCTACTGATGATCATGGGACTGGGTTCGCAAATGATATTTTGGCCAGACAATTTTATTAAGCGCTTTATTGATGCTGGTTTTTTTGTGATCCGTTTTGACAATCGTGATATCGGCCTGTCTTCTAAAGTACAGATCGAGGGCCTACCGCGTATCAACCAGCTCAAAATGATGGTACGCCTACAAACGGGGCTATCGAACAAAAGCACTCAGGTGGCTTATAACTTGACTGACATGGCAGAAGACACCGCCCGGTTGATCAAGGCGCTAAAGCTTGGCAAAACGCATCTGCTTGGTGCCTCTATGGGCGGGATGATTGCTCAAATTGTGGCGGCACGTTATCCAAGCTTGGTGCAGCGTATGGCGCTTATGTTTACCACGACCAATCGAGCATTTTTAAAACCGCCAAGACCTAAGCAGCTATACACCCTTATCAATCGTCCAGAGAGCCACTCTGAGCGTGATATCGTACGCCATAGTGTCTGGTTTATGAAAACGGTTGGCACACCAGGTCACGTCAATGTGCGCATGGTGCGTGAAATTGCCAAAATCCGCTATCAACGCAATTTTCACCCACTCGGTACGGTGCAGCAGCTCAATGCTATCTTGGCATCAGGCTCTATCAGCCGCTTTAGTAAGCAAGTCAAAGCACCAACGATTGTCTTACACGGTAGCGCTGACGGACTGCTACCGGCGTCACAAGGTCGAGTAGTGGCAAAAACCATTCCTAATGCCAAGTTTCATTTAATCGAAGGTATGGCGCATGATATTCCAGAATATTATCAGCCTTATATGGTCGATTTGATTAGCAATCATTTGTTAGAAAAATAGCTATTCGCCTATAGTAACATTAGCCATAAAAAAGAGTGTAAACCCTATCGATAACGAATAGGGTTTACACTCTTTTTCGTTGTATACCAATTATAGATTATGGATATAACGCTAATCGCAGCTGACACCTGTGCCTTCTTTATTGATGCACATTTTATTGCCGTTTTTTAAATTGCCGATCCATGCCTTACCACCTGTAAATACAAATGAGGGTTGACCCTTATAATTATCATCAGTTAATACCCCATCATTAGTGAAGCGAAAAGGAATCACTAGCTCACCGCCCAGATTAACAAAGCCCCACTCCTCTCCGATACGAACGCCCGCTAATCCTTCAGAGAATGGACGGACTTCATCGAACGAATAGGTAATCATCGTGACGTCGTTGTCGTCAACGAAGCCCCATTTTCCATCTTGCTGACGTGATTGTAATGTCGTAAAACGTGTAGGTGCAGGTTGTCTTGATTGTGATGACGTATTGTTAGTAGAAGCTGTGGATTTTTTAGCCGACTGACTCTTATCCTGAGCATTTGGATCACGCGTTGCATTACCATTTTTATCTAACCAACTTATCACACTGTTTTTACGGACGCGCGCCCTCCCATTACGATAATCATCGATCTCGTCAATCGATGCTGAAAACGAGACAACCGTGCTGTTGGAGGTATTGATAACACCGTAGTTACCATCTTTTTTTACGACGATACGTCCTTCAGATACTGGACGCGCCCACCCTTGATTTCCTGTGAGCATATCGTACATTGCAGGCACGACTTCGCGTCCCTGCATATTGAGATAACCGACCCGACTGTTGCGCAATACAGGTAGTAGCCCGCCCGATATCTTGTCGGCATCGACTTTTTGATAGCGTGATAAATCAACGACCCTTTTACCTTTGCTGTCAATCAGAGCGACTGGCGCACCAAAATCTTTGATTGCTAAAAAATAGCCGCTAGTAGACGTACAAGAGACATTTTTATAGTAGCTTTTGGGGAGCTTGCAACTGGCCGCTTGTGCGCTAGGCATTAAAAAAAATGCACTAGAGACGATACCTATCGCAAAGCTAAATTGCGATATTTTTAGAGGCAAACAAGAGGTCACATTTGGTTGTATTTTTGACATAAAATGTCGGAGCATAAGCAAACCTAGGCAAATAATATTGTTTGATATAGCGAATCATGACTGGTGATTTTATGAGTACTAGACTAACAAATTGCGATATCAGAGCCAATATCATTCCTGTAAGGATGTGACTCGATTATATAAGCGCTGTTGTACAAGCATTATTGTGTGAGTAAGGTCACAAGATGGTTCTACTGCCTACGAGACTTTTTCGTACTATTTGGTTTAATAAATTATCTACAGCAACGATCTATCTAATAACCAGAATAAATTTTGGTTTTGCCATTTTATTTTTTGCTTAAAACCACGACAATAGGGCTTTGGCTAACCCTCACATTGGTCTAGGACCATAAGAATAATAATATAAGGACGTTTTATGGCGACTGCTTCTTCACGCGCTGCCCCTATTGGTCTAGTTATCGGTTGTATTATCTTTGGGCTGGGCAGTCTGATTGTCGCTCACGTCGATATCGGTGGCTGGGCGATGTCATTTTGGCGACTGGCCATTTCAGGTATTGTCTTTGCGATTTTAGCCAAGGTGATGCGCCAACAGATGCCACAATCAAAACGTGCTATTTTTTATGGTTTATTGTCAGGTGCATTTTTAGGATTAGACTTGGCGCTTTGGCACGAGAGTATTTATGCTGTGGGTCCTGGTATTTCAACCCTGCTCAATAGCTTACAAATCTTCTTTTTAGCTGCCATTGGTTTTTTATATTTCAATGAGCGCCAATCTATCGTGCAGATCATCAGTTTATTTTTAGCGATGCTGGGCGTTGCAATGATAGGCAGTCCTGAATTTGCATACAATTCCGCTGCCACTTGGGGATTTGTCACGGGTATTGTGTCAGGAGCAATGCTAGGTGCGTCGATGACTTTTATTCGAAAGACACATGATACCGAACCGACACCGATATTTATGCTGATGCAGCTGATTAGTATCGGTGGCGTCTTAGCCATGATTGTGCCTATGTTTATATTCGATACAGGTCATATCTTGCCCAACACAAGGTCTGAGATTGGTTGGGTGCTTATCTACGGGACAGTGATGCAGTGTTTGGCATGGGGTCTGATTGCTTATTCTATTCCTAAGTTGTCTCTTGCATTGACGGGTCTGTTATTGTTAACTGAACCCATCGCCGCTTTGGTTATTGACTATAGCTGGCTGGACAAACCTATCAATGGCTTACAATGGGGCGGCGCCTTGTTAACCATGCTTGCTATTTATTTAGGGTCACTAAAACCAAAACCACGCGCGCTACGCCGCTATCGATTTTTTTCAAGATTTTATAAGCGAGACTATAAGTAATTAAGTAGTATTGATACGATTGTCTCACGCAGACATTTAATAAAAAGCGCCCATACTATTCATAGCATGGGCGCTTTTTATTAGAGAAGATATACGTTTACTATTTTTATTCGATAGGCTCAAATTTTAATCTTATCAGCATTACTTATTTAACGTCAGAACTTTTATTAAATAAAGCATTCAACACAATAGCGGCTAAAGTGGCAGTACCAATACCACCCAAATCAAAACCACCTAAGTGCAAGCTAAAGTTACCTGTACCCATGATTACGGTCACTGCCGCGATGATCAGATTGCTGTTTTTACTAAAATCAATGTGGCTGTCGATCCAGATTTTTATCCCAGCGATCGTGATCAGACCGAAAACGACGATAGAAGCGCCGCCCAATAAAGCCGCTGGTATCGTTTGGATAATGGCACCAAATTTTGGTGATAACCCTAATATAATAGCGACCACACCTGCGACGACAAATATCGTTGTGCTATATACTTTGGTGACCGCCATCACCCCGATGTTTTCAGCATAGGTAGTCACACCTGTACCGCCAAATCCTGCTGAGAAAGTCGTTGCCAAGCCATCGGCAAAAAATGCTCGGCCCATATAAGGGGTCACGCGAGACTTGGTCATACCTTCCACTGCCTTAAAGTGACCTAAGTTTTCAGCGACCAAAATAAAGGCGACAGGCGCAATGAGAATAATAGCGCTCATCTCAAAGCGTGGGGTATGGATGCTGGGCAGACCAAACCATGCAGCCGCAGCGACTGCGCTAAAATCAATTGCCGTCCCAAAACCTAGGATATTGGTCATCACAAAATAAGCGATGTATGATAATACCAAACCCACGAGTAGCAGCAAACGACGTAACATGCCACGGGTAAATACCGCCACTCCACTGATGAGTAGTACGGTCAACGTAGCCATCCAAGCATCAAATTGGTTGGCAGAAACCCCTTGGATAGTAACTGGTGCCAAATTAAGACCAATAATCATGACAATAGCACCAGTGACGATAGGCGGCATCAAGCGCTCAATCCAGCCAGTGCCTGTTTTCATCACTAACAGGCCAATCAGGGCATAAATGATACCGCAGGCCATGATACCGCCTAGCGCGACATTCAAATTGGCATTGAACCCTGCCCCTGCATACGCAGTTACCGCAATCACTGGACCAATAAAAGCAAAGCTTGATCCCAAGTAGCTTGGCATACGCCCACCAGTGATCATAAAAAACATCACCGTACAGATACCAGACATCAAAATGGCTAAGTTAGGGTCAAATCCCATCAATAATGGCGCAAGGACGGTCGCACCAAACATGGCAAATGTATGTTGTATACCAAGTAATACACTCTTTGACGGTGGCAGATAATCATTGATACCCACTGGATCACGATCCAAATCACCTTTGTAAGGTCGCCATGTCGGAAACCAGCGACCATTTTCAAAATCTGGATTGTGCGGATAACTGATGGCTGCTGAATCAATACCTGCAGCTTCCAATGCATTGTGAGCTGACTGATTTTGGGCGCTGTTGTCTGAAGCTGATGATGGGTCTTTTTGAGATGGCATGCGCGCGTGTCCTATGTGAGCTGAGGTAATAGGCTAAAATAACTGATAAAGTAAAAACTGAGCTAAATTGAGAGGCTGATAGACAGGGTTGTATGGATAGCAGGTCATATAGGTAGAAAAACGTTATAATCCTCTACCCATAATATGTCATCCCAATTCATTCATTTATGTTGTAATATGACAAACCAAAAGTATTATTTGGTATGATAGCCAAGTCTTGCTAGTTATATCAGGTTAATATGTACTATCAAAAATACTTTTTGTCTTCTACAAGCTAGCATACTTAATAGCGGTACTGACTTACAGGATGTTACATAGTCGTTGACTCCGAGCATGATAGCGGAGTTTCAAAATAAATAAAAGTGATTATTCAGTCACCATCTGTACTCTTTAATAGCAATATTTTTATAGTCGGTCGCTCACAAGTCTTCTGTAGTGGGCCTTGAGAGTGACGACTGCCTATTATATTTTCAATAAAAGCGCTCAAGGCAATTATCACAATTGTTCAAGCCTTTGAATTTTCGGTAACTCATTATGATTAGTATTTTTGATTTATTTAAAATCGGCATTGGTCCATCGAGCTCACATACAGTGGGACCAATGGTGGCAGCCAATTTATTTTTAGCCTCATTGACCAAGCAAATGGAACTGACGGCTATCGCAAAGATTGAAATCGAGCTTTATGGTTCTTTGGCGGCGACAGGAAAAGGGCACGCAACAGATACTGCCATATTGTTAGGGTTACTTGGTCATACACCTAGCACCATCGATACACGTATGACCAGCAGCTATCTTTCTCCTATTTTTTCTGGCAAGACATTAAATGTGTCAGGTATTCACACGATTGCATTTGATACAGAGCAGGATATTTATTGGTACGACGATACTGTCCTTCCCTATCACCCTAACGCACTGACGCTTCGTGCTATATCGACTGACGGTACTCGTTATCAGCAGACCTACTATTCGATTGGTGGTGGTTTTGTCATCAATGAAGAAGATGCCACCGATCCAGATGAAGATCATGCCAGCCCAACGATCGATAGCGTTCCTTATCCTTTTAATAATGCAGCAGAACTACTAGAACAATGTCGTCAGTATGATTTGAGCATCAGCGAATTAGTACTGGCCAATGAATGCCACTTCCATGACAAAGAAGAAGTATTTGCCTACCTAGATAGTATTTGGGAGGTCATGCAAGATTGCGTTAAACAAGGCTGTGAAAATGGCGGTATTTTGCCAGGCGGCTTGGATGTCAAACGCCGCGCACAAGATTTGCACAGGCAACTGTCTGCGGAAAAAGACCAACCTATCACCAAAACTGATAAATTAGCCGCCATGGATTGGGTAGACTTGTACGCGCTCGCCGTCAATGAAGAAAACGCCAATGGCGGCAAAGTTGTGACCGCACCCACCAATGGTGCAGCAGGTATTATTCCTGCAGTATTGCACTACTATCGTGATTTTTTACCTAACTATAGCCAAGATGGTGTCCGCAAGTTTTTATTGAACGCCACCGCTATCGGTAGCCTAATCAAGCAAAATGCCTCAATCTCTGGTGCTGAAGTCGGCTGCCAAGGCGAGGTTGGATCGGCGTGTGCGATGGCAGGTTCTGCATTAGCAGAAATCATGAACGGCACACCAGCTAAATGCTTAAATGCGGCAGAAATCGGTATTGAGCATAATTTAGGTCTAACCTGCGACCCTATTGGTGGATTGGTGCAGGTGCCTTGCATCGAGCGCAATGCCATGGGGGCGGTCAAAGCTATCAACGCAGCACGTCTAGCCTGTAGAGGAAATGGCCAGCACTTCGTCTCTTTGGATAAGGCTATAGAAACCATGAAGCAGACAGGTGCTGATATGTCTGATAAATATAAAGAGACCGCTCGTGGTGGCCTAGCTGTCTATGCTTATAATAGAATTCCTACTGCGACGCGCGGCGTTAGTGTTAACTATAGTCAATGTTAATGTAATTGATAAATGTTACCTTTAACCACGCTATCTCATCATAGCAGCAGATATCGTATCAATAAAAAGGCCGCTATATATTAGCGGCCTTTTTATTAGTTGTATACTTTCAAGCTGTACTATTCAGCAGTTTTTGAAACGACTTCGTTTAAAATCCAAACTGGTTTGACCACATTAGATCCTTCAGCAGTGACTGCTTCTTGGCGTACATCTAATACATAACGGTAGTTTGGCTCATAAGTGAAGCCTTGAATGTTACCACTTAAAGTGGTGTAGTTTTTCTGATAAGTTTGGCGATACTGTAGGCACTGTGATTCAACCATCGTACCGTCTGTTGCAGTCAGGTCACAAACTGCTTTACGCGGTGCGATTTCTACTTCAAAACTTGGAATATTGACCACTTTGACGTTCATAGGCTGTCCTTCTACAACCATTGTACGTTCATTGTCCATGTCCATAGTAGAACAACCAGTAAGAGCAAAAGTTGTCATCAATGCTGCAAGTGCTAATCTTTTCATTATTCAATCCTCAGATAATTGGTAATAATTCTTCATTTTCTATCTAAATTTATTATTTTAAAAACTCTACTGCATTTCTTCATACAACAAAGCTTCTTTCTACCATGATGATATTTAGAGTCACGCTAATTGAAATCTCTAGCCAGCTTTACTAGCGGTGTAGTGAATATCATCTGTTTACCCCAGCAAGTATAGGTCGCAACTCACCTTACTCTCTATGACTGCTTTGTAAAGTAACGTCAGCTTTTGCAACTGATGTTAATAAAGCGTATTGAATAAAAGAGTAATTTGATAACAGCTTAGTATTAGACACAAAAAAGCCAGAGCAATCATTACTCTGGCTTTTTATAAATAGATTTAAAAAATCTGTCAAGATTGAAATTTTTAAGACCGTTTCTAACTGCGATAGTCAGCGTTTATCTTGACATAGTCGTATGACAAATCGCAGGTATACACCGTATCGCTAGCATCACCACGAGCAAGATCAATGTGAATGGCAATCTCAGCGCGGCTCATGACTTTTTTACCTGCTTCTTCTGTATAGCTGGGCGCGACACCGCCATTTTGACAAATCATCACCTCATCTAAATACACATCAACTTGCTCGGTGTCTAGGTCGTCAATACCAGCATAACCGACTGCCGCCAAGATGCGCCCCCAGTTTGCATCACTTGCAAAGAATGCCGTTTTTACCAGTGGTGAATGCGCCACAGCATAAGCCACATCGCAGCACTCTTGCGTGGTCTGCCCGCCAGTCACTTTAACCGTCATAAACTTGGTCGCCCCTTCACCGTCACGGACAATGAGCTGTGCCAAACGTACAAAGACGTCGCGCAGTGCATCAAAAATGGCCTGATAATGCGGATGCGCTGGACTATCAATCACCTCTGAGCTGGCAGCGCCTGTCGCAATCAATACGCAGCAGTCATTGGTCGATGTATCCCCATCAACGGTAATACGGTTAAACGACTGCTCATTGATAGCGCTTAGCATCTCTTGCAATAAGTCGGCCGCGATATTGGCATCGGTTGCGACATAACCCAGCATAGTCGCCATATTTGGACGTATCATGCCTGAGCCTTTTGACATGCCAGTGATATGATAGCTAGTACCTGCAACGTCGACTTTTTGGCTTGCAAGCTTAGGGATAGTATCTGTCGTTCGGATACCGTTAGCAGCAGCCAACCAGTTATCAGAGGCTAAGTTTGCTAACGCATCGTCTAAACCTGCAATGACCGCGTCACTATTTAATGGCTCGCCAATCACGCCAGTAGAAAATGGCAGTACTGTATTAGCCTCTACGCCAGCTTTTTCAGCCAAGGCAATACAAATTTCAGTAGCGCGGCGTTTACCATCAGCGCCCGTGCCTGCGTTTGCATTACCTGTATTGGTTACCAAATAGCGCGGACTAGCCTTGGTAAAGTGCTCACGTAATATACGTACAGGCGCGGCGCAAAATGTATTTTTGGTCGTGACAATTGCGGTCGAGGCCTGTTCAGCGATTTCAATCACGACCAAATCATCACGATTTTTATAACGTACGCCCGCGGCAGTTGCGCTCAGCTTAATGCCATCAATGGGAAAAATAATATCAGGCACTGCTACGTTTCCAACAGACATAGTAAAATCCTTATTTTTCAATTTTTATCGTTGTTTTTAGGTGATGTGATAAACATCATATAAATATTACGGTTTTTTTAGATCAAATGCCGACCAAATGGGTGCATGGTCAGAGGGTTTTTCCATAGCGCGTAGCTCATAGCTGATGCCAGCATCGATACATTCACTAACGAGGTCTGATGTGCATAAAATATGATCGATACGTAAACCGCGCTTGGGTTCATCATTAAAGCCGCGGCTGCGATAATCAAACCAACTGTATAATTCGGTACTCTCTGGATAATGCAAACGGTACGTATCGGTCAACTCACGCGACATTAATGCTGAGTACCATTCGCGTTCCTCTGGCAAAAATGAGGTTTTTCTATTTTTTAACCAGCGCTTTGCATTGACCTCACCGATACCGATATCTATGTCTTCTGGTGCAATATTCATATCTCCCATGACAATGATCGAACGACCTTCTGCCTTTAGTGTATCAATATAAGCCATTAAATCTGCATAATAAGCACGCTTCATCGGAAATTTGGTCGGATGGTCTTGGCTCTCTCCTTGTGGAAAATAACCATTCAGCACATCCACTTCACGCCCTTCAAGCTCATAGCGTGCATGTATAAAGCGCTTTTGTGCTTCGGTATCTTCGCTAGGAAAGCCTTTTTGTACAAATATAGGCGCAACTTTTGACAGTAATGCCACGCCATAATGTCCTTTTTGCCCGAAATACTCTACGTGATATCCTAGAGCTTTTATGTCATCAAGTGGAAATTGATCGTCATGGACTTTGGTCTCTTGTAGACCCATGACATCAGGATCGATTACCTCGCGCACTGCCTCAAGCTGATGCTGGCGAGCGCGGATACCATTGATATTAAAACTGACAAAACGGGTCATAAACTGTCCTATACTGATTGATTAAAATACGATGCTGATATAGATGTATGCGATGCAAATGTCTATGATAACAGACCTAGGCCGCCCTAGCTGTTGCATGGCTTTATATCTTGAGCTAGAGTAGCGCTTATTATAAATATAATAGAGACTATTTTTTGTCGGGTTTCTTATTTGCCCCCATATATAAATTACGTTCGCTAAACAACCTTTATCAAAAATACTGAGCCCGTTATGACGACAACTGAGCATAAAAATACAAATACAGCCGTAAATAACGACATTGAACCACTATTTGCTAAAGATTATAACGTCTACATCAACCATACGGATGCAGGCGGCATCGTTTATCATGCCAACCATCTGGTGTTTTTTGAAAACTGCCGCCGTGATTGGTTTACCAAACTGGGCTTAAACGGTTATTTTTTGCAAACTGATGATGGCGACATACAGCATTTTGTCGTGAGTCAGGCGGATTTACAATACAAGAGAGCCATTCTCTTAGATGAAATCATTACTGTACGCATCGATAAAGTAGAGCTAAAGCCTGCCAGCATCATATTTTATCAAAGCATTCATCGCAGCACATCAGATAATAGCGCTACAGACAAAACCACTAGCCAGATATTAAGTAGCACTAAGATCGTCATTGCTTGTGTACAAAACCTTGTCAAACCAGAGCCGATGACAAATGATAATACAAATCATGTTCAAGCTGACAACGCAGTAAATACCACACCCATGCGCCCTATCCGTGTACCAAAAGAATTACGAGATGCCATTGAGCAGGCGATTAGTGAGCAAACGAACGAGCGACTGTAGAACGCTATGCGCATTGATCCTGATAGACCCTTGCTTGAATTTAATAATCTTTGGGTGCATGGCAGGCCGGTAGTCGGTAGCGATAATCCTAAGCATAGTAGTGGTGAACAGACAAAAACCTTTGTACCGCATAAACTCTATCAAAGGTGGTTAAATAAGCGACAAAAAAATGCGCTATCTGATGGACTATCGCCTCATAGCCGCATATTGATAAACGGTGCGAGTGGCAAGCTACTATCAGGACAAATCACCGTGTTGACAGGGGCTTCTGGTAGTGGCAAATCTGTCCTCTTGCGGGTGCTGGCAGGATTGTTGCCGATGAGCACTGGTGATATTCATTTGCGTAGTGATGCCACGCCACATCAGCGAGATGAAAGCATTCACGCCACATCGCCAATTACTTGGCGCAAGCAAGTGGCGCTGCTTGCTCAACAGCCACAGCTGTTAGAGGGCAATGTCCTTGATAATTTAAAGACGCCTTATGCTTTAGACGCGCATCAGACCCAAAGTTTTGATATAAACTGGCATTTGACCCAACTTGCGTCTTTGAATAAAAATGCAGACTTTTTGCAACAAGAGGCCAACCACTTATCGGGTGGTGAGCGTCAGCTGGTCAATACCTTACGCCTACTACAACTCAATCCGCGAGTACTATTACTAGATGAGCCAACCGCCGCGCTAGATATCGACACCTCAGCGCAGTTGGTCAGCTTGCTGATGAGATGGTTGCAGGCCAACAGGCAGCGCTCGTTATTATGGGTAACTCACGATACCAAAGAGGTTATGTCATTGGCCAGTAGACATTGGCATATGCAAGCAGGTGTACTAACTGAGGTATTCTAAAATACTATCGTTAAACGCTTGCTCAAAACCTTGAGTAAATTGCGTTCATTATACTCCCATCTTTTTTACCCCTTTATCATGAGCGCTCATGAATGGTATGGATGATATGCAAGTATTTCTAACTTACAGCGATATTGCCCTTGCCAGTTGTATGATTATCATCGTACTACTCATCTCATGGCAACTGCGCTTAAAACTGACAAAAACGCTGTTGATAGCTGCTATTCGCACCATTGTGCAGCTTAGCTTTATCGGTCTGATACTGGCATGGATTTTTGCACGCGAACAATGGTACGAAGTGTTGCTGATTTTGACCATTATGACCCTGATTGCCGGAAGTGCTGCCAAAAATCGTGTCAAACGCAGCTATAAAGGGTTGCTAACCGATACGCTAATAGCCGTAGGTACCTCAGCGACACTGGTCACTGCGGTAGCGATGATCGTTATCCTAAGAGTACAGCCTTGGTATACGCCGCAATTTATTATTCCTATACTGGGGCTGATATTGGGCAACTCTTTGACAGCCATCTCATTAACGAGCAATCAGCTGATTGAAACTTTTCATGAGCAGCAAGGGCGCATTGAGATGATGCTGAGTCTTTCAGCTCGACCATTTGAGGCCGTCCATGAGCAGATTCGTGCCGCAATCACAAATGGCATGACCCCAACGCTCAACTCCATGTTGGTCGTCGGTATTGTCAGCTTGCCCGGTATGATGACGGGGCAAATACTGGCTGGTGCTGACCCCACCCAAGCGGTCCGCTATCAGATAATCACGATGTTTTTGATCTGTGTGAGTAGCACACTTGGCTGTACCATCAGCGCGCTGCTCATTTATCGACGCTTTTTTAATAAAAACAAGCAGTTTATTTTACCTCGTTAGTTTCTCCTTTAATCTTATCTCTTGGGTTGATGATCAAGCGTTATCATTCTAAAAAACCAGACCGTTGTTTATCTATAGTCAATCAATATTAAAAGTGGTACAAGGCAGACGAGTGCAAGTACTACAGTAGTAGGCTAAACGAGTCTAACGCTGTAACACTTTAATAGTGGTTCGACTATACATAAGCTCGTTAACTCATCTAAACAGTCAATCACTTTGCTCATCATTAATAAATAGCCTGCCTTGTCTTTATATTCATTACCAGCTCAAAAATACACCTTACTATGGCTCATTCCTTAAACATCATACATGTATCAAATTGTTCAGCTTTATCTATGTACTGCTCAGTCTTGCTTTCTATTATTGTCTTCAACATTATTCATGCTACTGTATTGCTTAAATGTATCGTTTTTTTGATACCGTAGTTGCAAAAACAAGATAATATCTATTTGAAATACATGTTATTTCTGTCATTGGATTATCTAATTGTTTGATTCATTTAACTCACCCATCAGTAGTTAATTAGATTGAACAACGGCAACAACAGCAAGCAGACACGGACGTTACTGCATCCAATAGCAGGTTAATCACATTAATGCTGATTTGTGATATTGACATGCATATGACTGCTTTCTTAAAAAACATTCACCTATATCAAACTGCAAGGACGCTGACTATGATGCCAAACAAACCTTGGCTTGACCAATATCCAGCAAGTGTACCAAAGACCATTAATCCTGATACTTATGGCAGCGTGATAGAGTTGTACGAGGAATGCTTCGAGCGCTTTAGTGGGCATCCGATGAGTATATGTATGGGTGTTACGCATACTTATAATGATGTCAATAACGCTTCTTTGGCAATCGCAGCTTGGCTACAGGCTCAGAGGTTACCCAAAGGAAGTATCGTCGCGCTGATGATGCCAAACCTACCGCAATATCTACCGACGATGATTGGTATCTTGCGTGCAGGCTACGTCTGTACCCCAATCAACCCACTCTATACAGGTCGTGAGCTACGCCATCAGCTAAATGATTCAGGCGCTCAAGTGATTTTTGTGGTGGATAATTTTGCCCAAGCTCTTGAGCAAGTCGTCGATGAAACCGCCATCAAACGTATCGTCTTATCTAAACTTGGCGATATGATGGGACTTAAGGGTATGCTGGTGAATACCATCGTCCGTCAAGTCAAACGCTTGATACCCAAATACGAGCTCAACGATCCAAAGCATGAAGTTACTAAATTCCCGGATGTGCTCAAGCAAGGCAAAACTTTGCCTTTTCATGCACCCAAAATGACTTTAGATCAATTAGCGATTTTGCAGTACACAGGTGGCACAACGGGTCTGTCTAAAGGCACGATACTGACCCAGCGCAATATCGTGGCTGCAGCCTTGATGGCAGAAGCTTGGTATCGTCCGGTGACCTCAGACATCAATGAAGTGTATATCAATATGGTTATGGCATTGCCGCTCTATCATATTTTTGCGTTTTCGCTGAGCCTACTCGGTATGCGCTCAGGCTACACCTTTATATTGATACCAAATCCGCGTGATATGCCAGGGTTTGTCAAAACCTTGTCAAAACAGCCATTCCATATTTTCCCTGCGGTCAATACGTTGTTTAAGGGGCTGCTTGATACACCTTCTTTTAAAAACTTGAATTTTGCGCCATTACGCATCTCTCAAGCTGGTGGTATGGCGGCCAACAAACAAACAGCCGAGCGCTGGTTGGAGGTGACAGGCTGCCCTATGGTTGAAGGCTGGGGTATGACAGAAGGGGTCGCAGGCGGTACAGCGAACCTCGTCATCGATGACAAATTCAACGGTACAATTGGGATACCTGTCCCCAATGTTGACATCATTCTTATTGACGAAAATGGTGAGCGTGTGGGCACGCATCAAGCAGGTGAGATGTGTATCAAAGGTCCTAATGTAACCTCTGGATACTATAATAGAGACAGCACTAATGATTTCACAAGCGACGGTTATTTCCGTACTGGCGATATCGCGAGTATGGATGAAAAAGGTTACTTTACCTTATTAGACCGCAAAAAAGATATGATATTGGTCTCAGGGTTCAATGTATTCCCAAGTGAGGTTGAATCTGTGATGCTAGACTGCGACGGGGTGATTGACTGCGCTGTGATTGGCATTCCTGATGAGCGTCAAGGTGAGGCAGTCAAAATCTATGTGGTTCCTGCAGACAATAACGTGACTAAGGAAGTGATTACAGATTTTGCATTAGACAATTTAACGGGTTATAAGTGCCCGCGTCATATCGAGTTTGTCAGCGAACTACCAAAGAGTAATGTCGGTAAAGTATTACGTCAAAAACTGCGTGAGAAACATCATGCAGACCACCCTCAACAATAAGTAACTTCTCTTGAAAAAAGCGCCCTATATCAATAATAGGGCGCTTTTTTGTTGCGCCTATTTGCTTTGAATGTCTCATTGAAAGATAAATGTATCGAGCACAAATTTTTATCTACTCTGATCCATTCTGAATACTCTTCACTCTCCAACATATATTTTTTCCTATATCAAACCCAAATATAAACTATCAAGTTCTCGTATGCCTGTAACGAGTTTAGTTGTAGTTATGTTAATGTAAGCCCGCAATGTGTCACTAAGTTTTCTGTCGATTTAGATTAATCGAATATTGACTTTAGACACGTCAAAACTGTTGATTTGAAAGGTATTTCAATTTTAGAAACAGTAACCCGTTATTTAATCTACTCAGATGCTTATTTTTTAGTAGCTCATTCTTGGTAGTTAAATCAAATTTTATAGAGGACTCTGTACGTTAGCAGTATGTGAAAACAAAGGATAGCACTCGACAATTCATCGCTCAAAGAGCACTGATGTATATCGTCGACATGGATGTGACTACTTTTTTATAGACCCTTAACTTATCTTAATTTAAGGACGCTTGGCATGACAGTAGATAAACCTTGGCTTGCTCAATACCCAGAAAACGTACCCAAGACCATTAATCCTGATCAATATGAAAGCCTCATAGAGTTGTATGAAGAGTGCTTCAACCGTTTTCGTATGCATCCGATGACTATCTGCATGGGTGTGACTCATACTTATGATGACGTTGACAAAGCATCATTGGCAGTAGCAGCATGGTTACAAGCTCAAGGCTTACCTAAAGGCAGCGTCGTGGCACTCATGATGCCAAACGTCCCACAATATTTACCAATCATGATTGGTATCTTACGCGCAGGTTACGTCTGTACCCCGATCAACCCACTATATACAGGTCGCGAGCTGCGTCATCAATTGAATGACTCAGGCGCTCAGGTGATTTTTGTGGTGGATAACTTTGCTCAAGCGCTAGAGCAAGTCATTGAAGAGACCAATATCAAGCGTATTGTACTCTCAAAAATGGGCGATATGATGGGCTTAAAAGGTATTTTGGTAAATACCGTTATCCGTCAGGTGAAACGCTTAGTGCCTAAATACAACCTTAACGATCCTAAATATCACGTTACCAAGTTTCCTGAAGTGCTTAAGAAAGGTAAGAACCTTCCTATTCAAGCACCTAAAGCCACCTTGCAGCAAAAAGCGATTTTGCAGTACACAGGCGGCACAACGGGTCTGTCTAAGGGTGCTGTTTTGACGCAGCGTAATGTCGTCGCAGCGGCGATGCAATCAGAAGCATGGTATCGTCCAGTGACCTCAGATATCAATGAGGTATATATCAATATGGTAATGGCATTGCCGCTATATCATATTTTTGCGTTTATGCTCAGCTTACTTGGTATGCGTTCAGGCTACACTTTTATTCTAGTACCCAATCCGCGTGATATGCCAGGGTTTATCAAAACGCTATCAAAACAACCGTTCCATATTTTCCCTGCGGTAAACACTTTGTTTAAAGGTTTACTTGATCAGCCAAATTTCAAAGATTTGGACTTTAGCTCATTGCGTATCACGCAAGCCGGTGGTATGGCAGCAACAGAACAAACAGCAGCCCGTTGGTTAGAAGTTACTGGCTGTCCGATGGTTGAAGGTTGGGGTATGACTGAAGGTGTTGCAGCGGGTACCGCCAACGTCATTACTGATCGTAAGTTCAACGGTACAATCGGCATACCAGTTCCTAGTGTCGATATCATCGTCGTCGACGAAAATGGTGAACGTGTCGCCATGCATGAGGCAGGTGAGATGTGCATCAAAGGCCCAAACGTCATGTCAGGCTATTTCAATCGAGACAATACCAATGATTTCACAAGCGATGGTTACTTCCGTACTGGCGATATTGTGAGCATGGATGAAAAAGGCTACTTCACTTTACTAGACCGTAAAAAAGATATGATTTTGGTGTCAGGATTCAATGTATTTCCAAATGAGATTGAAGCGGTCATGCTTGACCATGAAGGTATCGTCGATTGCGCCGTGATTGGTATCCCTGATGAAAAACAAGGTGAAGCCGTCAAAATCTATATTGTGCCTGCAGACAACAATGTCACCAAAGAAGACATCAAAGAGTTTGCATTAGACAATTTAACGGGTTATAAGTGCCCGCGTCATATCGAGTTTGTCAGCGAACTACCAAAAAGTAATGTCGGTAAAGTATTGCGTCAAAAGCTACGTGAGCAGCACATATCAGACAACCCGTAAACACTATAATCTGTACATGATTATCTAGCCATAGAGACAAAAAAGCCCACTGTTATTAGAGTGGGCTTTTTGTTTTTATTGCACGAGCGTGTTGCATCAGCTCAATCGACTCATCACTTGCAGCGGCAAACGCTTCATCGCCTGTCCCACGATTGACCATGGTAAGCTCGGTACACACGCCTCTTCTACCTCGGCCTCAATCGCGGCAACGATCGCTTTGGTACCTGTCTCAGTATCGACTTCAAACGGCAATGGCTTGGCATTCGTATTAATCTCAGTACGGATGTAACCGGGATAAATAGTAGAGACCTTAATAGGCAACTTAGTCAATAGCATATCAGCACGAATCCCTTCTGCAAGATGTGCCAAACCTGCTTTACTCGCGCCGTAAGCTGTCAGGTGCTTAGGCAGGCCACGCATCGCTGACATGCTCGACATGACGACCAGATGACCACTGTTTTGAGCCCGAAAGATATTCATCGCCGCTTCGCATTGTGCCAATGCCGAGATGAAATTAATCTCAACGGTACGGCGATTGGTATCAAAACGTCCTTTACCAATACGGCGACTATCGCCAATCCCTGCATTGACCACGATACGATCAATAGTGCCAAAGTCAGCAGCAAATGCGTCAAATACCTTAAAAACAGCATCATAATCACTGACATCTAACGCTTGGTATTCAACGCGTATATTAGGATATGCTGCTACCAGCTCTGACTGCAAGCGCTCTAAACGATCAGTACGGCGCGCACAGATAGCAAGATTATAACCAAGCTTAGCAAACAATCTTGCCATACCCTCGCCCAATCCTGAGCTTGCTCCTGTGATCAGGACGGTTTTGCCTTGACCAACCTGCTGTTTGTTTAGGTCTTTTAGATAGCGTGATGGCTGAACGGCGCTAAATACCTGAGCTTTACTTTGTTTGGCGCTTTTAGTGACTAAATTAAGCAGTTTGTGTTGCATAAGCCCTCCCTTGTATCGACTCTAAATGACACTCCAGTTTTATAGATCCTCTGTACCAACGACAAAAACTGGTTGACTAAAATCGTTTATTGTAATGGCTAATGCTCTACAAATACGTGGCGATTATGTATAAAAGCGCATCCAAACCCATTGACTCAATTATCGCCACGTCACAAACTGCTTACCTTCAGAAAATAAATGACTGTATTCATTTAAAGACAATAAATGCGCGCGCTGACTCTTTAGGGTGATCGATGTCACGCCCGTATTGACTAAGCTCTTATTTAACTGATAAGCGGTTTGACTGCCTTGGCTCAGTAGCTTTGCGGTAATGGCAGCGATGACACCGCCTGAGGTAAAGACCAATACAGTGCTATGTTGGTCTAAGTGCATATCGGCTATCTTTGTACGTACTTGTTCAAGCGCTTGCTGCGCTCGCTCATTGAACTGCGGCCAGCTTTCAATATAATCCTGATCATTGTTGCCACCATGCCAGCGCTGCATCGCTTGATCAAACAGCTCAGCAAGACGCCGATTTGGTGATTGAGCATTGGCAATTTCAGCGGATATCTCAGCTTGGTTATCAAAATCACCAGCGGATTTCACAAACACATCTTTGTGATTGAACTCGTCAAATTGTGGCAAAATATAGCTTTCATGCTCATCAAAGTTGATGGCTGTCGCAATGGCCATGTCGTCATTATTGGCCTGAGCAAACGGTTGATACCCTTGCCAAAAATGGCGAGCAGAGTCTTGTTGCCTGACCAGATTACCCGTAAATATCGCATCGATACGGCGCTGGGTATTTGCATAGTGTTGACCCAGCATTTTTGCTTGGGTTTCACCTAGCTCTGACAGCCGATCATAGTTTTCTTGACCAAAAGAAGCCTGACCATGACGGGCTAAAAGTATGGTTGTCATAAAATACTGCCTTTTATTATATTGTCCAAATTGCGGTTTTTCTTATACTTCAGCTGAATCAGAGGGCTTAGCAAAATAGCCTTTTGGTAAAATGCCTTTCACTACTTTTTGTACAGGGTCTGGCAATTTCTCAATCGTTGCCGCATCGACTCCTCTGTCTTCTAAATATGGCTGAACGTGTGTATTGAACAGCGCTTCGCCTTCATATTGTGCAATCAGTTTGAGACATTTGGCATGCATGACATGTATGGCAAGCCACGCGTTTTTAAATGCTGGATTGGTGGTTTGTTTATGATAGTAGCGATAGTAGATTTGCTGAATGATACCTGATAGACGAAACAGCCCAAACACTTCATAAAAGGTCCAGTTATCTATCTGTAGTCCAGATTTTTCTAGATAATAAGCAACCACTTCGTCACGCGTCATCATACCTTCTAAGTGAGTTGGCTGGCGACGAAACTGCTGCATGACAATATTGTCGTCTTCCTCAATCCAGTAAGCCAACGCACTACCCAAGTCCATTAGTGGATCGCCAAGGGTTGCCATCTCCCAATCGAGGACTCCGATAACTTTAGTCGGCTCGTTTGCATCGAGTATGACGTTGTCAAAGCGCCAGTCATTGTGAATAATGCACGTTTTGCTATCAGCAGGGGTATGCTTTTTGAGCCACTGTCTGACCAAGGCAAAGCTTGGGACGTTGGGTGTCTTTGCTTTGATATAACGCTTGTCCCAGCCACTAATTTGGCGCGCGCAGTAGCCATCACCGCGACCCAAATCAACCAAATCAGGATGCGCTGTATAATCTATTTGATGCAGCTCTACTAGCGCATCTAAAACATTGGTGCAAAGCTGACGGATTTGTTCAGGATCTAGATCGACCCCTTTTGGTAAATTGGCACGGGGAATGATCCCTTCCATACGCTCCATGACATAGAAATCAGCACCGATGACAGATTCATCTGTACATAGCGCAATCATTTCGGGCACATAAGGATAAGCATTTTTTAATGCTTTTTGAACGGTATATTCGCGTACCATGTCGTGCGCAGATTTTGCCTTGGTACCTTTTGGTGGACGGCGTAAGATAAGATCTTGGTTTTTATCATCGCCTTCATATTGTAAGCGATACGTCCAGTTAGAAGCCCCGCCTGAGAACTGAGTGACTGTAGGCTCGCCTACGACATCGACACCTTGGCTACGTAGCCATTCACTTACCGCTTTGGCATCAAGCTCCTCACCCTCACGTACGGCACCGCCTTTATCGAGTACTTTATTGTCAGTTGACATGTGACATTCCTTATCATGTGATCAGTTATTTTTATAACTTATACTTATAGTAGTAAAAAATTAGTAGTAAAAAACAGTCATAGTGATGAAAAATTCACTACTAAAACGTTAATAGTGAATTTCCAATTTTTTATTTTCAGCAATAGTGGCGTGAGCAACTTAAGGTTTACTCACACCCAATGATTAATATTAGGCTTTGTTAGACTTAGAACGGCTAAAACCCTGACGCTTTAGCTCTAGCTTGGCAATCATGGTTTTATGTACTTCATCAGGACCATCTGCCAACCGTAGCACACGAGCTTGCGCATAGAAATTTGGTAACAATGTGTCTTGGCACACACCCATGCCACCATGAATCTGAATCGCCATATCAACCACTTCTTGTAGCACCGTTGGCGCAACCACTTTGATCGCAGAGATTTCCGTCAATGCCGCTTTGGTTCCTTGAGCATCCATTTTTTGCGCCGCATAAAGGGTTAGCAAGCGCGCTTGGTCAATTTTGATACGCGCCTCAGAGATACGCTCAAAGTTTCCACCCAATTGTAGTAATGGTTTACCAAAGGCCGTGCGCGACATGCCGCGTTTCACCGCCAGCTCTAAAGACTTCTCAGCCGCGCCAATACAACGCATGCAGTGATGAATACGACCTGGCCCCAAGCGACCTTGCGCAATCTCAAAACCCTTACCCGGCCCACCAATAAAGTGACTGACGGGCACACGTACATTATCAAAGCTGATCTCACCATGACCGTGCGGCGCATCATAATCGCCAAACACTTTAAGCATACGTTTAATATTCACACCCGCAGTATTGACTGGTACCAGTACCATCGAGTGCTGATGATGACGATCTGCGCTTTCATCCGCGGTATAGGCCATAACAATCAAAATATCAACCGCAGGATCGCCAAGGCCCGATGACCACCATTTGCTACCGTTAATGACAATTTCATCACCATCGACCACAGCAGTTGCTTGCATATTGGTGGCATCGCTTGAGGCCACATCAGGCTCAGTCATACAAAACACTGAGCGGGTCTCACCTTCTAATAGCGGCGTGAGCCATTTGTCTTGCTGTTCTTGCGTACCATAGCGCCATAATAGCTCCATATTGCCGCTGTCAGGCGCATTGCAGTTAAACACATGCGGCGCGAGCAAACTGCGACCCGTCAGCTCTGCAATCGGTGCATAGTCAGTGACTGAAAGCCCTGCACCTAAGGTGTCGTCAGGTAAGAATAAGTTCCATAAACCCGCTTCACGTGCTTGTTTGCGTAGGTTGTCATAAGCGTCTGGCCATTCCCAGTTTTCCCAATTTCCATCAGGATTTTTCTTATGACATTCTTCCCAGAATTGGGCTTCGATGGGTTCAATATGCGTTTCAATGAACGCTTTGACTTTGGCATGCATGGCTTGACCATGTTCCGTTGCGGTAAACATTAAATTGTCGCTAGACATAAATGACTTCCTTTTCTTTATTGATTGTCTAAATCGGGTTTTGACAAAAAGCTCTGCGAGATCTTTAATGCGAGCCTTAGTGTACGGACGTATACTGTTTTTTGTATCCTACATTTATAACACAGCAATTATGATTAAACAGCAAAAAGGCGCGACCCGTTAGGACACGCCTTTTACAAAATACAAACAGTGTATTGCTGAACATATGACCGCTAAAATACTAGCTATCAGACATCATAATGATATCTAACACTATTTTAGAATATTCAAACGGCTGTTTGACTCAAAACGTGCGAGCGCATCTGGCAGTTTATCCACTACCATACTAAGCGTCGCTTCTGCGGCTTGCGCAAGACCCAGCTTCTCTGCTAGCGTCGGCTTTTGACGTGAATGTAATGCGTACACCTCATTGTCTTCCATACGCTCTAAGATGTAGCTGTCAGAGGTTTGCAAGCTGTCAATCAGGTTAAGCTTTAACGCATCTTCACCATACCAATGCTCACCTGTGGCTACTTTGGCAACATCAAGTTCTGGACGATAAGTATTGACGAAATGCTTGAATAGCTCGTGCGTCTGCTCTAGCTCTTCTTGGTACTTGGCACGATCTTCGGCATCGTTTTCGCCAAACACCGTCACCGTGCGTTTATAGTCGCCAGCCGTAAACATCTCATAATCGACATCATGGTTTTTGAGCCATTTATGAAAGTTTGGCAATTGTGACACCACGCCGATTGAGCCAATAATCGCAAATGGCGCTGCCACCACATTGTCTGCCACGCACGCCATCATGTAGCCACCACTCGCCGCCACTTTATCGACGCAGACCGTTAGCTTTAGACCAGCGTCCTTTAAGCGCACCAATTGCGCGGCTGCCAATCCATAACCATGCACCAAACCGCCACCTGATTCGAGGCGTACAATCACTTCATCGCCTTTGTTAGCCGTACTGATTAAGGTGCTGATTTCTTCGCGCAGATGCTTAACGGCAGTGGCTTTTATATCACCTTCAAAATCCAAAACAAAAACTTGCGAGGCATTGTCAGGATTTTTTTTCTGCTTTTTACTTTTTGCTTTTAGCGCCTGCTTGGCTTTTTTTGCCATAGTTTTTTTGAATGCTTTAAGCGCAGCTTTGCCTTGGGTGGCTTCCATTAAATCTTCACGGCGCTGTTTTTGCGCTTCATTTAAGTGTCTTACTTTTAGCTCAACCGGGTTTTTTGGTGGATGAAATAGCATGATTACAAATCCTCAAGTCAGTAGGTATATCACTATAGATGTTTTTATTCAGGTATGGTTGATATGCGCACGCTCGCTGGTATTTTCAAGCAAAATGACAATATTTAACCTAATATAGATATCGCTCAATAAATACAGCCGATACCAATGCATGGCTACGCTTTGATTGAACTCAGCCGGTTGTATAACAAAGGTAGATTAGGCATAATATGCGTTTATATCAAATTTTCTGCAGCCAACGTGATGACCCTTTGTCTTGATCGCGTTGTTTGTGTGTTTTTTTGGCAAATCGCTTGAAACGCACAGCAATGGCTGCATTATTGTACTTCGAATTGGGCTGATAACTGGATAACAATATTATGACGCAAAGCACTATGACGCAAAGCGAATACCGAGACGAGTATTGCGGAGCTGTAACCGAGAGCTTGCTTGAGCAAACCATTAGTATCGTAGGCTGGGTACATCGTCGTCGCGATCACGGTGGCGTGATTTTCTTAGACATGCGTGACCGCGCGGGTATCTTGCAGGTGGTTGTCGATCCTGATACACCAGAAGCTTTTGCAACGGCCGATGCGGTACGTCCTGAATACGTACTAAAAATCACTGGCCGCGTACGTCGTCGTTATGAAGGTACTGAAAATAACAATATGACCAGTGGCCAAATTGAGCTATTGGGCAAAGAGATTGAAGTACTGGCCAAATCTGAAACTCCGCCATTCCCATTGAATGACGAAAAAACGACTGTGTCAGAAGACTTACGTCTAAAATATCGCTATCTCGATATGCGCCGCCCGCACATGCAAGAGCGTATGGTGTTCCGTGCCAAGGCAACGTCAGCGATTCGTCGTTATTTAGATGATCATGGTTTCTTGGATGTAGAAACGCCTATTTTGACTCGTGCAACGCCTGAAGGTGCACGTGATTATCTTGTACCATCACGTACCCGTCCTGGTAACTTCTTTGCCCTACCGCAGTCACCACAGCTATTTAAGCAATTATTGATGGTGTCAGGTTTTGACCGTTATTATCAAATCGCGAAATGCTTCCGTGATGAAGATTTACGTGCCGATCGTCAGCCTGAATTTACACAGGTCGATATTGAGACATCTTTCTTGAACGAAGAAGAGATCATGAACATCAACGAAGGTCTGATCAAGCATTTGTTCAAGACCATGATGGATGTTGAGTTCGAGCAATTTCCTCGCATGACATATGCTGAAGCAATGCGCGACTATGCTTCAGACAAGCCTGACTTACGTATTCCACTGAAACTGGTTGACGTTGCAGACTTGATGAAAGACGTTGATTTCAAAGTATTTGCCGGTCCTGCTAACGATCCTAAAGGTCGCGTCGCTGCCCTTCGCATTCCTGGTGGCGCTTCATTAAGCCGTAAGCAAATCGATGCTTATACCAAGTTTGTTGGTATTTATGGCGCACGCGGCTTGGCTTATATCAAAGTCAATGACGCAAGCAGCATCAATAATGGTGTGGACAAAGAGTCTGGCCTACAATCACCAATCATCAAAAACATGACTGATGATGTACTTGTGAGCTTGATCGAGCGTACTGCTGCAGAAGATGGCGATATTATCTTCTTTGGTGCAGATAAAGCCAGTATCGTGAATGACGCAATCGGCGCATTACGCCAGAAAATCGGTCTAGACTTAGACATGACAACTTGTGAGTGGGCGCCGCTATGGGTGACTGACTTCCCGATGTTTGAGCAAACCGATGACGGTCAATGGACGTCAATGCATCATCCATTTACCAAGCCTAGAGGCTCTGTTGAGGAGTTAAAAAACAACCCAGAGTCTGCACTATCTATCGCTTATGACATGGTGTTGAACGGCACTGAGATTGGTGGTGGTAGCTTACGTATCAATACTTATGATATGCAGCAAGCCGTACTTGAGGCCTTGGGTATCGGCGAGCAAGAAGCAGAAGACAAGTTTGGTTTCTTACTTGATGCCCTAAAATTCGGTGCACCACCGCACGGCGGTTTGGCGTTTGGTTTGGATCGCTTGATTATGCTTATGGTAGGCGCTGACTCTATCCGTGATGTGATCGCATTCCCAAAAACCAAAACTGCTGAGTGCCCCCTAACTCAAGCTCCTGCTGGAGTGGATAGTAAGCAGTTACGTGATCTTGGTATCCGTGTGCGTGAAAAAGCACAGGCTGACACCAACAAACCTGCTCAATAAAACATTTGATGATGTACTATTGCTGTCTACAGTGCTTGTTACGCGATTCATCGCCATGTGAGTGGTTATGAATCCGTATCATGTTTTCAAATTCGTGCCATTGTCTGTACTACAGATGCTGGCACGTTTTGTCGCTTGGGTTATCGTCAAGATACCAAGTCTCAGCATCATGCGTACCATTCATATCAATATGGCGCTGATTACGGACAAATTGTCTGAGCCGCAAAAACGAGCGCTGACCAAAGACATCATCTATCATCAATGTCTGACCAGTATTGAATCTATCAAAAGCTGGGCAATGCCACCTGAATGGAGTATTGCCCAGATTCGTGACGTCCATAATAAAGATATTCTACTAGAAGGTCTTGCCAATCCCAATGGCATGCTGGCTATCGTCCCTCATCTCGGTACATGGGAGATGATGAACGCGTGGCTCAATCAGTTTGGTTCGCCAACTATTATGTACAAGCCTGTAGACGGCAGATTCGCTAATGAATTTATCTTGCAAGGTCGTGCGCGTCTCAATGCAACCTTGGTGCCTACCGATGGTAGCGGTGTTAAAGCCGTGTTTAAAACCCTCAAGCAAGGCGGCTTTAGTATTGTATTACCAGACCACGTCCCAGATCCGTCAGGCGGCGTAGTCGTTCCTTTCTTTGGTATCAAAACATTAACCAGTACCCTTGCCTCAAAACTGGCGAGCAAAACCAAATGTGCCTTAGTTGGCTTGTCTTGTATTCGTCGTAATGATGGACGCGGTTTTGTTATTTACTGCTATAAGCTCGACGATCCAGCGCTATATGACCGCAATACCGAAGTCGCGACTCACGCACTCAATCAAGCCATGGAGCATATGATTAAAGACAACTATAGTCACTACATGTGGGGCTATCGACGTTTTAAGCGCATACCAAATCTAGGCAATCCTTACCGAAAAGATAAAGCCACTTTAGCAGCCTTTATTCGGTCTCATCACGCTACTGCTAGTCGTTCTGGTAACGATGTAAGTGGTTCTTTTACTGATGGCACTAACATCGATAATCGCAAGTAATAACTGTACTATCGTTTACTGATTTAGACGTATCATCAATCACAGTTATGCTAATATTGGCTAAGTTCTGTACCCTCTAATTTTTATTAGTCCTTCATTTACCTCACTATTATCTCACTACGAGTGCATTATGACATCTGACGTAACTAAAACCTTACCTATAGAACCAACACAAAACCATACTGCTGAACAGCGTTATATCATTTGTATGAAATGGGGTGATAAGTACGGTCCTGAATACGTCAATCGTTTGTACAATATGGTGAGCCGTCATCTGAGCTTAGATTTTCAAATGGTTTGCCTAACTGATGACAGCACAGGTATTGATCCTGCGATTGCTTGTTATCCCATACCTGACATGGATCTACCAGCAGGTCCTGAACGTGGCTGGAAAAAGCTCACGACCTTTAAACCTGAGCTATATGGTTTAAAAGGGGTGGCACTATTCTTAGATATTGATATTGTGATTGTCGATAATATTGATGCGTTTTTCACTTATCAAGCGAAGCATGATGACAGTGTGGTCATTATCCGCGACTGGAAAAAGCCGTGGCGTATGATTGGTAATAGCTCCGTGTATCGCTTCAATGTTGGCATGAATACCTACCCTGATTTGCTGGCAAACTTTGAGCGCAATTTTGACACCATTCGCACCCAAGTGCGTCACGAGCAGGCTTACCTCTCTAACTATTTGCGCGAGCATCATCACCTAGAGTACTGGGATAAGACATGGTGCGTGAGCTTCAAGTATCAATGTATCGCGCCCATCCCTTTTAACTTTGTGCGGACCCCTACACTGCCAGATAATGCAAAAATTGTTATTTTCCATGGTGAGATTAACCCGCCCGATGCCATTGCTGGTAGCGGCGGTAAATGGTATCGACATGTGAAACCAAGCCCATGGTTAAAAGATTATTGGCATTAAATATATAGCCATGAACCATGTGTATATAGTTCACCAATAGTCCAAACAATTTGCAGGCAATGCATTAGGATACAAGTTATTTGAGGTCAACGACTGGAACATAGTATGGCGTTATATTTGAGGTTACCTGCTACCGCTGGGTTTAATATTGATAACGAGCTCATCGTTATTAGTGCTTTTAATGCCAATGAAGCAGAGCAAAGTTTGCTTGGACAAGACGTCAATATTATTGCCTCAGGGCCATCGGTACAACAACTATCGTTGTCAGAACTATTAGACACGCCCACTATTTTTGTCAACGGTAGTATCAGCCTTACTGAGCACCACGCCTTCGATCATATTGCTGGTTATGTCATCAGTGATGCGCGCTTTATCAATCATCAACCTGAAATTCTACGTCAGTATTATACAGGTCAACCTTTGTATGCAACATTAGCCGTCTTTGAAGCGATGGCCACGACTCACCCTGATATCATGCGTACGTATCATCACGCCATGCGGGTATTGTATCCAGTAGACAGACCATGGGGCGTCAAATCAAATAAGCTATCATTCAATAAGCTCATATTTAAGAAAAAACGCCTGAATAAGAAAATGCCTTTATCCTACTTTATCAATCATCCGAATTTTGTTATTGATAGCAGTCAAAGCGCAACTGAGATCGGCGTCTCCCTCAATGTTACTCATGGATTTGTCGAGGCGGGTACGGTTGCTTACGTAGCCACACAGCTGGCTTTCTCACGCCATGCAGCGACCATTCACCTATATGGGATTGACTTACTCAATAGCGATCAGCCGCGATTTTATGAAAACAACCACAACCGCGCGCCAAGCACGCTGAACAAAGTCATGAACGAGCGCATTGTGCCTTCTTTCAATTTATTGAGTAGGAGCTACAAGGCGCATGGTGTCGATGTCATCAATCACTCTCCTGTCTCCAAATCTCTATTTAATGATCTTTAGTCATTCTTATCTGATGAATTCAACGCTACACCGAACTCTAAATATTGCTGCGCGATATGATTTGGCAGTAGCTGCTGATTTAGCGGCACTATGTAATTCGTCAGATTGTCTACTGCTTGATCGATGAGCATCGCCAGTCCCTCAATATCACCGACGGGTATCAAGCTTTTGGCAGGTAACAACTCTCTTGGACCAAATGGACAATCGGTACTGATTACTGGTACGCCAAGTGCTTGCGCCTCTACAATGACATAGCCAAAACCCTCAAATTTGGAAGTAAGCACCATCAATGCCGCTGAGGCAATGATCGGATAAGGATTACTCTGAAAGCCCAAAAACCTAACACGGTCACTAATCTTAAGTTGAAACGCTAGCGCTTTAATCTCTGCTTCAAGCTTGCCTTTACCGACCAATACTAATGGCAATGTCCGCGCTGTCTTTGCATAAGCGTGCAATAAATCTCGATGGCCCTTCATGGTATCAAATGACGCCACATGAATCATATAGTGTTTGTCTCTCAAGCCAAACGATTCGATACGCGGTATTTGTGCTGCTTGGCTCTGAATCCAAGCAGCATCACAAGGATTATAGATGGTCGTCGTTTGTGTGATGTCTCCTAAAAGCGAGTTTAAGTCTTTGCGTGCACCCTCGCTGACACAGCTACACGGATGAGCGCCGTAGACCATACGTAAATGATTTATCGTCTGTAGTGGCTGATTAGATAATTGCTGTTGAAACTGCTTAGATAGCGCTGTATGCAGCACATTCACGATGTTGGGTAATTGGCTGTACGCCATAATCCAATTCACTTTATAAATATTAGCCAATATCAGATTTGGCCTCCCTATTTGGCTAAGCACATACTCATCAATACGCTTAGCGACTGCCACGTAAGCCTGTGCCTGTTTAGAGTTTGGCTCAATATCTTGCTCAGAAAAAACCTCATCGTATGGCACGATATGATAGTGAACGTCAGCATCTAGCGGCATATCCTGTGTTTCTTCTAGACATAGAATATGAACACTATGACCCATTTTTGCATAAGCGCTTGCTAACGTTGTGACCATCCGCTCAGCACCGCGGCCTTCAAGCGCTTTTAAAATAAATAGAATGATGGGCATTGATATCTCAACTTGGTTTTTTGAATGATAGTCATACAAGGCATCCATGTTCACAATGATTGCAGGATTTTGGTTCTTTATGCTAGTCTCATCTACTTTTATTCACTACGGTATAAGCTAGGCTTATCAACTGACGCGTAAAAAATCATGAATATTGTTGATTTTATAAATCAGTTAACCCTTGCTAATACAGGTATCAATAAATATCATAGCTGATCTAAGTAGAATCAACATTTAAATAGAATGTATAGCCACTAAAGACACCTATTGAAAAAAAACAGGATCAATCATGCAGCAACTTGATGAGAAAGCAATAGACATTGTTATCGCTTGGGTGGATGGTTCAGACCCTGTACTCAAACAAAAAAGAGAGTCCTACAAGCCAAGTAACATCGTAGCGTCAGATGCCATAACTGCCACCCGCTTCGCAAGTGATGATGAGATATATTACAATATCGCCTCTATCATCAAATACGTGCCTTTTTGTCGTCATATTTATGTGGTCACCGACCAACAAAAACCTGCATTCATTGATGAATTTGCCAAGCAAAATATCTGTGCAGCAGATAAAATACGTATTGTCGATCACAAGGAAATATTTTCGGGTTATGAAGAATTTTTACCGACCTTCAACACTCGATCAATTGAGACGATGATTTGGAATATCCAAGGATTGTCTGACTATTTTATCTATATGAACGATGATTTCTTTTTTAATCAACCAGTGACGATAGATGACTTTTTAGACAGTGAGAAGCTAATCATTCATGGTGAGTGGCGTAAAAGTGCTGCTTTGAATGCCAAGCTCAATTTTCGAAAATCACGCTTTAAGTTGTTTGGCACACCGATACAGCCAAGGCATACTATCGCGCAAATGTTAAGTGCTAAAATACTGGGCATGAATCAGTTTTTTGAAATTCATCACTACCCTCATATTGTCGATAAAAATATCTTACAGTCCCATTTGTTGAATCATCCGCAATTATTGACCGAGCAGATAAAATATAAATTTAGAGATGTGGCCCAAGTGAATCCTATAACGCTAATGAATCATCTAAAAATTCAAAAAGGCGAAGCAAGTTTAAAACCTAACACCTCTATCAACTATTTAAAAAATGAGAATAGCGTAGAAGATTTTATTCTTGCCTTAGAAGATAAAACTATTAAATATGGCTGTATTCAAAGTTTGGATCTTCTTGAGTCAGACTTATATAAAAAAATCAGTCAAGCCATGAGGCACAAATTCTTGGCTTATCTACCTGCTTCTTTGATAGCAAGCACCGATAAATAAATTTAGTTTAAGATTGAATGGTGATTAATTTCACTTCCTCTTGATCTAAACCAATAAAAGCTCAAAAATCACTTGGATATATTATGAAAATAGCAGTAGTAGGTACAGGCTACGTAGGCTTATCGAATGCAATGCTGTTAGCACAGCATAATGAAGTCGTTGCTGTCGACATTGTCGCTGAAAAGGTAGAATTGCTAAATAATAAGCAGTCTCCTATAGAAGATACAGATATCGACAATTTTTTATTGAACAAAGAGCTCAATTTTTCTGCAACGCTGGATGCCAAAGAAGCTTATAAAGATGCAGATTTCATCATCGTTGCCACGCCGACTGATTATGATACCAAGACCAATTATTTCAATACCTCCACAGTAGAAGCCGTCATTGAGCAAGTGCTGTTAGTGAATCAACAAGCAACCATTATTATTAAGTCTACAGTGCCAGTAGGTTACACAACCAGTATCAAAGAACGTTATGCCACTGATCGCATTATTTTTTCGCCTGAGTTTTTGCGAGAAGGTAAGGCACTACATGACAATCTTTATCCTTCACGTATCATTGTAGGCGCACAGACTGAGCAGGCTCGAATATTTGCCAATTTATTACTTGAAGGCGCAATCAAAAAAGACGTACCGCTATTGTTCGTTGAGCCAACAGAGGCAGAAGCCATTAAATTATTTTCTAATACTTATCTGGCAATGCGAGTAGCGTATTTTAATGAGCTTGATACTTATGCGCAGACGTTTGGACTCGACACCAAACAAATCATCGAAGGGATTGGCTTAGACCCTCGTATTGGCAATCATTATAATAACCCTTCCTTTGGCTATGGCGGCTACTGTCTGCCCAAAGATACTAAGCAGTTATTAGCAAATTACGATGAGGTGCCAAGCAACCTAATAAAAGCCATTGTCGATTCTAATAGAACCCGCAAAGACTTTATTGCCGATAAAATCATCGAAAGACAGCCAAAAATCGTGGGAATACATCGCCTAGTAATGAAAAGTGGGTCAGATAACTTTAGAGCATCTGCCATACAAGGCATCATGAAACGTATCAAGGCAAAAGGTATAGAAGTCGTTGTCTACGAGCCTGTGCTAAAAGAAGACAATTTCTTTAATTCGCGTGTGATTCAAGATTTAGAAGCCTTTAAATCAATGAGTGATGTCATTGTCGCAAACCGCCTATCTGATGAGATAAAAGATGTGGCTGATAAAGTGTTTACTCGAGATCTATTTGGGAGCGATTAATGAAAGTTTTAGTAACTGGGGCGGCGGGTTTTATTGGTTTTCATTTAATCAAGGCGATACTAGAAACAGATCTATCTGCTAGGGATTACTTTATCGTTGGTATCGACAATATCAACGACTATTATGATACAGATCTAAAAGAAGCGCGTTTGAGAATATTAGGTGAGATATCAGATCCAGAAAGTTTTACATTTATTAAGTTAGACCTTGCTGATCGTGAAGCCATGTCTGAGCTTTTTTCCACCTATCAATTTGATATTGTCATCAATTTAGGTGCCCAAGCAGGTGTGCGCTATTCTATCGAAAACCCTAGTGCGTATATCGACTCAAATGTGGTTGGCTTTGTTAATATTCTAGAAGGCTGTCGTCACCACGATATTAAGCACTTAATCTACGCAAGCTCTAGCTCTGTTTATGGTATGAATATAAAGCAGCCATTTACCACTGCTGATTGTGTTGATTTTCCTATTAGTCTATATGCCGCCACCAAAAAATCCAACGAGCTGATGGCACATAGCTATAGCCATTTATATAATATTCCTACGACAGGATTAAGGTTCTTCACAGTTTATGGTCCTTACGGTCGACCTGATATGGCATATTTTTCGTTCACAAAGAAAATTCTAGCTGGCGAGCCAATTAATGTATTTAATAATGGTGATATGCAGCGTGACTTTACCTACATTGATGATATCGTCAACGGTATCATTCGCATTATTAACAAAGCACCTTCGCCCCAGCATTCTACTATTACGACTGCAGCTGCCCCCTACAAGATTTACAACATTGGCAACAATCAGCCTGTCACTTTGCGCCGTTTTATTACCGCCATTGAAGATGCTTGTGGTAAAAAGGCACAGGAAAACTTATTACCCATGCAAGCAGGCGACGTACCGATTACTTACGCCGATATAGATGAGTTGGTAGAGGACATTGGCTTCAAGCCTGAAACCAGTATCGAAGAAGGTATCAAACAATTTGTCGATTGGTATAGACAATATTATTCAGTTTAAACAAATAACAATGATCTCTAAGGCTTATATCATAGAGATTAAGGCGCTAATATCTTTATATATTTTTAAAGGATTTTGATAACATGGCTACACCTTCAAGTTGGCAGAGAAAATTGATATTGATCTTTCGAAGCGAAAAAAGATTGAATGCGGGTAAGATTATCAAAACCTATAATGATAGAAGCTTTGATGAGATGAAAGCAACAACCATTACTGAATCAATGTGTGATATTGAAGCCTTAACTAATGAGCGTAAAAGCACAGATTTAGAAAACCATTTGAATAACTTGAAATACAAATCGCTTGGTGAGTCTGAGCTCTGCTTTTATCACAACACGCTTATTATACTAATGCGCCGTAAGTACAAAATAGATAAAACATTTGCTGAATTTGAAAGACTATGGGAAGCAGAGAGCGACTATTTATTGACACATCTGTCGTTGCGCTGGATTGTCTCTGCTTGCGATACGTTTATTGATCATTCAAACAATACTCATAGAGCAGCTATCTTGATGAATGTCGTAACTCTAATGAATACTTTACGTACTTATGAAACCAAAAACTTTCTGCAGTTATCCACTAATGCTGAATCTATGCCATTGCTAACTGAAAAAACCGATATGCTTTATGCTGGTGACTTGCCTCTGTACGATGGTCTTACTTATTTTCGTATCGGCACCGATGATAGCTTGAGAAATATGCGAAAACGCTATAATAAATTTCAGAAAGTTGATAAATTGGCCACGACCATGTTACTGGCAGTGTTTGAAAAACTGCAGAATAATGACAGTGCTTTTGCTACTCTACGGCAGTTGCACAGAGATGATTGGTCTAAATGGTGGTTGGATTAGTCTATCTCATATATTACTACACGACTACACCCTACACCTTTTATCAAGGCTGCAACCGAGTAATGTCTAACCATTAGTTCTCATAAAATCTATATATTGTTGAGCAATATTAATTGGTGATAACTCTTTGTCAAACGAGGACTGATATCTATCAGCCTTCTCCATTGCTTCATCCATCTTCTTAGCTAATGTATCAATATCTCCCACAGGGACGAGGTTGTGTGGTGGTAGCAACTCACTTGGACCCGATGGGCAGTCTGTACTGATAACAGGTGTCCCTAAAGCCAGTGATTCAGCAATAACCCGTCCAAATCCCTCAAAGACTGATGACAAAACCATAAACTGTGCTTTTTGGATATAAGGATATGGATTTTTTTGAAAACCTAAAAAATGTACACGGTTATCCAAACCTAAAGAAGTAACCAGCTCTTTCATTGACGCCAGCAATACACCTTCACCCAATAATAGAAGTGGCAATGTTTTCCGAGTCTTTGCATAACTTCTAATCAATACTTCATGAGCTTTTTGAGTCTTAAAACTACCAACGTGAATAATGTAACTGTCAAACTCTGGCTCAAACTCTGATGCCAATTGCACAATCTGTCTTTGGTCAATCGGGTTGTATATTGTCGTTGTATTCATCACACCCAATGTAGCTTGAAAGTCTTTTTCGACTCCTTTACTAATACATATACAAGGATGCCGAGAATATATATTGCTTAATCTTTTATCATTTGCTTTTTTGCCTTGGCTTCTAAACAATTCAATTTTTTTAGAAATAGTATTTCTAATTACGTGTGCGATATTGGGCAGACTACTATGGCGCAAGACCATATCGGCTTTATCTAAATTCGCTAGCGTCAATATTGGAATACCAATCTCTTTGAGCACGTATCTGTCTAATACTTTTGCAAAATACCAGTACCTAAGACTTTTAGTAGGTATAGAGTTATAATCATTTAGGTCTAGTTGATGATAAGTAATATCATCATTAAGCTCATAAGCTACTTTAGATTTGAAGCGTAAAATATGGACATCATAACCTAACTCGTGAAAACCTTGTCCCAGCGTCAAGACCGAACGCTCTGCACCGCCACCTTGCAAGCAGTTAATAACCAATAGCACTTTTTCTTTACTATTCGAATTGTCTTTTTTTTCTGTAGTATTATCAATCATTTATTAAGTATTCTTAAAAATAAATATTTAGACTTAGAGATGTAGCGGCCCAACTGTTTTGCCAGCTAAAGATTTTGGGTAAATTCTACGTATCTTTCTGCTATTTTGGCTGGTAGCAGCGCTTCATCGAATGGCGCATGAAACGCTTGCGGATTACTCATCGCTTGCTGCATTTTTGCGGCAATGGCATCAACATCGCCCATCGGCATTAAGTTACGTTCTGGTAGTAATTCACTTGGGCCTGATGGACAGTTGGTACTGATAACAGGAGTACCTAGCACAAGAGCTTCGGCAATAACTAAAGCAAAACCCTCCCAGTCAGAGGTCAGTATCTTAAACTGCGCATTTTTGATATAAGGGAAGGGATTATCACGAAATCCTAAAAATATCACTTTGTCTTCTAGGCTTAACTCTGTTACCAGTCGCTCTGTTTCACCTTTATGCTTACCTTGACCCAAGAGCAGTAAAGGCATAGATTGATCTGTTTTTGCATAAGCATTTACCAATACATCATGACGCTTGGCATCTTTAAAGCTACCCACATGGATAATATAGTTTTGGTAGTCAGGGACAAAAGCATTAGCCTGCTTTTGAATACTCTCTTTATCAATTGGATTATGAATGGCAGTGGTTGGCGTAATATGACCAAAGCTCTTAATAAAATCTTTTTGAGCGCCTTCACTGACACACACACAAGGATGCTTGGCATATATATCTATCATTCTTTGCTTTAACTGCTCAGCGTCGTGATTTTTATTAAACTTATAGAGTAGTGATACTGTATTATGAATAATATAAGTGATATTAGGCAGTTTACTATTACTTAGTATACTATCGGCACGATCTAAGTTGGACAGTATGATGTCAGGCTGACCGATATTTTTCGACACGTATTTATCAACAGCACGTGCAAAAATCTGGTCACGTCTTTGTGCCCCTGGTATAAGTTTATACGGCTTAAACTTAAGTACATGGTAGTTAAGATTCGGACTTAAGTCATATTGTACTAACGGCTTAAATCTTAGAATATGTACTTCATAGCCCAATTCATAAAACCCTTGCCCCAATGTTAATACGACACGTTCCGCACCACCGCCCTGTAGACAATTAATAACGAGTAACACTGTTTTTTTATGCTGCTTCATACACGATAACCTATGGAGTAATTTTTCATTTTCTTAGAAAGGCTTATCATTGCTTCATTAAAAAACTAGCGTTTAAATAGCTTCGAAAAAAATGATTTAGAAGCGTGTGGACGAGTCACCTTATTACCGGTATAACCTTCTTGAGATTTTTTAGGAAAATGACCAAAAGGTTCCACCCTATAACTGTCTAAATCGTATCCAGCAGCAAGTGCTTCGTTATAATATTCATCAAAAACCTCAGATAAATCCTGCCTCGGGTGCGACATTATTTCACCGTCAAACCAGTGCTCGTTACCTTCTTCACTGACTCTAGGTAATGAATATTTATGACTGAACTGCGTACCCATATCTGAATAATGCAAAATCCTAATATCTTCTAACGCTAAGTTTTCGCCATCTATACAGTTGTAACTATCCTGATAAGGCTCAATGAGCTGATTATTATCTTTAAATACAGCCATCATTTCTTTATGGCTTTTGGGATCTTTCCTGAGTTTTTTAATTGGTAGGACAATGTTTTTTGCCGCCTTGCAATCCCATACGCATGTACACAATCGAGTCATATCCGCATTAGTCTTAGCAGCTACAACAGACTGTCCTTCAATAGGATGGTGCCACAGCTTTGCCAAATCATCTAAAATAATGACATCAGCGTCCATGTAGATGGCACGACCAGAGTATTGACAGTACTCTGGAATTGCCCAGCGAAAGCCTGAAAAAGGCGTTGACCATTTAGTGGTATTCCAACCCTCTCCAGTCTCAGGATTAGAATACCAATAGCTATTAGGATCACGTGACAGCTGCATCCATACTATCTCAACGGGTACACTGGTATGTTTATGAATACTATAATCTAATACCATCATCTGCTCTAGATCACAGTTATTTGGGTCACAACCAACAAAGACTTTAATAGTATCTTCTGTATTCATAATTTTATCCGTTCACTGACTAATGTTTATCTTTGCTAATGCAATGCGATAATACTCAAATATATAATGGGACCTATTCTTTCCAGTACTTTTCGATCCACCCTACTGGCAAGATAAAATGACGCAAGTGACGTAGCGGTCTTTTGAGATTTTTGGGCTCAGTTAATCTTTTTAAATGATCTTTGGCATTGTTAGCAGCATTTTTATTGTATCTACCTTCGATCGCATGGGTAGGATATAAATCACCAGGGAAAATAACAATTCGAGCACCTTTAGGAATCTTTGGCTCTTTGATATAGTTAAGTGGGAACGGTTGACGACATTTGCGTCTAAAATGCGCAACCCATGCTTTTGGAAACAGCTTGACACCGCCTGGCGCATTACGCGTCACAAAGCGCTGCTCAAAACGATATTTGTCCGCGATGCCTTGTGGATCAGCTTTGAATTTTTCTTGTAGTGAGACAAGCGACCCTACCTGGAAGCGGAAGCAAGACGTCTGGCCGAGGCGCTCTAGCGGGTTACTTGGGTTATAAGACAAAATAACATCGTCCGGCTCGCCGTATTCGAAGAAAGGATCGAGGCTATCTACTATAATCACATCCAAATCTACAAATAATACTGTCCCTGTCAAGTCACCTAACTTCTCACCCCACAAACGTGATTTTGGCCACTTGCCAAGTGTGTTGGTTGGCATGGTGACATCTAGTGGTGGCAATTCTTGACATTCGATTTCTGGACGTACATCGGTGGTATCATCGGTAAAACAGACGAAACGAAACGGTGGCGTAATATTGCGAGATACCATGCCATACAGTTTATTGGCATAATCAGCCCCGTACTTTGTACCCCATTTAATACAAATAATTTGTTTAATATTTTTATTATCTGCTGTACTAGAATCTATTGGCATGGGCTGCTCACTTTAATCTTAAGAATAAATATGATGGCTATATTAGCATAAAAAAAAGACTGAACAATTATGTTCAGCCTTTTTGGCTTTTAAACTAACGACTTTATTAGTCAATAAAGCTTAACCAATCCATATATTGCTCGTTACGACCATGAACCACATCAAAGTATAGGGTTTGGAGTTTCTCAGTCAATGGTCCGCGGCCGCCATTCCCGATAGTACGATCATCATATTCACGAATCGGAGTCACTTCGGCAGCCGTGCCAGTCATAAAGATTTCATCTGCTAAGTAAAACTCGTCACGCGTGATGCGGCGCTCAACGACTTTGATACCCAAATCTTCAGCAAACTGAATGATAGTGCGGCGAGTGATACCGTCAAGCGCGCCGCCGCCCAGATCTGGCGTATGTAGCACGCCGTCTTTGACCAAAAACAAGTTTTCGCCTGCGCCTTGGCAGACATAACCTTGTGGATCCATTAGGATGGCTTCGTCATAACCATTGCGGGTGACTTCTTGGTTGGCCATGATAGAGACAGGATAGTTGCTCGAGGCTTTGGCTTTACACATGGTCACATTGGTCATGTGGTGGGTAAATGATGAGGTTTTGACACGGATACCGTTTTTGATGCCTTCTTCACCAAGATAGGCGCCCCAGTGCCATGCTGCGACCATAGCATTGATACTGTTATCACGTGATGATAGGCCAAGTTTTTCTGCCCCAACCCAAATCAGCGGACGAATATATGCTTCTGCTAAGTTGTTTTGCTTGACCACATCTTTATGTGCTTGCTCTAGCGTGTCTGCATCAAACGGCACGTCCATTTGAAAGATTTTTGCCGAACCAAGGAGACGTTCGGTGTGTTCCTTTAGGCGAAAAATAGCGGTGCGGTTGTCAGCTGTTTGGTAAGCGCGTACGCCTTCAAACACAGCCATGCCATAATGCAAGCTATGGGTAAGCACATGAACGTTGGCATCTGGTTGTTCAATTATTGTGCCATTCATCCAAAGCTTACCATCTTGTGTTGCCATATTCATTTTATAGTCCTTATGCTAGCACTGACGTCTAACTTTTTTTAGGTAGGTTTTATTTAGGGCATGTTGAACATTCGCAAATAGGCACTGCTGATCGCTAAAATTGTTCCAGACAAGGCACAAAGCGACGATAATGCAGATGCCTTAGCGAGATTTGTAACGCAGTATGGGGCAATTTTAGCATCAGCCCCAACGATAAAAGCAGGGGACAGGACTCTTTTTTGCCGCTTCATCGTTAAAAATAAGCGCTTAGAATGACTAAACTTATTATTTTTAACATCGAATCGCCTAAAAAATAGTCACTGTCAGTGCCATGGTCGAATGTTCAACACGCCCTAATAGTATTGATCAACATCGTGTGATAATACTGCAGCGTTCATTTTTATTGCTCAAATACCGCTTCATTATGACGAACACTTGACTGTATTATAATGATGTGTGACCGATTATATCACTGGCCGTATTGGCAAATGAAATCTTTTGGTTTGAGACCCTATAGTTTTTAATTACGGTTTTTAATTATCATAAGGCCTTACAGTTTAAGCGCCTCTTTGGTTATCAGCAAGGCCTTAATAAAAACAAATCTCAAAATTACTCTATTACTCTTTGACAGATTTTACGCCCATTAGATGCTGCCATTGCGCTTGTACCAGTGCGCGTGTCTCTTGCCAAAGCGACTCATCGACCAATAATGATTGCTCTGATAGTGCCAGTTGATGAGTCGCAGCACGTATTCTAAGATAAGCATCTGTTAATGCCTGACAAACTTGCTCCTCCCAAATACCAAGTAAAGCAACTTCTTGAAAAATACGGACATTATCACTCCATTTGGTCAAGCTTGGATGCTCATGTGAATAGGCCAATACCGCAAACTGCGCTAAGAATTCAATATCGACAATGCCGCCTGCATCTTGTTTGAGTTGAAACTTACCCGCTTGCTGTTGCCACTGGCTGGTGCCTAAGTGCTTCTGCATTTTGATACGCATACTGGTGACCTCAGAGCGTACTTGCTCTAACGTCCGCGGCAGCGCCAGCACATCTCGGCGAATATCACAAAAGCGCGCAGTCACTCGTCTGTCACCACAAATCGCCCGAGCGCGCACCAGTGCTTGATGCTCCCATGACCACGCTTTGTCCATTTGATAGGTTTCAAAGGCATGACAGGACACGACCATCATGCCAGCGTTGCCCGACGGACGCAGACGCATGTCAATCTCATATGCCCTACCATCTCGCGTTTGGGTATTGAGATAATTCATCAGCTTTTGTACAAGACGTGCGGCAAACTTCATGCCACTGACTGACTTCTCACCAGTGGTCATGCCCTGCTCTTTTATCTTATGTAAGAATACCAAATCCAAGTCGGAAGAATACGAGAGCTCTAAACCACCCAGTTTACCGTAGCCAATGATCGCAAAACCACAGTCAGCCTCAGTGACTGGATCGCCATCTTGACCGATAGGATAGCCATAACGGTTAACAATCTCTGCAAACGCACGCTCTAGTGCGGCTTCTAGTACCACTTCAGCAATATAAGTCAGTGAGTCTGAGACTTTCATGATTGGACGCTCAGCCAACACATCGCTGGCAGCCACAGCCAACACTTGGTTTTTCTTGAACAGTCGCAGCACACTCAGTAGCTCTTCTTCGTCATTGGGTTCGACACGCAATAGCTGTTGGCGCAAGATGTCACGCAGCTCAGGCTTATCTGGCAGGTGGCGATAGTGTTGCTGTAAAAAGGTGTCTAACAATACAGGATACTGTGCCAACTCTTTTGCAATCCACGGGCTTGCCGAGAGCATCGGAATCAGCTCAATCGTTGCATTGGGATTTTCTGCAATCATGACCAAGTAGATTGAACGTCGGCAAATGGCTTCAAGCAATGCAATCAATCGCGGTAAGGCAGCATTGGCAAGTTTTTGCTGCTCTTGATGGGCTAATAGCGCGTGGACAATGACAGGATACGCATCATCTAAGCGCTCTCGGGCCTCCTCGCTGAGGTTGGCAACCATCTTTGATTGCCAAAAATTCTGCAATAACTCGCGATTTTCTTTTGTTAGTACCTCATTTAAGCGCTTGATTTGCGCTTCTAAATGCTCAGGCTCTAGATCGGTATCATCATTGTCAGGTACTTGACGCTCTGTCACCATACGTTCAAATGGCACATTCACATTGTCTCGATGAGCATTTAATTGGGTCAGTAATGCCTGCCAATCATTAAACCCAAGCGTCACTGCAAGATTATGCTGCCAATAAGCATCATGCGGCAGTCTTTGGGTTTGCTGATCGTTAATGGCTTGAATCGCATGCTCAAGTCGACGCAAAAACCGATACGCGGCTTGTAAGTTATCGTAAGTAATCTGCTCTAGATATCCAAGCTCACGCAACACTTGCATCGCCTCCAAACAAGGCTTTACCTGTAGCTGAGGATGCCGACCACCGTAGATCAGCTGAAACGCTTGTACAATAAACTCAATATCTCTGATACCACCCGCGCCAAGCTTAATATTGTCTAGATCTTCACGCTGTGCAACTTGATTTTGAATGAGCGACTTCATCTCCCTGAGTGCTGAAAACGCGCTGTAATCCACATAATAGCGAAAGACAAATGGTTTGATTAGCGCCTGAATCGCATCATAAAATGGCTGATCTATCTGCCCAACGACTCGTGCTTTTAACCAAGCAAAACGCTCCCACGCGCGTCCATGCAACGCAAAATATTTCTGTAACGCTGAGAGATGGATGGCCAAATCACTGCCATCACCCCATGGACGCAAGCGCATATCAACCCGAAAGACAAAGCCGTCAGCCGTTTTATTATCAAGCAGCTTAATAATCCCTTGACCCAGACGAGTCATAAAACGTTTATTGTCTATGCTACGCGTGCCCTTTGCCTTGTCACCATTGGTTTCGCCGCGCGCTTGATGTACAAATATTAGGTCAATATCGCTCGATAAATTCAGTTCCTGAGCACCAAGCTTACCCATGGCCATGATGGCCATATCATCGATCTGCACATTGCCTTGTTCATTGATAAAGGTTGGCTCACCGTATTTAGCAATCAAATGCTGATAGGTATAGTCCTTGGCAAAGGAGATACAACCGCCTGCAAACTCTGATAGCTCATCAGTCAATTGCTCAAGACTAATCATCTGCAAGGCATCTTGCCAAATCCAGCGCATCATTAACAGCTTACGCAAATTACGTAAGCCACTCATGACTTTCGTTTCATCGGCGAGTTGATAGTTTTCATCTAGCGTATAATCTTGTATCAGATCATCGATTTGCTGACGAGTCAGCGTACTGTTCAGTGGGTAGCTACGCAAAAATGTTTGGCAGGAAACCGTTCGGCTCTCCCAAATTTGATAAGCAAACTCACTGGCTGTTTGCAGTACTTGCAGTTGCTCTGCTGTCGGCTGATAATCTGTACCACTGTTCATACGTGAGGGCATAGCAGGTAACATAGTGACAAAAACTCCTTACATAGAATGGTAAGACTACGTGAACCCAACTCATAAGTTTATTGTTTTTTCTTACGAGACAGTCACAGCATCAGATGAACATACTCAATATATCATTACAAAACATAAAGCCCTGTTTAGTAACAGTGACTCTATTTGCTTTGAGCCGCTTTATGGTAGCATAAACATCTTTAATCGAAATGCTTTGAGACAGCTTCATTGCAGCGCACCTTTATACTCAATAAAAATAGCGTTTTGACTCAATGGTATTAAGAAATATTAGGGCGTGTTGAACATTCGACCATGGCACTGACAGCGACTATTTTTTAGGCGATTCGATGTTAAAAATAATAAGTTTAGTCATTCTAAGCGCTTATTTTTAACGATGAAGCGGCAAAACAGAGTCCTGTCCCCTGCTTTTATCGTTGGGGCTAATGCTAAAATTGCCCCATACTGCGTTACAAATCTCGCTAAGGCATCTGCATTATCGTCGCTTTGTGCCTTGTCTGGAACAATTTTAGCGATCAGCAGTGCCTATTTGCGAATGTTCAACACGCCCTAAAACTCGACTATAAATCGATTAGATTACTTTACACAAAACATTTATAGCCTTTCAATAATATTGTCTCACCCTTATAACACTCTCTAAACGCTTATTTATAATATGTGATACTGTCCCCTATGACTACTACCCCGCTACTACTCATTACCGCTGATCCTAGTCACCCATTAGCGCATTTAGCATTACGTTATGCGCGCGCGTATCTTAAGAGCGCATCAGCTGATCATAATATCGACAGTCACGCAGACGATATCGTCAATAAAGAAGGCATCGACAATCCTATCACCAAACGGCCATTGCTCAATGTCTTTTTTTATGGGGATTCGGCGCATCTGGCGAATCGGCTACTCTGGCAGTCCGCTGATCAAATGAATTTGACCAAAGAATGGCAAATGTTGGCTGAGCGCTATCAGTTGCCACTGCCTGTTTGTGTTAGCACAGCTCTTAGCCGCGGTGTGAGTGACACAGATAACAGTACCCGCCATCAGCTTGATGGTGACAATCTGGCGACAGGATTTACGTTGGTGGGACTCAGTGAGCTCGCTCTGATGATGCAGGATGGCTGCCGCTTAATACAGTTTTGATAGCGTACCCATTACGACATTAGCCTGCGATAAATATATTTAGGAATACATGATGAGATTATTAATCCAGCTGCATACACCCACCGAAGCAGCAAGCTACGAAGGCTGCGCTCTGGCACTGACATTAGCGACATTCGGTCATGAAGTGCAGCTGTACTTGGATGCACCTGTTTTTGGCTTATTGATGCAGCCTGAATCACGTTTGCACGGTATGATTCAGTCGCTTGATCTTTACGACATGCCAGCGGCTTGGCTACCTGATGATGTCTTTAGTGGTTGGGTGATTGGGATGCTGCCAGTAGATCTGACTTCACAGCTCATGCTGGTGCCAGAAATGATCCGCTCGCAAGATTTTGAGCAGATTTTAACTTTTTAATTGGCAATATAATCAGACTTATAAAATAATAAAGTACACACTTGGACACTGTTATGGCAACTTTATATCAATTACACAGCACGATGGATACCCTCAGGCGCAGTGCTGAAGAGATGTCTCGCACTTGGCGTACTGGCGACAGTATTATCTTACTTGGCACCACAGCCGCTTTTATTGACTGGCTCAACGCCTATTTGAATGATAGTGAAATAGATGGTATTGCAGGTATTTATGCATTAGCCGATGATATATCGCAGCTGACAGTTAACACTGCTGGCAAGCTAAATTTAGAGAGCAAATTGACTGATATTTTAACGGATGAAGAATGGATTAGCCTATCTCAGGATAGTCAGTTTGATAAAGTGGTGACGATTGCCTTATGACGACTCATACCTCTACGACAACTCATACTGCCACAGCATCGACCGATATTGCATTAGATCAAGATGGGCATTTGTGTGACCATACGATTTGGACACCTGTTATCGCACAACAACTAGCAGACACGCTAGATGTCAGCCTAACGAGTGAGCACTTACAAATCTTGCAGCAAGTGCGCGCGTTTTTTGTCAAATTTAATCATGCGCCAGCGACTCGCCCATTGATTAAATGGCTACAGAAAACTTTGCCTGGGTACGATATTAGCAATCAAAAACTACAACAGCTATTTAATACAGGATTGGTTGCGCGCCATGTCAATCGTCTAGCTGGACTACCCAAGCCGCCCAATTGCCTATAAAAGTGTCTTTTTTAACTGTAGCTGCTTACCAAGTGAGCACTGATGAATAAGTCATATCATCGACTCATTTGGTACATCGCTACTTTGGATCGCTATTTCGGATCGTAGACTGTCAGCGTTTCATAACCGACACTTCGTCCTTCATCACCCAAAAATCCTTGCTGTCGCCATATTTCATACAAACATATGGCGACACTATTGGATAAATTGAGACTGCGCGAATCAGCCAACATTGGTAATCTCAACCAATTATCAGCACCGATATCTTCTCGTATATCATCTGCCAGACCTGCTGTCTCAGAACCGAATACCAGCGCGATATTGGGCATGGTTTTATTGTCAGGTTTTTCACTGTCTGCTTGCCCGCCAAAATCATAATCATAGAATGGTTTGCTCAGTTTGGTGGTCAATGCGGTGACAATATGGCAGTCGGCGGCTTGCAAGGCTTGCCTCGCTGCAGCCCAATCTTCGTGCACCTGCAAATGTGCATATAGTCAGTTCAAAATAAAATTGTTATGGTTAGGACAAACATCATAAAACAACTTGGATAAGTCGTTTTCCAACCAGCCTTGGCGTAGAAACTTTACTTGTGCCCATTTCTTTTCAATAGGGTTCAAATCAGGGCTGTACGGTGGCAGCCATAGAATACGATGACCATGCCTATTCAGTAGCTTTTGAATGCGCTTCTTCTTATGAAATCGAGCGTTATCCATCACAATCACGCATTTGGTTTTAAGACTTGGGATTAGGGTTTGTTTGCACCAGTTGTAGAATATGCTGCTGTTAATGTTGTGCTTAAAGTAATCTAGTGCAAACAGCATCTTTTCATAGAGAGCACCGATAACGTTGGTTCGCTTTTTACCTTGCCAGTTGTAGCTATCGATACAGGGTTTACCAATCGGTGCATAACCATGAGAGCGAATGGTTTCAGCCTCAAAGCCGCTTTCGTCCATATATACAATGGGGTAGCCTTGCTGCTTAAAGTGCTCAAGCTTATTCTGATACGCCGCTCTTTTGATTGGACAGGCTTTTGGATGTTCTAAAGTCTTTTTTTTGACTGATGCCTAGGCGCTTTAGGGCATGATGAATGCCTGTTTTACTACAGTTTAGACGACGAGCTCGCTCATACTGGTAATCATCGGGATACTCTTTGACATCATTAAGTAGCACATCATCTGGTATTTTATAGGGCTTGGTTTGCCTGGTTGTTTTACTATGAACACGCCGCTTCCAGTTCTGTATGGTGGTTGGGCTCAGATTATAAGACTCAGCCGCCTCGGCAAAGGTCATACCCTCGTCTAAGCTTTTTAGTACCTGTTTGCGAAAATCTAGTGAGTAAGTCATGGTCTTTATAATAACAATTGGATTTGATAATTAATTTATAACACTTTTAGGTGGAATTGACTATATTCGTGATAATCAAGGCCTGCGCGGCGTAGTTTTTTGTCATCAAGCTCAAACCCCAGCGGTCTGACTAAATGCAGCTGCGCGCCGCTGTTGGCACACAGTCGAATAATATTGCCAGTATTACTCGGCATTTTTGGGGCGACCAACACGATATGAATGGACATATTTGTTTACTCCACAACTAGTCGATGCTCTGTTATTTAAATTTATGAGCGGTAGGTAATTAAAAGTTACAGTTTACTGCCAATAATTACATTTTGATACTGTGCAGGGTTTTTAACTTTCACTATGATGTCTGTAATGGATAGCGAGATAGCATTTATGTATGACTGTCTCATCCAATACCCCTTCAGTGAAGCTTGAGCAAGATACTTAGCGTCACTGTTGTTATTTATAACCATTCATTTATCTTTGAGGATACTATTATGAAAAAAGTAATCATCGCATCTTTAGCTGCTATGTTTGTTCTAACTGGTTGCAACACGTTTAAAGGCCTTGGCCAAGACGTATCAAGCGCCGGAAATGCTGTAACTGGCAGCGCACAAGACGTACAAGATAAAATCTAAGGTCTGCTTTTTTTAGATTTTTTGAGGGACTTACTATTTTGTAAGTCCTTTTTTTTGGTCACGAATTCTTTATTCTAAGTAGTTACTGCACATACACTTTATCAGATGCTACAAAAAAACACGCAATATCTGATTGAGATAACGCTGACCTAACAATGTTGGTTGCAGCTGAGTTTTACTATCTATCAGTAGCCCTTGCTTAATCAACTTGTCTACTTGTGTGGTAACGCTTTCAAGCTTAAGCCCTGTTCTCTGCTCAAACAACGCCCAAGCGACACCGCCATGTAAGCGTAATGCGTTCAACATAAACTCACTCACTAACTCTTCACTATCGATTGCCTGCCAACCAACCATTTTTGGTACGTTTTGAGTGCTCTTGGATGTTTCCGTCTCTATATCTCCTACATAATCTTTTGGCAAACGTGATTTGCTAAAACGATAGATGCCAGATTCTGCTAACAAATCGTTTTCTGATTTATCACTTTCCTTTGACAGCTTATTATCCCTGTCTGCGTGACAATCAATCGTCACTTTACCATGTGCACCAGCACCTATTGCTAGATAGTCGCCAAACTGCCAATAGTTGATATTGTGACGGCAAGGCTTATCTGACTCGCCCGCCCACGCAGACACCTCATAATTGCTGTACCCCAGTTGCTGCAACAGCGCTTGCCCCTCTTGTTCAATATCTGCCAAGTTGTCTTCATCGGGTAAAATAGGCTGGCTACGATAAAACACCGTGTTGGGCTCAATCGTTAATTGATACCAAGAGATATGCGTTGCGCCAGCATCGTGCGCCATTTGAATATCATTTAATGCTTCGTTCATGGTTTGCTGCGGCAGACCATGCATAAGATCGACATTGACTCGCGTAAACCCAGCAGCCTTAGCAGCGCGTATCGCTGATAACGCTTGTACAGGATCATGGATACGTCCAAGCACTTTGAGCTTATCAGCGTCAAAACTCTGCACACCGATAGACAATCGATTGATACCAACCTCTAGATACTGAGCAAATGGCGCATGCTCGAGTGTTCCTGGATTGGCCTCCATCGTAATCTCAATATCCTCTGCAAATTCAAAACATGACCGCAAACCAGAGAACAGTCGCTGATACTGTGCAATTGGCAATAGTGATGGTGTGCCACCGCCAATAAATATTGAGCTGATTTTACGCCCTTGCGCCAATGACTGTTGCATATTCGCATCCAAAAGGAGCGCATCGACATAATCATCATACATAGACAACTGACTGTTTATAGGCAGCTCATGCGAGTTGAAGTCGCAGTAAGGACATTTTTTCACACACCACGGAATATGGATATAGAGCGACAGTGGAATGCTCGTCACCTCTACAACGCTAGTCTCTGTCATCTTTTCTGTGAGTTGTAACGTATCAAGGTTATTTGGCGAGCTATCAGCATTCATTTTGGACATAAATAAACTTATTGTGTAATGGGCAATAATGATCAGTATCGAAAGTATCGCTAGGATAACGGCTAGATGATATAAAGAAAAGCCTAACTGACGTAAAACTATTAACAAAGCCACGCACAAATCCCTTATTCACCATGGTAACTTGCAGGCAGTATATAAAGAGACTATTAACAGTACAGCATCCAAAGCGCAGCGCTGTATTCAGAATATAGTCAATCCTAAATAAAACAGATACATTATATATCAAGGTGGAACTGGTCTAAATTTTCCTTGCGTGCTGTGCCTACGCAGACAGAGGCTGCGAAAAATTTATCCCAGTCCCACTGTATCGTTTTTATACTGAATTCACTATATAACCGTTACATTTGCGGCGCGCTTGAAAGCTGGTTAATAAAAAACCACCCTGATAATATTAAATTTAAACATGAAGCAAAGGATAAGACATATGGCTTATTGGCTATTGAAATCAAACCCAAAGTTTTTTGGTATTCACGATTTACAACGGCTCGGTACAGATAGCTGGGATGGTGTCCGCAACTACCGCGCTCGCAACTTTATGCGTGATGATATGAAAGTCGGTGATCAGGTATTCTTTTATCATTCTAGCGCAAGACCCTCTGGTGTGGCTGGCATTATGACAGTCAGTCAAGCGGGCTACCCTGACCCCACTCAATTCCACCCCGAGCATCGTCACTATGATCCTATTGCAACCGAAGAAGAACCACGCTGGTATATGGTGGATCTCACTTTTGAGCAAGCTTTTACAGAGGTGTTGCCGTTATCAGAGCTGAAATTTTTGCCTGCACTTGAGGACTCATTACTGCTGAGAAAGGGCTGCGAGCAATTAACGGTCATTCCATTAGAGCCCAAACACTGGCACGCGATTATGAACATGGCCGAGACACTCGAACTACTGCCAGAACATACCGATTAGCTCGACCCTCTATCTACTGATTATCAATACCAAGGTAAAACAAGCCTAAAATGAGTATTCATATAACGCTTCTAAATCGTTGACATCATAGTCTGGCTTCTTTACCATCTTATGTGTATATGACCTGTCAATCTACCACTTAGATTGACGGGTTATTTTTATTTTAGTGCCTTCACTTTTATTTTCTGACTCCGTCTGTATAAGCTTGCTCATATTATTTATCGGAGTATCATCGTCGGCACGACTCTTCTCATACTGTGTCAATATTGAATTGACGACGGTATTTGCTTATTCATCGTTACTACTTTCATAACAATTACCGCAAAGAATAAAAAGTTGCTTACCATGGTTTTCCCATTATCTTTCAGAGATTTTAAAAGCTACAGTTTACGCTTAGGGGTACTCGCTCTCCCTATCTTGATTACTCAGTTTTGCCAAGCAGCGCTTGGGGTTGTCGATGCCATCATGGCAGGTCAAGTATCTGCGCTTGATTTGGCGGCCGTGGCAGTTGGATCTGGCATTTGGCTACCGCTGTTTTTATTAGCGACAGGTGTGTTGATTGCCACTACCCCTCTCATTGGTGAGGCTGTCGGTCAAGATCAGCATCACCAGGTTCCTCATATTACTCAGCAGTCCTTGTGGACAGCAGGCGCTCTTGGCCTTATTGGTTTTATTGTTGTCAATTTGGCACCCAATGTCCTTGGCATCATGGGTGTGCCTGAGAATATTCAGCCTATAGCAACACAATATTTGCATGGTGTGTCTTTTGGTTTCCCTGCATTAGCTGTCTATGCTGTGTTACGCAGTTATTGCGAAGCGCTTGGTCGACCTGAGCCAGTGACGGTTATTAGCATTGTCGGTCTACTCGCAGATATTCCTCTGAACTATATTTTTATCCATGGTTTATTTGGCATGCCCGAGATGGGCGGTGCTGGCTGCGGTGTGGCAACAGCACTGGTATTGTGGATAAATGTGTTGTTACTGGCGGCTTATACCAGCGTCACCAAGCGGCGGGAATTTGCTAGCACTCGCTTTTTTTATGGTTTTACTAGCCCAAATCGCACACAGATCAAAAAACTTCTAAAATTGGGTATTCCTATTGGTGTCTCTATCTTTTTTGAGGCCAGTTTATTCAGTTTGGGCGCTCTTGTTATCAGCCCGCTCGGAGAGCTTGCAACAGCGTCGCATCAAGTGGCTTTATCAGTAACGTCACAGCTATTTATGATACCGATATCCGTCGCGATGGCACTCACCATTATGGTCTCAAATCGTTATGGTCAAAAAAACCTCTTAGCACTTCGCCAAGTACAAGCCACTGGACTTGTCTGGACAGTATTGATTGCGCTCACTTGTATGCTTGGCATATGGCTATTTAGACCAGAGTTGGCAGCAGCATTTACCGATAATCCAGCGGTTAGAGCGGAGTCTATGCATTTGCTTATCTTTGCCCTCGCCTATCAGTTATTTGATGGCTGGCAGGTAAATATCGCGGGTATATTACGCGGCATGCAAGACACCACTATACCAATGTGGGTCACGCTTTTTTGCTATTGGTTAGTAGCCCTACCACTGGGTATCTATTTAGTGCGTTTCACTGATGTTGGCGCTCAAGGCTTTTGGATGGCATTAATCACTGGCCTATTCTTATCTTCTATTCTATTGACCCTTCGTTTGCGCTATCAGCAAAGACGTTTAACCGCGCTGTGGGGTTGAAACTGATTGATTAAAACGTCACACCTCATAACCATTGCTAGCGATATATGGTCACATAGACTATGATAAATCGTAGATGATTTCTTGCTAAAAAGATGGCTTACGTCAAAATATGTAAAAAATCTCAGTTAACAACTGTACATTGATTGCTCATTACTCTGAATCTAGGTATCATTAGCAACTAATTAGACAATATTTAGTTACACTATTTTCGAATTTAGTACAAGGTCAGATAAAAACTATGGATATTGAAAAAATACGCACCCTCATCGCCCTTATGGAAGAAAGTGAACTGGTTAATTTAGAAATCAGTTCAGACGATGAGCATATTAGCTTGACTCGTCATTATGATACCCCTGCACCCACCATGATGGCCGCACCAGCTGCGAGCGCTGCTCCTGCTGCCGCCGCTGAAGGGAAACCTGCAGAAAAAGCGGGCAGCGTTGAGAATTCACCGATGGTTGGTGTGTTTTATTCAGCCCCAAGCCCTAATGATCCACCATTTGTAAAAGTCGGTCAAAAAGTTCAAGCGGGTGATACCCTAGGTATTATCGAAGCGATGAAAATTATGAACCCTCTTGAAGCGACTCAAAGCGGTATTGTTGACGAAATCTTGGTAGATAACTCTGAAGTCGTACAGTTCGGCCAACCTGTCATACGCTATAAAGCGTAACGATATTTGCCATACTTTATTTCATTATGGCTGGTTTTTGATATACGTATCGCATCAAAGTCAAATAACAGGATGCTAGATATCAAAACTCAGTCAATAACTGATGCATCGACAAGGATGAACCCATGATAAAAAAATTGCTCATTGCCAATAGAGGTGAGATTGCCCTGCGCATCGTTCGAGCTTGTAAAGCGCTAGGTATCGAAACGGTAGGCGTCTACTCTACTGCTGATGCCAACTTGATGCACCTGCGCTTTGTTGATGAGGCAATTTGTATTGGTAAGCCTAATGCCAATCAAAGTTATCTTGATATTAATACTATCTTAACTGCCGCTGAAATCACTGGCGCGGATGCTATTCATCCGGGTTATGGTTTTTTGTCTGAAAATGCTGAGTTTGCTGAGCGCGTAGAAGAAGCAGGATTGACTTTCGTTGGCCCTAATGCAGATCACATTCGCTTGATGGGCAATAAAGTCTCTGCCATCAATGCCATGAAAAAAGCGGGCGTACCAACTGTACCTGGTTCTGTGGGTACCGTTACGCTACATAATGCTGAAGAACAAGCGCGCAATATCGGTTTTCCGCTATTGATTAAAGCGGCTTCTGGCGGCGGTGGACGCGGTATGCGTGTCGTTGAGCGCTTTGATGAGCTGGTCGGTCAAGTCCAAGCGGCGAAGCAAGAAGCTGAGCTTTGGTTCGGTGATGATACTGTCTATATGGAGCGCTATCTTCAAAACCCGCGCCACGTAGAAGTACAGGTACTGGGTGATGGCAATGGTAATGCTATCCATCTGTATGACCGCGATTGCTCACTGCAGCGTCGTCATCAAAAGGTACTAGAAGAAGCGCCTGCGCCAGATATCCCAGATGATGTCCGTGAACCTATCTTAAAAGCATGCGTGAAAGCCTGTGAGCTTGTGAAATACCGCGGCGCTGGTACGTTTGAGTTTTTGTTTGAAAATAATGAATTTTTCTTTATTGAAATGAATACGCGCGTACAGGTTGAACATCCAGTAACCGAGATGATTACTGGTATCGACGTCGTCGTTGAACAGCTAAAAATTGCAGCCGGCTATGGTTTATCTTATCGTCAAAGTGAGATTGAAATCCAAGGCCACGCGATTGAGTGCCGTATCAATGCTGAAGATCCAGCAACTTTTGTTCCTTGCCCTGGTACTGTCAATCAACTATTTGCGCCAAGTGGCGCAGGTGTTCGATTCGATTCGCATCTATACCCTGGCTACGAGATACCGACTTACTATGATTCACTCATTGGTAAGCTTATCTGCCATGGTCAGACTCGCCAGCAAGCCGTTGCTAAGACCATACACGCACTTGATGAGTTGATCATTGAAGGTATCAAAACCAATATACCGCTACATCGTGATGTGATTTTGGCAGATGATAATTTTGCCAAGGAAGCGCAAAACATTCATTATCTCGAAAGAGAGCTTCTGAGCACAGACAAAGCCGAGAAAAAGGCATAGATCAAAACAGCGCTAAGCTGTAGTTTGCTTACTCGTACTGACTGGGACAGTAGTCATTTCCCATAAAAATCAATTTCCACAAAAAAAGCCGCTATCAATATAGCGGCTTTTTATGATTAGTAGATGTCAAATAATCTGTGTAATATGCTAAAAACCACTTATTATGGCAATACTCTATTAAAAGTCATAAAGCACTCTGTACCGTCAGGATCAGCGCACCACTGCATCTGATTGCCGTCGTGGTATAAAAACGCAATCAATGCTTCGTCACTTTGATCCACTTGGTTGCCTGAGCAATCTACTTCGTTATTATCATAGATCGTCTTGATAGCGATGACGGGCAGGCCTTCTTCACGATGTGTGACTAGATAGCGACCGTATGTCCACTCTTTACCACTGACCGCCCACATCTCATTGTCCGCACCAAAATTATATAGCTCACGGCACTGATTCGACTTGTTGACTGACGCCATTAAGTCTTTACTGGTAGTCGGCTTAATGTTTAGTATGCGCGCCTCACTTTGAGTGATTATGCCACCATCCATATCAGCTACCACCTTAGGCTCTGCACTGTTTTTTTGCAGACTATTCGATGATGCCGCTTGCTGAGCTTTCGCCTCTTTGGTCATGGTGATAGAACTGTCTAAATCTATCTCCCATTGTCCTGCAATGGCTGGACTAATATGCGTAGTGATTGTCGGCTCAGTAACCGTTTCACCATTCACTGGCAATGAAGCCAGAATAGATGCCAATGTAAATGAAGCAAATGATATAGGTTCCATGATTAACCTTTTATTTATAATATTTTATATACATTAGCGTAAGTCGTAGACACCAAAAACACAAGTAACATTATGCTATTGGGCAAAATACCTTAATCCAAACGATAAGCAAAACCTTAGTCAGTAGTGACGTTGAAGTAAGATAATGCCCGATAATCTAGTCGCTTTCTACTCATAAAAAAATGACACCGTAGCTTTGCTTGTTGAGTACAAGGAGCTACGGTGTTATATATTTATGAAATCAAGACCAGTAAAGTATTACGATATAGTTATCTAATACTAAGCAGCTGCTACACTCAATGCTTGAGCAAAGGCTGATAACGCTCCTTTTAGCATGGCTGAGACCGTGCTACTACATGTACCGATGCCGGAGTATACTTCACCATCCACATTCAACTGAATATAAGCGGCGGCATTTGCATTGGTTTTATTCTCACTATTGGTATCATCATCGATACCGTTACCACTATTATGATGCGGGTTAATGGCATGTTCTGCATAGTTAATAATATGGAGTGATTTACCCGTATGCTGTGCAAGACCGTTGATAAACGATGATAATGGACCATTACCCGTACCATCGATATCAATGGTGTCGTTATTCATCTGGACTTGGCCGCTGAAATACACCTCACCGCCTTTGTTACTGACACTATAATCTAGTAACTCAAACTTACCTTGCTGCAAGTAGGTATTTTCAAAGGTTTGTAAAATTTCATCATTTTGTAATTCACGGGCAACCGCTTCCGCTTGCTTTTGTACCACACGGCTAAAGTCAATCTGCATCCAACGTGGTAGGTTAAAGCCATAATTACGCTGCAAGATATACGCAACACCACCTTTGCCCGACTGGCTATTGATACGTACTACATCTTGATAGCTACGACCAATGTGCGCAGGATCAATTGGCAAATATGCCACATCCCACACGTTGTCAGTCTCAGTTTGGTTGTTTTCATTGTAATCGAGTGATTTCTTAATGGCATCTTGATGTGAGCCACTGAACGCGGTAAAGACCAATTCACCCACATAAGGATGGCGCGGGTGTAGCGGTAAATTATTGCACTCGCTCACAACCTGTACGATTTCACTCATGTTGCTAAAATCAAGCTCGGGATCGATACCTTGGCTAAACAAGTTCATGGCCATGACCATAATGTCCATGTTACCTGTACGCTCGCCATTACCAAGCAACGTGCCTTCGATACGATCTGCACCTGCCAAAACACCCAATTCGGCCGCGGCGACTGCACAGCCACGGTCATTATGAGTATGAAGACTAATAATGACATGCTCACGCTGAGGAAGATTGCGGCAGAAATACTCTACTTGATCCGCAAAGACATTCGGCATAGAGGCTTCAACAGTTGCTGGCAAGTTCAAAATAACCTCTTGGCCTTGTTGTGGCTGCCACACATCACAAACCGCGTCGCACACTTCTACTGCATATTCCGTCTCAGTCTGACTAAAGCTCTCTGGCGAGTACTGAAACACCCACTCAGTCTCAGGGTATTTTGCCGCATACTCTTTCAATAGTTTGGCGCCAGTAATGGCAATCTCTTTAATTTCATCTTTGTTTTTGGCATAGACTTTTTCACGTTGCACACGGCTGGTTGAGTTGTAGACATGGACGACGGCGCGTTTGACGCCTTTTAGCGATTCAAAAGTACGGGCGATCAAATGCTCGCGCGCCTGTACCAATACTTGTAGCGTCACATCATCCGGTACGTGGTTTTCTTCGATAAGTTTACGGGTAAAGTCAAATTCAACCTGCGCCGCTGACGGGAAACCAATCTCAATCTCTTTAAAACCCACCTCTACTAAGGTCTTAAAAAAGCGCATTTTTTGTTCAATGGTCATTGGATCAATCAGTGCCTGATTACCATCACGCAGATCCACACTTGCCCATATTGGCGACTTCTCAATTGTTTTGCTCGGCCACGTACGATCTGGCAGCGATGGCGCAAAGGCAAATGGACGGTATTTACGAAAGTCAAAAGCGGCATTTTTTGGTGTGATCTTTGCAGTCCCAGTGGCTGCAGTATGCGTGGCTTGGTCAGACATAATCAATCCTTAGATGATATGGTTATTTGTATGTTTAGCTAGATGATTAGCTGTTGTTTAGAATTGTATTTATCATACGAGCTAACGAGTAGTTACACCATAATAATAGCAAAGTTTAGCAAATAGAAACCTCCTATTTTTTACTTTATTTTCTATGATTTTAGTGAAAAAACCCAATTTAGTAGTTACAATCAACTAAATTCACTATTGAGGCGCTAAAAATGCCAGAAAGTCATTTTGGAAGTATGAACACAATAGACATAGATGACATCGATAAGCAATTATTGCGCTTGTTACAGACGCAGGCACGTATGAGTATCACGGAGCTTGCTGAGCGTGTCAATCTCTCTGCCACCCCTTGTGCCCGCCGTATTAAACGCTTAGAAGACGCTAATATCATCACAGGCTACCATACCAAAACCGATGCGCAAAAACTGGGCTATCCGCTCGCCGTATTTATCGCCGTCAGTATGGATCGTCATACGGCTGAGCGTTTTGAGCAATTTGAGCGTAGCGTTCAGAGTTTTGAGGAAGTCGTGAGCTGTAGTATTGTCACAGGACGTACAGAGGACTATCTGATTAAAGTCAGAGTGCGTGATATGGCGCATTATGAGGAGTTTTTATTGCATCGCCTCAATCGTATTGAGGGTGTTGCTCAAGTCCACACCAGTTTTGAGCTGCGAGAGGTATTCAGCCGTAGCGTCGTATAGAGCGCTCATGGCGTTAAAAATGCTAAGCGAGCGTTGGTGACTGTCTACGAAACATTATTATCAAAATCAGTCCAATCATCAATCCGATAGCGGCGACCAGTAACCCTGCATTGAAATTGCCTTCCTCTCCTGCCAATGCTACCGTCACCAAAGGTCCCAAGAACTGCCCTAGCGCATAGGCGAGCGTTGCCAATGCAATCAGCAAATTAGAATAAGCAGGATTGATATTTTTAAACAACGTGAGTGTCATCGCCACCATACCCACGAAGGTCAACCCTAGAATAGCAGCATTGCCATATAATCCAAGCGCACCATCAAACCATATAGGCAAACACATGCCAAACGCTTGTAATACCGTGAGACCCATGAGGGTTTTTATCTCACCGATACGTTTGGCAAGCGCGCCCCATAACGGGTTTGATAGCATCGCAAAAACACCGACGACTAACCAAATCATCAATCCAGCATAGGTCTGTGTCGTTAAGCGCTGCGCTGCCATAACGGGCAGAAAAGTTGCGGAGCTGATATAACCAAATCCTGCCAATATATAACTGACAAAAAGCAAAGCAAGCGCTTTATGGTGTCCAGAAATCGCTTCATATAAAGAGCGTTTGAAGTTCAAATAGCTCTGATACACTGAGACGTGCTGTTTCGAATCGGTCAACTGTGACTCCAAACTATTTACTGGTTTGGGTTTTATCGCGTAGAGGAGCCATATTAGCGGTAAACTGGTGCAGCCTGCAACCAGCCAAATCACATCAAAGTGATAGCCCAATGTTAGAAGCCACCACGTCACAATGGCAGAAGCACTAATACCAACACCAATACCTGCATAATGGATGGCCGAGAGTATAGAACGGCGCTCGGGACTCAGGTTTTGAATCACAAACGATGAGCTCAATATCATCGCTACCCCGCTTGCAATGCCTGCGATTAGACGAATGATATACCATAACGTGAGCGACATATTTGGTACGACGAATAGCATTGTTGTGACAACACTGATTATTGCCCAAAGCGTCATCGCCTGCCATGTCGCACGCTGAGGCACAAACATAGCAATGAGGGCACCGATAAAATAACCGATATAGTTGATTGATGCTAGCCAGCCAGCAATCGTCGTTGATAGCGACAATTGCACCATAATATCAGGTAGAGTGGCGGTAAAGAGAAAGCGTCCATAGCCCATGACAACTGCCATACAGTACATACCGATACAGGCAATGGCCGCTTCATTGGTGATGGTAGGAGCGACACGGCTTTTAATAGCAGTCATCATGACAGCGCCATTTTTGTGGCAATTAGCACACAATCCTTTGTGTTAGATAATTAAAAGCAATAGTAAAATAAGTAGGAGTCAAACAGTTATTGGTACTATTGGGACATCATAAAATAAAAACAAACCCTACAATACATCTAACGTGGTTGTCCCTATCGTATCCTGTCCTAGCATTTGTACACGCTGATCGCTAAACATATCCATGTCAGGGGCTAGCGTACGCATGAACCGATCAAAATATAACATTTGCTTGGTCAATAAAGCAAAATCACGCGGGAAATGAATACCATGACGTTTGCCAACTTCGACAATCTCAAGCATCATTTTGTTGAGCTCGTCGGCCTGCTCTTTACTATTAAACGGTACGCCGCTAGTAAAGGTCTTATCTTCTGCCATGATCGTTATCATCATGCGCTCTAGATCATTACCTAAGGCAACCACATCAACTTTATTGCCACCATGCGTCATTTCCATGTCAATCATATGACGTGCCATAGCTTGATAGTCACTGTCTTGCATCGCTTGCATCATACCCATGCACGCACGCCAGCTCTCGGCTTTTAATTTACCGACAATACCAAAGTCTAAGAAACCAATACGTCCATCGGTTAATAGCATCAAGTTACCCGCATGCAGGTCAGCATGGAAGCTATTGCACAGCATGAGACTGGCAAACCAGGTGTTTAATGTATCTGCCATGATTTGCGCAGGATCGCTGCAATACTGACGCATGAGCGACTCATCAACCATAGAAACCCCATATAGGCGGCTCATCGTCAATACACGCTTGGTGGTCAGATCGTCATACACTGTTGGTGCCACTACCCGAGTATTGCCTGAGACGGCTAAGAACTGCTGAAAATCGCGGATGTTTTGTGCTTCAGCGATAAAATCCGTCTCAGCAAGCATACGCAGGCGAATCTCATCGATAATTGGCGCGATACTGGCGAATCTCATCGATGGCATCACTATTTCAAGCAGCTTGGTCACGCCATGCAATACGCCCAAATCGGTCTGCATAATCGTCTCGACGCCAGGCTTTTGTACCTTTAGCACCACTTCATCACCATTATGCAGACGGGCAGCATGAACCTGAGCGATAGAGGCAGAGGCTAGCGGCTCTGAGTCAATATGCGCAAACTTATCATCAAGACTCATACCCTCAGTCGCCAGCTCTTCTTTTAGCACCTGCTCGATATAAGCATAAGATAATGGCGTGGTTTGATCCAAGCAGCTCTGGAAAGCGGTGACATAGTCACGTGGAAACAGCGAGGGTGTACTGGCGATAAACTGACCGATTTTGATATAAGTCGTGCCTAACTGCTCAAAGGTTTCTTTGAGTAGCATTGCATCAGGTTTTTCCCCTTTTGCCACTCTTAGCGCAGACAGACCTGCCACACTCGCGGTTTGGCGAACACGGTTAACGACATTAAAGGTATGTTTTAACAAATGCGGACGATGAATTTTCATAAAAAACAACTATGGTAATAGAAAGGATTTGAAAATAGATAATTTCGAAAATAGACTAAAAATATATCAAAGACATAGTATTCAATCAGGGCTGTTACAGACTGGGCATTCTGGATCTTTTCTATAACCCATTAGCCGTTGCTGCATGTGCCTACCATCCCATATAAGCAGTTTATTTGTCAGTGGATTTTTGGTTAATCCCAAATATTGCAAGGCGGTATTGGCTTGCAGGTTACCCATAACCGCAGTGGTGCTCGCAAGCACACCTGAATTGGCACAGGTACGCTCATCGGCAACCTCATCATGCATAAGCGCGCCAAACACGCAATGATAGCAACCTGTGTCCAGATGTGGCTCAAACAGCGCCAGCTGCCCTTGCATCGCAATTGCCGAGGCAGATAATAATGGAATCCGATAATGGACGCTAATGCGATTAATGACGTCACGAGTCGCAAAATTATCCGTACAGTCTAGTAATAAGTCTGGCTTACCAGAGGCTAGATTGAGCAATTCATAAGCATTGTCTTCATCTAACCGCGCCACGGTGCCGTAAGCTTTTATCAAAGGATTGATACGCGCCAGCATAGCCGCTGCTGTCAGCGCTTTGGACTGACCGATATCTTCTGGCAAAAACAGCGTTTGCCGTTGCAGGTTACTCGCTTCGATCGCATCATCATCGATCAGATGCACATAACAAACCCCTGCACGCACCAGTGTCTCAGACGCTGGACAACCAAGGCCGCCTGCGCCTATTATCACCACGCGTGCTGACTTTAATCGCAGCTGAGCATCCATATCCCAACCGTCGAGTAGTATTTGCCGTGCATAACGGAGCAGCTCATCATCAGATAGCTGTGCCAAATCGTCTGCCATATTTTTTGCAACCTATAATTAAAAATGTCTATCCATAAAGCCTATTTATGGATATTGTCCTACTGTGACACGATCATTACCACCGTAATCTTGTACCGTGTGTACTGACTCAAAGCCGCTGTCTAAAAACAGCTGTCGAACCGCAACCCCTTGGTCATGGCCATGCTCGATAGCCAGCAGTCCTTTTTTGCACAAATAAGACGGTGCCTGCTGGACAATATGCTCGATATCAGCCAAACCATGATTGGGTGCACTGAGCGCACTGATCGGTTCAGCGGTTAGTCCCGCCAAATGCTCGTCTGCCTCATCAATATAAGGCGGATTTGAGACAATCACATCAAACCGACATTCGTCATCAGTAGATAGCGCTTGATACCAACTGCTTTGGATAAATTCAATATTAGTGACACCATTAAAATCCGCATTATGCCGAGCAATATCGAGCGCCTCAAGCGACAAATCAACGGCGACCACTTGCCAATTGTCTTTTTTTAATTCATGAGCGAGACTGACAGCAATACAACCTGAGCCTGTACCCAAATCAAGTAAGCGCTTATGACGATTAGATACTGGCTGAGCATTGATCCAATTCAATACTTGCTCGACCAATACCTCGGTATCTGGTCTGGGAATCAAGGTGTGCTCATTGACCACAAAATTCAGCGACCAAAACTCCTGCTGACCCGTCAAATAAGCGAGCGGCGTCCCTTCTTGCATCTTAACCATACCAGTATAAAACCGCCTTTGCTCACTTTCTGTCAGCTGATAATCTTCGCCAGTAATCAAAAATAGTGAAGGTTTATCAATAACATATAGCAGCCAATCTGTTGGCCAAAACGATGGTATCTGACGATTTGTCTCACCATTCGTCAGTTGACCAATTTGCTGCTTTATTTGACGAATGGTCAATGCGGTCATAAGTCACTCTTAAAGATATCGTAAATAAAGATAAAAGTACTGCCAATGCTACTCTGACGCGCGCGGTGGCTCATTGGTATCGGTCAGGTTTGGATTTGCCTTTGTTAATTTGTCATTATCACCAATCACAATGTGTTTATCGACCAAGTAGATTAAGATCAAAATTGGCATACCAATCGCAAAGGTGAAAATAAAGAAAAACGGATAGCCCATATTGTCAACGATAGCCCCAGAGTAGCCACCCATCACCTTAGGTAGCAACGTCATTAATGAGGAGAAAATAGCATACTGTACCGCGGTAAAACGAATCGAGGTCAAGGCAGACAAGAACGCAATGAATACAGCGCTGGCAAGGCCTGCCGCTAGATTATCAAAAATCACTGCCACGTACATATGCGGCAAGCTACCAGGATGGTAAGTGAGCAGGACAAATAATAGATTCGTCACACAAGCCAAGATGGCACCGACCATCATCGCCTGCATCATACGCAGTTTTTGAGCCAAAATACCACCCAAAAAGCCACCCGCAATGACCATAATGACACCAACCAGTTTCACTGCATTGGCAATATCCGTTTTACTGAACCCCATGTCTTGATAAAAGACGTTCGAGATGACCCCTGCGACGATATCAGAAATCCGGTATAACCCAATCAAGGCCAGTAGCAATAATGCTTTTTTGCCATAACGACGGAAAAAATCAACGACTGGTTCAACCCAAGTGGTATAAGCCATTTCTTGTTTGACCACGCCTACTTTGACAGACAGGTAACCCACAACCGATGCCACCAGTAAGCTGGTTAATAGATGGACAACTTCAAGTAAAAAAGCAAACATCACACTGTCTGTCTCTGGCAGTAACGCACCAACGTTGACAAAAGCGATGATAAAAGCGGCGACCGACAATACAAATACCAATACCAAACGGGCATAGTCAGAGGCGGGACGATCAATACGTATCTGCTCGCTCACAGGCTCCCGAATTATCAACGTGGTCACCACACCTACGCCCATCACCGCTGCCATGATCCAGTAGGTGTTGCGCCACGTTTCGTAACTATAAAGCTCTTCGGTCGAACCAAAATAATCTGCTAAATAGAGCGCACCTGCGCCTGCAAAAATCATCCCTAAACGGTAGCCTGCGGTATACATTGCCGACAATACTGACTGAAAACTCGCAGGGGCAAGCTCAATACGATAGGCATCGACCACGATATCTTGCGTGGCGGACGAAAAGCCCAATAGCACGGCTGCCATGGCCATATAGTGCAAACTGCTCTCATCCGTCGGGTTGATGCTGGCCATCATATAAATCGCCAAAATAATTAAGAGCTGTGCAATCAAAATCCAGCTACGACGGCGGCCCAGTAATCTAGTCAATATCGGTAGCGGCACCGCATCTACTAGGGGCGCCCAAATGAACTTGAACGAATACCCCAATGCCGCCCAACTAAAGGTCGTCACCACACTGCGATCAAATCCCGCCTCACGAAGCCATAACGACAAGCTGGAGAAAATAAGCAAAATAGGAATACCAGCTGCAAAACCCAAAAACAGCATGATCATAGCACGCCGATCCAGATAGGCTTTCGCCGCCTCGCCCCATGATTTTTTGGCGATGGGAGGTTTGGGTGGTACAGATTTGACAGCAGACATAATAACTCACCAACAATTGAGACAAATAACACAACTGCGCACAATTTTTATCAATCTTTAGAATCAGTTATCCATAAAAAGATCGATAAAAATTGCTTTACGTTGCACCAATGCGTTTATTACAACAAAATTCAGTTATGGTACTTGAGAACCGCTACCTTGACTAGATGTTTTTGCATTAACTCATTGATTCTGGCACTTTCATAACGGCTTATATTTCGCTGCAGTAACGAAGATTATAGCAATCTTTCACTATGGTTAAACCAGTCCTTAGTTTTCTTACTACTTACTCTCATCAAAGATGTCTAACAACGCTTTCATTTATCGGCAATATATAGATAGAGGTAGGCTCAATACAAACTTGATCGGCTTATTACTGTCCCACCTAGTAGCAAGAGCAATGGCGTTAATAGCAAGCTGGATGAGGTACTACACCAAGAATTAATGATTAATAATTTAAAACATATAATTTTTATATATTAGTTTTATAAATGAAAAGCACTTCGTTATGCTCTCTATATCAACAATGATTATCTTAATTGACGGTTTGTTCTTTCTATTACCATAGCCTAGGAGTTTTACCATGTCCGATTCAACCAACACCCCAACCGACAAAAACACCACGCAAGATACCGCTGGTTGCCCGATAAACCACCAAGGTAACAGCGATACCGCAACCAATACAACTTATGATCAAGGTGATGATAAGGGACCGACGATTCATAGTGAAAACGTTGATCAAACACACGCACCGCAGCGTCCTAGCATGGGCGGCTGTCCCGTCATGCATCAAGCGCATACTACCACCGCCTCTGCTGTGACTGACTGGTGGCCGAATAGCTTAAACCTAGACATATTGCATCAGCAAGACAAAAAGACTGATCCAATGGGAGCAGACTTTGATTATGCTGAAGCGTTCAAACAACTTGATTTAGAAGCGGTCAAAACCGATTTGAAAAGCCTCATGACCGAATCACAAGAGTGGTGGCCAGCAGATTGGGGTCATTATGGTGGCTTGATGATTCGTATGGCGTGGCATTCAGCAGGTACATATCGCGGTGCCGATGGTCGCGGCGGTTCTAATACTGGTAATCAACGCTTTGCGCCACTCAATAGCTGGCCGGACAACGCCAACCTAGACAAAGCGCGCCGCCTACTATGGCCCATCAAGAAAAAGTACGGCAACAAACTGTCATGGGCTGATTTGATGATTTTGGCAGGCAACATGGCTTATGAGTCTATGGGCTTTAAAACGCTAGGCTTTGCTGGTGGTCGTGCTGATATTTGGCATCCAGAAAAAGACATCTACTGGGGTTCTGAACGCGAATGGCTGGCACCGACCGAAAACCGTTACGATAGCGATAAAGACCGTGCATCCCTCGAAAACCCACTAGCAGCGGTACAAATGGGCTTAATCTATGTCAACCCTGAGGGCGTCGATGGTAACCCTGACCCATTGAAAACCGCTCAAGATATGCGTACGACGTTTGCGCGTATGTCAATGAATGATGAAGAAACGGTTGCTTTGACCGCGGGTGGTCATACCGTTGGTAAGTGTCACGGTAATGGCGATGCGACCATACTAGAAGACGAGCCAGAAGCGGCGGATGTCAAAGAGCAAGGTCTAGGCTGGCGCAATCCTAAAGGTAATGGCAATGCAGGTGATACTGTTTCAAGCGGTATTGAGGGCGCGTGGACAACCAATCCAACTCAGTGGGATCATGGCTATTTTGAATTATTATTGAACCACAATTGGGCATTAACCAAAAGTCCAGCAGGTGCATGGCAGTGGGAGCCCACAGATATTAAAGAAGAAGACCGTCCATTAGATGCTCATGATCCAAGTGTCCGCCGTAATCCGATCATGACTGATGCTGACATGGCATTGATCAAAGATCCTGTTTATCGCGAGATTTCAGAGAAATTCCATAACGACCCAGCGTATTTTGATGAGGTGTTTGCCAAAGCATGGTTCAAGCTAACTCACCGTGACCTAGGGCCTAAATCTCGTTACTTAGGGGCAGATGTACCGAGCGAAGACTTTATCTGGCAGGATCCTATTCCAGCAGGCAATGCAGACTTGAATGCTGATGATATTGCAGCGCTAAAATCGCAAATATTGGACAGTGATTTGAGCCGCCGTGAATTAATCATTACCGCATGGGACAGCGCACGTACATTCCGCGCATCAGACTATCGCGGCGGTGCAAATGGCGCACGTATCCGCTTAGCCCCGCAAAAGGACTGGGCAGGCAATGAGCCAGAGCAGCTACAACGTGTGCTTGAGGCGTTAACCCGCATTCAGTCTGACTTTGATAAAGACGTGAGCTTGGCAGATTTGATTGTGCTTGCTGGTAATACTGCTATTGAGCAGGCAGCGAATGATGCAGGCATAGAGGTTACGGTACCATTTACCGCAGGTCGCGGTGATGCAGAAGCGGCAATGACCGATACCGAATCTTTTGCAGACTTAGAGCCTTTGCATGACGGCTATCGCAACTGGGTCAAAGAAGACTATGCGGTCTCTCCTGAAGAGATGCTGCTCGATCGCACGCAGCTAATGGGATTGACAGCGCCTGAGATGGTGGTATTGATTGGCGGTATGCGCGTCCTTGATACCAACCATGGACAGAGCCAACAAGGCGTCTTCACTGACCGTGTTGGGGTCTTGACCAATGACTTCTTTGTCAACTTGACCGACATGAACTACACGTGGCATCCCGTGAAAACAGGTGACGAGCCAAGCAACACGGTCAATAGTTACGAAATACGTGAGCGTAGTACCGGTAATACCAAATGGCAAGCCAGCCGTGTGGATTTAGTATTTGGCTCAAACTCTATCTTGCGTGCTTATGCTGAGCTATATGCGCAGGACGATAACTTAGAGAAATTCGTTCGTGATTTCGTTAGCGCTTGGAGTAAAGTCATGAATGCGGATCGTTACGATATCGCCAAATAAGTCTGGTTCGCCAAACTGATTGGTCATAGATGAGTATATAGATGATGAGCAGCTGTCTTTTAGAAGGCAGCTGTTTTTATGTTTGTGTCTAACACAATAGCTAGTACTATTTTGGTTGTTTTGCCTTGATAAAATAGAGACTTATAACTAATATTAAAAATCCTACTCCTATATTCATAATTATCATAAATTGATAGCTATTTATTATATACAAGAATAATAGCTTTGTTTTACACTACGCTCTTATGGCATATTTGTAAGTTTTTACTTTCATATACAAATCTTTCAAATATAGGTAAGGTTTGTATTGTTACACAATAGGATTCAGTGATGGCAATCGATATAGTGGTCAATCAGCGACATTTGCAAATTCAGCTCAAACAGTTGGAAACAGTCTGGCATACGGTGATTAATGGCTATAACTTAAGTCAAGCAGCGACTGTACTGCACACCAGCCAATCGAGCTTGTCAAAGCATATCGCGGCACTTGAAAACCAACTGAAGACCGAAGTATTTATTCGTCAAGGAAAGCGTCTGACAGGGCTGACCACCATGGGTACGGCGCTCATGCCACATATCGAGTCCATCTTTGCTGAAATCCGTACGATTGAAAATCTAAGCTTAGATTTTAATAATCCTAATATTGGCACATTGACCATTGCGACGACCCACACGCAGGCACGCTATGTGCTGCCGAAGGTGGTTAAAGAATTCAAAGAGCGATTTCCCAAAGTCAATTTGATCTTGCAACAGGCCGATCCTGAGACCATCGCGCAGATGGTCATTCGTGGTCAAGCTGATATCGGCATCGCAACGGAGTCATTGCTCCATAATAACTATCTCAGATGCTACCGCTATTACGACTGGACGCATCGTGTCATCGTGCCAAGCGATCATGAGCTTGCAGGCTTAGAGTCCATTGATCTGCCGACGCTGGCCAGCTATCCGATTGTGACTTACCATGGCGGCTTTACCGGTCGCGGCGCGATTGATAAAACCTTTGAAGCCGCAGGTCTAGAGCCAGATATCGTTTTAGCCGCGCTTGATGCCGACGTCATTAGTACCTATGTTGGACTTGGCTTAGGCATCGGTATTATTGCCGAAATGGCATTTGAACCGAGTCATTATCAGAACCTAACTGCCATACCAGTCGATCACTTCGGACGCTTTACCAGTTGGATGGCGGTGCGCGATGATGCTGAGATTCGCCAATATGGCCGCGCCTTTATGGAGCTGTGTCAGAAGCAATTCGACAACTAAAACAAAGGGTCTAAACTGCTGGTCTTACCTTACCCCACCTTTACCGAGCTTATGTATAAGTGATAAAATACAGTCTCAAACGTTATTCAACGTTTGATTTCGTTTTTATTTCTGCATGTATTGCTGGACGCCTAGACATTTAATTGTACTGGGTGTCGATCACTGCATGTCCATTTGCTTCTATGTAACAGGTGATACCGCTCATGGAAAAACTCGTAGCGATCATTATGGCAGTTTTTGCCGTCCCCTTGATTATTGGCGGCGCTTATCTGCTCTCTTTAGGCGGTAGTCCTTACTATCTTTTTGCTGGCGTTATGATGTTAACGACAGCATTTTTATTGTTCAAAAAACACTGGAGCGCTTACGGGGTGTACGCGATATTTATCGTTGTGACACTAGTATGGTCGCTTTGGGAATCTGGATTTTATTGGTGGGCGCTGGCAACTCGCTTGGGTTTCCCACTAATATTTGGTTTATTAATGCTTTTACCGTGGGTCTCTAAGAAGATGCACGGGAAACACGCTCAAGTAACAACCACAAACAACGTTGAGAAAAGTCCTCTTTATTATTGGGGACTAATGGCCAGTGTGGTTGTGGGCGCACTGCTCTCTTTCGGTAGTATGGCCAATAATGCCACCGACAAATTGGGCGAGCTCGATTTAACTGCAAAAGATGACGGCGATCAAAACGCCACTTCTACCAACCTTGGCGACCCATTATCAAATGGCGAGCAAACACCAGATGGCGAATGGACCGCGTATGGTCGTACTGATTATGGACAACGCTACTCTCCTCTGGCTCAGATCAACACTGATAATGTCAAAGATTTAGAACTCGCTTGGCAAATCCAAACCGGTGATGTCAAAGGTCCTAATGACGTTGGTGAAACCACTTATCAAGCAACACCATTAAAAATCGGCAACGCCTTGTATATGTGTACGCCTCACAACTGGGCATTGGCATTAGATGCCGACTCTGGTGAGACATTGTGGAAGTTTGATCCTAAGGTTGGCGAAAACCTCCAACGTCAGCATCAAACCTGTCGCGGTGTCTCTTATTACGCTGGTCAAGCTGGTACAAACAGCACTACGCCAGCAGCTAATGCTAATACCGAGACAGCTAGCAATAGCGCCGTCAGTGACACCACTGATAATAACGTAGTAGCGGCTAATAAACCGGCTGCGACGGGCGATACATTGGTGCAAAAAATTGCTGGAAATACCTTTGAAAATCCCTCCAAGCAATGCGATGCCAAAATCTTTATCCCAACTTCTGATGCCAAGCTATATGCCCTCGATCCAAAAACAGGACAACGCTGTCAAGAGTTTGGTGAAGATGGCGCATTAGATTTGATGCATAACATGCCATTCCAGCAAGCAGGCTACTATTACTCAACATCTGCCCCAGTGGTTGCAGGTGGCGTTATTATTGTTGCTGGTGCTGTTAACGACAACTACGATGTAAACTCACCCTCTGGTGTGATCCGTGCTTATGACGTGAATACTGGCGAGCTTATGTGGAACTGGGACTCAGGCGATCCTGACAACACAGCCCCTTTTGATGTCAATGATCCAACTCAAGTCTATCGCACCAGCTCGCCAAACTCATGGTCGACTGCCAGTGCTGATGAAGAGCTTGGCTTGGCCTACTTCCCAATGGGCAATCGCACGCCCGATCAGCTCGGTAGCTATCGTAATGCTGCTGAAGAAAAGTATGCAACCTCTGTGGTCGCACTAGATCTGAAAACTGGTGAAGCGCGCTGGGTACAGCAGTTTGTCCATCATGATCTTTGGGATATGGATACGCCTGCTCAGCCAACATTGCTTGACTTAAATACCGCTGATGGTGTCCAACCTGCGTTGGTTATACCGACCAAACAAGGCGATGTCTACGTCTTGAACCGTGCAACAGGCGAGCCTATTGTACCTATCAAAGAGCGTGATGCACCGCAAGGCTACCTCATTGCTGGTGAACATGCTGCTCCGACGCAACCTTATTCTGGCTTGAGCTTTGCGCCGCCGATGTTGAAAGAAAAAGACATGTGGGGCGCAAGTCTCATCGATCAGATGATGTGCCGTATTGAGTTCAACAAACTCAACTACGACGGTCGCTACACGCCGCCATCAACCAACGGTACGTTAGTCTATCCTGGTAACTTTGGTACCTTTAACTGGGGCGGACTCGCTGTCGATCCTGAAAATGGCGTGATGTTCGGTATGCCAACTTACCTTGCCTTTACCTCAAAACTCATCCCTAAAGACACACTTGGCGATGTTGAGACCAATAAAGGTGAACAAGGTGTGAATGCAAATGAAGGCGCAGACTATGCGGTAGAAATGGGACCATTTTTATCACCACTTGGTGTACCTTGTCAGCAGCCACCATGGGGTACGATCGCAGGTGCTGATCTGGCCACAGGCGAGATTGCTTATCAGCGCAAAAACGGTACCGTACAGGACTTATCTCCTATTCCAATCAAGTTTGAATTGGGGGTGCCTGGTATTGGCGGCCCTATCATCACTAAAGGTGGCGTCGCATTCTTGTCTGCTGCAACAGAAAACAACTTCCGTGCTTATGATTTGAAAAATGGCGATGTCCTATGGAATGTACGTATTCCAGCAGGCGGACAAGCCACGCCTATGACTTATTTGAACTCTAAAGGTGAGCAGATGGTGGTATTGGTAGCTGGCGGACATGGTTCAGTAGGTACGAAGATTGGTGATTATGTGGTCGCTTATAAGCTTGGCGATCAAGCCAAATAAGTGATTTAAAAACTTACCATTTACATAATGTCATTTCAAAAAAGCAGGTAACTTCGGTTACCTGCTTTTTTATGTGCGACTGGTTTTGTTATACAAATACTTTTGATATAGATATGTTTGATAACAAGCTTATCGGCAGCCTTATCTTTTGCTAGCTATACCTACTACCCACTAATGGCGCTTTGTTGTGAATTGTTACTGCTTGGTCACACGGCTTGAAATCGGTAATGGTGACAAGCATATCAAGAGAAAATAATTAGTCACTCTACTGGATAATTTATGAATAACAAAATCCCTTTATCTTTTTTAGATCTCGCACCTGTACCTGAAGGCCATACCATCGCTGAAGGCATCGCCCAAACGGTTGAAACCGCACAGCAAGCAGAAAGATCTGGTCTAAACCGTTATTGGATGGCTGAGCATCACAATATGCCGGGTATCGCCAGTGCAGCAACCTCAGTATTGCTGTCGCACATCGGTAGCCAAACCGAGCGTATCCGTATTGGGGCAGGCGGTGTGATGCTACCTAATCACGCCCCGCTGGTCATCGCTGAACAGTTTGGCACCTTACAAGCGCTTTATGGCGACCGTGTTGACTTGGGTTTAGGACGCGCACCTGGCACTGATGGGGCGACGTTTCAGGCACTGCGCCGCCAAATGCAAGACGCCGAGCGTTTTCCACAAGACGTCCAAGAACTGATGTACTTCTTGGGCAATGATACAGATGGCAGCCCTGTACAAGCGTTCCCTGGCGCCAGATCAGGCGTCCCTATTTGGATATTGGGCTCGTCCCTATTTGGTGCGACCTTAGCCGCGCATTTAGGACTGCCCTATGTGTTTGCCTCACATTTTGCACCGCAAATGCTAGGACAAGCAATTAAAGCCTATCGTGAGCAGTTCAAACCGTCTGCCTATTTAGATAAGCCTTATGTCATGCTGGCTGCAAACTTGTTACTGGCTGACGACGATGAGACTGCTCAGTATCACTTTACCTCAGCACAGCAGAGCTTTGTACGTTTGCGCCGTGGTGAGACAGGTCAAATGCCAAAACCTACGCACGATATGGACAGCATCTGGAGCCAAGCAGAAAAAATGATGGTAGATAATGCGCTGTCAGTTTCATTCATTGGTTCTGTCGAGACAGTCAAACCAAAATTGGCTGCGTTTTTGGCAACCCATCAACCAGATGAATTGATTGTAACCGCTAATGTACATAATCAAGCAGCGCGTATTCGTTCACTTGAACTTACACCGGAGCTAAACTTATTTACTTTACAATCAAATGAGACACTTGCATAATTATTGCCAAACCTTAACTGGATTTTTGACATGGAAGCAACTGCGGTTATCGGTGCATCACTTATGATTGGCTCGTCGATATTTATGTATATCTTGGCATTTCTTGCAGTCATGGCTATCGGTGGATATCTGACCTATCGTACCAGTCCTAAGCGTAAGCAACGTCGAGAAGAAAAACGTAACCGAGACAATATAAATTGACATTCAACCCCCCCCTTTTTTTCAAAATAGAAAAAAGGGGGGTTTTAGTATTACAACGACCAGTTGACGCTATGTCCAACAAAGCACTGACTATATAAGCTACATCAAACCAAGCGCACGTAAGGCGGCCGCACCAAACGCCATGCCAAACATACCAACCACCGTCGTAAACGCCAAAATATTGGCCGCCAATATGTCATTACCCCCCATCGCTTTTGCCATGACATAACTGGCCGCTGCGGCTGGTGATGCCACCATCAAGAATAACACGCCCATATGGACGCCTGATAAACCAAATGCCAAACCAATCGCAATGGCGACGGTGGGTGCAATCACAATCCGACCAATACTTGCCTGCATAGATAACCCTGAGGCACTCAGCATCGATTTCAAATCAATACTAGCACCAGCGCAAATTAGTGCCAGCGGCAATGCAACCGCTGCTAATAGATCACCCGTTGTATGAATAACGCCTGTAAGCGGTGGCAATGGCAATGCCTTATAAGCGAATGCTGATAGCAATGCCAAAATAAGTGGGTTGGTAAATACCTTTTTGATGATCATAATACTGCGACTGATCAAAGTATCATCCACACTTTTAGAGACACGACTTAACGTAATGACCGCTAAAATATTAAACAATATGGTGACTACGCCCATGTAAACGGCACCAATACTTAAACCACGCTCACCATAAGCATTGGCAACGGTTGCAAGGCCAATAATCGCCATGTTGCTACGGAAAATACCTTGTACGAACACGCCTTGGTCGGCAGGACGTTTGACGAAGCGTTTAGCATACAGCTCCGCCCCAAAGAACAGGACAAATGTCACCAAAATACCAACAAAAATTAGCTTAACTTGCTGACCATAATCAACATCGCTATCGACCACGCTAAAGAATAGCAAGCAAGGCAGGCAGTAGTTAAAAACAAAGCTGGATGCCTGATCAATGAAACTTTGGCTCGCCTCGCCACGTCTTTGCATAAAAAAACCCAACCACATCAAAGCAAGGTTGGGGAATACAATAGTAATAGCAAAAACAATAGCATCAATCATAAATAGGCTCAATTCGGTGACAAGCCCATCATGATATGAGCATCAACAAGAAAATTTAATAAGTAATAATCAGATTTTACGACCTAGTATAGAGACAAAGCAGCAAGTAAGACAAGTTTGAATGAGACTTTATTTCGATAATAGAGTGGTTTTTCAATAAACAAAAGCCCGCAATAAAATATTATTACGGGCTTTTTATATCATGGATGCTTTGTTATAAAAGGCTTTAGCATACTACTGTTACGAGTCAAGCGCAGCCTTTGCTTTTTTATGTTTTTTGACCGTCATCGCCAATAACTGTATGGCCGCAGGTGTGACACCGCTGACACGTCCAGCTTGAGCTAGCGTCGCAGGACGAACTTGCGTGAGTTTTTGTACAATCTCGTTTGATAGCCCTGATACCACACTATAATCAAAATCTAGCGGTAGCGCCGTGTTTTCTAAGCGCTTCATTTGATCAATATCTTCTTGCTGACGATCGATATAGCCGGCATATTTGACAGAAATCTCAATCTGCTCTCCTACTTGCGCATCAACGGTTGAGTCAGTAATAGCCGCGATATCAGCAAAACGTATCTGCGGACGCTTGAGCAAATCAAAGGCAGTCGATTCTTTAGAGAGTACCTCACCTGTCTGCTCAGATAGTTTCTGACCCAAGGTATTTGTCGGCGTGGCCCACATGTCTTTTAGGCGTGACGTCTCTGTCGAGATCGCCTCCATTTTTTCTTGATATGCTTGCCAGCGCACATCATCTACCAGCCCTAGCTTGCGACCCGTCTCTGTCAAGCGCTGATCGGCATTGTCTTCACGTAGCAGCAAACGATACTCTGCACGGCTCGTAAACATACGATAAGGCTCGGTCGTACCATGGGTGATCAAATCATCCACAAGTACGCCAAGATACGCTTCATCACGGCGCGGGGTCCACGTGTCAAACTCGCTATTGTTGGTCGTCACCAATGCGGCATTGGTCCCTGCTAGCAAACCCTGCACGCCCGCTTCTTCGTAGCCAGTCGTACCATTGATCTGACCCGCAAAGTACAGACGATCAATCGATTTGGTCTCAAGCGTGGGCTTGAGGTTTTGTGGATCGAAATAATCATATTCAATTGCATAGCCTGGACGCGTGATATGGGCGTTCTCAAGCCCTTTCATGCTATGAATAAAATCTAACTGCACATCAAACGGCAAACTGGTTGAGATACCATTCGGATACAGCTCATGCGTGGTCAAGCCTTCTGGCTCAATAAAGATCTGATGGCTATCTTTGTCCGCAAAACGATGAATTTTATCTTCGATAGATGGACAATAACGCGGGCCTACGCCTTCGATTTTGCCAGAGAACATCGGCGAGCGATCAAGATTTTCACGGATGATATCGTGAGTACGCGCATTGGTATGCGTGATATAGCAGTTGACTTGCTCAGGATGCATAGAAACATCACCCATATAGCTCATGACAGGCAGCGGCGTATCACCAGGTTGTACCGTCATCACGCTAAAATCAACGCTACGTGCATCGATACGTGCTGGCGTGCCTGTTTTTAGGCGACCTACTGGCAATTTCAGCTCACGCAAGCGATCGGCGAGCTTGATAGAAGGCTGATCGCCTGCACGCCCGCCATTTGAGTTTTCTAGACCAATATGAATGACGCCGCCCAAGAAAGTCCCTGAGGTTAATACGACTGTTTCGGTCTTAAAAATAATACCTGTAGAGGTCACAACAGCTGTCGCACGGCCATTCTCTACTAAGATATCATCAGCGGCTTGCTGAAATATATCTAGGTTTGGTTGATTCTCTAACGTATGACGAATAGCCGCTTTATACAAGATACGGTCTGCTTGCGCACGTGTGGCACGCACAGCAGCGCCTTTACGGCTGTTTAGTACACGAAACTGGATACCTGCTTTGTCCGTTGCTAGCGCCATTGCGCCGCCTAATGCGTCAATCTCACGCACTAAATGCGATTTACCGATACCGCCAATCGCGGGATTACAGCTCATCTGACCAAGCGTCTCGATATTATGGGTCAACAATAAGGTCTGAGCGCCCATACGTGCAGCCGCCAAAGCAGCTTCTGTACCAGCATGACCACCGCCGATTACTATCACGTCGTAATGTTTTGGGTATTGCATGTGTGCCTCACTTGACTCATAACGCTGCTGATTGACGTATCTTGTGTTCAAATAAGAAAACCATCAGCAAATAAACGTCAGTCGTATTTATAAAAAAGATAACGACTCAGATAAATCGTTCATAATTGGTTGAATAACCCATCATTATAACAATTTTTTCACGCTTAAAAAACGCTAGGATAAAAACTATTATAATTAAGCGCAAAGATACTTACGCCAGCATCACTTTGGTTGTTAGCTTTTGAGTTCGTAATGATCTCTTAGTTATTACTGTTTCCACGGCTCAAGGGTACGATCTGATCCGATTGACCGCTAGACAGCATATGATGGCTACCATACCCTTCTGGGTTTATCTGTAGATAGGCATTCATTTGACCAATCGCCTCACCATCCTCACTCGCTAAAATCTGCGCTTTGATAAGCTCAACTGGCGGTAATGGTAAGTTTTTGAGCAAGGCCAAGCGCTGATGGTTATCACCCTTGTTGACTACTAATTCGATAAGTTGACGAGCATCGATTGGCAAATCTGGCGTGTTTTGAGCCAACAATGCCAAGTGATAAGCACCTGCTGGATCTTGGTCCACAACAATGCGCTGTTCAATAGCGATATAGGTCGCTTCAGTTGCACCGCCCGCCACACTAAGCTGATGAATACACTTCAGTGCTGAGTATGACTCATTGTTAGCAATCTCAATGATCCGCGTAGATTCGTTTTTTAAACGCTCACGACGCTTTTCAATCGCCGCCTGCTCAGCCGCTTCTCTCTGCTCATTTAACTGTTCACTGGTTTGGTTATTCATAAAGCTCTCTTAATTATCTGATAATTATTATTTATATCGCTGGTATCTTCGACAATATATGGGGGTAAATCCCCTAAAAACAACGAAGCCTAATGACATAGGCGCGTGGAAATACTAGTAAGGACAAGAATAGATAGAGTATTAGTGACACTAATAGCAATAATAAAAAAACCCAAATAGCCATTAATGACTACTTGGGTTTGCTGTGCTCGTATCTTACAAAGAATAATTGGACATTAAATACATCCAATTCACACTTTTAAGTATTAAGCAGCAGGGCTGTTTGCTTCAACCAATGGCTTTAGCTCGCCTGATTGATACATTTGCAAGATGATGTCTGATCCGCCCATCAACTCACCATCAATCCATAATTGTGGGAAAGTTGGCCAGTTCGCAATTTTTGGCAACGTTGCACGAATTTCTGGGTTTTCTAAAATGTTTACAAACGCAAATGGACGACCAATCTGAGTCAACACTTCGATAGAGCGCGCTGAAAAACCACACTGCGGAAATTGCGGTGTGCCTTTCATGTAGATAATGACTTTATTGTCACGGATTTGATCACGGATCAATTGTTCAACGTCGTTTGCAGCAGTGTTTGGGGTTTGCTCACTCATAAAAGCTCCTATTGATAAAGCGGTTCATTAAAATGATTATTTATATAAAAATAATTGTGTAAAGACGTGGTTGATACATGGGGCGACTGCCGCTGTATTACAAGCACGAATTTCGATCTATGTAGGTTCAACAGTATTAGGGACTAATAATACCACGGCATTGGCCATGATGCCTTCTTGACGACCCGTAAATCCCAATTTTTCAGTCGTGGTGGCTTTTACACTGATATTGCTAATATCCGTTTGTAAGTCGCTCGCGATATTAGCGCGCATCGCTTTGTTGTGCGGTGCCAGCTTTGGACGTTCACACATCACCGTGATATCAGCATTGCCTATACTATAACCAGCCTCTTGCACTTTACTATAAACATAACGCAGCAAAATCCTTGAATCCAATCCAGCATGTGCCGCATCGGTATCAGGAAAATGCTGCCCAATATCGCCAAGTGCAAGTGCGCCCAGTAGCGCATCAGCCAATGCATGCAAGACCACATCCCCATCAGAGTGTGCGAGCAAACTATGAGAATGCTCAATCGGCACGCCCGCTAGAATGACATATTGTTGCTGCTGACCATTATTATGAAAAGCATGAACGTCGATACCTTGACCAATTTTTATCATTATTATTCCAAGATGAGTTAAAGGTGATTAAAATAATTCTTAGATTAACACATGAAGTGCAATACCAAATGCAAGGTGAAAAAAAGACCTAGATGCGCTAGCATCAAAGTTTTTATCCACCGACCAAAGTGAGATTGCAACCATGAGCTATACACATCTAAGCCTAGGTGAACGATACCAGATTTATGCCCTTAAAGGGGCAAAACATAGTATTAATTTTATAGCGAGGGTGTTAAACAGAAGTCCCAGTACCATATCAAGAGAGCTTAGGCGTAATAAAAGCCTACGAGGTTACCGAGCAAAGCATGCTAATAACAAGGCTTGTGACAGACGGGCTAACAACGCCACAACTATTGTGACTGACCTCTGGGCATGGGTGACAGACAAGCTTAAAGAGAACTGGAGTCCTGAGCAAATATCTGGCGTTCATGCTGGTATCAGTCATATGAGCATTTATCGCTATATTTGGCGTGATAAGAGGCAGGGCGGTACATTGTGGCAGTGTCTCAGACGTAAAGGAAAACCATACCGGCAGCGTCTAACCGCTGAGACTCGAGGCCGTATCAATGACAGAGTCTCGATTCATGAGCGCCCTTGTATTGTTGAAGAACGCTCACGTATTGGAGATTGGGAAGCGGATACCGTTATCGGTCAGCATCACAAGCAAGCGATTGTCACGCTCGTTGAACGTAAAACGGGGCTGCTGAAGATGAAGCGTGTGGGTCATAAAACAGCACAGCAAGTATCAGAGGCAATGATAGAACTCTTAGCGCCAGTGAGGTTGCAGGTTAAGACCATTACCTCTGACAATGGTAAAGAGTTTGCTCAGCATAAGAAGGTGAAACAAAAGCTCTTTAGCCCTTTCTTCTTTGCCGATGCTTATGCGTCATGGCAGCGAGGAACCAACGAGAATACCAATGGCCTTATCAGAGAGTACTTGCCTAAGGGTTGTGACTTTAGACAAGTCTCTGATAATGAAATACAGGACATTGAGAACAAACTAAACAACAGACCAAGAAAACGATTAGGGTTTAAAACGCCTATGCAGGCGTTCTATAATATTAATTAGCGTTGCACTTGGTGTGTTAATCTAAGATTCAAAACCACTATCTGAATTTTCAAAGTGGTTTTACGAGTAGCCAGACACCATCGGTCGCCACCAGTTTCAATTAACTGGTATAATATGACGTTTATTTTATCATAATACCAGATCCAGAAGACAAGCTGACGTTGTTGTGCTGACACTACGTATTGTAGTGATTGCATAACGCTTGGCGTCGGCATGTATTTTGGATAACGTATAAATAGTTGAGCCGTTTTATGTCAGCCATACAATACACTTCAAGCACAACCGTTTCTGAGTCTTTTAATGCTCATCGCCCTTTAACACTTGCTGATGTCGAAAATCCTAGCACCAAGCATGTGATCGTCGGTATGTCAGGTGGGGTCGATTCTTCTGTATCAGCCGTATTACTTCAGCAGGCAGGCTTCAAGGTTGAAGGGCTGTTTATGAAGAACTGGGAAGAAGATGACGGCACCGAATACTGTACAGCAATGGATGACCTCGCGGACGCGCAAGCGGTCTGTGACAAAATTGGCATCAAACTGCACACCGCAAACTTTGCAATGGAATATTGGGATCGCGTATTCGAGCACTTTTTGGCAGAATATAAAGCAGGACGCACCCCAAACCCTGATATTTTGTGCAACAAAGAAATTAAGTTTAAGGCGTTTTTAGACTATGCGTTGACGCTTGGTGCAGATTATATCGCGACCGGTCACTATACGCGCCGCAGTGTCAACTATAGTAACGCTGATGGCACAGAAGTTGCCCAGCTACTGCGCGGCCTTGATAACAATAAAGACCAAAGCTACTTTTTGCATGCGGTCGGCGGTGACAAAATCGCGCAGACCTTGTTCCCTGTGGGTGAGCTAGAAAAACCTGAAGTACGCCGCATCGCAGAAGAGCATGATTTAGTGACCGCGAAGAAAAAAGACTCAACCGGTATTTGCTTCATTGGTGAGCGCCGTTTTAAAGATTTCCTACAACAGTACTTGCCTGCCCAAAAAGGCGAGATACTTACTGATGACAATAAAGTCATCGATACTCATGATGGCCTCATGTATTACACATTGGGTCAGCGCGGCGGCATCGGCATTGGCGGTGTCAAAGACCGTCCCGAGGAGCCGTGGTTTGTATTGGCAAAAGACTTAGAGAAAAATCGTTTAATCGTCGGTCAAGGGCATGAACATCCCATGCTAATGAGCAACGAGCTAAAAGCCTATAAGCTCGATTGGATTGATGGTAACGCGCCTGCGGATGTGTTTAGCGACGAAGGCTTAGCCTGTATGGAGAAGTCTCGCTATCGCCAGCCTGATCAAGCGTGCCGCGTGTTTGCGACCAATGCTGATGGCAGTGAGGTTCGAGTGGTATTTGATGAGCCGCAGCGCGCTGTCACTCCTGGACAGTCAGCGGTATTTTATATCGATGAAGTATGTTTAGGCGGCGGCGTGATTGAATCTATCGATGCACCATGTGGATTTTAATTGCTTCCTAACACCCAACTTAAAGCACAGATGTTGATGCAGTAAATAGATTTATTTTGACGAGGGTCAACATCGCTTTATTTGCATAGACCGCTTTTTTAATATCATATTTCTGCTATATTACGCGCAACGATTTCGACGCCGTTTTTTATATGGTAATTTTTTATCTAGACTCTTGCAGTTTTTTATTTCATAACTACTGAGGCACAACCATGACCCCACTTACCGCTCTCTCTCCAATTGATGGTCGTTACGCATCAAAGGCTGACAGCTTACGTCCTTATTTATCTGAATTTGGTCTAATCAAAGCTCGCGTTACGGTAGAGATTCGCTGGTTGCAGTCTTTAGCTGACAACAGCGCAATTGGTGAATTAGCAGCATTTGATGACCAGACCAACGCTTTTTTGAATGCAATCGTTGATGATTTTAGCGAAGCCGATGCCCAAGCGATCAAAGACATCGAAGCGACGACCAATCATGATGTAAAAGCGGTTGAGTACTTTATCAAGGACAAGTTCCGGGGTCAGGATGCCTTGATTGATTCACTTGAGTTTATTCACTTTGCCTGTACCAGTGAAGATATCAATAACCTATCGTATGCATTGATGCTAAAAGACAGCCGCAAGCTTGTCGTTGCCAAAATGCAGCAAGTGACTGATAGCATCGTTGACTTAGCGATTGCTCATGCTGATCAACCAATGCTATCACGTACACATGGTCAGACAGCCAGTCCAACGACACTTGGTAAAGAGATGGCAAACGTGGCCTACCGCCTAGCCCGTCAAATCAAGCAAATCAATCAAGTAGAGCTGTTAGGTAAAATCAACGGTGCAGTCGGTAATTATAATGCGCATTTTTCAGCGTATCCTGACGTCGACTGGCAGAGCCATGCTGAAGCATTTATCGATCAGCGTCTAGAGCTAACATTTAACCCTTATACCACTCAAATCGAGCCACACGACTATATCGCTGAGTTGTTTGATGCTGTTAAGCGCTTCAATACAATCTTGATCGATTTTAACCGTGATATTTGGCAATATATCAGCTTAGGCTATTTTAAACAGCGCCTAAAAGACGGTGAAGTTGGCTCTTCTACCATGCCGCATAAAGTTAATCCAATTGACTTTGAAAACTCTGAAGGCAACTTGGGCGTTGCCAACGCGATGCTGGCCCATTTGGGTGAGAAGTTACCGATTTCACGTATGCAGCGTGATTTGTCAGACTCTACCGTATTACGTAATATCGGTGTTGGCCTAGCACAGAGCATAATTGCTTTTGATGCGTGCCTAAAAGGCGTGGGTAAACTTGAGCTAAATGCGCAGCGTTTAAATGATGACTTGGATCAAGCGCAAGAAGTGTTGGCAGAACCGATTCAAACGGTCATGCGTCGCTACCGCGTTGAAAACCCGTATGAGAAACTAAAAGCCTTGACTCGCGGTAATGCCATGACGCGTGAAGCGATGCTAACCTTTGTTGAAAGCGATGAGCTATCGGCTGTTAGCGATGCGGATAAAGAACGCCTACGTGCATTGACGCCTGCTACTTATATCGGTAATGCCGCCGAGCAAGCACGCGCTATTAAAGAATGGATTGCCAAGCTGTAATTTTAACGATTAATAGCAGCCAGCGAGCACTATGCATCAAAATAAAAAATCTGTGCTTGCTAGTACGATTGCGGTATTTGTCGTCATGGTACTGGCAAGCATTAACCCACTAGAGTGGTCGAGCTACCTGTTACATCAACTCGGTACGCTACTTTTCTTGGCATTAATGCTAGGCGCTTATCGCTATAACTATGTTAGCTCACGCTCTTATGTGCTCGCATCACTATTTTTAGTCATTCACATCATAGGGGCGCGTTATCTATACTCTTACGTGCCCTACAATAACTGGACGCAGCAACTATTCGGTATACGTTTAGATGAGTTATTTGGCTGGCAGCGCAATATGTACGATCGTCTTGTCCATTTTAGCTACGGGGTTTTACTGTTCAATGCGATGGCAGATGTCTCAAAGACTATCTTTAACGTTCAATCTGTCAAACTACTCATCGCACTTGCTCTCATGATTAATATGTCATCAAGTCTGCTCTACGAATTACTCGAATGGAGCATTGCAATGACGTTATCACCAGAAGCTGCTGAAGCGTATAACGGTCAGCAGGGTGACGTTTGGGACGCCCACAAAGATATGGCTTTAGCATTACTTGGTGGGCTAATTGCGGCAGGTATTATGCTATTTCAAACTCGTCAAAACCAAGTGGTATCTAATTAAGTGATTAATCGTCTTTTTTATCATCGTCGCTGTCGCCCGGTATGATGGCTTTACCAACAGCAACAGTTCCTTTGACCACACCTTTGGTGGTTTTATAAGCAATTTTGGCAGGTACGGTGACAATCTTATGGACACAGGCCTGTAGCAAAAACACGCTAGCAATGATGACGATAAAGTGCAATTTTTTCATAACTTTCCTACGATTCAGTGGCTGCTCTGATGATAGCCATCAGATAGGTGATCATCATAAACGATTAAAACCTTTCCATAAAGCCTCTCTTACTATCAATCTCATACGCATTTACAATATGGATTTACCCATGACCTCTATTCCTCTTTGTCTACCCGACTCCATTACGCCTGAGCAGTTTTTGGCTGAATACTGGCAAAAGAAACCACTGCTTATCAAGCAAGGCTTACCGCAGCTGATCGATATGTTTGAGCCAGATGATATGATTGGTCTTGCCCTTGAAGAAGATGCTAGCGCACGCTTGCTAACCCAAGCAGCCAGTAAAAAAGAAGGTCAGGCACAGTGGCAACTCAAAAAAAGCCCACTGAGCGAGACTGATTTTGAAAACCTACCAGAGCAATGGACCGTATTGGTACAGAACCTAGAGCAGTGGTCCCCAGAGCTCGGTCAGTTGTGGCAAGCATTTGACTTTATTCCGCAGTGGCAGCGTGACGATATTATGGTTTCCTACGCGCCAGCAGGTGGGTCGGTCGGTAAGCATTATGACGACTACGATGTATTTTTGGCACAAGGCTATGGTTCACGGCGCTGGCAGTTGGGCAAATTCTGTGATGAGCAGACAGAGTTTGTTGCTGATGAGCCTATTCGCTTGTTTGACGATATGGGTGAGCTTATCTTTGATGAGATACTAGAAGCGGGTGATGTGCTTTATGTACCGCCTAAATTATCGCACTTTGGGGTGGCACAAGATGACTGTCTGACTTTCTCGTTTGGCTGTCGTCGTCCAAATTTAATGCAAATCATCGACAGTGTGGCAGATATTGCAACCAATGACAGTCAGTTATTCATCCCTATGCTACTGCCACAAACGCTACAGAACTCAGGTGAACTGCAAGCGGACAGCATCGCGGCGATCAAAGCGCAATTGCTAGAGATGCTACAATCTGAGCGCGGTGATGATATGATTCGTCAAGCAGTCTCTGAAGTGGTTGGTAAGCGCCAATATGATGCGCTGATGCCAGAGGAAACACTGGACACCGATGAGCTTGTACAAGCCTTGTCTGAAGGTGCGCTATTGCAAGCGGACTATAGCAATCGTCTGCTCTATAATCAAACCCGTGATGGCATCACGCTATATGCCAACGGACAGCGTATCGATGGGCTTGATGAAGTCGCTATCGCAGTATTAATGCGCTTGGCTGATGGTGAATCATTGAGATATGATGATGTGGCAGACGTTACAGCTGACGACTTAAGCGAATGGTTAGAGAACGGTTGGATATGGATTGAAATGGCTGAATAAGGCCGCGTCATTGTTTTCAGTTAAATCACGCAAATAAAAAAACCGCTATCTGATCATAAATCAGGTAGCGGTTTTTTTATTGTGCATTACGGCTTAATACCTACCGCAATACAAACACCGCTTAGCATTTATCATTATAAAAGCTAAGCGGATCGATAATAAGGACAGTTACTCTGTGCCAAGCTCAAGCAAGCTAGCATTACCACCAATCGCTGTGGTGTTGATGGTCTTAACACGCTCAGTGACAAAACGATGCAGATAATCAGGCGTTAACATTTCTGATAAGCCTTCCATATCAGTGACGCTAATCACTTGCGTCAAAATACCGTCTGTCTTAGCAAGCTCTTGACTGATAACTTGTACTTCGCTGTGGTTACCAGAAACGGCAACTTGGGCAAGACGATCGATATACAAAAGCGTGATGGTTTGCGAGTCATTAGCCACACTCAATACATCTTCGCTAATACCTGTATCGTACAATATCTTAGCAGCTTCATTGCACATCTCATCTTGGCTTGGGCAATGCAATATGACTTCATTACCAGTCAATAATGCAGCCACAAGCTGACCTAGCACTGCCATTGCTCTGGCAGACTCTTCACCAATGACCATTGTCTTACCACGACCAGTGACGTACAAGTCGTTTGACTCACCTGTCGCACCAGTCATACGATGCGTCTCATCTAAGCTTGGCGCCGCGCTCAATAGGTGATTGAATAAACGCTTTGCTTTGTTGGCATCACCAGTCAATAGAGACAACTTTGGAATTGCCGCCTCTAGGTACGTTGCGCGATTGACCGCGCCAAGTAGTCGCCAAGATTCACAAACCTGGGCATGATTTTTTTTGAATTCAGTCGCCATGTTGCTACTCCTTATGCGAGTTCTGTTTGAGTGGTTGTTTTGGTGTTAGCATTTGTTTGGTTGCTACCATTTGATTCTGATTCAAGCTGCATCAGACGCGCAACATAGTGCGGGCCACCTGCTTTCGGGCCAGTACCAGACAGACCACAACCACCAAATGGCTGGACGTTTACGACCGCGCCGATTTGGTTACGGTTGATATAAGTGTTACCTACAAAAGCACGGCGCTCGATATGCTCAACAGTTTTTTCGATACGGCTATGGATGCCCATCGTCAAACCAAAGCCTGTGTTGTTGATAGCGTCAATCAGCTTATTCAGATCACGTGCTTGATAGCGCAATACGTGCAGGATTGGACCAAAGTGCTCACCACCAATCACATCAATACTGCTTACCTCGATTGCGGTTGGCAATACAAAGGTAGACTTCTCTTGGCTGACCACTGAGCTTGCACTCATTGGGGTTTGAGCCAAAATAGTCGCGGTTGGCTCAGCATCCATACGCGCGATATGGGCCTCAAGACCATTTTTGGCATCAGCATCAATGACTGGACCTACATCTGTGGCAGCGTATAGTGGATTGCCAACAGAAAGCTCAGCCATATTGCCTTGCAATAGCTCGATCAAATCATCCGCCATCTCATCTTGCACGCACAATATACGACAAGCTGAACAACGCTGACCTGCTGAACCAAATGCAGATAGAACAGCGTCTTTAACGACTTGCTCTGGCAGTGCTGTTGAATCAACAATCATTGCGTTCTGACCGCCAGTCTCAGCGATAAATACAGGCAGCTCGCCGCTCGCTTGTGCATGATCATTCAAGCTTTGATTGATACGCTGAGCAGTTTGCGTTGAGCCAGTAAATATCACACCTGCGATATTGTCAGCAGCCGTTAGCGCTCCGCCCACATCACCGGCACCTGTCACCAATTGTAGTGCTTCTGCTGGTACACCCGCTTGATACATTAACTGTGCACCAAAGTGCGCAATTAAGCTGGTTTGCTCGGCAGGCTTGGCCACAACAGTGTTACCTGCTGCCAGCGCCGCCACGATTTGACCCGTATAGATAGCCAATGGGAAGTTCCATGGGCTAATACACACAAAAGTGCCACGTGGTTTATAAACTTGACGCGATTGCTTACCAGACAAATCTGTAAACTCATGCACGACATCGTCTAGGCGCTCTGCTTCATCAGCGTAAAAACGACAGAAATCAACGGCTTCTTTGATTTCATCGATGCTGTCTTGCATAGTCTTACCAGCTTCGACTTGGCATAGTGCCATTAGCTCAGCGTAGTTTTCTTCAAATAGCTCAGCGATTTTACGCAGTATTGCTGCACGTTTGGCCACTGTCACGTTCTGCCACGTACTTTGACCCGCTACAGCAACATCAATCGCTTGACGAGCCAATTCTGCATTGGCATATTTGACTTCACCAGCGCTTACGTCATGATTCCAAGGCGCAAGTACAGGCTGCGCATCAAGCTGATGGGTGACGCCATCTACTTCATATTCATTAATTGCTTGGCCGTTGATGATAGGTGTCGCTGACCATTTTTTATTGAGATGGCTATCAATAGCTGCTTTGAACGGTAGCCATTGTGACTCTACAAATATATTAGGGCCAAAACTTGCACGGCGCGAACCATAAATCTCTAGTGGTAGCGGGATATCTGGGTTGTGCAAGGTAGGGTTGGCAAGTAGCTTGTCATATGGATGCACAGTTAGTTTTTCAATCGGATACGACTTGTCTAATAACTGATGAACAAACGAGCTGTTGGCACCGTTCTCTAATAAACGACGTACCAAATATGGTAGCAAGTCTTTGTGCGCGCCAACTGGTGCATAGATACGTACAGGAATCTCATAAGCTTGCAAAATATGGTCATAAAGTGCATCACCCATACCGTGCAAACGCTGGAATTCAAACTCTTTATGGGTGCTCATGGTCATGATTGAAGACAGTGTGTGCGCATTATGCGTCGCAAACTGTGGCCAAATAAGACCGCGCAGATGGTCTGATAATAAGAAACGCGCACTAGCAAGATATGCGGTATCTGTACCTTCTTTGCGTGTCCAAACTGGATAGCCTGATAGACCTTTTTGCTGAGCAAGTTTGATCTCAGTATCCCAATAAGCGCCTTTTACCAGACGTACTGGAATGCGATCGCCGACTTCAGAAGACAAACGAGCAAGCCAAGCCAATACAGCGATAGCACGTTTAGAATAACCTTGTACAACGATACCTAGGCCATCCCAACCAGCTGTTGAGTTATCACGGTATAGAGACTCAAACAGTTTTAAAGAAATCTCAAGACGATCCGCTTCTTCGGCATCAATACTAAGATCAACATTGACCTCGCGTGCCGCTTCAATAAGGAGCAAGCAGCGTTGACGCAATAGACCCATGACCTGAGCTTCTTGTGTCGCTTCATAGCGAGGATGCAGCGCAGACAATTTGATAGATACTGATGGCTTAGGCATACCTTCTTTGACTTTGACGTTGGCCGTCGCTTTGATCGCATGCAAGTAGTCATTGAAGTATTTTTCAGCATCTCTATGCGTGATAGCCGCTTCACCTAGCATATCGAATGAATAGGTATAACCTTTATTACGATATGGCTGGCTGTTTTTATTGGCGTCTTCGATGGTTTCGCCCAATACAAACTGATGGCCCATGATGCGCATGGCTTTTTGCATGGCACTACGAATGACAGGCTCACCCATCTTTTTGGTCATGCGATCCAAGAAACCTGATGCAGTAGTGCTGCTATCAATACTGACGACACGGCCTGTCATCATCATGCCCCAAGTAGAGGCATTAACCATGAAACCATTGTCATTTTTGATGTGCTTTTTCCAATCTGCCACACTCATTTTGTCATGAATCAATGCATCAGCAGTATAATTATCCGGCACTCGAATCAACGCTTCTGCCAAACTCATGAGCAAGATACCTTCTTGGGTATCAAGGCTATACTCAAGCAATAATGAGTCAACCATCTTGACGGCTTTGCCATCGTTACGCACATGCTCAACCAGCCTGCGTGTCTGCTCAGCGGCAGCATCACGCTCCTCTGCACTAGGCTTGGCAAGTGGCAATAAATCAGCCAACCAACGCTGTTCATCAACGCTATATAGTGGCGAAATACGCTTATATAACTCTTCTATTGGCTGGGCAAGATACTCTGGCGACAGCATATCAACAGGATTGAACAAAATCGGCTCTTGCGGGGTAAACTGGTCTACTGGGTTCATAACAACTCCATAACTATCGTTTAAAAACCATAATAAATGGTGCTTTAGGAAGTCTGATCGTCCTGCATAACTGCTCGTAACCGCTATCAAAATAGAGGTTATGGAGGGATATTCACAGCAATAATCAAAAGACCAAACGGCGCCATCACAAAACTAGAAAATCCAGCACATGCTGGAGATGGTTAAGTAGGTCGTTCCACTGTTAAACGGGCTACGTTAACAATACAAAGGCAACAACGAAAAATTAAGCGGCATTAGTGCCTTCTTCTTGTTAGTAGTGAAAGGAGTGTGATGGACAAATATCGCTTGAATGAAGTGATAAAAAATCACTTAAACAAGCCCAAACATACCATCTTAAATGTGCAAATTCACTGTAAGAAAAACCTCTACGGCGTTGATTGAGGTGATGCGCTTAACTCGGCTATAATATCATGAAAAAAAAATTCAAACTAACGCTTTTTTTTATTTTTAAAAATTAAATTTTCTTTAAAAAACAAATATTTACAAGCAATTTTTCAGTCATGACGCTTTGGTTATATTTTTTAGTTTACTATTACTGATTAATTATTACCAAAGTTTTGGGTTTTAATCGTATCAATTTTGGGCTCACTAATAAGCTAAGTACCATCTCCAAATAATAAAAACCCTCTTTACCATCAAGTGATAAAGAGGGTTATATTATTAGGTCTCATACCTAGCGCAATACGCCTTATAAGAAGATAATTTTAACCAATAGCACAAGAGTCAAAAGCAATACAGCAATGCTGATATCAGCGAACTTGCCAGCGATTGCTTTGACCGCGGTAAAGGTGATAAAACCAAGTGCGATGCCATCAGCGATAGAGTATGTCAGCGGCGTGAACAGCAATACAACTACAACAGGCGCCGCTTCTGTTAAGTCGCTCCAGTCGATGTCTTTTAGGGTGCCCATCATCAGTACGGCAACATAAAATATGGCACCGGCCGTCGCGTAGGCTGGGATCATACCGGCTAATGGAGAAAAGAAAATGCTTAGTAAAAATAACACACCAACAGTGACTGCCATCAATCCTGTACGGCCACCTGAGGCAATACCAGAGATACTCTCAATATAGCTGGTCGTCGATGATGTACCCAGTAAAGAGCCTGCTACTGTCGCTGACGAATCAGCCAAGAGTGCTTTGCCCATATTAGGGATATTACCGTCTTTGTCAGTCAACTTGGCTTGGCTAGTGGTCGCAATTAGCGTACCTGCAGTATCAAATAAGTCCACAAATAAGAAAGCGAAGATCACACTGATCATACCCACATCAAATGCGCCAGCGATATCGAGCTGCATCAGTGTCGGCGCGATTGAAGGTGGTGCAGATATGATACCGGTAAACTGTGTATAGCCCATTAGCAAACTAATCAGAGCAACCAGCAAAATACCAATGGTTACCGCACCTGGGACTCTTTTATAAGACAGACCAATAATGACGACAAAACCTAGAGATGCCAATACAGGACCAAATGACGTCATATCACCAAGAGCAACCAAGGTCGCATCATGATTGACGATGATACCTGCACTCTGCAAAGCAATAAAAGCCAAGAATGCACCAATACCAGCGACTACGCCGTTTTTGAGAGAGTTTGGAATCGCATTGATGATTGCCTCACGAATCTTAAAGAGGCTTAATAGAACAAAGATACAACCTGACAAAAACACCGCACCCAGCGCGGTTTGCCATGCATACCCCATACCTAAGACCACGCCATAGGTGAAGAAGGCATTAAGTCCCATGCCTGGCGCTAATGCCACTGGTAGTCGGGCATAGATACCCATGATGAAACAACCGACTGCTGCGGCCAAACAAGTTGCAACAAATACAGCCCCTTTATCCATACCCGCATCGGCTAAGACATTAGGGTTAACAAAGATAATATAAGCCATGGTTAAAAACGTGGTTATACCAGCGACGATTTCTGTTTTGATTGTGGTATTGTCACCATTAATCCCAAAATAGCGTTCAATTGCATTCATAAGTGTCGCCCCCGACTGGCTAATAAAAAGTCACCACTACCTAAAACTAAACATTACTTCAGCAAAATGGTGATGCCGCAGTAAGAATAATGTAGTAACAAAGCGTAACATATTAGACGAGTTGTCTTACAAACTCAATCGCTGATAATGTCTAACTCGTATAAAAAAGCAATTAAAAACATCACTTTTATAACGTCTAAAAGGCTATACAAATTTGAATTTTCTTATAGTCTCTAGCTCAAATCATTTATGTATATTAGTAGGGCGTGTTGAACATTCGCAAATAGGCACTGCTGATCGCTAAAATTGTTCCAGACAAGGCACAAAGCGACGATAATACAGATGCCTTAGCGAGATTTGTAACGCAGTATGGGGCAATTTTAGCATCAGCCCGCAGGGACAGGACTCTTTTTTGCCGCTTCATCGTTAAAAATAAGCGCTTAGAGTGACTAAACTTATTATTTTTAACATCGAATCGCCTAAAAAATAGTCGCTGTCAGTGCCATGGTCGAATGTTCAACACGCCCTAATGAGTTGCCACTATATTGTTAAAATATTTGATGTATCGTACTTTTTGTCTGGTTAACACATTAATAATGACGTTTCTTTCATTTAGAAGTAAACTAAGAGGCTATTATGTTGATGTCTCAGTGGTTGAGCGTGGTCTCAAATAGTCTCTTACTAAACCCGATTGCCGAGATCTTTACTGCGCTTAAGATTCAACGATAAAGTATGCTTATTATTTTTAGGGTTCGTTTGGTTTGGATGTCTTTATTTAAACCAGCTGTTGTCAATTATCCGTGAGTCCATTACATGCCTGAATCATTAAATATTATTGATCTTATTACCCAAGCCAGTCTATTGGTACAGATTGTGATGGCTTTATTGCTATTAGCCTCTTTGTTCAGTTGGGTCATTATTTTCCGTATGAGTGCGCGGCTCGGTACAGCCAAAAACTTTGATCAACAATTTGAGACTTGGTTTTGGTCAGGCGAAGATTTAGCAAAGCTGTATCAAGGCGTACAAGGCTCACCTGATCGCCAAGGACTTGAGCAGATTTTTTATGTGGGATTTTCAGAGTACCTAAGAATGCATAAAAAGCGTCAACCTAAAGATGACATCATCGACGGTGTTGAACGTAAACTGCGCGTCGGCTTGGGCCGTCAGCAGCAATTACTCGAGTCAGGACTGACGACGCTAGCGAGTATCGGCTCGGTGGCTCCTTACATTGGACTGTTTGGAACCGTTTGGGGCATCATGAACGCGTTTTTGGGACTGTCGCAAACGGAGCAAGCCACCCTAGCCTCTGTCGCGCCTGGTATTGCTGAGGCGCTGATTGCGACAGCCATGGGCTTGTTTGCCGCTATTCCTGCTGTATTGGCATACAATCATTTTACGGCAAAATCTAGCCGTCTTTATGATTCACGAGCACTGTTCTGTGACGAGATGACAGGCATGCTACAGCGCGAGACCAGTGTGCAAAGCCCCGTTGCTAGAGAGACGCAAGTGAGTGCCACTCAGGTGAATGGGCTATGAAACCAAATCCCTATCGCCGTGAGAAAAAAGCGCTGAATGCAGAGATGAATGTCGTTCCCTACATCGACGTTATGCTGGTGCTATTGGTGATATTTATGGTGACCGCACCCATGCTCATTACGGGTGTCGATGTTGATTTGCCAAAAGAGCAAACCAATACCATGAGTCAGAGCCAGTTGCCCGTCATTGTCTCATTGACTGACAAGGGTGAGATTTTTATCAGTTATGAAAATAATATCGACCTGCCTATTAGTGAGCCTGAGCTAATTAACACTTTATCCAACTTACAGTCTCAGAGCGGTAATACCAACACTGAGCCATTGCAAGTGATGATTAATGCTGATCAAAATAACCAATATGGCGCTATCATGACGCTCATGGCAACTTTGCAGCAGGCAGGTATTGAAAAAGTAGGGTTATTGACTGGTGCGCCTCTACCGACGCCATCACTCCAATAGCTATACCTTCTATATAGGTATGTCACATCATAGCAGCCAATCCGATAAACCACGTTCATGAGTACCCATACCATGCATAATGCGCCTGCCGTCTATGTCCCCACCGAACCTGAAGGCAACGGGCTAACACTGCCTACGTTACTCAGTTTGCTAGCACATGGTCTTATAATCGGCATACTGATTTATAATTATCAGTCCACTGAGGTTGAGACTGCTGGTAGCATCGAGACGGTCATGGTATCTCCTGAGCAACTCGCTGAGATGCAAGGACAGATATTGGCCAATCGTGCAGCAGCCAGCGCCATGCAAATGGACAGCAGCACCAGCGATTCAGCCAGTAGCGCTCAACAAGAAACCTCAAGTAGTAGTAGCTCAAGCGCTCAAAATCCAAGCCAGCCGAACTCCCAGCGTGTCCCTGTGTTTACGCGATCTGACGAGCCTGCCAGTCAACCCATGCTTATGAGTGAAGAGCAACATCAACGCCTGCGCGAGCAAAACCAAGAATATGAGCGCAGAATGGCTGAGTGGGCAGCGCAGCTAGACGAATCCGCGATAGAGGAGCTTGATCAAGTAGAGCAAGACAAAAGAGAGCAGATGATCGAAGAGCAAAAAAGGCTCGGAGATTTTCGTCAAAAGCAAAACAACCCACCCAAGATCAGACGCCCCACGGCTAACGATCGTAATATACAGATTGATACCGATGGCTCTGGCAATGCAGGCCGAACCTTTAGTCTCTCAGATGGTCAATCAACCATTTCCGGCGACACCTCAACCTCTAGTACTTCTAAAGGTAGTAGTCGCTCTGCCTCTGGTGGTAGTCGCGGTGCTAGCAATAGTGAAATCATCAATCTAATCAAGCGCAACTATACACCGCCTACCGCAGCGAAAGGCTCTACCCAGCGTGCCACCTTAACCATCACCGTTAATGCCAATGGTGACGTGGTCAATGTCACCGCATCTGGTCCTGATAGCGTCGTCAATGAAGCTGCCAGACAAGCAGTGCTCAACACAGGTAGCCTACCAATCGATGCTGATGACCCAAAATATCCTACCTTTACTATACAGTTTAAAGGTAGCAATTAATCAGTTGCTAGCGTCTTGTATTATTGATAACGTGATGTTAAGCGGCTTTTATCGCATCGTTTTTTCATCTAAATACTTGCCTCATCGACTATAAAAATGACTATCATATTAATTTTAGGAGCGCCATTGACCCATGTATACTCATAAAAAACTACTAGCCTCTTTACTTGCGGGTAGTTCAGCATTACTTATCTCGCAAAACGTGCTCGCAGCTCCTGTCGTATTAGAATTGGACTATGAGATTCCTGTCCAACAAAACCAAGTCGCGTTTGTACCATTTGCAGGCGATTCTGTTTTGTCCCCTATTATTTTAAATGATTTGAATAATACAGAACTAAAAGTCACCAGCCAAAACCTACCGCAGCAGCCACGCAGCAGTAGCGAGCTGGCAGGCACACTGCCAGTATGGCAAAGTATGGGCATACCTTATTTGGTCGTCGGCAGCACTCGTACCAATCGCGGCAAAATCGTCACCGATTATGAAGTCATCGATGTCAAATCTGGTCGCGTGATAGAAGGCAAGCAAAGCCTAACCGCTGACAATAATAGAGAAAGCATGCGCTACGCCGGTCACGTCATCGCAGATAAAGTTTATGAGCTGATTACGGGCATTCCAGGGGATTTCTCAGGGCGTATTGCTTATATAGAAGAAACAGGCACTGGCAAACAAAAAGTCTCTCGTCTAAAAGTGATGGATGCTG
>NZ_CP060391.1:0-49070 GCF_014280455.1 Psychrobacter sp. KCTC 72983
AAAAAATGCTAAGAGGGTTAATACTACTGGCAGAAACGATGGGTCTGTGTTTTTATCCTTGCATACCATGTAGTATGCTAGATCAACTCTATCATAGTTGGCTAAAAAAGGATGAGGTAATGTCAGTAATATCAGATGATTTATTCGCAAATAAGATTAAGCAATTACAGGCTCTTAAAAAAGAGATTGATCAGGACAGGCTTGAAGCACATAAAATATTGGGGGAGTGGTTGGCCAACGCATTAGACGATGATGATAATCATGAACTGCAAGCTATTTTTTTAGACGCACACGATAATGAAAAATATGCTCGTTTGAAAAAGCACCGTGAATTTTTGAAAGCAATTGCCAATAAAATACAAAGTAAAGCTGAGGTGGTACCAAGCAGCTTTACACCACCTAAAAACAGTCAGGACAGTGACCACGGTTCATTGCTTGATATTTATTCATCATCACAGTAGCTACTCGAAATCGCCTAATTGAAGGTACAGCTGGATCGTCTACTAATTAGCGAAAGGTTAGGAGACGGTTATCGGCTGTTTTAAGCGTTTTAGAATAGCTTTAGCTACCATCGTATCGGACAGAGCGTAAAACGTATATAAGAGTGGTTTCTAGGCTTTTTAGCAACGGTTTGATAAGTGTTTACAGATGTGTCGATAATGGCTACTGAAAATGAAGACAAACTATCTACAAAAAATGAGACTGATATTGAGAATGTGAAAACAGGGTTGTCCAGAATGACAGATGAAGATATTCAAAATATCTTTGACCATGCTTTTGAAGATTTTCAAAGATCCAAGCTTGATCCGAACTATGTGAACGAGGATTAACATCAAGTAAATGGACAATTGCATTCTGAGCTACTGATAAGTTTTATAAGTGATTGGTCGATCAAATTATCATCTTAAATCCGTCGGTTTTTTGGTTTTTTTCCTATTATTTAATATAAAAACATATTTTTTACTTTTAAAGACTTTTAAAGACTTTTAGGACGCTCTCAGACCTTACCAATTAAGGGCTTCAAGATCTATAAAGCTACAATCAGCTAGGTTAATGCTACAATCAGCTAGGTTAATGCTACAATCAGCTAGGTTAAAAGCTACAATCAGCAGGTATTATGCTACAATTAGATAGATTTGAGCATTAAGGCGTAGATATGACTAACCAAGTTGGTTTATATGAGAAGAAATACCCTGCAAATTGGGTTGTTATGCAAAATCGTATTCTACAAGCGTTTTATGAAATGACACTTGATGAAAAACGGTTGCTGTTGCTTGCTAGTTCAGTAGTGCGTTTGATAGATGCCACTGAAAAAGACACTATAGAGATAACCGCGAAAGCATTTGCAGAGGCTTGCAACATTCAAGTGGATTCTGCTTATACTCAATTAAAAGATGCTAGTGAAACGATGATGAGGCGATTTTTTAGCTATAGAAATGAACGCGGTAGCCGTGTCAATGTACAGTGGGTCATCAGATCAATATATGAAGATGGCTATGTGTCTCTATGTTTTACAGATGAAGTGCTACTGATGTTGAAGGTTTTTGATGAAAATAATCCATTCACTAAATATAAAAAAGAAGATGTACTTAAACTGAAGGGTGAATATTCAATAGATATATACCATCTGGCCAAAAAACATGAGGCAATGAGCTCGTGGACAATGTCACTTGAAGAAATTAGAGAGGAGCTAGCTCTTTCTAAATCTTACGAACGTATTAACAACCTAAAAAGTCGAGTCATCAACCCAAGCGTTGAAGAAATAACAGAAAAGTCAGATATTAAAATCACCTATGAAAACGTTAAACGTGGTCGTACCGTCACAGGACTAAAATTTAATGTCAAAGCTAAGCCCACCAAGAAAAAAAGTCTGGAGGACTTAAATCAGAATAATGAGAATAGAGATATACCATCCTTAACCGTCAAACAGATCGACCGTTTTGCGCCTCTATTGGCTAACTATGCCCCATTTGGTAGCTATGCGCCTTCAGGAAAAAGTACCCAAGAAGTGATCAGCTGGTTACACACTCAATTAAGAGATGAAGCTTTTTTAAAGACCCACAAAAAGCACTTACTGGCGATAGGCTATACGTTCCCTAAGCAGAAATCATAATATGAAAAAAGCATGCTTAGTAGTTTTGGCATTACAAATGGTTTATATTGTACGTACATATATAAGCCATTTGTAATGCCATGACGACAACCAATTATAATATCAGGCTCGATCAAGAGCTCAAGGATAGCGCCTTTGCCGTGTTTGAAAGCTATGGATTAACGCCGTCTCAAGCAATCAAATTGTTCTTAACTCAAGTGGCGCAAACCAATACCGTGCCGTTATCCTTTGATTATCAAAAACCCTCTAATCTTAATACGCCGCCACAAACTTCTGCGGGTGATTACGGATTGAGCGGCCAGCGCCATAAATAAATCAGTGTAAAATATCTGTACAGATATAAGTACAGATATGGTATATAATATCAGTCATACAAATAAAGATGACCAAACACGGAGTAATCGTTATGGATGTTGTGAACTACACTGATTTTAGAAAGGGCCTAGCCAAATATATCGATAAGGTAGATACCGACAAATCGCCGATCGTGATTACTAGACAAAACGCCAAACCTGCGGTACTCATGAGTTTAGAAGAGTTTAATTCATATGAGGAAACGCTTCATCTGCTAAAAAGCCCCACTAATGCCAAGCGCCTCAGACGCTCTATAGCCGATGCTAAGGCGGGTCGTTTAATCGAGCATGACATCAATACGGATGACGCATTATTGACTTGTGATGATGAGGTGGACGCTTGATCTTATCTTGGACACAGGATGCGTGGGAGGACTACGAATACTGGCAAAAAACCAGCAAAGAGAAGGTCAAGCAAATAAGTAAGCTGATTAAAGCCATCAAACGTGACCCATTTGAGGGTATTGGTAAACCTGAACCACTCAAACACGATCTGGCAGGCTATTGGTCGCGTCGCATTGATCAAGAGCATAGACTGGTTTATGAGGTTCAAGATGATGCCATTATCATCGTTCAGTGCCGATATCATTATTAAGTAAACAGTGTTAGTTCACAAAAGTGCTTGATCCTAAGAATCAGGCACTTTTTTATTTTCCATTCTGGCTATGTGTCCTAAAACGAACGAGAAAGCTCTGTAGAGACGTCTAAATATATTGGTTAGTATTTCGACCTAAACATTCGATAACAAACCTTATGTGGTCATACGACGCCATATAATTGCTAATAATGACTATACCTCTGATCACGTTACCACAGATTGACTTCCTCCCCGACCTAAAGGAACGGGGATTCCTACTAAAGACGGCCAAGCCCGACCGCGAGAATGTTTTTTGCTCCATTAACATCTCTGTTATGGGTCGTTTTACAAGAACGACAAAACCATGCTCTTATACCAAGACCTTCTCTACCTTTCGGACTGTCTTGGCGAGAGCCGCAACACGAGCAGGTTTGGGTGGTGTACGCTTCATTGACTTCGATATAGTGGCAACCTGCGTTCGCGCATTTATAATCCAGTTGCCGCTTAATCTCAAACCAACCAGCATCATAGACGGATTTGGCCAGTTTGGATGAAGTGAATGAGTTTGATTTGATTTTACCAACAACGATTAAGCTGTTGGCTTTGACAAGCTTTGATGTGAATTTATGAATCAGATCTTGGCGGGTGTTTTTAATCTTGGCATGAATGACCTTAACCCGTTTTTTGTTTTTGGCACGTTGAGCGATGGCCAGTTTTTCTGCGTATTGATGGGTGACTTTGATTTGTAGCTGATCACCCTCACTACTGACTGCGGCATCTTTACAGCCTAAATCAATACCGACTTGGCCCGTACCACAAACTGTTTTTGGAAATTCTTTGACGGTGATACAGGCGTACCAGTGACCTCGTGCATCTTGTACCAGCTCACAAGTATTGATGGTATAGAGCGAGAGGTTATAGCTATCCCACAAATCAATGATCAGCTTTTTGCCTTTAGCGAGGCTTAGCTGAATAGTAGATTTAAGGCTTTTCTTGCCTGACTGACGGGTTGTTAGGTGCTTAATGGCGGTCTTTTTAAACGGAATCCAGCCCAAGCTTCTTCTCTTGGCTTTTGGGTTATTGGTACGCCAGTTGAGTTTGGCTTTTTTAAACTGTTTACGGGATTTAGCGTGAACCTCACTGATCGCTTGCAAGGTTTGACTGTGCAGATTCAGGTATTCACCCGCCCCTTTAGTATAAGCGGCCAAGTCATAGGCTGAAAAGAATTTGCCCGTGCGCTGTAAATGTTTAAAACTTAGCTCATTGACGTAGTTCCAGACAAAGTTGACTGCCCCAGCTAAGATATTGAGCTGAGTGGCGTGTTTGTCTTTGATGCGTAGTTTGAGCGTTTTCATGGAGTAATTATGATCTCAATGCAGTTGGGTATCAAGGGGTTCGCCATACTGGGCGACAACGACTGACGCCTGATATCCACGCCCTAGAAGGACGTGGTTTTACGGCGTTAGATGATAAAATAGACGAATTACCGCCACTAACTGCTAAGCAGCAAGCAGACTCAGAGCATCTAGCCACGCTTAGCGATGACGACATTGATTTATCGGACATTCCAGAAGTCACCGACTGGTCAGGCGCGATCCGTGGCAGTATCAAATCTCAAGCGTTGTCTACGGAAACCAGTGTCATTAGCCCAAGTATCCTTACCAAATTCAAGGACAGAGCTAAGCAAACAGGCGGTAACTATCAAGACATGATCAACGATGCCCTAGAAGAATACCTAACCGATCACTAGGCATTAAATAACAAGCACATGACCTCAAGATTACTTGGGGTTTTTTTACATTCTATATTGTAGTATGTTGTATATTGTAGTATATTATATACAACATACTACAATATACTATTAAGGGATACAAAATCATGGCACTCACGATACAAGATATTCATGCAGCAGCAGACCAATTACAAGAGCAAGGGGTTAAGCCGACACTGGCAGAGGTGCGTAAGGCGCTAGGCGGTGGATCATTCACGACTATCAGTGATGCTATGCAAAGCTGGAAGCGAGAACAGCAAGAAGAGCAAGAGCTACAGCAAGTAGACTTACCTAGTGGTATCACAGAACGCTTGCACACGCTTGGGGCTGATATGTGGCAGACGGCTATTGATATGGCTAATGATAGATTGTCTAAAGAGCGTGAAGCTTTAGAGGTGGTTAAGATCAAGGCACAAGCAGAGATGGACGAAGCGCAAGAAGCGGTTAAGACCTTGGAGGGGGAACAAGCGGATTTACTACAGCAACTGGACGAGGTGACCGGCACTGCGGAAACAGCAACTAAAAGCGCACAGCAAGCCACAGCTGACCATGACGCTACCAAACAGACGCTATTAGATACTAGGCATGAATTAGAGCTTGAACGCACTAAGGCTAAGACCGCGCAATCACAGCTTGCAGAGGTGAGTAATGCATTAGATAAGCAATCTATAGAGCTGACTAGCAGTCTTGGTGAGGTAGCCACGCTTAAAGCCACAGCTGATAGTGATAAGGCAGAGATTGCACGTTTAAAGATTGAACTTAAAAATACTAAGTCAGAGCTAAAGGCAGTCACCACTGAGCGGAATGATATACAAACGGCTACCGCAGAGATCAAAGGAGAGTTAAAGGCAGTCACCGCTGAACGTGACAAGCTATCAGGACTTAATAATCAGCTGACTCAAACTCAGGCTAAGCTTGAAGCCGAGCATAGCGTATTGAATAAACAATATAGCGAGCTATCAAGCCGTCATTTATCAAAGCAGGAACAAGTGACTCTGTTACAAGATCAACTTAAGAAAGCACAAGATGCTCTAATACTTATTCAAAACAAAGATAATACTTTGGATGCTGACTAAATAAAAGTATTCGAGGTTTCAGTTTAATTAGGATTTCAAGATAAAGAACAGTTATAAGTTTGGGAGGTAGTTTACCCAAGGCATAGATCTCGTTCTATTCACACTAAGCTTATGAATCAACCATGACAATATCGACTCACTGAATAAGTGACTGCTGTATAATAACTATTCTAAATTTTTCTCTGGACTCTTATAGTATATAGCCGAGTGGGCTATATACTACTTAAATTAGCCTAAGTGAATTTATGCTGATTTTGGAGCCTTGAGCAGATTTCAAGGAACACTCACCCTAAAGCGTTTATGAGTAAAAAAATACTCACAAACGCTTTAGTGCATTCCTTGGATTTGATGTGATTAGTCATGCCGACTTCATCGCCCATCGCGTCATCAAGACCGTATCACTGTATCAAGCTACGGTTGTTAAGATTACGGCTGATAGCACCGCCTAGACACGCTCTTAACCGCTACTGTGCTGTCATACGCTAGCAAGGGCCTAAACCCAATATACCGCTACGATATGCACGAGTAACCACTCATTGCGTTGCTCTGATCCTTTGTCTAGTCACCCCTGTAGGGAGCTCACCCTTATGTCAAACGCAGTCGTCACCGAGGCCTGCCACCCATTTGACGGGTAACAATTACAGAGAGAGCTGCACGAGGATGTAACGAGCGAATAAGTATACGGTAGGTATATTGATATTGAGCAGACTTTAAGATAAAATGCACTTATACGGGCATTTAATGCTGTTCAAATAACGCACTTCAGATGCTTATTTGTTCGTTACAGCGTGTTGACGCACACTGTAACCGTTAGCTACATTAAAAACTAAATGCCTCTAGGAGTCAACTCCCAGAGGCATTTTTTTGTTTAGTCTTTCGATATGACTCTGGTAAATCTTTAGGTGCTATCATAATCAACTTTCTCAAGTACTTCAAATCGCTTTGAGAGTGTCATAATCTCTCAAAAAACCATCTGAACCGCCTCAGGTTTTCGGAGACTAAACAGTCTTAGAGAGTACGACGAACTCGGGGTGGTTTACCCATACGCTTTGAGCTAAGCCACATCTTCATGAGCGTCGTTTCGTAATTTGTCTTGTAATGCTAGCAATCCAAAAATTTCTCAGTTTTGCGCCAGAAATGTGCAGGTAGTGCACAAGCGGTATCATGTGGCATCTTAAACGCGCTTGCCGATAATTCTTGTAATGAGTAATGATATCAGTAGTGTTCATTTCTGACGGATCAAATCATGAAAGGTTAAATACACCCTGATGTTAAGCACAAAAAAACCCAGCAATGATAGTAAGATCACTACTGGGTTGGAGAAAAGCAATAAATATGTTGTGCTGACTTCTCAGGTCTTATTTATCATTCATAGCAAGGTAGATATTACGATCTGATGCGGATGCGTCATCCACATATTTTGAATCACGCCATGTCGTATAAGCATAGACACCACTGTATGGGCTGATACTGTTCTGACGGAAGTCAGAAATCCAATTTGTACCATCGAAAATTTGAATATGGCCATGTGGACGCTTTGATGAGCGATCATAGACAATAACATCACCTACTTGGGTTGGCATATCATTGCTGATTTTGCTGAAACCTGCTTTCTCAAGTGTGCCACGAGTAGCGTACTGATAGGCTGAAGGATTTGGAGTGAACTCATAACCAGCTGATTGTAGTGCTTTACGTACGTAACGGGCACAATATCCAGAGCTGCCAGATAGAGCCACTCTTGAGGCGCGAGCAGCAGCGATAGCGGGGGCTGAATTGCTATCAGGAACCTTATTGACTTGCTGCTGTTGTTTTTCAGCGTATAAGCGGCTGTTTAATGATGAAAGCTGATTCTCTTTTTGCTTGGCCTGCGCACTTAGGTTGCTAATTGCTTGACTAATTTCATCATTATTAGAAACATAAGCACCACTTTTGGTGCTATAGATGTTTTTTGATGAACCGTAGTTTGATGCCACAGAAGTATTGGTGATGGTATTATTTGTTTGAGAGATTGTGATAGCAGCACCACTCGTTTGTGCTATGCCCATACCCAGTACTGACAAAATCAATAAAGCCTGTTTCATAAATCTAATACCTACGGTTAATTCAAAATCGTCTGTTATCAACAACAGCGCAGTCAATTAAATCTCAACAACACAAGTATATATACGTCATAGTGACTGATACTTCTGCTGCATATTATTCATATAAAAAATAATTATTGGCGATCACAGCTCATTGAAGTCTTACGAAGCTGTTACAAATCAAGCTGCTGACCAAAACACAAAGCCGACTTTAGCATAGGCTGTTTAGCCTGTCATCACCCTTAAAAACCCCAAAAATACTTTTTTGATGTTGAAAAAATTGCTAATATCCCACATTTTACAATGTAAGTTTGTGTAACATGTACAGAATATAGCTGACTAGATTGACCACAATTTCTACTGTTTTATAAGCAAAAAAAACGTCTGAGGGTTAAATCTATAATTTAGATTTAACCCTCAGACGTTTTTTTATTGGATGAAGTAATTACCCTATATAGGGTCTAACTAATTATTAAGATAATATAATAATTTATAATATTAATATAGATGCTAATTCCCTACTAGCTTATGTAATATTACGTAATTGTTGCGATACATCATGTAGTTCCTTGTATTAATTTCTAAGAAATTGGTTATTTTAAAGACAGATAACATCTAAAATAGGTTACATTGACATAAAAAGTTACATATCCAAATTTATTTTTAGCTTTTGAAGTTCCACTATCTGATGAAAAAATTAGGTTTAGGAATAAAAATCCTTGTACTAACATAGGTATTAATTCTGCAAATGGAATGTATCTTGTTAGAACTGCATTTATATTTATTTGTTCATGCACCTCGACACTTATTTCTAATATGCAGACTGCTTACCCCAATCATAAATACCGCGTTTGTAAGCATAAATCAGCATGATTAAGCCGGCGATAATCATCGGCGCGCTTAAGATTTGCCCTTTGGTCATCCAACCTAATAATATGAATCCTTGGTCAGCATCTGGCTGGCGGAAGAATTCAATGATAAAGCGGCTGATGCCATAGCCTAGTAAGAATACAGCGGAGGCGGCCATACGTGGACGTGGTTTTGATGAATACCACCATAAGAATATAAATAGCAGCAGACCTTCGGCAAAGGCTTCATATAGCTGTGATGGATGACGAGGCAATATGTATTGACCATTGACTTCAATCATCAATTCTTGCAATTGTGGATTGCTCTGTAATTGCTCCATATCAAACGCCGCGGCTTGCGGAAAGTAGGTCAGCCAGTTATAGCCACCGTCTGAGACGCGACCCCATAATTCGCCATTGATATAGTTGCCGATACGCCCAAACAGTAAGCCGGTTGGTACACAAGGAACGATAAAATCGAATACTTGAAAGGTAGTCTTTTTATATTTACGGGCAAAGAACCACATACCTAGCATGACGCCGATAAAGCCGCCGTGGAAAGACATACCGCCTTCCCAGACTTTTAATATATAGGCAGGGTTTTGGAGTAATTCACCGAACTGATAAAACAGCACATAGCCAATACGACCGCCTAAGATGACACCAAGCGCGCCATAAAAGACTAAGTCAGAGACCATGTCGGTGGTCCAATTGTCGCGTTTGGTAGTGCGATACCAAGCCAAACCGTAAGCGGCAGCAAAGGCTAGCAAATACATTAGCCCATACCAATGCACTTCCAATGGACCCAAGGAAAGCGCTACGGGATCATACTGAGGATGAATCATCATAAAGGCACCATAATTATTGGTAATAGAATGTATGAAATAGGCTTATATAAGAAATTTTTTGTCCAACAATTGAAAAGTACAACTATCGCAAGTCAGAATCTCATCTTATGGATAGAGAGACCTTCCAAGTAAACTCGCCTTCGATCTAATCTGAGCGGTTCATAGACAGTATGAAGGTATTTACTACCTGGCAATCAACAACTTTACAGCAACCTCAAAAAGACACTCATCTTTGATAGTAATACTAACTTTGCCATTATGAGCATTGGCGATAGCTTGCACAATAGATAAGCCTAAGCCTGTTCCTGAATGCATCGTATTCGTTTTATCATGACGATAGAATCGCTCAAACAGTTTATCGGCTTCAATCTGATTTAATGGTTTGTCTAGACGGTTGGTCATAGTTATTCTTAACCAGAGCTGCTCTGGGGATTGAATATCGTCTTTTGGCGCATTAAGCGAGGTGCTTGAAGTGAGGACAGTAGCGGATATCATAATAGTGCTATTACTAGCCGCATAATGAATCGCATTTGACATCAGGTTGGCAAACAGCCGTTGCAATAAGCCTTTATCACCTAGTACTGTTTTAAAATCACCCGATTTTTCAAAGATTATCTCACGATCCTCAGCAATCATCTCATAATAATCTATAAGCTTTGTGATCAAGCTCTCTATATCGACATGACTGATTTGCGAATCACTCAGCTCTTTTTGAGTTTTTGCCAGTAATAACATATCGTTAATCATGGCGGATAACTGCTTTAACGTATCATGCTGATGATGCAATTGCTCAATGTATTCGTCGCTTTCTCTTGGCTTAGTTAACATGACTTGCGTTTGCGTACTCAGCGTCGCTATTGGCGTACGTAGCTCATGGGCGATATTGTCTGAAAACCGTGATAATGATTCAAAGTTACTTTCAAGCTTGACCATCATAGAATTATAAGACTCCGTTAGTGGACGTAATTCTAACGGCATATCGCCAACCACAATTCTTTCATCTAACCTTTGAAGATTAATGCCTTTCATCTTTTGTACGATAGTAGCTAGGGGAGCAAAACCCCAGTGTACACTTAGTGCTGCTACTGAAACCAATAATAAGGTAATGGCGATAAGTATCAAGCTCAGCTGGCGATTAAACTGGATAAGATATTGATGATGCACATCGATAGGTAGAGCAATAAATGCCAAAACCTCTTGATGTGTAATGATAATGGCTCGGTAATGCCTATTATTTATCTTGATCATAAACTGCTGATCGCGATAGTCCTGCAATAGTTGTAACAAGCTAAAATCTGCCGGTAGATCATTGATGAAATTACTGGGATCGCTGGACAATAAATTGCCGTTTTTGTCTGATATTAACGTTTTTAAATCATAGTCTAACCAAGAAGAATGTAGATGATTGGCATCAATTAGCGCTTGCGACTTTGACACTGTAAAAGGTTCTATGTGATCGTTAAAATTCACCATGCGTTTACGCAGGTTAAAAGCTGCATGGGTAATAATCTCTGAGTCCATTTGCTCAAAGTGCTCGTTAACAGAGCGCTGAACCCATATATAAATAATAACTTGAGAGATAACAACAAATATTGTCAGTAAAAAAACAGTTCGCCATAACAGTGACCAACGCCGATTCTTAGATTTATGTCTCATTTGATGTCAGACTGTCTTTATTAATACTATCGTCGCCCATGCCACTATCCACGTCGACAGCCAGTGGCTCTAACTTGTAGCCCATTCCGCGTACCGTATGAATCAGCTTTATATCAAATCCATCATCAATTTTTATCCGCAAGCGCCTTATAGCCACGTCAATGACATTTGTATCACTGTCAAAATTTATGTCCCATACTTGTGAGGCAATCACAGTGCGTGGCAGTACCTCACCTTGACGTTCTAAGAAAAGTTGTAATAAAGCAAATTCTTTAGCAGTCAATTTTATGTTGGTATCGCCTCTATATACAGTGCGTTTAGCAATATCCATTTTCAGATCAGCTATGTGTATGACCGAGCTTTTATAATCAGATTGATTGGCACGGCGCAATAGGCTTTTTATTCTAACAATCAGTTCAGCAAAAGCAAAAGGCTTGGTCAGATAATCATCGCCACCAATTTCAATACCTTTGATCCGATCGCTTAAATCATCTTTAGCCGTTAAAAATAAAACTGGCGTATGCTTTCCAGCAGCTCGGTAGCGCTGTACCAACTCAAAGCCACTGACGTCAGGTAGCATGACATCCATCAAAACCACACTAAAATCTTCAGTCATTAACGCATGATAGCCATCTAAACCTGTCATGTGATGATCCACGATGAAACCGGCCTCAGTTAAGCCTTTCTTAATATATTCTCCAAGGTTTTTCTCATCTTCTACTAACAGTACTTTCATCGTTGCTTACCTTTATATCATTATAGTTGTCAACAGCGTATCACTAACATTGTTAGCTTATCAGCCATATATTTATCAGGAACCCTTGTTATAACAGTGTTCTTTGGATAGAGACAGATGCTGGTATTTGGTTTTAATGACAAGAAGATGACAATATTATGCTGTTCCTAACGAACATGTAATATCCGTGTCATCTAGCTGTCAGCCACCATTTAGTATTCTAAATCAACGCCGCATATTGGCTTGTCTCTGATACAGACTGCCTCTACGAGTAAAGCAATTATCCTACTTAAACAGTTTGTTATTTATCTTTAAAGGGTCTTATATGAAAAATTATAGTTCATTAAAAAAAGCAGCTTTGCTTTCAGTATCGATGTTAGTGGGCATGTCAGCGGCCAATGCGCATACCACAAACTTAGATGCTTCTGTTCTCGGTAATTGTGATGCGCTCACTAGTTTTGCAAGAAACGCAGATCATAATGATGCACAAATGTCCAAAGAGCAAAAGAAAAGTTATGTCGACGCCAGAGTGGCTTGTCAGGTTCAACATCAAGATCAACATTTGCAATCTGAAAAGTATTTTGTAAAAAAATATGGTAGCGATCGTGATAGAAATGCTGAAGCCATATTAAATGAATATATCGCGCATTAAAATCTAAAGCGGTGAGAATGACAGAATTGTAATCTTATCGTCATCTACCAGTCAGAATGATTAATGTATCATTTAGGCTGGTTTAACAACTATTGAACTCAATAACCTTTAATCCAAACAATAGGAATTAATCATGTCACAATTTAAATTACTGTCTAAATCAATCGCAATGACGGCCATCGCTCTTGTCGTATCGACCTCAGCTATGGCGCATGATCCAAAAATGCATGCGCAAAAGGATCAAATGAACTGTGAAAAGTTGGAAAAGCATATGCAGATGATGGGAAAAATGGATCATAGCAAGATGGATATGAAAGATCCTGCTATGAAAGCAATGATGGCTAACATGGGTAAAATGAAGCAAATGTACCAAAAACACTGCGTTACTAACGACAGTAAATCTTAAAAATTTTAGCTCTGCTAAATAGCAGTCAACACTTAACGAAAATAAAGTTTTAGGAAAACATATGAAATTTTTATTGGGTGCGCTCTTTACCGTATTTGTGGCAATCGTTGGCGTGTTTGCGGTTGTTACTAGTGGTGTTGTCAATGTGGGAGCTGACCAAGAGCATAGCCCAATGATGTTTAGCTTTTTGGAAACCGCTCGCAATCGTTCCATAGCAAATGCCAGTAAAGATATTGTGGTACCAGACTTAGAGAAGGTCGATATCATTTCTGGGGGCGCGGACTATAAGGATATGTGTGCAGGCTGTCACTTGTCTCCGGGAGTGGCACAAACTGACTTTAGTGAGGGCTTATATCCAAAGCCGCCCAACTTTACCAAGGCTGATATTGTCAAACGTTATCAAACAGAAGACGGTGCAAAGCAAGGCTTTTGGGCAATCAAGCACGGTATTATGGCATCTGGAATGCCTACGTGGGGCGCGTCCCATGATGACGCTAGAATGTGGGCAATGGTTGCTTTTATCAGATCGTTACCTGAATTAGATGAAGCTCAGTACACGATGCTAACCACTAGGATAGATGGCGATATGATGGACATGTCATTTGACGGTGATATGAATATGTCGGATGATGGATCTGGAATGCAGCATTAATACTTTCTAGATATGAAAGCCTCCTAACTCACGGTTGTCGCTATTAATAATGCAGTACTGAACAGTGCTGCATTTAATGTTTTTAGTTAAGTACATAAGAATTCAAATATAGGGTGTAAGTTTTTAGAATATCGAGCATAATAATAGACGTTTAGGAGTAATTTAATGAGACATTACACACATGTGCTTTCTAATGGACATAGCTGGTTATCCGGTCGTGTCCTTTTATTGGTGGTGACATCGTCACTCTCGTTAACGCTAGCCGCTTGCAGCCAATCTAATACCAGTGGCTCTGATTCTCAACCAGTAAAGGTTGAACAGTCTGCTACCCAGAATGCACAAGTACAAAATGAAAGTTCTGCTCCTACAAATGCTCCCGTTAACAGCTCGTCATCATTACTCAAAAACGTCTCAGCCACGGTTTATAAAGATGCCAACTGCGGCTGCTGTAAAGAATGGGTAGGCTATGCCGAAGGTCATGGTCTAAGCGCAACTGCGCAAGACGTTACAGATTTATCTTTATTTAAAGAGCGTTACGGTGTCCCGCAGCAAATGCGCTCTTGTCATACCACCGTCACTACTAATGGTTATGTTTTTGAAGGTCACGTTCCTGCTAAATACATGGCACAGTTTCTAGCCAATCCGCCAACTGATTCCATCGGTCTTGCGGTACCGAGTATGCCAGTTGGTAGTCCGGGCATGGAATATCAAGATAAATTTATGCCCTATAAAGTCATGCAATTGAACAAGGATGGCAGCACTCAAGTGTATGCGGCTATTGAGTCGCCAGCGCAGCAGATGTAGTTCTATTAATAAGTTATCAGATATATAAGTTCAACTCTCATTTCATGGATTAACTTAGGTCAATATTATGAATAAAAACAGATTTAACCGCAGGCGTTTTTTGACAGGGTCATCTACGCTACTTGGCGCGTCTATGCTATCGACGTTACCAACCATTGCCAATAGTGCGTTGGGTGCAAATCAAAAAAATGCCGTCATTAACAGTGATAAACCCGATCATAAAGTACCCATACTGACAGGCAAAGAGTTTGATCTTTATGTCAGTGAGAAGATGATAACGGTCAACGGCAAGTCAAGCATGGCAACGCTGATAAATGACTCACTGCCTGCGCCAACGCTTAAGATGCAAGAAGGCGATACGGTCACCATTCGAGTCCATAATCAGCTGAATGAGTCGACCTCTATTCACTGGCATGGCCTCTTAGTGCCGTTTGAGATGGATGGCGTACCGGGTATCAGCTTTGATGGTATTCCTGCGGGTAGCACCTTCACGTACAAATTTAAACTGATACAGTCAGGCACTTATTGGTATCACTCGCATACTGGCTTCCAAGAGCAGACCGGTATGCGCGGGGCCATCGTCATTGAGCCGAAAGGGCGCGAACGCTATCCTATCGAGGAAGATCACGTTATCCTGCTTAGTGATTGGACGCATCGCGATCCGCATAATCTGCTAAAACTACTTAAGCAGCGTGCTGACTTTGATAATTATCATCTGCCAGACTTTAAAAAGCTACTGTCCGATATTGCCGCAACAGATCTAAAAGCTGCTTTTGATAAGCGCAAAATGTGGAATCAGATGCGGATGATGCCGACAGACTTTACTGATCTGTCTGGTGAAAAAACCTTTACCTATCTGATGAATGGTAAAACCACAGCGGCTAACTGGACGCAACTTGTCAAGGCTGGACAGCCTGTCAAACTACGTTTTATTAATGGTTCAGCGCAGACGATATTTGATGTACGCATCCCCGGCCTAAAAATGAAAGTCGTCGCGACGGATGGGATTGATGTCAGTCCCGTCGATATCGATGATTTCCGTATTGGGGTGGCCGAGACTTATGATGTCATCGTGACGCCCACTAAAGACGCGCATACCATATTTGCTCAAAACATAGATCGGTCAGGCTATGTTGCGACAACGCTTGCTACCAAAAAAGGTGCTCGTCCTGCGATACCTGCTATGGACAAAATCGAATGGCTGACGATGGCCGACATGATGGGCGCCATGGGATCGAATGGCTATAACGCTAAACATGCCAAAACAGAATATGACTTTAAGTCCGATATGCGCGTTGATAGTCCGCGTATGAACCTTGATGACCCTGGTATTAATCTACGTAACATTGATAGAAAGGTTTTGAATTATAGTCAGTTGCGCTCTGTCGGCGATGAGATAATGGCAGAGCAGCGCAAACCCACCAGAGAGATTGAAATACATCTGACGGGAAACATGGAGCGCTATATTTGGGCTCTAGACGGGGTTATGTTCAAAGATGCCGCACCGGTCAATATTAAGCCGGGTGAGCGCGTACGTATTACCTTAGTCAATGACACCATGATGAATCATCCCATGCATTTGCATGGTATGTGGAGCGATCTGCGGATGCCTTCAGGTGAGTTTCAAGTACGTAAGCATACGATAATGGTACAGCCTGCACAAAAGATAAGCTTTGATGTCACCGGAGAAGCTGGCAGATGGGCATGGCATTGCCACTTGCTCTATCACATGGAAGCAGGGATGTTTAGAGAAGTTGCCGTTGTTTAATAAACCTTCGAATATGAGCCTTATTATGAAAATATATAAAGTAGGTCTACCGTTTATTGGCATGTCATCTTTGATGCTACTAATGTCACCTTTAGCAAACGCTGCTGAGATGTCGAACATGGATCATGGCAGTATGGACATGTCTGGTATGGATATGTCAGATATGGATCACAGCAGCATGGACATGTCTGGTATGGATATGTCAGATATGGATCATAGTGGTATGGATATGTCAGGCGATATGTCGGATATGGATCACAGTGGTATGGATATGTCAGGTGACATGTCAGATATGGATCACAGTGGCATGGATATGTCGGGCGATATGTCAGGTATGGATCATAGTGGCATGGATATGTCAGGCATGGACCATGGCAGTATGGATATGTCAGGAGGTATGCAAGGTGGTAAAGCTCCAGCTGATGCTCGCAGTCCTGACTACTCGAACGGTGTTCCCTATGGTCGCTTTGGTAAGCCTGTGATGATGGATAGCTTACCGTTATGGGGTGTGTCAGTAGAAACTTTGGGCTATCAGTTTGAGAATGACCAAATCGATTTTGAGTTTGATACGTGGTACGGTACTGATAGTAATCGTGTCACTCTACGCAGTGAAGGTAGTGCTCAAACTAACGATGATAAAGAAATTGATAGCTTAACCTCACTCGCTTATTGGAAGCCGCTCGGTATCTTCTGGAATGGAGAAGCGGGTATTGCTTATAATACTGAAAACGATAAGTCCGCAATCATGGCAGGCATTGTTGGTACGGCGCCGTACTTCGTTGAGACTGACGCAAGAGCTTATCTATATACTGATGGTCAAGTCCAGCTTGATCTTGGGGCAGCGTACGAGTGGCGCTTAGATCAGCGTTGGGTGGTCAGACCAGAGCTGGAGCTGACTGCCTTTAGTAAAGATGATACCGATAACGGTATTACTAAAGGATTTAATGAGTTTGAAGCTGAAGTTAGGCTGGCTTATGAGACATTCAGTCGTCAGCTCGCGCCTTATGTTGGTTTCAGCTACGAGAGCGCCTTGGGTGATGCGCGAGACTTACGTCGTCAAGAGGACGAAGACGTTGATTCTAACAGTCTGACTGCTGGTGTGATGTTTTGGTTCTAGTGTTAACCATGTAAGTAACAACAGTTTATAACACTAGCTCTAAAAAAAGGCACCTCTTTATTTAGGTGCCTTTTTACTAAATTAAGGACAAGAATATGAATAACCATATGGATAATAAACAGAAGCAAATGAACCCTTATGTAAAGTTCACAATCATGATTTTAACATCGACAGTCGTGATGTTTATCATGATGTATTTTAATACTTATCAATGGGATCACGTTTATTTTAGCGAAACCAGAGCTTATATGGCGTTATATATGGGCGCTATGATGGCTATTATTATGCTCGCCTTTATGACCAATATGTATAAAAAGACTAAGGTCAATCTAATGGTTTATGGGATTAGTGTCGTGCTATTTGCCTTTGGTTTATGGGGCGTTAGATCACAACAAACGGTCGATCAAGTGGATTGGATGCAGGCGATGATACCGCATCACTCGATTGCTATTTTGACCAGTTCGCGTGCTGATATCGAAGATCCACGTGTACGCCAGCTTGCTGATGACATTATCGAAGCACAAAAGCGTGAAATCGGTGAGATGCAAGCGCTTATTGATGAGTTGGAATAGGCAGTCACAAATTTTGAGCACTTTGTATTAGGTGTTATTAAGTAAGCAGACTATTGAGAGGTGTACGTTCACACACTAGCACTATATCATTACTTATACTAAGGAAATAACAAATAAGGAGTCCTTGTAATGGTTATTATGATGCACGGTATGATGAACGGGACTATGCACGGCATGATGAATGGATCGATGCACGGTATGGGTTGGGGAGAATCTATTGTCTCCTTATTGTTTACAGTACTGGTTTTTGCGGTACTGATATTGACTATTATGGCCTTACTCAAATATTTGCGTAATAAAGATTAAGTTCCAATTGAAACTTAATTTTCGAGATATCTAGATTAGTAATTAGATGAATAGCAATTAAAGGTTGATGATTGTGCTTTAAAAGCTTTATTTATTGTCTTCAAGGAGTGATTTTATGAAACATATTGCCGATGAAAAATCTATCAAAGGTGGTCAGTACGATAAAGTACCAGAAAATTATAGTGGTACGGTTTATATCTGCCCGATGCATCCTGAGGTTAGAGATACTGAAAAGAGCGATTGTCCGATATGCGGCATGTTTCTTAAACCTGAAGACGAGGTTGCTGAATCCAACAACCATGAAGATAGTCATGCGCATTGTCATGGAGCGGATGCTAATAATAGTAATGAGGTAAATTCTGTCGAAGACGATAAGTACGACAAGATACCGGAAAATTATAGCGGTACGGTCTATATTTGTCCTATGCATCCAGAAGTAAGAGATGTTGAAAAAAGTGACTGCCCAATATGTGGCATGTTTCTTAAACCTGAAGACGAAGTTGCTAAAGATGATAGTCACGCCAGTTGTCATGGAAAGGATACTGATAGTAGCGGAGTAAAATCTGTTAAAGGCGGTAAATACGATAAAGTACCTGCTGATTACGATGGCACGGTATATACCTGTCCTATGCATCCTGAAGTGAGAGACGTTAGAAATAGCGGTTGTCCGATATGTGGTATGGCGCTTGAGCCCGAAACGCTTACTATCGGTGAAGAGGACACCTCAGAGCTTGACGACATGACTCGTCGTTTTTGGATATGTACCGTGTTGACTGTACCGCTATTAATATATGTGATGAGCGGTATGTTTGACTTAAACGTAGTTAATTTTAGTCAGTATGGTATCTCTTCAAAGATCTTACAATGGGCTGAGTTAGTGCTCGCGACCCCTGTAGTGCTTTGGGGCGCCGCCCCGTTTTTCGTCCGTGGCTGGCAGTCTATAAAAAGCCGCAATCTAAATATGTTTACCTTGATTGCGATAGGCGTAGGCGCTGCTTATATTTTTAGTATTGTCGCGACCTTTTTTCCCGATATTTTCCCAGACAGTTTCAGAGATGCCTCTGGTCAAGTCGGAGTCTACTATGAAGCGGCAGCGGTCATTGTGACCTTGGTGCTACTGGGTCAAGTATTAGAGCTCAAAGCTAGAAGTCAAACTTCAGGTGCGATTAGAGCTTTGCTTGAGCTCGCACCACCAACCGCAAGACGTGTCGATGAAAACGGTGAAGAAGTCGAAGTCTCGCTTGATGAGGTCGTCACTGGCGATAAGCTACGGGTTAAACCAGGTGAGAAACTACCCGTAGATGGTACAGTGATCGATGGTAATAGTAATGTTGATGAATCAATGGTGACGGGTGAGCCAATCCCTGTATCAAAAGTAGCAGGAGATACAGTGACTGGTGGTACGGTAAATGGCACCGGAACGCTATTGGTCGAAGCGGTCAATGTTGGAGCAGATTCAGTATTATCTAAAATTGTACAAATGGTTGCTGAAGCCCAGCGTAGCCGCGCACCTATACAGAAATTGGTAGATCAAGTGGCGGGTTGGTTCGTACCTATTGTTATTGTCAGCTCTATCATAACCTTTATTGTCTGGGCGATATTCGGCCCTGAGCCCGCTATGACCTATGCTTTGGTTAACGCGATTGCGGTACTGATTATTGCTTGTCCTTGTGCCCTTGGTCTAGCGACGCCGATGTCCATTATGGTTGGTACCGGCAAAGGCGCGCAAAACGGCGTCCTCATCAAAAATGCTGAAGCGTTAGAGAGTATGGAAAAAGTCGATACCATTGTCGTCGACAAGACCGGAACACTGACCGCTGGTAAGCCCGAGCTTACCGCAATTGATGCGCAGGTAGGTCAAGATGAAGACGAGTTCCTCGCATTGGTAGCCTCAGTAGAAAGCGCTAGCGAGCATCCTTTAGCAGAAGCTATCGTTAGAGCAGCTCAAGAAAGATCACTCATTATTCCTAAAGCTACTGACTTTAATTCGACTACTGGCGAAGGCGTACAAGCCGTGGTCGATGGTAAGAAAGTCGCTATTGGTAACTCTAAGCTTATGGAAAGCCTAAATAGTTTTGATAATGAGCTGTCCACTAAAGCTGATGTCCGTAGAAAAGACGGTGAAACGGCAATGTTTGTGGCTATAGACGGTAAAGCTGCTGGTATTATTTCAGTTGCTGACCCTATTAAACCAAGCACTAAAGAGGCTATTTCACTGCTTCATGACGCAGGTTTAAAAGTTGTGATGCTAACCGGTGACAACGAAAAAACCGCGCAGGCAGTCGCCAATAAACTAGGTATTGATGAAGTTCATGCGGATGTCTCACCAGAGGATAAAAACCGTATCGTCAAAGAAATGCAAGACAGCGGTAAATTGGTCGCTATGGCGGGTGATGGTATCAACGACGCACCAGCGCTAGCGCAAGCTAATGTTGGTATCGCTATGGGAACCGGTACCGATGTGGCGATGGAGAGTGCGGGCATTACCCTGCTAAAAGGTGATTTAATGGGCATTGCCAAAGCTTATAAGCTTAGCCACGCCACCATGCGCAATATCAGACAGAATCTGTTTTTTGCCTTTATCTACAATGCACTTGGTGTTCCTATTGCCGCAGGTGTGCTCTATCCCATATTTGGGCTTCTGCTCAGTCCGATGATAGCAGCGGCAGCGATGAGCTTGTCGTCATTCTCGGTGATTGCTAACGCGCTGCGATTGCGCCGTTTGAAACTATAATTCTGGTACGGTAAAAAGTGTTCTAAAGCACACTGACACATACTGGTCTAAACAAGATCACAAAATATAAGGATACCGTTATGGGCAGCTTTTCTATTACACATTGGCTGATTTTATTGGTCGTAGTGGTGGTCGTATTTGGTACTGCCAAGCTTAAAAATGCAGGTAAAGATTTAGGCGGTGCGGTGAAGGGTTTTAAAGAAGCGGTCAAAGATGAAGAACCCGAGAATGCTCGCAAAAATCATGTGCTTAGCCATGAAAATAGTACGCCAGCTGCAAGTAATGATTTAAATACGCGTGTAGGTAATCAGGCTGATGATATGGAAATCAGCCCTATTTCCACTGATGACCAGCCTAAAGTATGAAGCGCGCCGCTTATAAATAGCGGCACTAAGTAGTCTATTAATATATGTGACTGTTATGTTTGATATTGGGTTTTCCGAATTACTCTTGTTTGGCGTCATTGCTTTAATCGTATTGGGCCCAGAAAAACTGCCGCAAGCCGCACGTACCGCTGGGCAATGGTATGCCAAACTGCGCCGTACAGTATCCACTCTACAATCTGAAATAGAAGCTGAGCTTGATCTAGCTGAAACACGTCAACAAATGCAAAATGAACTTGCGAAAATCCGTCAGACCGAGTCGGATATGAAGCGCGAATTAGCAGAAATGCGTGGCAGTATGCAAAAGTTTGAGCAGTCACAGAACCAAAGCCTAGACGCTTCACATCAGTCAATCACCCCTTATGATAAAGACCATCAACAGAATACTACCTCCTCGTTCATTAAACAGGAGGCGGATCAGTGAGCCTATTTAAACGGCAAAAAAGTCGACAAGAAAAAATAACAGATATAGAGTTTGAGGCGCCAACAGATACAACACAGAATAGTGAGTCTGGAGATACGTTAGGTACGCTTGGCGATATGCCTATTACCGGACATTTAATCGAGCTGCGTACGCACTTAATAAGAATATGCGTGGTCGTCTTAATTATATTCTTAGTATTGGTGGGATTTTCACGCGAGCTTTATAATCTTTTATCAGACCCATTAGTGGCGCAGTTACCCATCAATTCGACCATGATTGCCACTGATATAACGTCAAACTTTATGGCACCCATTCGCTTAACGATATTCGTCGCCGCATTTTTAGCAATGCCTTATATCCTGTATCAAATTTGGTCATTTGTAGCTTCCGGCTTATATAAAAAAGAGAAGAAAATTGCCATTCCTGTACTGCTATCTTCGATATTTCTATTTTATGCTGGTGTTGCTTTTTCCTACTTTGTCGTACTCAAAGGGGTATTGAAATTTTTTATTATGTTCGCTCCGCAGAACGTTATACCAATGACCGATATTGACAGTTATCTGAGCTTTGCCCTCAAGCTATTTATGGTGTTTGGACTGACTTTTGAGATTCCAGTGGTTACCTTATTGCTGATAATGGCCGGAATCGTTTCTACTCAAATTTTAGAAGATAAGCGTCGTTATATCATAGTCGGCTGTTTTGGGATCGCCGCGGTAGTGACACCGCCTGATGGTGTATCAATGCTGTTGTTGGCGATTCCTATGTGGCTATTATTTGAGCTGGGTTTACTCTTAGCAAAGATATTAATTAAAAATGAACGAAATAATGATTTAGTCTCAGGGAATGAAACATTAGAAAGTAGCTAGCACTACTTAAACACGCCAAGAACCTTTTTTACTTTTTACTTTTTACTTTTTACTAGAGTATGTCAGCGTGAGTACTCTACTTAGCGACGGACTCTAAATGGAACACCCAACTAATAACAACGAAAAAAATGACGGTCTTGCAAATCGACTTAACCAAGAGTGCTACTGCATTACCCTTGATCGTAAAGCGCTTAATACAAGCCTTCAAGATCAATTGGTAGAAACTAGAAACAATCCAATAGGAGCGAACGAGCTTAATAAGCTTTTTTCAGCAACACCCGTGTTCGTTCCCAAAACAGAGATAGAGGCGATGGAGCGAATCGTCAGGGCTATCGAGTCAGCTGCCGAACTGCCATTGTATCAAGAGCAAGTGCTGTCGTGGGCACCAGAAATAGCTGCTTTCGACCCAGGCCCAATAGGGGCCCTCATGGGTTATGACTTTCACTTGGGTAGCGATGGACCTCAGCTCATCGAGGTCAATACTAATGCCGGTGGCGCATTTCTGAATGTGTTGCTCGCTCGCGCACAAAAACGCTGTTGCAACCCCTCAGAGCAAAGCGCTGCAACCAATCAAATGCTAGATAGGTTCGAGGAAGCAGTGTTTGACATGTTCAAACAGGAATGGCAGCGACAGTCCGCTGTTGCTATGCCCAATCGGATAGCCATTGTGGACAATGACCCCGAGAGTCAGTTCATGTTCTTAGAGTTTGAGTTAGCCTGTCAACTGCTCCAAGCTAGAGGTATTGATACTGTGATACTTGATCCCTCTGAACTCGAGTATATCGACGGTACGTTAACAGCCCATGGCCAGAAAATCGATATGATTTACAATCGGCTTGTCGACTTTGCATTTGAGGACCCTGACCATGTATTGCTTAAGCAGGCTTATTTAGAGGGTGCTGTGGTAGTGACACCCAATCCCCGCGTACATGCTATGTTGGCCAATAAGCAAAACCTGACATTGCTATCAGACTCCCAAATATTGCGCTCTTGGGGTCTGGATGAGGCTGCAGTGGAGTGCCTCGAAAGGTCTGTACCGAGGACTAAGATTGTATCAAGAGACGATGCAGCAGAGTTGTGGCTTACTCGGCGGCAACTGTTTTTTAAGCCAGTTGCTGGTCATGGAAGCAAAGGCGTTTATCGCGGTAGCAAACTGACTCGACGCGTCTTCGAAAACATTCTGGATGAAGATTATATCGCACAGACCTTTGTCCCTGCAGGAGAGAGATCACTCAAAATTGATGACATCGTAACAACAAGAAAGGTAGATATACGTCTTTATACGTATGGCGGAAAACTGTTACTACCTGCTGCGCGTGTGTATCAAGGTCAGGTGACTAACTTCCGTACGCCAGGCGGTGGATTCGCGCCTGTCTTTCAGGTGTGATCGTCTAGGTCTTATTTAGATGGCATTAGGCTGTTATAAGTCCGGTTAACTAATTCAATATTCTTCTTACCTAACAAAAGATGGTTGTATATTTATGATTGTCTATTACTTTCGGCACGCTTTTCAAAACACTTCGAAAACAATTGGAGCTAGAGATAGCAGTAAATTTCAATAGTTTCCAATAATAAAAATCCAACCGTTACAGTGAGCTTAAATCATATTAGAGTAAACAAGGTTAGACCGTATGTTAATCACAGAATTGGGTTATTTTGCCTTGCTGGCCGCCTTTATATTGGCGATTTTGCAGGTGGTATTACCAACCGTTGGCGTCATGCGCGATCACGTTGCTTGGCAGCGTCTCGCGCCCAGTCTCGCGTGGGCACAGTTTGCTGCCATGATTTGTTCATTTGTTGCATTGATGGCAGGCTTTTATTTCAATGACTTTAGTCTCGTCTATGTCACGCAGCACTCTAATACTTTGTTGCCTTGGTACTATAAACTCTCGGCGACATGGGGCGGACACGAAGGCTCGCTCTTGTTGTGGATGACCATCATGGCCACGTGGTGCGCGCTGGTCTCCTATTTTAGCCGTGGCTTGCCGTTGTCGATGCGCGCGCGGGTACTCGTGATATTGGCCGGTGTGCAGGTCATGATGCTAGCGATGCTGATTTTTACCTCGTCGCCATTTGATCGTACCTTGCCCAATCTGCCCGTAGATGGCGCTGGATTTAAATCCTGTCCTACAAGATTTCGGTCTGATTATTCATCCGCCCATGTTATATATGGGCTATGTGGGTATGGTAGTGCCTTTTGCATTTTGTATGGCGGCATTGTGGGAAGGGCGTTTAGATGCTGCTTGGACACGCTGGTCACGTCCATGGGCGCTCGCGGCTTGGGGATTTTTGACCATTGGTATTGCACTGGGCTCGTGGTGGGCCTACTACGAGCTTGGCTGGGGCGGTTGGTGGTTTTGGGATCCGGTAGAGAACGCCTCGTTTATGCCTTGGCTTGTCGGCTTAGCATTGCTGCATTCATTAGCAGTCACTGAAAAGCGCGGGGTGTTTAAAGCATGGACCATCATGCTGGCTATTTTCGCCTTTGCCTTAAGCTTGCTTGGCACGTTCCTGGTACGCTCTGGAGTCCTTACCTCAGTGCATTCGTTTGCCGCTGATCCGACGCGTGGTTTGGTCATCTTAGCTATTCTTGGCATTATCATCGGTAGTGGTCTATTAATGTTTGCCGTTCGCGGTTGGCGTTTAACCGTTGAAAGTCAATATCAGCTGATTTCACGTGAGTCCTTTTTAGTGATCAATAACGCCATCATTTTGATTGCAACCTTAGTGGTGCTGCTCGGCACCCTCTATCCTATTATCGCTGATGCCTTTAGTCTCGGTCAGGTATCTGTAGGGCCTCCATACTTCAATGCGCTGTTTGTGCCTTTGACATGGCTGTTGTTAATCGCTATGGGTATGGGCTCTAATATTCGCTGGAAACAAGATAAGCGTCCGTTACTAGGGGTGGGTATCGCCATTGCCGCTAGTAGTATCGTATTGGCTGCTATTATCGCCTACTTTACCAGTCCATCTGCTATGTTCAATATTGGCGTGACTTTAGCGGTGAGCTTTTGGGTACTGCTATGGATGATCGTTGACTTTAGAGACAAAACCAAGAACGCCCCTAATTTCTTTAAAGGTCTGCGTCAGCTGCGTCTTAGCTATTGGGGTCAACAGACTGCTCATATTGGCGTATTGGTTGCTGTCATTGGCATAGCCTTTACTAGTAGCCTGAGTATTGAGCGTGACGTAGCAATGGGTATTGGCGATACAGTCAATGTTCAAGGTTACGATTTTGAAGTAACTGAATTTTTTGAAATAAAGGGTAGTAACTTTGATGCAACGCAAGCGCAAGTGGTGGTATCCAAAGACGGTCGTGAAGTGGCGAAACTGACTCCAGAAAAGCGTACTTATATTATCAGCACGATGCCAACAACTGAAGCTGCTATTGACCCCAGTCTTATGCGCGATGTTTATGTCGCACTGGGCGAACCTATTGCCGATGGTAGTAACCAATGGGCATTAAGGATTTATGTAAAACCATTAATTCGCTGGATTTGGTTAGGGGCAATTATCATGGCTCTAGGTGGATTAATTAGTATGCTTGATAAACGATACCGCATCAAAAAAATTAAAGCTCCGTTGCTAGTTACTGGTAGTTTGGCTACTTATGGAGTCAATGAGGTAGCTATTGAGCAGGCAATCTCAGTATCGACGATGTCGACACTAAAGGAGAAATAAATGACTATGTCGAATAATACTCCTGAGCAAAAAGATAGCCAAAACAGTAAGCAGCGTAACCCAAAGACAATGAAAAAAAAGCAGACGAAGCTATGGTTCTTAATTCCGCTTATCCTCTTTTTTGGTTTGGTAGTTATATTGTACATGCGCTTAGGTAAACCAACAGACATTGTGACCAATACCGCTCTTGAGCGTCCGGTTCCTACCTTTGAGCTGCCGTTATTAGCAGATACTACCCGTACTATCACCAATGATAATTTGCCGGATAAGCCGTTTTTACTTAATGTTTGGGGCTCATGGTGCCCAACTTGCGTTATTGAGCATCCGTTTTTAATGCAACTAGAAGAGCGCGGCGTTGATATCGTTGGTGTGAATTATAAGGATGAGATTGGTAATGCGCTCAGTTACTTAAACCGAGGCGGTGATCCATTTTCTATGTCTATTCAGGATTCATTGGGTCAGTTTGCTCTAGACTTAGGCATAACTGGTGCGCCCGAAACCTTTGTTGTGGATGGAGATGGCATCATTCGTCAGCATATTGTTGGTGAGATTAATGAAGCCAATTGGCAACAGCGTGTTAAGCCGTGCCTGACAGTACTTAATAAGGCTAATAAGAACAACGATAGTCCTGATCTCATTCAGGTTGAGGAGATGTGCAAATGAACGTTACTCGAATAAGAGCTCCTCAACTAAAACCCAATATAGTTTTAAAACTAGCAAGCTTAATACTAGCGTGTCTGCTTAACATGACGGCAAACGCAGCTATTGACGTATACGATTTTGACTCACCACAGCAAGAAGCTCAGTATCGTGGATTAATAGAAGAGTTTCGCTGCCCAAAATGCCAAAATCAAAACCTTGCAGCCTCTGATGCACCGATTGCACAGGATCTAAAGCAAAAAGTCTATGATTTAATTAAAGATAGACGTAGTGATGCTGAAATACGCGTCTATATGCAAGAGCGCTACGGTGACTTTATTAGCTACAAGCCGCCTATGCGACCATCAACATGGATCCTATGGTTTTTTCCACCACTATTATTGCTCGTCTTAATTATTGGTTGGTTTTGGCAAAGTAAGCGTCGCCAAGTTGTTGCCCGTGGTCAAAGCGGCGTCACAGTGAACAGTACTGCTGCCTTGACCTCTACGGAAAAGGCTGAGCTTGATCGTCTATTATCGCAAGCTGAGAGTGTCGACCACGACATTACTAGCCTAGAGGACAAAAAATGACTCTATTTTCTACTTTTGGCTTATTTGTAACTCTAAGCTTGCTGATTGCTCTTATATTTGCGCTGATTGCTATTATGCCATGGCTACGAGCACCGCGTTTGCAGTCCAAACCAATAGACAATCAACTGCTAGATATTAATGTTGCAGTATTTCGCGAACGTTTAGCTGAGCTACAAACAGATAAAGACAGCGGTACTATTAATAATAGCCATTATCAAAATCAAAAGCTGGAACTGGAGCGTCAGCTATTAGATGTGCAGCGTCAGATAACACCTATGGTCACCCCTGATGTCAAAAGCCGTTTAATTGTCGCAGCTTGGATCCCAATATTGGCTGCAATGGCGTATTTACTAATAGGCAATCGTACGCCCGTGTTTGATTTGTGGACAGCTGAGGACAAAGTAGGACAAGTGGCTGACGACCTATTGACAGCTAAAATTGACAAGCCGCCATCATGGGCGTTTGAAGATGGTCGTCAACTGATTAGCGCCATGCAAACCAATGTTCATCGTAATGCTGATGATCCTAATCGCTGGATGCGCCTATCCGAGCTTTTCTTATCTATGGAGGCAACTGATTCTGCGCTGGAAGCCTTATCTCGTGCCTATCGTTTAGCTCCTGAAAATGAAGAAATCGCCACCACTTATGCTCAGACTAGCTTTTTCGTTAATGAAGGTCAGTTAGACGCCAATATTCGCCGTGTATTACAAGCTATATTAGCTAAGAATCCGCAGCATGAACGGGCTCAAATGCTCATGGCAATGGGTGAGACTCGTAGTAGTAACTTTGCCCAAGCGCAAGGTTGGATTAAACGCTTACAAGGCAGCATTGTGGCCAAACCAGGTGATCATACTAAAGCTTTAGCAAGCTTAGATGAGTTAAGCAACTACGTTAGCACGCAAGAAAAGCAAGCGCTAGAAGGTATTGACGTGACAGTGAAAATTAACGCTAATTTATTACCGTTAGTGAAAGCTGATGATGTGTTGTTTGTTGCGATACGTGACGTTAAAGGAGGTCCACCGTTTGCCGCCAAACGTTTACCCATTAGTATTATCAAGCAAGGTGAGGCTAGTATCCGCTTAAGCAATCTTGATGCGATGATGCCAGATCGCACGTTAAATTCAGCTCGTAGTGACAAAACTCAGTTAGCAGTCGTTGCTCGTATTAGTCATAGCGGTAATGCCATAGCAGAGTCAGGCGACTTATCGGGTAATCCTATAGTGATTAGCGCTGAACAGACTCAGGTTAATGTTGAAATCAATCAACAGATTCCCTAATAAAAAATTATTACCGTAAGTTTCATAACACCAGAGCGGTAAGTGGAGCCGTTTATAAAAGTGGCGCGATTAATAGTCGTATACCAAAAACATATACGTTTAACATTGTTCATTGTATAAACACAGATAAAGAAAACAACTATGACTGAATCTACCGACAGATTAGATAGTACTAAATTGAATAGCGTTGAATCGGCTAGTACTAATATTGCTGACAATAAAGTACCTATAGCTGTGAGTAGTACTCATCAATCGATTGACTCTAAAACCATGAATCATACGCCTAAAGCTATGTACGTGACTTCAGGCAACTCAATAACACCTAAAGATAAGTTGGACAAAATGCCAAAAATGGTTGCCAATGGCAGTCGCGCTTTTATCTGGTATTTGTTGGCGATAATGGTATTAATACTTGATCAATGGACTAAGTGGTTGGCCCAAACCACATTAGCGTTCAATGACCCCGTACCGGTCATTGAACCATTTCTCAACTGGACACTCGCTTATAACTATGGGGCAGCATTTAGCTTTTTAGCCAACGCTGGCGGTTGGCAGAAATGGTTTTTCTCAGGCTTAGCTTTTGTAATGGCTATCTTTTTAACGGTTTATTTAATCAAAGCGCCACGTGCAGCCAAGCTATTATCTATGGGGTTGGCCTTAATGCTTGGTGGTGCGATTGGCAACTTAATCGATCGTTTAAGAATTGGTAAAGTGGTTGACTTTATCCATGTGCATTATGCTGATGTCTGGAATTATCCTCTTTTCAATGTTGCAGATATAGGTGTCTGTGTCGGTGTCGCATTGATTATAATTGACATGATATTTTTAGAAAGTAAGCGTAATAAATAAGCACATTGATGCCGATTATCACAAACAAAATGAACTAGCGTCGTATTCACTCTATACGGAAAAATACTTTTTATACTTGAGTATGTTTATAAAATGTGAACTGGAAGGTAATGTATGACTGGTATAGGTACTCACTCATTTTAGGTCTTAAAACTCAATACTTAAAAGCTCTGCGTAGAGCCATTATTATAGAGAAATTGAATAATCCATAAATTCTTTATTGATAATAACAAAAGGAAAATACAGTGTCACAGACTCAGCCAACTATTGAAAAAATTCACAGCCTTAGAAAAAAACAAGAGACCGCGTTAAAAAGTCTTACCCTTATAGGCTACCTAGAAGGCACCTCTTTCTTATTATTGCTCTTCATCGCCATGCCACTAAAATATATGCTGGATATTCCAGAAGGTGTGAAATACATCGGTATGGCACACGGTATTTTGTTTATTACCTATATCATAATACTTATAGGCTCAGCTATCAAAATGAAAATGCCTCTTTGGGCAATACCTGCGGGCGTACTCGGCTCACTCTTACCTTTTGGCCCATTTATATTCGATCATTTACTAAAAAATAACTTACAGAAAAGTGTAAGTAAAGAAGCCTAGAACAAGCTCTGCTACAAATGATACAAATGATACAAACGTATATTATTACTCAAGATTATTTTTCCTAACTAAATTACAAGCCGCCATCACTCATCATGGCGACAAATGAATAATATTGAGCAGAAATTAATCACAATAAAACTTTGATTCAGACCCAGTATGAATAGTCTTACACTCTAGTTACTTTTCCAACTTATCTTACATACTATCGACAAACCCGTCTTGTTTAAAAGCTAAACAGGTTTTGTCATCCGCGATGGATTTCCTGTTATCGTAGGGTATGCCTCAAAGGTACTACCTAATTAGGTTCACTTATCAACTAATAGACCACTTAAAATAGACTGATATGATGGAACTACTTTTGACAGACTACTTTAGGTGATTGTGTTTACTAAACCATATCTGAAGGCTTTCACCGAAAAGTAAGACGATAAGCGTGCTGAAAAAGAGTCTATACAGCCCGCTTTAGATTATGGCCATTCTCACTAAATATGATCATAAATACTCAAATACTCAAATACTCAAATACTCAAAATACTCAAAATACTCAAAATACTCAAAATACTCAAAATACTCAAAATACTCAAAATACTCAAAATACTCAAAATACTCAAAATACTCAAAATACTCAAAATACTCAAAATATTGTCAAAAATAGCTTGAACTCTTGTCAACTGAATCGTTTTTACATGTCTTTACTTAAAACATTTTAAATACTTAATTTCAATACTTAGTGTTGAATAAAAAAGCTATACCTAAGCTGCTACTGATGACTAACTACTTTTTTAATACGCGATAAACGGTAGCTACCCCAACACCAACTGCCTTAGCTACTTCCTCTTTTGTCATATTGTTTTGACTGTTTAATTCTATAATACGATTATGTTTCGTTGTATTAGGCTTTTTACCAGTGGGCTTATAGCCACTGTTAGCCAATCCCTGCTTGATACGCTCTCTACGCTTGTCGTTATCAAGCTTTGCCATTGTGGCTAATAAGTCGATTAACATATCGTTGATCACCCTGAGAATATCCCCGGTCATACCTTCACTGACCGTATGCGTGGTTGGTAGATCAGCTACCACCAATCGCAAGCCCTTGTCTTTGATGCGCTGCTTTAGAATTGCAAAATCATCTTGAGATAGCCTGCTTAATCTATCCACACTTTCGACCAACAGAATATCGCCTTCCTCAGCGTCATTGAGTAACAGAGTGAGTACTGGTCTATCAAGCTTCGTACCACTGAAATGCTCAACGTACTCAACATGCTTATCATCATAGCTTTGGCTAAAGCTAATCAAGTCAGACAAGGCTCTCTTAGCGTCTTGATCCTTAGTACTGGCTCTCACATAAATACGAACAGTCATAACGCCACCCCTATCACTTAGACTTAATAATTAATGTTCATTGATAATAGACAGATATTACTATCATTTAATATTAGAAACAAGTCTACTGATAGATAAATTATCGTTTAGAGGATTTACGTTTTAGGTATAGTCTAATGGTAGATTGTCAGGCGCTTTCACTGGTTCGGTTCCCTAGTGAGGACTTGAATATTAAGCTATCCTCTATGTCCTATTCTCAATTGAGTTTTTATGTCTAATATACTAAGTAATGAACCTATAATACAATACGAACCACAGAGCCTACGTCCAATAGTAGCTACTATTGGAGTACTTTTTAAAGATGGAAAGGTGCTTTTAGTACGCCGTGCTAACCCACCCGATGCAGGTCGATGGGGTTTTCCCGGTGGTAAAATTGAACGTGGGGAAACTGTTAAAGATGCTGCCGTTCGTGAACTTTATGAAGAGACAAGCATTGTATCAAAAGCCTTTAAGACATTTAACGCTGTAGACGCGTTTGACTTTGATAGTAGTGGTAAGCTGCGTCACCATTTTGTTCTTGTAGCCGTACTTTGTATTTGGGTTTCTGGTGATCCTCTAGCAGGTGATGACGCCCTAGAAGCTAGATTTTTCGATATTGAAGATTTGATCAATGCAGATTTAGCCCTTAGCTTAGATGTTAAAGAAATAGCATTACAAGCAGCTGAGTTACTCTAAAAAGTAAGAAAGTTCGATATTCTATACCCCAGGGGGAGGGTGTAAATAATTCTGTGTAAATACAGTTGAGAGTGTAAATAAAACTGTATTTACACAGAATTATTTACACCCTCCCAGTAACAGCCGATGTAGCCTTACGTTTGCACGATGCTTTAGGTATTAGTGCTGATTTACTCATGCGCGTTCAATCAAAGTACTCTCTTTGGATCGAATCGCAAAAACAACGTCCACAAATTCAGCCATTTTTTGCGAGTTGTTAGTGGTTTGACCCACTAACAACTAACACGTTGGCTATTCATTGAGTAAATCCTAAACTCAACTAATTCTTTTATTTATCAGGCAACCATTTTTCGACATTCGACGGCACATTCACGGCAAGCATCAGCACATTGCTGGCAGTATTGATGCTCATGTTGGCTACATTCATCTGCACAGTATTCACAAACCTTGGCACAAAGCTCACAAATTTCTTTCATAAAAGGAGATTCTGTTTGCTGCATACGAGCACAGAGCTGACAAATATCTGCACAATCTAGACAACGCTGAATACATTCTCGCATCATCTCCAGATTTTCTTCTTTTAGACAGGCATTTGCACAACTGGCACAGGTAAGGTAACAGTTCATACATGCCTTTGCGCAATCTGAAAATTGGATATCGTTCATCATACTTCCCTAAAGTCAATTGATTTAGGAATAGGCTAATCAAAAAAAAAGATATACACTAGGACGATTATGTAAGGGAAAGTAAAATAGTCATAGATTTTGTTAAATGGTTTTAGGAGAGTGTAAATGCAGTGTCGATGAAGGACTGCATGAGCTGCTTTTGAAAGTCTTTGATGTCATCGAAGCTTTTCATGCTGCTGGCCATTTGCTCAGCCAGTTTCTTGATGTCAGATTGGTTAGTCATTGCTTATTCTCCTGTTAGTGGATTATAAGCAGTTACACAAAGTTTGGGAAACTCTCATGGAAATTGCCTTTTGAGTTTGAAGCAATGTACAATGATAAGATTAACCCGTTAGGTCAGGTGGCCTAACTTAAATAAAAAGTCTCCGACAAACCCGGTACGGTTCACTATCTATTGTTATTCTTACCTGAAATTGATGTGAGCTTATAGAGACAAGGTAAATTTGCAAAAGTGCCGGCTATTCAGTGTTCATTGAATGTTTAATTTAATTTATTAAGCTTGACCTTGGAGTGGCTCTAAGCCTTATACTTGGTACAAATTTTTCGGTTGTTATGATGATGCGTTCTACTACATGGATTACAGTCTTGGTTGGATTGTTCATGTTCCAAAGCTTTTGGAATGTGGCGGCGGCCTTTTGTGTCCATGAACAACAGCCTCAATCACAGCAGAGTTATCATTTTGGTCATCACCAAAATACCTTGTGTGCCAGCGATAGTCGTCAACACGATCATAATGGACAGTCAGAAAACATAAAAACATTCAGTAGCGATTTAGAAATCGGTGAAGATCATCAAGATCATCTACCATCGATGATGCATTTGATTGTACAAAATGAAAAAGTAGATGTGTTTCATCCAAGCTCTGAAGTTAAAGTGAATCCACAATTTCATTGGAAAAACAGCTATCAGGCTCCTGACCTGTTTCAACAAAGCCTACCTCCCGAATTTTCCCCGCTCATGGTGGGGTAGCCTAAAACATTCCCACCACTTTTATTATTTAAATAAGTGGGAAAAATCATGTCTTCACAATCAATTATACTCTTGCGTCATAGCTTGGTTGCTTGTATATGTGCAGCGGCTATGCAATATAGCTATGCTGAAAACGTTACCAGCTTTGAATCCGCTTTAGCAAAAGTACAAAGTTACCAGACTCAAGACAAGCCGTGGCAACAAGTTCAGCAAATATCTGAATTGAATATTCAGCAAAGTCGGTTATGGCAGAATCCAAGTATAAGTTTAGAACAGTCTGGCTTTGGCTCAGGTCAAGAACAGGAATTCAATGTTGGCGTTAGTCAACCTCTAGATCTATTTGGTCAGCGTAAGCTGAACCGGGTGATTGCCAATACCTCGAATCAACAAATCCAATTGCAACAGCAATTATGGAAGGCACAAAGCCAACTGATTGTTAAATTTGCATGGTCGCAATTTGCACTTGCTGAGGTTGAGCAGTCTGCTTATTCAGTACAGTTAAAAACAAGTAAAGTCAATCTGGACAGTGCCCAGAAACGCTATCAGGCAGGCAGTATTGCCCTGGTTGATTTTGAGCGTGCCCAAATTGAAGCGCTAGAAATCCAACGACTTTATGAGCAAGCGATGCTGAATAAACAAGCTGCCGGTCGTCAGCTGTCTAATTTGTGGGGGGGAGAAACATCTTCACATCTTCAATTGAATAAAACCGCTATCCCTTGGCCAGAGCAAAGTCTCCAAACTGTGCAACGGTATATTGCTGAAGGGTGGCTAGAAAAACTCTATGCCTTGAACATTCAGCAATCGGATCATCAAATTGAAAATTTAAGAATTCAGGCACGTCCCAATCCGACTTTAAATGTAGGCATGAAACGTAGCAAAACCCCTAATGAAAGCAACGATACGACTTTAGCAATCGGCGTGGCTATTCCACTGAATATTTTCAATCGCCAGCAATATGCGATCCCGATGGTCCAGCAACAGCAAATATTGCTGAACCAACAGCAGCAGCGTGAGCTGAAGCAACAAATACTCGATATTGCCAACAGCATGCATCAGCTCAAAGGTTTACGTAGCCAGTTCGATGCCACAACAGCACAAGTTACTTTGGCGACCAAAGTTCAGAGCCGTACTTTACTAGGGTTTCAGGCAGGGAAACTGTCCATTACCGACGTTCAGCAAGCAACCACCCAACTGCAGAATCTTCGATTGGGTCAATTACAAACTCTACGTCAAGCTTGGCAAACTGCCCTAGCAGCTGAGGCACTCAGTATTGGCACAAGTTATGAAGAAATTAGCCGTTCGGATGCCTATACACAACTGAATAAAAAGGCAGTCGAAGCATCGCAAAATTTAATCAATGGGGGAGCACGATAAAATGAACGCCAAGCAAAACGGAAAAATATCCCAGTCTCTCATGATTGTAGTTTTGATTCTGATTACGGTCTTGGTCAGTCTGGCTATTTGGTTAAGTTCAAAAAAAACTGAATCTGAGGGGCAGGGTTATGATGAGGGAAATGCCGAATATTCTGATGAAGATAGTTCTGAAGAAGGACATGCTGAAGAAGGCGAAATACAACTGACCAGCCAACAAATGGTTGAACAAGGTTTAAAAGTTGCTGTTGCATCCACAGGATTGGTTGAAAAGCTGACAACCCTGCCAGGTAAATTGGTGGTGAATACCGATCAACAAGCGCATATATCGCCTAATTTTAGTGGTTATGTCGAGCAGATCAATGTGGCTTTAGGACAGAGCGTGCAAAAAGGACAAACGCTGGCTGTACTAACCGTGCCTGAACTGATCGACCAACAGGCAAATCTGCGTATGGCACAGGTGAATCTGGATTTGGCCCGTAAAGATTACCAGCGCGAACAGCAACTCTGGTCACAGGGGGTTTCTGCCAAACAGGATTACCAGCGTGCCGAAAATGCCTACCGTCAAGCGCAGATTACTGTCCAGTCCTCACAAGCACGTTTAAATGCATTAGGTGCAAGTGGCAATAACAATGGGCGTTTTCTGATTAAAGCACCGATCTCTGGGGTGATCAGTCAAAAAGATATTGTGGTCGGTGAAAATGTGCAACTGGCTAATCAGCTCTTTGTCATTGAACAGCTGAAAGATTTATGGCTTGAGTTTAATTTGCCGAATCAATTCTCAGGTCAACTGCAAGCCGGGCAAAAAATTGACTTTAAAGTGAATGATTCAGATCAAATCTATAAAGCTACTGTACAAAGCTTAACCTCTCAGGCAGATGTACAAACAGGGCGTCTGGTGGTGCGCGCAAAACTCGATGCGCAAGCTACTGAGTTGCGTTCTAATGTGTTAGTGAGAGTGTTGATTCCGGAAGCTACAGCAAAATCAGCCCTTCGGATTCAAAAGTCTGCGCTGCAAAGTATTGAAGGTGAAGACAGTATTTTCATCGTAGATTCAGAACAAAAAGGTCAAGTCCACTTAAAAGCACAGAAAGTGCAATTGGGGCAGGCTTCAAGTGATGGACAATGGCTTGAAGTGATTTCTGGGCTGACTGAAGGGCAGAAGTATATCGCTCAAGGCAGTTTCTTGTTGAAATCTGAATTAGAAAAAGACGAGGCAGGCCATGGACATTAATTCTGATCTACCAAAACCAGAAGGTTTATTCGAACGAATCATTCAGTTTTCCATACAAAATGCGATTTGGGTGTTGCTCTTTGCCTGTACCTGGATTGCGGTCGGGGTGTATAGCTATCAGAAACTCCCGATTGATGCTGTACCCGATATTACCAATACCCAAGTCCAGATTAATACTCAAGCCAAGGGTTTTACTGCGCTTGAAGTCGAACAGCTGATTACCTATCCCATTGAAAATGCCATGGCTGGCATTCCGGATCTGGAGCTTACCCGTTCCATATCCCGTTATGGACTCTCTCAAGTCACCATTATCTTTAAAGATGGGACTGATATTTATTGGGCCCGTCAGCAGATTAACCAACGGACACAGGAGGCGCAATCTGAGTTGCCTGCACAAATCGCACCGACGATGTCCCCCGTTTCTACGGGTCTCGGTGAGATTTATCAATGGGTACTGAAGGCAGATCCGAATGCGAAAAAGCCGGATGGAACTGCATACACGCCGATGGATTTGCGTGAGATTCAGGACTGGATTGTGCGTCCTCAACTGCAACGTGTTAAGGGAGTTGCAGAGGTCAACAGTATTGGTGGTTTTGAAAAAACCTATGTGGTCTCTCCCGATTTAAACCGGATGCAGCAACTGAATATCTCATTAGAACAACTGCAACAGGCTTTAGCGCAAAATAATGAGAACCGAGGTGCAGGTTATATTGAAGACAATGGTCAGCAACTGACGGTACGTGTACCGGGTGCATTCAATGGGCTTTCTGATATTGAGAACACCATGCTGGGTAGCCCAAATGGCAGCCCAATTCGGGTTGGTGATATTGCGCAAGTCTCTATTGGGCATGATTTAAGAACCGGTGGGGCAACCTATAACGGCAAAGAAACCGTTTTAGGGGTTGTCATGATGGCGATGGGTGGAAATAGCCAGACTGTTTCTAAAGCTGTGGATGCCAAGCTTCAAGATATTCAGAATAGTTTGCCTAAAGGGGTAGTGATTGAAACGGTGTACGACCGTACTATCTTGGTTGAGAAGGCGATTAAAACCGTTCAGAAAAACTTGGTAGAGGGAGCAATCCTGGTCATCATCATTCTGTTCCTGTTTTTAGGGAATATCCGTGCTGCCTTGATTACTGCCTGTGTCATTCCACTCTCTATGCTGTTTACCTTAACCGGGATGGCACAGCAAAATATCAGTGCCAATCTGATGAGTTTAGGTGCACTCGATTTCGGCATCATTGTCGATGGTGCTGTGGTGATTGTCGAAAACTGTATCCGGCGTTTAGCCCATACACAGCAACTGTTAAAACGACCTCTCACACAAAGTGAACGCTTTAAGGAAGTTTTTCTGGCTGCCCGCCAAGCACGTCGTCCTCTTATTTTTGGTCAGCTTATTATTTTGGTGGTGTATTTGCCGATTTTTGCTTTAAGTGGTGTGGAAGCAAAAATGTTCCATCCGATGGCATTGGCAGTGGTACTCGCCCTTGTTGCAGCCATTATTTTATCGATCACCTTTGTGCCTGCTGCTGTGGCATTGTGGGTCAAAGGCGATATTCAAGAAAAAGAAAGTCGTTGGATGTTATGGCTAAAAGCTAAATATCAGCAAACTCTTGATATTTCGTATCAATACAAAGCAGTTGTGCTGACTTTTGCACTGTGTTTATTAGTGATTACGGGATTTATCAGTACCAAACTCGGCAGTGAATTTGCACCACAGCTCAGTGAAGGAGACTTTGCGATACAACAGTTACGTTCACCAAGTACAGGCTTAGAAGAGTCTTTACGTATTCAGGAGAATACTGAAAAACTTCTTTTAAAGAGTTTCCCTGAAATTAAGGCAGTATTTGCCAGAACGGGTACAGCCGAGGTTGCAACAGATGTCATGCCACCCAATATTTCAGATGGCTATATCATGTTAAAGCCTCGTTCAGAATGGCCAAATCCTAAAGAAAGTTTAGATGAATTACGTGGCCGTATGGTGACGTATTTAGCCACGATTCCAGGCAATAATAGTGAATTTTCACAACCGATTGAACTCCGATTTAATGAATTGATCTCAGGTGTGCGTAGTGATGTTGGTGTGAAAATCTTCGGTGATGATATGAATGTCCTCAATACTGAGGCGACTAAAATCTCCAAAATCATTCAGCAAATATCGGGTAGCAGTGCCGTGAAAGTTGAGCAGACCTCAGGTTTGCCATTACTGAATGTCGAGGTAAATAAAACTTTGGCTGCACAATATGGTTTGAGTGTGCGTTCAATTCAAGACCTTGTGGCAACCAATATTGGTGGACAAAGCGTGGGAGAGATTTTAGAAGGCGATCGTCGTTTTGATTTTGTTATCCGTCTTGGAGAGCAAGACCGTAGTGTCGCATCTGTTTCCCAGTTACCTATTCAGCTTCCAAATGGTGGCAGTATTTTATTGTCGGATGTCGCGCAAGTCTCGACCATTGAAGGAATCAACCAAGTCAGTCGAGAAAATGGTAAACGCCGAGTTGTGGTTACAACGAATGTTGAAGGGCGTGATTTAGGGTCTTTTGTTTCTGATGTACAGACACAGCTCAAAGCATACACTTTGCCAAGTGGTTATTGGATAGAATATGGCGGTCAGTTTGAAAATTTGGCTTCAGCCAAAGCACGGATGCAAATCGTGATTCCACTGGCTTTAATCACTATCTTTATTTTACTGATGGCGGTCTTTCACAATGTCAAAGAAAGTCTATTGGTCTTTACCGGGATACCCTTTGCCTTGACCGGTGGTGTGCTGTTCCTTTGGCTAAGGGATATTCCATTATCGATGTCAGCTGGAATTGGCTTTATTGCCTTATCTGGTGTTGCAGTCCTCAATGGACTGGTAATGCTGACCTTTATTAAGGAATTAAGGGACAAATATCCAGTGCATAAAGCCGTGTGGCAAGGGGCTATTTTGCGCTTAAGACCAGTGTTGATGACAGCTTGTGTGGCTTCACTGGGTTTTGTACCAATGGCGCTGGCAACCGGAACAGGGGCTGAGGTTCAACGGCCACTGGCAACCGTAGTGATTGGCGGGATTATCTCTTCAACATTACTAACTTTGGTGCTGTTACCCGTGCTTTATCGTTGGATAAATGAAAAAAAAGTTTCTTAATCCAATAGATTAGTCGATTTACAGCAGAGATATTGGCTGTTATCCAATATCTCTGCTCATCATAAATAGAATAAGGAAAATATTTTATGTCAGAACATCATGATCATAGCCATGCGGTTGTTACTGAAGAAAATAGTAAGAAGTTAATGGTTGCCTTAGGTTTAACGACTACTTTTTTAATAGTAGAAGTTGTCGCTGCTTTTATTACCCAAAGTTTGGCTTTGTTATCTGATGCAGCTCATATGTTTACTGATGCAGCCGCTTTAGCTATTGCTCTTGCCGCTATCAAAATTGGTAAAAAAGCCGCAGATGATAAAAGAACTTTTGGCTATCAGCGATTTGAAATTTTAGCGGCTCTGTTTAATGCGGTGATGCTTTTTGTGGTAGCAATATATATTGTATATGAAGCTTATCAACGTTTTACGAATCCTGCTGAAATTCAAAGTGTTGGAATGATGATTGTCGCGGTTGGTGGTTTGGTCATAAATTTGATTTCAATGAAAATCCTTTCTGCTAGTGCTGAAGGAAGTCTAAATATAAAAGGTGCATATTTAGAAGTTCTTAGTGATGCTCTAGGATCGATAGGCGTGATTATCGGAGGAATAGTTATTTATTTTACCCAGTGGATGTGGGTTGATACCGTAATCGCTGTGTTAATTGGCTTCTGGGTCTTACCTCGAACTTGGATTTTATTAAAACAAAGTATTAATATTCTGCTTGAAGGAGTTCCTGATGAGATTGATATTGAGTCGTTAAGAAATGATTTATTGAAGCTAGAGGGCGTTGAAGGGATTCATCAGTTGAAAGTCTGGGCTATATCCTCAAGAAATATTCATTTAACTGCTCATTTGGTTGCTCCGAATAGCAATACAGATCAACTCTATCAAAAGGCCTTAGAAGTTCTAAAACATAATCATAATATTACTGAAATTACGTTACAAATAGAAAATACGAAATGTAAGGCACTGTTGCAAATAGAGATTTGAGTCGATGATGTTCCCTTTAAAAAGTACTTAGAGACCGAAAACCCTGTTGATTAGACACACTTCACCCTGAGGCTGACCATAATAAAATGACGATGCTTGTCCTTTACGTAGTGCACGCATGACTTCAATACCTTTAATTGTGGCATAAGCCGTCTTCATAGATTTGAATCCTAATGTGGCCCTGATGATCCGCTTTAACTTACCATGATCACATTCAATGACATTATTTTTATACTTAATCTGCCTGTGCTCAATATCTACTGGACATTTTCCTTCTCGCTTTAATCGTGATAAGGCATGGCCATAGGTCGCTGCTTTAGTCTGGTTATTAATCGTGCTATCTATCAACGTCTTTGCCATCTTAGCGTCATGCACTTGCCCACCTGTCAGCTCAATATGTATAGGGTTACCACAAGCATCGACCACTAAGTGCAGTTTGCTGCTATTACCTGCAACACTTTTACCAATGGCCTCATCAAGATGACTGGCTACACCTGAACTATGCTGATGAGCTTTGACCACGCTACCGTCTATAAATAACCATTCACTATCATAGTTTGCTGTGACTATCTTCATGAGCTTTTGCCATTTACCGGTTTTACGCCAGTAACGGTATTGATGATATATGCGAGACCAATGACCAAAATAAGAAGGTAAGTCTCGCCATGGACAGCCTACTCGTATGCGGTACAACATGCCTTCAACGGTACGTCTTAGATTGGGCTTGTTATATACGTTAATTTGTCGCAATATAATAAATAGCTTGTGCCAATGTTCATCGTTGAGCTTGGTGCGAGTCATAAGTGATGCCTTATTTCTTTGTTGTGGTAAACATTAGAGTAAGGCGTTGCTTATTTTTTTCAATGTTTTCTCAATTCTATACAGCCCCTATTCTCGTAAATAAGCAGTCTTAGCCTATGAAAGTAATAACTGGCTGTGGTTTTATTAACACCAATTAGGCTTGCTGCTGTTCTCGCGGTAGAACCGGCAACAAATAACTCGATGAGTCTGCTTTGTTTATACCAACTTAGTTTACTCTTTCTCATAGTGCTATCCTAAATAATTTTACTCATCTAGGACAGCCCCTTCTTTTTAATCTATTCAAACAATCTTTATTCGATATAAATATTAAGCATTTAACATGCCAAGACGTATTTAGAACCAATTCTCCATAAAAAAATCCTGCCTTGAAGTAAGACAGGATTTTTTATGCAAGGCTAATTTTCTAGCCTATGCTATTTACAACTTAGAATGCTTTAGTAATTGTAAATACAGCACCAGTCTCTACACCACGTTTGTACGGGTTGGTGTCGGCGTCAATATTTGTGCCGACAGCAGCAAGCTCAGCTGACAGGTCTTCAACAGAAGCAAAGCTGTAAGTCACACCAACTTTCCAGTCGATGTAGTTATCATCGCCACTAGCGTTATCACTGAAATCATAATCGTCAGCAGTGGTATAACCTAAGCTTGCTACACCACCGAAAGATGCGCTCAATGGCATGCTATAAGTCAGGTTTAAATACCATGCATCAGTATCTAAGCCAAAAAAATCATTAGTGAAATTCACGCTTGCAAGCAAACTGTCACCAACAGTGATGGTGTCTGCAAAACCTAGACGTGCATACAGCTCAAGCCAATTCAAATCAGAAGCACTTGGATAGCCGTAGTACCATAAACCGACATCTAAAACTGGTTTAGACGCCAAAGAGCCAAGTTCAGTGCTATAACCTACATATGGATCGAGCTCTAATGAGCTACCAAAGCCGACATTCGAGCCCCAGACACCTGCGTATAAGCCAGAGCTATGGGTTAATCCATAACCAACTTGAACGGCAGGGTCGCTTTCAGTTTGTGTCATACCACGATAGCGGTAATCTGAAGTCATTGCTGCAGTACCAGAGAATGATACATCGCTTTCAGCTGCCATAGTCAAGCCACTTGCACAAGTGAGTAAAGATGCAGCCACTAATGTAGAAAGTTTAAAGTTCATGTTGGTATTCCCCCAAGCTGTTTATTACAAATGTTCAAATCGAAATGATTTGACTCTGAACTTGTTATTGAAATAGCAAAGGGCGTGCCAACTTTATTAAGTTACTGTTTTATCTTATTTCTTTGCAATAAAACTGCAATAACTTACAAAACCAACTTTGAAGCATTATTGTATTGCACAAATATTGGGCGATTTATTGATTTTGCACCAAAACAAATCAAACTGTATCAAATTGTTTGTAAATAGGAATTATTCTTATACAGTTTATATTCTGCACGATGCAATAAAAAAAACCAACCGCAGTGGTTGGCTTTTTAAGTATTTTCTTCTGAGCAAAGCATGGAAAATTATTTTTCCATATTTGATAGGATTGATGTTCTGACATCATCCAATGTGGCATTGATGGTGAGCATCACGGCATCGGCACATTGTTTGATCGCAGTGTCAGGATCTTTTGAGCCCGTCCCGAATTCTGTGTAACTGCCGATTAGATTAAATGCAAGCTTACACGCTCACCGAACATAATCATAAATCGATTCAGAGCAGACGTCCAGTTACGGATTGGCATCGACCACGAGCCCATCCTGGATTTTGTGTAACTTCTATTTGCTAATAGGGTATAAGAAGTTACACAAAGTTTAGGAAAGTCCCTTTTTTATACCTATCGCTCAACCAACTTTTCCTCAATCATTTCAGTCAACAACTCAGTCACCGTTTTTCGGCTTTCAAGCGCGTACCGCTTGAGCGCAATGTGTTTATCTTCATCTAAATTAAAATTCACGCGTACCGTCTTTTTGGGACTGTCCGTCACATCCGATAAAGCCAATTGATCCTTAACGTTCTTACTAGGACGACCTGCTGATAAACTCATGACTTACTCCTCACCAAAAAATATTTGAATCTCACTGACCAATGCGGTTATCTCTTGTATCGCATTGCTACTAGGCGATTCGGTATCAAATACTGTCTTACCAAGGGCAGCACTATTAGGATAAGCAACTCGCTGCATCACTCTGGTCTCTAATACCGGAAGATTATAATCAAGCAGCGCGGTTGCAACCTCTTTACCAATATTAGTATTTTGAATGGCGCGTGAGACGACAAAGGCTGCCTTTAGTTGGCCATCCCTCATCTCAATACGCTGCTGCACTAAATCAACCAAATCGCTGGTCGCCCAGATATCATAGGGGCTCGGCTGCACCGGAATCAATATAAAATCAGCCGCTTTTATAGCAGAAATAGCCAGACTAGTAGCTTGCGGCGATCCATCGATCACCACATAATCTTTATCAGAGACGCTTTTTAAATCTTTATCAAGTGTTGGTCTATCAAGCCCGATCACTGGTACCGGATTGTCTTCATCAACCGCTCTCCAGTCACGCGCACTGCCCTGCTGATCGCTATCTACTAGCAGAACACTATGGCCTTTCAACTGTAAGCCACGAGCCAGATGCGTTGCGATGGTAGTCTTGCCGCTGCCACCTTTTTGATTTAATACCGCGATTACCTTCATAAATACAGATCCCTGTAGCATGCATTGAGTATATAAGTATATAAGTATATAAGTATATAAGTATATAAGTATATAAGTATATAAGTATATAAGTATATAAGTATATAAGTATATAAGTATATAAGTATAACTAAAAATGTACGTCACATCACTACTAATAGCAATGTTTCATAGTAAAAATAGCATCACCTTTTCTAACTAGCGTATATCCATCATGATAGACGTCCTGCATCAAAGACAGCATAACGAACTGCCTACTACTAGGTAAATTGCCGCTATTCGATATCAATATGAGCTACTAAAATGAATACGTTAGCCGCTCATATTCGTTATAATCCGCTCACCAATCAAAAACTACTAATCGTTAATGAGGAAACCACTATGGTGAAGTGTCACTTATCGACCATCATGGGCGAAAGACGCCTTAAAATTGCCGATGTCGCAAGGGATACTGGCATCAATCGTGGCACCATTACTCGCATGTATCATGAAGAAGCCACCCGAGTTGACCTAGATGTCATCGAGTCTTTATGCACGTATCTTAGAATCAATGTTGGTGATTTATATGAAATCATAAATGAGAAAAGCAGTGTGTCGCCTGAATAAGCACACTCTTTGATAAGACATTATAACCCTCAAACGTATAAAAAGACCTATAGAAGGTCATTTTTCTCTTGCAATAGATTAAAATATAGGTATAATTTGACCTGTAGTAAGTCATTTTATCCATTATTTATACACAATAATCTGCAGGAGAATACTAATGAATAACAATCTATCGCGGCTCAACAGCTGCGCTTGGTTTAGTGAACAGACTAAAAATTTAGCCTCTAAGCTGTTATTCAGCTTACAAGTACAGCAAGGCGTACAACTGGCATCATTACTTGGTGTTGACGCTATTCTTTATAATGATGAAGCGATTTATGTCTGGGTGCAACGACAGCTGGATGATGGTCTTATCGTTGACGACTACACTTTAAGCATCCTTGAAACTGCTTTTATAGAGTTGGTCACAGCTTACACTGACCAAGCAGCCTAGTCACTTTAGCTTATATTTACAGACTTCTTGTTTAACAAGAAACAATAACCCTTAAAGCCAGATAAAGTGTCATTATCTGGCTTTTTAATATAGACAAAGATAACGACAATCAAACAAGCCTTTTTTCAGTCTTATATGTTTCAGAAGACGCACTTTTGGGCAATATAGCTCACTATTGCCATACGTCTTTACTCAGTCGGCTTTGCACGCGGCACCCCAGCTATTTTATAATAAACAAAGCCTCTCTCATCTCTCAAAACACTCTTACTGTCTGCTCTAACGCACCAGCTGATTGCATCAGGCTGCTCTTTATTAACATCACAAGCCAAAATAAACTGCGCACTTTGAGCATTATTAAAGGCCTGTTTCCAACCCGTTTCAAGCTCATCGATGCCGCGCTGTAGCTCTGCTTGCTGGTATTTCATCTCTGCAATCTCATCAAAGCTTGGCACATACCAAAATACCAGAGCCACCAAACTTATTATCACAGCCATCGTACCCGCTGCGACAGCGGCTGCAATCCTTTTAATACTCATAGTCTCAATGGACTTATGAATTTTGTCCAAGTCTTTACTAGCTCTACCCTCGACCTGCTCAATCCGCGTTTTGGTGGTGGTCTCAAAGGTCTCAATATCTTCAATAATCTGCTTATGACCAGCTTGGTACTGATTGGTGAATAGGGCTAGATTGTCAGCGCTTGCGCTAAGTTTATCAGCAACTCCTTGCATGGTACTGATTTGTACCTCTATGCTATCGTTTTTAGCAGTGACGACCGACTCTACAGCCGTATCAATCTGCTGTTTCATATCGGTGATGATGCCCGCTATTTTGTCATCATAACGACGCGGCATCTCATTGTCAGTGAAAGCCGTCACTGCTGCTTGAAGCTGCTTTAACACGAGTTCTTGATACTGGCTCAATGCCTGCGAAGTCGTGCTTGCGCTACTACCTAATTCTTCAATGGCAGAAGACACCTCATTCACCTTGCTATCAATACCGCTAAGCGAACGCTCAAGCCGCCTCGCTACCGCATCATCGGCTCGCTTAATCAGCTCACGCAAGGCCCCAATGACCGGAGTCAATGAAGTCACTAGGTTAACAAGTTGATCGTGTATGTCTTGCTCATTGCTATTGTCTTTATTCATGGGGTACTCATTATTATAATGCCGCCTAAAATGGGCGTGGTGAGGAGTAGCGGCGTCTTTGTGCTTGTTCATGCGCTTGGATGGCGTTCTTCGTTTTTTGCAGGTGATCTGTCACAGTTTGTGTGAGCGTTGCCCCATCTATGGTGATAGCAGGAACGTGCTCAAAGCGCTCATTGATCTGGGTTAATACCTCGACCTTATCTTGATTGTCAGGCAAGCGCTCAAGCTGTTGCCATAGCGTCGTTGCTGCCTTCTGCACCTGCGTTGCAATTTTTTTGGCATCGGTGTCTCGTAAACTTTTTTGTAGTGTCGTAAAGCTGTCAGTGTGTTTTAGAGTAGTGAATATAAATGCTTGTGCGGCAACCGCCTCAGCCGCGTTGATCACTTCGATCGGTGCATCAACGGCCTTAAAATCAAGGGCATCAACGCGGTCACGCACCCGTACCACTAAATTGTCAAATCGATCTCGATATGCTTTGGTCTCATTGATTCGCTGACGCTTAAGAGATGCCTGCTGCCGTCTCTGTTGTAAAGCTACTCGCCGCCTGGTTAAAGCCTCCTCTCGTGCGCGCTCAGCCTCTTCCTTAAGCTTTGCTTGCTCATGTGCTTTATTGAGCTGGTGGTGAAGCACCATCGTACGGTTGCGCCAGTCATCAAGCCGATCTGCGTTCAATTGAGTGGTCTTGGTACGGGTAATCTCATCGTATAGGTCATCATCTTGCACAATCACAGCTTCACTTTGATCCAGTAAGGCGATACGCTGCTCATAAAACGGCGACAGGCGCTGATAGGTTTTTTGACTGGTATTAATTTGCTGCTTTAACTGTTTGATGTCGTTATCATTGGCAGTCTTAAACGCTTTAACATCAGCGGTCAATGCCGTTAAACGAGTGTAAGCATCCGCGTCTACCTCTACTGCTTTTAACGTACTGAGCGCCTCACGCTCTTTTTGAAGATATTTAAAGCGCTCAACATCCAGATCTGCAAATGCGGCAAACTTATGATAAGTGTCCATGTTATTGGTGACGTCTATCTCTTGTAGATCCGCAAACGCTTGATCCCACTGTAAGGATAAGTCGGATTTTTCAATATCAATCTCATCAAGAGCTTTAAAGCCAGTCGCCAGTTTATTCAGCTTTGCGGCAAAGGGTTTTAGCGTGGCCTTCAACCCTTTGTAGTCCGCAATGACTTCATTATTAAGCGGGATCAGCTTTTTTAAAACCGTTTTATTGTTCAGCACCGTTTTATCAATCTGTGACAGCTGCTCTTCAAGACGGCTAACAGCGCGGCCTGTTTGTAGGGTATCATCTTGTCTAAACTCCTCAACCAACGCTAAAGCCGCCTTTAGTGCCTCACTTTGCTCTTTTGTGCTTATCTGCCTGGCAAGCTCAATCATTTTTTGGCGGGGGTCACTAAAATCCTGTCCCACCTCCTCGGTGAACCGCTGGGTACTCTTAATGTTTTTATCAATAGTAATAATCTGTTTAGACTGGTGCGCTAACTCTTCATGCAGCGCATCAATGGTTGAAAATAAGGCGCTGCGTACCATCTTTTTTTGACTCACAAAGTCGGCTGAGATTGCTAAAAGCTCATCAAGTGCGTGATCATTCGCCGCATCACTATGCGTCTGACTGTTACTTTTAGGGATAGCGGGTTCAAGTTCAACGGCAGGATCTACAAATCGGATATTACTGAGCTCAATTCGCGCAAAGGGTTTACGCTTTTTATAATGTATTGTGACGCCGTTAACCTCTTGTTCATTGCTTTCTAGGTCAATACGTCCCTTGTCGTCGTACTCAATTACTAAACCATTTTTTTCAATGTAAGCATTGATCTCATCAATCGTCTCGTTGTATTCGTGAATCACTGAACGATTGCCTTTGAGAATATCCTTATATAGTGATTTACCTAGTTTCATTTTTGGCAAACGATTGATGCCCAGCTCACGGTAGGATTTCTCACTAATGGTTTTATTCTTAGGCAGTAGCTCATTGGCCATATCCGCCCAAAGGGTGCGTTGATATTTAAGCTCATCGCCGCGTCCGTTTAACCCCTTAGATAACCGCTCCTCCGTTGACCACTGCAACCAATTCTTGCGTGCTGATAAAGCATAACCCTCAACATCCGCTACTATCTCACGGCTTGAGAGTAAAATATGGGCATGAAAGTTACGACTGGTCAGCTCAACCACTTCAACCTCCCCCACATGTTTCTCGTGACTGTGGGGCCGATGAATGGCCACATCGACAAGCACGTTATAGCGATCAGATAAGGTTTGAGCGTAGCGCTCGGCCAGAACTATACGCTGATCCGCGGTGATCCCATCAGGAAACATCACGTCAATCTCAGTACCCAATTGCGCGTTTTTACGAGTCTCAATGCGTTCGATATCATTCCAAAAACCCTCAGTGTCCGCCCCCCTTTTCTAAGGATGCCCCCCCAAAACCCCAAGACGTTTTTTGGCTTTACAAAACCCCCTTTTAAATTTTAAAAAACCTTTTTTCCCCTTTTCCCCTTTAAATTTTAAAGATTTTTTTTTTTTGGGGGTTTCTTTTTTTT